>NZ_OX352319.1:0-102500 GCF_947090715.1 Pseudomonas sp. MM227
CAGGCGGCCCCGGTGACTGCCGTGCCTGCAGTTGCGCCTGTAGAGGCCGTTTCCAAGCCTTCGGCGGCCAGTGAAGAACCGTCGCGAGACAGCTTCGACCCCATGGCCGGTGCCAGTTCGCAACCGGCCCCTGTGCGCGCCGAGCAGCGCACCGTGCAGGTAGAGGGTGCGCTCAAGCACACCAGCTATCTGAATCGCACCTTTACCTTCGAAAACTTCGTCGAAGGTAAATCCAACCAGCTGGCGCGTGCCGCTGCCTGGCAGGTTGCGGACAACCCCAAGCATGGCTACAACCCGCTGTTCCTTTATGGCGGTGTGGGTCTGGGTAAAACGCACTTGATGCATGCTGTGGGTAACCATCTGCTCAAGAAGAATCCGAATGCCAAGGTCGTCTACCTGCATTCCGAGCGATTCGTGGCCGACATGGTCAAGGCGTTGCAGCTGAACGCGATCAACGAATTCAAGCGGTTCTATCGTTCGGTCGATGCGCTGCTGATCGATGACATTCAGTTCTTCGCTCGCAAGGAGCGCTCCCAGGAGGAGTTCTTCCATACCTTCAATGCGCTGCTCGAGGGCGGCCAGCAGGTCATCCTGACCAGCGACCGCTACCCCAAGGAAATCGAAGGGCTCGAAGAGCGCCTGAAGTCGCGCTTTGGCTGGGGTTTGACAGTGGCGGTCGAACCACCAGAGCTCGAGACGCGAGTTGCGATCCTGATGAAGAAGGCGGATCAGGCCAAGGTTGAGTTGCCCCATGACGCGGCGTTCTTCATTGCCCAGCGGATTCGCTCCAACGTGCGCGAACTCGAAGGTGCCCTCAAGCGGGTCATTGCGCACTCGCACTTCATGGGCCGAGAAATCACCATCGAGCTGATCCGCGAGTCGCTCAAGGATTTGCTGGCACTGCAAGACAAGCTGGTGAGTGTGGATAACATCCAGCGCACGGTGGCCGAGTACTACAAGATCAAGATTTCCGATCTGCTGTCCAAGCGACGCTCACGCTCGGTGGCGCGGCCGCGGCAGGTGGCCATGGCCTTGTCCAAGGAACTCACCAACCACAGCTTGCCGGAAATCGGCGATGTGTTTGGTGGCCGTGATCACACCACCGTGCTCCACGCCTGCCGAAAGATCAACGAACTCAAGGAATCCGACGCGGATATCCGCGAGGACTACAAGAACCTGCTGCGTACCCTGACCACGTGAACATTCACTACGCAGCTTTTGAGGCAAGGGACTAGACCATGCATTTCACCATTCAACGCGAAGCCCTGTTGAAACCCCTGCAGCTGGTCGCCGGCGTCGTCGAACGCCGCCAGACCTTGCCTGTGCTTTCCAACGTGCTGCTGGTCGTTCAGGGGCAGCAGTTGTCCCTGACCGGTACCGACCTGGAAGTGGAACTGGTTGGCCGCGTACAGCTGGAAGAGCCCGCCGAGCCTGGCGAGATCACGGTGCCCGCGCGCAAGTTGATGGACATCTGCAAGAGCTTGCCCAACGACGCCCTGATCGACATCAAGGTCGATGAACAGAAGGTGGTGGTCAAAGCCGGGCGCAGCCGTTTTACCTTGTCGACATTGCCGGCCAATGATTTCCCGACGGTCGAGGAAGGCCCGGGTTCGCTGACGTGCAGCCTGGTCCAGAGCAAGCTGCGCCGGTTGATCGAACGCACCAGTTTCGCCATGGCTCAACAGGACGTTCGCTATTACCTCAACGGCATGCTGCTGGAAGTATCGGCAGGTATCATCCGCGCCGTCGCAACCGATGGACACCGCTTGGCCATGTGCTCGATGCAAGCCGACATTGGCCAGGCCGATCGGCATCAGGTGATTGTGCCGCGCAAAGGTATCCTGGAGTTGGCCCGCCTGCTGACCGAGCCTGATGGCAACGTCAGCATAGTGCTGGGCCAGCACCACATCCGTGCTACCACCGGTGAGTTCACCTTCACCTCCAAACTGGTCGATGGCAAGTTCCCCGACTACGAGCGCGTGTTGCCCAAAGGTGGCGACAAGTTGGTGGTCGGAGATCGCCAGGCATTGCGTGAAGCGTTCAGCCGCACCGCTATTCTGTCCAACGAAAAGTACCGCGGCATCCGTTTGCAACTGGCAGCCGGTCAGCTCAAGATCCAGGCCAACAACCCCGAGCAGGAAGAAGCGGAAGAAGAAGTGGCCGTGGACTATAACGGCGGCGCGCTGGAGATCGGCTTCAACGTCAGTTATCTGCTCGACGTGCTGGGCGTGATGACGACGGAGCAGGTGCGCCTGATTCTGTCCGATTCCAATAGCAGCGCCCTGGTGCAGGAATCGGACAACGACGATTCGGCATATGTCGTCATGCCGATGCGCCTCTGACCCCTGCCTCAATGTCCCTTACCCGCGTCACAGTCACCGCGGTGCGCAACCTGCACCCGGTGACCTTCTCCCCCTCCCCGCGCATCAACATTCTTTATGGCGCCAACGGCAGTGGCAAGACCAGTGTTCTGGAAGCCATTCACTTGCTGGGTCTGGCTCGATCTTTCCGCAGTACGCGCTTGGTGCCGATCATCCAGCACGATCAGGCGAGCGCTACGGTGTTCGGGCAAGTCGAACTGGCCGAAGGTGGACAGAGCAATCTGGGGATATCCAGAGAGCGCCAAGGCGATTTCACCATTCGCATAGATGGCCAGAATGCGCGAAGCGCAGCCCAGCTTGCCCAGATACTTCCGCTGCAGTTGATAAATCCCGACAGCTTTCGGCTGTTGGAAGGCGCGCCTAAAATTCGCAGACAGTTTCTCGACTGGGGTGTGTTCCACGTGGAACCTCGCTTCATGTCGACCTGGCAGCGCCTGCAGAAGGCCTTGAAGCAACGGAACTCGTGGCTTCGGCATGGTACACTTGACGTTGCTTCGCAAGCGGCGTGGGACCGTGAACTCTGTCTTGCCAGTGCAGAAATCGACGAGTACCGCCGTGCTTACATCAAGGCGCTGAAGCCTGTGTTCGAACAGACACTCGCCGAGTTGGTGCAGCTCGATGGGTTGACGCTGAGCTATTACCGAGGTTGGGACAAGGATCGGGAGCTTGCCGATGTATTGGCAGGTTCGCTGTTGAGAGACCAGCAGATGGGGCATACCCAGGCTGGACCTCAACGTGCTGATCTTCGCCTCAGAATGGGCGCCCATAATGCGGCCGACATATTGTCGCGCGGTCAGCAGAAGCTAGTGGTATGCGCACTTCGCATTGCCCAGGGCCATCTGGTAGGCCAGGCCCGCCGAGGGCAATGCATCTATCTGGTAGACGATTTGCCCTCCGAACTGGACGAGAAACATCGTCGCGCATTGTGTCGCTTGCTGGAAGAATTACGCTGCCAGGTGTTCATCACCTGTGTGGATCAAGAATTATTGAGGGAAGGCTGGCAAACGGAAACGTCAGTTGCCGTGTTCCACGTGGAACATGGCGGTATTACCCAGACCCACGATCATCGGGAGTGAAGGCATGAGCGAGAACCAAACGTACGACTCCTCCAGCATCAAGGTGCTGAAAGGGCTTGATGCCGTACGCAAACGTCCCGGTATGTACATCGGCGACACCGATGATGGTAGCGGCCTGCACCACATGGTCTTCGAGGTGGTGGACAATTCCATCGACGAAGCACTGGCCGGCCACTGTGATGAAATCACCATCACCATTCATCCAGACGAATCCATTTCCGTAACCGACAACGGTCGCGGCATTCCAGTGGATGTGCACAAGGAAGAAGGCGTATCTGCGGCCGAGGTCATCATGACCGTGCTGCACGCCGGTGGTAAGTTCGACGATAACTCGTACAAGGTTTCCGGCGGCCTGCACGGTGTTGGTGTGTCCGTGGTGAACGCACTCTCTGAAAGCCTGCAATTGACAGTGCGCCGCGCTGGGAAATTGTGGGAGCAGTTCTACGTGCATGGCGTACCGCAGGAGCCGATGCAAATCGTCGGTGAAAGCGAAACCACCGGTACCAAGATCCACTTCAAGCCATCGGCCGACACCTTCAAGAACATCCACTTCAGCTGGGACATTCTAGCGAAGCGTATCCGCGAATTGTCCTTCCTCAACTCTGGCGTGGGTATCCTGCTGAAGGATGAGCGCACCGCCAAGGAAGAGCTGTTCAAGTTCGAAGGCGGTCTGCGGGCATTCGTCGAATACCTCAATACCAACAAGACGCCCGTCAATCAGGTGTTCCACTTCAATGTGCAACGCGACGACGGCGTAGGTGTTGAAGTGGCACTGCAGTGGAACGACAGCTTCAACGAAAACCTGTTGTGCTTCACCAACAACATTCCCCAGCGCGATGGCGGAACTCACTTGGTGGGCTTCCGCTCGGCGCTGACACGCAACCTGAACAACTACATCGAGCAGGAAGGCCTGGCCAAGAAGAACAAGGTCTCGACCACTGGCGACGATGCGCGTGAAGGCTTGACCGCAATCATTTCGGTGAAAGTGCCGGACCCCAAGTTCAGCTCGCAGACCAAGGACAAGCTGGTTTCGTCCGAGGTGAAAACTGCGGTCGAGCAGGAGATGGGCAAGTACTTCTCGGATTTCCTTCTGGAGAATCCGAACGAAGCCAAGGCCGTGGTGGGCAAGATGATCGACGCCGCCCGTGCTCGTGAAGCTGCCCGCAAGGCGCGCGAGATGACCCGTCGCAAGGGTGCATTGGACATTGCTGGCCTGCCAGGCAAATTGGCCGACTGCCAGGAGAAGGACCCTGCCCTTTCCGAACTCTACCTGGTGGAGGGTGACTCCGCCGGTGGTTCGGCCAAGCAGGGCCGCAATCGCAAGACCCAGGCGATCCTGCCGCTCAAGGGCAAGATTCTCAACGTCGAGAAAGCACGCTTCGACAAGATGATCTCTTCCCAGGAAGTGGGCACCTTGATCACGGCACTGGGCTGCGGTATCGGTCGCGAAGAGTACAACATCGACAAGTTGCGCTATCACAACATCATCATCATGACCGATGCCGACGTTGACGGATCGCACATCCGTACCTTGTTGCTGACCTTCTTCTTCCGTCAGTTGCCTGAGCTGATCGAGCGCGGTTACATCTACATTGCCCAGCCGCCGTTGTACAAGGTGAAGAAGGGCAAGCAGGAGCAGTACATCAAGGACGACGACGCCATGGAGGAGTACATGACGCAGTCGGCCCTGGAAGATGCGAGCCTGCACCTCAACGATTCGGCGCCCGGTATTTCCGGGGAAGCGCTGGAGCGCCTGGTGAACGATTTCCGTATGGTCATGAAGACGCTCAAGCGTCTGTCGCGTCTGTACCCGCAGGAGCTGACCGAGCACTTCGTGTACCTGCCGGCGGTGGCACTCGAGCAGCTGGGCGACCACGAGGCCATGCAGGCCTGGTTGGCCAAGTTCGACGCACGTCTGCGCACCAGCGAGAAATCGGGCTTGGTGTACAAGGCCAGTCTGCGTGAAGACCGTGAGCGCAACGTCTGGCTGCCAGAGGTGGAGATCACCTCCCACGGCCTGGCGAGCTACATCACCTTCAACCGCGATTTCTTCGGCAGCAACGACTACAAGACCGTGACTGCTCTGGGCGCACAGTTGGCCAGTCTGCTGGACGAAGGCGCCTACGTTAAACGGGGCGAGCGCAAGAAGGCCGTGGTCGAGTTCAAGGAAGCCCTCGAGTGGCTGATGACCGAAAGCACCAAGCGCCATACCATCCAGCGCTACAAAGGTCTGGGTGAGATGAACCCAGACCAGTTGTGGGAAACCACGATGGACCCAAGCGTGCGACGCATGCTCAAGGTCACCATCGAGGATGCGATCGGCGCCGATCAGATATTCAACACCCTGATGGGTGATGCGGTCGAGCCCCGTCGCGAGTTCATCGAAAGCAATGCACTGGCGGTGTCGAACCTCGACTTCTGAGGCTAGACCCACCCACCGAACCCCGGCGCCCTTGGCCCGGGGTTTTTTTATGGGTGTGCGTATCCAATGCCTCACGCCGAGAACGGACGAACAGCCCTGGCGTGGATCTTGCGCAGGCTTATTGCAGGTGCGCTGCGGGCATGACTACGTCAATGCCGCTTTTCGGCAGGAGTGTCACAGCCCGCGCCCGATAATCAATGGCTCGTCACGTCTGCACAGGGGTAAAGCTCATGGACCATGCAATGGAGGGGCGGGTATCCCCCGCGACGTTGAAAAAGGTGATCTGCGCCGCTGCCGTGGGCAACTTCGTGGAATGGTTCGACTTTGCCGTCTACGGGTTTCTGGCCACGGCCATTGCCCAACAGTTCTTCCCCAGTGGTGACGCTGCCACGGGCTTGTTGAAAACCTTTGCAGTGTTCGCCGTGGCGTTTGCGTTTCGGCCCCTGGGCGGAATCGTTTTCGGCATGCTCGGCGACCGAATCGGGCGCAAGAAGGTGCTGGCCATAACCATCCTGCTCATGGCTGGTGCAACGACGCTGATCGGTTTGTTGCCCACCTATGCCGCCATCGGCATTGCTGCGCCGATCATGCTCACGCTGATTCGCTGCGCTCAGGGTTTTTCTGCCGGCGGTGAGTATGCCGGCGCCTGTGCCTATCTCATGGAGCATGCGCCGCGTACCCAACGTGCCTGGTATGGGAGCTTCATCCCGGTGTCGACCTTCAGCGCGTTCGCCTGCGCTGCGGTCATGGCCTATGCATTGGACGCGTCGCTATCGCCCGAGGCGATGGCCAGTTGGGGTTGGCGGGTGCCGTTCCTGATAGCGGCGCCGCTGGGCCTGGTGGGGCTTTACCTGCGCTGGCGGCTGGATGAAACGCCAGCGTTCCAGGCGGTCAAGCAAGAACACGACGTTGCCCATTCACCGCTCAAGGACACCCTGCGCAGTCACGGTGGTGCGATCCTGTGCCTGGGTGCATTCGTGTCGCTGACCGCCCTCTCCTTCTATATGTTCACTACCTACTTTGCGACTTATCTGCAGGTGGTGGGTGGCTTGAGCCGGGCCACGGCGTTGTTGATCTCGGTGATCGCCTTGGTGTTTGCCGCGTTGATGTGTCCCGTTGCGGGAGCATTCTCCGACAAGGTCGGGCGTCGGGTAACGGTGGGGACCGCTGGGGTGTTGATCATCGCGGTGGTGTATCCGTCGTTCCTGCTCGCCAGCTCAGGCTCGTTCGTCGCTTCCGTCATCGGGGTGATGATGCTCGCGGTCGGTGCAGTGCTCAGTGGTGTGGTGACTGCAGCACTGTTGTCGGAAACCTTCCCGACCCGAACCCGCTACACGGCCTCGGCGATCACCTACAACCTGGCCTACACGGTGTTTGGCGGAACGGCGCCGCTGATGGCGACCTGGTTGATCGGTATGACGGGGAGCAACCTGTCGCCAGCGTTTTACTTGATGGCGGTTTCGGTGCTGGCGCTCGCCGGTGGCTTGGCACTGCCGGAGACGTCGAAGATTTCCCTGCATGGCGATGCGGGGGAAGCTGTTCATGGTGGGCAGCCGGTGGTTGTTTGAGCCGGTTGGATCTGTGGCGACTCGGCTGACGTCTTCGCGGGCAGAGCCCGCTCCCACATGAAGGCAACATTCAGTGCCATGTGGGAGCCGGGCATGGGTTTCAGGTGGCGAGCAAGGTAGCCTGCTGGTCGGCGCACAGTTGCAGGAGGAAATCCCAGACCACGCGCAGCCGTACCGATTTGTGCAGTTCGCGTCGGGTGCTGATCCAGTAACTGCGCTGGATGGTTTCGTCGGGCAGTACGCGCACCAGCCGTGGATCCTTGGCAGCCATGTACACGGGCAACACGGCGATGCCCAGGCCGATGCATGCAGCCTCCTGTTGAGCCAGCACACTGGTGCTGCGAAAGGCCACGACCGGATTGCGACAGAAGCTGTTGAGCAATAACAACTCCTGGCTGAACAGCAGGTCATCGACATAGCCGATCCAGCGATGCTGTGCCAGGTCTTCACGATTGCGCAGCGGCTCGGCAGCAGCCAGGTAATCGGCACTGGCATACAGTGCCAGGTTGTAGTCGGTGAGCTTGCGGGTGATCAGCAGATCGGCATTGGGACGCTCGAGGTGCACGCTGATTTCGGCTTCGCGGTTGAGAATGCTGACAAAGCGCGGCACAGCCACCAGCTCCACTTCCAGGCCTGGATAACGCCGGAACAGTTCGCCGAGGCGCGGTGTGATGAAGGCGATACCGATGCCTTCTGTTACGCCCAGGCGGATCTTGCCCAGCGGATTGAATGACTGCGTAATGTCCTCCTGCGCGCGCAGGGCCAGGTTCTCCATGGCCTCGGCGTGCTTGAGCAGCGTCTGCCCCGCCGGGGTCAGTTCGTAGCCGTGGGCGTTCTGCACGAACAGCGGCGTGCCCAGGTGGCGCTCGATGCTTTCGATGTGCCGGGCGACCGTACTGTGCGTGGTATGCAGGCGCTTGGCAGCGGTCAGCAATCGGCCGCTGCGTTGCAGCTCGAGGAAGAAGCGCAGGTCGTTCCAGTCGAACATTGATTTTCCCTTGTTAATCAACTGCGCTCTGGACTGTGCGAAAACGCTCAGCCCCTGGGTGAAATCTTTAGTTTTCACCACGAAGCTAATCAATAACATGGGGAACGACAAGAACAATAAAACGGCGCGGAGTACACCATGCCATCAGTCCCATCCGTCTATGACTACATCATTGTCGGCGCAGGTCCTGCAGGTTGTCTGCTTGCCAATCGACTGTCGGCCGACCCTTCGGTACAGGTGCTGTTGCTCGAGGCAGGTGGCCGGGACAACTATGCCTGGATCCACATCCCGGTCGGTTATCTGTTCTGCATCGGTAATCCCCGCACCGACTGGTGTTTCAAGACCCAGCCACAACCAGGCCTCGACGGCCGTAGCCTCAACTACCCTCGGGGCAAGGTGCTTGGCGGCTGCTCGTCGATCAATGGCATGATCTACATGCGCGGTCAGTCCAGCGACTATGATCGCTGGGAGGCCCAAGGCAATCCCGGCTGGGGCTGGAAAGACGTTCTTCCGCTGTTTCGCCAGAGCGAAAACCATCATGCCGGCGCCTCCGAGTTCCACAGCGCCCAGGGCGAGTGGCGAGTCGAGCAGCAGCGCTATCGCTGGCCCATTCTCGACGCCTTCCGCAGTGCGGCGGCCGAATCCGGGATCTCCAGCATCGAAGACTTCAACACCGGAGACAACCAGGGTTGCGGTTACTTCCAGGTCAATCAGAAGTCCGGGGTGCGCTGGAATTCGACCAAGGCGTTCTTGCGCCCTGCGCTGAAGCGGTCGAATCTGACGGTGCACACGGGCGTGCGGGTGGACAAGGTGCTGCTGCAAGACGGCCGTGCCCATGCGGTGGCTGCCCGCTGGCAGGGCGCCGACCATCGGTTCGAGACGCGCGGTGAGATCATTCTGTGCGCCGGCGCCATCGGTTCGCCAAACATTCTCCAGCGCTCCGGCATTGGCCCCCGCCCCTTGCTCGAACGCCTGGGCATCGACGTGCAGCATGAGTTGCCCGGCGTGGGTGGCAATTTGCAGGATCATCTGCAGCTGCGGCTGGTGTACAAGGTCAGCAACGCGCGCACCCTCAACCAGGTTGCCAACAGCCTGTGGGGCAAGTTCGGCATGGGCGTGCGCTACCTGTACGACCGCAGCGGGCCGCTGGCGATGGCGCCGAGTCAACTGGGCGCCTTCGTGCGCTCGAGCCCCGAGCAGCCCTCCCCCAATCTTCAATACCACGTGCAGCCGCTGTCGTTGGAACGCTTCGGCGAGCCGCTGCACCGCTTTCCTGCGTTTACCGCTTCGGTGTGCAACCTACGGCCCAAGAGCCGCGGGCGGGTCGATATCAGCTCGGCCGATCCGGACGCAGCGCCGTTGATCGATCCCAACTATCTCAGCCATCCCGACGACGTGCAGGTGGCGGTCGATGCCATACGCCTGACGCGCAAGATCGTCCAGGGCTCGGCCCTGCAAGGCTTTGCCCCGCAGGAATACCTGCCAGGCGCGGACGTGCAGAGTGAAGAAGCGCTGCGCGCGGCAGCAGGACGCATAGGAACGACTATCTTTCATCCAGCAGGCACCTGTCGCATGGGCAGCGACACCCTGGCGGTGGTGGATGCGCAACTCAAGGTTCGTGGCGTGCAGGGTCTGCGTGTGGCAGACGCGTCGATCATGCCGGAAATCGTCTCGGGCAATACCTGCTCGCCGACGGTGATGATTGCAGAAAAGGCAGCGCAGATGATTCTGCATCCGCAGCCGCTGGAGGCCGTGCCGGCCACTGCGCTGCAGGTGCCGGAAACGATTTGACCGAGTGCAGGCAGTACTCGGGAAAGGCAACAGTGGAACAACAACAATAATCACTGAGGATGGCAATATGGCGGATTATCTGCAACACGGCGCGGCGGCTGCGCCTGCCGTGAACCGGGACGAGAAGAAGATCATCTTCGCATCGTCGCTGGGGACGGTTTTCGAATGGTACGACTTCTTCCTGTACGGCGCCCTGGCTGCGGTGATCAGCAAGCAGTTCTTCGCCGGAGTGAACGAGACCACAGCCTTCATCTTCGCCCTGATGGCGTTTGCCGCAGGCTTCCTGGTGCGACCCTTTGGCGCCTTGGTGTTTGGGCGCCTGGGTGACATGATCGGGCGCAAGTACACCTTCCTCATGACCATCATCCTGATGGGCGTCTCGACCTTTGCAGTGGGATTGCTGCCGACCTATGCCAGCATCGGCATTGCCGCGCCGATCATCCTGGTGCTGTTGCGCATGCTTCAGGGCCTGGCCCTGGGCGGCGAGTATGGCGGCGCAGCGACGTACGTGGCCGAACATGCGCCGCAGAAAAAACGGGGCTTTCACACCGGCTGGATCCAGTCGACAGCCACCCTCGGCCTGCTGCTGTCACTGCTGGTGGTGATGGGCAGCCGCTATATCAGTGGCGATCAATTCGAAGTCTGGGGCTGGCGCCTGCCGTTCCTGCTGTCGATCGTACTGCTGGGCATTTCCACCTGGATCCGCCTGAGCCTGAGCGAATCGCCCACCTTCACCAAGATGAAGGCCGAGGGCAAGACCAGTAAATCGCCGATCCGCGAGTCGTTCGGTTCCTGGCAGAACCTGAAGATCGTGTTGACCGCGTTGTTCAGCATCAATGCTGGGCAGGCCGTAACGTTCTACTGTGCGCAATTCTACGTGCTGTTCTTTCTGACGCAGATGCTCAAGATGGACCCGGCACTGGCCAATCAGCTGCTGATCATCAGTGTGGTCATCGGTGCGCCATTCTTCGTGTTCTTCGGTTGGCTGTCCGACCGTGTCGGGCGCAAACCCATCCTGATGCTTGGCCTGCTGCTGGCGACCTTCGCCTACTTCCCCCTGTTCAAGGGTTTGAGCCACTACGCCAACCCGCAGATCGACAATGCCACCCGCAACTCGCCGGTCACGGTGATGGCGGACCCTTCTACGTGCACCTTCCAGTTCGACCCAGTGGGCAAGGCCAAATTCGACAGCCCTTGCGACAAGGTCAAGACGTTGCTGATCAAGTCGGGTGTGCCGTACAGCTCGGCGGCCCCGGTCGACGGTACGGATGTGGCAATCACGGTCGGTGAGCAACGGATCAACGGCTACGATGAGCCAGCCCTGCGCGCGGCCATTGCTCAGGCAGGCTACCCCGCCAAGGCCGATTCGAGCCTGGTCAATCAACCCATGGTGGTGTTGATCATCGTTGCCATGATCCTGATTGCTACGATGACCTATGGGCCGCTGGCGGCGGTGATGGTCGAGCTCTTCCCCACCCGCATTCGCTACACTTCCTTGTCCCTGCCCTACCACATTGGCAACGGCTGGTTCGGCGGATTCCTGCCCACGGTCTCGTTCGCGCTGGTGGTGTACACGGGGGATATCTTCTACGGACTGTGGTACCCGGTACTGGTGACCGGTATCAGCTTCGTGGTGGGGATGTTCTGTTTGAAGGAAACCCGGCACGTGGACCTGGACAAGGTCTGACGTCTGGCTGAAAACCCAGCGGTGAAAGGCTCGAAAAGACGAGCCTTTCACCGCCGTGCAAAAAACTTATGCACCAATTGCCGGGTTTTGATGGGTTTTGAAAACTGCATAGCCAACATAGGGTTACGCAGCTTTCAAAGACTTTGCACAAGAAACAATACACAAGTTATCCACAGAAACTAGATAACCGGCGTGGGTGCGATTTCCGGATGCTCCGGCAGCGCGCCCATGGCTTGTTGAGTTTGCTCGTTCCAGGCCTGGACGCGCTCGTTCAAGGCCGCAATGGCCCGCGGTCCGGTGCCTTCGGCGTACATGGGTGCCCCGATGACCACCTCGATGGTACCGCGATGCTTGTTCCAGCCTTCCTTGGGCCAGTAGCGCCCGGCATTGTGCGCAATGGGCAACACCGGCAACTGCGCGTTCACCGCCAAGGCACTGCCGCTGCGGGTGAATTTGCCGATCTGGCCGTATGGCACACGGGTACCTTCCGGGAAGATCAGTACCCAGACGCCGTCCTTCAACAGCGTGTCGCCCTTGCTGGCGACTTCCTTGAGTGCCGACTTGGGATTGTCGCGGTCGATGGCGATGGGGCGCAGCATGGCCATGGCCCAGCCAAAGAACGGCACGAAAAGCAGCTCGCGCTTGAGCACCTGGCTCAGGGGCTGGAAGTAGGCGGAAAGGAAAAAGGTTTCCCACGTGCTCTGGTGGTTGGAAACGATGACGCATGGAGTTTGCGGAACGTTTTCCGCACCTTTCACCCGTACGTCGATACCCAGCATGACGCGCGTCAGCCACAGCGCACAGCGGCACCAGTAGACGTTGATGAAACGGTAGCGCGCCTTGAAGGATAGAAAGGGCGCGATGAAAAAGCTCAGGGTGCACCACAGCAAGGCGCTGCTGCCCAGAAGCAGATAAAAGGCAAAGATTCTGATTGCCCGCAGGATCGACATAGCGGTGGATACCGTCAAGTGTGGATAAGGTGCCTGGCGACTGCCGCCAGGTCATCGAAAATCAGGGTTCCCTCGGGCAGGTCCTGGGTCAGGGTCCGTAGCCCTTTGCCGGTCTTCACCAGCACGGGTCGAGCAGCCACTGCCGTTGCGGCGTGCAGATCGCTCAGGCTGTCGCCGACGAACCAAACGCCGGTCAGGGGCGCGTCATAGTGGGCAGCGATGCGCTGCAGCAAACCCGGCCGCGGTTTGCGGCAGGTGCACTGGTCATTCGGACCATGGGGACAATGCACGATCAGGCCAACCTCGCCGCCCTGCTCCGCGACCAGCGCGCGCAGGTGGGCGTGCATGGCATCGAGGGTGGCCAGGTCGTAGTAACCGCGCGCCAGGCCAGACTGGTTGGTAGCGACGGCCACCGTCCAGCCAGCCTGGTGCAACTGTGCAATGGCCTCGATCGCTCCAGGCAATGGCAGCCATTCGGCGACTGATTTGATGTAGGCGTCGGAGTCATGATTGATGACCCCGTCGCGATCGAGAATCAGCAGTTTCAAGGCCTACCCCAGCAACGAAATGTCGGCGACGCCCAGGAACAGACCGCGCAGACGTGCCAGCAAGGCATAGCGGTTGGCCCGCACATTGGCATCTTCGGCATTGACCATCACCGCTTCGAAGAACGCATCCACTGGCTCGCGCAGGGCGGCCAGACGGGTCAAGGCTTCGTTGTAGCGACGCTCGGCAGCCATCGGCGCCACCGCATGGTCGGCCTGGGTGATGGCCGAGTACAGCGAGAACTCGTTGGCGTTGTCGAAGTACTTGGGCTCCACGGTGGCGGCGACCTTGCCGTCGGCCTTGCTCAGCAGGTTCGAGACACGCTTGTTGACGGCAGCCAGCGCGGCGGCCTCAGGCAACCGGCGGAACGCCTGGACAGCCTGCACGCGCTGATCGAAGTCCAGTGCCGAACCGGGTTGCAGGGCACGCACCGAAAGATAAGTGGCCACATCGATGCCCTCGTCTTCGTAGCGAGCGCGCAGGCGATCGAAGATGAACTCCTGCACCTGCTCGGCAAGCCCGGCCGACTTGACCTGGGTGCCGAAGGCCGAAACGGCGAAGCTCACGGCTTCGTTGAGGTTCAGGTCCAGCTGCTTTTCGATCAGGATGCGCAGCACGCCCAGGGCCGCGCGACGCAGGGCATAGGGGTCCTTGCTGCCAGTGGGCAGCATGCCGATGCCGAAGATGCCGACCAGGGTGTCGAGCTTGTCGGCGATAGCCACCGCCGCACCGGTCAGGGTGCTGGGCAGCTCGGCGCCGGCGCCACGAGGCATGTATTGCTCGTTGAGTGCCAGCGCGACGTCTTCGGGTTCGCCGGCGTTGAGCGCGTAGTAATAGCCCGCCACGCCCTGCATTTCCGGGAACTCGCCGACCATTTCCGTGGCCAGGTCGCACTTCGACAGCAGGCCTGCCCGCGTCGCGCGCTGGGCATCGCCACCAATGCGCGAGGCAATGTAGGCCGCCAGCTTGGAAACCCGCACGGCCTTGTCGTAGACACTGCCCAACTGCGCCTGGAACACCACGTTTTCCAGGCGTTTGTTGAAGGCTTCCAGCGGTTGCTTCTTGTCCTGATTGAAGAAGAACTCGGCATCGGTCAGGCGTGGACGCACGACTTTCTCGTTGCCCTCGACGATCTGGCGCGGGTCCTTGCTCTCGATGTTGGCCACGGTGATGAAACGTGGCAGCAGCTTGCCGTCGGCGTTGAGCAGGCAGAAATACTTCTGGTTGTCCTGCATGGTGGTGATCAGCGCTTCCTGCGGGACATCCAGGAAGCGTTCCTCGAACGAACACACCAGCGGCACGGGCCACTCGACCAGGGCCGTCACTTCGTCCAGCAGCGCCGGTGGCACGATGGCGCTGCCTTCCTGCTGGGTGGCCAGCTCGGCGGTACGTCGGGCAATCAGCTCACGGCGTTCGTGGGCATCGGCCAGTACGTAGGCCTTGCGCATGTCTTCGCGGTAGCCAGCAGGCGAGCTGATGCGCACGTTCTGCGGGTGATGGAAACGGTGACCGCGCGATTCACGGCCGGCTTTCTGGGCCAGGATCGTGCAATCGACGACCTCGTCGCCCAGCAGCATCACCAACCACTGGGTTGGCCGCACGAATTCTTCCTTGCGCGCGCCCCAGCGCATGCGCTTGGGAATCGGCAGGTCGTTGAGGGAGTCTTCGACGATGGTCGGCAGCAGGCTGGCCGTCGGCTTGCCGACGATGTTCTGGCTGAAGCGCAGCTTGGGTCCGCTGCGGTCGATCTCGCTGAGATCCACTCCGCATTTCTTGGCAAAGCCCAGTGCAGCCTGGGTCGGCTCGCCTTCGGCATTGAAGGCGGCCTGCAGCGGCGGGCCGTCGAGATTGATGCTGCGGTCCGGCTGCTGGGTATCCAGGCTGGTGATCAGCACCGCCAGACGGCGTGGCGCGGCGTAGACGTTCTTGGCGCTGTAGTTCAGGCCGGCGGCCTGCAGGCCTTTCTCGATGCCGGCCAGGAAGGCGTCGGCCAGGGTGTTGAGGGCCTTGGGTGGCAGCTCTTCGGTGCCCAGCTCGACCAGAAAATCTTGAGCACTCATTGCGCAGCCTCCAGCTTGGCCAATACTTCATCTCGCAGATCGGGGGTTGCCATGGGGAAACCCAGCTTGGCACGGGCCATCAGGTAGGCTTGTGCCACACCACGGGCCAGGGTCCGCACGCGCAAGATGTACTGCTGACGCGCGGTGACCGAAATGGCGCGGCGAGCATCGAGCAGATTGAAGGTGTGGGACGCCTTCAAGACCATTTCATAGCTGGGCAGCGGCAGTGGCTGGTCCAGTTCGAGCAGGCGCTTGGCTTCGCTTTCGTAGAAATCGAACAGCTCGAAGAGTTTGTCGACGTTGGCGTGCTCGAAGTTGTAGGTGGACTGCTCCACCTCGTTCTGGTGGAACACGTCGCCGTAGGTCACCTTGCCGAACGGGCCATCGGCCCACACCAGGTCGTAGACCGAGTCGACGCCCTGCAGGTACATGGCCAGGCGTTCCAGGCCGTAGGTGATCTCGCCGGTGACCGGGTAGCATTCGATGCCGCCAGCCTGCTGGAAATAGGTAAACTGGGTGACTTCCATGCCGTTGAGCCAGACTTCCCAGCCCAGGCCCCAGGCGCCCAGGGTCGGCGACTCCCAGTTGTCTTCGACGAAGCGGACGTCGTGCACCAGCGGATCGAGGCCGATGTGCTTGAGCGAGCCCAGGTACAGTTCCTGGAAATTGTCCGGGTTGGGCTTCAGAACCACCTGGAACTGATAGTAGTGCTGCAGGCGGTTGGGGTTCTCGCCATAGCGGCCGTCAGTCGGACGGCGGCTGGGTTGCACGTAAGCGGCATTCCAGGTTTCCGGGCCCACGGCGCGCAGGAACGTGGCGGTATGAAAAGTGCCGGCGCCCACTTCCATATCGTAGGGCTGAAGCACCACACAACCTTGCTCGGCCCAGTATTGCTGGAGGGCGAGGATCAAGTCTTGGAAGGTACGCACGGCTGGCGTAGGCTGGCTCACGAAATTCACCTGTTTCTAGGGCTGCGAATATAAAGAGCGGGAGTATACCGCGAATCCGCGGCGCCTCTACCCATGGAGCCCTAATGCCTCGCTGCTTTTGGTGTACCCAAGACCCCTTGTACCAGGCCTACCATGACCTTGAATGGGGCGTGCCGCTGCGCGAGGCGGGCGCCCTGTTCGAGTTGCTTGCGCTGGAAGGGTTCCAGGCCGGCCTGTCGTGGATCACCGTGCTGCGCAAGCGTGAACGCTATCGGCAGGTGCTCCACGGCTTCGACCCGCAACGCCTCGCGCAGCTCAGTGACGAAGAGATCGAGGGGCTGATGCAGGATCCGGGCATCGTGCGCAATCGCCTCAAGCTCAACGGTGTACGCAAGAACGCCCGCGCCTGGTTGCAGCTCGAAGACCCGGCAGCCTTCCTCTGGTCGTTCGTCGGTGGGCAGCCGCGGGTCAACCATCGGCGCGATCGCAGCGAGATCCCCACTGAAACCGAAGAAGCCCGGGCCATGAGCAAGGCCCTGAAGAAAGCCGGTTTCACCTTCGTCGGGCCGACCATCTGCTACGCCTTCATGCAGGCCTCGGGCATGGTCATGGACCACACCCAGGATTGCGACCGCTACGCCGAGCTGGTCGGCTGAGGCTAGAATGGGCGTCTGGGCAATTAAGGAGTGATCTGTGGATAAGTTCAAAGGGGCACTGATGGTCGGTGCCTTGCGGTTGTTTGCGCTGCTGCCGTGGCGCACCGTGCAGTGGGTCGGCACGGCCATCGGCTGGTTGATGTGGAAGCTGCCCAACCGCTCTCGCGAGGTGGTGCGTATCAACCTGGCCAAGTGTTTTCCGGACATGGACGCTGCCGAGCGCGAGCGCCTCGCAGGACGCAGCCTGATGGACATCGGCAAGACCCTGACCGAAAGCGCCTGTGCCTGGATCTGGCCGGCCCAGCGCTCGCTCGACCTGGTGCGCGAGGTCGAGGGGCTGGACGTGCTCAAGGATGCCCTGGCATCGGGCAAGGGCGTGGTCGGCATCACCAGCCACCTGGGCAATTGGGAAGTGCTCAATCACTTCTACTGCAACCAGTGCAGGCCGATCATTTTCTACCGTCCACCCAAGCTCAAGGCGGTGGACGAGCTGTTGCGCAAGCAACGGGTGCAATTGGGCAACCGCGTTGCGGCCTCGACCAAGGAAGGCATCCTCAGTGTCATCAAGGAGGTGCGCAAGGGCGGCCAGGTGGGCATTCCCGCCGACCCGGAACCGGCCGAATCGGCCGGGCTGTTCGTGCCGTTTCTCGGCACCCTGGCGCTGACCAGCAAGTTCGTGCCCAACATGCTCGCCGGCGGCAAGGCCGTCGGCGTGTTCCTGCACGCCGTGCGCCTGCCCGATGGTTCGGGCTACAAGGTGATCCTGGAAGCGGCACCCGAGGGCATGTACAGCACCGACACGTATACCTCGGTGGCAGCCATGAGCGCGGTGGTCGAGAAGTACGTGCGGGCCTATCCGAGCCAGTACATGTGGAGCATGAAGCGCTTCAAGAAGCGGCCGGCGGGTGAGGCCAGGTGGTATTGAGCTAGCGGCTGGCGTGGGGGTCTCTTCGCGGGCAGAGGGCTGAGGGCTCAGGCGCCCGCCCCGCTCCCACAAGCTCTGCCTTCACAGAGCTGGCTCCTGAAGGACCTGCTCGGTGAAAGAGCGGGGCTGGGGGTCAGAAGAAGCTCAGGCCGACGTGGAAGAGCTTCTCGACATCGCGGATGTATTTCTTGTCCACGACGAACAGGATCACGTGGTCACCGGCCTCGATCACCGTGTCGCTGTGCGCGATGATCACCTGGTCATCGCGAATGATCGCGCCGATCGTCGTTCCCGGAGGCAGATCGATGGTTTCGATGGGCTTGCCGATCACCTTGCTCGAGCGCGCGTCGCCATGGGCGATGGCCTCGATGGCCTCCGCGGCGCCCCGGCGCAACGAATGCACACTGACGATATCGCCCCGCCGTACGTGCGCCAGCAGGGTACCGATGGTTGCCAGCTGCGGGCTCAGGGCGATGTCGATCTCGCCTCCCTGGACCAGGTCCACGTAGGCCGGGTTGTTGATGATGGTCATGACCTTGCGCGCGCCCAGGCGCTTGGCCAGCAACGAGGACATGATGTTGGCTTCGTCGTCGTTGGTCAGGGCCAGGAAGATATCGGCCTGGGCGATGTTCTCTTCGAGCATCAGATCGCGGTCGGACGCGCTGCCCTGCAACACCACGGTGCTGTCCAAGGTATCGGAGAGGTAGCGGCAGCGTGCCGGGTTCATCTCGATGATCTTCACCTGGTAGCGGCTTTCGATGGCCTCGGCCAGGCGCTCGCCGATCTGCCCGCCGCCGGCGATGACCACCCGCTTGTTGCTCTGGTCGACCCGGCGCAGTTCGCTCATCACCGCGCGAATGTCTTCGCGGGCTGCAATGAAGAACACCTCGTCGTCGGCTTCGATGACCGTGTCGCCGCGTGGCAGGATCGGCCGGTCGCGGCGGAAGATGGCGGCCACCCGTGTATCGACCTTGGGCATGTGGTGACGAATCTGCCGCAGTTGCTGACCCACCAGCGGGCCGCCGTAGTAGGCCTTGACCGCCACCAGCTGTGCCTTGCCGCCAGCGAAGTCGATGACCTGCAGGGCGCCGGGGTACTCGATCAGGCGCTTGATGTAGTTGGTCACCACCTGTTCCGGGCTGATCAGCACATCCACCGGGATGGCGTCGTTGTTGAACAGGCCGGCGCGGGTGAGATAGGCCGACTCGCGCACCCGGGCGATCTTGGTGGGGGTATGGAACAGGGTGTAGGCCACCTGACAGGCGACCATGTTGGTCTCGTCGCTGTTGGTCACCGCCACCAGCATGTCGGCATCGTCGGCACCGGCCTGGCGCAGCACTGTCGGATACGAGCCGCGGCCTTGCACGGTGCGGATGTCCAGGCGATCGCCAAGGTTGCGCAGGCGTTCGGCGTCGGTATCGACCACGGTGATGTCATTGGCCTCGCCGGCCAGGTGCTCGGCCAGCGTGCCGCCCACCTGACCTGCGCCCAGGATGATGATCTTCATCCATTACTCCCCGTCAGTGGCCGCGTACGGCGGCGATCTTGATCAGCTTGGCATAGTAGAAGCCATCGTGACCGCCTTCTTGTGCCAGCAATTGGCGGCCATGAGCCTGCTTGATGCCGGCGGACGTGGCCAGGTCCAATTCGCGGGCGCCGGGCGTGCGCGCCAGGAACGCTTCGATGACTTCGGTATTTTCCGTGGGCAGTGTCGAGCAGGTGGCATAGAGCAGCACCCCGCCGACCTCCAGGGTTGGCCACAGGGCGTCGAGCAACTGCCCTTGCAGCACGGCCAGGGCCGGAATGTCGTCGGGCTGGCGGGTCAGCTTGATGTCGGGATGGCGGCGGATCACGCCAGTGGCCGAACAGGGGGCGTCGAGCAGGATCCGCTGGAACGGCTGACCGTCCCACCAGGCTTGGGTATCGCGGCCATCGGCTGCGATCAACTGGGCTTGCAGCCCCAATCGCTGCAGGTTCTCGCGCACTCGAACCAGACGCTTTTCCTCGAGATCCACGGCTACCACAGTGGCCAGGGCCGGCTCGGCTTCCAGAATGTGGCAGGTCTTGCCGCCCGGCGCGCAGCAGGCGTCGAGTACCCGCTGGCCGGGCGCCAGGTCGAGCAGCTCGGCGGCCAGTTGCGCTGCTTCATCCTGGACGCTGATCCAGCCTTCGCTGAAGCCCGGCAGCCCGCGCACGTCGCGGGCTTCTGCCAGGACGATGCCATCACGGCTGTACACGCAAGCCTGGGCCGCCACGCCTTGTTCGGCCAGCAGGCCCAGGTAGGCATCGCGCGGCTGATGGCGACGGTTGACCCGCAGGATCATCGGCGGATGAGCGTTGTTGGCGGCACAGATGGCTTCCCACTGCTCGGGCCAGAAGGCTTTCAGCGATTTCTGCAGCCAGCGCGGGTGCGCCGTGCGCACCACCGGGTCACGCTCGAGTTCGGCAAGAATGGCCTCGCTCTCACGCTGGGCTCGGCGCAGCACGGCATTGAGCAGCGCCTTGGCCCAGGGCTTCTTCAGCTTGTCGGCACAGCCGACGGTTTCGCCGATCGCGGCATGGGCTGGAATCCGGGTGTACAGCAACTGGTAGAGACCGACCAGGAGCAAGCCATGTACATCGGCATCGGCGGCCTTGAAAGGCTTCTGCAGCAGGCGCTCGGCCAGCGCGTCGAGACGGGGCTGCCAGCGGGCGGTGCCGAATGCCAGGTCTTGGGTAAGGCTACGGTCGCGCGCCTCGACCTTGTCCAGCTCCCTGGGCAGGGAGCTGTTGAGCGAGGCCTTGCCGTTGAGTACTGCGGCCAGTGCACGGGCTGCCGCCAGGCGCGGGTTCATTGGCCCAGCACCGTGCCGACCACGAACCGGTCGCGGCGGCTGTTGAACAGATCACTGAAGTCGAGCGGCTTGCCTCCCGGCAACTGCAGGCGGGTCAGGCGCAGGGCTTGTTCACCGCAGGCGATGGTCAGCCCGTCCTTGTCGACCTGGATGATTTCGCCTGGCCGGCCGCTGCCTTCGGCCAACGTGGCGGCCAGCACCTTCAGCGCTTCGCCATTCAAGGTGCTGTGGCAGACAGGCCAAGGGAAAAACGCCCGCACCTGGCGCTCGAGCACCACGGCCGGTTGGGCCCAGTCGATGCGCGCTTCGTTCTTGTCCAGCTTGTGGGCGTAGTTGGCCAGGCTGTCGTCCTGCGCCTCGCCCTGCAGGGTAGCGGCGGCCAGGCCGGCAATGGCCTGGACCACGGCCGGTGGGCCCATCTGCGCCAAGCGGTCGTGCAGGCTGCCGCCGGTGTCGTGGGCGTCGATCGGGGTGCTGACCTTGAGCAGCATCGGGCCGGTATCCAGACCCGCCTCCATGCGCATCACGGTAACGCCGCTGTGGGCGTCGCCCGCCTGGATCGCCCGCTGGATCGGCGCCGCTCCGCGCCAGCGCGGCAGCAGCGAGGCATGACTGTTGATGCAGCCCAGCGGCGGGATGTCGAGCACCGCCTGCGGCAGGATCAGGCCATAGGCGACTACCACCATCAAATCCGGCGTCAGCGCGCGCAGCTCGGCCTGGGCCTGGGGGTCGCGCAGGGTCGCTGGCTGCAGGACGGGAATGCCGTGCTCCAGGGCCAATTGCTTGACTGGGCTTTGCATGAGTTTCTGCCCCCGACCGGCCGGGCGATCGGGCTGGGTGTATACGGCAACGATGTCGTGCGAAGTGGCCAGCAGGGCCTTGAGGTGTTCGGCGGCAAACTCGGGAGTGCCCGCGAAGACGATGCGCATGGAGTTCTCGCTGTTGGGGGTGGGCCGCAACCCTTTGTAGGAGCGGCTAGCAGCCGCGAAGGGGCCCTTCCTGACGCACCGAGGTGCGTTGTTCGCGGCTACTAGCCGCTCCTACAAGGGCACCGGAATCAGGCCTGCTGCTTGTGCAGTTTTTCCAGCTTTTTCTTGATGCGGTCGCGCTTGAGGTTGGACAGGTAATCGACGAACAGCTTGCCGTTGAGGTGATCGCACTCGTGCTGGATGCACACGGCCAGCAGGCCTTCGGCGATCAGTTCGTAGGATTTGCCGTCGCGGTCCAGCGCGGTGACCTTGACCTTCTGCGGGCGATCGACGTTCTCGTAGAAGCCGGGCACCGACAGGCAACCTTCCTGGTACTGGTCCATCTCGTCGGTCAGCGACTCGAACTCGGGGTTGATGAACACCCGTGGTTCGCTGCGATCTTCGGACAGGTCCATGACCACGATGCGCTTGTGCACGTTGATCTGGGTGGCGGCCAAACCGATGCCAGGCGCGTCGTACATGGTTTCAAACATGTCATCGACAAGCTGGCGAACGCTGTCGTCCACCACCGTGACCGGCTTGGCGACGGTGCGCAGGCGCGGGTCTGGAAATTCGAGGATGTTTAAAATAGCCATATGCGTATGTGCTGCACTGTGAGGTAAAGTCGTTATTTCGCGTGAGCAGACATGATAAAGGGATTCACGGCATGAGGAAATCACTACTCGCCCTGCTGATGCTGGCAATGGCCGGCCTGGCGCAGGCGCAAGTGCAGCTCAGGGACGGCTATCCACAGCGCTACACGGTGGTGCGTGGCGATACATTGTGGGACATTTCCGGGAAGTTTCTCAGCCAGCCATGGCAGTGGCCACACCTCTGGCACGCCAACCCGAAGATCGCCAACCCGGACCTCATCTACCCTGGCGATTCGCTGGTGCTGGGCTTCGTCAACGGCCAGCCGCAGCTGATGCTCGAACGTGGCGCCTCGCGCGGCACCATCAAGCTTTCGCCCAGGGTGCGCACCACGCCCGTGGCCGAGGCCATACCCAGCATCCCGCTGGAATCGATCAACAGCTTCCTGCTGACCAACCGCATCATGGATTCGGTCGAGCAATTCAACGCCGCCCCCTACATCGTGGCCGGCAATGCCGAGCGCGTGCTCAGTGGCATGGGCGACCGCATCTACGCACGTGGCGCCTTCGACCCGGCGCAGTCGGTGTACGGCATCTTCCGCCAGGGCAAGACCTACATCGACCCCGACACCCAGGAATTTCTGGGTATCAACGCCGACAACATCGGCGGCGGCGAAATCGTCGCGACCGAGGGGGATATCTCTACCCTGGTACTGCAACGCTCGCGCGAAGAGGTCCGCCTGGGCGATCGATTGTTCAGCGATGAACAACGCGCGGTCAATTCGACGTTTTTCCCCAGCGCGCCTGAGACTGACATTCGTGGTGTGATCATTGATGTGCCACGAGGTGTTACACAGATCGGCAAGTACGACGTGGTCACCTTGAACCGCGGAACGCGCGACGGACTGCGCGAGGGCAACGTTCTCGCGGTGTACAAGACCGGCGAGACAGTGCGCGATCGTATCACCGGCGAGCAGGTCAAGGTCCCCGACGAGCGCTCCGGGCTGCTTATGGTGTTCCGCACTTATGAAAAGCTGAGCTATGGTTTGATCCTCAACGCCAACCGCTCGTTGGCAGTGATGGACAAGGTAGGCAACCCGTAGCCCGTAAGGCACCGGGCATGACGAGGTCACGCCCGGGCGCTTTCCGATACTTTTGTGCACAGAGTTATCCACAGCTTGTCCAGCTGTCTGCGAGCCTGCCGATTCAAGGATGATCGGATGCCGCTTTTCGATACCACTGCTCAGACCCTTTCCGAACTCGAGGCGCGCCTGCGCTTGCACGTGCTGCCGGAAATCGGCCCGCAACGCTTCCACAAGCTCGTTGCGCACTTCGGCAGCGCGCGTTCGGCGCTTGCTGCGCCAGTCGGGCAATGGCGCGGGGCCGGCGGCAGCGACGCCAGTGCCCAGGCCCGCCGCGACCCCTGCATCCATCGCGACGCGGCGGCTGCAATGGCCTGGCTAGAGCGTCCGCATCAGCATTTGCTGATGTGGGACCACGCCGACTACCCCGCCCTGCTCAAGGAAATCGCCGATCCACCGCCGCTGTTGTTCGTACGCGGCGACCCCGGTGTGCTGGAGCGGCCGCAGATCGCCGTGGTCGGCAGTCGCCGCGCTTCGCCGCCCGGCCTGGACAGCGCCCGGGCCTTCGCCCGCAGCCTGGCAGCGGCGGGATTTGCCATCACCAGTGGCCTGGCCCTGGGTGTGGACGGGGCAGCGCATCAAGGTGCGCTGGAGGTGGGTGGGCATACCATCGGGGTATTGGGCACCGGTCTGGAAAAACTTTATCCACAGAAGCATCGCGCGCTCGCCCAGGCCATCGTCGAGCAAAAGGGCGCGCTGGTTTCCGAGTTTCCCCTCGACGCGCAGGCGCAGCCGGGCAACTTTCCCCGCCGCAATCGGATCATCAGCGGCTTGTCCCTAGGGGTGCTGGTCATCGAGGCCAGCCCGGCCAGCGGTTCGCTGATCACCGCAAGGCTGGCCGCCGAGCATGGCCGCGAAGTGTGGGCGCTGCCCGGTTCGATTCATCACCCCGGCGCACGCGGTTGTCACCAGTTGATCCGCGATGGCGCGCAACTGGTCGAGACCATCGATCATATTCTTGAAGGGTTGCAGGGCTGGCAGCGTCTGCCACCGGTCCTGCCGGCGGCGCCAGCCCAGCCCGCCGATCCGCTGCTTGAGGTACTGGTGGCCGCCGCGCACACCACCGAAGGCTTGGCTACGGCGTTGGGATGGCCGTTGCCGCGGGTGATGGCGCAACTTACCGAGCTGGAGATGCAGGGGCGCGTGGTCAGCCAGGCGGGGCGTTGGTTTGCACGGGCCAGCTAAGTACACTGGCGGCAGTCTTCAATGGGAGTGACAGCAGATGGTGAGCAGTTGGCGTGTGCAGCAAGCGGCGCGCGAGATCCGAGCGGGCGCGGTGATCGCCTACCCTACCGAAGCTGTCTGGGGATTGGGTTGCGATCCATGGGACGAAGAAGCGGTGTACCGCTTGCTGGCCATCAAGGAACGCTCGGTCGACAAGGGCCTGATCCTGATCGCCGACAACATCCGGCAATTCGACTTTCTGTTCGAGGATTTTCCCGAAGAGTGGATCGATCGCATGGCCAGTACCTGGCCCGGCCCGAACACCTGGCTGGTGCCTCACCAGGGCCTGCTGCCCGAATGGATCACCGGTATCCACGATTCCGTGGCCCTGCGCGTGAGCGATCACCCGCAGGTGCGGGAGCTGTGCGCGCTGGTCGGGCCGCTGGTGTCGACCTCTGCCAATCGCCAAGGCCGCCCGGCCGCGCGCAGCCGCCTGCGCGTCGAGCAATACTTTCGTGGCGAAGTGGACGTCGTGCTGGGCGGCGCGCTGGGCGGGCGCAAGAGCCCGAGCGTGATTCGCGACCTGATCACCGGTGAAGTGATCAGGCCCTGAGGCCAGGCAGGGAGCCGTGTTCACGGGGCTCCCCGCCTGGTTTCATGGCAGCAGGATGGTCGAGCCCACCGTTTCGCGCGCGGCGAGTGCGGTCTGCGCCTTGGCGGCATCGCTCAGTGCGTACTGCTGGCTGACGTCGACCTTGAGCTTGCCGCTGGCGATCATCTCGAACAGCTCGTCGGCCATGCCCTGTACTGCGCCGGGCACGGCGTAGCTGGCCAGGGTCGGGCGAGTCACGTACAGCGAGCCCTTCTGCGACAGGATGCCCAGGTTGACCCCACTGACCGCACCCGACGCATTGCCGAAGCTGACCATCAAGCCGCGCGGCTGGAGACAGTCCAGCGAGGTTTCCCAAGTGTCCTTGCCGACACCGTCGTACACCACCGGGCATTTCTTGCCGTCGGTCAATTCGAGCACTCGCTTGGCCACGTCTTCGTGGCTGTAGTCGATCACCTCCCAGGCACCCAGGGCCTTGGCCCGTTCGGCCTTGGCGGGCGAGCTGACGGTGCCGATCAGCTTCACGCCCAGTGCTGCCGCCCATTGGCAGGCCAGCGAGCCCACACCACCGGCGGCGGCATGGAACAGGATGGTTTCGCCGGCCTCGACCTTGTAGGTCTGACGCAGCAGGTATTGCACGGTCAGGCCCTTGAGCATCACCGCAGCGGCCTGTTCGAAGCTGATGCTCGAGGGCAGGCGTACAGCCATGGCCGCCGGCAGCACGTGCAGATCGCTGTAGGCGCCCAGGGGGCCACCTGCGTAGGCCACACGGTCGCCGACCTTGAAACGGTCCACCTCGCTGCCGACCGCCTCGACCACGCCAGCGGCCTCGGTGCCCAGGCCCGAAGGCAGTGGCGTCGGGTACAGGCCGCTGCGGAAGTAGTTGTCGATGTAGTTCACGCCCACGGCGTGATTGCGTACGCGAATGTCTTGCGGGCCCGGTTGCCTGGGCTCGAAGTCGACGAACTCGAGGACTTCCGGGCCGCCGGTGGAACCGAACTGGATACGCTTTGCCATCTGCTCACTCCTGCTGTCGTTGGGCGAGGGCCTATCGGACGCCTTTGCTTGATCGGCGTCAACTGCCGCACGCGGTGAGCGATGCTATGCTACGCGCCGACTTGATCGCCGGTCAGGCGTGTTCCCAGGCCGCTGGCGGTATTTGCCCTTTTTCAAGGTGATGCCATGACTACCCGCACAGAGGCCGTAAAGGCCTATCTGCTCGATCTGCAGGATCGAATCTGCCACGCCATGCAGGCCGAAGACGGCGGCGCGCACTTCGTCGAAGATGCCTGGACGCGCGCAGCGGGCGGCGGCGGGCGCACCCGGGTGATTGCAGACGGTGAGTTGATCGAGAAAGGCGGGGTCAACTTTTCCCATGTATTCGGCGCCGGCCTGCCTCCTTCGGCCAGCGCCCATCGACCGGAGCTGGCCGGTCGCGGCTTCGAGGCACTGGGCGTGTCGCTGGTGATCCACCCGCACAACCCGCACGTGCCCACCTCCCACGCCAACGTGCGGTTCTTCATTGCCGAAAAGGAAGGCGAAGAGGCCGTCTGGTGGTTCGGCGGCGGCTTCGACCTGACGCCCTACTACGCTCACGAGGAAGATTGCATCCACTGGCATCGCGTTGCGCAACAGGCCTGCGAGCCTTTTGGCGCCGATGTCTATCCACGCTACAAGGCCTGGTGCGACCGCTATTTCCACCTCAAGCACCGGGGCGAGCCGCGGGGCGTGGGCGGCCTCTTCTTCGATGACCTGAACGAATGGGATTTCGACACCAGCTTCGCCTTCATGCGCGCCATCGGCGATGCCTTCATCGACGCCTACCTGCCCATCGTGCAGCGGCGCAAGGCCATGGCGTACACCGCGCAGCAGCGTGAATTCCAGGAGTTTCGCCGCGGGCGCTACGTCGAGTTCAACCTGGTCTACGACCGCGGTACGCTGTTCGGCCTGCAGTCGGGTGGCCGTACCGAGTCGATCCTGATGTCACTGCCGCCGCAGGTGCGTTGGGGCTATGACTGGAAAGCCGTACCTGGCAGCGAGGAAGCGCGGCTCACCGACTACTTTCTGCAGGATCGCGACTGGCTGGCGCAGACCCCTCCCCTATGATTCAGGAACCGATTCGCATGGACAGTTACGTGGTTTTCGGCAACCCGGTGGGGCACAGCAAATCACCCGCCATTCACCGTTTGTTTGCCGAGCAGACGGGCCAGGCGCTGGTATACGACACACGGCTGGCGCCCATCGACGACTTCACCCGCAGTGCCTTGGGTTTTTTCGAAGAAGGGCTGGGCGCCAACGTCACCGTACCGTTCAAGGAGCAGGCGTTCGGCCTGTGCAGCGTACTGACCCCGCGCGCGCAGCGCGCCGGCGCGGTGAACATGCTCAGTCGGCTGCCCGATGGCAGCCTGCGTGGCGACAATACCGACGGCGTGGGGCTGGTGCGCGACCTGGTCAACAACGCCGGCGTGACCTTGCAGGGCAAGCGCATTCTGCTGTTGGGTGCCGGCGGCGCGGTGCGTGGAGTGGTCGAGCCGTTGCTCGAACAGCAGCCACTGTCACTGGTGATCGCCAACCGCACGGTCGAGAAAGCCGAACAGCTGGCGCAGCTGTTCGCTGACCTGGGCCCGGTGGCGGCCAGTGGCTTCGATTGGCTGGAAGAGCCGGTGGATATCATCATCAATGCCACTTCGGCGAGCCTGGCGGGCGATCTGCCACCGATCGCCGCCAGCCTGATCGAGCCCGGTGTGACGGTCTGCTACGACATGATGTATGGCAAGGAGCCAACGCCGTTTTGCCGCTGGGCCAGCGAACACGGCGCACGGCTGTCGCTGGACGGTTTCGGGATGCTGGTCGAGCAGGCAGCCGAAGCGTTCACCTACTGGCGCGGCGTGGCGGTGGATACGGCGCCGGTGCTGAGCCAGCTGCGCCGGGAAATGGCGGCGGGTTGAGTTGATTGAAGGGTGTCAGTGAAGGCCTCTTCGCGAGCTCTCTGCCCGCGAAGGGGCCATGACTGACACCCATCAAATCAAAGCCCGTCAAATCAAAGCTTCGCGCGTACCGCCGGCAGCGCGTCCTTGCCATCCAGCGTTTTCACACCTTCCAGCCACTTCTCCAACACCGCCGGATTGGCTTTCAGCCAGGCCTGCGCCGCCTGTGCGCTGGTTTTCTTGCTATTGGCCACATCGGCCATGATGCTGTTCTCCATGTCCTGGGTGAACACCAGATTGCTGAGCAGCTTGCCGGTGTTCGGGCAACTCTCGGCATAGCCCTTGCGGGTCAGGGTGTGCACGGTGCCGGTCGAGCCGAAATACTTCTCGCCGCCGGTGAGGTACTTGAGCTTGATCTGCACGTTCATCGGGTGCGGCGTCCAGCCGAGGAAGACCACGAACGACTTCTTCTTCACGTTGCGATTGACCTCGGTCAGCATCGCCTGCTCGCTGGACTCGACCAGTTTCCAGTCACCCAGGCCGAATTCGTCCTTCTTGATGATCTCGGCCAGCGATAGGTTGGCCGGTGCCCCTGAACCGATCCCGTAGATCTTCTTGCCGAACTTGTCGGCGTGCTTGTCCAGGTCGGCGAAATCCTTCACACCCGCGTCATACACGTAGTCGGGGACGGCCAGGGTGAACTCGGTGCCGTCCAGGTTCTTGGCGTACTGCACCACGTCACCATTGGCCACGAACTTGTCGTAGAAACCCTGCTGGGCCGGCATCCAGTTGCCGAGGAAGACATCCACCTGGCCATCCTTGAGACCGCCAAAGATGATCGGCACCGCCAGCGTGTCGATCTTGGGCCGGTAACCCATGCCTTCCAGCACCAGGCTGGTGAGCGCGTTGGTGGCGGCAATGTCGCTCCAGCCCGGGTCGGCCATCTTCACCGTCTCGCACCGTTGTTCGTCGGCGACCGCCGTGGTTCCGGCAACGGCCAGCCAACCGGCGGCCAGGGCTGTGGATATCTTCATGGTGACCTTCATGCGACTTCCCCTCAGAGCTTCGAATGTTATGGGCAGGGTTGTGGATAACGTGCCTTGCGCTCCAGGTCGTCCAGGTCGATATGGTTGCGCATGTACTGCTGACTGGCGTCCACCAGCGGCTGGTGGTCCCAGCTCTTCAGCTTGCCTTGGGCCAGTGCGCCGGCCACGAAGCGGCGCCGGCGCTGGCTGGCGAGCACCTGTTGGTGTATCGCCGGCATGTCCCATTTGCGGCGGGCTTCACTCAGGAAAGCCTCGAACAGTGCCCGGTGCGGGGGTGACTGGCTCAGGTCTTCACGTTCGCGTGGGTCGTTATCCACGTCATAGAGTAGGCAAGGGTCGACCTCGCTGTAGATAAATTTCATCGCGCCACGGCGGATCATCATCAACGGGCTGTGGGTACCTTCGGCCATGTATTCACCGAACGCTTCGTCATGCCCCTTTTCACCCTGCAGATGGGCCACTAGCGAACGTCCGTCCAGCGGCAGGCCGGGTTCCAGTTCGCCACCGGCCAGCTCGACGAAGGTCGGCAGCAGGTCGGCGGTAGAGACTGCGGCCTGCACTCGCCCTGGCTTGAACTGCCCGGGCGCGCAAACCAGCAGCGGCACCCGCGCGGCCATCTCGAACCAGTGCATCTTGTACCAGAGCCCACGCTCGCCGAGCATGTCACCGTGATCGCCGGAGAAGACGATGATGGTGTCGTCGGCCAACCCGGTTTCTTCCAGGGTCTGCAGCAGTTTGCCGACGTTGTGATCAATGTAGCTGCACGCACCGAAGTAGGCGCGGCGTGCATCGCGGATCTTGTTCACCGGCAGGGGCTTGTCCCACAGGTCATAGACCTTGAGCAGGCGTTGCGAGTGGGGGTCCAGCGCAGCCTGGTCCGGTACATCCTGAGGCAGTGGGATGTCTTCGTCGCGATACAGGTCCCAGAACGGCTTGGGAATGGTGTAGGGGTCGTGCGGATGGGTCATCGAAACCGTCAGACAGAATGGCCGATCGCCGTCTTCGCGAATGTGATCGAACAGGTACTGCTGGGCTTTGAAGACCACCTCTTCATCGAAATCCAGCTGGTTGGTGCGCACGCACGGGCCAGCCTGCAACACCGAGGACATGTTGTGGTACCAGCTGGGGCGAACGTCGGATTCGTCCCAATTGACCGCCCAACCGTAGTCGGCCGGATAGATATCGCTGGTCAGGCGTTCCTCGTAGCCGTGCAGCTGGTCCGGGCCACAGAAATGCATCTTGCCCGACAGTGCGGTGCGGTAACCCAGGCGCCGCAGGTAGTGGGCATAGGTCGGCACGTCGGCGGCAAAGTCGGCAGCGTTGTCGTAGGCGTCGATCTTGCTCGGCAACTGGCCGCTGACCAATGTGAAGCGCGAAGGCGCGCACAGCGGGCTGTTGCAGTAGGCCGCATCGAAGACCACCCCGGTCTCGGCCAAACGGCTGATGTTCGGCAGCTTGATCGGTGATGGCGCGTAGATCGGCAGCATGGGTGCGGCCATCTGATCGGCCATGATGAAAAGAATGTTCTTGCGCTTCATCGGCTCAGGGCATTCCATAGTCGGGAGTAATGCGAATTTGCTTCGATTCAGAATGCGGCCCCTGCCCAGCCCGGTAAAGCCTGCTGTCGACAATGCCTAGGATAAGCGCAGCTTATGTATGAAAGTATCGGCGGTTTGTCCCTCGACCTGTTGCGTGCCTTCGAGTCAGCGGCGCGTCTGCATGGCTTCACAGCAGCGGCTGTCGAATTGGGCACCACTCAGCCAGCCATCAGCCAGCAGATCAAGCGTCTGGAGGAACAGCTGGGCACTCGCCTGTTCGATCGCATCTACCGTGGCATCGTCCTGACAGACGCCGGCCTTGCGCTGTTCGAGGCGGTCCAGGCGGGGCTGCAACGCATCGACGACGGCTTGCAGGCAATCACCGCGCAGACTCAGCACGAGGTGCTGCAGGTGTCGACTGACTTCGCCTTTGCGGCGTACTGGTTGATGCCGCGGCTGCACCGCTTCCATCAACGTTATCCACAGGTCGATGTCAGCCTGGTCACCAGCGAGCGCAGTCACGCCCTGCTCCGGCCCGATATCGACGTCGCGGTGCTGTTTGGCGATGGTCGGTTTCGCCAGGGCGAAAGCCATTGGTTGTTCAACGAAGAGGTGTATCCAGTGTGCAGCCCGCGCCTGCTGGCCGGTTACCGTCAGCCGTTGGCGCTGGATGCCTGGATCGAGTTGCCGTTGCTGCACCTGCGCGGCGAGCACAGCAGCCAGTGGTTCGACTGGAACGACGTGTTTCGCGCGCTGCACATTCCAGGTGTGCCTGCCCCCGGCCAGTTGCGTTTCGATAACTACACCTTGCTGATCCAGGCGGCCATCGCTGGTCAGGGCGTCGCCATCGGTTGGCGGCACTTGGTGGATGCACTGCTGGATCAAGAGCTGCTGTGCCGCCCCCTTCAGGGCAGCGCAACATCGGCGTTGGGCTATTACGTGGTCGTCCCGCAACGCAAGCGCCGCGGGCAGATGGTGCAGCGCTTTCTGGATTGGGTGATGGAGGAACAAGGCGGGCGATAGCTGCCTGTTCCTTTCACCCTTCTATGTCGCTCTGGCCGCTGGCTTTGCACGGGCCAGGAGTGTGCCCTGGGTCAATACTCTCGGATTCACTGCACACGAGCACTGCGTACGCCTTGGGCCAGGGCACTGCACAGCGACAACACATCCTCTACGGCCTGGCCGTGATGCTGGGCGTTGGCGATCTTGTCGACCAGGGCCGAGCCGACCACTACGCCGTCCGCGAGCCGGGCGATGGCGGCGGCCTGGTCAGGGGTGCGGATGCCGAAGCCGACGCTGATCGGCAGGTGAGTGTGCCGGCGCAGTCGCTCGATGGCAGCGCCGACATGCTCGGTGGTGGCCGAGCCTGCACCGGTCACACCGGCCACCGACACGTAGTAGACGAAGCCGGAGCTGCGCTCCAGCACCCGTGGCAGGCGCGCATCATCGGTGGTGGGGGTGGTCAGGCGAATGAAGTCGATACCCGAGGCTTGCGCCGGGGTGGCGAGTTCGCCGTCGTGCTCGGGCGGCAGGTCGACGATGATCAGGCCGTCGACACCGGCTTCCTTGGCCTGGGCCACGAAGGCTTCGACGCCGAAGCGGTGGATCGGGTTGTAGTAACCCATCAGCACGATCGGCGTGGTGCTGTCGTCGACGCGGAATTCGCGGACCATCTGCAAGGTTTTCGCCAGCGTCTGCCCGGCGTTGAGTGCGCGCAGGGTCGCCAGCTGGATGGCCAGGCCGTCGGCCATCGGATCGGTGAAGGGCATGCCCAGTTCGATCACATCGGCGCCGGCAGCCGGCAAGCCTTTGAGGATGGACAGCGAGGCATCGTAGCCTGGGTCGCCCGCCGTGACGAACGTCACCAGCGCGGCGCGGCCTTCGGCCTTGAGGTCGGCGAAGCGTTGTTCGAGGCGGCTCATGCCAGTGTCTCCTGCGGGTGGGCGCCCATATGGCTCATGACGGTTTGCATGTCCTTGTCGCCGCGGCCGGACAGGCACACTACCATCAGATGGTCGGCGGGCAATGTTGGCGCGCGCTTCATGGCCTCGGCCAGGGCATGGGCAGTTTCCAGCGCCGGGATGATGCCTTCCAGGCGGCAGGTGGCGTGGAACGCGGCCAGCGCCTCTTCGTCGGTGATGCTGGTGTAGTTCACGCGCTTGATTTCATGCAGATAGGCGTGTTCAGGACCGATGCCAGGGTAGTCCAGGCCGGCCGAGATGGAGTGCGCGTCGGTGATCTGCCCGTCCTCGTCCTGTAGAAGATAGGTGCGGTTGCCGTGCAGTACGCCGGGCACGCCGCCGTTGAGGCTGGCGGCATGCTTGCCGGAATCCACACCATGGCCGGCGGCTTCGACACCGATGATTTCCACGCTGCTGTCATCCAGGAAAGGATGGAACAGGCCCATGGCATTGGAACCGCCACCCACGCACGCCACCAGGCTGTCGGGCAGGCGGCCTTCCTTCTCTTGCAACTGCTCGCGGGTTTCCTTGCCGATGATCGACTGAAAGTCACGAACCATGGCCGGGTAAGGGTGCGGACCGGCCACGGTGCCGATCAGGTAGAAGGTGTCGTCGACATTGGTGACCCAATCGCGCAAGGCATCATTCATGGCGTCTTTCAGAGTGCCGGTACCGGAGGTGACCGGCACGATTTCAGCGCCCAGCAGCTTCATGCGAAACACGTTGGCCTGCTGGCGCTCGATATCGGTGGCACCCATGTAGATCACACAGGGCAAGCCGAATCGAGCCGCCACCGTGGCCGTGGCCACGCCGTGCATGCCGGCGCCGGTCTCGGCGATCAGGCGCTTCTTGCCCATGCGCTTGGCCAGCAGCACCTGGCCGATGCAGTTGTTCACCTTGTGCGCGCCGGTGTGGTTGAGCTCTTCGCGCTTGAAGTAGATTTTCGCCCCGCCGCAGTGTTCGGTCAGGCGCTCGGCGAAATACAGCGGATTGGGCCGGCCGATGTAGTCGCGTTGAAAGTAGGCGAGCTGCTCGAGAAATTCGGGATCGGCCTTGGCGGCTTCGTATTCGCGAGCCAGCTCCAGCACCAGCGGCATCAGGGTTTCGGCGACGTAGCGGCCACCGAAGGCGCCGAACAGGCCGTTGCTGTCAGGGCCACTGCGAAGATTGGTCTGGGTCATGCGAAGCTCCAGGGGAATTGAATGACGATGTAGCCACTGTACCCACGACAACGATCGAAGAAAACCGATAAGATCTCGACAACCTGTCAGGATTTCTCACAATACCATGAGCCGTGACCTGCCCCCGCTGAATGCCCTCAAAGCGTTCGAAGCCACTGCCCGGCTGAACAGCGCCAGCAAGGCGGCTGACTACCTGAGCGTTACCCACGGTGCCGTGAGCAGACAGTTGAAAGTGCTTGAAGAGCATCTGGGCATCGCGTTGTTCGTCAAGCAGGGGCGTGGCTTGAAACTCACAGATGCCGGCATTCGACTGCGCGATGCCAGCGCCGAGGCCTTCGAGCGTTTGCGTCTGGTCTGTACGGAGCTCAGCCAGGCCCAGGCCCAGGCACCGTTCGTTCTGGGGTGCTCGGGAAGCTTGCTGGCGCGCTGGTTCATACCTCGATTGGGTCGGCTGAACAGCGAGCTGCCGGATTTGCGCCTGCACCTCTCGGCCGGCGAAGGTGATCTGGACCCCCGCCGTCCCGGGCTGGACGCCTTGCTGATGTTCGCCGAGCCGCCCTGGCCCGCCGACATGGACGTGTTCGAGCTGGCCGAAGAGCGTATCGGCCCGGTACTCAGCCCGCGCTTCCAAGGGTTCGAAGCCTTGCAGAGCCGTGCGACCAGCGACTTGCTCGGGCACTCGTTGCTGCACACCACATCGCGGCCACAGGCCTGGCCCAGCTGGGCACGGCGCAACGGCCTGGATCCCGAGGCGTTGACCATGGGACAGGGGTTCGAGCATTTGTATTATTTGCTGGAGGCAGCGGTGGCCGGGCTGGGCATTGCCATCGCGCCCGAGCCACTGGTGGTCGATGACCTGCGTGCCGGGCGCCTGGCCGCGCCCTGGGGGTTTACGCAAACCCCGGCGCGGCTGGCACTTTGGGTCCCGCGACGCGCCGCAGACGGGCGCGCCCGACAACTGGCGCTATGGCTTGCGCAAGAGCTCGAACGCCAGGTCGATTAGTTGCTGCGATTGCACATCAGGTAGGCGGCGATCAGGCCCAGCGCGCCAACGGCTACGCCGGCGGCGGCCCAAGGGTGCTCCTGAGCGTAGTCACGGGTGGCAATACCGGTTTCCTTGGTCTTGACCTTAACTTCTTCATACGCGTCGCTGATCAGGCTGCGCGAATGGCTCAGCGCGGATTCCGCGTTGGCTTTAAGCGCCTTGAGCACCTTGCGCGATTCCTCGGTGGAATCTTCTTTCAGGCTTTCCAGGGAGCGGAGCAGGCTTTCGATTTCTGCTTCCATGCTCTGCAGCGAAGCTTTGCGTGACGAAATTGCCATGGGTAACTCTCCTTCATTGTGGTGAATAGCGTGTGTAGATTCCGACTGCGCTGCAAGATGAAAGTGCAGTGCGTGTGAACTTTTAGCGCAGAAATCCCCACACAGGTAGACAACCACTTCAGTAGCCACCCTAACGGAGAGCATCATGAGCGATCACCACACGTACAAGAAGGTTGAACTGGTAGGTTCCTCGACCACCACCATCGAAGACGCCATCAACAATGCGTTGGCCGAAGCGAGCAAAAGCATCGAGAAAATGGAATGGTTCGAAGTGACCGAAACCCGTGGCCATATCGAAGACGGTCGCGTGGCGCATTTCCAGGTCACACTCAAAGTCGGCTTCCGTATCCAGAACAGCTGACAGAAAACACGGAATCTTCCGACTGGCCGAATGCCATAGGTTGAGTTACAACACATTACCGGCGTGTCGACCTGAATCCAGGCGGCCCGCCGTTTGTCTTTAAACCGGCACTATCAGACCAAGGATGTAAGCGATGAAGCGAGTTTTATTGGCTGTGGGTTTGTTGAGCCTGGCAAGCGGCGCGTTCGCTGCGGGCAAGTCGTGTGAAGAACTCAAGGGCGAAATCGCCGCGAAGATCGACGCCAATGGCGTGTCGGGCTACACGCTGGAAGTGGTCGACAACGTCACTCCGGATGCCGGTTTCCAGGTAGTCGGTTCGTGTGAAGGCGGTACCAAGGCTATCGTCTACAAGCGCTGAAGATTGCAGCCGCCACCCGCTCCCACAGAAAACGAAATCCCCTGTAGGAGCGGTCAGCGGCCGCGAAACGAACCCCGCAATACACCAGGTCGGTGCAAGGCTCAGCTCCGCATCACCTGCGCCAATAGCTCATACGACCGCAACCGGTCGGCATGCTCGTACAGATCGCAGGTAAAGATCAGCTCATCTGCCTGAGTCTGTTCCTTCAGCACGTCCAGCTTGGCGCGGATCTTCGCCGGTCCTCCCACCATCGCCAAGCCCAGAAAGTCCCCGACCGCGGCCTTTTCATGGGGCAACCACAACCCTTCCATGCTCTTCACGGGTGGCTGCTGCACCAGGGTCTGGCCACGCATCAGGTTGAGGATGCGGCGGTAGACCGAGGTTGCCAGGTAGTCGGCGTGCTCGTCGCTGTCGGCTGCCACCAAGGGCACGCCGAGCATCACATAAGGCTTGTCGAGCACCTCGGAGGACTGGAAGTGAGCGCGATAGACCCGGATTGCCTCATGCATGTAGCGCGGCGCGAAATGCGAAGCGAAGGCGTACGGCAGGCCGTACATGCCCGCCAGCTGCGCGCTGAACAAGCTGGAGCCCAGCAACCAGACCGGCACGTTGGTGCCGCTGCCCGGCACCGCAATCACCTTCTGATCCGGAGTGCGTGGCCCCAGGTAGGCCATCAACTCGCGGACGTCGTCGGGAAAATCGTCGGCACTGCCGGAGCGCTCACGGCGCAACGCGCGCGCCGTCATCTGGTCCGACCCCGGCGCGCGGCCCAGGCCCAGGTCGATGCGCCCCGGATACAGGCTTTCCAAGGTTCCGAACTGCTCGGCGATCACCAGCGGCGCATGGTTGGGCAGCATCACCCCGCCCGAGCCGACGCGGATCGACGAAGTGCCCCCCGCCAGATAGCCCAGCAACACCGAGGTCGCCGAGCTGGCGATCCCGTCCATGTTGTGATGCTCGGCCACCCAGAAACGGTTGTAGCCCCAGCCTTCGGCGTGGCGTGCCAGGTCCAGCGCGTTGTGCAGCGACCGCGCCGGGCCGTGGTCGGCACGCACCGGTACAAGGTCGAGGACGGAGTATTTCGTATCGGTCAAACCAGTCATGATCATTGGCATCCTGTGGGTATGTGGCAGGTGGGATGCCCCGCGCATCTTTGCTACCGAGTGTGTAATCAATATGGGCTTATGGTTCGGATTCAATAGCCAGCGGTCAGAACGGCGCTGAACTTGCCTCGCGCCATGGCCTCTGAACACTTGTCACCGCGCGAACCCGTCGCGCCCATCAAGGAGGCTTTATGAGCATCAAGAAAACCGCATCGGCTGTCTGGAAAGGCGATCTGAAAACCGGCAAGGGCGAGATCTCGACGCAAAGCGGCGCCCTGAAAAGCAATCCCTATGGTTTCAACACCCGCTTCGAAGGCCAGCCTGGCACCAACCCTGAAGAATTGATCGGCGCGGCCCATGCCGGCTGTTTCTCCATGGCCTTCTCGATGATCCTGGGTGGCGAAGGCTTCACGCCAGACCAGATCAACACAACGGCCGAGGTCACGCTGGACAAGGAAGGCGAAGGTTTCGCGATCACCGCCATCAAACTGACCATGTCGGCGAAGATCCCCAACATCGACCAGGCGAAGTTCGAAGAACTGGCTAACAAGGCCAAAGAAGGCTGCCCGGTGTCGAAAGTGCTGAACGCCCAGATCACCCTGGACGCTAAGCTGGAATCTTGAGGTAGGGTTGCGCCCGGTTGCCGTACACTGCTCACTCACCTGGAGAATTGCCCATGAAACGATTCATTTTGGCGATGACATGCAGTGTCCTGGCAACCTCGGCGTCGGCTGCACCCGTGTCGTGCGAAGAATTGAAGGCCGAGATCGAAGGCAAGATCCAGGCGGCAGGCGTTGTGTCCTACACGCTGGAAATTGTCGACAATCTGGACGCCAAGGACCCGAGCATGGTGGTGGGTTCGTGCGACAACGGCACGCGCAAGATCATCTATCAAAAGAACGACACCTGATCCCGCGGCATCCGCTGCTGCCATTCAGTGGTGCACTGCTGCGCCTGGATTCAGGGAATGCAGTGAATCGCCCGATCTTCGGCAACAATCTCCCGGCTTGAATCGTACAGACGGGCACTGGCCTGCATGGCAATTGCCCTGCCCTCCAGGCGGTAGCGCTGGCCTGCCTTGAAGCCGTCATAGCGCACGGTCAGGTAGCAGGTACGGTCGAACGGGTCGTTGACCAGCCCGCCACCGGCGTACATTTCGTAGTCAAAACGCACTTCCAGCTCATGGCTGCCGGGATCTACCTGGAAGTAGCGGCCGTCATTGAGTTTGCGACCATCCAGACTTTCTGCCATGACCAGGCGACCGGTCGTGGTGAACATCTCGATCCAGGCCTTGCCAGGGTCAACGGCCGGCAACGGCGGATTGGCGCAGCCAGCAAGCGTGGCGAGGGTCAACAGGGCGAGCACGGCGCGCATGGAAGCTCCTTGGCTGCAGGAAGAAAGTGAGCAGGACAAAGGTCGAGTCTAGAAGCTTTGCGTCGGCGCTGCGAGTCGCCGCCGACGGTGGCCATGTTCAGGCCAGTGCTCAGGCGCTCTGGCAGCCCGCAGGTTGCGCCTGGCCTACCAGTTTGCGCTGCTCGTCGTAGAGCCTGGCCCACGGGCGAAAGCCGACGCTGCCGGCTTCCAGGAAATACCGCTGCCCCGCGTCGAAGCCGGCATAGGTGAGGTTCAGTTCGCAGTTGCGCCACAGCGGCGCGGGGACTGGGCCGATGTTGGTCGGCTGCACGGGGAACTGCAAGCGCACGGTCAGCTCATGGCTGCCGGGTTCGACTTCGAAATAACGGGTGTCGCCCCATTCCCGCTCGTCGACTTGCGTCGCCTGCAGGGCGTTGTGCCCGTTGGCCTGCAGATCGATCCAGGCCTGGTTGGGGTCCGGGTCGGGCAGACCGGCGCAGCCGGCAAGGGCCAGCATGCAGCCAGCAATGATCAATGCGCGCATGGAATTCTCCTGATGGGATCGTAAGATGCAGGGTCAGCGCCGATAACACCTGCTCGCTGGCGGGCCTGGCCATGGAAAACCACATGCATGAATTCGTTGTTGTTCGTCGTTCCATTCTTGCCGCACTCGACCGCGGTTTGCGCGCTTTTGTTCCCCTGTGCCTGCTGTTCCTGCTCAGCGGTTGCACCAGCGTCGGCTATTACGGCCAGCTGATGCAGGGCCAGTGGCAGCTGTTGCAGGCACGCGAGCCGGTCACGCGGATCATCGCAGACCCCGCGCGCGACCCGCGCCTGCGCGAGCAGTTGCAGCGTGCCCAGGCCGCTCGCGATTTCGCCAGCGTGCATCTGCACCTGCCGGACAACCGCAGCTATCGGCTGTATGCCGACATCGGTCGGCCGCTGATGGTGTGGAACGTGTTCGCCACGCCCGAGTTTTCCCTCGCCCCGTTGACCCACTGCTTTCCCATCGCGGGGTGCGTTGCCTACCGCGGCTACTACAGCCAGTCCGGCGCGCGGGGCGAAGCGGCGCTGCAGAAGCTGGCGGGCCGGGATGTGTACATCGGCGGCGTCGAAGCCTACTCGACCTTGGGCTGGTTCGATGATCCGATTCTCAACACCATGCTGGGCTGGGGCGACGAGCGCCTGGCCACGCTGATCTTCCATGAGCTGGCGCATCAGCGCGTGTATGTGCAGGACGACACCGAGTTCAACGAGTCCTTCGCCACCTTCGTCGAGCAGGAGGGCACCCGGCAGTGGCGCGCCTGGCGCGGTTTGCCGAAGGCGGCAGGCACACCGGCGGTGCAGCGAGAGCAGTTCACCTGGCTGGTGCTCGAGACCCGCGAACGCCTGGCCACGTTGTACGCACAGCCGCTGTCGGCCGAGGCCATGCAGGCTGGCAAGGCTGCCGAGTTCGAGCGCCTGCGCCGCGACTATCGCCAGTTGCGCGATGGGCGCTGGGGTGGCGACCGGCGTTTCGATGCCTGGATGAACGGGCCGATGAACAATGCCAAGCTGCTGCCGTTCGGATTGTACGACCAATGGGTGCCGGCGTTCGCCGGCCTGTTCCGGCAGGTCAATGGTGATTGGCAGGCGTTCTATGCCCAAGCGGAAAAGCTGGGCAAGTTGCCGATGGACCAGCGCAGGACCGAGTTGAATCGGTTGGGCAGATGATGGTCGCAGTGTTCTCTCGGGCCCTTTCGCGGCCACTGGCCGCTCCTACACGAAGCCTTGCGTAACCCGGTATCTACACCGCTGCACGAATCCCCGTAGGAGCGGCCAGTGGCCGCGAAGAGGCCCGCACCTTCACCGCATCATCCCGCGCCTTGCAAAAACGCCTCATGCAGCGCCTGCAACGTATCGAAATGATACGTCGGATTTTCCAGGACCAGCTCTTCCCGCGAGCCGAACCCATAGCCCACCGCCGCGCAATCCAGGCCATTGAGGCGGGCGCCGATCAGGTCATGCTTGCGGTCGCCGACCATCAAGGTCTGCGTCGGCTGCAGCCCTTCCTGCTCGAGGATATGAGCGATCAGTTGCACCTTGTCGGTTCGCGTGCCGTCGAGCTCGCTGCCGTAGATGACCTTGAAGTGCCTGGCGAAATCGAAATGGCGGGCGATTTCCCGGGCGAACTCCCAGGGTTTGGACGTGGCGATGTACAAATGCCGGCCCTGCGCCTGCAATGTTTCGAGCAGCGCGATGACACCGGCGAAGATCTGGTTTTCATACAGGCCCGTAACGCGGAAACGCTCGCGGTAGAAATTTACTGCCTGCCAGGCGCGGGCTTCGTCGAAACCATAGGCGTGCATGAACTGCTCCAGCAGGGGTGGGCCAATGAAATGCTCCAGGTTGCGCAGATCGGGTTCGTCGATGCCCAGTTTGGCCAAGGCATACTGGATGGAGCGGGTGATACCCTCGCGCGGGTCGGTCAGGGTGCCGTCGAGGTCGAACAGGATAGTTTGATAGTGCACGGAATCAGTCCTTGTCGAAGCCTTCGGCCAGGTGTTGGTCCTTGAGCTTCACGTAGTTGCCAGCGGTGTAGGTGAAGAACGCGCGTTCCTTGTCGGTCAGCGGCCGCGCCTGGCGGGCCGGGCTGCCCACGTACAGGAAGCCGCTGAGCAGGCGCTTGCCCGGCGGCACCAGGCTACCAGCGCCGATGATCACATCGTCCTCCACCACCGCCCCATCCATGACCGTGCTGCCCATGCCGACCAGGATGCGATTGCCCAGGGTGCAGCCATGCAGCATGACCTTGTGGCCGATGGTCACGTCGTCACCGATCAGCAACGGAAAACCGTCCGGATTGAACGGGCCGGCATGGGTGATGTGCAGCACACTGGCATCCTGCACGCTGGTGCGCTTGCCGATGCGGATGCGGTGCATGTCTGCGCGCACCACGGTCAGCGGCCAGATCGAACTATCGGCGCCGATCTCGACGTCGCCGATGACCACCGCCGAGCGGTCGACGAAGGCGCGTTCGCCAAGGCGCGGCGTTTGCTGCTGGAATGTGCGAATAGCCACGATAGGCATCCTCTGTGTTGTCGATAGCTGCGGTGAATCGCAATTGTAATTAAGATGTCCCAGTGTTTCTTCAATAGCCAAGGTGTTTAACCGTGAGCGCGAATCCCCTTCTGCAGTCCTACGACCTGCCGCCGTTCTCGGCGATCCGTGCCGAGCACGTACAACCGGCGATTGAACAGATCCTGGCCGACAACCGCGCGGCCATTGCCCACATTCTGCAAACCCAGGGCAGCCAGCCTACCTGGGCCGGCCTGGTGCTGGCCATGGACGAGCTGAACGACCGCCTGGGCGCCGCCTGGAGCCCGGTCAGCCACCTCAATGCCGTGTGCAACAGTGCCGAACTGCGCCAGGCCTATGAAGCGTGCCTGCCAGCGCTCAGTGCCTACTCCACCGAGCTGGGCCAGAACCGCGAACTGTTCCAGGCTTTCGAAACCCTGGCCAACAGTCCTGAAGCTGCGAACTTCGACGTTGCCCAGAAAACCATTCTGGAGCACTCGCTGCGCGATTTCCGCCTGTCCGGTATCGATTTGCCGGTGGATCAGCAGCAGCGCTACGCACAGGTACAGAGCAAGCTCTCGGAACTGGGCAGCCGTTTCTCCAACCAGCTGCTCGATGCCACCCAGGCCTGGACCAAGCATGTTACCGACGAAGCGTCCCTGGCCGGGCTGACGGACTCGGCCAAGGCGCAGATGGCTGCGGCGGCGCAGGCCAAGGGCCTGGACGGCTGGCTGATCAGCCTCGAGTTCCCCAGCTACTACGCGGTCATGACCTACGCTCACGACCGTGCCCTGCGTGAAGAACTCTACGCGGCCTACTGCACCCGCGCGTCGGACCAAGGCCCCAATGCTGGCCAGAACGACAACACGCCGGTGATGCGCGAGATCCTCGACCTGCGCCAGGAGCTGGCGCAGCTGCTGGGCTACGCCAGCTATTCGGAGTTGAGCCTGGCCACCAAGATGGCCGAATCGACCGATCAGGTGTTGACCTTCCTGCGTGATCTGGCTCAGCGCAGCAAGCCGTTCGCAGCCCAGGATCTGGAACAGCTCAAAGCCTACGCCGCCGAACAGGGTTGTGCCGACCTGCAAAGCTGGGACAGCGGCTTCTATGGCGAAAAGCTGCGCGAACAGCGCTACAGCGTTTCCCAAGAGGCGCTGCGCGCCTACTTCCCCATCGACAAGGTGCTGGGCGGCCTGTTCGCCATCGTGCAGCGCCTGTACGGCATCGAGATCGCCGAGCAGAAAGGGTTCGACACCTGGCACCCCGACGTACGCCTGTTCGAGATCAAGGAAAACGGCCAGCACGTGGGCCGCTTCTTCTTCGATCTCTATGCGCGCGCCAACAAGCGCGGCGGCGCCTGGATGGACGGCGCGCGCGACCGGCGTCGCACCGAGGCCGGCGAGTTGCAGAGCCCGGTGGCCAATCTGGTGTGTAATTTCACCCCGGCCGATGCCGGCAAGCCCGCGCTGTTGACCCACGATGAAGTCACCACCCTGTTCCACGAGTTCGGCCATGGCCTGCACCACCTGCTGACGCGGGTCGAGCATGTGGGCGTCTCGGGTATCAACGGCGTGGCGTGGGACGCAGTCGAGTTGCCCAGCCAGTTCATGGAAAACTGGTGCTGGGAACCCGCAGGCCTGGCCCTGATCTCGGGTCACTATGAAACCGGCGAGCCATTGCCCCAGGACCTGCTGGAGAAGATGCTGGCGGCGAAGAACTTCCAGTCCGGCTTGATGATGGTCCGGCAGATCGAGTTCTCGCTGTTCGACTTCGAGTTGCATGCCTCCCACGGCGACGGCCGCAGCGTGATGGAAGTGCTCGACGGTGTCCGCGACGAGGTTTCGGTCATGCGTCCACCGGCCTACAACCGCTTTCCCAACAGCTTCGCGCACATCTTCGCCGGCGGCTACGCGGCCGGTTACTACAGCTACAAGTGGGCCGAAGTGCTGTCGGCCGACGCGTTCAGCAAGTTCGAGGAAGACGGCGTGCTCAACGCCGACACTGGCCGCGCGTTCCGCGAAGCCATTCTGGCCCGTGGTGGGTCGCAGGCACCGATGGTGCTGTTCGTCGACTTTCGCGGTCGCGAGCCCTCCATCGATGCGCTGCTGCGCCACAGCGGGTTGAGCGAGGAAGCGGCAGCATGATCACCAAGAAACGCTTCATCGCCGGGGCCGTCTGCCCGGCGTGCAGCGAGCCGGACAAGCTGATGATGTGGAGCGTCGACGAAGTCCCGCATCGCGAGTGCGTGGCCTGTGGCTACAGCGACACGCTGAACGCGCAGGGCCAGTCGGTGCCCAGCGAGCTGGGCACGCGGGTCAACAAGGTCGCCGTCAAGGTTGCCCGGCCCACGTCGCAACCGGTGCAGTTCTTTCCCAACCCCAAGCTCAAGAAGCCTTGAGCCAGGCGTGCCGTCGACTTGCCGCAAGGGCAGGCCGACGGCAATAGCCGGCTACCACGTCATGCTTCGCTTCCGTTCCTAGACTGGCGCGCCACTCAGGCGTCATTCAAGGAATCGAACATGACCGCTGCGCACCTCGCTGCACTCCCCGCCCTGCTTGCCGAAAACCCCCTGCTGGGCCATCACGATGTGATCCCCTACCACTTGATCAGGGCCGAACACGTCGAGCCGGCGATCGAGCATGTGATCCAGACCAACCTCCGGCAGCTGGCGCAATTGCTCCCCGAGCAGCTCGCGGCACCTACATGGGAAGGCTTGGTCAAGCCATTGGAAGACATGCACCAACGCCTGCTGGCGGTGCTGCAGCCCGAACAATTGCTCAGTCGCCATCACCATCTCGCGGTGATCGACGCCTATGCGCGCTGTCGCGAACGAGTACAGGCCTATGAATTGGCCATCAAGCACAACCGTACCGTGCATGCCGTGCTGCAGCTGTTGCAGCAGAGCCCGCAGGCGCTCGATTTCGATCCAACCCAGCAGGCCGCATTGAGCCATGCGTTGCGTGCTTCGCGCCTGGCCGGGGTAGGCACCCAGCCGTCGATCCAGAAGCGCATTGGGCGTCTGCAGATGGAGCTGGCCGGGTTGTACCAAACCTTTGCCGACAACCTGAGTGCAGCCAGCGAAGCCGGGGCCTTGGCGTTCGACAACGAAACCGCTCTGGCAGGCATTGCTCCCGCGGTACTTGCCAGCATGGCGCTATGCGCGCGCGAGGCCGGCCAGTCGGGCTGGCGGCTGCCACTGGAGCTGCCGCTGGTGCTGGCGGTATTGAGCCAGGCCCATGACCGCGCGCTGCGCGAGCAGGTGTACCGCGCCTTCTACACCCACGCTTCGGAGCAAGGCCCGCAGGCCGGAACCTATGACAATGGACCGGTGCTGCAACGCATCCTTGCCGCCCGCGCCGAGCTGGCCGAAGCGGGTGGCTATCGCAGCTATGCCTCGCTGGCCCAGGCCACGCGTATGTTCGACGAGGCCGCGGACGTGGAGCAGCTCCTGCTGCAATTGATCGACAAGGTCCGCCCTGTGGCGCAGGCGGAGTTCGCCCCGCTGCAGGAACTGGCCGCGCTGTTCGGAGTGCCGGCGCTGCAGCCCTGGGACTGCAATTACTACCAGGAGAAATACCTGCAGATCCATCATGGGGTGACAGAGCTCAAGGTGCGTGAGTACTTTCCCGTGCAGGCGGTGCTTGATGGGCTGCAGCGTCTGCTCGAGCAGCTGTTCGACGTGCAGTGGCTGCAATGCCCGCCAGCACCGCGCCAGCCTGCATCGGTGCACCTGATTCAACTCAGCGAGCAGGGACAGGTCTTGGGCCATATCTACCTGGACCTGCACACTCGGCCGAAGAAACGCGCGGGTGCCTGGATGGAAGCCCTGCGTGACCGCCACCGTTTCGCCGATGGTCGGCTGCAGCTGCCCATCGCCCACGTGGGGTGTGATTTCGCCGCCGACACGCCAGCGTTTCCCTGCCTGCTGAGCCTGGGCGACATCCAGACGTTCTTCCACGAGCTGGGGCATGCGCTGCACCATGTACTGACCCGCATCGACCATGGCAGCGTCTCTGGCATCAAGGGCGTGGCCGAAGATGCGGTGGAATTGCCCAGCGGCGTGTTCGAGCACTGGGCCATGCAGCCTGAAGTTCTGCAATCGATGTCGCGACATCACCGGACCGGCGAAGCCATCGGTACCGCCTTCGTCGAGCGGGCGCTCGCCGCCCAGGCGCGCTTTCGTGCCCAGGCCCTGCTGTGGCAACTCGAATACGCTCTGGTCGACTATCGCCTGCACAGCCACAGCGACACGCTGTCGGCGCAGCAGATTGGCGAACAGGTGCTGGAGCAGACGCAGATCGTCCGTCATCCGCCCTATGTTCGTTGGCTCAACACTTTCGCCCACCTGTTCACCGGCGCCGACTACGCCGCCGGGTACTACAGCTATGTCTGGGCGCAGGTGCTGGCCGCTCATCTGTTCGCCCGCTTCAAGCGTGAGGGGCTGTTCTCGAGTCAGGTCGGCGGGGATTTCGAACGCTTGATTCTGGCATCGGGAGGGACGCGACCTTTTGCGGAACTGGTCGAGAGCTTCGCTGGCAGTGAGCCGGGTATCGAAGCGCTGTTGCTCGATCTGGGCATCAAGACGTGAGTCGTTCGAGCAACGACAGAGGTGAAGACTGAGCACAGGTAGACTGAAACCGGTTTCATTTGGCGTCACAAATAGATACATTTATCGGCTGAACCGTCAGGGCGGCATTTTGCCGCGCCTGGCTTCGTGCCGAATGTGTCGCGTCTGCGCCTTCAACAAAGCACCACCCGCCTCCGGCCGCGTGGTGCAACGAACACGTACCGCTGGGCTGCGCATCGATAAAACCGTATCGAACAGCTGATGAGAACCTTGATGTCCGAGCAAGAAAACAACCCGCGCCGGGATTTTCTGCGCAAAACCCTGACCCTCATTCCGGTGGTGACCGTTGCCAGCAGTGGCCTGGGCGTCGCTGCCCTGACTGCCAATGCCAATGCCGATACTCGCTCGCCAGCGCCAGCCCCCGCGCCCGCCGCCGACTACCAGCCGTCATTTTTCACCGCTGAAGAATGGGCTTTCGTCCAAGCCGCAGTGGCTCGCTTGATTCCGGCGGACGATCTGGGCCCCGGTGCTCTGGAAGCCGGAGCGGCGGAATTTATCGACCGCCAGATGAACACGCCCTACGCCACCGGCGCGCTGTGGTACATGCAGGGTCCGTTCGTCACCGACGCCGCGCCGCAAATGGGCTATCAGCTGCAGTTGGTGCCACAGCAGATCTATCGCTTGGGCATCGCTGCCACGGACACCTGGTGCAAGGCTCAATCAGGTAAAAGCTTTGCCGAGCAAGACAGCGCTACCCAGGAGCGTATTCTCAGCAAGATCGAAGCAGGCGAGCTGGTTTTCGAGGAATTGCCAGCTACGGCATTTTTCAGTCTGATGCTGCAGAACACCCGCGAAGGCTTCTTCTGCGACCCGGTGCATGGTGGCAACAAGGGCATGGTCGGCTGGACGCAGATCGGTTTTCCCGGCGCCCGCGCCGATTTCATGGACTGGGTGGAACGCAACGAACAATACCCTTTCCCGGCAGTATCGATTCGCGGCGAGAGGGCCTGACATGGCAACGGTAATGAAGAAGGTCGACGCGGTCATCGTCGGGTTTGGCTGGACCGGCGCGATCATGGCCAAGGAGCTCACCGAGGCGGGCCTCAACGTGGTCGCGCTGGAGCGCGGCCCGATGCAGGACACCTACCCCGACGGCAGTTATCCACAGGTGATCGACGAGCTGACCTACAGCGTGCGCAAGAAGCTGTTCCAGGACATCTCCAAGGAAACCGTGACCATCCGTCACAGCGTCAACGACGTCGCCCTGCCCAACCGTCAGTTGGGTGCGTTTCTGCCAGGCAAAGGCGTCGGCGGCGCCGGCCTGCATTGGTCCGGCGTGCATTTCCGGGTCGATCCCATCGAACTGCGCATGCGCAGCCACTACGAAGAGCGCTACGGCAAGCAGTTCATTCCCAAGGACATGACCATCCAGGATTTCGGCGTCAGCTATGAAGAGCTGGAACCGTTCTTCGATTTTGCCGAAAAAGTCTTCGGCACCTCGGGTCAGGCCTGGACGGTGAACGGCGTGCGCGTCGGCGAAGGCAAGGGTGGCAACCCGTATGCGCCGGATCGTTCCAACCCGTTCCCGCTGGCCTCGCAGAAGAACACCGTGTCGGCGCAGCTGTTCCAGAAGGCTGCGGCCGAGGTCGGTTACAAGCCGTACAACCTGCCCTCGGCCAATACCTCGGGGCCGTATACCAACCCCTATGGTGCGCAGATGGGCCCCTGCAACTTCTGCGGCTTCTGCAGCGGCTATGTCTGCTACATGTATTCCAAGGCGTCACCGAACGTGAACATTCTGCCGGCATTGCGCCAGGTCGATACCTTCGAGCTGCGCACCAATGCCCACGTGCTGCGGGTCAACCTGGACAGCAGCAAGCGCAAGGCAACCGGCGTGACCTACGTCGACGCCCAGGGCCGTGAGGTCGAGCAGCCCGCAGACCTGGTGATTCTTGCGGCATTCCAGTTCAACAACGTGCGCCTGATGCTGCTCTCCGGCATCGGCCAGCCGTACGACCCCAAGACCGGCGAAGGCGTGGTCGGCAAGAGCTTCGCCTATCAGAACATGGCCACCATCAAGGCTTTCTTCGACAAGAACACCCACACCAACAACTTCATCGGTGCCGGTGGCAACGGCGTGGCGTTCGACGACTTCAACGCCGACAACTTCGACCATGGCCCCCATGGCTTCGTCGGCGGCTCGCCGATGTGGGTCAACCAGGCCGGCAGCCGGCCCATCGCCGGCACGGCCAATCCACCCGGTACGCCTGCCTGGGGCAGTGCCTGGAAGAAGGCCACTGCCGACTATTACACCCATCAGGTGTCGATGGATGCCCACGGCGCCCATCAGTCCTATCGCGGCAACTACCTGGACCTGGACCCGGTGTACCGCGATGCCTATGGCCTGCCGTTGCTGCGCATGACCTTCGACTGGCAGGAAAACGACATCAAGATGAACCGCTTCATGGTCGAGAAAATGAGCAAGGTCGCCCAGGCCATGAACCCCAAGGCCATTGCCCTGCTCGGCAAGAAGGTCGGCGAGCATTTCAACACTGCCTCCTACCAGACCACCCACCTCAATGGCGGCGCGATCATGGGCACCGACCCCAAGACCAGCGCGATCAACCGCTATCTGCAGTGCTGGGATGTGCCTAACGTGTTCGTTCCAGGCGCCTCGGCCTTTCCTCAGGGCCTTGGCTACAACCCCACTGGCCTGGTGGCGGCATTGACCTACTGGTCGGCGCGGGCCATTCGCGAGCAGTACCTGAAGAACCCCGGCCCGCTGGTGCAGGCATAAGGAGCGCAGAGATGAACGTTATCCAGATCGCTGCGTTGACCTTGCTGGCCTGCCTGTCGACCAGTCTGCCGGCCTGGGCCGCCGAGCCCGACGACGCCCTGATCGAGCAGGGTCGCTACCTGGCCCGTGCCGGTGATTGCGTGGCTTGCCATACCGCCAAGGGCGGTGCGCCATTCGCGGGTGGGCTGGGCATGGAAACCCCGATCGGCACGGTCTACTCGACCAATATCACGCCGCACGGCGACGGCATCGGCAATTACAGTTTCGACGACTTCGACAAGGCCGTGCGCCATGGCATCGGCAAGAGTGGCAGCAGCCTGTACCCGGCCATGCCCTACCCGTCTTATGCGCGGGTCAGCGATGCCGACATGCAGGCCCTGTATGCCTACTTCATGAAGGGTGTGGCGCCGGTGGCCGAGCCGAACAAGGCCACCGACATTCCCTGGCCGTTGAGCATGCGCTGGCCGTTGGCGATCTGGCGTGGTCTGTTCGCGCCCAAGGTCAGTGCCTATCAGCCACCGCCGGGCTCGGATCCGGTGATCAGCCGCGGCGCCTATCTGGTCGAAGGGCTCGGGCACTGCGGCGCCTGCCATACGCCGCGGGCGATCACCATGCAGGAGAAGGCCCTGAGCGCCGCCGACAGCGCCGATTTCCTGGCTGGCAGCGCACCGCTGGAAGGCTGGATCGCCAAGAGCCTGCGCGGCGATCACAAGGACGGCCTGGGCAGCTGGAGCGAAGAGCAACTGGTGCAGTTTCTCAAGACCGGCCGCAGCGACCGCAGCGCGGTGTTCGGCGGCATGAGCGACGTGGTCGAGCACAGCATGCAGTACATGAGCCATGAAGACCTGACCGCAATTGCCCGCTACCTGAAGACGCTTCCGGCAGTGGACCGGGCCGACAAGCCGCATGAATACGATGCGCGCGTGGCCGATGCGCTGTGGAAGGGCGACGACAGCAAGGTCGGCGCCGGGCTGTACATCGACAACTGCGCAGCCTGTCATCGGACCGATGGCCAGGGCTATACCCGGGTGTTCCCGGCCTTGGCCGGCAACCCGGTGCTGCAGACCGAGGATGCCAGTTCGTTGATCCATATCGTACTGGCCGGGGGCACGTTGCCAGCGACGCACACGGCGCCGTCGACGTTCACCATGCCTGCCTTCGCCTGGCGCCTGTCCGACCAGGAAGTGGCCGACGTGGTGAACTTCATCCGCACCAGCTGGGGCAATCAGGGCTCGGCGGTGTCGGCCAGCGACGTCAAGCAGATGCGCGGTGACGACATGAAACACACTTCCGGCGATGACCTGGGCCAGTCCACCAGCCATTGATCGAGGCAGCCGGCCTCTTCGCGGGCAGAGGGCTCGCCGCCCGCCCCGCTCCCACAGGTATGTGAATGGGTGACCATCCTTGTGGGAGCGGGTCTCTGCCCGCGAAAGGGCCTCACTGACACCCTTCAGTAAAAAGGCGTTCTACTCCTGTGGGAGCGGGTCTCTGCCCGCGAAGAGGCCCTCACCGAAACCCTTCAGTAAAAGGCCTCCCCTTCAATCGGCATTGAAACGATCACGGCTGTTGCTCAAATGCAGCCACATCGCCGCCCGCGCGGCGTCGGCATCCTGCTTGCGAATGGCCTGGTAGATCGCTTCATGCTCGAGGTTCGCCAACTGCCCCAGCTGGGACAGATCGGCATCGCCCTTCTCCAGCGCGTTGAGCCGAGTGCGCGGAATCATCGCATCGCCCAGGTGCTGCATGATGTCGGTGAAATACGTATTGCCGGTCGCCTCGGCAATCAGCAGGTGAAAGCGTTTGTCTTCCTCCACGCAACTGTCGTTGTTGGCCAGCGAGCGTTGATAGTCATCCAGCGCCTTGCGCATGCGTTCCAGTTGAGCGTCGCTGCGACGCTTGGCCGCCAAAGCCGCCGCCTGGGTTTCCAGGCCCAGGCGCAATTCCAGGATGCCGCGTACGCTGAGCGCCGTATCGACGTTCAAGCGCAGGCCATGGGCCGGCTCGCGCTGCAACACGAAGGTGCCGACGCCATGCCGGGCCTCCACCAGCCCGGACGCCTGCAAGCGTGATAAAGCTTCGCGCACCACGGTCCTGCTGACCCCGTGCTCGGCCACGATGGCGCCCTCCGACGGCAGTTTGGCCCCTGGCGCCAAGGTGCCCAGGCGGATCTGCTGGCTCAAGGCCTCGACCAGCACATGGGCCAGGCTGTTGGGTCGCTTGGACATCGATGAGCCCCCCTCGAGGAAAAGTCCGATCATACCTTGGGTGTATCACTCAGGCATTGCGCGGGGCTCGGTACGGGTTTCGCGGAATGACCATCGACATCGCCACCTGCTCGCCAAGATGTATGACAACGACGGATGGCATGCTTAAAGCCTGCATAAGCGTTGAGTTTTAATGATGCTGAGTTGTATGATGTCTGCCGACCGAGCGCACAGCTGCCGATCGATCCACACACTACCCGCATAAAAACAATCAGTGGGAGATTTGAATTGTGAGCAATTCAAACGTTGCAACCGGCGATGCCGTCCTGGCCCGCGCCGTCTCGAAAGTGAAGCGTCACGTACTTCCGCTGTTCGTCATCATGTTCATCGTCAACTACATCGATCGGGTCAACATCGGCTTCGTGCGCACGCACCTGGAGCATGACCTGGGCATCGGTGCGGCAGCCTACGGATTCGGCGCCGGATTGTTCTTTATCGGCTATGCCCTGTTCGAAGTGCCGTCCAACATGCTGTTGCAGAAAGTCGGCGCACGGGTCTGGCTGACGCGGATCATGTTCACCTGGGGCATCGTCGCGACGATGATGGCGTTCATTCAGAACGAAACCCATTTCTACATCCTGCGCTTTCTGCTGGGGATCGCCGAAGCCGGTTTCTTCCCGGGGGTGATCTACTACTTCACCCGCTGGTTGCCTGGGGTCGAGCGTGGCAAGGCGATTGCGATTTTCCTCAGCGGTTCGGCCCTGGCCTCGCTGATTTCCGGGCCACTGGCCGGTGCCCTGTTGCAGATCGAAGGGCTGGGCATGCACGGCTGGCAGTGGATGTTCCTGATCGAAGGCCTGGCCTCGGTGCTGTTGTGCTTCTTCGTCTGGTTCTGGCTGGATTCCAAGGTTCACGACGCCAAATGGCTGACCCAGGAAGAGAAAGACACGCTGGTGGGCGAGATTGACCGCGAACAGCGCGAACGTGATGCCATGCACACCGTCAAGCCTACCTTAGGCACGCTGCTCAGGGATCGCCAGATCCTGCTGTTCTGCCTGATCTACTTCTGCATCCAGCTGACCATCTATGCGGCGACCTTCTGGCTGCCCAGCATCATCAAGAAAATGGGCGGCCTGGACGACCTGCAGGTGGGCTTCCTCAATTCCATACCCTGGCTGATCTCGATCATTGCCATGTACGGCTTCGCAGCCCTGTCCGGCAAGTTCAAGTTCCAGCAGGCATGGGTGGCCACGGCCTTGCTGATCGCCGCCGCCGGGATGTTCATGTCGACCACCGGTGGGCCGGTGTTCGCCTTCGTCGCCGTGTGTTTCGCCGCGATCGGTTTCAAGTCGGCCTCGTCGCTGTTCTGGCCGATTCCCCAGGCGTACCTGGATGCACGCATCGCTGCGGCGGTGATCGCCCTGGTCAACTCGGTGGGCAACCTGGGTGGCTTCGTCGCACCGGCCACCTTCGGCTTTCTGGAGCAGAGCACGGGCTCCATTCAGGGCGGGCTGTACGGCCTGGCCGGTACCTCGGTGCTGGCCGCGATCGTGGTGTTCTTCGCGCGCACCCAGCCCAAGCCCGGCAAGCCTGCCAATGGCCTGGCCGAACCCGCGCAGGCCCGGCCGCTCTGACGGGCACGCCGGCCTGCACTGTTTTCGCCAGGCCCATGCGGCGCCTGGCGTGGATTCAATGACAAGGACAACAACATGGAGAAGGAAAACAATATGACCGCGCACAACGCTCCTGTCGTCACCAGCCTGCAAGTCATCCCGGTTGCCGGGCACGACAGCATGCTGCTCAATCTCAGCGGCGCCCACGGCCCGTTCTTCACCCGCAACATCGTGATTCTCAAGGACAGCGCGGGTAACACCGGTGTTGGCGAGGTGCCCGGGGGCGAGCGCATTCGCGAAACCCTGGAAGACGCCCGCAGCCTGGTGGTGGGCCAGCCCATCGGCCAGTACCAGCAGATCCTCAACCGCATGCGCACCACCTTCGCCGCCCGTGACAGCGCCGGCCGCGGCCTGCAGACCTTCGACCTGCGCATCACCATTCATGCCGTGACGGCCATGGAAGCGGCCCTGCTCGACCTGCTCGGGCAGTTTCTCGAGGTGCCGGTGGCGGCGCTGCTGGGTGAAGGCCAGCAGCGCGACGCCGTGAAGATGCTGGGCTACCTGTTCTACGTCGGTGATCGTGGCCAGACCGACCTGGCCTACCGCAGCGAGCCGGACGCCGGCGACGACTGGAGCCGCCTGCGCCATGAAAAGGCAATGACCCCCGAGGCGGTAGTGCGATTGGCCGAAGCGGCCAAGGCCAAGTACGGCTTCAATGACTTCAAGCTCAAAGGTGGCGTGCTGCGCGGTGCCGAAGAAATCGAGGCGGTGACCGCACTGGCCGAGCGCTTCCCCGAGGCGCGCATCACCCTGGACCCCAACGGTGCCTGGTCATTGAAGGAGGCGATCGGCCTGTGCCGTGACCAGCACCATGTGCTGGCCTACGCTGAGGACCCATGCGGCGCGGAGAACGGCTATTCGGGGCGTGAAGTCATGGCCGAGTTCCGCCGTGCCACGGGCCTGCCCACCGCCACCAACATGATTGCCACCGATTGGCGCGAGATGGGCCATGCCATTCAGCTGCAGTCGGTGGACATCCCGCTGGCCGACCCGCATTTCTGGACCATGCAGGGGTCGGTGCGGGTGGCGCAGATGTGCAACGACTGGGGGCTGACCTGGGGCTCGCACTCCAACAATCATTTCGACATTTCCCTGGCCATGTTCACCCAGGTAGCGGCGGCGGCGCCGGGTGAGATCACCGCGATCGACACGCACTGGATCTGGCAGGACGGCCAGCGTCTGACCAAAGAGCCGCTGCAGATCGTCGATGGCTTCGTCAAGGTGCCGGCCAAACCGGGCCTGGGCGTGGACATCGACATGGACGAAGTGGCCAAGGCCCACGAGCTGTACAAGGCCAAAGGCCTCGGCGCGCGCGATGACGGCATCGCCATGCAATACCTGATCTCGGGTTGGCAGTTCGACAACAAGCGTCCCTGCCTGGTGCGTTGAACCGCCAGCTGCACCGTATGCCCTCATGACGCGGCTTGCGCCGCTGCTACAGCCGACACCGGAGCGGCTTGCACCGTGGTTGCGGATCGCATGATCCCTGTAGCAGCGGCGCGAGCCGCGTCGGCGGTCCATGTGGTGCATCTGGGAGAACGCGGTGACGCCCGACGCGGCTCGCGCCGCTGCTACAGGGACCGCGTGCTCCTGTAACACCGTTCATCGTCTCGACAACCCTCATCCCCGCGCAATAGACGCCTCGATTCAGGTTCAGTTAAGTTTTCACCGGTAGGGTTAGTGACAAATGACTCACGAGTCATAATCCTGTGTGAATCGTCTCATCCAGCCATGAGCTGTGGGAATTTTTACCCGGTAAACTGGGAACCATCTCAAATCCAGCAAGAGGATGAATCATGAGCGACAAGGATCCTACACCGAGCCATGCCGATACGGCTGAAGCCTCCCTGAAGCAGATCGTCGACGGCTTCCTGCATTTCCATCATGACGTCTTCCCCCAGCAACAGGAATTGTTCAAGAAGCTTGCCACTGCGCAAGCGCCACGGGCCATGTTCATCACCTGTGCAGACTCGCGAATCGTCCCTGAACTGATCACCCAAAGCTCCCCCGGCGACCTGTTCGTCACCCGCAACGTCGGTAACGTCGTACCGCCCTACGGGCAAATGAACGGCGGCGTTTCCACAGCGCTGGAATACGCCATCCTGGCGCTGGGCGTGCAGCACGTCATCGTCTGCGGCCACTCCGACTGTGGCGCCATGCGTGCCGTGCTCAACCCGGCTTCGCTGGAAAAGATGCCAACGGTCAAGGCCTGGCTGCGCCATTCGGAAGTGGCCCGCACGGTCGTCGAAGACAACTGCAACTGCGCCAACGAAGCCGAAAGCATGAAAGTGCTGACCGAAGAAAACGTCATCTCCCAGCTGCAGCACCTGCGCACGCACCCATCGGTAGCCTCGCGCATGGCCAGCGGCCAGTTGTTCATCCACGGTTGGATCTACAACATCGAAACCAGCGAGATCAAGGCCTACGACGCGGAACAGGACTGCTTCCGTCCCCTCGACAGAATGACCACGACCCCGAGCGCGACGCCCAAGGGCCGGTTCTAGGTAGCCGCGTCATTCGTATGACAGGGCCCGTCTGGCCGTAATCTGTCGACAGCACACCTCATCGTTCGCTTGCCGAATCCACCTGTACCCAGCCGCGTTGGCTGGGCTGCAGGGGATTGGGCAGGCACGCTGCTGCCTGTCGAAAAGTGCGGCCCGGCTCGCCTGAATGCTTGCAGGAGATTGAACGTGAATATTGCACAGATGAAAGCAGTGTTGCCGCGCGAGTTGCTCGCCTCGGTCGTGGTGTTTCTGGTTGCGCTGCCGTTGTGCATGGGTATCGCCATCGCCTCGGGAATGCCGCCTTCCAAAGGCCTGATCACCGGCATCATCGGCGGTATCGTGGTCGGATTCCTGGCCGGGTCGCCGTTGCAGGTCAGTGGTCCCGCCGCCGGCCTGGCGGTGTTGGTCTTCGAGCTGGTTCGCCAGCATGGCATGGCCATGCTCGGGCCGATCCTGCTGCTGGCCGGCCTGCTGCAACTGTTGGCCGGGCGCTTCAAGCTCGGCTGCTGGTTCCGCGTCACCGCACCGGCAGTGGTCTACGGCATGCTCGCCGGCATCGGCGTACTGATCGTGCTGTCCCAGGTGCATGTAATGCTCGACCGGGCGCCGCAACCCTCGGGCTTGAGCAACCTGATCGAATTTCCCGCCGTGGTCGGCCAGGCCATCCCCAGCATCGGTGGCGGGCTGGGCTGGCAGGCTGGCTTGCTGGGCCTGCTGACCATTGCCGTGATGTATGCGTGGGAAAAGCTGCGCCCGCAAAAACTGCGCTTCGTGCCCGGTGCCTTGCTCGGTGTGGGCCTGGCGACGGGCCTCAGCCTGTTCTTCGCGATGCCGGTCAAGCGTGTCGAAGTGCCGGCGAACCTGGCGGAAGCCATCGACTGGCTGCGCCCGGCAGACCTGCTCAACCTGGCCGATCCTGCCCTGCTCATCGCCGCGATCGCCGTGGCCTTCATCGCCAGTGCCGAAACCCTGCTCTCGGCAGCAGCGGTCGACCGCATGCACAACGGCCAGCGTTCGGATTTCGACCGCGAGCTGTCGGCACAAGGTGTAGGCAACATGCTCTGCGGCATTCTGGGCGCACTGCCCATGACCGGCGTGATCGTGCGCAGCTCGGCCAATGTCCAGGCCGGCGCACAGACACGCATGTCGGCGATCCTGCACGGTGTCTGGCTGCTGGGGTTCGTTGTTCTGCTGTCCAGCCTGCTGCAAAGCATCCCGGTCGCTAGCCTGGCGGGCGTGCTGGTCTTCACCGGCGTCAAGCTGGTCGACTTCAAGGCCTTCAAGGGCCTGGGCCGCTACGGCCGGATGCCGATGTTCACCTACGCGGCCACGGCGCTGGCAATCGTCTTCACCGACCTGCTCACCGGTGTGCTGCTGGGTTTCGCCCTGACCTTGCTGAAGCTGGCCTTCAAGGCGGCACGTCTGAAGATCACCCTGATCGACCAGGCACCGGGTGAAGTGGAACTGCGCATGGTGGGCTCGGCGACCTTTCTCAAGGTACCCGCCCTGACCAAAGCCCTGGCGAGTATTCCGGAGGGTACGACCGTGCATGTGCCACTGGCCGGGTTGAACTACATCGACCACTCGTGCCTGGAACTGCTGGAAGACTGGGGTCGGGCCAACCAGAGCAAGGGCTCACGGATGGTCATCGAAAGCCGCGGGCTGAAGCGGCGTATCGAGGGTCGGCTGCGCACCACGGCAGGCTTCGGCAGCTAGCACGACCGCGCAGACCGGCTGCACGGGGCCTGGCGACGACCGCTCGCCAGGCCCCGTGCAGGCCCTCAGGAACTGGCTGAGTTCAGGTCCAGGCCAATACCCAGGCGCCGCGACATGCACGGCCATTGCTGCCACGCCGCGCCGGTTTCAGGGCTGATCAGCTTGTCGCGATAGGCCAGCACCGACGGCAGCTCGAAGCGCTCGTCACAGAGCATCTGAGCCATCGAGTGATGCACGACTTCATCCAGCTGGTTGGCGAACGTTTCACCGATCAACTGGTGAGCGATCAGGTTGGCCACGGTCATGTCCAGCGGTATCAGTGGCTGGCCCAGGTGGCGGATGTACAGGTCGTTCACTTCCTCGACCAGGCGATGCGCCAGGTAGGCTTCGTCGAGCAGGCCATCCAGCCCCTCCTGGCCGGCCACAATTCCGGGCGGACGCAGAAAATACTCCTCGGCTATCTTCAGTACCGGTTTGATCTGCGACTCGATTCCGGCCTTGCCGGCGACTTCGCTGGCCGCATCGAGCAACTGCGGGACTTCCTCGATGTAGGCGCTGACGAAGCGCCACAAAGCGACACCACCGCCCTCGGCCAGGTCGATGGCCGGGTGCAGCTGCGGCAACTGTTTTTCCAGGCGTTGATGCAGGTGGCCGGTAGCGGCCTCGTGTTCGGTTGCACGTTGAATCTGCTCGCGCAATGCGGCGGTGTTCATGAAGGCTCCAGGCGAGTGTCACGCAAGTGAAGTGGGAACGATAGCTGGCCCATCGGGAAGGCTAAGACGCATTTGTCATAATCAGGACACATTTCATAACGGCGCTTGACCACTACCCTCGCTGCGGCTCGCCTGATAACGTCGCCTCCTCCAACGTCTCTCGATCCCAGGCTCATGACCCGAACGCAGAAAATCGTGTTTACCCTTGCCGGCGCCCTTGCCCTGCTGATCGGGCTGAGCGTTCATCACCTGCTCAGTGGACAGCGTCAACCCGACCGCGCCGGGTTGGTCGATGCGGGCATCATCCTGTTGGCGCAAAGCCGCGCGATGCCTGCCCTGCACATGACCGACGAGAACGGATCGGTGGTCGACCTGACCCGGCTGCAGGGTAAATGGTCGCTGCTGTTCTTCGGCTACACGTTCTGCCCGGATATCTGCCCCACCACGCTGGCCAACCTGCGCGATGTGCAGAACCAGCTACCGGACGCCACGCGCGAGCGCCTGCAAGTGGTGCTGATCAGCGTCGACCCGCACCGCGACACGCCCGAGCGGCTCAAGCAATACCTGGGTTATTTCAAGGCGGGATTCCAGGGGTGGGTGGCGCCGGTCGACACTCTGCAGACACTGGCCAGGGCCATCAGCATTCCATTCATCGCGGCCGACACGCGCAAGCCCAATTACCTGGTGGAGCACAGTGCCAACCTGGCGTTGATCGGGCCGGATGGGCGCCAGCGTGGGTTCATCCGCGGGCCGATCGACAATGCCAAGATGATCGCCCAGCTTCCAGGGCTGGTCGCGGGCGATTGAGGGACGCGCCGGTCAAGCCGTCACGGGCTCAGAAGGCCGGCAATACTGCACCCTTGTACTTCTCGGTGATGAACTGCTTGAGCTCGGGGCTGTGCAGCGCGGCTGCCAGCTTCTGCATGGCCGGCGCATCCTTGTTGTCGGGGCGTGCCACCAGGATGTTCACGTACGGCGAATCGCTGCCTTCGATGAACAGCGCGTCCTTGGACGGATCTAGCTTGGCTTCCAGGGCATAGTTGGTGTTGATCAGGGCCAGGTCGACCTGGGTCAGCACGCGCGGGATGGTCGCTGCCTCCAGCTCGCGGATCTTCAAGCCCTTGGGGTTCTCGACGATGTCCTTGGTGGTCGCCAGGATGTTGCTCTGGTCCTTGAGGCGGATCAGCCCGTACTTCTGCAACAGCAGCAGCGCGCGGCCGCCGTTGGTGGCGTCGTTGGGCACCACTACGTTGGCGCCGTTGCCCAACTCGTCGAGGGTCTTGATCTTGCTGGAATAGGCGCCCAGCGGCTCCAGATGGACGCCGGTCACGGCGACCAGGTCGGTACCCTTGCCCTTGTTGAATTCATCCAGGTAAGGCTGGTGCTGGAAGAAATTCGCGTCCATGGCTTTCTGCGCCACCTGGACGTTGGGCTGGATGTAGTCGGTGAACACCTTGATGTTGAGGTCCACGCCCTGTTCGGCCAACTGCGGCTTGACGAACTCGAGAATCTCCGCGTGAGGCACTGCAGTGGCTGCCACGCTCAGGGTTTCGTTGGCTTGGGCGGACAGTGCAGCGACGGCGGCCATGGCGGCCAGTAGTCTTTTCATCTTCGGTTTCCTTGTCGGCCCCTGCGGGCCTGACTGTGAACTATTTACCAGGCATGAATGAGGTGCGAGGCATGAATCATTTGCGCGAGAAATGCACGACCAGACGGTCGCCGAGCATCTGCAGCAATTGGACCATCAGAATCAGAATGATCACCGTGACGTACATCACGTTGTCCTGAAAGCGCTGGTAGCCGTAGCGAATCGCCAGGTCGCCCAGGCCTCCGGCGCCCACCACACCGGCCATCGCGGTGTACGACACCAAAGTGATGGTCGTCACGGTGATGGCCGCGATGATCCCCGGCATGGCCTCGGGCACCAGCGCCCGGGTGATGATCTGCCGCGTCGTGGCGCCCATGGCCTGGGTCGCCTCGATGATGCCGCGGTCGACCTCGCGCAGCGCGGTTTCCACCAGGCGGGCAAAGAATGGCACGGTGCCGATGACCAGTGGCGGAATTGCACCGGCCACCCCCAGCGAGGTGCCTACCAACACCACCGTGGCCGGGATGAGCAGGATGATCAGAATGATGAACGGCAGCGAGCGGACCACGTTGACGATGAACGAAAGCACCGCGTACAAGCGTGGCTTTTCGAACATCTGCCGTGGGCTGGTGAGGAACAGCACGACACCCAGCGGCAGCCCCAGAAGGATGGTGAACAGCAGCGAGGTGCCGAGCATCACCAGCGTATCCAGGGTGGCCTGCCAGATTTCGCTCCAGTCGACACTGGCGAAGAAGTTGATCAGGTCCATCAGCGCAGCACCTCCATGTGAACGTCGGCTGCGGTGAAGCGAGCGAAGGCCGCTTCCATGTCGCCGCCGGTGATAGCCAGGGTCAACTGGCCATAGGGGGTGTCCTTGATGCGGTCGATACGACCGGCCAGGATGCTGTAGTCGACACCGGTCTCGCGTGCCACCGTACCCAGCAGCGGCGCATAGGTGGCCTCGCCCTGGAACGTCAGGCGCACGATCCGCCCCGCCACATGGGCGAAGTCGCTGCGCTGCTCGTTCTCGTCGACCTGCTCGTCTTCCTGGACGAAGCGACGCGTGGTTGGATGTTGCGGGTGCAGAAACACGTCGGCCACCGTGCCTTGCTCGACGATGCGCCCGGCGTCCATCACCGCAACCTGGTCGCAGACCCGGCGAATCACGTCCATTTCATGGGTGATCAGCACGATGGTCAATTGCAGTTCGCGGTTGATCTCGGCCAGCAACTGCAATACCGAGGCCGTGGTCTGCGGGTCCAGCGCGCTGGTGGCCTCGTCGCAGAGCAGGATCTTCGGGTTGGTCGACAGGGCGCGGGCGATGCCGACGCGCTGCTTCTGTCCGCCCGACAGCTGCGCCGGGTATTTGCGTGCGTGGTCGGACAAGCCCACCCGCTCGAGCAACTGGGCCACGCGCTGGTCGATTTCCTTGCGCGACAGACGGCCGGCCAGGTTCAGCGGCATCGCCACGTTGTCGGCGACGGTCTTGGACGCCAGCAGATTGAAATGCTGGAAGATCATGCCGACCTGTTGCCGGAAACCGCGCAGGGCGTCGGCGTCGAAGGCAGTGACGTCTTCACCGTCGACGATGATGGTGCCGCCGCTGGGGTTCTCCAGGCGGTTGATCAGGCGCAGCAGCGTGCTTTTGCCCGCGCCCGAGTGGCCGATGAGGCCGAACACCTGGCCTGCCGGCACCGTGAGCCGGGTGGGGTGCAGCGCGGGAATTTCCCTACCGGCCACGCGGTAGGTCTTGTGGACATCTTGGAACTCGATCACGTAGCGAACCTTGTGGGGCGCATGAATGGGGGCAGCGGGTAGCCGGGCGCGCATTTTAGCCCAGGCATGCCGTGGCATTTAGCATTTATTTTCGCGGCGACCTGCGATTTGGCAATAACGCGACTAAAGGCTCGCCCACCCACCGTTCGCGAAAAAAAAGGAACGTCCACGCAATTCGTCCGGTCACTTGCTGAGTATCCCTGGCCCATGCCTGCCGTGATCAGGTGAGGGTACTTATCAGAGTCCGTCCACGGACTGCCGTGAACCAAGGAGTTAAGGCCCGATGAGCAACAAGACCCCCCCTACCGGCAAGAGCGAAGCCGCTGGCACCGATACCCTGGATCGCCAGAACACCAACGCCAAGCTCGAATCGCTCGAGCAGTTCCGTGCCGATGGCACCGGACAGGCGCTGCGCACCAACCATGGCGTGAAAATCAGCGACAACCAGAACACCCTCAAGGCTGGCCCGCGCGGCCCGTCGCTGCTCGAAGACTTCATCATGCGTGAGAAAATCACGCACTTCGACCACGAACGCATCCCGGAGCGTATCGTCCACGCCCGCGGCACCGCGGCCCACGGTTTCTTCGAAACCTACGAAGACCACTCGGCGCTGACCAAGGCCGGCTTCCTGCGCGACCCGTCGAAAAAGACCCCGGTCTTCGTGCGCTTTTCCACTGTACAGGGCCCGCGTGGCTCGGGCGATACCGTGCGCGACGTGCGTGGTTTTGCGGTCAAGCTGTACACCGACGAAGGCAACTTCGACCTGGTCGGCAACAACATGCCGATCTTCTTCATCCAGGACGCGATCAAGTTCCCCGACTTCGTCCACGCGGTGAAGCCTGAGCCGCACAACGAGATCCCGACCGGCGGCTCCGCCCACGACACCTTCTGGGACTTCGTCTCGTTGGTGCCTGAGTCGGCGCACATGGTGCTGTGGACCATGTCCGACCGCGCCATCCCGAAAAGCCTGCGCACCATGCAGGGCTTCGGTATCCATACCTTCCGCTTCGTCAATGGCGAGGGCAAAGGCACATTCGTCAAGTTCCACTGGAAGCCCAAGTTCGGTACCTGCTCGCTGGTCTGGGACGAGGCGCAGAAACTGGCCGGCAAGGACACCGATTTCCACCGCCGTGACCTGTGGGAATCCATCGAGATGGGCGACTACCCGGAATGGGAACTGGGCGTGCAGATCGTGCCGGAAGAAGACGAGCACAAGTTCGAATTCGACCTGCTCGACCCGACCAAGATCATTCCCGAAGAGTTGGTCCCGGTCACTCCACTGGGCCGCATGGTGCTGGATCGCAATCCGGACAACTACTTCGCCGAAACCGAACAGGTCGCGTTCTGCCCGGGCCACATCGTGCCTGGCATCGACTTCAGCAACGACCCACTGCTGCAGGGCCGTCTGTTCTCCTACACCGATACCCAGATCAGCCGCCTCGGTGGGCCGAACTTCCACGAGATCCCGATCAACCGTCCGATTGCGCCGAACCACAACGGTCAGCGTGATGCCCAGCATCGCACCCGTATCGACAAGGGCCGTGCTTCCTACGAGCCGAACTCGATCGACGGCGGCTGGCCGAAGGAAACCCCATCGGCACCGATCGACGGCGGCTTCGAGACCTATCCCGAGCGTGTCGATGCGCACAAGGTCCGCGAGCGCAGCGAATCGTTCTCCGACCACTTCTCCCAGGCCACGCTGTTCTTCAACAGCATGAGCCATGCCGAGAAAGAGCACATCATCGCGGCCTACAGCTTCGAGTTGGGCAAGGTCGAGCGCGAGTACATCCGTGCCCGTCAGGTCAACGAGATTCTGGCCAACATCGATCTGGAACTGGCTTCGCGCGTTGCGGCCAACCTGGGTCTGCCGGCGCCTACCAAGGGCACCGTATCGGTCAAGCCTTCCTCGCTGAAGGAATCGCCTGCGCTGAGCCAGATGAACCTGTTGTCCGGCGACATCAAGAGCCGCAAGGTCGCCATTCTGGTTGCCAACGGCGTGGACGGCAATGCAGTCGCTGCGTTGCAGAAGGCGCTCAAGGCCGAAGGCGCGCATGCCAAGGTGCTGGGCCCTACCAGCGCACCGGTCAAGACGGCCGATGGCAAGACCCTGGCCGTCGACGCGTCCCAGGAGGGCCTGCCTTCGGTGGCCTTCGACGCAGTGTGGGTGCCGGGCGGTGCCGATTCGATCAAGGCGCTGAGCGCCGATGGCGTGGCATTGCACTACCTGCTCGAGGCCTACAAGCACCTCAAGGCAATCGGTATCAGCAAGGATGGCAAGGCGCTGCTCGAAGCGCTGCGCCTGAAGGAAGATGCCGGGCTGCTGGTGGGTGACGATGACAGCACCATCAAGGCGTTCATCGCCGCCATCGCCAAGCACCGCGTGTGGGATCGCGAGCCGGCCGCCAAAGCCATTCCGGCTTAACGGCGCGGTATAAGCACCACTTGGGTCGGTTGTCCGTGGACCACACGGCGACCGACCTTCAGTTGCATCTCTGGCAACTGTTCGCTGACGCGCTGCTTGAGCAGCGCTTCCAGCCGGCGATACTCGCCCGGTTGGGCCACCTGAATGATCACATCGCATTGGTAATGAACGACGTCCGTCGCGATGTCGTGCATCTGTGCGCGCAGCTGCGGCGCGCTGTACATCTTCAACGGCACCGCTGAAACGCTGGCGTTCGGATCCAGCACGAGGGCCTTGGGCCTGGCTTCGGCAGCTTTCAGGGCGGCTTCGGCTTTCTCCAGTTCAGACTTGCGCGCCTGGGCGATGGCGCCGTTGACGCCACCGGTGAGCGCCGGTGCCTGGGGCATCAGCACGCGGGCGCGGCCCAGCGCAGTGGCGGCAGCGTTGACGTCACCCTTCTGCAGCATCACCTGGCTGCGCTGCAGGTAGGCTTCGGCCAGCTGCCGCTGCGCCTCGGTGAGGCGTGGATCCTGCGGTGCCTGCGCCTGCAGCTTGACCAGCTGATCCTCGGCCGTGGCCAGTTCGCTGCTGGCAATGTTTGTTTCCAGCTGCTGCCAAGCATCCGGACCCGCATCAGCGGCGTGGTCGGCTGGTGAGGTCTGGCAAGCGGTCAACACCAGGGAAAGTGTGGCAAGTAGCAGGTAACGGGAGACGAACGGCTTCATTGCTACGACTCTCTGTTTGCCCAAAAAACGGCCAAGTCTACACCGTGGGGGTGTCGGCGAAAATATGGACGCCGAAAATCGCTAGAGCCACGACTCTTTGGCCGAAGCAAGCGGGGTCTGTGCCGTGTCCAGACACCGCTTTGTGATACAGTGAATACAGGTATTACACAGGAGCCCTCGACATGGCAACTTCCATTCGCCTTGCCCCTGAAACCGAGCAGCGTCTCGATTTCCTGGCGAGCAGCACTGGGCGGACCAAAGCCTATTACTTGCGTCAAATCATCGACAATGGCCTGAGTGACCTTGAGGACTACTACCTTGCGGCGGAAGTACTGGAGCGGGTTCGCAAAGGTCGGGAAACCGTGCATTCGGCAGCGGACGTAAGGAAAGACCTTGGCCTGGACGATTGATTACACCGATACGGCCAGAACCCAGTTACGCAAACTCGACAAACAGACAGCCAGGCGCATCCTCGACTTCATGGACGAGCGCATTGGCGGTCGGGATGACCCGCGCAGCACGGGCAAAGCGCTGACGGGTCCGCTGGGCGGTTTGTGGCGATATCGGATTGAAGATTTCCAAGTGGTTTGCGATATCCAGGACGGAGCCCTGCGAGTGCTGGTCGTACAGCTGGGCAATCGACGCGAGGTGTACAGATAACAGCGACTCGCGCCGGCCACTCCACTACCGCTTGGGCAACGCAAAACTCAGCAAAAACAACAGCGCCGCACTGACCACGATCGAAGGCCCGGCCGGCGTGTCCTTGAACCACGACAACGCCAGCCCGGCACATACCGCGATCACCCCCAGCACACTGGCACCCAGCGCCATCTGCTCGGGGGAGCGCGCATGCCGCTGTGCGGCTGCCGCCGGGATGATCAGCAATGAGGTGATCAGCAACACCCCGACGATCTTCATTGCCACCGCGATCACCACCGCAATCAGCAGCATCAAGGCCATGCGCAGGCCCGCCACGGGCAGTCCTTCGATCCGTGCCAGCTCTTCGTGAACGGTGATTGCCAGCAACGGCCGCCACAGGGCGATCAACAGCGCGAGCACGGCCACACTGCCACCGATGATCCAATACAAATCGGTCGGACTGATCGCCAGCAGATCACCAAACAGATAACCCATCAGGTCGATGCGCACGTCGTGCATGAAGCTCAGCACCACCAGACCCAACGACAGGGTGCTGGGCGCGAGAATCCCCAACAGGGTGTCCGAGGCCAGCGGCTGGCGTTGCTGCAGGGTCACCAGTAGTATCGCCAGCAGCAGGCAGCCTACCGTGACCGCCAGTGCCGGGCTGATGTCGAGCACGAAGCCCAGGGCCACGCCCAGCAAGGCCGCGTGGGACAAGGTGTCGCCGAAATACGCCATGCGCCGCCACACCACGAACGAGCCCAGCGGTCCCGCCACCACTGCCAGGGAAAGCCCCGCCAGCAAGGCATACAGTAAAAAATCAGCCATGCTTGCAGCTGTCTCCGTGTACATGAGTGTCACTGACCACGCTGCCGTGCAGGTCATGGGCATGGTCGTGATGGTGGTGATAGATGGCCAGGCTGGGAGCGTGGCTGCCGAACAGCTCGACGAATGCCGGATCACCGCTGACCTGTGCAGGGTGCCCGGAGCAGCACACATGCCGGTTCAGGCAGACCACCTGGTCGGTGGTGCTCATGACCAGGTGCAGGTCGTGGGAAACCATCAGCACACCGCAGCCGTGGCGTTCGCGCAGGCGCGTGATCAGGGCATACAGTTCGGCCTGGCCGGCCACGTCGACGCCTTGCACCGGCTCGTCGAGCACCAGCAGTTCCGGCTCGCGCAACAGTGCCCGGGCCAGCAGCACCCGCTGCATCTCACCGCCGGACACCGTCTGGATCGGGCTGTCGATGGTCTGCGCGGCGCCTACTTCTTCCAGCGCCGCCAGAGCGCGGGCACGGTCCACACCCGGCACCAGGCGCAAAAAGCGCAGGACCGACAGCGGCAGGGTGGGATCCACGTGCAGCTTCTGCGGCATGTAGCCGATGCGCAGTCGCGGCTTGCGCCACACGCTGCCCGAATCGGGCTTGAGCAACCCGAGCACGGCACGCACCAGGGTGGTCTTGCCGGCGCCATTGGGGCCGATCAACGTCACGATTTCGCCGGGCTGCACGCACAAGTGGATGTCATCGAGCACCCGCTGGCCGGCGAATGCCACCGTGACCTGGTCCAGGCGGATCAATGCTTCGCTCATCACGCCCCCTGACAGGCCGCGCACAGGCCGACCACTTCCACGGTTTGCCCCTCGACGACGAAGCCGACACCCAGGGCGCTTTCGACGATGGCGTCGCTGATGGTCTTGTGCTCCAGCTCCACGGCCACGTGGCAGGCGCGGCAGATCAGGAACTGGCCCTGATGCGCATGCTCGGGATGGTTGCAGCCAATGAAGGCGTTGAGCGAGGCAATGCGGTGCACCAGGTTGTTGTCGAGCAGAAAATCCAGGGCGCGGTAGACCGTGGGGGGCGCCGCGCGGCGGCCGTCCTGTTCGCTGAGCACGGCGAGGATATCGTAGGCACCCAGTGGCTTGTGGCTTTGCCAGACCAGTTCCAACACGCGACGACGCAAGGCGGTCAGGCGCAGGCCCTGTTTCAGGCACAAGGCATCGGCTTCGCTCAGCGCGTGGTGCACGCAATGTGAGTGGTCGTGGGGACGGCTGGCCAGCGGTGTTTTGGACATGAGCGGCGACGAATTCTGATAGAGACGTTATTATGTTACCTGTTCTTGCCCCCGAGAGTGTTCATTGTGGTTCGTATTTTTGCTCTTTCCATCGGTTTGCTCGCCGCGTGCCTGACCGCCCTGCCGGCACAGGCGCAAGTGCGGGTATTGACCAGCATCAAGCCGGTGCAGCTGATTGCGGCCGCCGTGCAGGACGGTGTCGGCCAGCCCGAAGTGCTGCTGCCGCCCGGTGCCTCGCCGCACCATTACGCCCTGCGGCCATCGGACGTGCGGCGGGTGGCCGACGCCGATCTGCTGTACTGGATCGGCCCGGACATGGAAGGTTTTCTGCCGCGCGTGCTGCAGACTCGGCAGAAGCCGACGGTCTCGATCCAGACGCTGCCGGGCATGCACCTGCGGCATTTTGCCGAAGACAGCCACGGCCATGACGAGGAAGCATCGGACCACGATCACGACCATCGCCCGGGCACCCTGGACGCCCACCTGTGGCTCTCGACGGTCAATGCCCGGGTGATCGCCACGCGCATGGCCGCCGACCTGTCCGCTGCCGACCCTGCCAATGCGCCGCGCTACCAGGCCAACCTGACCGCCTTCACGCAACGCCTGCAGGCCTTGGACACACGTCTGGCCGCTCGGGTGGCTGGCATTCAGGGCAAGCCCTACTTCGTCTTCCACGAGGCGTTCGATTATTTCGAAGAGGCCTACGGCCTCAAGCATGCGGGTGTATTCGCCGTGGCCGCCGAAGTACAACCCGGCGCACAGCATGTTGCCGCGATGCGTCAGCGCCTGCAGGAAGTGGGCAAGACGTGCGTGTTCAGCGAGCCGCCGATGCGCCCCAAGCTGGCGCAGACCCTGACTGCCGGGCTGCCGGTGACCCTGGCCGAGCTGGACGCTCTGGGCGGCTTCGAAGACGCCACCGCAACCGGCTACGAAACCATGCTGGGCAATCTGGCCGACAACCTCGCCGGCTGCCTGGAAAAGCTCTGAAGCTCCTCGCACATGCCTGAACCCCTGCCCTGTGAGAGAAGGTTCAGGCTAGACGCAGGTTCCTGTGGGAGCGGGCTCTGCCCGCGAAGGCCGCCCCACGGTCTCAAGCCCTAAAAAGCAAACGGCAACGGCACCCCAACTTTCTGCCGCAGCGCCAACCGGTCCTGAAACTCCTTGGGATCATGGATCAACACATCCATCCCGGCAAACGACTGCGCCGCGATCAGGCGCGACAGCCAGAACCGCACGCAAGCCACACGCAACATCAGTGGCCACAGCTGTGCCTCTGCCGCAGTGAATGGCCGCAGGGCTGCATAGGCACCCAGCAATGCCCGCGCGCGTGGCGCATCGAGGGTACCGTGCTCATCCGAGCACCAGTCGTTCACGGTAATCGCCAGGTCATACAGCATCGGCCCGGAGCAGGCGTTGTAGAAGTCGATCACACCCGTCAGGTGGGTGCCCTCGAACATCACGTTGTCACGGAACAGGTCGCCGTGCAGGTTGGCCTGTGGCAGTGCCAGAATCTGTGCGTGATGCGCCTGGATCTCGGCCAGGGCCGGACGCAGCAGCGCCGCGGCTGCAGTATCCAGGTCGGCGACCAGCTTCTCGCCCTCTTCCAGCATCCAGTCCAGGCCACGGTCGGTGCGGCGTACCAACGGTGCGTCGAGGGTGGCGGTGTGAATGTGCCCCAGCAACTCGCCCACCTGCACACAGTGCTGGTTGTTCGGCGCCTGCACATGGCGACCGTCCAGGCGCGGCTGCAGCAGGGCCGGCTTGCCTGCAAGCGTGCGCAGCGCCACGCCCTCGGTGGTGCGCAAGGCATAGGGCACCGACAGCCGAGCGTCGTGCAGTACATCGAGCAGTTCGATGAAGAACGGCAAATCCTGGGTCGGCCCGCGCTCGACCAGCGTCAGCACGTATTCACCCTGCTCCAGGCTGATGAAGAAGTTGCTGTTCTCGGTACCGGCGGCAATTCCCTGGAAGTCCCGCAGACGGCCAAGGCCATAGGGGGCCAGAAAGGTTTCGAGCTCGGCGCGGGTCAAGGGTGTAAACACAGACATGTCGTAGATTTGCCCATACTGGCGCCGCAAGGGGCGGCGCCCGGTTGAATTGAAGGTTACAGCCTCACCACTCGAAGATTTTCCAGGCCGGGATCAGCATGTCCGGCTGGTCGGAGCGGATGAAATTGTCATCGGTGCCATCGGCACGCACCAGGAAATACGGCTTGCCGTGCTTCGGGGTGATCTTGATCGCATACAGGAAGCCGTTCTGGCGATACTCCTTGATGGTCTTGTCGCCGTCCTGGCGAATGGTCACGTCCGGATCGGCCGAAGGCGCGTCGTCCGCAGCCAGGGTCATCAGCGGGCTGGTCAACAGCAGAGCCGCGAGCAACAGGTGTTTTACGTTACGCATGATAACCTTGTCCCTTTGTTGTCACAGTTCTCGTTGTCACAGCTCCGGGCATTCTAACGCCGGGCTTGCCGAAAAGGTTGATTCTGCTCATGAGCAAAGCTCCTCTCGTCCTGGTGGACGGTTCTTCCTATCTGTACCGGGCGTTCCACGCACTGCCGCCGCTGGCCACCTCCAAGGGCATGCCCACGGGTGCGGTGAAGGGCGTGCTGAACATGCTCAAGAGTCTGCGTCGGCAGTATCCGGACAGCCCGTTCGCGGTGGTCTTCGACGCCAAGGGCGGGACGTTCCGCGATGCCCTCTACGGCGACTACAAGGCCAACCGCCCGAGCATGCCCGACGACCTGCGGGTACAGGTCGAGCCACTGCACGCCTGCGTCCGGGCCCTGGGCTATCCATTGCTGTGCGTGGATAACGTCGAGGCTGACGACGTCATCGGCACCCTGGCCCGCAGCAGCGCGGCAGCCGATCGCCCGGTGGTCATTTCCACGGGTGACAAGGACATGGCGCAACTGGTCGACGGCCACATCACCCTGGTCAACACCATGACCGGCAGCGTGCTGGACATCGCCGGCGTCAAGGAGAAGTTCGGCGTCGGTCCCGAGCACATCATCGACTTCCTGGCCCTGATGGGTGACAAGGTCGACAACATCCCCGGCGTGCCGGGCGTGGGCGAAAAAACCGCTCAGGGCCTGCTGACCGGCATCGGCGGCGGCCTCAAGGAACTCTACGAGAACCTCGACAAGGTCCCGGCCCTGGCCATTCGCGGCGCCAAGGCGCTGCCCGCCAAGCTGGAAGAGCACCGGGCAATGGCTTTCCTCTCTTATGAACTGGCCACCATCAAGATCGACGTACCGCTGGACGTGGAAGTCGACCAACTGATGTGCAGCGAGCTGGATCGCGATGCACTGCTTGCCATCTACAGCGAGCTGGAGTTCCGCAGCTGGATCGAAGACGTCGAGCGTGAAGCCCGGCGCGCCGGCGAAGAACTGGCTCCGGCGCAGGAGCCGGTCGCGGCCATCGAAGTACGCTACGAAACGATTCTCGACCAGGCTCGCTTCGATGTCTGGCTGCAGAAGCTCGAACAGGCCAGCCTGTTCGCCTTCGACACCGAGACCACCGGCCTGGATGCCCAGCGCGCGCAGCTGGTAGGCATCTCCTTCGCGGTCGAACCCCACGAAGCCGCCTACATTCCGCTCACGCACTCCTACATGGGCGTGCCCGAACAGCTCGACCGCGATACCGTGCTGCTGGCGCTCAAGCCGCTGCTCGAGGATCCGCGCAAGCTCAAGGTCGGCCAGCACGCCAAGTACGACATCAATATCCTCGCCAACTGTGCCATCGGTGGCGTCCAGGACAACGGCATAGACGTGCAGGGCGTGGCCTTCGACACCATGCTCGAATCCTACGTGCTCGACTCCACCGCCACTCGGCACGACATGGACAGCCTCGCCTTCAAGTACCTGAACCACACCACGATCAAGTTCGCCGACATCGCCGGCAAGGGCGCCAAGCAGCTGACCTTCGACCAGATCGCGCTGGAACAGGCCGGCCCCTACGCTGCCGAAGACGCCGACATCACCCTGCGCCTGCATCAACTGTTCCAGGCCAAGCTGGATGCAGTGCCCAGCTTGCTGCCCGTGCTGCAGGACATCGAAATGCCGCTGGTGCCGGTGCTGGCACGGATCGAGCGCCAGGGCGCGCTGGTCGATGCCAAGCTGCTGGGTATCCAGAGCGTGGAACTGGGTGAAAAGATGGTTGCCCTGGAGCGCGAAGCGTTCGAGATCGCCGGCGAGGAGTTCAACCTGGGATCACCCAAGCAATTGGGGGTGATTCTCTACGAGAAACTCGGCTTGCCGATCATCTCCAAGACAGCCAAGGGCCAAGCCTCCACGGCAGAAGCGGTGCTCGCCGAACTGGCCGAGCAGGACTATCCGTTGCCCAAGGTGCTCATGCAGTACCGTTCCATGAGCAAGCTCAAGAGCACCTACACCGACCGCCTGCCCGAGCAGATCAACCCGCGCACCGGGCGCATCCACACGTCCTACCATCAAGCGGTCGCCGCCACTGGACGCCTGTCTTCCAGTGACCCGAACCTGCAGAACATCCCCATCCGCACCGCCGAGGGTCGGCGCATCCGTCAGGCTTTCATCGCGGCGCCCGGGTATCGCCTGCTGGCGGCCGACTACTCGCAGATCGAGCTGCGCATCATGGCTCACCTGGCCAAGGACGAAGGCTTGCTGCATGCCTTCCAGAACGATCTGGACGTGCACCGGGCCACGGCTGCGGAAGTGTTCGGGGTAGACCTGGCGCAGGTCACCACCGACCAGCGGCGCAGTGCCAAGGCGATCAACTTTGGCTTGATCTACGGCATGAGCGCGTTCGGCCTGGCCAAGCAGATCGGCGTCGACCGCAAGCAGTCGCAGGCCTATATCGACCGCTATTTCGCCCAGTATCCGGGCGTGCTCGAGTACATGGAGCGCACCCGCGCCCAGGCCGCCGAACAGGGCTTCGTCGAAACCCTGTTCGGGCGTCGCCTGTACGTGCCGGACATCAACGCCAAGAACCCCGCCCTGCGCCGCGGGCCGAACGCACCGCGATCAACGCGCCGATGCAGGGTACGGCTGCCGATATCATCAAACGCGCCATGGTTGCGGTGGACAACTGGCTGGCCGAAAGCGGGCTGGACGCACGCGTCATCCTGCAAGTGCACGATGAATTGGTGCTGGAAGTGCGCGAGGACCTGGTCGAGCAGATCGGCACCCAGATCCGCCCGTACATGAGCGGCGCCGCGCAACTCGACGTGCCCTTGCTGGTGGAAGTCGGCGTGGGTTCCAACTGGGACGAGGCGCACTGATTCGAAACCGGGTTGACGGCTTCGCGGCCGCTGACCGCTCCTACGGGCTTTTGCGCGCTGATCCGGCGCGGTGTTGCTGCTTTGCGGCCGCTGACCGCTCCTACGGGCTTTTGCGCGCTGATCCGGCGCGGTGTTGCTGCTTCGCGGCCGCTGACCGCTCCTACGGGCTTCCGCGCACTGCTTCGACGCGGTGTTGCTGTTTCGCGGCCGCTGACCGCTCCTACGGACTTTTGCGCACTGGTTCGGCGCGGTGTTGCTGCTTCGTGGTCGCCGACCATGCCTACGGATGCTCATGCTTTCTGTAGGAGCGGTCAGCGGCCGCGAAGGGGCACACGCTGAATCCACGCCAGATGAGAAACCTGAACCCCACATGAAACCAACGACTTATCGCAAATAGTTTGCATCTGCCAAGGAACTCCCCCGGCCTGTCCCAGTCAGACGTTGGGATTGGCTAGTGAAGCCTTTCGATGCTCCTATGTTGTGTTAAGTGTTGGCAGATATCCGGACCCTCAGCGGTTCGGACCTTGAGCCCCAGACTTCCCCCTCCCCATACGAAGTCCGGGGTTTTTTTTGCCCGGATTTTCTCACTCCGGGCTCAGGCCTCGGCTGTGTTCTTGTCCGGCAGCTCCATCCAGCGTGCCAGCACCGTGTAGGCATCTTCCAGGCCAAGGCGCTTGGGCGCGGAGAACAGCTGGATGCTGACGGCGTCGCCCCACCCCTTGTGGATCTCGGCCTGAACCTTGAGCAGGGTATTCTTGGCTGCGCCGTAGGTCAGCTTGTCGGCCTTGGTCAGCAGAATGTGCATGGGCATGTGGCTGGCCACCGACCAGTCGAGCATCAACAGGTCGAAGTCGGTCATCGGATGGCGGATGTCCATCATCAGAATCAGCCCCTTGAGGCTTTCACGACTGCCCAGATACGCTTCCAGGTGGCGCTGCCAGTGCAGCTTGAGCGGGATCGGAACCTTGGCGTAGCCGTAGCCGGGCAAGTCGACCAGGCGCCGCTCCTCGTCCAGGTTGAAGAAGTTGAGCAGCTGCGTGCGCCCTGGGGTTTTCGAGGTCCGTGCCAGGCTGGCGTGGGTCAGGGTGTTCAAGGCGCTGGACTTGCCGGCATTGGAACGGCCAGCGAACGCGACCTCGAACCCTTCGTCATCGGGGCACTGCTCGACCTTGGCGGCGCTGAGCGAAAAGGTAGCCTGTTGGCACAGGCCCAGGATGGGGTTTTTGAGTTGCATGTGATTTCCGGTAGAGGCAGGGCCCGATGCAGCAGCCGCAAGAACGATGCAGCGAAGTATATAGGGCTGGACAATATGTGGGTGATTTTGCCGGCAATGGCCTGCGTGCGGGCATAATGCGCCCAGGCCGGCCGTACGGTGCGGCAGGTCGAGAACTTCACCTTGGTTGGATCAGTCGATGAGCGCAATGCGTGTGATGGGCCTGCTCTGCGCGCTGCTGGCCAGCAGCGCGGCAAGTGCTGCCGGCACGACGGGCGACAGCGCCCGAGGGCAGCCACTGACGACACTGTGTGCGGCGTGCCACGGCCCGAACGGCAACAGCCTGGTGCCGATCTTTCCGAAGCTGGCCGGCCAGGGCGAGCGCTACCTGAACGAGCAGTTGCTGGACATCCGCGAAAACCGTCGCGTGGTCCCGGAAATGGCCGGTACGCTGGCTGAGCTGAGCGACCAGGATCTGCTCGACATCGCCGCCTGGTACGCCGAGCAGACGCCCGCCCCCACGGAAGCCGCAGCCGTCTTGGCGCAGCGTGGGCAGGACCTCTACCGCAGTGGCGACCCGGCGCTGGGTGTACCTGCCTGCAGCGGCTGCCACGCTCCCGAGGGTGCCGGTACCGCACTGGCCGGCTTTCCACAGCTGCGGGGTCAGCATGCACCGTACCTGATCAAGCGGCTGACCGCTTTTCGCCAAGAGGGCGATGTTGCCGCGATCATGCACGACATTGCGGGCAGGCTCAGCGATGACAATATTGCAGCCCTGGCCACTTATATTCAGGCCCTGCGCTGAACACGTTCAAGCTTTGGCCAGGTGCGGGCCTTCGCGGGCGGCTTACGCCTGGTTACATCTATTGGGCCATGAAAATAGCGCAAAGGCCCTCCTCGTCCACCCTTTTTTGACATCACTGCCGTTACACTAGCCACCTCGATCAGGCAGGTCCGGTGCTGGCACCGATCCGTCCCTTGTATGAAACTGCTCAGGAGTCACGCATGCGTAATCTGATTTTCGGCGCCTTCCTCGTTGTCGCCAGTGCCATGGGCGTGACCGCCCAGGCGGCGGATGTGCCGCTGGAAGCCGGCAAGACCTACGTTCAACTGAACAGCCCGGTAGCCGTCGCCGAGCCCGGCAAGATCGAAGTCGTCGAGATGTTCTGGTACGGCTGCCCGCATTGCTACGCGTTCGAGCCGACCATCAACCCTTGGGTCGAGAAGCTCCCGGCCGACGTCAATTTCGTCCGTATTCCAGCCATGTTCGGCGGCCCGTGGGATGCCCATGGCCAGCTGTTCCTGACCCTGGAAGCCATGGGTGTGGAGCACAAGGTCCACAACGCCGTGTTCAATGCCATCCAGAAGGAACACAAGCCGCTGATCAAACCCGAGGACATGGCCGAATTCGTCGCCACCCAGGGCGTGGACAAGGAAAAATTCCTGCAGACCTTCAACTCTTTCGCCATCAAGGGCCAGATCGCCAAGGCCAAGGAGCTGGCCAAGAAGTATGAAATCTCCGGCGTGCCGACCATGATCGTCAACGGAAAGTACCGCTTCGACCTGGGCACCGCCGGTGGTCCCGAGCAGACCCTGAACGTGGCCGACCAGCTGATTGCCAAGGAACGTGCCGCCAAGTAAGCGGCATCACCCGCGATACGACGTTTTCGCAGCGCACCCATCGCGGGTGGGTGTGAGCTGCAGGTCAACGAGCAATCCTTGTCATGAGTGACGACAGCCAGCGCTGGAAAGAGAAATACCTGCAAAGCATCGACCAGCAGGAAAAGCTCGAGCGGCGCTGGAACGCCCGTCTCGACCTGCTGCGTCGAGGCTTGGTGCGCAGCAGCCTTGCGGCCGAAGGCAGCGACCGGGCGGTGGATGTCTGCATGAAGGAGATGCGCGAGGTGCTGCGTGGCGACGACATGGACGCTCGGCTGGCGGCGCTGATTCCGCGTCTGGAAATTGCCGTGCTGGAGTCCGAGAAGCGCCGACAGTCCCGGGTGCAGCAGATAGGCACCGCGCTGGGGGCTCTGGTTACGCAACTGCAGTCGCTGCCGCTGCCGCGCGATGTCAGCAAACCTTTGAAAAAGCTCGCCCAGGGCCTTGAAGAGCGGGCTGGACAGGCGCGCGAGATGCCCTTGCTGCTCAGTGAGCTCAGTGGTTTGCAGGAGCAGGCGCTCAATACCCTCGACCGACCCTTGCGCGCGCAGCGGGCGGGCCTGCTGCAGCGCTTGTTCGGCAGCCCCGATCCGGCCGACGCCAGCCCTGTGCAGTCCATGCCCGTGCCCGCAGCGCAGGATGCACCGGCAATGGCCGGCTCGACGCCTGATCCTGTCACTGCGGAATCTGACACTGCAGTGTCCGACGCTCACGCGGCCCCCGTAGCCATTGCAGACGAGCCGGCGCCGCAGTCTGCCCCGCTCGCTGTTGCCTTGGCAGTGGCCGACCTGCGCCTGCCAGCGAGCAATACTGCCAGTGAAGCACCCGCGCTTGGCGCTGCAGACCCCGTGGCATCGCCCTTGGTCGAGCAGCCCACCGAGAAGCCCGCTGAACAGCTGCAGGTGCTCGACAGCGGCCTGACCGATGAACAGGCTTTCTATGCCTTGCCGGCCAGCCTTGAACCGCCGTACAGCAGCGTTGCCAGCCATATCGAAACCACCCTGCTCGAGCTGCTCAGCGAGTTGACCTTGCCCGAGCGCTACATGGCCCAGGCCCAGGCCATGCACGCGCGCATCCAGCGCGGGCTGAACTGGTACGAGCTGCTGCCGGTGCTCGATGAGCTCGCCGTATTGATGCTGGCCGTCAATGACGGCAGTCAGCAGGAGTTCGAACGCTACCTGCAACAGCTCAACCAGCGCCTGGAGAATTTCCAGCGCCAGTTGCAGCTGACCCATGGCGACCATGCCGACTCGCGCAGCGCCGCCCTGGCATTGGACGACGTACTGCGTGAACACGTCGACGGGTTGCAGACGAGCATGCGTGGCGCTGTCGATATCGACGGCCTCAAGCAGGTGCTGGAAAGCCGGCTCGAGGGCTTGCTGGCCAGCATGGAGCAGCACCGCCTGCAGCGCGAGGCACGCGAACAGGAAATCACCGCGCGCCTGCAGGGCTTGGGCGAGCGTGTGACGAGCATGGAACGCGAGGCCCTCGACTACCGCGACAAGCTCGAGCAGCAGCGCAACAAGGCCTTGCTTGATCCGCTCACCGGCCTGCCTAACCGAGCTGCCTGGAGCGAGCGACTGGTCCTGGAGCATGTCCGCTCGCAGCAGACCGGCAATGGCCTGCTGCTGGCCATACTTGACCTGGATCACTTCAAGTCGATCAACGACACCTTTGGTCATCAGGCCGGCGACAAGGTCTTGAAGATCATCGCAAACGTGCTGCGCAAAGGCTTGCGCGGTGACGATTTCATCGCCCGCTTCGGTGGCGAAGAGTTCGCCCTGCTGATGCCGGGCAGCGATCTGGGCGGCGGCAGCCGTCTGCTCGAACGCCTGCGTGCGGCCGTCGAACAATGCCCTTTTCATTTCAAGGGCGAGCGTGTGAGCGTGACGATGTCGGCCGGCGTAGCAGTGTTCAAACCCGGTGAGAATGCCAGTCAGGTGCTCAAGCGCGCGGATCAGGCGCTCTACCGCGCCAAGGAAGCGGGACGCAACCAGATCGAGCCGGCTCCCTGAGGCTCCCGCGCCATCCCGCCACGGACGCGCGCGCAACATTCGGCAACGCGACGTAACGCATGCCCGCTGAATCCAGACAACCGGCTACGCTATGCTGATGCCCTGTTCCCGAACCTGCATGTGATCTCCCTATGAAGTTGCTCCTTGTCGCCCTCTCCCTGCTGGTGCTGGCCGGTTGCTCCAACGGCTTGAGCATCGATCGCAGTCACCCGTCTGCGAACCATGACAACCGCGTGCAGTTCGTGGTGCTGCACTACACCTCGGCCGATCTGCCGCGTTCGCTGCAATTGCTCACTCATGGTGAAGTCAGCAGCCACTACCTGATCGGCGACCAGCCGGCCACCGTCTACCAGTTGGTGGACGAGAGCCGCCGTGCCTGGCATGCCGGCGAAAGCCAATGGGACGGCCGCACCTGGCTCAACTCCAGCTCCATCGGCATCGAAATCGTCAACCCCGGCTACAAGGACACCCCGAACGGCCGGGTCTGGTACCCCTACAGCGAAGCGCAGATCCAGGCCGTGATCGCCCTGCTCAAGGATATCGTCCAGCGCAACGGCATCGCCCCGCGCAACATCATCGGCCACAGCGACATCGCGCCGCTGCGCAAGACCGATCCGGGGCCGATGTTTCCCTGGCAACGCCTGGCCGAACACGGCCTGGGCATGTGGCCCGACGCGAAGGCCGTGGCACGCTACCAGGCGCGCTTCCAGGCCAGCCCGCCGAATATCGCCTGGTATCAGCAGCAGTTGGCCCGAGTGGGTTACGAGGTGGTCCAGAGCGGCGAGCTGGACGTCGCCACGCGACACGTGATTGCGGCCTTCCAGATGCACTTCCGTCCGCAACGCTTCGACGGCGAGCCCGATGCACAAAGCGCCGCGATCCTGCAGGCGCTCATCAGCAGGTAACAACCGATTTCACGTCGATATGCTCGAAAGCGCGGGCCAATCGCCATCTGGTTGCTATACATTGATGCCCCCGACTGGATGATCCTCGATGGCCGCCGTTTTCCCGCAGCTCCGCAGTCTTCTGTACCGCCCCTGGGCGCTGGCAACGCTTGCCGCCCTGGCCAGCGCGCTGCTGCTGTTCGCGGCCAGTTTCGCGCTGATCATGCACCAGGTTCAGCTCAACGAACGGCAGCAGATGAATGCCAGTGGCGAACGCTTCCTGATCCGCCTGGAGCAGGTGTTCGGTCAGCTGCGCGAGGGGGTCGATGCGTTGCAGGCTCAACCTGTGCGCCATTGCGGCCCGCAGATGATGGATGCCCTGGAAAAGATCGGCTTCGACAACCGCTTCGTCTTCGAAGCCGCGTTCATCGACGGCGCCCAGCGCTGCTCCAACCGCCGCGGCAAGGACGTCGCCAGCCTGGGTCGACCGCCGGACATCCAGGGTTCTACCTACAGTTACTGGCTCAACACCACCACTCAGCGCAATGACAACTGGGCCGCGCTGATGCTTGGCCGCGGGCCGTTCCGGGTTTCGACCTCGCGGGGCCATCTGAGCGACGTGGTCGACCTGCCCGCCGGTGGCAGCCTGTTGGTGGTGCTCGACCAGGGACGCCGGGCGATCCCGGTGCTGGGTTCAGAGCAGCCATGGCCGCCGGTATCGGGTTGGCGTGCCGATGCGGTCGATGCCTTGCAGGTCACGTCGGACCGGTTGATCTACCGCATGTCGACCAAGTCCCCGGACTTCCAGTTGGTGCTGATCGCTCCGCGCAGCAAGGAACTGCCCATATTCGATACCCCGCTGTGGCTGCTGTTTCCTGTCAGCCTGGTGGTGGCCCTGTGCATCGGCTGGCTGGTTCTGCAACTGATCACCCAGCGCCGCTCGATGGGCGGCGAGCTGCACGGTGCGTTGCGTCGGGGCGAACTGCAGGTGCTCTACCAGCCGATCTTCGACCTGAGCAACCGTCGCTGCGTCGGTGCCGAGGCACTGGTGCGCTGGCGTCGCCCCGACGGTACGCTCACCAGCCCGGAACTGTTCATTCCGCTGGCGGAGCACAGCGGCCAGATCCGCCAGATCACCGACTTCGTCCTGCAGCAGTCGCTCGAGCAGCTCAGCCACCTCTTGCGAGCCAACCCGCATTTGTACATTTCAGTGAATCTGGCGGCGTGCGATGTCACCGTGCCGCGCATTGGCGAGGTGGTGGCCCGGCTGCTCTCCATCTACCGCGTGGCGCCCGAGCAGATCGCCTTCGAGGTGACCGAACGTTCCCTGATCGACGTCGACGTGGCGCGGGAAAACCTTCAGGCCCTTCGCGACGTGGGCCATACGGTATTGATCGATGATTTCGGCACCGGTTACTGCAGCCTGGCGTACCTGCAAAGCCTGCCTGTGGACTGCCTCAAGATCGACAAGGCGTTCATCGACGCCCTGGGCGATGACGTCGAAAGCAGTGGCGTGGCGCCCCACATCATTCGCATGGCTCATGCCCTGGATCTGCGGGTGATCGCCGAAGGCATCGAGCACGAGGCGCAAGCGCTGCTGCTCGAAAGCGAGGGCGTCGACTACGGTCAGGGTTGGTTGTTCGCGCAGGCACTGAATGCGCGACAGTTCAAGGAACTGATCACCAAGGGCCGGCGCCGCGCCGGTCGGCGCGCCGGCGACGAGGCCTGAGGGCGCAAGGCACCCAGGCCATCGCGCTAGATCGACAGGGTCATATAGAACTGGGTGCCCTGGCCGGGTCTTGAGTAGACCCCCATGCGGCCACCGTGCAACTGCACGATCTCCTTGCACAGCGCCAGGCCCAGTCCGGCACCGCCCTTCTTGCGCCCGACCTGTACGAAAGGCTCGAAAATACGCCCCTGCTGGCCGTAGGCGATGCCTTCGCCGTTGTCCTCGACGCTGATGATCACGCGCTCGGCATGGCGGCGTGCCTGCAAGCGGATATGGCCATTTTCCGCTGTGTGCCGCAGGGCGTTTTCCAGCAAGTTGTCCAGCACCCGATCCAGTTGCCCTGCGTCCACGTGCAGACGTGGCAGCCCTTCGGCCAACTCGATGGTCAGCTGGATACCCAGCTCATGGGCGCGGCTGGCGAAGCGCTCGTAGGCGCGCTGCAACAGGTCATCCAGCGCACACGGCGCCAGCACCAGCTTCTGCAGGCCGTTCTGGTAACGCGAGAAGTTGAGCAGGTCGTTGATCAGCTGCATCAAGCGCTGCATCTCTTCGTTCACCGTCATGAGCAGATCGGCCTCGCGACTCTGCTCGGGAAAATGCACACGCTCCTGCAGCAGCCCAAAGGCCATGTGCATGCCCGTTACCGGCGTGCGCAGCTCGTGGGAGGCGCGCAGGACGAATTCGCTGCGTACGCGTGCGAATGCGCGCTGCTCGGTTACATCGTGCAGCACCATGACCGCGCCGAGGATATTGCCTTGGGTATGGGTCACCGGCGTCAGGCTGTACGAAAGCAGACGCGCTTCACCATCGACTTCGAAGCTCAGGTCGTCCAGCGCGCGCTCCAGGCTGCCACCGCGCAGGATCAGGTTCAGCTGCTCGTCCAGATCAGGCCTGCCAAGCGCTTCGCCCAGGCCCAGGCCCAGGCGGTGGTCTTCCCAGCCCAACTGACGCTGCGCTACCGGGTTCAAATGCTCCAGCTGGCCTTGTCGATCGATCATCAGCAGGCCGTCGTCGATGCTGTCCAGCACCGCTTGCAGACGCTGCTGCCCGGCGCGAAGCTCATCGACATTGGTAGCCTGATGCTGGCGTAGTGCGTCGGCCATGGTGCCGAAGCGGCTGGCCAGCCGATTCAATTCCGCCGCCGGTGAAACCGGTAGCTGCACATCGAAATTGCCTTGACTGATGTCGTCCGCCGCCTTGGCCAGCGCTTCGATGGGGCCGCCGAAACGGCGCGCGATACCGTGTGCGGTAAAGAAACCGACGATCAGCACCGCCAGGCCCACCAGACCGAGCAAACCGGATACCCACATCGCCCGTTCGTGAGACTTGTGCTCCAGCGCGGCGATACTTTGCAGAGTGGTCTTGTACGAATCGATCAGGCCCGTGCGCAGGGTATTGAACGCCTGGCTCAGCGGCGGGTTATGGCTCAGCGGCAGGTGTTGCGTGGCGGTGGCCCGGTATTGCTCCACAAAGCCCTGGAAGTTTTCTGCGGACTGGAGAAATCCATAGTGGGCATTGTGACTCTGCTCGTGAGCGATGCCTTCATCGAGCAGCGCCTGAAACTGCTGTTGTGCCTGACCGATGGCCGCGGTATCCGGATCAGGCTCCAGCATCATGACCAATTGATCGCCCAGGCTCTGGCGCATCTTGAGCCCCAGGTCCAGCGTGGTGAAGTGGCTGCGCAGCATGCTTTCCTGCGAAGCAGCCATCTGCATCACGCTGACCAGACCCAACACCAGCCCCAGCAACGCGACCGTAATCAGCGCCGAGATGCTGAGAAACAGCCGGGTGTGCAGCTTCATGGCCAGTTTCATAGGTTGTACTGTTTGCGTTTGCGATAAAGCGTCGAGGCATCGATACCCAGGGTTTTGGCGGCCTGATCCAAGGTATCACTGGTGGCCAAGACGGCACCGATGTGGGCCTTTTCCAGTTCGTCCAGGCTCAGCGCCGCGCCGATGCGCGGTGCATTGTTGGCGGGCTGCTCGGCCATGCCCAGATGGCTGACCTCGACGCGCTCCTGAGGGCAGATGATGCTCGCCCGTTCGATCACGTTGCGCAGCTCGCGGATATTTCCCGGCCAGCGATAGTTGAGCAGCGCCGCCCGTGCCTCCTCGCTGAAGCCTCTTGCTGGCCGCGCGTACTCCTTGACGAAGCGCGCCAGGAAACGATCGGCCAGGGTCAGGATATCCTCGCTGCGCTCGCGCAGCGGCGGAAGGTGCAGGGTGATCACGTTCAGGCGGTACAGCAGATCCTCGCGAAAACGGCCCTCGCGAACCATGTCTTCGAGGTTGAGGTTGGTCGCCGCCAGGATGCGCACATCGGCGCGCCGCGTCACGGGGTCACCTACCCGCTCGTATTCCTTGTCCTGAATGAAACGCAGCAACTTGGGCTGCAAGGTCAGGGGAAAGTCACCGATCTCGTCGAGAAACAGAGTCCCGCCATCGGCCTGGTTGACGCGACCCAAAGTGCTTTCACTGGCACCGGTGAAAGCACCGCGACTGTGGCCGAAGAGTTCGCTTTCCATCAGCTCGGCAGTCAGCGACGGGCAGTTGATGGTTACGCAGCTTTTCTTGGCGCGCTTGCTCCAGCCATGAATGGCGCGTGCCAGCTCGCCCTTGCCGGTACCCGATTCGCCAAGGATGAGGATGTTGGCATCGGTCACCGCCACCTGGCGCGCGGTTTCCAGCACGACCATCATGGCAGGGCTGTGTGAATCAAGGCCGTCCTTGGGCTTGCGCACCTCGCCTTCGAGCGCTTCGAGCCGAGCCGACAATTGACGTACTTCCAATTGCTTGGCGGTCGCCAGGCGCAACTGATCGGGGCTGCAGGGCTTGACCAGATAGTCGGCGGCGCCGGCCTGAATTGCATCGACGGCGGTATCCACCGCCGAGTGCGCGGTGACGATCACCACACGCATCCATGGTGCCTGCACACGCATCTGTGCCAGTACATCCAGGCCGTTGTCCTCGCCCAGGCGCAGGTCGAGGAAGCACAGGTCGAACACCTGCCGCTGCATCAAGGTGTCTGCCTGATTCGCGCTGTTGGCCGTTGCCACGCTGTAGCCTTCGTCTTCCAGGCAATAGCGGAAGGTACGCAGGATGGCGGACTCATCGTCCACCAGCAGAATGCGGCCTTTATGCTCCGTGCCAGATTCCATGTTCCTACGCTCCTCAGAGAAAATTCTTGGTTAGTCCCGGACAAATCGGGCAGGTTGCATGGTCGATTCTGATTGATTCGGCAGGCTGCATGGTAGCTATTAGCAGATTACATTTCTAACTGTATGAAATATCTGAGCTTTCAGTAAGTAAAAAGTTTGGCATATGCCTTGCGATATCAACCGATCGTCTTCAATGGGAGGAGAGTACGAATGCGCGGTATCAAGCGACTCACGTTGGCAAGCGTCATCGCAGGTCTGGTAGGCCTGTCGACATTGGTCTCGGCGGCCACCCCTGCCAATCTCGAGAAACACGATGGTGAATCATCCAGCCTCGAGAGCAGGCTGCAGGCAGCACGCCAGGAGGGCTCCATCTGGACAGCGCTGGCTTTGAATCGACAGCTCAACGGCTTCGAGTTCGGCGTGCAGGTCCGTGAGGGCACCGCTACGTTGACCGGTGCCGTGGAAGACCAGGTCGATCGCGAGCTTGCCGAGCAGGTAGCCCTCAATACCCAAGGCATCGACAAGGTCGATAACCGCCTGACCCTCAATCCGGAATTGGTTGAGCACGTCAATCAGCGTCAGCAATTCGCCCAGCATCTGGAAGACGCCACGCTCACGGCAATCGTCAAGTCCAAGTTGCTGTGGAACACCAGTACCCAGGCACTGGATATCGTCGTCACCACCAGCGACGGTGTCGTGACGCTCAAGGGCCAGGCGCAGACTGCCGATGCCAAGCAACTGGCTGGCAGCCTGGCGACCAATACCGATGGCGTCTATCAGGTGAACAACCTGATCAGCCTGGGTGCAGCGGATACGGCGACGACGCGGGCCGAGACCAAGGCCAAGAAGACCGAAGAAGCCTTGAGCGATACTTGGGTGACCAGCAAGATCAAGGCGAGCCTGTTGCTCAATCGCGATCTGGACGGGCTGAGCATCGATGTCGAGACGCGCACGGGCATGGTAGCGCTCAAAGGTGACGTCGCCAGTTCCGAGCAGAAAACCCTGGCGGTCGAGGTGGCACGCAACATCCGCGGTGTCCGTGGCGTGGATGCCGATCTGTTGAAAGTGTCCAAGCCAATACTGTGATCGTGCAAATCGCCCGAGCCCAGGCGCGTTATCGTGCAGGTTGCTATTGAGTATTGAACGTCTATTAATACAACCAACTGATTTTAAAGGGTTTAATCGGAGATAAGAGGTTGGCATGCAGGCTGCAATACTTGTTTCAAGAACACGTATTCAGTCGCTATCCCAGTGCAAGGAGTTTCCGGATGAACCGTCCTCAAGCAGCTCAAGCGTCCGCCCAGTCCCAATCAATGCGCCAAGCGTTGTTTCTGGTTCTGGCGATGCTGGTGACCCTGCTGGCGGTGCAGCTGTATGCAGGCTGGGCATCTGCCCAGCAGCAGGAACTTCTTCTGCCACCTCAGGAGCGTCTGGTCGACACCGCGCACCTCAATCCAGCCAGTGCGCATTGGGTCGGGCGTCAGCAATCTGGAAACATTGAACGCGTACAAGCGAACGAGCCGGTTGAACACATTCGCAGTTGGGTGTTCTGAGGTACTGGCAACGCATCTGATCAACCGATAAAACACGACAAATCGTAAAGGAGATACACCATGCTGAGTTGGGCAGTCACATTCCTGATCATCGCCATCATCGCCGCCGTCCTGGGCTTCGGTGGTATCGCCGGCACCGCAGCAGGCATCGCCAAGATCCTGTTCGTAGTATTCCTGGTGCTGTTCGTCGTCTCGTTCATCTTTGGCCGTCGCGGTCGAGGCTGACCATGACCAGCATGACCCTCAAGGGTATAGCCATGGCGCTGTCGCTGGTCGGCAGCAGCATGGCAATGGCCGCCAATGACGGTCAGGCTCGCGTCAGCGAGCTACTGGGTTCGAGCACCGAGTACCGCGATACCTGGCAGTCGGTGATCAAGTCCGAGGAACGTGTTCCGGACTGGATCATCAATCTGTCAGGCGTTTCGCCCCAGCAGATGTCTGCAGTCCCTGAGGACGGCGACAATTACCTGGTGGGGCCGCTGTGTGAAACTGCTGAGAGCTGCAAAAGCGGGCGACTGCTCGTAGCCTTCAGCATGGACAAGGAAGATGCCTACGCATTGTATGTCCAGGTACCTGCCGGCTTGCCTGCCGATAAGTCGCCGACGCGTCACGCGACCTATCGCTTTCTCGGCAAGCCCGACGAAGGCATGCAGCAGATGCTCATGGAACAGTTGAAGAAAGACCCTGACTGGTACTGACTTCCTGTGATGCCGTGATGGTTTGCGCCATCACGGCAGTGCATCAAAAATCTACAGATTGGGCTGGGTCATCCTGGTCCGAATGGCCGGCACTCAGAAGGTGGCGGTCATGACCATGGGGTCGGGTTGTTCTGAATGCAGTCGGTTCGGAGTGACCTAGGGGTACAGGGAGGACCTCCGAACCGGGCCGGGTCAGGCAACAGCTGCTGCGCAAGCGGTGTACGATCATTACGTGCCCGGCTTGCGCAGAGCCTATCTTTGCAGCGTCGAGCTGCCTTCCATCTTGTTTCATCTTTTTCCAGCAGAAAATTCCCCGCGTTCGGTTTCGCGAACGTCGTTGGTTTTTTTGCACCCGCTTTTCGGCAAACCTGCCAATTCCTTCGGTATGGCCAGTCGTCTATCCGAACGCACATATCAAAGGCAGTAAATCACTCAATCGCGTTATGCCGATTTTGCATAGGGTAGTCGCATCCGGCATTAGACGCTGCCGCAGTGCATCGGAATAGTTGCGCCTTTTTTCGTTCGCCAAAGCGTTTCGCCATGGCGTGAAGAAACCTCTACGGATGGCCGTTCGGCTTGCGAACAGGCATCACGAGTTGACTTGGAAAAAGGGTAACGACATGAAGAAGGCAAAACTGAGCCTCGCCTGGCAAATACTCATCGGCTTGGTACTGGGCATCGCACTGGGTGCAGTGCTCAACCACTTCAGTGCCGAGAAGGCCTGGTGGATCGGCAATATCCTGCAGCCCGCAGGCGACATCTTCATCCGCCTGATCAAGATGATCGTGATCCCCATCGTGATCTCTTCTCTGATCGTCGGCATTGCCGGCGTGGGCGATGCGAAAAAGCTCGGCCGCATTGGCGTGAAGACCATCCTCTATTTCGAAGTGGTGACCACCATTGCCATTCTGGTTGGCCTTGGCCTTGCCAACTTGTTCCAGCCTGGACTGGGTATCGACATGAGTACCTTGGGCACCGTGGATATCTCGCAGTATCAGAAAACCACGGCTGAGGTGCAGCATGACCATGCGTTCGTTGCCACCCTGCTCAACCTGATTCCGTCCAACATCTTTGCGTCGATCGTTCGCGGCGACATGCTGCCGATCATCTTCTTCTCGGTACTGTTCGGCCTGGGCCTGTCGAGTCTGCCAGGTGAAACCCGCGAGCCTCTGGTCAAAGTCTTTCAGGGCGTATCGGAAAGCATGTTCAAGGTCACTCACATGATCATGAACTACGCCCCAATCGGGGTTTTCGCGCTGATTGCCGTCACGGTGGCCAACTTCGGCTTCGCTTCACTGCTGCCCTTGGCCAAACTGGTGGTGCTGGTGTATGCGGCGATCCTGTTCTTCGCCATCGTCGTGCTCGGTGTCATCGCGCGCCTGTTCGGCTTCTCGGTCTTCAAGCTGTTCCGCATCTTCAAGGACGAGCTGGTACTGGCGTATTCCACGGCCAGTTCGGAAACCGTCCTGCCGCGCGTGATCGAGAAGATGGAAGCGTATGGCGCACCGAAGGCCATCAGCAGCTTCGTGGTGCCCACCGGCTACTCGTTCAACCTCGACGGCTCTACCCTGTATCAAAGCATCGCGGCGCTGTTCATTGCCCAGCTGTATGGCATCGACCTGTCGATTGGGCAACAACTGATGCTGGTACTGACCTTGATGGTCACTTCCAAAGGCATTGCAGGCGTGCCGGGCGTGTCGTTCGTGGTCTTGCTGGCCACCTTGGGCAGCGTCGGCATTCCGCTCGAAGGCCTGGCCTTCATTGCCGGCGTCGACCGCATCATGGACATGGCCCGTACCGCGCTCAACGTCATCGGCAATGCCTTGGCCGTGCTGGTGATCTCGCGTTGGGAAGGTATGTACGACGATGCCAAGGGCGAGCGCTACTGGAACTCCCTGCCGCACTGGCGCACCAAGGACCGCGTCGCCCCCTGACGCGGCTCTGTGGGAGCAGGCTCTGCCCGCGAACGGCGCGCCGCGATGATACCTGCATCCGCAACCTACCCGGTGACGCGGCTCGTACCCTGTAGCAGCGGTGCAAGCCGCGTCCGGCCTCACGCGAAAACCCTGACACACCACGCTGCCCTGCGGGGCAGAATCCAACCTCGCTTTGGGCTATCATCCGGGCATCTTCGAACGAGGGAATACCCATGCTGAACGGCCTGTGGCTCAGCTTCTTTCTGATCGCCGCGATTTCGGCCTTCGGCCAATGGCTCATCGGCGGCAATGCCGGCATCTTCGCCGCGATGGTCGAAAGCCTGTTCGCCATGGCCAAGCTGTCGGTAGAAGTAATGGTCCTGCTGTTCGGCACCCTCACCTTGTGGCTGGGCTTCCTGAAGATTGCCGAGAAGGCCGGTATCGTCGATTGGCTGGCCAAGGTCCTGGGGCCGCTGTTCAGCCGACTGATGCCCGAGGTGCCACGCGGCCATCCGGCACTGGGGCTGATTACCATGAACTTCGCCGCCAACGGCCTGGGCCTGGACAACGCCGCAACCCCGATCGGCCTCAAGGCCATGCGCTCGCTACAGGAACTCAACCCCAGTGCGACCACCGCCAGCAACGCGCAGATCCTGTTTCTGGTACTCAACGCCTCGTCGCTGACCCTGCTGCCGGTGTCGATCTTCATGTACCGCGCCCAGCAAGGCGCCCTCGACCCGACCCTGGTGTTCCTGCCGATTCTCCTGGCCACCTCGGCCAGTACCCTCGCCGGGCTGCTGGCAGTGGCCGTGATGCAACGTCTGCGGCTGTGGGATCCAGTGGTGCTGGCCTATCTGATTCCCGGTGCGCTGCTGCTTGGCGTGTTCATGGCGTTCCTGGGCACCCTCTCGGCTACAGCCCTGGCGGGGCTGTCCTCGATCCTGGGCAACCTCACGCTGTTTGGCCTGATCATCCTGTTTCTGGTCATCGGCGCGCTGCGCAAGGTTCAGGTCTACGAGGCCTTCGTGGAAGGCGCCAAGGAAGGTTTCGACGTTGCCAAGAGCCTGCTGCCGTATCTGGTCGCCATGCTCTGCGCGGTAGGTGTGCTGCGCGCTTCGGGCGCCCTGGAGCTGGGCCTGGACGGCATTCGTCACCTGGTCGAATGGCTGGGCATGGACACCCGGTTCGTCGACGCCCTGCCGACCGCGCTGGTCAAGCCGTTTTCCGGCAGTGCCGCGCGCGCGATGCTGATCGAGACCATGCAGTCCCATGGCGTGGACAGCTTTCCGGCGCTGGTTGCGGCGACCATTCAGGGCAGCACCGAGACCACGTTCTATGTGCTGGCCGTGTACTTCGGTGCCGTGGGCATCCAGCGGGCACGTCACGCTGTCGGCTGTGCACTGCTGGCGGACCTGGCCGGAGTCATCGCCGCCATCGTGGTCTGCTACTGGTTCTTCGGTGCCACGGCGGCCTGAACCGCGTCGTCGGTCACCGTGAAGCGCAGCACGCCGACGATCTGACCGTCCTCGGTCAACACCCGCACCTGCCATTTCCCCGCGACGTTGCCGGGGAAATTCTGCTTGTGGCTCCAGGCGCGATAGCCCTCCTTGCGCCCGCCGTGGATGTCCAGGGCGATGCGATCGACCTCGGTGCCGTTCTGCTGCCACACATGATAGATACGCTCGTCCAAGCCTCGAGGCGCATTGATGGCGGTGTAGGCGTACAGCCCGCTGCTGCGCAACTGCGCCGCGCTGACCGTATCCAGGCTGTCGCCATGGGTGCGGCTGCGGTTGTCCAGCTCGGTGGTCACCGCCACCTCGGTCAGCCATAGCGTGGCCGGCGGCACCCAGGAGCGCAGCAGCCATCCAGCACCGCCGATCATCAAGGTCGCCAAGACCAGCGCCACGCCGCGACGCCAATGGTTGATCGGGAAACTGACGGCCAGGCTCGGAAAGGCCAGCAGCATGGCGGTGGCCAGCGCCAGCTTGAAACTTTCATCGGTGGTCAGGTGCAGGATGATCGGCAGCGCCGTGAGCAACGCCGCGAACAGTGTGAAAGTGTGCAGCGCCATGAACAGCCAGCGCCGGGGCGCGACCCACTTGTAGTACAGCGGGTCGATGATCGACACCAGCCCGGCCAGCGTCAGCAGGCCGGTAAACACCAGCTGGCCGCTGTTCCAGGTGGTGGTGATATAGAAGAAAGGCAGAACGAAGAACAGGCTTTCCTGGTGGATCATCTGGGTCGCGTAGCGCAGCACCGGCGTGGGTATCTCACGCTTGAACAAGCGGGTGAACAACTGGGTGAAGGTGTTCTCCAGCATCAACCAGATCCAGGTCAGCAGCATCACCACCGCGATCCAGCTGGCCAGGCCGGCCTGGCGATCGACCAGCACGAAGCTGCCGATGCCGGACAGGAAACCGCCCAGTGCGATCACACCCGGGTAGCGTTTGATAAGGTCGATGAGGCGCTGAACGATGTACGGCATGGTCTTCCATAGAAAATAGACAATGAAACGGTATTCAGGATACCGCCTCGGCAGCGATCAACGTCGTTTCGCGCGCCGCCAGACGATCAGCCCCACCAGCAATGCTGCCATGCCGATCAACACCGCCCAGGCGATCCGATAGAGCTCGTCATAGCTGAGCAGGGGTTTTTCGACACGGATATACCCCTGCGTCCCTACCATCTGACGCAAGGCAGTGTTGGCGTCCTCGACGGTGACCTGAGTCAACTGCCGCGCCGGGCTGGCGAAGCGGCCGTCGGTATAGTCGGCCAGTGCTCCCCAATAGTAGTCGGCCAGCGCCACGTTGCCTTGCGCCGCCCAGGCTTGCCGGGCGATCGCAAGATTCTTCAGGCGCTTGAAGGTCTCCGCGTCCACACCGTTGTCGCGCAGACGCGCGATCATCTGCCCCATGACCAGGCCGGTCTGACCGATATCGGCTCGATCCACATCGGCGTTCAGGCTCAGCAGGCCGCTGTCGCCGTACGACTCGCGGGCCACCCAGGGTCCGTACGACAGGCCGTGGGCAAGCCGCAGTTCGCGGTAAAGCTCCCATTCCAGATACATCTGCAGCAGGTCCAGGGTAGCGGGATGCGCGGTTTCAAGCACCGGTTCGACGAAGTACAGATGAAGCTTGGCGTCCTCGCCCAGCCAACCGCGGGTCAGTTCAGCCTGCGGCTCGGCCGCATGGGTGACCGAACGCAGGTCCTGATGGTCGCTGGGTTCCACCGCATCCAGCGCACCCCAGGTACGCTCCAGATAGGCCGGTAGCAGCTTATCCAAGCCCCCTACCACGATCAGGCTCATGTTGTTCGGTGCGTACCAGTTTTGCCGGACATCACGCACCTGCGCCAGCGTCAGGTCGGCGACTTCGGCAGGTTGCGGACACTTGAGGCCTAACTCGATAGCCAACTGACTGCTGGCATCGCTGTCCCGAGCGGGCTTGTCGAGCAAGCGCTGCAGGTGGGAATGATGGCCGCCGTCTTCGTGCTCGATGATGCGCTTGGCGCTGGCCAGGGCTTTTTCGTCGATGGTGGTCCGAGTGACGGCAGCCAGCAGCAGGTCGAGTACCTTGCGCTGGTTGTGCGCTGGCGCTTCGATGACGAAGGTGGTGTCGGCACTGCTGGTGAACGCATTCCATTCCCCGCCCAGCGCCTGCATGCGTTCTTCGAGACCGCCTTCGCCGTGCTCGTCGATACCGCTGAACAGAAGATGCTCGAGCAGGTGGGGCAGTTCTTGATCAGTACAGGAGAAGTCGTCGAAACCGACGCCAACCACCAGGCGAATCGACACGTGGGCACGCTCGTCGCCAGGTTTGAGCAGCAGTTGCAGGCCGTTGGGCAACAGATACCCTTCGACCTGGAAGCGGTCCAGCGCCACGGCTTCACGGCCGGCGCACAACAGCGTCGCCGCCAGGAGCCACAGGCACAGCAGACGATGCTGTGTGCCGGGAGCGCTTTTCACCCGCTCGTGCATGAATCCCTTCCATTGAAATCGACCAAGTCAATGGAACAGACCCCCTGGCCGGTCAGTCGTTCATAGCACATTGCTGGCCACTACCGCACGCTGCCAGTGCAACGCGCGGCTTTCCAGGCTCAGGACTCTTCCTGGGACTCGCGACGCTTGCGAGCCATGGCAGTACGCATCTTGATGTTCACGGCTTCCACAGCCAACGAGAACGCCATGGCGAAATAGACGTAGCCCTTGGGTACATGCACGTCGAACGCTTCGGCGATCAGTACGGTACCGACCACCAACAGGAACGACAACGCCAGCATCTTCAGCGATGGATGCTGGTCGATGAAGCGACTGATGGTGCCCGAAGCGACCATCATCACCAATACCGCAACGACGATGGCAGCGACCATGACCGGTACATGGGACACCATGCCCACCGCGGTGATGACCGAGTCCAGCGAGAACACGATGTCGATGATGGCGATCTGGATAATGGTGTAGATGAAGTTGCCACCCTTGCCTGCAACCTCGTCACCGCCCTCTTCTTCGCCTTCCATGCCGTGGTAGATCTCTTGCGAGCTTTTCCACAACAGGAACAGACCACCGAAGAACAGAATCAGGTCACGTCCGGAGATACCCTGGCCGAACACTACGAACAGGTCGGCGGTCAGGCGCATGACCCAGGTGATCGAAAGCAGCAGCAGAATGCGCGTGACCATGGCCAGCGCCAGGCCGAAAATCCGTGTGCGTGCCTGCATGTGCTTGGGCATGCGGCTCACCAGAATCGAGATCATGATGATGTTGTCGATGCCCAGCACGATTTCAAGTGCCGTCAGGGTCAAGAAAGCAACCCAGATTTCCGGGTTGGTGAACCATTCCATGTGAAGTCCTTCGTGTTGAATGTCAGGGCGGCGCAAGGCCGGATGCTAAAGCGCCGCTACCATGGGGTAGCGGCGCGACGGCGTCCGGCCTGGCTCGCGAATAGAATTTATAGACTGCTGAACAGAGGAAAGATCCCCATTGCCAGCGCGGCGAACATTATGCACAGGCAAACCAGTACTGCCCACTTGAGGGTGAAGCGCTGGTGGTCACCGAACTCGATACCGGCCAGGGCAACCAGCAGGTAGGTAGAGGGTACCAGCGGGCTGAGCAGGTGTACGGGTTGTCCGACGATCGAGGCACGGGCCATTTCCACCGGCGAGATGCCGTAGTGCGCCGCGGCTTCGGCCAGTACCGGCAATACGCCGTAGTAGAAGGCATCGTTGGACATGAAGAAGGTGAACGGCATGCTGACCAGCGCGGTGATCACGGCCAGGTACGGGCCCATGGCATCCGGAATCACGGCCAGCAGGCTCTTGGACATGGCATCGACCATGCCGGTGCCGGTCAGGATGCCGGTGAAGATACCGGCGGCGAAGATCAATCCGACCACGGCCAGAACGCTGCCGGCGTGGGCTGCGACACGTTCCTTCTGTGCTTCCAGGCACGGGTAGTTGACGATCATGGCGATACTGAATGCGACCATGAACAGCACCGGCAGAGGCAGCAGGCCCATGATCAGGGTGATCATCAGCAGCAGGGTCAAGCCGCCGTTGAACCAGATCAGCTTGGGCCGGCGTGCGTCAGGGAACTGCGACACGCTGATTTCGCTGTGGTCGATCTCGTCACCGGGCAGGTGCAGCTCGCCCAGACGAACGCGCTCGCGCTTGCCGTACATGTAGGCAATCACCAGGATGGCGACAACACCGACCGCCATGGCTGGGATCATCGGCACGAAGATGTCCGAAGGGTCGACATGCAGGGCACTGGCAGCGCGCGCGGTCGGACCCCCCCACGGCGTCATGTTCATGACCCCGCCTGCCAGAATGATCAAACCGGCCATGATCCTTGGGCTCATGCCGATGCGCTGGTACAGCGGCAGCATGGCGGCAACGCAGATCATGTAGGTGGTCGCGCCGTCACCGTCCAGCGAAACGATCAACGCCAGTACGGCCGTGCCGACCGACACTTTCAGCGGGTCGCCCTTGACCAGCTTGAGGATCTTGCGCACTGCCGGGTCGAACAACCCCGAATCGATCATCAGGGCGAAATACAGGATGGCGAACATCAGCATCACGCCGGTCGGCGCAAGCTTGGTGATGCCCGCAAGCATCATCGGGCCGATTTCCGGTGCGAAACCACCGAACAGAGCGAACAGGATAGGCACGATGATCAAGGCGATCAGCGCAGAAAGGCGCTTGGTCATGATCAGGAACATGAACGTGATGACCATGGCAAAGCCAAGGAATGTCAGCATGGGAATACTCCAGGCACAGCGCGGCTAAAGACGAAGAACGAGAGGTTCAGCGAGGAATGGCAAGAGCCGGGAGTATGGGAAGGGTGGCACTGCGGGTAGGGATCATCAAGGACATCGGTTTCACCATTGTTGTTGTTCAAGAGGCCGAAAGCGCACCTGAGTGCTGCCATCTGGCCGGCCGGTCTTACGCCGGGGGTGAGTCGATCCTATGTCGGCAAGCTTTCAACAACCTTTCGCCATTCAAAACGATACAATTGTCCTTGTGGGAGCGGGCTCTGCCCGCGAATACTCGTGCCCCGCTCCAAAACAACACAGTCCCCCTGTGGGAGCGGGCTCTGCCCGCGAATGGCGCCCCCTCGATCTCAAGGCAATACCAACCCACCCGCCGCCTTGTGCAACTCGCGCAGGTGTTCCCCCACCTGCTTCAGATTCGCTTCACTGGCCGCAATCTCCGCAGCCCGCTCAGGGGTCAGCAGCGCCCTCACCTCCTTGTCCAAGTCGGTACTCAGGCGCTGCAACCGTTGCTGGCGCTGACTGCTTTCCGATTCCAGCCGCTGCCACTCCGCCGTCTGCGGCAACCCGTAGCCACCGTTGTCGAGCAGCTCCGCCGGCCGGCTGAGAAAACCACTGTTGGCCAGGATTTCCTGCAGCATCTGATTGGCATTGGCCACGCTGCCATCCCCCAACTCGCGGGCGCCCAGATAGCGTTGCTTGACCTCATCCTGCGCCAACAGCAACTGGCGCCGGTAACTGGCCTGCTCCAGCAGCAACAGCGCAGCACTGGTGCGCAGGTCAGCCTGGGCAAACCAGGGCCGTCGCTGCTGAGCGTCCTGCGCCAACCAATCCTCGACGGTTTGCTGAGGGATGGGCAGGTGCTTGCGCAGCACCTCGAACATGGCCTGGTAACGATCGCGATAGGAATCGAACCGATACCCCAGTCGCAATGCTTCACGCGGATCATCGAGCACACTGCCATCGGCCAGCCCGCGCCCTTCCAGCACCTCGAGCAAACCGTTGGGCAAGATACTGTCGATGCCCTGGAGCCTCGGATCATGGGTACCGCTACGCAGCAGCTTGAGGTTCTCCACTGCACAATTGTTGGACAGGAAGTAATAGCTGCCGTCGTAGCTCCAATGCATTTCCGCGGCATGCCGCACCAGCGACTCGATCTCGGCGCGGTCCAGCTTGAGCGGCACCGACGCCAGGCTGCGCAACTCGGTCTTGGTGTACTCGTCGATCACCTGGGACAGCGGCAACACGAACAGTCGCGACGGGTATTGCCCCATCAGACCGCCCCACGTGGACAGCTGCACATCATTGACGAATGCCCGGTAAGACAGCACCAGATGCTGCTCCAGATCCAGTCGGCAGTCCGGCCCCCGCGGGCGTCCCGGGGCGCAGATGACCAGGCGCAGCATGCTGTGCCCCCAACGGCTGGCGAGGTTCTGATTGGCTTCGGCAAGCAGGTAGTCCACCGCGTAGACACGTTGCGGATCGATCTTGCCCAAGGGCGTCTTGCCGAAGTCGCTGCCGGCATTCAGGTAAGGCAGGCCTTCGGCGCAGCTTTGCTGGCGCGCCGGCGCCCAGTTGAAACGCGCCTTGAAGTACTCGAACAATGCCGGCCGACGGCAGGCATAAGCCGGGTCGAGGAGAAAGTACTCCATGTTGACCGCGACGAATTCCTTCGGACTGCTGACTTCGTAGATGTCGGGACTGCGTACGATCTGACGGTTCTGCTCTTCGCGCTCGCCCCGGCGTCCGACGTATTGCTGCCAACCGGCCAGGTCCAGCAGGCGCGGGTCGTCGCTCAGGGTAAAGCGCCGCATACCCTGGCCACGGCACTCATCGGGCAAGCCAATCTTGCCAAGGCTGGCATTCTGACGGTTGCAGCGGTTGATCAGTGCACGGTCCGCAGGTGTCCACAGGCGCGCCCGATCATAGATATGCGTGAGTTCGTGCAGCACGGTGGCCAACAGCTCTTCGCGCACTGTGCCATGAGGACGGTCGGTCTGCCGCTGAGCGGAAGAGCCGTCGGCCAGCCCCTGCAATTGATTGAGGTTCAATTCCAGGCTGGATACCAGAGACGCTTGGCCATAGGCATTGTCGGGCATGCGCGATGACCAGCTGACGTCGATACGCCGGTCCAGCTGCGCGACGAACTGTGGTGGCAATGCGGCCATCGCATCGTCGAGCAGCGCCTGGCTGGCATCGGCCTGCCGGGCATCCAGCCCGCTGCGGTCAAGCACCAGCTGCAGGCTGGCAGAAGCCTGCGCAGCCGTCAGCAGAAGGCCTGCTGTCAGCAGCCAGCGGGCCAATCGCCTCACAGTGCGAGAATGGCTTCGGCAAGGTCCTGGTCACTGGCGGTGCGCGCCTGTGGAACGCGCTCACGCAGCGCATTGAAGGCGGCCTCCAGCTGCGCGCCACGGATGTTGCCCTGGCTGGCCACATAGCTGGCCGCGTCGTCCCGCGCTTCCAGGACCACCTTGGCGTCGCGGATCGAGGTCGTGGTGTCGGAAGTGAAATCGATCGACCGGCCAAATGCACGGACGATGATATTACTGGTGGCCACGACAGTTTGGGCCTGGGCCACATCGGCCAGCAGGAACAGGCCGAGGGTAGCGGCAATCAGCGGGGTACGCATGGAGCTTCTCCGTAATACGAGGTGTTTATTGGACGAGTATCGCCTGCGCCAGTTCAAGGTCGCCGGCAGCCATTCGAGGGTGCGCCTGGCGAATGACGGCCATGGCCGCTTCGAGCCGTGCGCCGCGGCATTGGCCGCCGCTGGCGACGAAGCAGGCGGCATCGTCCCGGGCAGACAGAATCAACTTGCGATCGAACGGTGCCGTGGTGACTTGGCTGGTCACATACAAGGTGATTACCGATGACTGCAGGCTCACATCGAAGGCCGCAGCCGACGACGCCCAGAGGGCAAGCAAGAATGGCAAATAACGCATCGGGCTTCAGGTGTCGAGCAATTGGGACGGCAAGGCTAGCCCAACGCCTGCGCGAGAGCCACCTCCGATGTCCGGCAGCCGGTAGCCTGCCGGTTCTTTCATCTGGAGCAGCACGCGCTGCAACGTATCAGATGGCAAGGATTGCCTGGGCCAGTTGGGTGTCGCTGGCTTGCATCTGAGGTGCAACCTTGCGGATGTGGGCAAAGGCACTTTCCAGCTTCACGCCGCGGATGTCGCCCTGGCTGGCCACGAAGCTTGCAGCGTCATCGCGCGCTTCACGGACGATCTTGTCGTCACGCAGCGAGGAAGACAGGTCGGACGTGGCGTTGGTCGACGCGTTGACCCCACGCACCAGCGCATCGGTGGTGACAACGAAGCTTGAAGCCTGTGCGCCACTGGCCAGAGCCAACAGTACGGCGGCACTGAGCAAATGATTACGGGTCATGATGAATCTCCAGGTCTGAACGAGGTTTGAGCGCAATAAAGCTTATTAGAGCGCCTGGAAGCCTCGGGCGCCAGCACTCCGACCACACCGGCAGCGCAATGACTCAACTGTTATGGTTATAAATTAATAACCAAAAACTGTACTTGTCCTGTTTCACGCAGGCGAAAAAAAACCCGTCAGCGTAGACCGCGACAGGTTTCTTGAATTCGGTGCTGGTTCGGCCTTCAGGCTCTGTTACCAGCGGGGCGTTGCATCAACGCCAGAACGGCTTGCTCAACTCTTCGCAACGCTGGGCTTCGCTGATACCGGCATCGGCCAGCAGACGAGCATCCAGACGAGCCAGTTGATGACGGCTGGCGATACGGCGCTGCCAGAGCATCAGGTTGGCGAAGAAGCGCAGAGGAGCCGAAGTTTGCGCGGTTTGGGTGTTGGCCTGGAACAGGTCGGAACTGAGGGTACGTTCCATGATGTACATCCTTCCGCTTGTGGCGGGGCTGAGTAGTGGTTTATCTGGTACCCATTTTCCACGCTCGCCGTCCATAACAGTAGGCACAGTTCACCTGTATTGTGTGCAGTCAGTTAGCTGTGAAACCAAACTGTCTCGCTCTCGAATGAGGCAACTGTATGGGTCTGCACCAATTTAATGCATTTATCGTCAATCCAGTGCTCTGGGGTGCCTCGATTCTCATTTCTTTACCAGTACAGTAGTACAGTTAAATTTATTCGCTGCGATCTCTGATCACGTTGCACAAAAGCTCAGTCGCTGCAGCCTGCAACTGTATGCGTGGGTGTGCAACCCGGTACTGATTTCACGTAGATCGGTGCGCCATTGCAGTGCCGAGCGCCTACGGGTCCGCAGTGCTCGTTCAGCTCTGCCAGCTGTTCTCCCTCCCTAAAGAAAAACCCCGCCATGGGGCGGGGGTTTTCAGTACGGCAGCCCATCAGGTGCGTGGGCTCGGAATGCTATTCCACGGCCTTTACCATGTCTTCGATGACCTTCTTCGCATCACCGAACACCATCATGGTCTTGTCCAGGTAGAACAACTCATTGTCCAGTCCCGCGTAGCCACTGGCCATCGAGCGCTTGTTGACGATGATGGTCTTGGCCTTGAACGCCTCCAGGATCGGCATGCCGGCGATGGGCGACTTCGGATCGTTCTTGGCGGCAGGATTGACCACGTCGTTGGCACCCAGCACCAGTACCACGTCTGCCTGACCAAATTCGGAATTGATATCGTCCATCTCGAAAACCTGGTCGTAAGGCACCTCGGCCTCGGCCAGCAGCACGTTCATGTGCCCCGGCATGCGCCCAGCCACCGGGTGGATCGCATATTTGACAGTCACTCCCGCGTGGGTCAGTTTTTCCGTCAGCTCTTTCAGCGCATGTTGCGCGCGGGCCACCGCCAGGCCGTAACCCGGCACGATGATCACGGTGTCGGCGTTGGTCAGCAGGAACGTGGCGTCATCCGCCGAGCCCGATCTCACCGGCCGCGCTTCCTTGGCGCCAGCCGGGCCTGCGTCTGCAACGGCACCGAAGCCTCCGCCGATGACATTGAAGAACGAACGGTTCATGGCCTTGCACATGATGTAGGAAAGAATTGCGCCGCTGGAGCCCACCAGCGAGCCGGCGATGATCAGCATCGAGTTGTTCAGCGAAAAGCCGATGCCGGCTGCCGCCCAGCCCGAATAGCTGTTGAGCATCGACACCACCACCGGCATGTCCGCGCCGCCGATCGGGATGATCAAGAGCACGCCCAGCACGAACGCCAGTGCCAGCATCAGGCCAAAAGCGGCATAGCTGCCGGTGAACATGAAGATCAAGCCACACAGCAAGGTGCCCAGACCCATCAGCAGGTTCAGCTTGTGCTGCCCGGAGAACTGCACGGGTGCACCCTGGAACAGGCGGAACTTGTATTTTCCGGACAGCTTGCCAAAGGCGATCACCGAACCGGAAAAAGTGATGGCGCCGATTGCCGCGCCGAGGAACAGCTCCAGGCGATTGCCGGTCGGGATCGGATCGCCCAGCTGCGCGACGATGCCCAGGGATTGCGGCTCGACCACGGCGGCAATGGCAATGAACACCGCCGCCAGCCCGATCATGCTGTGCATGAACGCCACCAGTTCCGGCATCTTGGTCATTTCCACGCGCTTGGCCATGATCGACCCGGCAGTACCGCCAACCAGCAACCCGACCAGCACGTAGCCGATCCCGGCGGTGGCCAGTTCTGCGCCCAGCTTGTAGATCAGACCGACGGTGGTGAGCACCGCCAGCGTCATGCCGAGCATGCCGAACAGATTGCCGCGCCGGGACGTGGTCGGATGGGACAAGCCTTTGAGCGCCTGGATGAAGCAGACCGATGCCACCAGATAAAGAAGCGTAACCAGGTTCATGCTCATTGTTTGGATGCCTCATCCTTCACTTTCGGTGCTTTCTTCTTGAACATCTCCAGCATCCGCCGGGTTACCAGGAACCCCCCGAATACGTTCACCGCGGCCAGCGCAACGGCCAGCGTACCCATGGTCTTGCCCAGTGGCGTCACGGTGAGCGCTGCGGCGAGCATGGCGCCGACGATGACGATGGCCGAAATGGCATTGGTCACGGCCATCAGCGGAGTATGCAGCGCGGGTGTCACGTTCCAGACCACGTGGTAGCCAACATAGATGGCCAGCACGAAAATGATCAGGTTGTAGATACCGTGGGAAATCAGCATGTCTTCCATTGTTATTGTCCTCAGCCGTTCTTGCGCACGATCTGGCCATCGCGGCACATCAAGCATGCGGCGACGATGTCGTCTTCCAGGTTGATGGTGAACTGCCCGTCCTTGTCGAACAGCAGCTTCATGAAGTCCAGCAGGTTGCGTGCATACAAGGCCGACGCATCGGCACCCACCTGCGCCGGAAGGTTGGTCGGGCCCACGATGGTCACGCCGTTGTGCACCACGATCTGATCGGCCACGGTCAGCGGGCAGTTGCCGCCCTGCAGCGCCGCCAGGTCGATGACCACCGAGCCTGGCTTCATCTGCGCCACCGTCTCGGCGCCAAGCAGCGTGGGTGCTTTGCGGCCGGGAATCAGCGCGGTAGTGATGACGATGTCAGCCTGCTTGGCGCGCTCGTGAACCGCTTGCGCCTGACGCCGCATCCAGCTGGCGGGCATGGGGCGGGCATAGCCGCCGGTACCGACGGCACATTCACGTTCTTCGTCGGTTTCGTACGGCACATCGAGAAACTTCGCGCCCAGCGATTCGATCTGCTCCTTGACTGCCGGGCGCACGTCGGAGGCCTCGATCACCGCGCCCAGGCGCTTGGCGGTGGCGATGGCCTGCAAGCCCGCAACGCCAGCGCCCAGAATCAGCACGCGAGCAGCTTTGACGGTACCGGCGGCAGTCATCAGCATCGGCATGAAGCGCGGATAGTGGTGCGCGGCCAGCAACACCGACTTGTACCCGGCAATGTTGGCTTGCGAAGACAGTACGTCCAGGCTCTGTGCGCGTGAAGTGCGCGGGGCCGCCTCAAGGGCAAAGGCGCTGACGCCTCGCGCGGCCATCTTGGCGATCACTTCGTTGTTGAACGGGTTGAGCATGCCCAGCAGCACTGTACCGGCAGCCATCTGCTGCAGCTCTGCGTCACTGGGCGCATTGACCTTGAGCACCAGTTGCGTGGCAAATGCCTGGGCAGCACTGCCAATGGTCGCGCCAGCGGCCTGGTAGGCATCGTCGGTCACGCTGGCGAGAACCCCCGCACCACGTTCAACCGTCACCGCATGGCCTTGAGCGACCAGCTTCTTGATGGTTTCCGGGGTAGCGGCTACACGTGTTTCGCCCTGCTGCGTTTCGAGAGGAACACCAATGTGCACGTTATATCTCCTGCTGGATCTTTTTCCTGGTCGTACCCAAGCCCTGGCCATGGCCATCGTGCCAGAGCGCCATCAGCGCGATACCGCCTGAGAGCGGCGGGCCGCGGCATTTTGCAGGCCCCGACGAGCGGCTTCAACAGGTTATGGAGCGATACACTCTGGGCACTACAAGTCACGCTGTGACCGAATGTCACAGCATTCCTGCTTCCGCCCTTCTAGTACGGGCGTTGCAGGCGCGGCTGGGCTTCTCGAAATATTTTGCGAAATATTTATCGGCTGCAGGCGATAGCGTGTCAAAAACCTGCCATATGCAGGCAGTTCAACGGCTGTAGCGGAAATACCGCGGTTTATCAAAGCTTTCAATAACGCGCCAGAAACGTACATCTGTAGGTTGCTACCGTTCGCCACTACCGATTTCCAGTCCATGTGGCAGGGGTTGGCGATAATCCTCTGCCTGCTGCATCAACCAGTCGCGAAATGTCCGCAGTGCCGCCAGCTCGCGATGCCTTTCTGGCACGGCAAGGTAGTAGGCCTTGCTACTGCGCAACTCGTGGGCATTGGCAACGACCAGGCTGCCCTCGCGCAACTCGCGCTGGATCAGGAACGGAGGAATGAGCGCCAGCCCCATCTCATGTACCGCCGCCTGGGCCAGCATGGAGAATAGTTCATAGCGCGGCCCACTGAGGTCGCGGGACACGTTCAGCTCAAGGCTGGCAAACCATTGCCGCCATGCATAGGGGCGTGTGCTTTGCTGCAACAGCGCAAGCTCGGCAATGCGTGTTGGCGCCAGCGCTGGCTGCCCCTGCAGCAGCGCCGGGCTGCATACCGGGACAGGATGCTCTTCCATCAGCCTGCTGGTCTGCGTCCCCGACCAATCACCATCACCGAAGTAGATCGCCGCATCGAAGTCGGTATCGGCGAACAGAAAGGGTCGAGTTCGGTTGGTCAGGTTGACCGTGATCTGCGGATGACGCCGCTGGAAGTCCTTCAGGCGTGGCAACAGCCACTGCGTACCGAAGGTCGGCACCACCGCCAACTCCAAGGTGCTGGCACCTTGCTGCCCCATCACCGCCAGTGTCTCGCGCTCGACAGCATCGAGCTGCGCGGCCACCCGGCGGCTGTAAGACAGCCCAGCCTCGGTTAGCTTCACGCCACGCTTCGAGCGCCGGAACAGGCGCACGTCGAGAAACTCCTCGAGGTTGGCAATCTGTCGACACACCGCGCCCTGAGTCAGGAACAGTTCCAGGGACGCCTTGGTAAAGCTCTCATGGCGTGCCGCCGCTTCGAAACAGATCAGTGCCGCCGTACTGGGAATTCGTCTACGCATGTAACTGTTCCTCACATCACTGCCGGCTATGTTGCCTGGCGCAGGTTCTTGAAGTGAGAAATTATCACAAGCTCATGCGTAATACTCCTTTGCTCACCAGCGCATGAGCACCTACCCTCGGGCTATACAGCTTTTCCGAGGACGCGCACATGGCAAGCTTCAACTGGATCGACCCACTGCTGCTGGACCAACAACTGACGCAGGAAGAGCGCATGGTGCGCGACTCTGCCGAGCAATACGCTCAAGGCAAGCTGATGCCGCGAGTGCTGGAGGCCTTTCGCCACGAAACCACCGACCCTGCCATCTTTCGCGAGATGGGCGAGATGGGTCTGCTCGGTGCGACCATCCCCGAAGAGTTCGGCGGCAGTGGCCTGAATTACGTGTGCTACGGCCTTATTGCCCGTGAGGTCGAGCGGGTGGACTCTGGCTATCGCTCGATGATGAGCGTGCAGTCGTCGTTGGTCATGGTGCCGATCAATGAATTCGGTACCCAGGCGCAAAAGCAGAAATACCTTCCCAAATTGGCCAGCGGTGAATGGATCGGCTGCTTCGGCCTGACCGAGCCCGACCATGGCTCGGATCCAGGGGCGATGGTCACGCGAGCGCGCAAGGTCGAAGGCGGCTACCGCATGAGCGGTAGCAAGATGTGGATCACCAACAGTCCGATTGCCGACGTATTCGTGGTGTGGGCCAAGGACGATGCGGGAGACATCCGCGG
>NZ_OX352319.1:107500-615000 GCF_947090715.1 Pseudomonas sp. MM227
GGCGAGCTTAACCGAATAGGGGAGGCGTAGCGAAAGCGAGTGTTAATAGCGCGTTTAGTCGCTGGGTATAGACCCGAAACCGGGCGATCTATCCATGGGCAGGTTGAAGGTTGGGTAACACTAACTGGAGGACCGAACCGACTACCGTTGAAAAGTTAGCGGATGACCTGTGGATCGGAGTGAAAGGCTAATCAAGCTCGGAGATAGCTGGTTCTCCTCGAAAGCTATTTAGGTAGCGCCTCATGTATCACTGTAGGGGGTAGAGCACTGTTTCGGCTAGGGGGTCATCCCGACTTACCAAACCGATGCAAACTCCGAATACCTACAAGTGCCGAGCATGGGAGACACACGGCGGGTGCTAACGTCCGTCGTGAAAAGGGAAACAACCCAGACCGTCAGCTAAGGTCCCAAAATCCTGGTTAAGTGGGAAACGATGTGGGAAGGCTTAGACAGCTAGGAGGTTGGCTTAGAAGCAGCCACCCTTTAAAGAAAGCGTAATAGCTCACTAGTCGAGTCGGCCTGCGCGGAAGATGTAACGGGGCTCAAACCAGGTACCGAAGCTACGGGTATCATCTTAGGATGATGCGGTAGAGGAGCGTTCTGTAAGCCTGTGAAGGTGAGTTGAGAAGCTTGCTGGAGGTATCAGAAGTGCGAATGCTGACATGAGTAACGACAATGGGTGTGAAAAACACCCACGCCGAAAGACCAAGGTTTCCTGCGCAACGTTAATCGACGCAGGGTTAGTCGGTCCCTAAGGCGAGGCTGAAAAGCGTAGTCGATGGAAAACAGGTTAATATTCCTGTACTTCTGGTTATTGCGATGGAGGGACGGAGAAGGCTAGGCCAGCTTGGCGTTGGTTGTCCAAGTTTAAGGTGGTAGGCTGAGATCTTAGGTAAATCCGGGATCTCAAGGCCGAGAGCTGATGACGAGTTGTCTTTTAGACGACGAAGTGGTTGATGCCATGCTTCCAAGAAAAGCTTCTAAGCTTCAGGTAACCAGGAACCGTACCCCAAACCGACACAGGTGGTTGGGTAGAGAATACCAAGGCGCTTGAGAGAACTCGGGTGAAGGAACTAGGCAAAATGGCACCGTAACTTCGGGAGAAGGTGCGCCGGTGAGGGTGAAGGACTTGCTCCGTAAGCTCATGCCGGTCGAAGATACCAGGCCGCTGCGACTGTTTATTAAAAACACAGCACTCTGCAAACACGAAAGTGGACGTATAGGGTGTGACGCCTGCCCGGTGCCGGAAGGTTAATTGATGGGGTTAGCGCAAGCGAAGCTCTTGATCGAAGCCCCGGTAAACGGCGGCCGTAACTATAACGGTCCTAAGGTAGCGAAATTCCTTGTCGGGTAAGTTCCGACCTGCACGAATGGCGTAACGATGGCGGCGCTGTCTCCACCCGAGACTCAGTGAAATTGAAATCGCTGTGAAGATGCAGTGTATCCGCGGCTAGACGGAAAGACCCCGTGAACCTTTACTATAGCTTTGCACTGGACTTTGAATTTGCTTGTGTAGGATAGGTGGGAGGCTTTGAAGCGTGGACGCCAGTCTGCGTGGAGCCAACCTTGAAATACCACCCTGGCAACTTTGAGGTTCTAACTCAGGTCCGTTATCCGGATCGAGGACAGTGTATGGTGGGTAGTTTGACTGGGGCGGTCTCCTCCTAAAGAGTAACGGAGGAGTACGAAGGTGCGCTCAGACCGGTCGGAAATCGGTCGTAGAGTATAAAGGCAAAAGCGCGCTTGACTGCGAGACAGACACGTCGAGCAGGTACGAAAGTAGGTCTTAGTGATCCGGTGGTTCTGTATGGAAGGGCCATCGCTCAACGGATAAAAGGTACTCCGGGGATAACAGGCTGATACCGCCCAAGAGTTCATATCGACGGCGGTGTTTGGCACCTCGATGTCGGCTCATCACATCCTGGGGCTGAAGCCGGTCCCAAGGGTATGGCTGTTCGCCATTTAAAGTGGTACGCGAGCTGGGTTTAGAACGTCGTGAGACAGTTCGGTCCCTATCTGCCGTGGACGTTTGAGATTTGAGAGGGGCTGCTCCTAGTACGAGAGGACCGGAGTGGACGAACCTCTGGTGTTCCGGTTGTCACGCCAGTGGCATTGCCGGGTAGCTATGTTCGGGAAAGATAACCGCTGAAAGCATCTAAGCGGGAAACTTGCCTCAAGATGAGATCTCACTGGAACCTTGAGTTCCCTGAAGGGCCGTCGAAGACTACGACGTTGATAGGTGGGGTGTGTAAGCGCTGTGAGGCGTTGAGCTAACCCATACTAATTGCCCGTGAGGCTTGACCATATAACACCCAAGCAATTTGTGTCGAACGACCAGATTGCGGTGACTGTGGAGATGACACGAACCGAAAGTTCGCAGCAAGACAACCTACAAACATCACATACCCGATTCGCTGGAGTGCCTCCCAAGGGCATCCTGGCTACAGAATTTCTTGACGACCATAGAGCATTGGAACCACCTGATCCCATCCCGAACTCAGCAGTGAAACGATGCATCGCCGATGGTAGTGTGGGGTTTCCCCATGTGAGAGTAGGTCATCGTCAAGATTCAATTCCGAAACCCCTATCTGCGCAAGCAGGTAGGGGTTTTGTCTATAAGTAGAAGTCCCAATATTTCGCTGAGGTTGGCTAAGCCAACCCGGCACACGGAATTTCTTGACGACCATAGAGCATTGGAACCACCTGATCCCATCCCGAACTCAGCAGTGAAACGATGCATCGCCGATGGTAGTGTGGGGTTTCCCCATGTGAGAGTAGGTCATCGTCAAGATTGAATAAAAAACCCCTGTCTGCTCACGCAGACAGGGGTTTTTGCTTTCCGGGCTTCACAACCTTAGTGCAGCCTGTATCTCAAGTTGTCGCGCGTTGGGTCAGGTAGCGCTGGATGGCGTCCACGCCGCGTTGTAGATGCTCTCGCAGCAACTCGACAGCCCGTACTGCATCGCGCTGTCTTGCAGCCTGCAACAGGTTCCGGTGATCGTCCTGAGCCATGTTGCGCAATCCCATGGCTTCCAGATTGAAGCGCAGGAAGCGCTCCTCCTCGATCAGCCCTTCATCTATCAGGTTCAACAACCGGCGGTTACCGGCCTGTGCGTATAGCGTCCAGTGGAAGGCCCGGTTGAGACGACTGATCTCGACGTAGTCCGAGGTCCGTTCCAGGCGCTCGATGCAGTCCTGGGCGAAGGCGAAATCAGGCTCTTCCAGCAGGGGCACCGACAGGCGCAAGGCTTCGCACTCCAGAAGCATGCGCAGGGCGTAGGTTTCCACGGAATCGTGGTTGATCAGGGGGGCTACCACCGCGCCCTTGTGATGCACGACTTTCAGCAGGCCTTGTGCTTCGAGTTGACGCAGGGCTTCGCGCACGGGCATTCGACTGACGCCGAACAGTGTGGCGAGTTCTTGCTGCCGGATGGCCATGCCACAGGGCAGGCGCCCGTCGTAGATTGCTGCGCGAATCCTTTCTTCGATCACCGAGCGTGCCAAGTGCGCGGGCACCTGTTCACTGCCCAGGATGCTGGCCAGCACAGTGGATTTTTCAGTCACGCCAAACAGCCTCAGTCAATTTGCGCCATCCTGACGTAAGCAGTTACACATTGAAAGATGGCAGGTTTGAATAACGTCCCAGCCAAGCCGATAGCCAGACGAAGTGCAGTGCCGAAGCGACGAACAGGCTGCACAGGGTCATGAGAAAGTGATTTCATCGTGCCATTGTTTTTTGTCATGCGCCCCCGCACCATGGTGGGCTGAATTGCCTCCCTGGCGGATCGAACACGTTGGTTACACGGCTGAAGTACCTACAGACGGTGCGCTGTCTCGCGATCGCCTTTGCCTTGGCAGGCACGTTGCTGGGCGGGCTTCGCGCCGACTGGGACTTCAATCAGATCAGTCGCCGTGCCGAGGGTCTGTATGGGCCTCTGGGTGAAGGCGCGCAGCGCATTGATGCGTGGCAACGGTTGTTGGCAACCCAGAAGCCGCTGAGCGAGGGCGAGCAGCTGGAAGTGGTGAATCAGTTCTTCAATCATCAACTGCGGTATCGAGAAGATCTCGATCTGTGGCGCGAAGTCGACTATTGGGCCACGCCGGTGCAGTCGCTGCTCAAGGGTGCCGGCGACTGCGAGGACTACGCGATCGCCAAGTACTTCAGCCTGCGCCATTTGGGCGTTGCCGCCGACAAGCTGCGCATCACTTACGTCAAGGCGTTGCGACAGAACCGTGCGCACATGGTACTCACCTATTACGCCACACCGACGGCCATGCCCCTGGTGCTGGACAGTCTGATGGACCCAATTCTGCCTGCCAGCCAGCGCCAGGACCTGCTGCCCGTCTACGCCTTCAACGGTGAGGGGTTGTGGCTCACCGGCGCTGGTGGCAACAAGAAGGTAGGGGATACCAAGCGCCTGTCGCGTTGGCAGGACGTACTGAAGAAAATGACCGCAGAAGGCTTTCCGGCGAGTCTGGATAATTAAGTGGAGCAACGATGTCTCTGTTCAAACAACTGTTGATCGCGATATGCCTGTTTCTGGTAGTGGCTTTCACTGGCAGCTTCATGGTCAGCCTGGAAAGTTCGCGCACTCAGTACGTCAACCAGCTGCGCTCCCACGCCCAGGATGCGGCCACGGCGCTGGCGTTGTCGCTCACGCCCAATATCGACGACCCGGCAATGGTCGAACTGATGGTCAGCTCGATCTTCGACAGCGGCTATTACGCCAGTATTCGCGTGGTCAACCTGGCGGACGACAGTGTCATCGTCGAACGTGCGGCCGAGCCGGACGGCAGCGGCGTGCCGGCCTGGTTCGTCAAGATGATCAACCTGGCGCCGGCCGGCGGTGACGCGATCGTCAGCCGCGGTTGGGAGCAGGCAGCCCGGGTCGAGGTGGTCAGCCACCCGATGTTTGCCGTGGCCAAGCTGTGGCAGGGCGCGTTGGGCAGCCTGGGCTGGTTGTTGCTGTGCGGCGCGGTCAGTGCCGCGCTGGGTGCGCTGCTGTTGCGTCGCCAGCTGAAGCCGCTGGACTACATGGTCGAGCAGTCGCACGCCATTGCGCGCAGGGAATTCCTCAGCCTGCCGGATCTGCCGCGCACTCCCGAGCTGCGCCGGGTGGTGCAGGCGATGAACCAGATGGTGGAAAAACTCAAGGCACTGTTCCACGAGCAGACCGTGCGCAGCGAACGGCTGCGTATCGAGTCGTACCAGGACAGTCTGACGGGCCTGGCCAACCGACGCTATTTCGAGATGCAGCTGCACACCCGTGTCAGCAATCTCGAGGAAGCCAGTGCAGGCTATCTGGTGCTGTTGCGCATCAACGACCTTGCGGGCCTCAACCAGCGCCTGGGCGGACAGCGAACCGATCAGTTGCTGCAGGCGGTGGGGCAGCAGTTGCTGCGCACCTGTGCGCGCCACCCTGAGACGCACAACCTGATCACCCGCAGCCGTGGTGGCGAGTTTTCCATACTGGCACCGGGCATGGTGCGCGAAGAGGCGCAGCAGCTCGCTCAGGAGCTCGACGCGAACCTGCGCAGTCTGGCGCAGACCGGCGCTACCGATCTGCTGCCGGTGGCTCACCTGGGACTGGCGCCGTACACCCCCGGTGACGACCCGCAGGCATTGCTCAAGCTGGCGGACGAGGCCCTGGCGCAAGCCGAGGGTGCCGGCGAGTGCAATTGGGTGTGTCTGGAGCACATGGCGCTGGCGACCGTGGAGAACGATCACCACGCCTGGCACATGCTGCTCGACGAGGCCTTGGCCAAAGGCCGCTTCCAGCTGTACTTCCAGCCGGTAGTGAGCAGCGTGGATACCACGCGCGTGCTGCATCACAAGGTGCTGTCACGGCTGATCGACGAGCAGGGTCAGGCGGTTGCCGCTGGGCGGTTCCTGCCATGGCTGGAACGCTTCGGCTGGTCGGCGCGACTGGATCGGCTGATGCTGGAGCTGGTCCTTGAGCATCTGCGCAAGCACGATGCCACACTCGCCTTGAACCTGTCGGCGGCCACTTTGAACGATCCCCAGGCGCTGGAGGGTTTGTTCGACAGACTGGCGCAGTATCCTGCCCTGGGCCCGCGCCTTACCCTGGAGATAGGCGAGGAGCAGATTCCCGAGCAGAACGTGCTCGAGCAGCTCACGCGGCGTTTGCGCAGCCTGGGCTACAGCCTGAGCCTCCAGCGTTTTGGCGGGCGTTTCAGCATGATCGGCAACCTGGCCCACCTGGGCCTTGGCTACCTGAAGATCGACGGCAGCTACATTCGCGCGATCAACGAGGAAAGCCACAAGCGTCTGTTCATCGAAGCCATTCAGCGGGCAGCGCACAGTATCGACTTGCCGCTGATTGCCGAGCGGGTCGAGACGGAAGGGGAGTTGCAGGTGATTCGCGAGATGGGTATTGCCGGCGTCCAAGGACAGCTGGTGGGCGAGCCGCAGCCCTGGAAGCTTGGCTAGGGCTGTTGCGCGTGCCTTCGCCTGCCTTCGGACCGTGCCGTTTCGGGCGCGGTGGTGAAGGGGGCGCAGGCTTCAGATCAAGCCGGTTTCGTCGTCGTTGATCAACTGATTCAGGCCACCAAGCGCTACCCGTGCGCTGGAACGATCCTTGAGCTTGGCCTGGGCCGCTGCCGGTAGATCGGTCACACGGATGATGCCTTTGCTGGTCAGTACCTGGATCAGGTCATCGAGTACCCGAATCATGTCCAGATCGCTCTGCTTGAGCTGTTTCAGGCTGGTTTCGACCACATCGTTGGCGTACCACGCCTGTATCTCATGATGATCGGCAGGCAGGGTTTCTGTGGCCTCGGCAAAGGCTGCCGCTTCCACGCGGACCAATGCACCTTGTCGATCGCGTTGCACGTAGAACATCGAAGCGCTCCCATCGAAAAAAACCTGCCGAGACTGCAGGGCAGCCTCGGCAGAGATTACACGGATTCAGAACCAGTGGATGCCGCTGGCGGCCGACTTGCTGGGCCGGCCGCCGACTGCATCAGTCGTGGTGCTTGACCAGCAGGTCGCCACCGGAGATCAGCGACTTGATGGCATCGGTGCCGCTGCCCCAGTGCGCATTGTCGACCTTGATGGTGACGTCTGGCGTGACCGTGGCCGAAGCCGAGGTCATGCCGCCCTTGGTGCTGATCTGCAGGGTCGAGTTGCCGGCCGTGTCGGTGCTCAGCTTCAGGTAGTTCGCCAGGTTGGTCTCGGCGTCCGATGGCAACAGGTCGGACAGATCAAGCTTGTCGCCCTCGGCATGGCTGAAGTCCTTGATGGTGTCGGTACCTACGTCACCGGTCTTCCACACGAACGTATCCTTGCCGGCGCCGCCAAACAGTACATCGTTGCCGGCGCCGCCGCGAAGGGTGTCATCACCGCGCTGGCCGTAGATGATGTCGTTGCCATCACCGCCGTTGAGGAAGTCGTTGCCCCCCTTGGCGACGGTGAACAGACCGGCCTGGCCGTCTGAGCTGGCAGCGCCGACGTTGAACTCGCTGGCGTGCTTGGTGATGTAGTCATGCACCTGCTCGGAGGTAACGGAGCTGGTGTTGGTGACCGACTTCACGTACTCGCTCAGCGCCGTCGTGCCCTCGGTGGTGACGCCTGCCTTGGTGAAGGAGATGGTGTCGCCGAACAGGATGTCGTGACCCTCGCCGCCGTTGATGGTGTCGCCACCGGCAGTGATGAGGCTGTTTTTCAGTGCCGCGGCGATATTGGCGACGTCGATCTTGCTTTGTACTTCGCCATCGCTGTCGAATTTCTGCAAGGTTGCCACGGTGGCGCTGTTGGCGTTGTTGCCAACACCGATGGCTTCCACGGTCGACACCTTGGCCAAGGCTGCGAAGCCTTCGGCGGAGCCATCGATGACGGCACTGGTGGTGGTAGAGCCGTTGCCCTGGCGATTGCCGGCAGCGTCGAGGTAGTAGTTCGGTTCGCCGTCGGTGATCAGGTAGCTGAGCTTCACCGCGCCAGTGTTGCTGGTGGCCTCGGTACCGTTGAACCAGGTCGCCGCCTTGAAGAACGCCGACTCGTAGTTGGTGCCACCGGTTGCCGTGATCGCATTGAGGCCCAGGCCTGCCTTGATGGCATCCACCGACATGTTCGGCGTCAGCGTCAGCGTGGCGCCTTGCTTGGAGTCGGTGCCGAAGTCGACGATGGTCACCTTGACCGTGCCGCCGCCCAGGTTCTGCGAGAGCTGCTGGATCGCGGTGGCGACCGAGTCCTTTGCACTGGCCAGGGTGTCCTTCATGCTGCCCGAGCGATCCAGGATGTAGGCGATGTTGTAGCTGGCGCCGTTCTGGGTCTGGGTCGGGGTCACGTCGCCGACGATGATGTCGCGGCCGGTGGTACCGTCCAGCGTTTCGGTGCCGGCGTTGCCGGTGATCACACTGTAGCTCTGCTGGGTCGCCACGACGTGCACGGTCAGCGTTTGCTCGGCCGCCGATGCGGCCTCGGCACTGCCGTCCTTGGCAGTGGCATTGACCTTCAGGTTGATGTCGCCGACCGGGGCGTTGGCTGCGGTGGTGAGCGTCAGGGCAGACAGGTTCCAGGTGCTGACATCCGCCGTCTGGGCAGTGCTGCTGGCGGTGAAGCTGTGGGTACCGTCGCTGAGGGTGGCACCGGCCTGGATGTTGGAGATGGTCGTGGTCAGGGTTTCGGAGCCGTCACGGTCGACCAGTTCCGAAGAGATCGCTGACAGCGCGATTGCCTTGCCGGCCACGCCGGTGTTGCTGGTGGTGGCCAGCGTAATGTTGTCCAGCAGGCCGCCGAACGAGTTCTTGTCCACCGAAGCGAAAGTCAAGGTCTTGCTCGCCGTGCTGTCCACCGGCAATTGCAGGCTGTAATGCACCATGCCCGGTGTGGTGCCGTTGATCACGGCCACAACCTTGTCGCCCCACATGACCTTGATGTCGGAATCGCCTTCATGGCCTTTACGCGGCGAGTAGTCGAAGTCCAGCGTGTACAGGGAACCGGCCTTGGCGTTGGACACGACGGTGTAGAGGTCGCTGGCATCGCTTTCGCGGCCTTCCAGTTCGATGACCTTGGTGGTGCTGGCCGTGCCGTTGTAGACGCTGTAGGGATTGACCTCGATGTAGTTGCCGGCGTTGTTGGTTTTCCATGCCTCGCCCAGTTGGCTGACCTGAGCGCTGGTAACGGTGTTGGCATCGGCTGCCAGCGACCAGCTGGTCGGGCTGGCAACGCTGAGCAGCGGGGTGTCGCTGACGGGCGCCACGGTGACGTTCAAGGTGCTCACAGCACCGGTATCGGTGGTGTAGGTAACTGTCGGCAGGCTGCCGCTCCAGTTTTCGTAGGCCTTGATCGGGGTGTAGGTGTAGCTGCCGTCGCTGGCGATGGTCAGGTTGCCGACCGTTACCGACTGGTTGCCGACGGTTGCGGTGACCGGCGCCGAGGCATGGCCGCTGGCGTCCATCGCGTAGCTGGTGCCGCCGATGCTGAACTTGGCCACGGTCAGGCTGTTGTCGCCGTCGCGATCATTGGTCAGCACGTTGCCGTTCAGCGTGGCGCCTTCATCGACCGTGGCGGTATCGACCACCAGGTTGTTGTCGATGATGTTGATGGCGACACTGGCGTGGGCCGGATCTGTGGTCAGGCTCTGGAAGTTGCCACCGGTGACCGAGTCGATGGTCACCACCAGCTGTTCGGTGCCTTCGCGCAGTTGATCGCTCAGGGCGCTGATGGGGAAGGTCGCGGAGGACTTGTCGGCGTCGATGACCACGGTGGTCTGACCCTGGAAGTCGGCGCCGTTGGCGGCCTTGCCCGAGTAGTTCAGAGTGACGGTAACCTGGCTCTTGGTTTCGTTGCTCAGGGTCAGGGTGTAGATCGCCGACTGACCTTCGATGATCCGCTCGGCACCCGTGATACCAATGGTGGTCTGTGGACCGGTCACGGTGGTGCTGGCTGAGGCATCCTTGTACTGCAGGTTTTCGAAGTTGCCGTCGATCAGCTTGCCGTCGGCAGCGCTGGCGATGCCGGCAATGGCAACGGTCAGGATACCGGCGCGCGATGCATCGTTGCCCACCGTGTAGTTGACGAAGCCTTGCTTGGCATTGGCAGCGATATCGATGGTCTGGCCGTTCGACAGTACCAGTTTCAATGCCTTGTCGGCGGCATGGTCGAGCGTGGCGGTGTACGTGATCACGCCGCCGTCGTTGACCGCCGAGGTGGCGTTCAAGGTGACCTTGGTGGCGTCGATGGTGTCGTTTACCAGCACATTGACCGGCGTGGTGCCTGGGACCAGTGTGACGTCGCCGCCACCGGTCACATTTTGGATAGTGCGGCTGACCGAGTCGGCATCCTTATAGACGTCATCCAGCGGCGCAGCGACCGTGATGGCGCTTGCCGAGGCACCTTTGGCAATGCTGATGCTGTCGCCATTGCCGATGTCGACCCGGACGGTTTCCAAGGCGTTGACGGTATTGCCGTGCAGATCGGTCAGGGTCGCGGTGTATTTGATCACACCGCCTTCGACTGCCTGCGGTTCGGCGGACAGGGTCACGACCACCGCTGGCTTGACTGCCAGCATGCTGTTGGCGACCACCGAAGTCGCGCCGTTCACGCCATTGCTCTGCACGCCAGTATCGGTCACTTCGACCGACACCTGGCGCACGGTGCTTTCCGGATGCTCGCCGGTCGCCTGGAACTTGATCGAGTTGATCAGCTCCTGATACGCGGCACGGCTGGCCATGCCTTCCAGGGTGATGGTCATGGTGCCATCGCTGGCAACGCCACCGACCTTGTAGCCAATGCCTTGGGCAGTGGTGCCATTGCCGGTTTCGAACGCCGAGCTCAGGGTGTCACCGGCCATGGTGTTCTGGATGACGATCTTTGCGCCCTGCAGTTGATCGCCGGCGCTGTTGTCCTTGTCGCTGATGCTCAGGCCCGAGACCAGGTTGACCGATTCTGCCGAGCCTTCGTTGAAGACTACCTGCTCGTCCATGACCACCACTGGCGCGGTGTTCACGGCGTCGACGATGACGTTGAGCGGCTGGGTGACCGACGCAGGGTTGGCCAGGTCAGCGTTCTCGGTGGCGATGGCCTTGACTGTCAGGGCCAGAGTGCCGATGAAGTCGGTCGGCGGCGTGATGGTGAGGGTCTTCAGATCCCACTGGGTGATATCGGCCATGCCGTTGCCACCGGCTTCGGAAACATAGCTATGGTTGGCACCGTCGCGCAGCACCGCGCCCTCCGGGATACCGCTGATCTGAAGCACATGCTGCTCGGATTTATCGGCGGTGTCGCCGAAAGTCACGTTGATGGTGCTCAACTGGATCGCAGTGTTTTCGGCGCCGTGGTTCAGTTCGTAGCCGGCGTAGTAGCCATCACCATTGCCGTCGACGTGCGAGGTTACGTTGATGCCCTGGTTCACCAGGTCGGCGATGTCGGTGTACAGCGGCACGCCGCTCTGACCGATCGAGGTCGCAGGACCCTGGTCGACCGACAGGTTCAGGTCGTAGAAGCCTGGACCGTTCTGGTTGTGATGGTACAGGTCGAGGCTGTAGTAGCCGGTTTCAGCCGGCGTGATGCTGCCGCTGAAATCGCCCGAGGTTGGGTCGACACCGGCACCCCAATGGGCGGTGCCCAGGTCCTTGCCGCCAACGTTGATCAGCAGGCCGTCGTCGGCCTTGCCGCTGAAGGTGTAGACCTTGCCGGCTTCGAGGAAGATCAAGCCGGTGACCTTGGTCCCGGTGCCTTGCACGATGTTGGTGTCACCGACATCGGCGATGACCACGCCCGGACGACTGCCTGCTGCTTCGATGGTGGACTTGATCTGCGCGGGATCTGCGCCTTCGCCGGTCGTGCCCAGGCCCTGCAGGTCGGTGTAGGTGTACTTGATCAGACCGGTCGGAACGACGTAGCCCGGGGTCAGGCTGAGGATCGGCGCGTCGGCCACCGGCGCAATGTCGATGGTGACGGTGCCCGGCTTGCCCACCAGGGCATCGACCGTCGGGGTGAACGTGAAGCTGGCGTAGTCGCTGCGCTGATCACCGGTGCCGGCGTTGTTGTAGGCATCGCTGCCCGACTCGTCGGCCACCGGGACAAAGCGCAGTGCGCCGGTGTCGATCTGGGCCTTGCTGAAGGTGGTGCCCACGTCGGCCTGGGTCAGATCTCTCCACTCGCCATTGTCGTTTTGGAGTTGCAGCGAGCCGTTGACCGGCAGGCTGGTGAACTTGATGCCCAGGTCGAGGCCGGGGTTGGCGGTTGGCTGGATGTTGAACGAGGCCCAGTCCAGTGCCACGGCGGTGTCTTCGGTGCCGCTGAGCTTGTTGCCCGCCACGCCGTTGTTGTCGCCATTGTCGCCGACCACCGGAGCATCGTTGTCGATGATGGCGGTGTTGACGGTGGCGGCCTGCGGGTTGACCACCAGGCTTTCGAAGTTGTCGCCGGTTGGCGTGGCGATGGTGACCACGACGTTTTCGCGACCTTCGACCAGGCTGTCATCGACGATGGGCAGCTGGAACTGGACGCTGGTCTGGCCCTTCGGAATGGTCACGGTGATGCTGTCCTGGCCTTGGTAATCGGCACGTGTCGCGCTGCCGCCGTAGGTCAGGTTCAGGGTCACCTGGGTGTCGGTGTTGGTCGGGTTGCTCAGGGTCAGGGTGTAGACGGCCGACTGGCCTTCGGTAGCCGACGCATCGCCAGTCAGCCCGATGGTGGTCACGTCGATGCTGTCGCCGACCGGGGTCACGACCGGGGTGGTGTTCGGGGTCAGTTGCTCGTAGGTGCCGCCGGTGGCGCCAGTGATCGTGGTGGAGATCGAGTCGGCGCCTTTGTACACATCGTTGCCAACCACGTAGGACACCGAACCCGACGTCTGACCCACGGGAATGGTGATGGTCTGGTTGTTCGACAGCGTCACGACGACCGGTGTGCCGGTCACAGTGTCACCTACGGTCGCGGTGTAGACGATGGTGCCGTTTTCCAGCACGCCGCCTGCAGGCGTTTGTGCCGTGAGCACGACATTGGTGACGTCGGTAACCGGGTCGACAATGACGTTCAACGGCTGGCTGACCGACGCTGGATTGGCGACATCGGCGCTTTCGGTGGCAGTGGCCGTAACGGTCAAGGCCAGAGTGCCGTTGTAGTTGGCCGGTGGCGTGATGCTCAGGGTTTTCAGGTCCCAGCCAGTGATGTCGGCTGTACCGGTGCCGCCGTCGTTGGAAAGGTAGCTGTGGTTGGCGCCGTCGCGCAGCACTGCGCCCACCGGGATGCCGCTGATCTGCAGCACGTGCTGTTCGGAGCCGTCACGTGTATCGCCGAACGAGACGTTGATGGTACTCAGCTGGATGGCGGTGTCTTCGGCGCCGTGGTTCAGTTCGTAGCCGGCGTAGTAGCCATCGCCGTTGGCGTCGACGTGCGAGGTGACGTTGATACCCTGGTTCACCAGGTCGGCGATATCGGTGTACAGCGGCACACCGCTCTGACCGATCGTGGTCGCAGGACCCTGGTCGACCGACAGGTTCAGGTCGTAGAAGCCTGGACCGTTCTGGTTGTGATGGTACAGGTCGAGGCTGTAGTAGCCGGTTTCAGCGGGCGTGATGCTGCCGCTGAAATCGCCCGAGGTCGGGTCGACACCGGCACCCCAATGGGCGGTGCCCAGGTCCTTGCCGCCAACGTTGATCAGCAGGCCGTCGTCGGCCTTGCCGCTGAAGGTGTAGGTCTTGCCGGCTTCGAGGAAGATCAGGCCGGTGACCTTGGTCCCGGTGCCTTGCACGATGTTGCTGTCACCGACATCGGCGATGACCACGCCCGGACGACTGCCCGCTGCTTCGATAGTCGATTTGATCTGTGCAGGATCGGCGCCTTCGCCGGTCGTGCCCAGGCCCTGCAGGTCGGTGTAGGTGTACTTGATCAGACCGGTCGGAACGACGTAGCCCGGGGTCAGGCTGAGGATCGGCGCGTCGGCCACCGGCGCAATGTCGATGGTGACGGTGCCCGGCTTGCCCACCAGGGCATCGACCGTCGGGGTGAACGTGAAGCTGGCGTAGTCGCTGCGCTGATCACCGGTGCCGGCGTTGTTGTAGGCATCGCTGCCCGACTCGTCGGCCACCGGGACAAAGCGCAGTGCGCCGGTGTCGATCTGGGCCTTGCTGAAGGTGGTGCCCACGTCGGCCTGGGTCAGATCTCTCCACTCGCCATTGTCGTTTTGGAGTTGCAGCGAGCCGTTGACCGGCAGGCTGGTGAACTTGATGCCCAGGTCGAGGCCGGGGTTGGCAGTTGGCTGGATGTTGAACGAGGCCCAGTCCAGTGCCACGGCGGTGTCTTCGGTGCCGCTGAGCTTGTTGCCGGCAACGCCGTTGTTGTCGCCGTTGTCGCCGACCACCGGAGCATCGTTGTCGATGATGGCGGTGTTGACGGTGGCGGCCTGCGGGTTGACCACCAGGCTTTCGAAGTTGTCGCCGGTTGGCGTGGCGATGGTGACCACGACGTTTTCGCGACCTTCGACCAGGCTGTCATCGACGATGGGCAGCTGGAACTGGACGCTGGTCTGGCCCTTCGGAATGGTCACGGTGATGCTGTCCTGACCTTGGTAATCGGCACGTGTCGCGCTGCCGCCGTAGGTCAGGTTCAGGGTCACCTGGGTGTCGGTGTTGGTCGGGTTGCTCAGGGTCAGGGTGTAGACGGCCGACTGGCCTTCGGTAGCCGACGCATCGCCAGTCAGGCCGATGGTGGTCACGTCGATGCTGTCGCCGACCGGGGTCACGACCGGGGTGGTGTTCGGGGTCAGTTGCTCGTAGGTGCCGCCGCTCACACCGGTGATTGCAGTGCTGACGGTATCAGCGCCCTTGTACACATCGTTGCCGATGACATAGGACACCGAACCGCTGGTGGCGCCGACTGCGATGGTGATTACCTGACTGTTGGACAGGGTGACCACCACGGGTGCGCCGGTCACCGGCGAATCGACGGTGCCGGTGTAGACGATAGTGCCGTTCTCGACCGCGCCGCCTGCTGGAACCTCGGCAGTGAGGACCACGTTGGTCACGTCGGTGACCGGGTCCACAATGACGTTCAATTGCTGGCTGACCGACGCCGGGTTCGCCGGGTCGGCGTTTTCGGTGGCGATGGCGGTGACGGTCAGGGCCACGGTGCCGTTGAAATCGGTCGGTGGGGTGAACGTCAGGGTGGTCAGATCCCAGTCGGTGATGTTGGCCGTGCCGTTGCCGCCGGCTTGGGCCGTGTAGCTGTGGCCAGCGGCGTCACGCAGTTCTGCACCGACCGGAATGCCGCTGATCTGCAGAACGTGCTGCTCGGAGCCGTCGCGCACATCGCCGAAGGAAACAACGATGGAGCTCAGCTGGATCGCGGTGTCTTCGGCGCCGTGGTTCAGTTCGTAGCCGGCATAGTAGCCATCGCCATTGGCGTCGACGTGCGGAACCACATCGATACCCTGCTTGATGATGTCGCTGATATCGCTGTAGACCGGCACGCCGCTCTGGCCGATCGAGGTCGCAGGACCTTGGTCGACCGAGAGGTTCAGGCCGTAGAAGCCTGGGCCGTTCTGGTTGTAGTGGTACAGGTCGATGCTGTAGTAGCCGGTTTCGGTCGGTGTGATGCTGCCGCTGTAGTCGCCCGAGGTTGGGTCGATACCTGCGCCCCAGTGAGCGCCGTCCAGGTCTTTGCCGCCGACATTGATCAGCAGGCCGTCGTCGGCCTTGCCGCTGAAGGTGTAGACCTTGCCCGCCTCGAGGAAAATCAGGCCGGTGACCTTGGTCCCGGTGCCCTGCACGATGTTGGCGTCGCCCACATCGGAAATGATCACGCCCGGACGGCTGCCGGCCGCTTCGATGGTGGACTTGATCAGCGCAGGATCCGCGCCTTCGCCGTTGGTGCCCAGGCCCTGCAAGTCGGTGTAGGTGTACTTGATCAGGCCGGAGATACCCTGGGCCACGGACAGCACGGGGACGTCCGCCACCGGCCTGATGTCGATGACCATGGTGCCCGGCTTGCCCACCAGGGCATCGACCGTCGGGGTGAAGGTGAAGTTGGCGTAATCGCTGCGCTGGTCGCCCGTGCCACCGTTGTTGTAGGCGTCGCTGCCCGACTCGTCGGCTACCGGGACAAAACGCAGTGCGCCGGTGTCGATCTGGGCCTTGCTGAAGGTGGTGCCCAGATCGGCCTGGGTCAGGTCTCTCCAGCCCGTGCCGTCGTTGAACTGCAACGAGCCGTTCGCCGGCAGGCTGGTGAACTTGATGCCCAGGTCGAGGCCGGGGTTGGCGGTCGGCTGGATGTTGAACGAGGCCCAGTCCAGTGCCAGTACGGTGTCTTCGGTGCCCGTCAGTTTGTTGCCTGGGACGCCGTCGTTGTCACCCACCACAGGAGCATCGTTGTCGATGATCGTGGTGTCGACGCTGGATGCCTGGGGATCGACCACCAGGCTTTCGAAGTTGTCGCCGGTCGGCGTGGCAATGGTCACCACGACGTTCTCGCGGCCTTCCACCAGGCTGTCATCGAGGATCGGCAGTTGGAATTGCACGCTGGTCTGGCCGCGCGGGATGGTCACGGTGATCGTATCCGGACCTTGGAAGTCGCTGCGCGAAGCAGTGCCGCCGTAGCTCAGGTTCAGGGTGATCTGCGTGTCGACATTGGTCGGGTTGCTCAATGTCAGGGTATACGTGGCCGACTGGCCTTCGGTGACCGACGCATCGCCGGTGAGGCCGATGGTGGTGACATCGATGATATCGCCGACCGGGGTCACGACTGGCGTGGTGATCGGGGTCAGTTGCTCGTAGTTGCCGCCGGTTACACCGGTGATCGCGGTGCTGACCGTGTCGGCGCCTATGTAGACGTCATTGCCCAGCGCATAGGAAACCGTGCCGCTGGTTTCGCCGACGGCGATGGTAATGGTCTGGCTGTTCGACAGGGTCACGACAACTGGTGAGCCAGTCACTGGCGCGCCGACGGTGGCGGTGTAGACGATGGTACCGTTTTCCAGGGCGCCGCCTGCAGGGACGGTGGCGGTCAGTACGACGTTGGTCACGTCGATGCTGTCGCCGACTGGCGTCACGACCGGGGTGGTGATTGGAGTCAGTTGTTCGTAGTCGCCACCGGTGGCGCTGGTGATTGCGGTGCTGATGGTGTCGGCACCGTTGTAAACGTCATTGCCCAGCGGGAAGGACACCGAACCGCTGGTTTCACCGACGGCGATGGTGATGGTCTGGTTATTCGACAGGGTAACGACAACCGGCGCACCGGTGACGGGCGCACCGACGGTCGCGGTGTAGAGGATGGTGCCGTTTTCCAGGGCGCCGCCTGCAGGGACGGTGGCGGTCAGTACGACGTTGGTGACGTCGATGCTGTCGCCGACTGGCGTCACTACCGGAGTGGTGATCGGGGTCAGCTGTTCGAAGTTGCCACCGGTTACGCCGGTAATGGCTGTGGAAACAGTGTCCGCACCGTTGTAGACGTCGTTGCCCAGCGGGAAGGACACCGAACCGCTGGTTTCACCGACGGCGATGGTGATGACCTGGCTGTTCGACAGGGTCACGACAACCGGCGAACCGGTAACAGGCGCGCCGACGGTAGCGGTGTAGAGGATGGAGCCGTTTTCCAGAGCACCACCGGCAGGGACGGTAGCGGTCAGCACGACGTTGGTCACGTCGATGCTGTCGCCCACTGGCGTCACGACTGGAGTGGTGATCGGGGTGAGCTGTTCGAAGTTACCGCCAGTCACACCGGTGATGGCTGTAGAAACAGTGTCAGCGCCGTTATAGACGTCATTGCCCAGAGGGAAAGAAACCGTGCCGCTGGTTTCGCCTACGGCAATGGTGATGATCTGGCTGTTCGACAGAGTCACTACAACCGGGGAGCCAGTCACTGGCGCACCGACGGTGGCGGTGTAGACGATGGTGCCGTTTTCCAGAGCGCCGCCCGCAGGGACGGTGGCGGTCAGTACAACGTTGGTGACGTCGATGCTGTCGCCTACAGGCGTCACGACCGGAGTAGTGTTCGGGGTGAGCTGTTCGAAGTCACCACCGGTTACGCCGGTGATGGCAGTGCTAACGGTGTCAGCGCCGTTGTAGACATCGTTGCCCAGAGGGAAGGAAACGGTGCCGCTGGTTTCGCCCACACCGATGGTGATGGTCTGGCCGTTCGACAGAGTGACGACGACAGGGGAGTTAGTCACTGTCGCGCCAACGGTGGCGGTATAGAGGATGGTGCCGTTTTCCAGAGCGCCGCCCGCAGGAACGGTAGCGGTGAGCACGACGTTGGTGACGTCGATGCTGTCGCCCACTGGGGTCACGACCGGAGTGGTGATCGGGGTCAGCTGTTCGAAGTTACCGCCAGTCACACCGGTAATGGCTGTGGAAACAGTGTCCGCACCGTTGTAAACGTCATTGCCCAGAGGGAAAGAAACCGTGCCGCTGGTTTCGCCTACGGCAATGGTGATGATCTGGCTGTTCGACAGAGTCACTACAACCGGGGAGCCAGTCACTGGCGCACCGACGGTGGCGGTGTAGACGATGGTGCCGTTTTCCAGAGCGCCGCCCGCAGGGACGGTGGCGGTCAGTACAACGTTGGTGACGTCGATGCTGTCGCCTACAGGCGTCACGACCGGAGTGGTGTTCGGGGTGAGCTGTTCGAAGTCACCACCGGTTACGCCGGTGATGGCAGTGCTAACGGTGTCAGCGCCGTTGTAGACATCGTTGCCCAGAGGGAAGGAAACGGTGCCGCTGGTTTCGCCCACACCGATGGTGATGGTCTGGCCGTTCGACAGAGTGACGACGACAGGGGAGTTAGTCACTGTCGCGCCAACGGTGGCGGTATAGAGGATGGTGCCGTTTTCCAGAGCGCCGCCCGCAGGAACGGTAGCGGTGAGCACGACGTTGGTGACGTCGATGCTGTCGCCCACTGGCGTCACGACCGGGGTGGTGATCGGCGTCAGTTGTTCGAAGTTGCCGCCAGTCACGCCGGTGATGGCAGTAGAAACAGTGTCGGCACCGTTGTAGACATCGTTGCCCAGAGGGAAGGAAACCGAACCGCTGGTTTCGCCCACACCAATGGTGATGGTCTGGTTGTTCGACAGGGTCACGACAACAGGCGAGCCAGTCACTGGCGCACCGATGGTAGCGGTGTAGACGATAGTGCCGTTTTCCAGGGCGCCGCCCGCAGGGACCGCAGCGGTCAGAACGACGGTCGTCGTGTCGATCGAGTCGACGATATTGACCACCGCAGGCGTCGTGCTCGGCACCAGGCTTTCGAAGTTGCCGCCGGTAGCACCAGTGATCGTGGTGTTGATGGTCGTCGGGTTGTTGTAGACGTCATTGGCCGGCGCGGCGACATCGACCGACCCCGAGGACTGGCCTGCCGGGATGGTGATGGTGGAGCCGTTGGAAAGGGTCACGGTCACCGGCGTCTGCGCCGGGTTGGTGAGCACGGCGGTGTAGGTGATGGTGGTGCCTTCGGTGACCGGGTTGTTGCCCACGGTCAGGGTCACGGTGGTGACGTCGATGGTGTCGTCGACACGGGTAACGGCAGGGGTCGGGTCGGTAGTGACCACCAGATCGCCACCACCCGTGGTGCCGGTGACCACCACGGAAATCTGCGACGGGTCGATATATGGCGTGTTGGTGTCCGGTACGGTGACGTTGACCGCGCCCGTGGTCTGGCCTGCGGGAATGAGCACCGACTGGCCGTTGGACAGGGTGACGGTCAGGTCGCTGGACGGCGCCTGGGTCAGGGTGGCGGTGTAGGTGATCACGCCGCCGGCTTCGGTGATGGCGGTAGTCGCGGTCACGGTCAGCGTAGCGGTACGCAGGACTGGCCCGTCGGCATCGGTGTCAGCGTTGATCGGGTTGGTATCGCCCACGATCTCCCGCGCGTTGGGGCCCGCAGCACCGTTCGGGCCTTCGGTGGGATAGCCCACGGTTGGATCGACTTCACCCGCGGTTTCACTGAGCAATACGAAACTGTGACTGCCGCCGCCTTCACCGCCGGTGTCATTGGCGCCGGGGCCCGCAGCGGTGGCTTCGAGGTCTTGGGTAGGGTCAGCGCCGGCCGCGATGGCCTGCTGCAATTCCGCTACCGAAGGGGCCGCCTGGGCAGTGGCCGCGCTCAGATCAGTGCTGGAGTCCGGGGTGTTGGCGCTCCATTGCGTCTCGCGCCCCAGATCGATGGTGCGGCCGTCAGCCAGCTCCAGCGTAACGGCACCCGCCGCGCCGGTAACCACCTGCTCCCCGGCGAACAGACGATCCCCTTCGATGAGCACACGGCGAATCCCCTCTGGGGATACTGCGAACACTTGGCCAACAATGCTTTTGACGATGGCAACAACACTGCTCATGTAGGGGACTCTCCGGGGGTGACCATTCGTTGGTACGGTGCCTGAACATCACCAGAGACGGCGACGGGCATTCGGTACATTTTTATGCTGTAATATTGACGCCAACTAATTGTCTAAAAGTCGCAGAAATGAACTTTCTGACAATGTATTGACCTATTTGGCGCCATCCTAAACAATCCATTGTGTAATGTCACATTGATATTTCTTGGCTATGCAAAACGCCTCAACAGGGTGAGTTCATTGACGTCAAGACGGCTGCGACTGACGTTTTTTGCAGATGGATGTGACAAAAAAAGTCGCTTGTGACATATCGCAGGGACGACACGAGAGATGTCCGCGCTACTTGGCCTAACCACAGGCTGCACGTAGCACGAATCCTGCCAGGCACAGGTTGGGCGCCGCGCAGCCTGTGCATGAGCGCGAGGTCAGCCCTGCGCCAATGATGCAAGTCATGGATGTGAAACGCATGTTGGCAAGTCATCGATGAATGCCGCACTGATAGTGCCGACCGATGGACATATATCGCATTGGAAAGTTCGCAATACTTAGTGTGCAAGTAATAACGGTTAACTCTTTGTGTTTATTGAAGAAAATCGCTGAGTGACACTCGGGGCAGCGAATGGCGACCGACCGTTGCTTGGCGAATGAGGCTGCAGAAGCGGGTGACTTGGCTCAGCGGTGAAACACCCTGGACGGCCATTCATCAAACGAGCCCATGCGCAGCCAGCCACCCCCGTGTACGCTGGCATCCGTTGTGCAAATACAACCCAAACCGCTACAAGACCAGGCGGGATGAAGCGATCCCGATGGGACCAAGGTGTTCAATGAGCGATAAGAGAGTGTCAGCGTGGATTCGGAATTAAGTTCGGTACTACTCAGCCAGGATCCACGCAGCCAGCACGACGACCCGTTGCTCGATGGCCTGCTGACCCTGTGCTCGCTGCATCACAAGCCCGCCAGCCGGGCCATGCTCACCACAGGCCTGCCGCTGCCTTCGCAGCGCCTGACCGCCGACCTGTTGCCGCGCGCCGCCGCGCGTGCCGGTCTGCAGGGCCGCGTGTTGCAGCGCAAGCTGGAGCAGATACCGTCCATCGCACTGCCGGCCATGCTGATGCTCAAGGATGCACGGTGCGCCGTGCTGCTGGGCTGGGAAGGCGATACCGCGCGCTTGCTGCTCAGCGAAAGCGATGGCGGTGAAGTGCGCGTGGCGCGCGAGGTGCTGACTCAAGACTTCACCGGCCGAGTGTTTTTCGCCCAGCCGCAGCACAAGTTCGACGTGACCAACGGCTCGCTGATCCCCCGCGCTCATTCCTGGTTCCGTGACACCCTCAAGCGCTCGCGTTGGCTGTATGCCGACGCCATTGCCGCCAGCCTGGTGATCAACATCATCGCCCTGGCTGCACCCTTGTTCGTGATGAACGTGTACGACCGAGTCGTGCCCAACCAGGCCACCGCGACCCTGTGGGTGCTGGCGGTGGGCATCTGTGGTGCCTACCTGTTCGACCTCTTGCTCAAGGGCCTGCGCAGCCTGTGCCTGGATCTGGCCGGCAAGAAGACCGACCTGATCATCTCGGCCACGCTGTTCGAACGCATCGTCGGCATGTCGATGAAAAGCCGCCCGGCTCGGGTAGGCAGCTACGCGCAGAACATTCACGAATTCCAGGGCATGCGCGACTTCCTCACGTCGCTGACCCTGACCAGCCTGATCGACCTGCCGTTCACCATTCTGATCTTGCTGGTCATCGCCCTGCTGGGTGGGCACCTGGTATGGATCCCGATCATCGCCTTCCCGCTGGCGCTGGGCATCGGTCATTTCCTGCAGAAACCGCTGACCAAGACTCTGGAGCGGACCATGGCCCTGGCCGCCGAGCGTCAGTCGAGCCTGATCGAGACCCTGGGCGGCCTCGATGCGGTCAAGGTCAACAACGCCGAAAGCGAGCGCCAGTACCAGTGGGAACAGACCATCGGCACGCTCAGCCGCCTGGAGTTGCGGGTCAAGACCCTGTCCAGCCTGGCCATGAACATCACCTTGCTGATCCAACAACTTGCCGGTGTGGCGATCATCATTTTCGGTGTGTACCAGATCATCGAAGGCAACCTGAGCATGGGCGGCCTGGTGGCCTGCTACATGTTGAGCGGTCGCGCGCTGGCGCCATTGGCACAGTTGTCCGGTCTGCTGACTCGCTACCAGCAGGCCAAGGTCACCATGGTCTCGGTCGACCAGATGATGGAGCTGCCGCAGGAGCGCAACTTCGACGAGCGTCCGCTGAGCCGTCAGGTGCTGCAGGGTGCGATGGAGTTTCGCAACGTCGACTTCACCTACCCCAACCAGCAGAACCAGGCCTTGCACGGGATCAACCTGACCGTGCGCCCCGGCGAGAAGATCGGCATCATCGGCCGCAGTGGTTCAGGCAAGAGTTCGCTGGCCAAGTTGCTGGTGGGGCTGTACCAGCCCGATGCCGGCTCGTTGCTGGTTGATGGCGTGGACATTCGCCAGATCGACGTCAGCGAGCTGCGCCACAACATCGGCTACGTGCCGCAGGACATTCAGCTGCTGTCCGGCACTCTGCGTGACAATCTGGTGTCCGGGGCCCGCTACGTCGATGATGAAATGGTCCTGCAGGCCGCCGAACTGGCCGGTGTGCACGAATTTGCCCGCCTGCATCCGCAGGGTTATGAACTGCAGGTCGGCGAGCGCGGACAGAACCTGTCCGGCGGCCAGCGGCAGAACGTGGCGCTGGCGCGGGCATTGTTGCTCAACCCACCGATTCTCTTGCTGGACGAACCGACCAGCGCCATGGACAACACCGGCGAGGAGCGCCTCAAGGCGCGTCTGCAAGCCGTCATCGAGAACAAGACCGTGATTCTGGTTACCCACCGTGCTTCGCTGCTGAGCCTGGTCGACCGCCTGTTGGTGATCGACCGTGGGCAGATTCTGGCTGACGGGCCGAAGGCTGCTGTCATGGAAGCATTGAAGAAGGGGCAGATCAGTGTTGCTTAAATCCTCTTCCGGCGGTTTCAAGAATTCCCTCGTACGTTATTTCAAGGGCTCCGATTCCTTGGAAGGCCAGCCCTTGCCCGAGGTCGAGAAGGCGCTGATCGACGATGCGCCGCGCATCGTGCGCCTGACTATCTGGGGGGTGATTGCATTCTTCGTGTTCCTCCTCACCTGGGCGCACTTCGCGGTGATCGACGAGGTGACCAAGGGCGACGGCAAGGCAATCCCTTCGTCGCGGATCCAGAAGATCCAGAACCTGGAGGGCGGCATCGTCGCCCAGATCTACGTCAAGGAAGGGCAGATCGTGGAGGCGGGCGCACCGCTGATTCGTCTGGACGACACACGCTTCGCTTCCAACGTCGGTGAAACCGAAGCCGATCGCGTGGCCATGGAGCTGCGCGTGGAGCGCCTGAGTGCCGAGGTGGAAAACCGGCCGTTGAACATTACCGCCCAGGCACGCAAGTCGGTGCCCAACCAGGCGGCCAACGAAGAGTCGCTGTACATGAGCCGTCGGCAGCAGTTGGCCGATGAAATCGGTGGCTTGCAGCAACAGCTGGTGCAGCGTCAGCAGGAATTGCGTGAGTTCAGCTCCAAGGCCGAACAGTACCGCAGCAGCCTGAACCTGCTGCGCCAGGAAATCAGTATGTCGGAGCCGTTGGTGGCCAGGGGTGCGATTTCGCCGGTCGAAGTGCTGCGTCTGCGGCGCTCGGAAGTGGAAACCCGCGGCATGCTCGACGGTACCACGCTGGCAGTGCCGCGGGCCCAGGCGGCCATTGGCGAGGTGCAGCGCAAGATCGACGAAACGCGCGGCAAGTTCCGTAGCGAGGCGCTGACCCAGTTGAACGAGGCGCGTACCGATCTGGCCAAGACCCAGGCCACGGCCAAGGGCCTGGAAGATCGGGTGAGCCGTACCATGGTGACCTCGCCGGTGCGAGGCATCGTCAAGCAGGTGCTGGTCAACACCGTAGGTGGGGTCATCCAGCCCGGCAGCGACATGGCCGAGATCGTGCCGCTGGATGACAGCTTGCTGGTGGAGGCGCGCATTCGTCCGCAGGACATCGCGTTCCTGCACCCAGGGCAGAAAGCGATGATCAAGTTCACGGCCTATGACTACACCATCTATGGCGGGCTGGAAGGCACCCTCGAACAGATCGGTGCCGACACGGTGCAGGATGAAGAGAAGAAGAACACTTTCTATCTGATCAAGCTACGGACGAACAAGAGCCACCTGGGCTCCGATGAGAAGCCGTTGCTGATCATCCCGGGGATGGTAGCGTCGGTTGACATCATTACCGGCAAGAAGAGCGTGCTGAGCTATCTGCTCAAGCCCATCATCAAGTCCCGCGCCGAAGCGTTGCACGAGCGATAGGTTCGCAAGCCCTTCGCGGCCGATGACCGCTCCTACGGGTGAAATGCGATCGCCTGTGGGAGCGGTCTGCGGCCGCGAAGGGCTTGTAGGGTGTGTCTGGTACACCGCGGTGCGCTTTTCGCGGCCGATGACCGCTCCTGCGAGGGATTGCATTCGGTCGCCAATTCTTGACGAAATGTTTCCGTTCCGCGAATATAGATAGTTAGCAAACTATGAATATTCGCACCCTCCCGATGAATATCGACAAGCTCCAGCTGAACATCAGCAGCGGCATGGTGGTCGCTTCGCGGCACTGGCGCCGTATCTGTCAGGCCACCCTGGCCAATTACGGCGTGTCCGAAGCCTGCGCTGTGCCGCTGTTGCTCATCGTGCGCCTGGGCGACGGCGTCCGGCAGGTTACGGTTGCCCAGGCGGCCGGCCTGGAAAGCCCCTCGCTGGTGCGGCTGCTCGACCAGCTCTGCACGGCCGGCTTCGTGGTCCGCACCGAAGACCCGACCGACCGCCGCGCCAAGGCACTGAGCTTGACCACCAGCGGTCGCGATCTTGCCGAGTCCATCGAAGGTGAGTTGGTGCGCCTGCGCCGCGAAGTGCTCAAGGACATCGCCCCGGCGGATCTGGAAGCGGCATTGCGTGTGGTGCGTGCCTTCGAGGAAGCGGGCCAGGGCACGCCGGGTGGCTATCCGTGAAAGGTTTCTTCAGCGACGTACCACCGGCCCGGGACTGGTTCTACGGCGTGCGAACCTTCGCCGCGTCGATGATTGCGCTGTACATCGCCATGCTCCTGCAGATGCCACGGCCCTACTGGGCGATGGCCACCGTCTACATCGTCTCCAGCCCCTTCGTCGGGCCCACCAGTTCCAAGGCGGTGTACCGTGCGGTAGGCACTTTCACCGGCGCTGCCGCTGCGGTGCTGTTCGTGCCGCTGTTCGTGCAGACGCCCTTCCTGCTGGCCACGGTCATTGCTCTGTGGACCGGCACGCTGCTGTACCTGTCGTTGCACCTGCGCACGGCCAACAGCTACGCCTTCATGCTGTCGGGCTACACCCTGCCGCTGATCGCCCTGCCGGTGGTGGACAACCCCACCGCCGTGTTCGACATCGCCAGCTCGCGTTTCCAGGAGATCTGCCTGGGCATCGTCTGCGCCGCTGTGGTGGGCGCAATGTTCTGGCCGCGTCGGCTCACGCCGGTGTTCATCGGCGCCGCCGGCAAGTGGTTCGAAGATGCCGCCGGCTACAGCGACCACTTTCTGGCGCGCGACGTGAAAGCCGACGAGGTAGGCCCGCTGCGTTCGGCCATGGTCGGCACGTTCAACTCGCTGGAAATGATGATCGGCCAGCTTCCCCACGAAGGCGCGCGGCCGCAGTTGGTGCGCAACGCCGGGGAGCTGCGCGGGCGCATGATCCACCTGCTGCCGGTCATTGATGCCTTGGACGATGCGCTGTTTGCCATCGAACGCCGCACCCCCGACCTGGTGGCACGCCTGGCGCCGGTCATGGCCCTGGCGCGGCAGTGGCTCAAGGACAGCGTTGACGACCCCAGCCAGGCCCGCTGGCAAGCCCTGCGCGATGAGCTGCAGGCCATCCGCCCGAGCCCTGCGCAACTGGACGATCGTCGTGAGCTGCTGTTTTCCAACGCGGTGTACCGACTGGGCGAATGGGTCGATCTGTGGCAGGACCTGCGCAGCCTCGAACGGGCGATCAAGACCGATAGCCGCGTGCCTTGGCGGGCAGTCTACCGGCACTGGCGCCTGGGCCGACTCAAGCCCTTCCTGGATCGCGGCCTGATGTTGTATTCGGTGTTTTCCACGGTCACGGCGATCATCGTCGCTTCGGTACTGTGGATTCTGCTGGGCTGGACCGACGGTGCCAGCGCGGTGATTCTGGCGGCGGTGGCCTGCAGTTTCTTCGCGGCCATGGACGACCCGGCGCCACAGATCTACCGGTTCTTCTTCTGGACCGTGATGTCGGTGGTGTTTGCCAGCCTCTATCTGTTTCTGGTGCTGCCCAACCTGCATGACTTCCCGATGCTGGTGCTGGCCTTCTCGGTGCCTTTCATCGTCGTCGGCACGCTGACCGTGCAGCCACGTTTCTTCCTCGGCACCTTGCTGACCATCGTCAACACGTCGTCGTTCATCAGCATCCAGGGCGCCTACGACGCGGACTTCATGACTTTTGCCAACAGCAACCTGGCAGGTCCTGTCGGGCTGCTGTTCGCGTTCATCTGGACCCTGGTGGTGCGCCCCTTCGGCGTGGAGCTGGCGGCCAAGCGCCTGACCCGTTTCAGTTGGCGCGACGTGGTGCATATCACCCGTCCGGCGAGCCTGGCCGAACAGCGGGCGATGGGTGTGCAGATGCTCGACCGGTTGATGCAGCACCTGCCGCGCCTGACCATGACCGGCCAGGACACCAGTGCCGCGCTGCGCGATGTGCGCGTGGCGCTGAACCTGCTCGACATGCAGGCCTACAGCCCGCGGGTGCCCGCTGCCGTACGGCCGTTGCTGCATCAGGTGATAGAAGAGGTGGGCGGGTATTTCCAGGCCTGTCGCAAGGCCAGTGAACGCCTGCCTGCCCCCATGGGTCTGCTCATGACCATGGACCGCGCGCGCCGTGGCCTGACCGTGCAAGCCATGGGCGAGGCCGAAGAAGCCCGCGAGCATTTGCTGCACGCGCTGAGCGGTCTACGCCTGGCGCTGCTGCCAGGTGCCGAAGTGGTCACCGAGGCGGGCGATGCCGCCGAACACCTGCCGCATGGCATCGATGGAGCACCGCTGTGATTGGTGAACTGGATATCAGCGGGATCTTCCTGCCCACCGTGCTGGTGATGATGGTGTTCACCTACGGCCTGTTTCTGTTGCTGCATGGCGTGCTCAACCGCCTGCATTTCTACCGCCTGGTCTGGCACCGGGCTCTTTTCAACGTCGCTCTCTACGCTGTGCTGCTCGGCGCGGTAGACGCCATCTGTCGAAGCCTGATGCTATGAAAAAACCGATCCTCACCTTTGGCCGCCTGGTCCTGACCCTGCTGTTCGTGTGCCTGGCCGCGTTCATCGTCTGGCGCATGGTGATGTACTACATGTATGCGCCCTGGACCCGTGACGGGCACGTGCGCGCCGACATCATCCAGATCGCGCCGGACGTGTCCGGCCTGATCGAACACGTCAACGTGCACGACAACCAATCGATCAAGGCCGGTGACGTGCTGTTCACCATCGACCAGGACCGCTTTCGTCTGGCCCTGCGCCAGGCCCAGGCGAGCATGGCCGAGCGCAAGGAAACCCTGGCCCAGGCCGAGCGCGAACTACGGCGCAACCGCAGCCTCGGCAACCTGGTGGCCCGCGAGCAGCTGGAAGAGAGCCAGTCGCGCCAGCTGCGTGCCCAGGCCGCCTTGTCCGAGGCCCAGGTTGCGGTGGATGCCGCGCAACTGAACCTCGATCGTTCGGTGATCCGCAGCCCGGTGGACGGCTTCATCAATGATCGCGCACCCCGTCCACACGAATTTGTCACCGCAGGCCGCGCCGTGATGGCCGTGGTGGATGGCACCTCGTTTCATATCGATGGCTATTTCGAAGAGACCAAACTGGGCGTGATCCATGTTGGCCAGGCGGTAGACATTCGCATGATGGGTGACAACACCCGCTTGCAGGGCCGGGTGCAGAGCATCTCGGCCGGCATCGAAGACCGCGATCGCAGCAGTGGCAGCAACCTGCTGCCCAACGTCAACCCCGCCTTCAGCTGGGTGCGTCTGGCACAGCGGATTCCGGTGCGCATCGCTTTCGAGAACCTGCCCGACGGCTATCGCCTGATTGCCGGCCGCACCGCCACGGTGTCCATCATCGAAGACGGTGCGGTGGCGGGAGCGACGCCATGAGCAAGGCCCTGCGCCTATCCAGCCTCGCTGCCGCGCTGTTGCTGTCGGCCTGCCAGATGGTCGGGCCCGACTACCACACCCCGTCGGAGGCCGCGCTCAACCGCAGTGACCTGCAGGGTGCGCTGGCCGAAGGTGACAGCAACGTGGTCTCGGCACCGGTGCCGCAGGACTGGTGGAAGCTGTACCACGACCCGCGCCTGGATGCGCTGGTGCGCCAGGCCATGGCCTCCAACACCGACCTGCGCGTGGCGGCCGCCAACATTGCCCGTTCGCGCGCGCAGATCGAGCAGGCCCAGGCCGAAGGCGGTTTCGACTTCAACGCCAAGGCCGAGGCGCAGCGGTTGCAGGAGTCGGGCGAGGCGTTCCTGATGACGGAAAAGTTGCCTGTGGATAACCTGGGCAGCGCGTCCATCAACCTGTCCTATCAGTTCGACCTGTGGGGCACGCTCAAGCGCGGCATCGAAGCGGCGCGCGCCAATGCCGATGCCACACAGGCGGCTGCCGACACGGCGCGCATCACCGTGGTGGCGGATGTGGTGCGTGCCTATACCCAGGTGTGCGCGGCCAACGAGGAATACGAGATCGCCCGGCACTCGCTGCAGTTGCAGCAAGAAGGCGTGCAGCTGACCCAGCGCCTGCGCGATGCCGGCCGTGGCGACGAGACCCAGGTCACCCGTTCCGAAACCCAGTACAAGTCCCTGGGCGCAGAGCTGCCGCGCTATCAGGCATCACGCCAGGCGGGCCTGTACAAACTGTCGATGCTGCTGGCGACACCGGTGGCACAGCTTCCGGCCGATGTGGTCGGGTGTGCGGAACTGCCCCACATCAGCCAGCTGATGCCGGTCGGCGACGGCGCCGCGTTGCTCAAGCGCCGTCCCGACATCCGCCAGGCCGAACGCCGGCTGGCGGCAGCCACCGCTAACATCGGTGTGGCGACCGGGCAGTTGTATCCAGACATCAGCATTGGCGCCACGGTTGGCACGGTCGGTATTCTCGACGACCTTGGGCACCCGGCCACCAACCGCTGGGGCATCGGCCCGTTGATCAACTGGAATGTTCCCACCAACGGGGCGCGTGCGCGGATTCGTGAGACCGAAGCCTCGACCCAGGCCGCCTTGGCCAATTTCGACGGTGTGGTACTCAACGCCATTCGCGAAACCCAAACGGGCCTGGCGCAATACGCTGCCCTGCTGCAGCGCCGCGATGCCCTGGCCGACGCTGAGCAGTCAGCGAAGCAGGCAGCGGATCAGACGCATCGGTTCTTCACAGCCGGCCGTGCATCGTTCCTGGCGGATCTGCAGGCAACGCGCACCTATACCGATGTGCGTGGCCAACTGGCGGCGGCCAACACCCAGGTGGCCATGGAGCAGATCAACCTGTTCCTGGCCCTGGGCGGTGGTTGGGAAAGCGCCCGGCAGGCGCCGGGCGCGCGTTGAGTCGGGCCACGTTGGTCGGGCTGGTTGAATGGGCCGGTTGAGGGGCTTAGAAGCCTTCCAGAACGATCTTGCCCTTGGCCTTGCCGCTTTCGATCAGCTCGTGAGCGCGGATCAGGTTGGCGGCATTGATCGCGCCGTAGTGCTCACCCAGAGTGGTACGCAGCACGCCGCTGTCGATCAGTTCGGCCACTCGCTCGAGCAGCTCGTGCTGCTTGATCATGTCCGGGGTCTGGAACAGTGAGCGTGTGAACATCAGCTCCCAGTGCAGCGACAGCGCCTTGCGCTTCATCGGCATCACGTCGAGGCTCTTCGGATCATCGATCAGGGCTAGCTGACCCTGGGGGCGCAGGGCCTCGATCAATTGCGCGAAGTGCGTGTCGGTGTGGGTCAGGCTGGCGACATGGTCGACCTGGCCGACGCCGATGGCTTCCAGCTGCGCCACCAGCGGCTTGCTGTGATCGATGACATGGTGGGCGCCCAGGTCGGTCACCCACTGGCGTGTTTCGTCCCGCGAGGCGGTGCCGATCACGGTCAGCCTGGTCAGCTTGCGCGCCAGCTGGGTGAGGATCGAGCCGACGCCACCGGCCGCGCCGATGATCAGCAGGCTCTGGCCTTCGCCACCGCCCTCGGGCACGCCCAGGCGGTCGAACAGCAACTCCCACGCGGTGATCGAAGTCAGCGGCAGGGCGGCGGCATGGGCGTTGTCCAGGCTTTGCGGCTTGTGCCCGGCGATGCGCTCGTCCACCAGATGCAGCTCGCTGTTGCTGCCGGGACGGTCGATGGCGCCGGCGTAGAACACGCTGTCGCCGACCTTGAACAGGCTCACCTGATCGCCCACCTGCTGAACGACGCCGACCGCATCCCAGCCCAGCACGCGCGGCTCGGTGACGGCGGCGCCGCTGCGCACCTTGGTGTCGACCGGGTTGACCGAAATGGCCTGGACCTGCACCAGCAGATCACGCGGGCCCGGGGTGGGCGCGGGCAGTTGCAGGTCGGTGAGCACGGATGCCGTGCCGTTCTGGGTATACGCAATGGCTTTCATAAGGGGTTCCCAAGTGGGTGCTATGGGTCGGGGCGCCCTTCGCAGAGGGCGCTCGCGGGTCACGAAAAGGGCAGAGGACTAGGCGGAGCGCATTTCCTGAGTATCTCGCTGCATCGACTGCAGGTTGCGTTCGATGTTCTCACACAGCGAATCCATCTGGATCTGATGTTCGCTGACCTTGAACGGACTCTGCAAGTCGGTGCCGATCCGCTCGATGGCCAGCAGCATGAAACCGACCACGGTAGACGCCAGCGGTGTGAACCATTCCAGCGAATCCACCAGGCCGATCGGTACGATCAGGCAGAACACGGTGATGAACAGGCGCGGAAAATAGACATACGGGTAGGGCAACGGCGTGTTGGCGATACGCTCCATGCCGCCTTGGCAGTTGGAGATGTCCACCAGCGTCGACTCCAGGCGCGCCAGGCGGATGCTGTCCAGGCGCCCGGCCTTGTACTCGCGGGCCAGCAAGGCCGCCGAGCCGGTCAGCAGGTCGTTGGAAAAGTTATTGGTGCTGTCGCGTCGTTCGAATTCTTCGGCGCTGATGAAGGCTGCCACTTCCGGTGGGCAGGGTATGTGCCGTACGTGCGCTGCCAGGCAGTTTACATAGGCCACATGGCGCCGCAGCAAGGTGGCCTTGACCGGATTCACGTCATCGCCCGCGTCGTCGATCAAGGTCAGCACCTGGCGCGCATAACTGCGCGACGCATTGACCAGCAACCCCCACAGCGTTCGCGCTTCCCACCAACGGTTGTACGCACTGCTGTTGCGAAAGCTGATCAGCACGATCAGCGCCGAACCCAGCAGCGTCAGCGGCATGATCGGCAGGCTCAGCTTGGTGTTGAGAAACAGCATGAAGTCGACGGTCACCGCGATATCCCACAGCAGCAGCCAGAACAGCGACCAACCGACGTAGCCCATGGTCTTGATAATCAAACGGTATTTCTTGGCGATTGCTTCTTTCATAAGCGGACCCTAGGCGATGAGCGTGCCTAGGTCGGACGCCGGCTTTGCCACAAGGTTCGTTGCACGCTAACGAATGGCCGTTACCAGTTGCTACAGGCCAATACTGGCACTTCAGGCATGCCCGCGGCGGGCGAACAGCAGGCCAACGCCTGCCAGCCCCAGCAAGCCACCACAGGCGCGATTGAAGCGACGTTTGGCCTGCACCGTATTCAGCCAGCGCTTGAGGTTTACGCCCAGGTACGCATACAGCCCAACCGCGACCCATTCCAAAACCAGAAACAGCGCGCCGAGCACCGCAAACTGGGCCCCAACGGGTTGTTGCGGATCGACGAACTGCGGCAGGAACGCGGTAAATATCAGGATCGCCTTGGGGTTACCCGCGGCGATCAGGAACTCGCGGCGCAGCATCCGCCACAGGTTGGTACCACCGGCCGTGGAGTCCGCTGCCATGTCGACGGGCTCGCTGGTCCACAGGCTCCACGCCAGCCACAGCAGGTAGAGCGCGCCCACCGTCTTGATGGCCAGAAACAACCATTCGGATGCAAACAACACCGCCGCCAGCCCCATTGCCGCCAGCGCGATCATCGCGCTGAATGCTACCAGCCGCCCGAACCCGGCCAGGCACGCGGCCCTGTAGCCGTGGTGGGCGGCATTGTTGATGGACAACAGGTTGTTTGGCCCTGGGGCCATGTTCAGGGCAAAGCAGGCGGGGATGAAAAGCAGGAGGGTGGTGAGGTCCATGGGGCTTTCCATTGACAGTGATTGGAACGAATGAGCCGGCCAAGCCGCTCGCATTGGCTTATAGGTAGTCAAAGTAGTCGACGTTCTCTATAAAGTTGCCGAAAAAATAGAAAATGGTCCACCAGTTCTTGACCTGACTCGTTATTTGCCACCCATAAAAAAGCCCCGAGCTTTCACTTGAGGCTTTGATATTGAGTCCGCGGTCCTTGCTGCTGACTTAGTTAAAGCACGAACTTACTCATCAGCCCCTGCAAATGCACACCCAGTCGCGCAAGTTCAACACTGGACGATGCGGTTTCTTCACTCGCCGACGCTGTCTGCTCGGAGATATCCCGGACATTGATCACGCTGCGGTTGATTTCTTCAGCCACTGCGCTCTGCTCTTCGGCAGAGGCGGCTATCTGCTGGTTCATTGATTCGATGGTTGCAATGGAGCGGCTGATGTTGCCTATCGAAGTGCCTGCATCACGAGTCAGCGCCACGCTGTCATCGGTCAGCAGGCGGCTGTTTTCGAGGGTGGTGGCTACTTGTGCAGTTCGGCTGTGCAGGCCGTCGATCAGGGTGGCAATTTCTTCGGTGGAAGTCTGAGTACGTTGGGCGAGACTTCGGACTTCATCGGCGACCACGGCAAACCCACGTCCGGCCTCGCCCGCGCGGGCGGCTTCGATGGCGGCGTTGAGTGCCAGCAAGTTGGTCTGCTCGGCAACCGCCTTGATCACGTCGAGCACGCCACCGATCTTGTTGCTCTCTTGTTTCAACTCATCCATGGCCACTTTGGATCGACCGACTTCAGCCGCAAGCGTTTCGATTTGAAGCACGGCCTTGGACACCACGGCATCGCCTTCGCGCACTTCCTTGGAAGCGCTAACTGCCGCATCCGAAGCCTGCTCTGCATTTTTCGCCACTTCCTGAACGGTCGCTGCCATTTGATTCATGGCAGTCGCTACCTGATCGGTTTCACTGCGCTGGCTATTGACCCCGGCGCTGGTTTGCTCGGTGACGGCTGAGAGCTGTTCGGCCGCGCCTGCGATCTGAGTGACGCCATCACGCAAGCCGCCTATCAACTGGCGCAGGTTCAAGGTCATCTGGTACATGCTGGTCTGCAGCATGCCGATTTCGTCCTTGCGCGTGCTCGGCTCATTGTGGGTCAGATCACCGCGGGCCACACGGTCAGCCAACTGCAGTGTCTCGCGCAGTGGTACGACTATTAGGCGAGTGATGATCCACGCCGCCAGTGCACTCATGACGAGTGCTGCGGTGAGCCACAAAATCAACATCCGGTTGGCCTGATTGACGTCTGCAAGGCGCAGGTCGACCTGGTTCTGCGCCAGTTGGTTGGCCGAACCGAGCAGGACTTCGATGTTCTTCGAGATCCCAGCCTGGCCCTGGTTGATGGTGGCTTGCGAAGACGAGAATCCATTGATGGCGGATCCATAGGCGTTCATCGAGTCCACCAGGCTGGCGACAGCGGAGGTATCCAGGCCGGAACTTGTCAGGTTTTTCATGTAGTCGGAGGCTGCGGCAATCGAGGCGACGGCCAGCTGTTGAGCCTCGGGTTTAAGGGTGTAGGTGTACCCACGAACATCGAAGCGCATCTTTTGAAACAGCATGATTGCCCGGAGCACTGCATCGCGTTGCGCGGCGTCGCCATCCATAGAATTGGCCCGCCCATTCAGCTGTCGCAACTTGGCGTCTGCGGTGTCGGCCGCAGTGCCGAAGACATCTCTGCTGGCTTCACGCGTGTGGGTGGCAGCAATGATGCTGTTGTAATGATCCTTGTATTCCTTCATGGCCGCCATGGCCGCTTTCACGTGAGGAATATTAAGCTCGGAATTCAATACGCTGTTGAGGTAGGCGAGATGGTTATCGAGATTTTCGTAGGCTTTCAGCCAAGTCGTGGCATTGGCGTCGTCAGAGGTCTGGCCATAGACCAGCCGTGCTATGCGCATGTCTCGCGTCAGTGTGCTGAGCTTGGCAATGTCCGTGATGCGCTCGCTGCGCTCACTCATGGAGGCGATGCCTCTCCAGCCCGTCAAGGCGATCAATACGGTAAGTATGATAACTAGTGTGAAGCCAAGTATTAACTTCGATCTGACCGTTAAGTTGGTTAAAGCACTTTTCAACATGTGAGCCTCTCGAAATCGCTGTTTTAGTTTCTTCGGTCGGCTCCTCCATGCCAGTGCTGCGTTCATCCAATCGGCAGCGCAGAGGGAATCTTTAGCGAAGATTTTCACGAAAATGAGGTTTTCTTACATGCTGCTTGAAGCATAAAAAGTTCAATTTTTTTAATATTAAATGTATCGGGTCGAAGCGCCAGGAAGCTACTGCTCGTTCGCAGAATGGCAGCAACAGCGTCACGTTGGGGTGGGCCTGACGCCATAGACACGAACACTGACGTTTGTACCCGACGTGCGTGCGCCATTTTTGGATGCGAAAATGATTTGAAAGGGTGCGAGGGGTTGAAGCGATCAAGCTGAGATCGTGCAGCACAAGGACGTGCTGGACGAAAAGGAGAAGATGGTGCACCAGACGGGATTCGAACCCATGACCCCTGCCTTCGGAGGGCAGTACTCTATCCAGCTGAGCTACTGGTGCGACGCGGGCGCCATGATACCCATGTCGGGGGTGGTCGTCCATTGCGATAACCGGCACATCGTTTGTAATCTGCTACGGTGACACTCGCGCAAGCCGGGCATACCCAGGCTTGCAAGGCTTGTCGTTCTTTTTTTCGAACGGCTATTGTCCTTTACCGCCATAGATCCTAGGATTCGTTTGAGATTTCAAACGCTCTTGTCTGGTTGCTGATGCGCATGCGTTCATCCATGCGGTATTTCACCTCAGCCCGGGCGCCTTTTCATCCCTCCATTCGTGCCGTCACGTACGGCGCCATCAAGGAAGCCGACATGCAGCTCAAAGATACCTCGTTGTTCCGCCAGCAAGCCTATATAGATGGTGCGTGGCTGGGCGCCGACAGTGGGCAGGCCATCAAGGTCAGCAACCCTGCTACCAACGAAATTCTCGGCACCGTGCCGAAAATGGGCGCCGCCGAAACCCGCCGCGCCATCGAGGCTGCCGACAAGGCACTGCCCGCCTGGCGTGCGTTGACCGCGAAGGAGCGCTCGAACAAGCTGCGCCGCTGGTTCGAACTGATGATCGAAAACCAGGATGACCTCGCCCGTCTGATGACCCTGGAGCAGGGCAAGCCATTGGCCGAATCCAAAGGCGAGATCGTCTATGCCGCTTCGTTCATCGAGTGGTTTGCCGAAGAGGCCAAGCGCGTCTACGGCGACACCATTCCCGGCCACCAGCCGGACAAGCGTCTGATCGTGATCAAGCAGCCAATCGGCGTGACCGCCGCCATCACCCCGTGGAACTTCCCGGCCGCGATGATCACCCGCAAAGCGGGCCCGGCGCTGGCCGCAGGCTGCACCATGGTGCTCAAGCCTGCCTCGCAGACGCCGTTCTCGGCATTGGCGCTGGCTGAGCTGGCCGAACGCGCAGGCATTCCCAAGGGTGTGTTCAGCGTCGTGACCGGCAGCGCTGGCGACATCGGCAGTGAGCTGACCAGCAACCCGATCGTGCGCAAGCTGAGCTTCACTGGCTCGACCGAGATCGGTCGCCAGTTGATGGCCGAGTGCGCCAAGGACATCAAGAAAGTCTCGCTAGAGTTGGGTGGTAACGCTCCTTTCATCGTGTTCGACGATGCCGACCTGGACAAGGCGGTCGAAGGCGCGATCATTTCCAAGTACCGCAACAACGGCCAGACCTGCGTCTGCGCCAACCGTATCTATGTGCAGGACGGCGTTTACGACGCGTTCGCCGAGAAGCTGAAGGTTGCAGTGAGCAAGCTCAAGATCGGCAACGGTCTGGAAGAAGGCACCACTACCGGGCCACTGATCGACGACAAGGCCGTGGCCAAGGTCAAGGAACACATCGCCGACGCGGTCAGCAAGGGCGCAACCGTACTCACCGGTGGCAATGCGCTGCAGGGCAACTTCTTCGAGCCGACCGTGCTGGTCAACGTCTCCAAGGATGCCGCCGTGGCCAAGGAAGAAACCTTTGGCCCGCTGGCGCCACTGTTCCGCTTCCAGGACGAGGCCGAAGTGATTGCCATGTCCAACGACACCGAGTTCGGCCTGGCGTCGTACTTCTATGCCCGCGACATGAGCCGCGTGTTCCGTGTTGCCGAGGCGCTGGAATACGGCATGGTCGGTATCAACACCGGCCTGATCAGCAACGAAGTGGCGCCGTTCGGCGGCATCAAGGCCTCGGGCCTGGGCCGCGAAGGCTCCAAGTACGGCATCGAAGATTACCTGGAAATAAAATACCTCTGCATTTCGGTGTAACCCACCGCGCAGAACCCTTGGCGGCCGGCGGCCGCAGCAGTCGATCATCGTATGCTGCTGCGGTACTTACCGGCCGCTTTATCCTTGAATCACGCCGACCGATGAGCGGCGAATGAGGAATGTCATGAGCAAGACCAACGAATCCCTGATGCAACGCCGCCAGGCTGCCGTGCCACGCGGTGTGGGCCAGATTCATCCGATCTTTGCCGAGTCGGCGCAGAACGCCACGGTTACCGACGTCGAAGGTCGCGAATTCATCGACTTTGCCGGCGGCATCGCGGTGCTCAACACCGGTCACGTTCATCCGAAGGTGATCGCTGCTGTGCAAGCGCAATTGCACAAGCTGACCCACACCTGCTTCCAGGTGCTGGCTTACGAGCCCTACGTTGAAGTCTGCGAGAAGATCAACGCCAAGGTACCCGGCGATTTCGACAAGAAGACCTTGCTGGTCACCACTGGCTCCGAAGCGGTCGAAAACGCCATCAAGATCGCCCGCGCTGCCACTGGCCGTGCCGGGGTGATCGCCTTCACCGGCGCCTACCACGGCCGTACCATGATGACACTGGGCCTGACCGGCAAGGTCGTGCCGTACTCGGCTGGCATGGGCCTGATGCCCGGCGGTGTGTTCCGCGCGCTGTACCCTTGCGAACTGCACGGCGTCAGCGTCGACGATTCGATCGCCAGCATCGAGCGCATCTTCAAGAACGACGCTGAACCGCGTGACATCGCAGCGATCATTCTCGAGCCGGTGCAGGGTGAGGGCGGTTTCTATGTCGCGCCGAAAGCCTTCATGCAGCGTCTGCGCGCCCTGTGCGACCAGCACGGCATCCTGCTGATCGCCGATGAAGTGCAGACCGGCGCAGGCCGTACCGGTACGTTCTTCGCCATGGAGCAGATGGGTGTCGCACCCGACCTGACCACCTTCGCCAAGTCCATTGCTGGCGGTTTCCCTCTGGCCGGGGTATGCGGCAAAGCCGAGTACATGGACGCCATCGCTCCAGGCGGCCTGGGCGGCACCTACGCGGGCAGCCCTATCGCCTGCGCGGCAGCACTGGCCGTGATGGAAGTGTTCGAGGAAGAGAACCTGCTCGATCGCAGCAAGGCAGTCGGCGAGCACTTGGTGGCGGGCCTGCGCGCCATCCAGGCCAAGTACCCGGTGATTGGTGATGTGCGCGCACTGGGCGCGATGATTGCCATCGAGCTATTCGAAGGCGGCGACACCCACAAGCCGAACGCCGCAGCAGTGGCCCAGGTCGTTGCCAAGGCGCGCGACAAGGGTTTGATTCTGCTGTCGTGCGGTACTTACGGAAACGTCCTGCGCATCCTGGTTCCACTGACTGCGCCTGACGAGCTGTTGGACCAAGGCTTGGCCATCATCGAAGAGTGCTTCGCTGAGCTGGCGTGAGTGATGTGAATGCTTGGTAGGAAAAACCCGCTTCGGCGGGTTTTTTATGGGGTGGTTTTAGTTTGCACCTCGTTTGCAGCCAGGCGCGTCATGCGCTAAAACCCTCTGCTGAATCCGTTTTTTTGCAGTACCGTTCATACTCACCATCGAGAGTCATGCTGTCATCCCTGGCCCATGGAGTGCGCCTATGAATACCGCTACCAGCATGCCTCCTCGTGTGTTGATCGCCGAATCCGACCCTTGGATGCGTGATCTGTTGTCGCAGATGCTGCTCGATGTACGTTGCGATGCGCGCCTGCAGGCGTGCGCCACGGGACCTGAGGCGCTGGAGCATCTGCGCGAGCCACCGGACTTGGTGATTGCAGCGCGCGAGTTGCTGGGCATCAGCGGTCTGGACTTGCTGCGCGGAGTGCGCAAGAGCCCTCGTCTGTCGGCCTTGCCGTTCATCTTGTTGAGCGAGCGCAGCGACAGCGCGAGCGTGCGCGAAGTGCTGCCCCTAGCGCCGACGGCCTATCTGACCAAACCCTTGAATATGACCAGTTTGAAGGCGCGCCTGCAGACGCTGTTGTCTGGCTCCGCAGAGGTGGTGGTTTGCCGGATTCCGCAGATCGCTGCCGGTACCACTTTGGAACAGTATCTGACGCGTCGCCGCCTGGACTGCGACGGTGGGCCGCTGCTGTGCGACGTGCAGGCGGCGGTACAGCGGGCGCTAGGGCCACAAGGCTTGAACCTAAAGGTGCTGGAAGCCAACGTGCGCAGCGACCCGCAAGTCACCGGGGTGCTGGTGAGCGCCGCTAACAGTGCGGCGAAACAGGGCGCGGCGCCGGTGTTGACGCTGATGCAGGCCTTGCAAGCGCTGGGCCCTACGCAGAGCATGAATCTGCTGCTGGGCATGACCACCCGGCCCAGTGCCTACCTGAGTGACCCGCTGCTGCTCGAACAAGCCGAAATCTGCTGGAACCGCTCGACCCACACAGCCGAATTCGCTCGCAACATTGCCCATCAACAGAATGTGGACGAGTGGCGCTGCTATTGCGCAGGCGTGTTGCACTGCCTGGGCGATCTGGCGCTGCTGCGCGTTTTGCAGGAATGGCGTCTGGCAGGCGGTGAGCTCGACCACACGAAGCTGACTTACGCGCTACGAACGTTTGGTGCGCCTTATGGCTCGGAATTGCGCCGACGCTGGCGATTGCCGCTCGAGCTGCGCGAGATGATCGCCGCGGCCTACCAGTTGGGCGGCGGGGTGTACACAAGGGAAAAACTGATCGTGAATATTGCAGCGCAGATGGCATCGCTGGGCGCCGACGAAGACGTCACCCAGATAGCCCAAGGCAAACCAGCACGGTTGCTCAAGATAGGCGTGTCGCAGCTGAACTGGTGGCGGGGCGCGCCAATGATTCGCTGATGCCCTGGACTACGTCGGGACATGAATAACGGCCTCTATCTGACCACGGGCCTTCGCGGTGATTGAGAGAGGTGGGGATCAACCACCCCAGCAATGGTCGAATATTGTCTGGGCGATCCAGGGCAGGTCACGCTGATATTCTGGAAATACCTCGAAGCGGCCGAGCATGCGGTCTACACATATGAACGCTTTTTGGCCAGACCCGGCAATGGTGCAGATACCGCCAAGGCTAACATTGCCTTCGCGCGATACTGATACAGGTAAAGTATAAAGGCTGTCACATGATTGTATTTTGGTAGCGCTTTTGTTCCATAGTGCAATATCTCTGAATTCTTGCGTTACAGATTTCCAGTCTTCCGGATCTACTGTCATCAAAACCGAGTTCGCTGGCGGAAATTCGAGCTCTGACTCACTGCCTGCAATAGCTGCAGTGGAAAGCAGTATGAGCTGGATAAGTATAAATAATTGTTTCATGTGTAACTCCTTGAGTGGTTATTCTCCGTCGTTCCATGGAAAAGTAAACCATGATCTAAGGTATGACTCAAGGAAGTGAATATGTCTTTTGATAAAAAAATATAGTTGGCTAGCACAGCACTCCAACCAATTGGCTTAGATTTAGGTAGATAATCCTGCAAATTGATATAATATAATTAGATTTCTAGTGGACAAGAAGCGATCAATTGATATCGGATCCAGCCACCCGCCGTCACATGCACAGGAAGTATCTCCGATCCAGGATTCGGCGCCGATTGTCAATGGTTACAGGGTCAGGACTGGATCCGAAAGCGATCATATGGTTAAGTGAAAAATGAATCGGTGGTTCTAACTAGCCATCGCTTCCATCTGCTCAAAATCTAAGATAGGGCACGCAATTGCCACTGGTGTCCATAGGACTACAGCTCGATAGCGGGAGGCCACACTGATGAACATTCTGACGGATATTTCGGGACTTTCATCAGGCGTAAATATAAACAAAATTGCTCAAGACAAACCAGCACGGTTGCTCAAGATAGGCGTGTCACAGTTGAACTGGTGGCGGGGCGCGCCAATGATTCGCTGATGCGCTGGGCTATGCCGGGACATGAATAAAGGCCTCTATCTGATCACTGGCCTTGGCGGCGATCGAGAGAGGTGGGGATCACCCACCCCAGCAATTGTCGAAAATCTTCTGTGCGATCCACGGCAGGTCACGTTGAAATTCTGGAAATACCTCGAAGCGGCCTAGCATGCGGTAGGTGCATATGAATACCTTTTGGCCAGAGCCTGCGATGGTGCAGATTGCGCCAAAGCTGACATTGCCTTCGCGGGATGTGGTCACCGGCAAACTATAGAGGCTTTCGCATGACTGGATTTCAGTGGTGTTTTGATTCCAGAGGGCGTTGTCTCTGAATTCTTTCGTCACAGACTCCCAGTCCTCCCAATCAACTTTAGTTAACGTGGAGTAAGCAGGCGGAAAGCTTAGGTGATCTTTGCTGTCATAATTAGCAGTAACCGATAGCGGGACAAGCGTGGCAATCATAAATAATTGTTTCATGTGCAACTCCTTGAGTGGTAATTCTCCGTAGCTTCATGGAAAAGTAAACCATGACCTAACATATAGCTCAAGGAAACGAATATGTCTTTTCAATAGAGAACAATGAAGTTGGCTAGCACAACCTACACCCAATGGGCTTTGATCTAGGTAGATAATTCTGCAAATTGATACAACATGCTTGAATTCCCTAATGGGCCAGACGCGATCAATCCAGCACAGTTGCATAAAATAGGCGTGTCGCAATTGAACAGGTGGCCGGGGACACCAATGGTTCGCTGACTAGGCCGGCACGATCTGGTTCTTGCCTTGGCGCTTGGCCTGGTACATGGCGGCGTCGGAGCGCGAGAAGAGGGAGTCGAGCATTTCGTCTTGCGGCTGAATACTAGTCAGGCCCTGGCTTACCGTCACGCCGTAGTTCTTGCCGTTGTGGTGGAAGCTCAGGCGCTGGATTTCGCGCTGCAGGCGCTCGGCGATCTGCATGGCCATGTCCGGCGCGCAGCCCGGAAACACGGCGGCGAATTCTTCACCACCGATGCGCCCGAACAAATCGCCACGGCGCAGTACCGCACGGCCGGTTTCGGCGATGCGTTGCAGCACGTGGTCACCTTCCTGGTGGCCATAGGTATCGTTGATCATCTTGAAGTCGTCGATGTCCAGCAGCAGGAAGGCCATGGGCGTGTCGTTGAGGCGGGACTGCTCGAACTCGCGGTGGGCGCATTCGAAGAAGTGTCGACGGTTGCTGCTCTGGGTCAGGACATCGGTGGTGGCGAGGCGTTGGAGCTCGCCTTCAAGGTGCTTCTTTTCGGTAATGTCCTCGGCGATACCCACCACGATCACGCGCTGGCCTGCATCCACCTGGTGGCTGACGAAGCACTTGTCGCTGAGCCAGCGGATCTGGCCATCGGCGCTGATGATGCGGTATTCGCGGTCTTCGACGGCGCCCTTGTCGAGCACTTCGGCCAGGCTGCGATCGGCGTAGTCCAGGTCATCCGGGTAGATGCTGTCGCGCCATTCGTTGTAGTCGGCCAGCAGCAAACCCACCGAGCGGCCAAAAATCCTTTCGTAGGCGGGGCTGACGTAGATCATCTGCTGGGTTTCCCAATCGAACGCCCAGAGTACCGCGTTGACGCTGACCAACAGCGAGCTGAACAGCTGCTCGCGCTCCTTGAGCCGCGCGACCTCACCCTGGGCATGCATCAAGGCCAATAGGGTTTCAGCGGCTTCGGGTAGAGGTTTGACGGGTGTAGAAGGTAATTTTTTATTGACCATCATCACGGCATCTCAGAGGCGTTGGGATTACTGCGAACGGATGCGCGAAAAGGCGCGGCCAAGGCATGATCCCAGGCGGTAGCGCTATGAGTCTGAGAGCGAAAAATTGTAACGAAGTTCCGAACGGCGCGCCCTGGGGCCAAGGCGCACCGATAAACGGCTCAGGCTGCAGCAGGCCTCAGCGAGTACGTCTTGAGCTGGGTCGCGAAGTCGCGCAGCGAGTGAATGCCACTGGCTTCGGCCTCTTGGATCCAATCCTTGATGGCGGCGAGCATATCATGACCGTTGGAGCTGGTGCGCGCCCAGATCTGTTGCAGGGCCAGGCGCTTTTCATAGATGACGCGCAATGCATGGCTGTGTTCGAGCATCGTCTGGATGTGCAGGTGATGCCCTTCGTCCAGCAGGCTGGTTTCACGCGACAGCAGGCGCTTGGCCCGGCGGAACTGGTGACGTACCGATTCGTCGACCCTGCTCAGCTCCTGTTGCACCAGCGGCGCGATCACCAGCTTGCGGTACTGCGCCATGATCTGGAAGCGATTGTTGAGGATCGCCATGGCGGTGTCCATGTCGAGCTGGCCCTTGCCTTCCACGCGGTGGGCAATCGGTGCCACGCGCTGGACCTTGGCCAGGCGCAGCCAGGTGAACAGCTTGATCCAGGCCCAACCCATGTCGAACTCCCATTTCTTGACCGACAGCTTGGCCGAATTGGGGTAGGTGTGGTGGTTGTTGTGCAGTTCTTCGCCGCCGACGATGATGCCCCACGGCACCAGGTTGGTGGCCGCGTCGCGGCATTCGAAGTTGCGGTAGCCCACGGCATGGCCGAGGCCATTGATGACACCGGCTGCCCAGAAGGGAATCCACATCATCTGCACGGCCCACACGGTCAGGCCGAGGGCGCCGAACAGCAACAGGTCGATGACCAGCATCAGGACCACGCCAGTGTGGCGGAAGCGCGAGTACAGGTTGCGCTCGATCCAGTCTTCGGGGCAGTTCTTGCCATAGATGCGCAAGGTGTCGGGGTTTTCCGCCTCTTTGCGATAGAGCTCGGCGCCGGTACGCATCACGGTGCCCAGGCCCTTGATCACGGGGCTGTGCGGATCGTCGACGGTTTCGCATTTGGCGTGGTGCTTGCGGTGGATGGCGGTCCACTCGCGGGTGTTCTGGGCAGTGGTGAGCCAGAGCCAGAAACGGAAGAAGTGCTTGAGCCCGGCGTTGAGTTCCAGCGAGCGGTGGGCGGAATAGCGGTGCAGGTAGACAGTGACGCTGATGATGGTCACATGGGTCAGCAACAACGTGACTGCCACCACTTGCCAGGCGGACAGATCGAGAAAACCGTTGTACCACATAGGCGGGAAGGCCCTCGGTTGGGTGGGTAATGCGTGCAGCGCATTATCGACTAGCTATCAGATAAAGCCAGTCGCTCTTTTAGATAAGAGTCGCTGAATGTTTCTATTCTATAATTGGTACACATTTTGTGTGGCCGATTGACCCTATGTCTGTTTTATCTCGGGTTACAGCGCGCGGCGTTGTGATTTACCTGATTGTCTGTGTGGTGTGGTTTCTGTTGTGCAGTCGTGTGGCAAACGGCCTTTTCGGAGCGTCGTCGGCCGGATGGGGGGTTCATCTGGCCGGTTGCGGTGTGTGGTTGCTGGGCAGTGCGTTCGCCTTTGGCTGGCTGCGCGCGCGGCAGGCCAACCGCGAAAGCCGACGTTTGTCGGCAGCGGTTTTCGACTGCACCGCCGACGGCGTGCTGGTGACCGACACTGCAGGGCGCATCCTGCAGGTCAACCGGGCCTTCATGGCGATCACCGGGTATGCCGAGGACGAAGTGCTCGGGCAGAACCCGAACACGTTCAAATCCGGGCAGCATCCGCCGGCCTTCTATCAACAGATGTTTCGCACGCTGGCCGAGCACGACCAGTGGAGCGGCGAGATCTGGAACCGTCGCAAGGGCGGCGACAGCTACCCGCAGTGGCAGACCATCCGCGCGATCCGCGATGATCGGGGCAAGCTGAGCCACTATGTGGCGGTGTTCTCCGACATCAGCGCGATCAGGCATTCGCAGCGCGAGCTGGCCCATCTGGCACACCATGATCCGCTGACCGGGTTGCCCAATCGCCTGCTGTTCAGCCACCGCACCGAGCACGCCTTGAGTACGGCCCGGCTTGCGCAACGCTGCTGCGCGTTGTTGCTCATCGACCTCGACCACTTCCAGAACGTCAACGACAGCTTCGGTCATGGCGTGGGCGATCGGTTGCTGATGGCTGTGGTCGAGCGTTTGCAGTGCGGGTTGGGCGAGGAGGTGACCCTGGCTCGGCTGGGCGGCGACGAATTTGCCGTGCTGATGGAAGGCGAGTTGCGCACAGGGCAGGCGACGGCGCTGGGGCAGGGGTTGCTCGAAGGCCTGCGCGCGCCCTTCGCCATCGACGGGCACACCCTGTTCATCAGCGCCAGCATGGGCATCAGTCTGTTTCCCGACGACGCGCAGGGTGCCGAGCAGCTGTTGCGCAACGCCGACTCGGCGCTGTTCCAGGCCAAGGCACGGGGCCGTTCGAGCTATGCCCTGTATACCCAAGAGCTGACCACCCGCGCCCAGCAGCAGATCGAAGTGACCGCAGAACTGCGCCAGGCCCTTGCCGACGGGCAGTTGCGGGTGCACTACCAACCGGTGCATGCCCTGCGCGACAAGGCCATGGTCGGGGTGGAGGCGCTGGTGCGCTGGCAGCACCCGGAGCGCGGCCTGGTGCCGCCAGGGCAGTTCATACCGATTGCCGAGCGCAGTGGTTTGATCGCCGAAATCGACACTTGGGTGCTGGCCACCGCGTGCCGCCAGATGCGGCAGTGGCAGGTCGAGGGCAAGGCACTGGATTTCGTCGCGGTGAACATCTCTAGCCGTCTATTCGGCCACCATGATCTCTACCGGCAGGTCGAAAGGGTCCTGGCCGAGACGGAACTGGCGCCTGCGCATCTGGAACTGGAAGTGACCGAAAGTGCGGTGATGGATGATCCGGACCGCGCACTGGAGCAACTGCATCACCTGCGCGATCTGGGTTTGCAACTGGCGATCGACGACTTCGGCACCGGTTATTCATCCTTGCTCAGGCTCAAGCGCCTGCCGGTCCACAAACTCAAGATCGACCAGGGTTTCGTCGCCGGCCTGCCCGGCGACGAGGACGATGTGGCGATCACCACGGCGATCATCGCGCTGGCGCACAGCATGGGCATGCAGGTGCACGCCGAGGGCATCGAGCAAGCGAATCAGGCGCAGTTCCTGCTGGAGCACGGTTGCGGACTGGGCCAGGGCTATTGGTTCGGCCGTCCGGTGCAAGCCGCTGCGCTGCAATGGCAGGTCCAATAGGCACAGATAAAAACTTTTGGTTATATGAAAATTCTTAAACAGTATTTTTAAGAATAATAGGACCGCTCTACTATCGCGCTCACGCCACCTTGGCACCCCTTACCCAGGAGCATGATCATGAGCGCATCGCTACGCAGCGTCGAAGGACAGGACGAAGCCACCATTCTGCGGGAAATTCAGAGTGCGCTGCGCGACCTGCGTTTCGGTGCGGTGGAGATCACCGTACACAACGCTCAAGTCGTGCAGATCGAACGCAAGGAAAAATTCCGTTTGCAGAACCCGGGCAACAAGCCCAGCTGAGTACGCGTCCTGCGTAGCAGCCATAAGAAAAATACCCGCCATTCCAGGAGCTTCGTCCATGTCTATCCGCCGTTATGCCTTGGCAGCCCTCGCCAGCGCCGTGTTTGCCGGCTCCGCCGTCGCCAAGGACTACGAGCTGCTCAACGTGTCCTACGATCCGACCCGCGAGCTGTACCAGGAATACAACGCCGAGTTCGTTAACTTCTGGAAAAAGGAACACGCGGGCGACACCGTGTCGATCAAGCAATCCCACGGTGGTTCGGGCAAACAGGGCCGCGCGGTGATCGACGGCCTGCCCGCCGATGTGGTGACCCTGGCGCTGGCCGGTGACATCGACGAGATCAGCCGCTTGGGCAAGTCCATCCCGGAGAACTGGCAGACCCGTCTGCCGGACGCCAGCACGCCCTACACCTCGACCATCGTGTTTCTGGTGCGCAAGGGCAACCCCAAGGGCATCAAGGACTGGGGCGACCTGATCAAGAATGATGTCTCGGTGATCACGCCGAACCCGAAGACGTCCGGCGGCGCCCGTTGGAATTTCCTGGCAGCCTGGGCCTACGGCCTGAAAGCCGGCGGTGGCGACGAAGGCAAGGCCAAAGAGTACGTACAGACGCTGTTCAAGCACGTGCCGATCCTGGACACCGGTGCACGTGGCTCGACCATCACCTTCGTCAACAATGGTCAGGGTGACGTTTTGCTGGCCTGGGAGAACGAGGCGTTCCTGGCATTGAAGGAAGACGGTGGCGCGGACAAGTTCGACATTGTCGTGCCTTCGCTGTCGATTTTGGCTGAGCCGCCAGTGGCCGTGGTCGACAAGAACGTGAAGAAGAAGGGCAACGAGGAAATCGCCGAAGCCTACCTCAAGCACCTGTACAGCCCGGCTGGCCAGGAAATCGCTGCGAAGAACTTCTATCGTCCGCGCGACAAGGACGTGGCAGCCAAGTATGCGAAGCAATTTCCAGCGCTGAATCTGGTTACTATCGACAAGGATTTCGGCGGGTGGAAAACCGCACAGCCCAAATTCTTCAATGATGGTGGGGTGTTCGATCAGATTTACCAGGCTCAATAAGCTATAGACATGCGTTGAGGCGGCTGGCCTCTTCGCGGGCAGAGGGCTCGCCGCCTGCCCCGTTCCCACAGGTCACCGTAAAGCCTGTGGGAATGGGCTCTGCCCGCGAAGAGGCCCGATTGCGTAAACCGTATTCATCAAGGACTTCTATGTCGCGTCGTATCTCCCCCGTCATACCCGGCTTCGGGCTGACGCTGGGCTACACCGTCGTGTACCTCAGCCTGATCGTGCTGATCCCCCTGGCCGCCATGTTCGTGCATGCCGCGCAGCTGACCTGGGAACAGTTCTGGACCATCGTTACCGCACCTCGCGTACTCGCCGCACTGAAACTCAGTTTCGGCACGGCGTTGTGTGCGGCGATCATCAATGGAGTGATCGGCACCCTGCTGGCCTGGGTGCTGGTGCGCTACACCTTTCCCGGACGCAAGATCATCGATGCGATGATCGACCTGCCGTTCGCCCTGCCCACGGCCGTGGCAGGCATTGCCCTGACGGCGCTGTATGCACCCAACGGCCTGGTTGGGCAGTTCGCCGCCGACCTGGGTTTCAAGATCGCCTACACCCCGCTGGGCATCACCCTGGCCCTGACCTTCGTCACCTTGCCGTTCGTGGTGCGCACAGTGCAGCCGGTGCTGGCCGACATTCCGCGCGAGGTCGAGGAAGCCGCGGCCTGCCTGGGTGCCAAGCCGCTGCAGGTGTTCCGCTTCATCCTCGCGCCGGCGCTGTTGCCTGCCTGGCTCACCGGTTTTGCCCTGGCGTTCGCCCGCGGCGTGGGTGAGTACGGATCGGTTATTTTCATTGCCGGCAACATGCCGATGAAGACCGAAATCCTGCCGCTGCTGATCATGGTCAAGCTGGACCAATACGACTACACCGGCGCCACGGCCATCGGCGTGATGATGCTGGTGGTTTCCTTCATTCTGCTGCTGCTGATCAACTTGTTGCAGCGGCGCATCGAAACCCCTTGAAGGAGGCTCCGCACATGTCTGCATCTTCCATTGCTGCCTCCACCAATGCGGCCCGGCGTGGCAGCGCAACCTCGCGGCGGGTGTTGATCGCCCTTGGCTGGCTGGTCTTCGCCGTGTTTCTGTTGCTGCCGTTGCTGATCGTCGTGTCCCAGGGCTTGAAGCAGGGCCTGGGGACCTTTTTCGCGGCGATCTTCGAGCCCGATGCGCTGTCGGCGCTCAAGCTGACGGTGTTCGCCGTGCTCATTTCGGTGCCGCTGAACCTGGTGTTCGGCGTCAGCGCCGCGTGGTGCGTGAGCAAGTATTCGTTTCGCGGCAAGAGCATTCTGGTCACGTTGATCGACCTGCCGTTCTCGGTGTCGCCGGTCATTGCCGGCCTGGTCTATGTGCTGATGTTCGGCGCTCAGGGCCTGTTCGGGCCGTGGCTGCAGGACCACGACATCCAGATCGTGTTCGCCTTGCCAGGTATCGTGCTTGCCACCATCTTCGTGACCGTGCCGTTCGTGGCCCGCGAGCTGATCCCGCTGATGCAGGAACAAGGCACGCAGGAAGAGGAAGCGGCGCGCCTGCTGGGCGCGAATGGCTGGCAGATGTTCTGGTACGTCACCGTGCCGAACATCAAGTGGGGGCTGATCTACGGCGTGGTGCTGTGTACCGCGCGGGCCATGGGCGAGTTCGGTGCCGTGTCGGTGGTGTCCGGGCACATTCGCGGCGTGACCAATACCCTGCCGCTGCACGTGGAAATTCTCTACAACGAATACAACCATGTCGCCGCCTTTGCCGTTGCGAGCCTGTTGCTGATCCTGGCGCTCTTCATCCTGCTGCTCAAGCAGTGGAGCGAGTCCCGTATTGACCGCCTGCGCAACAGCGCCGCGGAGGAATGATTAATGTCGATCGAAGTTCGTAACGTCAGCAAGCGCTTCAATGCCTTCCAGGCCCTGGACTCCATCAATCTGGACATCCAGAGTGGCGAGCTGGTGGCTCTGCTGGGCCCTTCCGGGTGCGGCAAGACCACTTTGCTGCGCATCATCGCCGGCCTGGAAACGCCCGACCAGGGCAGCATCGTGTTCCACGGCGAGGACGTTTCAGGCCACGATGTGCGGGATCGCAACGTCGGTTTCGTGTTCCAGCACTACGCGCTGTTCCGACACATGACAGTGTTCGACAACGTCGCCTTTGGCTTGCGCATGAAACCCAAGCGCGAACGGCCCACCGAAACGGTGATTGCGCAGAAAGTGCATGAGCTGTTGAACATGGTGCAGTTGGACTGGTTGCACGATCGCTACCCCGAGCAGTTGTCCGGGGGACAGCGCCAGCGTATTGCCCTGGCCCGTGCCCTGGCGGTCGAGCCCAAGGTGTTGCTGCTCGACGAACCCTTCGGCGCGCTCGACGCCAAGGTGCGCAAGGAGCTGCGTCGCTGGCTGGCGCGCTTGCACGAGGACATCAACCTGACCTCGGTCTTCGTGACCCACGACCAGGAAGAAGCCATGGAAGTGGCGGATCGCATCGTAGTGATGAACAAGGGTGTCATCGAGCAGATCGGTTCGCCAGGCGAGGTGTACGAGAACCCGGCCAGCGACTTCGTCTATCACTTTCTGGGCGACTCCAACCGCTTGCAGTTGGGTGGTGAGGAGCATGTGTTGTTTCGTCCGCACGAAGTGTCGCTGTCGCGCCACGAGCTGGACGACCATCATGCGGCCGAAGTGCGTGACATTCGTCCGTTGGGCGCAACCACGCGGGTGACGCTCAAGGTCGAGGGGCAGAGCGAGCTGATCGAGGCCGAAGTGGTCAAGGACCATGACAGCCTGAGTGGCCTGGCGCGGGGCGAGACGTTGTTCTTCAAGCCCAAGGTCTGGCAGAAGGCGTCAGGTCTGTAGCAGCGGCGCAAGCCGCGTCCGAATTCAACGCGGTGCGTCAGAGACACCGTGTTTACCGCCGACGCGGCTCGCGCCGCTGCTACAGAAGATCACGCGCACCTTGTAGCAGCGGCGCAAGCCGCGTCCGGGGTCGATGCGGTGCAGCAGGCAGACTGTACGTGCCGCCGACGCGGCTTGCGCCGCTGCTACAGAAGATCACGCGCACCTTGTAGCAGCGGCGCAAGCCGCGTCCGGGGTTATGCGGTGGCAGCAGGCAGACCGCGCGTGCCGCCGACGCGGCTTGCGGCGCTGCTACGGGGCCGATTGACCTTTATTTTGGTTATTAATAAATAGCTTCTTATTCCTTAACGGATATAACTCCTTTCCCTATACTGGCCTCCAACGCAACGTTTGCAGGAGGCGCATCCCATGCGCAATGAGTCGATCCGCTATCTGATCGTGCCAGGCTGGCAGGGCTCGTCCGACGACCATTGGCAAAGCCATTGGCAACGAACCCTGCCCAACAGCGCGCGGGTCGAGCAGGACGACTGGCTCACGCCACGGCGTGAAGACTGGGTCGCGGCGCTGGACCGCGCGGTGAATGCCAGCGCCGATCCGGTGATTCTCATTGCTCACAGCCTGGGATGCGTGACCGTCGCCCACTGGTCGGTCGCCGCCTCGCTGGTCTCGTTGCGCAAGGTTCGCGGAGCCCTGCTGGTGGCGCCTGCAGACGTAGAGCGCCCGGCCTGCTCGCCGGCCCTGCGCAACTTCGCACCCATCCCCAAACACCTGCTGCCATTCCCCAGCCAAGTGGTGGGCTCGGACAACGACCCTGCGGCCAGTGCTCCGCGAGCCTTGCAACTGGCCCGCGACTGGGGCGCCGAAGCCGGCATTCTGGCCGGTGCCGGGCATATCAACGTCAAGTCCGGGCATCGACGCTGGGAACAGGGGTTTGCCTACCTCTATCGCCTGCAGAGTCGCATGGACCAGCACATCCAGCTGCGCGCCTGAATGCCCGACAACCGAGTACGCCGCCTGCAGCCAGGCCGGTGGGAGCCTTGCCCATGACCGCATACAACGACACCTTCGGCCAGCCGCTGCTGACCTTTCCCGACGCCGACAAGAGCCCGCTGAGCATCCGCGCCAAGGCGCTGGTGTTCGTCGATCCGCGCTCGCGACGCTTGCGCGAGGAGCTCGAGCGGCTCGCGCCCAAGGCACTGCCGGTGCTGATTCAGGGTGAAAGCGGCACCGGCAAGGAACTGCTCGCCCGCCACATTCATCGCGGCAGTGACCGTGGCGGCCTTTTTGTCTCGGTCAATTGCGGCGCGATAAGCCCAACCTACGCCGATGCCGAGCTGTTCGGCTACAGCGCAGGCGCCCACAGCGGCACGGCCAGCAGCCGGGCCGGCTGGTTCGGCTCGGCCAACGGCGGCACGCTGTACCTGGACGAGATCGCCGACCTGCCGCTGGCGATCCAGACCAAACTGCTCGCGGCGTTGGAAACCCGTGAAGTGACCCGCGTCGGCGCGGCCCAGCCCAATCCCGTGGACGTGCGCCTGGTGGCGGCGTCGAGCATCGATCTGGGCCAGGCCGTGGCCGCGGGGAAATTCAACGAACGGTTGCACGCCTATCTGGGCGAAGGCCGCCTGACCTTGCCGCCGTTGCGCGAGCGGACCGGCGATATCCTCGCCCTGGCCGAGTATTTCCTGGGCATCTACAGCCACCGTCTGAACCTGGCGGTGCCGCTGATCAGCGCCGATGCGCAGCGAGCGCTGGAGCGCCACGATTGGCCCGGCAATACCCGCGAGCTGGAAAACGTCATCCATTTTGCCTTGCTGGTCAGTCGCGGCGACGAGATCCTGCCCGAGCATCTCAATCTGCCAGCGGCCGCGAACACGGACCTGCTCGTGCATATCGAGCAGCTGTTGACGCAGGCCGCCGAGCACGCCGAGCCGGTTGCTTTGGCAGCACTGCTGAACCGCAGCGTCGAGCGCTTGCGTAAAAAGGCATAAGCAGCAAACTAAAAGGTATTTGTAGGAATATTAATTCCCGGTATTGTCCGCGCAAGGCTGGCCGATTGCTGCCGCCGCCACCCAATTTCAAGGACTTAGCATGAAAAAGGCTTTGCTGTTCACCGCTCTGGCGGCCTCCCTGTCTTTCGGCCTGGCCAACGCGGCAGAAAAACTCGTGATCGCCGCCACGCCGGTTCCCCACGCCGAGATCCTCGAGCTGATCAAGCCGACCCTGGCCAAGGAAGGCGTCGAGCTGGACATCAAGGTGTTCACCGACTACGTGCAACCCAACGTACAGGTGAACGAAAAGCGTCTGGACGCCAACTACTTCCAGACCCTGCCGTACCTGGAAAGCTTCAACAAGGGCAAGGGCACCAACCTGGTCACTGTGATCGGCGTACACGTCGAGCCCTTCGGCGGTTATTCGAAGAAGGTCAAGTCGCTGAGCGAACTCAAGGACGGCGCGACCGTCGCCATCCCCAACGAGGGTAGCAACAGCGGCCGTGCGTTGATCCTGCTGCAGAAAGCCGGCCTGATCACCCTGAAGGACCCGAGCAACGCCCTGGCCACCCCCAAGGACATCGCCAGCAACCCCAAGAACCTCAAGTTCAAGGAGCTGGAATCGGCCATGCTGCCGCGCGTGCTGGACCAGGTCGACCTGGACATGATCAACACCAACTACGCACTTGAAGCCGGCCTGAACCCGGCCAAGGATGCCTTGGTGATCGAAGGATCGGATTCGCCTTACGTGAATTTCCTGGTGGCCCGTCCGGACAACAAGGACAGCCCGGCCATGCAGAAACTGGCCAAGGCGCTGACCAGCCCCGAAGTCAAAGCCTTCATCGAGAAGAAGTACAGCGGCGCGGTATTGCCGGCGTTCTGATTCCCGAGTGTGACAACGGTTCACCTGAGCGCCGACAGCTTGTACAGTGTCGGCGTTTTGCTTTGTCCGGGCAGGGCCATTCCCGGCAAATGAACCTCGCATCACGGCCACAGTCGCATACACACCTGGCATTACAGCGCACGCAAAGGAGCCTGCATGGCTGGTCCTCGTTGGAAGGTTGTAGGGGTTTCCCTTTTGTTGGTTGCGCTGGCGGGGTGTGGTGAAGACAAGCCCATCGAGCCGACGCATCCGCGCGTGCGCGTGGAGAATGTGCAAAGCGGCGAGTTCGCCGCTGCGGTCAATCTCACCGGCGATGTGCAGGCGCGCATCCAGACCCAGTTGTCGTTCCGCGTCGGTGGCAAGATCATCCAGCGGTTGGTGGACGTGGGCGATCATGTCAGCGCACGGCAGGTGCTGGCGCGCCTGGACCCCAAGGACCTGCAGACCAACGTCGATTCGGCCAAGGCTGGAGTGGCCGCCGAACAGGCACGTGTGAAACAGACATCGGCGGCCTTCGTGCGCCAGCAGAAGCTGCTGCCCAAGGGCTACACCAGCCAGAGTGAATACGACTCGGCCCAGGCGGCGCTGCGCGGTGCGCAGAGTTCGTTGGCGGCGGCGAGCGCCCAGTTGGCCAATGCCCGTGAACAATTGAGCTACACCGACCTGGTGGCCGACGCCCCAGGCGTGATCACTGCCCGCCAGGCAGAGGTTGGCCAGGTGGTACAGGCCACTGCGCCGATCTTCGGCCTGGCCCGCGATGGCGACCGCGATGCGGTATTCGACGTGTACGAGTCGCTGTTTGCCCAACCGGCCGGCCAGCAGCCGATCACCGTCAGCCTGCTCGACGAGCCGGCGATCAAGACCACCGGCACGGTGCGCGAAGTCACCCCAGCGGTGTCCGCGCAGACCGGTACTGTGCGCGTGAAGATCGCCCTGCAAGGCCTGCCCAAGGGCATGGACCTCGGCTCGGTGGTCAACGCATCGCTCAACGGTCCGGGCAAGACCAGCGTCGAGCTGCCCTGGTCGGCGTTGACCAAGGACATCGCCGAGCCTGCCGTGTGGGTGGTGGGGGAAGGCGACAAGGTCAATCTGCGCAAGGTTGACGTGGGCCGTTACCTGACCGGCAAGGTGGTGATCGCCGATGGCTTGAAGAACGGCGACCGCGTGGTCGTCGCCGGCGGGCAGTTGCTGCACCCGGACATGCAGGTGGAAATTGCCGAGGAGCGCCAGCCATGAAGGCGGTGATCGCGTTGTCTGCGGCCGTGCTGTTGCTGGCAGGCTGTTCGAAGGAAGAGCAAGCTCCCGAGCCGATCCGCCCGGTGCTGTCGGTCGAGGTCAAGGGCCTGGACCAGCAGAGCCTGGGTCGCTTCGCGGGCAATATCCAGGCGCGCTACGAAAGCACGTTGGGCTTTCGCGTATCGGGGCGTATCGCCCGGCGTGCGGTGGATGTCGGCAGCCAGGTGGAGAAGAGCCAGCTGCTGGCCACCCTTGATCCGACCGACCAGCAGAACCAGTTGCGCTCGAGCCAGGGTGATCTGGCCCGCGTGCAGGCGCAGTTCATCAATGCCCAGGCCAATGCTCGCCGCCAGCAGGAGTTGTTCGACCGTGGCGTCGGTGCGCAGGCTGGCCTGGACATCGCCCAGACCGACCTGAAGACCGCCCAGGCCTCGCTCGACCAGGCCAAGGCCGCCGTCAGCCAAGCCAGGGATCAACTGGGCTACAGCGAATTGCGCGCCGATCACGCCGCCGTGGTCAACCAATGGAAGGTGGAAGTCGGGCAAGTGGTAAGCGCCGGTGAAGAGGTGGTGGTCCTGGCCCGCCCCGACGTCAAGGAGGCGGTCATCGACCTGCCCGCCGGGCTTGCCGAAACCCTGCCCGAGGGCGTGGAGTTTCGAGTGCAGTCCCAGCTTGATCCGAGCGTTGCGACCACCGGCACCCTGCGTGAGCTTGAGCCGCGGCCCGACAGTGCCACGCGCACCCGTCGCGCACGCCTGACCCTGCGCGAGAACCCTGCCGGCCTGCGCTTGGGTACTGCAATCAGCGTGACCTTGAGTTCAAGCATCGCGCAGCGCCTGGAATTGCCGGAGACCGCAGTGCAGGAAGTCGATGGCAAGACCCAGGTGTGGCTGGTGGACGTCCAGAACAAGACCGTCAACCCGCGCCCGGTCACCGTGCTCAGCCGCGACCGTGGCGTCGTAGTGCTGGGCAGCGGTGTGCAGGCGGGTGAGCGCGTGGTCAGCGCTGGCGTCAACAGCCTGAAACCCGGGCAGAAAATCAAACTGGACGAGGCGAGCCGGCAATGAAGGGAAGTTTCAACCTGTCCGACTGGGCGCTCAAGCACCAGTCCTTCGTCTGGTACCTGATGTTCGTCGGTCTGCTGATGGGCGTGTTCTCCTATTTCAACCTGGGCCGTGAAGAAGACCCGGCGTTCGCCATCAAGACCATGGTCATCCAGAGCCGCTGGCCGGGCGCGACCCAGGATGAAACGCTCAAGCAGGTCACCGACCGCATCGAAAAGAAGCTCGAAGAGCTGGACTCCCTGGACTACGTGAAAAGCTACACGCGGCCTGGCGAGTCGACGGTGTTCGTGTACCTGCGCGACACCACCAATGCCAAGGCGATTCCAGAGATCTGGTATCAGGTGCGCAAGAAGGTCGACGATATTCGCGGCACCTTCCCCCAGGGCCTGCAGGGGCCTTCGTTCAACGATGAATTCGGTGACGTGTTCGGTTCGATCTACGCCTTCACTGCCGACGGCCTGAGCATGCGGCAGCTGCGCGACTACGTGGAGCAGGTGCGCGCCGAGATCCGTCAGGTCGAGAACCTGGGCAAGGTTCAGTTGGTAGGCCAGCAGGACGAAGTGATCTACCTGAATTTCTCCACGCGCAAACTGGCCGCGCTGGGCCTGGACCAGCAACAGGTGGTCGGCGCGCTGCAGGCACAGAATGCGGTGACGCCGGCGGGCGTGATCGAAGCAGGGCCGGAACGCATTTCGGTGCGCACCTCGGGCCAGTTCAAGTCGGAAAAAGACCTGGAGACGGTCAACCTCAGGCTCAACGACCGCTTCTACCGGCTGACCGATATCGCCGACATCGAACGTGGCTACAAAGACCCGGCCGCGCCGATGTTCCGCTACAACGGCCAGCCCGCCATCGGCCTGGCCATTGCCATGAAAGACGGCGGCAACATTCAGGAATTCGGTACCGCGCTGCATGCGCGCATGAACGCGTTGACCGCGCAGTTGCCGGTGGGCGTGGGCGTGCACAAGGTTTCGGACCAGGCCGAGGTGGTCGAGAAGGCCGTCGGTGGGTTCACCAGCGCTTTGTTCGAGGCCGTGGTCATCGTGCTGATCGTCAGCTTCATCAGCCTGGGCGTGCGCGCCGGCCTGGTGGTGGCCTGCTCGATTCCGCTGGTGCTGGCCATGGTCTTCGTGTTCATGGAGTACAGCGGCATTACCATGCAGCGCATTTCCCTGGGGGCGTTGATCATCGCCCTGGGCCTGCTGGTGGACGATGCGATGATCACCGTGGAAATGATGGTCACTCGCCTGGAAGCGGGTGACAGCAAGGAGGAGGCGGCTACCTTCGCTTACACCTCGACCGCATTCCCGATGCTCACCGGCACTTTGGTCACCGTGGCCGGCTTCGTGCCGATTGGCCTGAACGCCAGCTCGGCCGGTGAGTACACCTTCACCCTGTTTGCCGTGATCGCGGTGGCCATGCTGGTGTCCTGGGTGGTGGCGGTGCTGTTCGCACCGGTCATCGGCGTGCACATCCTGAGCAAGAACGTCAAACCCAAGCCGGAGCAGCCGGGGCGTGTCGCGCGCTGGTTCCACAGTGGTCTGCTGGGCTGCATGCGCCACCGCTGGCTGACCATCATCGGCACGTTGCTGCTGTTCGCCGCGGCGCTGTTCTGCATGCGTTTCGTGCAGAACCAGTTCTTTCCTTCGTCCGACCGCCCGGAAATCCTGGTGGACCTGAACCTGCCGCAGAACGCTTCGATCAACGAGACGCGCAAGGCGGTCGACCGCCTCGAAGCCACGCTCAAGGATGATCCGGACATCGCGCGCTGGAGCACTTACATCGGTCAGGGCGCGATCCGTTTCTATCTGCCGCTTGACCAGCAGTTGGAGAACCCTTACTACGCCCAGTTGGTGATCGTCAGCAAAGGCCTGGAGCAGCGTGGCGCGCTGACCGAGCGCTTGAAGAAGCGCCTGCGCGAAGACTTCGTCGGCATCGGCACCTACGTCCAGGCGTTGGAAATGGGGCCGCCGGTAGGCCGGCCGATCCAGTATCGGGTCAGCGGCAAGGACATCGACCAGGTGCGCAAGCACGCCATCGAATTGGCAACCTTGCTGGACCACAACGCGCACATCGGCGAGATGATCTACGACTGGAACGAGCCGGGCAAAGTGCTGCGCATCGACATCGCCCAGGACAAGGCGCGGCAGTTGGGCCTGTCGTCCGAAGACGTGGCCAAGCTGATGAACACCATCGTCAGCGGCTCGGCGGTGACCCAGGTCAATGACGATATCTATCTGGTCAACGTGGTCGGCCGTGCTAACGACGCCGAGCGCGGTTCGCCGGAAACCTTGCAGAACCTGCAGATCGTCACGCCCAGCGGCACCTCGATTCCGCTGCTGGCCTTCGCCACCGTGCGCTACGAGCTGGAGCAGCCGCTGGTGTGGCGGCGTGATCGCTTGCCGACCATCACCTTGAAGGCGGCGGTCAGCGACGATATCCAGCCGACCGATCTGGTGGCCCAGCTCAAGCCCGAGATCGAGAAATTCGCCGAAGGCCTGCCGGTGGGTTACAAGGTGGCCACCGGTGGTACGGTCGAGGAAAGCGGCAAGGCGCAGGGACCCATCGCCAAGGTGGTGCCGTTGATGCTGTTCCTCATGGCGACCTTCCTGATGATCCAGCTGCACAGTGTGCAGAAGATGTTCCTGGTGGCCAGTGTAGCGCCGCTGGGCATCATCGGTGTGGTGTTGGCGCTGGTGCCGACCGGAACGCCCATGGGCTTCGTGGCGATTCTCGGAATACTGGCGCTGATCGGCATCATCATCCGCAACTCGGTGATTCTGGTGACCCAGATCGACGCCTATGAACGCGATGGCTACAAGCCGTGGGATGCCGTGCTGGAGGCAACCGAGCATCGACGCCGGCCGATCCTGCTCACGGCGGCAGCCGCCAGTCTGGGCATGATCCCGATCGCCCGCGAGGTGTTCTGGGGCCCGATGGCCTACGCGATGATCGGCGGAATCGTGGTGGCGACCTTGCTCACCCTGTTGTTCCTGCCGGCGCTGTATGTGGCCTGGTACCGGATCAAGGAAGACGAGGGCGAGGGGAAGGAAGCTTGATGAGCTGAGGGCCTCTTCGCGGGCAGAGCCCGCTCCCACAGGAGTTAAAGCGTTCCGTGTGGGAGCGGGCTCTGCCCGCGAAGGGGGGCGCTGCGGTCTTGCGACTAGCGCTTGTTGAGCACCCGCGCCAATCGGTCGCCGCCGAACTGGATCAGGGTCACCAGGGCCACCAGCAGCACGATGACCGTGAGCATGATCTGGCTGTCGAATCGCTGGTAGCCATAGCGGTAGGCGATGTCGCCCAGCCCGCCGGCACCGATCGCACCAGCCATCGCCGATGAATTGATCATGGTCACCACGGTGATGGTAAAGCCGGCCACGATGCCCGGTCGCGCTTCGGGCAGCAGCACGTGCCAGACGATGTGCCAGCGTCGGCAGCCCATGGCTTGCGCGGCTTCGACCAGGCCATGGTCGACCTCGCGCAGGCTCACCTCGGCAATGCGTGCAAAGAACGGCGTCGCTGCGATGGTCAACGGCACCACGGCCGCCCACACGCCATAGGTGGTACCGACGATCAACCGGGTGAACGGGATCAGCGCCACCATCAGAATGAGAAACGGCACCGACCTGAACAGGTTGACGAACGCGCCCAGCACGCGGTTCAGCGCGGGCGCCTGGTAGATCCCGCCACGGTCGCTGGTGACCAGCACCACGGCCATCACCACGCCCACGGGCAGCGCGATCAACGAGGAAACGCCCACCATCAGCAAGGTGTCCAGGGCGCCCTGCAACAGACGATCAAACCACATAGCCCAGCTCCTCTACCCGTTGTGCCCATTGCCCGGCGCGTTGCAGCAGATGCTCGCGGTCGTGGGGCGAATTGCTTACCGCCACGACCAGATTGCCCAGTGCGCGACCTTGAATCCGTTCGATACCGCCCTGCAGCAGGCTGACCTGGCCACCCAGCAGGTTGAACAACGACGACAGGTCCGCCTCGCCGGCCTGTGCCCCGGTCACGCGCAGTCGCAATACCAGCGCTGCGCCAGGCGTTGCAGGCGTGCTGCGCAGACGGGCGCGCAGTTCCTCGGGCAGGCCGTGTTGCAGCGGGGCCAGCAAGGTCCGACTGACCTCATGCTGGGGGTTGCCGAACACCTGCCACACCGGGCCCTGCTCAACCACCTGGCCGCCTTCGAGCACCACCACGCGGTCGCAGATGGCGCGGATAACGGCCATTTCGTGGGTGATCAGGATGACCGTCAGCCCTAGCCGCTGGTTGATATCGCGCAACAGGGCGAGAATCGACTCGGTAGTCTCCGGGTCCAGCGCCGAGGTGGCTTCGTCGCAGAGCAGAATCTGCGGGTCGTGCACCAGCGCCCGGGCGATGCCGACACGCTGCTTCTGCCCGCCGGACAACTGCGCCGGATAGGCGTCGCGCTTGCCTTGCAGGCCAACCAGTTCGAGCAGTTCACCGACCTTGCGCCAGCGCTCGGCCTGGGGCACACCGGCGACCTTGAGTGGCAACTCGACGTTCTGCCACACGGTTTTCGCCGACATCAGGTTGAAGTGCTGAAAGATCATGCCGATGCGCCGTCGCAGGGCCACCAGGCGGTCCTCGTCGAACTCGCCGATGTCCACCTGATCGACCAGCACGCGCCCGCTGCTGGGCTGCTCAAGCCGGTTGATGGTGCGGATCAGCGACGACTTGCCAGCGCCGCTGCGGCCGATGATGCCGAACACTTCGCCACGCTCGATGGTCAGGTCGATGCCCTGCAGCGCCTGCACGGGGCCCTGGGCGCCCTCATAGGTCTTGCCGACGCCGATGAAACGCACCAGCGCATTGGCCAGTTGTGGATGCAGTTCCAGGGGCTCGGCAGGCCGGGCAATGCCGGCGGTAGCGGCCAGCCTGCGTTGCACATTTGTGGTGGGCATGCTCACTCCTTCCAGCCGACTTGGTAGAGTTTGCCGTTGACCTTGTCGAGCGAGGCGCGTACCACCGGCGAATGCTGGTAGATGTCGATGAACTTGGCCAGGCGCGGATCGTCCTTGCGCTCGGGCTTGATCACGAACTGGATCACGTACTCGGGATGGTCGAGGCCGTCGAACAGCAGCGCCGAGCCTGCGTCGAAGGTCTTGGACAGGCGAATGTAGGCCGGGTAGCCCTGCACCAGGTCGGCGTCATCGTAGGCGCGCACCAACTGCACCGCCTCGACCTGGAGAATCTTCAGGTTTTTGGGGTTGGTGAGAATGTCCTCTTCGGTGGCCTTGTAGCCAACCCCCGGCTTGAGGGTGATCAAGCCAGCCTTGGCCAGCAGCTGCAGGCCTCGACCGCTGTTGATCGGGTCATTGGCAATGGCGACGGTCGCGCCCTTGGGCAGTTCGTCGAAGCTTTTGTAGCGTTTGGCATACAGGCCGACGTTGTTGATGATGCCCGGCGCATACGGCACCAGATCGGTGCCAGCCTGGGTATTGGCGTTTTCCAGGAACGGCATGTGCTGGAAGTAGTTCACGTCGATGTCGCCGGCGGCCAGGCTGACGTTGGGTGCGATCCAGTCGGTGAATTCCACCAGCTTGACGGGCAGGCCCTGTTTCTTGGCTTCCTCCACGGCGCTTTCCAGGGGGATGGCGAACGCGGCGGTGGTACCGACGATCAGCGGCTTGTCATCGGCGGCATGGGCCAGGCCGGTGAGGAGGGTGAGGGCGAGTAGCAAGGTGGGTTTGAGCATGTTGGGTTTCCAGTGATTTTTTGTGTTGTTTGAGGTGGCCTCTTCGCGGGTAGAACCCGCTCCCACACGAGAGTGCGATCGTTGATTGTGGAAGCGGGCTTCCCGCGAAGAGGCCCGATCAGGCACCGCGCTTGTAATTGAATCCGGCATGCCCTTCAGGCAGCCCAGGGCCTTTACCGAAGACCTTTTCGCGCAGCGTGCCCTGGGCATAGGCGGTCTTGTAGGAACCGCGCGCCTGCAGCACGGGAATCACCAGGTCGATGAAGTCGGCGTAGCTTTCCGGGGTCACCGTGCGGGTCAGGTTGAAACCGTCCAGGCCGGTCTCGGCGATCCAGGCTTCAAGGTCGTCGGCGACCTGTTCCGGGTCACCGACCAAGGTGATGTAGCGCCCGCCCAAGGCGTGTTGATCGAGCAGCTTGCGCCGGGTCCAGTCGTTGTTCTGCAGGGTCTTGGTGGCCGACTCGATGGCATTGCCCTTGACGTACTGAATGGGCTCGTCGAGTTCATAGCGGGCGAAGTCGATTGCCGTAGAGGCGGCGAAGTGGGCGACACCGGCCTCGGCGCTGGCGTAGCTGCGGTACTCGTCATGCTTGGCCCGGGCCTGCGCCTGGGTGGCAGCGACGATAACCGTGATGCCCATGAAGACCTTCACGGCCTGGGGATCGCGGCCGGCCGCGCGGGCTGCGTCGCGCACCTTGTCCACCTGGGCGCGGGTAGCCTGCTTGTTCTGTCCGCTGATGAACACGCATTCGGCATGCTGGCCGGCGAACTGCAGGCCGCGTGCCGAACTGCCGGCCTGGAACAATAGCGGCGTGCGCTGCGGTGAGGGTTCGCACAGGTGGTAACCCTGGACGCGGTAGAACTCGCCTTCATGCTCTACCTTGTGGACTTTTTCCGGCTGGGCGTAGATGCGCCGTTCGCGGTCCTCGATCACGGCATCGTCTTCCCAACTGCCTTCCCAGAGTTTGTACAGCACCTGCAGGTATTCGTCGGCCTGATCGTAGCGACGGTCGTGCTCCACCTGGTGGGTCAGGCCCATGGCCTTGGCGGCGCTGTCCAGGTACCCGGTGACGATGTTCCAGCCCACCCGGCCACGGGTCAGGTGATCGAGCGTGGACAGGCGCCGGGCGAACAGGTACGGCGCCTCGTAGGTGAGGTTGGCGGTCAGGCCGAAACCCAGGTGGCGGGTAACCGCGGCCATGGCCGAGACCAGCAGCAACGGGTCGTTGACCGGCAGCTGGATCGACTCCTTGAGCGTCACGTCGACCGAGTCCTGATAGATGTCGTAGACCCCGACGATGTCGGCGATGAACAGGCCGTCGAACAGGCCGCGCTCCAGTAGCTGGGCCAGATCGGTCCAGTACTCCAGGGTCTTGTACTGGCTGGAGGTATCGCGCGGATGGGTCCACAGGCCGTGGTTGATGTGGCCCACGCAGTTCATGTTGAAGGCGTTGAGCAGGATCTGTTTCTTGCTCATCAGATCGTCCCCCGGCGTGGTGGCAGCTGGTCGTTGAGGTAGTAGTTGCCGATGGCGTGGTACTTCCAGCGCACCGGGTCGTGAAGGGTGTGTACGCGGGCATTGCGCCAATGCCGGTCGAGGCCGTGCTCGGCCAGGGTGGCCTGGCTGCCCGCCAGCTCGAACAGGGTGCTGCCGGCGGCCAGGGAGATTTCGGTGCTCAGCGCCCGAGCCTCGGCCACGGCGATCGAGGCGGCGCCGACGTTTTCCGCGCTGGGCTCGGCCTGCGCCTTGTCGAGCACCTCGCCGGCACGCTCGAGCAGGGCTTCGGCGGCATGCAGACGGATCGCCAGATGACCGAAGCTCTTGAGTGACAGCGGGTCTTCCACGGCTTTGTCGCTGGTGCCGTCGATCCATGGCCGAGTGCGGGTGCGGACGAACTGCAAGGCGTCCTCGAACGCCCCGCGGGCAATGCCGGTGTCGATCGCGGCATGCAGGATCTGCGCGAACGGGCCGACCGTGGTGGGCCGTTCGAACGCGCTTTGAAACGGCACGATGGCGTCGGCGCTGACCCAGACATTGTCGAACACCACCGAGCCGCTGCCCGTGGTGCGCTGGCCGAAGCCGCTCCAATCGTCGATGACCTGCACACCGGCACTGTCGGCGGGCACGAAGGCCAGTTGTTGCACGCCCTGTTCATCGACCACCGAGGTAGGAATACACTGGGCATACAACGCGCCGGTGGCGTAGAACTTGCGACCATTGATGCGCAAACCGTCGCCGTCGCGGGTCAGGCGCGTGGTGCGGTCATGGGCGGTTCGCGTGCCCAGTTCCGCCAGGGCGTTACCCAGCCGCTGGCCTGCCAGCACGTCGGCGTACAGGCGCTTTTGCTGCGCCGCGCTGCCGTTGATGCGCAGCACTTCCAGGGCATAGAAATGATTCTGTGGGATCTGGCCCAGCGAGCCGTCGGCGGCGGCCAGCAAGGCAATGACCTGGGCCAGGGTGACGTTGGACACAGCCGCTCCGCCGAATGCCTTGGGCACGCTGATGCCGCCCAGGCCAGAGCGCGAGAACAGCGTCAGTTCGCCATGGGGCAGCAGCCGTTCGCGGTCGCGCAGGGCGCTGTCGCGTTGCAACAGGGGAGCCAGTTGGCGGGCAACGTCCAGGGCCTGTTGGTCGTTGGCGATCAATGCGACGCCGTCGAGGGGGTGGGGCAATGAGCTCATGCTGATCTCCAGCGGTCTGGTCAAATCCAGGAATGGCGCGCAGGCAGGCTGCCGTTCAGGTGGTAGGCGCCGATAGCGTGGTATTTCCAGCGCACGGGATCGTGCAGGGTGTGCACGCGGGCATTGCGCCAGTGACGGTCGAGGTTGAACTCGGCGAGGCTGGCGCGGCTGCCGGCCAGCTCGAAGAGCTTTTCGCTGGCGTGCAGGGCGATTTCGGTGGTGATCACCTTGGCCTCGGCCACGGCGATCGACGCCTGGCCTGCCAAGGTGGCGTCCACGGGCGCGTGGCGAGTCTGGTCGAGCACGCGCGCGGCCTTGCGCAGCAGTGCCTGGGCCGCGTGCAGTTCCAGCTTCAGGCGACCGATATCGGCGATCACGAAAGGGTCGTCGCTGGCGCGCTCGACCCCGGCGTCGATCCACGGGCGGGATTTCTCGCGGACGAAGGCGATGGTGTCGTCGATGGCCGCAGCGGCAATGCCGGCGTCGATGGCCGCTTGCATCAGTTGCGATACGGCGCCCTGAATGTTCGGTTGCTGCGCCTGGCGCCAGATCTCTACGACATGGGTGTCGGGCACCTGCACGTGTTCCAGCACCACGGTGCCGCTGGCGGTGGTGCGCTGGCCGAAGCCGGACCAGTCGTCGATGATTTGCAGGCCGGGTGTGCCGCGCCGCACGAAGGCCATGACCAGGCGTTGGTGCTCATCCACGGCCTTGACCGCTACCCAGTGGGCGAACAGCGCGCCGGTGGAGTAGAACTTTTGTCCGCTGATCTGCCAGTCGTCTCCGTCGCGGACGATGCGAGTCTTGATCTCCAGGGTGTTGCGGGTGCCGCGTTCGGGGCCGCCATTACCGATGCGCGCGCCTTGCAGCACGGCGCTGAACAGCGTCTGCTGCTGGTGCGCGGTGGCGGTGCCGCGAAGCATCTGCAGGATGCCGAAATGGTTTTGCGGAATCTGCCCCAGGGCCGGATCGGCGGCGCTGATCAGGCGAAATACCTCGGCCAGGGTTTCGAAACTGACGTCCGCGCCGCCGAAGGCACGTGGCACGGTGATACTGCCCAGGCCGCTCGCGGTGAATTGCTCTATCAGTTGCCAGGGCAGCTCGCGGTGCTGGTCGCGCCGGGCGGCATGGGTACGGGCGCTGGCGGCGAGGGTTTGCGCGGCGTCGAGCGCGTCGAGGTCATTGCGCAGTATCTGCACGGGCACGAGCGCCGGGCCGTCGTCGGCCGGCAAGGTTTGGGAGTGTTCGCGGGAAATCGAGTGGGTGACCATACCGTCCTCACGTCATGCACGGCGTATGTCGCCTTGCTTGGGTGTACGCAGGTCCGGTGGTCCGGTGTATATACCCTAATCGTTTGTTAAATTTAAATGAACTAACGATTGGGAATATGGATAGATGGGTTTTTTATCCCAGTCATGTCATGTAGGAGCGGCCTGTGGCCGCGAAGGGCGCGCAGCGGTATGTCAGGTACAGCGCAGTGTGTTCTTCGCGGGCAGAGCCCGCTCCCACAAACTACCGTGTGTCAGGGACGCCGCAGTGTGTCCTTCGCCGCCCGTCCCGCTCCCACAATAGAGGGTCAGGCGGGGCGGGTGAGGGTCTTTACGCCTTCGGCAGTGCCCAGCAGCAGCACATCGGCCGGGCGAGCGGCGAACAGGCCGTTGGTGACCACGCCGACGATGGCATTGATCTGCGTTTCCAGCGCCACCGGGTCAGTGATCTGCATGTTGTACACATCAATGATGATGTTGCCGTTGTCGGTCACCACGCCTTCGCGATAGACCGGGTCGCCGCCCAGCTTCACCAGCTGGCGCGCGACGTGGCTGCGGGCCATGGGAATGACTTCCACCGGCAGTGGAAACTCGCCCAGCACCGGCACCAGCTTGCTGCCATCGGCGATGCAGATGAAGGTGGTGGCCACGGCAGCGACGATCTTCTCGCGGGTCAGCGCAGCGCCGCCGCCCTTGATCAGGTTCAGGTGCTCGTCGCTTTCATCGGCGCCGTCGACATAGAACTCCAGGTCACCGACGCCGTTGAGTTCATACACCGGGATGCCATGGCCCTTGAGCCGCGCAGCGGTTGCCTCGGAGCTGGCCACGGCGCCGTCGAAGGCGCTCTTGTGCTGGGCCAGCGCATCGATGAAGCAATTGGCGGTGGAACCGGTGCCGACACCGACAACGCTCTTTTCGCCCAGCTTGGGCAGAATGAAATCCACGGCAGCCTGGGCGACGGCCTGTTTGAGTTGGTCCTGGGTCATGCAAGCTCCGCAGCGGCAGTTGGGGCTCTAGTGGTTGCGGCCCCGAAGCCACGCATTATAAGGGCAAAACCTTGGTTTTGCGGTGGTCGTTGGCTTAGACTCATCGGCCCCGCCCGTTATCGTCAGTGATGTCTGCCATGCTCGAACAGTACGTAAAGATGATCCTCACCTCGCGCGTCTACGACGTCGCGGTGGAAACCCCTTTGCAGCCCGCCGGGCAGCTGTCCGAGCGTCTGAACAACAAGATTCTGCTCAAGCGCGAAGACCTGCAGCCGGTGTTCTCGTTCAAGATTCGCGGCGCTTACAACAAGCTGTCGCAGCTCACCGCGCAGGAAGCAGCGTGCGGCGTGGTCACCGCGTCGGCCGGCAACCATGCCCAGGGCCTGGCGCTGGCGGCGCGCGAGCTGGGCATCAAGGCCACCATCGTGATGCCCAACACCACCCCCGAAATCAAGATCGCGGGTGTGCGCTCGCGCGGCGGCATCGTGGTGCTGCATGGCGATTCGTTTGCCGAAGCCCTGGCCCACTCGCTCAAGCTGGTGGACGAGCAGGGCATGGTCTACATCCATCCCTACGACGACCCCTACACCATTGCCGGGCAGGGCACCGTGGCCATGGAAATCCTGCGCCAGCATCCAGGCGATCTCGATGCGATCTTCGTACCGGTGGGCGGTGGCGGGTTGATCGCCGGCATTGCCGCGTACGTCAAATACCTGCGGCCGGGCATCAAGATCATCGGCGTCGAGCCGGACGATTCCAACTGCCTGCAGCAGGCCATGCACGCTGGGGAGCGCGTGGTGCTGCCGCAGGTCGGGCTGTTCGCCGATGGCGTGGCGGTGGCGCAGATCGGTCACTACACCTTCGAGATCTGCAAGGACCACGTGGACGAGGTGATCACCGTCAGCACCGACGAGATCTGCGCGGCGATCAAGGACATCTACGACGACACCCGTTCCATCACCGAGCCTGCGGGCGCGCTCGGGGTCGCCGGGATCAAGAAGTACGTCGAGGCCCGAGGCGTGTCGGGGCAGACCCTGGTGGCGATCGATTCGGGTGCCAACGTCAACTTCGATCGGTTGCGCCACGTGGCCGAGCGAGCCGAGCTGGGCGAGGGCCGTGAGGCCATCATCGCGGTGACCATCCCCGAGCGTCCGGGCAGCTTCAAGGCGTTCTGCGAGGCCATCGGCAAACGCCAGATCACCGAGTTCAACTACCGCTACCACACCGGCCATGAAGCGCACATTTTCGTCGGGGTGCAGACCCATCCCGAGCGGGACCCGCGCGCGGTGCTGCTGCAGACCCTCGAGGCGCATGGCTTCCCGGTGCTGGACCTGACCGACAACGAACTGGCCAAGCTGCACATTCGCCATATGGTCGGTGGCCATGCGGTCAGGGTCAGTGACGAGATGGTGCTGCGCTTCGAGTTCCCCGAGCGTCCGGGGGCACTGTTCAACTTTCTCGACAAGCTGGGCGGGCGCTGGAACATCTCGATGTTCCACTACCGCAACCATGGCGCCGCCGATGGGCGTGTGGTGGCTGGGTTGCAGGTGCCCGAGGATGAACGCCATCTGGTAGCCGGCGCGCTGGCCGAGATCGGCTACCCGTTCTGGGATGAAACGGATAATCCGGCGTACCAGTTGTTCCTGGGTTAGTGATGCGGTGCACTGGCTTGAGTCCGCGGTGTGCCATTCGCGGGCAGAGCCCGCTCCCACAGGGGCGATGGGGTGTGCCAGTTGTTACAGGGGCAGGTCTCGCTGCGCTGAACTCGATGGCTGCTACGCTTGTCGATGATGCATCGTAATGGCCCACGGGGATCACGCGTCATGGAAAGCCTGGCGGTTCTGAAAATATTCCACGTCGCTGCCACTGTTGTGCTGCTGGGCAGTGTGGCGGCCGTCATCTACCGAGCCTGGCGCAGCTGGAAGGGCGGCGACCGGCTACCGTTCGCCAGCACCCTGCAACGGCCCTGGGTGTATGCCTGGCTGGTCATGGCCCTGAGCCTGGTGAGCTTTCCCGTCACGGGATGGTGGCTGGTGCACAGGGTCGGTTGGCCTTTGGGGCAAACCTGGATTCTCACCGCTGCGGTGCTGTATGTGATCGGCGGTGGGGTCTGGTTGCTGCTGATCAACCGGGTGAACCGCCTGCGCTTCGCGACTGGGTTGAACGAAGGCGTAATCGCGGCCAAGCGCCGCAATGTGTTGATCATCGCAGCGGTGGCCGTAGTGGTGTTGCTGTCGATCATCGGCTTGATGGTGACCAAGCCTGCCTGAGGCAAACCGAGGCGCATTCTTCGCGGCCGATGACCGCTCCTACGGTTGGTCCCGATCCCTGTGGGAGCGGGCTCTGCCCGCGAAAAGAGCGCCGCGGTGTATCAGACAAACCGCAGCGCATTCTTCGCGGGCAGAGCCCCCTCCCACGGTTAGCAGCTATCAGCGCAGGGAGATTTCTTTCCAGCCGCGGCGTTTGGCTTCTTCATGCAGGCGTGGGTCCGGGTCCACCACCACCGGGTGGGTGACCTGCTCCAGAAGAGGCAGGTCATTCATCGAGTCACTGTAGAAATAACTGTCCTGCAAGTCGTAGCCGTTTTCCTCCATCCAGCGATTCAAACGCGTCACCTTGCCTTCCTTGAAGCAAGGCACGTCGAAGCTGTGCCCGGTGTAGCGGCCGTCAACCATTTCGACTTCGGTTGCCAGCAAGGTTTCGACACCCAGCCGCGCGGCGATCGGGCCAGTGACGAAGCGGTTGGTAGCAGTGATGATCACCAGCTTGTCACCTGCATCGCGATGCCGTTGCAGCAGGGCCGCGGCCTTGGGCAGCATGATGGGCTCGATGCAATCGCGCATGAACTCCCGATGCCATTCATCCAGCTGCGCCACATCGGTTGCCGCGAGGATTTCCAGGGTGAAATCCAGGTACGCGTTCAGGTCCAGGCGGCCGGCCAGGTAATCCTCGTAGAACTCATCGTTGCGTGCCTTGTACGTGTCGGCGTCGAGAATGCCGCGCGTGCACAGATAGTCCCCCCAGGCATGGTCGCTGTCGCCGCCGAGCAGCGTGTTGTCGAGGTCGAAGAGGGCCAGGCGCATGAAATGACTCGCATGAAGTAAGGAAAAGGCCCACAGAATACGGACTTTTCACATGCGTGCACATAAGCTACGCGGCGTCGTTGCTGCCTTCACAGGCTTTGTGGAACAATGCCAGAACATGCGTTTACGAGGTTGTTGCCGTGATCGACCCCGATGGTTTTCGCCCTAACGTTGGCATCATTCTTACCAATGACGCCGGTCAGGTGCTATGGGCTCGGCGTATCAATCAGGACGCCTGGCAATTCCCGCAAGGGGGTATCAACCCTCAGGAAACGCCGGAAGAGGCCTTGTACCGCGAGCTGAATGAAGAAGTCGGGCTGGAACGCCAGGATGTTGAAATACTTGCCTGCACCCGCGGCTGGTTGCGTTATCGTCTACCCCAACGCCTGGTGCGTACGCACAGCCAACCGTTGTGCATCGGCCAGAAACAGAAGTGGTTTCTGCTGCGCCTGGTGTCCAACGAACAGCGCGTGCGCATGGACCTGACCGGCAAGCCCGAGTTCGATGGCTGGCGCTGGGTCAGCTATTGGTATCCGCTGGGCCAGGTGGTGACATTCAAGCGCGAGGTCTACAGACGCGCGCTCAAAGAGCTAGCCCCGCGCCTTCTTTCGCGCGACTGACGACGGAGTTCGACCCCGAGCCATGCTCAATACGCTGCGCAAGATCGTCCAGGAAGTCAACTCCGCCAAGGATCTCAAGTCGGCGCTGGGGATCATCGTGCAACGCGTCAAGGAAGCCATGGGCAGCCAGGTCTGCTCGGTGTACCTGCTGGATCTGGAAACCAACCGTTTCGTCCTCATGGCCACCGAAGGCCTCAACAAGCGTTCCATCGGCAAGGTCAGCATGGCCCCCAACGAAGGCCTGGTGGGCCTGGTGGGCACGCGCGAAGAACCGCTCAACCTGGAAAATGCCGCCGGCCACCCGCGTTATCGTTATTTCGCCGAAACCGGTGAAGAGCGCTACGCCTCGTTCCTCGGCACGCCGATCATCCACCACCGGCGTGTGGTGGGGGTGCTGGTGATCCAGCAAAAGGAGCGGCGTCAGTTCGACGAGGGCGAAGAAGCCTTCCTGGTCACCATGAGCGCGCAACTGGCGGGCGTTATCGCCCATGCCGAAGCCACGGGTTCGATCCGTGGCCTGGGGCGTCAGGGCAAGGGCATCCAGGAAGCGCGTTTCGTCGGCGTGCCCGGCTCGCCCGGCGCGGCGGTCGGGACCGCGGTGGTTATGCTGCCGCCGGCCGATCTGGATGTGGTGCCCGACAAGAGCGTCAGCGACATTGATGCCGAGCTGGCGTTGTTCCAGAACGCCCTGGAAGGCGTGCGCAACGACATGCGCACCCTGTCGGCGAAACTGGCCACGCAGCTGCGCCCCGAAGAGCGGGCCCTGTTCGACGTCTACCTGATGATGCTCGACGACGCTTCGCTGGGCAGCGAAGTGACCAACGTGATCAAGACCGGGCAGTGGGCCCAGGGTGCGCTGCGCCACGTCGTCACCGAGCACGTCAACCGCTTCGAATTGATGGACGACGCGTATCTGCGCGAGCGCGCCTCCGACGTCAAGGACCTGGGGCGGCGCCTGCTGGCCTACCTGCAGGAGGCGCGTCAGCAAACCCTGGTCTACCCCGATAACACCATCCTGATCAGCGAAGAACTGTCGCCGGCAATGCTCGGCGAGGTGCCGGAAGGCAAGCTGGTGGGCCTGGTATCGGTATTGGGCTCGGGCAACTCCCACGTCGCCATTTTGGCGCGTGCCATGGGCATTCCGACGGTCATGGGCTTGGTCGACCTGCCGTATTCCAAGGTCGACGGCATCAAGATGATCGTCGATGGCTACCATGGCGAGGTCTACACCAACCCCAGCGACATTCTCAGCAAGCAATTTGCCGATGTGGTCGAGGAAGAGCGGCAACTGGCGCTGGGCCTCGATGCCTTGCGCGAGCTGCCCTGCGTGACCCTGGACGGCCACCGCATGCCGCTTTGGGTCAACACCGGCCTGCTGGCCGATGTGGCCCGTGCCCAGCAACGCGGCGCCGAGGGTGTGGGGCTGTACCGCACCGAAGTGCCATTCATGATCAACCAGCGCTTTCCCAGCGAGAAGGAACAACTGGCGATCTACCGTGAGCAGCTGGCGGCCTTTCACCCCCTGCCGGTGACCATGCGCAGCCTGGACATCGGTGGTGACAAGTCGCTGTCGTATTTCCCCATCAAGGAGGAAAACCCGTTTCTGGGCTGGCGCGGTATCCGCGTGACCCTCGACCACCCGGAAATCTTCCTGGTGCAGACCCGCGCCATGCTCAAGGCCAGCGAGGGCCTGAACAACCTGCGTATCCTGCTGCCGATGATATCCGGCACCCATGAGCTGGAAGAAGCCCTGCACTTGATCCACCGGGCTTGGGGCGAGGTGCGCGACGAAGGCACCGACGTGCCGATGCCGCCGGTGGGGGTGATGATCGAGATTCCCGCAGCGGTGTACCTGACCAAGGAACTGGCGCGGCAGGTCGATTTCCTCTCGGTCGGCTCCAACGACCTGACCCAGTACCTGCTCGCCGTGGACCGCAACAACCCGCGCGTGGCCGATTTGTACGACTACCTGCACCCGGCTGTGCTGCAGGCGTTGCAGCACGTGGTCACCGAGGCGCATGCCGAAGGCAAGCCGGTGAGTATCTGCGGCGAGATGGCTGGCGATCCGGCGGCGGCGATCTTGTTGATGGCCATGGGGTTCGACAGCCTGTCGATGAACGCCACCAACCTGCCCAAGGTGAAGTGGATGCTGCGCCAGGTGAACCTGAGCAAGGCCAAGGAGCTGCTGGCGCAGTTGAGCAAGATCGACAACCCGCAAGTTATCCACAGCTCGCTGCAACTGGCCCTGAAGAACCTGGGCCTGTCGCGGATGATCAATCCGAGCACGCCGAAGAAGCACTGAGGCGTGCTGCAAGCGGTCAAGGCCGCAACGGCATCCCTGCAGATCAAATGAAACACTGCAGTGCTCGTTTCGCGGCCGAAGACCGCTTCTACAGTAGATTCTGTATCCCTACGCTTGCCACTAGTAGCCTGTCCCAGGCTCTACCAGACCTGCCATAGGTTCACCCCGTTGATGCCGGCGGATGTTGTCCAGCAGCACCTGGAATGCCGAATGCGGATCGGTCATGGCGCCGATATGTGGCGTGAGCCAGATGTTCGGGTGGCTGAGGAAGGGGTGATCGCTGCGCGGCGGCTCTTCTTCCAGCACATCGACGATCGCATGGGCCAAATGGCCTGAATCCAGCGCGGCCAGCAGGTCGCTTTCCACCAGATGGCCGCCGCGGCCCAGATTGATCAGGCTGGCGCCGGCCGGCAGCGCGGCGAAAGTCTGCGCATCGAGAATGCCAGCGGTGTCGGCGGTCAAGGGCAACAGGCACAGCAGGATGTCACAGCTGCCGAGAAAGTCCGGCAATTGCTCGCGGCCGCCATAGCAGTGCACGCCGGGCAGTGTCTTGAGCGTGCGCGACCAGCCACTCAAGGCAAAGCCGAACGGCCGCAGCGCATTCAATGCCGCCTGGCCCAGATTGCCCAGGCCCATCACACCGACGCGGCGCTTGCCGGCTTCCAGCAGCGGATGGATCGCCCATTTGCCCTCGCGCTGTTGCTGCAGATAGGTCGGCATCTGGCGATGCAGGGCGAGCACGGCGAAGCCGGCGTACTCGATGATGCCCTGGGCAATGCCGGGGTCGAGCATGCGTACCACGCTGACCGCTTCGGGAACGTGCGCAAGGTCGAACTGATCCACCCCCGCCGACGTGGCGAAAACCACCTGCAGTTGGGGGAATCGGTCATACAGGTCCGCTGGCGGCTGCCAGGCGGCGAAATAGCGTACCTGCGCCGGGTCGCCGATGTCCGGCCAGAAGCGCACGGGAATATCCGGTGCATGCTGGGCGAACAGTGCCTTCCAGGCCGATGCACGCTCGTCGGGGACTTTGAACAGCAGCGTCATAAGGTGGGTTCTCATGGACCATCGGGGTTTACACCAACGATGCCAGATCGCTACGCAACATTCTTCCGAATCGAGCGGGTGAAACAGAACAAGTTGACCGTAGCAGCGGTGCTGTGTGGAAGCAGGGCTCTGCCCGCGAACGGGCCGGTGCGGTGTGTCAGGGGTACCGCGGCGTCTGGTTCGCGGCCGATGACCGCTCCTACGAGCTGCGCAATCCCTGTAGGAGCGGCCTGTGGCCGCGAAAGGGGCGGTGCGGTGTCAGGGGTACCGCGGCCTCAACAGGCGGCAGCGATGGCTTCGCCCAGGGCACGGGTGGTGCCGGTGCCGCCGATGTCGGCGGTCAGTGGTGCGTGTTCCGGGCCCATGGCCAGGACCTTTTCAATGGCCGCCAGAACCGCCGCGCCAGCCTCCGGATGGCCCAGGTGTTCGAGCATCATGGCGCCGCACCAGATCTGCCCGATGGGGTTGGCCACGCCCTTGCCGGCGATGTCCGGCGCCGAGCCGTGTACCGGTTCGAACAGGCTGGGGAAGTTGCGTTCCGGGTTGATGTTGGCCGACGGCGCGATGCCGATGGTGCCAGTACAGGCCGGGCCAAGGTCGGAGAGGATGTCGCCGAACAGGTTGCTCGCCACCACCACGTCGAACCAGTCCGGATGCAGCACGAAGTTGGCCGTGAGAATGTCGATGTGGTACTTGTCGACGTTCACTTCCGGGTACTTCTTGCCCATCTCGACCACGCGCTCGTCCCAGTACGGCATGGTGATGGCAATGCCATTGGACTTGGTCGCCGAGGTCAGGTGCTTCTTCGGTCGGCTCTGCGCCAGCTCGTAGGCAAACTTGAGAATGCGGTCGACGCCGACCCGGGTCATCACCGTTTCCTGCAGGACAATCTCGCGGTCGGTGCCGGGAAACATCTTGCCGCCCACGCTGGAATATTCGCCTTCGGTGTTCTCGCGCACGACCCAGAAATCGATGTCACCAGGCTTGCGATTGGCCAGCGGTGCCTTCACCCCAGGCATCAGCCGGCAAGGGCGCAGGTTGACGTACTGGTCGAACTCGCGGCGGAACTGCAACAGCGAATCCCACAGCGACACATGGTCGGGCACCACGTCGGGCCAGCCCACGGCGCCGAAGTAGATGGCGTCGTAGCCCTTGAGCGTTTCGAACCAGTCGTCCGGCATCATTTTGCCGTGAGCCAGGTAGTAATCGGCGCTGGCGAAGTCGAACCAGTCCCACTGCAAGTTCAGGTCGTAGCGGGCCGCCACGGTATCCAGCACACGGACCCCTTCGGGCATGACTTCCTTGCCGATGCCGTCACCGGGAATCACTGCAATCTTGTAATTGGACTTGCTCATGGTGCCACTCCACGGGTTGATGAACTTGCCGACTCAGTGTAATCAGGGTGTGCGGATTAATAATTGGCCTGGCGGTTAAGCCATTCTTAGATTCAGGTAAAGAATCCATGAGCATGATCGATGACCTGAGCTTCTTTCAGCAGGTGGCCACCCGCGCCAGCCTGACTGAGGTGGCCCGCCATCTTGGCCTGTCGCTGCCAGCGGTGAGCAAACGGCTGAGCCAACTGGAACAGCGCCTGGGCGTGCAGTTGCTGCAACGCACCACGCGACGCTTGTCGCTGACGCCCGAAGGTGTGCTGTATCTGGAAGGCGGGCGGCCGATCCTGCGTCAGCTCGATGAACTGGAAAGCGCGCTGGGCACGCGTCAACCGACCCTGCACGGGCGACTGCGGATCAACGCCACCCTGGGCTTCGGCCGACGGCATCTGGCTCAGGTGATCTCGGCGTTCGCGCGCCTGCATCCCGAACTGGAAGTATCCCTGGAACTGAGCAGCCAGCCCATGAGCCTGCTCGATGATCAGTTCGACCTCGGCGTGTTCATGGGCGAGCCGCCCGATTCGCGGCTCATCGCCGTGCGCCTGCTGGAAAATCCGCGCGTGCTGTGCGCATCACCGAGATACCTTGAAGACATGCCTGCGCCCACCCGGGTGGCCGATCTGGCCGCCCACAACTGCATCGTGCTGCGTCAGTTCGGCAGTGATTACGCCATCTGGCGCTTTCGCAAGGATGGCCAGGACTACGCGCACAAGGTGACCGGGACGCTGTCGAGCAATGATGGCGAGGTGGCGCTGGGGTGGGCGCTGGACGGCCACGGTTTGATTTTGAGGTCGCGCTGGGACGTGCAGGCCCATTTGGCAAGTGGCCGGCTGCAGGCACTGCTGACCGATCATCAGGCACCGCAGGCCGACGTGTTTGCGATGTACCAGCAACGGCGCCATACGCCCCAGCGCATCACCGCATTCGTGCATTACCTGCGCGAGGCGCTGGGCCAACGATTGCCGTTTGCGGTCGGTGACCTGTAGCAGCGGCGCGAGCCGCGTCCGGCCTCGACGCGGTGGGTCAGATGTACCGCGGCGTTGGTGACGCGGCTCGCGCCGCTGCTACAGGGTAGGCGTGCCGGGGTGGGTATAGATAACCTGAAATCATGGTGGTACTGACTAATGGTGCATTGTCGCGCAGGCTTCGCCTCTTGTACCTTCCAGCGGTCCCGCTCGGTCAAACAAAAATACAGAACCGGTGCAAACATGGGCTACCCGTCGAGGTTTTTGTCGCTGCCGAATTAATCTACCCCCAGGATGATTTGCCATGAAAACCTTGTCTTTCGGTTCTGTCCTATCCCTGTTGTACGTGGCCATGGCGTGTTCCACCAGCGCCCAGGCCGAGCAGATTACCTTCGTGTCCCAAGGTGGCGTGTATCAGGAGGCGCAGACCAAGGCCATCCTCGACCCCGCCGCCAGGTTGCTTGGCATCACCATCAAGCAGGACAGCGTTCCGGACGCCTGGCCCATGGTCAAGGCCCAGGGCGAAACCGGCAAGCCGGTGTGGGACGTGATCGACACCCCGCCTTCGAACTGTATCCGTGGCGGCCGCGAAGGCCTGATCGAACCGTTGGACCTGGCGAAAATGCCTAACGTCAAGGGCATGCCCGAGGCCTATCGCACGCCTTACTCGGTGGCCTACGAGTTCTATTCCTCGGTACTGGGCTACAACACCAAGAGCCTGAAGAAAGTACCGCAAAGCTGGGCCGACTTCTGGAACGTCAAGGACTTCCCCGGCACCCGCGCATTGCGCAACGACCCCATGGGCACCCTGGAAGCGGCGCTGATTTCCGACGGCGTGCCGCGCGACAAGCTCTACCCGCTGGACGTCGATCGTGCCTACAAGCGCCTGGCCCAGATCAAGCCGGACATTGCCGTGTGGTGGAGTTCGGGCGGGCAGTCGGCGCAACTGCTCAACGACGGCGAAGTGGACATGCTGATGATCTGGAATGGCCGCGTGGGCGCGGTGAAGAAAGACAACGCCGATGTCGACTTCACCTACAACGACGGCATCTTGCAGAACACCCAGCTGTGCATTCTCAAGAACGCGCCGAACCTGGCCCAGGCGGTCAAGTTCGTCGACACCGCAGTGTCGCCCGATCTGCAGGCCGACCTGCCCAAGTACATCGATTACGGCCCTGGCAACCCCGCCGCGTTCGCTACTGGCAAGCTCAGCGCCGAACGGGGCAAGGAACTCCCAAGCTCGCCGGAGAACGCCGCCAAGCAGGCGCTGATGTCCGAAGAGTGGTGGTCGTCGGCTGACGGTATTGCCGCCAAGGACCGCTGGTTGAAATTCGTCCAGTAAGGCGGCCGCAAGCGTGATCGACTATCTGATTCTCGGCGGCGGCAGCGCGGGGTGCGTGCTCGCCGCGCGGCTGTCCGAAGACCCCAGCAAGCGCGTGTGCCTGGTGGAAGCCGGGCGTGACATTGCGCCGGGCAAGATGCCCGCGGCCATCGCCAGTCGCTACCCCGGACGTGCCTATCTGGATGGGCGCAACATCTGGCAGCGCCTGACCGCACGCATGTCCACCCAGGGCAGCCGTCGCTATGAGCAGGCGCGCCTGCTCGGCGGCGGATCGGCGATCAATGCGCTGATGACCAACCGCGGGGCGCCGGATGACTACGACGAGTGGGGGCGGCTCGGTGCCGAAGGCTGGAGCTGGGAAAACTGCCTGCCGTACTTTCGCAAACTCGAAACCGACTGCGATTTCAGCGGGCCGCTGCACGGCAGCGACGGACCGATACGGATCCGGCGTACGGCGCCGGCCTTTCTGTCGCCCTTCGTGAAAGCGGTCATGGGCGTATTGGCGACTCGTGGCCTGCCCACCCGCCCGGACCAGAATGGGCAGTGGCAGGATGGCGTCTACGTGGGTGCCATCGGTGTCAGCGAGCAGGGTGAACGGATTCCGGTGTCGGTGTGCTATCTCACCGACGAGGTGCGTGCCCGCCCCAACCTGACCCTGCGCACGGAGTGTGTAGTGGACCGCGTGCTGTTCCGCGGCACCCAGGCGGTGGGCGCGCGTCTGCTGGGCCAGGCCGGCGTGGCCGAGGAAGTGTTTGCCGGGGAGGTGATCGTCTGCGCCGGGGCGATTCACAGCCCTGCGTTGTTGATCCGCAGTGGCGTTGGCCCGCTGGACCAATTGCTCGATCTGGGCGTGCCGCTGGTGGCCGACCGGCCGGGCGTGGGTGGCAATCTCATGGAGCATCCGTCGATTGCCGTGTCGGCGCTGCTGACGGCGCAGGGACGAACACCTCACGTCGACGAGCATCACGAGCAGGCCATCGTGCGCTTTTCATCCGGGTTGCCGGGCACGGTGCCGGGTGACATGCACGGTGCGATCCTGTCGCGTTCCGGCTGGCACTCGGTGGGCTACCGGCTGGGCACGATGTTTTTCTGGGTCAACAAGTCCTACTCGCGAGGGCGGGTGCAGGTGACGTCGCTGGATCCGTTGCAGGAGCCCGAGGTCAGTTTCTCGATGCTGTCCGAAGCCCGTGACCTGCAGCGGTTGAAGCAGGCCCTGCGCATGGGTGCCGAGACGCTGTCGGCACCGGGGCTGGGCGGTCTGCGCAGTGTGGTGTTTCCATCCAGCTACTCGCCGCGGGTGGCCAAGGTAGCGATGCCTGGCCGTTTCAATGCCCTGCAGCGTGGGCTGTTGAGCGTGCTGCTGGACATCGCCGGCCCCTTGCGCGGGCTGTTGGTGCGAGGCCTGGTGACCCAAGGTGTGACCCTGGAAAAGTTGCTGGCCGACGACAAGGCACTGACGGCGTTCGTGCGCGCCAATGTGGGCGGCACCTGGCATCCGTCAGGCACATGCCGCATGGGCCGCGCGGAGGATCCCCAGGCAGTGACCTCGAGTGACGGGCGGGTGATCGGGGTAACGGGATTGCGGGTGTGCGATGCGTCGTTGATGCCGTCGATTCCATGCGCCAACACCAATGTGCCGACCATCATGATGGCCGAGCGTATCGCCGATCTGATCAAGGCGGGGTGAGGCCGCGTTCCTCCAGGCAGACCGCGGCGTCTGGTTCGCGGCCAATGACCGCTCCTACGGGTGGCCGGTCAACGGTAGGAGCGGTCATCGGCCGCAAAGGGCGCGCTGCGGTGTTTCAGGAAGGCCGCGGCGTCTGGTTCGCGGCCGATGGATGCCCCTACGGGTTGCCGGTCAACGGTAGGAGCGGTCCTTGGCCGCGAAGGGCGCGCTGCGGTGTGTCAGGTACCCCAACCCACGATACCCTTCACCTCTAGAAACGCCTCCAACCCCCATTCGGCGTATTCGCGGCCATTGCCCGATTGCTTGTAGCCACCGAACGGCGCCGCTGCGTCCCAGCTGGGATAGTTGATGTAGACGCTGCCGGCGCGCATCTGCAGAGCCACCTGGCGTGCCCGCGCAAGGCTGGCTGACTGCACGTACGCGGCCAGGCCGAACACACTGTCGTTGGCCATGCGTACCGCGTGCTGTTCATCGGTATAGGGCTGGATCACCAACACCGGGCCGAAGATTTCCTCACGGGCAATCGTCATCTGTGCATCCACCCCGGCAAAGATCGTTGGCTGCACGTAATACCCGAGGTCCAGCCCGGCCGGCCGGCCCAGACCGCCACACACCAACTGCGCCCCTTCCTCGATGCCGATGGCGATCATCCGCTGGATTGCCTGGTATTGCCGGTCACTGATCACCGGGCCCAGGGTCGTGGACGGGTCGTCGGGCGCGCCGACTCGATGGGCCGATGCCGCCGCGCGAGCGATCGCCACTGCCTGGTCGTGCAGCGCGGCGGGTACCAGCATCCGTGTGGGCGCGTTGCAGGACTGGCCACTGTTGCCGAAACACCCGTTGACCCCTGCCGTCACCGCTGCGTGCAGGTCCACATCGTCGAGCAGGATATTGGCCGACTTGCCGCCCAGTTCCTGGTGCACCCGCTTGACCGTCGGTGCGGCCAGCCGCGCCACCTCCACGCCGGCCCGGGTGGAGCCGGTGAACGACACCATGTCCACGTCGGGGTGACTGGCCAGCGCTGCGCCCACGCCAGGCCCGTCACCATTGATCAGGTTGAACACGCCCGCCGGCACTCCGGCGCTGTGCAGCACTTCGGCAAAAATGATGGCGTTGATCGGCGCGATCTCGCTGGGCTTGAGCACCAGGGTGCAGCCGGCGGCCAGTGCCGGTGCCACCTTGCAGGCGATCTGATTGATCGGCCAGTTCCAGGGCGTGATCAAGGCCACCACGCCGACTGGCTCCTGGTTGATCAGCGTGGTGCCGCGCCGGGTGCGGAACTCGAAGCTGTCCAGGGTGCGCAGCATCTGCTCCAGGTGACGCTTGCCGATACCGGCCTGCCAGTCGTGGGCCAGAGCTTTGGGCGCGCCGACTTCCTGCATGATGGCAGCGGCGATGTCGTCGTAGCGGGCCATGAACGACTCGAGAATCCGTTCGAGCAGCGCCTTGCGTTCGGCCGGGGTCGTAAAGGCAAATTCGGTAAAGGCGCGTCGCGCCGCCGCGACCGCCGCATCGACATCGGCCTGTTCACCCAAGGCGATTTCGGTAAACGCCTGCTCGCTGGCCGGATTGATCACCGCCAGGCGCCGCGCGCCTGAAGGCTCGACCCATCGGCCGTCTATATAGAACTTCAACGCGTTGTCCAAAATTCGCTCTCCACAGTGATAAAAAAGGCCGATGCGCCTGCGTTCCTGTAGCAGCGGCGCAAGCCGCGTCCAGGTTCGTAGCGGTCGGTCAGACACAGCGCATACGCCGCCGACGCGGCTCGCGCCGCTGCTACAGGCACTCCGCGATCCACTGTAGCAGCGGCGCAAGCCGCGTCCGGGTTCGCTGCGGTCGTTCAGGCGTACCGCATATACCGCCGACGCGGCTCGCGCCGCTGCTACAGGCACCCCGCGATCCCCTGTAGCAGCGGCGCAAGCCGCGTCCAGGTCCGCCGCGGTCGGTCAGGCGTACCGCATATGCCGCCGACGCGGCTCGCGCCGCTGCTACAGGCACCCCGCGATCCCCTGTAGCAGCGGCGCGAGCCGCGTCCGGGTTCACCGCGGTCGCTCAGGCGTACCGCATATGCCGCCGACGCGGCTCGCGCCGCTGCTACAAGCACCCCGCGATCCCCTGTAGCAGCGGCGCAAGCCGCGTCCAGGTCCGCCGCGGTCGGTCAGGCGTACCGCATATGCCGCCGACGCGGCTCGCGCCGCTGCTACAAGCACCCCGCGATCCCCTGTAGCAGCGGCGCGAGCCGCGTCCGGGTTCACCGCGGTCGGTCAGGCACACCGGATTTGCCGCCAGCGCCGCAGGGAAAAGGGGTTACGTGCCGTCAGAATAGGAACGGTTTTCCTGTCAGGGCAATTTACTAATAGTTTTCCCAGGCATAAACTCAGGTCATGTCCAACCTTCGCAGAAAACTGCCCAGCTCCGGCTCCTTGTTCGTTTTCGAGGCAGCCGCCCGTTGCGGCAGTTTCACCCGTGCGGCCGACGAACTGTGCGTCAGCCAGCCCGCCGTGAGCCGCATGCTCTCGCGCCTGGAAGAGCACCTTGGGGTGCAGTTGTTCGAACGCGTTCGTGGCGGTGCGCGGCTCACCGAAAGCGGGACCCTTCTTTACCGCCGGGTCCAGGAAGGTTTCGACACCATCGAGTCGGCCATCGGCGAAATCTCGGCCCGCGCTACCGGCATGGAAACCATCACCCTGTCGGTGTCCACCGCGTTCACCACACACTGGCTGATGCCGCGCATGAGCCGTTTCAGCGAGCGCTTTCCCGCGGTGGACATGCGTTACCAGCTCATGTCCGGGCGCATCGGCGGGCCGTTGATGGATGTCGACCTGGGCATGCGCTACCTCGACGCCGGCAGCGTCAAAGCCGCAGACAGCCTGGTTCTACCGGAGATCACCCTGCCCGTCTGCAGCCCGCAGTACCGTGCCGGCGTACCGAGCGGCAAGGGCAAGAATGCAATGCCTGCGCTGATCCACATGGACAACCAGGACCGTACCTGGGCGACGCCTTTCGACCAGGGTGGACGCGCAGACAATGCCCTGGTGTTCTCCGATTATGCGGTGGTGGTGCAGGCCGCCCTGCTTGGCCAGGGCATGGCCCTGGGTTGGCTCAACGTGGTCTCGCACTGCCTGGCCAACGGGCAGTTGCTGCCGGTGGGTGACGAGGTCACGGTCAGTGCCCGGCACTGCTGCCTGGTGACACCGGCCAACCGTCCGAGCCGCCCTATCGTGGAAAGCGTGCGCCAGTGGATCATCGAAGAAATGCAGGCCGACATCGTGCGCGTCGACGCGCTTTACCCACAGTTATGCCTGGCACGGAAGATCGCGGAGGCGTCATGAACACAGGTATGCCGCCATCGCGGGAAAAACAGTAGGTTATGCCCTGAGGTAAGGACAAAACAGAACATATGGCGATTCACCCGGCTGATAATTGAACCACACCTTGCACCTTCCCCTGGTTCATCATGCGGAGCGCCCTATGTCATTCAAGCAGTTCAAAGCCCTGACGTTCGATGTCGTCGGCACCCTGATCGATTTCGAAGCCGGCATTCTCAACCATGTGCGCGAAGTGGCTGGCGAAGCGGGCAAGGCGTGCAGCGACGACGACATTCTGAAGGCCTACCGCGATGCCCGCGCGATGCCCGATTCGGGCTGGTGGCCGGATGACCTGGAGCGCTGCTATCACTTGATCGCGCGCCAGCTCGGCTTGCCGGACAGCGACGAATACGCCCGCGGCCTGGCGTTGGCGGTGGAAAACTTCCCGGCCTTCCCCGACTCGATCGAGGCGCTCAAGCGTCTGCACAAGCACTTCAAACTGGTGGCCACCACCAACTCGCAGATCTGGGCCTTGAACCACATGGCCAAGACCCTCGACGAGCCGTTCGATGTGCGCGTGACCGTCGATGACGTGCGTTTCGAGAAGCCCGATCCGCAGTTTTTCGCCTACACCCGTGGGGTGCTGGCCACGCAGGGCATCGTCTTCGAAGAGATTCTCCACGTTGCGCAGAGCCAGTACCACGACATTGGCGTGGCCATGCGCCTGGGCTACCAGACCTGCTGGATCGAACGTCGCCACGCGCAGAAGGGCAGCGGCGGCACCCTGGAATCCGAGCACACCAAGCCGCACTACCATTTCACCTCGTTGGCGCAACTGGCCGACGCGGTCGAACAGGAACTGGGCTGACAACAGCGGCGCTTGCTCCGAGCGCCGCCTTCTGGTGGAAACCGGCTATGACTGCGAAGAGTTTATGGGCGGCCACCGCCCGACCGGCCCCGGCCCTGCAAGCATTGCAGGGCGAGCGGCAGTGCGACGTGGTGATCGTCGGTGCCGGCTACACCGGGCTGTCTGCGGCTCACCACATTGCCCTGAGCGGCCGCGAGCCATTGATTCTGGAAGCCAATACCCTGGCCTGGGGCGCCAGTGGCCGTAACGGCGGCGTGGTGTCGCCCAAGTTTCGCGTCGGCTTTCCTGCCCTGATGCAGCGCTTCGATCGCGACACCGCTCTGCACATGTACCGCACCGGTTATGCCGCCGTGGACAGCCTGGTGGAAATGATCGACAGCCTGGGCATCGAGGGCGCGCAGTTGCACATGGGTGGGCACATTGCCGCGGCCCACAACGAACTTGCCTTGAACGGACTGCGCAACACCGCTGACTGGATCAAGCGCGAAACCGGCGGCGAGTCGTCGCGCATGATCGACGCGGCGCAGGTGCGGGAAATGACCGGCTCGACCCTTTTTCACGGCGGGCTGCTGACGCCGAAGGCGGGCGGCATTCACCCGCTCAACTATGCCCGGGGCATGGCTCACAGCCTGAACGAGCGCGGCGTGAAAATGTTCATCAACAGCCCGGCGTTGCAGGTTCGCCAGGAAGGCGACCGGGTCATCGTGCAGACGCCCCAGGGGCGGGTCAGTGCCAGACAGGTGGTGTATGCCACCAACGGCTATTCCGACCAGAGCGCCGCGACCGATACTCTGCACCGACGACTTATCCCCTTTCGTAGCGCAATCATTGCCACTGCACCACTGTCGGCCGACGTATTGGCCACGCTGATGCCCGGCGGCCAGGTCTGTGGCGACACCAAACGCATGCTGCGCTGGTTCCGGGTGGTCGGCGACCGGTTGATCTTCGGCGGCCGCGGGGCGTTCGGCAAAGACGATTCGGACAGCGCCTTCGCCACCCTGCAACGCAGCATGGGCGTGGTGTTTCCGGTCCTGCGCGACCAGCCCGTGGCGTTTCGCTGGTCTGGGCTGGTGGCCATGACCCTCGATTACCTGCCCCATGCAGGTCAACTGGACGCGCGCAGCTTCTATGCCATCGGCTACAACGGCGGTGGCGTGGCGATGTCCACTTACATGGGCAAGCAACTGGCAGCCATGACCGCGGGCGAACCGGTGCAACTGGGCCTGCTGGCGGGCGACACGTTCAAACCCATTCCCCTGCATGCCTTTCGCGCGCCGGGTGTACGCTTGGCGGCAGGTTGGCAACAACTGCTGGATGCCATCGGCCGCTGAGCCGCGAACTTCTTCATTGCCAAGACGAGACCTATGCCCCCGATCCTGCATTATTCACAGCCCGCCATCGAACGCCGTCTACCCGTCGCCGCCTTTGCGTTGCAGGACGACCCCCTGGCGGCCGGCCGTACCGTGCATTTCCATGACCCCCACACGGGCTACGCGGTGGGCGCCTCGATTAGCGTCGGCGCCAATTTGTCGATCGATGATTTTCCCTGGGTCGAACTGGGGATTGTGGAGGCCGGCGAGCTGACCCTGCAGGGCGAGGGCTTCGACCTGCGCCTGAAGGCTGGGGATTGTTTCGTGGTGCCTCGTGGCGTGGCGGTGCGCTGGCAGCATCGCGGGCAGTTGCGCCGTCTGTTCATGGCTTTTCCCGGCTTGCCGCCGAGCCATGACATGCCTCGCACGCCGCTGAAGATCGACTTCGCTCAACCGCTGCCGCCCAGCGAGCCGCCGTCGGCAACGGTGCTGCTGACCCCGGCTCCGAAAGCCTGGAGCGCAACGCTGTTCAGCGCGGCCAACTTGCGCATCGGTCTGTGGCAGTGCGAGGCCTACGCGCGCAAGCAGGTGCAGCCAGGCTACAGCGAGCTGATGTTCATTCTGGAAGGCGCAGTGACCTTGACGCCCGAGCAGGGCGACGCCTGTACGGTCAGCGCCGGCGAGGTCGTGGTGGTGCCGGCGGGGGCGACCAATGCCTGGTCCAGCGAGCAGACGGTGCGCAAGGTGTTTTGCATATTGAGTTGAGACGGCGTAACGGCCGGACGCGGCATGGGATGTAGGGTGGGCGGACGTGAACATCGGCCTGTAGCAGCGGCGCAAGCCGCGTCCGGGGTCACCGCGGTGCGTGAATCAAACCGCGCGCACCAAACTGCGCAACGGCACAGCGCTCTTGAGCACCGGGCTCTTGATGACGATGTAGCTGAAATACTTGTCGATACCGATGTTCTTGTCGAGGATCGACTCCATCAGCTCCTGGTAGTGCTGGATGCTGCTGCACAGGAACCGCACCAGGTAGTCATACCCACCGCTGATCAAATGGCATTCGAGCACCTCGTCGATGTTGCGGATGCTCGATTCGAACTTCACGAAATCGGCGCGTTTGTGGTCCGACAGGGTCACCTCGGTGAACACCGTGACGGAGCTGGCGAACTTGGCCAGATTGACGTGCGCTTCATAGCCACTGATGTAGCCCGCCGACTCAAGGCGTTTGACCCGTTGCAGGCAGGGGCTGGGGGACAGGCCAACGGCTTCGGCGAGGCTGACGTTGGTCATGCGCCCGTCCTTCTGCAGCTGCACCAAAATATTGATGTCGATGCGATCCAGTTTCGTTGCAGCATCCATGGGGTGGACCTCGTCAAGTCAAAGCATGAACGTGGGCCTCAGGCGTGCAATGCCGTTTGATGGGCATGGGCGAGGTCCGCAAGGCTGGCGTATTCACAGCGCTTGCCGTCCAGAGCCTGGGGCGAAAGATTCCATGGCTGGCGGTGGTCACGGTGCAGGGTACACACCGGAAAATCCACGCGCAGGTTCCAGGGGTCATCCGTTTCGGTACTGCGCACCGGCAGCAACTGCGAGCGCTCCAGGCCCAGGCGCTGCAGCTCGATGGCGAGGCTGCTGTGCCAGTCATCGTTGCAAGGTTCGATGACCGCATCGAATGCCACCGGCAAGCGTTGGGTCAGGGCGCCGACATCGATGCCGTGGGGTGGGGCGATCAGTATCAACCGGTAGAACTTGCTCAGGTACTGCAGGGCGCCGGGGGCGTCTTCGAAGATCGGCCAATGGGCCGACGAGCTACCGAAAGCCACACTTTCATCCCAGCCGGGAATCACATGCAATCGGTGCGCCATGCGCTGGTACAGCTGGCCGTGGAACGCACTGGCACTGGGGTTGCCGCCCGCCTGGCCGAGCTCCTGGGCGATGGCGCGGTAGGCCGTCAGCAGTTGCGCGTCACTGCCGGGAGTCTCGCTCTGCACCGACAAGGGTCGCAGGCCTTCGAGAATGCCCCGTTCACGGTCGACCAGGGTGGCATAGGAGAACCCCAGGGCCTTGTACTGTGTGACTTTCATGGATTGCTCCTGAGCGACGGTATGAAGGGCTTCCCTGCAGACTCCTACAGCTTTTCCACCGTAGGAGCGGTCCGTGGCCGCGAACAGCGCGCCGCAGTGTGCCAGGTGTACCGCGGCGCATTCTTCGCGGCCGCTGACCGCTCCTACGTTTGGACCTGATCCCTGTAGGAGCGGTCCGTGGCCGCGAAGAGCGCGCCGCCCGCCCCGCTCCCACAGTCAGGCCCCGGCTTTTGCCAATGCCTTGTCGAGCATCTGCAAGGCTTCTGCCACCTGCTCGGCGCTGGTCACCAGCGGCGCGAGGAAGCGAACCACGTTGCGATACAGCCCACACTTGATCACCAGCAACCCCGCCTGCCGCGCTTGGTCGATGACCCGCTGGGCCAGATCGGCGTCGGCGCTGTGCCCGGCATCGTCCTTGACCATCTCGATGGCCAGCATGAAGCCCAGGCCTCGCACATCACCGATGCGCGGATAGCGTTGCTGCAGCTCCAGCAAGCCCTCGCGCAACTGCACCGCGCGCTGCTCGCCCTGCGCCAGCAGGTCTTCGTGCTCGAACAGGTCCAGCACCGCCAGCGCCGCCGCACAGGCCACGGCGTTGCCACCGTAGGTGCCGCCCAACCCACCGGGCGTCGGCGCATCCATGATCTCGGCTCGGCCCACCACCCCCGACAGTGGCATGCCACCGGCCAGAGACTTGGCCACCGTGACCAGATCCGGCTGGATACCCGCATGCTGGAAACCGAACATTTTCCCGGTGCGGCCGAATCCAGCCTGGATTTCATCGGCGATCAACACAATGCCATGCTGCGTGCACAGCGCGCGCAGCGCCTGGAGAAACTCGACCGGCGCGGCCAGGAAACCACCGTCGCCCTGCACCGGTTCGATCAGGATCGCCGCGACCCGATCCGGCGCCACGTCGCTGGCAAACAGCTCGTGCAACTGCGCCAGGGCGTCGTCGCTGCTGATGCCGCGATAGGCATTGGGGTAGCTGGCGTGATAGATCTCCGCCGGGAACGGGCCGAAATTCTGTTTGTAGGGCTGGCTCATGCCGGTCAAGGTCACCCCCAACAGGGTGCGTCCGTGGAACCCTCCGCGAAACGAAATCACCGCAGGCCGCTGGGTGTAGCCGCGGGCGATCTTGATGGCGTTTTCCACCGCTTCGGCGCCGGAAGTGAACAGCACCGTTTTGTAATGCTCTTCCCCGCCGATCAGGGCATTGAGCCGCGCCGCCACGTCGATGTAGGTCTCGTAGGCCGCCACCTGGAAGCTGACATGGGACACCTTGCCCACCTGCTGACGCACCGCCTCGACCACGGCCGGGTGATTGTGGCCAACGTTGAGCACGCCGATGCCGCCGACAAAATCCAGATAGCGCTTGTTGTCCACATCCCACAGCTCGGCACCCTGGGCGCGCGCGGCCACTATCGGGTGCGCGGTGGCGATGCCACGGGGCACGTGTTGTTCGCGCAGGGCCAGCAGGCGTTGATTTTCGGTCAGTGCAGAATTCATCTCGATCTCCGTGAGCGCCGAGCGTGGCGGGTGATGTGATCAGGATAAGGAGTGGCGCAAATCACAAGCACCGAAGTTGCGGGTTGCGCTGGGGTGTTTGCGTTTTTTTTTGCGGGTGGGGCGGTAGATTCGGTTGTTTGGGTGGTGGGGTGTCAGTGCTGGCCTCTTCGCGGGCGGCGGGCCCTCTGCCTGCGAAGGGGCCTGCACTGACCTCTTCAAACCCCGGCGCGCGGCACCACGATGGTGTCTTCCGGATGCAGGCGCATCAGCATCGGCGAGCCGATCGGCGGCAGGCTCAGGTTGCCTTCGTGGTGGCTTGGCTGGCGCAGGCTGACGGTGGGCCCACCGTCCAGATCGACGAAGACCTTCAAGCTTTCGCCCTGAAAGACGATGTCTGCGACGCGCCCGCTCAGACGGTTCCATTCAGGCCCGGCGCTGGCGCTGTCCAGCAGCAGCTTTTCCGCTTGCAGCGCCAGGAATACATCGCCCGTAGCGGGCACCGGGCGCGTGGTGCGCAGGGCCGTGGAGCCCAGGGTCAAACCGTTGTTCGCGCTGCGTTGCAGCGGCACCAAGGTGCTTTCGCCGATGAAGCTGGCGACGAAGTCGTCCGAAGGGTGGTCGTGCAGGCGGCGTGGCGTGTCGACCTGAACCAATTGCCCGCCGCGCATGATGGCGATGCGGTCGCTCATGGTCAGCGCTTCACGCTGGTCGTGGGTGACGTAGATCATGGTCGCGCCCAGGCGCTTGTGCAGGGCGCGCAGTTCGATCTGCATGGTCTCGCGCAGCTGCTTGTCCAGCGCCGACAGCGGCTCGTCCATCAAGATCAGCTTGGGTTCGAAAACGATGGCTCGGGCCAGCGCCACACGCTGACGCTGGCCGCCGGAAAGCGCGGCAATCGAGCGCTCTTCGTAGCCACTCAGTTCCACCGTGGCCAGGGCCTGTTTGACCCGCTCCCGGCTCTTGCCCGCGCTTTCGCCGCGGGCACGCAACGGGAAGGCCACGTTCTCGCCCACGGTCATGTGCGGGAACAGCGCGTAATTCTGGAAGACCACGCCGATTTCGCGCTTGTGCGGCGGCATCAGGGTGACGTTGCGCTCGCCGAACAGGATATTGCCGGAGCTCACCCGTATGAAGCCACCCAGAATGCTCAGCAAGGTGGTCTTGCCCGAACCCGAGGGCCCCAGCAGCGACATGAACTCGCCGGCTTCCACTTTGAGATTGACGTTGTCCAGCGCCTTGAGGCTGCCGTAGTGCTTGCTGACCTGGTTGACGCTGACCGATTCGAAACCTTCAGTGAAATTCATCTGTGGTGCTCCAGAAAATGCTGAATAGGTGGTCATGGGTTACCTGACAATCCGCGCTGCCCGCCGACGCGGCTCGCGCCGCTGCTACAGGAGAATGCGATCGACAAGGGAATGCGATCTTCTGTAGCAGCGGCGCGAGCCGCGTCAGGGCCGTCATGCGATGCCGATGCCCGACACAGATCAACCCAACCCACCGATGTGCCAGGCCTTCACTTCAAGGAATTCGTCCAGGCCATACTTGGATCCCTCGCGGCCGGTGCCCGATTGCTTCACGCCGCCGAAGGGCGCCACTTCCATGGAGATGATCCCGGTGTTCAAGCCGACCATGCCGAACTCAAGACGCTCGCCCACGCGCCAGGCGCGGCGCATGTCCTGAGTAAAGTAATAGGCCCCCAGGCCATAGGGCGTGGCATTGGCCAGCGTCAGCGCTTCGTCCTCAGTGTGGAAGCGGAACAGCGGCGCCACGGGGCCGAAGGTTTCCTCGCCGGCCAGCAGCATGTCGGCGTGGGCGTCCAGCAACACCGTGGGCTGCACGTACAGGCCATCGTTTTGCGGCAACCCACCAATGGCAACGGTAGCGCCTTTCTCCACGGCATCGCTGATGTGGCGGGCCACCTTGTCGACTGCCGCGGCGTTGATCAACGGGCCGATGGTCACACCCTCGGCCAGACCGTCGCCAACCTTCAGCTCGGCCACCGCCGCCTTCAGGCGTTCGGCGAAACGTTGGTAGATGCCGTCCTGCACCAGAATGCGGTTGGCACACACGCAGGTCTGCCCGGCGTTGCGGAATTTGCTCTGCATGACGCCGGCAATGGCCAGGTCCAGGTCGGCGTCATCGAACACGATGAACGGCGCGTTGCCGCCCAGCTCCAGGCTCAGGCGCTTGATGGTCGTGGCGCACTGGCTCATCAACAGCTGGCCGACGCGGGTGGAACCGGTGAACGACAGCTTGCGCACGGCCGGGTTGCTGGTCATCTCGCCGCCCACGCCTGCCGGCAGGCCGGTGAGCACGTTGAACACCCCGGCCGGAATGCCTGCGCGTTCGGCCAACACCGCCAGGGCCAGGGCCGACAGCGGGGTCATCTCCGACGGCTTGACCAGCACCGGGCAACCGGCGGCCAGGGCCGGTGCGCACTTGCGGGTGATCATGGCGTTGGGGAAATTCCATGGGGTGATCGCCGCGACCACGCCGATCGGCTGCTTGAGTACCAGGATGCGGCGGTCGGCGGCGGGTGAAGGAATGGTGTCGCCATAGATGCGCCGCGCTTCCTCGGCGAACCATTTGACGAAGCTCGCACCGTAGGCAATTTCACCGCGCGACTCGCCCAGGGGTTTGCCCTGTTCGGCGGTCATGATCAAGGCCAGGTCTTCCTGGTTGTCCAGGATCAGTTGGTACCACTTCTCCAGCAATTTGGCGCGCTCGGCCGCAGGCACTTCGCGCCAGGTGACGAAACAGGCCTCGGCGGCGGCAATGGCGCGCCGGGTTTCGGCCGCCTGCAAGGCCGGTACGTTGGCGATCACGCTGCCATCGGCAGGATTGGTCACGGCAAGGGTGGCGCCGTCATCGGCGGTGATCCACTGGCCATTGGCGTAGGCGCGCTCGACGAGCAGGGAAGGGTCACGCAGTGAATGCTTCAACATGATCAAGGTGCCTTTGCAGTCCGAACGATGGACCTAGTGTAGAAATGTCCACGCAGCGGGCGATGCCGAGATGGGGCACGCGACGCGGCGCGGATGCTGAATTGCGGTGGAGTGGCGGCAGGCTGTGCTGGGGGGTGTTACCCCTGCTTGTTGCGCCCGGCCACCACCACCAGAATCAGCGACGCCAGAATCAGGATCGAACTGATCGCCGCAATCGTCGGGTCGATTTCGTCGCGCAGTGCAGTGAACATGCGCTTGGTCAGGGTCTGGTTGTCACCCCCGGAAATGAACAGCGCTACCACCGTCTCATCCAGCGAAGTAATGAACGCGAACAAGGTTGCCGAGACCACGCTGGGCTTGATCTGCGGCAAGGTCACCGCCATGAACGCGCGAAAGCGGTTCATGCCCAGGCTGCGCGCGACCATCTCCTGCGACATGTCGAAATTACGCAGCCCGGCGAGCAGGGCAATGATCACGTAGGGCAGGGCCAGCATGATGTGCGCCAGTACCAGGCCGGTCAGCGAGCTGATCAGCCCCACCCGCGCGTAGACGAAGAACACCCCCGCCGCGATCAGGATGATCGGCACCATCATGGGCAGCAGCAACACTATCTGCAGGGTGCGGATGACCTTCAGGCTCGAGTTGTTGATGGCGTAGGCCGCGGCCATGCCGATGGGCAGGCTCACTGCAGTGGTCACTACGGCGGTGATCAGGCTGACCCGCGCCGCCGACATCCATTCGGCGCTGTGGAAGAAGGCTTCATACCAGCGCAGCGACCACTCCTTGGGTGGGAACTGCAGGAAGCGCGCCTCGGAGAACGACATCGGCACCACGATCAGCACCGGGATGATCAGGTACAGCAGAATCGCCGCGACCAGCACGGTGAACAGCACATGCGACAGGCGTAGCTGGCGCAGGTAGGCAAGCGTATTCATCAGCGTGCTCCCAGGATGCGTTCGATGGGGATGAAGCGGTTGATGCCCCAGAAGATCAGGAACACCACGAACAGCAGCACCAGGCCCACCGCACTGGCGGCGCCCCAGGCGTGATAAAGCTCGACGTTGCGCTGCACCAGCATCGACACCAGGATGGTGCGACCGCCGCCCAGCAGTTCAGGGGTGATGAAGAAGCCCAGGCAGATCACGAAAACCAGGATGGAACCGGCCATCACACCCGGCGCCGCCATCGGCAGGAACACCCGGCGAAAGGTGTAGAAGGGTTTGGCGCCCAGGCTTTCGGAAGCCTGCATCAGGTCCTGGGGAATCTTCTTCATCACCGAATACAGCGGCAGCACCATGAACGGCAACATCACGTGCAGAGTGCCGATCACCGTGCCGGTGGTGTTGTGCATCATGTTCAGCGGTTGGTCGATGATGCCCATGTCCAGCAGCGTCTGGTTGACCACCCCGCGCCGCTGCAGCAACACCAGCCAGGCGTAGGAGCGCACCAGCACGCTGGTCCAGAACGGCAGGATCACGCAGATCAGAATCAGGTTGGCCCAGAAGCCCTGCAGGCGCGAGGCGGCGTAGGCTATCGGGAAGCCCATGACGATGGACAGCAGGGTCACGATCAGGCTGATCTTGAACGTCAGGTAGAACGTATCCCAGTAGATGCGTTCTTCGAAGATGCGCGCGTAGTTGGCCAGCGAAAAGCCGTCTTCGGTCTGTACCGACTGGAACGCCAGCCAGCACATCGGCAGGATCAACAGCACCACCACCATGAACAGCGCCGGGGCGAGCAGCAGCAACATCGAGGTGTTCTCCCGACGTTCCTCGCGCGCCAGGGCATCGGCATTGCTTGCAGGCGGCTCGCTGTGGGCGTCAGGCATGGATTTGGCGAGATAGGCGTTGGACATGGAACGATTCCTCACGGCCGAGCGCCGGTGAACCAGCGCAAGCAGCTTGTTGTTGGTCGGTCATGGCGACCCTCAAGGTTCAATGTACCGACTCAGCCAAGAACGAAACGGGCTTAAAAGGCCTGCGCCGGAGTGGTTTGTTTCGTATTGAGGGTGGGCGACAGCAGCAACTGCGTTGGCCCCTTCGCGGGCAGAGACCCGCTCCCACAAAGGCAGCGCTCAGGTGCCCCATTTCAGAGGCAGGCTTCAGGCATACTTCTGTGGGAGCGGGGCTCTGCCCGCGAAGAGGCCCGCCCTGGCACGCCTACTTTTTCTGCACAAAGGCCAGCCAGCGCTCTTCGGCCTTCACCCCTTCCTGCGACGCCCACCACTTGGCCGACAGCAGCGCCTGACGCGAGATGTTTTCGGGCGAAGACGGCAGCTTGGTCGCGCGTTCGGCAGGAATGGTGCCGGTCTTGAACGCCTCGGGGTTCAGCGGGCCGTAGTCGATGATCATCGGCAGCGCCGCCTGCAGCTTGGCGTCGATGGCCTCGTTGACGAACTTCATCGCTGCCGTCCGGTGCGACGTGCCCTTGAGCACGCACAGCGAGTTGGTCTCCAGCACGCCCTGGTTGTAGTCGAAGGCTACCGGCGCACCGTCGGCCTGCACTGCCGTGATGCGACCGTTCCAGGCCTGGATCATGTCCACCTCGCCGTCACTGATCAACTGCGCCGACTGCCCGCCGGACGTCCACCAGGTGGCAATGTGCGGCTTGATTTCCTCGAGCTTCTTGAAGGCCCGCTCCACGTCCAGCGGGTACAGCTTGTCAGGCGCCACGCCGTCTGCCATCAAGGCAATCTCGAGGGTAGGGCGCGGCAGGTTGCGCAGCGAGCGCTGCCCCGGAAATTTCTTCGTGTCCCAGAAATCCGCCCAGGTCTTGGGTACGTTGTCGCCCTTGAAGGCATCGGTGCGATAGGCCAGCACGGTGGAGTAGCTGATGTAGCCGACGGTGTAGTCGTCCTTGAGCGCCGCCGGAAGCTGCGCAGCGTTCGGCACCAGGGCTGGGTCGAGCTTTTCGAACAGGCCCTCGGCCTCGCCGCGAAGGCAATCGCCGGTGGGCAGGTCGACCACGTCCCAACTGACCTTGCCGCTTTCGACCTGGGTCTTGATGATCGGGTAGGCCTTGGGCGAGCTGTCCTGCTTGAGGGTCAGGCCGAGCTTCTTGGCCGCCGGTTCGAGGATGGCCTTGCTCTGTGCCTCCTGGTAGGCACCGCCCTGCGATACGAAGGTGATGTCTTCTGCCCAAGCCTGCCCGAAGGCGCCGACCAGCAGTGCAAGGCTTGCGAACTTGAATGCGCGCAGTGGCGTCGGTGTCATGTACGGGACTCCTGAAGGTTGGCAGGTGGGAGGCGAGCTGGTTGTTGTCGCTCGGTCGTTCTGCTGGACCGCTGCTGTCCAATCTACCGCCAGGGGCTGCGCGCAAGCGGCCACAAATCGGCGCCGTCGAAGCGTTTTATTGCGAAAACACCGAGTGGCGCAGCAGGAACTGTTTTGCCCACAGGAAGCTATCGAGATGAGTGAAGAGCGCGCTCCCCGCGCAGGGATTTTTTGCACTCTGCAGATCAGGCCGGGTCTGCTCTTAACCTGCCCCTACAGAAGGTCTTCGTCATGATCACCGTTCACCACCTGAACAATTCACGCTCGCAACGCATCATCTGGCTGCTGGAAGAGCTCGGCGTGCCTTACGAGATCAAGCGTTATGAACGCGACACCAAGACCAACCTCGCGCCAGCCGAACTCAAGGCCGTCCATCCGTTGGGCAAATCGCCGATGATTCAGGACGGCCCGCACACCATCATCGAGTCCGGCGCCATCGTCGATTACCTGATCCGTCGTCACGGCCAAGGCGCCCTGCAGCCTGACCCGGCCAGTGCCACCTACGACGAGTACGTGCAGTGGCTGCACTTCGCCGAAGGCTCGGCCATGCTGCCGTTGATGCTCAATCTGTACGTCGGCCGTCTGGGCGAAGCCGGCGCGCCGCTGCATCCGCGCATCGAATCCGAACTGGACAACTACCTGGGCTACCTGAATACCGCCCTCAGCTTGACGCCTTACCTGGTGGGTGAAGAACTGACCGGCGCCGACGTGCAGATGAGCTTCGTCGGCGAGTTGGCCAAAGCCCAGGGCAAGCTGGACGCCTACCCGCACCTGGCTGCCTGGGTCGAGCGCCTGCAGGCACGGCCCGCGTATCAAAAAGCGCTGGAACAGGGCGGCGAGTACAAGTTCGCCAAGTGAACACGCGACGCGCCTCAGGCCGGTAGCAGTTTCTTGCAACCGTCCTTGCGCGTCGGGTACTGCGCGCACTTGCGCGCCAGTAGCTTGACCTGTGCGTCGTCCTTGAGCCGTTGGTTGGCGGCCAGCTTCTCGGTGATGAAAAGCTCTTCGGAGCCCAGTGTCCTTTCCGCTTGGGCAATCAGCGCCAGGGCTGCGCGTGGATCGTCGTTGCGCAGATGGTGAGCGATCATCAAGTCATACAGCTCAGGGCTGGCCAGTGACCAGTCTTTGATCGACTGCAACTCGATCAGCGCTTCGCGGCGTTTGCCCTGCGCCATGTCGACACTGAAGGCGGCTCGACGGATGCCGGGCTGGTCGCGTACCGCAGACGTCAGCGCCCGGTCGCTGAACAGCTGCGCTTCGCGCAGTTTCTTTTGTTCAAGTGCCACGGTCGCCGCATAGGCGTCCTTGTAGGCTTGCAGCGACGGTGCGACCGCGCCAGAGGCCCGCAATCGCTGCCAGTCATCGGCATTGACCGGCGCACGTCGTTGCCCATCGTACTGGCGTTGCAGGTACTGGCGCAGTTCGGTATCGCGGTCCAGCGGCGACATGTGCGAGCGCTGGAAATACTGGCCTGCGGCAGTGATGCCGGTGGCCAGCCCTTGATTCAAGGTGACTTCCACCTCCTTGACCAAGCGATCGACCTGCAGGTTCTGCAACGACGCCTGCATGGCTTCCTTTCGCTGCGTGGCAAAGCTGCCGAGCAAGGACTTCTGCTTGCCCTGGAAATCGCTCAGGCGCTGCAGGCTGTGGCTGGCGGCGCGCGGAGCATAGCCGGCCTTGATCATCAAGTCGGCACCCAGCAGATCGGCCTGGTCCTCTTGGCTGCGGCCCCAGGCCGTGCTCCAGATGTTTTCCGAGAAGCTGTTCACCAAGGCCGTATACAGCACCGTATTGCCCACGGTTTTCTGCATGCCCTGCGGGTCCTTGCTGATGAACTTCAAGCTGCCCGAGCTACGGTTCACTCCGGTGTCAGCGATCATGGTCGCGAGCACCACCGAGGTTGCCACGTTGCTCAGCACAGCATTCTGCTGCTGGAACGCTGCCCGTCGATCATGATGGTGCAGCAGTACGTGGCTCATTTCGTGCCCCAGCATCGCCGCGATCTCGTCCTCGCTCTGGACGTTGTCGAGCATGCCCAAGGGGACGAACAGATTGCCGTACGGGTCGGCCGATGGCCCGAAACCGTAGCTGTCGATGACCTTCACCTGCAGAGCGGGCAACTCGCCTGGCCAACCTTTGCCGAGCCTGCCGACGATGCCTTGCAGGTACGTCTGCAAAGGTGGAATGAGCACCACATTGTGCTGGCGAATTTCCCCGGCCGGGACCGCCATGCCGTCATAGCTCAGGCGCTGTGCGCTGACCCGTTGCGGGTCGAGCCTGTAGTACTGGCGTACATCCGCCGTGTCCAGATAGCGTCCTTTGACCTGGGATTGGGTAGAAGGCCCTACCAGGTTCATGAATGCAGCATCTGCACCCTTGAGCGTGCCGCAACCACCGAGCAGCAGGCAGGCCAAGGCGCAAAGGCTGGTGTGCAAGGCCCGGTCCCTCACGATCCCGGCGCTCATGGTTTGCTGCAGCCAGAACCGAAGCCGATGGTCGAAGCGTTCCGGGTGTCGGCCTTCTGGCTGATGGGCAGGCTTTCGCAAGGCGTGGTAACGATCTTGCCTTCGCTCAAACGCAGGTCCATGGTGTCCAGCCAGACTTTGCGTCCGCCAAGCTCGACCTGTACCTGATCCAGATTCGGGTGGGTGGTCAACACCTGCAACGGCGGCTTGGGTGCATCCTTCACAGGCAACCTGCCCTGAGATTTGCCATGCTCGTCGAGCAATGTCAGCGGATCGGCTTCATAGGCGTCGACGGTGGTGGCCAACACACTCGGGCTGCACAGCGCTGCCAACAGCAAAAACGTGATTCGGGTCATCCTTGAGTTCCTTCTACAAGTGAAATACGAGCGCGCCTGCGCTGGGCGAAATAACGCACGAGCGATCGCCATCGCCGCTTGGCAAACAGGCTGATCGGCACTGAAATGATTGAAATCGACAACACGGCAATGGCCAGGACATTGGCCGGGCTGATGTTGTTTTGCCACAGTCCCCAGCACAGCACGGCCAGTGCTGCCTGGACGATGGCCCAACTGAACAGGGGGGCGCGCCACGCTTTGGCGCGACGATGGCGGCGCCGTCGATACCAGGCACGCAGACCGACGATGACGATGACGAAACCCAGTTGCACCAGGTCCAGCCAACTGATCGACAGCCAGAAATAACTGTCCGGATCGCGTTGATACGCATCGTGGTAGGTCACCAGGTTGTCCAGCGCCATGGCGTGCAGGTACACCCCTGGCAGCAGGCCGTGCACCGGCGTTTGGGTAAGGTCGCCGGCCGAGGTGATCTGAGCCCCCACCAGCACCAGTTTGTCGCTGAGCAACTGCCGCAAGAGCGCACGGTCCTCGGGCGAATTGGCTTCCAGGGCGCTGGCCTTGAGGGTGAGGGTATAGGCACAAGTGGCCTGGCCGCTGTCGCCGAACTTCCAGAAGATCGCCTGCCATAACTGGGCATACCAGGTGTTGCCCGCTACCGAGCATTCCGCCACCGAGGTGGCCAGCGATTGCAGGGGTGACAGTGTCCTTCCCCAGCGCAGCGCGATGGGTGCGCGTTGCGCTGCCTGGGCTGCATCGACAGGCAGCCCGGTACATTCGCGGTCGCGACAAAACTCGCGGTACAGGCCCAGCGCTGGCGTTTCGATCAGCCCCTGCGACGTCTCGACGGCCAACGGGTATCGGTCGCCGACATCGCTCCACTTCACCAGTGCACGACGGCTCATCTGGTCCAGCGGCGCCAAAGCGTTGGCCTGACCGTCGACACCGCGCGTCTCGCCGGTGTTGGCCAACAGAAGCGAGATGCCCTGTTCTCGATAGCGCTCGAAAACATTGACCAGCAGTTGGCTGCCGTTGTCGGCATCATTGAGTGAGTGGTCGTGGCTGTACATCAAGTCCACGAAGACCGCCCGCGGTTTGTAGGCCAACAGACGCCTGAATAGCTGGCTTTGCTGCGCATAGGGCAGGGGCCAGAAGGTGGCGTTGCGCATGAGGTAGGCGTCGTCGATCAGCACGACGACCACCTGCTGCTGCCCAGTGTCCGGGTAGCTGCTGGCGGCGATGCGATTGATCCACTGCGAAGACGCAGCGTCACTGGAGCTGGAAAGCCCGAAGGGGTCCAGCAGTGCGATGCAGCCTATGAACAGGCCGAGCAGCACCTGCCCCAGCCAGAATCGAAAATAGTTAGCCTTCATCCGTGGCCTGATCAGCGAATCCCTGTGTGTCGGCTTTGTAAAGGAATTGGACAGATGATGTCAAGGCGATGGCAGGCTGAGCCGCGTAGCAATGAATACGCCGCCGAGAAATTCCGCGACGAAAACCCCAAGACCTACCGCGCGTTCGTCGAGGCCCTGTTCGAAGCGGCAAACGGCTCGATCAGCGGTTGCTCGCGGTGCTCTGCCTGCCATAGATCCCAATCAGCCTGAACGGCCAGCCAGGTGCGTGCTTTGCCGATTCCAGCACGCTCCAGGCGAACGGCCAGGTCCGGGCTGATGGGGGCATGACCGTGCAAGATCCGTGAAAGGGTTTCCCGGGCATAGCCCAAGCGCCGGGCGAACTCCGCGATCTTGATGTCCAGGGCCGGAAGTACATCTTCCAGCAACGCTTCGCCGGGATGAGGAGGGTTGTGCATAGGCATGGCGCATTAATCCTTAGTGATAGTCGAGGTAATCGAGCAGTTCGACGTTGCCGTCCTCGAAGCGAAAGATCAGCCGCCAGTTGCCGCTCACCGTTACCGACCAATACGTCACGAGATCACCCTTGAGTGGATGTAGCCTCCACCCAGGCATGTCGACATCGCCAGCATCAATGGCGCGCTCCAGAATCGGCAAGATGCGAGCAAGGCGTTTGGCATGATCAGCGCAGATACCCTTGGTTGATCCGGTTTCGAAGAAAGCCTTCAGGCCCTTGTGTCGAAAGCTTTTTATCATGCTTATTCCGTGATGTAAACGATCACGCTTCCTGCGTATCGGCATCTCAGAGTAACGACATTGTGAGAGGTCTTCGAACACCCGGCTGTTTCCAAATGTGGTCTGGAGCCAAGCGCCCGGTACAAAAAAGCCCCGTCCATCACTGGCGGGGCCTGGGCCGATCGCGTTGCGATTTACTTCTTCTCGGGCGCCTTGATCTCGTCCGGTACGTCCGAGGACAGCGCCTGGTGGCGGTCTTCGGTCACGCGCTTTTCGCGGGCCTTGTCGTGTTCTTCGGCGGCTTCGGCTTTTTCCTCGGCGGCTTGCGCAGGCTTGCCTTCGGCTTGCTTCTGGGCGGCGGCTTCGGTGTGCTCGTTGGCTTTCTGCACATGGTCTTCGGACGTCTTGTCACAGGCCGCCAGGCCCAGGGCGGAAATCATCAGCAGAGCGAGGGAAAGTTTCTTAGGCATGGAGGTGCAACCATTGTTCGGAGTGAACCCCTTTGAAACCGGCGCACGGCGATTGGTTCACCGCCAATCCCGTGCGCGACGCTCTGCCGCAGGCGCTCAGCTCACGTTCAAACGGTCGAGCAGGCTGTACCAGGCCACGCCTGCGCCGATGTAAAAGCGTTGCAGGCCATGCATGGGCAGCTTCTGCAGAGGGCTCACTGGGTAGGCAAATTCGGCACGGCTGTCGCACAGGCTGGCAGCCAGTTGTTGCCCCAGGCTGGTACACAGGGCGATGCCGCGGCCGTTGCAACCCAGTGCCAGGGTCAGGCCCGGCGCAGGTTGGTGCACGTGGGGCATGAAGTCCCGGGTGATGGCGATGCGTCCGGCCCAGCGGTACTCGAAATCCAGCTTGCCCAGCTGCGGGAAGAGCAACGCCAGCGAGCGTTCCAGATGGGCAAAATCCTGAGGTGCGCCGGGGTCGCTGAAGGTGCCGCGGCCGCCCATCAGCAGGCGCCCGTGGCTGTCCTTGCGAAAGTACAACAGCAACCGTTGCGCCGTGGACACGGTCTCCTGCCCGGCCAGAATGCTCTGTGCCGCCGCGCCCTGCAGCGGTCGGGTCGCAACGATGAAACTGTTCGCCGCCAGGACGCTCTGCGCCATGCCCGGCCACAGGCCATCGCTGTAACCGTTGGTGGCGAGCACCACCTGGGTTGCGTTGATCTGGGCGCCACTGGCCGTCTGCACCTGCCAGCCTGACCCAACTGGCTGCAACCCGGTCACCGGGCTCTGCCCATGGACACTGGCGCCAGCCGCTTGCGCCGCAGTGACCAGCCCGCGGGCATAGGCCAGGGGCTGGATGGCGCCGGCGCGGCCATCCAGCCAACCGCCGGCGAACGCCTGGCTGCCCATGCGCGCAGCGACCTCGCCAGCATCCAGGCGCTGCACCGGCACCCCGCGTTTATCCCACTGCGCGGCGCGAGCGTGCAGGCCAGCCACACCCTTGTGCGAATAGGACACCTGCATCCAGCCCTTGCGCACCGCTGCACACTCTATGCCGTGGCGCTTGATCAGGTCGAACACCAGGTCGGCCGAGCGCGACACGGTGTCGATCAACGGCTCGGCGATGGCTGCGCCGTACAGCCGCACCAGTTCGTCCGGGTCATGCTTCAAGGTCGGGTTGACCTGCCCGCCGTTGCGCCCCGAAGCGCCCCAGCCCGGCTCCCGCGCCTCCAGCACGCACACGCTGACGCCACGCTCGGCCAGGTGCAGTGCAGTGGAAAGGCCGGTGTACCCGGCGCCGACGATCACCACATCGTACGTACCCGACTCGCGCAATGGCGGGGTGACCCGCGCAGGCGGCGCGGTCGCCGCCCACAGTGAAGGCACATCGATCATGGCTGGCTCCGGGTGCTGGTGGTCGGGTGCAAGACCCGGCGCAGGAAATCCTGGGTGCGCGGGTGCTGCGGATTGCCCAGCACCTCGTCGGCCGGTCCGGTCTCCACCAGATAACCCCCGTGCAGGAAGCACACGCGGTCGGCGACCTCGCGAGCAAAGCCCATTTCGTGAGTGACGACGATCATGGTCATGCCTTCGTCTGCCAGGGTGCGCATCACCTGCAGCACATCGCCCACCAGCTCCGGGTCCAGCGCCGACGTCGGTTCATCGAACAGCATGGCCTCAGGCTTCATTGCCAGTGCGCGAGCGATGGCCACACGCTGCTGCTGGCCACCGGACAACTGCTCCGGGTAGGCATCGGCCTTTTCCGCCAGGCCGACCTTGTCGAGCAACGCCAGCGCCTCGCTGCGCACCTGCGCGGCCGGTTCGCCCTTGACGTACAGCGGCCCCTCCATCACGTTTTCCAGCACCGTGCGATGGGGGAACAGATTGAAGCGCTGGAACACCATGCCCATGCGGCTGCGCAGGGTGTGCACCGTCTTGCTGCCGCGCTGCACGGTTTCTCCGAAGGCCTGGATCGAGCCACCTTCATAGGTTTCCAGCGCATTGATGCAGCGCAGCAACGTCGATTTGCCCGAACCCGACGGGCCGATCAGGCACACCACTTCGCCTTTCTGCACTTCGAGATCGACCCCGTGCAACACGCGGTGGTCGCCATAGTTCTTCTGCAACTGGCTGATCTTGATCATGCCTTCTTCCTCCGGCTCAGACGCTGCTCCATGCGCCGCAACCCGTACACCAGCGGCAGGCTCATCAGCAGGTACAGCAAGGCCACCAAGGTGTAGACGGTCATGTTCTGGAAGGTCGACGAGGCAATCAGCTGGCCCTGGCGGGTCATCTCGGCCACGGTGATGGTCGACACCAGCGAGGAGTCCTTGAGCATCATCACCAACGTATTGCCGTAGGGCGGCAGCGCGATACGAAACGCCTGCGGCAGGATCACCCGGCGCATCATCATGAACGAACGCATGCCCAGCGCTTCCGACGCTTCGCGCTGGCCCTGGTCGACGGCAATGATGCCGGTCCGAAAGTTTTCCGCCTGGTACGCCGAGTAGGCGATGCCCATGCCGATCACGCCGGCCTGGAAGGCGGTCAGATGAATGCCCATCTCCGGCAGCACGAAATATATATAGAACAGCTGCACGATGATCGGCAGCCCGCGGATCACGTTGATCACCGTGCTTGCCGCCCACGACAGCGCGCGGATCGGCGACAGCTTGAGCAGCGCCAGCACCAGCCCGAGCACGCTGCTGAGCAGAAACGACAGCACCGTGATCTGGATGGTCACCCACGCACCCTGAAGCAGAATCGGCAGGAAGTCCTGCGCGTTCTGCAAGAATTCAGCAAGCTTCATGGTCGCTCCTCAGCCTACACGCCCCACTTCTGCACGATGCCCTGCAGCGTGCCGTTGGCCTTGATGGTGTCGATGGCCTTGTTCAGGCGCTCCAGGGTTTCGCTGTCGCCCTTGCGCACCACGAAGCACACATCGCCGACTTTGGCCGGCGTGTAGTCGGCGGCCAGCTTTACCCCTTTGAAGGTGTTCTGACGAATCTGGTAGGCCACGATCGGCTGGTCGGCCACGGCGGCCTTGATGCGACCCAGGGACAGGTCACGGACCATCTCGGCAATCGAATCGTAGGTGCGTACTTCCTTGAAGATGCCCATTTTGTTGACCAGGTCGTAGAAGGCGGTGCCCGCCTGGGCGCCGATCACTTCACCCTTCAACGCATTGAGGTCGGGGTAGGCGGTGTTGTCGTCGGCACTGACGATCAGGCCTTCGCCGTAGGAATAGACCGGCGTGCTGAAGTCCACCACCTTGGCGCGCTCTTCGGTTTTGAGCATGCCCGCCGAAATAAAGTCCAGCTTGCCCGACGTCAGCGACGGGATCAGCGCCGCGAAATTGGTCTGTTCCATCTGCGTGCCGAAGCCGCCCGCCTCGCCGACTGCTTTGGCGATGTCGACCATCATCCCCTGAATGCTGTTGCTCTTGATGTCCAGAAAGGTGAAAGGCGAACCCGTGGCGGTTGCACCAACCTTGTACATCGGTGCCTCGGCAGCGTGCACCAGGGAGGCACCGAGCGTCATGCAGATACCGAGCGCGAAACGGCGAAACAGAGGGGAAAGGCTGTTCATCGGGTCACTCCAGAAGGAATCGGAAGGTGGGTACCGCCATGCGGTCCTGAGGAAGGTCGCAAGCTCTGTGCCATTCCAGGTCTTTGCAATCAATTTACGCAGCTGAAAAATCGTTTAGCGGAGGTTTCGTATCGCTAGACGATTTTCGGGCCCGTTATTTGCTGTCTGATAGCTGTCGTCCGGGTTCAATCGCTGGTCATTTCCTAGAGGCCCTCATGTCCGAAGATCGCAACAGCCTGTTCAACCAGTCCCTGGAAAAAGGCCTGGCCGTACTGCGTACATTCAGCGCCAAGCGCCGCAGCATGAGCCTTGCAGAGATCGCCGAAGCCGCCCACATGACTAAAAGCTCGGCCCAGCGCATGGTGTTCACCCTGGAAAACCTGGGTTACCTTCGGAAACACTCGCGCACTCGGCATTACCAGTTGACCCCACATGTGCTGGAACTGGGCTTCAGCTATCTGGACGCTCACTCGCTGATCGAGGTGGGCAACCCGTTTCTCGCCGAACTCACTCGGCTGACCGGCGAGACCGCCTGCCTGACCGAGCCCACCGGTGTGGAAATGACCTACATCGCGCGCTTCGTCAGCGCCCGCTTCGTACCCGTGCACATGCCCATCGGCAGCCGCGTGCCGATGTACTGCACCGGCTCCGGTCGTGCCTACCTCAGCGCCCTGCCACCCACCGAGGCCCTGGCCCTGGTGCAAAGCAGCGCACGCGTCGCGCACACCCCGCACACCCACACCGACGTGGACGAGATCATGGCCTCGCTGCAAACCGTGCGCGAATGCGGCTACGCGGTGAACACCCAGGAACTGTTCCTCGGCGACATGACCATCGCCGCCCCCGTCATCGGCGGCAACGGCCGCCCCGTGGCCGCCGTCCACGTGGTCGCCCCCACCAGCCGCTGGACTCGCGCCGACGCCGAAAGCCAGCTGGTGCCGGCGTTGATGCAGTGTGTGCAGGTGTTGAGCAATTCGGCGCGGAGTTTGGGGTAGGAGAAAATTGAGGCTCCAGCCTAGTATTGTGATATCGCCAAATTGGCGATACTGAACCTTATACTCATTGGATCCGGATAGTCGCGGTTTAGCTGTCTCACTGAAGGAGTGGAAGCAATGGCATCGATGAAACGCCCCCGCCTGCGGGCTGTGCAGGCACATCCAGGCGCCATACTTGATCTGACGTTTACCAGCGGTCAGCAATTGCGCCTCAACATGCATGACGATTTGAAAAGGTACCCTGGCCTGCGCTCACTGACCAAAGGCAAAGCCTTTGAAGGCGCCGTGATGGGCGACGCAGGTTGGACGGTCGAATGGCCTGCGCTCGATATTCAGATTGGCGCCGACACGCTGTTTCTGGACGCGCTGGCGCAATCGGCGCTGGACGAAAATACGCGCCTCTTTATCCAGTGGCGATTGAAGCACCGTCTTACACTGGATCAGGCTGCCGAGGCTCTAGGCGTTAGCGCTCGCAGCATCAGCCGATACAGCAGTGGCCGAGAGGCAGTGCCGCGGACCTTGGCGCTAGCGTGCCTAGGGTGGGAAACGCTGGATCATCCGGATGCGGCTTGAAGGGTAGGTCTTCTTTCAGGACTTGGGATGTTCAGCTTGCTTGTTCTAACGCGATCTCATAGCGCGTACTCCTACCCCCACCTGGCAATCGTTGCAGCAGGCCCTTTTCCAATAGATCGGCGAGATGGCGTGTGGCGGTGGCCTTGCTGACCTTCGCTACCGCTTGATACTGCGCGGCGCTGATCCCTTCTTCGAATCCCTCGGCGCCACCATCGAGCAGGCGATTGATCACTTTCAGCTGCTCCTTCGATAACGGCAGCGCACGGTGCGCCTGCCAGAAGCGCGCCTTGTTCAGCACTCGATCGATGTTCTTGATCGCTGCGGTAATTGCTGCGAGCAACGTCTGAAGAAACCACACCAGCCACGGCGTGACGTCCATGTCGGCTTTCTGCGTTTGTTCCAGAACCGAGTAGTAACCCACCCGGTTGTCCAGAATGCTGGCTGACATCGCGTAGAAACGCACCGCTTGGTGGTCACCCTGGGCAAGCGCCAGGTCGGTGAGCGCGCGGGTCAAACGACCGTTGCCGTCGTCGAAGGGGTGCAGAGTCACGAACCACAGGTGAGCGAGACCCGCGCGCAACAGGGGATCCAGCGTGGTCGACGCCACGTTGAACCAGTCAACGAACGTTTCAAGCTGCTGTTCCAGCCCGTGCCTAGATGGGGCTTCGAAGTGCACCGTTGGCCGATCCAGCCGGCCCGACACCACCTGCATTGGCTCACTGCCACGTAACTCACCCACACGCACCGGCGTGTGCAGCTGACTCGAATCGTCCGCTGGAAACAGCAGCGAATGCCACTGCAGCAAGCGCTCTACGCTCAAAGGTTGAGCGTGATTGCACGTTGCATCGACCATCAATTGCGCCAGACCCTCGCTGCGCGAAGTTCTCTGCGCCTCTTTGGGCTCGTGTACACCCAAGCGACGAGCCAGGGAAGATCGAACCGAACCGGCATTGAGTGCCTCACCCTCGATTGCCGAGGACGTGATGATGTTCTGCAGCAGCGTATCGAGCATGCCCTGTCGGCTGCTCTCATCACCAACGGCGCCAAGCCTGCCCAATAGCCGCCCTTGCTCGCTTGTGCATTGACGCAGCAGGTCAGCCAGCTTGTCGGGTTGCCAGGAGAATTGCGGCCATTGAGGTTGCTGCCAGATCCACTGAGGCATGAGCATTCCTCGCCTTGATGAGCTGATTGGGGATCTTATTCGGCTCATATTGTGAGTCGAATGTTGAGTGTATTCGGCTCACGCTGGATATCAAGGACTGTTTCAAGGTGCGTAGTTTGTGATGTATTGCTGTAGTCCATAAACGATCAGTACCTTGGCAATACAGCCTTCCACAGGTTTATTGCTGAAGTGTTGGAGTTACACGACCGCGGCGAGCGCCTACTCACAGTAAAGATAGCGAATTCAAAGCGCCATTTAGAAGGGTAGTGCTATTGGTTTGAAAGCTGCGGCGGGCGCTCGATTGGCTCCAGAGCACAGCCAGTATTGGTCCAATGCAGGCTGTTGAAAAGGTCGTGCAGGTTTGAGACTGTCTAGTGTCTACCCGCGGGCGCGACTCTGCTTGAAACGTCCGTTAAAGATTATCCTCCCTGCCCAACCTGCAGATACGGACAGCGGTACAAATCAAGGTGGCATACTTCTGTACCTCCCTGAAGGAGCTGCATTGAAAGCCCCCCGGACCGGTTGGCATGTCAGTCACGGGACTACCCCTATAGTGACGTTTGCACGATGAGCGATGTGTGGCGTAGCCACGGCCCTCGTGAAACGTACCGCTTGGCAATGAGAGTCTATGCACGCCGAACATGTTGATTTATCCCATCCCGTTTTCCTGCCTGTCGCCGAGGAAACCTGTTTACGCCTGCTCGCCGAGGACGGTGCTTCCCAGCTTGAATCTCTGAGCGGTCCAGAGCTGGCTGCCGTGCTCGTCATTCAAAACCTGGCACAGGCCGCTGAAAAAGACTTGAACGCCGCTGGGGCCGAAAGAATATTGGCCAAGCTGATCGGATGGGCCGTGGCCTCTCGACGACCGAGTGGCCTGTTATCCGAAGCACAACGCTTGTTCGACCAAGGCAAGCTGTATTACGGCCTTGAAGCAATCAAACCCCTGAAACTGCGTTTGCTGGAAGACGAGGAGGTCGCCGCCCAGGATTACCTCTTGCCTGGGGGGGAGTGGGATAGCAGCTTCAGTATTCGACACTACCGAGCGAACAATCCCTACCGCGAGCATGTGATCACGCCACGGCATCGGGAGCGTTGGTTGAGTGATGCGCAGGACAACCTGCTGCGCACCTTCCGCGCCAATCTGAATGAAGACTTGCATGTGCAAGGTTATGCCGGCGTCGGGAAAAGCCATTTGCTGGGCGCACTGCTGGAGTTTCTGCGCCCCGAAACCACCCTTGTACTGGCGCGCACGAAGAGCAAGCTTGAGGTGTTGCGCAAGCACATGGGCGGCGATCGCGACAGAAAAGCCGGTTCCACCTTCCAGGGCTTTGCGCACGCTCTGCTGAAGCATTCCAGGTTCAACACGGCAACGGCCCCGGCCAGATTGCCGACGAAGCAGGCACTGGCTCTGGAACTCAACATCCTGGGCCTGCGCCAGTATGACGGGCCGACTACCTTGGGCCTGTGCCTCAAAGTACTGGAAAACTACAGCGCTTCCAGAGACTACAGCTTGAGCGCTGCACATCTTCCGCATTTCCAGCAGGCATTGACCAGTGAGGATGCCAAGGTGTTACTCGAGTGTGCCAGACGCCTATGGCGGTACTTGGACTCGACCCCGGCATGGGCAGGTCATGGGTATTTCGCAACGCTGTTGATGATCAAACGTGCCAGCTTGGCGGACTGCGTGGTACCGGCACGGTTTACCCATGTGCTCATCGATGAAAGTCAGGACATTCCCGCGTCGCTATTGCAGATCATCGAGCGTGGCAAACAAGTGTTGATCACCCTTGGCGATGAGTATCAGCAGATCAAGGGTGCAACTGTGCCGCGCCGTCATGGAGTGCGTCGCAGTGATATCAGCTATTCGTTACGTTCGGGGCGCAACGTGGAGAAGTTGGTCAACCCGCTTATCTCTCGGCACTCGGCCAAGAGCAAAGTGTATTTCGAGGGGGCTCGCAACGCGGACGTACGAGTGGAACATTATCACGAGGGTTTCGTGCCACCTGAAAGCTGTGCGGTGTTGACGGCTTCGCATTGGGACACCATGAAATGGGTCATGCAGCTTCACGACGCCAACTGTGGCTTCAGCTTCCTGAACAAAAAGGCTCAGGACGACCTTCAGCACTTCATGTCCACGGCCATCGCGCTCTACAAGCCTGAATATTACAGCCTTGACCATCATGGCAAAGGCGCACACCCGGATCTTAACGAATTGCTCGACTGGGCTCAGGTGCGCGAAGCCAATCGATACGACAATTCGTTCTCATGGGTAGAAGACGCGCTGGAGAAGGGTTTCAACGTTGCAGACATGACACGGCTGAACCGCTTGCAAGGCCAGCTCGGCACCAGTTGTGTGCTGATGATGGCCCAGGACGCTGGCGGAATGGAGTTCGATCAGGTGCTACTGACCCCCGAGCTGCTTACCACGGGGGCGTTCAAGGATGCCTACGAATTCGACGAGCGAATTTGTGCAGTGTATGTCGCAATTTCCCGCGCTCGGCACCAGCTGTACATTCCTTACGATGTGGAGGAGTGGGTTGAATACCATAAGGGCCAGGCATTTCGGCAGCTTCACGGTTATTGATGATGCTTTTGAATGCTTGCAAGAAAGCGTTCGGTCTGGCGGTTGGAACGCAGGCACACAACCCGGCAGGTCACAGTAGCCTCGATCCCCATAAACCCGACCACCTGCTTCAAGTCCCCCTTCCCAAGGCCGATAGCAGAACCAGTGCAAGCCCACGCCCCGCGTGGGCTGTGCCCTCTTCTAGCGAGCCCAGTGATGAACCTTTTCAAACGCTTCAACAACGCCCGCGCAAACAGCCAGGGCGCCGTGAGCCTGAGTTGCACGGCCGGTGAGCTGGACCGTGCCCTGGCCGGTTTGCGCGCGGATCCCGTGCTGGTGACAGGTTTCGTCTCGCCCCACCTGGACATCGACAAGGTTGCGGCCAGCGTCAGGCAGCGCTTTCCCAATGGCACCATCAGCCTGTGCACCACCTCGGGTGAGCTGTGCAACAGCGCCGATGGCCTGTACTGCGCCGCGGGCGAGCATTGGGACCGTATCGTCCTGCAGTGCTTCGAGCGCAGCGTGATTGCCTCGGCGGAAGTGGTCATGGTGCCGCTGGAGTGCGAAGACATTCGCAAGGGCGGCAAACGCATGGAGATGCGCGAGCGCATCGAAAAGCTGGTCAACAACATCAAGCGCGTGCAGGTCAGCACGCCGATCGACCACCGCGACACCCTGGCCTATGTGGTGTTCGACGGGCTGTCGGCGTCGGAATCGTTCTTCATGGAGGCGCTCTACGAGTCCGGTCGCTTCCCGTGCCTGTTCGTCGGCGGTTCCGCCGGCGGCAAATCGGACTTCCAGAAAACCCTGATCCACGACGGCAAGCGCAGCTACCAGAACCACGCCCAGATCGTCTTCCTGAAGACGGCTCCGGATATCCGGTTCGGTGTGTTCAAAAGCCAGAACTTCGAACCGGTCGGGCTGACGTTCAGCGTGCTCACCGCCTCCGTCGAAGACCGCACCATCGACCAGGTGATCGACAGCAACGGCAACATCATGAGCATGGTGCAAGCCCTGTGCAACGCCTTCAAATGCGACAGCCACTCCTTGGAAAAGAACCTGGCCGAGTACTCTTTCGCCATCCGTGTCGGCAGTGAATTGTTCGTGCGCTCCATTGCCCGCATCGACCACGCCCAGCAGATCATCCAACTGTTCTGCGACGTCGCACCAGGCGAAGAGCTGGTCATGGTCAAGCGCACGCCGTTGCGTCAGGCCACCGAGACCGATTACCGAAAGTTCCTGCAAGGCAAAGGCGGCCAACCGGTCGCCGCCATTCTCAACGACTGCATCTTGCGCAGGCTCAACAACGCCAGTGACCTGGGCAGCATGCGCGGGCTCTTTGGCGATGTGCCGGTGGTGGGCTTTTCGACCTTCGGCGAAATCCTCGGTCTGAACCTCAACCAGACCCTGACCGCGATCTTCTTCTTCCACGTCGCCAAAGGCGCCTCGTTCACCGACGAATACGTGGACCGCTTCATCGCCCACTACGGCGAGTTCAAAGCGTTCTTCCTGCGCCGTCAACTGAAGAAAATGGTTGGCTTGAATCACGTGGTGGTCAAACAGATCGAAGCCTTCAAGCGCAACGACTTCACCAGCGCCCTCGACACCCGCGGCCTGGACAACGGCATCCTTCCCGTCTTCAAAGGCCTCGCGGCCTTGGGCCAAGTGCTCGCCGACGCGGGCGAGCAACAGGAGCAGATGGCCACCCAGATCAAGCATTACTCCGGCGAACTGCACCTTTCCATGGACGACCTGGCGGCCACCATCGACCGGCAGAACACCGTTTCCAGCCAGGCCGGCAGCACCGTCGAAGACCTTGCCCGGCAGGCGGACGAAGCGGTGGTGGGCGCACGTGCGCTGGCCAGTTCGAGCCTGCAGATCCAGTCCATCGTGCAGGTGATCCAGCAGATTGCCGGGCAGACCAATTTGCTTGCGCTGAACGCTGCTATCGAAGCAGCCCGCGCTGGCGAACTGGGCAGAGGGTTTGCAGTGGTGGCCGACGAGGTGCGCAAGTTGGCGGAGATCACCCGCAAGAATGCGGCGGATATCGGCGTGGATGTGGACTTGCTGTCGAGCGAAATTCAGCGGGTGGCTCAGCAGATCGAAGACCAGTCCACAGGGGTAGGCGCGTTGAGGGAGATGCTGGATACCCTGGAGGCATCGAGCCAGGCCACGGAAGGCACGGCGAGGCGGACCAAGGGTATTGCGGATACGTTGACCGGGCTGACGCGGGGGTAGGGGAGCTTTGCGCAGGTTGGGGATTGGTCATGACGTCGAGTCTGCTCCGATACTCAAAGCCTGAACCCCTCGACGATATGCTCAGCCAATGCATCCAGCATTGGCGAGCGGGTATCTGGGTTGCGCAGCAGCATGATGCTCGCCAATGGCAACAAGGGCATGCCCTCGGCTTCGCCGATGATCCGCAGCCCCGGCGTGATCAGGCTCTGCAACTGTGCGGTGACCGCCAGGCCCACGCCGACCGCGGCCATTATCGCCGCGAGGCTGGGGCTGGAGTAGGCGATCCGGTACGGCTTCTGCGCGGCGTCCAAGGCATTGCACGCCCATATCCGGCAAAAACAGTCGGTATTGAACATCGCCAGTGGCACGGGCGTTTGTTCATGGAGAAAAAAGCCCTCGGCTTCGGCCCACACGAAGCGTTCCTGACGCAGCAGCTGGCCGACTTCGCGCCCGGGCTCACGGGTAACGATCGTCAGATCCAAATCCTTGCGTTGCATCAATTGCCGGGAGCTCTCGCAATGGACCTCCACCTGCACCAGCGGAAACGCCTGGGCGAAGCCGGACAAGATCCCCGGCAGAAAGCGCATGGCGTAGTCGTCCGGAGTGCCGATGCGCACGGTGCCGACCATGTGCGGCTCGCGCAGGGTGGTGAACACTTCGCTGTGCAATTTGAGAATGCGGCGCGCGTAACCCAGCAGAATCTGCCCTTCAGCCGTCAGCTTCACCTGCCGGCCATCACGTTCGAACAACTGCCGACACAGCACGTCCTCCTCGAGCCGCTTCATCTGCATGCTCACTGCCGATTGAGTGCGGTTAACCCGCTCGCCGGCCTTGGTGAAACCGCCTTCATCGGCGATGGCCACGAAAGTACGCAGGACTTCCGAGTCGATGCTCTGGTAATGGGACATTGATCAATCTCTGAGATGCACAGCATTCAAAACATTCGTTGGATTGATGTTAGGCCTGAACCGAGAATCAAGCCATCAACCCGGAGGATGAGCAGATGAAAGGTCAAACAATGAATGCCTGTGTTTCGAACGATGGCTGCACCCAGCATAAGTCGTTGGGGCCTCTAGCCAATCTCTGGAAGCGCATCACGCGTTGGTATGAACTAGCTCGGCAACGGCATCAATTGGAGCAGATGAGTGACGCCGGGCTCAAGGACCTGGGCCTGAGCCGGGCGGATATCTATAAAGAGATCGAGCGCCCGTTCTGGGACGATCCGTTCTGCAAGTGATGCAATACCCATCGGTCGTGGGTTGCTCAAACGCAGTTTTTGCTTCAATGTAATGACCAATGTCATTACAGGAGAACGTCCCATGGCATCCATCAACATACGTATCGACGACGACCTGAAAGCGCGCGCTTACCACGAGCTGGAAAAACTCGGCGTCACTCCATCTGAGCTAATGCGCCAAACCCTGCAGTACGTGGCGGAGCGAGGTCAGCTGCCCTTCAAATCCGTCTTGGTGACCGAGGATGATGAAGCTTTGCTCGAAAAGGTGCGGGAACGGCTGGCGAATCCTCAGCGAGTCAAGGTTTCGCTAAATGACCTATAGCCTCGAGTTCGACGCTCGGGCGCTAAAGGAATGGCACAAGTTGGGGGACACCGTACGCCAGCAACTCAAGAAGAAACTGGTCGCGATTCTGCTTAATCCGCGCAATGAAGCCAACCGTCTACATGGCTTGCCCGACTGCTACAAAATCAAACTGCGCAGCAGCGGGTACCGCCTGGTTTACCAAGTTATCGACCAGGAAGTAGTAGTGTTTGTCGTGGCCGTTGATAAGCGAGAGCGGGAGGCCGTATATCGCAAGGCGGCTGAGCGGCTGAGCTAGCCGAGCCGGAAACGGGGTAATCCGCCTTGCTACCGCCAGAGCAAGACAAACGACGCCGTCATCCGTCTTATGGGCATGCGAGAGCATTCTCCACCGCGCAGGTGTGCCGGTCGGCGTCTTTGACGTCGACGGCATCCGCTTGCGGGCCTGCCCAACGAGGACCGTCTGAAATCATGATTCGTAAAGTAATAGCAGTGTTCACCGCCTGGCTCCTTGGCGCGGCGATGGCCGCTCATGCGCAGTCGGTCACGCTGGACGGTACCGAGCAATGGACCATGCAAAGCGAAGGCGGGCTGGAATACCGCATCATGATCAGCCTTCCCGAGGGTGACGTGCCTTACACCGGCGGTTATCCAGTGATTTATCTGTTGGATGGCAATGCCTATTTTCCGGCGTTTCATGCCGCCAAGCGCGCACAGGCCAAATTGCGCGGATCCATCCTGGTAGCCATCGGTTATCCGAGTGACACGCCCCTGGACTTCGCCAGGCGCGCGTTCGACCTGACCCCACCTGCGCCCGCCGATCGCAACACACCTCCACAAGGCGGTCAGGATCTGTTTCTCGATTTCATCCAGACGCGCCTGATGCCCAAGGTGTCCGAGCAGTTCAAAGTCGACGAAGACCAGCGCAGCCTGGTCGGGCACTCGTTCGGCGGCATGCTGGGCGTGTACGCGATGTTCACTCGGCCCACTCTGTTTCAACACGTTGTTGCGGTCAGCCCCAGCCTGTGGTGGCGTGACCAATTCCTGCTCGCACCTGAACGCGCCTTCACCGAACGCGTCCGCGCCGGGCAACTCGATATGACGCAGACCAGCCTGAGTATCGTGATGGCCGAGCGCGATTCGGTTCAGGGCATCCAGGATGCCAGGGCGTTGTATTCACGCCTGCAGCAGTTGTCCGGTACCGGGCTGCGCACCGGCTTTGTGGTTGAACCTGGCGAGGACCACGCCTCCATACCCTTTCGCATCCCCAACCAGGTGCTGGGTGAGTTGAGTGGCGCAAGGCGCTATTGAGCAGGCAGGAAAGCGCAGGCAACAACGCCTTCGCAAGCGCAAATGATTCTCTTTGTGATATTTTCCTGCCCTTGCCACTCCGCCTTTCAAGGTTCCTTCATGTCCGGCCCAGATCTCAAGGCGCTGTACCTCGCCCACCGCAGCGAAATTCAGGATTACCTGGACCGTCGTCTGCGTTGCAAAGAGACCGCCGCCGATCTGACTCAGGACACGTTCATTCGCCTCTCCGAACAGATGGGCCGAACGCCGATTGCAAATTTCCGTGCGTATCTGTTCTCCAGCGCCCGCAATCTGTTCATCGACCACACCCGGCGTCAGGAGCACCGTAAAGGCGAGGCCCTCGACCCGCAGACAACCTCAAGCTTCGAGCCGTCCACGCCAACGCTTGAACAAGCGGCAATTGCCCATCAACAACTCAATACGTTGAACGTCGTGATCCAGAACATGCCCGCGCCCTGTCGCGAGGTGTTTCTGATGGTGCGCGTGGAAGGCCTGACCTATGTGGAAATAGGCCAGCGCCTGGGTATTCCTGCCAAAACCGCGTACAGCCGCATGGTGCGCGCCCTGGATCTGCTCAAGATCGGTATGTCCGAATGAGCGCCGAACCACCACCAGCGTCCCCTGTGGCGCACGTCGACGACATAAGCCATCGAGCCAGCGCCTGGTTTGCGTTGATGCAGGGTGGGTCGCCCACTGCGGCGGAACAGGCGGAGTTGGCCGCGTGGCTGGATGCCGACCCCCGAAATGCCGAGGCCTATGCCCAGCTCGAGCATCTGTGGGCCGCGTCCGCGCAGTTGCATTCGCTCAACGCGGCACCGGCCGCTGCGCACCTGTCTCGACGGCGTTTCGTCGGCATGGGCATCGCCGCCAGTGCCGTGGCCGTCAGCGCATGCGCCTCCATGCTATGGCTCAACGATATGGGCCTGCCGTTCGCCGATGTCCGCAGCGCCGTGGGCAAGCGGCGTACGGTCAGCTTGCCCGATGGGTCCACCGTCGACCTTGCCGGCCATACCGCACTGAATGTGGATTTTTCACCAACCCGGCGTGCCGTGGAACTGCTTCACGGCGAGGCTTACTTCACTGTGCTGCCGGCAGCCGCCGGTGAGTTCACGGTCAACAGCCGATCCGGGCAGGTAGTGGCCGCCGAGGGTGAATTCTGTCTGTCATGCGATGACGCATCGACACTGCTGACGGTAAGCCGCAAGTCGGTCCGTGTGGTAACGGCCAACCAGCAGATCGATCTGGCAGAGGGCCTGTCGCTGCGTTTCAGCCGTGACCGGACCGGCCCCATCCAGCATGCCGAACTGGCGCAGGTACTCGCCTGGCGCAGCGGACGATTGGTGTTCTTCGACAAGCCCTTGTTCACGGTCATCGATGAGTTGCAACGCTGGCGCGAAGGCCGAATCTTCATCATGGACAAGCAACTTGCCAGCCGCCGGGTCAGTTTGATCCTCAATCTGAACAAGCCCGAGCAGATGCTCGACGCCATCACCAAAGCCCTGGCGGTCCGTGTGGATCGTTACACCGATCTGATCACGCTGATCTATCCCGCCTGATCCCACAGAAAAATCTTTTACGCAGCCTCAGGGAATCTCGTGCGCTCATGCGTCTTAGCCTGACTGATTGGTATTCGCATTTTCGCGCACTTCCTGGGGTACGACCGCAATGGCAAGGCAACTCAACCATGAATCCAGCATCGACAGCCGCTGGCAGCGCAACGCGCTGGGCACCGCATTGGCGTGCACACTGCTCGTCGGCGCACTTCAGGCTCATGGCGCGCAGGTCCATTCGGCGGCGACGTCCGTAGAGCGGCTGTCACTCAATATTTCTGCGCAACCCCTGCGTCAGGCCTTGCTCCAGTTCAGCCAGCAGTCCGGCCAGAACGTGCTGCTGGACGGCAACCTGGACAGCGCCCTGCGCAGCACTGCCGTGGAGGGCCGCTACTCGTCGGAAGAGGCACTGGCGAAACTGCTGCAGGGCAGTGGCTACACCTTTGCCCGAACCGATGCCATGACCGTTTACCTGGTCCCGGTGCAGAACACGCAGGCCAGCAGCGAAATCCTGCTGGCGCCCACGCAGATCCAGTATCAAACCTCCGGCGACGTCACCCCAACCCGCGGTTACCGGGCAAACCCGGTGTCCAGCACCACTCGCCTGGGCCTGAGCGACAAGGAAACCCCGCAAGCGATCACCGTGATTACGCGCGAGCAGATGGACGATTTCCAGCTCAACAGCGTGAAGGATGCGCTGCGTAACGCACCGTCGGTGACCGTAGAACAATTCGAAACCGATCGCACCGCCTTCACTTCACGTGGTTTCAAGATCGAGAACTTCGAGTTCGACGGCATGAGCCTGCCGTTCTCCGGCGGCGTATTGGTCGGCGATCAGGACATGACCGAGTTCGAGCAGGTCGACGTGCTGCATGGCGCCAACGGCTTGATGAGCGGCACCGGCGATCCGTCTGCCACGGTCAACCTGGTGCGCAAACGCCCCACGGACACGTTCCAGGCGCGGGTCGACAGCAGCGTGGGCTCGTGGGACAACCGTCGCTTGAGCTTTGACGTGTCAGGCCCACTCAGCGAAAGCGGAAACGTTCGCGGACGCTTCATCACCTCCCATGACAAAGGCAACTCCTACCTCGACCAGTACGGCCATGAGGTCAACGTCGCGGCCGGCCTGCTGGCTTTCGACCTGTCCGATGCCGACACCCTCACCGTAGGCTTCACCCAGCAGAACAGCTACTCCAATGGCAGCACCTGGGGCGCCTTGCCCATCGCCGACTACCAGGGCAACCGCATTCACTACAGCAGCCGCAGCTCCAGTGTCGGCCAGCCCTGGACTTACTGGGACGTGCACACCCAGCGCGCCTTCGCCGAGCTGACCCACGCGTTCGACAATGGCTGGACCAGCACCCTGACCCTGGCCGGAATGAAGCAGGATTCCGACACCAAGATGTTCTACGCCATCCCCGCCACCGCGGACCAGGTGTACGGCTACATCAACCGTACCACCAGCAAGGAAGAGCAAGTCACCGCCGAAGCGAAACTGTCTGGCCCCTTCGCGCTGTTCGGCAGGGAACATGAACTGACCCTGGGCGCCAACTACGGCCGCACCCACCACGACGAGGTCGGCCATTACAGAGACTCAACCGGCAACCAAATGGTGAGCCTGGCCGACGCGCTGTCCGGCAATGTCGTGCAACCGCCGCTGAACTACACCGACGACCTCAATACCCAGCTGTTCACCGACCGACAAAAGAGCCTGTTCGCCGGCGCACGCTTCAGCGTCATCGACGACCTGCACTGGATTGCCGGCGCACGCATGCTCAGCGCCGACGGCGATGGCGCCGGCTACGGATCGCCCCACGACACACGGGTGCACGGCAAAGTGACCCCGTACACCGGCCTGGTCTACGACCTCACCCCACAGTGGAGCCTGTACACCAGCTGGACGAAAATCTTCAAACCGCAATACCTGCGCAGCACCAGCGGCGGCTTGATCCTTCCGCTCGAAGGCAAAAGCCTGGAAGTGGGTGTCAAAGGCCTCGTGCTCGATGAGCGACTCACCCTGACCGCTGCCGCGTTCAAAACCGATCAGCAAAACGTCGCCGAGCTCACCGGCGAAATCGTCGGTGGCCAGTACCTGTACCGCGGCACTAACGTCAAAAGCCACGGCTTCGAACTGGGCGCGTCGGGCGAAGCGCTACCCGGCCTGGACATAGCAGGCGGCTATACCTTCGTGCAGATCGAAGACGACAACGGCGACGACACCCGCAAGTACATCCCCACCCACACCCTGCGCGGCAGCCTGACCTATCGCCTGCCCGAAATGCCCAACGTCAAAGTGGGCACCCGTTTCCAATGGCAAAGTGCAACCGAGGTCGACACCAACAGCAACGTGCGCCAAGAGGCCTACGCGCTGGTGGACTTGATGGCCAGCTACGACATCGACGACAACTGGAGCACCTCGCTGAACCTCAACAACGTCACCGATCGCAAGTACTTGCTGTCGCTGTATCAGTCGTCCGGGTCGACCAACTATGGCGCGCCGCGCAATTTGACGGCTTCGGTGACGTGGAAGTATTGAGCGGGCTTGTTCCGGCCGGATGGGCACAGGTTAGCGTGAGCTGATAGTGAGTCGTCGATCATGAATGTTTGAAAAATATGCGGAGCTCAGTGCGGTTGGTCGAAAGTGCGGTAGCTTTCCTGAAGCACCCAACAAGATACTAGGGTGCGTCAGAAATTCTCGTCCACCGACCGAGTGAGCTTTCATGAATCGCCGCAATTTCATCCTGGGCGCCGGCTCTGCCATGCTGATGTTGAAACTGGCCGCCGCTCAGGCCAATGATCCACCGGCCAATAGCGAAACAGTCGAGCTGTGGAGCGGCGTACCGCCAGGCGGAGGCGGACCGTCGGGAGACAACACCCTCACATCCCATGGCTCTCTGAGCAACGTCACCCGCCCATACCTGCAGATCTTCAAACCCGCCACGCCCAGTGGAAAAGCCGTGATCGTCGCTGCTGGCGGGGGCTATAAACGAATCGAACTGGGCATCGAGGGATGGCCCTTGGCGCAGTGGCTGACCGAGCGCGGGTATACCGCCTATGTGCTGGCCTACCGCTTGCCGAGCGAAGGCTGGAACGCCGGCAACATCGTCGCGCTGCAAGATGCGCAACGCGCGCTGCGCATCGTTCGCAGCCGCGAAAAGCATGTGACCCTGCTGGGCTTCTCAGCGGGTGGGCATCTGATGGGCATGACCGCAACGCTGGGCGATTCTCAGACGTATGCCGCGCAGGACAGCATCGATTCGATACCCGCCGTCGCTGAGGGGGCGGCGTTGATCTATCCGCCCATTACGTTGGAGCGGCCTTATACATATACCTCGACCCACAAGGTATTGGTGGGGCCAGATGCATCGGCGCAAGAAGAGGCTGAGTGGTCTGTGCAGAACCGCGTGACTGGCAGCACACCCCCTGAGTTCTTGGTGCAGGCGGAGGATGACTCGGTGGTTGATCCGCACAATACGCTGATCATGGCTGCGGCCTGTGAGCAGCGCGGGGTGGCTGTGGAGATGCATCGGTATGCGACAGGTGGGCATGGGTTTGGGTTGGGGAGGAGAGGGACGGCGAGTGGGGAGTGGCCGGGGAGGTATGAGGCGTGGTTGGGGAGGTTGGGGGTGGGGTAAGGAAGGGTACTTGAAGTAAGCCTCGGGGGTGTCAGAAATTTTGTGTTCGGGCATAACATGAGTAAGAGGTGCATGTATGCCAATCAAAAAGAAACCCGAGTTACGGAAGCTACCGAAAATCCCAAAAGAACTGCTTGAGCAGTTCAGCGAAGGGATGATGACCGCGGAAGCCATCGAGGACGCCTCTGCGGCGTTCAAGAAGGCTTTGATCGAGCGAGCTCTGGGTGCCGAACTCGGCCATCACCTGGGCTATCCGCCGGGCGCGCAGCGCCCCGAGGATGAGACCAACCAGCGCAATGGCAAAAGTGGCAAGACGGTTCTGACCGGAGATGGCCCCATCCGACTGGATATTCCGCGCGACCGGGACGGCAGTTTCGCGCCCATCCTGATCCCCAAACACGAGCGCCGTTATACCGGTTTTGACGACAAGATCATCGCCATGTATGCCCGTAGAATGACGGTCAGAGAAATCCGTGCATTCCTCTCCGAGCAGTACGGTACGGACGTTTCGCCCGACTTCATTAGCTCGGTAACCGACGAGGTCATGGCCGAGATCGGCGCATGGCAGCAGCGGCCTCTAGAGCCGATGTATCCGGTGATTTTCTTCGATGCCCTGCGGGTCAAGATCCGTGAAGAAGGGCTAGTTCGCAACAAGGCGATCTACTTGGCCTTAGGCGTTTTGCCCGACGGAACGCGCGATATCCTCGGCATCTGGATAGAAAATACCGAAGGCGCGAAGTTCTGGATGAAGGTTTTTAACGACCTCAAGACACGCGGCGTCGAAGACGTACTAATTGCCGTCACCGATGGCCTCAAAGGCATGGCGGAAGCCCTTGGAGCCGTGTTCCCGAATACGACATTGCAGACCTGTATCGTTCATTTGATCCGCAACAGCCTTGATTACGCGGCTTGGGATAAACGTCGCGAACTGGCGAAAGCGCTCAAACCGATCTATCAGGCGGTCACCGCTGAAGCGGCTGAGCAAGCCCTCGATGCGTTTGAAAACGGGCCATGGGGCAAGCAGTATCCAACAGTAGTGGCGGCTTGGCGTCGGGCTTGGGATCGAGTGATTCCGTTCTTTGTTTTCCCGCCAGCGATCCGAAAAGTGATCTACACGACCAACGCCATCGAGAGCATCAACGCTCAGCTGCGCAAGATCATCAAGACCCGCGGCCACTTCCCGACCGATGATGCGGCGACGAAACTGATCTGGCTTGGGCTACGCAACATCACGGCAAACTGGGGCTCAGCGGCCCATGATTGGAAGAGTGCGATGAATCAATTCGCGATTCTGTACGGAGATCGATTTATCAGGCCGACCTGGTAAAAGCACGGCCTGCCTGGCGGCAGGCCGTTAACGCCCCGCACACAAAAAATCTGACAGTCCCCGGCCACTGGCCGCTCCTACAGGGGTTGTGCGCATGAGCGGACCGCCGACCAAAAACACAAACAAAAAAGGCCCACCTTGCGGTGAGCCTTTCTCGTCAAACTATGGTGCCGGCACCAGGAATCGAACCCGGGACCTACTGATTACAAGTCAGTTGCTCTACCATCTGAGCTATACCGGCAAGTGAGGGCGCTGATTATAGCCATTCGATCGGCCGAGTAAACCCCCCTGCGGCATAATTTCTTCGCCTTTAGCTCTTAACCCTCCAGTGCTTATGCACATTTGGCGTGCCAACCTCGGCAACCGCTCGGCGTTTGGGTCGGTTTGATGACATCGTTCGCAAGCTACTGTTTTCGCTGGCGAATCGGACATGAACGAAAAATGACTGATCATCAGTCTGGCGTTCAAACGTCGACCCGGGGCGCCGCGCGACATTTCTATCCACAGAGTTATCCACAGGTTGCGCACGCTTCAGAGGCGGTTGGCGATGATCATCAGATTGCGTGGGGTCAGGGTTTCCGGGCAGAAGGTGCCGACCTGTGCGGTGTACTGGCGCTCTTGCAGGTACAGGGCGCGGTCGAGCACCAGCCACAGTTCCAAGGGCTTGCGAAACAGGCCGCGTAGCAGTTCCAGGTTGCGGACTTGGGCAAGTCGTTGCCAGCCGCGTGCTTCAAGCTCGACGAAGTCCACGCCATGCCCGATAGGTACGTTCTGCAGAGCTGCAAGGTCGCGGCAGTAGTCGGCGAAGGGTTTGTCCAGCCAGGCGGCGGGCAGGGAGGGGCAGGGCAAGTAGTGGTCGATGCCGCGTTGTTCGCGCTGCAGCAGGTCGAAGGCCAGGCGGCGGGCCATGGAGTGGTCACGCTGTCGGCGCACGCGGGCGCCGGCGGTGACGGTAGCTTCCAGGGGCAGGCCGAGGTCTTCGAGGGTCAGGGAGAGGGCCGAGGGTTCGGCGCACAGTTGGCGATAGGCGCCGTGAGTGCGGTTGTAGCAACAGGGTGCGAAGGCCAGGTGTTGGCAGCCTGCCTGGGTGGCGCAGTGCATGAGCTGGACGTGCAGGTCGCCGCAGGCGTGCAGGGCGACGGGTGTGCTGGAGGCTGGCAGATGCAAGTCGTCGGCCATGACGTCTTGCAGTTGGTGCTGTGCGGGCAAGGCGTGATGGGTGCTGAGTTGGGCGCCGCTGGTCACCAGTGCCGGGTCGTGTTCCAGGCAGGTGAGTTGCTGGCCGTCGCGCAGCAGTCGTCGGCCGAGGTGGCCTTTGCCGGCGCACCAGTCCAGCCAGTGGCTGGCGGACGCTGCGAACGGCAGGGCGGCAGCGAAGGCTTCGATCTGTTGCCATTTGCGGCCGGGTACATCGACGTTCAGCCGATGGCGCGCAGTGGGCAAAAAACTGGTCGGCAGCGGACCTACCGCGGCCAGCGCATGCGCCTGCTGGGCTAAGGCAGGAAAGGGCGCCGGAGCGTCCAGGTCCAGCAGCGAGTTATGCACAGCTTCGGCTTCGGCCAGGGTGCGGGCGCGCAGCCAGGTGGCGAGCTCGGGAAGTTTCGCTTCCCAAGGTAAGGTCAATTGGGTGAAGGGCTTGGGCCGCCATAGGTCGACGTGGGCAGCCAGAAAGGCGTCCAGTGCGTGAAAGCGCTCACGCAGCTGGTCGCCTTGCAGGGTCAGCGGCCCTGGCACGCGTCCACGCGCAGCCAGCGCTCGAGCAGTTTGAAGCCCTGCACCAGCACGAACGACATGGCCAGGTAGAACATGCCAGCGGCGAAGAAGATTTCCACCGGCAGGTAGGTGCGGGCGATAATCGTGCGGGCCATGCCGGTGAGTTCCAGCAGGGTGACGGTGCTGGCCAGCGAGCTGGCCTTGAGCATCAAGATCACTTCGTTGCTATAGGCCGGCAGGCCGATGCGCGCGGCGCGTGGCAGCATGATGTGCAGCAGGGCTTTGCTGCGGGACATGCCGAGGGCGCGAGCGGCTTCGATCTCGCCCTTGGGTATGGCTTGCAGCGCCCCGCGCAGGATTTCTGCGATATAGGCGGCGGTGTGCAGGGTCATGGTCCCGGCGGCGCACCAGAACGGGCTGCGCAGGTACGGCCACAGGCTGCTCTCGCGCACCGCGTCGAACTGCGCCAGCCCGTAGTACACCAGAAACAGCTGCACCAGCAGCGGGGTGCCGCGAAAGAAGAAGATGTAGGCGTAGGGCAGGCCGCTGATGTACCACTTCTTCGAGGTGCGGGCGATGCCCAGCGGGATGGCCAGGATAAGCCCGGCGAGTACCGCGATGGCCACCAGCTCGAGGGTCAGGGTGGCGCCTTGCATCAGCCGCGGCAGCCACTTGATGATCACTTCCCAGTTCATTGCGAGGCCCTCGCGAAGCCGCGCGAGGCGCGTTTCTCCATGAAGTGCAGGGCAACCATGGCGACCACGGTGAGGCTCAGGTACATCAGGGCGGCAACCATATAGAAGGTGAACGGTTGTTTGCTGACGGTGACCGCGTTCTGCGCGTTGCGCATGATCTCTTCCAGGCTGATGACGGACACCAGGGCGGTGTCCTTCATCAGAATCAGAAACAGATTACCCAGCCCCGGCAGGGCGATGCGCCACATCTGCGGCAGCACCAGGCGAATGAAGATGCGCGACGTGCTCAGGCCCAGGGCCAGGCCGGCTTCGCGGTGGCCCTTGGGGATGGCCAGGATGGCGCCGCGGAACACTTCAGTGGCGTAGGCGCCGAAGCACAGACCCAAGGCGATGACGCCGGCGGCGAAGGGGCTGAGTTCCAGGCTGCCGACGCCCAGCGTCAGGCCGATGCTGCGCAGGCCGTTGACGGTGCCGAAGTAGATCAGCAACACCCACAGCAGTTCGGGAATGCCGCGCACCAGCGTCGAGTAGAAACCGCCGAGCCATTGCAGGGGGCGGTTGGCGGAGGTTTTCGCCAGGGCACCGGCGAGGCCCAGCAGCAGCCCCAGGCACAGGGCGCTGAGGGCCAATTTGACGGTCATCAGCGCGCCTGCGACAAGCGCAGGGCCGAAGCCATAGAGATCGATGTTCATGGGCAGGCTTGTTCAGGGGCGGGCATCGGCCATGTAGGCCAACGCCCGCCGGGCTGTCAGAGGATGCTGAAAGGGAAGTACTTGTCGTTGATCTTCTTGTAGGTACCGTCGGCAATGATTTCCTGCAGCGCGGCATTCAGCTTGTCGCGCAGGGCATCGCCCTTGCGCACGGCAATGCCGATCTTGTCGCTTTGCTCGACCGCGTCACCCTTGAATTCGAAATTCTTGCCGGCGTCGCTCTTGAGCCAATCGTAGCTGGCGTACTTGTCGGCCAGGATGGCGTCGAGGCGGCCGCTGCTCAGGTCGAGAAAGGCGTTTTCGGAGGTGTCGTACAGCTTGAGGTCGACATCCATGCCGTACTTGTCTTCCAGCCAGGTGCCGGACAGGGTCGCGCGCTGGGCGCCGATGACTTTGCCCTTGAGGCTGTCGCCGTCGGTCTTGAAGTCATCGCCCTTCTTGGCAATGAACTGCAGCTTGTTGCTGTAGTAGGGGTTGGTGAAGTCGACCACTTCCGAGCGCTCGGGGGTGATCGACATCGACGACACCAGGAAGTCGAACTTCTGCGACTGCAGTGCGGGAATGATGCCGTCCCAGTCGGAGGTGACGATTTCGCACTCCACTTCCATCTTGGCGCACAGGGCCTTGCCGATGTCGACGTCGAAGCCTACGACCTGGCCGCTGGTGTCCTTGTTGTTGAACGGTGGGTAGGCCGCTTCCACGCCCATTTTCAGTTTTTCGGCAGCCATGGCGGCGCCGTTGACCAGCAGTGTGGCGGCAACCGCCAGGAAGATTTTCTTCATGCTCATATTGTTATTGCTCCGTTAGCGGTTGCTGGACATGAACTGCCTGCAGCGCGCCGACAAGGGGTTGTCGAATACTTGCTCGGGCGTACCCTGCTCTTCCACCAGACCTTGATGCAGAAACACCACCTCGCTGGAGACCTGCCGGGCAAAGCCCATCTCGTGTGTTACCAGCAGCATGGTACGGCCTTCTTCGGCCAGGTTGCGAATAACCGCGAGTACCTCCTGGACCATTTCCGGATCCAGCGCCGAGGTCGGTTCGTCGAACAGAATAACCTTGGGCTGCATGGCCAGGGTGCGGGCAATCGCTGCACGTTGTTGCTGGCCGCCGGAAAGCTCGTTCGGATAGGCGTGGCGCTTGTCGGCGATACCCACCTTGGCCAGCAGCGCCTCGGCCACTTCGATCGCTTCGGCGCGGCTTTGCCCCAGCACGCGGCGCGGTGCCTCGATGATGTTGTCGAGCACGCTCATGTGCGGCCACAGGTTGAAGTTCTGGAAGACGAAACCGATCTGGCTGCGCAGCCGGTTGATCTGGCGGCTGTCGGCGGCGATCAGCTCGCCGTTGCGAGCGGCCTTGAGCTTGAGTGCTTCACCGGCCACCAGGATCTCGCCCTGATGGGGGTTTTCCAGCAGGTTGATGCAGCGCAGCAGGGTCGACTTGCCGGAGCCGGACGAACCGAGGATGGAAATCACCGCGCCGTCATTGGCGGCCAGCGATATGCCCTTGAGCACGTCCAGTGCACCGTAGCGCTTGTGCAGGTTACGGATTTCCAGAGCGGGCGTGGCCTGAGCCATGTGCGGTCCTCATATAGGCGGGTGCGGCCTGCCGTCACCAAAGTGAACAGCGAAGCGCAAAGCTAGCATAGCGCGGATGGCGAGGCTGGACTTGCAGCTTGTGTCCGATCTGCCTGGCGCGATGTGCGAAGGCACAGCAGCAGGAACGTCGAACGGGCAGGGCGCGATAAAAAAGGCGCGATGTTGCCAGTTTTGCCCAGTGGAGGAAAGCGCGAATGCGGCTTGAATGTGGCAACGCGATAAGAGGCAGGTCGCACGAAGTTGCACCTGAGCCACGCAGTGCCCATGCAAAAGTTGCGCCTTTAGGTTGCACTGTTTTTGTGCGAAGGTGTTACCGACGTCGTTTTTTGGTGCGGCATATCGCCCCACGCTGAGTAGTTCGGTAATGCGTCTCAGCTCGCAAAGCAAACCTCAACAGATTCAATCTGTTGGCACGAATAGCCGAGAGGTCCGTTTCAGGGCGGCAGGATATACCTTGGTACAATTTGGCGCAATTTTTGCGTAAAAGATAAGGAACGGGGTGTAGCGGACTTTGCACAAGGCTCGCGATCACCGCCGGACAGAACGCTATTCTTCGCAAAGGTAGTTTTATGAGTACGCAGAATTCCACAGGTCTCGCTCAGGGACTCAAGCCGCGTCATGTAACTATGTTGTCGATCGCCGGTGTCATTGGTGCCGGCCTGTTCGTAGGTTCCGGGCACGCCATCGCCGCTGCTGGCCCTGCTGTGCTACTGGCCTATGCTGCTGCCGGCAGCCTGGTGGTGCTGGTCATGCGCATGCTCGGTGAAATGGCCGTTGCCTCGCCGGACACTGGGTCGTTTTCCACCTACGCCGACCGTGCCATCGGTCACTGGGCCGGTTTTTCCATCGGCTGGTTGTACTGGTGGTTCTGGGTGCTGGTGATTCCGCTGGAAGCCAACGCCGCCGCCTCGATCCTGCATGCCTGGATTCCTGGCGTGTCGCATTGGGTGTTCGCATTGTTGATCACCCTGGTGCTGACGGTGACCAACCTGTTCAGCGTGAAGAACTACGGTGAATTCGAATTCTGGTTCGCGCTGATCAAGGTGCTGGCAATCATTGCCTTCATCGTCGTTGGCCTGGGCGCCGTGTTCGGCTTCATGCCCAACAGCCAGGTCAGTGGTGTCAGCCACCTCACCGACACCATGGGCTTCATGCCCAACGGGCTGGGTGCCGTCGTCGCCGCCATGCTGACTACCATGTTCTCGTTCATGGGCACTGAGATCGTCACCATCGCCGCCGCCGAATCGAAGAACCCAGGTCAGCAGATCTCCAAGGCCACCAACTCGGTGATCTGGCGGATATTCCTGTTCTACCTGGTTTCGATTTTCCTGGTAGTGGCTCTAGTGCCGTGGAACGACCCGCGTCTGGCGGAGCTGGGCTCGTATCAGACCGTTCTCGAGCTGATCGGTATCCCCAACGCCAAGCTGATCGTTGACATCGTGGTATTGGTTGCCGTGACCAGCTGCCTGAACTCGGCGCTGTATACCGCGTCGCGCATGCTGTTCTCCCTCAGCAAGCGCGGCGACGCGCCTGCTGCCGCGCAGAAAACCTCGAAGTCCGGTACCCCGTCGGTGGCCGTGCTGATGTCCACCGCGGCCGCGTTCGTGGCCGTGATCGCCAACTACGTCGCCCCAGCGGCGGTGTTCGACTTCCTGCTGGCTACCTCTGGCGCCATCGCGCTGCTGGTGTACCTGGTGATCGCCGTGTCGCAACTGCGCATGCGCCGCAAGCGCGAGTTGGCCGGTGAGAAGATCGACTTCAAGATGTGGCTGTTCCCCGGCCTCACCTACCTGGTGATCCTGTTCATCGTCGCGGTGCTCACCACCATGGCCCTGCGCGAAGACCACCGCGTGGAAATTCTCGCCACCGGTGGCCTGGCCATCGCGGTGGTCGTCGCCGGGCTGATTGTCTCCAGCCGCCGCAAGGCGGGTAACTCACGCGTGGCGCTCGGTCGCTGATCGCTTCGACCGCTTGAACGCAAAGGCCGCTGTCGGTGACGACAGCGGCCTTTGTTGTTTCTGCGACTGCCGCGCCAGGAGCAACCCAGCCCGGTGCACTGCATCAGGAGGGTCGGTTGTCCGGCTGCTTCGCTTTGGCGGTCTGTATCTGGGCGGCTGCAACAGGTTTGAAAAAATCCTGCTTCCACTGAGGCCACTGCGCAACCGTCTGGCGGCACGCAGAGAGATGGTCGAGAAACGCCTGTTTTTTACTGGTCATGTCATTTGTTCTCCAAGTAGCTGGACAGCAGGCTCGCCGCGGTCGATTCCCGGTCTACATAAGACCAGGGGTGCATCTGGGTTCGCAGTTTCGCGTCGCCCTCTTTCCATTCCACGACTTCGCCATCTTCATTCTTGCGAGCGACAGGGTAGCCGCTACCGAGGTTGGTGGAAAACAAATTGAAGAAGCTGCGAGGACCAACCCCTATGAATGGTTCGAAAACGACATTGGTGTGGTTTTTCGTCAGTGAGATCGAATCCGAGTGGAATTCCAACGCCTTGCTTTTCGGATAGGGCTCTACATACACGACTCGTTTGATACCTGCCGCCACGATATGCTTGGCGCAGTTGTGGCAGGGGAACGTCGTACAGTAGAGATCGCTCCCCGCGCAGGAAGTGCCTGAACGGGCACTGGAAAGCAGTGCTTCCATCTCGGCATGCACCACGCGACCGTATTCAGTGATGTCCTTGATTCTGCTTTTCTTGATCAAGGGCGCCAGTTCCTCCTGGTACTGCGCAGGAATCACCGCAAGGATTTCGTCGACGATGAGCTTTTTGTGCGAGGCATTGGAGTCCAGACCGCGCATGTAGTCGCGTCCATCCGGCGTGTCGACGATGCCATGGCTTTCCGGGTCTTTTTCAGGCCAATAGAGCCCGCCGTGTGCCTTGGGCACGTCATTGGCGCCGGTGGCGACGATGCAGCGGTCTTTGGTCAGCACGGCGCCGACCTGGCGCGAGAGATCGGCCGAACGCAGCGATGCGGAAAATGCCATGAACATGGCGTACTCATCGAACGTGGGCGTGATGTAGGGACGCCCGAACAATAGATCGAGGATTCGCCAGGTCTGCTTCTTGAGCGCGTCCGAGTTGCCGTCGTAGTCGATGAAGAAGTCCGAAAGGTGATAGGTGTTGCGCGTGTGCTGCCCATGCTCGTCGCGTTCGTCCGCGTCGCGCTCGATCAGTCGGGAAGCCTGCTGTTCGGTCATCGAGCGATCTTTGACGAGGTACTCGTGACGCCGCGCCGAGTCCGCATGGACACCGACCAGGAAAAAACCATCGGAGTAGATTTTGCGCAGGCGTTCGACCTCGGCAGGACTTTTCAGCGAGTTGATGATGAACGCCCGGCGGCGCATGGGGGCGGACTCGCTGCGCAGCTTGTTGATCTGGGCCGCCGCGCCAAGGGCCAGGATGGCATTGTCCTGGCTGTCCTTGCGCAGCCGGTTGCCTTCTTCCATGTAGCTGCTGATGCGCTCATATTCACTGGTGGTCTGGGCCGGACAGCCAATGCTGGCGATGACATCCGTCGAGATTTTGATGCAGCTGGTTTCATAGCCGAAGATCTTGAGCCTGTCACCGATCAGCTTCGAGACCTCAGGCAGATCAGTGCCGATGGTGCCGACCAGGCCGATGATGAGTTCGGAGTCTGAATAGGTGTCGTCGATGAAGTAGGACGTATCTGATGGGGGAACCTCGGAGAGTTCCGCAACCATCTGCGCTGCACCCAGGGATGGGATGGATGAGCTGCCGTACTGGCTGTCGAGTAGAGGGCCGACCATTTCCTGCAGTTTTGCCGCTGCATGCGGCTTGCCCTGGAAGTGGAGGGTTCCGGTAGAGGGGTACCAATTGAGAATGCCCTTGCCCAGGGTCTTGAACTGACATTGATTGTCGTTGATCACCCGCCATTCGCCTGCAGGCAAAATGCTTTCGAGCTGTGATTTGAGCTCTTCGAATGTGCCATCGAAACGCATAGTGACTCCTTGTTCTCACTGCCGATCAATCCGTTGATCGAGGGGGCTCCCGGTGTCTTTCGAGAGGTAAGGCCATACGGGAATCAAGATAGCCCAGAGTCGAGGAAGGTACAGGCGTTACCCGCGTTGATAAGTAACAGCGTATGTAGGCGTAAGCCGCACCCAGACCGATCGAGTGTCTGCACCGCAGATTGATCTGCAAAAAGATGTGCGTGCCTCGCCCCCAAATCCCGCCCAATAAAAAACCCCTGAATCTTTCGATTCAGGGGTTTCTCGGTATTAGTGGTGCCCAGAGACGGAATCGAACCGCCGACACGGGGATTTTCAATCCCCTGCTCTACCGACTGAGCTATCTGGGCAACGGGGCGCATTAAACTGGTTTTTCGACGGGTCGTCAAGCGTGATGTCGAAAAAAATTTTAATCATTACCGTCGCTTACGATTTTGCTGGGTTATTCGGCGGGTGGTACGTAGCCGTCGGCCTTGGCGTATTCCTCGCCGGACAGGTACTTGTCCATTTCGCCCTGGAGGAATTTGCGGTCTTCGGCGTTCATCATGTTCAGGCGGCGCTCGTTGATCAGCAGCGTCTGGTGTTTCTGCCAGTCGCCCCAGGCTTGCTGGGAGACGTGGTTGTAGATGTCTTCGCCCTTGGCGCCGGGGTAGGGAGGGCGTTCCAGGCCAGGCAGTTCTTCTTTGTACTTGCGGCACAATACGGTGCGGGTCATTACAGATCTCCTGCGTTCAAGGCGTCGGCTGCGTGTTGCAGCAGCTTCTTCACCGGGGCTGCGAGGCCCAGGCGCGGCGGTGTGGCGAGGTTATACCAGAGCCAGTCGGCCTCGGCCACGTGGTGGGCGGTCTGTTCGACCTGCACCAGCCAGGGGTCGATGGCCAGCTGGAAATGGCTGAAGGTGTGGGTCAGGGCTGGCAATTGGCGGCGTGCGAGCATGTGCAGTGCGTGTTGGTCGGCAAGGTGATCGAGGTCGCTCAGGTCGTCGAGCTGCGGAAGGCTCCACAGGCCGCCCCACAGGCCTGTCGAGGGCCTGCGGTAGAGCAGGATGGCGCCGTCGCGGTTGGCGAGCAGGGGCATCAGTGTTGCGCGTTGCGGGACGGCCTTGCGCGGCTTGGGTATCGGGTAGCGGATTTCCAGGCCGAGCATGTGCGCTTCACAGCTCTTTTCCAGCGGGCACAGCAGGCAGCTGGGCTTGCTGCGGGTGCACAGCGTGGCGCCCAGGTCCATCATTGCCTGGGTGTAGTGGTTCACCCGGGTCTGCGGGGTCAGGCGCTCGGCGGTGGCCCACAGCGCCTTGGCCACCTTGGGCTCGCCTGGATAGCCTTCCTGCGCGGTATAGCGGGCGAGCACGCGCTTGACGTTGCCGTCGAGGATCGGCGCACGCAGGCCCATGCTGATGCTGGCAATCGCGCCGGCCGTGGACAGGCCGATGCCGGGCAGCTCGACCAGCTTCTCCACGTCGCGGGGAAACTCGCCGCCGTGCTCTGTCATCACGATTTTCGCGGTTTTCTGCAGGTTGCGCGCGCGGGTGTAATAGCCCAGCCCGGTCCACAGGTGCAGCACTTCGTCTTCCGGCGCCTCGGCCAGCGCCTGCACCGTGGGCAGCGCGGCCATGAAGCGGTCGAAGTAGTTCAGTACCGTGCTGACCTGGGTCTGCTGCAGCATGATTTCCGACACCCATACCCGGTACGGGTTGATGCCCTGCTGCCAGGGCAGATCATGCCGGCCATTGCGGTCGTACCATTCCAGCACGGCGCTGGAAAACTGCTCGGGGCTCATCGGTTGAACAGACCTCGCAATGCGTCTTTGAGTTTTGGATCGACCTTGTCGCCCAGTTTTTCTTCGAGCTTCTCGTCGATCTTATCGCGAATACGGTCGCCGGCCAGCTTGGCGGCGACCTGGCCCAAGCCGTCACGGTCGATGCGGCAGGCCTTGGCGCCCATCTCCAGCGGGCCGCGGCAGCGCAGCGGCAGCTCGACGCCGACGAAGCGCTCGCCCACCTGGCAGGCCGGGTCGGCGCTGGTGCCTTGTTCGCCGTCGACCACCACACCGATGCGGTAGTCCATGCCCAGCACGCGCAGATCGACGTCGCCGTTGCCTTTCACGGTCAGGCCGGGGATGCGCACGAGCAGGTCCTGGTTGCTGGCCACACCGTTACGGAACACCAGGCTGCCCTTGAGCTCCTTGAACGGCGTGTCCTTGCCGCGCGGTTCGCCGTTGAGCGTTTTGCGGTTGAGCACGGAGATGCCGCGGCAGATCTGCTGCTCGAGGTTGGCGTTGACCAGCACGCCGTCGTTGAGGACGAAGCTGGCGGTACCGTTGAGCGATTCGACGAGGGCCTTCTGGCTGTTGCCTGAACCGCTGAGGTTGCTGTTGAGGTTCAACAGGCCGCGCAGCGGTGGGTTGGCGTTCTGCGTCTTGATGAAGTTTTCCACCGGCACCTTGTCGATGCGTGTCTGCAACGCCAGCAGCGGCATGTCCGGGCGCACGTCGAGCGTGCCCTGGGTGTTGAAGCTGCCGTTGTAGAGGCCGCCGGCCAGGGTCTGCAGGGTCAGCATGCCGCCCTGGCCCTGTGCCTTGAGGGTGGCGTTGTGCACAGGCAGGCCCTTCAGGGTCAGTTGGCCAATGGTCAGGTCGGCCTGCACGTCCAGGGCGCGCAGACGTTCCACGGGCAGCAGGCGGTCATCGCTCCAGGCGCCGCGGGTCGGGGGCTCCGGCAGCGGTGATTCGCCCGAGGCGACTGCAGCCGCTTCGCTGTTCTGCACTTCGGCCTGGCGCGCCGCGCTGGCATTGGTGGCCTTTTCGGTCTTGGCCGGCAGGTAGCGATCGGCGTTGAAGGTGTCGCCCTTGAGCTGCAGGCGCAGGGCCTGGCGGGCAAAATCGTCCACGGCGATGCGGCCGGTGAAGGTGCTGTCGTCCAGTTTCAGCGTCAGGTCTTCCAGGCCAAGGCTGTCGCGGGTGCCCTGCAGGCGGCTGACCAGCTCGAACTTGCCGAGGCTGCCCGGTGCCATCGCCGGCAGCGGCTGGCCGATGCCGTCGAAGAAGGCGCGCAGGTCGAACTCGGCAATCGACAGGCCACCGGTGAGCTGAGGGTCGCTGTCCAGATTGCGCACGCGCAGTTCGCCCAGCGCGCGCAGCTGATTGGCGGCCAGCTTGAGGCCGGTCCATTCGGCGACGTTGGCGGACTGGTCGAGCAGCAACTGCCCCTGCGCGCTGAAGGTCACGGTCTTGCCCTGCAGCGGGTCGCCCGAGGCTTCACCGCTCAGGCGCATGTCTTCGAGCTGGTAGCGCTTGAGCACGCGGTCGAAGCGAAGCTCGCCGGCAAGCTCGGTGCGGGCCCGCACGACCGGCTGGTTGGTGCCCAGGAAAGCGGTGAGTTTCAGCGGAATGTCCGCGCCTTCATGGACGGCGCCGGTGCTCAACTGGATGCTTTCGGCGGTGTACATGCGGCCTGTGCGTACGTCGTTGTACTGCACGCGGGCGTTGTTCACGGTCAGGCTGTCGATGTCGAGCTTGACCGGGCGCGAGGGCGCCTGCGGTTTGCCCGGCTCGGTGACTGCCGGTGCATTCGGGTCGGTGGCGTCGGCCGTGGTGACGGGCAGCGGCTTGCCGATGTCTTCCCAGTTGCCGTGGCCGTTGGCATCACGTTCCAGGGACAGGTTCAGGCCTTCGACCCGTACGTCGCTCATCTGCACTTCCTTGCGCAGCAGCGGCAGCACGCGCACGGACAGCCCGAGCATCTGCAGGTCGGCGAAGGGTGCCTTGGGGTTGGCGAGGGTGGCCACGCTGGCGTCGTGCAGTTCCAGGCCCAGCCATGGGAACAGGCTCCAGCCGATGTCCCCGTTGAGGGTCAGCTCGACGTGAGCCTTGTCCCGTGCCAGTTGGCGAATCTCGTCCTTGTAGTCGTTGGGGTCGAACAGGTGGGTGAGGGCGAAGCCCAGGGCCACCAGAATCAACAACAGACCGAGAATGCACAGGCCGAGGATTTTGCCGAACGCTTTCATGGGCGAGTCCTTTAGTCCGAATTTTGGAAGTTAGCGGGAGAGTATAACGTTGTGCGACTGGCGATGTGGGCGGTCCGTCGGTGCCATTTCACTGGGCACCGACGGCCGCTTCGTGAAGGTCGCCCAAGCGCTTTGGGCCGTGGGTTTCACCGCTCCATCAGGCGACTGCCGAGCCATTCAGGGGGATTTTGCCAACCACCTGGCAGATCATCGCGATAAAGGGATAGCAGTTTGCTTCCATTGGTTACATCTAGTGGTAATCTCCGCCCCTTCAACTGTCCGCTGCGACTTTATGTCGCGATTTGCCAAGTGCTGCCGATAAAACAATCGATCGCCAACGCGCGTGAAGAATGTGGGCGCATTTGTGTGCAGACAGCTGAACTACAAAAATCAACGGGGGTTACAAAATGAGCAGTAGTCTTTCGGGCGGCGGCGTGGGTGCCCAGCCAGGATTCCTGTCCAAGGAGCGGATCATCGCCAAGCCTGGCTTCAACCGCTGGCTGGTTCCACCAGCAGCGTTGGCCATTCACTTGTGCATCGGCATGGCGTACGGTTTTTCGGTGTTCTGGCTGCCATTGTCCAAGGCGATCGGTATCACCGCGCCAGTGGCGTGCGCGCCCGACATGAGTTTCTTCAGCCAAGTGTTTTCATCGTCCTGTGATTGGTCGGTGTCGATGCTGAGCTGGATCTACACACTGTTCTTCATCTTCCTGGGCTGCTCGGCAGCCATCTGGGGTGGCTGGCTGGAACACGCCGGGCCGCGCAAGGCCGGTGTGGTTTCGGCACTGTGCTGGTGCGGTGGTCTGGTCATTTCCGCGTTGGGTATCTACACCCACCAGATCTGGCTGATGTGGCTGGGCTCGGGCGTGATCGGTGGTATCGGTCTGGGGCTGGGCTACATTTCCCCGGTATCGACCCTGATCAAATGGTTCCCGGACAAGCGCGGCATGGCTACCGGCATGGCGATCATGGGCTTCGGTGGCGGCGCCATGGTCGGCGCACCGCTGGCAGCGGTCCTGATGGGCCATTTCGCCTCGCCTACCAGCGTCGGCGTGTGGCAGAGCTTCCTGGTGATGGCGGCGATCTACTTCGTCTTCATGATCGGCGGCGCATTGTCCTACCGCGTGCCGCCTACCGGTTGGAAGCCTGAAGGCTACGTCGCTCCGGCGAAGAAGGCCAAGGGCATGATCACCAACCGCCACGTACACGTGAACGTGGCCTGGAAGACGCCTCAGTTCGCCCTGGTGTGGCTGGTACTGTGCCTCAACGTTTCCGCAGGTATCGGCATCCTCGGCATGGCTTCGCCGCTGCTGCAGGAAGTGTTCGGCGGCAAGCTGCTGGGCGTGGACCTGGCGTTCAACCAGCTGGACTCGGCGCAACTGGCGCAGATCGCTGCCATCGCGGCGGGCTTCACCGGCTTGCTCAGCCTGTTCAACATCGGTGGACGCTTCTTCTGGGCTTCGTTCTCCGACTATATCGGCCGCAAGGTGACCTACTTCGTGTTCTTCGCCCTGGGCGTGGCACTGTACGCCTCGGTACCGACCCTGGGTCATTCGGGCAGCATCGCGCTGTTCGTGGCAGCCTTCTGCATCGTGCTGTCGATGTACGGCGGCGGCTTCGCCACGGTTCCGGCCTACCTGGCCGACCTGTTCGGCACGCAGATGGTCGGCGCCATCCACGGTCGCCTGTTGACCGCCTGGGCCGTGGCCGGTGTGCTGGGTCCGGTGCTGGTGACCAACCTGCGTGACTACCAACTGGCGCAGGGCGTTCCGCGCGCGGCCGTGTACGACACCACGTTGTACATCCTCTCCGGTTTGCTGGTGCTGGGTTTCATCTGCAACGCGCTGGTGCGTCCGGTGGCCGACAAGTACTTCATGACCGATGCCGAGCTCAAGGCCGAGCAGGCGCTGGGCCATGACAAAGGTGCAGACGGCACGACCGTGCTGGAGTGGAAGGCCAATCCGGCTTCCAAGCCGCTGGCCATCGCTGCCTGGCTGGCCGTGGGCATTCCGTTGGCGTGGGGTGTGTGGGTGACCCTGCAGAAGACGGCGGTGCTGTTTCATTGATGTAGATGCTTGAATCGGCGGTGGCCCGTTCGCGGCCACTGACCGCTTCTACGACATCTCGTAGGAGCGGTCATCGGCCGCGAAAAGGCCACCGCAGATCATCCTTTCCCCCCTCTTCTGTTCCCGTTTCCCGCCTGCGTGCCTATAATGATCACCTTTTTCGCCCAACGATTTTGCGGAGCTGGTGATGGCCGAACGTATCGCGTTCGTCGAGCGCAACACTCTGGAAACCCAGATCAAAGCCTCGATCAACCTGGATGGCACCGGAAAGGCCCGATTCGATATCGGCGTTCCTTTTCTTGAGCACATGCTTGACCAGATCGCCCGGCACGGGCTGATCGACCTGGACATCGAGTGCAAGGGCGACCTGCACATCGACGACCACCACACCGTGGAGGACGTCGGCATCACCTTGGGCCAGGCATTCGCCAAGGCCATCGGCGACAAAAAGGGCATCTTTCGCTACGGCCACGCCTACGTCCCGCTGGACGAAGCGCTGTCGCGCGTGGTCATCGACTTCTCCGGCCGCCCCGGCCTGCAGATGCACGTGCCCTACACCCGCGCCACCGTCGGCGGCTTCGATGTGGATCTGTTCCAGGAGTTCTTCCAGGGCTTCGTCAACCACGCCAACGTCTCCCTGCACATCGACAACCTGCGTGGGCACAACACCCATCACCAGATCGAAACCGTGTTCAAGGCTTTCGGCCGCGCGCTGCGCATGGCCGTCGCGGTCGACGAACGCATGGCTGGGCAGATGCCGTCGACCAAGGGCGTGCTCTGATGCAGACCGTCGCGGTAATCGACTACGGCATGGGCAACCTGCACTCGGTGGCCAAGGCTCTGGAGCATGTCGGTGCCGGCAAGGTGCTGATCACCAGTGACGCCAATGTCATTCGTGAAGCCGACCGCGTGGTCTTTCCCGGTGTCGGTGCCATTCGCGACTGCATGGCTGAAATCCGCCGCCTGGGCTTCGATGCGCTGGTGCGCGAAGTCAGTCAGGACCGGCCCTTCCTGGGTATCTGCGTCGGCATGCAGGCGTTGATGGAGCACAGCGAAGAGAACGCCGGCGTCGACTGCATCGGCGTGTTTCCCGGCAAGGTGCGCTTTTTCGGCAAGGACCTGCACGAAGGTGGCGAGCACCTGAAAGTCCCGCACATGGGCTGGAACGAAGTGCAGCAGGCGGTGGATCACCCGCTGTGGCACGACATTCCCGACCTGGCGCGTTTCTACTTCGTGCACAGCTATTACATCGAGGCCGGCAAGCCGGGCCAGGTGGTGGGGCGCGGCCATTACGGTCGTGATTTCGCCGCGGCACTGGCCGAAGGTTCACGCTTCGCCGTGCAGTTCCACCCCGAGAAGAGCCATACCCATGGCCTGCAGCTGCTGCAGAATTTCGCAGCCTGGGATGGACGCTGGTAATGGGCAAGGCCAGCAAGCCGCCCATTCTTACCCTGACGCCGGAGCAGGAGAGCGAAGCGGCCGAGAAGATCAAGCGGTTCATGCGTGACCGCTTCGATCTCGACCTGGGTTCGTTCGAGGCCCTCGAGGTGCTCGAGCTGTTCACCCGCGAAATGGCTCCACACTATTACAACAGGGCGATTTTCGATGTGCAGGCGCACCTCAGCGAGAGGTTCGAAAGCATCGAGAGCGACCTGTGGGCGCTCGAGAAGAACTGACTTCCGAGCATCGCCGTTCACCGACTTCGAAGGTTTTTGCAGATGCTGATTATCCCCGCTATCGATCTTAAAGACGGTGCCTGCGTGCGCCTGCGCCAGGGCCGCATGGAAGATTCCACGGTGTTTTCGGACGATCCGGTGAGCATGGCCGCCAAGTGGGTCGAGGGCGGCTGCCGTCGCCTGCACCTGGTCGATCTCAACGGTGCTTTCGAAGGCCAGCCGGTGAACGGCGATGTGGTCACTGCCATTGCCAAGCGCTACCCGCACCTGCCGATCCAGATCGGCGGTGGCATCCGCTCGCTGGAAACCATCGAGCACTACGTCAAGGCCGGCGTGAGCTACGTGATCATCGGCACCAAGGCGGTCAAGCAGCCCGAGTTCGTCGCCGAGGCCTGCCGTGCATTCCCCGGCAAGGTCATCGTCGGCCTGGACGCCAAGGATGGCTTCGTCGCCACCGACGGCTGGGCGGAAGTGAGCACGGTGCAGGTCATCGACCTGGCCAAGCGGTTCGAGGCCGATGGCGTGTCGGCGATCGTCTACACCGACATCGCCAAGGACGGCATGATGCAGGGCTGCAACGTGCCCTTCACCGCTGCTCTGGCGGCCGCGACCAAGATCCCGGTGATCGCCTCCGGCGGTATCCACAACCTGGGCGACATCCGTGCCCTGCTGGATGCCAAGGCGCCGGGCATCATCGGCGCCATCACTGGCCGCGCCATCTACGAAGGCACCCTGGACGTCGCCGAGGCCCAGGCATTCTGCGATTCGTACAACGCGTAACGGCTGGACGCGGCCCCCTGTAGCAGCGGCGCAAGCCGCGTCCGCCAGTACCTTGGTCCAACTTTAGCGGAGAACCCCCATGGCCCTGGCCAAACGCATCATCCCCTGCCTGGACGTGGACAACGGCCGAGTGGTCAAGGGCGTCAAGTTCGAGAACATCCGCGACGCCGGCGACCCGGTCGAGATCGCCCGGCGCTACGACGAGCAGGGCGCCGACGAGATCACCTTCCTGGACATCACCGCCAGTGTCGATGGCCGTGACACCACCCTGCACACCGTCGAGCGCATGGCCAGCCAGGTGTTCATTCCCCTGACCGTGGGTGGCGGCGTGCGCACGGTGGCGGATATCCGCAACCTGCTCAATGCCGGTGCGGACAAGGTTTCGATCAATACGGCTGCGGTGTTCAACCCTGAGTTCGTCGGCGAGGCAGCTTCGCGCTTCGGCTCGCAGTGCATCGTGGTGGCCATTGATGCGAAGAAGGTCTCGGGGCCCGGCGAAGAGCCGCGCTGGGAGATCTTCACCCACGGTGGGCGCAAGCCTACCGGCCTGGATGCCGTGCAATGGGCGCAGAAGATGGAAGGCCTGGGCGCGGGTGAAATCCTGCTGACCAGCATGGACCAGGACGGCATGAAGAACGGCTTCGACCTGGGCGTGACCCGCGCCATCAGCGACGCACTGGGCATTCCGGTGATCGCCTCCGGCGGGGTGGGCAACCTGCAGCACTTGGCCGATGGCGTGATCCAGGGCGGCGCGAGCGCGGTGCTCGCCGCCAGTATCTTCCACTTCGGCGAGTACACCGTGCCTGAAGCCAAGGCGTTCATGGCCAAGCAAGGCATCGTGGTCCGCTGACCCTGTAGCAGCGGCGCAAGCCGCGTCAGGCGTCACCGCGTTGCGCCAGGTTCACCGCACGCACCGCCGACGCGGCTCGCGCCGCTGCTACAAGGAATCTGTCGTTGCGGTAACCGCGTCCGGCATCCCGGTAATGACGATCGCCGTTTCGGCAACCGCGTCCGGCGTCCGAGTAATGACGATCGCCGTTGCGGTAACCGCGTCCGGCGTCCGGGTAATGACGATCGCCTTCACGGCAACCGCGTCCGGCGTCCGGGTAATGATGGTCACCGTTTCGGCAACCGCGTCCGGCATCACCGCGACCCTGTAGCAGCGGCGCGAGCCGCATCGGCGGGCAGCGCGGTGGGACGGCTAATCGCGTCGGCGTTTGACGCGGCTTGCGCCGCTGCTACAGGGGTAAGGAGTTTGTATGTACCATGGCGAACGAATGAACGCCTGGACCCATTTGGCAGGGGCTGTGCTGGCGGCGGTCGGTGCTGTCTGGCTGCTGCTGGTGGCAGCGTTTCAAGGTGATCCCTGGAAGATCGTCAGCGTGTGCATCTATGGCAGCACGCTGATCCTGCTCTACAGCGTTTCCACGATCTACCACAGCGTGCGCGGGCGCGGCAAAGCGCTCATGCAGAAGCTCGATCACCTGTCGATCTACCTGCTGATCGCCGGCAGCTACACGCCGTTCTGCCTGGTGACCCTGCGCGGGCCTTGGGGCTGGAGCCTGTTCGGTGTGGTCTGGGGGCTGGCGGTGCTGGGCATGTTGCAGGAGATCAAGCCACGCTCCGAGGCCCGCGTACTGTCTATCGTGATCTACGCGGTAATGGGCTGGATCGTGCTGGTCGCGATCGGGCCGCTGCTGCGCCTGCTGGGCCCCGCCGGATTCGCCTGGCTGGCCGCGGGCGGCGCGCTGTACACCGTGGGCATCATCTTCTTTGCACTGGACAAGCGCCTGCGCCATGCCCACGGGATCTGGCACCTGTTCGTGATCGCGGGCAGCGTGCTGCACTTCATCGCGATCTTTTTCTACGTCATCTGAACCCTAGAAATCACCCCACAGCTGCTGCGCCACCGCCAGGGCGACCACCGGCGCGGTTTCGGTGCGCAATACGCGCGGGCCCAGGCGGGCTGCGTGAAAGCCGGCGGCCTTGGCCTGCTCCACTTCGGCATCGCTCAAACCGCCTTCAGGGCCGATCAGGAACGCCAGGCTGGCAGGTTTTGCATGGCTGAGCAGCGGCTCTGCAACGGGATGCAGCACCAACTTGAGTTCGGCGTGGCTGGCGGCGACCCAATCGGCCAGCGCCTGCGGCGCATGAATGACCGGCACGCTGGAACGGCCGCACTGCTCGCACGCGCTGACCGCGACCTGGCGCCAGTGGGCCATGCGCTTGTCGGCGCGCTCGTCCTTGAGGCGCACCTCGCAGCGTTCGCTCACCAGGGGAGTGATTTCACTCACGCCCAGTTCGGTAGCTTTCTGGATCGCCCAGTCCATCCGTTCGCCACGGGACAGGCCCTGACCCAGATGGATGGCCAGCGGCGAATCGGGCTGGCCGGCAAACTGTTCGTCGAGGGTGACGCTGACGCGTTTCTTGCCCACTTCCAGCAAGGTGCCGAGGTATTCCTGACCGCTGCCGTCGAACAGCTGCACCTTGTCGCCGGCGGCCATGCGCAGCACGCGGCCGATGTAGTGGGCCTGGGCTTCGGGGAGTTCGTGTTCGCCCAGGGCGAGCGGGGCGTCGATGAAAAAGCGGGACAGTCGCATGGGGGTGTCTCTGGTGATTTTGTGGTGTTTATTCGGGCCTTTTCGCGGCCACTGGCCGCTCCTACGGTTGCAGGGTGTGCCCCTGTAGGAGCGGCCAGTGGCCGCGAAAGCACTGGTACAGACGACGTCCTACTCAACCCGGATCGCGAAACCCGGGGTGGAAATCTTCGGCGACCTGCACGCTCACGCTGCTGCGCGTGGCGATATCGATCCCCTCGCTGGCCACCTCGGCCAGGAAGTCGATCTGCTCGGGCGTGATCACATAGGGCGGCAGGAAATACACCACACTGCCCAGCGGCCGCAGCAACGCGCCACGTTCGAGTGCGTGGTTGAATACTTTCAATCCGCGCCGTTCCTGCCAGGGGTAGGCGGTTTTGCTGGCCTTGTCCTGAACCATTTCGATGGCCAGGACCATGCCGGTCTGGCGCACTTCGGCCACATGGGCATGATCGACCAGGTGCGCCGTGGCGCTGGCCATGCGCTCGGCCAGGGCGCGGTTGTTCTCGATGACGTTGTCCTGCTCGAAGATGTCCAGCGTCGCCAGCGCCGTGGCACAGGCCAGCGGATTGCCGGTGTAGCTGTGCGAATGCAGGAAGGCGCGCAGGGTCGGGTAGTCGTCGTAGAAAGCGCTGTAGACGTCATCGGTGGTCACACAGGCGGCCAGCGGCAGGTAGCCCCCGGTCAGCGCCTTGGACAGGCACAGGAAATCCGGACGGATGCCGGCCTGTTCGCAGGCGAACATCGTTCCGGTACGGCCAAAGCCCACCGCGATTTCGTCGTGGATCAGGTGCACGCCGTAGCGGTCGCACGCCTCGCGCAACAGCTTGAGGTACACCGGGTGATACATGCGCATGCCGCCAGCGCCCTGGATCAACGGTTCGATGATCACCGCAGCAATACTTTCATGGTGCTCGGCCAGGGTGTGTTCCATGGCCTGGAACAGCGTGCGCGAATGCGCCTCCCAACTTACCCCTTCAGGCCGCAGGTAGCAGTCCGGGCTCGGCACTTTCAAGGTGTCGAGCAGCAGCGGCTTGTAGGTTTCGGTGAACAGCGGCACGTCACCGACCGACATCGCCGCAATGGTTTCGCCGTGATAGCTGTTGGTCAGCGTGACGAAGCGCTGCTTGTTCGGCTGGCCGCGGTTGACCCAGTAATGAAAGCTCATCTTCAGCGCGACTTCGATGCACGATGAGCCGTTGTCGGCGTAGAAGCAGCGGGTCAGCCCCTCGGGCGTCATCTTGACCAGCCGCTCGGACAGCTCGATCACCGGCTGATGGCTGAAGCCGGCCAGGATCACGTGTTCCAGCTGGTCGACCTGATCCTTGATGCGCTGATTGATGCGCGGGTTGGCGTGCCCGAACACATTGACCCACCAGGAGCTGACCGCGTCCAGGTAACGCTTGCCCTCGAAGTCTTCAAGCCATACGCCTTCACCGCGCTTGATCGGGATCAGCGGCAGCCGCTCGTGGTCTTTCATCTGGGTACAGGGATGCCACAAGACCTCGAGGTCGCGCTTCATCCACTGATCGTTGAGTCCCATCTTTTTCTCCCGCGGCAACACGCTTGGCAAACAGTCGCGCAAGCCTATGCAATGAGGCCTCGGCTCACAACCCAAACATGCTCGATGGCGGCGCTGGCGGGCAGTATGGCGCTGGCGTATGCTGCGCGGCACTTTGCCATTGCCGGGGCATGATCCGGCCATATCGCTTGCTCTGCCGGAGTTCTCTGCATGTCTGCTGGTTGGTTGCGCGCTTGGGCGCTGATAGTGGTGGGGCTGTTCAGCGCGCAGGCGTTGGGCAATGACAAGGCACAGACGGCGATCGTCGTCGGCGGCGGTCTGGCGGGGCTCACAGCCGCCTACGAGCTGCAGGCCAAGGGCTGGCAGGTGACCTTGCTCGAGGCGCGCCCCAGCCTTGGCGGCCGCTCGGGCCTGGCCACCAGCGAGTGGATCGGCGGCAGCAAGATCCAGCCGGTGCTCAACGGCTATGTGAACACCTTCAAGCTGGCCACCCAGCCGGCGCCGGAATTCGTCCGCAACCCCGGCTACCTGATCGACGGCGAATACTTCACCGCCGCCGACCTGGCCACCAAGCAGCCGGCCACTGCCGAGGCGCTCAAGCGCTACGAGAAAACCCTGGATGACCTGGCCCGCTCGGTCAAGGACCCGGAAAACCCCGGCGCGACCAGCACGTTGTTCGCTCTGGACCAGATCAACGTGTCCAACTGGCTGGACCGCCTGCAACTGCCCGCCACGGCACGGCAGCTTATCAATCAGAAAATTCGTACGCGCTATGACGAACCATCGCGTCTGTCGCTGCTGTATTTCGCCCAGCAAAGCCGCGTCTACCAGGACATCGACGATCGCGATCTGCGCGCTTCACGCTTGATTGGCGGCAGCCCCGTGCTCGCTCAGGCCTTCGTCAAACAGATCAAGACCATCAAGACCGATTCGCCGGTCTCGGCCATCAGTCAGGACAAGGACGGCGTGACCGTCAAGGTCGGCGCGGTGGGTTACCAGGCCAGTTACGTGGTGCTGGCCATCCCCTTGCGTGCGCTGGGCAAGATTGCCTTCACCCCGGCGCTGGACAATCGTCAATTGGCCGCGATCAAAGGCACCAACTACGGTTGGCGAGACCAGTTGCTGCTCAAGTTCAAGACGCCGGTGTGGGACAGCAAGGCGCGCATGTCCGGCGAGATCTACAGCAACACCGGTCTGGGCATGTTGTGGATCGAGCCAGCGTTGAAAGGCGGCGCCAACGTGGTGATCAACCTGTCCGGTGACAACGCTCGCCTGCTGCAGGCCTTCGGCGACAAGCAGATGGTCGACCAGGTGTTGATCCGCCTGCACGCGTTCTATCCTCAGGCACGCGGTGCCTTCACCGGCTATGAAATCCGTCGCTACAGTGTCGATCCTTCCTACGGTGGTGCTTACCTGGCCTACGGGCCGGGACAGATCAGCAAGTTCTGGAAGGTCTGGGAAAAGCCGCAGCAGCGCATCGCTTTCGCCGGTGAGCACACTGATTCGCTGTACCCAGGCACGCTGGAAGGTGCCCTGCGCAGTGGCCAGCACGCCGCTGGCCAGGTTGTGGACCTGGCAGCGGGTAAATCCTTCGAGCCGGTCAAAGTGGTTCCGCCAGTGGCCTTGCCGGCGAAGGCCGTGGACAGCAAGCCTGGGTTCTTCTCCAAATGGTTTGGCGGGGGCGAGACGCCGGTGGCCAAGCCGGTCGAGCCAGCACCTGCACCTGCGCCTGCACCAGTACCTGCGCCAGCACCAACGCCCGCCCCGGTGCCTGTGGTGGTACCCGCGCCCGCGCCGGTCAAGGCCGAGCCGGTGAAGAAGGCCGCACCGGTGAAAAAGGTCGACACCAAGAAACCGGAGACGAAGAAAGCCGAGGTGAAGAAGCCTGTGGCCAAGAAACCGGTCGAACCGAAAAACAAGACAGAAGCGAAAAAGCCTGCAGTACAGCCGTAGGTTTCACACCCTCGCTGTCGCCTTTCCCACAGGGCGGCGGCGAGCCTTCAACGTGCTATTGCTGCACCCTGGTCACCGACAGCACTGCGCTTAATACTGACTTAATCGACTTTATCGATATTTCAAAGCGAGATTTTCCGCTTTAATTCGATAGGTGAGTCAGTCATCTTGAGCGCAGTTCTTACAGGGTCCAGGCACATGCAGCTACGTAATTCCACTTCTCGCTATGGCTGGGTCAGCATCGTTCTGCACTGGGGCGTCGCGCTGACCGTGTTCGGGCTTTTCGCCCTGGGGCTGTGGATGGTTGGCCTGGGCTATTACGACCCATGGCGCAAGGCCGGCCCCGACCTGCACAAGAGCATCGGTCTGGTGCTGTTCTTCTTCATGTTGCTGCGCGTGGTCTGGCGCTTCATCAGCCCGCCGCCGCCCGCTACGCCCAATCAAGGCAAGCTCACCCGCACTGCGGCTCATCTGGGCCACCTGTTTCTCTATGTGGACCTGTTCCTGGTGATGAGCGCCGGTTACCTGATCTCGACGGCCGACGGCGTGGGGATTCCCGTGTTCGGACTGTTCGAGATTCCGGCATTGGTCAGTGGGTTGCCCGATCAGGCGGAAACCGCCGGTACCGTGCATTTCTACCTGGCCTGGGTATTGGTGATATTCGCCGTATTGCATGGCCTGGCCGCATTGAAACACCACTTCATCGATCGTGATGCAACCCTCATCCGTATGCTGGGTCGCAAAGCTTGACCGCCGTACCTATCAATTTTCCAGAGGAATGCTTTCTATGCTGAAAAAGACTCTTGCCGCACTCGCCATTGGCTCTGCCTTGTTCACCGCAGGCCAGGCCATGGCCGCCGACTACAAGATCGACAAGGAAGGCCAGCACGCTTTCGTCGACTTCAAGATCAGCCACCTGGGCTACAGCTTCATCACCGGTACCTTCAAGGACTTCGATGGCTCGTTCAGCTTCGATGCAGCCAAGCCTGAAGACTCGAAGATCGACGTGACCTTGAAGACCGCCAGCGTGTTCACCAACCACGCCGAACGCGACAAGCACATCAGCAGCAAGGACTTCCTGGACGTCGCCGCGTTTCCCGAGGCTACCTTCAAGTCCACCAGCGTCAAGCCGACCGGCAAAAGCGCCGATGGCAAGACCACTGCCGACGTGACTGGCGATCTGACCCTGCACGGCGTGACCAAGCCAGTCGTGATCAAGGCCACCTTCCTGGGTGAAGGCAAGGATCCATGGGGCGGCTACCGTGCCGGTTTCGAAGGCACCACGTCGATCAACCGCAAGGACTTCGCGCCCAAGTCGATGGACCTGGGTCCACAGTCGGACACCGTCGAGCTGTACTTCACGTTTGAAGGCGTGAAAGCGAAGTAAGTTATTCGCTGACACAAAAAAACGCCGCAGCCTGTGAGGGTTGCGGCGTTTTTTTGTGTCCGGCATGGGAGCCGTGCTGAAACCTTCGCTGGCAGAGCCCGCTCCCACAGGGCGGCGGGCCTGCCTACCTCATGCTCAGCCTTCGCGGTTACGCGTCAGCAGCGCAGGCTTTTCACCCCGTGGCCGGCTTGGCAATTGCTCCAGCTGCTCGGCAGTCGGGAAACGATCGATCTTCGATTCCTTGTGCACGATTACCGGTTGGCTCGGGTTGCGCGAGTCAGCTACCACCGGTTCCTGGCGTGGTTGCTCGTCACGCGCCGGGCGGCGGTTGCGCGGATTGCTTTCGCGACGGGGCTGGCCGTCACGCGCGCCACCCCCGTTGCTGCGCGGGCCACGCTTGGCACCAGCGTTGTCACCGGTGCCAGCCGGACGCGCGGCGCCACCGCTGCGCGGCGCACCACCGGCAGGACGACCCTGGCGCGGCGCGGCTGCAGGCGCGGCAGCACCGGCCGGGGCCGAAGCGCCCGGACGACGACCGCGGCCCTGGTTCTTGCCCTGATAGGGGCTGACGTAATCCGCACGGTTGCCGAAGTTGTCCACTTCGTCATCGAGGAATTCGTCCGGCGCACGGTTGGCGGAAACAGTCGATTCTACGGCCGGGCGCGCAGCTTGGGGCTGGCGTGGCTTCTGGTCACGGGGTTGGCGTTCAGAACGCGCCCCGGCGGGCTTTTCCTTGCCTTTGTCCTTCCCTTTGTCCTTGCGTCCACCACCGGCATTGCTGCTGCCGTCGCCGCGTGGCGCGCGAGCGCCGCGGGCATTGTTGGCCTGAGGGCGTTCACGCACCTCGGGTTTTTCCGCTTCCACGGTGCTGGCATCGAACCCCATCAGATCACCGTCCGGGATCTTCTGCTTGGTCATGCGCTCGATGCTCTTGAGCAGCTTCTCTTCGTCCGGCGCGACCAGCGAGATCGCTTCGCCACTGCGGCCGGCACGGCCAGTACGGCCAATGCGGTGCACGTAGTCTTCGTCGACGTTGGGCAGCTCGAAGTTGACCACGTGGGGCAACTGGTCGATGTCCAGGCCACGGGCAGCGATGTCGGTGGCAACCATGATGCGTACGGCGCCGGCCTTGAAGTCGGCCAGGGCCTTGGTGCGTGCGTTCTGGCTCTTGTTGCCGTGGATGGCCACGGCGCTCAGGCCATGCTTCTCCAGGTACTCGGCCAGGCGGTTGGCGCCGTGCTTGGTACGGGTGAACACCAGCACCTGCTCCCATGCGCCCTGAGTGATCAGGTGCGCCAGCAGCGAGCGCTTGTGGCTCGAGGCCAGGCGATAGACGCGCTGCTCGATGCGCTCGACCGTGGTATTGGGCGGCGTGACTTCGATGCGCTCGGGGTTGTGCAGCAGCTTGCCGGCGAGGTCGGTGATGTCCTTGGAGAACGTCGCCGAGAACAGCAGGTTCTGACGCTTGGACGGCAGGCGCGAGAGCACTTTCTTGACGTCGTGCACGAAGCCCATGTCGAGCATGCGGTCGGCTTCGTCGAGCACGAGGATTTCAACGTGGGACAGATCGACACTGCCCTGGCCACACAGGTCGAGCAGACGACCGGGGCAGGCCACCAGCACGTCGACACCGCGGGACATGGCCTGAACCTGCGGGTTCATGCCAACACCGCCGAAGATGCAGGCGCTGACGAATTTCAGGTCGCGAGCGTAGGTCTTGAAGCTGTCGTGAACCTGGGCGGCGAGCTCGCGCGTCGGGGTCAGGACCAGCACGCGCGGTTGGCGCGGGCCGTGACGTTGGGATTTGTCCGGGTGACCACCTGGGAACAGCCGTTCCAGAATCGGAAGGGCGAAACCGCCGGTCTTACCTGTACCTGTCTGAGCGGCAACCATCAGGTCGCGGCCTTGCAACACGGCGGGAATGGCCCGCTGTTGCACCGGTGTGGGCTGGGTGTAGCCCGCTGCCTCGATGGCGCGGACTAGAGCCTCGGAGAGACCGAGGGAAGCAAAGGACATGAGTAATCCTGTTCTAGTAGGGGCTTATGCCCGAGGGATAATCTTGCCTGGCGCGACGGGTGTGTGATGACACTGTCGCGTCCGGTCCTGCTGGGGTTGCAAAGGGGGCTTCACGAAGCGGTGCGCGGGCGCAAGCCCAGCTGGCAGGTGCTTCGAGAGGCCTTGGCAAGGCCGAGCGGCCGGACGTAAGCCTGGCACAAGGGCCGAGTATAACAGAGCAATCACATTGCGCTGCTTTCACGCTGCCCAGCGGTGCTCGCGGGCGGTTGCCGCAGTATCTGCGGCGCAGCGGAAGGTAGCGTTTTACCACTCATTGGCGCGTCGGCATAGCGTGCCAGCAACTGCGCGTAGGCCGGCTCCTGTTTGAATCGGCGCAGTTCCGCGGCGAAGCGCTGCACCAGCAGGTCCATCCCGGCGCCGCGGCGTACCGCCAGAAACTGCGGATTGCTGCCGATCTCCATGGGCAGCCGACTGACCCGCTGCTCCATGCCCAGACGCTTGACGGTGTATTCGCCCACCCGGCGGTCGGTGATCAGCAGGTCGATGCGTGCCTTAGCCAGCTTGCCGAAGTTGGCTTCCTGGCTGGGTCCGCTCTCGCGGATCACGCCAGGCGCCTGGGCGAACTCGTCACCGTAGTCGTACCCCGCCGTTATGCCCACGGTCAGCCCCTTGAGGTCGGCCATGCTCTGCACGGGGTGAGGGCGATCGTTGGCCTGGTAGAACACCCATTCCACCTCCGACAGCGGCTCCCTGGGATAGAACAGGCTGGCATCGCGTTCGTTGGTCTGGAAAATATCGAGGATGCCGTCGGCCTGGCCTTGATCGAGCATGGCCAGGCAGCGTTTCCACGGCAGGAATTGCCACTGCACTTGAATGCCCAGGCGCTCGAAGATCAGCGCCGTGATGTCGTAGTCGATTCCCTGCGCTTTACCGTTTTCCTCGAAGGCGTAGGGCGCCCATGAATCGGTGACGATGCGCAGCGTTTCGCCGTGGGCCTGCAGGCACCAGCAAAGGAGAAGCGCAGAGGGCAACGAGCGGAGGATGGCAACCATGGGCCGGAGATTACGACGGCTGGCTCCGCTTGAAAAGGTCTGCGCCGGGCTTTCAGGACTTTTGCCGGCTAGTCAGGTGCTGATAGATGGAGCTGCGGCGGCGGCCCAGCAGTAAACGAACGCCGGGATGCCCCAGCCACTGTTCCAGTTGCCGCGGCTGCAGCGGCGTGCGCATGCGCCGCTCGACGTTGTCCTGAGCCTTTTCCCACCAGACGGGCGCGCAGGCCTGATCGAACTCGTTGGCATGGGGATAGCAGCCATACAGCACTTCGCGCACGAACTGCCGCTGATGACCGGGCAGCAGCAGGGTCACTGCCTTGAACAGCAGGCGTTGCGCAGCGGGCGGACGCGGCAACTGGGCGGTGACCTGCCGGGTATCGTCCAGCGCAGCAGGATCGAGCGGCACGTTTTGGTGCTTGCGCAGCCACGCCATGACCTTGGCCCGGAACAGCTGCTTGCGGCTCCAGTAGTGGTGGATCAGGTCGGGGCATTCACGCAGGGCGTAGTGCCGGTAGGCGGCGATGCCCAGGCAGAACTCCTCCAGAATGTAGGCACCCTGGGCCCGCGGGTACAGGTCGTCCATCAGCTCGATCGAGCGCTCGAGCAGGCAGGCATCGTCGGCATGCAGGCCGATCACCCCGGAGTTGATCAGGGGCATCTGGTCATCGGCCAGGCCGCGCGCCTGCAGTTCTTCGCTCAATGCGCTGTACAGCACGCTTTCCCGGCAGTCGCCATAGCGGATACCGATCGCGTTGCATAGCAGGCTCCCCGGCGCGATGCGCTCGAACAGCGCCAGCGGCGATTGATGGAAGAAGGTATCGGTGTCGATCAGCAGAGCGACTTCGGATTCGCGCAGCACTTCGAGCAGCGCCATGTGCTTGATGCGGAAGTGGTAACCGTGCGGTTGCATCCACGCCTCACGGGTGGCCGCGTCGAAATTGCGCACGCGTACCGGCAGGTCGCCGTAGGGCGCGGGGTCGTCGGTGAACACCTGGATATCGATGCGGTGACCGGGCGTTTCACGTAGACGCGCCAGGGCGCTGCAGATGCTGAAGATGGCTTCCCGGTGATAGGTGTCGGCACCGAACACGAGGTAGACCAGTTGCGGGCGAGAAGAGCGGGTTTGAGTGACCATGGACCTGATTCTGATGCTGATGAACGACGAAAAAAGGCCCCGGCAATGTGCCGAGGCCCTGTGGCCGCCTGAGAAGACTCAGCTGCTGAGTTTCAGATTGTTCCATACGGCCAGGCTGGGTTCTGCCTGGTTAAGGGTATAGAAGTGCAGGCCTGGTGCGCCGCCCTGCAACAAACGCTCACACATCTGCGTGATCACTTGCTCGCCGAACGCCTGGATGCTTTTCACGTCATCGCCGTAGGCTTCCAGCTGCTTGCGCACCCAGCGCGGGATTTCGGCGCCGCAGGCGTCGGAGAAACGCGCCAGCTTGCTGTAGTTGGTGATCGGCATGATGCCGGGCACGATCGGAATGTTCACGCCCAGCTTCTGCACACGCTCGACGAAGTAGAAGTAGCTGTCGGCATTGAAGAAGTACTGAGTGATTGCGCTGCTGGCGCCGGCGTTGGCCTTGCGCGCGAAGTTGACCAGGTCATCTTCGAAATTGCGCGCCTGCGGATGCATCTCCGGGTAGGCCGCCACTTCGATGTGGAAGTGGTCGCCGGTTTCGGCGCGAATGAACTCGACCAGGTCGTTGGCATGGCGCAGCTCGCCGCTGGACATGCCCATGCCCGAAGGCAGGTCGCCGCGCAGGGCAACGATGCGCTTGATGCCGGCCGCTTTGTACTGGTCGAGCAGACCACGCAGGTCCTGCTTGCTGTCGCCCACGCACGACAGGTGCGGAGCGGCGGGAACATTGACTTCGTTTTCCAGCTGCAGAACGGTATTCAGCGTACGGTCGCGGGTCGAACCGCCGGCGCCGTAGGTGCAGGAAAAGAAATCGGGTTTATAGGCAGCCAACTGGCGGGCAACGCCCATCAGCTTTTCATGCCCGGCATCGGTCTTGGTCGGAAAGAACTCGAAGCTTAAGGGACGATCTTGAGACATGGCAGTTTCTCGGTAAACCCATCGAGCGGGCCAGGGTTGACTGGCCCGCCGTATCAACGGTGCAGAAGCTTAGTAGCGATAGGCTTCTGGCTTGAACGGACCTTCGACGGTGACGCCAATGTAGTCGGCCTGCTGCTGGGTCAGCTGGGTGACCACGCCGCCGAAGCCGCGGACCATTTCCAGGGCCACTTCCTCGTCGAGTTTCTTCGGCAGCACTTCGACGGTCAGGCGCGCAGCCTTGCCGTTGGCGTCCAGGTCGGCGTATTTCTGCTCGAACAGGAAGATCTGCGCCAGCACCTGGTTGGCGAACGAGCCGTCCATGATGCGGCTTGGGTGACCGGTGGCATTGCCCAGGTTAACCAGACGGCCTTCGGCCAGCAGGATCAGGTAGTCGTCGTTCTGCGCGTCGAAGCTGCCGGCACCGGTGCGGTGAATCTTGTGTACCTGCGGCTTCACCTCTTCCCATGCCCAGTTCTTGCGCATGAAAGCGGTGTCGATTTCGTTGTCGAAGTGGCCGATGTTGCAGACTACGGCACGCTTCTTCAGCGCCTTGAGCATGTTGGCATCGCAGACGTTGACGTTACCGGTGGTGGTGACGATCAGGTCGATCTTGCCCAGCAGGGCCTTGTCGATGCTTGCTTCGGTGCCGTCGTTGATGCCGTCGATGAATGGAGAAACCAGCTCGTAGCCATCCATGCAGGCCTGCATGGCGCAGATCGGGTCGACTTCGGAAACCTTGACGATCATGCCTTCCTGACGCAGCGACTGGGCCGAGCCCTTGCCCACGTCACCGTAGCCGATCACCAGCGCCTGCTTGCCCGACAACAGGTGGTCGGTGCCGCGCTTGATGGCGTCGTTGAGGCTGTGACGGCAGCCGTACTTGTTGTCGTTCTTGCTCTTGGTCACCGAGTCGTTGACGTTGATGGCCGGGATCTTCAGTTCGCCCTTGGCCAGCATGTCCAGCAGGCGGTGTACGCCGGTGGTGGTTTCTTCGGTCACGCCGTGGACCTTGTCCAGCATGGCCGGGTATTTCTTGTGCAGGATTTCGGTCAGGTCGCCGCCGTCGTCCAGGATCATGTTGGCATCCCATGGCTGGCCGTCCTTGAGGATGGTCTGCTCGATGCACCACTCGTATTCTTCCTCGGTTTCACCTTTCCAGGCGAACACCGGGATACCGGCGGCAGCGATGGCTGCAGCGGCCTGATCCTGGGTGGAGAAGATGTTGCACGAGGACCAGCGCACTTCGGCACCCAGGGCGACCAGGGTCTCGATCAGCACGGCGGTCTGGATGGTCATGTGGATGCAACCCAGGATCTTCGCGCCCTGGAGCGGCAGCTGGCCGGCATATTTGCGGCGCAGGCCCATCAGCGCGGGCATTTCCGACTCGGCAATGATGGTTTCGCGACGGCCCCAGGCAGCCAGGGAGATGTCGGCGACTTTGAAATCGGAAAAACCAGCAGGCGTAAGTACAGCGCTCATTAAGAGCCTCCATTCGTAAGGTTCGAATGGGCGCCGTTGTGTGCGTTTGGCGTCCCCAGGCAAGGCCTGAAGGGACAACGCCCCATCCGAGCCTGACAGGTCGAACCTGCTGCAGCGCCCCTCGGACGGGTGGCGGGAACGGCCGGGAGTGAAAAAGGCCGTTGGGTGAATCGGTGGCGATTATATAGCGATGTGCCCAGCTGCCAAAGTATTTCTGACGATCAGCGCCGGATCGATAATGGTATTCATAGGCAAAGCTCAATGGAGCCGGGCGCCGCGGTCTGCCATGATTCGAGCCACTTAGGTGAAGAACAGAGGAGCCAGCATGAATTTTCATACGCGCAAATGGGTAAAACCCGAAGACCTCAACCCCAACGGCACCTTGTTCGGTGGCAGCCTGCTGCGCTGGATCGACGAGGAAGCGGCCATCTACGCCATCGTCCAGTTGGGCAATCAGCGCGTGGTGACCAAGTACATCTCCGAGATCAACTTCGTCAGCGCTTCGCGCCAGGGCGACATCATCGAGCTGGGCATCACCGCCACCGAATTCGGGCGTACTTCCATCACCCTGACCTGCGAAGTGCGCAACAAGATCACCCGCAAGAGCATCCTCACCGTGGACAAGCTGGTATTCGTCAACCTCGGCGAAGATGGCCTGCCAGCGCCTCACGGACGCAGCGAAATCCGCTACATCAAGGATCAGTTCGACACCGTCGGCTGAGCCCTTGGGGGTTACCGAAGGTCGGGGCCCAGGCCGCGTATTGCCTGGCTTCTGGCCGACCGGTGGCGTTGCTGGCAGCCCGGTATTTCTGTACTGTACATAAAAACAGTATCGGGAAATTTCATGCAATTGATCGATAAGCTTAGCATCCTCGCCGACGCCGCCAAGTACGATGCCTCGTGCGCCAGCAGCGGTGCGCCCAAGCGCAGCTCGGAAGGCAAGGGCGGGCTGGGCTCGACCAATGGCATGGGCATCTGCCACAGCTACACGCCGGACGGCCGCTGTGTATCGCTGCTCAAGATCCTGTTGACCAACTTCTGCCTGTTCGATTGCCAGTATTGCGTCAACCGCCGCTCCAGTGACGTGCCGCGGGCGCGCTTCACGCCCGAAGAAGTGGTGCGCCTGACGGTGGATTTCTATCGCCGCAACTGCATCAGCGGACTGTTCCTGAGCTCCGGCATCATTCGCTCGGCCGACTACACCATGGAGCAGTTGATTCGCGTCGCACGCCTGCTGCGCGAGGAACATCAGTTTCGCGGTTACATCCACCTCAAGACCATTCCCGAAGCGGACTCGGCGCTGATCGCCGAAGCCGGTCGCTATGCCGATCGCTTGAGCGTCAACATCGAGCTGCCCACCGATGCCAGCCTGCAGACCCTGGCCCCGGAAAAAGACGTCGCTTCGATCAAGAAAGCCATGAGCACCATCTACACCGGTCAGCAGACCGTGCTCAACGAGCCGCGTGCGCCGCGTTTCACACCGGCCGGGCAGAGCACGCAGATGATCGTCGGTGCCGACCAGACCGATGACAGCACCATCCTGCACAGCGCCGAGTCGCTGTACGGCAACTTCGGCCTGAAGCGGGTCTACTATTCGGCGTTCAGCCCCATTCCCAACAGCCCCAAGAGCGTGCCGCTGGCAGCACCGCCGCTGATGCGCGAGCACCGCCTCTACCAGGCCGACTTCCTGCTGCGCAGCTATGGCTACAAGGCGGACGAATTGCTGTCCGGTCCGGGCGACCTGGCGCTGGACATCGACCCGAAACTGGCCTGGGCCCTGGAAAACCGAAGCGTTTTCCCGTTGGACCTGAACCGTGCCGAACCGGCGCTGATCGCGCGCATACCTGGTATTGGCCTGCGTACCACCAAGCGCCTGGTGGAGCTACGCCGGCAGCGACGGATCCGCTATGAAGACCTGACTCGCCTGCGCTGCGTGCTGGCCAAGGCCAAGCCGTTCTTCATCACCAGCGACTACCACCCACAGCAGGCCGAGATTTCCACCCTGTTGCTGCGCGACCAGCTGCGTGATCGCCCGCAACCTCAGCAGTTGGGGCTGTGGGGATGATATGCCTGGATTGCGACGACCTGTTCGCGACCTGGCGGCAACAGGCGCGCTGGCTGCTCAGCCATCAGATCGATCCGAGTCATGTGGGCTGGAACACCGTGGCGGACCTGTTCGCCACGGACGAGCACTACCCGGCAGAAGTCGGGCCATTCCAGGCGCGCATTCCCCTGGCCCTCATCGAGCTTCTGGAAAGCGCAGCGCAGTACCGCGGCGAGCAACGCTGGAGCCTGTTGTACGAGGTGCTCTGGCGCGTCAGTCACGGCGATCGCACGGCCATGCTGGCGGGTGATCGCCTGGGCAGTGAACTGCACCGGCGCATCAAGCAGGTGCGACGCGAAAGCCACCATCTGCATGCCTTCCTGCGTTTCGTCGAGCTGCCGGCGGCGGCCGAGGGGCCACCGGGCCCCGAGTACGTGGCCTGGCATGAACCGGCCCACGATATTTTGGCCATCGCCAGCGAGCATTTCATCGGCCGCATGGGGCGCAGTCGCTGGCTGATCGCAACGCCGCAGGACGGGGTCTATTACGACGGCGTGCAGTTGATCCACGAACGGCAGTGCCCGCTGGAATGGCAACAGCTGGCGCAGCAGGCGCACGACCCGCAAGGCGAGCTGTGGCTGACCTATTACAGCCACATCTTCAATCCTGCGCGCCTGAACCCCAAGGTCATGCAGGGCCACCTGCCCACCCGCTTCTGGAAGAACCTACCCGAAGGGGCGTTGATTCCTGGCCTGATCAGCGATGCGCGCACCGGCAAGCAGCGCGATGGCCAGGCCAGCGACATCGGCAAGCGCCAGGGCAAACGCATCGGCCGTTCGGTTTAGCGCACAACTGGCTAGACCGATTGCAGGTGCACTTCGCCCAGTGCGCTGCCCAGTGGGCCGAAGCTGCGCTCGATCATTTCCCGACGACCTGCGGCATCGACGATGACCACGGTGCTGGCCCGCGTCCCGTAGCTGGCTCCGGTAATGAATACGCTCGAGAGCAACCGCTCGGTGGCCAGGCCCACGCCGGTGTCGGGCAATGCATGCTCGGGCGCCTGGGCCGGGTCGGCCAGCATGTCCAGCAGCGCATGGGGCTGGCTGCCCAATGCTTCCAGCCCCTGACGGGCTTTCACCAGCTTGGGCCATGGCGTATCGAGCCCGGCATTGGACAATCCATAGGTGCCCGCCGACAGATACTGCGGGGTGCCCGCGGCCGAGTGCAGGTAGCACAGGCGCTGGCCATCGCCGAGCAGCAGATTGAATCCGGCATACTCGTCCAGGCGGTCCATGACACGCTGCAGGTAATCGTCGATCGACTCCGTGCCGGTGAGAAAGCCTGCGACCAGATCACCTCTGGAGCGCCGAGCGGGCGGCTGGCCAGGTCGGCGGATATTGGTCAGGGCGGCGATGCGTTGCTGCGGCCCGATGCCCAGCCAGGTACCGCCGGCTTCCAGATCCCGCCCGGCGTGAACGCTAGGGTGTTCCCGCCACGGGGACAGGGGCGCCGTGGGCCGTGCATGGAATTCGTCACGGTTGCCCGCCAGCACCAGCGGGTGGGCATCACCGGGCTGCCAGGTGAAAACGATCAGGCACATACGTGGAAATCCTTGTAGTTTGGCTTCACTCTACCGATCCCCGGCGCGCCTATCCATCGCTGCAAGGTGGAGCGTGGGGCACCGGTTCCGGTACCATGCCGAACTGTTTACGGGGGCAACCATGGAATTCGCGCTGTATCTACTGCTCGGTGCCTGCGCTGGCGTGCTGGCCGGCCTGTTCGGCGTGGGCGGCGGTATCATCATCGTGCCCGTGCTGGTGTTCAGCTTCACCTTGCAGGGCTTCGATGCCTCGGTACTGACGCACCTGGCGGTGGGCACCTCGCTGGCCACCATCGTGTTCACCTCGATCAATGCCATTCGTGCCCACCACCGGATGAAAGCGGTGCAGTGGCCAGTGGTCGGCTGGATGACCCTGGGTATCGTGGTAGGCGCAGGCATCGGCGCGTTCACCGCGTCGCTGATCCAGGGCCCGCACCTGCAGAAAATCATCGGCGTGTTCGCCGTGCTGGTGTCCGTGCAGATGGCGCTGGACTTCAAGCCCAAGGCCACCCGTCAGGTACCCGGCAAACTGGGGCTGGGCGTGGCCGGCACGGTGATCGGTTGGGCTTCGGCCATATTTGGTATCGGTGGCGGCTCGTTGACCGTGCCGTTCCTGACCTGGCGCAGCGTGTCCATGCAGCAGGCCGTCGCGACGTCCTCGGCGGTCGGCCTGCCGATCGCCCTGTTCAGCGCGACAAGTTTCATGGTGCTGGGCTGGCACGAGCCGGGGCTGCCAGCGCATAGTTTCGGATTCGTCTACCTGCCGGCCTTGGCGGGCATCGCCATCACCAGCATGTTTTTCGCCAAATACGGGGCACGCCTGGCGCACAAGTTATCGCCACGTGTGCTCAAACGCCTGTTCGCCGCGCTGCTGTTCAGCGTCGGCATGAGTTTTTTGCTTAGCTGAGGAATCGCAATGCTGCCTTACCCGCAGATCGACCCGGTGGCCCTGGCCATCGGACCGCTGAAAATCCACTGGTACGGCTTGATGTACCTGGTGGGCATTGGTGGCGCCTGGTTGCTGGCTTCGCGCCGGCTCAACGGTTTCGACCCGACCTGGACCAAGGAAAAGCTCTCGGACCTGGTGTTCTGGTGCGCAATGGGGGTGATCGTCGGCGGCCGCCTCGGCTACGTGCTGTTCTACGATCTGGAGCAATACATCGCCAATCCGACTTTGATATTCGAGGTGTGGAAGGGCGGCATGTCGTTCCATGGCGGGCTGCTGGGCGTGATGCTGGCGACCTGGTGGTTCGGCAGGAAGAACGACAAATCGTTCTTCCAACTGATGGACTTCATCGCGCCGCTGGTGCCGATCGGGCTGGGCGCCGGGCGTATCGGCAACTTCATCAACGCCGAGCTGTGGGGCAAGGCCACCGACGTACCATGGGCGATGATCTTTCCGCCTTTCAGCGATCCGGCGCAGTTGCCCCGTCACCCCTCGCAGCTCTACCAGTTTGCCCTGGAAGGCGTCGCGCTGTTCATCATTCTCTGGCTGTTCTCGCGCAAACCGCGGCCGACCATGGCGGTATCGGGCATGTTCGCGCTGTTCTACGGAATCTTCCGTTTCATCGTCGAATTCGTCCGGGTGCCCGATGCGCAGCTGGGCTACTTGGCGTGGGGCTGGCTGACCATGGGACAAGTGCTGTGTCTGCCGATGATCCTGGGCGGCCTGGGGTTGATCTGGTGGGCCTACCACCGCACGCCGGCGGCTTCACGTCCGGCCGTTTGATTCTTTTTGCCTGGGCGTGACTGCGGTTGCGCCCTGAACGATGCAGGTAAGTCATGAAGCAATATCTGGAACTGGTCGCCCACGTCATCAAGAACGGCACCTTGCAAAGCAACCGCACCGGCGTGCGCACCATCAGTTTCCCGGGTGCCATGCTGCGGTTCGATCTGCAGGAAGGCTTTCCGGCGATCACTACCCGGCGGCTGGCGTTCAAGTCGGCCATCGGCGAAATGGTCGGTTTTCTGCGCGGGGTCAACAATGCCGCCGAATTCCGCGCCCTTGGCTGCAAGGTCTGGGACCAGAACGCCAACGAGAACGCTCAATGGCTGGCCAACCCGTTCCGCCAGGGTGAAGACGACCTGGGCGAGATCTATGGCGTGCAGTGGCGCCAGTGGCCGGCCTACAAACGCATCGCCCTGAGCAACCCAGCGGCGATCGAACTGGCCACCAGCCAGGGATATCTGCAGATTGCCCAGGCCGAAGAAAACGGCGAAGGCTTTGTGGTGCTGTACAAGGCCATCGACCAGATTCGCCAATGCGTCGACACCATCATCAAGGACCCCGGCAGCCGGCGGATCCTGTTCCACGGCTGGAACTGCGCCCAGCTCGATGAAATGGCGCTGCCACCATGCCACTTGCTGTACCAGTTCCACCCCAACCCGGAAACCCGCGAGATCTCGCTGACGTTGTACATCCGCTCCAATGACCTGGGCCTGGGCACGCCGTTCAACCTCACCGAAGGCGCCGCGCTGCTGTCTCTGATTGGTCGCCTGACGGGCTACACGCCACGCTGGTTCACCTACTTCATCGGCGACGCCCATGTGTACGAGAACCACCTGGACATGCTCAACGAGCAGATGAAACGCGAGCCGCTGCCGGCGCCCAAGCTGGTGATCTCCGACCGCGTGCCCGAGTTTGCCAAGACCGGGGTGTACCAACCGGAGTGGCTGGAGCTGATCGAACCCAGCGACTTTACCTTGGAAGGGTACGAACACCACGCACCACTGACTGCACCGATGGCGGTGTGATCGGTCTCCACTGAAGGCGAGAACCCCCCTGGAATCGGTCTGGCGGCGGGCAAGACTTGGCTGCAGGAGGCGTGACGTACCGCAGCAATTTCGGCGTTCGCGACAAGTCAGGTCCCAACCCTACCAATCGGCCGAATAGGCCAGGCTCAGCGTTCGCCCTTGCGCATTTGCATAAGGCGCGGTGGCATTGGCTTGGGTAAGCAGCGTCTGGTATTTCGTGTTAGTCGCGTTGTAAACGCCTGCTTCCAGACGGCCGACCGGGAGTGCAACGCCGCCTATCAGATCCATCGTCAGATAGCCCTTGGTTCTGCGACCGTTGTGGTCTCGCGCAGCGGCGCCATAGCTGCTGAGTCGCATGGCTTGGGCGCGCAGGTCGTAGGTGCTTGATTGATAGCTGACATACGCGGTGGTTTTGGGCGGTGCAATCCGGGTAGCGGGAAGGTCCAGCCACTTACCTCGCTGGTATGTCTCGCCTTTTGTCCAGGCGTAGGTGCCGCCCGCTCTCCATTGTTCGTTGAGTGAGTGGTCAACACTCATTTCAAAGCCTCGCACACGTTCACGTTGGTTGATCAGCCGCAGTACGCGTGCTTGGGCATCGTAGAACTGCGTAACATCCGATGTGTTCTGATAAGCGCTTACGCGGCCTTGCCAGTTGCTCCAATCACCTCGCCAGCCCAGCTCGTAGCTATCGACCTTTATGGCTTGGGCGTTGAGAGTTTGGATATCGAAGCTGCTGGTGACGTCCCGCATGAAACGCTGAATATCAGGCAAAGAGAATCCCTGACTGAAATTCGTAAAAACGTTCTGTTGATCAGTGAGCTGATACACCATACCCAGATTGTAGAGCGTGGCGTTGTAATCAAGCGTGTCCCCGGGGAGTACAGCGCGCTGGCCGGTTTGAACGATCTCGCCATAGGCAATGCTGTCCGCTATCTCGCTATTGATCCGCTCGTGTCTAACGCCCCCTCGAAGCGTCCAGTCGCCCCAATACCATGCGGACTGGGCAAATAGCGCGCGTGTCTGAGTAGTCAAGTCAGGCCCCAATTCGTAACGAATTCCAGTTTTTCGATAGGTCAGCCCATCCACCAGGTAGTGGTCGCCACGTTGACGTGCGTGTTCGTTGCTATAGTCCGCACCCCACACAAGATCTCCGCTACTGGCGCCGATGCCGGGAAGCTCGGTTTCCACTGCCGCGCGAAGGCCGTATACATTCTGCGTGCTGGTGGTGCTGGCAACGCCGGCGTGTCCGCGTTTGCGGTCGGGGAAAAAACGCGCATCGGCCTTACGCCAATAGGTTTCGAGTTGCACTGTCTGGCCGTAAAAGTCCCCCTCTCTGTAGTTCAGATTGATCGCTTGATTATGCGTGTAAGGCTGTTCCTTCAGATACAGCCCCTTCACAGCTACTGGACGGGTCTTGTTTCGAGGGTCTTTGGTGTAGTCAGTGTCCTGACGGTCCTTATAGTCCTGCAGAGACAGGGTCAGATTACGGTCTTCCCCCAAAGCAAGTCCCCACCGGGTCTGCAGGTCATAGGTTTGAGTGTCCATGCTGCTACCCTGCGACGTGTCTTGAGGTATACGCGCGTGGCTTGCATCGTATTGATCGTTGCGCTGAATGAGATTGCCAGAGCCATACCAGTCCAGCGGACCGTGCCGGCCAGTTGCGCTCTGGAAGAATTCATAGGCGAGCCCTCCACGATGTAGGGTATCGGGAGATGTCAGTCCGATTTTACTGTGCAGCAATAAATCGGCATCAGAGTTGCGTTTGGTGATGATATTGATGATGCCACCTGACGCACCTGCGCCGTAGATACTGGTCGCTCCAGATATGACTTCGATACGCTCTATGCTGTTGGGAGCAATACTGTTCAGCTGTCGGAAATTGTCTCTAGTAGCATTCTGGGAAACCCCGTCAATCAAGACCAACATGTTCCTTCCCCGAAGCGTTTGGCCAAAATTGCTCATGCCACCGCTAGAAGGCGAAAGGCTGGGTACAAGCTGACCAAGCACATCCGAAAGGCGGCGACCGGTGCCTGCCTGTTGTCTGATCTGGTACTCATCGATCACTTGGATCGAGCCTGGAATCGAAGCGATGCTCGCCTGTGTTCTGGTGGCTGAGACCACACTGGCGTCAAGACTCAGGAAGGCCTCTTTTTCCATTTCACTGGCGCGCGAGTCCGTGCACAGAGTCAGTATCGTCAAAAGCCAGACAGGTCTAATCGTGTAGGGCATACAAAGTCCTTTTAGTTGGAAACTAGGAGATACTGCGTGGCGCGCCAGTCCTTTTGCGCATGAGCCGAATGGCTATGGCCGCTGCAACATAGGTTGCAGCCACGATCCAAAAACTTTGAGCGAGGGGCATCCATGCCAGCGTTGAAGCGCCCAAGGCGATGCCCAACAGCGACCCTGCCTTGGCTGCACTATTACCAAGCGCCATCACGAATCCACGCTGGGTTGAATCGATTGTCTGAGCAATAATTGCGTAAGTGACAGGCAGCAAAGCTCCTTGCCATACGCCCCAAACCAAACGTGTTATCAAGAAACTTAGCCAACCTTGTGCGAATATTGTTATTGCCATAGTAAGTGCACAGAGCCATGCGATACCTTCGATCAGCCTGAGCGTCTGGCTATGTGAATGATGATCAAACAGTTTCCCCCATAATGGCGCGGAGACTGCAAGGGTTGCTGCGCTTGCGGCATAAGTAATTCCAATAAGCCACCCAGGTGCATTCAGTACCTCCAGTACATAAAGTGAGTAGAAAGGCTGAGAGATTACTTTAGCCGCTTGCAAAAAAAACATGACTGATAACAACCCAGCAAGCCACTTTCTATCGAGCCTGATCACAGGCCCTCGTTGGCGGTACCTATAAGCCTGCGGGCGATGGTTGGTCAAGAACGCGCCGCCTATTGCACAGGCTAGGCAAACGTATGCAGCTACACTGCAAATGTGTTTGAAGTCATATTTGTCAATCAACCATCCGCCTACGACTGGACCAACCAAAGAACCGATTGCAGTTGCTGATTGAAGTAAAGCCAATGTTTTGGCTTTGTTAAACTCGTGACAACAACACAAAGCATAGGCCTGTGCGGCTACCAAGAACCCTGCAAGTCCGCCTTGGATGCTACGAGTTATGACCAAAGTTGTCGGGTCTGAGATAAATGCCACTGCGCCTTGGAATATGCTCAGCGCAAGAAGTGCGCGCAAGATCATCGCTTTGTGCCCGACCCGGTCTCCGTAGCGAGCCCATAGCGGGCTCAGCAGCATTGCCGCTACCAAGGGGCCTGCATATACTCCCATTGTGAAGAATGCCAAGTGTTCCTGAGATGCTGGACCTAGAAGAGCTTTTATATGCAAAGGCCAGAAAGGGCCACTCATTTCCAAAGCACCCATCGACAGTGCCTGGATCGCAACGAGGAGAAAAATCGCTTTATGGTCAGCGTGCATTGCTGTGCGTGCGCAGTGGATTGGGTATCCTTTCAACAATATCTTTCGAACTTTCTTCCAGCCGCATGCGCAGAAATGCTTTTGCAGGCCAGTCCTCAAAAAGGATAGCCTGGCGCTCTGCTTCCCAGCGTTGAGCGTCTACTTTTGACCTGAATTGGTAGAACACAGATTCTATTTCCTTAGTCAGGGCATTCCACAGCACAGCATGGGGAATACGCCACTGCCGTGCGCAGAGCAGAGAGAGTTCCCCAATGTGGCACATCAGGGTCGTGTGAATGAATTTGTCTCTCACATGGTTAGAATCATCGAACAGTGTCATGTGAGGGTCATGCAGTTGAATATTCAAAGCATGTTTATTGAATGCCTGACGATCTATTCGGATGTCACCAAAGTCGCGGATCAGGAGCTTGCTGGGCTGTTGGCCGGTGCCTAATATCACGAAGCTGTTCTGTTGGTGTGCCTCAAACGCGACACCGAAAATCAGATAGAATCCCAGAAGCCCAGGGAGTGCCATTGAAATGTATTCTTTGTAGAATTTCAAAGCGGCGTCAGGCTCATTGGAGTTGTAGCGTAACTCAATCCACTGTTCCAATAACGGCCTGCCAGACGCGTCCATTGCAAATAGGCTGCCCACCGGGATCGCCAGTTCGCCGTCATCAACCAGATCTGCAGGATTGTCTCTGAATATGGCTGCTATATGCCGCGCGCGATCGTCATCCGATTGTGCTGGTTCATATTGGATGCCCACGCGCTCTGGAATGATCTTCAGGTAGTGGATAAGGGTCGGCTCAATTTCGTGCATTTCTTGTAATAGTCTGCTTACTCGTGGTCCCATCCGTACAGAGCGGGGTGAGATTGTTCTCTGCACACTGGTCAGCCTTAGCGAGACTGGAAGTTTTACTAATGGGGCTTTCCTCCTGCCATCTGGTATTACGGTTCTGAATGACATCGTTGGATGGCCCGTAAACGCTGTCACATCGGTAATCACCAGCATATGCTGACGAATTTCATCAGGAAATAAATTCGGGAGTTCCGTAGTCGCTTGCCAGGGGTGAACCGGAATGGGCGTGTAATCATCGGGCTTTAGTTTAATTTTTATAAGGGCTTGCTTCCACTCTTCAGCCGCTTTTGGAAAACGTTGTTGCCACCACTTTGTATGGCTCTCAACAGGATCCATTGACTCTATGTAACACACGTCAGTGCGCAACGCAGCCAGCATCACCGGAAGTCTAGCTTCGAACTCTGGGGAAAAGTCGATGATCTGAGAGATGTCCAAACCCAGCTTGGTTTTGTAATTTGGATGCCAAGGATGTCCGAGGGTACCCCATTGCTCCAGTAAGGCTGTAGGATTCGAGTTTTGAGGATTTGAGTGGAGCCAGTCCAGCGTGTTTCTATAGCCATCATGCTTGGCGATATTGCTAAGTTGTGATGCCCAACGGCGTTGGAATGCTATGCACAAAATATCATTCGCAAAGCTATCGTTGATTTCGGACTCAATCCTTGCGAAGGTGCAGTTACTGTTATGCACCGTAAGATGATCGTATATTAGTTCCAGAAGATCGGAGGGTAGTTCGACAGGTTTTACCACGCCTTGTACGTTTTCGACCGAAACCTTCCCTGTTATCGTCCAGCTCCCCATGGGCCCTGACTTGAGTGAGTCAAAGCGTATACGACCACGCCCTGAGATAGCCAAGCATGTGGTTCCATCCGCACAGGCACTAAGCGCTGAAGAATCCAGAAGTTTTTCCCGAAACATCGCCTGGATCAAGCGTTGGCAAGAATGTTCCAAGGCGATGGGCGCCGCATTTACTAGATCACTGAGACCTATACCTCGACGTTTAAAAGCTTCCGTATCTAAGGCTTTTATCCAGCGGGATAGAACGGCTTGTTGCGTTCCGATTCGAGCCGACGTCATGGGCACCCTCACATCCTTGAAATGAAGATCAAAGCGTATAGCGTAAAGCAACTCGATAAAACGTAATGATTCCTATTATCACGTAAGGCATTTCCGAAACCTATGCTTTAGGATGCCTTGCGCCATTTCCTTCACAAACGCAGGTTTTTCGTCGGATTAGGTGATGAATGGATAGAGTTGCGTGTCTTCGCAAGGGTCTTTACGGTTTTCAAGACGGGGCGGCGAGCTTTCTGGTCAGGTAACAACATCGAAGTCTGGCATATGCCAGCCCTACAGACTTTCCGACCTTACTCCTTCGACATTTTCATGAAGATATTCATCCCCCCAACGTCAGTCTCGATCTGCTCCCAGCCAAGCCGCCCGTAGTACGCCGACTTTTCCTCGACAGCACATAGATAGACCCGCTCGACACCCTCAGCTTTCGCTTTCTGCATTCCGGCTGTGAGTAATGCCGCGCCGACGCCCTCATTGCGGCTCTCGGCCTCCACCCACAGCGCCGCCAGCCAGGGCGAATACTGCACTCGTTCATCCATGTCCGAAACGATCAGCGATACCGTGCCCATGAACCGCTCACCTGCATGAGCGACCAAAGTGGTGGGAATGGGCTTGGAACGCAGGCTGTCTTCCAGAAGCGTCAGCACATCTTCCAAGGTTTGGCCGTCTTCCTTCCACCAGGCTTGCCACAGCCGCTCGCCCACGATGGCAAGAAAACCAGGTTCAGTGCGCAGATCTGATATTTGAAAGGGGGTTGCGGTGCGATTCATGACAGGTTCTTTTTGTTGGACATGTGCAACGAACCTATAGGCAGGCTTTGCAATAGCGAAACCAGGATTGTTTCAAAACCTTGCTCGCTGATTCAGTTAAGAGATCCGAAAGTCCGCATGCAGCTGTTGCCAATGTTGGCGCAGGATCGCTTGCTGGTTTGGCTTCATGACGCTGGCCGCTAGGGCCTCAGGCCACAGCGTTCGTGCTGCGTCCAGTGTTTCTCGTAGATGAACGAGCACGGGTCGCCAAGGTATTCCAGAGGTCTCGGCCCATCGTTTGAAGTGTTCGAGCGAGACGTCATACCAGGCTTTGGTATCGGCCATGTTCAACGCAAACTGGCTCTCGCCGGGAATAAATACCTTGGTCGCGACGATGTCGTAAGCCGGGGACAGTTCTGCGCTGAAAGTGTCCGGATAGATCAGGCTCCAGTTCTTCAGATGCGCATCGCCGTTGGCCAGGAGCACATTGACCAGCAAACGCACAGCCATTTGCGTGACATCCCGTTGGCCATGGCGGGTCTGGGTGTAGAGCAATTTGGCGATCTGTTCATAACGGCCGCTGCGGTATTTATCGTGTGCGTAGGCGTAAAGCACCTGGGCGAAGTCTTCTGAATGAACGCGCTGACCTCCAGCAAGCCGATCATAACGACGAATGCCATAGGCCCATTGCTCGTCGGGTAGGTTGATTGCGGGCAGGCTGTCGATCATGTCCATGCCGACCAGGCGTATTTCAGGAATGTCGACGCCTGCCAGTTGTGCCAGTTTCATGCAGGTGTATTCGTTGAGCGGCACGAATGGATGAACGGTGGAAGGCGTCTTGATGATCCAGTCTCCCGGCGCCGTGGGGTCTGCGGTTATGTAACGACCATCCCGGTCGTGCATGGAGAATTTCATCTGTACGCCGGCCAGCGAGAAATGCGAGCGATGGTCGGGTGTGTCGATGGATACTGGAGTGATCTTGCCGTGGTTGCCCAGCGCATAGGCGGGTATGTGTTCGGCAGATACGGGAGTGGCGACCAATGCACCCGGCAAGTCCTGACCGAGCCAGCTCAATAAGGGAAATTCGCTGTCTGGATGCACTTTCATGGCTTGCGCAACCAGGCCACGCAGCTCGCCTTCCGGAAGTAGATTGCTCAACACCGGGTGCAGCCGGTGATGGGTGATGTAGGGGTGTTTGTTTGCCAGTTGACGCCTGAATATGCCCGGATTGAGGTGAGATAAGGTCAGCGTGCGGCGGTGTGGATCATCGATGTAATCCGGCGCCAAGGTAAGTACATTCTTGCCATTCGAATGGCCGGTGACATAACCGACTAGTTGCGAATGCAGCGTCAGCTTCAAGGCCGCTACGGTCTCGATGCTCATGGCAGATCGTCCCAAGGGTTTTCCGGATAGTTATCCACAGGGCGATCGTCCTCGAAGTACACCGGTGCCCCTGCCAGGATCTTTTCGATCAGCTTGAGTTGATCCTTGGGTACTAGGACCATGCTGGCGTCCAGGCCTTCGGCAATCAGGTCGAGGGTGTTGAGGCGCGGGTTGCCGTCTTTCTCGATTTTTCCGTATTGCTGGCGGGTGAGGCCTGTGCGCAAGGGCATGTCCTGGATCTGAAGGCCCAGTTGTTGGCGGCGGTTGCGGATCTGTTGCAGAAGTGTGGTTAGCATGGGTTGAGTATGAGCTGTATATGGTTCATGTCAAATTTAATGAGTCATATACTATTCACGCTTCTCACAGGATTCGAATGGGGGCGTGTATCCGATGAACCGCCGCGCCTGTTTCGCGGTCTCGGACCGCTCCTACGAGGTTGTGTAATCTCTTGTGGGAGCGGGCTCTGCCCGCGAAGGCCGCGCCGCGGTATGGCTGACGAAACGCAGTGCTCTTTTTGCGGGCAGAGCCCGCTCCCACAGGCTGTGTTCAGTCGTTCAATGCCCGTGGCTGCGGCCTACATGGGAGTGTTCGGCATCGGGAACGGTGACGGCGCCGCTGATTTCCAGGCGCTGAAGGATTGCGCAGTGTTCTTCGGCAGTGCCGCCGTGGCATTTCTGACGCAGCGCGACGAGTTGGTCCTGCAAAGCCACCAAGCCATCGATGCGCGCCTTGACATGATGGATATGTTCATCGATCAGGTTGTTGACGCTCTGGCATTGATCCTGGGGGCTGTCGCGCAGCGTCAACAAGTTGCGGATTTCGTCGAGAGTCATGTCCAGGATGCGACAGTTGCGGATGAACGTCAGCCGTTCGACGTGAGCCTGGGTGTAGAGGCGATAGTTGCCGTCGCTGCGAGCAGGGGGCGGCAACAGGCTTTCACGTTCGTAGTAGCGGATGGTTTCGACCTGGCAGTCGGTAATTTTCGCCAGTTCCCCGATTTTCATGCTGATGACCTGCAAAAAGGTGCTTGACCCTATAGTGGCTACAGGGTGTTCACTTGGCAACCTGCACTTCAGGGAATTGCGACCAATGAGCCACCCCACCTCCGGCCATGCCCACGATCATAAGCACGAGCACGAGCACGAGCACGAGCACGGCCCTGCACCCGCCAGCCATTGCTGCGCCGGCAAGGCAACGGCGCCCTCGACCGTCCAGCTCGCGCCCGGGGACAGCCAGGATGCACGGTTGAGCCAGTTCCGCATCGAAGCCATGGACTGTCCGACCGAGCAGACATTGATCCAGAACAAGCTGGCCAAGTTGGCCGGTGTGCAGCAGCTGGATTTCAATCTGATCAACCGCGTGCTTGGCGTGCGCCATTCGCTGCCCGATACCCAGGCGATCGAGAGCGCCATCAAATCGTTGGGCATGCATGCCGAACCCATCAATGGAGACGAGCCTGCCGCCAGTGCGCTGCCGACGCCGCGCAAGCCCTGGTGGCCGCTGGCGCTGTCAGGCGTGACGGCGGTCGCGGCCGAAGTGGTCCATTTCACCCAGGCGGCGCCGACTTGGGTCGTGGCATTGCTGGCGCTGGTATCGATCGCCAGTTGTGGCCTGACCACGTACAGCAAGGGCTGGATCGCGCTGAAGAACGGCAACCTCAATATCAACGCGTTGATGAGCATCGCGGTGACCGGTGCGGTGCTGATCGGCCAGTGGCCGGAAGCGGCGATGGTGATGTTCCTGTTCACCGTGGCCGAATTGATCGAGGCCAAGTCCCTGGATCGGGCCCGCAATGCGATTGGCGGTCTGATGCGCCTCACGCCGGACACGGCCACCGTGCGCCAGGCCGATGGCCAATGGTTGGAACAGGACGTCAAGACCGTCGCGCTGGAGGCCATCGTGCGTGTGCGTCCAGGGGAACGCATCGGTCTTGATGGTGAAGTGATTTCCGGTCAATCCAGCATCGATCAGGCGCCCATTACCGGTGAAAGCCTGCCGGTGGAGAAGGGTGTGGGCGACAAGGTGTTCGCCGGCACCATCAATCAGGCGGGTTCGCTGGAGTTTCAGGTCACTGCCGCGGCTGGCCAGTCGACACTGGCGCGTATCATCCATGCGGTCGAGCAGGCGCAGGGCGCGCGGGCACCCACTCAGCGCTTTGTGGATAACTTTTCACGGATCTATACGCCGGTGGTGTTTGCCCTGGCTCTGCTGATCGCTGTGGTACCGCCGCTGGTAGGTTTCGGCGCCTGGTTCGACTGGATCTACCGTGCGCTGGTACTGCTGGTGGTCGCCTGTCCCTGCGCGCTGGTCATTTCTACCCCGGTTACCATCGTCAGTGCGCTGGCTGCGGCTGCGCGCAAAGGCATCCTGGTCAAGGGCGGCGTGTACCTGGAAGGTGGTCACAAACTGGACTATCTGGCGCTGGACAAGACCGGCACGCTGACCCATGGCAAGCCGGTGCAGACCGATTACGCGCTGCTCGATTCCGCCTTCGAAGGCCGGGCACAGGCGATTGCCCAGGCGTTGGCGGGACGTTCGGACCATCCTGTGTCGCGAGCGATTGCTGCTGACGCAAATGAGGCGGCCCTGGCCTTGGACAACTTTGAGGCCTTGCCTGGGCGAGGCATCAAGGGCCAGGTGGAAGGGCAGACCTATCACCTGGGCAACCATCGCTTGGTGGAAGAGCTGGGTCAGTGCTCCCCGGCGCTGGAAGCGCAACTCGATCAGCTGGAGCGCGAAGGTAAATCGGTCGTGGTATTGCTGGGCCCGCAGGGGCCGGTGGCGTTGTTCGCGGTGGCCGATACGGTGAAGCAGACCAGCCGCGAGGCCATTGCACAGTTGCATGCGTTGGGCATAAAGACCGTGATGCTGACCGGAGACAACCCGCACACCGCCAAGGCGATTGCCGCTCAAGTGGGTATCGATCAGGCCATTGGCGATCTGTTGCCCGCCGACAAGCTCAAGGCCGTGGAGCAGCTGTACGCCCAAGGACATCGGGTTGGCATGGTCGGTGACGGCATCAACGATGCACCGGCGCTGGCGCGGGCCGAAATCGGTTTCGCCATGGCGGCAGCGGGCACCGACACTGCGATCGAAACCGCCGATGTCGCCTTGATGGACGATGATCTGCGCAAGATACCGGCGTTCATTCGGCTGTCGAGGCAGACCCGCGCCGTGTTGCTGCAGAACATCGTACTGGCCCTGGCGATCAAGGCAGTGTTTCTGCTGATGACCGTGGCCGGTATGGCAACGCTGTGGATGGCAGTGTTTGCCGACATGGGCGTAAGCCTGTTGGTGGTGTTCAACGGGCTGCGGTTGCTGCGCAAGTGACGTTGCACCCGTGACTGCGCGGCGCTCTTTTCGCGGCCACCGGCCGCTCCTACGGGGTTCGTGGCACTGCGGATCTCACCGTAGGAGCGGTCATCGGCAGCGAAAGGCCCCCCCGATGCATCTGATACCGCGGCGCTCTTTTCGCGGCCACTGGCCGCTCCTACAAGGTTCGTGGCACTACGGATCTCAGCGTAGGAGCGGTCATCGGCCGCGAAAGGCTCACCCCGATGCATCTGACATACCGCGCCGCTCCTACGGGGTTGTCAGAGCTGCTGGGCCAGCGCCTCGATCTGCTCTTCGCGCTCGCGTTGGCTCAGGTGCTTGTGGCCGTTGAGCGAGGACCATTGCGGATAGGCGCGGGCCTTGTTCAGGGCTTCGGGCAGCTTGCCTTCGCGCCAGGTCTGCTCCTGTGGCGCCGCCACTTCGATGGTGCCCATGGCGGCATGGCCACGGGCATCGAGGGCTTTGACCAATTGCTGTTGGCGCAACGCCAGCAGCCGTAGCACATTGTCGTCCACGGTCAGTTCGCGCTCGCCCTTGAACTTGCCCAGCAAGCGCGCGCCATAGCCTCGTGCGGTTTGCAGCGCGCCGCCGGCAATGGCCCCAGCGATGGCCGCCATGCCCAAGGTCAAACCGCCCACCAGCAGGTCGACGCCCGCGCCAGCCGCTGCGCCGGCCGCAATGCCGCCGCCGACCTTCACCCCCAGCTGCTTGAGCGTATCGGGGTTGAACAGATCGTCTCCCCAGCGCCCATCCGACAGCGGCAGGTCGCCTGCCGAGGCATCCTGGCTGCGGAAGGCATAAAGTTTCAGCAACGTTTCCACGCAGCGCTGCTCGCGTGTGCGCACCGCTTGGCGGAGGTCTTCGATGGCGCCCGCCGCGGCGTCACTGGTAACGCTGCGACGACAGGCGGCGCAGTCGATCAGCAGTTCGGCAATCAACCGCCGCGCGCTGCCCTGGCGCGCCAGCCGTTGTGCCTGTTGATCGTCGATCAGCCGCTGCAGGGCCGGGCGGGAATGCTCCAGCAGCAACGCCAGGCTTTCATAAAGACGCCGTTCACCGTCTTCGGGCGGCGCCACGCTGTCGAAGCGCACCAAGGCATGCAAACCAAGGCGGGCCAGGGCCTCGCGCCAATCCCCCTCGCGCTGCAGGCTGCTGCTGACGAAATTGAGCACTGGCAGTAGCGGTTTCCCGCAGCTGGCCAGCACTTCCAGCTCATCCCGGTACTTGGCCAGCACCGGCTCGCGTGCGTCGATCACGTACAGGCCCGCATCGGAAGCCAATAACTGGCGCAGCACCTTGGCCTCCTGCTCGAAGCGTTGACGGGCTTCGCTGCCCTGCAGAAACCGCTCGACCCGCGCCGGACCGTCGAGACGCTCGCCGGGGCGATCCAGACGCTCCACGAATTCCAGCAAGGCAATGGCATCTTCCAACCCAGGGGTGTCGTAGAGCTCCAACAAGGCATCGCCATCCACTGAAAGACGTGCGCCTTCCACATGTCGTGTGGTGCTGGGCCGGTGAGACACTTCGCCAAAACCCACGTCGCGGGTAAGCGTACGCAGCAGCGAAGTCTTGCCGACGTTGGTATGGCCGACCACGGCCAGGGTCAGGGGCTTACTCATGGCCTGTCTCCAGCCAGCTCAACGGGGTCGATTCATCGACCGGCAGGCCCAGTGCATCCAGCCCCGCCTGCCAATCTCCACGGCGTTGTGGGTCGAGGGCCTGGCCGGGTGGCGCGGGTAACAACCACACTCGGGTAACGGTGGCGCACCTGGCCAGTTCGGCAATCAGGCCAAGGCTGCCGCGATCCGGCGAGCGCCGCGGATCGCAGGCGATCACCAGCCGCGCGGGCGGAAAGCGGGTCATCTGTTCCAGCAGCCGCTGGCGCGACTCGCGGCTGTCGAGCACGCCGGCATCCTGAATGTCGGGCGCTAGGGCAGGCGGCCACGGATGCTGGCCGTCGAGTTCCAGTGCTACCAATACAGCGCCGCTGCTCGATTCGCTGGCTGCTTGAGTGGTGACATGCGGCAACGCGTCTGGCGCCTCATCGCGCACGCCCAAGCGTTCGCTGCTGGGCATCAGCCGTTCGCGCAACTGGCTGTAGCCGGGCAGGCTGGTATCCAGGGTCAAACCCGCGCGGCCTCGGCGCCAACGCCATTGGCAGAACGCGGCCAGCACCAAGCGCGGGCCGATACCGAACACCAGCAGCACGCCGACCAGCCAACCCGCCCAAGCCTGGCGTGCGCCTTCGATGTTGGTCGCCTGATCGCCACTGGCGCGGATCATGTCGATGTCCGGCACACTGAAACCCAGCAGCGCGGGCACGGCGCCCAACATCTGAGTCAGGTTGATGAAGGTGTCCGCGCCCAGAATGGTAGTCTCCCAGACGAAACCATAGCGCCGGGTCGCCAGCAGCAACAGCAGCACGGCCAGCGCACTCAGCAAGGCCAGCAGCCACAGCCCATGCACCAGTGTGCCCAAGGCCCAGCGGTTGAGTCGCCGCCGCTGCAGCAGCAATACCAGCGCCGGTGCCAGATGCACGGCTTGCGCATCACGCGCCAGTTTCTCGCTGAGCCACAACCACAGGCGGCCCAGCACCGCACCGTGTCCACCGGACGCGACCAGCCCCAGCAGCCAGCTCAGCAGCAAAATGAGGTTAAGCCCCAACAGGCTGCCCAGCGCCCAGAACACGTTGACGGGCTGCAGACCATCGCCCAGCGCCGCGAATGCCAGGCCCGCGCCGCTGAACACGGCCAGTACGCCCAGCAGCAGCATCGCCAGTCGCGCACCCTGCAACCAGTGGCCCAGGGCCTGGCGCTGGCCATCACGTTCGGCCAGCAGCAGAGCACGGTGCTCGATGCGCGCGGCCAGGTCGCCGCCTTGCTGACGTGCACGGCGGTTGGCTTCCAGGTCTTCCAGGGGGCCTGCCTGCTCTTCGCGCAGGCGGATGGCTTCACTGAGCCAGAGTCGATGCAATGCAGTGGGTGCGCTCACGCGTTTTTCCAGGCGGCCGATTCGTCGTGAGCATAACCCAAGGAGGCTCTGCTATTCTGCCGGCCATGAAGACATCTCTCCCTTTAAGCCTGATCGCGGCGCTCGCCGAGAACCGCGTGATCGGCATCGACAACAGCATGCCCTGGCACCTGCCGGGGGATTTCAAATATTTCAAGGCAACCACCCTGGGCAAGCCCATCATCATGGGTCGTAAGACCTGGGACTCGCTCGGCCGACCACTGCCGGGGCGCCTGAACCTGGTGGTCAGCCGACAGCCGGACCTGCAACTGCCGGGTGCCGAAGTGTTCACTTCGCTGCAGGCGGCCATCGAGCGTGCCGAAGCCTGGGCTCGCGAACAGGGCGCCGAGGAAGTGATGCTCATTGGTGGCGCGCAGCTGTACGAGCTGGGCCTTGCTCAGGCGGATCGCCTGTACCTGACGCGGGTAGCTTTGCACCCGGAAGGGGACGCCTGGTTTCCCGAGTTCGACGAGAACCAATGGCAGAGGGTGTCGAGCGTGCCCAACGAAGCGGTCGACGACAAGCCGGCCTACGCGTTCGAGGTATGGGCGCGCAGATGATCGGATGGCCTGTTCGCGCCGCCTGTTCGAGAGGGCGCCCACGAACAGGCAGCAGCGGTTACGCCGAAGCCAGTTCCTTGTGCTCATCGGCTGCCAGCAAAGCCTGGTCGGTCTGACCCATCACTTGGCTGGTAATGGTGCCCGCCGCCATCGACCCGCTCACGTTCAGCGCCGTGCGGCCCATGTCGATCAGCGGCTCGACTGAAATCAGCAGCGCCACCAGGGTGACCGGCAAGCCCATGGCCGGCAGTACGATCAATGCAGCGAAGGTCGCGCCGCCGCCCACCCCGGCCACACCGGCCGAACTCAGGGTGACGATGCCCACCAACGTGGCGATCCACAGCGGATCCAGTGGATTGATCCCAACCGTGGGCGCGACCATCACCGCCAGCATGGCTGGATACAGGCCAGCGCAGCCATTCTGGCCGATCGTCGCGCCAAAGGAGGCGGCGAAGCTGGCGATCGCTTGAGGTACGCCCAAGCGACGAGTCTGCGCCTCGATGCTCAATGGAATGGTCGCTGCGCTCGAGCGGCTGGTGAAGGCAAAGGTCAGCACCGGCCACACCTTGCGGAAGAACCGCAGCGGATTGACCCCGGCCAGGCTCAGCAGCAGCCCATGCACCGCGAACATCAATGCCAGGCCGATGTACGACACCACCACGAAACTGCCCAGCTTGACGATGTCCTGCACGTTGGAACTGGCGACTACCTTGGCCATCAGGGCCAGCACACCGTAGGGCGTCAGCTTCATCACCAAGCGCACCAGACGCATCACCCAGGCCTGCAGCACGTCGATCGCACCCAGCACTTTCGCCCCTTTGTCGGCATCGTCCTTGAGCAGCTGCAAAGCCGCCATGCCCAGGAACGCGGCAAAGATCACCACGCTGATGATCGACGTGGGTTTGGCCCGTGCCAGGTCGGCGAAAGGATTCTGCGGAATGAACGAGAGCAGCAGTTGCGGCACATTGAGGTCGGCCACCTTGCCCGCATAGTCGCTCTGGATCGTCGCCAGACGTGCCGTTTCCTGAGTCCCGGCCACCAGGCCCTCGGCGGTCAGGCCGAACAGGTTGGTCAGGCCGATACCGATCAGTGCTGCGATTGCGGTGGTGAACAGCAGCGTGCCGATGGTCAGGAAGCTGATCTTGCCCAGCGAAGAGGCATTGTGCAGACGGGCCACCGCACTGAGGATGGACGCGAAGATCAGTGGCATGACGATCATCTGCAACAGTTGCACATAGCCGTTGCCGACCAGTTCCAGCCAACTGATGGTGCTTTTGAGCACAGGGTGGCCGGCACCGTAGACGGTGTGCAGGCCGATACCGAACAGAACGCCCAGGGCAAGGCCCAGCAAGACCTTCTTGGCCAGGCTCCAGTCGGTGCGACGCGTTTGTGCCAGACCCAGCAGCAATGCCGCGAAGATCAGCAGGTTCAACAGCAGGGGCAGGTTCATGTCAGCTCCGAAAGATTGACGACCGCGGCTCTACGGACGCTGGTCAATCGCGAATGCTAACACCCTGAATCGAAAGGTAATTAATATCGGAATGGAAGATCGTTAGGCGTTTTTGGAATAAGCGTCTGGGCCCGCACGGCAAGAGGCCGGTCTTCACCAGAGGTTGCGTGAAGACCGGCCGCAGTGTCCTGCCAGCGAAGGACGTCTTACAGCCCGTCGAGCATCGCCTTGTTGCGTACCGCGCCCTTGTCGGCGCTGGTGGCCAGCAGGGCATAGGCCTTGAGTGCGGTGGTCACTTTGCGTGGGCGCACCTCGACCGGCTTCCAGCCTTTCTTGTCCTGCTCGGCACGACGGGCAGCCAGTTCGGCATCGTCCACCAGCAGGTTGATCGAGCGGTTGGGAATGTCGATCAGCACCTTGTCGCCGTCCTGCACCAGGCCAATGGCACCACCTGCCGCCGCTTCAGGCGATGCGTGGCCGATCGACAGGCCGGACGTGCCGCCCGAGAAACGTCCGTCGGTGAGGAGCGCGCAGGCTTTGCCCAGGCCCTTGGACTTGAGGTACGACGTCGGGTACAGCATCTCCTGCATGCCCGGCCCACCCTTGGGGCCTTCGTAGCGGATGATCACGATGTCACCGGCCTGCACTTCGTCGGCGAGGATGCCACGCACCGCGCTGTCCTGGCTTTCGAAGATCTTGGCGTTGCCCTCGAACACGTGGATGGACTCATCCACGCCGGCGGTCTTCACCACGCAGCCATCCATTGCGATGTTGCCGTAGAGCACGGCAAGGCCACCTTCCTGGGAGTAGGCGTGTTCGAAGCTGCGGATGCAGCCGTTTTCGCGGTCGTCGTCCAGGGTGTCCCAGCGGGTCGACTGGCTGAAGGCGGTCTGCGTCGGTATGCCACCGGGGCCGGCCTTGAAGAAGTGGTGCACCGCTTCGTCGGTGGTCTGGGTGATGTCCCACTTGGCGATGCCTTCGGCCATGCTGCGGCTGTGCACGGTCGGCAGGTCGGTGTGCAGCAGGCCGCCACGGGCCAGCGAGCCGAGGATGCTGAAGATGCCGCCAGCGCGGTGCACGTCTTCCATATGGTATTTCTGAATGTTCGGCGCGACCTTGCACAGCTGCGGCACGGTACGCGACAAGCGATCGATGTCGCGCAGGTCGAATTCGATCTCGGCTTCCTGGGCAGCGGCCAGCAGGTGCAGGATGGTGTTGGTCGAACCACCCATGGCGATGTCCAGCATCATGGCGTTTTCGAATGCCTTGAAGTTGGCGATATTGCGCGGCAGGACCGACGCGTCGTCCTCGCCGTAGTAGCGCTTGCACAGCTCGACGATGGTGCGGCCCGCCTGCAGGAACAGCTGCTCGCGGTCACTGTGGGTCGCCAGGGTGGAACCGTTGCCCGGCAGAGCCAGGCCCAGGGCCTCGGTCAGGCAGTTCATCGAGTTGGCGGTGAACATGCCTGAACACGAACCGCAGGTCGGGCAGGCGCTGCGCTCGTATTCGGCGACCTTTTCATCCGAAGCGGTATCGTCGGCGGCAATCACCATGGCGTCGACCAGGTCCAGGCCGTGGCTGGCCAGCTTGGTCTTGCCGGCTTCCATCGGCCCGCCGGAAACGAAGATCACCGGAATGTTCAGGCGCAAGGCGGCCATCAGCATGCCAGGAGTGATCTTGTCGCAGTTGGAGATGCACACGATGGCATCGGCGCAGTGGGCGTTGACCATGTACTCGACCGAGTCGGCGATGATCTCGCGGCTGGGCAGGGAATACAGCATCCCGTCGTGGCCCATGGCAATGCCGTCGTCCACGGCAATGGTGTTGAATTCCTTGGCCACGCCGCCGGCGCGCTCGATTTCGCGTGCAACCAGCTGACCGAGATCCTTGAGGTGCACATGCCCCGGCACGAACTGGGTGAACGAGTTGGCGATGGCAATGATCGGTTTCTTGAAATCGTCGTCCTTCATGCCAGTGGCACGCCACAGCGCGCGGGCACCGGCCATGTTGCGACCGTGGGTGGACGTTTTCGAGCGATAGTCAGGCATGGAACGACTCCGGGCGGCTAATCGGGTTGCAATGAGGGATTGAGCTTTTCCTGGTCCGCGGCACGCTCGGGCGGTGTGTTGCCGTGCTTGCGGATGAGGCCGGTAACGCTGCGGGATCGCCACGCGTTCGGCCGAGCTCATAAACCCGCCGGGGGATGATTGGCGATGAGTAGGGCGATTCTACACCCATGGGGGAAGGATGGAACGTGGGGCAGGGCAAGTAATCGGCAGTAAGGCCTGACGCGGCTCGCGCGGCTCTTTTACAGGCCCTCTCCGGACTGAACGCCCTGCGGTTCGCTTTATAGACTGGAAGGAGGCGCTCGCCTGGCGAGAAAAGCCAAAGCATTCAATAGAAGAACGCCCGAAGCTCCCATCAAGACGAAGGTCCAGCCCAATGTTTGAAGCAGTTGGTGGCTGGAATTACTGACAAAAGCACTCACCACGCCCCCGATGATAAAAACAGTCGTGTTTAGTAACGACGATGCGGTGCCTGCACTCTGTTCCGATAGATCAAGTGCTTCGGAAGTTGCCGCTGGCCTAAGGATGCTGGCGCCTGCTGTGCAGAAAATCGCTGGCACTAAAATGCTGGCGAACGATAGTTGCCATGTCTCTGGCATCAGGATGATGGCTGTTCCCGATCCTAGAATGAGCGTCAATCCTGCAGTCATCTGCACATGAACGGACGTCACACGGCCCAGTCGGGAAGCAGCATAGCCCCCGCCTACATAAGCAAGGCTGTAGCACAGCAACGAGAAAGCGAACTCCATGGATGTGAAGCCTAGCTTTTCCAAGAAAAATAGCGGAGAGATGACGATGAAGGAGAAATGGCTGGCAAATGCGATTGCCGACAGCAGGGACATCCCAATGAATCGAAGCTTCATGCAAGGTCCAAACCGGTCGCTCCAGCCGACATTGATAGAAGAGCTGCTGATGCTGTCTTGATCCATCAGCTTGCGCGCAAGCCAGATCGTAACGACACCGAGCGCTGCAAAGACGTGAAAGCTCGCTGTCCACCCTGCTACGGTTTGCAGCATCGTGCCGATCAATGGCGAAACTGATATACAGATCCCACTGATACTGACCATGAGTATTCGAAGCTGGCGCCGCTGAGTGCCGAAAAACAGGTCTTGGATGATTGCATTGGCTAAAACGAAGCAACCACAGCCTATTGCCTGCACCAGCCGGAACGCCAAAAAGCTTGAGAAGTCTTGCGCCATAGTGCATCCAATCGCGCCGCTCACGGCTAAACCAAGCCCAGCGAGCAGAAGCTTCTTCCTGCCAAAGCGATCCGAAAGCGGGCCAATGGCGATCTGTGAGAAGGCGAAGCCCATAGCGAAGATACTGAGTGAAAAGGCGATCCGTGTGGTGCTGGTTTGAAAATGCTCGGCCAAGGCTGGAAAGGAGGGAAGGATGACGTCCAACGGGAAAACGCCCAGCGAGGTCATCAGTATCAAGAGTGCGATGATTCCTGCTTGCCTCTGGTCCGTACGTTTTAGGTCACAATTCATCCAACAGCCCTGCCTTATGGAATGGCTCCCGCTGATTTTCAGTTGTAATTGCTCCCGCGCTTCGGAGAGCACTGAACGTTGCCACGCACGATCGCTTTGCACGTTGTGAAAGCAGATTATCGCTGTTGAGCGAATGAGCTATCTCCGATGCCAACGCTGTGTTGATCCCCTCGTCTCTCAATGCTGAGCTGAGCCAGTCTTCGTCGATGAGTGCAAAAGTTTTCATCAAGATTGGGAGCAGTCGGCTGATGCAGTTTCGAGTGTGCTCATCGGCGTGTCTCCATCCATGAACAAATAGCCCGGAGAAAAATTTGCAGTGACGAGCTTCGTCATGTAAATGGTCTCGAAACATGGACCCTACTGGACGTTTCAAAGATGCTGAGGATAAATCGAGTAGCTCTTTTGCAATGGCAGTCTCGGATATGAAAGCTGTCAGGAATCTAAAGAGCGGACGCTGTTCTTTTTTCTCGGATTTTTCGAGTTTTGAAATTTCTAAAATGCGTTTAAATTCTGATATCTGCTGATTGTCAGCGTAGAGCTGCGCTACTTGATCGGCCAGCTCCTCTGAAAAAAGGGCGTGGTAGGCTTCATCTGTATATAGGCGGAGTGCCAGGTTTTTGGATTTTTCAGGCAGGTTGAGTCCCGAGTTTCTTTCTGTGATGTCACAGACTGCCTGGTTTACAATCTGAAGCTCTAGGGTTGTTGTGTATCGAAGAAAATAGATGAGATGCTTTGCCAGCAATCGTTGCTTTGATGCTGGTGATAGGCCTGAAACCTCAGATCTGGTAAATGCAGGCGCCATATGTTCGGGAAACCACCACTGATGATGATCCACTGTATCTGTATCATTCGGGCTAATATCATATGCCCATTGCTTGCTGCGAACCGCTGAACGCATATTCCAATCTTTCAGGTCGGTCATAGTGGTTCGATTCATTAAGGGGTCTCCCCTCGCATCAATGTCATTTCTAATGCGATCGGAATGGCGGAGTGTTCTCCATATCCAATACCCACGAAGAATAAAGGTTGTTCGTGGGAAGGCTCGATTTTTAGCGCGTGTTCAACAGCCGCATCATTGAATGCGCCTGTAACCCATGTCTTGAAATTCAACGCAGTGGCGATAAGTTGAAGGCTCTGGGAAATATGACCGGCTTCAATCAGTGCCATTCGGTAGGCGCGGGAGTGTTCGTACTTCCACCACAATTTGTCTAGCCGAGAAGTCAGCCAAATCCCCATTGGAAGATTGTCAACGAAATGTTGACCGCTCAATGTCTCGCCAAGAGCCGTTGATGTGAGTGGGCCACGGTGCTCCAATGCATGTTCGTAAGGATCGTAATAGTAGAATCCAGCTTCCACGTCCCGAATGTTTTTTGCGTACACATACCCTTCTGTGGCGTTCAGGCCCCCTGCCGATGGGGAGGTTCGACGCTGACCCAATGCACAGATGCTGGCAGCTTTTGAAGCCTTTCTAAATGGAGTGGTAAAGCCGAGCGCTATAAAAAGTAAAGTGGAGACGTCTATCAAGGATAACTCCTGATTATGAAATACTCTACAAGTTGCTCGGTTTAAAAGGGTGCTTTTCAATGAGGCGTCCAGATCAGAAATATTTGGCTTCGGCAGCTTGATACGCCGCTGGCTCGCACTGCATTTATCAATTGATGTAGGGGCGCAACTAGATAGCACCTCGAAGCAGTGCTGTTGATAGGCTTTGGCCCAGTCTTCCACATTGGCGATTGCTGTCTCAAACTGAATATTTTTTGTACCGATATGAAAAATCTTTGAAAGGATATCCCATCCCCATGTGTCTTGAGGCACAGGTTCTGATGATAGGACGCCACTTTGAAGGAGCGAGCGATCTACGATGGACTCCGCATCAAAACTAGCAGGGCTAGTGAGGATCGAATTCAATCGAATCCATGTGTCTGGGTCTATTTCGTACTGCTGATGGTTGCGATAGTCCCATAGTATCCACTGGCCTTGGTGCGGATAAATAAATAGGTCTTGATTTAAATACATGGAAAACCTCCTCAGCAAAGGAGGAAGGGTCCGGTTTCCCTCCCCCTTTCTTAGGGTTTACTTGGCTTTAACCAAGCACATCAGGTTGGCGATTTTTTTTGATTCGAGATTTATCTTCTTCATTTTATTCCCTCGCTTTCATTGGAAGTCACGACGATGTGACGCCTTGAGGTTAATAGCCGTACGAAAGAAGTCAAGGGCGTATTCACAGAGTCGGCAGGCGAATTGTTTGAGTTGTAAAAACTGTACTGGCTTCTGCGAGATATCTGTATCTACTTATATTGTTCTCTTTCAGGTCCGTGCGTTCGGCTAAATAGCCGGATTGAGCTAACTCATTGTTTCTTGAGCGATGCGAGCCAGACATGCTCCTTTCACGCTTTCATCTTCATAAGATGGCGCAGGGGGAGCTGTATATGTCTCAAAATGTGTAGGTGTAGTGGGTAACGTGAGATGAAGTGAGTGCAAGGACGTACGTTGGAGTCGATCACGAGAAATACATCGATTCCAACATACGGCTGCAGCAGTGCTAGCTATTAGGCAACAACCGGCACGTAATGCTCTTGATGTACCGCGTTTCCGGAATCGCTGGGTGCACCGGATGGTCCGGGCCCTGGCCGCCGCGTTCCAGCAGCTGGATGTTGCGGTCCAGGTGGCGGGCGCTGGTCAGCAGGATGTTCTGCAGGTCGTCTTCGGGCAGGTGCATGGAGCACGACGCGCTGACCAGAATGCCGTCCTTGCTGAGCAGGCGCATGGCTTGCTCGTTGAGACGGCGGTACGCGCCTTCGCCGTTCTTCAGGTCTTTCTTGCGCTTGATGAACGCGGGCGGGTCAGCCACGATCACGTCGAAGCGTTCTTCGGCGGCCTTCAGCTCCTTCAAGGCTTCGAACACGTCGCCTTCCACGCAGGTGACTTTTTCGGCGAAGCCATTGAGCGCGGCATTGCGCTCGACGCCGTCCAGGGCGAAGCCCGAAGCGTCGACGCAGAACACTTCACTGGCGCCGAAGGCACCGGCCTGCACGCCCCAGCCGCCGATGTAGCTGAACAGGTCGAGCACACGCTTGCCTTTGACGTACGGCGCCAGGCGCGCGCGGTTCATGCGGTGGTCGTAGAACCAGCCAGTCTTCTGGCCTTCCATCACCGGCGCTTCGAACTTCACACCGTTCTCTTCCAGGGCGACCCATTCCGGCACCACGCCAAAGGCGCTTTCCACGTAGCGTTCCAAGCCTTCGGCATCACGCGCGGCCGAGTCGTTCTTGAACAGAATGCCGCTGGGTTTGATCACCTGGATCAATGCGGCCATCACATCGGCCTTGTAGCGTTCCATGGTGGCCGAGGCCAGCTGCACCACCAGGATGTCGCCGAAGCGATCCACCACGAGGCCCGGCAGCAGGTCGGAATCGCCGAATACCAGGCGATAGAACGGCTTGTCGAACAGGCGCTCGCGCAACGACAGACACACGTTGAGGCGGTGCACCAGCAGCGACTTGTCCAGGCTCAGCTTGACGTCGCGCGACAGCAAGCGAGCGCAGATCAGGTTGTTCGGGCTCATTGCAACCACGCCCAGGGGCTTGCCACCCGCCGCTTCGAGAATGGCCTGATCGCCCGCCTGGAACCCGTTCAGCGGAGTGGCGGCCACGTCGATCTCGTTGCTGTAGACCCACAGGTGGCCGGCGCGCAGGCGGCGGTCGGCGTTGGCTTTGAGGCGAAGGCTGGGCAGGGACATGAAGTCGCTCCGGAAAAAAGAGCGGGAGTATAACCTGCCGTCCCCGTCGCCGACGGCTCATTCGACAAATGACCCGGTGCGCACGGTGGGCGCTGCGGGGCTTAGCGGTTAGAATCTCAGGGTGTCCGAGGCGTCGAGCCTGGGCACGGTTGCCTATCGATCCGCGTTTCGCATCAGGGGCCCCATGCCTGAATTACCCGAAGTAGAAACCACTCGCCGGGGTATTGCTCCGCACCTGGAAGGGCAGCGCGTGAGCCGCGTGATCGTCCGCGACCGGCGCCTGCGCTGGCCGATACCCGAAGATCTGGATGCGCGGTTGTCCGGGCAGCGGATCGTGGCCGTCGAGCGGCGGGCCAAGTACCTGTTGATCAACGCCGAAGTCGGCACCTTGATCAGCCACCTGGGCATGTCGGGCAACCTGCGCCTGGTCGAAGCCGGCCTGCCGGCGCTTAAGCACGAGCATGTCGACATCGAGCTGGAATCGGGCATGGCCTTGCGCTACACCGATCCGCGACGTTTCGGCGCCATGCTCTGGAGCCTGGATGCGCTCAACCACACATTGCTCCAAGGGCTGGGGCCCGAACCGTTGACCGAGCTGTTCGACGGCGAACGGCTGTTTCAGCTGTCGCGTGGCCGCAGCATGGCGGTCAAGCCGTTCATCATGGATAACGCGGTGGTGGTCGGAGTGGGTAATATCTACGCGACCGAAGCGCTGTTCGCCGCCGGTATCGACCCGCGCCGCGCGGCGGGGGGCATATCGCGCGGCCGCTACCTGCGCCTGGCGGTCGAGATCAAGCGCATCCTGGCCTACGCGATCGAACGCGGTGGTACCACGTTGCGCGACTTCATCGGTGGAGATGGCCAGCCGGGCTACTTTCAGCAGGAATTGTTCGCCTATGGCCGGGGTGGGCAGCTGTGCAAGGTCTGCGGTACCACCCTGCGCGAGGTCAAGCTGGGCCAGCGTGCCAGTGTGTATTGTCCGCGCTGCCAGACATGATCCGGCTGCGCGCGGCCTGCACAACGGCGGGCAACTGATATAGTTACTTTTAGCCCTGATGACCCCATCGCAAATCGCAGTCGCCCCACGTGAGCAGAAGGATTGTGCCATGAACCTGTTTCGAACCCTGTCGCTGGCGCTGGTCGTCAGTTTCGGCCTGCACGTCGTGCCGGCCACTGCCGCCGATTCGAGCATGAGCACGAGCAGCGGTGACCCGACCTACCAGATCCAGAATCCGCCGGCCTATGCCATGATCGGCGATCTGCTGATCGCGCGGCCGCTGCTGGTGGCCGCCACTATCGTGGGCGCGGGGCTATTCGTGATCGCATTGCCGTTCACCGCCGCCGGTGGCAATGTCGGCGCCAGCGGCAAGGCCTTGGTGGTCGATCCGGGCCGGGCCGCCTTCGTGCGTTGCCTGGGCTGCACGAACAGCGGCTACGGCAACCGCGACTGAGCATGCCGCTGGCGCATCTGCCAGCGCGCTGGAATCAATGCTTGCCGGTGATCTGCTTGTACTTGGCCATCAGCTGTTCCTGGGATTCAGGATGCGCTTCGTCCAGCGGTATGCAATCCACCGGGCAGACCTGCTGGCACTGTGGCTCGTCGTAGTGGCCTACGCACTGGGTACACAGGTTGGGATCGATCACGTAGATCTCTTCCCCCTGGGAAATGGCAGCGTTCGGGCACTCGGGTTCGCAGACGTCGCAGTTGATGCAATCGTCGGTGATGATAAGGGACATGAAGACTCCGGCCCGAGACAACGGCCCAGGCATGTGAAAACCAATGGGCGCAATTGTGCCGCATTAGCGCCCGTAGTGCACGCGGGCGCTACCTTTGCCGGCTACTTGTTGCTGAAGCGCAGGGTGAGCGCCTCGGCCACGGCCGGGTGGACGAACTTGGTGATGTCTCCACCCAGGGCCGCAATTTCCCGCACCAGCGTCGACGAAATGAAGGAATAGCGTTCCGAAGGGGTAAGGAACAGGCTTTCCACGTCCGGGGCCAGTTGCCGGTTCATGTTGGCCAGCTGGAACTCGTATTCGAAATCGGACACCGCCCGCAGGCCGCGCAGCAACACGTTGGCGTTCTGCTCCTTGGCAAAGTGCGCGAGCAGGGTCGAGAAGCCCACGACCTCGACGTTCGGCAGGTGCCGCGTCACTTCGCGGGCCAACTCCACCCGTTGCTCGAGGGCGAACAGGGGGTTTTTCTTGGGGCTCGCGGCGACCGCGATGATCACGTGATCGAACAGGCGCGAGGCGCGTTCGACCAGATCACCGTGACCCTTGGTGATAGGGTCGAAGGTACCTGGGTACAACACTCGGTTCATCACGGCGTCCTGGCGGGAATCTGTTGGGGAATGCGATGGTATCGCAGCCGGAGAGGTGGGCCAAGCCTGCATCCATGGCGCAATGCAAGCAGGATCGCCTGTGGCACGCTGTCGCGGTGGTCGACCGCTCGTTGTACGATGGCCGCCAGCCCCGACGCGCCGCGCGAACGGGTGTGCCGACTGCTACAGTGATTCATGCCGCGATCGATTTTGCCCGAGCTTTTCCAGCTGCGCGCAGGTCCATCATTCATCCCCGCCGGAGTCCTTCATGCCCCTCGCGCAACTGATCAGCCCGCAAGCGCTCGCCGAACATATCGATTCCCCCGGATGGGTCCTGCTCGACTGCCGCTACAGCCTGGAAGACGCCGATTACGGCCAGCGCAGCTATGCCGAGGGCCACATCGCCGGTGCCTGTTTCGCCGACCTGGGCCGTGACCTCAGCGCCCCGGCGGTCAGGGGCGTCACCGGGCGTCATCCGCTGCCCGAGCCTGGACAGTTGCAGGAACGGCTGCAGCGTTGGGGCATCGGTGCAGACAGTCGGGTGGTTCTCTACGATGACGGGCCGGGTGCCTATGCGGCACGTGCGTGGTGGCTGCTAACCTGGCTGGGCAAGCGCGACGGCGTCTTCCTTCTCGACGGCGGGCTGGCGGCGTGGCACGCCGCCGGACTGCCTTTGAGTCTGGATGCAGCGTCCACCGAGCCAGGCGATTTCATTGCAGCGCCCGACGACGAGCGTGTGGTCGATGCGGCCCAGCTGCAGGCGCGCCTGCAAGCGCCCGGGTTGACCTTGTTGGACGCACGCGCATTGCCCAGGTTTCTGGGCGAGGTCGAACCCATCGACCCTGTGGCAGGGCATATTCCCGGCGCACAGTGCGCAGCCTTTACCGAGAACCTGGGGCCCGATGGGCGCTTTCTCCCTGTGCAACAGTTGCGTGAGCGGTTCGATGCTCAACTCAAGGGCCGTCCTGTGGAACAGGCCGTGGCCTACTGCGGCTCGGGCGTCACCGCCTGCCACAACCTGTTCGCCATGGCCCTGGCGGGCTACCCGTTGGCGACGCTGTATCCAGGCTCCTGGAGCGACTGGATCACCGACCCGCAGCGGCCCGTGCAGAAGGGGCCATGAACTCGATCCACTGGTTCAGCCACTGCGGTATGCGCCGTTCCAGGTAATAGCCGGGCTGGCGCAGGCTGCCATCGACGAAGCCGACGTGTCCGCCCCGCGCATGCAGCTCGAACTCGATGCAGGGCGACATTTCTTCGGCGGTGGGCAGGCTGTGGGCAAACACGAACGGATCGTCCTTGGCCTGGATGATCAGCGTGGGTTTGGCGACGCCGCCCAGGTAGTAGCGACTCGACGAGCGGCGATAGTAGTCCTGGGCATCCTTGAAGCCGTGCAGCGGAGCCGTGACCTGCCCGTCGAAATCCCAGAAGGTCCTGATGCCCTGCAGCGAGCCCAGCGCTTCGAGCGCGGCCAGTCCCTCGTGCTGCCCCTCGTGCTGGAAGCGGCTGCGCTTGTCGGTCAGGTAGCCGAGCATGGCGCGCATGAAATGCGCCTGGTACACCCTGGAAAAGCCCTGGGTCATGCGGTCGGCACACTGGTCCAGGCGAAACGGCACCGATACCGCCACCGCGGCCTGCAATGGGCTGTTCGCTCCGCTTTCACCCAGGTGCTTGAGCAGGATGTTGCCACCCAGTGAATAACCGACGGCGTAAAGCGGCGCCAGGGGTCGTTGCCTGCCCAGGTGGTCGAGTACGTGCAGCAAGTCTTCGCTGGCGCCGGAATGGTAGCTGCGCGCCAACAGGTTGGGCTCGCCGGAGCAGCCGCGCCAGTTGACGGCCACGCTTGCGCAACCGTGCAGCCCCAACTGCCGTTGCAGGCCGGCGACGTAGGGCGAGTTGGATGATCCGGTCAGGCCGTGCAATACCAGCACCAGTGGCGCATGGGGTGCGTGTGGGCCGTGCCAATCGAGGTCGACGAAGTCGCCGTCCTCCAGCCACAGGCGTTCGCGCTCGCGCGCCAGTGCCGGTTGCTTGCGCCACAAAGGGCCCCACAGCGTCTGTAGATGCGGGTTGCCCAGCCCAAGGGCCGGGCGGAAGCTGGGGTGCGTTGGGTTCAACGTGGCTGCCTTGGCAAGCCTGTGTCAGCCACGCTGCCACAGGGAGTAGTAAACCTGTCCGGCTTTCTTCTCGCGGTGCAGGCGCCATGTTGCCGGCATCTGCAGCGCAGAGGGCGGTGCCTCGCTCTCCGTGTAGATCCAGGCCCGCGCGGCCAGCCAGCCTTTGTCTTCAAGCAGTGTGCAGGTGGCTGGCAGCAGGTTCTGGTGGAAAGGGGGGTCGAGGAACACCAGGTCGAATGCGCTTGGGGTCTGGGTTTCCAGGTACTTGAGCGCGTCGCTTTGCAGCAGTTGGCCGACGGCACACCCGAGCAGGTCGAGATTTTGCCGAAGGCTGGAAATGGCACTGGCATTGGCATCCAGTGCCAGTGCCATGCTGGCGCCGCGCGACAGCGCTTCGAGGTACAAAGCGCCGCTGCCGGTGAAGGCGTCCAGCACCTTGGCACCTTCGATGTGCGCTGCCAGCCAGTTGAACAGTGTTTCACGCACCCGATCCGGGGTAGGGCGCAGACCGGGCGCTTCCGGGAAGCTCAGTTTGCGGCTGCGCCACTGGCCGCCAATGATGCGCAGGTGGCCTTGGCCACTATGGAGTTGCTTGGTTTTGACGCTGGCCATCAGTGCTCCGGTACGCCGAGCGGTTGCTCATTGGGTGTGTCCGTAGGGGCCGGCAACGGTTGCTGCGCAACCTTGGGGCCAGCCGTGACGATCACCAGTTTATCGGCATCCAGATGTTTGTTCATCGCAGCTTTCACCTGCTCCACGGTCAGCGCCTGGGATTGCTGCAGGAAGTCTTCCATCCAGGTCAGCGGCATGTCGTAGAAACCGGTGGCGCCCAGTTGCGCGACGATGCTCGCGTTGCTGGCATTGGACAGCGGGAAGCTGCCGGCTTGTTCGCGTTTGGCGTTGTCCAATTCTTCCTGGGTGGGGCCGGTCTTGAGGTAATCGCGCAGGATGTCCTGCACCAGCTTCAAGGTGCCGTCGCCGAGCTCGGCACGGGTCTGCAGGTTGATCAGGAACGGACCGCGCACCTGCATCGGCGTGAAGCCCGAGTACACCCCATAGGTCAGCCCGCGTTTTTCCCGGACCTCGCTCATCAGGCGGGTACCGAAGGAACCGCCGCCCAGGATCTGGTTGCCGATGGACAGCGCGGCGAAATCCGGGTCCTTGCGGTCGATGCCCAGCTGCGCAATGAACATCTGCGTCTGCTTGGACGGGAAGTCGATATGGGTCACACCGGCTGCGGGCGCGGCTGGTTGCGCCGGCTTGGCCAGCGCAGGGCCCTTGGGCAGGGCGCTGGATACCTGTGCGGCGATCTGCTCGGCTTCGCCGCGCGACAGGTCGCCGACGATGGCGATCACCGCGTTGCCTGCAGCATAGGCACGTTGATGGAAGGCCCGCAGCTGCTCGATGCTCAGGCTCGGCAGGCTCTTGGCGTCGCCCTCGCTGGGGTGCGCATACGGATGGCTGCCATACAGCTGCGTGAACAGCTCGTTGCTGGCCAGCTTGGCAGGGTTCTGCTTCTGGAATTCGAAGCTGGCGAGCAGTTGGTTCTTGATGCGTACCAGGGCGTCTGCCGGGAAGGTCGGTTTGCCGACGACATCGGCGAACAGCTTGAGGGCAGGGGTGCGCTTGTCGGTATCGCTGAGGCTGCGAAGCGACGCGACGGCCATGTCACGATAGGCGCCGTTGGAAAAGTCCGCGCCCAGGCCTTCGAAGCCCTGGGCGATGGCGCTGACGTCCTTGCCGGCCACGCCTTCGTTGAGCATGGCATTGGTCAGCACGGCGATGCCGGGATGGTTCTGATCCTGGCTGCTGCCGGCGGCGAAGGTAAGCCGCAGGTCGAACATCGGCAGCTCGTGGGCCTCGACGAACAGGACCTTGGCACCTTCGGCGGTTTTCCAGCTTTGAATGTCGAGGCGGCGATGGCTGGGTGCGGTGTTGCCCAGCTCGCTCACCGATTGCAGGCCGCGCGCGGGTTGGCCAGCGCCGGTGGCGTCCGCAGCCTGGACGGCGAAAGTGGCCAGGCAGCCGACTAGCACCAGAAGGGTCGAGCCAGCCAGGAGGCGACGGGGGGTGGTGAGCTCACTCATGAGCGGCTTCCTCTGGCAGAACGTGGGCGATACTCAAGCGATCGCGGGTGAAATAGGTGCGTGCGGCGCTCTGGATGTCCTGCGGCGTCACGCTCTTGAGGTCTTCGAGTTCGCTGTCCATGAGTTTCCACGACAACCCCACGGTTTCGAGCATGCCGATGGTGGTGGCCTGGCTGCTGATGGAGTCGCGGCTGTAGACCAGGTCGGCGATGACCTGAGCGCGCACGCGCTCCAGCTCGTCGGCCGAGGGCGGCGTGGTCTTGAGCTCGTCGAGCAGTTTCCAGAGGCCTTTCTCGACATCGGCGAGGGTTTTTTTCTTCTGCGCATTGGGCGTCGCGGAAATGAAGAACAGACTGTCGCCGCGGGTGAAGGCATCGTACCGGGCGCCGCCGCTGGAGATCAGTTCCTCGCCGCGTTCGAGGCGTGTGGCCATGCGCGCGCTGTAGCCGCCGTCGAGCAGTGCGGAAATCAGCCGCAGGGCCTGGACGTCGCGCGGCTTGTCGGCAGTGGCCAGGGCTGGGACGTTGAAGCCGTACAGCAGGCTCGGCAGTTGAGTGCGGACATGCAATGTGGCCAGGCGCTGGCCGGGGTTGGCCAGTTCCAGCGGGATCTTCGCCGGTGGGGTGGGGCGCCGGGCGATGTCGCCGAAGAAACGTTGCGCCAGGGCCTTGACCTCGTCTGGCTTGACGTCGCCTACCACCACCAGGGTGGCGTTGTTGGGCACGTACCAGGCCTGGTACCAATGGCGCAGCTCTTCGACCTTCATGCGTTCCAGGTCGGCCATCCAGCCGATGGTGGGCGTGTGGTAGCCACTGGCCGGGAAGGCCATGGCCTTGAAGATCTCGTACGCCTTGGCGCTGGGCTTGTCGTCCGTGCGCAGGCGGCGTTCTTCCTTGATGACTTCGATTTCCCGAGCGAATTCTTCGGCGGGCAGGCTGAGGCTGGCCATGCGGTCGGCTTCGAGGTCGAACGCCACGGCCAGGCGGTCCTTGGCCAGCACTTCGTAATAGGCGGTGTAGTCGTCGCTGGTGAAGGCGTTTTCTTCGGCGCCGAGGTCGCGCAGGATGCGCGAGCCTTCGCCGGGGCCCAGTTTGTCGGTGCCCTTGAACATCATGTGTTCAAGGGCGTGGGACAGGCCGGTCTGGCCTGGGGTTTCGTAGCTGGAGCCGACCTTGTACCAGATCTGGGAAACCACCACCGGGGCGCGGTGATCCTCGCGCACGACGACCTTGAGGCCGTTGTCCAGGGTGAATTCGTGCGTGGGCTGTGTATCGGCGGCAAAAGCCGCCAAAGGCAGGCTGAGCGTGCAGAGCAGCAGGCCTGCGGCGCGGCGGGCGAGGACATTCATGGGATTCAGAACCTTGAGAGCTGCCCGCGTGGCCTTAGCGTCTACGGGCGAGGAGGTGCTAGGATACTGATCCGGTTCGCTGGGGGCCATGCCTGGAAGGCATGAACCTGCCCGGGCAACTCGACAAAATGTTGCGCGTGAACGAGCCGGCGTAAAAGCAGTCTGTGTTGCGTCTTCGAATTTTTTCCGACTCGCCGCCTGGCGCGTCGCTACCTTGAGATAGCCGTCTTCCATGTTTGGTTCCAACGACGACAAAAAGACCCCGGCCCCGGCCGGTGAAAAGAAAGGCCTGTTCGGATGGCTGCGCAAGAAGCCGCAGACACCTGTCGCCGAACAGCCGCCAGCCCCTGCCGCCCAGGATCTGCCTGCAGCAGCCGACGCCGCTGCCGAGGCGATCCCGCAAGCTTCCGTGGAAGCTGCAGTGGCGCTCGCACCGGAGCCGGTTCTGGCGCCGCAGGCCGAGCCCGCTGCCGCACCGGTCGAGCAGCCTGCCCCGCACGGCCTGGTGCTCCCGGTTCCCGAGGAGCCCGTGGCGCTGGTCGAGGACGATGCCCCGCAAACGCCGCCGGTCATCGCTCCGCGGCCGGAAGCGCCGGCCCCGGTGGCCGTCGAGCCTGCTCATGTTCCTGTTTCGCCACCAGCGCCTGCAGCGCCCGGCGCGCCAGCCCCGGTACCTGCGCCACCGCTGCCCGTACCCGTGGCAACCGTCGCTGCGCCCCGTGTCGAAGCGCCGACGCCTGCCGTTGCTGCCGCGCAACCTCCAGGGCAGACCAAGACCGGCTTCTTCGCCCGCCTCAAGCAGGGCCTGGCCAAGACCAGCGCCAGCCTTGGCGAAGGCATGGCCAGCCTGTTTCTGGGCAACAAGATCATTGATGACGACCTGCTCGAAGAGCTGGAAACCCGCCTGCTGACCGCCGATGTCGGCGTCGAGGCCACGTCGGTGATCATCCAGAGCCTGACCCGCAGGGTGGCACGCAAGGAACTGACCGATGCCGCCGCCTTGTACAAGGCTTTGCAAAGCGAGCTGACCGCCCTGCTGCGGCCGGTCGAGCAGCCGTTGGTGATCAGGGCCGAGCACCAGCCGTTCGTGATTCTGGTGGTGGGCGTCAACGGCGCCGGCAAGACCACCACCATCGGCAAGCTGGCCAAGAAGCTGCAGCTCGAAGGCAAGAAGGTCATGCTGGCGGCGGGTGACACGTTCCGTGCCGCAGCCGTCGAGCAGTTGCAGGTGTGGGGCGAGCGCAACAATATCCCGGTCATCGCCCAGCACACCGGTGCCGATTCCGCCTCGGTGATCTTCGACGCCGTGCAGGCCGCCAAGTCGCGCGGCATCGATGTCCTGATCGCCGACACTGCAGGTCGTCTGCACACCAAGGACAACCTGATGGAAGAGCTGAAGAAGGTCCGTCGGGTGATGGGCAAGCTCGACGAGCAGGCGCCGCACGAAGTGCTGCTGGTGCTCGATGCCGGTACCGGGCAGAACGCGATCAACCAGGCCAAGCAGTTCAACCAGACCGTGGCCCTGACCGGCCTGGCCCTGACCAAGCTCGACGGCACCGCCAAGGGCGGGGTGATCTTCGCGCTGGCCAAGCAGTTCGGCCTGCCCATTCGCTACATCGGCGTGGGCGAGGGCATCGACGACCTGCGTACCTTCGAGGCAGAACCCTTCGTCCAGGCCTTGTTCGCCGAGCGGGAGCCTTCATGATTCGATTCGAACAGGTTGCCAAGCGCTACCCCAACGGCCATGTCGGTCTGCATGAACTGAGCTTTCGGGTGCGGCGTGGCGAATTCCTGTTCGTTACCGGTCATTCGGGCGCGGGCAAAAGTACCTTGCTGCGCCTGCTGCTGGCGATGGAACGGCCCACCAGCGGCAAGCTGCTGCTGGCCGGCCAGGACCTGGGGCAGATCACCAATGCGCAGATCCCGTTCCTGCGCCGCCAGATCGGCGTGGTGTTCCAGAATCACCAACTGCTGTTCGACCGTACGGTGTTCAACAACATCGCCTTGCCGCTGCAGATTCTCGGCTTGAGCAAGCCGGAAATCGCCAAGAAGGTCGATTCGGCGCTCGAGCGCGTGGCATTGGCGGACAAGGCCGACCTGTACCCCGGCGACTTGTCGACGGGCCAGCAACAGCGCGTGGGCATTGCCCGGGCCATCGTCCATCAGCCAGCCTTGCTGCTCGCCGATGAACCCACCGGCAACCTCGACCCGCGTCTGGCGGCCGAGATCATGGGGGTCTTCGAAGACATCAACCGGCTAGGCACCAGCGTGCTGATTGCCAGCCACGATCTGGCGCTGATCGCGCGCATGCGTCATCGCATGTTGACGCTGCAGCGCGGACGCCTGATCGGTGACGGAGAGGCAGGACAATGAGTGCGACACGCAGCCCCAAGGTCGCGGACCGGGTAGCGCCCAAAGGCGGCGAACCAACACCGCAGAAGCCGAAGAAACGCCAGCGTGACGAAGACGACGGGCCGCCGTTCAGCAGCTTGCTGCGCGCCTGGGTCGAAAGCCATCGCGCCAGTTGGGTCGACAGCCTGCGCCGTCTGGGCAAGCAGCCGATCGGCAGCTTCTTTACCTGCCTGGTCATGGCCGTGGCCTTGAGCTTGCCCATGGGCCTGTCCCTGCTGCTCAAGAACGTCGAGCGGCTGGGCGGTTCGTGGCAGCGCGCGGCGCAAATTTCGCTGTACCTGGAACTCGATGCCGGCGAGCGCGAGGGCCAGGCCCTGGTGACGCAGATCAAGGGGCTGTCGGGCGTGGCGCAGGCCGAGTTCATCAGTCGCGAGCAGGCGCTGGGCGAGTTTCAGCAGCAGTCCGGGCTGGGCGAGGCGCTCAAGGAGCTGCCCGAGAACCCACTGCCCGGCGTAGTGGTGGTCACCCCGCTGGAAATCGACAAGGCCGCTCTGGAAACCCTGCGCCAGCAACTCGCCGAACTGCCCAAGGTGCAGCAGGCGCAGCTGGACCTGGTATGGGTGGAGCGCCTGGCTGCGATTCTCAAGTTGGGCGACCGGTTCGTGTTCGGCCTGACCCTGCTGCTGGTGTCGGCGTTGCTGCTGGTGATCGGCAACACCATTCGTCTGCACATCGAGAACCGGCGCATCGAAATCGAGGTCATCAAACTGGTGGGGGGCACGGACAGCTACGTGCGTCGACCTTTCCTGTACATGGGGGCGCTGTACGGCTTCGGTGCAGGCATTTTTGCCTGGGGCATCCTGGCCTTCGGCCTGGATTGGCTCAATGATGCGGTCACCGGGCTTTCCGGCTTGTACGGCAGTGACTTCGCCTTGGGTGGGGTTCCCGTCGCCGACGGTTTGTCGCTCTTGCTAGGCGCGGTATTGTTAGGGTATATCGGTGCGTGGATTGCGGTCTGGCGGCACCTGCGCGAACTGGCGCCGCGTTAGCCTGCAACAGATATGTGTGCTGTGTGAACGTGTATTCAAGTTAACTTTATTGTCATTGGCCGTTAAAGCGTCATAGGGAACTTGTCCACTGGTTTCCGGTCAATTTTTCGCAGTGCCCACGGGCACGAGTCATGTGAGTCGGAGGTTTTTTCGTATGACCACTTCTTTGCAACCTGCTTATGCGCTGGTGCCGGGTGCGAACCTGGAAGCCTATGTGCACACGGTGAACAGCATTCCCTTGCTGACACCCGAGCAGGAGCGTGAACTGGCCGAGAGTCTCTACTATGAGCAGGATCTTGGAGCGGCTCGGCAGATGGTGCTCGCTCACCTGCGTTTCGTCGTGCATATCGCGCGCAGCTATTCGGGCTACGGCCTGGCTCAAGCCGACCTTATCCAGGAAGGCAACGTCGGCCTGATGAAGGCCGTGAAGCGTTTCAACCCGGAAATGGGTGTGCGCCTGGTGTCGTTCGCCGTGCACTGGATCAAGGCTGAAATTCACGAGTTCATTCTGCGCAACTGGCGCATCGTCAAGGTGGCGACCACCAAGGCGCAGCGCAAGCTGTTCTTCAATCTGCGCAGCCAGAAGAAGCGTCTGGCCTGGCTGAACAACGAGGAAGTGCACCGCGTGGCCGAAAGCCTCGGTGTGGAGCCGCGTGAAGTCCGCGAGATGGAAAGCCGTCTGACCGGCCATGACATGGCCTTCGATCCGGCTGCCGAAGCAGACGACGACAGTGCGTTCCAGTCCCCGGCGAACTATCTGGAAGACCATCGCTACGACCCGGCGCGCCAACTCGAAGACGCCGATTGGAGCGACAACTCCAACACCAACCTGCACGAAGCCCTGCAGGTGCTGGACGATCGCAGCCGTGACATTCTCTACCAGCGCTGGCTGGCCGAGGAAAAGGCGACGTTGCACGAGCTGGCCGAGAAGTACAACGTGTCGGCCGAGCGCATTCGTCAGCTGGAAAAGAGCGCGATGAACAAGCTGAAGGTTTCGATCGCGGCTTGATGTGATGTGTTGAATTGAAAAGCCCCGACTGGTTCGGGGCTTTTTGTTGCCTGGCAGGAAGTCTTTGCGGGAGAGGGCTTGCCGCACTCTCACACAGACGTGGCCTAATCCGCCCAGGGCGCCGGGCGCGGCATGTTGAGGCGCAGCAGATAGTCATGCCCGCCGAGTTGGCCCATTTGCTGGCGGATCCAGCCCGCGCGGCGAGCCACGTAAGGGCTGGGCCGGCTGGCGCTCCAGTTGCGCGGGTTGGGCAGCACGGCGGCCAGCAGGCTGGCTTGCTGGCGGGACAGTTGAGCCGCGCCCACGCCGAAATGGTGCCGCGCGGCCGCCTCGGCGCCGAACACCCCGTCATCCCATTCCGCACTGTTGAGGTACACCTCGAGGATGCGCTGCTTGGACCAGAACATCTCGATCAGACCGGTGAACCACGCCTCCAGGCCTTTGCGCAACCAGCTGCGGCCCGACCATAGAAATACGTTCTTCGCCACCTGCTGGCTCAGAGTGCTGGCACCGCGCAGCGAGCCACCTTCTTCGTTGTGCGCAAACGCTGCACGAATGGCGGCGATGTCGAAGCCCCAATGCTCGGCGAAACGTTGATCTTCGCCGGCGATCACCGCCACCTTGAGATCGTCGGCGATGTTCGCCCAGGGTTGCCAATCGCGCTGCAGGTCGATCGGCTGGCCGTCGATCAGGGATTCGATCTTGCGTTCGGCCATGAGCATGGTGCCCGGCGGTGGAATGAAGCGAAAGATCACCACCACGGCCACGCTTGCGGCGACGAACCAGAGCAGGGTCTTGCACAGACGGCGGAAGAAGGATTGCAGCATGAAGGGCTTGGCCTGGCCGAGTGAGCGGGCCATTATACAGACCCTGCAGTGCAACACGGCTTTATGAGGACACACCTGGATGCTGCGTACGTTCATGATGCTGGCTGCGTTCTTCGGCTTTACCGGTGTGGCGCTCGGCGCCTTCGCCGCCCACGGTTTGAAGAACCGCCTGAGCGCCGAGTATCTGGCCATTTTCCAGACCGGCGTCAGCTACCAACTTATCCACACATTGGCGTTGTTCGGGGTCGCGCTGCTCAGCGTCCATGTGCCAGGGCGCCTGGTGGGCTGGGCGGGCGCGCTGTTCTGTCTGGGTATCGTGTTGTTCTCGGGCAGCCTGTATCTGTTGACCCTGACCGGCGTCAGCAAGCTGGGTATCGTGACCCCGTTCGGCGGCCTGGCCCTGCTCGCCGGTTGGCTGTGCCTGGGTATGGTCGCCTGGCGCCTGGGCTGATCGCGCGGGTGGTCGGCTTGGCCTTGGGAATCCTCGGCGATCGGGCTAGAATGGCGACCCCCAAAAAATGATGGCTGCCGACCGCATGCGCATTCAATTGAACGGCGACCCTTTCGAACTTCCCGACGGCGAAACCGTTGCCGGGCTGCTGGTCCGTCTCGAGCTGGTCGGCCGCCGCGTGGCCGTCGAGCTGAACCAGGACATCGTCCCGCGCAGCCAGCACGGTGACACCGTACTGGGCGAGGGCGACCAGATCGAAGTGGTTCACGCCATCGGCGGCGGCTGATCGAGTCGCCGGCACCTTCCACGTTCGTATCTTTACCTCAGCAGAGGAATTCCGATGAGCAATGCTCGCATTGACAAGCCATTCACCTTGGCCGGTCGCACCTTCGAGTCGCGCCTTCTGGTCGGCACCGGCAAGTACCGCGACCTCGAGCAGACGCGCCTGGCCATCGAAGCCTCGGGCGCCCAGATCGTCACGGTCGCCGTGCGCCGTACCAATATCGGCCAGAACCCCGGCGAGCCGAACCTGCTCGACGTGCTGCCGCCGGATCGCTACACCATTCTGCCCAACACCGCCGGTTGCTACGACGCCGTGGAGGCGGTGCGCACCTGTCGCCTGGCCCGCGAGCTGCTCGATGGCCACAACCTGGTCAAGCTGGAAGTGCTGGCCGACCAGAAGACCCTGTTCCCCAACGTGATCGAAACCCTCAAGGCCGCCGAAGTGCTGGTCAAGGACGGTTTCGACGTGATGGTCTACACCAGCGACGATCCGATCATCGCTCGCCAGCTGGCCGAGATCGGCTGCATCGCGGTCATGCCGCTGGCTGGCTTGATCGGCACTGGCCTGGGTATCTGCAACCCGTACAACCTGCAGATCATCCTGGAAGAAGCCAAGGTCCCGGTACTGGTCGATGCCGGCGTGGGTACCGCGTCCGACGCGACCATTGCCATGGAACTGGGCTGTGAAGCGGTGCTGATGAACTCGGCCATCGCCCACGCGCAGGATCCGATCATGATGGGCGCGGCCATGAAGCACGCCATCATTGCCGGGCGCATGGCCTATCTGGCCGGGCGCATGCCGAAAAAACTCTATGCCAGCGCCTCTTCGCCGCTGGATGGCCTGATCAAGTAAGAGCCCCCGATGACTGACTCGCAAGAAACGCCAACGTCCAACGAAGGCGAACCGCGCCAGCACCGCGCGATCAAGAGCTTCGTGATGCGCGCCGGACGCATGACCGAAGGCCAGCAGCGTGGCCTGGACCAGGGCAAGCCGCTGTTCGTGCTGCCACTGACCGATGAACCGGCCGACTTCGACCAGGTGTTCGGTCGCAGTGCGCCGCGCACCCTGGAGATCGGCTTCGGCATGGGCCACTCGCTGCTCGAGATGGCAGCGGCCTCGCCGGAGCTGGATTTCATCGGTGTTGAAGTACACCGGCCTGGCGTTGGCGCGCTGCTCAACGGCGTCCTGACCCAGGGTCTGAAAAACCTGCGGGTCTACGACTGCGATGCCATCGAAGTGCTCAAGCAGTGCGTTGCCGACAACAGCCTGGATCGCCTGCTGCTGTTTTTCCCGGACCCATGGCACAAGGCGCGCCACCACAAGCGGCGCATCGTCCAGCCGGCGTTCGCCGAACTGGTTCGCAGCAAGCTGAAAGTCGGTGGTGTGCTGCACATGGCGACCGATTGGGAACCCTATGCCGAGTACATGCTGGAAGTCATGAACGTGGCGCCCGGTTACCGTAACCAGGCGGCCGATGGCGGTTGCGTACCGCGTCCGGCCGAGCGGCCGGTGACCAAGTTCGAACGCCGCGGCGAGCGGCTGGGGCATGGGGTGTGGGATCTGAAGTTCGAGAAGGTCGATTGAGGCTCACGCATCACTTGCGGTCAGCGACGATCCCCAGCAGCACCAACACCACCAACAGCACCGGCGCCAGGCTGTAGTTGTTGAACTGGCTCAACCCCTTCAGCACCCAGGGCGTGGCATAGATCAAGGCCGCGCCACTGCCGATCACGCACATCAAGGCGATCAGGGGCACTCGCAGCATGCCCGAGAGCGAGCCCAGGCGGCCCTCGGCCCACGCCTTCACATCGGCGCCGAACAGCACCAGCACACAGCCCACCAAGGCCAGGGAGATCTCCGAAAGGTTGCCTCGGCCCCAGCGGGACACGGTGGCGAGCAGATCGAGCACGAAATCCATCAGGACAATCCTTATACCAGGAAGTATTGCAGCAGGTCGTTGAGGAACAACTGCCCGCGGGCAGTGGCGACCAGACGCGTCGGTTCGACCTGTAAAAGGCCCTTTTGTTCGGCGTTGGCGCGTGCCGTCGCCAGTGACTGCAGGGACAGGCCGGTGCGTTGCGCGAACAGCCCGGCGTCGACGCCCTGGGTGAGGCGCAGCGCGTTCATCAGGAACTCGAAGGGCAACTCGTCTGCGGCTAAGGCCTTCTCGCCGGCCTTGAATGGTTTGGCGGGGTTCAGGTAATCCTTGGGCAGGCGGGTTTTCCAGGTACGCACGATGCGTCCATCAGGGTGGCTCAGCTTGCCGTGGGCACCGGCGCCGATGCCGATGAAGTCGCCGAAGCTCCAGTAGTTGAGGTTGTGCCGCGCTGCCTTGCCTGGCCTGGCATAGGCCGACACTTCGTACTGGCCGAAGCCATGCTCGGCCAGCAGGGCCTGACCGGCCTCCTGGATGTCCCAGAGAATATCGTCCTCGGGCAGCACGGGTGGCTGGTTCCAGAACACCGTGTTGGGTTCCAGGGTCAGCTGGTACCAGGACAGGTGCGTGGGCGCCAGGGCAATGGCCTGGCGCAGATCATCCAGTGCCTCTTCCAGGGACTGATCGGGCAGGCCGTGCATCAGGTCCAGGTTGAAGTTGTCGAAACCAGCGCGGCGCGCCATTTCGGCAGCGCGTAAGGCTTCGTCACCGGTGTGGATGCGGCCCAGCGCCTCGAGCTTCTGCGGCTGGAAGCTCTGGATGCCGATGGACAGGCGGTTGATCCCCAGCTTGCGATAGGCGACGAACTTGTCCTGTTCGAAGGTCCCGGGGTTGGCCTCCAGGGTGATCTCGATGTCGGGCGCGAAGGCGATGCGTTGCTCGACGCCGGCCAGCAGTCTGCCCAGGGCGGCCGCGCTGAACAGGCTGGGCGTACCGCCGCCGAAGAAGATCGAACTCAGCGGGCGTCCGTAGACCGCGGGCAAGTCCTGGTCCAGGTCGGCCAGCAGGGCGTCGACGTATTCTTCTTCAGGCAGAACCGGGCTGGCGGTGTGGGAATTGAAGTCGCAGTACGGGCATTTGCGCACGCACCAGGGGATGTGGATGTACAGCGCCAGGGGCGGCAATTGCGCCAGCGCCTGGTCGGGACGCGGTGCCGGCGGATAAAGCAGTTGGTCGTTCATGCAAGGCTCAGGCGTTGGCGCAGCAAGGCCATGGCACGGGCGCGGTGGCTCAGTTGGTTCTTTTGCGTAGGGTCGAGTTCGGCGCTTGAACAGTTGCGCTCGGGCACCCAGAACAACGGGTCGTAGCCGAATCCGTGAGCACCGCTGGCGGCGTGCAGGATGCGGCCGTGCCAGAGCCCTTCGCAGAGGATCGGCAGCGGGTCGTCGGCGTGCCGCACCAGGGCCAGCACACAGACGAACTGCGCACCGCGCGCCTCGTCGGGTACGCCCTGCAAGGCGTCGAGCAGCTTGGCATTGTTGGCGGCATCGCCCTGGCCATCGGCATAGCGCGCCGAATAGATGCCCGGGGCACCGCCGAGGAAGTCCACGGCCAGGCCGGAATCGTCCGCCAGTGCCGGCAGGCCGGACAGGCGCGCAGCGTTGCGTGCCTTGAGGATGGCGTTCTCGACGAACGACAGCCCGGTTTCCTCGGGCTCGACCTGGCTGAATTCGCCGACCGAGCGAAGTTGCACCGCACCGCCGAGCATGGCCTGCAGTTCCTTGAGCTTGCCGGCGTTATGGCTGGCGAGGACGAGTTGGGTGAAATTGATCATGGTTGTGAATGGGTTCCGAAGGGTTCAAAGAGCCAGTTCATGCAGTCTGTCTGATGTATCCAGTCGTCAGCTTCGCGGGCAGAGCCCGCTCCCACAGACCGCGAAAAGCCGTCTACACCGCCACCCGATGCTCCTGCAGACCGGGGCTGCTGACCCGGTAGATGCCGATCTCGCCCAGAAGGTTTGGCCAGATCTTGCTCGCCCACCCGTGGCGGTGCTGTTGATCCACCGCCAGGCGGTTGAGCACCTGCGCGCGACGCTCGCTGCACAGGGCCTCGAAGTCGGCAAAGGTGCAGAAGTGGATGTTCGGCGTGTTGTACCAGGTATAGGGCAGGAACTCGGACACCGGCATGTGGCCCTTGCTGGCCAGGTACCAACGGCAGCGCCAGTGGCCAAAATTGGGGAAGGTGATGATGCACTGGCGACCGACCCGCAGCATTTCGTCAAGAATGCGGTCAGGGTATTCCACGGCCTGCAGCGCCTGGGTCATGACCACGATGTCGAAGCTGTTGCTGGCGAAATTGCCCAGGCCTTTGTCCAGGTCCTGCTCGATGACGTTGATGCCCTTGCGCACGCATTCGGTGATGTTGTCCGCATCGATTTCCAGGCCATAGCCGGTGACCTGCTTGTGGTCGCGCAGCCAGGCGAGCAACTCGCCATTGCCACAGCCCAGGTCGAGCACGCGGCTGCCGGCAGGGATCCAGTCCTGGATGATTTCTAGGTCAGCTCTCATGGATGCCTCACAGTGCAATGCGGTTCATGTAGCTGCTGAACGCCTGCAGATACCGTGGAATGGGGATCAGGAAAGCGTCATGCCCCTGTGGCGCGTCGATTTCCAGGTAGCAGACGTCTTTCTTCGCGGCCATCAAGGCGTCGACCAGCTCGCGCGAGCGCGCTGGCGAAAAACGCCAGTCGGTGGTGAACGACATCACGCAGAACTTGGCCTGCACATGGGCGAACGTGGCGGCCAGATCATCGTCGTGAGCTGCGGCAGGGTCGAAGTAGTCCAGCGCCTTGGTCATCAGCAGGTAGGTATTGGCGTCGAAGCGACCGGAGAATTCCTCGCCCTGATAACGCAGGTAGCTTTCCACCTGGAATTCCACGCTGTGGAAATCGTAGTTGAGCTTTTCGCTCTTCAGGCCGCGGCCGAATTTCTCGCCCATCGAATCATCCGACAGGTACGTGATGTGCCCGACCATGCGCGCCAGCATCAGGCCGCGTTTGGGTATCACCCCGCGGGCCTGGAAATCACCGCCATGGAACTCGGGGTCGGACAGGATGGCCTGACGCGCCACCTCGTTGAAGGCGATGTTCTGTGCGCTGAGCTTGGGCGCCGAAGCGATTGCCAGGCAGTGACGAACGCGCTCGGGGTAGGTGATGGTCCACTGCAAGGCCTGCATGCCGCCCAGGCTGCCTCCAACCACCGCCGCCCACTGGGTGATTCCCAGGGCGTCTGCCAGGCAGGCCTGGCTGTGAACCCAGTCTTCGACGGTCAATACCGGGAAATCGGCGCCGAACGGTTTGCCGGTGTCGGGATCGATGCTGCTGGGCCCGGTGGAACCGTTGCAGCCGCCCAGATTGTTCAGGCTGACCACGAAGAAGCGGTTGGTATCGATGGGCTTGCCGGGACCGATGCAGCTGTCCCACCAACCCGGCTTGCGGTCGTCGGCGGAGTGGTAGCCGGCGGCGTGGTGATGGCCCGACAGCGCGTGGCAAATCAGCACCGCGTTGCTGGCACTGGCGTTGAGCTGGCCGTAAGTCTCGTAGATCAGGTCGTAGGCGGGCAGCGAGCGTCCGCAGGCCAGGGCCAGGGGTTCGCTGAAGTGGGCAATTTGTGGAACGACCAGACCGACGCAATCATCGGGAAAGACAGTGGACATCGACCCTGCTCACGCTTGAATGAGGCGTAAGTCTAAAGAGCGCGGGGCACAGGGGCAAGCAGCGCTTGGCGGGGTTGGAGGCACGCAGGCAGGGAGCGTTTGCCGCGTGCGTGAAAGCCCATCGGGACCTTCACGCAGGCGGCATGCGACGGTCAGATCAGCAGGCGCAGGATCTGCGGCATGCCGGTGCTCATGGCCAGGTTGTTGATGACCAGCATGTCCAGCAGTTTGAGTACCATGAAGGCCAGGATTGGCGAGATGTCCAGGCCACCCAGGTTGGGCAGGATGCGCCGGAACGGCGCCAGAGCCGGCTCGCAGATCTGGTTGACCAGCTCGGCACCCGGGTTGTGGCTCTGCGGCGCGACCCAGGAAAGGATCACGCTGATGATCATGGCGAAGAAGAAGATCTTCAGGAACAGCGCGGTCACCCCGATGATCGACCACACCAGCAACTGCAAGGGGTTGCCGGTGGTGCCGTAGGCGAGCAGCAAGGTCAGCGCCATGATGATCATCTGGATGACGATGGCCAGCAGCAGCGAGGACATGTCCAGCCCAAACAGGCTGGGGATGATCCGCCGCACCGGCTTGAGCAGCGGCTGCGTGGCGCGCACGATGAACTGGCACAGCGGATTGTAGAAGTCGGCACGCACCAGCTGCAGCACGAAGCGCAGCAGCATGATCAACAGATACAGGCTGCCCAGGGTTTGCACGACATAGATCGCCGCGGTATTGAGACCGTACATGAAAGCTCCTTGATGACCTGGTTATTGACCCAGCTGTTCGGCCAGCTCGGCCGAACGCCGAGCGGCGGCGTTCAGGGCGTTCTGCACCAGGGTTTCGAACCCTTCGGACTGGAATGACTTGATGGCCGCTTCGGTGGTACCGGCGGGTGAGGTGACGCGACGACGCAGTTCGGCAGCGTCGACCTCGCTGGCCACGGCCATGTGCGCGGCGCCCAGGGCGGTCTGCAGGGTCAGCCGGGCAGCCGTCTCGTGCGGCAGTCCGAGTTTTTCCCCGGCGGCGGTCATGGCTTCTATCAACAGAAAGAAGTAGGCCGGGCCGCTGCCGGACACGGCGGTGACCGCATCCAGCTGCTGTTCTTCATCCAGCCAAAGGGCCAGGCCGACCGCGCCCAGCAAGTCTTCGGCCTGCTGGCGTTGTTCGGCATTGACGTCGGCGGTGGCGTACAGGCCGCTGGTGCCCTGGCGCAAAAGCGCGGGGGTGTTGGGCATGCAGCGCACGATCGGCTGTTGCTCGCCGAGCCACGCCTGCAGGCTCGCGCAGTTGATGCCCGCGGCGATCGAAACCACCAACTGACCGGGTGCCAGGCTCGGTGCCAGCGATTGGCACACGTCCTTCATGCCTTGCGGCTTCACGGCCAGCACCACCACGTCGACCCCCTCGATGGCCTCGGCGTTGTCGGCGAACACCTCGATGCCATGTTCGGCCGCTACCTTGTCACGCTGTTCGGCGCCGCGGTCGCTGGCGCGGATGTGGCTGGCTTCGACACCCTGCGCGCGCAGGCCGCCGATCAGGCTGGCGGCCATGTTGCCGGCGCCGATGAAGGCAATACGAGTGTTGCTCATGAAGGATCCTTGCTCAAAGGTGAGGAGGCCACAGCGGTGTGCGCCGGGGAGGTGTCTTGGCCGTAGTTGCGCGCGCCGAACAGCGCCGTGCCGATGCGCACCCACGTGGCGCCCTGGGCGATGGCTGCCTCCAGATCGTGGCTCATGCCCATGGACAAGGTGTCCAGCGGCATTGGCAGATCCTGCTGCAGCGCATGCACGCGGGCAAAGGCAGCGTTCTGCAGGGCGATGTCATCGGTGGGCTCCGGTATGGCCATGAGGCCACGCAGGCGCAGGTTGGGCAGCGCGGCGATGGCGCTGGCCAGGGTGGCTACGTCGTCGGGATCGCAGCCGGACTTGCTGGCCTCGCCGCTGACATTGACCTGGATGCAGATGTTCAGGGGGCCAAGCGCGGCCGGGCGTTGTTCGCTGAGCCGTTGGGCGATCTTGAGGCGGTCCACGGAATGTACCCAGTCGAAGTGTTCGGCGATTGCGCGCGTCTTGTTCGATTGAATGGGGCCGATGAAGTGCCAGATCAAGGACAGGTCGGTGAGTTCCAGCTGTTTGCCCAGGGCTTCCTGCAGATAGTTTTCGCCGAAGTCACGGATGCCGGCGGCGAATGCCTCGCGCATGGCGGCGGCAGGCTTGGTCTTGCTGACCGCGAGCAGGCCGACTTGGCCGGGCTCGCGTTGCGCCTGTCGAGCAGCGGCTGCGATTCGGGCACTCACTTGCGAAATGTTGTCTGCTATCGTGGACATTGAATTCGTGCCGGCGGGTTTCAGGTCTGCGGCATTCTACCTGCTTGTCTGTATTTGGGGAGTCTCATGGACATTACCGAGCTGTTGGCCTTCAGTGCGAAACAAGGCGCATCCGACCTGCACCTGTCCGCAGGCCTGCCGCCGATGATTCGGGTGGATGGCGACGTGCGCCGTATCAACCTGCCGGCGCTGGACGACAAACAGGTCCAGGCGCTGATCTACGACATCATGAACGACAAGCAGCGCAAGGACTTCGAGGAGTTTCTGGAAACCGACTTTTCCTTCGAAGTGCCCGGTGTGGCGCGCTTTCGGGTCAACGCGTTCAACCAAAACCGCGGTGCCGGCGCAGTGTTTCGAACCATTCCGTCCAAGGTGCTGAGCATGGACGACCTGGGCATGGGAGATGTGTTTCGCAAGATTACCGAAGTGCCGCGCGGGCTGGTGCTGGTCACCGGGCCGACCGGGTCGGGCAAGTCGACTACCCTGGCGGCAATGATCGATTACCTCAACAGCAACAAGCACCATCACATCCTGACCGTGGAAGATCCGATCGAATTCGTCCACGAGTCGAAGAAGTGCCTGGTCAACCAGCGTGAAGTGCACCGCGACACCCTGGGGTTCTCCCACGCCTTGCGCTCGGCGTTGCGTGAGGACCCGGACGTGATCCTGGTGGGCGAAATGCGCGACCTGGAAACCATTCGGCTGGCGTTGACGGCGGCCGAGACCGGGCACCTGGTGTTCGGCACGCTGCACACCACGTCGGCGGCGAAGACCATCGACCGGGTGGTCGATGTGTTTCCGGCAGAGGAAAAGTCGATGGTGCGTTCAATGCTGTCCGAATCGCTGCAGGCAGTGATTTCCCAGACCTTGCTGAAGAAGATTGGCGGCGGGCGGGTGGCTGCGCACGAGATCATGATCGGCACCCCGGCGATTCGTAACCTCATCCGTGAAGACAAGGTCGCGCAGATGTACTCGTCGATCCAGACAGGTGGGTCGCTGGGCATGCAGACCTTGGACATGTGCCTGAAGAACCTGCTCGCCCAGGGCATCATCAGCCGCGACTCGGCCCGTGAAAAGGCCAAGTCCCCGGACAACTTCTGATCGGTGCATATCCCGCTGCACCGTGGCGTACGTTTCGCGGCCACTGGCCGCTCCTACAGAGAATGGCAGTCATCCGTAGGAGCGGTCCGTGGCCGCGAAGGGCACGTCGCGGAAAGAGGGATCAGCGCTGGACGATGCGCAGCGCCGGCTCTTTGGGCAGGACGCGCTTGGCGACGGCGTAGTGGGTGTTCCAGTACGGTTTCTTCAAGGTGTCGATGGTCACGGCCTTGCCACGACGCGGGGCATGGATAAAGCGGTCGTTGCCCAGGTAGATGGCGACGTGATTCACCTTGCGGCTCTTGATGTTGAAAAACACCAGGTCACCCGGCTTGAGGTCCTTGCGTTCAACCTTGACGCCGTGGCCCGCAGCCATGGCGTTGGACGTACGCGGCAGATCAACGGCTTTCACGTCGTTGAAGGCATACTTGACCAGGCCACTGCAGTCGAAACCCTTGCTCGGGCTGCTGCCGCCCCAGCGATAGGGGGTGCCAAGCACGTTGACCGCACGGCTGAGCACATCGCTGCTCTGCTTGGACGAGGCGCTGCCGACCTTGACCGCGGTAACCTTGGCCAATGCCTGGTTGTTGCTGGCAGGGCGGGTCACGACGATGCGTGGGGCGCGTTGCGATTGTTCGGTAGCGGACTGGGCGGTGTAGCCATTGAAGCCAGCGGGAAGTCGTTGCTCACGATTGGTGGCGTGGGCGGCCAGGGGCAATAATAGGCAGATGGTCAGCCATGTCTTGAAAAATGGACGCATTCGGCAGGGCTCATGTGGGTAGGCGCGCAACTTTATAACAGCTTTTTGTGTGGTTTTTAATCCGCTGGTCGAGGCACGCAGGTCGCAAATGGCACCAATCGGGCGCAGAATTGTCCTTTGTGCGGCACGCAACTCAGGTGCTGCAAGGGTTCAGCCGATGTCGGTCACAGAAATGCCATACGTCGGGACGGGGCAAAAAAGTCACAAAACCGTTCAAAAAATTTTTATATCAGAGGGCGTACATCAACAATGAACAGCTATCGGATCCACGATACCCACAGCAAAGTCATGGGCTACCTGTTGTGGATTTTGGGCTTTACCGGTGCTCATCGCTTCTACTACGGCAAGCCGGTGACCGGGACGATCTGGTTTTTCACCCTGGGGCTGTTCGGCATCGGCTGGCTTATCGACCTGTTCCTGATTCCGGCCATGGACCGGCACGCCGACATGCGCTTTCACAGCGGCCAGACCAACTACAACGTGGCCTGGGTACTGCTGACTTTTCTCGGTTTGTTCGGTGTGCACCGCATGTACATGGGCAAGTGGATCACCGGGGTGATCTACCTGCTGACCGGGGGGTTGTTCTTGGTGGGCGTGCTGTATGACTTCTGGACGCTGAATGATCAGGTGTCGATGAAGAACGCGCAGCGCGGGTAGGTCGTTCAGGCTGCAGCCCCTGCTGCGCTGTGTCAGGCAGACCGCAGCGAGGCCTTCGCGGCCACTGGCCGCTCCTACGGGGATGGTCGTTTGTGGGAGCGGGCTCTGCCCGCGAAGAAGTGGGTGCGGTGCATCAGGCAGACCACAGTGAGGCCTTCGCGGCCGCTGACCGCTCCTACGGGGGGGGGCGTCTGTGGGAGCGGGCTCTGCCCGCGAAGAAGTGAGTGCGGTGCATCAGCCGTACTGCGGCGAGGCTTTCGCGGCCGCTGACCGCTCCTACAGGGATGGTGTCGTCTGTAGGAGCGGGGGGGATCAGCCAGTGAAGCTGATATGCCCATCCACCAAGGTGTAACGCACGGCGCCCGGCAACGTGTGACCGAGGAACGGGCAGTTGGCGCCCTTGGACAGCCAGCGCTCGCCGGCCACCGTCGAGACGCCTTCATCGAACAGCACCAGATCTGCCGCTGCGCCCACCTGCAAGCGGCCGGCCGGCAAGCGCATGGCCTCGGCCGGGCCCTGGCCCAGGCGCGCGAGCAAGGTCGGCAGGTCGAGCAAGCCATCCTGCACCAGGGTCAGGGCCAACGGCAATAGCAGCTCGACACTGCTGATACCCGGCTCGGTCGCACCGAACGGGGCCAGTTTGGCATCACGGTCGTGGGGCTGGTGATGGCTGGCAATGGCCTGCACCACGCCCTTCTTCACCGCCGCACGCAAGCCTTCCCGATCCGCTGTCGAGCGCAGCGGCGGTTGCACGTGATACAGGCTGGAAAACCCGGTCAGCGCCTCGTCGGTCAGGATCAATTGGTACAGCGCCACGTCCGCCGTGACCGGCAGGCCGCGGCCTTGGGCCTGTTCGATCAGCTCGACGCCGCGGGCGGTGGTCAATTGGCTGAAATGCGCACGCACGCCGCTTTGTTCGACCAGCAGCAAGTCACGTGCAAGGGCGACGGTTTCAGCCGTTTCCGGAATGCCTGCCAGGCCAAGGAAGCTGGCCGTAGGGCCGTCGTGGGCGAGCCCGCCGGCGGACAGGTCACGGTCCTGGGAATGGAAGATCACCGTCAGGTCGAACGTTGCGGCGTACTCAAGCGCACGACACAGCGTCCGGTGGTTGCCAAAGCTGTTCAGGCCATTGCCGAAGGCAATGCAGCCGGCATCGCGCAAGGCGATCAGTTCCGCCAGTTGCTCGCCCTCGAGGCCCTTGCTCAGGGCACCGATCGGAAACACCTTGGCATGCCCGGCCTCGCGGGCGCGATCCAGGATCAGCTCGGCCACTGCCGAGGTATCGAGGATCGGCTTGGTCAGCGGCGGGCAGCACAGGCTGGTGACGCCACCGGCAGCTGCGGCCCGGGTTTCACTGGCGATGGTGCCCTTGCGGCTGTAGCCGGGCTCGCGCAGCGACACGCTGAGGTCGACCAGGCCGGGCGCTGCCACCAGGCCGCTGGCGTCCAGGCGCTGGCTGGCGGTGAAATCGGCGGGCGCATCGCCGATGGCCACGATTCGCCCCTGGCTGATATGCAGGTCGCTGATCTGGTCCAGACCACTGGCGGGGTCGATCACCCGTGCACCGATAATACTGAGGCTCACTGGACGCTCTCCTGCTCGAATTGACGCTGGGCCGTCTGCCCGCTCATGGCCATCGACAACACCGCCATGCGGACTGCGATGCCGTAGGTGACCTGGTTGAGAATTACCGAATGGGGTCCGTCGGCGACGGCCGATTCGATCTCGACGCCACGGTTGATCGGCCCAGGGTGCATGACGATGGCATCGGGCTTGGCGCCAGCCAGGCGCGCGGTGGTCAAACCGTACAGGCGATAGAACTCGCCTTCGCTGGGCAGCAGGCCACCGGTCATGCGTTCACGCTGCAGGCGCAGCATGATCACCACATCGACATCCTTGAGGCCCTGCTCCAGGTCGGTAAACACCTTGACGCCATACTGCTCGACGCCGATGGGCAGCAGCGTCTTCGGGCCGATCACGCGGATGTCCGGGCAGCCCAGGGTCTTGAGGGCGATCATGTTCGAGCGCGCTACCCGCGAGTGCAGGATGTCGCCGACGATCGCTACCGACAGGTTCTCGAAGCCGCCTTTGTGGCGGCGAATCGTGAGCATGTCGAGCATGCCCTGGGTCGGGTGGGCATGGCGGCCATCGCCACCGTTGATGATGGCCACTTCCGGGCTGACGTGCTCGGCGATGAAGTGCGCGGCCCCGGAGTCGGCGTGGCGCACGACGAACATGTCGGCGGCCATCGCTTCGAGGTTGCGCAGGGTGTCGAACAGGGTTTCACCCTTGCTGGTCGAGGAGGTCGACACGTTCAGGGTGATGACGTCGGCCGACAGGCGCTGGGCGGCGAGCTCGAAGGTGGTGCGCGTGCGCGTGGAGTTTTCGAAGAACACGTTGCACACGGTCTTGCCGCGCAGCAACGGGACTTTCTTGACCGCACGGGCGCCAACTTCAAGGAACGAATCAGCGGTATCGAGCACTTCGGTCAGTAGTTCGCGGGACAAGCCGTCGAGGGAAAGAAAATGGCGTAGCTGGCCCTGGTCATTGAGCTGCAGCGGGCGCTTGGCGTCGATAGGCGTCATGGCGGGGGCTCTTAAAGGCTGGAGGCGGAAACGAGGTCCTGGCGCTCGAGGGCGAGCGGGGACGGGCCGAGCAATTTTACCCGTTCATGGGCAGCCAGCGACAGGGTGGCACCGACGATGTCGGGGCGAATCGGCAGCTCGCCGGCGTCCAGGTCGAGCAGGCACACCAAGGTCACGCTGGCAGGGCGGCCGTAGTCGAACAGTTCATTGAGGGCAGCGCGGACGGTGCGGCCACTCATCAGCACGTCGTCGATCAGCACCAGATGCTGGCCCTCGATCTCGAAGGGCAGGGCCGAGGGGCGCACTTGCGGGTGCAGGCCGTTCTGGCTGAAGTCGTCGCGGTAGAACGACACGTCCAGGGTGCCCAGCGCAGCCTTGCTGTCCATGGCTTGCAGCAACGCCTGAGCGACCCAGACACCGCCGCTGTGAATGCCGATGTAGCGCGGCTCGGCAATGGAGCGCCTGGCCAGATGGGCCTTGAGGTCGACAGCCATCGCGCCGATCAGCTCGGCCGGGTTGGGAAGGCTCATGTGTGCTCCTGTGTTTGAGTTCGTCCGAAGAGAGGGGTGCAACGTGGCGCGGCTTGCACCCCACCTGTAGCAGCGGCACGAGCCGCGTCGGCGGTCGCGCGGTGTATCTGGAAAAATGCGCCGAGGCCGGACGCGGCTTGCACCCCACCTGTAGCAGCGGCGCGAGCCGCGTCGGCGGTCGTGCGGTGTATCTGGAAAAATGCGTCAGGGCCGGACGCGCGGTGTATCTGGAAAAATGCGTCGAGGCCCGACGCGGCTTGCACCGCTGCTACGGTGGGGTGGGGTGCAGCTGCTGTCATCTTCAGCTGTTGCCACCCAGCGCATTCGCCTCCAGCCAGCCTTGCAGCAGCAGCTTGGCAGCGATGGCGTCGACCGGGTTGTCGCGGTAGCTGCCGCGCTGCCCGCCACGGGCCATGCGCTCGCCCTTGGCCTCGAAGGTGGTCAGCCGTTCATCGTGGGTGTGCACCGGGATGTTGAAGCGGCCGTTCAGGCGGCGGGCGAACTTTTCTGCCCGCTCGCTCATTTCGCTGGGGCTGCCGTCCATGTTCAGCGGCAGGCCGACGACGATGGCGTCCGGCTGCCATTCCTTGATCAGCGCTTCGACGCGGGTCCAGTCGGGCACGCCGTTCTGGGCCTTGAGGGTACACAGTTCACGGGCCTGGCCGGTGATCACCTGGCCGACCGCGAAGCCGATCTGCTTGGTGCCGTAATCCACGCCGAGCAGCAGTCTGGGTGCGCTCATCAGGCGTGGCCCGCCTGGCTGGTCAGCAGGCTGAGGTTGATGCCCAGGCGTGCCGCCGCCGCGCCGAGGCGCTGGTCGCTGTCGGTATTGAACAGGATGTCGGCATCGAAGGGGCAGGTCAGCCAGGCATTGTCGGCCAGTTCGGCTTCCAGCTGACCGGCCTCCCAGCCGGCGTAGCCCAAGGTAATCAGGCTTTGCTCGGGACCCGCGCCATCGGCGATGGCGAACAGGATGTCCTGGGAGGTGGACAGCGAGACCTCGCCCAGCTCGACCGTGGCCTGGAACACCGGGCCGCTGGGGTGCAGAACGAAGCCGCGGTCGGTCTGCACCGGCCCGCCGTTGTAGATGGGCACCTGCTGGCAGGAAGCCGGTGGTTCGGTGTCCGGCCGCAACTGCTCGAGTATGTCGGCCAGGTTCAGGTCCTGCAGGCGGTTGACCACCAGGCCCATCGCGCCATTGGGCGTGTGCTCGACGATGTAGGTCAAGGTATGGGCAAAATTGGGGTCCGCCATGTGCGGCATGGCGATCAGGAACTGGTTCCTGAGGTAGCTCGTTTCGAGGTTTTTCATGACCTGTAGTGTGGCGTCGGCCTGCCAGCCTGACAAGCTTGCAGGCGCAGTTTCATGTGTCTCAATTGCTCTGCAGGCGATCGCCCTTGGCGAAGCGCCAGGTACGGATGATCTCCAGGCGGTCGACGTCGGCCAGATCGCCGGTGAAGGGCGCGAACGGCGCGGCCAGGCGCACGATGCGCTGGGCCGCCTGATCGAGCAGCGACTGGCCGGACGATTCGAGCACCAACACCTCGTAGAGCGAGCCGTCGCTGTTGATCGACACCATCAGCCGCAGGCTGCCGTAGATCTGCTGGCGGCGTGCCTCGTCGGGGTAATTGAGGTTGCCGATGCGTTCGACTTTCTTGCGCCAATCATCCTTGTACCAGGCACCCTTGTCGCGCATGGTCGAGGCCGCGCTCAAACGGTGGATGCGCGGACGCTTGGCGTAGGCCTGCTGCTCGTGGGACAGCTCGGCTTCCAGGCTGGCGATCTCGCTGGACAGCTGCGAGCTGTCGAATTCCGGGGTAACGGCCTTTGGCTTGGGGTCGGGCTTGACCGGTGGCGGTCGTGCCTCGGTCTTCACCGGCCGGGGGGCCGTGGTGGCGATGGCCTTCTTCAGCGGTGCAGGCTCGGGCTGGGTGACCGGCTTGGGCGCAGGCGGTGGCGTCACCTTGTTGATCTTGCTGTCCTGGAAGGGCGCGACTTCAGTGGTCTTGGGCACGGCCTTCTTGTCCAGGGTGCCGCTGCCTTGCTGGTTGTCCTGGGCAAGAAAATCCGCATCCTTGGGCGCGGTCTGGCTCTTGAGCGGTGCCAGGGTCACTTCCAGGGTCTTGCTGATCTGGGTAGGCGGCTGCGTGCCGAAGCCCACGCCGACGATCAGGGCGACGTGCAGCAGCGCGGCGAGGAACAGGGTAAAACCCAGCCGATCCGCAGGGCGGGCGCCGATGCGGGTCAGTTCAGCAGGGAGGTCGGCGGGCAGCGTCATGAAGAATCCGGCAGGCGTGCAACCCGGGCGGCGATGCGCGCCCGGCAACTGAAAGGGCGTGCATCATAACCCGGAGCAGGGGCGTAGGGTCAGCGTGCCTTGAGCTTGCGATCGATGGCGTCCATCAATTGGCCGCCGATGTCGGTGCCGAATGCCGCGTCGATTTCGCGGATGCAGGTCGGGCTGGTGACGTTGATCTCGGTGAGGTGCTCGCCGATCACGTCCAGGCCGACGAACAACAGGCCCCGGGCGCGCAGCGACGGGCCGACCTGTTCGGCGATCCAGCGGTCCTTGTCGCTCAGCGGACGCGCTTCGCCACGCCCCCCGGCTGCCAGGTTGCCGCGAGTCTCGCCGCTGGCGGGAATACGCGCCAGGCAGTAGGGCACCGGCTCGCCGTCGATCATCAGGATGCGTTTGTCGCCGTCCTTGATCGCCGGCAGGTAGCGCTGCGCCATGATCTGCTGGGTCCCCATGGCCGTCAGCGTTTCGAGGATGACCGACAGGTTCGGATCGCCCACCCGATGGCGGAAGATCGAGGTGCCGCCCATGCCGTCCAGCGGCTTGAGAATGACGTCGCCATGTTCGGCGGCGAACTCGCGCAGGATGTCGGCCCGACGGCTGACCAGCGTGGGCGGGGTCAGTTGCGGGAACAGCGTGGCGAACATCTTCTCGTTGCAGTCGCGCAGGCTCTGCGGCTTGTTCACCACCAGTACGCCCGCGGCCTCGGCCTGTTCGAGCAGGTAGGTGCTGTAGACGAATTCGAGGTCGAAGGGTGGGTCCTTGCGCATCAGGATGACGTCGAGATCGGCCAGCGGCGCGTCGAATTCCGACTCGAACTCGAACCAGTGCTGCGGGTCGGCGAAGACCTTGAGCGGACGCATCCGCGCGCGGGCCTGGCCCTGGCCTTGATACAGGTCCTGGATTTCCATGTGGAACAGCGACCAACCGCGTGCCTGGGCCGCCAGCAGCATGGCCAGCGAGCTGTCCTTCTTGTAGGAGATGTTGGCGATCGGGTCCATGACAATGCCGAGGCGAACGCTCATGGGGTAGCTCCTGTACGCGGGACGTGCCGCTTGCGAATGGGTCTTGGAAAGTGGCGTCAGGGTGGCGCCGCATGGCCCGCAGGTCAAGGGGCAGCGGCCGATGGAACGCTGTTGGAGAGTGTGCTAAAAAGGCTCGGACTTCTTTATTGCCCGCGAAGGCGCCCGTCGGGGCAAGCGCACATCAGAGCCTCCATGAAAACGTCCGAAGCCTTCAAGATCATGGTGATCGACGACTCCAAGACGATTCGTCGCAGCGCCGAACTGTTGCTCGAACAGGCAGGCTGCCAAGTGATCACCGCACTCGATGGCTTCGATGCCCTGGCCAAGATCGTCGACGAACGTCCCGATATCATCTTCATTGATGTCATGATGCCGCGCCTGGATGGCTACCAGACCTGCGCGCTGCTCAAGAGCAACAGCGGCTTCAGCGCCATTCCGGTGGTGATGTTGTCGTCGCGCGATGGCCTGTTCGACAAGGCTCGCGGCCGCAGTGTCGGCTCGGATCAATTTTTGACCAAGCCCTTCAGCAAGCAAGAACTGCTCGCCGCGATCCGCACCCATGTGCCGGGTTTCGCCGCGTAGCGAACGTTGTCCAGCCCTGGCGCGTGCCAGGGCCTTTACCGCATGGGGAACAGCATGGCTCGAATCCTGATCGTCGATGATTCGCAGACGGAAACCTACAAACTCACCGGCATGCTGGAACGGCACGGTCATGAAGTGCTCAAGGCCCAGAACGGTGCCGATGGTGTGGCCCTGGCCCGCCAGGAGAAGCCCGACGCCGTCCTCATGGACATCGTCATGCCCGGCTTGAACGGCTTCCAGGCGACCCGCCAGTTGCACAAGGACGAAGAGACCGCGCACATTCCGGTGATCATGATCACCACCAAGGATCAGGAAACCGACAAGGTCTGGGGCACTCGCCAGGGGGCCAAGGGCTACCTGACCAAGCCGGTGGACGAGGACACCTTGATCCAGACGTTGAACACCGTCCTGGCCGGTTGACCCACGCCGATGCTGGAGTCACGCACCGCCTTCGACCTGCTGCTCGATATCGACCAGCGTTGTCGCCTGCTGGCCGCCGAGCTGCCCTCGCAGGAACTGCGCCTGCAGACCTGGAGCGGCATCGGTTTTCGTCTGGCCGGGCACTGGTACGTCGCGCCCATGGGCGAGGTTGCCGAAGTGCTGCCCGAGCCACGCAGCACGCGGCTGCCGGGGGTCAGGCCTTGGGTCGTGGGCGTGTCGAACCTGCGCGGGCGGCTGTTGCCGGTCATCGACCTGGGCGGATTCTTCGGCCATGGCCTGTCGCCGCAGCGCAAACAGCACCGGGTGCTGGTGGTGGACCGAGCGGACATCTTCGTCGGCCTGCTGGTGGACGAGGTCGCCGGTCTGCAGCATTTCAGCTCGGCCAACCACCAGGCATCATTGCCCGAAATGGCGCTGGCTGCCGCCGCGCCGTTCCTGCAGGGCCACTTCCTGCGTGAACACCCCTGGTGCGTGTTCAGCCCGGCCCGGCTGGTACAGGCCCCCGCTTTCCTGGATGTAGCACTCTGAGCATGCCTATGCGTATCCGTACTTCCCCCAGCAGACTCGCCCTACACGGGCCCACATCATGACCAAGCGCTGGCCAGGCAACTCTCTGTTGGGCTCCCGAGCCGGCGCGCAGATCATCGGCCTGTTCGTGGCGTTGGTGATCTTCATCGTTCTGCTGTTCGCCAATTTCACCTACCTCAACACTCAATCCACCTACGACAAGCAGTACATCGGCCATGCCGGCGAATTGCGCGTGCTGTCGCAGCGCATCGCCAAGAACGCCACCGAGGCGGCGGCGGGCAAGGCTGCAGCGTTCAAGTTGCTGGCCGATGCGCGCAACGATTTCGAGCGCCGCTGGGGTTTTCTCAAGGAGGGCGACAGCGCCACCGGGCTGCCTGCGGCCCCCGCGGCGATGCGCGAGCAGATGCGCCTGGTGCAGCGCGACTGGGACGAGTTGCGCCACAATTCCGATGCGATCCTGGCCAGCGAGCAGACGGTGCTGTCGCTGCACCAGGTGGCCGCGACCCTGGCCGAAACCGTGCCGCAACTGCAGGTCGAGTACGACAAGGTCGTCGACACGCTGCTGCGCGGTGCCGCGCCTGCCAGCCAGGTCGCCGTGGCCCAGCGACAGTCGTTGCTCGCCGAGCGCATTCTGGGCGCCGTCAACACGGTGCTGTCCGGCGACGAAAGCGCGGCCCAGGCTGCGGAGAGCTTCGGCCGCGACGCCAATCGTTTCGGCCAGGTGCTGGGCGGCATGCTCGACGGCGATGCGCTGATCCGGGTGACCCAGGTACAAGATCCGGAGGCACGCGCGCGCTTGCGCGAGATCGCCGAGCTGTTCCAGTTCGTCTCGGGCAGCGTCGACGAGATCCTCGAAACCTCGCCCGAACTGTTTCAGGTGCGGGCCTCGGCCAGCAATATCTTCAATCAGTCGCAGACCCTTCTGGAAGAAGCCTCGCGCCTGGCCAGCGGCTTCGAGAACCTGGCCAGCGGGCGTTCCGCTGGTACCGTCGGTGGCTATGTGCTGGGCTTGGCGGCGCTGGCTTCGATCATTCTGATCGCCCTGGTGATGGTGCGCGAAACCAAACGGCAACTGCGCCAGACCGCAGAGAAAAGCGAGCGCAACCAGGCGGCGATCATGCGCCTGCTCGATGAGATCGGTGGGTTGGCCGATGGCGACCTGACCGTGACCGCCTCGGTGACCGAGGAATTCACCGGTGCCATCGCCGATTCGATCAATCATTCCATCGACCAGTTGCGCGATCTGGTGGCCACCATCAACCTCACCGCCGAAGAGGTCGCTACGGCCGTGCAGGACACCCAGGCCACTGCTCACCAGTTGGCGCGGGCCTCGGGGCATCAGGCGCAGCAGATCAGTGACGCATCGGTGGCGATCAGCGACATGGCCCAGTCGATCGACCGGGTGTCGACGAACGCCTGGGAGTCGGCCAAGGTTGCGGATCGTTCGGTGACCATCGCCAACAAGGGCAGCGAGGTGGTGAACAACACTATCCAGGGCATGGACAACATTCGCGAGCAGATCCAGGACACCGCCAAGCGCCTCAAGCGGCTGGGCGAATCGTCCCAGGAAATCGGCCACATCGTCAGCCTGATCGACGACATTGCCGACCAGACCAGCATCCTTGCCCTGAACGCGGCGATCCAGGCCTCCATGGCTGGCGAGGCCGGGCGTGGCTTTGCCGTGGTCGCGGACGAAGTGCAACGCCTGGCCGAGCGCTCGTCATCGGCTACCCGGCAGATCGAGACGCTGGTGCGGGCGATCCAGGCCGACACCAACGAGGCAGTGATCTCCATGGAACAGACCACGTTCGAAGTGGTGCGCGGTGCGCGCCTGGCTCACGACGCCGGGATCGCCCTGGAAGAGATCGAGGGCGTGTCGCAGGATCTGGCCGAGCTGATCCAGGTGATTTCCAGCGCTGCCCAGCAGCAGACCAGTTCGGCAGGACAGATCTCGCACACCATGTCGGTGATCCAGCAGATCACCGAGCAGACCTCTTCAGGCTCCAGTGCAACGGCTGAAAGCATCGGCAATCTGGCGCAGATGGCCAGCGAGATGCGCCGTTCGGTGTCCGGTTTCACCTTGCCGGCGCCCAGTGCCGATGCAACTGCGGAGTGATCATGGCTGAACGGCACGAATACGTACTTCCCGCGTTGTGCGAGGAGTTGCTCAAGGTCAAGGAGCAGCTGGACCTGTTCGTGCGCGGTGGTCGCGAGTACACCCAGGAGTTGAACGGCCTGACGGCATCGTTGCGACAGATTGCCGATGCCCTGGCTGTGCTCGGTTTCGGCCAGCCGCGCAAGGTCATCATCGACCAGTTGGCGGTGATCCAGAGCCTGGTGCAGGGGACCCGCGAGCCCAACGATGCCGTGTTGATGGACGTCGCCGGGGCACTGCTCTATGTCGAAGCCACGCTGGCGGGCATGGCGGGACCCAGCGATACGCCGGGGCGCGACGAGCAGCAGACGTCCAGCACCGACCTGGTGCAGATTCGCCAACTGGTGATGCGCGAAACCCGCTTCGGCCTGCAGGAGGCCAGGGACATACTGGCCGATTCCAGCGACGGCCGCTGGGACCGGCAACGGCTGCGCACCTTGGTGCCGCTGCTCACCCAGCTGCGCGGTGCGCTGGTCATGCTGCCGTTGCCCAGGGCCGCCGCGGTGCTGCAAGGCTGCAATGACGCCGTTCAAGCGCACCTGTTGGACGAGCCGACGGCATCGGTACCTGTGCCCCTGGAGCAGGTGACGGCTGCACTCGCGGCGGTCGAGCATTACCTGCAGCGCACCAGCGAAGCACCGCAGCTTGCCCATGAGAGCCTGCTGGCGGTGGCCGAGGCTGGCCTGGCAGCGGCTGCGCCAACAGACCCACACGGCGAGGCGCATGCCGCGACGGGCCCGGAGCCCGAACCCGTGGATACCCAATTGCTGGAGATCTTCCACAGCGAGGCCTTGAGCCACCTGAGCGCCGTGGAGCGATTTCTCGCCCTGGACGAGCAGGGCAACGACGTCGCCGTCACCGACGAATTGCAGCGTGCCCTGCACACGCTCAAGGGCAGCGCGCTGGTGGCCGGTGTCACGCCGCTGGCCGAACTGGCCACGGCCTTCGACGTCATGGCCCGCGAGCTGCGTTCCCACCGGCTGCCGTTCCAGGCCCGAACGCTGGGCCTGCTGGGCGATGCCCACTATCTGATGCGGCAGAAGCTGCTGCAATTGCCTGCGCAGCCGCTGACGCCCATTCCCGGTGCCGGCGAGCTGATCCGGCAGGTACAGGAACACACCACCGAACGCCTGCAGGGCGTACAGACGCTGGGCGATGCCCGGCAGGTCCAGGCGCCGCAACTGATCGAGCGGTTGCTCGACGAGGGCATGGATATCCTGCTCGATGCCGAGCGCTTGCTGCAGCGCTGGCAACAGACGCCGGCCAGCCGTGTGGAGTTGCCACGGCTGCTCGACCAGCTGACCCTGCTGGGCGAACAGGCGCAACTGACGGACGTGCAGGCGCTCGACGAGCTGTGCGAGGCGCTGCTCGATCTGTATGGCGCGGTCGAAGAAAGCAGCCTGAGTGTCAGCACGGATTTTTTCCAGCAGGCCGAACAGGCCCAGGAAGCCATGATCGGCATGCTCGATCAATTGGCGGCCGGGCAAGAGGTCAAGGCCCAGCCCACCCACGTGCGTGCCTTGCGGGCACTGTTGCAGGGTGCCCTGGCCCCGCACGCCATGGGTGTGGTGCAGCGCGAAGGCGGCGCGGTGATCGATCTTACCCTGCTTGGCAACGCCGCTGCGGCGGATGCCGAGGATGAAGGGTCATTCACCGAGGAATCCATCGAGCAGACCCAGCGGCGCTGGCTGAGCGAACCCGGCTACGAGGGGGCATCCCAGCCCCCGCCGCGTCCGGGTCCATCGGAGCCTGGAATCGAGCAGGTGGACGACGCCGACGGTGAATTGCTGGGTATCTTCATCGAAGAGGGATTGGACATCGTCGAGAGCGCAGGCGCGGCACTGGTGCGCTGGCAGGCCGAACCGGGCAACCATCTCGAAGCGGAAAACCTGCTGCGCGACCTGCACACGCTCAAGGGCGGCGCAAGGATGGTGGAGATCGGTCCGCTGGGCGACCTGGCCCACGAGCTGGAATCGGTGTACGAGCGCATCTCCCAGGGGCAGTTGCAGGCCTCCAGCCAACTGTTTGGCTTGCTGCACAAGGGTCACGACCGCCTGGCCCAGATGCTCGACGCGGTCCGCTCGCGGCAGGCGTTGCCGTCCGCCGGAAAGCTGATTGCCGCGATCGCCGAATTCGCCGCGGGCAGTGAGCCAGCCGGGCACGCCGGGCCAGCTGCTTCGGCCAAGCCCGCAGTTGCCGAACCGGTGGCCGCCGAACGTGGTCCCGTCGATGTGATCAAGGTCGGCGCCGAGCTGCTCGATGAATTGGGCAACCTGGCGGGGGAAACCGCAATCTTTCGCGGCCGCATCGAGCAGCAGGTCAATGACGCCCAGGCGGCGCTGCAGGAAATGGAAACCACTATCGAGCGCATGCGCGATCAGCTGCGCCGCCTCGATACCGAAACCCAAGGCCGCATCCTCAGCCGTCAGCAGGTCGATGGTCAGGCTTACGAAGACTTCGACCCACTGGAAATGGACCGTCATTCACACCTGCAGCAGCTGTCGAGGGCCCTGTTCGAGTCGGCCTCGGACCTGCTCGATCTGAAGGAAACCCTGGCCGGCCGCAACCTGGAAGCACAGACGTTGCTGCAGCAACAGGCGCGCGTCGACAGCCAATTGCAGGAGGGCTTGATGCGCACGCGCATGGTGCCGTTCGAGCGCCTGCTGCCGCGCCTGCAGCGTGTAGTGCGCCAGGTGGCCGAGGCGCTGGGCAAGGAGGTCGAGTTCGAAGTCAGCCAGGCTCAGGGCGAGATGGACCGCAGCGTCCTGGAACGCATGATCGCGCCGCTCGAACACATGCTGCGCAATGCCGTCGATCATGGCCTGGAGCCGATCGAGCAGCGCCTGGCTGCGGGCAAGCCGGCGGTGGGGCACATTCGTCTGGCCTTGCTGCACCAAGGCGGCGACATCGTCATCGAGATGAGTGACGACGGTGCCGGGGTGCCCCTGCAAGCGGTGCGCGCCAAGGCTATCAAGCGCGGTTTGCTGGATCCGCACAGCGACCTCAGCGACCACGACGTGTTGCAGTTCATCCTCCAGCCCGGTTTCTCCACCGCTACCAAGGTCACGCAGATTTCCGGCCGTGGCCTGGGCATGGACGTGGTCCACGAAGAGGTCAAGCAGCTGGGTGGCGCCATGAGTATCGACTCGCGGCCGGGGCAGGGCGCACGGTTCCAGATTCGCCTGCCGTTCACCGTGTCGGTCAACCGCGCCCTGATGGTGCAGTGTGGCGAAGAACAGTACGCGATTCCCCTGAACAGCATCGAGGGGATCGTGCGGGTCATGCCCGGCGAGCTGCACGATGCCTACCAGTCTGCCCCACCGCGCTACGGCTACGCCGGGCGGGTGTATGACCTGCGCTACCTGGGCACCCTGCTGCATGGCCTCGCCGTCCCCTCGCTGACGGCGCAGAGCCAACCGTTGCCCGTGCTGCTGGTGCGCGCGTTCGATCAGCAGGTGGCGGTGCAGGTCGATGCCTTGGCCGGCTCCCGCGAAATCGTGGTGAAAAGCCTGGGAAGCCAGTTCGCGGCCGTGCCGGGCCTGGGCGGTGCGACCATCCTGGGCGATGGCAGCGTGGTGCTGATCCTCGACCTGCTGGCTCAGCTGCGGGCCCGTCAGGGTGTGGCCGTGGCTCGCGCCGGTTATCAGCACGGTGCGCAGGTACGGCGCCTGCAAGTCCTGGTAGTCGACGACTCGGTGACCGTGCGCAAGGTCACCAGTCGCTTGCTCGAGCGTCACGGCATGCAGGTGCTGACCGCCAAGGACGGGGTCGACGCCATGGCGCTGTTGCAGGAACACAGCCCCGATATTCTCCTGCTGGACATCGAGATGCCGCGCATGGACGGTTTCGAGGTCGCCCGGCGCATCCGCCAGCATCCCACGCTCAAGGACCTGCCCATCATCATGATCACCTCACGTACGGGGCAAAAGCATCGCGAGCGGGCGATGGCCATTGGCGTCAACGAGTACCTGGGCAAGCCCTATCAGGAGAGCCAGTTGCTGGAATGCATCGAACGCTGGGGCCAGGTCCATGCTTGATCGGGCGATCGGCCGCCGCGACAGCCTCACCGCGCTGGTGCTGCCCCTGGCCGATCGAAGCCTGTTGCTGCCCAACGTGGCGGTGGCCGAGCTGATCGACTATCTGCCCGGTGAACCGGTGCTCGGCGCCGCGCGCTGGCACCTGGGAATGATCGAGTGGCGCAACCTGCGCCTGCCGCTGGTCAGCTTCGAAGCGGCCAGCGGCGGCGAAGCGGTGATCGGCGAGCGCGCCCGTATCGTCGTGCTCAATGCACTGGGTGAAACCTCGACGCGTTTCATTGCCGTACTGATCCAGCACGTGCCTCGCTCGTGCCGGGTCGACAGCCAGCTCAGCTACGTTGACGTGCCGCTCAAGCCGCTGGAAATGGCGGCGGTGCAGGTCGGCGAAACCGTAGCGCGGGTGCCGGACCTCACAGCCTTGGAAAACCTGCTGCACAGCGCGGTGTAGACACCTTGTCACGTAATCATTGCAGGGCTTTACAGCCGTCGGCCTGACCGGCACTCTGGCGTTGCCTTTGCTGCAGGGACCTCGTAATGCTCGACCGCACTTTTCTCGCCTTTGCCTTCTGTGCTGCGCTGCTCAGTGGCAGCCCCGTGCGCGCCGAGGTCCCGGCAGGCTATTCGATGGTCTTGCTGACCGAAAACTTTCCACCCTACAACATGGCCAGCAACGACAAGAACTTCGCCCAGGAAGAGAACATCCGCGGCATCGCAGCGGAACTCGTGCGCGAAATGTTCCGCCGGGCGGACATCCCCTACAGCATGACCCTGCGGTTTCCCTGGGACCGTATCTACAAGCTGGCCCTGAGCAATGCCGGCTATGGGGTGTTCGTCACCGCGCGCCTGCCCGAGCGCGAACAGGCCTTCAAATGGGTTGGCCCACTGGGTCCGGATGACTGGATCATGCTGGCCCGTGCGGACAGCCCGATCACCCTGGAAACCCTCGACCAGGCCCGGCCCTACCGGATCGGCGCCTACAAGGGCGATGCCATTGCGCAGAGCCTTGCCGAGCGTGACATGCGTCCGATCGTCGCCCTGCGCGACCAGGACAACGCACGCAAGTTGCTGGATGGCCAGATCGACCTGTGGGCCACGGGCGATCCGGCTGGCCGCTATCTGGCACGTCTGGAAGGGATCAACGGGCTCAAGACCGTGCTGCGCTTCAACAGCGCCGAGCTGTTTCTGGCGCTGAACAAGGACACACCGCAGGCGGTGGTCGAGCGTCTGCAACGATCACTCGATGAGATGCGCCGCGACGGTTTCGTCGATCGGGTATTCGCCGACTATCTATGAGACACGGCACTCCATGAAACAGGGCAATGGCGAATCAGTGGTAGATCCCGCCCTTGCCATGGGCGGCCGTGGCGCGATTGCCGCGCTCGCCGATCATCTGCCGGACCGGTATCCACTCCACTCCCCTGGCCTTCAAGCGCGGTAGTTCGCGCTCCAGCACTTCCAGGGTCTGTGGATAGGGGTGTCCGATGATCACCACCGTGCCCTGTTTGTGTGCCAAGGCAATGGCTTTTTCGAGCTGGCCAGCGATGGCCTCGACGGTGCGCGTGTCATCCAGGAAGACGTCCCGGGAGAGGCTGGCCAGGCCGATGCCCTGGGCTTTGGCGGCGGCCACGGTGGCGGCGCTGGTGCGGCTGTCAACGAAGAACATGCCGTGCTGCTGCAGCTCGTTCATCAACAAGGCCATGGCCTCGGGCTGCGAGGTCATGCGGCTGCCCTCGTGGTTGTTCAGGCCGGCAGCATACGGCACGGCGCGCAGCGCGGCCTGCAGGCGAGCGAGTAGCTCACTGGCAGGCATGTCGGGTCGCCAGGCGAACGGGCCGGTCGCAGGATCCATGGGCATGTGCACCATCACGGTCTTGCCGGCCTTGTGCGCCTGGCGGGCAAAGTCCGCAGCGTGTGGCGTGTCGGGCATGATTGCCAGCGTCACTGGGCCGGGCAGAGCCAGGGTGCGGCTGTCGCGAGCCGGGGACTGGCCCAGGTCATCGATGATCAGGCTCAGGTACGCCGGCCCGGCGAAGCTCGGGCCGGCAAGCAGCAACAGCATGGCCAGCAACGAAATCCGGCGCATATCAGTTGCCGCGCGTCACGCTCAGGCCCTTGAGCAGGCTGAGCGCCTGGCTGATCTGGAAGTCGTCGTCCTGTGGCCGGGCCTTGCGGGCGCCGATCACCGGCTTGCCCGAAGGTCGATCGGCGCCGCCGTTGCCGTTGCCCAGGTGACCCTGCAGGTCGGCTTCCTTGAAGCTTTCGGTGTCGGCATCGCGGGTGACCTTGCCCTGACGTACCTCGACATCCGGGATGATGCCCTGGGCCTGGATCGAGCGGCCATTGGGCGTGTAGTACAACGCCGTGGTGATCTTCAGGGCGCGATCGTTGTTGAGCGGCAGCACGGTCTGCACCGAGCCCTTGCCGAAGCTGTCGGTGCCCATGAGGATGCCGCGCTTGTGGTCCTGCAGTGCGCCGGCGACGATTTCTGCCGCCGAGGCGCTGCCGCCGTTGATCAGCACCACCAAAGGCACCCGTTCGCTGGCATCGGCAGGGTCTGCCGAGAAGCGCAGTTCCGAGTTGGCGATGCGGCCCTTGGTGTAGACGATCAAGCCCTTGGTGAGGAAGTGGTCGGCCACCTCCACGGCGCTTTGCAGTACGCCGCCGGGGTTGTTGCGCAGGTCCAGAATCAGGCCCTTGAGCTTGCCGTTGTTGTCCTTGCGCAGCTTTGCCAGGGCCTTGCCGACTTCTTCGCCGGTTTTCACCTGGAACTGGGTGATGCGCAAATAGCCATAACCGTTTTCCAGCAACTGCGCCTTGACGCTCTTGACCTGGATAGTGGCGCGGGCCAGGGTCACGTCGAACGGCGTACCGCCGTCGCGCACCAGGGTCAGGGTGATTTTCTCGCCGAGCTTGCCGCGCATCAGATCGACGGCCTCGGTCATGCTCAGGCCCTGGGTGGGCTGGTTGTTGATCTTGACGATCAGGTCGCCGGCTTCGATGCCGGCCTTGGAGGCTGGCGTGTCGTCGATGGGCGAAACCACCTTGATCATGCCGTTCTCGCTGCCCACCTCGATGCCCAGGCCGCCGAACTCGCCACTGGTGCTTTCCTGCAGCTCCTGGAAGTCCTCGGGGCCCAGGTAGGCGGAGTGGGGGTCGAGGTTGCTGAGCATGCCCTTGATGGCATTCTCCAGCAGCGTCTTGTCATCCACAGGCTCGACATAGGCCGCCTTGATGCGGTCCATCACCTCGGCGAAGGTCCGCAGCTCGTCCAGCGGCAACGGTGCGGCGGCCGGAGCCGTGCCAACCGACCGGGCAGGCTGGGGAGCCAGATCGGCGGCGATCACTGCCGGGGCAGCACAGGCCACGGCGATCGTCAGGGCCAGCGAGGTAAGGCGGGACAGATGCGGCATGTCTAACAGACTCCTGATACGGGTTCGCGCCTTTGAGGGCTGCTTTTGAACGACTGCGCCAGTCAGCCTCGACACCATTGCGAGGGGTCGGTCGGCTTGCCTTGCTGGCGTATTGCAAAATACAGCGCTGGCGTGCTCTGCCCGCCGCTGGTACCTACAGTGGCGATGGCATCACCGGGCTTGACCACATCACCGGCCGATTTGAGCAGGGTCTGGTTGTGCCCGTACAGGGTGAGGTAGCCATTGCCATGGTCGAGAATGACCAGAAGCCCGGCGCCGCGCAACCAGTCGGCGAACACCACGCGGCCACCGTGCACCGCATGCACCTGGCTGCCGGCCGAGGCACTGATCATGACCCCGTCCCATTTGGTGCGGACATCGTCGCCGCGGGTTTCCCCGAAACGTGCCAACAGTCGACCATCGACAGGCCATGGAAGTTTTCCCCGCGCCGAAGCAAATGCACCACCGAAGCTTTCGCCGCTGCTCGACACCAGCGGGCCACTCGGTGCGCGAGGGGCCTGTGGTGCGGGTGCTGGCGCTTCTCGGGTGGCGGCCGCCTGCGCTTCGCGCTGCCGACGTTTTTCAGCCTCCTGGGCGGCCAGCAGGGCCTTCTGCCGCGCTTCCTCGGCTTCGCGAGCCTGGCGTGCCAGGGTTTCCTCGATGGTCTTGAGCACCTTGGCCAGGTCTTCCTGGTCCTGCTGACGCGTCTGCAGCTTCTGGTCGCCTTGCTTGTACTGATCGTTGAGCTTGGCCAGGGCGACCTGACGCTCCTTGCGCACCTTGTCGAGGTCTTCGCGCTGGCTGTCCAGATTGCCTTGCTGCACCAGCAACTGCGCCTGCTGCAGATTGATGTCCTTTTCCACACCCGCCAGCTTGTGCAAGGTCTGGTTGAAGTTCTTCAACTGTTCCAGGCGCGCCTGGCTCAGATAATCGTAATAAGTCAGGGTGCGGGCGAACTTCTCCGGATTCTGCTGATTGAGCAGCAGTTTCAGGTATTCCTGGCGCCCGCTCTGATAGGCCGCGCGGGCCTGAATGGCAATGAGACGTTGCTGTTCGACGCGGGCGGCCTGGAGCTTGGCTTTCTCGCCTTGCAGACGCTCCAGTTCGCCCTCAGTCTTTTTTAGTTCTTTCTGCAGGGCCTCCACCTGCTTTTCCAGCTTGCCCATCTCGGTTTCGGTGGTGCGCAGCTCTTTCTGCACCCCGGAGCGTTCCGCCTGCAACTTGCCAAGGGTTTTCTGCAGCTCGGCGATGTCCTTGCGGGTGGCGTCGATCTGCTGCTGGGTTTGCGCGCGCTCGTCGGCGAAGGCCGGGCCGAGCAGGCATGTCAGGGTCAGGAACATCAGGGCGCGGAGCATGGGTCAGCCTTGTACCAGGATCGAGGTGCCGGTCATCTCTTCGGGCTTGGGCAGGCCCATGAGCCAGAGCATGGTGGGCGCCACGTCGGCCAACACGCCGCCGGCGCGTACCTTGACGTCACGCTGGCCGACGTAGATGAACGGCACCGGCTCGGTGGTGTGCGCGGTATGCGCCTGGCCGGTGCAGACGTCTTCCATCTGCTCGCAGTTGCCGTGGTCGGCGGTGATCAACGCTTCGCCGCCGACCTTGTCGAGTGCCGCAGCGATGCGACCCACGCACGTGTCCAGGCACTCGACCGCCTTGATCGCTGCAGCCATGATGCCGCTGTGGCCGACCATGTCGCCGTTGGCGTAGTTGACCACGATGACGTCATAGCGCTGCTGCTCGATGGCTTCGACGATGCGGTCGGTCACTTCCGGCGCGCTCATCTCGGGCTGCAGGTCGTAGGTCGCCACCTTGGGCGAGGGCACCAGGATGCGCTCTTCGCCAGGGAACTCTTCTTCACGGCCACCGGAGAAGAAGAACGTCACGTGGGCGTACTTTTCGGTTTCGGCGATGCGCAGCTGGGTCTTGCCGTTCTTGGCCAGGTATTCGCCCAGCACGTTGGTCAGGCCGGTGGCAGCAAAGGCCGCCGGTGCCGGGATCTTTGCCGAATACTGGGTCAGGCCCACGTAGCCGGCCAGTTTGGGCTGGCGATTGCGCGGGAAATCTTGGAAATCGTCTTCGACGAATACGCGGCTGAGCTCGCGCGCACGGTCGGCGCGGAAATTCATGAAGATCATGGCATCGCCATCTTCGACGCGAACCGGCTCGCCGACCGTGGTGGCCTTGACGAATTCGTCGCTCTCGCCGCGCTCGTAGGCGGCCTGCAGGCCTTGCACGGCAGTGGCCGCGTGGAATTCGGAGGCAGCATCGACGATCAGGTTGTAGGCCGCGCTGACGCGCTCCCAGCGGTTGTCGCGATCCATGGCGAAGTAGCGGCCGATCAGGCTGGCGGTGCGCCCACGGCCAAGGCGGGCGAACGTGGCATCCATCAGTTCCAGCGAGGCCTGGGCGCTCTTGGGCGGGGTGTCGCGGCCGTCGAGGAAGGCGTGCAGGTAGATCTTCTGCGCACCGCGTCCGGCGGCCAGTTCGGCCATGGCCACCAGGTGATCCTGGTGGCTGTGCACGCCACCGTCCGACAGCAGGCCCATGAAGTGCACCGCCTTGCCGGCGGCCACGGCCTTGTCCACGGCTGCACAGATCGTGGGGTTGGTGAAGAACTCGCCGTCGCGGATGGCCTTGGTCACGCGAGTGAAATCCTGGTACACCACACGCCCGGCCCCCAGGTTCATGTGGCCGACTTCCGAGTTGCCCATCTGCCCGTCGGGCAGCCCGACATCCATGCCCGACCCCGAGATCAAGCCATTGGGCTGGCGTGCCATGAGGGCATCGAGCACCGGCTTGCGAGCCGAATAGACCGCGTTGTACTCGTGGTTTTCACTGTGACCGAAACCATCGAGGATGATCAGGACCAAGGGTTTGGGCGTGGCTGTCATGGATCCCACTCGCTATGTCAGAAGAGCATTCAGGAGAAGCCCGGCATTTTAGGGCATTGCGGGCCTGCGTGACGAATCATGGCGGTTTATTTCACCGCGGGTGCAAGAACAACAAGCACAGACCCGCAATCAGGCCGAGCGGTTCCGTCCGGCGGGCTTTGGCCGGACTTGGCGGCTGTGTATACTGGCCGACATTTTAACGCCCTGGAACCCGCTGATGGTCGCTCACCTGATTGAATTCGCCACAAATCACTATCTGCTCGTGACCGCGTTCGTGGTCCTGCTGGTCATGCTGATCATGCTGGAAATGAGCAAGGGCGCCAAAAGCCTCAGCCCCCGCGAGCTGACTGCGCTGGTCAACAGCGACCAAGGCGTGGTCGTGGATATCCGCAACAAAAAGGACTACGCCGCGGGCCACATCGTCGGCGCGCTGAGCATTCCCCAGGACAAGCTGGCCAGCCGCGTCGGCGAGCTGGAAAAATACAAGGGCAAGACCCTGATCGTGGTCGATGCCATCGGCCAGCACGCCGGCACTGCCTGCGCCGAGCTGGTCAAGGCCGGCCACACCGCCGCCAAGCTGGCCGGTGGCGTCTCGAGCTGGCGCGCCGACAACCTGCCTGTGGTGAAGTGACATGAAGCCGATCCTCGTCTACTCCAGCGACTATTGCCCCTACTGCTCGCGCGCCAAGTACCTGCTGGAAAGCAAGAAGGCGCCGTTCACCGAGATCAAGGTCGACGGCAAGCCCGAGCTGCGCCGCGAGATGGCCGCCAAGGCTGGCCGTACGTCGGTGCCCCAGATCTGGATCGGCGAGTTGCACGTCGGCGGCTGCGACGACCTGTTCGCCCTCGAGCGCGCCGGCAAGCTGGACGCGTTGCTGGGGGCCTGATCGGTCCCCTTACCCCCACACCTCTGAAGATCACAAGGATCTGCGATGACCGACCAAGCGAACAATGGCGCTGCTGCCGCCGAAAACGAACCGCAGTTCTCGCTGCAGCGCATCTACGTGCGTGACCTGTCGTTCGAGGCGCCGAAAAGCCCGGCGATCTTCCGCCAGCAGTGGGAACCCAGCGTTTCCCTGGATCTGAACACTCGTCAGAAAGGCCTGGAAGGGGACTTCCACGAGGTCGTGCTGACCCTGTCGGTCACGGTCAAGAACGGTGAAGAAGTCGCGTTCATCGCCGAAGTGCAACAGGCCGGTATCTTCCTGATCAAGGGCCTGGACGAGGGTTCGATGAGCCACACCCTGGGTGCGTTCTGCCCCAACATCCTGTTCCCGTATGCCCGCGAGACCCTGGACAGCCTAGTGACCCGCGGCTCGTTCCCGGCGCTGATGCTGGCTCCGGTGAACTTCGACATGCTCTATGCCCAGGAACTGCAGCGCATGCAGGAATCGGGCGAAGCGCCTGCGCCTCAGTAAGCGTTGGCTTGCAGTGAACAAAAAGCGCCTTTCGGGGCGCTTTTTCGTAGGTGCGTGGTGCCCACTTTCGCGGGCGGCGAGCCCGCTGCCCGCGAAGAGGCTCTCAAGCCCTACTCGAACCCCAACTGCCGCCACGCCTCATACACCGCCACGGCCACCGTATTGGACAGGTTCAAACTGCGGCACCCTTCGCGCATCGGCAGGCGCAACTTGTGCTGGCTGTCCAGCGCTTCCAGCACTTCGGCGGGCAGCCCGCGGCTTTCAGGTCCGAACAGGAACGCATCGCCCTTCTGGAAGCTGGCATCATGGAACGGTCGCGAACCCTTGGTGGTGAACGCGAACACCCGTGGCTGCCCCAGGCTTTCCAGGCAGCTGGCCAGGTCGGCGTGGCGCTGCAGAGTGGCATATTCGTGATAATCCAGGCCGGCCCGACGCAAGCGCTTGTCGTCCAGCTCGAAGCCGATCGGCTCTATCAGGTGCAAGGCGCAACCGCTGTTGGCGCACAGCCTGATAATGTTGCCCGTATTGGGCGGAATCTCTGGTTGAAAAAGGATCACGTGAAACATGCGCGGCACCGAACTGAAGGACGGGCAGCATTCTACTCCTGATCCGAGCGAGCGTTCGCAACTGTGGCCACGGGTTTTGGGCTCGCTGGCGATCATTGGCTTGCTGGTCGGACTGATGATCGGCCGCCTGGCAAATCCCGAGCCTGCCCGCTTGGACAACATCGAAGTGCACCGCGACCAGTTGGTGCTGTGGTTCAACGATGAGCCGCGGTTGCATGGCGAGGTGGTGGAAGGAACGGTGGCGATGCTGTTCGACGCCACCGGCGCTCCGGCCAGCGGGCGGTTGCTGGTGGGCGGCAAGCCGGTGACCTGGCGCATTCAGCGCAGTGATCAGGGGTTGTTGTTGACGGTGGTGGCAGCGCGTCCGTTGCAGATGCAATGGCGCGCGGTGCAGCTCGATGGACGCTGGCAAACCACCGTCGAGCTGCGCGAGCAATAAAAGAGGGGACCCCAGCCTGCCTGTACCGGGGCCCCCCAAGCGGGGCTGAAATACCCGGCCTTGCAGCCGGGCGTTTCGATGTAAAGAAGGGGAGTCCCGGCCTGCCTGTACCAAGGTCCCCAAAACAGTTGTGCGGTATTCCAGCCTTGGCTGGAGTCGCGGTGTAAAGAGGGAATCCCCGGCCTGCCTGTACCGAGGTTCCCGAAACTGGGTAATGGTTAGTACATTGCAGCGTGCGTGCCAGTTTTGTTGCAGAAGCTTTCTGAACGCCAAAAACGTTTTGTCTTGGAATCTATCTGATTGGAATGTAAGGGAAAATTATTTTTATCGGATAACAGTCTTTTAGCTCATTGAAACGGACGAGGTTTTATCCGAGCAATAAGCGATGTTCGCTAGCGCATCGTGTGGGTGCACTGCACAAGGCGAATGCACGAAAGCGGAGAGTTTCTTCAAACCCCCTGTAGCAGCGGCGCAAGCCGCGTCGGCGGTACGTGCGGTGCATCAGACCCAGCGCGGTGAGGCCGGACGCGGCTGGCGCCGCTGCTACAGAGATCGGGTATGCCGTGGGGGTGTGTGCTGGGCATCTGACGTACCCCTGTAGAAGCGGCGCAAGCCGCGTCGGCGGTATGTGCGGTGCATCTGACCCAGCGCGGTGAGGCCGGACGCGGCTGGCGCCGCTGCTACAGAGATCGGGTATGCCGTGGGGGTGTGTGCTGGGCATCTGACGTACCGCTGTAGCAGCGGCGCAAGCCGCGTCGGCGGCATCCGCGGTGCGTCTGCCCCAGCGCGGTGAGGCCGGACGCGGCTGGCGCCGCTGCTACAGGGATCGCATATGCCGGTGGCGGTGTGCGGGACGTCAGGCTTCTTCGACTTCGTCTTCGTCGGCGCCGTCGACCTTCATGCCCAGCTCCTTGATCTTGCGCGTCAGGGTATTGCGACCCCAGCCCAGCAGCACGGCCGCGTCACGACGACGCCCGGCGGTGTGCTTCAAGGCGGTCTCGATCATGATCCGCTCGAAGCTGGGCACGGCGCTGTCGAGCAGGCTCGATTGCCCGCGTGCCAAGGCCTGGTCGGCCCATTGGCGCAACGCCTGCTCCCAGTTGGTCACCGGTGCCGCGTCCTGCGGCAGGCTCAGCAACTCGGGCGGCAAGTCGCCGGTGTGCACTTCGCGGCCCGAGGCCATCACCGTGATCCAGCGGCAGGTGTTCTCCAGCTGACGCACGTTGCCAGGCCACGGCAGGTTCTTCAGGTAGTCCTCGGTCTCGCTCTTGAGCAGCTTGGGCTCGACCGCGAGTTCCTGGGCCGCGCGGCTGAGAAAATGTCGCGCCAGGGTCGGGATGTCTTCGCGACGGTCCGACAGACGCGGAATGTGGATGCGAATCACATTGAGGCGATGGAACAAGTCCTCGCGGAACTTGCCGGCGTGCACCAGGGTTTCCAGATTCTGGTGGGTAGCGGCAATGATGCGCACGTCGACCTTGACCGGTATGTGCCCACCGACGCGGTAGAACTCGCCATCGGCCAGCACGCGTAGCAGGCGCGTCTGGGTGTCGGCCGGCATGTCGCCGATTTCGTCGAGGAACAGTGTGCCGCCGTCGGCCTGTTCGAAGCGGCCTCGGCGCAGGTTGGCAGCGCCGGTGAAGGCGCCTTTTTCATGGCCGAACAGCTCCGACTCCATCAGGTCCTTGGGAATCGCCGCCATGTTCAGCGCAATGAACGGCGACGCGGCCCGCGGGCTGTGCCGATGCAGGGCGTGGGCGACCAGCTCCTTGCCGGTGCCCGACTCGCCATTGATCAACACGGTGATGTTGGAGTGGCTGAGGCGGCCGATGGCGCGGAAGACTTCCTGCATGGCCGGTGCTTCGCCGATGATCTCGGGCGTGCGGGTAAGAGCCGGTACTTCGGTCAGGCCTTGCTGTTCCTGGGCGTGCTGGTTGGCACGCTTGACCAGCGACACTGCCTCGTCGACGTCGAACGGCTTGGGCAAGTACTCGAACGCGCCGCCCTGGTAGGAAGCGACCGCGCTGTCCAGGTCCGAGTGCGCGGTCATGATGATCACCGGCAGGCGTGGATGCTGTTCGCGAATTCGCGCCAGCAGGTCCAGGCCGCTGGCCCCGGGCATGCGGATGTCGGAGATGATCACGTCGGGCTGCTGGCGTGCCAGTCGGCTCATGACACCATCGGCGCTGTCGAAGCTCTGGGTGGTCATGCCTTCTTGCTGCAGGGCCTTTTCCAGTACCCAGCGGATGGAACGGTCGTCATCGACGATCCAGACAGTTTCACTACGGCTCATGACGAAGCGGCTCCTTGTTCCAGCGGCAGGAAGATCGAAAAGGTGGTGTGGCCGGGGTGGCTTTCACACTCGATCAAGCCCTGGTGCTGACTGATGATGTTCTGGGTAATGGCCAACCCCAGGCCGGTACCGTCGGGACGGCCACTGACCATGGGGTAGAAGATGGTTTCCTGCAGTTGCGCAGGAATGCCCGGACCGTTGTCGGTGATCTCGATCTTGCTGACCAGGCGATGGCGCACATGGCCGATGGTGAACTGGCGCATGGCGCGGGTGCGCAGGCTGATGCGTCCCAGGCGTAGCTCGTTCTGGCCGCTGATCGCCTGCATGGCATTGCGCACGATATTGAGCACGGCCTGGATCATCTGCTCGCGGTCGATCAATACATCCGGAATGCTCGGGTCGTAGTCGCGCACCAGAGTGATGCAGCCCTGGCTTTCGGCCTCGACCAGATTGGCCACGCGCTCCAGCACCTCGTGGATATTGGTCATGGCCAGCAAAGGCAGCTTGTTCGAACCGAGCATGCGGTCGACCAGATTACGCAGGCGGTCGGCTTCCTCGATGATGACGTTGGTGTAGTCCTTGAGGCTTTCCTCGGGCAGCTCGCGCGCCAGCAATTGAGCCGCGCCACGGATGCCACCCAGCGGATTCTTGATCTCGTGGGCCAGGCCGCGCACCAGCATCTTGGTGGTCTCCTGCTTGGACAGCTGGGCCTCTTCCTTGGTGATGCGCAGCAGACGGTCACGCGGATGCACTTCGAGCAGCAGCCAGGTGGCGCCGTTACTGAGGATCGGCGTCACCGCGTAGTCGACCGTCAGCGTCTGCCCGGCCAGCGCGGTCAGCATCGCTTCGCGCTTGGTGAAGGGGTGAGCCTGTTCGACTGCCTGGCGCAGGGAGTTGAGGGCTTCGGTGGATTCGGTGAACAACTCGCTGATGAACTGACCATGGCTGCGTTGGCCACTGATCGCCAGCAGCATCTCGGCTGCGGGGTTCATGTACTCAAGGCGCAGGTCGGCATTGAGCAGAATGGTGGCAGTGGTGAGGTTGTCGAGTAACAGTCGGTGCAGGGCATCGCTGATGGTCATGGGGACAGGTGACCTCTTTTGGCACAGGGCGCCCGTGGCAGCGCCCGGGTTCGCGCGCGAAACAAACTCGCTGGTGCAGGGAAAATGCAAGAACCAAACCAAGGCTCCGAAAAGAAGCGCGGTTCCTGCAAATGGGTACCAATAGTGCTTCGCAGCAGGGGATCTTCGGTCCGTCAAATGCCGCGGCGACCCAAAATGGCACGGCATGCCTGGCAATGACCAGCATAGCGCACCAAAAAAGTGCGGTCAGGTATATGTGGTTTTTGGCTGTCGCTGCTCAGTCGTCTTCCGGCTTGTCCTTGAGTGGACATTCCGGGCGTACACCGTAGTCGGAACTTCGGCAGGGGTGAACCCGGCGTTTCTGAATCAGCGAGATACGCTGCAGGTGGACCGGCTGGGCTGGCGTGCGCTCGATCACATGGTCGTCCTGATCGATGATCTCGGCGGCCAGGGTATGAGTGCCGCGGTCGACGTTGCTCAGGGCGAACACCGGACTGCGCCCCGGCGCCTGTGCCACTTCGCCGTCGAGCAACAGGCGGTAGCGATGGTTGGGCTGCAAGGCCGGCTCACTGGTCAGGGTCACGATCAGTGAACCGTCTTCCTCGCGCACGGCGGTGTCCGGCAGGGGCCCGAGGATGCGCAGCATCTGATAACGCGTCGCCGCGGTTCTGTTCGGCACTGGCACCTTGCTGGTGCGCGGCGGCATCACGGTAGCCGGGGCGGTGGGCGTGGCGCGTGCAGGCATCGGCACCCGTTCGGCGCCCTTGCGCGGCTGGTCGGTGAAAACCCGGTTGCCATTGGCGTCGACGTAGGTGTACACCGCGGCTTGCGCGGAGGCGGTGATCAATGCCAGCCAGAGCAGCGTCCAGCGCATCACGGCAGGTGAACCCGCTGGACCGTGAAGGTGACGGTGGCGCTCTGCTGGATCACGGCTTCGCGGGCATCGAGGACCTGTACCGCCAGGCCATGTTCGCCGCGATCGACATTCACCAGTTGCAGGCGCGGCACGTTGCTTGGCTGACCATAGGGCTCGCCGTCGAGCACCAGGCGCAGGCGATCGCCCGAACGCAGGCGTGGCACGATCGCCACGCCCACATCGAAGGTGCCGTTGTTGGCCCGCAGCGCTTCGTCGGTTGGCAGCCCGGTCAGTTCCAGCTGGCTGTACTGGGTCTGCGGCACCGCGACGGTGGTGCTCGGCAGGGTGGTTGGCGCGGGCTTGCGCAGCGACTCCACGCTGTTGAGCGGCGGCAACTCGACCGTTTGGCTGGCACGCCCCTGGGGCGGCTGGTTGCTGTAGGCCGTGTTGCCCTCGGCGTCGGTGTATTTGTAGATCTGCGCCACGGCGGGCAGCGCACACAGCAGCAACAGGCAGGCTAGGGGTGAGCGCATGGAAACTTCTCTGAGTGGCGCTTGCATGGGGGCCAGCATAGAGCAATTGAGGGGGTGCGTGCAGCGTTGCCATGGTAGGCGCAGAACGAAAAAAGGCCACCCGAGGGTGGCCTTTCTGTCACATCACAGGGATCAGACGCTGTAGTACAGGTCGTATTCCAGTGGGTGTACGAAGGTGCGGACCTTGATTTCTTCTTCGCTCTTGAGGGCGATGAAGGCGTCGATGAAGTCATCGCTGAACACGCCGCCCTTGGTCAGGAACGCACGGCCCTTGTCCAGCTCTTCCAGGGCTTCCTTCAAGCTGCCGCAAACCTGCGGGATTTCCTTGGCCTCTTCGGGCGGCAGGTCGTACAGGTTCTTGTCGGCGGCATCGCCGGGGTGGATCTTGTTCTGGATGCCGTCCAGGCCAGCCATCAGCAAGGCCGCGAAAGCCAGGTACGGGTTGGCTGCCGGGTCCGGGAAGCGCGCTTCGATACGACGGCCTTTCGGGCTGTTGACGTAAGGAATACGGATGGAAGCCGAACGGTTGCGGGCCGAGTAGGCGAGCATGACCGGCGCTTCGAAACCTGGGACCAGACGCTTGTAGGAGTTGGTCGACGGGTTGGTGAAGCCGTTCAGCGCCTTGCCGTGCTTGATGATGCCGCCGATGAAGTACAGCGCGGTGTCGGACAGGCCGGCATAGCCTTCGCCAGCGAAGGTGTTCTTGCCATCCTTGGAGATCGACATGTGCACGTGCATGCCCGAGCCGTTGTCACCGTACAGTGGCTTGGGCATGAAGGTAGCGGTGCGGCCGTAGGCGTCGGCAACGTTGTGCACGACGTACTTCAGGGTCTGCACTTCGTCGGCCTTGGCGACCAGGGTGTTGAACTTGACACCGATTTCGTTCTGGCCGGCAGTCGCCACTTCGTGGTGGTGAACTTCGACGACCTGACCCATCTCTTCCAGTGCGTTGCACATGGCGGTACGGATCTCGTGGTCATGGTCGACCGGTGGCACTGGGAAGTAGCCGCCCTTGACGCCTGGACGGTGGCCCTTGTTGCCGCCTTCGACGTCCTGGTCGGTCATCCAGGAAGCCTGTTCCGAGAAGATCTTGAACATGGAGCCGGAAATGTCGGACTTGAACTTCACTTCGTCGAAGATGAAGAACTCAGGCTCCGGACCGACGAACACGGTGTCGCCGATACCGGTCGACTTCAGGTATTCCTCGGCGCGATGGGCGATGGCGCGTGGGTCGCGATCGTAGCCCTGCATGGTGGACGGTTCGATGATATCGCAGACCAGGATCAGGGTCGGCTCTTCGGTGAACGGGTCCAGAACGGCAGTGCTGTCGTCCGGAAGCAGGATCATGTCGGAGGCTTCGATGCCTTTCCAGCCTTCGATGGAGGAACCGTCGAACATCTTGCCGACTTCGAAGAAGTCGTCATCCAGGGCATCGCGCGCTGGCATGGTCACGTGCTGCTGCTTGCCTTTGGTATCAGTGAAGCGCAGATCAATCCACTTGACGTCATGATCTTTGATGAGTTGAACCGACTTCGACATGTTGTCCTCCGGGGTGGAATGGGGCCGATTGTGAAAGGGGGCCCCTAAATATGTGTGATGCCGGGCCCGATAGTCGGCCAAGGCAACCTGCCTCACAAGGGAGCAATTTGCATGCCAGTGCCCCGTGATGGGCGCAACGCTGATTCTCACTATCCGCAGGTTCGAACCCATTCCCCTGTAGCAGCGGCGCAAGCCGCGTCACGCTTCGTCCCCGGCATTAATAGGTATGAGCGCGGGACGCGGCTTGCGCCGCAGCTACAGGAGGTGGGGTTGAATAGGGGTGCGCTGGTTTGGTGCGGGTCTGTTTTAGATGGTCGATATTGGTGCGTTTGCCCGTTCGTACGATAACTGGTCAAACCTTGAGCAATTTCCGCTATAATCCGCGCCCCTCTTTTCAGGCTGGCATTTCGCGCGCTGTTTTCATGAAACTTATCGTAAAAGTCTTTCCAGAGATCACCATCAAGAGCCCGCCGGTGCGCAAGCGCTTCATCCGCCAGCTCGCCAAGAACATCCGCATGGTGCTCCGTGACCTGGACCCGCAGCTGATGGTTACTGGCGTGTGGGACAACCTTGAAGTCCAGACCAAGCTGACGGACGCAAAGGTGTTGCGCGAGATGACCGAACGCCTGAGCTGCACGCCAGGTATCGCGCATTTCCTGCAAGTGGACGAATACCCGCTGGGCGATATGGATGACATCGTGGCCAAGTGCAAGGCGCACTTCGGCCCGCTGCTGCCTGGGAAGATCTTTTCGGTACGCGCCAAGCGTGCCGGCAAGCATGCCTTCAGCTCGATGGATGTGGAACGCACCGTCGGCAGCCAATTGCGCCGCGAGTGTGGTGCTGCCGGCATCGACCTGAAAAAGCCCGACGTGGTGGTGCGCCTGGAAATCCGCGACCAGCGCCTGTTCGTCATCCATGACCAGCACGACGGCATGGGTGGCTACCCCTTGGGCGCGCTGGAACAGACGCTAGTGTTGATGTCGGGCGGTTTCGACTCCACCGTTGCCGCCTACCAGATCATGCGCCGTGGCCTGATGACCCACTTCTGCTTCTTCAACCTGGGCGGTCGCGCCCATGAACTGGGGGTGATGGAAGTTGCCCACTTCCTCTGGAAGAAGTACGGCAGCTCTCAGCGCGTGCTGTTCATCAGCGTGCCGTTCGAAGAAGTGCTGGGCGAGATTCTCGGCAAGGTCGACAACAGCCACATGGGCGTGATCCTCAAGCGCATGATGCTGCGGGCCGCCACGCGCCTGGCCGACCAACTGAAGATTCCCGCGCTGGTCACGGGCGAAGCCATCTCGCAGGTGTCCAGCCAGACCCTGCCCAACCTGTCGGCGATCGACAGCGCGACCGACAAATTGGTACTGCGCCCGCTGCTGGCGAGCCACAAACAAGACATCATCGATCAAGCAGTTGAAATTGGGACTGCCGATTTTGCCAAACACATGCCAGAATATTGCGGCGTGATTTCGGTCAACCCGACCACCAGTGCAAAATTGCCGCGCGTCGTCCATGAAGAGAAGTCTTTCGACATGGCCGTTCTTGAGCGAGCGCTGGAACGCGCCAAGCTGGTGTCCATTGATGAAGTCATCGACCAGCTGGGCCGGGATATCGAGGTCGAAGAGGTCAGCGAGGCGCTGTCCGGACAAGTCGTCATCGATATCCGCCACCCCGATGCCCAGGAAGACCAGCCGCTGTCACTGGCCGGCATCGAGGTCAAGGCAATGCCTTTTTATGCCCTGAACAGCCGCTTCAAGGAACTGGATTTCACTCGCCAGTACTTGCTGTATTGCGACAGGGGCGTCATGAGCCGACTGCATGCTCACCATCTGTTGAGTGAGGGACATGCCAATGTGCGCGTTTATCGTCCGACATAGAGTCCCAGGGTTGAATGGTGGGAGTATCCGCCATCGCCCTCCCGACCCCCAGACAGCGTAGGAACTACTGCGCTAGGCAATGCTGCGTCAGAAACAGGCTCGGAATGCTCATTTACAACCAGTAAACTGTGCTTCCTCGCCTATTTCTTCCTTGCCTTGCCGTCGCTCGCTACGTTCCTACGCTGTCTGGCCCGGATAGCTTTTTGTTTAATATTCGCCACGTAGAATGCGCGGCAACCGAATCCTCTGATCGAGATACACAAGTGATCGAAAATCTACGCAACATCGCCATCATTGCTCACGTTGACCATGGCAAGACCACCCTGGTAGACAAACTCCTGCGTCAGTCCGGCACCCTGGAGCGCAACGAGCTCAACGACGAGCGCGTGATGGACTCCAACGACCAGGAAAAAGAGCGTGGCATCACCATCCTGGCCAAGAACACCGCCATCAACTGGAACGGCTACCACATCAACATCGTGGACACCCCGGGCCACGCCGACTTCGGTGGCGAAGTAGAGCGCGTGATGTCGATGGTCGACTCCGTGCTGCTGCTGGTCGACGCCCAGGACGGCCCTATGCCGCAAACCCGTTTCGTGACCAAGAAGGCGTTCGAAGCCGGTCTGCGTCCGATCGTCTGCATCAACAAGGTCGACCGTCCAGGCGCGCGTCCGGACTGGGTTCTGGACCAGATCTTCGACCTGTTCGACAACCTCGGTGCCACCGAAGAACAGCTGGACTTCAAAGTCGTCTACGCCTCGGCCCTGAACGGCATTGCCGGTCTGGAACACACCGACATGGCCGAAGACATGACCCCGCTGTACCAGTCGATCGTCGACAACGTACCGGCTCCGAAAGTCGACCGCGACGGCCCGTTCCAGATGCAGATCTCGGCACTGGACTACAACAGCTTCCTGGGCGTCATCGGTGTTGGCCGTATCGCTCGCGGCAGCGTCAAGCCGAACACCCCGGTGGTCGCCATCGGCGCCGACGGCAAGAAGCGCAACGGTCGTATCCTCAAGCTGATGGGTCACCACGGCCTGCACCGCATCGACGTCGAAGAAGCCTTCGCTGGCGACATCGTCTGCGTGAGCGGCATGGACTCGCTGTTCATCTCCGACACCCTGTGCCAGCCGGACAACGTCGAAGCAATGAAGCCGCTGACCGTCGACGAGCCAACCGTTTCCATGACCTTCCAGGTCAACGACTCGCCATTCTGCGGTAAAGAAGGCAAGTTCGTGACGTCCCGCAACATCAAGGAACGTCTGGACAAAGAGCTGCTGTACAACGTTGCCCTGCGCGTTGAAGAAGGCGACTCGGCCGACAAGTTCAAGGTCTCCGGCCGCGGCGAGCTGCACCTTTCGGTACTGATCGAAACCATGCGTCGCGAAGGCTTCGAAATGGGTGTCGGTCGTCCTGAGGTGATCATCCGCGTCATCGACGGCGAGAAGCAGGAACCGTTCGAAAACGTCACCATCGACACCCCTGAGGAATCCCAGGGCAAGGTCATGGAAGAGATGGGCCTGCGTAAAGGCGACCTGACCAACATGGTGCCGGATGGCAAGGGCCGTGTTCGTCTGGAATACAACATCCCCGCTCGCGGTCTGATCGGTTTCCGTAACCAGTTCCTGACCCTGACCAACGGTGCTGGCATCCTGACTTCGATCTTCGATCGCTACGCTCCGATGAAGTCGGGCCACATGTCCGGCCGTCAGAACGGCGTACTGGTTTCGGTCGAAACCGGCAAGGCACTGACCTACTCGCTGGAAACCCTGCAGGCGCGCGGCAAGCTGTTCGTCGAGCACGGCCAGGAGATCTACAACGGTCAGATCGTCGGCTTGAACAGCCGCGACACCGACATGGGCGTAAACCCTACCAAGGGCAAGAAGCTGGACAACATGCGTGCGTCGGGCAAAGACGAAACCATCGCTCTGGTTCCACCTGTTCGCTTCACCCTGGAACAGGCTCTGGAATTCATCCAGGACGACGAGCTGTGCGAAGTCACGCCGAAGTCGATCCGTCTGCGCAAGAAGATCCTGGACGAAGGCGAGCGTACCCGCGCTGCCAAGAAAGCCAAGAACTGATCCGTAGTTCCGGTTGATTGAAAAGGCCCCCGGCGCGAAAGCGTCCGGGGGTTTTTTTATGGCTGTGTGTTGGCAGGTCTGCCCGCGAAAGGGCCGGCCCTGGCACCCTGCATACCTTCCATCGCCCACTTCTCGAGTTTCCTCGGACCGAGCCGATAGCGCAGGCAATATCGATTCCCTCCGAAGGGGGCCCCGTGAGCCTGCTACCTACCAAGATCATGTCCCGCTTCAGCCTGGGCATCCTGTTCATCCTTCTGGTCACGACGGTGGCCATCTACGCGGTCATGGTACTCAGCGGCGAGCCCAAGCTGATCCAGTCCAACACCAAGAGCGCCGAGCAGTCGGCCACGGCCATCGCTCGGCAGCTGTCGATCCAGCTGGCCGAGGTCGAGGGGCGCGTCGCCGCGCTGGCGAGTTTGGGCGCGACGCTGCCGGCCGACGTCGAGCTGGTGAAGGGTGCATTGGCACCGATCATCGACTCACAGGGCGATGCCGCCATTGCCGGCGGTGGCCTGTGGCCCGAGCCCAATGCGTTCAGCGCAGGCGTGCCGCGGCGCAGTTTCTATTGGGCACGCAGTGGGCAGGGCCTGGGTTATTCCGAGGAATACAATGCCGGCGCCGTCGATGACTATCACGCCGCCGACTGGTACGTGCAGGGCAAGGCATCCGCGCCTGGCCGCTGCGCGTGGTCGGATGCCTACGAGGATCCGGTCAGCAAGATCCTGATGACCACCTGTACCGTGCCCTACAGTCGTGACGGACGTTTCGCCGGTGTGGCGACCATCGACCTGACACTCACGGGCTTGGCCAACTTCCTCAAGTCCAATGGGCAGGTCACCGGGGGTTATGCATTCGCCATCGACCCATCAGGCAAGGTCCTGTATTTCCCGGCCGCCAACGACAAGCCGGCACCTGCCGACGAGGCGGCGATGCTCGCTGCCTACCCCTGGTTCAAGGGCGTTGCCGATTGGCGCAGCAGCGGCCAGCGCGAAGCCCAGACGTTTCATATCGATCAGGACGCGCAACTGGGTGGGGCGGGCTACATCAGTCTCACTCGGGTGCCGGCCAGTGGTTGGGTGGTGGGCCTGGCCACGCCGCAGGCACACATGACCGGCATTGCCAGCAAATTGACTGTGGATATCCTCACCACCTTGCTGCCGATCCTTGCATTGGTGTTCGGTCTGGCCTGGCTGGCCGGGCGCGCGGTGTTCAGTCAGATCAACGAAACCACGGCACAGATCGACAAGCTGGGCGAGCAGGGCGGTGGCGCCAGCGCCGAACTGGACGTGGCTCGCGCGGACGAGATCGGCCTGCTGCGCGGGGCGGTCAACCGTTACGCCGGCAACCTGCGCAGCATGCTCAAGGCCATCGCCGATGAGGCGCTGCGCCTGCAGAAACAGTCCGATGACGTTGCTCGGTTGTCGGTGATCATGGCCGAACGCGCCGAAACCCAGCGTCAGGACAACACCTTGCTGGCCACGGCGATTACCGAGATGTCGTCCAGTGCCCAGGAGGTTGCCTCCAACACCACGGAGTGTTCCGACACCGCGCAGCTGTCGCTGTCGACGGCGCGCCAGAGCCAGGGGCATGTTCAGCAGAACAGCCAGACGATCAATTCCTTGACCGGTGATATCGCCAGCGTGGCACAGGCGATCACCAGCCTGGGTCAGGACATAGAAAGTGTCAGTGGCGTGCTCGACGTGATCAAGTCGATTTCCGCGCAGACCAACCTGCTGGCGCTCAATGCCGCGATCGAAGCCGCTCGCGCCGGTGAGCAGGGGCGAGGTTTTGCAGTGGTTGCCGACGAGGTGCGCACCCTGGCAGGACGGACCCAGGCTTCGGCCGACGAGATCCAGGAGATGATCGGCGAACTGCGCCAGGCGTCGGTGAAGGCGGTCAATACCATGGTCGCGGGCGAGGACCGCACGCGGACCGTGGCGCAGCAAGCTGACGTATTGAGCGTGTCGCTGGGGAGCACGGTGGTCGGTTTCGACGACATCGTCCAGCGCACCCAGCAGATCGCTGTGGCCGCCCAGGAACAGAGCCATGTCACCCAGGAGATCAACGAACTGGCAGTGCGCATTCACGCAGCCAGCGAAGACGGCGCGCGCGATGCGTCGAGCCTCAGTGAACTGAGCCAGGGCATGCAGGCTCTGTCGACCCGTCTGGCAGGGCTGAGCCGACAGGGGTGACCGGCGGCAATTCGGCGGCGCTCCCTTCGCGGCAGAGCCCGCTCCCACAGGGGGAGGCGTGTGGCGATGTTCTGTAGGAGCGGTCATTGGCCGCGAAAGGGCGCTGCGGTGTGTCAGGCAGGCCGTGGTATGGCCTTCGCGGGCAGGGCCCGCTCCCACAGGGGTAGCAGGAACGTTACTCAGCCTTGGCGCGATACTGGCTTGGGCTGGTAGGCACAGAAGCCTGGGCGAGGCCCGATCTTCGGATGATTGCGGCAGGTGTCCGGACGCTTTTCATAGATGGTGCACAGGCGGCTTTTCTTGTCCAGGTACAGGCAATCGTTGTTGCTCATGCGCGTCAGGGTGAAAATGCCCGACTTCTGGTTGAAGCGCTCGACGATGCCTTCCTTCTGCAAACGCTTGGCAACGTTCTTGGGGGGGTCGCCTTTCTCGAATTCATCCACCACGCCGATACGGATCAGGTCCTTGATCTTCACTTCCACCGGCAGCGTGCAGCAGGTCGAGATACAGGCGCCGCACATCGGCGCGGAATATTTCTGCCAGGTGTCCAGGCGGTCCACTTCGGCGGCGGCAATCAAAGAGCTTTTCATTGTCAGGTCATCAGGTAACGTGGATCAGGGCGCGCGATCATACCGGCATTGGTGAAAAAGTGAACAACCATCTGCCTGAAACCCTGCTAATCGTGCAAAGTTACGAACCTGAGCTTTCAGCGTGTGTCGAAGCGTCTAGGCTCAGGTATTCCATCTAGAATCGTCAATTTCCCCGAGGACGCATTGCATGTCTCAGGAACCGCTTGTCCGTGACGCCGAGGTGGCCGATTTCCGCGCTGCTGTACTCGCCAAACTCACCTACGCGGTGGGCAAGGACCCCGATCACGCATTCGACCATGACTGGTTCGAGGCCATTGCCCTGGCGGCGCGCGACCACATGGTCGAGCACTGGATGGATCACACCCGGCAGATCTACCGCAAGGGTCAGAAACGGGTCTATTACCTTTCGCTGGAATTCCTCATCGGCCGGCTGCTCTACGACAGCCTGAGCAACCTCGGGCTGCTGGACATCGCCCGTGAAGCGTTGACCGACCTGGGCGTGGACCTGGAACGCATCCGTCTGCTCGAGCCCGATGCAGCGCTGGGCAATGGTGGCCTCGGCCGCCTGGCCGCCTGTTTCATGGAAAGCATGTCGACCCTGGGCGTCGCTGCCCACGGCTATGGCATCCGTTACGAGCACGGCCTGTTCCGCCAGGCCATCGTCGACGGCTGGCAGCAGGAGCAGACGGAAAACTGGCTGAATTTCGGCAACCCCTGGGAGTTCGAACGTCCTGAAGTGATCTACCCGATCAGCTTCGGTGGCCATGTGGAAACCGTCACCGACAGCGAAGGCCAGCAAAAGCAGGTGTGGTGGCCCAGCGAGACTGTGCGCGCGGTTGCCTACGACACGCCAGTGGTCGGCTGGCGTGGCTCCAGTGTCAACACGCTGCGTCTGTGGCGTGCGCGGGCACTGGAAGAGCTGCATCTGGAACGCTTCAACGCGGGCGACCACCTGGGCGCCGTGGCCGAAGTGGCACGCGCCGAGAGTATCTCGCGGGTCCTGTACCCCGCCGACAGCACCGAGGCGGGCCAGGAGTTGCGCCTGCGCCAGGAGTACTTCTTCGTTGCAGCCTCTCTGCAGGACCTGTTGCGTCGTCACCTCAATGGCAACGACAGCCTGCTCAACCTGTCCGACAAGGCCGCCATCCAGCTCAACGACACTCACCCCTCCATCGCCGTAGCGGAGCTGATGCGCCAGTTGGTGGACGAACATGGCCTGGCCTGGGACACGGCGTGGGAAATCACCGTCAACACCCTGGCCTACACCAACCACACACTGTTGCCCGAAGCGCTGGAAACCTGGCCGGTGGGCTTGATGGAACGCATGCTGCCGCGGCACATGCAGATTATCTACCTGATCAACGCCTATCACATCGATTCGCTGCGCGCCAAAGGCCAGGACGACGTCGATGTGCTGCGCGCGGTATCGCTGATCGAGGAAGACAACGGCCGTCGCGTGCGCATGGGCAACCTGGCGTTCCTCGGCTCGCACAGTGTCAACGGCGTGTCGGGCCTGCACACCCAGTTGATGCGCAGCACCGTGTTCTCTGAACTGCACAAGCTCTATCCCGACCGGATCAACAACAAGACCAACGGCATCACCTTCCGCCGTTGGCTGTACCAGTCCAACAGCGAGCTGACCGCCATGCTGGTCGACAAGCTCGGGCCGCAATTGCTCGACAACCCGGAAGGGCTGCTGAAAAACCTCGAACCTTTTGCCGACCAGCCCGAGTTCCGCAAGGCGTTCGCTGCACAGCGATTGAACAGCAAAAAGGCGCTTGCGCGCATCATTCATGAGCGCGTGGGGGTGGCGGTCAATCCGGAGGCGATGTTCGACGTTCAGGTCAAGCGCATCCACGAGTACAAGCGGCAGTTGCTCAACCTGATGCACACCGTGGCGCTCTACCAGGCCATTCGCGCCGAGCCGGAGACGAACTGGGTGCCGCGGGTGAAGATCTTCGCCGGCAAGGCCGCGGCCAGTTATCACCAGGCCAAGCTGATCATCAAACTGGCCAACGACATCGCCCGGGTGGTCAACAACGACCCGACCGTGCGGGGCCTGCTCAAGGTGGTGTTCCTGCCCAACTACAACGTGAGCCTGGCGGAAAGCATCATTCCGGCAGCGGATCTGTCCGAGCAGATTTCCACGGCCGGCTACGAAGCATCGGGCACCAGCAACATGAAGTTCGGCCTCAATGGCGCCTTGACCATTGGTACGCTGGACGGTGCCAACGTCGAGATGTGCGAATTCCTGGGCAAGGAAAACATGTTCATCTTCGGCATGACCGCCGCTCAGGTGGAGGAACGCAAGCATGCCGGGGGCTACAGTGCCCATGGCGATGTCGCGGCTTCCCATCGGTTGAACGATGTGCTGCAGGCCATCCGGGGCGGGGTGTTCTCGCCGGATGATCCATCGCGCTATGTCGGGTTGGTCGATTCGCTGACCAATTACGACCGCTTCCTGTTGTGCGCCGATTTCGACGCGTACTGGGATGCCCAGCGCAAGGTCGAGGACACCTGGCACGACGCCGACAAGTGGTGGCGCATGGCGGTATTGAACACGGCACGCATGGGCTGGTTCTCTTCCGACCGAACCATCCGCGAGTATGCGCAGGATATCTGGCAGGCGTTGGAGTAGGGCCAGGATCGGCGGCGCTCTTTTCGCGGCCGAAGACCGCTCCTACGGATGTCTGTAGGAGCGGTCATCGGCCGCGAAGAACGCACCGCGGTGTATCAAATACAGCGCACCAGCCTTTTCGCGGCCACAGACCGCTCCTACGGATTTTTGTGTTCATCCGGTAGGAGCGGTCATCGGCCGCGAAGGGCTCGCCGCATACTCGGCGGCGAACTATATTCCCTGATAGCGATCTGATGGCTGCCGCGGCGTGGCTAGCGCTCGCTAGGTTTGACCGCACCCGTGTAAACTGTGCGGGCTTTCCCCAACCCCTTTTCTACTCCGGAGTCGTCCATGTCCCGCGTTACCCTGAGTCGCTACTTGATCGAGCAGACCCGCAGCAACAACACGCCGGCCGATCTGCGCTTCCTGATCGAAGTGGTGGCGCGCGCGTGCAAAGAGATCAGCCATGCGGTGTCCAAGGGCGCCCTGGGTGGCGTGCTTGGCAGCATGGGCACCGAAAACGTCCAAGGTGAAGTGCAGAAGAAGCTGGACGTGCTGTCCAACGACATCCTGCTCGAAGCCAACGAATGGGGCGGTCACCTGGCCGGCATGGCGTCCGAAGAAATGGACAACGCCTACCAGATTCCCGGCCAGTACCCCAAGGGTGCCTACCTGCTGGTATTCGACCCCCTCGACGGCTCCTCCAACATCGACGTCAACGTGTCGGTCGGCACCATCTTCTCGGTCCTGCGCTGCCCTACCGAGCACCTGAGCCAGAACGACAGCCTCAAGGAACAAGCCTTCCTGCAGCCAGGCACCGAGCAGGTTGCTGCCGGTTACGCCATCTATGGCCCGCAGACCATGCTCATCCTGACCCTGGGCAACGGCGTCAAGGGTTTCACCCTGGATCGCGAAATGGGCAGCTTCGTGTTGACCCACGAGAACATGCAGATTCCGGAAACCACCGCCGAGTTCGCCATCAACATGTCTAACAAGCGTCACTGGGAAGCCCCGGTGACCAAGTATGTGGACGAGCTGCTGGCCGGTGAAGAAGGCCCGTTGAAGAAGAACTACAACATGCGCTGGATCGCCTCGATGGTCGCCGACGTGCACCGTATCCTGACCCGCGGCGGCTTGTTCATGTACCCACGCGACAGCCGCGAGCCAGAGAAGCCAGGCAAGCTGCGCCTGATGTACGAAGCCAACCCGATGTCGTTCCTGGTGGAGCAGGCCGGTGGTGCTTCGACCGATGGCCGCCAGCGCATCATGGACATCAAGCCCGAGGGCCTGCACCAGCGTGTTGCCGTGTTCCTGGGTTCCAAGCAGGAAGTCGAGCGCGTCACCGGTTACCACACCGAGTAAACGCCGCACGGCTAGCAGTTTCTAGCAGAGGCCGTGCCCCCCTCTGTGGGAGCGGGCTCTGCCCGCGAAGAGAGCGGCGCGGTGTGTCAGGCAGATCGCGGTGAGGCCTTCGCGGGCAGAGCCCGCTCCCACACATTAAATACCGTGCCCCGCTCCCATAGGGGCTGCTTGCCAATTGGAACCCGCGCCGCTTCCGCTCTTCTAAGCAGCACATCCCCTGTGTCTGCCGTTCAAGGAGAGCCCCCCATGTCGTTGCGCACGTTTGCCTTGCTGCCTTTGTGCCTGTCGCTGTTGATCGCCGGTTGTAGCAATGCCCCCGACGCCAGCATGGCGCCACGTACCGTCGACAGCGTAGACCTGAAGCGCTACCAAGGCACTTGGTACGAAGTGGCCAGGTTGCCCATGTTCTTCCAGCGCAACTGCGCCCAATCCGAAGCCCATTACACCCTGCAGGCCGACGGCAACATCGGCGTGCTCAACCGCTGCCGCACCGACAGTGGCAAGTGGCAGGAAGCCAACGGCACCGCTTCGCCGCAGGTCCCCGGCAAGACCGACAAGCTGTGGGTGGTGTTCGACAACTGGTTCTCCCGAATGGTCCCGGACCTGGCCAAGGGCGACTACTGGGTACTGGACGTGGACGACGGCTACCAGCACGCGCTGGTCGGCAGCCCGAACCGCAAGTACCTGTGGCTGCTGTCGCGCACGCCGCAGGTGTCCACGGCCGTGCGCGAGCGCATGCTGGCCAAAGCACGCCAGCAGGGCTATGACACCACGCGCCTGATCTGGCGCGCGGCGGATGCCGATATCGGCAAGTGATGGCGTAACCCCGCTCGCGCCCGGCCCGTGCAGAGTTGTCCTGCCCAGGCGCGAGTCGCGTTACAATGTCACTCGCTGTGCCCCACGAATCAATCCAAGGAATTCTTGTGCCGACTCCGCCCGTTGTCCCTGCGCTGGCTGCCCAGATGGGCGAAAGTCCGGCGCCCTTGTATGCCCGCGTCAAACAGATGATCGCGGTGCAGATCCTCAACGGTACCTGGCCACCGCACTACCGGGTGCCCTCGGAAAGCGAGCTGGTCAACCAGTTGGGCTTCAGCCGCATGACCATCAACCGCGCCTTGCGCGAGTTGACGGCCGAAGGCCTGTTGGTGCGCATGCAGGGCGTAGGGACGTTCGTGGCCGAGCCGAAAAGCCAGTCGGCGCTGTTCGAAGTGCACAACGTCGCCGACGAGATCGCCGCCCGCGGCCACCGCCACAGCAGCCGCCTGGTATTGCTGGAAGAAGAAGCGGCCGGCGCCGAGCGCGCCTTGACCTTGAACATGCGCGAAGGCCAGCGAGTGTTTCATTCGATCATCGTCCACTACGAAAACGACATCCCGGTGCAGATCGAGGATCGCTACGTCAACGCCCAGATTGCTCCGCAATACCTGCAGCAGGACTTCGTCGAAGAGACGCCTTATGCCTACCTGACCCGTGTGGCACCGCTGACCGCCGGCGAGCACCTGGTGGAAGCCATGCTCGCCAACCCCAGCGAGTGCGAACTGCTGCAGATCGAGCGCGGCGAGCCCTGCCTGCTGATCCTGCGGCGCACCTGGTCGGGCAAGACGCCGGTCACGGCGGCGCGCTTGATCCACCCAGGTTCGCGTCATCGGCTGGAAGGACGCTTCACCAAATAGGCCTGCTGGCGACACAAATACGCCAATCTGCCACAGGTCGCGCAGAACAATGGCTCATCGCGCGGTCACAGCCATAGACCGCCGTGACCCATGGCCCATGTGGAGCAGGACCCGATGAAACTGAACAAGACCCTCCTGGCAACGACCCTTTCCCTGGGCTTGCTGGCCGCTGCCGGTAACAGCCAAGCCGCCGGGTGGTGCGAATCGGGCAAGCCGGTGAAATTCGCCGGCCTGAACTGGGAGAGCGGCATGCTGCTCACCGACCTGCTGCAGTTCGTGCTGGAACACGGCTACGACTGCAAGACCGACAGCCTGCCGGGCAACTCCATCACCATGGAAAGTGCCTTGGGCAGCAACGACATCCAGGTATTCGCCGAGGAATGGGTCGGTCGCAGCGAGGTCTGGAACAAGGCCGAGCAGGCGGGCAAGGTGGTGGGTGTAGGCGCGCCGATCACCGGCGCCGTGGAAGGTTGGTACGTGCCGCGCTATGTGGTCGAAGGCGACGCCAAGCGCGGCCTCGACGCCAAAGCGCCCGACCTCGAAGCCATCGCCGACCTGGGCAAATACGCCCAGGTGTTCAAGGATCAGGAAGAACCGAACAAGGGTCGTTTCTACAATTGCCCGGCCGGCTGGACCTGCGAGCTGGAAAACAGCGAAATGCTCAAAAGCTACGGCCTGCTGGACAGCTACACCAATTTCCGCCCAGGCACAGGGCCCGCCCTCGATGCGGCGGTACTGTCGAGCTACAAGCGTGGCGAACCGATCCTGTTCTATTACTGGTCACCGACCCCTCTGCTGGGCCAGGTCGACGTCGTCAAGCTGGCGGAAAAACCCGGTGTGGACAAGACCATCAGCATCAAGGTCGGCCTGTCCAAGGCCTTTCACGACGGTGCGCCGGAATTGCTCGGCGTGTTCGAGAAGGTCAACCTGCCCATCGACCTGCTCAACCAGAATCTGGCGCGCATGAGTCGCGAGCGTATCGAGTCGCCCAAGCTGGCGCGCCTGTTCCTCAAGGAGCACCCGGACGTCTGGAAACCATGGGTCAGCGAAGCGGCCGCCACCAAGATCGAAGCAGCGCTTTGACCTGGTCTTTGGTATCGACAAAGCCCCCAGCATCGAGAGCGCCCCATGTTTCCTGAAAGCTTCACTTTTTCCATCGCCAACTGGGTCAATGACGGCGTCGATGCGCTGGTGACCCGCTATGGCGATGTCTTCCGGCAGATATCCGACACCCTGCTGTGGGCCATCGTCAACCTGGAAAGCCTGCTGCGCATGACGCCCTGGTGGCTGATGCTGGCAATTGTCGGCGGCATCGCCTGGCATGCATCGCGCAAGTGGCTGACCACCGCGGTCATCGTCGGCCTGTTGTTTCTGGTCGGCGCGGTGGGGCTGTGGGACAAGCTCATGCAGACCCTGGCATTGATGCTGGTTGCCACGCTGATTTCCGTCGTGATCGCCATTCCCTTGGGCATCCTTGCCGCACGCAGCGACCGTCTGCGCGCGGTGCTGATGCCGCTGCTCGACATCATGCAGACCATGCCCAGCTTCGTGTACCTGATCCCGGTACTGATGCTGTTTGGCCTAGGCAAGGTACCGGCCATCTTCGCCACCGTGATCTACGCGGCGCCGCCGCTGATACGCCTGACCGACCTGGGCATTCGCCAGGTCGATCGCGAGGTCATGGAAGCGATCAATGCCTTCGGTGCCAATCGCTGGCAGCAGCTGTTCGGTGTGCAATTGCCATTGGCCCTGCCAAGCATCATGGCCGGCATCAACCAGACCACCATGATGGCGCTGTCGATGGTAGTGATTGCCTCGATGATCGGTGCCCGTGGCCTGGGCGAAGACGTGCTGGTGGGTATCCAGACCTTGAACGTGGGCAAGGGGCTCGAGGCCGGGCTGGCAATCGTCATTCTGGCGGTCGTGATCGACCGCATCACCCAGGCCTATGGTCGTCCCCGTCACGAGGCAGGCCGATGAACGCGCCGAAGATCGAAGTGCGCAATGTCTACAAGGTGTTCGGCAAGCGCGAGAAAGAGGCACTGGCGCTGAGCCAGCAAGGGCAGAGCAAGGAGCAGGTGCTGGCCGCCACCGGTTGCGTGGTCGGGGTCGACGACCTGTCGTTGTCGATCGCCGCAGGCGAGGTGTTCGTCATCATGGGGTTGTCCGGTTCGGGCAAGTCCACCCTGGTGCGGCATTTCAACCGACTGGTAGATCCTTCCAGTGGCCAGATACTGGTGGATGGCGAGGATATCCTGCGCTACGGCATGCCGGCGCTGCGCGAATTTCGCCGTCGCAAGATCAGCATGGTGTTCCAGAGCTTCGGCCTGCTGCCGCACAAAAGCGTGCTGGACAACGTCGCCTATGGCCTCAAGGTGCGAGGCGAGAGCAAGGCGCTGTGTGAGGAGCGCGCGCAGCACTGGGTCGAAGCGGTGGGGCTCAATGGCTACGAACACGCCTACCCACAGCAGCTTTCCGGTGGCATGCGCCAGCGTGTTGGCCTGGCGCGGGCACTGGCCGCCGACACCGATATCATTCTCATGGACGAAGCATTCAGTGCCCTGGATCCCTTGATCCGCGCCGAAATGCAGGACCAGCTGCTGGAATTGCAGACCCGCCTGCACAAGACCATCGTGTTCATCACCCACGATCTGGACGAAGCGCTTCGCCTGGGCAACCGGATCGCCATTCTCAAGGACGGACGCCTGATCCAGGCCGGCACCGCCAGGGAAATCCTGCACAACCCGGCCGACGACTATGTGGACCGGTTCGTCCAGCGGCGCAGCGTCGCGATCTGAAGCCCCAAACGGCCTGTTATTCAGAAACGTCCGACAGACGTTTCTGAATAACAGGCCTTTCAGACTTTTCTGATTGTGGTCCCCCAATACCCTGCCTAGCGTGCAGGCATTCGCCTCGAACAAGGAATGCCTGCATGCCCGTCACCAAGCACTATCTCAGCCATGAAGCGATACACAAGGCGCTGCGCATTGCCGACCTGACCGACGCCTGCGAGCCGCCCCATGCCGTGCGCCTGCTGGTCAAGGATCTGCTTGCCGGCCTGGTGCGACAAGGCTGGCCCTTGGCCGAGGTGCACAAGGGGCCGCGGATCATCTCTGCCGTGGAAAACTTCCAGCTGTGCGGCGATGATCCCCAGGTGATGGATGAGGTAGGCAACCACAGCTGCTGGGTGGATGACGAACTGCTGCTGCGCACCCAGACCAGCAGCGCGATCATCACCGGCCTGCAAGCGGCGGCGGCGCGTCGGGCACCGGGCGAAACCATCATGCTCGCCGCACCGGGTATCACTTTTCGTCGCGATATCCGTGATCGCTGGCATTGCGCCGAGCCGCACCAGATGGACATCTGGGTACTGGGCGACGCCGAACTGGGCAATCGTCAGGATCTTCTGCGTCTGGTCGGTGATGTGCTGGACATCGCCGTGCCGGGGCGAATGTGGGGGCACAGCTGCGGAGCCTGCGGTTTTACCCGCGATGGCCTCAACGTCAGTCTGGTGACCCGCCAGGCACCGGTGGACATCCTCGCCTGCGGCTGCATCTGCCCGGCGTTCCTGCAGCGTCTGGAGGTCGATCCCCAAGCCCATGGTGGTCTGGTTCTGCGCCTGGGGCTGGACCGCCTAGCCATGCTGCGCAAGGGCGTTCCGGACATCCGCCTGCTGCGCGACGGCCATCCCCAGGTGCAGGCGCAGATGGGCGACCTCAAGGCCTGGCAGCCCCTGTACCGCCAGCCGGCGATCAGCCGTGACCTGTCGCTGGCGGTGGCACCGGGGTTGGGGATCGAGGATATCACCGAGCAGGTCCTGCAGGTGGCCGGCTACCGCGCCAGCTGGATCGAGGAACTGCACATACGCGGCTGCTGGCCGTTCGAGGAATTGCCCGCGCTGACCATCAAGCGCCTGGGCATCGTTCGTGGCCAGCACAATCTGGTGCTGCAGGTGGTGCTGCGCGACCACGCCCAGTCCTTGACTGCGCAGCAGGCCGACGGCTTGTATCGCGACATCCGCACGGCTTTGCACCAGGGCGTGCCGGGCGGCGCCTATCTGGTAGGGGAGCGCTTGTGAAACCCTTCAGTGGAAACCCTGCAATGAATAGGGAGAATGCGCCGGGCGGTCATTCGGGTTTATGATGGCCAACGGCAGAGACCCAACATCCAACGGAGCGCACGATGCAAACCTTGTACCCGCAGATCAAACCCTACGCCAGGCATGATCTGGCCGTGGAAGAGCCGCACGTGCTGTATGTCGACGAAAGCGGCTCGCCCAAGGGCTTGCCGGTGCTGTTCATCCACGGCGGCCCGGGTTCCGGGTGCGACGCGCAGAGCCGTTGCTACTTCGATCCCAACGTCTATCGCATCGTGACCTTCGACCAGCGCGGCTGCGGCCGCTCCACGCCCCATGCCAGCATCGAGAACAACACCACCTGGCGGTTGGTGGCAGACATGGAGCGCATTCGCGAACACCTGGGCATCGACAAGTGGGTGCTGTTCGGCGGTTCCTGGGGCTCCACGCTGGCCCTGGCCTATGCCCAGACCCATCCCGAGCGGGTCCACGGCCTGATCCTGCGCGGCATTTTCCTCTGCCGCCCGCAGGAAATAGAATGGTTCTACCAGGCCGGCGCCAGTCGCCTGTTCCCCGACTATTGGCAGGACTACATCGCGCCGATACCGCTGGATGAGCGCGGCAACCTGTTGCAGGCTTTCCACAAGCGTCTTACCGGCAACGACCAGATTGCCCAGATGCATGCGGCCAAGGCCTGGTCCACCTGGGAAGGGCGTACCGCGACCCTGCGGCCCAACCCGCTGGTGGTCGATCGTTTCTCCGAGCCGCAGCGTGCGCTGTCGATCGCGCGCATCGAAACCCATTACTTCGTCAACAATGCCTTCCTCGAGCCCGACCAGCTGATCCGCGACATGCCGCGCATCGCCCACCTGCCGGCAGTCATCGTGCACGGCCGCTACGACGTGATCTGCCCGCTGGACAACGCCTGGGCGCTGCATCAGGCCTGGCCAAACAGCGAGCTGCAGGTCATTCGCGACGCGGGTCATGCCGCCTCGGAGCCGGGCATTACCGACGCTTTGGTGCGCGCTGCCGAGCAGATGGCGCGGCGTTTGCTGGACCTGCCCCTGGAAGAAGCGTGAAGGGGCTGCTGCAGCGGGTCAGCCAGGCCCGCGTCGAGGTGGCCGGGCAAACCATCGGGGCCATCGACCAGGGGCTGTTGGTGCTGGTAGCGGTCGAGCCGGACGACACCGCCGCCAGCGCCGACAAGCTCCTGCACAAGCTGCTCAACTATCGAGTGTTCAGCGACGAGCAAGGCAAGATGAACCTGTCGCTGAAGGATGTTGGCGGCGGCCTGTTGCTGGTGTCGCAATTCACCTTGGCGGCGGACACCCGCAGCGGCCTGCGCGCAGGCTTCTCCACTGCGGCTGTGCCGGCCCTGGCGCAGGCGCTTTTCGAGCACCTCGTGGACGCTGCAAAAAAAGCGCATCCACAGGTTCAGGTCGGGCAGTTCGGTGCCGATATGCAGGTAAGCCTGACCAACGATGGCCCCGTAACCTTTTTGTTACAAATTTAATGGCCTATTGCTGGCGAGTTTGCAGTCGTCGTCCGTTTCTCACAGCATAAATACTTGAGCTACCCTGATGCGTTGTGACGCGACGTACTAGATAATCGCGCGCCAGGGGGCCACATTTCGCTACCCGGTATGTCCAGTTTGAAGCGTGTCCGGCTCCGCTTGGGGAATCATTGTGCCCTTTTGGAGTCGGAACAGTGCTCGCCAACCCGGCGCAAGACTGCTGGCCGTTGGTTTTTCGATATGTTTTCGGCGAGGGTTGCTCGTGATTGTTAGTCCTTTAAATGCTTCAAGAACACCCCGCACTCGGTTGCGCAATGCGATGCTGGCCGGGTCTGCACTGTTCTGCCTGTTCAGCGCCAGCCAACTCTGGGCTTTCAGCCTGGATGATGTTGCCGGACGCGCCAAGGAGCTCGCCGGTCAGAAATTCGAAACTCCGCGCAGCAATCTGCCCAAAGAGTTTCGCGACATGAAGTTTGCGGACTACCAGAAGATCCGTTTCCGCAACGAAAACGCCGAATGGGCCGACGCCAAGACCCCGTTCAAGCTGTCCTTCTATCACCAGGGCATGCACTTCGACACCCCGGTGAAGATCAACGAAGTCACCGCTACCACCGTCAACGAAATCAAGTACGACCCAGCGCGTTTCGATTTCGGCGACCTGCAGTTCGATCCCAAATCCACCGATCAGTTGGGCTACGCCGGTTTCCGCGTCTTGTTCCCGATCAACAAGGCGGACAAGCAGGACGAAATCATGACCATGCTGGGCGCGAGCTACTTCCGCGTCATCGGCAAAAACCAGGTCTACGGTCTGTCGGCCCGCGGCCTGGCCCTTGATACGGCATTGCCGTCGGGCGAAGAGTTCCCGCGGTTTCGCGAGTTCTGGGTCGAACGGCCGAACGAAGGCGACAAGCAGCTGGTGATCTTCGCTCTGCTCGATTCGCCACGCTCAACCGGTGCCTACAAATTGACCTTGCGTCCTGGCAAGGACACGACCGTCGACGTCGAGTCGCGGGTGTTCCTGCGTGACCGTGTCAGCCGCCTGGGCATTGCGCCGCTGACCAGCATGTTCCTGTTTGGCTCGAACCAGCCGTCCCGTGTGCAGAACTACCGTCACGAGTTGCACGACTCCACCGGCCTGTCCATCCATGCCGGCAACGGCGAGTGGCTGTGGCGCCCGCTGAACAATCCCAAGCACCTGGCCGTGAGCAGCTTCACTGTCGAGAACCCGCGCGGTTTCGGTCTGCTGCAGCGTGGCCGCGAGTTCTCCCGTTACGAAGACCTCGATGACCGCTATGACAAGCGTCCGAGCGCCTGGATCGAGCCCAAGGGCGATTGGGGCAAGGGTACCGTCGACCTGGTCGAAATTCCGACCGCCGACGAAACCAACGACAACATCGTGGCCTTCTGGAACCCGGAAAAGATCCCGGAGCCCGGTCAGGCGCTGGAGCACAACTACCGCCTGCACTGGACCACGGACGAAGACGAGTTTCACTCGCCCGACGTTGCCTGGGTCAATCAGACCCTGCGTTCGACCGGCGACGTGAAGCAGTCCAACCTGATCCGTCAGGCCGATGGCAGCATTGCCTTCCTGATCGACTACGAAGGTCCGGTGCTGGCCGCTCTGGCTGAAGACACCGCCGTTCGCAGTCAGGTCAGCGTCGATGACAACGCCGAGCTGGTCGAGAACAACGTCCGCTACAACCCGCAGACCAAAGGCTGGCGCCTGACCCTGCGGGTCAAGGTGAAGGATCCGAACAAGGCCGTGGAAATGCGTGCAGCGCTGGTCAAGGATCTGCCAGTGGAGCCTGTCAAGGCAGCCGAGCCGGTCGAAGCCAAGGCTGCGCCCAAGCATGACAAGGCACACGGCAAGGCCGACAAGGCTGCCGAGGTTGCACAGGCTCCGGCACCCGCCGCGCCTGAAACCGCTCCCGTCACACCGACCGAACCGGTCAAGACCGAGCAGGTCCTGACTGAAACCTGGAGCTACCAGTTGCCCGCCGATGACTAATTCTCCAGCTCGGCCAGAATCGCTTGGCGAATATCTGGCTCATTTGCCCCTGGGGGACGCACAGCGCGCAGAACTTGCCGACTGCACGTCCTTCACCGAACTGCACGAGCGCCTGTCCGGGCGCCCGTCGCACGATGCCGTGCTTGGCGCACAGAACTCGGTCGAGCAGCGCCTGCGGCTGGACTCGGCTGCCGAGCTGGAAGAGGCCGAGATGCTTGGCGTCGACGCCAGCGGTCGCCTGCAGCTCAAGGCCACGCCACCGATCAACCGCACGCTGGTGATTCCCGAGCCGTGGCGCACCAACGTGCTGGTGCGGGTATGGCGCAAGCTGACCGGCAAGGCCAGCAAGCCCGAGCCCACCAGCGACAAGCGGGTGCTGCCGAAGGCACGCTGGCGCTGGGTCGGTTCGATGCGTCGCTACATTCTGCTGGTGCTGATGCTGGGCCAGACCATCGTCGCCGGCTGGTACATGAAAGGCATCATGCCGTACCAGGGCTGGGGCATGGTCGACCTCGACGAAGTGGTTCGTCAGCCGATCATGCAGACCGCTACGCAGGTTCTGCCGTACTTCCTGCAGACCAGCATCCTGATCCTTTTCGGTATCCTGTTCTGCTGGGTATCGGCGGGTTTCTGGACGGCGTTGATGGGCTTCCTCGAACTGCTTACCGGTCGCGACAAGTACCGCATCTCCGGTGCCAGCGCGGGCAACGAGCCGATCGAGGCAGGCGCGCGTACCGCGCTGGTCATGCCGATCTGCAACGAAGACGTGACACGCGTCTTCGCCGGTTTGCGCGCCACGTTCGAATCGGTCAAGGCGACTGGTGACCTGGATCGTTTCGACTTCTTCGTGCTCAGCGACACCAACGACCCCGATATCGCGGTTGCCGAGCAACAGGCGTGGTTGGAAGTGTGCCGCGAAGCCGGTGGTTTCGGGCATATCTTCTACCGTCGTCGCCGCCGTCGGGTCAAACGCAAGAGCGGCAACCTCGACGACTTCTGCCGTCGCTGGGGCAGCGAATACCGCTACATGGTGGTACTCGACGCCGACAGCGTAATGAGTGGCGAATGCCTGACCAGCCTGGTTCGCTTGATGGAAGCGACCCCGGATGCGGGCATCATCCAGACCGCGCCGAAGGCTTCGGGCATGGACACCCTGTACGCGCGCATGCAGCAGTTCGCTACCCGCGTGTACGGTCCGCTGTTCACCGCCGGCCTGCACTTCTGGCAGTTGGGCGAATCGCACTACTGGGGGCACAATGCGATCATTCGCATGAAGCCTTTCATCGAGCACTGCGCCCTGGCGCCGTTGCCGGGCAAGGGTGCGTTCGCCGGTGCGATTCTTTCTCACGACTTCGTCGAGGCGGCACTGATGCGCCGCGCCGGCTGGGGCGTGTGGATTGCCTATGATCTGCCGGGCAGCTACGAAGAACTGCCGCCCAACCTGCTCGACGAGCTCAAGCGCGATCGCCGCTGGTGCCACGGCAACCTGATGAACTTCCGGCTGTTCCTGGTCAAGGGCATGCACCCGGTTCACCGGGCGGTATTCCTCACCGGCGTGATGTCGTACCTGTCGGCACCGTTGTGGTTCTTCTTCCTGGTGCTGTCCACCGCGCTGCTGGCGGTGAACACGCTGATGGAGCCGACCTACTTCCTGGCGCCGCGTCAGCTGTACCCGCTGTGGCCGCAATGGCACCCGGACAAGGCGGTGGCGCTGTTCTCCACCACCATCGTGCTGCTGTTCCTGCCCAAGCTGCTGAGCATCATCCTGATCTGGGCCAAGGGCGCGAAAGAATACGGCGGCCGTTTCAAGGTCACCTTGTCGATGCTGCTGGAAATGCTCTTCTCGATGCTGCTGGCGCCGGTGCGCATGCTGTTCCATACCCGTTTCGTGCTCGCCGCGTTCCTGGGTTGGGCCGCGACCTGGAACTCGCCGCAGCGTGACGACGACTCCACGCCCTGGAGCGAGGCGATCAAGCGTCATGGCTCGCAGACGCTGCTGGGCGCGGCCTGGGCTGCCCTGGTGATCTGGCTGAACCCCAGCTTCCTGTGGTGGCTGACTCCGATCGTGGGTTCGCTGATGCTGTCGATCCCGGTGTCGGTGATCTCCAGCCGGACCAATCTGGGCATGCAGGCACGCGATGAGAAGTTGTTCCTGATTCCCGAGGAGTACGACACGCCACAGGAGCTGCTGTCCACCGATCGCTATACCCAGGCAAACCGTGATAACGCGCTCAAGGATGGTTTCGTGCGTGCCGTTGTCGATCCGCGCCAGAATGCCTTGGCCTACGGCCTGGGCACGGCGCGGCACGGCAAGGCTGCGCCGATCGAAAGCATGCGCGCGCAGTGGGTGCATCAGGCACTGGAGGGTGGCCCGCAGAAGCTCGACAACAGCACGCGCATGTCGCTGCTCAGTGATCCGGTAGCGATCTCGCGTCTGCACGAGCATGTCTGGGCTGACCAGAACGTTGCGTGGCTGGAAGCGTGGCGTCAGTCCAAGCAGGCGGAGCGGCAATCGCCGGCTGTGCCAACGCTGGACACCGCTGCAGCGGCAGGCTTGCAGAACGCCTGACCGTGTTGGCCTCATTCGCGGGCAGAGCCCGCTCCCACAAGTAGCAAAAGCACTCCTGTGGGAGCGGGGCGGGCGGCTGAGCCCTCTGCCCGCGAATGCTGCACCTCGATATTCCTGCCATGCCCCCCAACAGCGCCATCTGGCACCCACAGGCATGCTGCAGTTCTTTGTAGGAGCGGTCAGCGGCCGCGAAGGCCGCACCACGGTTACTCCGCCATGCCCTCCAATAGTGCCACCTGGCACTCATTTCATCGCCAAACTTTGTTCAACCCCCTGTTTGAGTTAGGATCGCACCCCGAAATGGTGCGCCCAGGCTTGGCCGTGCCCGAAGTTGGCTAGGGGAATTGGTAATGAACAAGTATCTGTCGCGGCTGCTGCTCGGCGTCATGGCCATGGCGGTCGTGGGTTCGGCGCAAGCGGGCGCTATCGACGAAGCGGTCAAGCGCGGCACTTTGCGGGTGGGCATGGACCCGACCTACATGCCGTTCGAAATGACCAACAAGCGTGGCGAAATCATCGGTTTCGAAGTCGACCTGCTCAAGGCCATGGCCAAGTCCATGGGCGTCAAGCTGGAGCTGGTATCGACCAGCCTGGATGGCATCATTCCAGCGCTGATGACCGACAAGTTCGACATGATCGGCAGCGGCCTGACCCTGACCCAGGAGCGCAACCTGCGCATCAACTTCAGCGACCCGTTCATCGTCGTCGGCCAGACCCTGCTGATCCGCAAGGAATTGGCCGACAAGGTCAAGACCTACAAGGACCTGAACTCGCCGGACTACCGCATCACCTCCAAGGTCGGCACGACCGGCGAGTTCGTGGCGCGCAAGTTGATCGCCAAGGCGCAGTACCACGGCTACGACAACGAGCCTGAAGCGGTACTCGACGTGGTCAACGGCAAGGCGGATGCGTTCATCTACGATTCGCCCTACAACGTGGTGGCGGTGGACAAGGTCGGTAATGGCAAGCTGGTCTACCTCGACGAGCCTTTCACTTACGAGCCCTTGGCGTTCGGCTTGAAGAAGGGCGACTACGACAGCCTCAACTTCATCAACAACTTCCTGCGCCAGGCCCGTGAAGACGGCAGCTACGATCGTATCCACAAGAAGTGGTTCGTGAGCAAGAACTGGCTCGACGAAATGCAATGACTGCGCCTCTGGCCAGACTCTCCCTGACGCGCAGGCCTGCCCTGCGCGGCGGTCTTCTAGCGGATTGAACCCCCTGTGATCAAACACCACAAAGCTCAATGGCCCTGGCACGGGCTTACCGCGCTGGTGCTCATCGGCCTGGCTTTCAGCTTGTACGCTGCCACCTCGCGCATTTCCTATGAGTGGCATTGGAATCGAGTGCCGCAGTACTTCGTCTATCAGGCCGAGCTGCCGCAGCGCGCCGAGGGCTATGGCAGCGTCGAGCAGATCGTCCGGCAGGGCGGGCAGACACGGGTCACCCTGCGCGACGAAGACGGTGGCGAACAGGTGTTGCTGGCGGACAGTGGCAGTGTCGTGCTCGAAGAGGGCGATGACGTCTCCGAAGGCGACCAGATCGGCGTGACGCGCCACTGGACCGCCGGACCGATCGCCTGGGGGCTGTGGACCACGCTGTGGCTGTCGCTGGTGTCCGGCGTGGCCGGCCTGCTGCTGGGCCTGGTCACCGGGCTGTGCCGGTTGTCGAGCAACCCCACCTTGCGCCATCTGTCGACGGTGTATGTCGAGCTGGTGCGGGGTACGCCGCTGCTGGTGCAGATTTTCATCTTCTATTTCTTCATCGGTACCGTGCTCAACCTTTCGCGCGAATTCGCCGGGGTGGCGGCGCTGGCGCTGTTCACCGGTGCCTACGTGGCCGAGATCGTGCGCTCGGGCGTGCAGTCCATTGCCAAGGGGCAGGGCGAGGCCGCCCGCTCCCTGGGCCTGGATGCCGGACAGTCGATGCGTCACGTCATCCTGCCGCAGGCTTTCAAGCGTGTTCTGCCACCCCTGGCCGGGCAGTTCATCAGCCTGGTCAAGGACACGTCGCTGGTGTCGGTGATTGCCATTACCGAGCTGACCAAGAGCGGTCGCGAAGCCATCACCACGTCGTTCTCGACGTTCGAGATCTGGTTCTGCGTGGCAGCCCTGTACCTGGTCATCAATCTGCCGCTGTCGTATTTCGCCAGCCGGCTCGAGCGGAGGCTTGCGCAAAGTGATTGAAGTACGCGACCTGTTGAAGGTGTTCAATACCCGTGGCCAGGTGGTGCGCGCGGTCGATCAGGTGAGCACGCAGGTGGCCAAGGGCGAGGTGCTGGTGGTACTGGGCCCCTCGGGCTCGGGCAAGTCCACCTTCCTGCGTTGCCTCAATGGCCTTGAGGCATTCGATGAAGGCTCGGTAAGCATCGATGGCCTGCGCCTCGACGATCCCAAAACCAACATCAATGCCTACCGACGCGAAGTCGGCATGGTGTTCCAGCACTTCAACCTGTTTCCGCACATGACCGTGCTGGAAAACCTGTGCCTGGCGCAGAAAGTGGTGCGCAAGCGCGGCAGGGCCGAGCGAGAGGCCAAGGCACGCGCATTGCTGGCCAAGGTAGGCATCGGCGAGAAGGCCGATGCGTTTCCTTCACGGCTGTCCGGTGGCCAGCAGCAGCGCGTGGCCATTGCCCGGGCGCTGTGCATGGACCCTAAGGTCATGCTGTTCGACGAGCCGACATCGGCGCTCGATCCGGAGATGGTCGGTGAGGTGCTGGAAGTGATGAAGACCCTCGCCGAAGAAGGCATGACCATGGTGTGCGTCACCCATGAAATGGGCTTCGCCCGTGAAGTGGCGGACCGTGTGCTGTTCTTCGACCATGGCCGTTTGCTGGAAGATGCGCCCCCGGCCGAGTTCTTCGACGCACCCAAGGACCCAAGGGCACAGGCGTTTTTGCGGCAGGTGTTGTAGCCCAGGTTCCTGCGCCGATCCGCAGACCGCTTTCGCGGGCAGAGACCCGCTCCCACAGAAGTACCGCAGGTGTTGTAGTTCTGCTGCCTGTCTGGCTGTGGGGCCTCTTCGCGGGCAGAGACCCGCTCCCACAAGATCGCTGCAGATTCCTGTGGGAGCGGGTCTCTGCCCGCGAAGAGGCCCTCAGGCTCACCCAACCAGGGTCAGACCTTGAACTGACCCACCAACCCCTGCAGATGTGTGCCCAGACGCGCCAGCTCGATGCTCGACGCTGCCGTTTCCTCGCTCGCCGCCGATGTCTGCTCGGAAACGTCGCGCACGTTGAGCACGCTGCGGTTGATCTCTTCGGCCACCACACTCTGTTGCTCCGCGGCGGCGGCGATCTGCTGGTTCATCGCCTGGATCGTCGACACGGTACGGGTAATGTCGCTCAACGACTCACCGGCACGCCGGGCCAGTTGCACACTGCTGTCGGTCATCGCCCGGCTGCTGTCCAGTGCGCTGGAAACCTCATGGGTACCGGTCTGCAGCGAAGCGATCAATGACTGGATCTCTTCGGTCGATTGCTGAGTGCGTTGGGCCAGGCTGCGTACTTCATCGGCCACCACGGCAAAACCGCGACCTGCCTCGCCGGCACGGGCCGCCTCGATTGCCGCGTTCAGAGCCAACAGGTTGGTCTGCTGCGCCACCGACTTGATCACATCGAGCACGCCGCCGATCTTGCTGCTTTCCTGCTTCAACTGATTCATGGCCTCGCTGGAATGCAGCACCTCGGCGGCCAGTCGCTCGATCTGGCCCACGGCCTGGCTGACCACTCGATCACCTTCACGGGCCTGCTGATCGGCAGCCACGGCAGCTTCCGAGGCTTCCTCGGCGTTGCGCGCCACTTCCTGCACCGTCGCCGCCATTTCATTCATGGCCGTGGCCACCTGGTCGGTTTCGACTTTCTGCGCGTTGACGCCGGCGCTGGTCTGCTCGGTGACCGCGGAAAGCTCCTCGGCGGCACTGGCCAGCTGCGTGACGCCCTCGCTGATGCCACCCACCAGTTCGCGCAGGTTAAGGGTCATGCGCTGCAGGGCCAGCTGAACCTGGCCCAGTTCGTCACGTCGGGTGATGGCGGGCGACTGCCGGAGGTCGCCGGAAGCGACGCGCTCGACACTCGCCAGGGTCTGCCGCAACGGGCCGACGATCTGCGCGGTGATCGCCCATGCCGCAGCGATACCGAGCAGTGTGGCCAGGGCGGCTGCAGTGGCCAGCCACGCCTTGGCCTGGGCCGTGTCGGCATCGCGCTTGGCCGTCTGCGAGTCGCCCAGTCGGTCGCTCAACCCGAGCAGGGTGGTGCCCAATGCCGTCATCTTGTCGATGCTCTGCAGTGTGGCCTGCTGGTTTTCGCTGAATTGCGCCACCGCTGCGCGATAGGCACGCAGGGAATCGCCGGCCTGCTGCAAGCGGCCGGTGAATTCGCCGGAAACGCTGGCCCCCGCAGCGGCGACCGAAGCGATCGCCTGGTCGATGGCCGCCAGCGCCGGCTGACGTGCTTCGTCCTTGGCGCTATAGGTGTAGCCACGCACTTGAAAGCGCGCCTGCTGGATCAGCCGGCTGGTTTCCACCAGGGTGCTGTAGGCCGTCAGCTCGCCCTGGCTCAGCAGCGCTGCCTGCGCCTGATTGACTTCGGCCACGGCGCGGTCGGCGGTGCTGCCCAGTTGGCTGCGGGCTGCCTCGCGACCCTGGATCGACGCCAGCGATGCGGTGAATTCCCGGCGATAGGCTTGGGTGGTGGCTATTTCCTGCTCGACGAGCGCGATGTCTTCGGGCTGCACCAGAGTGTGCTGGGCGGCCGCAAGATCGTTGTCGAGCTGGTCGAGAAGACGGGTGACATTGTCGGCACCGGAACTGCCTTTCTGCAGTTCGAACGACTGAGCGGCAATGCGCAGGTCACGCATGCGGTCGTCGAGTATGGAAATGCTGGTGATCTTGTCGGCGCGCTCGATCAAGCGGGTCAGGCCAGACCAGCCCGTGGCGGCAATCAAAAGAGTAAGCAGTAGCACCACACCGAAACCAATCCCCAGTTTCAGGTTGACGCTCAGATTGCCCAGGTAGCGGGCAAAGGTGTTGGACATGATGAAGCTCCCTGACAGGCCGACAGCATGATTGTCGGCAGTTCAGGGGCATCGGCAGGTGTCGCCGAAACTCGATGGTGGCTAAGTGACGTGACCCACCGGGAATCGTCAAGCCTGGACGACGTGGGTCAGAACAGCCGCGCGAGCAGCACCGCCACGGCGGTTTCAACCCGCAGGATGCGTTCGCCCAGCTGCACTGGCTGCAAACCTGCAAGGCCCAGCAGGTCGACCTCGTAGGGAATCCAGCCACCTTCCGGACCAATGGCCAGGGTCACTGGCTGCTCCGGATGACGCGGGCAGGGCGGGTAGTCGCCCGGATGCCCGACCAGCCCCAGGGTGCCGGCGCTCAGAGCAGGCAGGCGATCCTCGACGAAGGGCTTGAAACGCTTTTCGATCAGCACTTCGGGGAGCTGGGTATCGCGTGCCTGTTCCAGGCCCAGGATGAGCTGCTCGCGAATGGCAGCCGGCTCGAGAAAAGGGGTTTGCCAGAAACTTTTCTCGACCCGATAGCTGTTCACCAGGACCAGCTTGGCCACCCCCATGGTGGCAATGGTCTGGAACACTCGGCGAAGCATTTTCGGGCGGGGCAGCGCAAGCACCAGTGTCAGCGGCAGTTTCGCCGGTGGCGGTTGGTCGAGCACCACGGCAAGTTCGGCCTCGTGATCTTCCAACCTTGTGACCTGGGCACGCCCCATCAAGCCATCGACCTTGCCCACCCGCAGGCTGTCGCCCAGTTCGACACGGTGCACGGCCTGCATGTGGGTGAAGCGTCGATCACGCAGCACTACCTTGTCCGGCGCGGTGAAGTCGGCCGTTTCGAGCAGCAGCAGGTTCATGCCTGAGTCGCAGGCGGCTGGCCGTTGCGGTCATCGTCCTCGGTTGGTTCGTCACCGCGCTTGCGGATCAGGGCACCGAACAGGATGCCGATCTCGAACAGCAACCACATCGGCACGGCCAGCAGTGTCTGCGAAAAAATGTCCGGTGGGGTCAGAATCATGCCGACCACGAAGCAGCCGATGATCACGTACGGGCGGATCTTGCGCAGGTACTTGACGTCGACCACGCCGATCCACACCAGCAGTACCACGGCCACCGGAATCTCGAACGCCACGCCGAAAGCGAAGAACAGCGTCATGACGAAATCGAGGTAACTGGCGATGTCGGTGGCCATGGTCACGCCCACCGGCGTGGCACTGGCGAAGAACTTGAAGACCAGTGGAAACACCAGAAAGTAGGCGAAGGCCATCCCCGCATAGAACAGGAAGATGCTCGACACCAGCAATGGTATGGCAATGCGTTTTTCGTGCTTGTACAGGCCCGGTGCGATGAAGCCCCAGACCTGGTGCAGGATGATCGGCACGGCCAGGAACAGCGAGACCATCATGGTCAGCTTGAAAGGCGTGAGAAACGGCGAGGCCACATCAGTGGCGATCATCGTGGCCCCTTCGGGCAGGTACTCGCGCAGCGGCGCCGACACCAGGGTGTAGATCTGTTGGGCGAAGGAAAACAGCCCGGCGAAGACCAGGAAAATCACGGCAACGCAACGCAGCAGGCGCGTGCGCAATTCGGTCAAGTGCGAGACCAGCGGCATGGGCTGGTCGTTTTCCGGAATTTCGCTCATGGGGCCCGCGGTGGCTGTGTAGGTTCATTGGAGGATACGGGTATCGCAACAGCCTGAGCGCTGCTCGTGTCACGGTCAACCACAGCCGGTGTCTGCGTGGCAGTGGGCACCGTGGTAGGAGTGACGTCGGTGCTCACCGCATCACGATCAAGCACCGGTTGCGCCTGGGCGCCGGGTGGAATCGGATCGGCCAGCGGTGCGGGCGGCTCGCTCGGACGCGCGGCGCGCTGCGGATCGAGGATCTTGCGCGCCTGCTCCTCGAGCGAAAGCACGTGCTCGTTGTGCAGTTGGCGACGGATTTCGTCGGCGCCTATCTCGCGTTCCACTTCGGTCTTGATCGCGTTGAAGCTGCGTTTCAGGCGCCCGATCCACAACCCTGCGGTGCGCGCGGCACCGGGCAGTCGCTCAGGGCCCAGCACCAACAGGGCGATGAGGCCCACGAGCATGAGTTCGCTGAAGCTGATACCGAACATTGATCAGTCTTTCCTGATGGGTTCTTCGACTTTCTGATGCTGGCCGTCGAGGGTATGCGGCGGAGTCAGCGGCGAGCTGGCCTGCGGGTGGACCGGCTGTGTCGGCTGCTCGGCACCCGGTTTGTCGTCGTCGTTCATGGCTTTGCGAAAGCCCTTGATCGATTCACCGACGTCGGTGCCCAGGTTCTTGAGTTTCTTGGTGCCGAAGACCAGTACCACGACAATCAGGATGACGATCCAGTGTTTCCAATCAAACAGACCCATGATTCAACTCCTCCAAAAAGACATTTCAGGCTGACGGCAGGCGGGCGGCTTTCTCATCGTGACCGGACAGGCCGAATCGGCGATCCAGTTCATCGAGTACAGCCTGTGGGTGTTGGCCGAGTTGTGCAAGCATGACCAGGCTATGGAACCACAGATCGGCGGTTTCGTAGATGACATCGCTGCAGTCGCCGCTGTGGGCGGCATCCTTGGCGGCAATGATGGTCTCGATCGATTCTTCGCCGAGCTTTTCCAGAATCTTGTTCAATCCCTTGGCGTACAGGCTGGCGACATACGAGCTGTCGGCGCTGGCGCCCTTGCGTTCTTCGAGCACCGCAGCGACGCGGTCCAGAGTGTCATTCATGGCCATGGCCTGCGGAATAGATGGCAGCGGGATTTTTCAGGACCGGGTCGACGACGGTCCATTGGCCGTTCTCGAAGACCCGATAGAAGCAGCTTTGGCGGCCAGTGTGACAGGCGATGTCACCGACCTGCTCGACGCTGAGCACGACCACGTCGGCGTCGCAGTCCAGGCGCAGCTCGTGCAGTTTCTGCACGTGACCGGATTCCTCGCCCTTGCGCCACAGCTTGCCACGCGAACGGGACCAGTAGATCGCCCGGTTTTCGGCAGCGGTCAATGCCAGTGCCTCGCGGTTCATCCAGGCCATCATGAGGATGCGCCCGGTGTGGTGATCCTGGGCAATCGCCGGCACCAGGCCGTCGCGGTCCCATTTGATCTCGTCCAGCCAGTCTTTCATGTGCGACTCCGACAACAGAGAGGGCTAGTGTGCCAGCCGATGGCGCGACTGGCTATCGGCGCACGACCAGGTACAAGCCCGATGCCAGCATCAACCAGGCGGGCCATGCCTGGACGCTGTCCAGGGCTATGCCGGAGACGGCGGTGACCGTTCCACCCACCAGCAAGGCGCCGCCGAGCAGCCGCAGGGCCCAGCGATCGTGGCGTTGCTCCCAGGGCGGCGGTGGATCCTTGCGATGAGGCTGAGACATTCGTTCGAGCAGATCGCGGGTCATGTTGGCCAGGTGAGGTAATTGCTCGACCTGCGATTGAACATTCTGAAACAAAGATTTCGGGCTGACCCGCTGGCGCATCCAGCGTTCCAGGAACGGCTGGGCGGTGCTCCACAGGTCGAGGTCCGGGTACAGCTGTCGACCCAGGCCTTCGATGTTGAGCAGGGTTTTCTGCAGCAGCACCAGTTGCGGCTGGACTTCCATGTTGAAACGTCGTGCGGTCTGGAACAGGCGCATGAGCACCTGGCCGAAGGAGATGTCCTTCAGTGGCTTCTCGAAGATCGGCTCGCAGACGGTGCGGATCGCCGCTTCGAATTCGTTGAGCTTGGTCTCGGCCGGTACCCAGCCCGAATCGATGTGCAACTGCGCCACGCGGCGGTAGTCGCGCTTGAAGAAGGCGAACAGGTTGCGCGCCAGGTAATCCTGATCTTCGGGGGTCAGGCTGCCGACGATGCCGCAGTCGATGGCGATGTAGCGCGGGCTCCACGGTGCCACGGTGCTGACGAAGATGTTGCCGGGGTGCATGTCGGCATGGAAGAAACTGTCGCGAAACACCTGGGTGAAGAAAATCTCGACGCCGCGCTCGGCCAGCAGCTTCATGTCGGTGCGCTGGTCGGCCAGGGCGGCCATGTCGGTGACCTGCACGCCGTAGATGCGCTCCATCACCAAGACCTTCGGCCGGCACCAGTCCCAGTAGACCTGAGGCACGTAGAGCAGGTCGGAGTCTTCGAAATTGCGCCGCAGCTGGCTGGAGTTGGCCGCTTCGCGCAACAGGTCGAGTTCGTCGTAGATGGTACGTTCGTAGTCGGCGACCACGTCGACCGGGTGCAGCAGGCGCGCGTCGGCGGACAGCCGCTCGGCCTGGCGGGCGAGCAGGAACAGCCAGGCCAGATCCTGGCTGATCACCGACTTGAGCCCCGGGCGAACGACCTTGACCACCACCTCTTCACCGGTCTTGAGCCGAGCGGCGTGAACCTGGGCCACCGAGGCCGACGCCAATGGCTCGACGTCGAAGCGACTGAACACGTCGGTGATCTTCGCACCCAGTTGCTGCTCGATGAGGGCCATGGCCTGCTTGGGGTCGAACGGCGGCACCCGGTCCTGCAGCAGCATCAGCTCATCGGCGATGTCTTCGGGCAGCAGGTCGCGGCGGGTGGAAAGGATCTGCCCGAACTTGATGAAGATTGGCCCCAGGTCCTGCAAGGCCAAGCGCAGGCGCGCGCCACGGTTGAGTTCCTGGCGGCTGCGCGGCAGCCAGCGCCAAGGCATGGCGAAACGGGTGATTTTCAGCCACCACGGCAGTGGCAGGGCGAACATCAGGTCATCGAGGCGGTAACGAATGATGACGCGCTGGATGCGCAACAGACGGCGGACGGCAAGCAGCTTCATGCGTTATCGCTGGAATTGTGGGATCGGGCGAGGCGCTCAATACGCGCCTCGAGGCGTTCGACGTCGACTTTCAAAGCATCCAGCTCACTGAAACGGGCCTGGGCTTCCTGCTCGCCCACCAATGTACGCGCTTCCTCGGCCAGGTATTCGCCCAGGTTCTGCGTCGCCGTGGCCAGACTCTGACGGGTCCAGCCCGTGCGGCTGCGCAAATGCCCGGCCAACAAGGCGGTGGGCACCGGACCCAGCCAGCGTGAGACTTCGTATTCCCAGTCCAGTTCAAGGTCCTGCAGCACCTTGACCAGGTCCAGCAGCGCGGCGCTGTCGCCGTCCAGATCGACCTGCGGGCTGTGCAGCACCGCGGTCTTGTCCTTGCGCAGTGCCAGTTGCACCAGGCTGGCAGCCGGCGCGCGCAACGTGCAGTCGGGCGGCGTGGCCCACTGCTGGGCCAGCATCAGGCCATTGGCACTGGGCAGTATGTACAGGTTAAAGGCGGGCTGGCGGCCCTGGATGGCAATCACCTTGCCGTGCAGGTGCGCCAGGCGCGGCAACGCCGTGGCGTCCAGGCGCAGCACACGGTTCAGACCGTATTCGACACTGGCGATCAGGCCGCCGAGCAGCATCAGGGCTTGATCCCGCGGTGCAGGGCAACGATGCCGCTGGTCATGTTGTGGTAGGTGACGCGGTCGAAACCGGCCTGCACCATCATGGCCTTGAGGGTTTCCTGATCGGGATGCATGCGGATCGATTCGGCCAGGTAACGGTAGCTTTCCGAATCGTTGGTGATCAGCTTGCCGGCCAGCGGCATGAACGCGAATGAATAGGCGTCGTAGACCTTGGACATCAGCTTGTTGGTAGGCTTGGAAAACTCCAGCACCAGCAGGCGCCCGCCTGGCTTGAGCACGCGCAGCATGGAAGCGATGGCCGCTTCCTTGTGGGTGACGTTGCGCAGGCCGAAGGCGATGGTCACGCAATCGAAGTGATTGTCGGGGAACGGCAGCTTTTCCGCATCGGCCTGGACGAATTCGATGTTGCCGGCCACGCCGCGGTCGAGCAGCCGGTCGCGACCGACCTTGAGCATCGAGGCGTTGATGTCGGCGAGCACCACCTGGCCGGTAGGCCCTACCAGGTCGGAGAACTTGCGTGCCAGATCGCCCGTGCCGCCGGCGATGTCGAGCACCCGGTTACCCACGCGCACGCCCGAGAGCTCGATGGTGAAGCGCTTCCACAGCCGATGCATGCCGCCGGACAGCACGTCGTTCATCAAGTCGTACTTGGCCGCTACCGAGTGGAACACCTCGGCGACCTTCTCGGCCTTCTGGCTTTCCGGTACGTGCTTGTAGCCGAAGTGAGTGGTGGGTTCGGCATCGCCGCCTTTGCGCTGATCATTCATATCGCTGTCACCAGGAAAAATTACGCACCATTCTAAGCCGCACAAGGGCGCTTTGTCTTGGCACGATGGATTGCCGGGGCAACCGGGTTAAACTGTGCGCCATTGAACCCTTACCTGTTGGAATTCCCGATGACCCAGATCAACGTCGAACGCAAACACAATCTGGGCCGCGACGCGGCGCGGCAGAAAGCTGAAGTGGTGGTCCAGAAGCTGATCGACCGCTATGACGTGCAGGCTACCTGGCAAGGCGACACGGTGGCGGTCAAGCGCAGCGGTGCACAGGGCACCGTGCAGATCGACGACGAAGCGATTCGAATCGATCTGAAGCTGGGCATGATGCTGGCGATGATGAGCGGCACCATCCAGAGCGAGATCGAAAAGGCCCTGGACAAGGCCCTGGCGGCTTAAAGCATCAACCTGACCACGGATTCGGCGGGGTCGCGGGATTTGCCGGCCGCGCGCAATTGTTCCAGGTAGTCGGCCCAGAGCTGCTCCTGGCGCAGCGCCAACTGGTACAGGTAGTCCCAGGTGAACAGGCCGCTGTCATGGCCGTCGTCGAAGGTCAGTTTCAAGGCGTACTGGCCTGCAGCTTCGACCTTGGCCAGGCCAACCCCCAGTTTGCCGACCTGCAGGATCGGCTTGCCGTGGCCCTGGACCTCGGCGGACGGCGAGTGCACGCGCAGAAACTCGGCGGGCAGGTGAAACACCTCGTCGGGGCCATAGGTCAGGCTCAAAGTCTTGGAGGCCTTGTGCAAATTGATGGCGCTGGGGATTCTGGTCATGGTGGGTCTCGAAGTCGCGCGGTGTCTGTTTCGCGGCCACGGACCGCTCCTGCGAACCCGGCCTGTGCGAACGATCATTGACGTCGCCCGCGAGCCGCGTTCCGTAGGCGCGGTCAGCGGCCGCAAAGGCCGCACCGCGCATGACAGGCCGTCTTACAGAATGTAGCGCGACAGGTCTTCGTTCTGCGCCAGCTCACCCAGGTGGCTGTTCACGTACTCGGCATCGATCTGGATCGGCGCCTCGCTGTGCGCAGCGGCCATGTCGCCGGCGCTGAACGAGACTTCCTCCAGCAACCGCTCGAGCAACGTGTGCAGGCGGCGCGCACCGATGTTCTCGGTCTTCTCGTTGACCTGCCAGGCGATCTCGGCCAAACGCTTGATCCCTTCGGGCACGAACTCGATGTTCAAGCCTTCGGTCTTGAGCAACTCGCGATACTGCTCGGTCAGCGAGGCATGTGGCTCGCTGAGGATGCGCTCGAAGTCCTGCGGGCTCAACGCCTTGAGTTCGACGCGAATCGGCAGGCGACCCTGCAGTTCGGGAACCAGATCGCTCGGCTTGCTCAGGTGGAACGCACCCGAAGCAATGAACAGGATGTGGTCGGTCTTGACCATGCCCAGCTTGGTGTTGACCGTGCAGCCTTCGATCAACGGCAGCAGGTCGCGTTGCACGCCTTCACGGGACACGTCGGCACCGCCCACATTGCCGCGCTTGGCCACCTTGTCGATTTCATCGATGAAGACGATACCGTGCTGCTCGACCGCTTCCAGTGCCTTGGCCTTGAGCTCTTCCTCGTTGACCAGGCGGCCGGCTTCTTCGTCGCGGACCATTTTCAGCGCGTCCTTGACCTTGAGCTTGCGGCTCTTCTTCTTGCCCTTGCCCATGTTGGCGAACAGGCTCTGCAGCTGGTTGGTCATTTCTTCCATGCCGGGAGGCGCGGAGATGTCCACGCCACCCATCTGCTCGGCCACCTCGATCTCGACTTCCTTGTCGTCCAGCTGGCCTTCGCGCAGGCGCTTGCGGAACAGCTGACGGGTGTTCGAATCGTTGCTCACCGGCTCTTCGTTGAAGCCTGCACGGGCGGCGGGCAACAGCGCATCGAGAATGCGCTCTTCGGCCGCATCCTCGGCGCGGTGGCGAACCTTGACCATTTCCTGCTCGCGCAGCAGCTTGATAGCCGCATCGGCCAGGTCGCGGATGATCGATTCGACATCGCGGCCTACATAGCCGACCTCGGTGAACTTGGTCGCTTCGACCTTGATGAACGGTGCATTGGCGAGCTTGGCCAGGCGCCGCGCGATTTCGGTCTTGCCGACGCCGGTAGGGCCGATCATCAGGATGTTCTTGGGCGTCACTTCGACGCGCAGTTCTTCGGGCAGCTGCATGCGCCGCCAGCGGTTGCGCAGGGCAATGGCGACAGCGCGCTTGGCATCGTCCTGGCCGATGATGTGGCGATTGAGTTCGTGGACGATTTCGCGGGGGGTCATGGACATGGTGTGTTCCGGACTCGGAGGTTCAGGCTGGGAAGGGGTGAAGGCTTGCGACGCATTGCGTGCAGGCCTGGCCCCACAACCGTCTGATCACTCGGCGAGATCCTGCTCCTCGATGGTCATGTTGTGATTGGTGAACACGCAGATGTCGCCAGCGATGCCCAGGGCGGTCTCGACGATTTCCCGTGCGCCCAGCTCGGTCTTCTTCAGCAGCGCACTGGCCGCGGCCTGCGCGAACGCGCCGCCGGAGCCCATGGCGATCAGGCCGTCTTCGGGTTCGACCACGTCACCGTTGCCGGTGATGATCAAGGAAGCGTCCTTGTTGGCCACCGCCAGCATCGCCTCGAGACGGCTGAGCGAGCGGTCGGTGCGCCATTCCTTGGCCAGTTCCACGGCGGCACGGACCAGATGGCCCTGATGTTTCTCCAACTGGCCTTCGAAACGCTCGAAGAGCGTGAAGGCGTCGGCGGTGGCACCGGCAAAGCCGGCGATGACCTGGCCGTGGTACAGGCGACGGACTTTCTTGGCGTTGCCTTTCATCACGGTATTGCCGAGAGAAACCTGGCCGTCGCCGCCCATGACGACTTTGCCATGACGGCGGACTGAAACGATGGTGGTCAAGGGGAGAGTCTCCACGCAGCGGGGCGAAAATGCCCTGATGGAAACGAATATGGGGGTGGGTGAGGAGATTTCAACCTTTGTCGGTTGTGCGCGGTGGTGGGACAGCTTGCGGGTATCGGGAGGTCCGTGTCACGGCTTTCGCGGCCGCTGACCGCTCCTACGGTCTGCAGGAGCGGTCAGCGGCCGCGAAGGGCGCGCCGCGGTTTACTGCCGGATCTGCCTTTGCTGCAACAGCAGGTTACTAAAGCCACTGCCGGCCAGCTGTTTCTGCGCCACGGTCAGCTGCTCGCGGTTGCTGAACGGACCCACCAGTACCCGGTACCAGGTGTCTTCCTTGACCGTCCCGGACTCCACGTTCACCGACTGCCCCAGCAGGATGATCTGCGCCCGCACCCGGTCGGCATCCGCCTGCTTGCGGAACGAACCGGCCTGCAGGTAGAACTGCGTGGTTGCGGCAGGCTTGATCACCGGCGGGGCCGGCGGCGGAGTCGCGCCACTGAGCGCGGCCTGAGCCCGGGCAGTGTCGATCTTGGCTGCCTCGGCCGGGGTTACCGGCGCCTGGGCCGGAATCGGTGGGGTTTTCTCGGGCACCGCTTCGGGTGGCACGATCACTTCGGATTCAGGCAGCAGCGTATAGAAGTCGTACTTGGGTTTGACCGGGGCTTGCGGGCTGGGCGGCGTCTTGTTCGCCTCGGCGATCTTTTCCGCTTTCAGTTGCTCGGCCTTTACCCGCTTGACGTCGCTGTTGCCCGGCTCGAGCTTCATCAGGAACACCACGAAGGCCCCTACGCTCAGGCCGATCGCCAGCCACAGCCAGCCTGGGATGGGCTTCTTCGCAGGTGCGGAATTGCGGCTGGCGCCGCGTTTGGGTGCGGGTTTTTTCTTGGCAGCCAACTTACATACGCTCCAGTGTTTCCAGGCCCAACAGAGCCAATCCTTGCTTGAGGGTGCGACCGGTCAGCGCCGCCAGGCGCAGGCGGCTGTGTTGCTGAGCGGGGTGTTCGGCCGCCAGAATCGGGCAGTTCTCGTAGAAGCTGGAGAACAGCCCGGCCACATCGTACAGGTAAGTGCACAGCACATGGGGCGTGCCTTTCTCGCCGACGTTGTTCAGTACTTCGGTGAACTGCGCCAGCTTGGCAGCCAGTTCCTTCTCGTGCTCGGCTTCCAGCACGATCTGCCCTTCGACGTCCGCGAAGTTCTTGCCCAGCTTGCGGAACACACCGGCCACGCGGGTATAGGCGTAGAGCAGGTAGGGCGCGGTGTTGCCTTCGAAATTGAGCATCAGGTCGAAGTTGAAGCTGTAGTCGCTGGTGCGGTGCTTGGACAGGTCGGCATATTTCACCGCCCCGATGCCCACGGCTCGGGCGATCACGCGCAGGTCGGCCTCGGCGGTCTCGGGGTTCTTTTCCTTGACCAGGGTGTAGGCGCGTTGCTCGGCTTCATCGAGCAGGTCGACCAGTTTCACGGTGCCACCGTCACGGGTCTTGAACGGACGTCCGTCGGCGCCGTTCATGGTGCCGAAACCCATGTGCTCCGGCTGCATGCCGTTGGTGATGAAACCGGCACGGCGCGCGACCTCGAACACCTGCTGAAAGTGCAGGGCCTGGCGCTGGTCGACGAAGTACAGCGCGCGGTCAGCCTTGAGCACGTTGCTGCGATAGCGCACCGCTGCCAGGTCGGTGGTGGCGTACAGATAACCGCCACCGGCCTTCTGCACGATCACCGGCAGGGGCGTGCCTTCGGCCGTCTTGAATTCTTCGAGGAACACGCACTGCGCGCCGTTGCTTTCCACCAGCAGACCCTTGGCGCGCAGGTCCGCGACCACGTTGGCGAGGTCGTCGTTGTAGGCGCTTTCGCCCATCACGTCGGCCGGCGTCAGTTTGACGTTCAGGCGCTCGTAGGTGCTTTGGCAGTGCGACAGGGAAATTTCGTTGAAGCGCTTCCACAAGGCCAGGCATTCGGCATCGCCGGCCTGCAATTTGACCACCAGGCCGCGGGCACGCTCGGCGAACTCTGCGGATTCATCGAAGCGCTGCTTGGCCGCGCGGTAGAAATTCTCGAGGTCGGAGAGCTCGTCGCTGGTGGCGGGCTTTTCCTGGAGATAGGCCAGCAACATGCCGAACTGCGTGCCCCAGTCGCCGACATGGTTCTGGCGGATCACGGTATCGCCAAGAAACTCCAGCACATTGGCCACGCCGTCGCCAATGATGGTCGAGCGCAGGTGGCCTACGTGCATTTCCTTGGCCAGGTTGGGTGCAGACAGATCGACCACCACACGCTGCGCGGGGCCGGCCTTGCGCACGCCGATGCGGGCATCGGCCAGGGCGGCATCCAGGCGCGCGGCGAGAGCCGCACTGTTCTGGAAGAAATTGAGGAAGCCGGGGCCGGCGATTTCCACCTTGCTCACCTGCTCGTCGGTCGGCAGTGCGGCAATCAGCTTTTCTGCCAGGTCGCGCGGCTTCATGCCGGCAGGCTTGGCCAGCATCATGGCGATGTTGCTGGCGAAATCGCCGTTCTTCTTGTCGCGCGAGTTTTCCACCTGGATTGCCGGCGTCAGACCTTCTGGCAGCACACCTTCGGCGACAAGGTGGGTCAGGGCTTGTTGAATCAGCTGGCGAATGGTGTCTTTCATGGGGTTCTCGGTCGACCGCAGGTACGGCGGTGCTGGATGCACGGGTGGAAAAACTGGGCATTATCCGGTTGTTGGCCGGGGTTGCCAACCCGCAAATCCCCCCTGCAAACCACCACCCCTGTAGCAGCGGCGCCAGCCGCGACGGCGGACGCCGCCGATCCCTGCCTCAGGTGCGCCTATCTCAATACAAATCCACCGGGTCCACATCCAGCGACCAACGCACCTGTCGCCCGCTCGGCAGTTGCTCCAGTTGCAGCATCCAGGCATTGAGCAGGCGGTGCAGCGGGGCGCGCAGCGTTGCCTGGACCAGCAACTGTGCGCGATAGCGTCCGGCGCGCCGTTCCATGGGTGCCGGGACCGGCCCCAGCAGCTCCAGGCCGCCCAGGGCCAGTTGCGCCACCAGCACTTCGGCTGCCGCACAGGCCTCATCCAGAAAGGCTTCGGCCTGGCCCGGCTTGTGCGCTTCGGCACGCAGTAGCGCCAGGTGCGCGAAGGGCGGCAGGCCTGCGCCCCGTCGCTCGGCCAGGGCCTGCTCGGCGAAAGCGAAGTAGCCCTGCTCGGTCAGTTGCACCAGCAGCGGGTGGTCGGCCAGGTGGGTCTGAATGATCACCTTGCCCGGTTCCTCCGCGCGCCCGGCGCGGCCTGCCACCTGGACGATCAACTGTGCCATGCGCTCGCTGGCGCGGAAGTCGCCGGAGAACAGCCCGCCGTCGGCATCCAGAATCGACACCAGGGTGACCCGTGGAAAGTGATGCCCCTTGGCAAGCATCTGGGTGCCGACCAGGATGCACGGATGGCCTTTCTGGATGGTTGCGAACAGCTGGTTCATCGCGTCCTTGCGCGAGGTGCTGTCGCGGTCGACGCGCAGCACCGGGTAATCGGGAAAGAGGATCGCCAGGCGTTCCTCGGCGCGCTCGGTGCCGGCGCCGACCGGACGCAGGTCCACCGTGCCGCACTTGGGGCACTGGCGCGGCACGCGTTCGACATGCCCGCAATGATGGCAGCGCAACTCGCCCGAGCGTTGGTGGACCGTGGTACGGGCATCGCAGCGTGGGCACTCGGATAACCAGCCGCAGTCGTGGCACAGCAGGGTAGGCGCGAAGCCGCGGCGATTGAGAAACACCAGCACCTGTTGGCCATTGGCCAGGGTCTGGCCGATGGCCTGCTGCATCGGTCCGCTGATGCCGCTGTCCAGCGGCCGGCTCTTTACATCCAGGCGCATGAACTTGGGTTGCTGGGCGCCACCGGCGCGATGGTCGATGCGCAGCAGGCCGTAGCGGCCGGTATGGGCGTTGTGCAGGCTCTCCAGGGAAGGCGTGGCCGAGCCCAGCACAATGGGAATGTTCTCTTGGCTGGCGCGCACCAGCGCCAGGTCGCGTGCGTGGTAACGCAGGCCTTCCTGCTGTTTATAGGAGCCGTCATGCTCTTCGTCGATGATGATCAGCCCAGGGTTCTTCATCGGCGTGAACAGCGCCGAGCGGGTGCCAATGATGATGTCGGCCTCGCCATCGCGTGCCGCCAGCCAGGCGTCGAGGCGGTCGCGGTCATTGACCGCCGAGTGCACCAGCGCGATGCGTGCGTTGAAGCGCTGCTCGAAGCGCGCCAGGGTTTGCGGGCCGAGGTTGATTTCCGGGATCAGCACCAACGCCTGTTTGCCGGCTTCCAGGCATTCGTGGATCAGTTGCAGGTACACCTCGGTCTTGCCGCTGCCGGTCACGCCCGCCAGGAGAAACGCATGGAAGCCGCCGAGGCTGGCGCGAATCGCCTCGAAAGCCGCGCGTTGCTCTTCGTTGAGCGGCAGTTCCGGTTGCGCCAGCCAGTGTTCGGCCCGCGGCCCGGGGCCGTGGCGGCGCACTTCCACGCTGACCAGTTGCTTGGCCAGCAGCAGGTCGAGGCTGTCCTTGTTCAGTTGCAGCTTGCTCAACAGCTGATGGGCGACGCCATGGGGGTGCTGGGCCAGGGTCTTGAGGGCATCGCGCTGCTTGGGCGCGCGAGCGATGCGCGGATCGTCCAGTCGTGCATCGGCGGCGGCGTGCCAGAAGCGCTCCTGGCGCGCTTCGGCCGGTTCGCCCTGACGCAGCAGCACCGGCAACGCCCAGCTGAGGGTGTCCCCCAGGCCGTGCTGGTAGTACTGCGAAGTCCACAGGCACAACTTGAACAGCGCAGGTGGCAGGGGGCTTACCGCATCGAGCAGGGCAATGGCGGGCTTGAGCTTGTCGGCCGGTACGTCGCTGTGGCTGGCCACTTCGATCAGGATGCCGATCATTTCCCGCCGCCCGAACGGCACCCGCAGGCGCATGCCGGGCATGAACACGGTGTGCGCAGTGTTGGCGGGCGCCTTGTAGTCGAACAGGCGTCGCAGCGGCGAGGGCAGGGCGAGGCGCAGGATGACGTCGGGCACGCGGGAGTTCTCTTGAGTGGAAGCAACTGCAGTCGCAGGAGCGGTCATCGGCCGCGAGGGCTGCGCCGCGGTGTTACCGAAATGACGCGGTGCGCCATTCGCGGCCGGAGACCGCTCCTACGTGATTTACGGGTCGCGGCTGGTTGCCGCTCGCACGGGGTTCGAGGTGCGCAGACTAGCAGACGACGGCCGGTGCGAGCGACACCTTGCGTGTTCGCCCTGTTCTGTTAATATACGCGGCCTAATTACGTGCGGTACTCGACAATGGTGTCGGGTGGCGGCACGCAGCCTGAGGAAGTCACCATGAAAGCCGATATCCATCCAGTATACGAAGCCATCGACGCTACCTGCAGCTGCGGTAACGTCATCAAGACCCGTTCGACTCTGGCCAAGCCACTGAGCCTCGACGTCTGCTCCGAATGCCACCCGTTCTACACTGGCAAGCAGAAGACCCTGGACGTTGGCGGTCGTGTTGACCGTTTCAAGCAGCGTTTCGGCGGCTTCGGCGCCAAGAAAGCTTGATTGGTTTGCTCTCGCTGTTGAAGAAGGCGCCCCTTGCGGGCGCCTTTTTTGTGGGCGCTTTCTGGCTCGGCTCCGCTCAGGCCGAGGCCTTCTGCCCGGCTCCGAGCGGGCTGGGCACCGCCCAGGTCCGCCAGGTCATCGATGGCGATACCCTGCGCCTGCAGGATGGCCGCAGCGTCCGCCTGATCGGTATCAATGCGCCTGAGATCGGTCGCCAGGGGCGCGGCGACGAGCCCTACGCCGCGGCCGCGCGGCGCCGATTGCAGGCGCTGGTCGATGACAGCGACGGCCTGGTCGGCCTGCAGTTGGGCCGCGAGAGCCAGGATCGCTACCAGCGCACCCTGGCCCATGTCTATGGCCGCGGCGGGCTGAACTTCGAGGCGCAACTGCTGGCCGAAGGGCTGGCCCTGCAGGTCGCGGTGGCGCCCAATGTCGAGCAGGTGGCCTGCCAGCAGCAGGCCGAGCACGCCGCTCGAAAGGCCGGGCTGGGGCTGTGGCGTCAATCGCCGGCCATCGCCGCCGCGCAGGTGGAGCGTGCCGGCTTCGCCCTGCTCGGCGGGCGGGTCAGCAAGGTCGAACGCAACCGCGCCGGGGCCTGGATCGAACTGGACGACTCGGTGGTCCTGCACGTCGCGCCCAAGGTGTTCGCGCTGTTCCCCGAAGGCTGGCTCGATGCCCTGAAAGGCCAAAAGGTCGAGGCCCGCGGCTGGGTGCTGGATCGCAATCGGCGCGGCAATCGGGCTGCCGGGCAGTTGCGCTGGATGTTGCCGGTGAGCACCCCGCAGATGGTGCAGATACAGCCGTGAACCGGCCAGAGGCGCCTGTGCATGGGCTGCCTCGCAGGCCCTCGACGGCCCTGTCGGTACCCGCCGAAAGTCGTAGGCCAGGGGCCTTGACGCATGTGACCGGGTAGTCTTGTCGGGTGTAGGCATCTTGCGTATCCTCGCGGGTCTCGTCAGACCAACGTAAAAGCGGAACGCCCCCAATGTCAGATTTGAAAACTGCCGCTCTCGAGTACCATGCCCATCCACGCCCAGGCAAACTGAGCGTCGAACTCACCAAGCCCACTGCAACCGCCCGCGACCTGTCGCTGGCCTACAGCCCCGGTGTAGCCGAGCCCGTTCGCGAAATCGGTCGCGATCCCGAGCTGGCCTACAAGTACACCGGCAAGGGTAACCTGGTAGCGGTCATCTCCGACGGCACCGCCATTTTGGGCCTGGGCAACCTCGGCCCGCTGGCTTCCAAGCCGGTCATGGAAGGCAAGGGCGTTCTGTTCAAGCGTTTCGCCGGCATCGACGTCTTCGACATCGAAGTCGACTCGGAAAGCCCGCAGGCCTTCATCGACACCGTCAAGCGTATCTCGATCACCTTCGGTGGCATCAACCTGGAAGACATCAAGGCGCCCGAGTGCTTTGAAATCGAACGCGCGCTGATCGAGCAGTGCGACATTCCGGTGTTCCACGATGACCAGCACGGTACCGCGATCGTCACCGCAGCCGGCATGATCAACGCGCTGGAAATCGCCGGCAAGACCCTGGAAGACGCCAAGATCGTCTGCCTGGGCGCGGGCGCCGCCGCCATCTCGTGCATGAAGCTGCTGGTCAGCATGGGCGCTCGCATCGAGAACATCTTCATGATCGACCGCACGGGCGTCATCCACGCCGGCCGCGACGACCTGAACCAGTACAAGGCGGTCTTCGCCCACACCACCGAGAAGCGCACCCTGGCCGATGCCCTGCAGGGCGCCGATGTATTCGTCGGTCTGTCGGGCCCCAACCTGCTGAGCGCCGAAGGCTTGAAGTCGATGGCCGCCAATCCGATCGTGTTCGCCTGCTCCAACCCCGATCCGGAGATCTCACCGGAACTGGCGCACGCCACCCGCGACGACGTGATCATGGCCACCGGTCGTTCCGACTACCCGAACCAGGTCAACAACGTGCTGGGCTTCCCGTTCATCTTCCGTGGTGCCCTGGACGTTCGCGCCAAGCGTATCAACGAAGAAATGAAGATCGCCGCCGCCAACGCCCTGCGTGAACTGGCCAAGCTGCCCGTGCCCCAGGAAGTCTGCGACGCCTACGGCGGTATCTCGCTGGAATTCGGTCGCGAGTACATCATTCCCAAGCCGATGGACCCACGCCTGATCACCCTGATCTCCGACGCCGTGGCCAAGGCTGCGATCGAGACCGGTGTGGCCACCCTGCCGTACCCCAAGCATTACCCGCTGCAGAGCGTGGATGACGTGTTCAACGGCTAAGCCTTTGGAAGCGCCATGAAAAAGCCCCGACTCGCGAGAGTCGGGGCTTTTTTTGTGGTGACCGCGAAGGGATCGACGCGGTCTGGTATCAGAACAGGTCGATCGGCGCCGATTCGTCTGCCGGGAGCGGGCTGCCCGGTGCGCTGCCGCCACCGAACTCGCTGTTGGAAGGCGGTGTGTCTTCGCTCTTGAACAGCTCGAAGTAGGCGCCCGGCGTGCCCGGTGCGGCCGCGCGGCCGCTGATCGGGTCTACCCGCAGGCTGAGGATGCCGTCGGGCTCGGGCTGCACATGAGCCGGCTTGTCCTTGAGCGCGGCGGCCATGTAGGTCATCCAGATCGGCAGTGAAACGGTGCCGCCAAACTCGTGCCGGCCCAGGGTTTCAGGCTGGTCGAAGCCCGACCAGACAGTGGTCATGTAGTCGGCGTTGTAGCCCGAGAACCAGGCATCCTTCGAGTCGTTGGTAGTGCCCGTCTTGCCGGCCAGGTCGGTGCGACCCAGGGCCATGGCGCGGCGCCCGGTGCCCTTCTTGATGACGTCCTCGAGCATGCTGGTGAGGATGAACGCGGTGCGCCCGTCGATGATCCGCTCGGCAATCACCGGGGCCGGGGCGGCGCCTGGCGTCAAGGTGGCGTCCACCGCGATGGGGGCCGATACCGTGGTCGCGCTGGCCGGTGCCGCCTGGGGCGTGGCGGCGGCGATGTCGTCGGCCGGTACCGTCGGCGGATTGGCGCGGAACAGGGTCTCGCCGTTGCGGCTGTCGATACGCTCGATCAGGTACGGCGAAACCTTGTAGCCGCCATTGGCGAACACGCTCCAGCCCGTGGCGATTTCCATCGGTGTTAGGGTGGCGGTGCCCAGTGCCAGCGACAGGTTGCGGGGCAGGTCCTGCTTGTTGAAGCCGAACTTGCTGATGTAGTCGATGGTGCTGTCTACACCCAGGCTCTGCAGCACGCGGATCGAGACCAGGTTGCGCGACTTGTACAGTGCTTCACGCAGACGGATCGGGCCCAGAAAGGTATTGGTGTCGTTCTTGGGTCGCCAGACCTTGTCCACCGACTCGTCGACGAACACGATGGGGGCGTCGTTGACCAGGCTGGCGGGCGTGTAGCCCTTGTCCAGTGCCGCGCTATAGATGAACGGCTTGAAGCTGGAGCCCGGCTGCCGCTTGGCCTGCATCGCACGATTGTAGTTGCTCTGTTCGAACGAGAAACCACCGACCAAGGCACGGATGGCGCCGGTGCGCGGGTCCAGCGACACCAGCGCGCTCTGCACCGTCGGTACCTGGCTGAACTTCAAGGTGTCATCGTCTTGACGCTGCACGCGGATCAGATCGCCTACCTGCGCAACGTCCGACGGCTGCGCAGGCGTGCGCCCGACACTGTTGGTGTTCATGAAGGGGCGCGCCCATTTCATGCTGTCCCAGGCGATCGACTCCTGCTTGTCGTCGCGGGTGAGCACGACGATGCCCGTCTTGTCGACCTTGGTGACGATGGCAGGCTCCAGGCCGTTCAGCGGACGCTGGCGAGTCAGTTCCTGGGCCCACTCGCGCGGCGTCTTGCCGGGCAGGCGAGCTTCCGGACCGCGATAGCCATGGCGTTGATCGTAGGCGATCAGCCCGGAGCTGATGGCGTGGTTGGCGTCTTCCTGCAGATTGCTCGGCACCGTGGTGGTGACGTTGAAGCCCTGTGTATAGGCCTCGCTGCCGTAGCGCCCGACCATTTCGGCACGGGCCATTTCGGCGATCCACGGCGCGCTGACTTCCGGCGTGGGCACGTGATAGCTGGCGTTGAGCGGCTCGCCGACGGCAGCGTTGTAGCTGGCTTCGTCGATTTTGCCCAGGCGGAACATGCGCCCCAGGATCCAGTCGCGACGCTCCTTGCTGCGCACCGGGTTGGCCAGCGGGTTGAAGCGCGAAGGCGCCTTGGGCAGGCCGGCGATCATCGCCATCTGCGCCAGGCTTACGTCGCGGATCGACTTGCCGTAATACACCTGTGCGGCGGCTTCGATCCCGTAGGCCCGGTTGCCCAGGTAGATCTTGTTCACGTACAGCTCGAGAATCTCATCCTTGGTAAGTTGGCGCTCGATTTGCAAGGCAAGGAGGATTTCAGTGATTTTGCGTGAAAAACTGCGTTCGGACGTCAAGAAATAGTTCTTGGCGACCTGCATGGTGATGGTACTGCCGCCGGTCTGGATATGACCGCTGCGCACCAGCTGCGAGGCGGCGCGCATGAGGCTGCTGGGGTCGACGCCGTAATGGTTTTCGAAATTGTCGTCTTCTGCGGACAACAGGGCTTGGATGAAATATGGCGGAATCTCGGCGAACTTGATCGGCGAGCGGCGCATCTCGCCGAACTCGGCGATCAGTTTTCCGTCGCTGCTGAAGACCCGCAGGGGGATCTGCAGCTCGACGCTGCGCAGGGCGTCGACAGACGGCAAGCTGGGGCTGAGATACAGAAATGCCCCGCTGAGCACGAGCAACAGCCCGCAGACGACGGCGAGGAAAGACCACCAGAAAAACTTCAGCAGGCGTATCAAGGCTTTTGGATTTCCAGATAAAAGAATGGGTTAAGCGCAGCACGCGGTACGTGGAAAAAACGCTGGGCATTATAAGCATTTTTCGACCCGGAGCGTCATTTGCGCTTCTGTCAAGACTGCTATTAAATGCCTCGTACGACAAAGGGTCCGTAAGTCGCGGATAGTAATAGGGAATCGGTTGTGCGTGGACTCTTCAGCAAGAAAGCACATTCGCTATTGGGCATCGACATCAGTTCCACGTCGGTCAAATTGCTCGAGCTGAGCCGCACGGGCAACCGTTTCCGGGTCGAGTCGTATGCCGTGGAACCGTTGCCGGCCAATGCCGTGGTCGAGAAGAACATTGCCGAACTCGAAGGCGTCGGGCATGCCCTGAGCCGCGTGCTGGTCAAGGCGCGCACCGGTACCCGCATCGTCGCGGTGGCCGTGGCCGGTTCGGCGGTGATCACCAAGACCATCGAGATGGACGCCGGCCTGTCGGACGACGAGCTGGAAACCCAGCTCAAGGTTGAGGCCGACCAGTACATTCCCTACCCCCTCGAAGAAGTCGCCATCGACTTCGAAGTGCAGGGCTATTCGGCGCGCAACCCCGAGCGGGTCGAGGTATTGCTGGCTGCCTGCCGCAAGGAAAACGTCGAGGTCCGCGAGGCTGCCCTGGCCCTGGCCGGGCTGAGCGCCAAGGTGGTGGATGTCGAGGCGTATGCGCTGGAGCGTGCCTTTGGCCTGCTCACCGCGCAGCTGGCCGGTGGCAACCAGGCCCTGACCGTGGCCGTGGTGGACATCGGCGCGACCATGACCACCCTCAGCGTGCTGCACAACGGCCGCATCATCTATACCCGCGAGCAGTTGTTCGGTGGGCGCCAGCTGACCGAGGAAATCCAGCGCCGCTACGGCCTTTCCAACGAGGAAGCCGGCCTGGCCAAGAAGCAGGGCGGGCTGCCCGACGACTATGTGGCCGAAGTGCTGCAACCGTTCAAGGATGCCGTGGTACAGCAGGTGTCGCGCTCGCTGCAGTTCTTCTTTGCCGCCGGCCAGTTCAACGATGTCGACTACATCATGCTCGCCGGTGGCACCGCTTCGATTTCCGGCCTGGATCGGCTGATCCAGCAACGCCTGGGCACCCCGACCCTGGTGGCCAACCCGTTCGCCGACATGGCCCTGAGCAGCAAGGTCAACGCCGGTGCGCTGGCCAGCGATGCACCGGCCTTGATGATCGCCTGTGGCCTGGCGCTGAGGAGCTTCGACTAGATGGCAAGGATCAACCTGCTGCCGTGGCGCGAGCAGCTGCGAGAAGAGCGCAAGCGACAATTCCTGATTGCCATGGCCGGCGTGCTGGTCGGCGCCATCGCGGTCATTTTTCTGGCGGACCGATTCATCGGCAATGCCATCGACACCCAGACGGCGCGCAATGCCCACCTGCAGTCCGAGATCGTCCTGCTCGATCAGCGCATCAAGTCGATCAGTGAGCTCAAGGCGCGGCGCAAGCAATTGCTCGAGCGCATGAAAACCATCCAGGACCTGCAGGGCAACCGCCCGATCATCGGGCGCATCTTCGACCAGATGGCGCGCACGCTGCCCGACGGCGTGTACTTCACCGACGTGAAAATGACCGACAAGAGCATTGCCATTGCCGGCGCCGCCGAGACCAACAACCGCGTGTCCGACCTGTTGCGCAACCTCGACGCTTCGCCCTGGCTGGAAGCGCCCGCCCTCAACGAAGTCAAGGCCAACACCAGTGCCGACGTCAACGGCGCCAACAGTTTCCAGCTGAACGTGCGCCAGACCGCTCCGGTCCAGGCCGAAGGGGACGACAAATGAACCCTTCGAGCTGGATGGACAGCCTGCGCAAGGTCGAGCTCAGCGAGCTTGACCTGAACAACATCGGTTCGTGGCCGACTGCGGTCAAGGTGATTGCCGGCGTGTTGCTGATGGCGCTCATTCTCGGCCTGGGCTACAACTTCCACATCTCGGACCTCGAAGCGCAATTGCAGCAGCAGGCCGATCAGGAAACTGCGCTCAAGGAGCAGTTCTCCACCAAGGCCTTCCAGGCGGCGAACCTGGAAACCTACACCGAGCAGATGCAGGAAATGGAAACGTCGTTCGGCGCGATGCTGCGCCAGTTGCCCAGCGACACCGAAGTGCCGGGCCTGCTCGAGGACATCACGCGCACCGGTCTGGGTTCGGGGTTGGAGTTCGAAGAAATAAAATTGTTGCCTGAGGTGACCCAGCAGTTTTATATCGAGCTGCCGATACAGATCAGCGTGACCGGCACCTACCACGACCTGGCCACCTTCGTCAGTGGCGTGGCCAGCCTGCCACGGATCGTCACCCTGCACGATTTCGAAGTGAAACCCGTGGATCCGAAGGCCAGCAACAGCCAGCTGCGCATGAGTATCCTGGCCAAGACCTACCGCTACAACGATCAAGGCCTGCCTGGCGCGGACGCGGCACCGACACAGGGGCAAGCGAAATGAAAGCAGTATTCGTTGCAGGCCTGGCCGCGTGCATGCTGGTGCTGGCAGGTTGCGGTGGCAACGGCGATTTCGCCGACCTCGACGCATTCATGGCCGAGGTTAAGGCCAGGCCCAAGGGCAAGATCGAACCGATACCGCGCTTTGCGCCCTATCAGGCGTTCAGTTACGAGGCTGCGTCGTTGCGCAGTCCGTTCCAGCCACCGATCAAGATCGAACTGGTGAACAGGCAGAAGGGCTCCCGGCTCATCAAGCCCGACACGGCGCGAGTCAAGCAATTCCTGGAGGGTTTCAACATCGAGGATTTCGAAATGGTCGGCACCCTGGGCAACGCCGGTGGGCGCTTTGCCTTGATGCGTGGCGCCGGTGGCGTGCACCGCCTGAAGGTAGGCGATTACCTGGGTCGCAACGACGGGCGGATCATCGCCATCAGCGATGCCCAGGTCGATGTCGTTGAAATCGTTCCCGATGGGGATGGTGGTTGGTTGGAGCGGCCTCGCACCATCCCGCTCAAAGAGCGCTCGTAAAGGGCTTGGGTCAAGCATGTCTAGTGGAACTCGAAAATGAACAGGATTCTCTCAGCCTTCGGTATTTCGCTAGGGATAGCGATGCTTTCACCGATCGTCATGGCCGCGAACTTGAAGACGCTCGACGTTGCTTCCCTGCCCGGTGATCGCGTCGAGCTCAAGCTTTCGTTCGACGGCCCGGTCACGGCGCCACGCGGCTATACCACCGAGCAACCGGCCCGGATCGCCCTCGACCTGCCTGGCGTGACCAGTCAGCTGGGCGCCCGCAGTCGCGACCTGGGCGTGGGCAACGCCCGCAGCGTGGTGGTGGTCGAGGCCACCGACCGCACGCGGATCATCGTCAACCTGACCAAGCTGGCGCCCTACAGCACCCGTGTGCAGGGCAACGACCTGTTCGTGTTGGTGGGCGAGGGTGCCGCGGCCCTGCAGGGTACGGCGATACCGGCGCCGACAGCGGCCAGGCCCGCCCCGCGACCCGCAGCCGTGCCTGCGCCTGCGCCTGCGCGCGCGGCGGTGCCCGTCGGCCGGGCCATTCGCAACGTCGATTTTCAGCGCGGCGAGCTGGGTGAGGGCAATGTCATCATCGACCTGAGCGACCCGACCATCAGCCCCGATATCCAGGAGCAGGGCGGCAAGATCCTGCTCACTTTCGCCAAGACCCAGCTGCCCGATCCGTTGCGCGTGCGTTTGGACGTGAAGGATTTCGCGACCCCGGTGCAGTTCGTCAACTCCTCGGTCGGCGCCACTGGCGCGACCGTGACCATCGAGCCCAGCGGCAGCTTCGACTACTCTTCGTACCAGACCGAAAACCGCCTGACCATCAGTGTGCGGCCGCTGACCAACGAGGACGTCGCGCGGCGCAATGTCGAGCGCAATGTCTATACCGGCGAGAAGCTCTCGCTGAACTTCCAGGACATCGACGTGCGTTCGGTGCTGCAGCTGATCGCCGATTTTACCAACCTCAACCTGGTGGCCAGTGACACGGTGCAGGGTGGCATCACCCTGCGCCTGCAGAACGTTCCCTGGGACCAGGCGCTGGACCTGGTGCTCAAGACCAAGGGCCTGGACAAACGCAAGGTCGGCAACGTGCTGCTGGTGGCCCCGGCCGACGAGATTGCCGCCCGCGAGCGCCAGGAGCTGGAGTCGCAGCGGCAGATCCAGGAGCTGGCGCCGCTGCGCCGCGAGTTGATGCAGGTCAACTATGCCAAGGCTGCCGACATCGCCAAGCTGTTCCAGTCGGTGACCCGTGGCGAGAACGTCGAGACCGAGCGTGGCTCGATCACCGTCGACGAACGCACCAACAACATCATTGCCTACCAGACCCAGGATCGCCTCGACGAACTGCGTCGTATCGTTACCCAACTGGATATTCCGGTGCGTCAGGTGATGATCGAGGCGCGCATCGTCGAAGCCAACGTCGGCTACAACAAGGCGCTGGGCGTGCGTTGGGGCGGTTCGACCAACCTGAGGGGCAAGAACAACTGGACGGCCTACGGCCTGGACAACAATGGCGACGAAGCCGGCAACACCGGCGCCGACGTCGGCAGCAACACGCCCTTCATCGACCTGGGGGCCGCCGATGCAACCTCCGGCATCGGCCTGGGCTTCGTGACCAACAACGTTCTGCTGGACCTGGAGCTCAGTGCCATGGAAAGCACCGGCAATGGCGAGATCGTCTCCCAGCCCAAGGTGGTGACCTCGGACAAGGAAACCGCGAAGATCCTCAAGGGCACCGAGGTACCGTATCAGGAGGCCAGCTCCAGCGGCGCCACCACGGTGTCGTTCAAGGAGGCCTCGCTGTCACTTGAGGTGACGCCGCAGATCACCCCGGACAGCCGCATCATCATGGAAGTGAAGGTCACCAAGGATGAGCCCGACTACCTGAACGCGGTGCTGGGTGTACCGCCGATCAGCAAGAACGAGGTCAACGCCAAGGTGCTGGTCAACGACGGCGAGACCATCGTCATCGGTGGGGTTTTCTCCAACACGCAAAGTAAAACCGTGGACAAGGTGCCCTTTTTGGGCGACGTGCCGTATGTTGGGCGCCTTTTCCGTCGGGATGTCGTGTCGGAAGCCAAATCCGAGCTGCTGGTATTCTTGACACCGCGTATCATGAATAACCAGGCGATTGCTGTGAGTCGTTGATTCTGTGCGAAATTTGATACTTGTTGGGCCAATGGGTGCAGGCAAGAGCACCATTGGCCGTTTGCTGGCCAAAGAGCTTCGGTTGCCGTTCAAGGATTCCGACAAGGAAATCGAGACCCGTACCGGAGCGAATATCCCGTGGATCTTCGATCAGGAAGGCGAGGCCGGCTTTCGCGACCGCGAGCAGGCCATGCTGGCCGAGCTGTGCGAGTTCGACGGCCTGGTGCTGGCTACCGGCGGTGGCGCGGTCATGCGTGATGAAAACCGCCAGGCATTGCACGCCGGCGGGCGCGTGGTCTACCTGCACGCCTCGGTCGAACAGCAAGTCGGTCGCACGGCACGCGATCGCAATCGGCCTCTATTGCGCACCGCCAACCCGGAGGCCACGCTGCGGGCCCTGCTGGCAATCCGCGATCCGCTGTACCGCGAGATCGCCGACCTGGTGGTGCAGACCGACGAGCGCCCACCGCGCATGGTGGTCCTCGATATCCTCGAACGCCTGCAACGCCTGCCGCCGCGCTGAAGGCCGTACGCGCGGCCATCCGCCACCGGCGCAGGGCGCCGTTTGACGGCATTCGATTCACAGAACAATAGTGGGGACACATGCAGACACTCAAGGTTGACCTCGGCGAACGCAGCTATCCGATCTACATTGGCGAAGGGCTGCTAGATCAGGCTGGGCTGCTGGCCCCGCACATTGCCGGGCGAAAGGTGGCGGTCATCTCCAACGCCACGGTGGCGCCGCTCTACCTGGATCGCCTGACCCAGACCCTGGGCGCCTATTCGGTGGTGCCCGTGGTGCTTCCGGACGGCGAAGCGTTCAAGAACTGGGAAACCCTGCAGACCATTTTCGATGCCATGCTCACGGCACGGCTGGATCGGCGCGTTACGGTCATTGCCTTGGGCGGCGGTGTCATTGGTGACATGGCCGGGTTCGCTGCTGCCTGCTACCAGCGCGGTGTCGATTTCATCCAGGTGCCGACCACGCTGCTGTCCCAGGTCGACTCGTCGGTGGGCGGCAAGACCGGCATCAACCATCCGCTGGGCAAGAACATGGTCGGTGCGTTCTATCAGCCGCAAGCGGTGGTGATCGACACCACCACCCTGGCCACCTTGCCGCCGCGCGAGCTGTCGGCGGGGCTGGCGGAGGTGATCAAGTACGGATTCATCTGCGACGAACTGTTCCTGGGCTGGCTGGAAGATAACGTCGATGCCCTCCGGGCGCTCGATCAGGCGGCCCTCACGCTGGCCATTGCCCGTTCCTGCGAGGCCAAGGCACGAGTGGTGGGTGCGGACGAACGCGAGTCCGGTGTGCGCGCCACGCTGAACCTGGGGCATACTTTCGGCCACGCCATCGAGACCCATATGGGGTATGGTGTGTGGCTTCACGGTGAGGCCGTGGGGGCCGGTACGGTGATGGCGCTGGAGATGTCCATGCGCCTTGGCTGGATCACCCAGGCCGAGCGGGATCGCGGCATTCGTCTGCTGCAGCGCGCCGGCCTGCCGGTGGTGCCGCCGGCGGAAATGACGCCGACCGATTTCCTCGAGCACATGGCAATCGACAAGAAAGTGCTGGATGGCAGTCTGCGCCTGGTGCTGCTGCGCAGCATCGGCGAAGCAGTGATCACCGCCGACTACCCGCACGATGTGCTTCAGGCGACCCTGGAAGCGGATTACCGCGCCATCGTCGCCGGGCTGGAAGCCTAGTGGAGCCTGTTCCAGCAGGACGTGTTTCCAGCAACCCATCAACGATCCACCTTTGTTCTACGAGAGTTCGATGACAAGTCTGCATGCCGATGAGGCCTTTCTCGGCCACTACCAATTGGATCATGACCCCTTCGCCGCAAGGGTGCCTGGCTTCAAATTCTTCCCGGCCCAGCGCAAGCCGGTACTGGGCCAATTGCACCATCTGGCGCGCTATAGCCAGCTGTTGCTGGTGGTTACCGGCCCCCATGGCAGTGGCAAGACCCTGCTGCGCCAGGCTTTGGTCGCCAGTACCAACAAGCAGTCGGTGCAAAGCATCGTGGTGTCGGCGCGCGGGGCCGGCGACGCCGCCAGCGTGCTGACCCAGGTCGCCCAATCGCTCAACCTCAATACTCTGGAAGTGCCGGCCCTGCTGGCGCAGATCGTCCAGTTGGGGCTGACCGGGCAGGAAGTCTACCTGCTGGTGGACGACGCGGAACAACTCGACGAATCCGCACTCGAAGCCCTGCTGGCGTTGGCGGCGGGCACCGCGGACGGGCGCCCACATGTGTTCCTGTTCGGCGAGCCTTCATTGATCGCGGGCCTGGAGCAGTTCAGCGCCGGGCAGGAATTGTTCCACGTGATCGAGCTGCAACCGTACAGCCTCGAGGAAACCCGCGAATACCTGGCGCTGCGTCTGGAGGGTGCCGGTAAGGGAATCCAGTTGCTCACCAATGATCAGATCGCCGACATTCACGAGAACTCGGATGGTTGGCCAGGAGCCATCAACCAGGTTGCTCGTGACGCGCTGATCGAGGCCATGATCGCTAGCCGCTCGTCGGTGAAGCGTCCTGCTATGGGGTTTAAGATGCCTAAGAAACACGTATTGGCGATTTCCGCCGTTGTCGTCGTCGCTGTGGCTGCCGCCTGGCTGATCCCCAGCCGCGACGGCAAGGCACCGAGCACGACAGAACAGGCCCAGTTGCCAATGGGGCAGGGGCAGCCAAGTGCAGCTCAGTCCAACAACGGCAATCCATCGGTCGAATTCAATGGCAGTTCGCAGTCGTTGCCGATGAATGGACAGCAGCCGGTCATGCGTGGCCCGCTGGCCGAGTCCACCGGCATGGGCGACGGAGAAGAGACGGGCGACGCGGTGAATACGTCGCCGCAGCCGCCTACCGTGACCACCATCGCACCGCCAGCCGGTGTGCCGGCAGGTTCGCCTGCAGCGGTTGCGCCGAGCCCGGCGCCTGCGCGTCAGACAGCTCCGCCAGCAACTACCAAACCTGCGCCGACCACTGCCGTCAAGCCTGCGCCTGCGCCCACCGTGGCGGCCAAGCCAGCTCCGGCGGCCCCTGCAGCGGCCGGCAAAGCTGCCGCCGGCGGCAGCTGGTATGCCGGGCAGTCGCCAAGCAATTATGTGGTGCAGATTCTGGGGACCAGCAACGAAGGCGCTGCGCAGGCCTACGTCAAGGAACAGGGTGGCGAGTTCCGCTACTTCAAGAAAACCCTGCAAGGCAAACCGCTCTACGTGATCACCTATGGCAGTTTCGCCAGCCGTGATGCCGCCGTTGCCGCCATCAAGAACTTGCCAGCCAAGGTCCAGGCTGGTAAACCTTGGCCACGCACTGTCGCCAGCGTCCAACAGGACCTCGCGACAGCTCGCTGATTGTCGGGCGGCACCCTATCCCCGCCGCCCCACCCTCCGGCGTCATCTGAATCCCGAGCCTGCCCCGCACTGCGAGGCAGGCTTCGCCGTCCCTGTTCCCTGGTTTGCTCTGAGAGGCTCAAGCACGGGCCCTGCAGGCATGCGGGCTTGCACTGTCAGGCTGCGGGATTCAGAATCCAGCTCAAGTCGCTATCACAATAGCCTGCTGGAAACGTTCACATTTGCGACAAATGAGTTATTGATTTCGTCGCTGAATTTGTGACCACCCGTAGCGCTGTGTACAATGACCTCCCTTTTGCCCCCGCAAAGCCGGCGAACGTTCGGCGCGTGTGGTAACTAGTTGAATCGAAAAGAAATTGCCTCGAACAAGAGGCAGCCTGGTGAGAATGTGTCTATGAAAACAGGTCTGTATCGTCCGGATGAATTCAAGGATAACTGCGGTTTTGGCCTGATTGCCCATATGTCGGGTGAGCCCAGCCATAACCTGTTGCAAACGGCCATCGAGGCCCTGACCTGCATGACCCACCGCGGTGGGATCAACGCCGATGGCAAGACCGGCGACGGGTGCGGCTTGCTGATCCAGAAGCCCGACCTGTTTCTGCGTGCCATCGCCCGACAGCACTTCGGCAACGAACTGCCCAAGCAATATGCCGTGGGCATGGTCTTCTTCAATCAAGACCCGGTACGCGCCCAAGCGGCCCGCGAAAACATGAACCGCGAAATCGAGGCTGCCGGCCTGCAGTTGGTCGGCTGGCGCGACGTGCCCATCGACACCAGCGTGCTGGGCCGCCTGGCCCTTGAGCGCCTGCCAAAAATCCAGCAAGTGTTCGTCGGGGGCGAAGGCCTGAGCGATCAGCAGTTCGCGATCAAGTTGTTCAGTGCCCGCCGCCGGTCCTCCGTGGCCAATGCCGCCGACACCGATCACTACATCTGCAGTTTTTCGCACAAGACCATCATCTACAAAGGCCTGATGATGCCGGCCGATCTCACGGCCTTCTATCCAGACCTGTCCGACGAGCGTCTGCAGACCGCCATCTGCGTGTTCCACCAGCGCTTCTCCACCAATACCCTGCCGAAATGGCCGCTGGCCCAGCCATTCCGCTTTCTCGCCCACAACGGCGAGATCAACACCATCACCGGCAACCGCAACTGGGCGCTGGCCCGTCGCGCCAAGTTCGCCAACGATCTGATCCCGGATTTGGAAGAGCTCGGCCCGCTGGTCAACCGCGTGGGTTCCGACTCTTCGAGCATGGACAACATGCTCGAACTGATGGTCACCGGTGGTATCGATCTGTTCCGTGGCGTGCGCATGCTGATTCCGCCGGCCTGGCAGAACGTCGAGACCATGGACCCGGACCTGCGGGCGTTCTACGAATACAACTCGATGCACATGGAGCCCTGGGATGGGCCGGCCGGCGTGGTCATGACCGACGGCCGCCATGCCGTGTGCCTGCTCGACCGCAACGGCCTGCGTCCGGCGCGCTGGGTCACCACCAAGAATGGCTACATCACTCTGGCCTCGGAAATCGGCGTGTGGAACTACCAGCCCGAGGACGTCATCGCCAAGGGGCGTGTGGGCCCGGGCCAGATCCTGGCCGTCGACACCGAAACCGGCCAGGTGCTGCACACCGATGACATCGACAACCGCCTGAAGTCGCGCCACCCCTACAAACAGTGGCTGCGCAAGAGTGCGCTGCGTATCCAGTCGACCATGGAAGACAACGACCACGGTTCGGCCTTCTACAGCAGCGACCAGCTCAAGCAGTACATGAAGATGTACCAGGTGACCTTCGAGGAGCGCGACCAGGTGTTGCGCCCACTGGGTGAACAAGGCCAGGAAGCCGTGGGTTCGATGGGCGACGACACGCCGATGGCCGTGCTGTCGCGTCGCGTGCGCACGCCTTACGACTATTTCCGCCAGCAGTTCGCGCAGGTGACCAACCCGCCGATCGACCCGCTGCGCGAAGCGATCGTGATGTCCCTGGAAATCTGCCTGGGTGCCGAGCGCAACATCTTCCAGGAATCCCCGGAGCATGCTTCGCGGGTGATCCTCAGCTCGCCGGTCATCTCGCCCGCCAAGTGGCGCTCGCTGATGAACCTGGATCGGCCGGGCTTCGATCGCCAGGTCATCGAACTGAACTACGATGAAGCCATGGGCCTTGAAGCGGCCGTGCGCAACATCGCCGATCAGGCCGAGGAAGCGGTACGCGCCGGACGTACCTTGCTGGTGCTCAGTGACCGCAACATCGCTGCGGGCAAGCTGCCGGTGCATGCGTCGCTGGCCACCGGTGCGGTGCACCATCGCCTGACCGAGAAGGGCCTGCGCTGCGACAGCAACATCCTCGTGGAAACCGCTACCGCCCGCGATCCGCATCACTTCGCCGTGCTGATCGGCTTTGGCGCTTCGGCGGTCTATCCGTTCCTGGCCTATGAAGTGCTGGGCGACCTGATCCGCACCGGTGAAGTGTTGGGCGACCTCTACGAGGTGTTCAAGAACTACCGCAAGGGCATCACCAAGGGTTTGCTCAAGATTCTCTCGAAGATGGGCATCTCCACCGTGGCGTCGTACCGCGGCGCCCAACTGTTCGAGGCCATCGGTCTGTCCGAGGAAGTCTGCGAGCTGAGCTTCCGTGGTGTGCCGAGCCGCATCAAGGGCGCGCGCTTCGTCGACCTGGAAGTCGAGCAGAAAGCCCTTGCCGCCGAGGCCTGGAGCCCGCGCAAGCCGATCCAGCAAGGCGGTCTGCTGAAGTTCGTGTACGGCGGCGAGTACCACGCCTACAACCCGGACGTGGTCAACACCCTGCAGGCCGCCGTGCAGCAGGGCGACTACAGCAAGTTCAAGGAATACACCGCGATCGTCGACAACCGTCCGGTGTCGATGATTCGCGACCTGCTCAAGGTCAAGACGCTCGACGAACCGCTGGGCATGGACCAGATCGAACCGCTGGAAGCGATTCTCAAGCGTTTCGACTCGGCGGGCATTTCCCTGGGTGCATTGTCGCCCGAAGCCCACGAAGCGCTGGCCGAGGCAATGAACCGCCTGGGTGCGCGTTCCAACTCCGGTGAAGGCGGCGAAGACCCTTCGCGCTACGGCACCGTGCGCAGTTCGAAGATCAAGCAGATCGCGACCGGCCGCTTCGGTGTCACTCCCGAATACCTGGTCAACGCCGAAGTGCTGCAGATCAAGGTGGCCCAGGGCGCCAAACCCGGCGAGGGCGGCCAGCTGCCCGGCGGCAAGGTCAACGGCCTGATCGCCAAGCTGCGCTATGCCGTGCCTGGCGTGACGCTGATCTCGCCGCCGCCGCACCACGACATCTACTCCATCGAGGACTTGTCGCAGCTGATCTTCGACCTCAAGCAGGTCAACCCGGCCGCGCTGGTGTCGGTCAAATTGGTGGCCGAGGCAGGCGTGGGCACCATCGCCGCCGGCGTGGCCAAGGCCTATGCCGACCTGATCACCATTTCCGGCTACGACGGCGGCACCGGTGCATCGCCGCTGAGCTCGATCAAGTATGCCGGTGCACCGTGGGAGCTGGGCCTGGCCGAAACCCACCAGACCCTGCGCGGCAACGACCTGCGCGGCAAGGTGCGGGTACAGACCGACGGCGGCCTGAAGACCGGCCTGGACGTGATCAAGGCGGCGATCCTGGGTGCCGAGAGCTTCGGCTTCGGCACCGCGCCAATGATTGCCCTGGGCTGCAAATACCTGCGCATCTGCCACCTGAACAACTGCGCCACCGGCGTGGCCACGCAGAACGAGAAGCTGCGCAAGGATCACTACATCGGCACGGTCGACATGGTGATCAACTTCTTCACCTACGTGGCCGAGGAAACCCGTGAGTGGCTGGCCAAGCTGGGCGTGCGCAGCCTGGGCGAGCTGATCGGGCGCACCGATCTGCTGGAAATGCTGCCGGGTGAAACCGCCAAGCAGCAGCACCTAGACCTGACCCCTTTGTTGGGCAGCGACCATATTCCAGCCGACAAGCCGCAGTTCTGCCAGGTGGAGCGCAACCCGCCGTTCGACAAGGGCCTGCTGGCCGAGAAGATGGTGGAAATGGCCTTGCCGGCGATTCAGGGCAAGACCGGTGGCGAATACGCGATGGACATCTGCAACTGCGACCGTTCCATCGGCGCGCGCATCTCCGGGGAAATCGCCAAGCTGCATGGCAACCAGGGCATGAACGCCAATCCGCTGACCTTCCGTTTCAAGGGCACTGCGGGCCAGAGCTTCGGCGTCTGGAATGCCGGTGGCTTGAACATGTACCTGGAGGGCGATGCCAACGACTACGTCGGCAAGGGCATGACCGCTGGCAAGCTGGTGATCGTGCCGCCCAAGGGCAGCCCGTTCAAGACCCAGGACAGTGCCATCATCGGCAATACCTGTCTGTACGGCGCCACCGGCGGCAAGCTGTTCGCCGCCGGTACCGCAGGCGAGCGTTTCGCGGTGCGCAACTCCGGTGCCCACACGGTCGTGGAAGGCACGGGCGATCACTGCTGCGAATACATGACCGGCGGTTTCGTCTGCGTGCTCGGCAAGACCGGCTACAACTTCGGCTCGGGCATGACCGGCGGTTTCGCCTACGTGCTCGACCAGGACAACAGCTTCGTCGACCGGGTCAACCACGAGCTGGTGGAAATCCAGCGCATCAGTGGCGAAGCCATGGAGGCCTACCGTACTCACCTGGAGCGCGTGCTGGCCGAATACGTCGCCGAAACCGACAGCGAATGGGGCCGCAACCTTTGGGAAAACCTGGACGACTATCTGCGTCGCTTCTGGTTGGTCAAGCCCAAGGCCGCCAACCTGAAATCGCTGCTGTCCAGCACCCGTGCCAACCCGCAGTGATATGCGCCTGAACAGTTTGATGAGGTTTTAACAATGGCTGAACGTCTGAGTAATGACTTCCAGTTCATCGAGGTCGGGCGCAAAGATCCGAAGAAGAAACTGTTGCGTCAACGCAAGAAAGAGTTCGTGGAGATCTACGAGCCCTTCAAACCCGCGCAGTCGGCCGATCAGGCCCACCGCTGCCTGGGCTGTGGCAACCCGTACTGCGAGTGGAAGTGCCCGGTGCACAACTTCATTCCCAACTGGTTGAAACTGGTGGCCGAGGGCAACATCCTCGCCGCCGCCGAGCTGTCGCACCAGACCAACACCCTGCCCGAAGTGTGCGGCCGGGTGTGCCCGCAGGATCGTCTGTGCGAGGGTGCCTGCACCCTCAATGACGGCTTCGGCGCGGTGACCATCGGTTCGGTGGAGAAGTACATCACCGACACCGCGTTCGCCATGGGCTGGCGCCCGGACATGTCCAAGGTCAAGCCGACCGGCAAGCGCGTCGCCATCATCGGCGCCGGCCCGGCCGGTCTGGGCTGCGCCGATGTGCTGGTGCGCGGTGGCGTGACCCCGGTGGTGTTCGACAAGAACCCGGAAATCGGCGGCCTGCTGACCTTCGGTATCCCCGAGTTCAAGCTGGAGAAGAGCGTGTTGAGCAATCGACGCGAAGTCTTCACCGGCATGGGCATCGAGTTCCGCCTGAACACCGAGGTGGGCAAGGACATCAGCGTCGAGCAGTTGCTGCAGGAATACGATGCGGTGTTCATGGGCATGGGTACCTACACCTACATGAAGGGCGGCTTCCCCGGTGAAGACCTGCCTGGCGTGCATGACGCCCTGGATTTCCTGATCGCCAACGTCAACCGCAACCTGGGCTTTGAAAAGTCGCCGGAAGATTTCGTCGACATGAAGGGCAAGAAGGTCGTGGTGCTGGGCGGCGGCGATACGGCGATGGACTGCAACCGCACGTCCATTCGCCAGGGCGCCAAGGCGGTGACCTGTGCCTATCGGCGTGACGAGGCGAACATGCCGGGCTCGCGCAAAGAGGTGAAGAACGCCAAGGAGGAGGGGGTCAGATTCCTCTACAACCGCCAGCCGATCGCCATCGTCGGTGAAGACAAGGTCGAAGGGGTGAAGGTAGTCGAAACCCGTCTTGGCGAACCCGATGCCCGTGGCCGTCGCAGCCCCGAGCCGATTCCGGGTTCCGAGGAGATCATCCCGGCCGATGCCGTGGTCATCGCTTTCGGTTTCCGCCCAAGCCCGGCGGCGTGGTTCCAGGACCACAGCATCCAGACCGACAGCCAGGGCCGCGTGGTGGCGCCGGAGCAGGGTCGGTTCAAGCACCAAACCAGCAACCCGAAGATCTTCGCCGGCGGCGACATGGTCCGCGGTTCGGACCTGGTGGTGACCGCCATCTTCGAAGGCCGCAACGCCGCCGAAGGGATCCTGGATTACCTGGAAGTCTGAGTCAGACTGGGCGGTGATGCCCGCTCCCACGGTGGAACTGCGGTGACCTGAGCAGGATGTGGGAGCGGGCTCTGCCCGCGAAAAGGTGGTTGCGGTATTTCAAGTGCACCGCGGTGGATTCTTCGCGGGCAGAGCCCGCTCCCACAGATGTTCTTCCCCAGGTTTACTGCCACAGATGTTCTTCCCCAGGTTTACTGCCACAGATGTTCTTCCACCGGTTTTCTGCCTGAGGTTTTCTCCTACCGGTTTTGCGTCAGCGCGGCTCAGGCGCGCATGACCGTGTGGATATCGGCGGCCAGCTCGCGCACGCGGGCTTCCTCGGTGTCCCATGAGCACATGAAGCGGGCGCCGCCGCTGCCGATGAAGGTGTAGAAGCGCCAGCCCTTGGCGCGCAGGGCTTCCAGGGCCGGTTCCGGCATCTGCAGAAACACCCCGTTGGCCTCTACTGGAAACATCAACTCCACCCCCGGTATACCCTCGACCAACGCCTTGAGCAGTTGCGCGCAATGGTTGGCGTGTCCGGCATGCTTGAGCCAGGCATCGTTCTCCAGCAACCCCACCCAAGGCGCCGACAGGAAACGCATCTTCGACGCCAGCTGCCCCGCCTGCTTGCAGCGATAGTCGAAATCTTCGGCCAGCCGGTGGTTGAAGAACAGAATGGCCTCGCCCACGGCCATGCCGTTCTTGGTGCCGCCGAAGCACAACACATCCACTCCCGCTTTCCACGTCAGCTCGGCCGGTGTACAGCCCAGAAACGCACAGGCGTTGGCAAAGCGCGCGCCGTCCATGTGCAGGTTCAGGTTCAGTTCCTTGCAGGTGGCGCTGATGGCCTTGAGTTCTTCGGGGCGGTACACGCTGCCGACTTCGGTGGCCTGGGTCAGGGTGACCACGCGCGGCTTGGGGTAGTGGATGTCCTGGCGCTTGAGCGCGACTTCGCGAATGGCCTGAGGGGTCAGCTTGCCCAGCTCGGTGCGTGCTGTCAGCAGTTTGGAACCGTTGGAGAAGAATTCCGGAGCACCGCACTCATCGGTTTCGACGTGCGCGGTTTCCGAGCAGATGACGCTGTGGTAGCTCTGGCACAGCGACGACAGGGCCAGGGAATTGGCCGCAGTGCCGTTGAAGGCGAAAAACACTTCGCAGTCGGTTTCGAACAGGCGGCGGAATTCATCGGCGGCGCGTGCGGTCCATTGATCGTCGCCATAGGCGCGCTGATGGCCCTGGTTGGCCTGCTCCATGGCCGCCCAGGCCTCGGAGCAGATGCCCGAATAATTGTCGCTGGCGAACTGTTGGGTTTGGTCGTTCATGGGCGGGTCCTTGGTGTTAGGTATGCGGGCACTGTAAACCAACTGTGAAAGATGTGTCGTCTAGGCGGGCCTCTTCGCGGCCACTGGCCGCTCCTACGGGAAACGTGTCGTCCATGCGGCCAGCTCCTGCGCTGTGTGAGGCTCGCGTGGGAGCGGTCTGTGGCCGCGAAGAGGCCGGTATGACAACCCAAAAACTGGAGCTTTTCTCGGATGATCCGACATCACGCACTGGATCTGCTCAAATGGCTGGCCATGCTGTGCATGGTCCTCGACCACCTGCGCTATGTCGGCTGGTCGCTGGACTTCCTCTACGTGCCGGGCCGCCTGGCTTTCCCCTGGTTCTGCCTGGCGATTGCCGCCAACCTGACGCGCCGCCCTGAGGCTCCCCTGGGCGGCCGCTACCTGGCCTGGTTGCTGAGCTTCGCCGCTCTGTCGGAAATCCCCTACCGCCTGTTCGTCTACCCGGCCGACACTCTCAACGTGCTGCCCACCCTCGCTCTGGGCTTGATCGTGGCCAAGGCCTGGCAGCAACGTCGACTACCCGCCATGGCCGCACTTGGCTGCGCGGTGGTTGCCGTGGCGGCGTTGTTCGACCACCAGCTGATGTTCGGTCTGGCGGGGGTGCTGCTGCCATTGGGGTTTGTCCTGGCCTGGCAGCGCCCGCTGTACTGGGCGTTGCCCCTGGGCGTGCTGTGCCTGGCCGCCAACGCCTGGGCCAACCTGTTCGAATCCGCGCGGCACTTCTACTGGCCGGCAATCGGCGGCATCGTTGCCTGTCTGCTGGCACCAGGGCTAGGCCTGCTGGTGCTGCGCGTCGGGATACACCAGGCAGTTGTCCCCATGCGCCGTTGGGCGTACGCCATCTACCCCCTGCATTTCCTCGCCCTGCTGGGCCTGCGCCTGCTGTTGCGGGCACTCTGACGCTGGCCTGATCGCGCCATGTCGTAAACGAACCTCTGCAAGGCGCGCGCAGGCATTTGGTCGGATCGCGCCGGCCCTACCATCGCAATCAAAGGGGGCAGCCGTTGCCGGTCGCCTTCGTCCAACATGCCAGGCGCCACGCCGCCGCTGGGGAGACCGCGATGTTCAGCAAACAAGATCAGATCCAAGGTTATGACGACGTCCTGCTGGCTGCCATGAACGCCGAGGACCAGCGTCAGGAAGACCACATCGAACTGATCGCCTCGGAAAACTACACCAGCAAGCGCGTGATGGAAGCCCAGGGCAGCGGCCTCACCAACAAGTACGCCGAAGGCTATCCGGGCAAGCGCTACTACGGTGGCTGCGAGCACGTGGACAAGGTCGAGCAACTGGCCATCGATCGCGCCAAGCAACTGTTCGGTGCCGACTATGCCAACGTCCAGCCGCACTCGGGTTCCCAGGCCAACGCCGCGGTCTACCTGGCACTGTTGCAGGCCGGCGATACGGTCTTGGGCATGAGCCTGGCCCATGGCGGTCACCTGACCCACGGTGCCAAGGTCAGCTTCTCCGGCAAGCTCTACAACGCCGTGCAGTACGGCATCGACACCGACACCGGCCTGATCGACTACGACGAAGTCGAGCGCCTGGCGGTCGAGCACCAGCCGAAGATGATCATTGCGGGCTTTTCGGCCTACTCCAAGACCCTCGACTTCCCTCGCTTCCGTGAAATCGCCGACAAGGTCGGAGCCTACCTGTTCGTCGACATGGCCCACGTTGCCGGGCTGGTTGCCGCTGGCCTGTACCCCAACCCGATCCCGTTCGCCGACGTGGTCACCACCACCACCCACAAGACCCTGCGCGGTCCGCGTGGCGGGCTGATCCTGGCCCGTGCCAACGAAGCCCTGGAAAAGAAATTCAACGCCGCGGTATTCCCCGGCGGCCAGGGCGGCCCGCTGATGCATGTGATCGCTGCCAAGGCGGTGTGCTTCAAGGAAGCGCTGGAGCCCGAGTTCAAGACCTACCAGCAGCAGGTCATCGACAACGCCCAGGCCATGGCCGGCGTGTTCATCGAGCGTGGCTTCGACGTGGTGTCCGGCGGTACCGACAACCACCTGTTCCTGGTCAGCCTGATTCGCCAGGGCCTCACCGGCAAAGACGCCGACGCCGCCCTGGGCCGTGCGCACATTACCGTGAACAAGAACGCCGTGCCGAATGACCCGCAGTCACCGTTCGTGACCTCGGGCCTGCGCATCGGTACCCCAGCGGTCACCAGCCGTGGTTTCAAAGTGGCCCAGTGCCTTGATCTGGCCGGCTGGATCTGCGACATCCTCGACAATTTGGGCGATGCCGACGTCGAGGCCAACGTGGCCCGTCACGTGACGGCCCTGTGCAGCGACTTCCCGGTCTACCGCTGAGAGTGGAGTGAACACCATGCAACGTTATTCTGGCTTCGGCCTTTTCAAGCACTCGCTCAGCCACCACGAAAACTGGCAGCGCATGTGGCGCACACCGACCCCCAAGAAGGTCTACGACGTCGTCATCGTCGGCGGCGGCGGGCACGGCCTGGCGACCGCCTATTACCTGGCCAAGGTCCACGGCATCACCAATGTGGCCGTGGTCGAGAAGGGCTGGCTGGGCGGCGGCAATACCGCGCGCAACACCACCATCGTGCGCTCCAACTACCTGTGGGATGAGTCGGCCCACCTGTACGAACATGCCATGAAACTGTGGGAAGGCTTGTCCCAGGACATCAACTACAACGTGATGTTTTCCCAGCGCGGCGTGTACAACCTGTGCCACACCCTGCAGGACATGCGCGACTCCGAACGCCGCGTCAGCGCCAACCGCCTCAACGGCGTGGACGGCGAGTTGTTGAACAACAAGCAGGTGGCCGAAGAGATCCCCTACCTGGACTGCACCAAGAACACCCGTTACCCGATCATCGGCGCCACCGTCCAGCGCCGTGGCGGCGTGGCCCGTCACGACGCCGTGGCCTGGGGCTATGCCCGCGCCGCCGATGCCCTGGGCGTGGACCTGATCCAGCAGACCGAAGTGACCGGCTTTCGCAAGGAAAACGGCGTGTGCATCGGTGTCGAAACCAACAAGGGTTTCATCGGTGCCAAGCGCGTCGGTGTGGTTACCGCCGGCAACTCCGGGCACATGGCCAAGCTGGCCGGTTTCCGCCTGCCGGTCGAATCCCATCCGCTGCAGGCGCTGGTGTCTGAGCCGATCAAGCCCATCATCGACAGCGTGATCATGTCCAACGCCGTCCATGGTTACATCAGCCAGTCGGACAAGGGCGACCTGGTGATCGGTGCCGGTATCGACAGCTGGGTCGGCTACGGCCAGCGCGGTTCGTACCCGATCATCGAACACACCCTGCAGGCCATCGTCGAAATGTTTCCTGTGCTCTCGCGGGTGCGCATGAACCGCCAGTGGGGCGGCATCGTCGACACCACACCGGACGCCTGCCCGATCATCTCCAAGACCCCGGTGCCGAACATGTTCTTCAATTGCGGCTGGGGCACCGGTGGCTTCAAGGCCACGCCGGGCTCGGGCCATGTGTTCGCGGCCAGCCTGGCCACGGGCGAGATGCACCCACTGGCCAAGCCGTTTTCCATCGAGCGCTTCCACAACGGCGCGTTGATCGACGAACACGGCGCCGCCGCCGTCGCCCACTGACAGGAGAAACCACCATGCTCAACATCTTCTGTCCACACTGTGGCGAGCTGCGCAGCGAAGAAGAATTCCACTGCTCGGGCCAGGCGCACATTGCCCGCCCGCTCGACCCGGGTGCGTGCACCGACGCGCAATGGGGCGAGTACATGTTCTTCCGCAACAACCCGCGCGGCCTGCAGCACGAGCTGTGGATCCATGCCGCCGGTTGCCGCCAGTATTTCAATGCGACCCGCAACACGGTGACCTACGAGATCCTGGAAACCTATCGCATCGGCAGCCAGCCGCAGTTCGTCGAAAAGACCATTGATGAGGCGCCGCAGATCGCCTCGGGAGACAAGCCATGAGCCAGGTCAATCGCCTCTCCACCGGCGGACGTCTGGAGCGCAGCAAGAAGCTGACCTTCACCTTCAATGGCGCGACCTACATCGGCTATGAAGGCGACACCCTGGCCTCGGCCCTGCTGGCCAATGGCGTCGACGTGATCGGCCGCAGCTTCAAGTATTCGCGTCCGCGCGGCATCGTCGCAGCCGGTGCCGAGGAGCCCAACGCGGTGCTGCAGATCGGCGCCACCGAAGCCACTCAGATCCCCAACGTGCGGGCGACCCAGCAGGCGCTGTACCAGGGCCTGGTTGCCACCAGCACCAACGGCTGGCCGAACGTCAATACCGACATGATGGGTATCCTCGGCAAGGTCGGCGGCAAGCTGATGCCGCCGGGGTTCTACTACAAGACCTTCATGTACCCGCAGTCCTTCTGGATGACCTACGAGAAGTACATCCGCAAGGCTGCCGGCCTGGGTCGTTCGCCGACCGAAGTGGACCCGGATTCCTACGACTACATGAGCCGCACCTGCGACGTGCTGGTGGTCGGCGCCGGCCCTGCCGGCCTTGCCGCTGCCCTGGCCGCCGCACGCAGTGGCGCCCGGGTGATCCTGGCCGACGAGCAGGAAGAGTTCGGCGGCTCGCTGCTCGACACCCGTGAAAGCCTCGATGGCAAGCCTGCCGGCGAATGGGTCGCCGCAGTGATCAGCGAGCTTGCAGGCATGCCTGAAGTGGTGCTGTTGCCCCGCGCCACGGTCAACGGCTACCACGACCATAATTTCCTGACCATTCACCAGCGCCTCACCGATCACCTTGGCGACCGTGCGCCGATGGGCCAGGTCCGCCAACGCATGCACCGGGTTCGCGCCGGGCGCGTGGTGCTGGCAACCGGCACCCACGAGCGGCCCCTGGTGTACGGCAACAACGACGTGCCGGGCAACATGCTGGCCGGCGCCATCTCTACCTATGTACGTCGCTACGGCGTGGCACCGGGCAAGAAACTGGTGCTGTCGACCAACAACGACCACGCCTACCGCGTAGCCCTGGACTGGCACGACGCCGGCCTCAAGGTGGTCGCCGTGGCCGATGCCCGCCACAACCCGCGCGGCGCGCTGGTCGAGGAAGCACGGGCCAAGGGTATTCGCATCCTCACCGCGAGCGCGGTGATCGAAGCTCGCGGCAGCAAGCATGTCACCGCTGCCCGCGTCGCTGCCATCGATGTCAAGGCGCACAGGGTAGTCAGCCCCGGCGAATGGCTCGATTGCGACCTGGTCGGCAGCTCGGGCGGTTACAGCCCGGTGGTGCACCTGGCCTCGCACCTGGGCGGCAAGCCCGTCTGGCGTGAAGACATCCTCGGCTTCGTGCCGGGCGAAGCACCGCAGAAACGCCTGTGCGTCGGCGGCGTGAACGGCGTGTATGCCTTGGCCGATGCCATGGCCGACGGTTTCGAAGGCGGTGCCCGAGCGGCCTCGGAAACAGGCTTCGGCGTCGTCGAAGGGACCTTGCCCAATGTCTTGACCCGCGTCGAAGAGCCGACCCTGGCGCTGTTCCAGGTGCCCCACGACAAGGGCACGGCGCGCGCGCCGAAGCAATTCGTCGACCTGCAGAACGACGTCACTGCGGCCGCCATCGAACTGGCTACCCGCGAGGGTTTCGAGTCGGTCGAGCACGTCAAGCGCTACACCGCGCTGGGCTTCGGCACCGACCAGGGCAAGCTGGGCAACGTCAACGGCCTGGCTATCGCCGCCCGCTCGCTGAACGTCACCATTCCGGAAATGGGCACGACCATGTTCCGCCCCAACTACACGCCGATCACCTTCGGTGCGGTGGCCGGGCGTCACTGTGGCCACCTGTTCGAGCCGGTGCGTTTCACCGCGCTGCATGCCTGGCATGTGAAGAACGGTGCCGAGTTCGAAGACGTCGGCCAATGGAAGCGCCCCTGGTACTTCCCCAAGCGTGGCGAGGACATCCATGCTGCCGTAGCCCGCGAGTGCAAGGCGGTGCGCGACAGCGTCGGTCTGCTGGACGCCTCGACCCTGGGCAAGATCGACATCCAGGGCCCGGACGCCCGCGAATTCCTCAACCGCATCTACACCAACGCCTGGACCAAGCTGGACGTGGGCAAGGCACGCTACGGCCTGATGTGCAAGGAAGACGGGATGGTCTTCGACGACGGTGTCACCGCCTGTCTGGCCGACAACCACTTCCTGATGACCACCACCACCGGCGGTGCCGCGCGGGTCCTGCAATGGCTGGAAATCTACCAGCAGACCGAATGGCCAGACCTGAAGGTGTACTTCACTTCGGTCACCGACCATTGGGCGACCCTGACCCTGTCCGGCCCCAACAGCCGCAAGCTGCTCAGTGAAGTGACCGACATCGACCTGGACAAGGACGCTTTCGGCTTCATGACCTGGAAAGAAGGGCAGGTGGGGGGTGTGCCGGCGCGCGTGTTCCGCATCTCCTTCACCGGCGAGCTGTCGTACGAGGTCAACGTCCAGGCCGACTACGCCATGGGCGTGCTGGAGAAGATCATCGAGGCCGGCAAGCAGTACAACCTGACCCCCTACGGCACAGAAACCATGCACGTGCTGCGTGCCGAGAAGGGCTTCATCATCGTCGGCCAGGACACCGACGGATCGATGACCCCCGACGACCTGAACATGGGCTGGTGTGTCGGGCGGACCAAGCCCTTCTCGTGGATCGGCTGGCGCGGCATGAACCGCGAAGACACCGTGCGCCACGAGCGCAAACAACTGGTCGGCCTCAAGCCGGTCGATCCGAACAAGTGGTTGCCCGAGGGTGCCCAGTTGGTGTTCGACCCCAAGCAGGCGATCCCCATGAGCATGGTCGGCCACGTAACGTCGAGCTATGCCAGCAACTCGCTGGGTTATTCGTTCGCGATGGGTGTGGTCAAGGGCGGTCTCAAGCGCATGGGCGAACGGGTGTTCTCGCCGCAGGCCGATGGCAGCGTGATCGAAGCCGAAATCGTCTCCTCGGTGTTCTTCGATCCGAAGGGCGAGCGGCAGAACATCTGAGGGCGGGGCGCCAGCGATCCTGTGGGAGCGGGCTCTGCCCGCGAAAAAACGCTGCGGTGTGCCAGACCCACCGCAGCGAGCCCTCCGCGATCACTGACCGCTCCCACGATGGTTTTCCATCTTTTTCCAGGCTTGAACAGCATTCACTGACAGGTGCAGCAAAATGACCACAGTCAACGTATACCAGCAACGCCCCGCTTCGGGCGCCAAGGCCGAAGACCCGCTCCACCATGCCGACCTCGCCAGCCTGGTCGGCAAGGGTCGCCAGGGCGCCGGTGTGACCCTGCGCGAGAAAAAGCTGCTGGGTCACCTGACCCTGCGCGGCGACGGCCATGACCCGATCTTTGCCGGCGCCGTGCACAAGGCAACCGGCCTGGAATTGCCCGGCGCTTTGAGCCTGGTCAGCAGCGGCGACACGTCGCTGCAGTGGCTGGGCCCGGACGAGTGGCTGCTGATCGTTCCCGGTGGCGAGGAACTGGCCACCGAGCAACGCCTGCGCGAAGCGCTGGCCGGGCTGCATGTCGCGGTGGTCAACGTCAGCGGCGGCCAGTCGCTGATCGAACTGAGCGGGCCGAACGTGCGCGACGTGCTGATGAAGTCCACGAGCTACGATGTGCACCCGAACAATTTTCCGGTAGGCAAGGCGGTGGGCACCGTGTTCGCCAAGTCTCAGCTGGTGATCCGCCGCACCGACGAGGACACCTGGGAGCTGTTGATCCGCCGCAGCTTCGCCGATTACTGGTGGCTGTGGTTGCAGGATGCCTCGGCCGAGTATGGGCTGAGCATCCAGGCCTGACAGTGCAGGGATTGCACAGCCCTGTGGGAGTGGTCATCGACCGCGAACCAGGCGCCGCGGTGCATCGGACATACCACCGTGCGCCGTTCGCGGCCGATGACCGCTCCTACAGTTGTTTCGACCTCGACACCAAGGACTACCCATGAGCCGCGCCCCTGACACCTGGATCCTCACCGCCGATTGCCCCAGCGTATTGGGCACGGTGGATGCGGTTACGCGCTACCTGTTCGAGCAGGGCTGCTATGTCACCGAGCACCACTCGTTCGATGACCGACTGTCGTCGCGCTTCTTCATCAGGGTCGAGTTTCGTCAGCCCGACGGCTTCGATGAAGTTGCCTTTCGCGAAGGCCTCGCCGAGCGCGGAGCCAGCTTCGGCATGATCTTCGAGTTGACCGCGCCGCAATACCGGCCCAAGGTGGTGATCATGGTTTCCAAGGCCGATCACTGCCTCAACGACTTGCTCTACCGCCAGCGCATCGGCCAGTTGCCGATGGACGTGGTCGCAGTGATCTCCAACCACCCGGACCTCGAGCCGCTGGCGCGCTGGCACGACATTCCCTACTACCATTTTCCGCTCGACCCCAAGGACAAGCCCTCCCAGGAGCGCAAGGTGTTGCAGGTGATCGAGCAGGCCGGCGCCGAACTGGTGATCCTCGCCCGCTACATGCAGGTGTTGTCGCCAGAGCTGTGTCGGCGTCTGGACGGGTGGGCGATCAACATCCATCACTCGTTGCTGCCTGGTTTCAAGGGCGCCAAACCCTATCATCAGGCCTACAACAAAGGCGTCAAACTGGTCGGGGCAACGGCGCACTACATCAACAACGATCTGGACGAAGGTCCGATCATCACCCAGGGTGTAGAGGTGGTCGATCACAGTCACTACCCCGAAGACCTCATCGCCAAGGGCCGCGACATCGAATGCCTGACCCTGGCCCGAGCCATCGGCTACCACATCGAGCGCCGCGTGTTCCTCAACGCCAACCGCACGGTAGTGCTGTAGCAGCGGCGCGAGCCGCGTTCGGCCCTGATGTGATGTGTCAGATGTACCGCGCCGTCATTGACGCGGCTCGCGCCGCTGCTACGGACGACCGCGCATTCCTGTAGCAGCGGCGCGAGCCGCGTCAGGGCATCGCACGAACAAACGCATGACCGCAGCACGCAAAACCCAAGCTCAAAAACAACAAACAGCGAGGTGAAAGCATGTCTGGTAATCGTGGAGTGGTGTATCTGGGCTCCGGCAAAGTCGAAGTGCAGAATATCGATTTCCCCAAATTGCAGGACCCCAGGGGCAAACGCATCGAGCATGGCGTGATCCTGCGCGTGGTCTCGACCAACATCTGCGGCTCCGACCAGCACATGGTCCGTGGCCGTACCACCGCTCAGGTCGGCCTGGTGCTGGGCCATGAGATCACGGGCGAAGTCATCGAAGCCGGTCGCGACGTAGAACACCTGAAAGTCGGCGATCTGGTTTCGGTACCGTTCAACGTCGCCTGCGGCCGCTGCCGCTCCTGCAAGGAGCAGAACACCGGCGTCTGCCTGACCGTCAACCCGGCGCGCCCCGGCGGCGCCTATGGTTACGTCGACATGGGCGACTGGGTCGGTGGCCAGGCCGAGTTCGTGCTGGTGCCCTATGCGGACTTCAACCTGCTGAAGCTGCCGGACCGCGATGCCGCCATGGAGAAGATCCGCGACCTGACGTGCCTCTCCGACATTCTGCCGACCGGCTATCACGGTGCCGTGACCGCAGGCGTTGGCCCTGGCAGTACCGTCTACGTGGCCGGTGCAGGCCCTGTCGGGCTCGCTGCCGCGGCTTCCGCGCGCCTGCTGGGTGCGGCAGTGGTGATCATCGGTGACGTCAACCCGGTACGTCTGGCGCATGCCAAGGCCCAGGGCTTCGAGATTGCCGACCTGTCCCAGGACACACCGTTGCACGAGCAGATCGCCGCCTTGCTGGGCGAGCCGGAAGTGGATTGCGCAGTCGATGCGGTAGGCTTCGAAGCACGCGGTCACGGTCACAGCGGGGCCAAGGCAGAAGCACCGGCTACCGTGCTCAACTCATTGATGGGCGTGGTGCGTGTGGCGGGCAAGATCGGCATTCCCGGCCTGTACGTTACCGAAGATCCGGGCGCGGTGGACGCGGCGGCGAAGATGGGCAGCCTGAGCATTCGCTTCGGACTGGGTTGGGCCAAGTCACACAGCTTCCATACCGGCCAGACGCCAGTGATGAAGTACAACCGGCAGCTGATGCAGGCCATCATGTGGGACCGCATCAAGATCGCCGATATCGTCGGCGTGGAAGTCATCTCGCTGGACGAGGCCCCGCGCGGCTACGGCGAATTCGACGCGGGCGTACCGAAGAAATTCGTCATCGACCCGCACAAACTGTTCAGCGCCGCCTGACCAGACCCGCTCCCACAACCTCCCTGTGGGAGCGGGGCGGGCGACGAGCCCTCTGCCCGCGAAAACGCAACGCGTCGCGCCTGATGCGCCACGGTTCTCTGTGGGAGCGGGCTCTGCCCGCGAAAAGTACACCGCGCAGTACCTGAATCCTGTGGGAGCGGGCTCTGCCCGCGAAGAGTACACCGCGCAGTACCTGAATCACCGCAGCGCGCCCTTCGCGGCCACAGACCGCTCCTACGTGGCTTCATCTTTGCCATTACACAATTTTCACCCCCGAGGAACATAATGGGACCGAACTGCCGTTTGACGACGGTCCGTCTATCTGTCCCGAGGTTGCTGCACAATGAACATCACTCGCGCCATGGCCCTGGCTTCCCTGATGGCCGTTGCCACCAGTCCCGCCTTCGCCTTCAACCTGAACGACGCGGTCAATGCCGCCTCCACCCTGCAGAACGGCAAGCAAGGCAACAACGCCGCCGTCGCTGCAGCCCCGGAAGCCGCAGGCCTGCTGAACACCTTGGGTTCGACCCTGAACATCACTCCGACCCAGGCCATCGGCGGCACCGGCGCCATGCTGGGCCTGGCCAAGAATCAACTCAGCACCGCCGACTATTCGCAACTGAGCAAATCCGTTCCCGGCATCGACAAGCTTTCGGGCAACAACGCCTTGGGTGGATTGGGTGGCCTGAGCGGCCTGCTCGGCAAGTCCGACCAGAAAAACATCAGCGCACTGAACAACGCCCTTGGCGACGTGAAAACCACCAGCGACATGAACAGCGCCTTCAGCGCGCTGGGCATGAACAGCGGCATGGTCGGTCAGTTCGCGCCAGTCATTCTTCAGTACCTGGGCCAGCAGGGTGTCGGCGGCCCGTTGCTGCAAAGCCTGGGCAGCATCTGGGGCGCCACCGGCAGCTGATCAACGTCCCGATTCGGTGCGCAATGTGCCGATCAATTGGTCTTTCTCGGTCCATAGCTGGTTGACCCAGTTCTGGACCTTGAGCCGAAATACCGCATCGTTTTCATAATCGCCATCGATCAGACCCGGATCGATGCTGCGCGACTTGATATCCACGATCACCTTGCGCACATCCCCGCACAACAGGTTCCAGAAGCCCGGGATACGCCCGTGCGGATACACCACCGTGACGTCCAGCAAGCGATCCAGTTGCGGCCCCATCGCGGCCAGTACGAAGGCCACGCCGCCTGCCTTGGGCTTGAGCAGATAGCGGAAAGGGGAGGCCTGCTGCTCGCGCTTGGCCTGGGTGAAGCGAGTCCCTTCCAGATAATTGACGATGGTCACCGGCTGACGCTTGTACAGCTCGCACGCCGCCTTGGTGATTTCCAGGTCCTGGCCCTTGAGGTGTGGGTGCTTGTCCAGAAACGCCTTGCTGTAGCGCTTCATGAACGGATAGTCCAGCGCCCACCAGGCCAGCCCCAGGAACGGTACCCAGATCAGCTCCTTCTTCAGAAAGAACTTGAAGAACGGCGCGCGACCATTGAGTGCCTGGATCAACGCGGCAATGTCGATCCACGACTGGTGATTGCTTACCACCAGATAGGACGTGCCCTTGCGCAGGTCGCGTGCCCCGCGAATATCCCACTCGGTACAAGTGCAGACCTTGAAGATCAGTTTGTCGATCTCCGACCAGGTCTCGGCAATCCACATGACCGCCGCCGAGGCATGATCGCGCCAGCGACCACGTACCCCCAGCTTGACCAAGGCGAACACCAGCAAGGGGCCGATCAACACCAGCGTATTGAGCAGCAGAAGGGCGGTCGCAAGACAGCCGGTGAGAAGGCGGCGCATAGGGCTACTCTGGCTTCATGAAGCAGGCAATGATAAGCACAAGCGCGGCTGTAACCAATTCTGCCCGAGGGTTTCGTCAACAAATGTTTCACTTTTATCTCGGTATGCTGCGCGCATTGCACACTGCCCCGAAGGAATCCCAGGTGAAGAACGTACTCGCCCTGTTGTCCATACTGGCCCTGCCCGCGCTGGCAGCAGAGCCGACCCTGTATGGCCGCTATGAATACATCAAACTGCCCGAAATTGGCGGGCAGACGCTCAAGGCCAAGATGGACACCGGCGCACTGACAGCGTCGCTGTCGGCCAAGGACATCCAGACGTTCACCCGCGACGGCGACGACTGGGTACGCTTTCGCCTGGCCACCAAGGACGCCGACAACAAGGTTTACGAGCACAAGATCTCGCGCATGAGCAAGATCAAGAACCGCGCCGAAGAAGACGACGATGGTGAAGGTACCGAAGTCTCGCAACGCCCCGTGGTCGACCTGGAGCTGTGCCTGGGCGACGTCAAGCGCACCATCGAGGTCAACCTGGTAGACCGCAGCAGCTTCAACTACCCCCTGCTGATCGGCGCCAAAGGCCTGCGTGAATTCAAGGCCGCGGTAAACCCTGCCCGCCGCTTCGTTGCCGACAAGCCCGACTGCTGATTCTGCGTATGACAGGCTGGCAATGCGCCTGTCACGTATCCAACGTGCATTAATCAGGATCGTGAGGCCTGCGAGGCGAACGGAAAATCTCTCATTTTCCCCCCTTGGATGCTGGTATATATTGTGGTGTATACCAGCACTGGGGAATGCACCATGTCTCAGACAGCGAAAGTCTTCGTAAATGGTCGAAGCCAAGCCGTGCGCTTGCCTGCCGCTTTCCGATTCGACACCGATGAAGTCTTCATACGGCGCGATCCCGAGACCGGCGATGTTATTTTGTCCAGAAAGCCGGATTCATGGGATGAGTTTCTGGCACTTGTCGCGGAAGGTGGCGTTCCAGACGACTTCCTGAACGCCGACGATCGCACCCAGGCGGGTGGTGAAAACCGTGATCCACTTGACGGTATCCCTGAATGAAGCAGCTGATGCTGGACACCAATACAGTCAGCTACCTGCTCAAGGGGCATCCAGCGGTCATCAAGAACTTGAGCGCTGTGCCCATGGCATCGGTGTGCATTTCCTCCATCACCGAGGCAGAGTTGCTTTATGGCTTGGCCAAGCGACCGTCGGCGCAGCGATTGGCGGGGCTTGTCAATGCGTTCTTGAAAACCGTCGATATCCTTCCCTGGGGCAGCCAGGCGGCCCAGGCCTATGGCTCGAGCCGAGCCGTAGGCGAGCGTCGCGGGCAATGTCTGGGCACATTGGACGGCCTTATCGCCGCCCATAGCCTTTCGCTCGGGATGACACTGGTCACCAGTGACAAGGCGTTTCGTCTTGTCGAGGGACTCGAGGTACAGGACTGGTGCGAGGTCGCGTGAGCACCCCGGCCTGTCAGGCCGACGGCACAGTCGAGCGCAGCGACTCGCGCTCACTCACCTCGGCATACCACCCTGCCAACCCCGGATAGCGCTGCCGCCAGCCAGACTCCGGCATGCGAAAATCAACATACCCCAGCGCACAGGCCACCCCGATCGCTGCGATATCGAACGCTGCGCTCAACTCCGCGACCGCCGTGGCCTCCAGATACGCCAGTCCCCGTTCGATCTTTTCCGCCTGATTATCCAGCCACAACGGCCAGTGCAGCTCAGGCGGCCGCAGGGCCTTCTCGTAGCGAATCAGCACGGCCGCGTCGAGCATCGCATCCGCCAATGACGCCACCGTCAACCGCCGCCAGCGCGACGCCCCTTCCCGAGGGATCAGCGGGTTGCCCACATGCTGGTGATCCAGATACTCCAGGATCACCCGACTGTCATGCAGCGTAGTGCCGTCTTCGAGCACCAACGCCGGAATCTTCCCGGCCGGGTTGTCCTGGTTCACTGACGCATCCGGACTGACAGGGCTCAACGCCACCGTCTTCAGCGCGACCCGCTCCAACTGACCGGTCTCATGCAGCAGCACCATGACCTTGCGAGCAAAGGGGGAGGCGGGGTTGTGGTAGAGCGTCATGGCGGGCATGAGGTGTTCTCCTTGGATAAGGAAACACCCTGTATCAGCGTGGAGACGGGGTCAAGCCGTCCCAACTCGATTGTGATCCAAAGCTCTCGGACCTGGATTGTCTTGGCCAGGAATGCAGGCGCGTAGCTCGAGTTACGCACAGGGCTGACGCTCAGCGTTCTGCCATTTCCGCTATGCCGTTGAGCAGACCTGCCTCCTTTCTCAACAGCTGCCATGGCCCATCGGCAACGATCTTGCCCTGCTGAATAACCAGAACCCGGTCGAAACGCGCCAATGCTTCGATATCGTGAGTAACGCAGATCAACCCTTTACCTTTGAATGCATGCATCAGGGTGTCCCACGTTGCCATGGCCAGCTCCTGATCGAGTGAAGCGGTTGGCTCGTCGAAAAGATTGAAGCGTCCAGGTCTGTTCAACAAGCGAAGCAGGCCAAGCCGCTTGGCCTGTCCACCGGAAAGGTTGGAAGCGTTGTCGTTGAGATTCAATTGGCTCAGGAGTGCGCTCAATGATAGTTGCCGGGCCTGCTTCAACAGTTCAGGTCCGGCGGCATGGCCATACATCACGCCCGATTCCAGATCGCCCGGCAGAAATACCGGACTTTGCGGGCAGTACCGCAGCGCGCGCAGCTGCGAGGCGCCGCGGGTCCGCTGAACGCAGATACCATTCAAAGAGAGATATTGTCGATACGCCGCATCCATACCCGCCAGCAACTCGAGCAATGTTGACTTGCCTGCACCACTGGGGCCCGTGATGGCCACGCTCTCATCGGACTTGAATCGCAGGGAAGCGTCGAGCGTCAAAAGTCGGCCTGACACCTCGCATGCTGCCAACTCCAAGGAGGAGATGAGGGGTGTCCCAGGTTCCAGTGATCGGTCCGGTCCATCGAATCGCGGAAGGCTGAGGGTCTGCTGCAGTTTCACTCTGTCAGCCATGAACTGGTGGGCCGAACGATAGGCTTCGGCAATGCCCGATATGTTGGTGAGAAATCCACCCGCAATCGAGCATAGGGCAACCAACTCGCCGATGGTCAATGTCGGGTTCGCCACCCCTTGGTTTCGAACGCCCCACACCAGAAGTCCACACGTGGAAAGCCCGATGAAGAGCATTTTCGCGGACCCCAGTGCCGCGGCAGAACTGGCGACGGTGGTAGCGCAACGCGCGTAGCGCTCGAATGCCAGGTTGAGCGGGGATAGCGTTCGTTCTGCCGCGCCTTCCAGCTTGATCGACCGTGCGGCGCGCAGCGTGCTGAACAGACATTCAGAGACTTCGTCTTCGCTGTCGTTGACGTCATTGATATGTCGAGTCCGCCACTGGATGATTCTGTGGCACACATATAAATAGATGCATGACGCCGTCAACAGCGCTGCAAAGAGTTGGGCGCCGCCAAAGTGCACAAACAGAACGCTGACGACAAGGATTTCGATGATCAGGGGAAGCCCAACGGTGATAAAGAAATTCAGTATCTGCTCATGAGCGGTAATACCTCGATCCGTCGCTTTGATCAAATGGCCGATTCTCAGATTGTCGAAGACGCAGAATTCTTTCTTGAAGATTTCTGCTAGCCAGCTGATGGATCGATCCTTGACCGTCTGCTGCACCAGTCGGGTAAGCACATACGTCTGGATGGGTGCAACCGCAGCTGTCACCAGTATGACCAACGCATAACCACCGAGCAGATAAGGTATCGTCAGGTTTTCAGCGCTGTTGTCGAGTGACAGGTTGTCAATAATAGAACCCAGCAAGAGTGGAGGCGCAAACAGCGAAAGTTTGAGGATGAATATCGTGATCAAGGTAGCCCCGAACAGGGCTGGCCTTTGCGTTACTGCATGCGCCAGGAAACGCCTCATACCGATGGGGCCTCATTTCAATGTTGGTTTGTTCACGAGCTGAATGCACAATTAGCCCGAGCAAACCAGTGGGCGTAGTGCGAGGCAGATAGAGATATCATTATGTTTGATTCGATACAACGTTAACGCACAGTGCTGCGTCCTGAAAAATTGTAGGATATTTAACAGTGAGCTATCAGAGTAATTAGCTTCAAAGTAGGGCGTGATCTTCGATTGTTTGATGTAGAACGGTTTGATGTGTAGGATTTGGAAACTTCGGTTGCTCGGATGATAAAGTTAAACAAAACATTACCGCCTAGTTAACTAGGGGTAACTTCCTTCCTCCCAGCTCAGCCCTTCCTCACCAATCCCCACACCCCCATCACCGCAGGAACCCCCAACCCCACCCACGCCAGGGCATCCCACCCGCCATCCCCCAGCAGGGCAGCGAACAATCCGGTGGCGCCGAGCACGCCGACCAACAGCGGAATGCGGAACACCGGCCAGAACATCGACTTCTTCCTTTTCGTCACGCAGTGGCCTCTGCGCCAGAGGCCTTGGCGGCGCGGCGTCGGACCCACCACAGGTACACGCCACTGCCCAGCACGATGATGGTCAATACATCCAGCGCCGCCCACAGGATCTGCATCGGCATGCCGCCGTAATCGCCGAAGTGCAGCGGCTGCGACAGGCCCATGGCGTCCATGTACCAAGGCCGTTCGACCACGGCAGTGACGTCCAGCGTGGTGGCGTCGATCAGCACTGGCGTCAGCAGGTGCGAGGTCAGGTGGGTACCGCCTTGCATGAACACCGCGTAATGGTGTTCGCTGGAAAAGCGCGTCCCGGGGAAGGCGATGAAGTCGGGTGTCATGCCTGGCGCAGCGCCGTGGGCGATGTCCAACAGGCGGGTGGCGGGCGCCAGTTGTTTGAGCGGTGGCGCGTCGCGGTAGGGTTCGATCAAGGCGCTGAGGGTTTCTGCCCGCCAGGCACCGATCAGCAGGTCGGCGCAGGCGCTGATCACCCCCGTCACGCCCACTACCAGCGCCCAGGTCAAGGTGACTACGCCGATCAGGTTGTGCAGGTCGAGCCAGCGGGTGCGGGTGGATTTCTGATTGCGCACGGTGCCAAACGTGAGTTTGCGCATGAACGGCGCATACAGCACCACTCCGGAAACGATCGCCAGCACGAACAGCAGACCCATGAATGCCAGCAACAGCTTGCCGGGCAGGCCGGCATACATGTCCACATGCAGGCGCAGCATGACCATCATGAAGCCACCGTTGGCCGAGGGCGTTTCCACGGCTTCGCCGGTACGCGCATCGAGCATGAAGGTGTGCGACGAATTGGGCTCGGTGTCGGCGGTGGCAGCGGTAATCGCCAGCACGCCGTGAGGCTCGTCCTCGTCCCAGCCGAAGTATTGCACCACTTCACCCGCACGATGGGCCTGGGCGGCTTCCACCAGCTGTTGCAGATCCAGTTGCGGCGTGTTGGCAGGCATTTCGCGGAACTGTGGCGCATCGCCCAGCAGGTGTTCGATCTCGTGATGGAACACCAGGGGCAGGCCAGTGATGGCCAGCATCAGCAGGAAAAGGGTGCAGATCAGGCTGGTCCAGGTGTGGATGAAGGACCAGCGGCGGATGGTGGTGCTTTTCATTTCAGGGCCTGCAAAAAGAACCCAGCCGTCCACATTGGGATGGCTGGGTCACGGAGCGTCAAGTGCCAGGACGTTATCACCTGTAGTCGAGACTGGCGACCGCTGTCGGGTAGCGATCGTGTGCATACACGCCTTTGCGCTGGTCAGAACACCTGGTTCTGTTGCCTGCGCCGCCACTGGCTCACTTTTTCGGCCAAGGCGCGGGGGCTGTCCAGACCTTGACGGCGCGCACGGCTGAACAGCAGCATGGCCAATTCCGCGGTCACCAGCGCATCGGCACTGGCGTGATGGCGCTCGCCGACCTGCAGGCCGAAATGCATGGTCCAGTCGTCCAGTCCAGCTGCGCGCAGCAGCGCATCGGGGCAGAGCATCGGGGCCAGCTCGGCGACATCGATGAAGGGGTGTTGCAACGTGTAGCCCAGACTGTCCTTGAGCGCGCGGCCCAGCATGTGCTCGTCGAACGGTGCATGGAACGCCAGCAGCGGGCTGTCGCCGACGAAGGTCATGAAATCGAGCAGGGCGTCTGCCGGCGCCTGGCCGGCGGCGATCGCTTCCGGCCCCAGGCCATGGATCAACACACTGGCGCCCAGGCGAGGTTGCTCGCGCAGCAATGTGCGTTCGAACTGCTGAGAGAAGTCCACCGCGCCGTCTTCGATGACCACCGCGCCGATCGACAGCACCTGGTCCTTGTTCAGGTTCAAGCCACTGGTTTCCAGGTCCAGCACCACCCAGCGCTGTTCGCGCAGGCTGCAGTCAGCCAAAGGCTGCGGGCCTGGCAACCCTTGCAGGCGCTGCTGCAGCTCGACTGCCAGCGGGGTGGGGCGTGGCCGTCGCCACGGGAACAAATTCACAGTTGATACCTCAGGCTCAGGCTGGCCTGCAGGCGTTGGGCCTGACGCAGCGACTCGCGCAGGATGCGCCGGTCCAGGTGGTTGAGCTCGGCGGGGTCGATGCGATTGGAGTAGGGCAAGTGCTGCCGGGCCTGGGCCTGATGCTGCTGCATGCGCGTCTGCTGGATGAAATGGTACGCCTCTTCGTAGGCGGCGCCGTCCTGCGCGTCGATGACCTCCTTGGCCACCAGTTGGCGCAGGCGCTCCAGGGTATTGCCGGTGTCGATGCCGTTGGCCAGGGCCAGCAGGCGCGCGCCGTCAACGAAGGGCGTCAGGCCTTGCACCTTGAGGTCCAGGGTGGCTGCCTTGTCGCTGCCTTGACGGGTCAGCACGAAGTCGCGAAAGCGCCCCACCGGTGGGCGTTGGCGCAAGGCGTTCTGCGCCAGCATGCGCTGAAACAGGCGATTGTCGGCCACCTGCTCCAGCACGCTGCGGCGCAACTGCGCACACGCCGAATCATCGCCCCATACCGTGCGCAGGTCGAAGTAGATGCTCGAATTGAGCAGGTTCTCCGGGCTCGCTTCGCGAATGAAGCCGGCGAAACGCCGTGCCCATTCCAGACGCGACAGGCACAGCTCGGGGTTGCTGGCCATGACGTTGCCCGAGCACAGGCTGAAGCCGCACTGTGCCAGGGCCAGGTTGATCTGGTGCGCCAGTGGCAGCAGCTTGCCGCGGATTTCGGCAGCGTGGGCAGCGTCGCGGGCTTCGAAGACGATGCCGTTGTCCTGATCGGTGTGCAGGGTCTGCTCGCGGCGGCCTTCACTGCCGAAACACAGCCAACTGAAAGGCACGCCCGGATCACCGCGCTCTTCCAGCACCAGCTCGATCACCCGGCAGACGGTGTGATCGTTGAGCAAGGTAATGAGCTGGGTGATCTGCGTCGACGATGCGCCATGGGCCAGCATGCGCTCGACCAGAGCGCTGATCTCCCCACGCAAGGCAATCAGTTGTTCCAGGCGCGAGGCATGGCGAATGGTGCGTGCCAGGTGCACCAGATCCACCCGCTGCAGGGAAAACAGGTCGCGCTCGGAGACCACGCCGCACAGGCGCTGGTCTTTCACCAGACAGACATGGGCGATGTGCCGTTCGGTCATGGCCACGGCAGCATCGAAGGCGCTGGCTTCAGGGCTGAGATGGAAGGGCCGCGGGATCATGTAGCGCTCGATGCCCGCACCGAAATCGGTGGCCGCGTCGGCCACGGCCTGGCGCAGGTCGCGCAGGGTGAAAATGCCCTGGGGGGCCTTCAAGTCATCGACGATGACGATGCTGCCCACTTGCTGCTCGTGCATCAGCCGCACGGCGTCGCGCAGCGGCAGAGAGCCTGAGCAGGTCACCGGGTGGCGCATGGCAAGGTCCCCCAGTCGGGTGTTCAGCGAATACTGGGTGCCCAGGGTTTCCACGGCCTGGCGCTGCACTTGCTGGTTGACCTGGTCGAGCAGGCTGCTCACCCCGCGCAGGGCGAAGTCGCGGAACACCGTCGACAGCGCGAACAGCTTGATGAAGGCCGGCTTGTTCAATTGCAGGCAGAAGGTGTCTTCGGCTGCCAGATGCTCGGTGCGCGTGGCCCGTTCGCCGAGCAGGGCGGCCAGCGGGAAGCACTCGCCGGCAGTGATCTCGAACGTGGTTTCGGTGCCGCGACGCGCACTGTGCGGCCGCTCGCCCACCACCTGCCCCTGCTTGACGATATAGAAATGCTCGACAGCGCCATCGGCCGGTTTGATGATGCTTTCACCGCCGGCATAGAAGCGCAGCTGGCACTGCTCGACCAGGTACGCCAGGTGGGCGTTTTCCATCTGGTTGAACGGTGGGAAGCGTTGCAGGAACTGCACGGTGCCGTGGATGTTCTGCAGCACCGCGGTCTTGCCCGCCTGGGTGAAGGCGTCGGTTTTGCTCATGGCCATTACCGCTCGATAGGTCGAATCGGAAGTTGTTGTTATGGGAGATTTGTCTTTATCGTTCGGCCATGGTCGACTGCATGGGCGAAGGTGCCCATTGGACGTAAGTCTAAAAGGCGGGATCGAGCGCAATGGCCAGATGGATAGGTTCTGGATGACGGGAAGCGTATGTCCGATCACGAATTGTTGTTGAGCGATGCCGAGCGTGAAGCGCTCAGCGAACTGGGCCAGGTGCAGGCGCTGCCGCCGCAGCTGGTGCTGGTAGTGGATGATGACGACGACACGCGGGATGTCCTTGCGCAGATTCTGGCGCTGCATGGCATCGAGTGCCTGCAGGCCGACAGCGCCATGGGCGCAATGCTGCAGTTGCGCGCCAACAGGGGCATCGGGCTGTTGATCACCGACCTGCGCATGGGGCCCGAGTCGGGCCTGGACCTCATCCGTGAAGTCCGCGAGTCGGAGCGTGCGGCGCTGCCGATCATCATCATTTCAGGCGATGCCAGCGTGAAGGATGCGATTACTGCCATGCACCTGAGCGTGGTGGATTTTCTCCTCAAGCCGATCGACCTGGACTTGCTGGTAAAACTGGCGCGCGAAGAGCTCGGCTTGATCTGAAGCCTCTCCCAGGTTATCCAAGGTTATCCTGCGCCTGCCTGTGGATAACCTGTGTCGACCTCTCTGCAGGGCGCGTCCTGCAAGGCTTACAGGAAATCGTTCAAAAAACAGCCAGTTTACGGCATGTTGTGCACAATCTGCGGGGACCAGGCTGTGGATAACCTCGGCGTAGATCGCTGTACACCAAGCTCCGCGCGGCCTGCAGCCAGTTGATCGTTTTCTGATCAGTCGCGTTTGCGTCGATTCCACCAGATATCCACACTGTAGATAGCCAGCCCCGCCCAGATGAAGATGAACGTCATCAAGGTCGCGGGAGCCAGGTGTTCGCCGAACACCTGAACGGCCAGCAGCAACACAAGCGTTGGCGCGATGTACTGCAAGAAGCCCAGCGTGGTATACGGCAAATGGCGCGCCGCGGCGTTGAAGCACAGCAGCGGCACCAGTGTGATCGGCCCTGCAGCCATCAACCAGAGCGCGTCGCTGGTGGTCCAGAAGGCCGGTTGGATACTGACGGCATCGCCGTGCCAAAGCAGCCAGCCCGCGGCCAGCGGTACCAGCAACCAGGTTTCGATCACCAACCCCGGCAACGCCGCCACCGGTGCCCGCTTGCGAATCAGTCCGTAGAAACTGAACGTCAAGGCCAGTGCCAATGAGACCCATGGCAGGCTGCCCACCTGCCAGACCTGCTGCGCCACCCCCGTCGCCGCCAGTGCCACGGCGATCCATTGCAGCGGGCGCAGCCGCTCACGCAGGATCAGCAGCCCGAGCAATACGTTGAGCAGCGGGTTGATGTAGTAGCCCAGGCTGGCCTCGAGCAGTCGACCGTTGTTCACCGCCCACACATAGACCAGCCAGTTGGCGGCGATCAGGCAACCGCTGCCCACCAGTATCGCCAGGCGTACGGGGTTCTCGCGCAATTCGCGCAGCCAGCCGGGGTGTTTCCACACCAGCAGCAGCAACGACCCCAGCAGCGCCGACCAGAGCACCCGCTGGGCGATGATCTCCACGGCCGGGTAGTGCGCAAGGGTCTTGAAGTAGAGAGGGATGAACCCCCAACAGATGTAGGCGCTCAGGCCCAGGATGTACCCCCGACGGGGATTGGCGACTTGCATGGAGCTCCCTGCTGGCACGGTTTCGATATCGAATCGCTGGTCGGTAACTGTTACACATCAAACCATTGGAAACAAAAAGGCGAGCACTGCTTTCAGGCACAGCGTCAGGCTAGAACAGCTTCAGCGGCTCTTCATTGAGTGCGGCCAGCTGCTCGCGCAGCGCCAGCACCTGGTCGCCCCAATACCGCTCGGTGCCGAACCAGGGGAAGCTGCGCGGAAAGGCCGGGTCTTCCCAGCGCCGTGCCAGCCAGGCGCTGTAGTGCATCAGGCGCAGCGCCCGCAGGGGTTCGATCAGCGCCAGCTCGCGCGGATCGAAGTCGTGGAATTCGCGGTAGCCGTCCATCAGCTCGGACAACTGGCCGAGGCATTCCTGGCGGTCGCCGGCGAGCATCATCCACAGATCCTGAACCGCCGGGCCCATGCGGCAATCGTCGAGGTCGACGATATGAAACACTTCGTCGCGGCACATCATGTTGCCCGGGTGGCAGTCGCCGTGCATGCGGATGTTCTGGTGCGGTGTGGCCTTGTACACCTCTTCCACGCGCTTGAGCAGGTCTCGGGCGACCGACTCGTAGGCGGGCAGCAGGCTGCGCGGTACATGGTTGCCTTCGAGCAGGGTCTGCAGCGAAGCGTGGCCGAAGTTCTGCACCGCCAACGCCTCTCGGTGCTCGAACGGGCGTGTAGCGCCCACGGCATGCAGGCGGCCCAACAACTGGCCCAGGCGATAGAGCTGATCGAGATTGCCGGGCTCGGGTGCCCGGCCGCCGCGACGCGGAAACAGGGTGAAACGGAACCCGGCGTGTTCGAACAGCGTTTCGCCCTCGTGCACCATCGGTGCTACCACGGGCACTTCGCAATCGGCCAGCTCGGCCGTGAACGCGTGTTCTTCCAGAATGGCAGCGTTGGTCCAGCGGTCGGGACGATAGAACTTGGCAATCAGCGGTTGGCCATCTTCGATGCCCACCTGATAGACGCGGTTCTCGTAGCTGTTGAGTGCCAGCACTCGTGCATCGCTCAGAAAGCCGATGCTTTCCACGGCGTCGAGCACCAGGTCTGGGGTGAGTGTTTCAAAAGGGTGGGCCATGCGAACTCCTGCGCGCGGCAGGCTGCCGCGTCCGGCTCGCCATGGTAGCGCAGACGCGGCAACAGCGGTGGCCGGGTTACGCGCCGATCACCCCGCCATCCTCGCGGCTGATGGCAATCACCGACGAGCGTGGCTTGCCGTTGGGCAGGTGTTCGGGGAAGGTCGAACCGCCGTTTTCGCCCGGATGCTGGATGCCGATGAACAGGGTGCGTTGATCGGCAGCGAAGCTGACGCCGGTGACTTCGCAACCGACCGGGCCGACCATGAACCGGCGGATCTCGCCGCTGGCAGGGTCGGCGCAGAGCATCTGGTTGTTGCCCATGCCGGCGAAGTCGCCCACGTTGGTGGTATCGCCATCGGTCTGTACCCACAGTCGACCGGCATCGTCGAACGCCAGGCCATCGGGGCTGTTGAACATGTTCTGCGGATTGATGTTGGACGAGCCGCCCTTGGCCTGGCCAGGGTGCACGCTGGGGTTGCCGGCCACCAGGAACAGGTCCCACTCGAATTCCATGGCGCCGTGCTCGTCGCCGCTTTCGCGCCAGCGCAGGATCTGACCGTAGACGTTCTTCGCGCGCGGGTTGGGGCCGCCGACCGGTTGGCCGTCGTCACCGCGTTTGACGTTGTTGGTCAGGGTGCAATAGACCTGGCCATCTTTCGGGCTGACCACGATCCACTCGGGACGGTCCATGCGCGTGGCCTGCATGACGGTGGCAGCCAGTCGCGCGTGGATCAGTACCTCGGCCTGGCTGGCAAAACCCTTGCTGGCATCCAGGCCGTGCTTGCCATGGGTCAGCTCCAGCCACTGGCCACGGCCCTTGGGGTGGTCAGGGTTGCCGTCGCCGTCGTCGAAACGCGCAACGTACAGTGTGCCGTGGTCGAGCAGGTCACGATTGGCCTTGGGGTTGTGGTGGTCGATGCGATCGCGGCTGATGAATTTGTAGATGAATTCGCCGCGCTCGTCGTCGCCCATGTACACCACGGCATGCCCGTCGCGGGTTTCGGCCAGGGCTGCGTTCTCATGCTTGAAGCGACCCAGTGCGGTGCGCTTGACCGGCATGGCGGTGGGGTCGAACGGGTCCACTTCCACGACCCAGCCATGACGGTTGAGTTCGTTGGGGTTGCGCGCCATGTCGAAGCGCGGATCGTGGGGGTGCCAATTGATTTCCTTGCTGGCCGCGACCACGCCGTAGCGTTTCTGCGCCGGGGTGAACGCCAGCGTTGCGTCGGAGCTGCCGAAGCAGTCGGTAAAGTTTTCTTCGCACGTGAGGTAGGTGCCCCAGGGCGTCTTGCCATTGGCACAGTTCTGGAACGTGCCATGCACCAGTTGCCCGGTGCTGTCGGCCGCAGTTTTGAGCAGGGCATCACCGGCCGCCGGGCCGCTGACACGGATCGGCGTGTTGCCGTGAACACGTCGGTTGTACTGCGAACCCTGGACGAAGTGCCAGTGGCCGGCCTTGCGCTGGATCTCGATCACCGACAGGCCTTCGCAGGCCAGGGCCTTGCGCACCTCGTCGGCCGACTGCGGGCTACCGCCATGGGCGTAGAGATAACGGTAGTTGGTGTATTCGTTGTTGATGGCCATCAACGCGCGATTGGCGTCGTTGGGGAAGGGGAACAGACTCATGCCATCGTTGTTGTCGCCGAACTGCACTTCCTGGGCTTCGGCGCTGCCGTTGCCACTGGGGTCGAACGCAGGGCCGCCGGCTTGCAGGGGTTGCCCCCAGCTGATCAGCACGCTGGCCCGATAGCCTGGCGGCAGGCTGATGGTGTCGCTGGTGGCAGCCGCAATGCCGGTGAAACCGAGCAGACCGCTGTTACCGGCGCTCACGGCGCTGGCCACGGCCGTGCGGGTCAGCAGGTTACCGCCCATGAACATTGCGGCACCGCACAATGCGCCAGCACCGATGAAGCGACGACGGCTCAGGCCGGTGATCTTTTCCAGGTCGGTGGCTTGATGTTCTTCTAATAGGCTCATGATCATCTCCCTTCAGGTCAGCGAGTACCTTAAGGAGGGATTATGACGAACAGGTTGCAGGCAGGGGGTGTGCCGATGCGTGCGTGCAGAAATGTTTCCGAATACAGCAATACGGGGGGAACCACGGTGCAAAGCCAGCATGAATGCGCACAAGAGAATTAGCTAACCAGATGGGCTAAGATACACTGTAGTCACCTGTACAAAGGAGTCTCCACCGATGGCCATTCACAATGTTCACGATGCCAAAAGCAATCTGTCCCGGCTACTGGATCAAGCTGCGGCCGGTGAAGTGGTCGTCATTGCCAAAGCCGGCAAGCCGGTTGCCCGGCTGGTGGCTTATGACACGCCACTAGCGGGTGAAGCAAAGCGTATCGGTTTCATGCTTGACCTGGAGGTACCCGAAGACTTTGATGAGCTGGACATTGAGGTCGCCAATCTCTTCGAGGGCAAGGTGTGAAGTTACTGCTCGACACGCATATCCTGATCTGGGTTGCCAAGGACAGCCCGATGCTTTCAGCAAGTGCTCGATCGTTGATCGGCAATATGGATCACGAGGTGTACTTCAGCGCAGCGAGCCTGTGGGAAGTGGCCATCAAGAACGGTCTGAGCCGCAGCGCCACGGTCATCGATACGGCGCGTCTGCGCCGGCAGCTATTGCTCAATGGCTACAGCGAGCTACCCATCACTGCAGCCCATGGCATGGCCGTGGAAAAACTGCCGCCCATTCATCGCGATCCGTTCGATCGCCTGCTATTCGCCCAGGCTACCCTCGAGAGCATGCAGTTACTGACGGCCGACGCATTGTTGAGCCAATACGGCGCACCCGCATTGCACGTTTGAATCGTCCTACCCAATAAGCTCCAGATGCAGATGCTCGGCAACGCTTTGGGCACTGGCGTCCTTCAGGTAGGGCACGCGACCCAGGCAGGGCGCTGGCAGGCGTTCGGCCAGGGTGGCGAGGTTATCTTCCAGGCGTGAGGTTTTCGGTTCGATGATGTTGGCCACCCAGCCGGCCAGCTGCAGGCCGTCGCGGGCGATCGCTTCCGCACTGAGCAGCGCATGGCTGATGGCACCCAGGCGCACGCCCACCACCAGAATCACCGGCAGTTTCAGGGCCATGGCGAGGTCCGAGAGGTTGGCCTGATCGGACAGCGGCACGCGCCAGCCGCCGGCGCCTTCGATCAGGGTGAAGTCTGCCTGCTGGGCCAGCACGTGGCGCATGGGCGCCAGCAACGATCCAACCGTCAGCGCCACGCCAGCCTCGCGAGCGGCGATGTGTGGAGCGATCGCCGGTTCGAAGGCCACTGGATTGACCTGCGCATATTCCAGGCTGATAGAACTCTGCGCCATCAAGGCCAGCGCATCACTGTTGCGCAGGCCCTTGGGTGTGACATCGCAGCCCGAGGCAACGGGCTTGGCACCCAGCGTGCTGAGGCCCCTGAGCATAGCGGCGTGCAACAGGCCGGCCGCGATCGTGGTCTTGCCGATGTCCGTGTCGGTACCGGCGATGAAATAGGCGCTCATCGGGATTGTCCTTGCTCGACAGGTTTGCGCAACACAGCGTAGACCACCTGGTAGGTGGCGGGCAGCCCCAGCGGTGTGCGAAAGGTTTCATAGGCGTGCAGCAGGCCAAGCATGCGCGTGCGGCCAGTCAGGCCGTCGGGTCGGCCGGGGTTGAGATTGTGCGCGCCCAGCGCCTTGAGTTCATGGGTCAGGCCGCGCACGTTCGCGTAGTGCAGCACATGGGGCACGTTATCCAGGCTCAGTACCTGCAGACCGCTGTTGGCGCACAGGCGCTGGTAGTCGGCGAACTCACGGAAGCGGTTGACGTGCACCCGGCCATCCACTGCGCGCCAGCTCTGGCGCAGCTCGTGCAGCGTGCCCGCGCACAGGCTGGCGAATGCCAGCACGCCACCGGGCTGCAGTGTTCGGTGGGCCTCGGCAAGCACCGCGGCGAAGTCGCTGCACCATTGCACCGCCAGGCTGGAATAGATCAGGCCACAGCTGCCATTGCGCAACGGCAGTTGCTCGGCATCTCCGGCCACATGCCAAGAGGTGCCGCCCTGGGCGCGGGCGTGGGTCAGCATGCCTTCGGCAATGTCCAGCGCCACGCCGCCGACTTCCGGAAAACTCTGGGCCAGGGCGCGGCTGAAATAGCCCGTACCGCTGCCCAGGTCCAGCCAGCGCGATGGCTGCAGATCGGTCGGCAGGCGTGCGAGCAGCGCATGGCCCACGTCGCGTTGCAACTGCGCGACGCTGTCGTAACTCGCCGCCGCCTTGGAAAAGGAAGCCGCCACCCGCCGCTTGTCCGGCAACGCAGACCCCGCCTCGGCCCCTGTAGCAGCGGCGCAAGCTGCGTCATCTACCACCGCCAAACGTGCGCCAAACGCAAAACCCTTGCCGTTATTCATCGAAACCTCGCTCACGCAGGAAGGCCTGAATTGCACCGGCGACCCTTTGCGAGTCCTCCAGCATGAACGCATGGCTGGTCTGCTCGACCAGGCCGATCTCCGCCTCTGGCAGCAGCTCCCGCAACGCGCTTACTGCACCAACAGGCACCAGCGAATCGTTCCCGGCAAACAGGTGCAGTTGCGGCCCGGCAAACGCCTGCAACGCGGCCCGGGTATCCAGCTCCGCCAGCACATGCAGGCCCTCCACCAACGTCTGTGTCGAAGTCGGCTCAGCAACCGCCAGTCGCCGAGAAAGCCCGCGCGGATCAGCAGCGCCTTGCGCACAGAGCGACGCGAAGCGCTTCAGCAGGTTTTTCGGATCCGCCTCGCAAGCGGCCAGAAACGCTTCGAACGTCTTAGCGGGCATTGCATCCGGCCAGTCGGCCCGGGCCACGAAACAGGGGTTGCTGGCCAGCGTCAGCAAGCCACGACAGCGCTCGCCACGGCGCGCCGCCAGTTCGGCAGCAAGCATGCCTCCCAGCGACCAGCCGCCCAGCCAGACACCGTCCGGCAGGCGTTCGTCGAGCGCGTCGAGCCAGTCGGAAAGCTGGATGGAACCGGGCTCGGGCAAGGCTTCGATCCGCGCCTGCACGGGTTCAGCGAGCCCTCGCAAGGCGGCGACCAGGGGATCCAAAGCACCGTTGCCCAGGCCCCAGCCAGGTAGCAGGATCAAGCGATCAAGCATGTTCAGCTCCCAGCAGCGGGTAGCACTCAGCCAGCGCATCGAGCAGTCGCTGCACCTGGACACTGCTGTGAGCGGCCGAAAGCGTGACCCGCAATCGCGCACTGCCGACAGGCACCGTTGGCGGGCGAATGGCCGTCACCAGCACTCCGCGCTCGCGCAGCAGACGCGACAAATGCAGGGCTCGCCCGGCGTCGCCGATGAGAATGGGTTGAATGGGCGTGAAGCTGTCCATCAAGGTCAGGCCCAACCGGGCAGCGCCCTGTCTGAACTGCGCGATCAGGGTCGCCAGGTGCTCGCGCCGCCAGTGCTCGCTGCGCAGCAGCTGCAGGCTGCGCAACGTGGCGCAGGCCAGCGCCGGTGGCTGGCTGGTGGTGTAGATGTAGGGCCGGGCGAACTGCACCAGCGTCTCGATCAGTTCCTCGCTGCCGGCTACGAAGGCGCCCGCAGTGCCGAAGCCCTTGCCCAAGGTCCCGACCAGCACCTGCACATCGTCCAACCCCAACCCGAAGTGTTCGACGATACCGCCACCGGTGGCGCCCAGGGCACCGAACCCGTGGGCGTCGTCGACCATCAGCCAGGCACCCTTGGCGCGGGCCGAAGCGGCCAGTTGCGGCAGCTCGGCAAGGTCACCGTCCATGCTGAAGACGCCATCGGTCACCACCAGCGTATTGCCGGTGGCTTTGTCGAGGCGCGTTTCCAGGCTGGCGGCATCGTTGTGCAGGTAACGGCTGAAGCGCGCGCCGCTGAGCAGCCCGGCATCCAGCAGCGAGGCGTGGTTGAGACGGTCCTGCAGCACGGTATCGCCTTGCCCCACCAGGGCGGTGACCGCCCCCAGGTTAGCCATGTAGCCGGTGGAAAACAGCAACGCCCGCGGACGCCCGGTGAATTCGGCCAAGGCCTCTTCCAGCGCGTGGTGAGGGCTGCTGTGACCGACCACCAGATGCGATGCTCCACCGCCCACGCCCCAGCGCTCGGCGCCCTCGCGCCAGGCCTTGATCACTTCGGGGTGGTTGGCCAGGCCCAGGTAGTCGTTGCTGCAGAAAGCCAGCAGCGGTTGGCCATCGACCACCACGCATGGCCCCTGCGGGCTTTGCAGCAATGGACGCTGACGATAGAGGTCGGCGGCGCGGCGCTCGGCCAGGCGCGCGCTGAGGTCGAAGGGCATGCAGGCCTCGAATGGCAGGGGGGTGAACGCCGGCCGCTGGGGCCGGCGCAGGGTCAGGCGGACGCGGCGTCGTAGAACAGGTCGCTGCTCTTCTGCTCGACCAGGGCCTGTTCGATGGCCGCTTGATGGACCTCGTCGGCGTGTTCTTCACGAGCTTCGGGAGCGATCCCCAGGCGGGCGAACAACTGCATGTCCTTGTCTGCCTGCGGGTTGGCCGTGGTCAACAGCTTGTCGCCATAGAAGATCGAGTTGGCCCCGGCCAGGAAAGCCAGTGCCTGCATTTGTTCGTTCATCGCTTCGCGCCCGGCGGAAAGGCGCACATGGGACTGCGGCATGAGAATGCGCGCCACGGCGAGCATGCGGATGAAATCGAACGGGTCGATATCCTCGGCGTTTTCCAGCGGCGTACCGGCCACTTTCACCAGCATGTTGATCGGCACCGACTCGGGGCGCTCGGGCAGGTTGGCCAACTGGATCAGCAGCCCGGCGCGGTCGTCCAGCGACTCGCCCATGCCCAGGATGCCGCCGGAGCAGATCTTCATGCCGGCGTCGCGCACGTGGGCCAGGGTCTGCAGGCGTTCGCTGTAGGTGCGGGTGGTGATGATGCTGGCGTAGAACTCCGGCGAGGTGTCCAGGTTGTGGTTGTAGTAGTCGAGGCCGGCCTGGGCCAGCGCCTTGGTCTGGTCTTCGTCCAGGCGCCCCAGGGTCATGCAGGTTTCCAGGCCCAGCGCCTTGACCCCGGCAACCATTTGCAACACGTACGGCATGTCCTTGGCCGAGGGGTGTTTCCAGGCCGCGCCCATGCAGAATCGCGTCGAACCGATCGCCTTGGCGCGGGCGGCTTCCTCGAGCACCTTCTGCACTTCCATCAGCTTTTCTTTTTCCAGCCCGGTGTTGTAGTGCCCCGATTGCGGGCAGTACTTGCAGTCCTCGGGACAGGCGCCGGTCTTGATCGACAGCAGGGTCGAGACCTGGACCCGATTGGGGTCGAAATGCGCCCGGTGCACGCTTTGCGCCTGGAACAGCAGGTCGTTGAACGGCTGCACGAACAGCGCCTTGACCTCGGCCAGGGTCCAGTCGTGACGAACGGTTGCAGTTGTACTGGCGCTCATCGGCGATTCCTTGTTTATGCTTGGGCGCGCGCACGGACGCTGGAATGTCCATGGGCGCAACGAGGCTATTGAGTCGAATGCGGGCATGATTAAGGAAGCTCCATGCACTGTCAACCTTCTGCGGCTACCAAGGTCTACAAGTGGCTAGAAACTGATCAGATTTGCCTGCTGTGCGACGAAGTGTCGGGCAATCCCTATGCCCTGTGCGAGGCCTGCGAATGCGACCTTCCCTGGCTGGAGGAGCAGTGCACGGTGTGCGCATTGCCCTTGGCGATGAGTGGGTTCACCTGCGCGCCCTGTCGGCGCCGGCCACCCGCATTCGGCAAGGTGGAAACCCCCTGGCACTATGGTTTTCCCGTCGACAGCCTGATCACCCGCTTCAAGCACAACAGCCAGTGGCTCTATGGACGTTTGCTGGCCGAGTTGACCAGTCACTGGCTCGATCATCGTTTCAACGAAGGGTTGCCACGCCCGCAGTTGCTGATCCCGGTGCCCATGGGGCGCAAACGCCTGCGCAGACGCGGTTTCAACCAGGCTGAAATGCTCGCTCGGTGGTTGTCCGAGGCACTGCACATCGACTGCGATTCGAGCCTGGTGCAACGACCGCGCGAGACCCGGGCGCAGCAGGAACTGGGGGCCAAGGCGCGCCTGCACAACCTGGAACGAGCCTTTGCCTTGATGCCCGGTGCGGTGCTCGATGGAGTGCACGTCGCCTTGGTCGACGATGTGATGACCACCGGCGCCACCGCGCAGGCCCTGGCCACGCTGCTTCGCGAGGGCGGCGCCGCGCGGGTCGACGTCTACTGTCTGGCGCGCACGGCCAAGCCCGAGTAGCCTTGGGCCATGACCTTGCCTCCTTTGCTGGCCCAGTACATCGCACGTCGTCCGCAACGCATCGAACTGCTGCGTCATATCGCCGAGCAGGGTTCGATCACCCGTGCCGCCAAGGCGGCTGGCCTGAGCTACAAGGGCGCCTGGGACGCCATCGACGAACTCAACAACCTGGCCCAAACGCCGCTGGTCGAACGGGTCGTGGGCGGCAAGGGCGGTGGTGGCGCGTGCTTGTCCGCGGAAGGGCAGCGCATGCTGCGCCTCTACCAGAAGCTCCAGGCCTTGCAGGCGCAGGTGCTCGAAGCCGCCGAGGACGTCGGCGACCTCGACCTGCTGGGCCGACTCATGCTGCGTACCAGTGCCCGCAATCAACTGCACGGCCGCGTGACTGCCATCGACGCTCAAGGGCGCAACGACGAAATCACTTTGGACCTGGGCGCGGGGTTGAGCCTGCGCGCGCAGATCACCCATGACAGCACGCAAACCCTGACGCTGGTGCCCGGCGCTGGTGTGGTGGCCTTGATCAAGGCGGGTTGGTTGTGCGTGTTGCCACTGGATGCTCCCGCCATGCCTGGTCACAGCTGCCTGCAGGGTGTGTTGGAGCAGGTCCTGAAGGACGCTCGAGGGCCTTGCGAAATGCGTATCGGCCTGGCGAATGGGCAGACCCTGTGCGCACTTTCCGAGCACTGCTCGATCCGTGAGGGCGACTCGGTCAATGTGTGGCTCGATCCTGCCAACGTTCTACTCGGTACTCCGCTCTAACCCGCGCCATACCCGCCGAACCCTGTCGATCCCGCCTTTCAGCGAACCAGCCCGCAGCCGCCACGGCACCGTGACGGCCGCCGGGCGGGTATTGACTTTGCGCAGGCGTAAACGTATGTTTCAAACAGCCGTTTGATAGCGACAACCTGTCGCAGGTCGAACCCATCGGAATTCATCAGCAGAGGTTTATCGCTATGCCTGAGTACAAGGCCCCCTTGCGTGATATTCGCTTCGTCCGCGACGAGTTGCTCGGCTACGAAGCGCACTATCAAAGCCTGCCCGGCTGCCAGGATGCGACCCCGGACATGGTCGATGCCATCCTCGAAGAAGGCGCCAAGTTCTGCGAACAGGTACTGGCTCCGCTGAACCGTGTGGGCGACATCGAAGGCTGCACCTGGAGCGAAGACGGCGTGAAGACGCCGACCGGCTTCAAGCAGGCCTACAAACAGTTCGTCGAAGGCGGCTGGCCAAGCCTGGCCCACGACGTCGAACACGGTGGCCAGGGCCTGCCCGAATCCCTCGGTCTGGCGGTGAGCGAGATGATCGGCAGCGCCAACTGGTCGTGGGGCATGTACCCCGGCCTGTCCCATGGCGCCATGAACACCATTTCCGCCCACGGCACGCCCGAGCAGCAAGAGGCTTACCTGACCAAGCTGGTGTCCGGCGAGTGGACCGGCACCATGTGCCTGACCGAACCACACTGCGGCACCGACCTGGGCATGCTGCGCACCAAGGCCGAGCCCCAGGCCGACGGCAGCTATGCAATCAGCGGCACGAAGATCTTCATTTCCGCCGGCGAACACGACATGGCCGACAACATCGTGCACATCGTGCTGGCACGCCTGCCCGATGCACCGGCTGGCACCAAGGGCATCTCGCTGTTCATCGTGCCCAAGTTCCTGCCTGACAGCGATGGCGCGATCGGCGCGCGCAATGCGGTGAGCTGTGGCTCGCTGGAACACAAGATGGGCATCCACGGCAACGCCACCTGCGTGATGAACTTCGACAGCGCCACCGGCTACCTGATCGGCCCCGCCAACAAGGGCCTGAACTGCATGTTCACCTTCATGAACACGGCACGCCTGGGCACTGCCCTGCAGGGTCTGGCCCATGCCGAAGTCGCGTTCCAGGGTGGCCTGCGCTATGCCCGCGATCGCCTGCAGATGCGCTCGCTGACCGGCCCCAAGGCGCCCGACAAGGCTGCCGACCCGATCATCGTGCACCCGGACGTACGGCGCATGCTGTTGACCATCAAGGCCTTCGCCGAAGGCACGCGGGCCATGGTCTATTTCACCGCCAAGCTGGTGGACGTGCTCAAGTTCAGCCAGGACGAGGAAGAGCGCAAGCGCGCCGATGCTCTGCTGGCGTTCATGACGCCGATCGCCAAGGCGTTCATGACCGAAGTCGGTTTCGAGGCCGCCAACCACGGCGTGCAGATCTACGGCGGGCACGGCTTCATTGCCGAGTGGGGCATGGAGCAGAACGTGCGCGACAGCCGTATTTCCATGCTGTACGAAGGCACCACCGGCATCCAGGCACTCGACCTGCTGGGGCGCAAGGTGCTCATGACCCAGGGCGAGGCCCTCAAGGGCTTTACCCGGATCGTGCACAAGTTCTGCCAGGCCAACGAAGGCAACGAGGCCGTTGCCGAGTTCGTTACACCCTTGGCGCAGTTGAACAAGGAGTGGGGCGAGCTGACCATGAAGGTTGGCATGGCCGCCATGAAGGATCGCGAAGAAGTCGGCGCAGCCTCGGTTGATTACGTGATGTATTCGGGTTACGCCTGCCTGGCCTATTTCTGGGCCGACATGGCTCGTGTGGCAGCGCAGAAGCTGGCTGAAGGCACGGGCGATGCCGCGTTCTACACGGCCAAGCTGCAAACGGCGCGCTTCTACTTCCAGCGCATCCTGCCGCGCACCCGCACTCACGTTGCCGCCATGCTCTCGGGTGCGGCCAACCTGATGGACATGGACGAAGCGCACTTCGGCCTGTCCTACTGACAGGTACGCCAACCAGCCGGGCGGCGCGCGTCTTGCCGAGCGCGCCACCCGGCTTTCGAACCTCAGCCCTCGAATTTCTGCGAGTCAGCCATGGCGGATTACAAAGCTCCCCTGCGCGATATGCGCTTTGTCCTGAACGAAGTATTCGACGTTGCCAGCCACTGGGCGCAGCTGCCGGGCCTGGCCGACAGCGTCGATGTCGACACCATGGAGGCCATTCTCGAGGAGGCCGGCAAGGTCACCGCCCAGGCCATCGCGCCCTTGAGCCGGGCGGCCGATGAAGAGGGCTGCCACTGGCGCGATACCGCGGTGACCACTCCGGCTGGGTTCATCCAGGCCTATCGGACCTACGCCGAGGGTGGCTGGGTCGGCGTGGGTGGCGAACCTGCCCACGGTGGCATGGGCATGCCCAAGGTGATTTCGGCGCAGGTCGAGGAAATGGTCAACTCGGCCAGCCTGGCGTTCGGCCTGTACCCGATGCTGACTGCCGGTGCCTGCCTGTCCATCAACGCCCATGCCAGTGAAGAGCTGAAACGCACCTACCTGCCCAAGATGTATGCCGGGACCTGGGCCGGCTCCATGTGCCTGACCGAAGCCCATGCGGGTACCGATCTGGGCCTGATCCGCACACGTGCCGAACCGCAGGCAGACGGCAGCTACAAGGTCAGCGGGACGAAGATCTTCATCACCGGCGGCGAACACGACCTGACCGAGAACATCATTCATCTGGTGTTGGCCAAGCTCCCCGACGCACCGCCCGGCCCCAAGGGCATCTCGCTACTGCTGGTGCCCAAGTTCATGGTCGATGCCGACGGTAACCTGGGCGCGCGCAACGCCGTGTCCTGCGGTTCCATCGAACACAAGATGGGCATCCAGGCGTCGGCCACTTGCGTGATGAACTTCGATGGCGCCACCGGTTACCTGGTCGGCGAGGCCAACAAGGGCCTGGCGGCCATGTTCACCATGATGAACTACGAGCGTCTGGGCGTAGGCATTCAGGGCCTGGCGTCGGCCGAGCGCTCCTATCAGAACGCTGTGGAGTACGCCCGTGACCGGCTGCAGAGCCGTTCGCCCACTGGGGCCATGCAGGCCGACAAGATGGCCGACCCGATTATCGTCCACCCGGACGTGCGGCGCATGCTGCTGACCATGAAAGCCTGCAACGAAGGCGGGCGGGCGTTCTCCACCTACGTGGCGCTGCAGTTGGACACCGCCAAGTACAGCGAAGAGCCGGCCACGCGCAAGCGCGCCGAAGACATGGTGGCTTTGCTGACTCCGGTGGCCAAGGCCTTCCTGACCGACCTGGGCCTGGAAACCACGGTGCATGGCCAGCAGGTATTCGGTGGCCACGGCTATATCCGCGAATGGGGCCAGGAGCAGTTGGTCCGCGATGTGCGCATTACCCAGATCTACGAGGGCACCAACGGCATCCAGGCACTGGACCTGATGGGCCGCAAGGTGGTGGGCAACGGTGGTGCGTTCTATCAGCTGTTTTCCGACGAAGTGCGTGCCTACGCCGCCCAGGCCGATGCCGCGTTGCACGAGTTCGCCCAGCCGCTGATTGACGCGCTGGACCGCCTCGACGCCTTGACTGCCGGGGTTCTGGACCGCGCCGCGAACGATCCGCGCGAGATCGGCGCCGCATCGGTCGAGTACCTGCAGGCCTTTGGTTACACCGCCTACGCCTACATGTGGACGAGAATGGCGGCGGCCGCGCTGGGCAGGCAGGACGAGGCGTTTTATGCCAGCAAACTGGGCACGGCGCGCTTTTATTTCGCCCGGTTGTTGCCGCGGATCCACTCGCTGGCGGCTGCCGTCGATGCCGGCAGCGCGTCACTGTTTCTGTTGGGTGAGGAGCAATTCTGACGATGTAAGCTTTGGCTTACATCACGTGGTGTCTTTGAGCTATATCCACGGATTGGATCCACAGTTAATCTTCACTCCAAGGACGTTGCGCAGGATGCGCCTAGATATAACAGGGACACGTAGGATTTCTGCCAGGACGGCGGACGGAAATGGATGTCATGGGAAACAGTCTGCAAAACCCCGCTTCGGCGGGGTTTTCTTTTTTCCGCTCCCGAATAATTTCCCCTGTAGCAGCGGCGCAAGCCGCGTCACCCACTGCGCGGTACACCTGACCCACTGCATCAAGGCCGGACGCGGCTCGCGCCGCTGCTACAGGGTTGCGCAAGCCAGTAAGGAAGGTTCGCGCCCCGTGTAGCAGCGGCGCGAGCCGCGTCTCCAACGACGCGATCCACCTGACACCCCGCATCGTCGCCGGACGCGGCTCGCGCCGCTGCTACAGGTTGCGTCAGGTCATTGTTTCGCTGGCGGCTTGAGCAGCGCTTCGGCCGCTTTGGCCAGGTCTGGCGGGAGGAAATCCCGGTCCGGGTTGTAGTCGGCCTTGAGGAATCGTGTCAGGTCCTGCAGGTCGCCGGGGCTCAGAATGCCCGCCGCCTGCTTGAGCCGCAGGTTGTCGAGAATGTAGTCATAGCGGGTGTTGTTGTAGTCGCGCACCGAGCTGTACAGCTGGCGCTGCGCATCGAGCACGTCGACGATGTTGCGCGTTCCCACCTGATAGCCGATTTCCGTGGCCAGCACCGAGCTCTGGTTGGAGATGATCGACTGCTTGCGCGCCTGCACCTGCTCGACATCGGTGTTCACCGCACGGTGCAGGTTGCGGGTGTTCTCCACCACCTGTCGGCGCAGGCTTTCACGCTGCTGCTCACTTTGGGTGAGCCGCGCATAGGCCTCACGGACCTGCGAACTGGTCAAACCGCCGCTGTAGATCGGAATGTTCAACTGCACCCCAATGCTGCGCTGCGACACGTCGCTGCCATAGCTCACGCCCGGCAGATTGGAAGGATTGCTGAAACCCAGATTGTCGTTGTCACCCTTCTGGTATTGCGCCACCGCATCCACCGTGGGCGCATGCCCGGCCTTGCGCTGGCGCAAGGTCTGCTCGGCAGCTTCCACGGCGTAGTTGCTGGCCAGCAGATCGAGGTTCTGCCGGGAAGCGGTGTCGACCCACGCACTCGCGTCGTTGGGCATCGGCGCCAGCACCGGCAAGGTGTGAACGATGCCCTGGATCGAATTGTATTCGCGGTTGGTCAGCGTGATCAGGGCCTGGAAGGCGTCGTCGACCTGACGTTGGGCGATGATTCGATTGGCCCGGGCGGTGTCGTAGCTGGCCTGGGATTGCAGGGTGTCGGTCTTGTCGGACAGACCGACGTTGAAACGCTCCTGCGACTGATCGAGCTGGCGCCGGAAAGCATTCTCTTCGGCACGCGCGGTGGCCAGATTGTCCTGCGCGCGCAGCACCGAGAAATAGGCCTGGGCACTCTGCAGAATCAGGTTCTGCTCGGTGGCCGACAGCTGCACGGCCGCCTGCTCGTCGACCGCCTTGGCGGCCTTGAGCTGGAACCAGCGGTCGGCGCGGAACAGCGGCTGGCTCAACTGCGCCCGGTAGGAATTGCCGCTGCGGTTGTACACCGCCGACGGCTGGTCCAGCGCCGTGCGGGTATCGTTGATGTCATAGCCCGCCGACAGGTTGGGCAGCAAACCGGCCCGTGCCTGCGGCACGATTTCGCTTTGCGCGGCGTAGTCGGCCCGCGACGCCGCCAGGTCGGCGTTGTTCAGCACCGCTTCCTGATAGACGCTGACCAGGTCGGTCATGCTCGCCAGCGGTGCCTGCTGCGCCAGGGCCATGCCTGGAATGGCACCGGACACGGCCAGGGCGAGGGCCGTTGCCGAGGGAAATCTACTGCGCAGCATGGGGCAATCCTTGGTCTGAAAGCTGGGTCTGGGCATCAGCTGTGAAAATAGGCGTGGGGCAGGGCGAGTGTAGAGCGCGACGCGCCGCACAACAATCCGGCGCAACGGCCAATATCAAGACCTGCAGGCGGAGTTGGCGTTCCGTGTGCGGGCCGTCTATGCTGTGCACGTTCTTGTCGGGGTGCCTTGCTATGAGGCTGAGATCGGATAATCCGGATCCCGTTGAACCTGATCAGGTTAACGCCTGCGTAGGGAACAAGATTTCTCGTCCTTTCGGCGAGTCCTCTTGTGCTTCGTCCGGGGTCTCGCGCATTTTCTGCACAGCACCTCGCGTACAAGCACAGCATCCGTTCACAGGGTGCATCCGTGCCTTTCAGGTTCGCTCCGACATTCCCGTGATGGATGCCGTCTGGAGAGCCTGTGATGAATACAAAAGCAAAAAACACCGTGCATTTGAGCGAATCGGCCCAGGTCGATTCCGGCTCCGTGCAGCCCTTCACCCGTTCGCGCAAGATCTACGTCCAGGGCTCGCGTGCGGACATCCGCGTGCCGATGCGCGAGATCAGCCTGGATGTCACGCCCACCGACTTCTCGACCGGCAACGGCGCAGGTGAAATCAACCCGCCGGTGACCGTCTACGACACGTCTGGTCCCTACACCGACCCCAGCGTCGTCATCGACGTGCGCAAGGGCCTGGCCGACGTGCGCTCGGCATGGATTGACGACCGCGGCGACACCGAGCGCCTGGCCGGCCTGAGCTCGAGCTTCGGCCAGCAACGCCTGAGCGACGAGGAACTGACCAAACTGCGCTTCGCCCATGTGCGCAACCCGCGCCGCGCCAAGGTCGGCGCCAACGTCAGCCAGATGTACTATGCCCGCCAGGGCATCATTACCGCCGAAATGGAATACGTCGCCATCCGCGAGAACATGAAGCTGGCCGAGGCGCGCGCTGCCGGCCTGCTAAAGGACCAGCACAAGGGCCACAGCTTCGGCGCCAGTATTCCCCAGGAGATCACCGCCGAATTCGTCCGCGACGAGATCGCCTGCGGCCGCGCCATCATCCCGGCCAATATCAACCACACCGAACTCGAGCCGATGATCATCGGCCGCAACTTCCTCGTGAAGATCAACGGCAACATCGGCAACAGCGCGCTGGGTTCCTCCATCGAGGAAGAAGTGGCCAAGCTCACCTGGGGCATTCGCTGGGGCTCGGACACGGTGATGGACCTGTCCACCGGCAAGCACATACACGAGACCCGCGAGTGGATCATCCGCAATTCGCCCGTGCCGATCGGCACCGTACCCATCTATCAGGCCCTGGAAAAGGTCGGCGGCGCGGCTGAGGACCTGACCTGGGAGCTGTTCCGCGACACCTTGATCGAGCAGGCTGAGCAGGGCGTCGACTACTTCACCATCCATGCCGGCGTGCTGTTGCGCTATGTGCCGCTGACCGCCAAGCGGGTCACCGGCATCGTCAGTCGCGGCGGGTCGATCATGGCCAAGTGGTGCCTGGCGCATCACAAGGAAAACTTCCTCTACACGCACTTCGATGACATCTGCGAGATCATGAAGGCCTACGATGTCAGCTTTTCCCTGGGCGACGGCCTGCGTCCGGGGTCGATCGCCGACGCCAACGACGAAGCCCAGTTCGGCGAACTGGAAACCCTCGGTGAGCTGACCAAGATCGCCTGGAAGCATGACGTTCAGTGCATGATCGAAGGTCCGGGGCATGTGCCGATGCAACTGATCAAGGAGAACATGGACAAGCAGCTGGAGTGCTGCGACGAAGCGCCGTTCTACACCCTGGGCCCACTGACCACCGACATTGCGCCGGGCTACGACCACATCACCTCGGGCATCGGTGCCGCGATGATCGGCTGGTTCGGCTGCGCCATGCTCTGCTACGTGACGCCTAAAGAGCACCTCGGGTTGCCGAACAAGGATGACGTGAAGACCGGCATCATCACCTACAAGATCGCCGCCCACGCTGCCGACCTGGCCAAGGGACATCCGGGCGCGCAGATCCGCGACAACGCCTTGAGCAAGGCGCGCTTCGAGTTTCGCTGGGAAGACCAGTTCAACCTGGGGCTGGACCCGGACACCGCGCGCGCCTACCACGACGAAACCCTGCCCAAGGATTCGGCCAAGGTCGCGCATTTCTGCTCGATGTGCGGGCCGAAGTTTTGCTCGATGAAAATCACCCAGGAAGTGCGCGAGTACGCGGCCAACCAGAAGATCGAAGCCGTTGACCTCAGCGTGGAGGAGGGCATGCGCGAACAGGCGCAGCGCTTCAAGCAGGAAGGCAGCCAGCTGTACCAAAAGGTCTAGTCAGTATCTTCGCTGGTGCGGCTTTCGCGGCCGCTGACCGCTCCTACGATTCCTCCGTAGGAGCGGTCAGCGGCCGCGAACCGGCACCGCCAATGCTCCAACAACCTTCGACCCATTTCCCCTCGAGCCCAGCCATTGAAAACCTCCTATTCTCCCGATACTGCGGTGTCCGCCGCCCAGCGCGTGCTGGGCGGGCGCGATCTGTTCTCCCTGTGGTTTTCCCTGGGCGTGGGCCTCATGGTGCTGCAGACCGGCGCCCTGCTGGCGCCTGGCCTGGGCCTGGCCGGCGCACTGGCGGCGATCTTCCTGGGCACCCTGGTGGGTGTTTTGCTGCTCGCCTCGGTCGGCGTCATCGGCAGCGACACCGGCCTGTCTGCCATGGCGGCCCTGCGCCTGACCCTGGGCCGTGGCGCCGGCAGCGTTCCGGCCTTGCTCAACCTGTTGCAACTGATCGGCTGGGGATCGTTCGAGATCATCGTCATGCGCGATGCCGCCAGCCTGCTGGGCACGCGCGCGTTCGGTGAGGGCAGCCTGGGCAGCAACCCCTGGCTTTGGACCGTGTTTTTCGGCGGCCTGGCGACATTGCTGGCGGTCACCGGGCCGCTGACCTTCGTGCGCAAGGTGCTGCGCAAATGGGGCATATGGCTGCTGTTGGCAGCGTGCCTGTGGCTGACCTGGAACCTGTTCGCCAAGGCCGACCTGACGACCCTGTGGAACACCGCTGGCGACGGTTCCATGGACCTGGCCACGGGCTTCGACATCGCCATCGCCATGCCCTTGTCGTGGCTGCCGCTGATTGCCGACTATTCACGATTCGGCAAGCGCGCCAAAAGCGTGTTCGGCGGCACGGCCGTCGGGTTTTTCATAGGCAACTTCTGGTTGATGAGCCTGGGCGTCGCCTACACCCTGGCGTTCGCGCCCAGTGGCGAAGTCAATGCGCTACTGCTGGCGTTGGCCGGGGCCGGCCTGGGCATACCGCTGTTGTTGATCCTGCTGGACGAGTCGGAGAACGCCTTCGCCGATATCCATTCGGCGGCGGTATCGACCAGCTTGCTGTCAGGGCTCAAGGTCGAACACCTGGCCCTGGCCATCGGCATCATCTGCACGCTGATCGCCTGCCTGGCACCGCTGGCGCAGTACCAGAACTTCCTGCTGCTGATTGGCTCGGTATTCGCGCCGCTGTTCGGCGTGGTGCTGATGGACCACTTCGTGCTGCGCAGGCGTTCGGCGCAGGTCGAACCGCGCGCCGTGCACTGGAGTGCGCTGCTGGCCTGGCTTGGCGGCGTATGCCTGTACCACGTGCTGGCCAATCTGTACCCGCAGATCGGCGCAACCCTGCCAGCGCTGCTGGTGGCCGGGTTGCTGTACTACCTGATCGAGCGAGTGCTCAACCGCGACCCGGGAACAGCTCGGGCTTGATCACGCCATTGAGGCGCGGGTAGGCGATCTTCACTTCCGGGTGGCCCATGGCGTAGGGGGCGATGCTGTACACATTGTACTTGAGCACCACGCCCCCATAGGTCAGGGCAATGTTCGGCGTTTGCTGGAAGGGCCACTGGCGAATGAACTCGGCGTCCTTGTCCAGTTTGCTGGCGACCAGCCAGCCGCGGTGGGCTTCTTCGGCGGCCTGCCAGAACGCACGCTCCTGGCCTGGGACCAGCATGTCCTGCAGGGTCAGCTCGCGGTGTTCGCGGCGCGACCAGTTGATGAAGCCGCGCCCGGGCATGCCATGGGCGCCGCCGGTCATGGCGTAGCTGGACAGCTCGACCACAACAATGCCGTCATGCTGTTCGCGTACCTTGGCTTGCAGGTAGCTGCTGTAACGTGGCTGGGCCTCGCGCATGAACTGCTCTTCGTAAGCCTTCAGGGTCGCGGGCACGCGGGCGTCCGGGGTATTGACGGTCATCTCGCGCAAGCGTTTGTCGATGGCTGCATCCAGGCCCGGCTCGTCGGGAAAGTGCACCACGTCGATGTTCACCAGCGGGCAATCCTGATTGTCGCAGCCAGGCTTGAGGTGCTCGAAAGCCTCGCGCTTGGTGTCCAGCGGCGCCCGGTAGTTGGGCTGGAAGAGGCTGGAGCAGGCGCCCAGGGTCAGGGCGACGCAGGCCACGGAGGCGAACTTGAGAAACGACATGAGGGTCCTTGGCGGGTAATGGAATTATCGTGGTTGGACTGTCGGTCGAACCGTCGGTTCGCCAGCTGCGCAATCTTAATGCCTGCTCGCCCAACCGCCTATCCCGAGGCGCGCGGCTTCACCTCAAAGGGGCTGCAATACGGGCCCATCGCGGTTAGGATGGCCCCATGCTGCATGCACGAGTAAGAGGTTTTTCCATGCCAGATTCATCACGATCAATGCCTTCGGCGGTCGAAATCGACAAGCGCGAGCTCTGCTTCCAGGGCTTCTACAAACTGGACAAGCTGTTCCTGCGCCACGAGCTGTTCAACGGTGGCATGAGCAAGCAGATCAGCCGCGAATTGTTCGTGCGCCACGATGCCGTGTGTGTGTTGCCCTACGACGCCGCTCGCGACGAACTGGTGCTCATCGAGCAGTTCCGGGTCGGCGCGGTGGGCAAGGTCGACAACCCCTGGCTGATCGAAATGGTCGCCGGGCTGATCGACAAGGACGAGCGGCCCGAGGAAGTCGCGCACCGCGAGGCCGACGAGGAAGCGGGCCTGCAGATCGAAGCGTTGTGGCCGATCAACAAGTACTTCCCGTCACCCGGCGGCAGCGACGAGTACGTGCACCTCTACCTGGGCCGCTGCAGCAGCGAGGGCGCTGGTGGCCTGCATGGCCTGGAAGAAGAGGGCGAGGACATTCGCGTCAAGGTCTGGGCATTCGACGATGCCCTGCAGGCCGTGCGCGATGGTCGAATCATCAACGCGGCAGCGATCATCGCCATCCAATGGCTGGCCCTGAACCGCGACGAAGTCAGGGGGCTGTGGTCGTGAGCCCGTTGCGCGAGCGCTACCGCGTCGATCTGGTCGGCCTGCAGGCCGCCTGCGAAGCCAATTATGCGCGGCTCATGCGCCTGCTGCCGGACATGCGCAGCCAGCAGTTGTCACGCCGCATCGCCATGACCCAGGCCGACCAGATGCTCGGTGTGCTGACGCTGGAAGTGCTGCTTGCCTGTCCGTACACCACTACCCTGCGCGTACGCCAGGAGCACAGCCTGCCATGGCTTCCGGTGCCGCAGATGGAGGTGCAGGTGTACCACGACGCGCGCATGGCCGAAGTCGTCAGCGCCGAGCACGCCCGGCGTTTCCGCAGCGTCTATCCCTACCCCAACGCGGCCATGCACCAGCCTGACGAAAAGGCCCAGCTCAATCTGTTCCTGGGTGAGTGGCTGAGTCATTGCCTGGCCTGTGGCCACGAGTACGAAGCGGTACGCTGAACATCGGCCTGCACGAGCGCCGCAGGTCGCATTGCCCTTGTCATCCAGGCTGCGCATAATTTGCCGGTTCGCCCTTTTGCCTGGAGACGGTCTTGTCGAGCCTATCTGATCCTGCTGTCGATGCACCGGTAGTGCTCGTGCAGCTTTCCGACAGCCACCTGGTGGCCGCAGCCGACGGTGCCATGTTCGGCTTGAACACGCGACGGAGCCTGGCGCAGGTGGTCGCGCAGGTGCTCGAGGAGCAGCCGCGCATCGACCTGCTGGTCGCCACCGGTGACCTGTCCCAAGACGGCACGCTGGCGTCTTACCAGGCGTTCGCGCAGGCCACCCAAGTCATTTGCGCACCCACGCGCTGGCTGCCCGGCAACCACGACGAGCCGGCGCTCATGCGGCAAGCCGCAGAAGGCACCCAGTGGCTGGAGCCTGTGGCGGATGTGGGTGCCTGGCGGGTGACGCTGCTCGATTCGGCCATCGCCGGTTCGGCAGCCGGCCATCTGGCCGACGATCAGTTGCAGTTGCTCGAGCGGGCGCTCGCTGAAGCACCGCACAAGCATCATCTGGTGTGCCTGCATCACCATCCGGTTGCGATCGGCAGCCAATGGATAGAGCCCATCGGGCTGCGCAACGCCGGGGCCCTGTTAGAGCTGCTCGGGCGTTTTCCGCAGGCGCGTGGTGTGCTCTGGGGGCATGTGCATCAGGAGATCGACCGGCACGCCCATGGCTTGCGCCTGCTGGCGTCGCCGTCCACGGGCATTCAGTTTCTGCCAGGCAGCGAGGATTTCGCACTGGACGACCGTGCGCCGGGCTACCGCTGGCTGCGCCTGATGCCCGACGGGCAGATCGAGACCGGCGTGTCGCGCCTGGCGAACTTCACCTTTACCCCCGACCTGAACGCCGCGGGTTATTGACTCAGAGGTGGTAGCGCGGCCTTCGCGGGCAGAGCCCGCTCCCGCAGGGTTTCGTGCCAGGATTGCAGCTTGCCCATATACCGACGCACCAACACCCCAACGGCACCCCCGACAAGGTAAACTGCGCGCCATCTCTATGCCCGGAGGCCCCCATGCCCGGTTCGATCCTCTACATTCACGGTCTGAACAGTTCGCCGGATTCGCAGAAAGCCCGCCAGCTGAGCGCGCTGATGCAACGCATCGGCCTGGCCGACCAGCTTCGCGCGCCGGCGCTGCACCACCATCCGCGCCAGGCCATTGCCCAGCTGGAAGCCGCACTGGCGGAGCTCGACGCGCCATTGCTGGTGGGAAGCTCCCTCGGCGGCTACTATGCGACGCATCTGGCCAAGCGCTTCGGGCTCAAGGCATTGTTGATCAACCCGGTGGTCAATCCGCACCGTCTGTTCGATGGCTATCTGGGGATGCAGACCAACCACTACACGGGCGAACGCTGGCAGTTGACCCGCGACCACGTCACGGCGCTGGCCGAGCTGGAAGTGCCGGCGCCCACCGATCCCGAGCGGCTTCAAGTGTGGCTGCAGACCGGCGACGAAACCCTTGACTATCGCCAGGCGGCGGCCTTCTACCAAGCCTGCAGCGTACACATCGAAAACGGCGGCGACCACGGCTTCCAAGGCTTTGCGCAAAAGTTGCCAGCGCTGCTGGCATTCGCCGGCATCGACGCAGCGCGTTACCAGGCCGTTGATTTTGCCCAGCTTTGATCACTCTTTTCACGAACGACTGACGACGAGACCCCATGGCCAATCCCAGCGCTAGCTCCTATAACGCAGACGCCATCGAAGTCCTCTCGGGCCTCGACCCGGTGCGCAAGCGCCCGGGCATGTACACCGACACCAGTCGGCCCAATCACCTGGCCCAGGAAGTCATCGACAACAGTGTCGACGAAGCCCTGGCGGGCCATGCGCGGTCCATTCAGGTCATCCTGCACGCCGATCACTCTCTGGAAGTGTCCGACGATGGCCGTGGCATGCCCGTGGACATCCACCCCGAGGAAGGCGTCAGCGGCGTCGAACTGATCCTCACCAAGCTGCACGCGGGCGGCAAGTTTTCCAACAAGAACTACCAATTCTCCGGCGGCCTGCACGGGGTCGGTATCTCGGTGGTCAACGCCTTGTCCAATCAGGTGCGGGTCAGGGTCAAGCGCGACGGCAACGAGTACCAGATGACCTTCGCCGATGGCTTCAAGGCCACCGATCTGGAAGTCATCGGCACCGTCGGCAAGCGCAACACCGGCACCAGCGTGTACTTCGCCCCGGACCCGAAATACTTCGATTCGCCGAAGTTTTCCGTCAGCCGCCTCAAGCATGTGCTCAAGGCCAAGGCGGTGTTGTGTCCCGGCCTGCTGGTCAGCTTCGAAGACAAGGGCAGCGGCGAGAAGGTCGAATGGCATTACGAAGACGGTCTGCGTTCGTACCTGATCGACGCGGTCACCGAATTCGCTCGCCTGCCCGACGAGCCGTTCTGCGGCAGCCTGGCGGGCAACAAGGAAGCCGTGGACTGGGCACTGCTGTGGTTGCCCGATGGTGGCGACAGCGTTCAGGAAAGCTACGTCAACCTGATCCCGACGGCCCAGGGCGGTACCCACGTCAACGGGCTGCGCCAGGGTCTGCTGGATGCGATGCGCGAGTTCTGCGAGTTCCGCAACCTGCTGCCGCGCGGCTTGAAGCTGGCGCCGGAAGATATCTGGGAACGCATCGCCTTCGTGCTGTCGATGAAGATGCAGGATGCGCAGTTCTCCGGCCAGACCAAGGAGCGGCTGTCCTCGCGCGAGGCGGCTGCGTTCGTCTCCGGCGTGGTCAAGGACGCCTTCAGCCTGTGGCTCAACGCCCATCCCGAATTGGGCATGCAGTTGGCCGAACTGGCGATCAGCAACGCCGGGCGTCGCCTCAAGGCGAGCAAGAAGGTCGAGCGCAAGCGCATCACCCAAGGCCCCGCATTGCCTGGCAAGCTGGCTGACTGCGCCGGGCAGGACCCGGCCCGCTCCGAACTGTTCCTTGTCGAAGGGGACTCGGCCGGTGGCTCGGCCAAACAGGCGCGGGACAAGGAGTTCCAGGCGATCCTGCCGTTGCGCGGCAAGATCCTCAACACCTGGGAGGTGGACGGCAGCGAAGTACTCGCCAGCCAGGAAGTCCACAACATTGCCGTGGCCATCGGCGTCGATCCCGGTGCCGCCGATATCAGCCAACTGCGCTACGGCAAGGTGTGCATCCTGGCCGACGCCGACTCCGACGGCCTGCACATCGCGACCCTGTTGTGCGCGCTGTTCGTCCAGCACTTCCGACCCTTGGTGGACGCCGGTCACGTCTATGTCGCCATGCCACCGCTGTACCGCATCGACCTGGGCAAGGAGATCTTCTACGCCCTGGACGAGGCCGAGCGCGACGGCATTCTCGACCGCCTGGTTGCCGAAAAGAAACGCGGCAAGCCGCAGGTCACGCGCTTCAAGGGCCTGGGCGAAATGAACCCGCCGCAGCTGCGCGAAACCACCATGGACCCCAACACCCGCCGGCTGGTGCAACTGACCCTGGACGACTTCGCCGGCACCACCGAAATCATGGACATGCTGCTGGCCAAGAAACGTGCGGGCGACCGCAAGGCGTGGCTCGAGTCCAAGGGCAACCTGGCCGAGGTGCTGGCTTGATCGCAGCGCTGCTGACAGCCCTGTTCGCCCTGGCCCTGCCGACGCTGGCCGTGGCGTCGGTGCAACCACCCGTGCCCGAGCTGACCCTGGTCGGCGAGCACGCGGTGGACGGTATGCCCACCGGAAACCTGTCCGGCCTGGCGCTGTGCCGCAAGACCTTGTGGGCCGTTTCGGACCGGGAGGACGGTACGGTCTATCGGCTCGATACCTCGACTCCCAACTGGCAGGCCACGGCCGTAGCCTTCAAGGCGCCGCCGGTACCGCCCAGCGGGCTGCCCGTTCGTCTGCGCATGAGCAGTTGGGCGGCGGCCTTCGTGCGTGGCGGCGACCTGGATTTCGAAGGCATCAGCTGCGATGCCCGAGGCAACCAATACCTGGTCAGCGAAGCTCACGTCGCGGTGCTGCAGATTCCCGTGTCGGGCGAGCCGAAATGGTTGCCCCTGGACCCGACCCTGATCAGTCAGGCACGTGCCAGCAACCTGCTGTTGCATTTCAATGCCCTGTTCGAAGGGCTGACCGTCAACCCGGCCGGCGACCGCTTGTGGCTGGCTGCCGAACGTCAGCAGCGCGGCCTGCTGGCCGTTCGCAAGCGGCCATTGAGCTGGAGCTGTGAGGGGCGTTGCGTATTGCTTGCCGAAGGCGGTGCGGAAGCCCTTCCGGTGCAGATTCCCCGGGCCCGGCACATGCCGCGCGATTTTGCCGATCTGGCCTGGTTCGATGGCAAGCTGTTCACGCTGGAACGCAATGCCTATCGCATCTGTCGTCGCGACGCGGACACGGCTGCCGTGGAGCGGTGCTGGTCGTTCGCCGCCGAGGCGCTGTTGCCGGTTCGCCGCTATGATGCTCCCTACGGTCTGACCGAAGCGCTGAGCGTCGATGCCGAGGGGGCATGGGTGGGCACCGACAATAACCAGTGGGCCCGCGCCGATGGCGAGCGTCGCCCGGTGGTCTGGCGCTTCGCGGCCCCCGCCGGCGGCTGGAGCGCCGCGCCATGAGCCAGGCCGCACCGGGCAGGCGTGTTGGCAAGGTGTTGATGCTGCTGGCCTGGGCCGCGGCGTTGTACCTGGCCACGCAGTTCTTCGGTGACTGGGAACAGCGTCGAGAAAATCCCAATGCGGTGCCGGTTTCCCAGCACGGCGACGGCTACGTGGAAGTGCAACTGGCCGGCAATGGCCAAGGGCACTTCGTCAGCTGCGGCTTCATCAATGGGCAGCCGGTGCAGTTCATGCTCGACACCGGCGCCACCGATGTGGCCATGCCCGAAGCGGTCTCGCGCAAGCTCGATCTGGCCCGCGGTGCACCAGTGCTGCTGACCACTGCCAACGGCAAGACCCAAGGCTACCGCACCGAGATCGCCACTCTGCAGCTGGGCGATATCCGCCTGAGCAATGTCCGCGCCCTGGTGGTGCCGGGCTTCGACGGCGACCAGGTGCTGCTGGGCATGAGCGCTCTGAAACAACTTGAATTCACTCAGCGCGGTGGCAACTTGCTGCTGCGCCAGACCACGAAACGATGAGGCTTGCATGAGCGATTCCCTCGATCTCAGTCTTGACGGCGTAGAACGCCGGTCCCTGGCTGACTTCACCGAACAGGCCTACCTCAACTACTCCATGTACGTGATCATGGACCGCGCCCTGCCGCATATCGGCGATGGCCTCAAGCCGGTCCAGCGGCGCATCGTCTATGCCATGAGCGAGTTGGGCCTGGACGCCGACGCCAAGCACAAGAAGTCCGCGCGCACCGTGGGCGACGTGCTCGGCAAGTTCCACCCCCATGGCGACTCGGCCTGCTACGAGGCCATGGTCTTGATGGCGCAGCCGTTCAGCTATCGCTACACGCTGGTCGATGGCCAGGGCAACTGGGGCGCGCCGGATGATCCGAAGTCCTTTGCGGCCATGCGCTACACCGAGGCACGCCTGTCGCGCTATTCCGAGGTGCTGCTCACCGAACTGGGCCAGGGCACGGCGGACTGGGTGCCGAACTTCGACGGTACCCTCGACGAGCCGTCGGTGCTGCCGGCACGGCTGCCCAATATCCTGCTCAACGGCACCACCGGCATTGCCGTAGGCATGGCCACCGACGTTCCACCGCACAACCTGCGCGAAGTGGCCAGCGCCTGTGTGCGCCTGCTCGACGAGCCCAAGGCGACGATCGAGCAGCTCTGCGAACACATCCAGGGCCCCGACTACCCGACCGAAGCGGAAATCATCACCCCGCGTGCCGATCTGCTGAAAATCTACCAGACCGGCCGCGGCTCGGTGCGCATGCGCGCGGTGTATCGCCTGGAAGACGGCGACGTAGTCGTCACTGCCTTGCCGCACCAAGTGTCCGGCGCCAAAGTGCTGGAACAGATCGCGGCGCAGATGCAGGCCAAGAAGCTGCCGATGGTGGCCGATCTGCGTGACGAATCCGACCACGAGCACCCGTGTCGCATCGTCATCATTCCACGCTCCAATCGCGTCGAAGTCGACGACTTGATGCAGCATCTGTTCGCCACCACCGATCTGGAGTCGACCTACCGGGTCAACGTCAACATCATCGGTCTGGACGGTCGCCCGCAGTTGAAGAACCTGCGCACGTTGCTGGTCGAATGGCTGGAGTTCCGTGTCAACACCGTGCGCCGTCGCCTGCAGTTCCGCCTGGACAAGGTCGAACGTCGCCTGCACCTGTTGGACGGCTTGCTGATCGCCTTCCTCAACCTGGATGAAGTGATCCACATCATCCGCACCGAGGAGCATCCCAAGGCGCGCCTGATCGAACGCTTTGCCCTCACCGAGATCCAGGCCGACTACATTCTCGACACGCGCCTGCGTCAGCTCGCGCGCCTCGAGGAAATGAAGATCCGCGGCGAGCAGGAAGAACTGGCCAAGGAACGCGCCAAGCTGCAGGCGCTGCTGGGCAGCGAAAGCAAGCTGAAGAAGCTGGTGCGCGCCGAGCTGATCAAGGACGCCGAAACCTATGGCGACGAGCGTCGCTCGCCGATCGTTGCGCGCAGCGAAGCACGCGCGCTGTCGGAGAACGAGCTGATGCCGACCGAGCCGGTGACGGTGGTGCTGTCGGAAAAAGGCTGGGTGCGCTGTGGCAAAGGTCACGATATCGACGCCACGGGCCTCTCCTACAAGGCCGGTGACGGCTACAAGACCGCAGCCATCGGGCGTTCGAACCAGTTCGCGGTATTCATCGACTCGACCGGGCGCAGCTATTCGGTGGCCGCGCATACCCTGCCTTCCGCCCGTGGCCAGGGCGAACCCCTGACCGGCCGCCTGACGCCGCCACCCGGCGCCACCTTCGAGTGCGTGATGCTGCCCGACGACGACGCGTTGTACGTCATCGCGTCGGACGCCGGCTACGGCTTCGTGGTCAAGGGCGAAGACCTGCAGGCCAAGAACAAGGCTGGCAAGGCACTGCTCAGCCTGCCCAAAGGGGCCAAGGTGATCAACCCGCGTGCCGTACCCGATCGGGAACGGAACTGGCTGGCCGCGGTAACCACCGAGGGCCGCCTGCTGGTGTTCAAGATCAGCGACCTGCCGCAACTGGGCAAGGGCAAAGGCAACAAGATCATCGGCATTCCCGGTGATCGCGTGGCCAGTCGTGAAGAATTCGTCACTGACCTTGCGGTGGTCGCCGAAGGCTCGACGCTGGTGCTGCACGCGGGTAAACGCACGCTGTCGCTCAAGCCCGATGACCTGGAGCACTACCGCGGCGAGCGTGGGCGGCGCGGCAACAAGCTGCCCCGCGGTTTCCAGCGTGTCGACGCTCTGGTCGTGGAAAACCTCTGATCGACGACCGCGCCTGGACGGTGGCCGTGCTGCCGTTCGACGGACAAGCACTGGAGTCAGGGCGCGGATTCACGGATGATAGGCCCTTTCGCGGCGCTGCCAAGCGGCAGCGTCCAGACGACTCGGTCAAGTATTGCTGCGGTTGCCGTGTGGCAGCCGCCTGGATGAAATGATGAAACTGTTGCGCCTTCCCGTGATTTTATTGCTCAGCGGCGTGCTGGGACTGGCCGGATGCAGCACGCATCAACCGGTGGCCCTGTACCAGCTCGACAGCGGCAACCCCGGGCTGCCCAAGGAAAGTCGAGGTATGGCCGTGCTGCTGGGGCCAGTATCCGTGGCCGACTACCTGCAGCGCGAAACGCTGCTGCAGCGCCAGTCCGACGGCAGCCTGAGAGCGTCCACCGACGGTCGCTGGGCCGGCAGCCTTTCTGCCGACATCGACCAGTTGCTGTTGCGCCAGATGGCCTGGCGCCTGGACAGCCAGCGCGTGGTGTTGGCGCCTACGCCCGCCAACTTCACGCCTGACGCACAGGTGCTGTTGTCGATCACGCGACTCGATTCAGGCAGCGGCCAGCCTGCCGTCCTGGATGCCCAGTGGCGTGTCCTCGACCGCCGTGGGCAAGTGCGTGACAACCGCATCGTCCATCTCGAGGAAAAGCATGACGGCGGCACCGCGGATCAAGTCCAGGCCCAGGGCGTACTGCTGCAGCGCCTGGCCGCGCAGCTGACTGCAGCGCTCAAGCCGCTGGCCAACCAGCCGGCGCTGGTCGAGGAGCGCAAGTCCGCGCCGGCGCAGGTGCGCCGCGAGCAAGAAAAGTCGCGGATTCCTCTGGCTACGCCTATCCGCACCGATCTGGAAGTGTTCCGCTTCTAGAACGGCGCCCACAAAAAAGCCCGCATTGCGGGCTTTTTTTATGGGCAAACGCTCAACCAATCAGCTGATTCGTGCCAGTTGGCGTTCCAGCAAGGACGGGTAGGGCTCCAGCAGACGCTCTACGCAGCAGGCACCTTCGGGGCTGGCAATCGAGCGAATGCGCGCGCGTTGACGGATCAGCGGGTCTTCGCCGATCTCGCGCACCACCAGCAACAGGTTGCGGCTGTGCTGCGAAAGCGCCAGTGCATCCTGGGCCGATTCGGTCAGCAGCAGGTCGATGGAGTTCAAGCCGTGAACTTCGTCGCTGAGCACCAGACCCAACTGCAGTTGCAGGGTGATGCCGCTGTCGGCGACCTCGATCTGCAAGGCATGGCCCAGGGCACGCAACAGTTCGCCGCAGCAGATCGCGTTGGTCAGGTAGTCATCACCGCTGTGTTCACTGTGGAACAGCATCAGGGTGCTGCCGTCGTTGAGCATGTGCACTTCGCTCTCGTACAGCGAGGCGGCCTGTTGCAGGCAGTCGTGATAGCGCTCCAGCAGCTCGGCCAGACGTGCCTTGGGCAGACGACGCAGTTGTTCCTGTGCACCCAGTTGCACGGCCAGCACGGCGCTGTCGGTGTGCACCCGAGCCACGGCAGTGGTCGGCTGCTTGATCACGGCCACCGGGGTTTCGCGCAGGTCGGCGAACGGGTCGTCACCGAAGTCTTCTTCGTCTTCGTCAGCCTGAATCTGGCGCATGACCGGTTTTACCGGCTTGGCTGCCACGGGCGGGAAGGGGCCCGGCTTGGCGGTTGCCGTGCGCACGGGTGGCGCTGCGTGCGGCACCTCGTCTTCGTCGGTGTCTTCGGGTTCGACCTCGGGCTCGCGCGGCTCTGGCGCCAGCTGTGCGTGCAGCTGCCGGGCCAGGTCGCCGATCTCGTCGGTGCGCTGGGTGGCCGGGGTGAACTCGTCGGGGTTGCGCAACCAGACCCGCAGTTGCAGCAGTGGCGTGGAGACGTAGCGACCCAGCCGCAGGCTCAAAGCCAGTGCCAGCACCAACAGGATACCGGCCAGAACGCCCATGCTTTGCAGGCTGATGGTCAACGGCTGCTGGAACTGATTCATGTCCAGGCTGATGCGCAGTTGCCCGGCCAGCGCATCCTGAAAGTTGATCTTGGTTTCGTACAGCCCCTGGCTCTGCCCCAGCAGGCCGCTTTTGGGGCGCTGTCCGGCTTCGGCGAGAATGCGGTTGTCCGGGCTGAAGATCGCCGCGTGGGCGACCAGCGGGTTCTTCACCAGGTTGTTGAGCAGCACGTTGAGGCTGAGAATGTCGTTGGACACCAGCAACTCGGTGGCGGACGTGGCCGTTTGCGTGGTCAGGCTCTGCCCCACCGCGTCGGCCTGCTCGTGCATGGCCTGCTTGAACTGCAGACCCATGACACAGGCGTAGATCACCAGGGCAATGGCAACCAGCACGATGTTGGTGAACGCGATGCGCAAAGCCAGGGGCACTCGACGGTGGCGCACGGCTCGGAAGATCAGCAGGAAGAAGTTGTCGGTTTTGACTGGCGTAGGCCGGTTCACTGAGCGCGGCTCTTTGTCCGTGAAGTTGGCGCGCAGTATAACGAGCACCCTCCGAGCGGCAAAGCGCTGCCTGTGCCCGATGGTCACTGAAAGTGGTTAGAATGCGTTTTTTTTCATGAAACGGGGTGCCTCTTGCGCGAAATCGTCCTGATCAACATCACCGCTCAGGAGCAGTCGGGCATCGCCGATGCCTTGCGCGCCGCTCTGGCCGCCGATACCACGTTCAGCGCCGCCCAGTCCGCCACGCCGGCTGAACATGTGGTCAGCGTGATGGGGCGCCATGTCGGTTACCCTGCCTTGCAGCAGGTTATCAGCCTGCTGAGCGAGCATGGCTTGGCGTTGGCGAGCATCGAGCGCCTGTCTGCGGCGGCGGGCGGCAACGCCTGTTTCGAGCTGGGCCTGCTCGGCACGCTGGAGCAGCCGCTGCAATTGCGCGGGCAAGTGCTTGAGCTCAGCGCCGCGCTGGGTCTGGACATCGTCTACCAGCCCGAATCCCCTCAGCGCCGACAGCCACGCCTGGCGGTGTTCGACATGGATTCGACCCTGATCGAGGCCGAGGTGATCGACGAACTGGCCAAGGCCGCTGGCATCGGCGAACGTGTTGCGGCCATCACCGAGCAGGCCATGCGCGGCGAAATCGACTTTCGCGCCAGCTTCAAGGCACGCCTGGCCCTGCTCGACGGCCTCGACGTTGCGGTCCTCGATGACATCGGCGCCCAACTGCGCCTGAGTGAAGGGGCCGAGCGCCTGTTCGCCGAACTCAACCGCATGGGCGTGAAGACGGCCATTCTGTCCGGTGGCTTCACGTATTTCGCCAGGCAGTTGCAGGAGCGCCTGGGCATCACCCATGTGTTCGCCAACGAACTGCAGGTGGTCGACGGCAAATGCACCGGCGTGGCAGTCGAGCCGATCGTCGACGCCCAGCGCAAGGCCGACCTGCTGCAGCAGCTGGCTCGTGAACAGGGTGTGGAGTTGAGCGAGACCCTCGCCGTGGGCGATGGTGCCAACGACCTGGCCATGCTGGCGATTGCAGGTCTGGGCGTGGCGTTCCGTGCCAAGCCGCTGGTACGGCAGTCGGCGCGTCAGGCCATCAGCGTGCTGGGGCTGGACGCCGTGCTGTACCTGCTGGGCCGCCGCGACTGAACGCAGGCTGGCTCAGAGGTCTTTCCACAGCGAATCGAAGTCTTCTTCGGGCGCCGCATCGTCGGCACCGGCCGGTGCCGGTTTGGCCACCTCCAGCAGGTGGTATTCGAACTGGTTGAAGCTGCCGGTGCCGGTCATGCGCTGACCAAGGCCGGCCGGGCGTTCTTCACCTTGGGTGTTGATGATCACCTTGTTGCCTTCCAGGAACGGCATGCGCGGGGCCAGCAGGGAGGCGGGTATGTCGATGGCGCGGATTTCCGGCAGCAACAGGCCGCGCAGGAACTGGCTGTTCTGCTCGCTGACGCGCACCAGTTGCAGACCGCATGGCTGCGCGTGCGGTGCCACCAGCTCGATGCCCATCTGCGTGCCGCCACTGCGCACCTGACGGATCCAGCGCACCACCGCCACGCTCCAGCCCTGGGCCTGGGTGTCCTGGATGCCGATCATTTCGCCGGCCTGCAGCTGCGGCGGGACTTCCCTTGGCCATGCCAGGCAATAGCCACCGGGGCTGTGGTTGACGATCTGCAGAGCGTAGGTAGGGAAGTGCTGGTCATTGTTGGACGCGCTGGCGGCGCCGCTGCCTTCGCCGCTCGGCAGGTCGTACTGGATTTCTTCGTAGTCGCCGTGCCGATCGGTTTCGCTCGGCCTGCTCCAGGACTGGGTGGCGGCGCCCGGCACGAACTGCGCGCTCTGGGAAAGGGCCGGGCGCTTGAGGATCTCGCTGAAGGAACGCTCGCCGCCAATGTAGTAATGCAGCGCGCTCATGCCGATGCACACCGTCAGGTTGCCCTGACCGGGGGTGCGGGTAAAGGTGCGTTCCGCCACATCGCCCCAGGCGGCCGCCACGTGTTGCAGCAGATCGATACTGAAGTTGCTGGGAATCAGCCGCGACTGAGCACGCTGCTCGACCGGCATTTCCAGGTGCGTCTTGATCGCCTCGACCAGATCGGCGGGGTCAAGTCCGACCAGCAGTGGCAACTGGTCCTCTTCATACAGCGTCTTGTAGCGCGGCGGGCTGTCTTCGTCGGGCGCCATGGCGAACAGGCTCGAAGCCAGGGTGGCAGGCTGCACACGCACCAGCAGGCTCCAGGCCTCGAGCACTTCGGCCAGACGCAGGATCGCCTGCTGGCGCATCTGGTTGCAGCGTGAACTGCCCAGCAACAAGGCGGCGGTGTAGCTTTGCTGCACGCTCAGGGTCGTGCCATGCGCGGCCAGCGGGTCATTGATCGGGACGTTCTGCAACTGATGCGCCAGGGCCGCCTGGTACAGCTGGTGCAGTTCCAGCCAGACCCCGTCGGGCACAGGGCAGTACAGCAGGCTGGCGCGCATCACTGGCCCATTCAGGCAGTGCAGGGCGCGCTGCGCAGCGGTGGCCAGCAGCGTGGCGCGATCCTTGGAGGCACGGTCTTTGGAGTAAGTGGAGGAAATGCGCAGTACGATCTGCTTGTAGCCGATCGCCAGGTGGTTCTGCAGGGCCTGGCACAGGTTGGCGACCTTGCGCGAGCGCTCGTCGAGAACGATAGACTGGTTGAGGAAGTGTCGCTCCAGATGCTTGCAGACGAAATACACCTCGGGCCGCAGCAGCTCGAGCAGTTGCAGGCGGTTTTCGCTGGGCGTGAGCAGTTGGTTGAGTTCGCCCAGGCCCTGGTACAGCAACCGGGCAGTTTCCCCCAGATTGGCCTTGGGCAGCTTGGCAATCCAGCGCTTGAGGTCGCGCGGGGTCGCTTCGCAGAAGGTCAGGCTCAACTGCGATGGCGTCGGTGCGCGCAACAACAGATGGGGGCGTGGCGACATCGGTCGTTTCCTGGTTCAACTCAGGTCGTCGCTCGAGGGCTTGAACGACGAAAAAAGACAGGCCATTCATTTGGCCGTATGCAAGGACTTTAACAGCATTGGATAACGGTCGCAGCCCCGATGTCGCCGAGGCTGCGCCGTGCCGTCCGCGCGGCTCAGATCACCGGGGGAGGTGTCGCCGACGCGGCCGCGGTCGAACTGTGCGCAAGTCCCAGGCCCTGGCCCATGTTCACCGGTGACAGGTTGGCCAGATGATGGGCCCATTGGACCTGTTCCGGGCCAAACAGCATGACCACGGTGGAGCCCAGCTTGAAGCGGCCCATCTCGGCACCTTTCTCCAGATGGATCGGCGCACGAGCGGCTTCGTCGTAGCGAAAGGTCTTGAGTTCGCGCTTGGGCGGCGTCACCAGGCCCGCCCAGACGGTTTCTATCGAGGCGACGATCATCGCGCCCACCAGCACCATGGCCATCGGCCCGCGTTCGGTGTCGAAGATGCACACCACCCGTTCGTTGCGCGCGAACAGTTCAGGCACGTTCTCGGCGGTGGTCTGGTTGACCGAGAAGATGCGCCCCGGCACATAGATCATTTCACGCAGGGTACCCGCCAGTGGCATGTGCACCCGATGGTAGTCGCGCGGTGACAGGTAGATGGTGGCGAACTTGCCACCCATGAAAGGAGCGGCGTTGTCTGGATCGCCGCCCAGCAGTTCGAGCACGCTGAAGCTGTGGCCCTTGGCCTGGAAAATGCGACCGTGTTCGATGGTGCCCAGCTGGCTGACGGCGCCGTCGGCCGGCGAGAGGATTGCACCGGGGGTCGGGTCCAGCGGACGCGCATCGGGCTTCAGGGCACGGGTGAAGAAGGCGTTGAAGTTCTCGTAGGCACTCAGGTCTTCGACCTGGGCCAGCGACATGTCGACGTTGTAGCGCTCGGCGAACCAGCGGGTGAAGGCGTTCTTGAACCAGCGCGAGCGGCATTCGGCAACGCACCCGGCCAGGCGCGAGAGCAGGTGATGGGGCAGCAGGTACTGGCTGATGATGAACAGGCGATCTTTCATTGAGTGTCCTTAAACTTCGGTGGGGGTGTCGGGGTGGTTGCCCCATTCGCCCCAGGAACCGGCATAGCCCTTGACGCGTGGATAGCCCAGCGCCTTGGCCACGAGATAAGTGAAGCCAGAGCGGTGATGGGTCTGGCAGTGAGTGATGATTTCCTTGTCGGCGGTGATGCCCAGGCCGTCGAGCATCTGCGCGACGTCGCTGCGGATGCGCAGCTGGCGCGCCGGATCCATGGCGGCGGTCCACTCCAGGTTGATCGCACCGGGAATGTGCCCCGCCTTGGCTGCCAGCACTTTTTCGCCCGAGTATTCCAGCGGGCCGCGGGCATCCCAGATGGCCAGGTCGCTGGCGCCCAGGCGGCTTTGCAGGTACTCGCGGGTTGCGGTGGGCTCGTCGTGCAGGGTCAGCGACACCGGGCCGCCGGCGCTGGCTGGCGTGTCCTGGCTCAGCGGCAGGCCGGCGGCCTCCCAGGCCAGGATGCCGCCATCGAGGTAGTGATAGCGAGAATGGCCGATCACGTCGAGCAGCCAGATGAAGCGTCCGGCCCAGCCGCCGCCCTCGTCGTCGTAGACCACGTAGGTCGCCTGCGGGTGGTGCCCCAGCTCGCCGAACAGCTGCTCCAGCGCCGCCAGCCCGGGCAACAGCCCCGGTGCAGGCGGCTGACCCAATTGGGTACGCTTGGGATCGACGAAACGCGCCCCGCGGATGTGCCCGGATGCGTAGCGCGCGGCGCTGGTCAGGTCGACCACGATCAGGTTGGCGGCGTCGAGCCGAGTACTCAGCGCCTCGGGCTCGATCACCAGGGGCAGGCCAGCGAAGTCAGGCATTCGGGTCTCCAGACGAAACGGAACGACGATTGTAGCGCAAGCCTTACCGGCTGCGGTTGGTAAAGCTGTCCAGCGCGCGCTCGATGCACTGTGCGGTCTTGCCGAAGCCCTGCACACTGATCTCGGAAAACGGGCGTCCGCCCTGGTCGGCGACCAGCAACGTGTGCACGCGACCTTCGACCCCCAGCGAGCGCAGCAGCACGTGTTCACCGCGGAACAGCGCGCGCAGGGTCGCCGGCAGCAGCGCCTGGAGCTGTGCGCTGTTGGCGCTGCCCATGCGCAACTGCGTCGGTTGGGCGAGCAGCCGCTGCAACAGGCTGCTGTGCTCGATGCCCAGGCTCAGCGCGGCCGCCTCCTTGGGCAGCCCCGCGCTCTGGTGCACGCGCAGGCTGCCATGGCTGCGGTCGACCATCAGCAGCATGACCCGCTGCATGCCGCATGCCAGCAGTGCATCGCGCGCGCAGGTGGTCAGGTGCAAGGCATTGTTGAACGGCGTTGGCGTGGCCAGCAGCTGCGTGCACAGGTGCCGCCAGCCCGCCAGTGCCGCTTCGCTGGGTGCCGGCGCCGGTTCGCTGTCCTGCGTCGCGGGCGCGTGCTGCGGCGGCCACGGCAGGCTGCGCGCCGGGTGCCACAGGTCGGTAGCCCAGTGCACACGGGCGCTGTGCACCGCATGTTGATGAACCTGTTGCTGCACCTGCTCCAGCGGCACTTGCAGGTACAGGCAGCTCAGGTACTGCCAGCGCTGCAGGTGGGGGGTGAACCAGCCGTGCTGCGCCGCCAGGGCCAGACCATTGGCCATCAGGATGGTATTGGCCGGCTGGTTCAGCCAGCGGCGCAGCGCCGGCTCGTCGTCCAGTTGCTGTTGCTGACGCAGGCGGTGCTGGTTGTCGCGGGCGATGTGCAGCGCCTGCACCAGCGCCCGGCGTTCCCCAAGCAGCAGGCGATAGCCGTGCAGCACCCAGGCCGGCAAGCGCCATTTCTGCGCCAGTGCCTCGCAGAGCACCAGCAGCGGTACGCCGAACAGCGCCTGCTCGACCGTGGCCGCCGTTTCGCCCTCGGCAATGACCCGACGCTCCCATTCATCGAGCAGTTCGGGGTAGGTGGCAGCCAGTGGCCAGAGCGGCGACAGGAACAACAGGCTGCCCCAGTGGATCTCCTGCCACAGCCGCGCCAGCCGTGCCGCGAACAGGCCATTGGCCTGCTGGCTGGCATGCTGGCTGATCATCTGCAACTGACGCAGGGTCAGGGGCATCTGCTGCGGGTCGAGCGCGGGCAGGCGCATCAGCAACTCTTCGGCACGCGACAGGCCCAGCCGGTTCAGGGCCACTTCGAGGCTTTCCGCCGGTTCCGCCAGGCTGTTGCTGGCATGCCGGTTGGCTTCGCGCATCACGCTGAGCACCAGTGCCGGGCTGTGCTGCATCAGGTCAGCGATGTCGCGCAGCGAGCGGCGTCGGTCCTTGATCGCCGCGCGAACCTTGTCGTGGTAGAGCCTGGGGATCGGCAGGCGCACGCCATCGAGCAATGCGAGCCAGGTGTCGAGGGTTTGAGGCTTGGCGTTGGACACTATGCTTATCCTGATGCATGCCTGAATGCAGGCCGACTACACGAACGGACCAAACTGGCTTTTGAAAACCGCTGCCTATAGTCTGGCGCAGTTCTGCCGATAAGGAGAACAACAGATTCAACATCACCTTTTTCGTCCATGAACCCGACTTCTGAAGTGTTTTTTATCCATGGCTAAAATTATCGGCATCATTGTCGTGTTCGCCAGCGTGCTCGGCGGATACGTTCTTTCCCATGGTCAGTTGGCTGCCCTGGTGCAGCCCTTCGAGGTGCTGATCATCGGTGGCGCCGCACTGGGCGCGTTCCTGCAGGCCAACCCCGGCAGCACCACCATGATCGTGCTGAAGAAGTCGCTGAAGATGTTCAAGTCGCGCTTCAGTCATGCCTTCTATCTGGAAGTGCTGAGCCTGCTGTTCGAGATCCTCAACAAGAGCCGTCGCGAGGGCATGATGTCCATCGAGGCCGACATCGAGGACGTCGCCGCCAGCCCGATCTTCGCCAAGTACCCAGCCCTCCTCAAGGACGAGCAGATGATGGCCTTCATCTGCGATTACCTGCGCATCATGTCTTCGGGCAACATGGCCCCACACGAACTCGAAGGCTTGTTCGACATGGAGCTGCTGAGCATGAAGGAAGAGCTCGAGCACCCGTCCCACGCCGTGACCGGTATCGCCGATGCGTTGCCCGGTTTCGGTATCGTTGCGGCGGTGCTGGGTATCGTCGTGACCATGGCCTCGCTGGGTGATGGCGACAAGGCAGCGATCGGCGGCCACGTCGGCGCCGCCCTGGTCGGTACGTTCCTGGGTATCCTGGCGGCCTATGGTTTCTTCGGGCCCTTGGCGACCTGCCTGGCCCATGACGCCAAGGAAGAACTGAACGTCTACGAGGCCATCAAGGCGTCGCTGGTGGCTTCGGCCTCGGGCATGCCGCCGTCGCTGGCCGTGGAGTTCGGGCGCAAGGTGCTGTACCCGGCGCACCGGCCCAGCTTCGCCGAACTCGAACAAGCCGTACGCGGTCGCTGAGTCATGGAAAACAACCAGCCCATCATCGTCAAGCGGGTCAAGCGCTTTGGCGGCGGCCATCATGGCGGCGCCTGGAAGATCGCGTTCGCCGACTTCGCGACGGCGATGATGGCGTTCTTCCTGGTATTGTGGCTGTTGTCCGAAGCTACGCCTGAACAGAAGATCGCCATCGCTGGCTACTTCAAGGACCCGATCGGCTTCTCCGAAAGCGGTACGCCCTATGTCATCGACCTGGGCGGCTCGCCCCAGCTATCGCCCGAGAAGACGCTGAATCCGGACGTCGAGGTGTCGCCGCCCAAGCCCGAAACCTCGACCCAGGTCGCGGCCGAGCAGGCCGAGCAAGTGGCCCAGCAGGTTGAAAAGGAACGCCTCGAATTGTTGCTGCAGGAACTGCAGAACAAGGTCGACGAAAACCCCCAGCTGCAGAAATTCAAGGACCAGATCCTTTTCGAGATCACTCAGGACGGTTTGCGCATCCAGATAACCGACGCCGAGAATCGGCCGATGTTCGACCTGGGCAGTGCGCGGCTCAAACCCTATTTCGAGGACATCCTGCTGGCCATGGCGGACACCATCAAGGCGGTGCCGAACAAGATCAGCGTCAGCGGTCACACCGATGCCAAGCCCTACGCCGGCAGTGCGGCGGGCGGCTTCGGCAATTGGGAGCTGTCGTCCAACCGTGCCAATGCCGCGCGCCGCGCGCTGGTAGCCGGCAGCTACCCGGAAGACCAGATCGCGCGCGTGGTTGGCTATGGCTCGTCTTCGCTGTTCGACCGCAAGGATCCGCTGAACTCCATCAATCGCCGTATCGATATCGTGGTTCTGACCAAGAAGGCCCAGCGCGATATCGAAGGCGAGCAACCGGCCCTGGAAACTCCGGCCCCCGGCGCGCCTCCAGCTGCCAGTCCTCCTGGCGCGTCGATCGGTGATCCCGATGCGCCGGTGCAGCCGCGCGAGCTGCGCCAGCGGCTGAACCTCTTCGAGGACGGCTCGACGAAGATGGTCGAGCCGGGCAAACCCGCGCCCTGATGGGCCGCACCGCCTTCCCAGCCTTGCGGCCGAGCTAGAATCCACGCCCGATGCGTTCGCGCAGGCCCCTGTGGATATCGCGCGCGCACAGCTGCAGCGGCGTCTCGCGCTGACTGGCCGGCATGCGCAGGGCCGCCTCGCGGTGGTAGGCCTCGATGACGAAGTCCAATTGCTGCGTGCGCGTCAGGGTCGGCCAATGGGCCAGGTATTCGGGCAGCGCCTGGTCACCCATTCGATACACGCAGATGCGTCGGTCCCACGAGGTCGCCTCGCCGATGGAGAAGGGTATCCACCAACGCCGCGCGCTGCTGTGGGACATCATCAGGATCACGTGGGTGCAGTCACGGATGTGCGCGGTGATCGTCTCGGTGACATGCAGGGTGGTCAGCGATTCGAAGTCCATCACGTCCATGCGCACCTCGATCCCGGCCCTGCGCAGTTGCTTGCGGACCCGCAGCGCGTGTGGATGATCGGCATGCTGGTAGCCGATGAACACGCTCATCGCCGACTCCCGCCAGCAGTCGGTCGAACGAGGCGCAGGCAGGCAACGGGCAGGTCGAGCATGGAAAACCTTCATCGTGAGTGTTGAAGGTTGAAAGATTGTTCAATGCCGTTTAAGCGGCAAGGGATGTCATTCAAAAGAGACATTCCTTACCTAGGAAAGTAACTTCTCCTACGGCCAATTCCTCTAGCCGGCACCTGTGCAAAACCCTTGCGGCGCATGGACCAAGGCGTACAGGGCATCGGCAATACGCTCCACCTCAGCCGCACTCAGGATCAAGGGCGGCAGCAGGCGCAGGGTGGTGCCACGGGTCACGTTGATCAGCAGGGCATGCTCTTGCGCCGCCCGCTGCATCAGTTCGCGACAGGGCCGGTCCAGCTCCACGCCGATCATCAGGCCCACGCCGCGCACAGCCTTGACTCCGGGCAAGACGCCCACTTCGCTGCGCAAGCGTTCGAGCAGCGCCTGCCCCTGGCGCGCGGCGTTGTCCAGCAGCCCCTCGCGCTCGATGATGTCCAGCACCGTGCAGCCAACCCGGCAGGCCAGCGGGTTGCCGCCGAACGTGCTGCCATGGCTGCCGGGCGTGAACAGGCGGCCTACTGCCGCGCTGGCCAGGCAGGCGCCGATCGGAATGCCATTGCCCAGGGCCTTGGCCAGCGTGAGCACATCCGGCTGGATGCCCGCATGCTGGTAGGCGAACCACTGGCCGGTGCGACCGATGCCACTCTGGATCTCATCGAGCATCAGCAACCAGCCATGGTGGTCGCAGTGCTCACGCAGGGCGCGCAGGTAGGCGGCGGAGGCGACATGCACACCGCTTTCGCCTTGAATCGGTTCGAGCAACACTGCCGCAATGCGCTGTCCGAACGCCTGGGTGACGCTGGCCAGCGCGTCGAGGTCGGCGAAGGGGATCTTCACGCAATCGCCCGGCAGTTGGCCCAGTCCGGCGCTCAAGTGCGCGCCATCGCTGGCTGCCAGGGTGGCCAGGGTGCGCCCGTGAAAGGCGTTGTTCATGACCACCACCAAAGGCCGGGCGATGCCGCGGGCATGGCCATGCAGGCGGGCCAGCTTCAATGCGGTCTCGTTTGCCTCGGCCCCCGAATTGTTGAAGAACGCCAGGGCCAGGCCGGATTTTTCAGCCAGCTTCGCGCCCAATCGTTGCTGCCAGTCGATGGCATACAGGTTGGACGTGTGCAGCAACAGCCCGGCTTGTTCGGCAATGGCGGCTACCACGTCGGGATGGCTATGGCCCACGTTGGTCACCGCCACGCCGGCCAGTGCATCCAGGTATTCGCGGCCGCTGTCGTCCCACAGGCGGGTGCCGAGGCCGCGGGTGAACGTCAGGGGTAGGGGTTGATAGGTCGGCATCAAGTGGCTGGCGCTCATCGCGAATCTCTCGGGAGGAAATGAATCTGCAGTATTCCCTTCAAGCTCAGATGGATAAACGCCGCTAGACTGGATGCACTTTTCACTTGGAGTTGATAATGGATCTGTTCCAAGCCATGCAGGTGTACGTGAAAGTCGTGGAGCTGGGCACCATGACGGCAGCCGCCAACGCCTGCGACCTGTCCACGACCATGGTCAGCAACCATCTGCATGCATTGGAGCGGCGTCTGGGCGTTACCCTGTTGCTGCGCACCACGCGCCGTCAGCAGGTGACCGACGCGGGCCAGGCCTACTACCAGCGCTGCCTGGAGGTGCTGGGACTGGTCGCCGATTCCGAGCGCTGGGCCGAACACACCCAAGGCACCCCGCAGGGCCTGTTACGGATCACCGCGCCGCCTACCTTCGGCGCCGAGTGCCTGGCGCCGGCACTGGCGGGGTTTCTTCAGCGTTATCCACAGATCAGCGTCAGCCTCAGCCTCGGCGATCAGGTACAGGACATGCTCGACGGCCGGTACGACGCCGCCCTGCGCCTGGGTAATCTGGAGCCCTCGACCTTGATCGCGCGTCCGCTGGACGACTATCGGCTGAGCATCTGTGCGTCCCCGGACTACCTGCGTCGCCATGGCACGCCTGGCCACCCCGAAGAGCTGGCTGCCCACGAGTGCCTGCAGTTCATGTACAACCCAGGCGATGAGTGGCGCGGCACGCAAAAGCGGTGGTCCATGCAGGGGCCCAATGGCTCGATCGGCGTCGATGTTCGAGGGCGTCTGGTCACCAACAGCAGCGCCGGGCTGCGTCAGGCCGCCCTGGCGGGCATGGGCCTGGTGATGCTTCCCGACGTGCTGGTGCGTGGCGATCTCGAGGAAGGCAAGCTGGTCCAGGTACTGGCTCGATACGCGTTGCCCGGCAGACCCATGCACCTGCTTTATCCACAGGCGCGCTACCGTTCGCCGAAGCTGCGCGCATTCGTGGACTACATCGTCCAGACCCTGGGGCCGCAGCCGGCCTCAGGGTCAGCAGATACCCTGGATCAGTAGGTGTCCTGGGTCAGGCTGGCGATGATCGAGCGGTAGCTGTTCATGCGCTGCTGCTGCACACGGCCATCGTCCAGTGCTGCGAGCAAGGCGCAGCCGGGTTCGCGGTCGTGCTTGCAGTCGCGGAAGCGACAGGTGCCAAGCAGGTCGGCGAACTCGATGAAGCCGGCTTCGACGTCGGCGCGGCTGACATGGCCCAGGCCGAACTCGCGGATACCGGGGGAGTCGATCAGCTCACCGCCGCCGGGGAAGTGGAACAACCGTGCGGTGGTGGTGGTGTGCGTGCCCTGGCCGGACCATTCCGACAGCGCACCCACGCGGGCCTGCACTTCAGGCAGCAGGCTGTTGACCAGCGATGACTTGCCTACGCCGGACTGGCCCACGAATACGCTGATGTGACCATCCAGGCGTGCCTGCAACTGCTGCATGCCATCGCCCTGATGGGCCGAGACCTCGAGCAGCGGGTAACCCAGCTGGCGATACACCGCCAGCAGCGCGTTGAGCGCCGGCGCATTTTGCTCGTCGATCAGGTCGGCCTTGTTCAGCAGCAGCAGGGGATGTATGCCCGCGTGTTCGGCAGCCACCAGGTAGCGGTCGATCAGGTTGGCATGGGGTTCGGGCATGGGCGCGAACACGATGACGATCAAATCGACGTTGGCCGCGACCGGCTTGAGCTGCCCGCGGCTGTCGGGGCGGCATAGCTCGGTGCTGCGCGGCAGTTGGGCAACGATGACACCGATGCCCTGATTGCCAGCGCGCCAGACCACCTTGTCGCCAGTGACCAGCGCCGGCAGGTTGGCGCGCAGGTAGCAGCGGCAAACCTGGCCGGCGTGCTCGCCTTCCAGCGCCTCGACTTCCACCTGAACACCGAAGTGCGCGATTACCAGCCCTGTCTGCTCGGGGCCCAGGTCGCCGCCCTCGAGCGTCTCCAGGGCCTGGGACTCGCGCTTGGCGGCGCGGGCAGCGCGCTCGCCCTGGATTTTTTCGATGCGCCAGTTCTGGCGGCGGTTCAGTTGGCGTTTGGCCATGTGTGTTCCGTGTAAATGAATGCAGGTGTTGACGAAGGCGGGATACTAGCACGGCCGGCTAGGCTAAACTGCGCAGCTACGCCGAGGAGACTTTCATGCAGAACCCACAGAACCTGATCTGGATCGACCTGGAAATGACCGGCCTGGACCCGGATCACGATGTCATCATCGAAATGGCCACCATCGTCACCGACAGCGACCTCAATACCCTGGCCGAAGGGCCGGTCATCGCCATCCACCAGAGCGACGAGATCCTCGCCGGCATGGACGAGTGGAACACCCGTCAGCACGGCGGCTCCGGCCTGACCCAGCGGGTGCGCGAGAGCACCGTCAGCATGGCCGAAGCGCAGGCGCAGACCATTGCCTTCCTCGAGCAATGGGTGCCCAAGGGCAAGTCGCCGATCTGCGGCAACAGCATCTGCCAGGATCGCCGCTTCCTCTACCGCCACATGCGCGAACTGGAAAACTACTTCCACTACCGCAACCTCGACGTTTCGACCCTCAAGGAGCTGGCCGCGCGCTGGGCCCCGGAGGTCAAGGACAGCTTCCAGAAGGGCAGCACCCACCTGGCCCTGGACGACATCCGCGAATCCATCGCCGAGCTGCAACACTACCGCAAGCATTTCATCAAGTTCTGAAGCCCGGAAACCTCTGCTGTGGGAGCGAAGCGGGCGGCGATCCCTCTGCCCGCGAAGCGGCCCTCAAGCCTACCTCTCTCAATACACCCGACGCCGGGGTGCCTGCATGGCACTGGCGATATCGCCGGCCAACCGCGCGATATCGGCATGAGCCAGGTTGCCGACACTGACACGCACCGCCGGCCCGCTCTGCAACCGGAACGGCTGGCCCGCCTGGACTGCCCAGCCGGCGGCTGCCAACGCCTGCACCGTCGATGTCTCGTCAATAACCGGCAGCCATACGTGCAGACCTTCACCCGCGCTGGACAGCCTCACACCGTTGAGTTCTAGCGCTTCGAGAAGCGAAAGCCGCCGGCTTCGATAGTTGGCGCCAACTGCCGTCAAACGATCCGCTTGCAGCATCGCGTTCCACAGGTGGGCGGTCAGCCGTTGCAGCAGCAGACTGACCCAGCGCGGACCGACCCGCTGCTGGCGTTGCATCTCGCCGTGCAAGGAAGCGCTGGCGCCCGCAATCGACACCCGCAGGTCGGGCCCGATGAACTTGCTGGTCGACAGCACATAGACCCATTGCTGTGGCAGCGGCTGCAAATCAATGATCGGGGCCTGGCTCAGCGGCCCCCAATGATCGTCGATCACCAACAGGGTCTGCACCGGGTCCTGCATGGCCTGCGACCACTGCCGCCACCGCTGGGCGTCGAACGAACAGCCGGTCGGGTTCTGCGCGCGAGGCGTCAATACCACGGCCGCCGCACCGCGCAGCACCTCGGGCGCCGGTGGCAGCGCGCCACGGTCGTCCATCGCCAGGGTCACCGGCTTGAGCTGCAGCCCGGCGAGTAGATCGCGCAACGGTGGCCAGCACGGGTCTTCGATCAGCACCGTGGCGCCGGGTCGGCAGCGCGCCCGCAATGCTCGCTCCACAGCGTCCAGCGCCCCGCAATACACGCCTACGTGCTCGCTGGGCAATCGCTGGCTCACGAGCCAGTCGCGTGCCAGGCCGGATAGCTGTGGATCATCGCCGAACTGGTCGAAACCATTCTGCTTGAAGTTGCGCAGCAGCCAGTCGTGATCCGCGGCTGGCAACAGCGCGGCATCCAGGTTGCCGCTGGCCATGTCGTCGAGGCCCTGAGGAATAACGAAGCCGTGTTCGGCGACCTGCGACCCAGGTGCATTGACGCGCGTGCCGCGGCGCCCGTCGGTGATCAACAGGCCGCTGTCGCGCAGCCTTCCATAGGCCGCCGCGACGGTATTGGGGCTGACCTCGAGCTGCATGGCCAGGTTGCGGACCGAAGGCAGCGAAGCGTTTTGAAGCAAATCACCCTGGCGGATCTGCCGCTCGATGGCGTCGGCGATCTCGACGGCAGTGGACGCATTCGTCAATAATGTATTCATACATTCATATTATTGTATTGGTGCAAAAATGAAAAGAGCATTGGTCCTGCGTCACCTCGCGTTCGAAGACCTGGGTTGCCTGGCTGCGGTGCTGGAAGCCGAAGGCTATGCAATCGAAACGATAGAGGCGCCTCTGCACCCGCTGGCGTCGCTCGATGTGAACTCGGCAGACCTGCTGATCATCCTTGGCGGGCCTATCGGCGCTTTCGATGAAGGGCTGTACCCATTCCTGCTGGAAGAACTCCAGCTCATCCGCCAACGCCTGGACAACGGTAAACCCTTGTTGGGCATCTGCCTGGGCGCTCAGTTGATCGCTCGCGCCCTGGGCGCCGACGTTGGCGCCATGGGCCATAAGGAAATCGGCTTCGGCCCCGTCACGCTGACCGCAGCCGGAAGCGCCTCGGTACTGGCGCCCCTGGCGAACGGAATACCCGTACTGCACTGGCACGGCGATCAGTTCGACATTCCAGCGCAGGCCACGCTGCTCGCCGGTACCGACGCCTGCCCCCATCAGGCATTCAGCGTGGGCGATCAGCTGCTCGCGCTGCAATTTCATCTCGAGGTGGCACCGCAGGCACTCGAAGCATGGCTGGTCGGCCACGCCGACGAACTGCATCAACAGCGAATCGACCCTCGCGAACTGCGCGCCCAGGCTCAGGCCCTGGGTTCTGCAGGCGTACAAGCAGCCAGCACGATCCTGATCGACTGGCTGGCGCGCCTGCGATGAGTGGGGCGCGGTCCGTCATCGAGTTGCGGCACGTGCTCGCGGGCAAGTCTCGCCGTTTTACGCGCCCAGGCAGTTTCACCGGTATCGACAAGGAGTCGGTGTGCGGACCGGTTGAAGTGGGAACGCTGGGAATAACAGGCGATGAGCAGGGGGACCGCCGCATCCATGGAGGCCCCGACAAAGCCCTTCACCACTACCCGTTCGAGCACTATCAGGCGTGGACACAGCTCATCGGCGAGCATCCACGCCTTGCATGGCCAGGCGCATTCGGCGAGAACCTGTCGACTGTCGGTCTCGACGAAACCACCGTTTGCCTGGGTGACATCTTTCGCTGCGGCGACGTGCTCCTCGAAGTCAGCCAGACCCGCCAGCCTTGCTGGAAGCTCAGCGACCGCTTCGAGGTGAGCGATATGGCCTTGCGCATGCAGGCCAGTGCAATGACCGGCTGGTATTACCGGGTCCTCGAGGGCGGTGTCCTGCGAGCAGGCGACGCAATGGTGCTCGAGGGCCGCCCCATCCCTCGATGGCCGTTGCGCAAAGTCATCGCGCTCTTGTACGAACGGCCGCTGGACCTCGATGAGTTGAGCCAACTTGCGCAACTGCCGCTCGTACCATCCTGGCGCTCACTCGTGGAGCGGCGCCTGACAACGGGGCAGATCGAGAACTGGGCCAGCCGAGTGCTGGGTCCCCTTTCAGGAGAGTAGAAACCATGCAGCACTTTCGCGTCATCGTTCAATTGCACCGGGCGTACTGGTGCCAGTTCGATATAGAGCATGCCGCTGCCGAGCATGCATTGGCGGATGTGGTCCGCCGCTTCCCCGAAGGCGAGGGCTACACCCTCGACATACAACGCAAAACGGGTGAGCGCCGGTTGTTGGAATCCACGCCTGACGGGATTCGGTTGCTGTATGCGCAGGGCATGTTTGCAAAGACTTGAATGCCATCAATGGCGCAATTGGTTGAACATTACAGGTAAAGAGGTACACAGCACGTGAATATGGAAGTTGGTCCGGAAAGCCATGATGGCGTCAGGAACATGCTGGAGAAGTTGTCTTCTTTGTGGAACGTACGGGCAGCAGTCAATAATGATGCGACCCCGTACAGCGAATTGCTCTTCGAACACGGCAGGTTGGACTTTAGCGAGTCGCTGGTTCCGTTTCGAAGTCATCCAGCCTGGCAGGCAGCTACGGCTGAAATGAAATCCAGATGTCTGTCCTATGGCTGGATTATCTATAACCTCAAAACCATTTATATCGAATGCGACATTGTGACACCTGCCTGCGAGGACATCATCAAAAGGCCACCTGTTGAGTCTCGCAACCGCGACATCCTGCAGCGAGTGATGTCTGAGGCGCTGCTTGACGAAGCGCTCCATACCAAAATGTCAGTCACGGCATGCAATTACATCTATCTGAACCGCAAGCTGCCCTACCTCGATTTCAGCGACTTCAATCTCATCCGCTGGCGGGACCAGATATTGTCCACATGTAAGGCTGAGTGGCAGCGGCGGCTCACTCGATTCGGTATTGCCTGTGCCAGTGAAACCTTGATCACTGACTACCTGAAAACCTTGTCCGAGGATGACTCCATCCAGCAGGTGTGCCATGAGGTGACTCGTACTCACGCAGTGGATGAGTGGAGCCATTCAAGTGTTTTCAGTTTTGTAGCGTGCGATATCGTCCACACGCTAAGTGTTGGCGAACGAACGTACTTGCAGGCTGTGATTGCCAGGACGGTAGAGATGTTTGCCGATAACGAACTGGGTGCGTGGGCTCGGGCGCTTTCTCTAGCGGGATTCCAGGGGTATGAGGCAATGCTTCTGGAGTGTTCTCGATCAAGCGAAGTAGAGGTCTACACCGAGTCGGTTTTCAGTCTCCTTGCACGTATAGGTCTGGAATAGATGGTGCTTTCGGCCAAGAATAATTCATCCGCAGTAGAGCCAGTTGGGCCAGGTTTTCTACGGTGTGATGTGGCATGCGACGTTGCCGAGAACGCGAGGAGATTTGTCTTCACGGTGCTCGATGAACAGCGTGAAGAAGAATATGTCCCAGGCCGTTACCTGATACTTGAATACGCAGGTGCTACCGGTCAAGTTCGCACGGCCTGCTATTCGATAGTGGCCTGCCCCACGCGCTGGCAGGTTGAGATCATCGTCCAGCGCGTGCCTTCCAAAGGGTTGTCAGAGACGATGTTCAATCATCTGATGGTCGGCGCCCTGGTGCGCTGTGTGGGCGTTGCAGGAGATATCACGGCGCAACAACTTTCTGGTTTGGATAGCGTGGCGCTGTTGGCTGGTGGTATCGGGTTTACCTTGCCTTGGGCATTGATACGCGAATTCAGGCAATGGGCACGGCAAGGCCGCCGAGTGCCACGGATCACATTGCTGTTGTGCACGCCCTCTCTGGAAGCCGTGCCATGCTTCGCCGAGTTGATGACCCTGGAGCTTGCCGAACGCTGGTTCACTTTGCGCATCCATGTCACCCGGCAGTCGTTGTACCAAGACAACGGCTGCTTGTGGAGGGGGCGTCCAAACCAAGGGGTACTGGACGCCCTGGAGGCGTCGCAAGGCATCGTGATCTGCGGAAGCCAGGCATTCGCTTTAGAAATACACCGGGCCATGCAGGTTCGGCATGGTGGGGCCCAGTACTTTATCGAAGCATTCAGCTCGGCCGATTCGCCGTTGCCCGCCAAGCAGGCCGACACTGGAACGGTGCGTTTGAAGATCCCCGCGTCGGGGGTCGAGTTCGAAGCGGTTCATTCGCTGACCCTGCTTGCGCAGTTGGAATCCCAGGGCCTGAAAGTGCGCAGTCAGTGTCGTGCTGGAATTTGTGGTGCGTGCAAGATCAAAGTCCTGAAAGGGGAATGTCGCAGCGAGGCCGATTTTGCACTGGGCGTACAGGAGCGCGCGGCTGGGTACGCATTGGCGTGTTGCAGCTATCCTGTGGGCGATGAACTCACGCTGTGTCTCCGGACCCCGTGAAGCGGACAACGCCAGTGCGTGCCCGGTATCATGAGGGATCATCGCGGCGCCCATGTTGCAGTCGATACCGCGCCCATCACACTGCTCGTCTTTTGGCTCCAGGTTCCCATGCTGCTGACCCTCTACCTCATCGCCATCACCGCTGAAGCCATGACCGGTGCCTTGTCCGCAGGGCGGCGCGGTATGGACTGGTTCGGTGTGGTGCTGATTGCCTGTGTGACTGCATTGGGCGGTGGGTCGATGCGCGACGTGTTGCTCGGCAACTATCCGCTGACGTGGGTCAAGCATCCCGAATACCTGGTGCTCACCAGCGTGGCGGCGCTGGTGACGATTTTCATCGCGCCACTCATGCGCCGCCTGCGTTCGCTGTTTCTGGTGCTCGATGCGCTGGGGCTGGTGGCGTTTACCCTGATCGGTACCATGACCGCGCTGGAGCTGGGCCACGATTATCTGGTGGCTTCCATCAGCGGCATGATCACCGGGGTCTTCGGCGGCATCCTGCGCGATATCCTCTGCAACGACATTCCCCTGGTGTTCCGCCGCGAGCTGTATGCCAGCGTCTCATTCGCTGCGGCGTGGTGCTTTCTGGGTTGCACCTACCTGGAGCTGGTGCCGATTCAGGCGCTGTCCATCACCCTGTTCGGCGGTTTTCTGCTGCGCCTGTTGGCTATCCGTTTCCACTGGGAAATGCCCAAGTTCGTCTACGACGATCGTTGAGCGTGGGCCGCCAGGGCCCATTCGACGTGTTCACGGACCAGTTCGCTGGGGTGTTCGCGGCGTGCCTTCAAGGCTTCGAGCACCGGGATGCTCGACGGTGCGTTGCCCAGCCCAACCGCCAGGTTGCGCAGAAAGCGCTCGTAACCGGCGCGGCGCAGGGGCGAGCCTTCGGTGCTGCTCAGAAACCGGTCTTCATCCCACAAAAACAGCTGCGCCAGTTCGGCATTGTCCAGTTGATGCCGCGGCTGGAAATCGCCTTCGCCCGAAGGGCGGGCGAAGCGGTTCCACGGGCAGACGATCTGGCAGTCGTCGCAACCGAACACACGGTTGCCGATCAGCGGTCGCAGCTCGGTGGGAATGGGGCCCTTGAGCTCAATGGTGAGATAGGAAATGCAGCGACGAGCATCCAGTACGTAGGGCCCGACGAAGGCGGCGGTAGGACAGATATCCAAACAGGCCGTGCAGCGTCCGCAATGCTCGCTGGCGTGGGGTTCATCGACCGGCAACGGCAGATCGACGAACAGTTCGGCGAGGAAGAAGTAGCTGCCGGCCTTGCGGTTGAGTACCAGGGTGTTCTTGCCGATCCAGCCCAGCCCCGCTTCCTGGGCAATGGCTTTTTCCAGCACCGGCGCGCTGTCGACGAAGGCGCGAAAGCCAAACGGGCCGATGTCCTGCTGGATGCGTTCGGCCAGGTGCTGCACGCGTTTGCGGATCAGCTTGTGGTAGTCGCGGCCCAAGGCATAGCGCGACACATAGGCTTTTTCAGGCTGCGCCAGGCGTTGCGCCATCTGGGTGTCGCCGGGCAGGTAGTCCATGCGCAGCGAAACGACCCGCAGGGTGCCTGGCACCAGCTGCTCGGGGTGTGAGCGCTTGCTGCCATGGGCAGCCATGTAGTCCATTTCGCCGTGATAGCCAGCATCGAGCCAGCGCTGCAGGTGCTGTTCATGCTCGCCCAGGTCCAGGCCTGCGATGCCGACTTGCTGGAAACCCAGTTCGCGTCCCCATTGCTTGATGGAGAGCGCCAGGGCGGGAAGGTCGATGGTGGGAGCAGACATGCGAGCGAGGAAACCTGTGCGGAGGTGGGTATAATTCTGCCAGACATCGACAGTAAAGGTTCAAGCATGCCGCCAGACACGCAAATTCCCGACGCGGGGCAGCGCCAGCCTTCGGCCGCCGTGCAGCTCGACCACACCACCTTGCCGGTTCTGGCCGCGCGGCCGATGGATGCGCACAAGGGCATGTACGGCCGTGTACTGGTGATCGGTGGCGACCATGGCACCGGCGGTGCGGCCTTGCTCAGCGCGCAAAGTGCCCTGCGCAGCGGGGCCGGCATGGTAACGCTGGCTACCCGCGGCGAGCACGTGGCGCCGGCGCTGGCGCGCATGCCGGAAGTGATGGTTGCCGATATCGCCTCGGCCAACCAGCTGCTGGCGCTGGCCGAAGCGGCCACGGTGCTGGTGGTCGGGCCCGGGCTGGGGCAGGCCAGCTGGGGCCGCAGCCTGCTGTCGGTGGCGGCCAGCCAGCACAAACCACAGGTGTGGGACGCCGATGCACTGAATCAGTTGGCGCAGGGCGCCGCCGCGCTGCCGGCCGATGCCGTGCTGACCCCGCACCCAGGGGAAGCGGCCAGGCTGCTGGGTATTTCCACCGCGCAGGTGCAGGCCGATCGCCCCGCGGCGGCCCTGCGCCTGGCGCGTCAGTATTCGGCAGTGTGCGTGCTCAAGGGGGCGGGCAGTCTGATCGCTGCGCCCGATGGGCGCCTGGCGATCTGCGATCAGGGTCATCCCGCCATGGCCACCGGAGGCTTGGGCGACGTGCTCGCCGGGCTGGTCGGCGCCCTGCGTGCCCAAAGCCTGGATGGCTTCGATGCGGCCTGCCTGGGTGTGTGGCTGCATGCCGGCGCCGGAGAGCGGCTGGGCAAGCTCGGTCGTGGTTTGGCGGCCAGCGACCTGATACCTGCCATTCGTCAGTTGCTCGAGGAGCATTATCCGTGTCTGAAGTAGAAATCTACCTGGAAGGCGAAGCGGCCATGCTTGCATTCGGTGCGCGCATGGCAGAGGTGATCCAGGGCCACGGATTGATCTTCCTGGAGGGTGATCTGGGCGCCGGCAAGACCACCTTTTCCCGAGGCCTGATCCGCGGCCTGGGCCACGTCGGAGCGGTCAAGAGCCCGACCTTCACCCTGGTCGAACCCTACGAGATCGGAGTTATAAAAGCCTTTCACTTCGACCTCTATCGTCTTGTTGATCCAGAGGAATTGGAGTATTTGGGCATCCGCGACTACTTTGAAGAGGACGCCTTGTGCCTGATCGAGTGGCCCCAACAAGGCGCAGGCTTTTTGCCAAAGCCGGACCTGACCATTACCATAAGCCCGCAAGCGGCTGGAAGGCTGTTGAAGTTATCGCCACAGGGCTCACGCGGTGAGTCCTGGTGTGCCGCTGTGGCACAGAAATCCAAATAAATTGATGGGGTTAGGTATGCGCATTCGCGCGCTGGTCGCGGTCGTTGGTCTGATGTTGACGGGTTTTGTCGTCAATGCCGTGGCCGCTACACAAGTCAAGAGCGTGCGCTTGTGGCGAGCGCCGGATAACACCCGGCTGGTCTTCGACCTCACCGGTCCCGTCCAGCACAGCGTGTTCACGCTGTCGTCGCCCGATCGACTGGTCATCGACATCAACGGCGCCACTGCGGCCGGTCCGTTGAGCGTGGCGCCTGGCGACTCGCCCGTCACCAGCGTGCGCTCGGCACAGCGTACCCCCACCGATCTGCGCGTGGTGGTAGACCTGAAAAAGGCCATCACCCCGAAAAGCTTCACGCTTGCGCCCAACCAGCAATATGGCAATCGCCTGGTGGTCGACCTGTTCGACTCCGCGGCCGATGCCGAGCCCACGCCACCCCAGCCGGCCGTGGCCATCACCCCGGCGGTGCCGGTGACGCCGACGCGTCCGGCCATCAAGCTGACCCCGGTGCCCAACGGCAAGCGCGATATCGTCATTGCCATCGATGCCGGCCACGGCGGCGAAGACCCAGGCGCCTCGGGGCCGCGCGGGCAGCACGAAAAAGACGTGGTGTTGCAGATTGCCAAGGAATTGCAACGTCAGATCAACGCCGAACAAGGCTTTCGCGCCGAGCTGACGCGCACCGGCGACTACTTCATTCCGCTGCGCGGGCGTACCGAAATCGCCCGCAAGAAGGGCGCTGACCTGTTCGTGTCCATTCACGCCGATGCCGCGCCCTCCTCGGCGGCTTTCGGCGCCTCGGTATTCGCCCTGTCCGAGCGCGGCGCCACGTCGGAAACCGCGCGCTGGCTGGCCGATACCGAGAACCGTTCGGACTTGATCGGTGGCGCCGGCAACGTCAGCCTGGATGACAAGGACCGCATGCTGGCCGGCGTGTTGCTGGATCTGTCGATGACCGCTTCGCTGACTTCCAGCCTCAATGTGGGCCAGAAAGTGTTGAGCAACATTGGCCAGGTGACACCGCTGCACAAGCGTCGGGTCGAGCAGGCCGGGTTCATGGTGTTGAAATCGCCGGACATCCCTTCGATCCTCGTTGAAACCGGGTTCATCTCCAACTCCAACGAAGCCAACAAGCTGCAAAGCTCGGGTCACCAGCAGGCGCTGGCGCGATCCATCCGTACCGGCGTGAAGCAGTTCTTCCAGCAGAACCCGCCGCCAGGTACCTACATGGCCTGGTTGCGCGACACCGGCAAGATTGCCCGCGGCCCCAGCACTCACGTGGTGCGTCCCGGCGAGACCCTGGCCATGCTCGCAGCGCGCTACGACTTGGGCATCGCCACCTTGCGCAGCGCCAATGACTTGAAAACCGATGAATTGAAGATTGGTCAGGAAGTCACCATTCCCAGCACTGCCCTGGCGTCCCAGTAATGGTTGAATCGGCGCGTATCGAGCTGCTCAGTCCGCGGCTTGCCAACCAGATCGCGGCTGGCGAGGTGGTCGAACGACCGGCTTCGGTGATCAAGGAGCTGCTGGAAAACAGCCTGGACTCCGGCGCCCGGCGCATCGACATCGAGGTCGAGCAGGGTGGCGTCAAGCTGCTGCGCGTGCGCGACGACGGCAGCGGCATCTCGGCCGACGACCTGCCGCTGGCCCTGGCGCGCCATGCCACCAGCAAGATCCGCGACCTGCAGGACCTCGAGCGCGTCATGAGCCTGGGGTTTCGCGGCGAAGCGCTGGCCTCGATCAGTTCGGTGGCGCGGCTCACCCTGACCTCGCGCACCGCGGCGGCCGATCAGGCCTGGCAGGTAGAAACCGAAGGCCGCGACATGGACGCCCGCGTGCAGCCTGCGGCGCACCCTGTGGGCACCTCGGTGGAGGTGCGCGACCTGTTCTTCAATACGCCGGCGCGGCGCAAGTTTCTCAAGACCGAAAAAACCGAGTTCGACCACCTGCAGGAAGTCATCAAGCGCCTGGCGCTGGCGCGCTTTGACGTAGGCTTCCACCTGCGGCACAACGGCAAGAGCATCCTCGGCTTGCATGAGGCCCATGATGAAACTGCTCGTGCACGGCGGGTCGCTGCGGTCTGCGGGCCGGCGTTCCTTGAACAGGCGATGCCTATAGAAGTCGAGCGCAACGGCCTGCGGCTGTGGGGCTGGGTTGGCTTGCCGACGTTCTCGCGCAGCCAGGCCGACCTTCAATACTTCTTCGTCAACGGCCGAGCGGTGCGCGACAAGCTGGTGGCCCACGCGGTACGCCAGGCTTATCGCGACGTGCTGTTCAACGGCCGTCATCCGACCTTCGTCCTGTTTCTGGAAGTGGACCCAGCGGTGGTCGACGTCAACGTGCACCCGACCAAGCATGAAGTGCGCTTTCGCGACGGGCGCATGGTGCACGACTTTCTTTACGGCACACTGCACCGGGCGCTGGCCGATGTTCGCCCGGAAGACCAGTTGGCGAGCGCGCCGGCGCAGGCCCAGCCGTTGCGGCCGAGCGGGGTCCAGGCAGGCGAGTTCGGCCCTCAGGGTGAAATGGGCCTGGCGGCCAACCTGCTGCACTCACCGATGGCCCAGCCGCAGTCAAGTGGGGGTTCCAGCGGCGGGTATTCATACACGCCACGGCCGACCGCTGCCCTGCCGGTGGCCGAGGCGCAGAGCGCTTATCGGGAGTTCTTCGCACCGCTGCCTACCGCCGGCAGCAGCACCGCGCCGATTCCCAGCCTGCCACCAAGCCAGGGCGACATCCCCCCGCTGGGCTACGCGCTGGCACAGCTCAAGGGTATCTATATCCTGGCCGAAAACGCCCAGGGGCTGGTTCTGGTGGACATGCATGCGGCGCACGAGCGCATCATGTACGAGCGCCTGAAGATCGCCATGGCCAGCGAAGGTCTGAGCGGGCAGCCCTTGCTGGTGCCCGAATCGCTGGCCATGAGCCAACGCGAGGCCGACTGTGCCGAGGAGCACGCGGCGTGGTTCCAGCGGCTGGGCTTCGAGCTGCAGCGCCTGGGCCCGGAAACCCTGGCCATACGCCAGATTCCAGCCCTGCTCAAGCAGGCCGAGGCCAATCGCCTGGTCGGCGATGTCCTGGCCGACCTGATGGAGTACGGTACCAGCGACCGTATCCAGGCCCACTTGAACGAATTGCTGGGCACCATGGCCTGCCACGGTGCCATTCGTGCCAACCGGCGCCTGGCCATTCCGGAAATGAACGGCCTGCTGCGCGATATGGAAAACACCGAGCGCAGTGGCCAGTGCAACCATGGTCGACCGACCTGGACCCAGATGGGCCTGGACGACCTGGACAAACTCTTCCTGCGCGGGCGTTGAACATGAGTGGCCTACCTCCGGCGATCTTCCTCATGGGGCCCACGGCCGCCGGCAAGACCGACCTGGCCATCGAGCTGAGCAAGGTGCTGCCGTGCGAGCTGATCAGCGTCGACTCGGCCCTGGTCTACCGCGGCATGGACATCGGCACCGCCAAGCCGTCGCGGGCGGTGCTCGACGCCCATCCGCACGCACTGATCGACATCCTCGATCCGGCGCAAAGCTACAGCGCCGCCGACTTTCGCCGCGACGCCTTGCAAGCCATGGCGCAGATCACCGCGCGGGGCAACATCCCGCTGCTGGTTGGCGGCACCATGCTGTATTTCAAGGCCTTGCTCGAAGGGTTGGCGGACATGCCGGGCGCCGATGCCCAGGTGCGCGCCGATCTCGAGGCGCAGGCCGCGCTGCACGGCTGGCAGGTACTGCATGACCAGCTTGCGGCGGTCGATCCGGTTTCTGCCGCGCGCATTCATCCCAACGATCCGCAACGGCTGATCCGAGCGCTGGAGGTCTACCGCGTGAGTGGTTCGAGCATGACCGAGCTGCGCGCGCGACAATCTGCGCAAAGTACCGAGGCAGGCGCATTGGCAAGCGGGCAATTGCCCTATACTGTGGCCCACTTGGCAATCGCACCCGCCGATCGCTCGGTGCTGCATGAGCGAATTGCCGTGCGTTTCGGACAAATGCTGGAACAAGGCTTCGTCGACGAGGTCACTGCCTTGCGTGCTCGAAGTGACTTGCATGCTGGGCTTGCGTCTATACGAGCGGTGGGCTATCGGCAAGTCTGGGATCATCTGGATGGCCAGCTGACCGAGGTGCAGATGCGCGAACGCGGCATCATCGCCACGCGCCAATTGGCCAAGCGACAGTTTACCTGGTTGCGCAGTTGGGCCGATCTGCACTGGCTCGACAGCCTGGCCATCGACAATCTGCCTCGCACCTTGAAATACCTGGGTTCGGCCTCCATATTGAGCTGAGTCCCGCAATTGCCGTCTATCCTTGGGTCTGACGGTCAGAGCCTTCATCTTTTCAAAGCTTTTCCACTATTGATCCTTAAAGGAGTGCGGCACATGTCAAAAGGGCATTCGCTACAAGACCCTTACTTGAACACCTTGCGTAAAGAGAAGGTCGGCGTCTCGATCTATCTGGTGAACGGTATCAAGTTGCAGGGCCAGATCGAATCGTTCGACCAGTTCGTCATTTTGCTGAAGAACACGGTCAGCCAGATGGTCTACAAACACGCTATTTCCACGGTTGTACCGGTGCGTCCGATTCGTCTGCCAAGTGCGACCGAATCCGAGCAGGGCGACACCGACCCAGGTAACGCTTGATAGGAGTCTGCCTTGTTCTTTGAGCGCCACGGTGGTGGTGAGCGAGCGATCCTCGTTCATCTGGATGGTCAGGACCCTGAGGCGCGCGAAGACCCGCAGGAGTTTCAGGAGCTGGCCATCTCGGCCGGCGCCGAAACTGTCGCATTCGTCAATGTCGCCCGTCATCGGCCCAGTGCCAAATTTCTGATCGGCAGCGGCAAGGTCGAGGAGCTGCGTGACCAGGTCAAGGCCGAGCACGCAGATCTGGTGATCTTCAATCACACCCTCACACCCAGCCAGGAGCGCAACCTCGAGAAAGTCTTCGAGTGCCGCGTGCTGGACCGTACCGGTCTGATCCTGGATATCTTCGCGCAACGCGCCCGTACCCATGAAGGCAAGCTGCAGGTCGAACTGGCCCAGCTCGAGCACATGAGCACGCGGCTGGTTCGCGGCTGGACTCACCTCGAGCGCCAGGGCGGTGGTATCGGCCTGCGCGGCCCTGGTGAAACCCAGCTGGAAACCGACCGGCGTCTGCTGCGGGTACGCCTGCGGCAGATCAAGCAGCGCCTGGAAAAGGTTCGCAGCCAGCGCGAGCAGGCACGTCGCGGCCGCCGGCGAGCCGACATTCCGTCGGTGTCCCTGGTGGGCTACACCAACGCCGGCAAGTCGACCTTGTTCAACGCCGTCACGCAGTCCGAGGTGTACGCGGCTGACCAACTGTTCGCCACGCTCGACCCGACCTTGCGCCGACTCGAGTTGAACGACCTGGGGCCGGTAATCCTGGCCGACACGGTGGGTTTCATTCGTCACCTGCCGCACAAGCTGGTCGAAGCGTTTCGCGCCACCCTCGAGGAATCGAGCAACTCCGACCTGCTGCTGCACGTGATCGATGCCCATGAGCCCGAGCGCATGGCGCAGATCGAACAGGTCATGGCCGTGCTCACCGAGATCGGCGCGCAAGGCTTGCCGATCCTCGAGGTGTATAACAAACTCGACCTGCTCGAGAACGTCGAGCCGCAGATACAGCGCGATGCCGACGGCAAGCCGGTCAGGGTATGGGTGTCGGCGCGCGACGGGCGCGGCCTTGAGCTGGTCAAGCAGGCGGTTGCCGAGCTGCTCGGCGAAGACCTGTTCGTCGGCACGCTGCAGCTGGGCCAGACACTGGGCCGCCTGCGCGCCCAGCTGTTTTCGCTGGGCGCGGTGCAAAGCGAAGCGCATGATGAGCAAGGTGGCAGTCTGCTGGCAATACGCCTGCCGCGTGCGGAGCTCAATCGCCTGGTCAGTCGCGAAGGCATGGAGCCCGCTGAATTCATCGAGCAACACACTTTGCAATAAAAGCCTCGTGTGGCAGCTGTGCTGTCATGTCGGGCATTCTGTAGCATTGGTCGGCGCGCCGTGGGTGCGTCTTTGCTTTATCAGATGGAGAGCGCTATGGCTTGGAATGAGCCGGGTGGCAACTCGAACAATCAAGATCCTTGGGGTGGTAAACGCCGTGGAGGCGACCGCAAGGGGCCACCGGATCTCGACGAGGCCTTCCGCAAGCTGCAGGACAGCCTGAACGGGTTGTTCGGCGGTGGAAAGAAACGCACAGGTGGCGGTGGCGACGGTGGAGGCACGTCCAAGGGCGGTGGTCTCGGCCTGTTGGGCATCGGCCTTGCCGTGCTTGGCGCGATCTGGCTGTACAGCGCGGTGTATGTGGTCGACGAGCAGGAGCAGGCCGTGGTGCTGCGCTTCGGCAAGTATTACGAAACGGTAGGTCCGGGCCTGAACATCTATTTCCCGCCGATCGACCGCAAGTACCTGGAAAACGTCACGCGCGAGCGTTCGTATACCAAGCAGGGGCAGATGCTCACCGAAGACGAGAACATCGTCGAAGTGCCGCTGACCGTGCAGTACAAGATCACCAACCTGCAGGACTTCGTCCTGCGCGTCGACCAGCCCGAAATCAGCCTGCAGCATGCTACCGACAGTGCGCTGCGCCACGTGGTGGGTTCCACCGCCATGGACCAGGTGCTGACCGAAGGCCGCGAGCAGATGGCCGGCGAGATCAAGGAGCGCCTGCAGCGTTTCCTCGACACCTACCAGACCGGTATCACCGTGACCCAGGTCAACGTGCAGAGCGCGGCAGCCCCGCGTGAAGTGCAGGAAGCCTTCGACGACGTGATCCGCGCCCGGGAAGACGAGCAGCGCTCGCGCAACCAGGCCGAAGGCTATGCCAACGGCGTGATTCCCGAGGCTCGCGGGCAGGCCCAGCGCATCATCGAAGATGCCAACGGCTACCGCGACGAAGTGGTATCGCGTGCCAAGGGTGAGGCCGACCGCTTCACCAAGCTGGTCACCGAGTACCGCAAGGCACCCGACGTGACCCGTCAGCGCCTGTACCTGGAAACCATGCAGGACGTGTACAGCAACACCAGCAAGGTGCTGGTGGCCAGCAAGGAAGGTCAGAACAACCTGATCTACCTGCCGCTGGACAAGATGGTCGGTGGCGACCGCAACAACGGCAGCACGCCTGCCGCCAGCACGCCGGCCTCGGCCAGCGACGCCGCCGGCGCACGCGCTGCGGCCGACCTGCAGCAGCAACAGCGTGAAATGCGTTCAAGGGAGAGTCGCTGATGGGCAATAAATCTGTGATCGCCCTTGTCGTCACCGTCGTTCTGGCGGTGGCAGCATGGAACTGCTTCTACATCGTTGCGCAAACCGAACGTGCGGTCCTCCTGCAATTCGGTCGCGTGGTCCAGGCCGATGTCCAGCCCGGCCTGCATGTGAAGCTGCCGTACGTCAACCAGGTGCGCAAGTTCGATGCGCGGCTGATGACCCTCGACGCCCCGACCCAGCGGTTCCTGACCCTGGAGAAGAAAGCGGTGATGGTCGATGCCTATGCCAAATGGCGTGTGAAGGATGCCGAGCGCTACTACACCGCTACTTCCGGCATGAAGCAGATCGCCGACGAGCGTCTGTCGCGACGTCTCGAATCGGGTCTGCGTGACCAGTTCGGCAAGCGCACCCTGCACGAAGTGGTGTCGGGTGAGCGTGACGCGTTGATGTCCGACATCACCACGTCGCTCAACCGCATGGCAGACAAGGAGCTGGGTATCGAGGTCATCGACGTGCGCGTCAAGGCCATCGACCTGCCCAAGGAAGTCAACCGCAGCGTGTTCGAGCGCATGAGCACCGAGCGTGAGCGCGAGGCGCGCGAACACCGTGCCAAGGGTAACGAGTTGGCGGAAGGCATCCGTGCCGACGCCGATCGCCAGCGTCGTGTGCTGTTGGCCGAAGCCTATCGCGAGTCCGAGGAAGCGCGTGGTGACGGCGATGCGCAGGCAGCGTCCATCTACGCCCAGGCCTATGGTCAGGACCAGGAATTCTATTCCTTCTTCCGCAGCCTGCAGGCATACCGCCAGAGCTTCGCCAACAAGAGCGACGTGATGGTGCTGGACTCCAAGAGCGATTTCTTCCGCTTCATGGAGAAGTACAAGCCCTGATCGGCTTTCCCCGTCGAGCGGTTTAACCGTTCGGCGGGGTGAACGATCGGCGAAACGTGTGTATGATGCGGCAGCCGGGAAATTCCCGGCTTTTTTGCGTCTGCAAGTTAGATTGGCCGATTCATAGGCCCGGTTCATGAGGACATTGCCCCGCGACCTGCTTGCGGTGGGCGATTTCTGCTTCACTCAAGGCTAGCCCGACGGCAGGCCGCCCGGATCATAGGGGAAAGGCGTAATGGCAACGGTAGACCGCTGGCTGCTGCCAGATGGCATCGAAGAAGTACTGCCGCCCGAGGCTGCGCGCATCGAAGTCGCGCGGCGTCAGGTGTTGGACCTGTTCCAGAGCTGGGGTTACGAGTTCGTCGTAACGCCGCACATCGAATACCTCGAGTCGCTGCTGACCGGTGCCGGGCAGGACCTGGACCTGCGCACCTTCAAGGTGATCGACCCGCAATCGGGTCGGCAGATGGGCTTCCGTGCCGACATCACGCCGCAGGTGGCGCGCATCGATGCGCACACCTTGCGCCGTGAAGGGCCGAACCGCCTGTGCTATGCCGGCAGTGTGCTGCATGCACAGCCGCGGGCACTGTCCAGTTCGCGCAGCCCGATCCAGCTGGGCGCCGAGCTGTATGGCGATGCCAGTCCGAGCAGCGACGTGGAAGTCATCAGCCTGATGCTGACCATGCTGGAAATGGCCGATGTGCCAGACGTGCACATGGATCTGGGGCATGTCGGTATCTATCGCGGCCTGGCCCGCGCGGCCGGGCTGTCGGGCGATGTCGAGCAGCAGTTGTTCGATGCCCTGCAGCGCAAGGCCATCGACGAAGTGATCGTCCTCACCGAAGGGCTGCAAGCGGACATCGCCGAGATGCTGCGTGCCCTGGTTGGCCTGTGTGGCGGTCGCGAAGTGCTGGCTCAGGCCAAGGTACGCTTGGCCAACGCACCGGCGCCGGTGATGACCGCACTGGACGACCTGCTGGCGATTGCCGAGCGGCTGTCGTTGCGTTTTCCACAATTGCCGCTGTACTTCGACTTGGGCGAGTTGCGCGGTTATCACTATCACACCGGCGTGGTGTTCGCCGTGTTCGTTCCGGGCATGGGCCAGTCCATCGCCCAGGGCGGCCGCTACGACGACATTGGTGCGGACTTCGGCCGTGCCCGTCCGGCAACCGGTTTCTCCACGGACCTCAAGTCCCTGGTGACGCTGGGTCGGGCCCGGATCGAACTGCCCGTCGGTGGCGTCTGGATGCCTGACAGCACCGATGCGGCCTTGTGGCAGGCAGTCTGCCAGCTGCGCCGCGAGGGTCGCCGCGTGGTCCAGGCATTGCCGGGACAGACGATCGAGGCTGCCGGCGAGGCAGATTGCGATTGTCAATTGATTCAGCAGAACGGGCAATGGCAAGTGCTGCCACTGGCCTCTTGAGTTTTCCTGCCGGCCGCTGCCGGCACCAAGTTTGCGCGAATGAGGACAAGTGTTATGGGTAAGAATGTCGTAGTCCTGGGCACCCAATGGGGTGATGAGGGCAAAGGCAAGATCGTTGATCTGCTGACCGAACATGCTGCCGCGGTGGTGCGCTATCAAGGCGGCCACAACGCCGGCCACACGCTGGTCATCGACGGCGAGAAAACCGTCCTGCACCTGATCCCTTCGGGCGTGCTGCGCGAGGGCGTCCAGTGCCTGATCGGCAACGGTGTGGTAGTTGCACCCGACGCTCTGATGCGCGAGATCACCAAGCTCGAGGACAAAGGCGTACCGGTGCGCGAGCGCTTGCGTATCAGCCCGTCCTGCCCGCTGATCCTGTCTTTCCACGTGGCGCTGGATCAAGCCCGTGAAAAGGCCCGTGGCGAGCTCAAGATCGGCACCACCGGTCGCGGCATCGGCCCGGCGTATGAAGACAAGGTTGCTCGTCGCGGCCTGCGTGTGGGCGACCTGCTCAACATGCCGCGCTTCGAAGACAAGCTGCGTGAACTGGTGGATTACCACAACTTCATGCTGGTGGGTTACTACAAAGAGCCTGCCATCGAGTTTGAAAAGACTCTGGCCGAGTGCAAGGAATACGCAGAGCTGCTCAAGCCGCTGATGCTCGACGTGACTGCCGAACTGCACGACCTGCGTCGTGCCGGCAAAGACATCATGTTCGAAGGTGCCCAAGGTTCGTTGCTCGACATCGACCACGGTACCTACCCGTACGTGACCAGTTCCAACACCACCGCGGGCGGCGTTGCGACCGGCTCCGGCGTTGGTCCCATGTTCCTGGACTACATCCTGGGCATCACCAAGGCGTACACCACCCGTGTAGGTTCGGGTCCGTTCCCCACCGAGCTGTTCGACGACGTCGGTGCGCACCTGGCCAAGCAAGGCCACGAGTTTGGCGCGACCACCGGCCGTGCTCGTCGTTGTGGCTGGTTCGACGCCGTCATCCTGCGTCGCGCTATCGATGTGAACAGCATCTCGGGCATCTGCCTGACCAAGCTGGACGTACTCGATGGTCTGGAAACCATCAATATCTGCATCGGCTATAAAGATGCGGAGGGCAAGGACGTTGCCCCCACTGACGCTGACAGCTACGTGGGCCTGCAGCCCGTGTACGAAGAAGTACCGGGCTGGAGCGAGTCGACCGTGGGTGCGAAAACCCTGGAAGAGCTGCCCGCCAACGCTCGTGCCTATATCAAGCGAGTCGAGGAGTTGATCGGCGCACCGATCGACATCATCTCGACCGGCCCGGACCGCAACGAAACCATCGTGCTGCGTCACCCGTTCGGCTGACAGCGGTTCGCGCAATACAGCAAAGGGCCCTTCGGGGCCCTTTGTCGTTCGAGCAACAGGCAAACCTTCTCGGCACGGCCTTTGCTGTGTGAGTCCTCAATCAGGCGCCATCGTCAGAATGGCGTCAATAAAAAGGGGATTCATATGTCCGCTGTCCTTTCTCTTCTGCGCAGCCGTTTGTTGCGTCCGGTCTTCATCGCCCTGGGCATCGCTCTTTTGGTGCAGGTGCTGGCCGCCATTGCGCTGACCCGAAGCACGGTCACCGCGCTGGAAGCGGATCTGGACCGTCGCATGGCTCAGGACAGCCAACGGCTGACAGGCGAGCTGCACAGCGCGAGCGCGGAAGTGTCTTCCGGCCTCGAGAGCCTTTCGGGCAATACTCGCCAGCGCCTGAGTGCCGGTTTGTCGGCACGTCTGACCGGCGAGCAGGCGCAGATCCGCGCCACGCTGGATAAGGACCTGCAGGAATCGGCCACCGACATGGCCGAATTGCTGGCCTCGGTCGCGCCGCGGGCAATGTGGGACAACGATGTACCGACGCTTTCCGAGTTCGCCCGCCGTGCCCAGCGCAACCCCAACGTGCTGTTCGTGATCTACAACGACGCCCAGGGCGAGCACTTGACCCGTTACTTGAACCGCGACAACCCCATCAACCAGGCGCTGTTGGCCAAGGGTGCCGGTGAGCGAGCTCTGGACAAGGTGCTCAATGCGGCCAAGACAGATCCGGCGGTGATCTATGTCGAGGCCTCGATCAACCCCAATGGCGCAGAGATCGGCCGGGTACTGATGGCTGTCTCGCGCACCGGTGTAGAGGCCGAGGTGGCCGAACTGGACAAGCGCTTCGCGGCATTGATTGCCAGTGCGGGGCAGTTGGTGGGCGAGAGCCTGCAGGGCGCCTCGGCTGAAAGCGCCAAGGCGCTGCAGGCGCGTCTGCAGTCGGCGGAATCGGCGGCAGCGACCATGCAGGCCAATACACACAGCACCGTGCAGGCCGCTGCGGCGCAGTTGCGCTGGCGCATTGGGCTGTGTCTGGCCTTGGTCGGCATGGTCATGCTGGTGGTGCTGGCCGCGGTACTGGGGCGGCGCGTGGTGCATCGCCTGCGTCTGCTGGTCGGCGCACTGGACGACCTCGCTGCGGGTGAGGGTGATCTGACCAAGCGGGTAGCGATCCACAGCCGTGACGAAATCGGCGACATGGCGGCGGCGGTCAATCGTTTCGTCGACAAGCTGCAGCCTATCGTTCGCGAGGCGGGTGAGGTGGCGCACAAGACCGGTATCGAGATCGGCAGCATGGCCCAACGCAACGCTGGTGCCGATGATGCCGCTCGACTGCAGCGCGATGAAGTGGCGCAGAGCCTGCACGACCTGTCGCAGATGGCCGATGAGGCTCAGGCCGAGAGCCAGGCGATGCAGTCGGCCTTGCAGCAGGTGGCGCAGATACGCAAGGCCACCGACGACAATACCCGTGCCTCGCAACAGGTCGGGGGGTTGATCGAGGCGTTGGCCGGCCAGGTGCAGAGCGGCTCAAAGGTGATCGAGCGCCTGGCCGAGCAGAGCCAGCAGATCGAGGTGGTGTTGACGGTGATCCACGGGATCGCCGAGCAGACCAATCTGCTGGCGCTCAATGCCGCCATCGAGGCGGCGCGGGCTGGTGAGACCGGGCGCGGTTTCGCCGTGGTCGCCGACGAGGTGCGCGCGCTGGCAAGCAAGACGCAGAGTTCGACCGGCGATATCCAGGCCCACATCGGCGCTTTGCAGGCCGGGGCGCGGGAAGCGGTGGCGGCTATCGGTCAGGCCGGACGGCAGGCGGACGAAGGCTTGGCAGTGCTGCGCGACAGTGCGCGGCTGCAGCAGGCCGTTCAGGCTTCGGTGGAACAGGTGCACTCGGCGATCGGCCTGGCAACCCAGGCGGCCGAACAGCAGGCGCGAGGCGCGCAGGCGGTGAAGGGCAGGGTGCAGGTGATCCACGCCCAGGCAGAGAAAGCAGCGTTCGCGGTACAGCAGACCACGGCCAGCAGCCGGGAACTGGACAAGCTCGCTGCCCAGCTCAAAGCCAGCCTGGGCCAATTCCGCGCCTGAAGCCGCGCTGCGGTCTGCCTGACGAACCGCAGTGCCTTTTCGCGGCCACGGACCGCTCCTGCAGGATTGCGTGGCTTCACTCTGTGCGGTTCAGGTACATACGAGTGGTGAGCAAGTACACCGGTACGCCGGAAATCAGGATCAGCAGTGCCGCGTAGGGCGCGGCGGCGGCGAACTCCATGTTCGAGGTGTGCGACCACACCTCGGTCGCCAAAGTCGTCATGCCAGTGGGGGCCAGCACCAGGGTAGCGGTCAGTTCCTTCATGCCATCGAGGAATACCAGCGCGAATGCCGCTGCCATCGCCAGGAAGATGATCGGCAGTGTCACACGGCAGAACGCGGTGAACGGCGTGGCGCCCAGGGTCCGTGCCGCTTCTTCGAGCGCAGGCGCAGCCTTGTTCAGGGCAGTACGCACCGGCGCCTGCGCCAGGGGCAGAAACAGCAGCGCGTAAGCCAGCAACAGCAGTCCGGTGGTCTGGTACATCGCCGGAACGTAGTGCAGGGCGAAATACACCAGCGTCAAGGCGATCACCAGCCCCGGTAGCGCATGCAGCAGATAGGGCAGGCGTTCTGCCCAGATGGCCAGGCGGCCCCGGTGGCGCACCACCAATAGCCCCACGGGCAATGCCAGCGCCAGGCACAGCGCAGCGCCGCCCAGGGCCAATGCCAACGAGGTCAACAGCGCCTCGCCGATGGCCGCCACGGGAAAGGCCGCCGACGAGCCCTTCACCAGCCAATAGCCGAGCATGGCCAGTGGCACACCGCTGCCCACGATCACCAGCAGCAGGCAATACGACTGCGCCAACACGCACCAGGCGCCGAGCCGCAACGGCGTTGCACGCCGGGCAGCGCCCTGGCCGGTACGAATGTGACGCGCGTTGCCACGCACCTTCAGCTCCAGCCACAGCAACAATAGGCACAGAACCAGCAGCAGTGCCGACAGCATCGCCGCATTGGTGTTGCTGAATTCCAGTTCGAACTGTTGATAGATCGCTGTGGTGAAGGTCTGCAGCCCCAGGATCGACAGGGCGCCGAACTCCACCAGCATGTGCAGCGCGATCAGCAGCGCCCCGCCCAGTACCGCCGGCCACAGCAGCGGCAGCGTGACCTTGAAGAACACCCCCGTGCGGTTCTGCCCCAGCGTGCGCGCCGATTCCTCCAGAGAGGTGTCCAGATTGCGCAGCGTCGCGGCGACCGGCAGAAACACCAGCGGGTATTTCGACAGGGTCATCACCAGAATCGCGCCGCCCAATCCTTCGAATCGTGGGCTGAGCGAAACCCAGGTAAAGCCGCTGACGAAGGCAGGTACCGCGAACGGCAGGCAGAGGATCACGCCCCAGAGACGTCGGCCGGCCAGGTCGCTGCGTTCGAGCAGCCACGCCAGGCTCACGCCGATGACCACGCAGGCCGCCGTCACCCCGGCCATCAACATCAGGGTGTTGCCCAGCAAGCGCAGCACGTAGGGGCGCCACAACAGCCTGATGGCTTCGTGGAGGCCCGCTTGCCACGCCTTCAGGCCAACGTAGAGCAGGGGCAGCAGGCTCAGCCCGACCAGCAGCAGGACGGGTACGAGCACCCAGACCGAGGGGCGCTTGCGCCGCCCCGCAGGCACGACGAGAGAGGTGGTCAATTCAGGCCGACATCCCGTTCCAGGTCCAGCGCGTCCTCGGCATTGCCGATGTCTGCCGGAGTGATGGCCGGTGCCTGCAGCTCGTCGAACGGCTTCAGGCCGCGGTCCGAGACCATGCCTTTGTGCAGTGGGTACTCGGCAGTGGTCTGGGTAATGACGCGCTGGCCTTCCTCGCTGGCCATGTAGGCGAGCAGCGCCTGGGCTTCCCGCGGGTGCTTGCTGGACTTGAGAACGGCAGCGGAAGAAATGGTGATCAGGCCGCCGGCGTCGCCGTTGCTGAAGTAATGCAGTTTGGAGTCGAGCTGGCCTTTCTCGCGCTGGAGTGCGAACCAGTAGTAGTTGTTTACCAGAACAGTGGCGATTTCGCCGTTTTCCACCGCCTTGAGGGCGACCATGTTGTTGGTGTAGGTCTTGCCGAAGGCGCGCAGACCGGTCAGCCATTCCTCGGCGGCCTCGCGACCGTGCAGCTTGATGATGGCCACGGCCTGCTCCTGGAAGGCTCCGCTGGTGGGCACGAAGCCGACCTTGCCCTGCCACTGCGGCTCGGCGAACTCCAGCACCGTTTCAGGCAGGTCTTTTTCGTCGATCAGCTTCGGGTTGTAGGCCACCACCCGTACGCGAGCGGTCACGCCCATCCACGAACCGTCCTTGGCGACGTATTCGGGCGGCAGCATGCTCAGGGTGCTGTCGTCGATTCTGGCCAGAAAGCCTTTCTCGCCCAGATTGTTCAGAGGAGGTGATTCTTCGGTGTAGATGAGATCCGCCGGAGAGCGCTGGCCTTCTTCCATTACCTGGCTGGCCAATTGATTGCTGCTGCCCTTGCGGACATTGACATGAATCCCGGTCTTGGCCTCGTAGGCCTGCGCGATGGCCTCGCCTATTTCCTTGTGCTGGCCATTGTAGAGGGTCAGTTCGACCTTGTCGGCGGCCAGGGCCAACTGGGCGGCCAGTGCCGTGCCCAGCAGGCAGGCGGCCAGGGTGCAAAAAAGGGACCGGAGGGTTGGTGTGGGCATGGGGCAACTTCCTTACGGCAGGGCAGCGGAATCTTGAAACAATTGTAAACGATATAGGTTCTCAGGTGGCCTTTCGGATCCACGCAAGGCTTATCCCTGGGAGCGGTCATCGGCCGGGAAGGGCGCCCTGGGGTGTGTCAGGAGGACCGCGTCGCCTGTTTCGCGGCCACGGACCGCTCCTACGGGAGAAAGGTGGGGAGATTTTGGGGTGCCAGAAACGCAAAAACCCGCTTTCGCGGGTTCTTGTGAAGAATTGGTGCCCAGAAGAAGACTCGAACTTCCACGACCGTAAGGTCACCAGCACCTGAAGCTGGCGTGTCTACCAATTTCACCATCTGGGCAGCATCAGCAGCGTTGCACGCCGTTGATGGGGCGCACTATACGACCGCCCTTTTGATCTGTAAACCCCTGTTTTGATTTTGTTAATTCAAAACATCCAACTGCCTGAAAAAGCCCTGAAACGCAAAAACCCGCTTTCGCGGGCTTTTGTGAGTGGCACAAGATTGATGTAATCTCGTGTCCTGAATTGGTGCCCAGAAGAAGACTCGAACTTCCACGACCGTAAGGTCACCAGCACCTGAAGCTGGCGTGTCTACCAATTTCACCATCTGGGCAGCATCTGCAACGCTGTGCGTTGTCGATGGCGCGCACTATACGGAGCGCTCTTTACGCTGTAAACCCCTGTGGCGAGAAAAATCGACTAAAATTCTCCAGTGGCGTCCCGGACACTGTTTTCGACCTCGGGGCAGGGCTTTTAACTGGCAGGCAGCGCCTGAAATTTCCCGTTTCAATACGCGTATGCCAAACTAACGCCTATATAGACAAGGTGAATTCTCTCTAATGGCCGATTGGCAGACCCTCGATCCCGAGGCCGCTCGTGAAGCGGAAAAATACGAAAACCCCATTCCCAGCCGTGAGCTGATCCTCAAGCACCTCGACGAGCGCGGCTCTCCCGCCAGCCGCGAGCAGCTGGTGGACGAGTTCGGCCTCACCACCGAGGACCAGCTGGAAGCCCTGCGCCGCCGCTTGCGTGCCATGGAGCGCGATGCGCAACTGATCTACACCCGTCGCGGCACCTATGCCCCGGTCGACAAGCTCGACCTGATCGCCGGCCGCATCAGCGGTCACCGCGATGGCTTCGGCTTCCTGATCCCCGACGACGGCAGCGACGACCTGTTCATGAGCCCGGCGCAGATGCGTCTGGTGTTCGATGGCGACCGTGCCCTGGCACGGGTTTCCGGCCTCGACCGTCGCGGTCGTCGCGAAGGCGTGATCGTCGAAGTGGTGTCGCGTGCCCATGAAACCATCGTTGGCCGCTACTTCGAAGAAGGCGGCATTGGTTTCGTGACACCGGACAACCCCAAGGTGCAGCAGGAAGTGCTGATCACCCCCGGTCGCCATGGCGCCGCGAAGATCGGCCAGTTCGTCGGGGTGAAGATCACCCACTGGCCAACCGCGCGCTTCCAGCCTCAGGGTGACATCGTCGAGGTGCTGGGCAACTACATGGCGCCCGGCATGGAAATCGACGTCGCCCTGCGCACCTACGACATTCCTCATGTATGGCCCGAAGCCGTGCTCAAGGAGGCCGCCAAGCTCAAGCCGCAGGTGGAAGACAAGGACAAGGAGAAGCGCATCGACCTGCGCCATCTGCCGTTCGTGACCATCGACGGCGAAGACGCGCGCGACTTCGACGATGCCGTCTATTGCGAAGCCAAGAGCAAGCTGCGCCTGTTCAACGGCGGCTGGACCTTGTACGTCGCCATTGCCGACGTGTCCAGCTACGTGAAGCTTGGCTCGGCGCTCGATACCGAAGCTCAGGTACGTGGCAACTCGGTGTACTTCCCCGAGCGCGTGATTCCGATGCTGCCCGAGCAGCTGTCCAACGGCCTGTGTTCGCTGAACCCCCATGTCGACCGTTTGGCTATGGTCTGCGAGATGACCATCTCCAAGACCGGCGAGATGACCGACTACAGCTTCTACGAAGCCGTGATCCACTCCCATGCGCGCCTGACCTACAACAAGGTCAGTACCCTGCTCGAGCATTCGCGCAGCAGCGAAGCCAAGGCCCTGCGTGGCGAGTTCGGCGATGTGCTGCCGCATCTCAAGCAGCTGTATGCCCTGTACAAGGTGCTGCTGTCGGCGCGTCACGTGCGTGGTGCCATCGACTTCGAAACCCAGGAGACGCGCATCGTCTTCGGTTCCGAGCGCAAGATCGCCGAGATCAAGCCGACCATCCGCAACGATGCCCACAAGCTGATCGAGGAATGCATGCTGGCGGCCAACGTGGCCACTGCCGAATTCCTCAAGAAACACGAAATCCCGGCTCTGTATCGCGTCCACGACGGTCCGCCGCCGGAGCGTCTGGAAAAGCTGCGTGCTTTCCTCGGCGAGCTTGGCCTGTCGCTGAACAAGGGCAAGGACGGTCCGTCGCCCAAGGATTACCGTGCACTGCTGGAAACCATCCAGGGTCGCCCGGATTTCCACGTGATCCAGACCGTCATGCTGCGTTCGTTGAGCCAGGCGGTGTACAGCGCCGACAACCATGGTCACTTCGGTCTGAACTACGAGGCGTACACCCACTTCACCTCGCCGATCCGCCGCTACCCCGACCTGCTCACGCACCGGGCAATCCGCAGCGTGATCCACTCCAAGCAGGACACCCCGCACGTCAAGCGCGCCGGTGCCCCGACCATTCCCAAGGCGCGCATCTATCCGTACGACGAAGCGGCGCTGGAGCAGTTGGGCGAAGAGTGTTCGATGAGCGAGCGCCGTGCCGACGAAGCCACCCGTGACGTGGTCAATTGGCTCAAGTGCGAGTTCATGAAGGACCGCGTGGGCGAAACCTTCCCTGGCGTGATCACCGCCGTGACCGGTTTCGGCCTGTTCGTCGAGCTGACCGATATCTTCGTCGAAGGCCTGGTGCACGTCACCGCGCTGCCGGGCGACTACTACCATTTCGACCCGATCCACCATCGCCTGGCCGGCGAGCGCACCGGGCGCAATTTCCGCCTTGGCGACACGGTCGAGGTGCAGGTCATGCGGGTCGACCTGGACGAGCGCAAGATCGATTTCGGTATCGGCGAAGCAACGCTGAACCAGCCGATCGGGCGCAAGAACCGCAAGGCCGACGCGCCGGCCGGCAAGCCCAAGAGCTACCCGACCACGCCGGCGGTCGAAAAGACCGCCGCCGAGAAGCCGGCCGCCGCTGCCGCCAAGCGCAGCGCTGCCCCGAGCAAGGCGCGCAAGGCCGACAGCGACGAGGTCTATCGGGCATCCGATGCCGCCGCGCAGAACGCCGAGGTGCGCAAGAGCCGTGAAATGAAGAAGGCCCTGCTTGCCGATGCAGCCAAGGGCGGCTCGGCCAAGGCTTCCGGCAGCCGCAACGGCGGTACTGGCAGCACGGGCGCCGGAGGCGATGCCAAGGCGACCAAGCACCGCAAGGGTCCATCGAAATCGGGCAGCCGCAAACCCAAGGCCAAGTCATGAGTCAGCTGGAAAAAATCTACGGCGTGCACGCGGTGGAGGCGCTGTTGCGCCATCATCCCAAGCGGGTCAAGCAGATCTGGCTGTCCGAGGGGCGCAGTGAGCCGCGGGTACAGACCCTGGTCGACCTCGCCACGCAGAATCGTGTGGCGATTGGCCAGGCCGAGCGGCGTGAGCTGGATGCCTGGGTCGAAGGCGTGCACCAAGGGGTAGTGGCGGAGGTCAGCCCAAGCCAGGTGTGGGGCGAGGCGATGCTCGACGAGCTGCTGGATCGCACCGAGGGCCCGCCGTTGCTGCTGGTTCTGGATGGCGTGACCGATCCGCACAATCTGGGTGCTTGCCTGCGTACCGCCGATGCGGCCGGTGCGCTGGCGGTGATCGTGCCCAAGGACAAATCGGCCACCCTCACTCCTGCCGTGCGCAAGGTGGCGTGTGGCGCAGCGGAAGTGATTCCGCTGGTGGCTGTGACCAACCTGGCCCGTACCCTGGAAAAACTCCAGCAGCGTGGCCTGTGGGTCGTGGGTACCGCCGGCGAGGCGGACAACGAGATCTACCAGCAGGACATGACCGGGCCCACCATCCTGATCATGGGCGCCGAAGGTAAGGGCATGCGTCGCCTGACCCGCGAGCACTGCGACTACCTGGTCAAGCTGCCGATGGCGGGCAGCGTGAGCAGCCTGAACGTGTCGGTGGCGACCGGGATCTGTCTGTTCGAAGCGGTTCGTCAGCGTAACGCCAAGAAGAAATGATCCGCCTGGGCCGGCCCCTTCGCGGGCAGAGCCCGCTCCCACAGATGTGACCGATAGATGTGGGAGCGGGGCGGGCGGAGAGCCCTCTGCCCGCGAAGGGGTTGGCCGCGACACCGCCATCGCTGTACAAATATTCACCAATCCCCTTGCTTCCCCCCAACCCCTTCTCTACAATTGCGCCCCTTGCCGTGATGGCTGGTGCACTCGTGCGCCTCTATCCAAAAGCCACAAGGCAAGACACACAGTGTCATTCACTCCTTGTCTGACCGCTCTGGCGGCAGGCTACAACCCGTAAGGAGCATTCATGCGTCATTACGAAATCATCTTTCTGGTCCACCCGGATCAGAGCGAGCAAGTCGGCGGCATGGTTGAGCGTTACACCAAGCTGATCGAAGAAGACGGCGGCAAGATCCACCGTCTGGAAGATTGGGGCCGTCGTCAGCTGGCCTACGCCATCAACAACGTTCACAAGGCTCACTACGTGATGCTGAACGTTGAGTGCACCGGCAAGGCCCTGGCCGAGCTGGAAGACAACTTCCGCTACAACGATGCCGTGATCCGTAACCTTGTCATCCGTCGCGACGAAGCCGTCACCGACCAGTCCGAGATGCTCAAGGCAGAAGAAAACCGCAGCGAGCGCCGTGAGCGTCGTGACCGTCCTGAGCACTCTGACAGCGCCGATGGCGATGACAGCGACAACAGCGACGCCAGCGATAACGCTGACGAGTAATCCACGGACCTTTTGAGGAGCCCATTACATGGCACGTTTCTTCCGTCGTCGTAAATTTTGCCGCTTCACCGCTGAAGATGTGAAGGAGATCGATTACAAGGATCTCAACACTCTGAAAGCCTACGTATCCGAAACCGGCAAGATCGTTCCAAGCCGTATCACCGGTACCAAGGCTCGTTATCAGCGTCAGCTGGCCGTCGCTATCAAGCGCGCCCGCTTCCTGGCCCTGCTGGCCTACACCGACAGCCACGGCCGCTGAGACCGGGTTGTCGATACGCAGTAAAAGGATAGATACGCATGCGTGCCCTGGCTGATTTCATCATGCGCGGTCGCATGCAGGCCACTCTGGTAGTGGTCGGATGCGCGGCATTGCCGCTGTTGTTCTGGTTGAGTGCTGCCGCAGCGTGCCTGGTGTACCTGCGGCGCGGCATGAGTGACGCCATTGGCGTCCTCATCTGGGCTCTGCTGCCGGCTTTGGCCTGGTGGTACTTCGGTGAACCGCGCACCTTGATGGTGTTGCTGGGCGCACTGGGGCTCGCGGCGCTGTTGCGCGCGGGGTGGGCCTGGAATCGCGTGCTGCTGGCCAGCATAGCGCTGGGGCTGGTGTACGGAGTGTTGTTGGGCGTGGTGTTTCGCGAACCCATCGAAGCGTTGGCGCAGGCGTTGAACGAACGCCTGCCGCAGATGCTCGGTGGTCTCTACCAGCAGATGTCGGTAGAGGAGCGGGCCAGCCTTGGCAGCCTCATTGCGCCGGTACTCAATGGCCTGATAGCGGCCTTGTTGCAAGTCGTCAGCGTGGCAGCCCTGATGCTGGGGCGTTACTGGCAGGCGGCGTTGTACAACCCGGGTGGTTTTGGCAGCGAGTTTCGCGCCATTCGCATTCCACTCTGGCCGGCGGTATTGCTGCTGGCGTGCATGCTCATCGGTCCGAACTTCGGACCTCAGATGGCCATGTTGACGCCGCTGTGCAGCGTACCGCTGGTGTTCGCCGGGCTGGCCCTGATGCATGGGCTGGTCAAGGCGGGCAAGCTGGGCAGGTTCTGGCTCGTGGGGATGTACGTCACGCTCGTGCTGTTCATGCAGCTGATCTATCCGTTGCTCGTGGTCCTGGCCATTGTCGACAGCCTGATTGATTTTCGCGGTCGAATCGGGCCGAAAGGCACCGATAGCGATTCCGCGAACGGTGAAGGTTAAAAGTTAAGAGGTTTATACCAAATGGAACTGATCCTGCTGGAAAAAGTCGCCAACCTGGGCAACCTGGGCGATAAGGTAAATGTTAAGGCCGGCTACGGTCGTAACTTCCTGCTGCCATTCGGCAAGGCTACCGCTGCGACCGCTGCCAACCTGGCTGCGTTCGAAGAGCGTCGCGCCGAGCTGGAAAAAGCAGCTGCCGACAAGAAGGCTTCGGCCGAAACGCGTGCTGCCCAACTGGCCGAGCTGGAAGTGACCATCACTGCCACCGCTGGCGACGAAGGCAAGCTGTTCGGTTCGATCGGCACTCACGACATCGCTGACGCCCTGACCGCCTCCGGCGTCGAAGTGGCCAAGTCTGAAGTGCGTCTGCCGAACGGCACCATCCGTAACGTTGGCGAATACGACGTGGCCGTGCACCTGCACAGCGACGTTGAAGCTACCGTACGCGTTGTCGTAGTAGCTGCATAAGTCGGCTGGCACCTCTGGTGCCAGGCGGTTTAACATCGGGCACGACCTGTTCACAGGTCGTGCCCTTTGTTTTTGTGAAGAAGCCGTTTTCTGCAACCCGAATTTCAAGTGGCCATGAACGAGATATCCGCTCCCGAGCAATACGATCTGCAAACCGCTGCCCTCAAGGTGCCGCCGCATTCCGTCGAGGCCGAACAGGCCGTGCTCGGTGGGTTGATGCTGGACAACAACGCCTGGGAACGTGTGCTCGATCAGGTTTCGGACGGCGATTTCTATCGTCATGACCACCGGCTGATCTTCCGCGCCATCGCCAAGCTGGCCGATCAGAACACGCCTTTCGACGTGGTCACCCTGCACGAACAGCTCGACAAGGAAGGCCAGGGCACTCAGGTCGGTGGCCTGGGTTACCTGGGCGAGCTGGCGAAGAACACCCCGTCGGTGGCCAACATCAAGGCCTACGCGCAGATCGTCCGCGAGCGTGCCACCCTGCGCCAGTTGATCAGCATCAGCAGCGAGATCGCCGACAGTGCGTTCAATCCGCAGGGGCGCAATGCTGCCGAGATTCTCGACGAGGCCGAACGGCAGATTTTCCAGATCGCCGAGGCGCGGCCCAAGACCGGTGGCCCGGTCAGTGTCAACGACCTGCTGACCAAGGCCATTGATCGCATCGACACCCTGTTCAATACCGATGCGGCCATCACCGGCCTGTCCACCGGCTACACCGATCTGGACGAGAAGACCAGCGGCCTGCAGCCGGCCGACCTGATCATCGTCGCCGGCCGTCCGTCCATGGGCAAGACCACATTTGCCATGAACCTGGTGGAAAACGCCGTGCTGCGCAGCGAGAAAGCCGTGCTGGTGTACTCGCTGGAGATGCCAGGCGATTCGCTGATCATGCGTATGCTTTCCTCGCTGGGACGTATCGATCAGACCAAGGTGCGTTCGGGTCGGCTGGACGACGACGATTGGCCGCGCCTGACCTCGGCGGTCAACCTGCTCAACGATCGCAAGCTGTTCATCGACGATACGGCCGGTATCAGTCCGTCGGAGATGCGCGCGCGTACGCGTCGCCTGGTGCGCGAGCACGGCGAGATCGGCCTGATCATGATCGACTACCTGCAGTTGATGCAGATCCCCGGTTCCAGCGGCGACAACCGTACCAACGAGATCTCCGAGATTTCTCGCTCGCTGAAGGCGCTGGCCAAGGAGTTCAATTGCCCGGTGGTGGCGCTGTCGCAGCTCAACCGCTCGCTCGAGCAGCGCCCGAACAAGCGCCCGGTGAACTCCGACCTGCGAGAATCCGGCGCCATCGAGCAGGATGCCGACGTGATCATGTTCGTCTATCGCGACGAGGTGTATCACCCGGACACCGAGCACAAGGGCATTGCCGAGATCATCATCGGCAAGCAGCGTAACGGTCCGATCGGTTTCATCCGCCTGGCCTTCATCGGCAAGTACACCCGCTTCGAGAACCTCGCTCCGGGTAGCTACAACTTCGACGACGACGAGTAGTGATTCTGCAGGTACTGCCCCTTCGCGGGTAGAACCCGCTCCCACAGGAGCCGCGTGCAACGCCGCTTGTTGTGGGAGCGGGCTCTGCCCGCGAAAGGGTCACTGCGGTTTATCAGGTCTACCGGATAAATATCTTCGCCAGCCATTTCCGACTAAAGCCATCGGAATTGGTTATTTTTTGTGCTATATTCCGCGCCCGCGATTTTTCATACGGTCATCGACATGCAAGCAGCCAAGCCGCTTTTTGACTATCCCAAATACTGGGCCGAATGCTTCGGCCCAGCGCCTTTCCTGCCTATGAGCAGGGAGGAGATGGATCAGCTTGGCTGGGATTCCTGCGACATCATCATCGTCACCGGTGATGCCTATGTCGACCATCCGTCGTTCGGCATGGCCATCATCGGCCGGCTTTTGGAAGCCCAGGGGTTTCGCGTGGGCATCATTGCCCAGCCGAACTGGCAGTCCAAGGATGACTTCATGAAGCTGGGCGAGCCGAACCTGTTCTTCGGTGTCGCGGCCGGCAACATGGACTCGATGATCAACCGCTACACCGCCGACAAGAAGGTGCGTTCCGACGACGCCTACACGCCCGGCGGCCAGGCCGGCTCGCGGCCAGACCGCGCCAGCCTGGTGTACAGCCAGCGATGCAAGGAAGCCTACAAGCATGTGCCGATCGTGCTGGGCGGCATCGAAGCATCGCTGCGCCGCATCGCGCACTACGACTACTGGCAGGACAAGGTTCGTCATTCGATCCTGATCGACGCCTGCGCCGATATCCTGCTGTACGGCAACGCCGAGCGCGCCATCGTCGAAGTGGCCCAGCGCCTGTCGTACGGTCAGAAGGTCGAAGAGATCACTGACATTCGCGGCACCGCGTTCATTCGCCGCGATACGCCCAAGGACTGGTACGAGGTCGACTCGACCCGTATCGATCGGCCAGGCAAGGTCGACAAGATCATCAACCCGTACGTGAACACTCAGGACACCCAGGCCTGCGCCATCGAGCAGGAGAAGGGCAACGTCGAAGACCCGAACGAAGCCAAGGTCGTGCAGATCCTGGCCAGCCCGCGGATGACGCGGGACAAGACGGTGATTCGCCTGCCTTCCTTCGAGAAGGTGCGCGGCGATGCCGTGCTGTACGCCCACGCCAACCGCGTGCTGCACCTGGAAACCAACCCAGGCAATGCCCGTGCCTTGGTGCAGCGGCATGGCGAAGTGGACGTGTGGTTCAACCCGCCGCCCATTCCCATGACCACCGAGGAAATGGACTACGTGTTCGGCATGCCCTATGCCCGGGTTCCGCACCCGGCGTACGGCAACCAGAAAATCCCGGCCTACGACATGATTCGCTTCTCGGTGAACATCATGCGCGGCTGTTTCGGTGGCTGCACCTTCTGCTCGATCACCGAGCACGAGGGGCGGATCATCCAGAACCGTTCCGAAGAGTCGATCATTCGCGAGATCGAAGAGATCCGCGACAAGGTGCCGGGTTTTACCGGAGTGATTTCCGACCTTGGCGGGCCGACCGCCAACATGTACCGCATCGCCTGCAAGAGCCCGGAAATCGAATCCGCGTGCCGCAAGCCGTCGTGCGTGTTCCCGGGGATCTGCCCGAACCTCAACACCGACCACTCTTCGCTGATCCAGCTGTACCGCAGCGCGCGGGCACTGCCGGGCGTGAAGAAGATCCTCATTGCCTCGGGCCTGCGCTACGACCTGGCGGTGGAGTCCCCCGAGTACGTCAAGGAGCTGGTGACGCACCACGTCGGCGGCTACCTCAAGATCGCCCCGGAGCATACCGAGGAAGGTCCGCTGAATCAGATGATGAAGCCGGGTATCGGCTCGTACGACAAATTCAAGCGCATGTTCGAGAAATTCTCGAAAGAAGCGGGCAAGGAGCAGTACCTGATCCCGTACTTCATCGCCGCCCACCCCGGCACCACCGATGAAGACATGATGAACCTGGCGCTGTGGCTCAAGGGCAACGGTTTCCGTGCCGACCAGGTGCAGGCGTTCTACCCCTCGCCGATGGCTTCGGCCACCGCGATGTACCACTCGGGCAAGAACCCGCTGCGCAAGGTCACCTACAAGAGCGACAACCTGACCATCGTCAAGAGCGAGGAACAGCGTCGCCTGCACAAGGCATTCCTGCGCTATCACGACCCCAAGGGTTGGCCGATGCTGCGCGAGGCACTGGAACGCATGGGCCGTGCCGACCTGATCGGTCCGGGGAAAAACCAGCTGATTCCGTTGCATCAGCCGGCTACCGACACCTATCAGAGTGCGCGACGCAAGAATTCCACCCCGGCCGGCAGCCACAAGGTGGCCAAGGAAACCCGCATCCTGACCCAGCACACCGGCTTGCCGCCGCGTGCCAGCGACGGTTCCAAGCCGTGGGACAAGCGCGAGCAGGCCAAGGCTGCCGCCGAGGCGCGCAGCAAGCAGGCCGCCAAGGATCGCCAGCAGGCTGCCAAGCCCGGCAAGGGCAAGGGCAAGCCGACCCGCCAGCCGGTCCTGCCGCGCTGATGCACGTTGCGCTGCCGTGAGCGCGATAGCTTACGACTCGGTGTGACCGTCAGGCTCGGTGTCGTTCGACTTCGGCTGCGCTCGTCGCGGTGGGCGGGCGGCGATGGCCTCGTGGGCTGGGTTGTCGGTCGTGTCCAGCACTCCGTCTCTGGTCGCACTGCGGATGGCGTCGATCAATGCCTGGGTGGGGCGCAACGACGTCTTGCGCTGTCTTGAAGGCTGCGCGGTGAGCAGGGCTTGCGCAGCGGTGTCTTGGTCGTTTGGCATGGGGATATCTCTTGATTGAATGAGCGCCCACATTAAGGTGAGCGCCTCCTGCCTGGGCAATACAGGTTTATCGCACCACGATGCGTCCAATGTATGCGACGCTGGCACACGCCGAACTAGGGCAACCGTTCGATCGGATGTCCCGCTTCGCAGTGCAGTGGCTGAACCCTCCACATGGCATAAGTCTTGCGCCGTGCACTTACCTTCCAGGCTCGCAGGAGGCACGCCGTGTCGATTCATGTCGCACTGAACCATGTCACCCATTATCGCTACGACCGCGCCGTCGATGTCGGCCCTCAAGTGGTGCGCCTGCGCCCCGCGCCGCACAGCCGCACGCGGGTGCTTTCCTATGCCTTGAAAGTGTCGCCAGCGCAGCACTTCATCAATTGGCAGCAGGACCCACAGGGCAACTACCTGGCCCGCCTGGTGTTTCCGGAGAAGGCCACCGAGCTGCGCATCGAAGTGGACCTGGTTGCCGAGATCGCGGTGTTCAATCCCTTCGATTTCTTTCTCGAACCGCATGCGCAGCAGATGCCCTTCGCATACACCGACGAAGAGCAGCATGAGCTGGCTCCCTACCTGGAAACCCTGGCCCTGACGCCCAGGTTTCAAGCGTACCTGGACGGCATCGACCGTACGCCGATCCCCAGTATCGATTTCCTGGTCAGGCTGAACCAGCAACTCAGCCAGGACATTCGCTACCTGCTGCGCATGGAGCCGGGCGTGCAGACGCCCGAGCACACGCTGCTCACCGGTGCCGGTTCGTGCCGCGATTCCGCCTGGCTGCTGGTGCAGCTGATGCGCCGACTGGGGATTGCCGCGCGCTTCGTCTCCGGCTACCTGATCCAATTGGTCGCCGATGAGCAGGCCCTCGACGGTCCGTCCGGTACCGATGTCGATTTCACCGACCTGCATGCCTGGTGCGAGGTGTATTTGCCGGGCGCTGGCTGGATTGGTCTGGACGCCACGTCCGGGCTGTTTGCCGGGGAGGGCCACATTCCCCTGGCGTGCAGTCCCGAACCTTCTTCGGCGGCGCCGATCAGTGGCCGGGTGGAGCCCTGTGAGGTGACGTTTTCCCACCGGATGTCGGTGCAGCGTATCTGGCAGACGCCACGCGTCACCTGGCCGTTGAGCGAAGAGCAATGGGCGGACATGCTGGCCCTGGGGCAGCGGGTCGATGCCGATCTGCGCGCAGAGGACGTGCGCCTGTGCATCGGTAGCGAGCCGACCTTCGTGGCCATGGATAGCGCCGATGCCGCGAGGTGGGAAGCTCGAAGCGACGCACCTGCCAGTGGTTTCAAGGCTACGTCGATGCCAGGCGTGTTCAAGGTCGACGTGCCGCAATCCACAAGCTGGGCGCAGTCGATCCAGGGTGTGGATGAGCTGTACGAGCAGGCTCGGCAGCGTCGCCTGGAGGCCCAGCGGTTCATGATCGACGGTCGGCAGACCGGCACCGGCGCGGGTAATCCGTTGCTGCTGGGTGGGACGACGGCGGCGGATTCGCCGTTTCTGCGCCGGCCCGACCTGCTGCGCAGTCTGATCGGCTATTGGCATGATCATCCGGCACTGTCGTATCTGTTCAGTGGCACTGCCTGGCCGACCCCGCGGGTCGACGAAACGCGCGGCGATGCGTTGTACGAACTCGAGATCGCTCTGGCGCAATTGCCCGTTCCCGGCGTGCCGTGCCCAACAGGACTGATCGACCGTGTGCTGCGCCATCTGTTGGTGGATATGACCGGTAACCCTGCCGGCGCGCAGTTCTGCATTGCCCGTCTGGACGGTGACGGACCAGGAGAGCGCGCGGGGCTGCTGCGCCTGCAGGGCCTGGAAATGCCACCCCATGGGCGCATGAACCTGGCTCTGCAACTGTTGCTGCGCAGCCTGGTGGCGCGCTTCTGGCGCAAGCCCTACGCACCGGCCAGGCTGACCCGCTGGGGTACACAGCTGCACGACCGCTTCATGCTGCCGTACTACATCGAGCGCGATTTCGCCGAGGTGATCGACGATCTGAATGCACACGGCTATGCCGTGGATGCCGGATGGTTTGCCGCACAACGGGCGTTTCGCTTCCCCACCATGGGCGACTGCGTGGTAGAGGGGATTGCCGTGGAGCTGCGCCATGCCCTGGAGCCTGGCCCCGGACGAGGCAGTGCCAGTGGCGCGCCGCAGTCGCCGGACGCATCGCTGGAGCGCCTGCAGGTGCGCGTCAATGGGTTGCTGGCCGATCGTTACCGGCTGGCTGTCAACGGCCAGCCCCTGCCGCTGACCGCTACCGGTCGTGCCGGCGAGTTCGTTGCGGGAGTGCGCTACCGTGCCTGGCAGGCCGATCACGGCGATGACGTCGCCGGCCAGGCGCATGTGCCGCTGACCTTCGACATCGTCGACACCTGGACGCAGCGCTCGCTGGGTGGGTGCCAGTACCATGCGGTGCACCCCGGCGGGCGCAGCTACGACAGCCCACCGGTGAATGCCAACGAAGCCGAAAGCCGGCGTCTGGCGCGGTTCTTTCGGATCGGCCACAGTCCCGGCAGGTTGGTACTGCCAGCGCTCAAGGTGGACGATGACTTGCCGATGACCCTGGACATGCGCCGCGTTCCTCAAGGCGGGGTGTGAGCCATGGACGGTATCCGCGCACCGTGCAGGCTGCGATAATCGTTCTTCTCAACGCTGCCCCCGAGCTTCGCCATGTCTGACCTGCTCGATCGTTACTCGCTGTCCGGCGGGTCCTATCATGAAATGCTCGAACCCGATGGCGGCGTGCGCCCGCACTGGCGGCGCCTGTTCGAGCATCTGCAACGCAGTGCGCCAGGCCAGTTGTCGCAGCGCCAGGCGTCGCTGACACGGCAGATCCAGGAAAACGGCGTCACCTACAACGTCTATGCCGACCCCAAGGGGGCCGATCGGCCGTGGGAACTGGACCTGCTGCCGCACATCATTCCTGCCCACGAATGGCGCCAGGTCGCGGCGGGTATCGCCCAGCGGGCACGCTTGCTCAACGCCGTGCTGGCCGATATCTATGGCCCGCAAACGCTGATTGCCCAAGGGCTGCTGCCCGCCGAGCTGATCTTCGGGCACAACAACTACCTGTGGCCGTGCCAGGGCATGCAGCCGCCGCAAGGCACGTTCCTGCACCTGTATGCGGCGGACCTGGCGCGCACGCCCGATGGACGCTGGTGGGTCACCGCCGACCGGACCCAGGCGCCCTCCGGCGCAGGTTATGCGCTGGAAAACCGCATGGGCCTGTTGCGGACCTTTCCCGAGCTGTACCGCGACTTGAAAGTCGAGCACATGGCCGGCTTTTTTCGCACCGTGCAGGACACCATGAGCCGACTGGCCGCCAGCGCCAACGAGGCGCCGCTGGTGGTGCTGTTGACGCCTGGGCGGTTCAACGAAAGCTATTTCGAGCATCTGTATCTGGCACGCCAGCTCGGCTATCCGCTGGTCGAGGGCAGTGACCTGACCGTGCGCGAGGCGACCGTCTACCTGAAGACCTTGAGCGGTCTGCGCCGGGTGCACGCGATCATGCGTCGCCTGGACGACGATTTCTGCGACCCCCTGGAGTTGCGCACCGACTCTGCCCTGGGCGTGCCCGGCCTGCTCGACGCCGTGCGCCAGGGCAATGTGATGGTGGCCAATGCCTTGGGCAGCGGCGTGCTCGAATCGCCCGGGCTGCTGGGTTTTCTGCCGCGGATCTGTGAGCACCTGTTCGGCGAAACCTTGATCCTGCCGTCAATCGCCACCTGGTGGTGCGGCGAGCCGCCGGTGCTGGCCCAGGCCCTCGAGCGGCTGGACGAGCTGGTGATCAAGCCGGCCTTCCCGTCGCAGAACTTCGGCCCGGTGTTCGGTCGGGATCTGGACGCCGCCCAGCGTCAGGCGCTGACCGAACGCATTCAGGCCCGGCCCTATGCCTACGTCGCTCAGGAAATGGCGCAGCTGTCCCTGGCGCCGGTGTGGCATGGCCACGGCAACCACCTGCAACCCAGGGCGATCGGCATGCGCGTGTTTGCGGTCGCCGCCGCCGACGGTTACCGAGTGTTGCCCGGCGGCTTGACCCGAGTGGCCACGGACGCCGATGCCGAAGTGGTGTCGATGCAGCACGGCGGCGCCAGCAAGGACACCTGGGTGTTGGGCGAGCACGCTCCGGTCGGCGAGCAGTGGCGGGCGCAGCGAACCATCGGGGTCCATGATCTGGTGCGCATGGACCCCTACCTGCCTTCGCGGGTGGTGGAGAACCTGTTCTGGTTCGGCCGTTACTGCGAGCGTTGCGACGGCAGCGCACGACTGCTGCGGATCATTCTCGGCCGCTATCTGGACGGCGACGATCCTCAGGCGCTGCAGGCCGCTGTCGATCTGGCCGAGAGCCTGCACCTGTTGCCCGAAGAGGGCGACCTGCGCGAGCGCCTGCTGATGGCCCTGCGCGGTGAGGATTGGGCGTTCAGCCTGCGTGCCAACCTGCAGCGTCTGCAATGGGCGGCGTTTCAGGTGCGCGGCAAGCTGTCGCGAGAGAACTGGCAGGCGTTGGGCGAACTGCAGCGCGAGTCACTGGTGCTTGAAGTCGACGTGCCGGACCTGGGCGAGCTGCTCGACTTCCTCAATCGACTGGTGATGAACCTGGCTGCACTGTCCGGTTTTGCGCTCGACGACATGACCCGCGATGAAGGCTGGCGTTTTCTGATGATCGGGCGACGCATCGAACGCCTGCAGTTTCTCAGCAATGGCTTGTCGGCGTTTCTGGCAAGCGATGCGCTGGACGAACAGGCTGGCCTGGACTGGCTGCTCGAGTTGGGCAACAGCAGCATCACCTATCGTTCACGCTACCTGGCCGTGCCGCAGTTGATTCCGGTGCTGGACCTGCTGTTGCTCGACGCCCAGAACCCCCATGCCGTGTTGTTCCAGCTCAAGCTGGTGGCGCGGGCCGTACGCCGCCTGAGCGATGAATTCGACCTGCCGGTGGATCGCGCCCTGGAGCCACTGATCGAGCGCGTGGCGCGCTTCGATCTGGGTACCCTGGAAAACGCGCTGTTCGGTGAAGCCAGCGTGCGCGCCGTGCTCGACGGCCTGCGCAGCCTGCTGGAGGATATCGCCAGTGTGAGCGTGCAGGTATCGGACCGCCTGGCGTTGCGCCATTTCGTCCATGTCGACGATGTCAGCCAGCAAACGGTGTCGGTGTGATGAGTGCGCATTACCAGATCGTTCACGACACCCGTTACTGCTACGACAGCCCAGTGTCGCTGGCCAAGCAGCTGGCTCACCTGTGGCCGAGGCCTTGCGCCTGGCAGGTGTGCCATGAGCACGCACTGCAGATCAGCCCCGAACCGACCCGGCGTACCGATGAGCTCGATGTGTTCGGCAATCCGCTGACGCGGCTGGCGTTCGAGCGCCCCCACGATGAACTCAAGGTTGGCGCGCGCCTGCATGTCGAGGTGCTGCCACGAGCGCCGGTCGTGCTTGCCCGGTCGCCGGCCTGGGAGTCGACCCGCGATGCCCTGTGCTATAGCGGCCGGCCAGTCGCCGCGCAGGTGCTGCAAGCCTGTCGCTACCGCTTCGAGTCCCCCTACGTGCGCCTGAAGAAAAGCTTCGTGGCGTTTTCCGCCAGTTGCTTTCCGTCCGGCAGGCCGATGCTGCAGGGTGCCCAGGCCCTGATGCAGAAGATCTTCAGCGAGTTCACGTTCGATGCCATGGCTACCCAGGTGGCGACGCCGCTGGTCGAGGTGTTGGAGAACCGTCGGGGCGTCTGCCAGGACTTCGCCCACCTGATGCTGGCCTGCCTGCGCTCACGCGGTTTGGCGGCACGCTACGTCAGCGGCTACCTGTTGACCCAGCCACCGCCAGGGCAGCCGCGAATGATCGGCGCGGATGCGTCGCATGCCTGGGTGTCGGTGTTCTGCCCGGTGCTGGGATGGGTCGATTTCGACCCCACCAACAACGTTCAACCGGGGCTGGAACACATCACCCTGGCATGGGGGCGTGATTTCAGCGACGTGTCGCCCTTGCGCGGAGTGATTCTGGGCGGGGGTGGGCACGATCCCGAGGTGCGCGTGACCGTTCTGCCGATGGTTTGAGCCGAATGTTTACAGCGAATGTCTGAGTGCTGGCAGAGTGCTGCAGCCTGCGGCCAATCGTGAAATGATTGCCGCCGTAGCCATTTCCCCTGCCTGGAGACTCACATGTTTGCAAAAGCTGTAGCGGTATCAGTGCTTGCCCTGGCCAGCGGTCAGTTGCTGGCAGCCGAGTGCTCGACCACCGTCGATTCAACCGACCAGATGACCTTCGGCAGCAAGGCTATCGAGATCAGCAAGAGCTGCAAGACGTTCACGGTCAACCTGACCCACTCCGGCAGCCTGCCCAAGGAAGTCATGGGCCACAACTGGGTCCTGAGCAAGGAAGACGATGCCCGCGGCATCGCGATGGACGGCATGAGTGCCGGCATCGACAACAGCTACCTGAAGAAAGGCGACGAGCGCGTGATTGCGTACACCAAGGTCATCGGCGCCGGGGAGAAGGATTCGGTGTCGTTCGACGTGTCGAAACTGTCGGCAGACCAGAAATACCTGTTCTTCTGCTCGTTCCCGGGTCACCTGGCCATGATGAAGGGGGCGGTGACCCTGGTCGATTGAGGCCTCGATCCGACCCGCAACCCCTGTAGCAGCGGCGCGAGCCGCGTCGGCGGTATCCCGCATAGACCTGATCTACCGTAGCGCCCGTGACGCGGCTTGCACCGCTGCTACAAAGAGCCTTCGCCTGTTGCGTTCGGCACCTTGAACACGTGGCGCAGGTAGGCGACGAAATTGGGGTCGCGGCATTGGGTCTTGGCGGCTTCGTCGGAAATCTTCGCCACCGGTTGGCCGTTGCAGTCGGTCATCTTCAGCACGATGTTCATGGGTTCCACGCCTGGAATGTCGCAGGTCAGGTTGGTGCCGATGCCGAAGCTCACGTTGATGCGCCCGCGCAGTGCGCGAAATATCTGCAGGGACTTGGGCAGGTCCAGCCCATCGGAAAACACCAGGGTCTTGGTCATCGGATCGATGCCCAGCTTGCGGTAGTGGGCGATGGCCTTTTCCGCCCAGACCACCGGGTCACCCGAGTCGTGGCGCAAGCCATCGAAGAGCTTGGCGAAGTACAGGTCGAAATCCCCCAGAAACGCATCCATGGTGATGCAGTCGGTGAGCGCGATGCCAAGCAGGCCACGGTACTCGCGCACCCAGCAATCGAGTGCGGCGATCTGGCTGTCGATCAAGCGTGGCCCCAGTTGCTGGTGAGCCATGATCCACTCATGGGCCATGGTGCCCAGCGGCTTGAGATCCAGCTGACGGGCCAGGTGCATGTTGCTGGTGCCGACGAAGCGCCCCGGAAACTCGTGCTTGAGCACCGTGACCACTTCCTCCTGCACCTTGTAGGAAAAGCGTCGACGAGTGCCGAAGTCGGCCACCTGCAATTCGGCCAGCTCTTCGCTGCTGGCATTGGCCTGCAGCCATTCGAACTTGCGATAGAGTTTTTCCCGCGGCTGGCTGAGCAGCACATCGGGATAGCGAATGCGATTGCGTACCTCGCTGACCGTGGCCAGCAGTGGCACTTCGAACAGGATCACATGCAGCCACGGCCCGCGCAGGCGAATGAACAGCTGGTCGTTCTCGATGCCGATGCTCAGGTAGCGCAGGTTGAAGCGAAACAGACCCAGGAAGCGCAGGAAGTCGGGCTTCATGAAATTGATGCCTTCCAGAAAGCTCAGCTGGTCCGGGCCCAGACTCAATTCGGAGAGCTGCTCGAGCTGTTCGCGAATGTCGTTCAGGTAGGGCCGCAGGTCTTCGCCGTTGCGACAACGAAACTCCCACTCGACATCGACGTTGGGGTAGTTGTGCAGTACAGCCTGCATCATGCTCAACTTGTAAAGATCGGTGTCGAGCAGGTTTTGCACGATGCGATCGGCGAATACGCTCTCGCTCATCAGGGTCTCCAGAACCGCGTGCCTCATTTGGAACGGCGGTGGCGCACAGTAGGGGCACATTCTGCCAGCTTTTTGGAGTGCGGGTGGATGTGACGTGCCTTCCCCTGCGCGACCCGTGCCAGTGCCTTGCGCAGGCCCGCGAAGAGAGACGCGAAGTGGCCTGCACCCGGCACTGCAGGAGGATCCTGTGGTGCGCGGTGTAGCGGTTATGCACCGACAGTGTGCACTTCGGTTACGTCGGCGGTTACAGCGTGGTTGCCCACGGGCGCTGCGTGGGGTTGCAATGATGGCGCATACGGGTTGTACCCGCACTCTTTGCGGGTTCCACCATTCCCGTGCCAGACGGTTGCACGACCTGTAGAAAATGGTTCCGGCGCAGTGAAGTGCTCCTGAAAATGAAAACTGCGCAAGTTGGGCAAATGCGCTGGCACGGCCCTTGCTCTGAGCAATGCGCTGAAGCTGTAGTGCCAACCAAAAAAATTCAGGAGCACCACTCATGTCGCAGACGTTCTACAGGAAAGGTTTTCTGGCCCTCGCAGTGGCAGCTGCGCTGGGCGCTTCGTCGATTGTTCAAGCCGACATCAAGATCGGCGTAGCAGGGCCGATGACCGGTGCCAACGCATCGTTCGGTCAGCAGTACATGAAGGGTGCACAGGCGGCAGCCGATGCCATCAACAAGGCCGGCGGCGTGAATGGGGAAAAGATCGTCCTGGTTGCCGGTGATGACGCCTGCGAGCCGAAGCAGGCCGTGGCCGTCGCCAACCGGCTGGCCGATCAGGACAAGGTCGCAGGGGTGGTGGGGCACTTCTGTTCCTCGTCCACCGTTCCGGCATCCGAGGTGTATGCAGACGCCGGCGTGCTGATGATCACCCCTGGCTCGACCAACCCGACCGTGACCGAACGTGGCCTGCCGGCGGTATTCCGCATGTGCGGTCGCGACGACCAGCAGGGCATCGTGGCCGGCGACTACATCGTCGACGTGCTCAAGGGCAAGAAAGTCGCAGTGATCAACGACAAGGACACCTACGGCAAGGGCCTGGCCGACGCCACCTCGGCACAGCTGACCAAGCGCGGTGTCAAGCCGGTGCTAGAAGAAGGCCTGACCCGCGGCGAGAAAGACTTCAGCGCCCTGGTCACCAAGATCCGCTCCACCGGCGCCGATGTGGTGTATTTCGGCGGCCTGCACCCCGAAGCCGGGCCACTGGTTCGGCAGATGCGCGAACAGGGCCTCAAGGACGTCAAGTTCATGTCCGACGACGGCATCGTCACCGACGAACTGGTCACCACCGCTGGCGGTGCGCAATACGTCGACGGCGTGTACATGACCTTCGGCGCCGATCCGCGCATGCTGCCCGACAGCAAGGCGGTGGTTGAGGAGTTCCGCAAGTCCGGCTACGAGCCAGAGGGCTACACTCTGTACGCCTACGCTTCGTTGCAGGCCCTGGCTGCAGGCTTCAACGGCGCCAAGTCGAACAAGGGCGAAGAGGCTGCCAAATGGCTGAAGGCCAACCCGGTCAAGACCGTCATGGGCGAGAAGGCCTGGGACTCCAAGGGTGACCTGAAAGTGTCCGACTACGTGGTCTACCAGTGGAACGCCGAGGGCAAGTACAAGCAGCTGGAACAGCAGAAGTAGGACGTTTGCACTGGCGCATGCCAGTCCGGGCCGCCCTTGGGATGGCCCACGTTTCCCTCAATACCGCCTGACAGGTGGCGGGCGGGCCAAGGCCTGTCCGCACCTTGCGCGGTGCGCGGTTCCAGACGTTCGTGAGAGTGCATGATGGACGGTATCTTCCTGCAACAAATGATCAACGGCCTGACCCTGGGGTCGGTGTACGGCTTGATCGCCATTGGCTACACCATGGTCTATGGCATCATCGGCATGATCAACTTTGCCCACGGCGACGTTTACATGATCAGCGCCTACCTGGCCGCCATAGGCCTGGCCGTGCTGTCGTTCTTCGGCCTCGAATCCTTTCCGTTCCTGATCCTCGGCACATTGGTGTTCACCATCGTGGTGACCGGTGTGTACGGCTTCGTGATCGAGCGCGTGGCCTACAAGCCGCTGCGCAACTCGACCCGGCTGGCGCCGCTGATCAGCGCCATCGGCATATCGCTGATCCTGCAGAACTACGCGCAGATCAGCCAGGGCGCTCGCCAGCAAGGCGTCCCGACCCTGCTCGAAGGGGCCTGGCGCCTTGAAGTGGGCACCGGTTTCGTGCAGATCACCTACACCAAGATCTTCATCCTCATTGCCGCCTTCGTGGGCATGGGCGTGCTGACCTACATCATCAAGTTCACCAAGCTTGGGCGCATGTGCCGCGCCACCCAGCAGGATCGCAAGATGGCCTCGATCCTGGGCATCAACACCGACCGGGTCATTTCCTACGTCTTCATCATCGGCGCGGCCATGGCGGCGCTGGCCGGCGTGTTGATCACCATGAACTACGGCACGTTCGACTTCTATGCCGGGTTCATCATCGGCATCAAGGCGTTCACCGCAGCGGTACTGGGCGGCATCGGCTCATTGCCCGGCGCCATGCTCGGTGGCCTGATACTGGGGGTTGCCGAATCGCAGTTCTCCGGCTTGATCAACTCCGACTACAAGGATGTGTTCAGTTTCGGCCTGTTGGTGCTGATCCTGATCTTCCGTCCCCAAGGCCTGCTGGGTCGCCCACTCGTGGCGAAGGTATAAGTATGTCCGCACCTACTGCCAAACCTATCGATATCAAGAAAAGCCTGGTCGACATGGTCATTGCCGGCCTGCTGGCGCTGATCGTGTTCGGCCCCATCGTCGGCATCGTGCTCGACGGCTACAGCTTCAACCTGCAACCGGCCCGCGTCGCCTGGCTGGTGGCAGCGGTGATGGCCGGGCGCTTCCTGCTCAGCCTGTTCCTGCAGACGCCGCGTGGCCGCAGCATTTCCCAGAGCTTCGAAAGCTCGGGGTCGGGCGTGCACGTGCTGCCGCCGGACTACAAGTCGCGGCTGCGCTTCATCATTCCAGCGCTGATCGTGATCGCCATCGTGTTCCCCATCTTCGCCAACAAGTACATCCTCACCGTGGTCATTCTCGGGTTGATCTATGTGTTGCTGGGCCTGGGCCTGAACATCGTGGTCGGGCTGGCCGGTCTGCTCGACCTGGGCTACGTGGCGTTCTATGCCATCGGCGCCTACGGCCTCGCATTGGGCTACCAGTACCTGGGCCTGGGCTTCTGGTCGGCGTTGCCGCTGGCCGCGATCGCGGCGGCGCTGGCGGGGTGCATACTGGGTTTCCCGGTGCTGCGAATGCACGGGGACTACCTGGCCATCGTGACCTTGGGCTTCGGCGAAATCATTCGCCTGGTGCTCAACAACTGGTTGTCGTTCACCGGCGGTCCCAATGGTGTGCCGGTACCTTCGCCCACCTTCTTCGGCCTGGAGTTCGGTCGTCGCGCCCGTGACGGCGGGGTGCCGATCCACGAGTACTTCGGCTTCGAATACAACCCCGACCTGAAATTCCTGTTCATTTACGCCGTGCTGTTCCTGGTGGTACTGGCCGTTCTCTACGTCAAGCATCGACTCACCCGCATGCCGTTAGGGCGTGCCTGGGAAGCCCTGCGCGAGGACGAGATCGCCTGCCGCTCGATGGGCCTGAACCACGTGTTGGTCAAGCTTTCGGCCTTCACCATCGGTGCCTCCACCGCAGGCCTGGCCGGGGTGTTCTTCGCCAGCTACCAGGGCTTCGTCAACCCGACCTCCTTCACCTTCTTCGAGTCGGCGCTGATCCTTGCCATCGTCGTGCTGGGCGGCATGGGCTCCACCGTGGGTGTGGTGATTGCTGCCTTCGTACTGACCGTGGCCCCGGAGCTGCTGCGCAGTTTCTCCGAGTACCGAGTATTGCTGTTTGGCGTATTGATGGTACTGATGATGATCTGGCGGCCACGTGGCCTGATCCGTATCAGCCGTACTGGCATCAAGCCAGTCAAGGGCGCATTGATCGACGCCAAGGGTACTACGCTATGAGTAACGAAGTCATTCTGTCGGTCGAGAAGTTGATGATGCATTTCGGTGGCATCAAGGCCTTGAGCGATGTCAGCCTGCAGGTCCGGCGCAACTCGATCTTCGCCCTGATCGGCCCCAACGGCGCCGGCAAGACCACCGTCTTCAACTGTCTCACCGGGTTCTACAAGGCCACCGGTGGACGCATCGAACTCAACGCTCGCGGCCAGAAGACCAATGTCATCAAGTTGCTGGGCGAGCCGTTCCAGGCTACCGATTTCGTCTCGCCACGCAGCTTCGCCAGCCGTGTCTGGTACAAGATGTTCGGCGGGACTCACCTGGTGAACCGCGCCGGGCTGGCCCGGACCTTCCAGAACATTCGTCTGTTCAAGGAAATGTCGGTGCTGGAAAACCTGCTGGTCGCCCAGCACATGTGGGTCAACCGCAACATGCTGGCAGGCATCCTCAACACCCGTGGTTATCGCAAGGCCGAAGAGGACGCTATCAAGACCGCGTTCTACTGGCTGGAAGTGGTGGACCTGGTGAACTGCGCCAACCGCTTGGCCGGTGAGCTTTCCTACGGCCAGCAACGGCGTCTGGAGATCGCCCGGGCCATGTGCACGCGGCCCCAGGTGATCTGCCTGGACGAACCGGCGGCGGGCCTCAACCCGCAGGAAACCGAGGCCCTGAGCGGCATGATCCGCCTGCTGCGTGACGAGCACGACATGACGGTGGTGCTGATCGAACACGACATGGGCATGGTGATGAGCATTTCCGACGACATCGTGGTACTGGACCATGGCAATGTGATCGCCAAGGGCGGGCCGGAGCAGATCCGCAACGACCCCAAGGTGATCGCGGCCTACCTGGGTGCCGAAGAGGAGGAGCTGGTATGAGTACGCCCATCCTCGAAATGAAGGAGATCGACGTTCACTACGGCCCGATCCAGGCGCTGAAGAAAGTCTCGCTGCACATCAACGAGGGCGAGACGGTCAGCCTGATCGGTTCCAATGGCGCGGGCAAGTCGACGCTGTTGATGTCGATTTTCGGCCAGCCGCGCGCCAGTGCGGGGCAGATCATCTACCGAGGTACCGACATCACCCAGAAGTCGTCCCACTACATCGCCTCCAACGGCATTGCCCAGTCGCCGGAAGGCCGCCGGGTGTTTCCCGACATGTCGGTGGAAGAAAACCTGATGATGGGTACCATCCCCATCGGCGACAAGCATTCGAGCGAAGACATGCAGCGCATGTTCGAGCTGTTTCCACGGCTCAAGGAACGGCGCAATCAGCGCGCCATGACCATGTCCGGAGGCGAGCAGCAGATGCTGGCCATCGCGCGCGCGCTGATGAGCCGGCCCAAGCTGTTGCTGCTCGACGAGCCGTCGCTGGGGCTGGCGCCGATCGTGGTCAAGCAGATCTTCTCGACCCTGCGCGAGCTGGCTCAGGGCGGCATGACCATCTTCTTGGTCGAGCAGAACGCCAACCACGCCCTGCGGCTTTCCGACCGTGCCTATGTGATGGTCAACGGCGAGATCCGTCTGACCGGCACGGGGCGTGAGTTGTTGAGCAACGACGAGGTGCGCAACGCGTATCTGGGCGGGCATTGAGCAGACGTGAAAGGCTTGCCGAACGCCCCGTCAGGGGCGTTTTTCGTCACCCTGCCCAATTGTGGAAAACAAATTCGCTGCAGTGTCAAAGTGCGACATAAAACCACTGTTGGTCACCGAAATGCCACAAAGCACGCTTGTCCCCAATTGCTGTGGAACCGGTTGTGGACAAGTTGGTGGTATACCTCTGCAGGCCACGGTATACGGGGCCTGCAGTCAGTTGATCAAAAATCGAACAGCAGGTTGGACAGTCGCGCGAACGGGCTTTGTCAACTGTTTTATCCACCGTGCCAATCAGAGTGACAGCACTCGCACAGGCTGTGGATAAGTCTGTGAACAAGCCTTGGAAATACTTCGAAAAGTGGCGGTTTCACTGGCGTTGCGCCTTTGGTCATATGACCACTGCAGACGCAGTGCCGTGCCTGCATGCGCAATACACCTCACCGGTCAAGCCAAAAAATTCTAATGGCTCCCGGCCAGCTTGGCCTCCGGGGTCGCCGTGCAGAAGGGAGTTGCCCCCAATCTCTGTGGAACGGCTTGTGGATAAGTTGCGGGTAACCGCACTGGGACCCGCAACCACAAGGGTCTGCGGGCGCTGTTCGATTATTGATCAGTTGCATACGGCCCGTACGCCGGGCATTCTGCAAAACCCCATTCACGGTGGCGACGGTTCGAACGGCCTGCGCATTGCGTGGGCACGCTCCGTGGCTACCCCCGCAGGAGACCCGCATGACTTCCACGGTATTCATCACTGGCGCCACGTCCGGATTTGGCGAAGCCTGCGCGCGACGTTTCGCCGAGGCAGGCTGGTCGCTGATTCTCACCGGCCGTCGCGAAGAGCGCCTGATGGCGCTGAGCGAAGAGCTGTCGGCAAAGACGCGGGTGCATCCGCTGGTGCTCGATGTGCGCGACAGAAAGGCCATGGAGGCAGCGATTGCCGGGTTGCCCGAGGAGTTCGCCAGCATCAGCGGGTTGGTCAACAACGCCGGCCTGGCCTTGGGTGCCGATCCTGCACCCAAGTGCGATCTGGACGACTGGGACACCATGGTCGATACCAACGTCAAGGGCCTGATCTACGCGACGCGGCTGTTGCTGCCGCGCCTGATTGCCCACGGCAAGGGGGCTACCATCGTCAACCTGGGTTCGGTGGCGGGCAATTACCCGTATCCCGGCAGCCATGTGTACGGCGCCACCAAGGCTTTCGTTGGGCAATTCTCGTTGAGTCTGCGCTGTGACCTGCAGGGCACCGGCGTGCGCGTCACCAACCTGGAACCCGGGATGTGCGAAAGCGAGTTCTCACTGGTGCGTTTCGGCGGCGACCAGGCACGCTACGACGCCACCTATGCCGGCGCCAATCCGATCCAGCCGCAGGACATCGCCGAAACCATCCACTGGATTCTGACCCAGCCGGCGCACATCAACATCAACAGTCTGGAAGTGATGCCGGTCACGCAATCGTGGGCCGGCTTCGCCGTGGAGCGTCCTGGCAAGGCTTGATCGGCCCTGGCGTCAGAGGAACGCCTGCAGGCCCTGGTAGCAGGTCAGCAGGTGGTAGGGGGTGGTCGATGGCATGTCCGTGCGGCTGACCACCCCGGTGCCATCGCGGCATTCGTGCCAGCCGCCGGGGTGCAGGAAGCGCTCGCGCAGTACCTGCAACTGCGCGGCCACCGCCGCACCGGGCTGCAAGGTCAGCGCCCGCAGGTATTCGGCCTGTGCCCAGATACGCTGGGTGGCGTCCAGCACCTGGCCATCGAGCGTGAGCATGCCTGTGACCACGCCGTCCCGAACGCCCGTGCGTTGTGCATAGGTGAAGGCGCGCTGCAGGGAAAAGTGCAGCGCACTGCCCTGCAACAGCGGTGAGGTCTGCACGAGGAACAGCCATTCGAACTGATGACCGGGCTCGAACCAGTTATCCACCGCTCCGCGCGGCTTCTCCAGCATGATCCCGTGTTCGGGCTCCACGAAACGCGCCTGCATCGCTTCGCAGAGGGCCTGCAGCGCCCTCTGCGTGGGTGGGTCGTCACGCACTGCCAGGGTTGCCAGGAAGCCCTCGGCCAGGTGCATCAAGGGGTTCTGCAGTGGGCCGGTGCCCAGGTTGGCCCAGCCTTCGCCGAGCACGGCTTCGTAGAGCCCATCATCTGTGGAAAAGCGCGTGGCGATGACCTCGAGGGCGGCACTGAGCACCGATTCCACCAGCGGTTCGCGCACCTTGGCCCAGTAGTGCGCACAGGCGAAGACAATGAACGCGTGGGTGTAGAGATCCTTGCGTCGATCCAGCGGGCGGCCCTGGGCGTCGATGCTGTAGAACCAGCCGCCGTGTTCGGCGTCGTGGAAATGCCGTTGCAGGGAACGGAACAGGGTGGCGGCGTGTTCGCGCGCACCGGGTTGCTCGATCAGGCTGGAAAAGACATACAGTTGGCGGGCGCAGGCCATGGCGCGGTAGCGCTGCACCGGCAACGGCTGGCCGGCAGCGCTCACCGCTTCGAACGGCAGGCCGAGTTCGCTATCGAAGCCAGCGCCTTGCCACAACGGCAATACGATTTCGCGAAAGTGCGCTTGGGTGGCCGCCAGGGCGGCGTGCAGCGTTGGGTCGGGCATTGGCGGGATCATCGGAGGCGTTTTGCGCGACATGGTAGCAGGTGTCGGCCACGGCTCCTAAAGCAAGGCCCCCGGACAGAGGGCCGCGCCGCGATCAGCCGGCCAGTAGCCAGGCACCGGTCAACGCCGACAGAGCACCGGCAACGCGTACCAGTGGCGCGGCTGCCGTTGGCAGGAACCGAACGACGGCATAACCCGCCGCATGCAGTGCTGCGGTCGCCATGACGAAACCGGCAGCATAGGCAACCGGGCTGGACATCTCCGGCAATTCCAGGCCGTGAGCGACGCCGTGGAACAATGCGAACAGCGCAGTGGCCACCACCGCCAAGGCTAACGGTGGCCGCACGGCCAGTGCCACGGCCAGGCCCAGGGCCAGTACCGAGGCGGCAATGCCGCTTTCCAGTGCAGGCAGTTGCAGGCCGGCAAAACCCAGCAGGCCACCGATCAGCATGGTGCCGACGAAGGTGCAGGGCAGGGCCCAGCGTGCCGCGCCTTGCTGCTGCGCCGCCCACAGGCCGACGGCGAGCATGGCCAGCAGGTGGTCGAGGCCACCCAGGGGGTGACCGATGCCGGCCAGCAGGCCATTGTCGCCGTGTCCCGGATGAGCGAAGGCCACCGCCGGTGTCAGCAGCAGGGCTGCGCAGGTGAGAAGCGTCTTGAAGGTCATGCGGGTCTGTTCCTTATCGTCGTGTTCACGGTAGTTGCGGGCAAGGGTGCGCTGGGTTCAGGCGGCGTCGAGCAGGCCTTGGCGTTCGATGAAGGCAATGATCTGTTCCAGGCCCTGACCGGTCTTCTGGTTGCTGAAGACGAACGGCTTGTCGCCGCGCATGCGTCGGGTGTCGCTGTCCATCATTTCCAACGAGGCCCCTACCAGCGGCGCCAGGTCGATCTTGTTGATCACCAGCAGGTCGGACTTGCAGATGCCAGGGCCGCCCTTGCGCGGCAGCTTGTCGCCGGCGGACACGTCGATCACGTAGATGGTCAGGTCCGACAGCTCGGGGCTGAAGGTGGCGGACAGGTTGTCCCCACCCGATTCCACGAGGATCAGGTCCAGGCCCGGAAAGCGCCGGTTGAGCTGGTCCACGGCTTCCAGATTGATGGAGGCGTCTTCGCGAATGGCGGTGTGCGGGCAGCCACCGGTTTCCACACCGATGATGCGCTCGGGCGCCAGGGCCTGGTTGCGCACCAGGAAGTCGGCGTCTTCGCGGGTGTAGATATCGTTGGTGACCACGGCCAGGTTGTAGCGCTCGCGCAGGGCCAGGCACAAGGCCAGGGTCAGCGCGGTCTTGCCAGAGCCTACCGGGCCTCCGATACCGACACGCAGGGGTTGGGTACTCATGGTGACTCTCCTAGGAACGGAACAGGCGGCTGTACTGGCGCTCGTGGGCCATGCTCGCCAATGACAGGCCGAAAGCGGCGCTGCCGTAGTGTCGGGGATCCAGTTCGGTGGCTGCGAACTGGGCCTGCTGCAGCGTCGGCAGCAGTTGTGTGGTAAGTCGCTGAGCAGCCTGCTGGCCCAGGGGCAGGGTCTTCATGAGCACCGCCAGCTGGTTTTCCAGCCAACTCCACAGCCAGGCCGCAAGGGCATCCTGCGCAGGGATGTTCCAGGCGCGCGCGGCCAGTGCCCAGCCCAGGGCCAGGTGGGGCTCTTCGATCTGAGCCAGATAGTGGCGGGCCGTAATGTCCAGTTCGGCAAGGCCGAGCAGCAGTTGCTTGAGCGAATAGCCCATTTGCCGGCTTTCGAGTTGCAGCTCGCGGGTTTCGCGGCTCGAGCGATGTTCGGCACCTAGCTCCAGCAGTTGTCCCCAGTCCTCTTCGGCGGCAGCCACGCAGTGGGCCAGCAGCAGGGGCGCCTCGAAACGGGCCAGGTTGAGCAGCAGTTGGTCGGCGATCCAGCGATGGGCGCTTTGCGCATCGGTCACCGTGCCGTTTTCCACGGCCATCTCCAGGCCCTGCGAGTAGCTGTAGCCACCGATCGGCAGTTGCGGGCTGGCCAGGCGCAGCAGGGCCCAGGCGTTGTTCACGTGCGCACGCCGAACTGGTGCAGTTTGGGCGCGTAGTTGAAGTCTTCCTCGCCATGGCGCGAATGGTGATGGCCACCGCCATAGGCGCCATGTTCGGGATGAAAAGGTGCCAGCAGGGGTTGGGTCTGGGCGCCGAGTTGTTCGAGCATGGCCTTGAGCACGTAGTCGTCGAGCAGGCGCAGCCAGCCGTCACCCACCTGCAGGGCCACGTGGCGGTTGCCCAGATGGTAGGCGGCGCGGGTCAGCTCGAAGGCGCTGCTGCAACTGACATGCAGCAGCGCCTCGGGACGTGCGCAGACCCGCACCACGCGGCCGTCTTCGGCCTGCAGGCACTCGCCGTCGTGCAACGGAGGTTGACCGCGTTCCAGAAACAGGCCGACGTCTTCACCTTCGGCACTGAAACAGCGCAGGCGACTCTTGCTGCGGGCTTCGAAGTTGAGGTGCAGTTCGGCAGCCCATTGGCTTGCGGGCGCGATTCTGCGATGGATAACCAGCATTGGACGTTTCCATTGAAGGGCAGTGGCCAATGCAGAGCAAGTGTCTTGCCAACCGGTAGTGAGCTAACGGGGCTGCGGGATCAGGATCAACGAGACTCGGCGCAATGCACTGGTGCGGTGCGTAGCGGCTTGAGACGCACCAATTCGAGGCGAGCGAGTTATTGGTTGAGGCCTTTCCAATATTTGGCGCCGATGAAAATGAAGCGCAGTTGCTGGCCGATCTTCGCCTCGGGGGTCAGGTGGGCCGGCAGGTCGGCAGCGGGTGGGTCGATCAGTTCGGGAAGCGTGGCAAACACGGCCTTGACGACAAGGTCGGCCATCACCTGCAGTGACGCGCTGCTCAGGTGCTGCCATTTGGGCATGGACCCCAGATCGGTGGCCAAGTCGGCGCTGATGCCGGCGCGCAAAGTGGCAATGGCCTGGCGCACGGGCAGGGACCCTCCGTATTGCTCGCGGGCGAGGAACAGGAATTGCGGGCGATTGGCAGCCACTCCGTCGAGAAAGATGCGGACGGAAGCCGCCGTGAGGCCGCCGACCACTATTTCATGGTGACGAACCAGGCGCAGCGTGGCGCGGAACGTGGCGTCGACTTCGTTGACCAGGGCCAGGCCGAGCTGATCCATGTCGTCGAAATGGCGATAGAAACCGGTAGGTACGATGCCAGCAGCCTTGGCGACTTCGCGCAGGCTGATACTGCCGAAGCCTCGACCGGCCGCCATCAGTTGGCGTGCAGCTTCGAGGAGGGCGAGACGGGTCTGCTGTTTCTGTTCGGCGCGAGGCAACATCGACGGAGCTTCTGTGAAGGACAGCGAAGAACTCTAGCAAATTGACAGGCGGGGCGTCGAACCAAGCGGGTGCAGCGATGGATTACGCGGAGGTGGCAAGCCCGGCTTGGGGAGGCCGGGCTTCGTCGGATACCTCAAACCGCTGCCTCATGCGTTGGCTTGGTCTTGACGATCGAGCAGACGCTGCGAGCCGTTCTCGGCGAAGGTACCTTGTGGGGTGCGATCCGAACCGTCTTCAGCGAAAGTGGCCTGTGGCGTGCGGTCGGAGCCGTTCTCGGCGAAGGTGCCTTGTGGGGTGCGATCCGAACCGTCTTCAGCGAAAGTAGCCTGTGGCGTGCGGTTGGAGCCGTTCTCGGCGAAGGTGCCTTGTGGAGTGCGATCCGAACCGTCTTCGGCGAACGTGGCCTGTGGCGTGCGGTCGGAGCCGTTCTCGGCGAAGGTGCCTTGTGGCGTGCGATCCGAACCGTCTTCAGCGAAAGTAGCCTGTGGCGTGCGGTCGGAGCCGTTCTCGGCGACAGCGCCTTGTGGAGTGCGGTCGGAACCGTCTTCCGCCAGGTAGGGCTGGCTGAAGCTGGCAGCGCTGGAACGCAGTTCGGCGGAAACACTTTGATCGGCGGCTGGCATGGCGAAGGCGTTGGCAGCGAGGACCGAGAGAGTCAGGGAAAGCAGCAATTGGCGTTTCATGATGGTGGCGCTCCTTGGGAGGGCAGTAATTGGGTACAGAGCCAATGCTACTCTTTGAAATTCGATAGAAAAGTTCATAAAGGCAATGGTAACAATCAACGAAAATGATGTTTTGCCGCGAGGGCTCTAAATCGAGGGTTTCAGTGCACCAGCACAGTGAATTCTCGGGCCCTGAGCACCGTTGTCGAGCGTCACCATCGGTAACGTCGATGAAGGAGCGACGCTGAAATCCTGTAGCAGCGGCGCGAGCCGCGTCCTGGTTGACCGCGTTGTATCAGGCAGATCGCATGCACCGCTGACGCGGCTTGCGCCGGTGCTACAGGGAGTAGACCGCGATCCCTGTAGCAGCGGCGCGAGCCGCGTCCGGGTTCATCGCATTGAATCAGGCACACAGCATCCGCCGTTGAAGCGGCTCGCGTCCGGGCTCGAAAAAGCCAAAAACTAAACCCTCGAGGCGTTTATCAGTCCTACCCTTGTTAGGTAGCACCCCCTGTGCTCGCGGGAGCACGCAGTCTCAAGGAGCCCGCAATGACGCGCCCACGTAAAATCATCGCCTGGACCCTGGGCAGCCTGTTGGTCCTGCTGGTGATATTGGTGGTGGTGATCGCCACCTTCGATTGGAATCGAATCAAGCCCACGCTCAACGAAAAAGTGTCCGAGGCCCTGCATCGCCCTTTCGCCATCAATGGCGACCTGGCTGTGCATTGGCAGCGCGAAACGGATGAGGGCGGCTGGCGTGCCTGGGTGCCATGGCCGCGCTTCGTCGCCCAGGACATCACCCTGGGCAACCCCGACTGGTCGCAGAAGCCCCAGATGGCGAGCCTGCAGAAGGTCGAGTTTCGTCTCTCGCCCCTGCCTTTGCTGGCCCAGCGGGTGGTCATACCGCGTATCGACCTGACCGGGCCCGACGTAGCCCTGCAGCGCCTGGCGGATGGGCGCGCCAACTGGACCTTTCAGTTCGACGAAAAAGACCCCGATGCCGAGCCCTCCAAGTGGGTCATGGACATCGGTGCCATAGGCTTCGACAAAGGCGTAGTGGCTTTCGACGACCAGACGCTCAAGACCTCGGTCAAGGTGTTGATCGATCCATTGGGCAAGCCCATCGCGTTCAGCGATATCGTCGGCAGCGGTGCGGCCAAGAAAGTCGCCGACCAGGGCGCCAGTGCCCAGGATTATGCCTTCGGCTTCAAGGTCGATGGCCGCTACAAGGACCTGCCGCTGTCGGGGTCGGGCAAGATCGGCGGGCTGCTGGCGCTGCAGGATGCAACGCGACCGTTTCCAGTGCAGGTCGACGTGCGCATTGCCGATACCCGCGCAGCGGTTGCCGGTACCCTGACCGACCCACGCAATCTCGGTGCCCTTGACCTGCGCCTGCGCCTGAGTGGCAGCAGCCTGGGCAACCTGTATCCACTGACCGGGGTGACCCTGCCGGATTCGCCTGCGTACGAAACCGACGGGCACTTGCTGGTCAAACTGCACGAGCCCGGCGGCGCGTCGTTCCGCTATGAAGGCTTCAACGGCAAGATCGGCAACAGCGACATCCACGGTGATCTGGGCTTCGTCGCCAGTCAGCCAAGGCCCAAGCTGAGCGGCGCGCTGGTCTCGAACCAGTTGCTGTTTGCCGACCTCAAGCCTTTGATCGGCGCTGACTCCAATACCGAGCAGAAGGCTCGTGGCGGCGCAAGCAAGCAACCCACCGGCAAGGTGTTGCCAGTCGAAGAGTTCAAGACCGACCGCTGGCGTGCCATGGACGCCGATGTCGAATTTACCGGACGCAAGATCGTCCACAGCGAAGAATTGCCGTTCACCGATCTGTACACCCATGTGGTGTTGAACGACGGCAACCTGCGCCTGGAACCTCTGCGCTTTGGCGTGGCCGGCGGCAAGCTGGATGCACAGATCTCGCTGAACGGGCGCACTACGCCGTTGCAGGGCAGGGCCAAACTGACCGCCCGCGGGTTTCAGCTCAAGCAGCTGTTTCCCACGTTCGAACCCATGCGCACCAGCTTCGGCCAGCTCAACGGCGATGCCGACATCACCGGTACCGGTAATTCAGTCGCAGCGCTACTGGGTTCGGCAGATGGCAATTTGAAGATGCTGGTCAATGATGGTGCCGTGAGCCGCGACCTGATGGAGATTGCCGGGCTCAATGTCGGTAACTACCTGGTGGGCAAGATCTTCGGCGACAAGGAAGTGGAGATCAACTGTGCGGCGGCCTCGCTGGGCATCAAGAACGGGCTGGCCAGCACCGATCTGTTCGTTTTCGATACCGAGAACGCGATCATCTACGTCGACGGCACGGTGAATTTCAAGCAGGAACAACTGGACCTGAAGATATCGCCGGAATCGAAGGGTTTCCGCCTGCTGTCGCTGCGCTCGCCGTTGTATGTGCGCGGCCCGTTCGCCAAGCCCAATGCTGGGGTGCAAGCCGTGCCACTGCTGCTGCGCGGCGCGGGCATGATTGCGCTGGGCGCTACCATCGGGCCGGCGGCCGGGTTGCTGGCACTGGTCGCGCCTAGTGGCGGTGAGCCGAACCAGTGCACGCCATTGCTCGAACAGATGAAGTCGGGCAAGGCGCCCAAGACGGTGCCTGCTTCCTGAGGCTCGGTTGGAAGGCGGCTCCCCCGGAATGACCCGCACCTGTGTGGGAGCGGGCTCTGCCCGCGAAGCGGTCGCCGCGGTGTGTCAGTTGAGCCGAGTCGTGTTTTCGCGGCCACGGACCGCTCCTACAAGCAGGCGCGGTATTCCTGTAGGAGCGGTCATCGGCCGCGAAACGGGCTTTGCGGTGTATCAGGTGAATCGAGGCGCGCCCTTCGCGGCCACGGACCGCTCCTACAAGCATGCGCGGTACTCCTGTAGGAGCGGTCATCGGCCGCGAAACGGGCCTTGCGGTGTATCAGTTGAAGCACATCTCCGCTGACGCGGCCGTCAGGCACAAAAAAGCCAGAACCTGAGTTCTGGCTTGGGACTCGCGGCAGGCTGTTACAGCGAGCCGTAGATGTCCGCCATGTCATCGGCGTGTTCTTCTTCCTGAGCCAGGATGTCTTCGAAGATACGGCGAGTGGTAGGGTCTTTGTCGCCGATGTACTGGATGATTTCGCGGTAGCTGTCGACGGCGATCCGCTCGGCCACCAGGTCTTCGTAGACCATTTCCTTCAGGCTGTTGCCAGCCACGTACTGGGCGTGGGAATTCTTGCTCAGCAGGTCCGGGTTGAACTCCGGCTCGCCGCCCAGCTGCACGATACGTTCAGCCAGCTTGTCGGCGTGCTCGGCTTCCTGTTCGGCGTGCTCGAGGAACTCGTCGGCCGCAATGCTGGCCTTCAAACCACTGGCCATGAAGTAATGGCGCTTGTAGCGCAGCACGCATACCAGCTCTGTCGCCAGCGAGCTGTTGAGCAGCTTGATGATCTCTTCGCGGTTGGCATCGTAGCCTTCGGTGACCGCGCCGTTCTCGACACCTTGGCGCGCACGGGCACGCAGTACATCGACGGGAGTCAATTTGGAAGTTTCTAGGTCGATCATGTTCGTCTCCAGCTATACGGTTTTGGCCGTCGCGCTCTGTTGCCCCGAATTCGGGGCCCGGCGGGATCGGTACAGAAGTCTCGCTACACAGATGTGAGTCGTGGCGGCGACGAAAAGTTTTATTACAAATGGCCCGGGGAGGGCGTTTCGTCAGCCGCCTGGGGCAGGGTTACGGTGCGGTTTCGTTGAGCTTGCGTTGCTCGCAAGTCATGAAGCCCTTGGTGGCCACGTGGCCGGAGCTGTCGAAACTCACGTAGTAAGGCTGCTGATGGCCTTCACGGGTCAGGATGTAGTTATTGCAGGTGCCGTACATGGAGTTGGCAGTGCCGGCAACGACGGTCGAAGGCGTGCCGCCGATGGCCAGCACCTGTTGCATGGTCATGCCTTTCTCGACCTGCTTGACCAGTGGCGCGTCACGGTAGGTCACGAAGTCCACCGGGTTCTGCACCGTGGTGTTCGATGAACAGCCAGCCAGCGCGGCTACGGCAAAGAGTGCTGCCAAGGATTGCTTGTACATGGGGAGTCGCTCCTTCGATGGGCCGTGAGTGGCCCCGTGATGCTTTGAGCGCATCGACCGCGCGATAGTTCTGAAATCTTTCAGGCAGCAAAGCGTCTGCAGGGCCGTTGAAGACGGGCTGCGGCGGAAAACAAATGACGCAATTTAGCCGGGGCTCGGCATGCGTCCGCCTACTGGCCCTTCGCTCACAACGCTGGCAGACTGCCTGTCCTTTCGAATCGCTCGCTTCTGAGGCTTTATGCCCATGTTTTCTTCGCGTCAAGTGCTGATCGCCAGCTGGATTCTGGTGTTCGGCGGCCTTCTGCTGGTCTTGCCGATGCGCTTGCTGCCGAGCTTGCTGGCTGGCCTGCTGGTATTCGAACTGGTCAACATGCTCACGCCGCAACTGGAGCGACTGATTGCCGGGCGGCGTGCACGGTGGGTGGCGGTGGCGTTGCTGGGCACCTTGGTGGTGAGCAGCCTGGCGTTGCTGTTCGCCGGCGTCATCAGTTTCATCCTGCACGAGGCAGAAAACCCTGGTGCTTCGCTGAACAAGTTCATGGGCGTGGTGGATCGCGCCCGCGGCCAATTGCCGCCTTTCATCGACGCCTACCTGCCGGCCAGTGCCGCCGAGTTTCGGGTGGCTATCAGCGGCTGGCTGAGCAAGCACCTGAGCGATCTGCAACTGGTGGGCAAGGATGCGGCGCACATGTTCGTGACCTTGCTGATCGGCATGGTACTGGGCGCCATCATCGCCCTGCAGGCGATCCCCGATCCCGAAAACCGCAAGCCATTGGCCGCGGCGCTGTTCGACCGCCTGGCCCTGCTGGTGCGAGCCTTTCGCAATATCGTTTTCGCGCAGATCAAGATTTCACTGCTGAACACCTTCTTTACCGCCATTTTCCTGGCCGTGGTGTTGCCGCTGTGCGGGATCAAGCTGCCGCTGACCAAGACCCTCATCGTGCTGACCTTCCTGCTCGGGTTGTTGCCGGTGATCGGCAACCTGATCTCGAACACGCTGATCACCATTGTCGGGCTGTCGCTGTCGATCTGGGTAGCGGTTGCGGCGCTGGGCTATCTGATACTGATCCACAAGGTCGAGTACTTCCTCAACGCGCGGATCGTGGGCGGTCAGATCAGCGCCAAGTCATGGGAACTGCTGCTGGCCATGCTGATATTCGAGGCAGCGTTCGGACTGCCCGGGGTGGTGGCGGGGCCGATCTATTATGCCTATCTGAAAAGCGAGTTGAGGCAGGCGCAGTTGGTCTAGGGTTCACTGGCCTCTGCCCGCGAAGAGGGCTCGCCGCCCGCCCCGCTCCCACAGGTATTGAGGGAATGGGCATTGTAGAAATGGGCATTGTAGAAATGGGCATTGTAGGAATGGGCATTGTGGGAGCGGGCTCTGCCCGCGAAGAGGCCGGACCTGCCTTACTCGGTGCCGTAGCGCTTGCGCGCCTCGATGGCCAGGCCGCTGCCGATGCTGCCGAAGATATTGCCTTCCACATGCCGCGCGTTGGGCAGCATGGCCGCCACGCCATGGCGCAGGACCGGGATACCGCTGGAGCCGCCGGTAAAGAACACCGTGTCGACCTGCTCCACGCTCACGCCTGCCCGGTTCAGCAACTCGGACACACTGCCACGCACCCGTTCGAGCAGGCCGTCGATGGCGGCTTCGAACAAGGCCCGGCTCAGCTCCACGCTCAGCCCCGGCTCGATGCGGTCCAGTGGCAGGTGACGACCGGCAGCTTGCGTCAGCTGGATCTTGGTTTCCTCGACTTCCATCGCCAACCAGTGCCCGGCTTTCTGCTCGATCAGCTTGAACAGGCGGTCGATACCGTCCGTGTCCTGGATGTCGTAGCGCATGCTGGCCAGAGCTAGTTGCGCCTTCTGCAGGTACACCGAGTTGATCGTGTGCCAGGTCGCCAGGTTCATGTGGTGGCTGGTCGGCATGAAGGCGCCGCTCTTCATCCGGCTGCCATAGCCGAACAGCGGCATGACGCCCTGCAGGCTGAGCTGCTTGTCGAAGTCGGTGCCGCCGATGTGCACGCCTCCGGTGGCCAGGATGTCGTCCACGCGGTTGTCCAGCGCACGTCGCTCGGGTGCCAGGCGCACCAGGGAAAAGTCGGAGGTACCACCGCCAATGTCGACGATCAGCACCAGCTCCTCACGCTCGATGGTGGACTCGTAGTCGAACGCCGCTGCAATCGGCTCGAACTGGAAGGACACGTCCTTGAAGCCGATCTTTTTCGCCACCTCGGCCAAGGTGTCTTCGGCTTCCTGGTCGGCGGCCGCGTCGTCGTCGACGAAGTGCACCGGTCGCCCCAGCACGACCTGGTCGAACTCACGCCCGGCGTTGGCTTCGGCGCGCTGTTTGAGCTCGCCGATGAACAGGCCCAGCAAGTCCTTGAACGGCATCGCCGTGCCCAGCACACTGGTGTCGTGCTTGATCAGCTTGGAACCGAGCAGGCTCTTGAGCGATCGCATCAGGCGGCCTTCGTAGCCTTCCAGGTATTCGTGCAGCGCCAGACGCCCGTACACTGGACGCCGCTCTTCGAAGTTGAAGAAGATCACCGAGGGCAGGGTGATCTTGCCGTCTTCCAGGACGATCAGCGTCTCGCTGCCCGGGCGGTGCCAGCCGACAGTGGAGTTGGAAGTACCGAAGTCGATGCCGCAGGCGCGGGCCGGGGATGCGTTTTTCATGGCAAGGCGGGTCTGTTCAAAAAACGGCCGCGCAGTGTATGCCAGTTGCGTACAGAATCAAGGCCTGCGACCGCCTTGAAAGCGCGCCGGCGGCCCCAACCTTCTAGCCATCGACCGCGCTGTACAACCCACTGTTCACATCCAGTGGCCTGCAGCCGATAAACTTCCCATGCGTTGCCGAGTCCGACCAGTAGGCGCGGGCGGCGCGCATTCGCTCATTGATGGTGATGCTTAGATGGATTTCAAAGACTATTACAAGATTCTGGGCGTCGAGCCGACAGCGGACGAAAAGGCGATCAAGACCGCCTACCGCAAGCTGGCGCGCAAATATCACCCCGACGTCAGCAAGGAAAAGGACGCCGAAGACAAGTTCAAGGAGGCCAGTGAGGCCTATGAGGCGCTGAGCAATGCGGACAAGCGCGCCGAATACGACGAGCTGCGCAAGTATGGCCAGCATGGCCGTCCGTTCCAGGGCCCGCCCGGTTGGCAGGGTCGCGGTGGCGGTGGTTTCCATGAAGAGAACGCAGGCGACTTCTCCGATTTCTTCAGCACCATCTTCGGTAACGGCGGTGGTCGTGGTGATCCCGGTGGCAATCCGTTCGGCCGTGGCGGTCAACAGCGCAGCGCAGCGCGCAAAGGTCAGGACGTGGAAATGGAACTGACCGTGTCGCTCGAGGAAACCCTGGCCGAGGAATCGAAGAAGATCAGCTTCAAGGTGCCGCAGTACAGCGCCGCTGGCCAGCGACTGACCGATGTGGTCAAGAACCTCAACGTGAAGATTCCCGCAGGCGTCGCCGACGGCGAGCGCATGCGCCTCAAGGGCCAGGGCGCGCCCGGCGTTGCGGGCGGTGCCAGCGGCGATCTGTTTCTGACCTTGCGTCTGGCGGCCCACCCTCTGTTCGAGGTGGACGCTCCCGACCTGGTCATCCAGGTACCGCTGGCGCCTTGGGAAGTTGCGTTGGGCACCAAGGTCGCGGTGCCTACGCTGACCGGGCGGATCAACCTGACGATTCGCCCGGACAGCCAGAACGGCCAGCGCCTGCGTGTCAAAGGCATGGGCCTGAAGAACAAGCTTGGCGGCCGCGGCGACCTGTTCGCCCAGCTGAAAGTGGTGATGCCCACGCAGGCCGACGAATCCACTCGCGCGGCCTGGGCCGAGCTGGCCAGGCACGCCGAGTTCGACCCGCGCGAGAACTGGGGACGCTGATACCGCTACGCCTCGATGCCGGACCCCTTGCCGGCCGCTGGCATTTTCAGGCTGATGTCGCCGCGAATCGGTATCAGCCCGGGGGTCAGCACTTCCCCGGTATCAAGGCCGAAGCGCAATGGCTGATCGCCGTCCACCAGCTTGACCCGCAGGCTTGGGGTTCCGATCAGATTGGCCAGGCCTGGGGTGCGGCTATAGTGGTTGGCCACGGTCTGGTCGGTCAGCGCCAGCCATTTTTCCTCGGGTTTGAGGCTCTGCAGCGCTTCGATGCGTTTGTACGCGTAGTAAACCCGCAGGCGTTGCTGCAGATGTGGCGCCGGGTTGCTCAGGCCGTCGGTGGACAGGCTGGCGGCGCAGTCCAGGGCTTTCACGCTTATGCCTTGGCGCCGCGCTTCCACCAGCACCTGGCGCAGGGTGTAGCGACCACTGTCCAGGGTGGTGCCACGGTTGTGCAGGTCACGCAGCTTCTTCTCCAGATCGCGGCCCAATATCCCGGTCGCGTGAAAGCGGTCGAGCAGGTCCTGATGCAGGTCCTTGAGCAGGCCTTGCACGTACAGCGTCTTGACCTGCTGGGCCTTGAGCGTGGACATGTATTTGATCAACAGCTGGCAACTGCCGACGGCATTCCTGGCCTCGTTGACCACCACCCCGGTATTGCTGGCATACACCTGAGTGAAAAACTCTTTGGGCGTCATGGTGGTGCTCACCGCCGGCAGGCGTGGGCTGTGCTGTGGGGTAGAAGTCAGGAAGAAGGCTTCGGCCTCCTTGCCCAGGTTCGTGCGCAACTCGATCAGCTGTGAGCGGGCGGTGCGCAGCACGCTGTCGATGGGCCCGGTCATCAACTGATGTGCGCCGGGATTGACCAGCATGGCGGTGATGTCACGAAAGCCAGGTGAAGTGTCGAATGCGGCCAGCGCGTCGGTGCTGGCCGCCAGGTTCTCGGGGGCGGTCATGGTGAACAGCTCCCAATGGCCGGTCCAGCTTCTTTGCACGGGGTAGCTGCCGGTGATCTGCTCGGGGGCGATCGGATCGACGATCACCCAGCGCTCCAGCGAGTCGATGTGGGTGACCTGAAAGATCTTGCCCTCCAGGCGAATGTAGTGCTGGCCATCGGGGTTGGTGAACACGCCCTGGTAGATGCCGGTGCCTTCCGGCAATCCGGTCAGGTCTTCATCCGTGGCGATGAGGTCCAGGGGCGAACCACCGGGAGTCACGCGGTCGATCTGAGCCAGGTCAGTGCTGTCCAGGTCGAGCGCGGCGCCCAGCTCCTCAAAGTTTCCCAGCTCGGCGATGGCTTCGTCGCCCACGCCGCGCAACAGCGGCATATCCAGCAGGATGTTCAGTGCATCCAGGATCGCCGCCTTGAAGGCCGCTTGACGGGCCTTGGGTACGGTCCCGTGCACGGCGTTCGCCAGGTGCGTACCAAAGGCTATCGAACCCGCCGCCACGGCCACCAGGGCCACTGCCGGGTCCGCCGGGGCCATGGGCGTGACGATGCGCATGAATGCCTCCAGGTCGACGAGGAACAGCTCCCTGCGCAGTTCGTGATTGCCGTTCAACAGTTGCCTGGCATCGAGCTTGAGACGTTTGCCCACGGTATCGAACAGCAGGCTGAACACGTCCTTGTCGATCGTCGTCGCGTTGCCGTTGAGCAGGCGCTGCCCGGCTTGCCATGGCGTGGTACGGATGCGCTCCAGGGTCGCCAGCAGCAGGCCCCGCGGTGGCAGGATCGACTCTCCGGGGGTGTCGAAGTGAGCGATCAGGCGCTCACGGCCCTGCTCGTGGGCGGCCGTTTCGGCCACCCACTCGTACATCTGCTGTTCATTGTGAAAGACCCGGAACCAGGCGGCAGGGATGTACAGGATCTGCGGGCCCTTGCCAGTGGTGATGCGCAGTATGTCGAACGAGGTCAGGTCCCCCAGGGTAAAACTCTTGACCGTTGCCTGGGTGCGAGCCGTGTGCAGCCGTTTCAGGTCCTCCAGGGTCGGCGGTCCTGCGATGGGGCCGGCCAGGGTGTCGAACACCAGCCTCAGCTCCCGATTGCTCAGCGCTCCGCTGTTGTAGGCATTCCAGCTGAAGCTGAAAAACAGGATCTTGATCAGCACGCGGCCGTCATCGGCATAGTCACGCAGGAAGGCGTCCAGGCGCTTCTTGTAGTGGCTGGAGAAATCCGTGGCCCAGAACGCTTTCATGATCTGCGAGGGCGCCAGGGGGACCTGATTGGTTTCGTTGTAGATCCCGGCCTGCTGGACGGTATAGAACCCGGACATCTGATCGAGCAGGTCGAAGTTCACTTGATAGAACGTCTTGAACCGGCGCAGGACCAGCTCCGTGACGGTCAGCGTTTCCTTGGGCTTGCCCATGTGCTGCTGTCCGGTAAAGGCGCGTGGGTTGTTCTGGGCGTTGTCGAAGTCGTGCCAGTAGACGGTGTCCGGATCCAGATCCAGGTGGGTATGGAACTTGAGCAGCTTGATGCCCCAGTCCCGCGCGCACTCGCGCAGGTCAGGGAAGTTCGCGTAGTAGCGGTCGGCAATGGCACTGACGTTTTCGGCCGATAGCGGGGTGGCGCCGGTCATGGTGGAGCTCCTGGATCGAATGGAGCTGCACCATAGAAAATCCGCCGGGGGGTTACGGCCTACATAGTTAGGCTGGCCCTGTCCGGGACAGCCTTGTCGGCACGGCGCATTGAGAACAGGCTTCTTAGAACAGGCCTCTTAGAACAGGCCTCTTAGAACAGGAAGTAGCGCTGCGCCATGGGCAGCACATCCGCCGGTTCGCACCACAGCAGCACGCCATCGGCCTTGACCTGGTAGGTCTGCGGATCGACGTCGATGTCGGGCAGGTAACCGTTGTGGATCAGGTCGGTCTTTTGCACCGAGCGACAGCCCTTGACCACCGCAATCTGCTTCTTCAAGCCCAGTTGCTCGGGCACGCCTGCGTCCAGCGCGGCCTGGCTGATGAAGGTCAGGCTGGTGGCGTGTCGCGAACCACCGAAACTGGCGAACATGGGCCGGTAGTGCACGGGCTGCGGCGTCGGGATGGAGGCGTTGGCGTCGCCCATGAGGCTGGCGGCGATGGCACCACCCTTGAGGATCAGCGTCGGCTTGACGCCGAAGAACGCCGGCCGCCAGAGCACCAGGTCCGCCCATTTGCCGACCTCGATCGAACCCACTTCATGGCTGATGCCGTGGGTGATGGCGGGGTTGATGGTGTACTTGGCAATGTAGCGCTTGGCGCGGAAGTTATCGTTGCCCTCGGCGTCCTCGGGCAGCGCGCCGCGCTGTTTCTTCATCTTGTCGGCGGTCTGCCAGGTGCGTGTGATCACCTCGCCGACCCGGCCCATGGCCTGGCTGTCGGAGCTGATCATGGAAAACGCGCCGAGGTCGTGCAGGATGTCTTCGGCGGCAATGGTTTCGCGGCGAATGCGGCTCTCTGCGAAGGCCACGTCCTCGGCGATGCTGGGGTCCAGGTGGTGGCAGACCATGAGCATGTCGAGGTGCTCGTCGATGGTGTTGCCGGTGAACGGCCGGGTCGGGTTGGTCGAGCTGGGCAGTACATTGGCGAAGCCGCAGGCCTTGATGATGTCCGGAGCGTGGCCGCCGCCAGCGCCTTCGGTGTGGTAGGTGTGGATGGTGCGCCCCTTGAAGGCAGCCAGGGTGGTCTCGACGAAACCCGACTCGTTGAGGGTGTCGGTATGAATCGCAACCTGCACGTCGTATTGATCGGCCACGTTCAGGCAATTATCGATGGCGGCCGGCGTGGTGCCCCAGTCTTCGTGCAGCTTGAGCCCGATGGCCCCGGCCTTGACCTGTTCTATCAGCGGCTCGGGCAGGCTGGCGTTGCCCTTGCCGGTGAAACCGATGTTCATGGCGAAGGCATCGGCGGCCTGGAGCATGCGCGCCATGTGCCACGGCCCCGAGGTGCAGGTGGTCGCATTGGTGCCGGTGGCAGGCCCGGTGCCGCCGCCGATCATGGTGGTGACGCCGCTCATCAGCGCTTCTTCGATCTGCTGCGGGCAGATGAAGTGGATGTGGGTGTCGATGCCGCCCGCGGTGAGGATCATGCCTTCGCCGGCGATGACCTCGGTGCTGGCGCCGATGGCGATGGTCACGTCCGGCTGGATGTCGGGGTTGCCGGCTTTGCCGATCGCGGCGATGCGCCCGTCCTTGAGGCCGACGTCGGCCTTGACGATACCCCAGTGATCGATGATCAGGGCATTGGTGATCAGCGTGTCGACTACTTCGGCGGCCAGCAGCTGGCCCTGGCCCATGCCATCGCGAATGACCTTGCCACCGCCGAACTTCACTTCTTCGCCGTAGGTGGTGAAGTCTTTTTCCACTTCGATCCACAGGTCGGTATCGGCCAGGCGGACCTTGTCACCGACGGTCGGGCCGAACATGTCGGCATAGGCTTGTCTGGAAATCTTCATCGGTATGCCCTGGAATTCAGTTGTGTATGGACCCTGTGGAGTCAGAGGTCACCCATGATGCGCCCGGCGAAGCCATATACCCGGCGCAAGCCGGCCAGGTCCACCAGTTCCACTTCGCGGCTCTGCCCCGGTTCGAAGCGCACGGCGGTTCCGGCGGGAATGTTCAGGCGCATGCCGCGAGCGGCCGGGCGGTCGAAATGCAGGGCGTCGTTGGTTTCGAAGAAGTGATAGTGCGACCCCACCTGAATGGGCCGATCGCCGCTGTTGGCCACGGTCAGGCTGAGGGTGCGCCGGCCGACGTTGAGCTCGATGTCGCCAGGCTGGATCCGGTATTGGCCAGGAATCATGAAATAGCTCCTCGAAGCGAAGAAAGACGGTGGTTCAAGCCGAGGCCTGGGGCGGCTCGGCGCCTGGCTGCAGCGCCAGTTGCATGAAGGTCAGGTCCAGCCAGCGGTCGAACTTGATGCCTACCTGGGGCATCTGCCCGGTGGTGACGAAACCCAGGCGTTCGTGCAAATGGATCGATGCCTGGTTGCCGCTTTCGATGGCGGCCACCATGACGTATTTGCCGCCCTCGCGAGCACGCTCGATGAGCGTCTGCATCAGACGCGCGCCGAGACCTTTGCCGCGCTGGTCGTTGCGCACGTACACCGAGTGCTCGACGCTGTAGCGAAAGCCTTCGAAAGGTCGCCAGTCGCCGAACGAGGCGTAGCCAGTGACCTCGCCTTGTTCCTCTGCCACCAGGATCGGATAACCCTGCGCCTGGCGCGCCTCGAACCAGGCCTGACGGTTGGCCAGGTCGACCGGCTTCTCGTTCCAGATCGCCGTGGTGTTGAGCACTGCATCGTTGTAGATCGCGCAGATCCCAGGCAGGTCGCGCTCGGTTGCATCACGAATCATGGCGTGCCTCAGGCGATGGGTTGATGGACGGTGACCAGTTTGGTGCCGTCGGGAAAGGTGGCTTCCACCTGGATCTCCGGGATCATTTCCGGAATACCTTCCATGACCTGTTCGCGGCTGAGCAGGGTGGTGCCGTAGTGCATCAATTGCGCCACCGTCTGGCCATCGCGGGCGCCTTCGAGCAGCGCCGCGGAGATCAGCGCCATGGCTTCCGGGTAGTTCAGCTTGAGGCCACGGGCCAGACGGCGCTCGGCTACCAGGCCGGCGGTGAAGATAAGCATCTTGTCTTTTTCGCGGGGTGTCAGGTCCATGGGTGTTCCTTCAGAATATTGGTTGGCAGTGAGGGCCTCTTCGCGGCCACTGGCCGCTCCTACGGCTACCCGGCAGATCGCCTGTGGGCGTGGCCGGCTGCCGCAGGCAGGTACCCGGCAGATCGCCTGTAGGAGCGGTCAGCGGCCGCGAAAGGGCTGGCAGATTCAATCAGGTGCTCCAGATCCGCGGGGCCAGCGCTTCGCGGCCGAGCACGGCCGGGCGCAGCATCTTCCACAGTTCGATCAGCCAGTCGCGCGCATGCAGTGCCTCGTCGGCCAGGCAGCGTGCCACCAGCAGCCCCGGCAACTGGCTGAGGTCGCCGCGTACGCGCGCCGGTAGTGTCCGGCAGCGTTCAAGCAGGGCCGGGTCGATCTCGCCGGTCACCAGCAAAGTGGCGAACACCGGCTTGCCTCCCAGGCCCACGGCCGAGTCGAGCAAGCCATCGTTGCCGATGATGCGCTGGCGTTCATGCCACAGCAGTTCGCCGTCTCGGCGAATTTCCAGCCGCGACTGAAAATGCCCCTGGTCGAAACGCTCGGCTGCCGCCGGTCGCCCTACGGCGACGATGTCCCAATAGAACAACCGGGCATCGCCCTGCAGGTAAATACGGGTATCCAGTTCGGCTTGGGCGGCACTGTAGACGATGGTCTCCTGGGGCAGCCATTCCAGCGTGGCGCCCGCGGCCACATGCAGTTCGGTGTTTTGACAGGCAGGGCTGTTGGCGCGGTACCACTTGGCCGCGCCCGGTGTGGTCAATTGCGCCCAGGCGTTGGCCTGCACCTGGGCGCTGATGTCCAGTCGATCGCCCCCGGCGATACCGCCAGGCGGATGCACGATGATGTGCTGGCACACCTCGGGCCCTTCGGCATAAAGGTGCTTCTGCACCCGCAACGGGCCGAAATGGCGGCGCAGGATCGGTCGCGTACTGTCGCCGAACCGCGCGTACCCCAGCTCCAGCCGGGCGTGCCAGCTGGGCGTGTAGGGCAGGGAAGTGACGGGTAGATTCATGGCCTTCATTCTTGTTCGGGTCGCGGCAGATTAAATGGTTACCAGGCCGCGTACACCCTCCGATTCCATGTTTTCACCCCGACCCTGCTGAACGATTTCACCGCGCGACATGACCAGGTACTGATCGGCCAGTTCGGCGGCGAAATCATAGAACTGCTCGACCAGCAATATCGCCATGTCGCCGCGCGCGGCCAATTGCTTGATCACCGCGCCGATCTCCTTGATCACCGACGGCTGGATGCCTTCGGTGGGCTCGTCGAGAATCAGCAGCCGTGGTCGGCTGGCCAGCGCCCGGCCGATTGCCAGTTGCTGCTGCTGCCCGCCGGACAGATCTCCACCGCGGCGGTGCTTCATCTGCAGCAGCACCGGAAACAGTTCGTAGATGAACGCCGGCACTTCGCGAGCCTCACTGCCGGGGAAGCGTGACAGCCCCATCAGCAGGTTTTCCTCGACCGTCAGGCGGCCGAAAATCTCGCGGCCCTGGGGCACGTAGGCGATGCCTGCATGCACCCGCTGGTGTGGCTTGAAGGCGGTGATCGGCTTGCCTTCCCAGGCCACGCTGCCTTGCTTGGCCGGAATCAGGCCCATCAGGCACTTGAGCAGGGTGGTCTTGCCGACGCCGTTACGCCCCAGCAGGCAGGTCACTTCGCCGATGTTCACGGCGAACGACAGGCCGCGCAGGATGTGGCTGCCGCCGTAGTATTGGTGAAGCTGGTCGACTTGCAGCATAGGTTTTGTCCTTGTTCTTGCAGTGTCCGGGCGGGCTTCTTCGCGGCCGCTGACCGCTCCTACGGTTTATTACCGTAGGAGCGGTCAGCGGCCGCGAACGGACCTCAACGCCCCAGATAAACCTCGATCACCCGCTCATCGGCCTGCACCGCCTCGAGCGACCCTTCGGCCAGCACGCTGCCCTGGTGCAGCACCGTCACATGGTCGGCAATCGAGCCGACGAAACCCATGTCGTGCTCCACCACCATCAATGAGTGCTTGCCGGCGAGGGTCTTGAACAGTTCGGCGGTGAATTCGGTTTCGGCATCGGTCATGCCCGCCACCGGCTCATCGAGCAGCAACAGCTGGGGGTCCTGCACCAGCAGCATGCCGATTTCCAGAAACTGCTTCTGGCCGTGGGACAGCAGGCCGGCCGGGCGATCGATCGACGCGCTCAGGCGAATGGTCTCCAGCACGTCGACGATGCGCTCATGCTGCTCGGCGCTCAGCCGCGCACGCAGGCTGGCCCAGACCGACTTGTCGGTCTTCTGCGCCAACTCCAGATTCTCGAAAACGCTCAAGGCCTCGAACACGGTCGGCTTCTGGAACTTGCGGCCGATGCCGGCCTGGGCGATCTGCACCTCGCTCATGTGGGTCAGGTCCAGGGTTTCGCCGAACCAGGCCTTGCCCGTGGTGGGCCGGGTCTTGCCGGTGATCACGTCCATCAGGGTGGTCTTGCCGGCACCGTTGGGCCCGATGATGCAGCGCAGCTCGCCCACGCCGATGTACAGATTGAGGTCGTTCAACGCCTTGAAGCCGTCGAAGCTGACACTGATGTCTTCCAACGTCAGGATAGTCCCGTGGCGGGTGTTAAGCCCCGGTCCGCTGGCCTGGCCCAGGCCGATGGCATCGCGGCTGGTCCCAGCGTCGCTGTTGGGATCGAGCACCGGTTCGAGCATGAACTCGGCGGTTGCGGTGATTCTCATTGTTCACCCCTCTTTTTCAGCAGGCCGATCACACCCTTGGGCAGGTACAGGGTCACGATGATGAACAGCGCGCCGAGGAAGAACAGCCAGTATTCAGGAAATGCCACGGTGAACCAGCTCTTCATGCCATTGACGATGCCGGCACCCAGCAGCGGCCCGATGAGCGTGCCGCGTCCGCCCAGAGCCACCCAGACGGCGGCTTCGATGGAGTTGGTCGGCGACATTTCGCTGGGGTTGATGATGCCGACCTGCGGCACGTACAACGCCCCGGCGAGGCCGCACAGCACCGCGCTGAGCACCCAGACGAACAGCTTGAAACCGCGCGGGTCGTAACCGCAGAACATCAAGCGGTTCTCGGCGTCGCGCAGTGCGGTCAGCACCCTGCCGAACTTGCTGCGCGCCAGGCGCCAGCCCACGTACAGACTCAGCACCAGCAGCGCCACGGTGAGCAGGAACAGCACGGCACGGGTACCTTGGGATGTGATGCTGAAGCCCAGGATGCTGCGGAAGTTGGTGAATCCGTTGTTGCCGCCGAAACCCGTCTCGTTGCGGAAGAACAGCAGCATGCCGGCGAACGTCAGTGCCTGGGTCATGATCGAGAAGTACACGCCCTTGATCCGCGAACGGAAGGCGAAGAAACCGAACACCAGTGCCAGCAAGCCTGGGGCCAATACCGCCAGGCACATGGCCCAGAGGAAATGCTCGGTACCCACCCAGAACCAGGGCAGCTCGGTCCACGACAGGAACGTCATGAACGCCGGCAAGCCGTCGCCGGCCGCCTCACGCATCAGGTACATGCCCATGGCATAGCCGCCAAGGGCGAAGAACAGCCCGTGGCCCAGCGACAACAGGCCGGCGTAGCCCCAGACCAGGTCCAGCGCCAGGGCGACGATGGCATAGCAGAGGATCTTGCCGACCAGGGTCAGGGTGTAGGCCGAGACCTGCAAGCCGTTGCTGGCCGGCAGCAGTGACAGCAGCGGCAGGGCGACGAGGATCGACAGGATCACGACGCCGATGGCGAGGGTCACTTTCGGCCCGGCTTTCTGCGCAGCAGTGAGCATCAATGGCTGGTTCATCAGTCGATCACCCGTCCTTTCAGTGCGAAGAGGCCTTGCGGACGTTTCTGGATGAACAGAATGATCAGCGCGAGGATCAGGATCTTGCCGAGCACCGCACCGATCTGCGGTTCCAGGATCTTGTTGGCGATGCCCAGGCCGAACGCGGCGGATACGCTGCCGGCCAGTTGGCCGACGCCGCCCAGTACCACCACCAGGAAGGAATCGATGATGTAGCTCTGCCCCAGGTCGGGGCCGACGTTGCCGATCTGGCTCAGCGCCACGCCACCCAGGCCGGCAATGCCCGAGCCCAGGCCGAAGGCAAGCATGTCGACGCGCCCGGTGGGCACGCCGCAGCAGGCGGCCATATTGCGGTTCTGGGTCACGGCGCGCACGTTCAGGCCCAGGCGGGTCTTGTTCAGCAGCAGCCAGGTCAGCACCACCATGGACAGGGCGAAAGCGATAATCACGATGCGGTTGTACGGCAGCACCAGGTTGGGCAGCACCTGCCAGCCGCCGGAGAGCCAGGCCGGGTTGGCCACTTCCACGTTCTGCGCACCGAAGATCAGGCGAATCGCCTGGATCAGCATCAGGCTGATACCCCAGGTCGCCAGCAGGGTTTCCAGGGGGCGTCCGTACAGGTGGCGGATGACGGTGCGTTCCAGCACCATGCCGATCACAGCGGTAACGAAGAAGGCCACGGGCAGCGCGATCAGCGGGTAGTACTCGATGGCGCCCGGCGCCAGGCGCTGGACCAGCATCTGCACGACGTAGGTGGAGTAGGCGCCGAGCATCAGCATCTCGCCATGGGCCATGTTTATCACGCCAAGCAGGCCGAAGGTGATCGCCAGGCCCAGGGCGGCCAGCAGCAGGATCGAACCCAGGGACATGCCGCTGAAGGCCTGGCCCAGGATGTCGCCGACCATCAGCTTGCGCTTCACTTGAACCAGGCTGGTCTCGGCAGCGGTGCGCACAGCCGTGTCCGCTTCGACACCGGGCGCCAACAGGTTTTCCAGACGGGTGCGCGCCAGTGGCTCGCCGGTTTCACCCAGCAGGCGTACCGCAGCCAGGCGCACGGCGGGTTCGGGATCGACCAGCTGCAGATTGGCCAGGGCCAGGGTCAAGGCGGTTTTCACCGTTTCGTCCTGTTCACCGGCGGTCTGCCGGTCGAGCAGGGGCAGTTGGCTGGGCTGCGCCGAGCGTTGCAGTTGCTGCGCGGCGGCCAAGCGTACCTGAACATCGTTGCTCAGTAGTTGGTGGCTGGCCAGGGCGGTGTCCACCAGGCCGCGCAGACGGTTGTTGAGGCGCAACTTGCGCACTGGTTCGATGGCCGCGGCAGTGCCGTCGGCTGCGGTCATCTGGCCATCGGTTTCGATGAACGGTTTTTTCTCGGCATCGGCCGCCACTCGGCCGTCCTGAAGGGCGGTGAGCAAAGCCATCCGCGCCGGCTCGGGCTGCGCAGCCCAGGCTTCCAGCAGTCGAACCTGCTCGGCGGATGAAGCGCCGGTAAAATCACTGGCGTCGTTGGCGCTCGCCACCATGGGCAAGAGCAGAACGACAGCGGTGAAGAATTTGATGAGGGACATGGCAAGTCCTTTGAATTGAAGGCAACACCCGCCCCCTTTGTGGGAGCGGTCATCGGCCGCGAAAAAAAACGCTGCGGTCTATCAGCTGCACTGCGATAGCCCTTCGCGGCCATAGACCGCTCCTACAGAAAACTCGCGATCCACCGTAGGAGCGGTCATCGGCCGCGAAGAGAGCGCTGCGGTCTACCAGACGCACCGCGCCGCCCCTTCGCGGCCACGTGGATCAGTTGCTCTTCACCGCATGATCCGGCTTCTTGTCGTTGCCAGGAATGTACGGGCTCCATGGCTGGGCGCGGATCGGCTCCTTGGTCTGCCACACCACGTTGAACTGACCGTTGTCCTCGATCTCGCCGATCATCACCGGCTTGTGCAGGTGGTGGTTGGTCTTGTCCATGGTCAGGGTGTAGCCCGACGGCGCAGCGAAGGTCTGCCCGGCCATGGCCTCACGCACCTTGTCGACGTCGGTGGACTTGGCCTGGTTGGCGGCCTGTGCCCACATGTTGATGCCCACGTAGGTCGCTTCCATCGGGTCATTGGTGACCACGGTGCCGGCGTTCGGCAGGTTCTTGGCCTTGGCGTAGGCTTTCCAGTCAGCAACGAACTTGGTGTTTTCCTTGTTCTCCACCGACTGGAAGTAGTTCCATGCCGCCAGGTTGCCCACCAGCGGCTTGGTGTCGATGCCGCGCAGCTCTTCTTCGCCGACCGAGAAGGCCACCACCGGTACGTCGGTAGCCTTCAGGCCCTGGTTGGCCAGTTCCTTGTAGAACGGCACGTTGGAGTCGCCGTTGACGGTGGAGATGACTGCAGTCTTGCCGCCTGCCGAGAACTTCTTGATGTTGGCGACGATGGTCTGGTAGTCCGAGTGACCGAACGGGGTGTAGACCTCTTCGATGTCCTTGTCGGCGACGCCCTTGGAGTGCAGGAAGGCGCGCAGAATCTTGTTGGTGGTGCGTGGGTAGACGTAATCGGTGCCCAGCAGGAAATAGCGCTTGGCCGCGCCACCGTCTTCGCTCATCAGGTATTCGACCGCCGGGATCGCCTGCTGGTTGGGCGCCGCACCGGTGTAGAACACGTTCGGCGACATCTCCTCACCCTCGTACTGCACGGGGTAGAACAGCAGGCCGTTGAGTTCTTCGAAGACCGGCAGCACCGACTTGCGCGACACCGACGTCCAGCAGCCGAACACCACGGCCACCTTGTCCTGAGTGATCAACTGCCGTGCCTTCTCGGCAAACAACGGCCAGTTGGACGCCGGGTCCACCACCACCGCCTCGAGCATCTTGCCATTGACGCCACCCTTGGCGTTGATCTGGTCGATGGTCATCAAGGCCATGTCTTTCAGCGAAGTCTCCGAGATGGCCATGGTGCCGGACAGCGAATGCAGGATGCCGACCTTGATGGTCTCGGCAGCCTGGATCGTCCAGGACAAACCCATGGCAGCGATCGATGCGGAAAGGGTGAACGCCTTGATCAAGCTGCGACGCTTCATTGTGCAATCTCCATGTACGGAATGTCGTTCCGGTGCGGCAGGTGGGGACTTCTCGCTGGAGTATTGCAAGGGGTGTGCCGGAGTCGCGCAGGGGCGCAATACGTGCCGGTTGAGGTGAGGCAACGCAGCGGCGCGCACCGTGCTGGTGCTCGACTGGCAGGATGGTGCGCAGGGTTGAGTGGTATTGGTGCGCCGGACTACGTGCGCGACCCACCAGGCAGATCGCGTGCACCGCCGACGCGGCTTGCGCCGCTGCTGCGGGATCGCGTGCACCGCCAACGCGGCTTGCGCTGCTGCTACGGGGGCCGCGAATCCCCTGTAGCAGCGGCGCGAGCCGCGTCCGGGCGCACCGCAGATGTATGCAGGATGACTCAGACAGCTTCGACCGAAGGCCGCACCCGCAGCAGCACCCGATCCGCCACCCAAACCAGCACCAAGGACAGGCCCACCAGCGGAAACAGCACGCCCACCGCAACCATCACCCCGACCGCCACCTTCCATCGCGGCAGATCATGGCGCAGCGGCGGTACACCGAGCTTGCCCTGTGGCCGGCGCTTCCACCAGATCACCAGGCCGCTGACCGAACTGAGCAGGATCATCAGGCACACCAGCAGCGCGATGATCTGATTGACCGGGCCGAACATCTTGCCCTCGTGCAGCATCACGCCGGTTTCGGTAGCACGGGCGACCAGGCCGTACTGTGCCCAGCGCACATCGGCCAGAACCTGACCGCTGTACTGATCGATGTGCAGGGTCGCGTCGTTGCGTGGGTCGTCGGCGAATACCGCCACGGTGAACACGCCGCTCGCGGTGGTCGGCAAGGTGATGCTGTAGCCCGGCTCCACCTGCAATCGCGCCGCTGTATCGACCACGCTCTGCAGGCTGATCTGCGGCGCCGCCGGGGCATGCACGTGCTCGCCATGAGCCATGTGTTCGGCATGCGCGCCGCTGGACTGTGGCATCGGCGTGTGTTCCATGGCCCACGGCACGGTCTGCCGGTGGGCCTGGTTGAGTTTGCCAGCCTGCTCGTCGGAGGTGGGCATATCGTTCCACATGGCGGCAGGGAACTGGTTCCACAGCTGGGCATACTGCTTACCCCAGAAACCGGTCCAGGTCATGCCGCTGAGCAGCATGACCAGCAGCAACGCCGCGCCCCAGAAACCGACTGCCGCATGGACGTCGCGCCACAGCGCCCGGCCACGGCTGCGCCAGCGCGGCCAGAGCACGCCGCTGGCCGCCGCGCCGCGCGGCCACCACAGGTACAGGCCGGAGATCACCAGCACAATGCCCCAGCCGGCGGCCAGCTCTATCAGCCGGTCGCCGACGGTGCCGATCATCAATTCGCCGTGCAGCGCCCTGGCCACCGCCTGCAGGTTCCACTTGGCATCTTGCGCGCCCAGCAATTCGCCGGTGTAGGGATTGACGAATACATTCAGTTCGCGGCCATCGGCATGGACCACGAACTGAGCGCTGCGCTCGGCGGTGCTGGGCGGCAGGTACTGGCCGATGGCACCACGCGGGTAGGCGTTGTGGGTTCGCACCAGCAATTCATCGGCGCTCAGGCGCTGTTCGGCCACCGGCACCACCAGCAGGTCACGGTACATCCAAGGGTCCAGCTGTGGCTTGAACAGGTAGATGATTCCGGTCAGCGCGAGCAGGATCATGAACGGCGCGACGAACAGCCCGGCGTAGAAATGCCAACGCCAGGCAAGGTTGTAGAAAGAGGTTTTCATGGAGAAGGCGTGTTCCGACTTATCGTGTACTCAACAAGGCCCATGCGCTGCCCGTTCCCTTCCACAGGTCAACCGCGCTACCGCGCGGGAGCGAGCCTTGCCTGCGAAGACATTCGCAGGATCAGCAACGCCCACTGTGGGAGCGGGGCGGGCGGCGAGCCATCTACCCGCGAAGAGGCCCGCGTTGACAACGCACAAGCGTGTGTATGTTTGGCGTGGAAGCTCAAACCAACGCAGGCGGCGCTCGCGTGCGCGCGCCGAGGAACACCGCCTGTGTAGCGTGCCCCGCGCGGGGCTCGGCCATGAATACACTGTGCGGGCGCTGCGCATTCGCCCCCGCAATGGCCAGCGCCTGAGGCAGCGCTGGGCAATGGAAGAACAGGCTGCAATAACCGCACTTTTCCATCAGCACGTGCAGGTCGCTGCTGCCCGCGGCGCTGCCGTGATGCTCGCCATGAGCCTGGTGGTCCATGGCGGGCATGTCCATGACGGGCACGGCGCTGTCCAGCACCATACTGGACATCCTGTGGTCCATCGGCATGGATTGGGAAATCAGCGGGCCGATGAATATCATCAGCATCGCGAACAGGCTGATCCAGCTGGCGCGCGCCTTGGCAGACGGCGTGGAAGGAGGGCGCTTGGCGCTCAGCGCATTCATTCAGTCAATGCGCATGCTCGGTGGCCTCTTCCTGCGCGGGCGCCTGCTTGAGCACCTGTACCTCCACCACGAAATCACCGGCCTTGGCAAAGTGCAGCGTCACCGGAAAGTGCTGGCCGGCCTGCAATGGGCTGCTCAGCTTGAGATCCAGCAGCATCACGTGAAACGCCATCGGCGCGAAGACCGCGTGGCCGCTCGCCGGAACGGTGACACCCTGGACCTGCTGCATTTTCATCATGCCGTCCTGGTTGATGTGCTGATGCAACTGCGCCTCTGCGGCGATGGGCGTGTCGACGCTGGTCAGCGTGTCGTCGTCGAGCCCGCGGTTGCGCAGCTCGAAGTACACCGCCGCTGTCGGCGAGCCGGGTGGCAGTTCCTGGGACCAGGGTTCGACGATGAGCAGGTCACCCGCCTTGTATTGACGGACGTCGCCCTGTGCGGCCGCAGCAAGCAGCATGAGCACACAGGCAGACCAGAATCTTTTCATCGCAGACACCCCGATACGAAAGCCGCCATTGTAGCAGCGGCGCAAGCCGCGTCGGCGGCATACGCAATAAATCTGGTCCACCGCGCAAGCCGCATCATCAGGCACCGCAATACCCTGTAGCAGCGGCGCAAGCCGCGTCATCAGGCGCCGCGATTCATCTGCACCAGCAATGAGCCCGCATCCATGAACATGCGATCCACCGCGGGCAGCGCCGGGCGCTTGAGCACCAACACCGGCAACCCCATCTCCCGCGCCACCTGCAGCTTGGGTTCGGTCGCGCCGCTGCCGCTGTTCTTGCTGATCAGCACGTCGATGCTGCGCTGGGCGAACAAAACGCGTTCGTCGTCCAGACAAAAGGGACCACGGGCGCCGATGACCTCGCATTGCGCCGTGCCCGGGTAGGGGTCCAGCGCCCGCAGGGTCCAATGCTGATGCGGCGGGATCTCGTGGAGGTGCTGCAGAGGTTCGCGACCCAGGGTAAACAGCGGTCGCTGGAACGGTGCCAGCACCTGCACCAGTGCAGCCCAGTCGACCACCTCTCTCCAGTCGTCACCCGCCTGAGGCGCCCAGGCCGGACGGCGCAAGGCCCAGCACTCGATGCCGGCCAGGCCCGCCGCCTTCGCCGCATTGGCGCTGATCTGCGCCGCATAGGGATGAGTCGCGTCCACCAGCAACGTGATGCCCTCGCCACGAATGTAGGCTGCCAGCCCTTCGGCACCGCCATACCCACCGACGCGCACCTGACAGCGCAGGTCGGTCGGCACGCGGCCCACGCCCGCCAGGCTGTAGACATGCTCAGGCCCCAGGGTCCGCGCGATCGCCAGGGCCTCGGTCACGCCACCCAGCAGCAGGATGCGCTTCATGGACTCCCCCCGCCTGCCCGACGATCCCGCCCTGGCGATCGATGGCGAACACCTCCACCTGAACCCGATCCTGTACCACGCTGCAAGCGAATTGCCAGGCATGGCGGCAGACCTCATCGCCCAGCTTCACGCCCTCGGCATGGGCCAGGGCCAAGGCTTGCTGGCTGGTGTTGGCCGCGCGAATCCGCGTTTGCAGGTCACTGCCTGCGCCGACGTCGCTGGCCCAACCCGCCAGCTGTGCCAGATCGATACTCGAATGACGACTGTGCAGGTCCATGTGTCCGGCCGCCAGCTTGCTGATCTTGCCGAAACCGCCGCACAGGCTGAGTTTGTCCACGGGCACCTTGCGCAGGTGTTTGAGTACCGCACCGACGAAGTCTCCCATCTCGATCAGGGCGATCTCGGGCAACGCGTAGACCTGGCGCATGGTGTCCTCGCTGGCATTGCCGGTGCACGCGGCGATGTGCCGGTAGCCGTTGGTGGTCGCCACATCGATACCTTGATGAATGGAAGCGATGTAAGCCGCGCACGAGAACGGCCGCACGATACCGCTGGTGCCCAGGATCGACAGCCCGCCGAGGATGCCCAGGCGCGGGTTCATGGTCTTGAGCGCCAGGCCAGCGCCGTTCTCGACGTTGACGGTGACCTCGAAGCCGCCGCCGTAGCCATGTTCCTCGGCCAAGCGCGCCAGGTGCTCGCCGATCATCCGCCGCGGCACCGGATTGATCGCCGGCTCACCGACACCTAGCACCAGCCCCGGCCGGGTGACCGTGCCTACGCCGACGCCGGCCACGAAATGGATGCCGGGCTCATCGAGCAGACGCACCTGGGTGTACAGCAAGGCGCCGTGGGTCACATCCGGATCATCGCCGCCATCCTTGAGCGTACCGGCTTCAGCGCCGTCGGCATTCAGCCGGCAGAACTCCAGGCGCATCGACACCTGCTTGCCCTTGGGCAACACGATATGCACCGCATCGCTGGCGCCACCGCCGAGCAACAGGCGCGCGGCGGCCAGGCTGGTGGCCGTGGCGCAACTGCCGGTGGTCAGGCCGCTGCGCAGTGGTGCCGGCTGTTCCGCTGTTTCTTCACGCATCGAGGGGTTTGACCGCTTCGAGCAGGGTGATCGGCAACGCCTGGCGCCAGGTGTCGAACTCGCCCAACGGGCAGGCCTGGGCAATGTGCAGGCGGGTCAGTTCGCCGCCGTGGTGCTCGCGCCACTGCACCAGCGCCAGTTCGCTTTGCAGCGTGACCGCGTTGGCCACCAGACGGCCACCGGGTTTGAGCGCCGCCCAGCAGTCGGCCAGGACGTTTTCGCGGGTGACGCCACCGCCGATGAAGATCGCGTCAGGCGTGGCCAGCCCGGCCAGGGCCTGCGGCGCCCGACCGCGCACCAACTGCAGGCCTGGCACGCCGAGGGCATCGCGGTTGTGTTCGATCAAGGCCTGGCGGCCCTCGTCGGATTCGACCGCGATGGCGCGGCAACTGCGGTGGGCACGCATCCATTCGATGCCGATCGAGCCACAGCCGGCACCGACGTCCCACAGCAACTCGCCCGGCTGGGGTGCCAGGCGTGCCAGGGTCACCGCGCGAATGTCACGCTTGGTCAGTTGGCCATCGTGGCGAAAGGCAGTGTCGGGCAGGCCGGCCAGGGGTGACAGCCGCGGGGCGTCCGGGCTTGCCTGGCATTCGAGGGCGATCAGGTTGAGCGCGGCGATCTCGCTGAAGTCATCGTTGGCGGTACCGTCGATACGACGTTCGCCGGGCCCCCCCAGGTGTTCGAGCACGGTCATGCGGCTGGCACCGAAGCCGCGCTCGCGCAGCGACCGTGCAACGGCTTGCGGGCTTGCCCCATCGTTGCTCAAGACCAACAGGCGCTGGCCGCTGTACAGGTGTGCCGCCAGCGCCGCGACTGGACGGGCGACCACCGACAGGGTCACCACGTCTTGCAGGGCCCAGCCCAGGCGAGCAGCGGCCAGAGAGTAGGAGGACGGCGAGGGCAATACGTGCATCTGCGCAGCCGGGACCTGCCGCGCCAGGCTCGCGCCGACGCCATAGAGCATCGGATCACCGCTGGCCAGCACGCAGACTGCCTCGCCGGGCTCGGACAGTACCGCATCGAGGCTGAACGGACTGGGCCAGGCGACGCGGGTACCGACGATGCAGCGCGGCAGCAGTTCGAGCTGGCGTGGCGCGCCGACGATGCGCCGCGCGCTCAACAACGCACGTCGCGCCTGTTTGCCCAGGCCCGCAAATCCGTCTTCACCGATACCTACCAGGGTCAGCCAGGCCGACATGAATATTCCTCATACAAAACTATTCCGACGGGCAGACTTTTCATGCCTTCGGCCAAAGCAGGCATAATACCGCGCCTTACCCATTCCAGTGGTTTTTCGCGCGTGTCCGGTGCCCCTTTGAACAAGACTTCGAACGTTGTCCGCCCCTCGGCGTGTCCGGGGTTGCTGCGTATCGTGCAGGCATTGGACGGGGGGATCTGCCGCATCAAACTCGCCGGCGGCGAACTGGGTGCGCACCAGGCCGAGGCCGTCGCCGAAGCCGCCGAGCGGTATGCCGGGGGAACGATCGAGGCGACCAACCGCAGCAATCTGCAGATTCGAGGTATCGGTGAACGTCATCAGGCCTTGATCGAGCACTTGCTGCAGGCTGGCTTGGGTCCACGGGACGCGGCCGGTGACGACGTGCGCAATGTCATGCTCGGCCCCACCGCCGGCATCGACCCCCGCCAGGTCGTCGACACGCGCCCACTGGCGGCCCAGGTCATCCACAGCCTGGAAACCGAGCCGCGCTTCCATGCGCTGTCGGCCAAGTTCGCGGTGCAGTTGCACGGCGGCGAGCGCCTGGCGATGCTCGAGCATCACCACGATCTGTGGCTGTCGGCCTTCGAGCGTGATGGACAGTGCTGGTGGGCGTTCGGCCTGGCCGGCTGTCCCGGGAGCGACCCTGCCGTGGGCGCCGTGCCTTTCGACCAAGGCCATGCCTTGGTGGCGGCGGTGTTGGACCGCTTCCTTGAATTGGCGCGCCCTGAACACACGCGAATGCGCGATCTGCTTGCCGACGCCTTCTTCGCAGGCAAGGGGCTCAGCCGCCCGCCTCGCTCCCACAGGATCCTCGTCGCTGATACCAGCATGCCAGCCACCACAGCCAAGGCAGGCAAGATTGCTGCACCTGTGGGAGCGGGCTCTGCCCGCGAAGAGGCCGCCACTGACACTACCCAGGCATTCCTCAGTACCCTGGGTCTGCCTGTTTGCCCTGCACCACTGGGCAGGCCGCTGGCTACCTTCAAACTGGGCATCCAGCCACAGCGCCAAGCGGGCCTGAGCTTCATCTGCACCCTGGCCCCCCTGGGCCGGCTGACCCCGGCCATGCTGCGCGGCGCGGCCCAGCTCGCTCGCGACCACGGCAACGGCACCCTGCGCATGACCCCGTGGCAGGGCCTGCTGTTACCTGACCTGCGCGATCCCGAACCCGTGCTCCAGGCCCTGACCCAGCTGGGCTTCATCACCGGGCCGCAACAGCCCTTGGCGGCCATGATCGCCTGCACGGGCGCCAGCGGCTGTGCCAAGGGCCTGGCCGACACCAAGGCGGATGCCGTTCGCCTCGCCGCTTTGCTGCCTGCGCGGGCGCCGCTGAGCGTACATCTGAGCGGCTGCCCACGTTCATGCGCCGCGCCCATGTCGCCCCGGCGACCCTGCTGGCCAGTAGCGCCGGCCATTATGACCTGTATCTGCGCGACGCCGAACGACCCGGATTCGGGACTCTGCTCGCGCGCCATCTTTCACTGGATGCGGCCGCTGCCCTGCTGCGCGACCGCTCACGGAGCGACACCCATGATTGACTACATCCGCGATGGTCAGGAGATCTATCGCAATTCCTTCGCCATCATTCGTGCCGAAGCGAAGCTGGATCAGATCCCCGCAGACCTGGAAAAGCTCGCCGTACGGGTCATTCACGCCTGCGGCATGGTCGATGTCGTCCAGGACCTGCGCTTCTCGCCCGGCGCCGGCAAAGCCGGCCGCGACGCCCTTGCCGCCGGCGCGCCGATCCTGTGCGACGCGCGCATGGTCGCCGAAGGCATCACCCGCGCCCGACTGCCTGCGAACAACCAGGTGATCTGTACCCTCAAGGACGACAGCGTGCCAGCCCTTGCCCAAGCCTTGGGCAACACCCGCTCGGCGGCTGCGCTGGAGCTGTGGCGGCCCCATCTGCAAGGCTCGGTCGTGGTCATCGGCAATGCGCCGACCGCGCTGTTCCACCTGCTCGACATGATCGATGCCGGCGCGCCCAAGCCCGCCCTGATCCTCGGCTTTCCAGTCGGTTTCGTCGGCGCGGCCGAGTCCAAGGCGATGCTGGCGGCGGACAGCCGTGGTGTGCCGTTCGTCATCGTCGAAGGCCGCAAGGGTGGCAGTGCCATGGCCGCCGCTGCGGTCAATGCACTGGCCACGGAGGTCGAGTGATGCAACCGCGTGGCCGTCTGCTGGGACTGGGCGTAGGCCCGGGCGATCCCGAACTGATCACCGTCAAGGCGCTGCGCCTGTTGCGCGAGGCGCCGGTGGTGGCCTATTTCGTCGCCAAGGGCAAGAAGGGCAATGCGTTCGGCATCATCGAGGGCCACCTGCAGGCTCTGCAAACCTTGCTGCCGCTGGTCTACCCGGTGACCACCGAAGCACTGCCAGCGCCGCTTTCCTACGAGCAGGTCATCAGCGATTTCTACGACACCGCCAGCCTGGACGTCGCCGCGCACCTGGATGCCGGCCGCGACGTGGCGGTGATCTGCGAGGGCGATCCGTTCTTCTATGGCTCCTACATGTACCTGCACGACCGGCTCGCCGAACGCTATGAAGCCCAGGTGATCCCTGGCGTCTGCTCGATGCTCGGCGGTGCTTCGGTGCTGGGCGCACCCTTGGTGTACCGCAACCAGAGCCTCTCGGTGCTCTCGGGCGTGCTGCCGGCGGACGACCTCAAGCGTCGCCTGGCCGACGCCGACGCCGCCGTGATCATGAAGCTGGGCCGCAACTTTCCCAAGGTCCGCCAGGTGCTGATCGAACTGGGCCTGGGCGAGCGCGCCCTGTATGTCGAGCGCGCCACCATGGCCAACCAGAAGATCGTCCCCCTGGCCGAGGTCGATCCGACCTCGTCGCCCTATTTTTCCTTGATCATCGTTCCGGGTGAGAGGTGGCAAGGCTGATGAACGCCCCAGCAATCGTCATTCTCGGCAGCGGTGCCCTGACCACCGCGCGGCGCCTGCAGCAACTCTATCCACAGGCGCTGATCCACGGCCTGGCCGAGCGCGTGACCGGTGTCGAGCGCAGCTATCAGGACTTCGGCGCCACCTTGCGTCAGTTGTATCGACAGGACACCCCGATCATTGCCCTGTGCGCGGCGGGCATCGTCATCCGCTGCCTGGCGCCGCTCCTGCTGGAGAAGGGCGCCGAACCGCCGGTGCTGGCCGTGGCCGAAGATGGCAGCGCGGTGGTGCCGCTGTTGGGTGGCCTGGCCGGGGTCAACGTGCTGGCTCGCGAGATTGGCGCAGGCCTGGGAATTGCGGCTGCGATCACCACCAGCGGCGAGCTGCGCTTCGGTACCTGCCTGCTCAACCCGCCCAGCGGCTATGCCCTGGCCGATCTGGAACTGGGCAAGCGCTTCGTTTCCGACCTGCTCGCCGGTGAGCAGGTGCGCGTCGAAGGCGCCGCGCCCTGGCTGGCCGACGCACGGCTGCCCGAAGACGCACAGGCGCGCCTGGCCATTCATGTTGGCAGCGAGGCGCGGGCGCCGGTTGCCCACGAACTGCTCATCCATCCGCGCAACGTGCTGGTGGCGGTGAATTCAGCGTTGCCCCATTTGGCGGAGGCCGTGCGTGACGCACTGCAGGGCCGTCGTATTGCCGTGCCATCACTGGCGTGCCTGCTGGCGGACGAGGGCGCCATGGCCGATTCTGCGCTGCACGATGCTGCCGCCGACTTGGGCGTGCCGCTGCGGTTTGCCCCGGCGCAAGGCTCGCTGGTGCAGATGGCCGGCCACGCGGTGCCGCAGTCGTCGCCCGTGGCGATCGGCGAACACATGGCAGTCGCCATGGCCGAGCAGCCACTGGACCTGTCGGGCATTGGCCGGCCGCGCGGACGTCTGGCCGTCATCGGCCTGGGCCCCGGCGCCGCCGACCTCATGGTCCCGGCGGTCAAGACGGAGCTGGCGCGTGCCAACGACATTCTGGGCTACGAGACCTACGTGCGCATGGCCGGCCCGTTCCGCGCCGATCAGGTGCTGCACTGCACCGACAATCGCGAAGAGATGCAGCGTGCCCGGCACGCGTTCGAATTGGCCGCTCAGGGTCGCTCGGTGGTGGTGGTGTCGTCCGGTGACCCCGGCGTGTTCGCCATGGCGGCTGCGGTGCTGGAAGCGCTGCACGAATCCGCCGACCCGAGTTGGCACGCGGTAGAGCTGCAGATGCTGCCAGGCGTCTCGGCCTCCCTGGCCACGGCGGCCCAGGCCGGCGCACCGCTGGGCCACGATTTTTGCGTATTGTCGCTGTCCGACAATCTCAAACCCTGGGCCATCATCGAGAAGCGCCTGGACCTGGCCTGTCAGGCTGATCTGGCCCTGGCGTTCTACAACCCGATTTCCCGCTCGCGGCCGTGGCAACTGGGCAAGGCGCTGGACATCGTTCGCCTGCATCGCACGCCTGCCACCCCCGTCGTGTTGGGCCGCGACATCGGCCGTCCCGGCCAGACCTTGCGGGTCATCACGCTGGGCGAGCTGACGCCTGAGCAAGTGGACATGCGCACCATGGTGCTGGTGGGTTCTTCCACTACCTGCACCTTCGCCAAGGCCGCAGGCGGCACCTGGGTATACACCCCACGCTGGTACGGCACCAAGCCCTGATCTACAAACGAACACCAACCGCCGCCGAACGCCCCCCTGTAGCAGCGGCGCAAGCCGCGTCCGGCCGCACCGCGCACTTCCTGACACACCGCGTTTGCCGCCGACGCGGCTCGCGCCGCTGCTACGGGATCAGGGGGGTTTCAACGGGGGGGATGATGGCCTCGCGCTGTGAAGCCCAGTGCTCCACCAGTTCGCGCAATTGCGACATTTCGATCGGCTTGGCCATATGCCCGTCCATGCCGGCCTGGCGCGCCTGCTCCTTGTGCTCGCTGAGAATATGCGCGGTCAGCGCCACCACCGGTGTGCGCACGCGCTGGTTGCCCATTTCCCAGGCACGCAACTGACGGGTCGCCGAGAAGCCGTCGAGAATCGGCATTTCACAGTCCATCAGCACCAGGTCGTAACGCTGGGCCTTCATCGCCTTCAGGGCTTCCTCGCCATTGCTGGCCGTGTCGGGATGCAGGTTGAGCTTGCCGAGCATGCCGCGGATCACCTTGGTGGAAATGTTGTTGTCTTCGGCCACCAGAATACGAAAGTCACCTGGCACATCGATCGGCGCCAGGTGGGCGGCAGCGAGTGGCGGTGCCTCGCTTTCTCCACGATGGCTGAGCTCGTCGGCCAGGGTGGTCTTGAGGGTGTACCCGGCCACCGGTTTGGCCAGGATGCGCTTGATCCCGGCATTGCGTGCGACCACCTTGCTCGGCGCATTGCTGATACCGGTAAGCATGATCAACAGAATGTCGTGGTTCAGGCTTGGATCTTCCTTGATCTTCGCGGCCAGTTGCATGCCAGTCATGCCGGGCATGTTCTGGTCCAGCAAGACCACGTCGAAATAGTCACGCAGGTGCGCCTTGGTTCGCAGCAAGGCCAAGGCCTCCTTGCCCGACGGCACGGAGCTGACATTCAGGCCCCAGGCACTGCACTGCTGCACCAGTACCTTGCGGCAGGTCTCGTTGTCGTCGACCACCAGCACCCGCGCGTTCTTGAGCGGCAGGTCGAGGTCCGAAGACGGTTGCTCGAGGCGTTGCGGATCCAGCGGCAGGGTCAGCCACAGGGTGCTGCCATGCTCGCTGCCGCTCTTGATGCCGAAATCACCCTTCATCAACAGCACCAGTTGGCGGGCGATCACCAGCCCCAGGTGCCCGCTCAGGCGGTTGCCGTCGAGCAGGTTGGTACTGCGCAATTCGGTGTGCAGCAGCGCTTCGCGTTCGGCGCCGGGCATTGGTTCGCCACTGTCCTGCACGGCGATGCGCAGGCGCGGGGTGGCGCTGCGCTGGTCGAGCGCCACCACCAGCAGGATCTCGCCCTGGTCGGTCTTCTTCAGCGCGTTGTCCAGCAGGCTCAGCAGCGCCTGGCGCAGGCGTGTAGGATCACCACTGATGACTCGCGGAACCTGGGGCTGGGTAAAACTGATCAACTCGATGTTCTGCTGCTCGGCCTTGGCGCGAAAGATGTTCAGGCAGTCTTCGATCAGGGCGTGCAGGTCGAACTGCACATCGTCCAGTTCGATCTGCCCGGATTCGATCTTGGAGATGTCGAGGATCTCGTTGATCAGACCGAGCAGCTCGTTGCCGGCACTGTGGATGGTCTGCACGTAGTCGCGTTGCTTGACCGACAGCGGTGTGCCCAGCAACAGTTCGGTCATGCCCAGGACGCCGTTCATGGGGGTGCGGATCTCGTGGCTGAGCTTGGCCAGGAATTCCGCCTTGGCGTTGATCTCGGCAGTGCTGGCCGCCAGCTGCCGGCTGGCGCTGAAGCGATCCTCGCTGATGCTGCGCAGGCGCTGGGTCAGCGCGGCGTTGAGGATCACCCCGCCCACCATGGCAAACCCGAGCAGGGTGAAAATCAGCCACTGCGAAGGTGTGCGGGTCAGGCCCAGCAGCGCCGGCAATACCACCAGGCACCCCAGGTTGCACACCAGCAGCCCCAGGCAGAAGGTGCGTGCCGGGCGATAGCCCTGCAGCCAGTGCCAGATGCCGATCATCAGCATGGTCATGCTGGTCAGGGCCAGCAGGCCGTAGGCGAAGAAGTTGAACGGCAGGCCGTCGATGAACAGCAACAACAGCCCGCACAGGGCGATCAGGGCAACCTCGGCCTTGATGATGCGGTTGGAGCGCTGATGGCCGCGTACGGCAAAGAAACGCAGGCAGAACATCAGCCCGGTCATCGATGCCAGCAGCAGCGCGCTGTAGGCGGCGGGTGTACGCGCTGCCGGCCACAGCGAAACCCAGGGCCCGGTGAAGTTGAACAGGATCAGGGCCGAGGCCAGCAGGCAGGCCTGGGAGCAGGCCAGCCACAGGCTGCTGCTGGAGCGGCGATGGGCGAAGCACATCAGGTTGTGCAGGATGAGCATGGCAACGCAGCCCAGCAGCAGCCCGAACAGCAACGGCTCCCGTTGATCGGCGGCCGCTGCGGAAGAGGATTGCAGAACGATGCTGGGGCGGATCTGGTGTTCGGAGGCGATACGCAGGTACACGTCGAGATGTTTCTGGCTCACCGGCAAGGTCAGCAGATGGTCGCTGCTGGCCAGCGGCGCCTCGGTGTTGGCATCGGTGTCCGACGACACACGCCTGATCAGCGTGTCGGCGTCGAGCACATAGAAATCCAGGGCCTTCAGGTCAGGGCAGAAAATACGCAGCAACAATTCCTGGTCGGTCGGCGGCAGGCGATAGTGCAGCCACAACGCGCCGTTGGGCCCGGCCGCGTTGACCTGACGCAGTTGCACCGGGGCGAACTGGTTCTGGAAGCGTTCGGAGCGCACGTCGCCCAACTGCAGCCGGCCGTCTTCGTCCATCAACATCGACCAGCCGCCCGCCGACTCTGCCTGGGCGCCGAGCACACAGAGCAGGGCCAGCAGGCCGGCGGTGAATCCTATGGCAGTCCTGAGCCAGCGCAAGGCGAAATCCCTTCGTAGATGAATGCCTGATTATAGCCGCGTGCGCCATGAAACGTGTGTCGGGGGCTTGAAGCCCCCGACAGTCACCACACTTATTTGCCGCTTTCGCGGGCAATGGCCCGGTAGCCGATGTCATGGCGATAGAAACAACCCTGCCAATCGATCTTCGCGGCCAGCGCATAGGCCTGGCGCTGCGCGGCGCCGACGCTGTCGCCCAGTGCCGTGGCGCACAGCACGCGACCCCCTGCGGTGACGACCTGGCCGTCCTTGAGCGCGGTGCCGGCATGGAACACCTTGCCGGTCTCGGCAGCCGCTGCGTCCAGGCCGCCGATCGCATCACCCTTGGCATAGTCACCCGGATAGCCACCCGCCGCCAGCACGATGCCGACGCTCGGCCGTGGGTCCCACTGCGCCTCGACCTTGTCCAGCGCCTGGGCGAAAGCCGCTTCGATCAGCAGGATCAGGCTCGACTGCAGGCGCAGCATGACCGGCTGGGTTTCAGGGTCGCCGAAACGGCAGTTGAACTCGATGACCTTGGGGTTGCCGGCCTTGTCGATCATCAGCCCGGCATAGAGAAAACCGGTGTAGACATTGCCTTCGTCCGCCATGCCGCGCACAGTCGGCCAGATGACCTGATCCATGACCCGCTGGTGAACCTCGGCGGTCACCACCGGAGCAGGGGAGTACGCCCCCATGCCGCCGGTGTTCGGGCCGCTGTCGCCGTCGCCAACGCGCTTGTGGTCCTGGCTGGTGGCCATGGGCAGCACGTTCTTGCCGTCGACCATGACGATGAAACTGGCTTCCTCGCCGTCGAGGAACTCTTCGATGACCACCCGCGAGCCGGCGTCACCGAAGGCGTTGCCGGCGAGCATGTCGCGTACGGCGTCTTCGGCCTCCTGCAGGGTCATGGCAACGATCACGCCCTTGCCCGCGGCCAGGCCATCGGCCTTGATCACGATCGGCGCACCTTTTTCACGCAGGTAAGCCAGCGCCGGTTCGATCTCGGTGAAATTCTGGTAATCGGCGGTGGGAATCTTGTGCCGCGCCAGGAAATCCTTGGTGAAGGCTTTCGAGCCTTCGAGCTGGGCCGCGCCCGCGGTCGGGCCGAAACAGTCCAGGTTGCGCGCGCGGAACAGGTCGACCACGCCAGCCACCAGCGGCACTTCGGGGCCGACGATGGTCAGCGAAACGTTCTGTTCGGCGAAGTCCGCCAATTGCTCCAATGCCAGCACGTCGATAGCGACGTTCTCGCACTTGGCCTCGGTGGCGGTACCGGCATTGCCCGGTGCCACGAACACTTTCTGGACCCGTGGGTCCTGGGCGACTTTCCAGGCCAGCGCATGCTCGCGCCCGCCGCTGCCAATGATCAATACGTTCATGGTTCAAAACCTCGGTAAAGCGGAATTCTAAGGGTGTTCGCGGTATGCCGCGCAACGGCCTGACGCGGCTCGCGCCGCTGCTACAGGGGCGGCGTACCCGTGAAACATCACTGTAGGAGGCCGCATCTTCAATGCGGCCGTCGCCAGATCAGTGGCGGAAGTGGCGCATGCCGGTAAATACCATGGCGATGCCGGCTTCGTCAGCGGCCGCAATCACCTCGGCATCGCGCATCGAACCACCTGGTTGGATCACTGCGGTGATGCCCACCTTGGCGGCATTGTCCAGGCCGTCGCGGAACGGGAAGAACGCATCCGACGCCATGACCGAGCCCTGCACCTGCAAGCCGGCATGTTCAGCCTTGATCGCCGCGATGCGCGCCGAATTCACCCGGCTCATCTGCCCGGCACCGACGCCGATGGTCTGGCGGTTCCTGGCGTACACGATGGCGTTGGACTTCACGTACTTGGCGACTTTCCAGGCGAAGATCAGGTCATGGATTTCCTGTTCGCTGGGTGCCCGGCGCGTCACGACTTTGAGGTCATCGGCACCGATCATGCCGATGTCGCGGCTCTGCACCAGCAGCCCACCGTTGACGCGCTTGTAGTCCCACGCCTCGGCACGCTCGGCCGACCACTGCCCGCAGGCCAGCAGGCGCACATTGGCCTTGGCCGCCACGATGGCGCGGGCTTCCTCGCTGACGCTCGGGGCAATGATCACTTCGACGAACTGACGCTCGACGATGGCCTTGGCAGTGGCCGCATCCAGCTCGCGGTTGAAGGCAATGATGCCGCCGAACGCCGATTCGGTATCGGTGGCGTAGGCCAGTTCGTACGCCTGACGGATGCCGCCCTCGGCGTCCGGGCACACGGCCACGCCGCAGGGGTTGGCATGCTTGACGATGACGCAGGCCGGCTTGACGAAGCTCTTCACGCACTCCAGAGCGGCGTCGGTATCGGCCACATTGTTGTAGGACAGCTCCTTGCCCTGCAACTGGGTCGCCGTGGCAATCCCCACTTCGGCCGGCTGCGCCTCGACATAGAATGCCGCCTTCTGATGCGGGTTCTCGCCGTAGCGCATCTCCTGCGCCTTGACGAACTGGCTGTTGAAGGTCCGCGGAAACTCGCCGCGGCCTTCGGTGCCCAGGCGCTCGCCGGTCTGGTCGATGGTGCCCATGTAGTTGGCGATCATGCCGTCGTACGCGGCGGTATGCTCGAACGCCTTGAGCATCAGGTCGAAGCGCTGCGCGTAGGTCAGGCCGCCGGCCTTGAGCCCGGCCAGCACTTGGGCATAGTCACCGGCGTTGACCACGATGGCCACGTCCTTGTGGTTCTTCGCCGCCGAACGGACCATGGTCGGCCCGCCGATGTCGATGTTCTCGATGGCCGTGGCCAGGTCGCAGCCAGGCTTGGAAATCGTTGCCTGGAAGGGGTAGAGATTGACCGCCACCAGATCGATCGGCTGGATGCCGTGCTCGGCCATGATCGCGTCGTCGGTACCGCGGCGGCCGAGGATGCCGCCATGGATCTTCGGATGCAGGGTTTTCACGCGGCCGTCCATCATCTCGGCGAAGCCGGTGTAGTCGGCCACTTCCACGGCGGCCACGGCGTTGTCGCGCAGCAGCTTGAAGGTGCCGCCGGTGGACAGGATCTCGACGCCAAGGGCTTCCAGTTCGCGGGCGAATTCAACGATTCCGGTCTTGTCGGAAACGCTGATCAAGGCGCGGCGGATCGGCAGGCGGGTGGTCTGGTCGGTCATCACGATTTCCATCTTCAAAGCGTAGAAGTCAACAAAAAAGGCGAACCGCTGGGTCGCCTTTTCTGGTTTGAATGCTTCGGTTACAGCAGGTCGTACTGCTTGAGTTTCTTGCGCAGGGTGCCTCGATTCAGGCCCAGCATCTCGCTGGCCTTGGTCTGGTTGCCCTTGACGTGGTTCATGACGCTTTCAAGCAGGGGAGCTTCGACTTCGGACAGCACCAGGTTGTACACGTCCGTGACGGAGGCGCCTTCGAGGTGGGCAAAGTAGTTGTGCAACGCCTTCTCGACACTGCCGCGCAGGGTCTGGCCCTCTTCGCTCGGCGTGTTCAGATGCTGCTTGAGGTTTACATTGTCGCTCACAGGCGTTGTTCCACTCACTAAAGTCTCGCTCATCATCGTCATGCGGCCACCTCTTTCGCGTCCCTTTCACCAAGGCTTCTATAGCGCTCGCCGAAAAACTCGCGAACGTTGGCGCATTGCTCTTGCGTCTCTTGCAGCCCATTGAAATGGCTGCGAAATTCACGCCCGCCAGGCTGTGTACACAGATACCAGCCAACATGCTTGCGGGCGATGCGCACGCCCATCACATCGCCGTAAAAGGCGTGCAGGGCCTGCAGATGTTCCAGCAGAATGCTTTCCACTTCACTCAACTGCGGTGCCGGCAGCAGCTCGCCGGTGCGCAGGTAATGCTCGATCTCCCGGAAGATCCAGGGCCGACCCTGGGCCGCGCGCCCTATCAGCAGGCCGTCGGCACCGGTCGCCTGCAGTACCTGCCGGGCCTTGTGCGGTGAATCGATGTCGCCATTGGCGAAGACCGGGATGGACACCGCCTGCTTGATCGCAGCGATGGTGTCGTATTCGGCTTCGCCGGTGTAGAGGTCGGCGCGTGTGCGACCGTGCACCGCCAACGCGGCGATGCCCGACTGCTCGGCAATCTTTGCAACAGCGATGCCATTGCGGTTGGAGCGGTCCCAGCCCGTGCGAATCTTCAAGGTCACCGGCACATCCACGGCGGCCACCACGGCTTCCAGAATCTGCGCCACCAGCGCTTCATCCTTGAGCAAGGCAGACCCCGCCGCCTTGTTGCACACCTTCTTCGCCGGACAGCCCATGTTGATATCGATGATCTGCGCCCCGGCCTCCACGTTCGCCCGTGCCGCCTGGGCCAGCATCTGCGCGTCCCCTCCGGCGATCTGCACCGAGCGTGGCTCGGGATCGCCCTCGTGGACCATGCGCAGACGGGACTTGCGGCTGTTCCACAGGCTCATGTCGCTGGTGACCATTTCCGACACCACCAGGCCTGCGCCCAGGCGTTTGCACAACTGACGAAAGGGCTGGTCGGTAACCCCGGCCATGGGGGCCAGGATCAGCGAGTTGCTCAAGGTGTATGGGCCGATGCGTACCGCCGACATAGGACTTCCCTGTTGTGGGGCCGGATCATGAGAGTTCGAAAAAGGGTTGGCATAATACCCGCTCTCGATGACGGGTTAAAGATAGATTTGGATAAAATCTGAACAGTTATCTGCCCGCGCGGACAGCTTTGAACGGGCGCAGTCCACCCTTGCCCCACAGCATCTGGCTATTCGGGCGAGCGGAAACTGAGGCTGTAATTGACCGCCGAAGGGCCTGGGTCGAGGATGTCCAGGGCAATGTGGATGGGCGTTTGCGGCGGCATCTCGGCCTTGCCGGCCAACTCGCCGTCGAGGTATTCGCTGGGCTTGAATCGACGGCTGGCGATCAACTGGCCATTGAGGTCGGCAAAGCGCAGCTCCAGCAACGGAAAAGGCTGCGAGAACGCCGCGCGGTTGTAGATGATCGCATCCACCACCAACGCCCCGGCGAACTCGGGATGGCTGCGCACCACCAGGTTGCTGCTTTTTACCAGGGCAATATCGACCTTGGCCGGCACACTGCAGCCTATAACGGGGCACAGCTGCTGGAACAGCGGCCGGTACTGGTCCTGACGGGCCAGTTCGGCGAAATGATAGACCACGTACTGCACGCCCAGGCCCAACGCGGCAACGATCGCCAGGCCCAGCCACAACAGGCGCTTGCCCCAGTGCGAGCGGGGCTTCTCCCAGGCCAGTTGCATCGGCTCGTCCAGCAGGTCGGCCAGATCGTCCTCATCCCGCACGGCAGGTTCGTTGCGGGTTGCCTGGCCCTTGCGAGTGCTGGTGGCGGCAGCAAGAGGCGGCTCGTCTCGATCATGCTCGTCGAGTGCCGATAACCGGCCGTGGCCATCCACCGACGGCTCGTCATCGACGTGGGCCTGGTCGAGGGCCTCGGAATGGGAAAACGAAGGCTCGGTCCGCTTGGCGGGTGTCGGCGCTTGGTCTTCGTCCAGTGCCGGCAGCCGTTCGATGATCGGTGGCAAGGCCGCCGCATCGGTATCGGCGTCGTCCCGGCGCGCGCTCAGGCTGTCCATTCTGGGAGTGTCACCCAGCTCGAGCCGATCCAGGTCTATGTCACCATTGGTCCACGGCCGCGGAGCCAGCTCCGGCGGTCTGGGCAAACTGGCCGGGGTCAGGGTCGCGCTCTGTTCGAGCAGCTGTCGGGCCGCATTGAAGACCTGCAGGCAGGAGCCGCAGCGAACCACACCGCGCGCCACACTCAGTTGGTTGTGGCTGACGCGGAAGCTGCTTTGGCAATGCGGGCACTGGGTGACGAAACTCTCGCTCATGCGCAGGTCCTGGTAGGGCCGGGGGACATTCTGGATGGGGCTCAGCGGCGACGGCCGCTGATGCGTACCCAGCCGTCACGGTTGGCAATCGGATCCAGCTCGAAGTCCTGTGCGTAGGCTGCCGCGACTTCTTCGCCCTGTTCGGCGAGGATGCCGGACAGCGCCAGCAGTCCGCCAGGCCGGACCAATCCGCTGAGCTGGGGTGCGAGGCTGACCAGCGGACCTGCAAGAATGTTGGCGACCAGCACATCGGCCTGCTGAGCGGGGAGGTCGGCAGGCAGGTACACCGGGAAGCGATCGTCGGCAATGCCATTGCGCTGGGCGTTGTCGCGTGAAGCCTCCAGCGCCTGCACATCGATGTCGGTGCCAACCGCCTGACGCGCGCCCAGCAGCAACGCAGCGATGGCCAGAATGCCCGACCCGCAGCCGAAATCCAGCACCTGCGTGTCCTGCAGCTGCTGCCCGTCCAGCCATTCCAGGCACAGTGCCGTGGTCGGATGGGTGCCGGTGCCGAACGCCAGGCCTGGGTCCAGCAGCAGGTTGACCGCCTCGGGTTCCGGGGCCTGGTGCCAGCTGGGCACGATCCACAAACGGCGGCCGAAGCGCATGGGCTGGAAATTGTCCATCCAGCTGCGCTCCCAGTCCTGGTCCTCGATCACTTCGGCGTGATGCTCGGGCAGGGCGGCGTCGGTCAACAACTGCAAGTGGGCGAAGACTGCGCCGGCGTCGGTGTCGGCTTCGAACAGCGCCAGCAAGTGGGTGTGCGACCAGAGCGGCGTGGTATTGAGTTCGGGCTCGAAGATCGGCTGGTCTTCGGCATCCATGAACGTCACGGACACGGCACCGACTTCCAGCAGGGCGTCTTCATAGGTTTCGGCTTGTTCTGGGCTGATGGCCAGACGGACTTGCAGCCAAGGCATGGCGGGCACCTTCGATCTAAACGGGGGGCGCAGCACGTTCGCTGCGACAAGCGCGCCAGTTTACGCGAGGACAGGCGCGAGGACCAAAAAAAACCCGGCTCGAAAGCCGGGTCGTTTTTACATCTACACCTTCACGTCGCCAACCGAATCACTTCTGACCGGCCAGCTTGTGTTCCAGGTAGTGGATGTTGACGCCGCCCTTGCAGAAACCTTCATCGCGCACCAGGTCGCGGTGCAGTGCGATGTTGGTCTTGATGCCGTCCACGATGATCTCGTCCAGGGCGTTGCGCATACGGGCCATGGCCTCTTCGCGGTCCTTGCCCCAGGTGATCAGCTTGCCGATCAGCGAGTCATAGTTCGGCGGTACCGCATAGCCACTGTACAGGTGCGAATCGACGCGAACGCCATTGCCGCCCGGTGCGTGGAAATGCTTCACGGTGCCGGGGCTCGGAATGAAGCTCTTCGGGTCTTCGGCGTTGATCCGGCACTCGAGCGAATGACCGCGAATGACCACGTCGTCCTGGGTGAACGAGAGCTTGTTGCCGGCGGCGATGCTGAGCATCTCCTTGACGATGTCGATACCCGTGACCATCTCCGATACCGGATGCTCTACCTGCACGCGAGTGTTCATCTCGATGAAGTAGAACCGGCCGTTTTCGTAGAGGAACTCGAAGGTACCGGCGCCGCGGTAGCCGATCTCGATGCAGGCCTTCACGCAACGCGCCAGGACTTCCTCGCGCGCTGCTTCGTCGATGCCCGGTGCCGGTGCTTCTTCCAGCACCTTCTGGTGCCGGCGCTGCAGCGAGCAGTCACGGTCGCCCAGGTGGATTGCCTGGCCCTGACCGTCGGACAACACCTGGACTTCCACGTGACGCGGGTTGGTCAGGAATTTTTCCAGATACACCATCGGGTTGCCGAACGCGGCACCGGCTTCGGTGCGGGTCAGCTTGGCCGAGGCGATCAGGTCTTCTTCCTTGTGCACCACGCGCATGCCGCGACCACCGCCGCCGCCAGCGGCCTTGATGATCACCGGATAGCCGACTTCACGGCCGATGCGCAGGGCCTCTTCCTCGTCTTCCGGCAGCGGACCATCGGAGCCGGGCACCGTCGGTACGCCCGTTGCGATCATCGCGTGCTTGGCCGACACCTTGTCGCCCATCAGGCGAATGGTTTCTGCAGTCGGGCCAATGAAGGCAAAACCGGATTTCTCGACCTGCTCGGCAAAGTCCGCGTTCTCGGCGAGAAAGCCATAGCCTGGGTGAATGGCCGTGGCGCCAGTCACTTCGGCCGCGGCAATGATCGCCGGGATATGCAGATAGGACAGGTTGGCAGGCCCCGGCCCGATGCACACCGACTCGTCAGCCAGGCCAAGGTGCATGAGCTCCTTGTCGGCCTTGGAGTAGACGGCAACGGTCTTGATGCCCAGCTCTTTGCAGGCACGCAGGATCCGCAAGGCGATTTCGCCGCGGTTGGCGATCAGAACTTTTTCCAACATCGCAGGCTCTCCGCTGGTCAAACGATGGTGAACAGCGGCTGGTCGTACTCAACCGGCTGACCGTCTTCTACCAGGATCGATTCGATCACACCGCTGGTTTCAGCTTCGATGTGGTTCATCATTTTCATTGCTTCGACGATGCACAGGGTATCGCCTTTCTTGACCGTCTGGCCTACTTCGGCAAAGGCCGGCGAGGCTGGCGACGCCTTGCGGTAGAAGGTGCCGACCATCGGCGAACGGGCCACGGTGCCGTTGAGCTTGGCAGCCACAGGCTCGGCCGGGGCGGCAGGTGCTGCGGCGACGGGCGCTGCGGCAGGCGCGGCCATCGGCGCCGGTGCATAGTACTGCTGGGCCGGGGTCTTGCTGTGACGGCTGATCCGTACGGATTCTTCGCCTTCCTTGATTTCCAGCTCGTCGATGCCGGACTCTTCCAGCAGCTCGATCAGTTTCTTGACTTTACGAATATCCATCAATCATCAACTCCCAAGGGTCGGTCAGGGGCGTTCAGTAGGTGTTCTTGCCATGCGCCTTTCGAAGAAGGCTGCAAACACTCATGTGCCGTTGAAAAGGGCCGAGTGACGGCGAAAATTCTCGAACGTGCCGGTGAAAAATACGCACGTCGAACAGTGGGATGCTCATCGGCAGCAGCGCGTCACGTCAGGGGTGACATCGGTCATGAAAAGCTGTCGAGTCATGTCCATTTCAAGCGGTGTCTCGCCTTCGGCTTCACGGGCAAAGCGGGCGAACTATGCCGGAAACCTCAGGCGTATGTCCAGTTAAGCGCAATAGCCCGCACGTTGTCCGATGTTTGCGCAAAATTTGTGACTCGCTTGTCGGTTTCGGTCACCACCCCAGTCATGGATTGCCAGCGGGAGGTATTTTCCCGAGGAACGTTGCCGCATCGACTTCACCGACGACACGCGAGGCTGCCTGTTCATTGCCGTTGCCGTCGAAGAACAGCAATGCGGGCGGCCCGAACAGCTTGAAGCGATCGAGCAGGGCACGCTGTTCCGCGTTGCTCTGGGTGATGTCCAGGCGCACCTTGCGGTAACCCTGCAGCCCTGCGATCACCTGCGCATCGGTCAGCACTTCATGCTCGATGACCTTGCAGCTGATGCACCAGTCGGCATACCAGTCCAGGACCAGCGGTTGCCCGGCGGCAGTTGCCTGGCGCAGTGCCAGCTCGAAGCCTTCGGTGGTGGTCACCGTCTGCCAGGCGTCCTGCGCAGCCGTCGGGGCAGTCGCTGGCGCACCGGTCGTAGCCGGGCGCGCCAGCGGCTGGAACGGATCGGATTGGCCGCTCAAAGCGCCGTGCCAGCATGCCAGGGCATAAAACACGAAGGCCAGCCCGAGCACCTGTTGCAGACGCTGGCGCGCAGGTTTGGCCACCCACTCCAGAGCCCCCATGAACACACCGATGCCGGCTGCCAGCAGGCCGATCAGCAGCAGGGTCACGCTGCCTGGCAGCACCCGAGCGAGCAGGGCGATGGCCAGGCCCAGCAGCAAGACGCCGATGGCGTTTTTCACGGTCACCAGCCACGGCCCGCTTTTGGGCAGCCAGGCCGCGCCACCGGTAGCCACCAGCAACAACGGCGCGCCCATGCCCAGACCCAGTGCAAACAGTTTCAGTCCGCCCCCCAGGGCATCGCCGCTGGCGCTGATATAAAGCAGCGCACCGGCCAGCGGCGCCGATACGCACGGCGACACCAGCAGGCTCGACACTACCCCCAGCACGGCGGCTCCCCACAGCGAGCCGCCCTTGGCATTGCCGGCCACGCGGTCGAGGCGCTGGCTCACGGCAGCCGGCAGTTTGAGCTCGAACAGGCCGAACATGGCCAGCGCGAATACCACGAAGAACAGGGCGAACGGCACCAGCACCCACATCGACTGCAGCCGTGCCTGCAGGTTGAGTTCGGCGCCGAACTTGCCCATCAGCGCACCCAACAGGGCGAAACAGACGGCCATCGGCAGCACATAGGCCAGCGACAGGCTGAAGCCGCGCAGCCCGCCCACCTGCCCGCGCAGCACCACGCCGGACAAGATTGGCAACATAGGCAGCACGCAGGGCGTGAAGGTCAGGCCGATACCGGCCAGAAAGAACAACGCCAATTCATGCCATTGCCAGCCTCCCGAGGCCCCGGCATCGCTCGCCACCGGGGCAGCCTGGCCGATGCCAGGTACGGAAAGGCGCTGGGTTTCCGGTGGGTAGCACAGGCCCTTGTCGGCGCAGCCCTGGAAGCCTACAGCCAGGGTGAAGGCGCGCGAGTCTCCGGCGGGGCGAGGGATCTTCACGTCGAGAATGCCGTGGTAGACCTCGACATCGCCGAAATACTCGTCGTGTTTCTGCTCGCCGGCCGGCAGTTGCGCGGCCCCCAGCGCGATGTCGGCAGGCTCGGCCTTGAATTCGAAGCGATGGCGGTAGAGATAGTAGCCTTCGGCAATCACGAAACGCAGGGTGATGTCCTGCGCAGAAGCCTCTACCTGTTCGAGTTGGAACGCCTGGCCGACCGGCAGGAAGTCGGCGCCGTTGTTCAGCGAAGCACCGCCCAGAGTGGCGCTGGGCCGTGCGTCGAGCAGGCCGGAGGCCGCGACGGGCAGTGCGAAAACCAACAACAGAAGGCAAAGCAGGCGGCGCATGACAGTTCTCGAACAGCAATTGAGCGCGCATCATACTGGAGCGATGCGGTACTGCCGAATCGCCAGGGCCCGATTTCATGTAACAGGATGGGTCGCCCAGATAGGGTCGCCCAGATAGAGTCGCCCAGATAGGGTCGCCCGGATAAGGTCCCCTGGACAGGGTCGCCCGGATAGGGTCGCCCAGTCCGCTACAAGCCCTAGACCCTGAACGCCTGCACCGCCGTGCGCAATTCGCCACCCAGACGCAACAGATGCTCGCCCTGCGCGCGCCCTTGGCCGATGCGCAGCAGGTTGTCTTCACCCAAGCCATGAATGCGCTCGCCGTGCTCGCGAATCTCGCCCACGGCACCGCTCTGCTGCGCGGTTGAATCAGCGATGCGCACGGCGGTGGCAGAGATGGTCTGGATGGCCGCGACGATCTGCGCCAGCGCCCCGTCCGCTGCCTGGGCCTGGCTGGCCGTCGCCTGGGCATGAACGACCTGGGCGCGCATGCCGTGCACGGACTCGCGCGCCGCCGTCTGCAGGTTGCCAATCAAGCTCTGGATCTGATGAGTCGCCCCGGTCGTGCGCGATGCCAGCGAACGGACCTCTTCGGCAACCACCGCGAAGCCGCGGCCCATTTCTCCGGCACGCGCCGCTTCGATTGCGGCATTGAGGGCCAGCAAGTTGGTCTGGTCGGCGATCGAGCGGATAACGGTCAGCACGCCACCGATGGTGGCCGACTCCTCGGCAAGCTGCTCGATCATCTGCGCGTTGCCCTGCACTTCACCCACCAGCGCATGCAGCCCTTTGAGGCTCTGCCCGATGACATGCTGGCCATGCTCCACCGCTTCGCCCGCCGATCGACTGGCCGCAGCTGCCTGGCTGGCATCGTCCGCTACCTGGCCGATGGTTGCCTCCAGCTCGCCCAGCGCATCGCGAATCTGTGCGGTATCGCCGGCCTGACGCAGTGCCCCCTGGTGCAGGCCACCGCTGAGTTCGGCCAGTTGGTGACTGCTGCCGGCCACTTGCTCGGCGTTCTGGCGAATGGTGCCGACCAACGCGACCAGATACAGGCGCAAGCGGTTCAGAGACGCTTCGATGGCCTGTAATTCATGGTTGGTACGGCCCAGAGCGACGGGCTTGGCGAAATCCCCCTCGGCCCAGGTCGACAAGGCCGGATCCAGGCGTGTCAGCGCACCGGCCAGGCGGCGCTGCATGCGGTCGATCAGCAAGGCGATCAACAGGATAAGGCCGATCATGGCCCCTTGCAGCAAACGCACTTCACCCTGGATTCTGGCGTGCTCCCCACGCACGGCCGGTTCCAGTTCGCCCAGGCCATGCTGGACTGCGCCGATGCGTTGCTGGGCGGCATCGGCCAGTTCGGTACGCCGCTGGATCAGCTCACGGGTACGGCCCAGTTCGGCTGGATAGCGCGTCAGCAAGCTGGCCAGCTCACGCTTGAGGTCCACGCCATCATCCTGAGCCTCGCCGGTGTTTTCGTTCTGCAAACCCATCAGCGCCGCAAAGTCATCGGCCCCCGACGCGGTGGAGCTGGCCACGCCCAGCAGCGGCAGGCTTTGCAGCGTATCGGCCTGGGCCCTGATGCCGGCCAGTTCGCGCTCGACGTCTGCAGCCAGTTCGCTGCGCCCGCTGCTGATCATCTTCTCGCGTGCCAGGGACAGTTTTGCCAGGTGCTGGCTGGCAGGCAGCAGTGCCGCCTGATAGGGCCCGTTGCTCGCGGCATACCGAGCCAGTTGTTCCAACGTACCGCCCAGCTCGCGCTCGGCCTGCACCAGCAGCGCCTGTGGATCGCCCGCCAGCTTGCCGGCAGCGAGCAACTGCTCGGCAGTGAAGATCCTCAGCGCATCGGCATCGCCGTGCAGTGGGCCGCTCAGTTCACTGGGCAAGGTGGCGAGCCCCTCACGCAGCCGGATCAAGCCCTGGGTCGCTTCGGCATGGCGCAGCGCATCGCCGCTGTTCAGGTAATCCTGGACGTTGCGCACGACGTCGTCCTGAAACTGCCGGGACAGTTGCAGGTAGCGCTCCATCAACAGATAGGGTTTTTCCAGCGCCCGTTGCGACCACCACAGCGTCGCCGCCAGGGCGGTGCACACGGCGACCAGCAGCAGGGTGTTCAGATTGGTAAGCAGTTTCAGGCGCATGGGGGGCACTACCAACAGCGAAATGGTCAGTGCGTGAAGGTAGGGGCGGTCTGTTACAGACGCGTGACTTCAACCTGAAAAAGATGGCATATGGCCTGTATTTTAGGTCGGCCATTGAATTCGACGCTCAGACACATCCGGATGTCTTTACCGCGACTGCGACATGCCGATGCATCCTTTATAGTGGCGATACTGCCTTGCCTGGAAAACTTTGCCCATGGGAGGCACGTTAGCCGGGTGGCGAGGTCAGAACCCATGAATTCCGCGATAGAAAGGACATAAGTCATGCTGGACTGGAAGAATCGTGCGGGCAACGGCGGAGCACGCGAGCGTGCCGACAGCAGTGGCGGCCCACGCAGCCATGTCAAGAGCCTGCTGCTGAGCAAGGCCGTGCTGGGTGCGCTGGCTGTCTATCTGGTGGTGACCCTGTTGCTGGGCTGGTACTGGAGCGAAGAGCCCGAACTGTTCCCGGTGCAGCAGAATGCCCAGTCGGCCGCACAACGTGACGGCCGTCAGATGGTGGTCGGCTACACCACGGTGGAAACCCTCAAGACAGTGGCATCGACACTGCTGAACAAGCCGGGTGGCTACATTTCCAACGACCGCTTTCCGCCTGGCTTGTGGATGGACAACATGCCCAGCTGGGAATACGGTGTACTGGTCCAGGTCCGCGATCTGAGCCGTGCGCTGCGCAAGGACTTCGCTCGTTCGCAGTCGCAGTCCGCCGAAGACGCCGATCTGGCCCGCGCCGAGCCGCGCTTCAACTTCGACAACAAGAGCTGGGTGCTGCCTTCCAGCGAGTCCGAGTTCCAGGAAGGCATCAACCTGCTTACCCGCTACCAGAATCGGCTGTCCGATCCCAGCCAGACCAACGCATTGTTCTACACCCGTGCCGACAACCTGAACAACTGGCTGGGCGACGTCGGTACGCGTCTGGGCTCGTTGTCTCAGCGTTTGTCTGCCAGTGTCGGTCGCGTCAAGCTGAACACCACGCTCAAGACCGAAAGCGTGATTGCAGGCCAGGCGCCGCAGGTCGACGAGGAAATCGTCGAGACACCGTGGATGCAGATCGACAACGTGTTCTACGAGGCACGCGGTCAGGCCTGGGCGCTGTCGCATCTGCTGCGCGCTATCGAAGTCGACTTCGCCGATGTATTGGCGAAGAAGAATGCAACCGTCAGCGTGCGCCAGATCATCCGTGAACTGGAAGCGTCCCAGGCACCGGTATGGAGCCCGATGATTCTCAATGGCAGCGGTTTCGGCATGTGGGCGAACCACTCGCTGGTGATGGCCAACTACATCTCGCGGGCCAACGCCGCCGTCATCGACCTGCGCCAACTGCTGTCGCAGGGCTGAAGACATGCCGATCTCGACCCAGGAGGTCGAACATCGTGCAGCGTCCGATGCCGAGTCGATCGCCTGGGTCGACGAGTCCGATCAGCTGCTGGGGACCTTGCCCAGGTCAGAGCTGCGCGAACGTGGGCTGATCGGCCGCGGCACCTACATCCTCCTGTTCAACAGCCAGGGCGAGCTGTGCGTGCACCGGCGCACCTTGAGCAAGGCGATCTACCCTGGCTACTGGGACGTGGCCGCCGGTGGCATGGTGCAGGGCAACGAGACCTACATCGAATCAGCCGCGCGCGAACTCGAGGAAGAACTGGGTGTGCGTGGCGTCCAACTGACTGCACACGAGCATTTTCTGTTCGACCAGCCAGGCAACCGAGTCTGGTGTGCGGTGTTCTCCGCGGTCTGGGATGGCCCGCTGGAGCTGCAGCCCGAGGAAGTGCTGGAGGCCCGGTTCGTCCCGGTCCAGCAGGCTCTGGATGAGAGCACCACCGAGCCCTATTGCCCCGATTCCCTGGCTGCATTGCTGCGATTCCTGACCTGCCGGGACAATGCCTGACTCCGTGCAGCATCATGTAGGAGCGGCCATCGGCCGTGAATCACACGACGCGGCTCGCCTGATACACCACGCTGTGCTTTTCGCGGCCACTGACCGCTCCTACGTGCATCCCCTGCGCCCTGTAGGAGCGGTCATCGGCCGCGAAACGGGCATCGCGGTATTCCCTGTACAGCCTCGCACTTCATGAAATCATTCGATCCTCGGCAATTGCCTCCACCAGGCACTTAGCATGCACCCGGTTTCCCGCTAAACTGCTCGGCCTGATCCACTTCACATGAGGCATGCCGGTGGCCAAGAAAGCCGCATCCTTCGCCGCCCTCGGCGGCCTGGTGTTCTCCACCGACAGCGGTCGGCATTGTCCGGACTGCCGTCAGCCCATCGACGCCTGCACCTGCAAGCAAACGGCCGTGGCCGAGGGCGACGGCATCGCCCGTGTGCGGCGCGAAAGCAAAGGTCGCGGCGGCAAGACCGTGACCACCATCACCGGTGTCCCACTCCCGGCCGATGAGCTCAAGGAGCTGGCGACCACCCTCAAGCGCCGTTGCGGCACAGGCGGTGCGTTGAAAGACGGCGTCATCGAAATCCAGGGCGACCATGTCGAGCTGCTGCTCGCCGAGCTGGTCAAGCAGGGCTTCAAGGCCCGCAAGTCCGGTGGTTGAGCCGCACACCCTGTAAACTTGAAGTACTCGCCGGGGTCTACCCCAGCAGGCGCAGCAATCGTCATCTTTACCCTCTACACTGCGCAGGGCCCGACGGCCCGCGACAACCGACTTTTTTCATAGGGGACCTCGATGTCCGTACGACGCACACGTAAAGACGATGGCAGCCAATGGACCGTGGCCGACAGCCGCAGCGTTTATGGCATTCGCCACTGGGGCGCTGGTTATTTCGCCATCAACGAGGCCGGCCGTGTCGAGGTTCGTCCGAACGGTCCGGACAGCTCGCCGATCGATCTTTACGAGCAGGTCGACCAACTGCGCAAGAGCGGCCTGTCGCTGCCGCTGCTGGTGCGCTTCCCCGATATCCTGCAAGACCGCGTACGCCAGTTGACCGGTGCCTTCGATGCCAACATCGCTCGCCTGGACTACCAGAGTCGCTACACCGCGCTGTATCCGATCAAGGTGAACCAGCAGGAAGCGGTGGTGGAAAACATCATCGCCACCGAAGGCGTGTCGATCGGCCTGGAAGCCGGCTCCAAGCCGGAGCTGCTGGCCGTGCTGGCCCTGGCGCCCAAGGGCGGGACCATCGTCTGCAACGGCTACAAGGACCGCGAATTCATCCGCCTGGCCCTGATCGGCCAGAAGCTGGGTCACAACGTCTTCATCGTCATCGAGAAAGAGTCCGAAGTGGCGCTGGTGATCGAAGAGGCCGCCGAGCTCAAGGTCAAGCCGCAGATCGGTCTGCGCGTGCGCCTGTCGTCCCTGGCTTCGAGCAAGTGGGCCGACACCGGCGGTGAGAAATCCAAGTTCGGCCTGTCTGCCGCCCAATTGCTGTCGGTCGTCGAGCGCTTCCGCGAAGCGGGCGTGGACCAAGGCATCCGCCTGCTGCACTTCCACATGGGCTCGCAGATCGCCAACCTGGCGGACTACCAGCACGGCTTCAAAGAAGCCATTCGCTATTACGGCGAGCTGCGTTCGCTGGGCCTGCCGGTCGATCACATCGATGTGGGCGGCGGCCTGGGTGTCGACTACGACGGCACTCACTCGCGCAATGCCAGCTCGATCAACTACGACATGGACGACTACGCCGGTGTCGTGGTGGGGATGCTCAAGGAGTTCTGCGATGCCCAGGGCATGCCGCATCCGCACATCTTCTCGGAGAGTGGCCGCTCGCTGACTGCGCACCACGCCATGCTGGTGGTGCAGGTCACCGACGTCGAGCGTCACAACGACGAAGTGCCCGAGATCGTCGACAAGCAAAGCCTGCCCGAAACCCTGCAGTGGCTGGTCGATCTGCTGGGTCCGACCGACATCGAGATGGTCACTGAAAACTACTGGCGCGCGACCCACTACATCAGCGACATCGCGGCGCAGTACGCCGACGGCAAGGTTACCCTGGCGCAGAAGGCCCTGGCCGAACAGTGCTACTTCGCCGTGTGCCGCCGCCTGCACAACTCGCTCAAGGCCCGTCAGCGCTCGCATCGCCAGGTGCTGGACGAACTCAACGACAAGCTCGCCGACAAGTACATCTGCAACTTCTCGGTGTTCCAGAGCCTGCCCGATACCTGGGCCATCGGCCAGGTCCTGCCGATCCTGCCGCTGCACCGTCTCGACGAAGAGCCGCTGCGCCGCGCCGTACTGCAGGACCTGACCTGCGATTCCGACGGCAAGATCAAGCAGTACGTCGATGAACAGAGCATCGAAACCAGCCTGCCGGTGCACGCCGTCAACCAGGGCGAGGATTACCTGCTGGGTATCTTCCTGGTCGGCGCGTACCAGGAGATCCTCGGTGACATGCACAACCTGTTCGGTGACACCGACTCGGTGAACATCTATCAGCGCCAGGACGGCAGCGTCTACAGCGCCGGCATCGAAACCCACGACACCATCGAAGACATGCTGCGCTACGTGCATCTGTCTCCCGAAGAGTTGATGACGCATTACCGCGACAAGGTTGCCAGCGCCAAGATCACCGCGCGCGAACGCACCCAGTACCTGGACGCCTTGCGCCTGGGCTTGACGCGTTCTTCGTACCTGTCGTCGTAACGAGTGGGTCTGGTTGCCCGGCTCCTCACGCTCGCCGCCCTGCTGGGGCTGCTAAGCGCTTGTTCCGGGCTGCGCACTCTGGATGCCGTGACGGCGTCCGGCGGCTACCAGCTCACGCAGGGCGTAGCCTACGGCGCCGACCCGCGGCAGAAGCTGGACGTGTACCGCCCCACTCGACCACTGCCGGAAACTCCGGTGGTGGTTTTTTTCTATGGGGGTACCTGGAACAGCGGCGAGCGAGGCGACTATCGTTTTGTCGCCCAGGCGTTGGCCGCCCGTGGGTTGCTGGTGGTGGTCGCCGACTACCGCCTCTATCCACAGGTGCGCTATCCCAGCTTTCTCGAAGACGGCGCCGATGCCGTTGCCTGGACCTATCGAAACATTGCTCGGTACGGTGGCGACGTTCGCCGTCTGTTCGTGATGGGCCACAGCTCCGGCGGCTATAACGCGGCCATGCTTGCCCTCGATCCGCAGTGGCTGCGTAAAGCCGGGGTCCCCGCCAATGCGCTGCGCGGCTGGATCGGCCTGGCCGGCCCCTATGATTTCTTGCCGATCGAGAATCCCGAAGCCAAGCCGGTATTCTTCTTCCCCGATTCACCGCCCCAATCGCAACCCATCAACCAGTCTCTGGCAGGCTCGCCCCCGGCACTGTTGATCGCCGCCACGCACGACAGCACCGTCGACCCCGTGCGCAATAGTGAGGGCCTGGCCCGCCGACTGCGCGCCGCCGGCGTCCCCGTGCAGGAGCGCTATTACCGGCGCCTGAACCACCGCACCCTGATCGCCTCCTTTGCCTGGCCACTGCGCTGGCTGGCACCCGTGCTGGAGGACGTCGAGCGGTTCGTCAAGGCCAAGCCTGAAACAGCGGATGTCCGTTTGCGCGAATAGATGAATCTTGCCGGTTCGTCGCAGGCGTTATTGTCAGATTTTATTATGGTAGATACTGAAAGCGCGGCGTGCAGAGGTCATTGAGCCAGAGCCTGGCGCGTTTCAGGGTGAGGGCGGAATTTTACAGTTGCAAGAGCCTTGCAAGCAGTATCCAAGCATTCTGCTATTATCAAAAGTCCATATGGAAAAAGCCCGCTCTATGGCAGGCTTTTTCTGTGAGGTCAAAGGCTCACTGGTATTTATCTTCGATCTTGCGCTTTTCTAGTGTGTAGGCTTTCAGATCAATCTCATTGGTGGTGAGTTTGGAGTCAAGCTCGTTCATGTCATGTTTTCTCAAACTGGCGACATGCTCTCTGCTAGCGTGATAGTTCAAAGTTTCGGCAGCGTCGTAGCCGCTGACCGGGTCCCATAGAATGGACGCTGGCCACAGAAGCAGGTTGACGACGCCCCAGCCATAGGCGCGGCCATAAAACGACCCACCGCCAGGCAATAGCCCAAGGCCGGCACCGAGGACGGGTTGTTTGACTTCCACGGCGAGGTTTTTGGCGCGGAGCATGGCAAGTTCGGATTGCTGGGCGGAGTTGAGTCCGCTCGCGCAGCCAGTGGTCAATACGATGAGCGTGGCGGCAAACAAACTGCGAAGTGTAGGCATCCCTATTCCTTATTTACGGATTTCCAATCGATAGTGAAGTGGAAGGCGGCGTAGTCTATAGGCAGGATATGAATATGTATCGCTTGTTAGCGTAATTTTAACTAATGGTTACATTTGGCTGGCGGCGGAGTCGTGATAGTGCAGAGAAGGCCTTGTTACTTCTAGTAATGATCCCGCGAAGTTTTGCTGTATTCTATACAGATTGGATGTTGACTCTTCCTGTCATAAGAAAGTGCCGGCATTAACCAATAACGTTTAGTTGATTGATTGTCAGTTTGTCGTATTGAAGTTCTTGCCATAGGGATGTATGGGTGCTGTTCGAGGTATAGAAGCTGTGAACGGAGTGTGGAACGTCGTTTATCCCTATCCGCTACGATATCCATTCATCCCTACGCTGCAACCGCCACGCCACCCACCCAAGCGTCGCCGCCCGCAGCGCCATGAACAGCAGAAAGCTTATCCACAGGCCGTGATTTCCCCATCCAGAGCTCAACCAGCCGATCGGCAACATCACCGCTACGCTGACCAGCATGGCATTGCGCATCTCCCGGGCGCGGGTGGCGCCGATGAACAGGCCGTCCAGCAGGTAGCTGCCTACCGCAATCAGCGGCAGCACCGCCAGGTATGGCAGGAACGGGTAGGCCGCCTCGCGGACACTGGCAATATCGGTCTGCAGGTTGATGAACACATGCCCGCCCAGCAGAAACAGTACGGCAAACCCGCCGCTGGCAATCAGCGACCACCCCAGGGACACCACCATCGAGCGGCGCAGCGTCTGCCGATCGCGCGCGCCGATGGCGTGGCCGCACAGGGCTTCGACCGCATGGGCCAGGCCGTCCAGCGCATAGGCGGTTATCAACAGGCCATTGAGCAACAGCGCATTGGCGGCCACAGTGGCATCGCCGAAGCGGGCGCCCTGGATGGTGATCAGCAGAAAGACCCCGGACAGCGCCAGACTGCGCAGGAAAATATCGCGGTTGACCCCCAGCAGCGGGCGCCAGTTGCGCCATGACCTCAGCGCCGCCCAAGCCATGGCTCCCGGATACGCTCGCAGGGAGGGCCGGGTAAGTGCCAGGCCGAGCAGGGCGCCGACCCATTCGGCTATCACCGAGGCGCGCGCCGAGCCGATCACGCCCCAGTCCAGGCCGAGCACGAACCACAGGTTAAGGGCGATGTTGACCAGGTTGGTGGTCAGCAGCAGTTGCAACGGCGCGCGGGCATTCTGGGTACCAAGGAACCAGCCGATCAAGGCGTAGCTGGCGAGGGCGGCAGGCAGCCCCAGCAGACGTGTCTGGAAGAAATCGTGGGTGGCTTGTTCCAGTGCCGCAGACGGCGCCATGAAGCTCAGGGCCAGATGGCTGAAGGGCAGCGCCAGCACGCATAGCAGCAAGGAGAACAGCAGGCCGAGGGCCAGACCCTGCACCAGAATCTGGCGCAGTGCACGACCATCATGGCGTCCGGCAGCCTGTGCGGCGAACCCCGTGGTGCCCATGCGCAGAAAACTCATCAGCGACACCATAAAGGTGAACAGGCTGCCCCCCACGGCCACTGCGCCCAACTGGTGGGCATGGGGCAGATGGCCGATCACCGCGCTGTCCACCAGCGTCACCAGGGGCACCGACAGGTTGGACAGGATCATCGGCGCAGCCAGGGCCCAGACCCTCTTGTGAGTAGGGCGATGGCGCCAATCGGTCAGTAGGATGGCCATGTAAGCTCCGAAGTCGGGGCCGGGATTGTAGCCCACCCCACCGTGGGAGCGGTCCGTGGCCGCGAAGGAATCCGCGCGGTATACCCTACACACTTCACTACACTTGTCTCAGCCGGTAACCCCGGCCACGAAACCATCAATATTGATATATATTCCCAGCCTTGCTTTTCACTGCCTTGGGTACCTCGAATTGAACAAAGGACTGTTTCTGGCCTGCGCCCTGGCCCTGCTTGGCGGGTGCGATTCATCGACATCGCAGAAACCTGCCGAGCCCCCGCCACCTGCTGCCGTGAATGCGGTGCCCAAGCCTGTGGCGAGCGTCGATCTGCCGGCCCTGGCGCAACGCTACAAGGGCCGTGAACTCGCCGTAGCCGACGCCTCCGAAGTCCAGCTGGACGGTGCCAGCACCCTTTCAGTGACCTTCACCGCACCGCTGGATCCCAAGCAGAACTTCGCCGACAAGGTTCACTTGGTCGACAGCACCCGCGGCAAGCTGGACGGCGCCTGGGAACTGTTCGACAACCTCATGGAGTTGCGCTTTCGCCACCTGGAGCCCAAGCGCAAGCTGGTGCTCACGGTCGATGCCGGGCTGCTCTCCGTGAACCAGAACACCCTGGCTGCGCCACACACCGTTCGTCTTGAAACCCGAGACCTGCAACCCACCGTGGGCTTCGCCAGCCGCGGCTCGCTGTTGCCCACCCGGCTGGCCGAAGGCTTGCCGGTCATTGCCCTGAATGTCGACAAGGTCGACGTCGAGTTCTTCCGCGTACGACCCGAGCAACTGCCGGCCTTTCTCAGCCGCTGGGGCCGCAACAGCAGCCTGCAAAGCTACGAATCGCGCGAGCTGTTGCCCATGGCCGAACTGGTCTACGGCGGTCGCTTCGATCTCGATCCCGCACCCAATACCCGCGAGACCCTGCTGTTGCCCCTCGGCGGCATCAAGCCATTGCAGCAACCAGGCGTCTATCTGGCGGTGATGCGTGCCTCCGGCAGCTACGACTATGCGCAGCCGGCGACGCTGTTCACCCTCAGCGATATCGGCCTGTCCGTGCATCGCTATGCCGACCGCATGGATGTATTCACCCAGGCCTTGGAGGGCGGCAAGGCCTTGGGCGACGTCAGCCTGCAGCTGCTCGACGCCCAGGGCCGGGTCATCGGCGAAGGCAAGACCGACGCCTCCGGCCATGCCGAACTCGCCTCGCCGGTGAAAGCCGAAGTATTGCTGGCGCATCAGGGCGACCAGACCAGCCTGCTGCGCCTGAACACTGCGGCACTGGATCTGGCCGAGTTCGACATCGCCGGAGCCAAGGCACACCCGTTGCAGTTTTTCGTCTTCGGTCCGCGAGACCTCTACCGTCCCGGTGAAACCGTGCTGCTCAATGCCCTGTTGCGCGACAACGACGGGCACCCGGTCAAACCGCAACCGGTAAGCGTCGAGGTGCGCCGCCCGGACGACCAGCTCAGTCGCAAATTCGTCTGGCAGCCAGACGCCTCCGGCCTGTATCAGTACCAGTTGCCACTGGCTGGCGAAGCGCCGACCGGGCGCTGGCAACTGCTGCTCGACCTGGGCGACGGCAAGCCTCAGGTTCACGAATTCCAGGTGGAAGATTTTCTCCCCGAGCGCATGGCGCTGGACCTCAAGGGCGCGGACACGCCCATCGCGCCCGCCGATGCGCTGGCTGTCGAGGTGACCGGCCGCTATCTGTACGGCGCGCCGGCTGCGGGCAATCGTCTGAGCGGCCAGGTTTACGTGCGTCCGCTGCGCGAGGCTGTGTCGACGCTGCCCGGGTTCCAGTTCGGCTCGCTGACCGAAGGCGAGCTCAGTCAGGACCTGGAGCTGGACGAGACCACCCTCGACGCGCAAGGCAGGGCGACTCTGGCCATCGACAGCCGCTGGAGCGAAACCAGGTCCCCGCTGCAGGTCGTGCTGCAAGCCAGCCTGCAGGAATCCGGTGGCCGGCCCATCACCCGTCGCCTGGTGCAACCGGTATGGCCTGCGGACCGCCTGCCCGGTGTGCGAGGAACGTTCGAAGGCGAGAACGTGGACGGCGATGGACCGGCCGAGTTCGAATTGCTCGTCGCCGACGTTCAGGGTCGCAAGCTGGCTGCCGATGCCCTCAAGGTACGCCTGGTGCGCGAGCGTCGCGATTACTACTGGAACTACTCCGAAAGCGACGGCTGGAGCTACAACTACAACGAAAAATACCTGAACCTGAGCGAGGAAACCGTTGCAGTTGCCGAGGGTGGCACCGCCAAGGTCAGCTTTCCCGTTGAGTGGGGGCCGTACCGGGTCGAGGTCGAAGATCCGCAAACCGGGCTGGTCAGCAGCCTGCGTTTCTGGGCCGGCTACAGCTGGCAGGACAACACCGAAGGCGGCGCGGTACGCCCCGATCAGGTCAAGCTCGCCCTGGACAAACCCCACTACGCAGATGGCGATACGGCCAGGGTGACAGTGACGCCGCCTGCAGCCGGTACCGGCTATCTGCTGGTGGAGTCCGCCGAGGGCCCCTTGTGGTGGCAGGACATCGACGTACCCGCCGAGGGCAAGGCCTTCGACATCAAGGTCGATCCGAAATGGGCCCGCCATGACCTCTACATCAGCGCGCTGGTGGTCCGCCCCGGCGAACGCAAGGCCAACGTCACCCCCAAGCGTGCGGTCGGCCTGCTGCACCTGCCGCTCGATCGCGCCCCACGCAAGCTGGCGCTGACCCTCGACGCGCCTGCGAGCATGCGCCCGCAGCAGCCCCTCACGGTCAAGGTGACGGCCCGCAACAGCGACGGCAGCATCCCACGTCAGGCCCATGTGCTATTGGCGGCGGTGGACGTAGGTATCCTCAATATCACCCAGTACGCCACCCCCGATCCTTTCGCTGCGCTGTTCGGCCGCAAGGGCTATGGCGTCGACCAACTGGATATCTATGGGCAGTTGATCGAAGCGGGGCAGGGCCGGCTGGCCAGCCTGGCGTTCGGTGGCGACGCGGCCGATTTGGCCAAGGGCGGCAAGCGCCCGCAGACCAGCGTCACCATCGTTGCGTTGCAAAGCGCTCCGGTGACGTTGAACGAGCAAGGCGAGGGGCAGATGACCCTCGATATCCCGGACTTCAACGGCGAACTGCGCGTGATGGCCCAGGCCTGGACCGATGATCGCTTCGGCATGGCCGAGGCGCGCACGGTGGTCGCCGCGCCGCTGGTTGCAGAACTGTCCGCGCCGCGCTTCCTGGCCGGTGGCGACCAGGCCCGCATTGCGCTCGACATCACCAACCTCACCGAACGAGCGCAAACCCTGACCGTGCAGGTGAACGCAGACGGCCCGTTGACCCTGCTGGACGCCCCCCGGCAACCGCTGCAACTGGCCAAGGGGCAACGCCAGACCCTGCACGCGCAGGTACAGGCTACGGGCGGGTTGGGCCAAGGGCACATCAAGGTACGGATCGACGGGCTGAACCTGCCCGGCGAAACCTTGCCAGCCATTACCCGGGATTGGACCCTGGGCGTGCGCCCCGCCTATCCGGCGCTGGTCAGGCATCTGCGCAGCGTGCTCAAGGATCAGCCCTGGACGCTTCCCGCCGGTGCCCTGTCGCCGCTCGAGCCCGCCGGGCGCGAGGCCCTGCTCAGCCTGTCGAACCGACCGCCGCTGAACATCGGCGAGCAGATCAAGGCGCTCAAGGCGTACCCCTACGGCTGCCTCGAGCAGACCGTCAGTGGCCTCTATCCGTCGCTGTATTCCGATGCCGCCAGCCTGAAAAAGCTGGGTGTGGAAAGCGACACCGACGCCGAGCGCACGCGCAAGATGGACATCGGTATCGAGCGGCTGCTGGGCATGCAGCGCTACAACGGCAGCTTCGGCCTGTGGGGTGCGGATGGCGAGGAAGAGTATTGGCTGACTGCCTACGTGACCGATTTCCTTCTGCGTGCCCGTGATCAGGGCTACGCCGTACCGCCCGAGCCCGTGAAGAAAGCCAGCGAGCGACTGTTGCGCTATCTGCAGGAGCGCGATTTGATCGAGGCTGACTACAGCGACAATCTCGACCACACCCGCTTTGCGGTCCAGGCCTATGCCGGCCTGGTGCTGGCGCGTAGCCAACAGGCACCGCTGGGCGCACTGCGCAGCCTGTTCGAACGGCGCAGCGATGCGCGCTCGGGCCTGCCACTGGTGCAATTGGCGATCGCCCTGCAGAAAATGGGTGATCAGCCCCGTGCCGATCAGGTACTGCAAGCCGGTCTGGCGGCAGCACGCAACGACAGCGACTGGCTCGGCGACTATGGCAGCCCGCTACGTGACCAGGCGTTGATCCTGGCCTTGCTGCAGGAGAACGATCTGAGCAAAGCCACACTCGACGAGCGCCTGTTCACCCTCTCGGATATGCTCGCCAGTAGCAGTTGGCTATCGACCCAGGAGCGCAATGCCTTGTATCTGGCCGGTCGCAATGCGCTGGCCTTGCCCGAGCAGGCCTGGACTGCCCAGGTACAAAGCGCCGACGTAAGTCACCTGTTGAGTGACGCCCAGCCGGCGCTGAAACTGGCGGACGGCGCGCTGTCCGAGTCGCTCACCGTTACCAGCCAGGCACAACAGCCGCTGTATCAGCAGGTGACGCTGTCGGGCTATCCGGTACGGCCGCCGGCGCCGCACGAAGACAACCTGTCGATCCGTCGCCAATACCTGGGCCTGGACGGCGAGCCGCTCAAGCTCGATACCCTCAAGAGTGGCGAGCTGGTGCTGGTGCATCTGGTGGTGGGCGCCAAGCAGCGCGTGCCCGATGCCCTGGTCGTCGACCTGCTGCCTGCTGGCCTGGAAATCGAAAACCAGAACCTGGCGCAAAGCGCCGCCAGCCTGGATAACGCCAGCAGCAGCGTCCGGCAGTGGCGTGAGTCGATGCAAAACGCCAATCTGCAGCATCAGGAGTTTCGCGATGACCGCTACGTGGCCGCACTCAAGCTCGATGGTTATGGCAGCACCCACTTGCTGTATCTGGCGCGTGCGGTAACGCCGGGTATCTACAAGGTACCGCCACCGCAGGTGGAATCGATGTACCGGCCCAACTGGCAGGCTGTCGGTGCTACGCCAGCGGACCTGACGGTACGCCCGAGGTGAGGCCGGGCAGGGGCAGCGAACGGCTGCCCTTGCCATTCGACCCATGGCTCACTGAATGATCCAGCTCAGCAACCAAAGGCCCAGTACGGCCCAGATGACACCCATGATGATCGATGCACGCATGAAAGCCCGGACGGCGGAGTACAGGAACAGCAAGCCGACGATCAACGCGGCGATGGTAACGACATTGGTGTCCATGCCCAGGGTCCTCGACAGGCCGTCGACGAAATTTCCGCCCGCGTTGCCGAGCAGGCTGAACAGCCAGCTCAGGCTGTCTACCACCCAGCGAATGATTGCGCCCAGGGCCTGCCCCAGCCACTCGAAAAAGCCTTCTACATGCATAGTTGCGTCCTGATTCGGTTAGTGGCATTCATGCCATTGTGCCCCCTTTGGCCATGCGCCAGCGAACCAAGTTCCCGACAGCGCCAGCAAGGTTGGCGCACTTGATCCGCAGCTTTGCAGTTTTTCCGAAAACGCGTCGAGGCAGATTCATGCGCCGTGCGCTGTTGGCGATTTGTGTGCCGGTCGTTCTTCTGTGGCTGGCCGATCGACTCTGGCCACTACCGTTGCCCCGGGATGATCTGGCGCGCGTGGTGCTTGCCGAGGACGGCACACCGCTGTGGCGTTTCGCCGATGCCGAAGGGGTATGGCGATATCCGGTCAGCGTGGACCAGGTTTCGCCCTATTATCTCGAAGCTTTGCTGACCTACGAGGACCGCTGGTTCTACCAGCATCCAGGGGTCAACCCGCTGGCACTGGCTCGTGCTGCCTGGCTCAACCTGAGCGGCGGTCGGGTGTTGTCGGGCGGCAGTACGTTGTCGATGCAGGTGGCGCGCTTGCTCGATCCGCATTCACGGACCTTCTCCGGCAAACTGCATCAGTTATGGCGAACCGCGCAGCTGGAGTGGCACCTGAGCAAGACGCAGATCCTCACGCTGTACCTGAACCGCGCGCCATTCGGCGGCACCTTGCAAGGTGTGGCGGCGGCTAGTTGGGCGTATCTGGGCAAGTCGCCTGCGCAGCTCACCCGCAGCGAAGCCGCCTTGCTGGCGGTGTTGCCCCAAGCGCCCAGCCGCCTGCGTCCCGACCGCCATCCGCAACAGGCGCAAGCCGCTCGCAACAAAGTGCTGCAACGCATGGCCGAGCGTGAAGTATGGCCCGCAGCCCAGGTGCGCGACGCGCAACAGGAGCCTTTGTTGCTGGCCCCGCGCCAGGAGCCGGCGTTGGCGCCATTGCTGGCCAGGCGCCTGAACCGCAATGACAGTCCACCGCTCATCCACACCTTGATCGACGCCAGCCTGCAACGGCGCCTGGAAGACCTGCTGCTGGGCTGGCGAGCGCGGCTGCCCGAGCGAACCTCGGCGGCCATCCTGGTGGTGGACGCGCAGACCATGGCCGTGCGCGCCTACCTGGGCTCGGTGGACCTGGCCGATGACCGGCGCTTCGGTCACGTCGACATGGTCAGTGCTGTCAGGTCGCCAGGCTCCACGCTCAAGCCGTTTCTTTACGGCATGGCCATGGATGCCGGCCTGATTCATTCCGAGTCTCTGTTGCAGGATGTCCCGCGCCGCTACGGTGATTACCGCCCCGGCAATTTTTCCGCAGGGTTCAGCGGTCCGGTCGCGGCCAGTTCGGCGCTGGCCCTGTCGCTCAATCTGCCAGCGGTGCAGGTGCTCGAGGCGCTGGGTCCCAAGCGCTTTGCCGCGCAGTTGCGCAACGGCGGCCTGCACCTGAGCTGGCCCGTGGCCGCCGAGCCCAACCTGGCGATGATCCTGGGCGGGATGGGCAGTCGGCTCGACGATCTGGTCGCCGCCTACAGTGCTTTCGCCCGCAGCGGCAACAGTGCCTCACTGCGCTGGCAACCGCAGGATGTACTGCGCGAGCGGCCGATGATGTCGGCGGGCGCGGCGTGGATCGTGCGGCGCATCCTCAGCGGCCAGGCACGCCCGGATCAAGACCTGCACGCCGAACTCGTCCAGCGTCCGGCGCTGGCCTGGAAGACCGGTACCAGTTACGGTTTTCGTGACGCCTGGTCGATCGGCATCGGGCCGCGTTATCTGATCGGAATATGGATCGGTCGCCCGGATGGCACCCCGGTACCCGGCCAGTTCGGCCTGGCTTCGGCCGCGCCGTTGATGCTGCAGGTACACGACGTCCTGAGCAACCGCGATGCGCAGCGGGCCATCTCGACGCCTGTCCAGCGCGTACCGTCCAGCGTCGGCGTGGCTGCGATATGCTGGCCGCTGGGTCAAGCACTGGATCGCCGCGACCCCAACTGTCGGCGCCAGCGCTTTGCCTGGACACTGGACAAGACCATCCCGCCCACTTTGCAGGCGCTGGACCAACCGCTGGGTACCGGGCTGCAGGAACAGGTCTGGCTCTCGCCTGCAGGGCTGCGCACCAGTGCCTCCTGCCCCGGCGCCCAGGCACGCTCCATCGCCCTGTGGCCGGCCGCACTCGAACCCTGGCTGGCCAAGGCCGAACATCGCCGGATGCGGGTGCCGGACTCGGATCCACAATGCCCCGCGCCACCGTTGCCGGCCATGGCACCCTTGTCGATCGTCGGCGTGCGCAGCGGTGATCGGCTGCGCCATCCGGCCGCCGATGCCGGCCCGCTGCGGATACACCTCGACACGCTCGGCGGGCAGGGGCAGCGTTGGTGGTTCATCAATGGCATGCCCCAGCAAAGCAGTGCGCAGGGCACTGGCCTGAACGCGGTGTTCGAGCGCACGGGACGTTATCAGGTCACGGTGCTGGACGAGGCGGGGCAGACTGCCAGGGCCGAGCTGACCGTGGTGGACTGAGCCTGTCGGATGCCAACCCGGCAGATCAGCTCAACCAGAACAATGTCTGCACGAACCCTGCCAGCAGAAACGGGGTGAGCGGCAGCACGGCTGCCGACTCGGGGTTCAGGTAATCCACCTTGCGCCTATAGCGAATGCTCAAGCGGTACCAGATCATCGGTGACACGAAGACCCACAGCACCAGGGCCACGATACCGCCGATCAGCGTGCCGACCAGGTGACTGCTGTCCGAAGCCAGCGCCAGTGCCCAGAGCAGCTTGACCTCGCCACAGCTCAGGCGGCCATTGAGATAGCCAGGCAAGGTCAACGCCATGCTCAATACCAGCGCTGCGGCCGCCTCGACCATGCTCGAGCCGATCCAGGTATGCCCGGTAGCGAACAGGCACACCAGCGCCAGCACCCCTGCGCCGACGGTCAGTTTGTCGGCTATGCGCCGGTGCCGGATGTCCTGCTCGGCGCACAGGGTAAACCACAGGAGAAGAACGAGACTTGGCATGGCAGCACCCACTTGAATACGGCAGTGGCTCACTTCTGAAACAGACCTTCTGTTTCAGATTAGACGCTTGACGCTGACGATGGGGTTGCTGCGACACTTTTTTTGCTGCTGGCGGCAGGCTCAGCGAGGCGGGTAGGTGGACAGGATGTCGTTCACCGCCTTCTGGATGACGGTGCTGCGCTCGCTCGGCGAAACGGCATTGTCGTTGACCAGTTGTTCGGTGCTGCCACGCCACACCAGTTTGCCGTCCCGCGCATCGAGCATGTCCAGCTGCAGGGTCGCCACCTTGTAATCGACGCTGCGTGTTTCATTCATGGCGGGCGAGGCCCAATACGGACCCCAGTAGCCACCGCCCCAACCACCGCCATAATTGGTCGTGACCTGCTGCTGACGATTGTCGACGATCAAGTAGGCTTGCAGCGTGACGTCGGCACGGCCACCGGCAGCCGCTGGGCGCAGTCCGCGCTGGTCGAGCTGACTGCTCACGGCCTGGCGAATGCGCTGCTCGGTGAGGTCGCTGCGAACCCGCGGATCGTCCGGCCGATATTGCACCGCCGGCTCTTTCCAGGCCCAGCTGCGATAGGCCGCGAAGTCGCGGCTGGCATCGAAATCATGATTGACTCGAGGGGTTTGGCAGGCGCTCAGCAGCAGGGCCAGCGGTAGAACGGCAAGACGACGCAACATGGTGAAATCTCCTGTGGGTCAGGACGGAGGATAAGCCGTGAGCGCCTTTTGCACAGCGTTGCGTAACGCCTCGTTACGATCGCTCAGGCTGCCTTGGCTGCTGGTTTCAGCACTCGCGCTCCAGACGGGCTGGCCGCTCTTGCCGTCGAACAGATCGATGCGCACCACCATCACCTGGATCTGGTAAGTGCGTACCACCGGATAGCTGCCATAGGCGCCATAACGGTCGTAGCGATCATAGCCGCCATAACCACGTCCGTAGCCGGCCCCGTAGCCGGCCCCGTAGCCGACATCGTCGCGGGTCTGTTGCAGGCGGGTTTCCATGCGCAGGCTGGTGCCGACTCGCAAGTCGGCGTTGTCGCCACTGCGCTGGGGGCGCAAGCCGCGCTGGTCGAGGGCATTGCTGACCGCTTCGGCGATCTGCGCAGAGTCCGCCCAACTGGTCCCGGCCGGTAGCTGCCCGTTGGCCCAGGCCCAATTGCGATACCGGGCATAGTCGCGCGGGGGCGCAGGGTAGGCACTGGCATCGAATGTCTGCGCCGCCTGCGCGGGGGCAGGTGGCAGGGGCCTGGAGCTGGCGACATAGGGATTGGGGCTCTGGCAGGCCGCCAGGGTCAGGCAAACAGCGGATAGGGACAGGCGACGCATGGCAGTCTCCGAAATACCGGTCAAGCGGGGCGGCAGATCCAGTGCAGGTAGCGACCCAGGCCGGCAAACGCCGGGTGTCGCCGATGGGCAAGCTCCATCGCCACCAGTTGTTCCAGGTCGGCGCGCTTCTGGAAATCGATGGGCATATAGTCGTGGAACACGCGCACACCGCTTCTGGATTCGACACGCCAGGCGCCGTCAAGTTGCGCGGCCAGTTCTCGCGGGTCCAATGGCTGCTGAGGCGTAAGGCTCTGCTTTTCGCCTGCCAGTTCATTGCTGTTCAGTTTGCGAAAGTGACCCTTGAGCAGATTGCGGTAAACCAGCGCATCGCGGTTGTAGAACGCCAATGACAGCCAGCCGTTGGCGGCAGTCAGCGAATGCAGGACGGGCAGAATGGCATGGGGATCGGCCAGCCATTCCAGCACGGCGTGGCAGATCACCAGGTCGAATGCGGGCAATCCGAGCGCGGGCAGCTGCTGCCAGGACGCCTGGATGAACGTGGCGCTCTGGCCCGCTGCCGCGAAGCGCTCGCGCGCGCCCTCGAGCATCGGTTCGGCCGGTTCGCTGAAGGTGACATGGTGACCTTGCTCGGCCAGCCACAAGGCCATGTGACCCAGGCCGCCGCCAATGTCCAGCACGCTCAGGGAGCGCTGAGGCAGGGCTTCGCGCAGGTCGGCCTGGAGCACGGCAAGGCGGATCGCGCCCTTGGCGCCGCCATAGATCTTTTCGGCAAAGCGGGTCGCCAGTTGATCGAAATGGCGATCGTTCATCGAGCGAACCGCCGCTCGCTGTCAGCGAGTTTGGCGCGTACCACCTGGTCCATGTCCAGGCCCAGTTCGCTGCACAGCAGCAACAGGTACAGCACCACGTCACCGACTTCTTGGCCGGCATGTTCGAGCTGCTCGGCCGATAATTGTCGTGACTGGTCTTCGGTCAGCCACTGGAAGATTTCCAGCAGCTCGGACATTTCCACGCTGGCCGCCATGGCGAGGTTCTTCGGGCTGTGAAAGCGCCGCCAATCGTTGTTTTCGCGTATCTGGTGGAGGCGTTGGGTAAGTGCGTCTAGGTTCATTGCAAAGCTCCTGAAGGCGCATAGCTTCAAGCCGAACTTTGCCGAACGCAATAGCTACAGAGCCAGAGGTCCCCAGGTGCCGCTCATGTGCAACAGCTCGTCGCGCCCACGCAATGCCAACTGCCCGCCGAGCCCTGCAGCGCTGGCGCGCAAGATCAACTCGCTGGGCAGGCGTACCGGTTTGTGGAATTCCACCGCCAGTTGGTAATTGCTCAACGGCAGGCGTTCGCGCAGGGCTGCCACACTTTGCGCCAGGCTCCACATGCCATGGGCAATGGCAGTGGGAAAGCCGAACAGACGCGCGCTCAGGGCGCTCAGATGGATCGGGTTGTAATCGCCGGAGACGCGTGCGTAACGGCGTCCGGTGTCCGCCGCCGCATACCAGCGATGCACCTCCATCAGAGCCTGGTCCTGATGCTGGGCAGGAGCGTGCACGGGCTCTTGCAGGCCTTCGATTCTGGCATGGCGACACAGAAAGGTGCTGTGTTCCTGCCACAGCGGCCCCAAGGGGTCATCGACTTGGGTCACCAGATCGAACGTCACGCCTTTTTCATGGGGCTGCAGGTTCTGCGCATGCACGCTGACCCGTACACCGGCCACCCCGCCCAAGGGCCGCAACACCTGAATGCGGTTGCGTAGGTGCACCAGGCCCAGCAGGGGAAACGGAAAGCTTTTATCGGTCATCAAGCGCATCTGCAAGGCAAACGCCAGCACATGCGGGTAAGTGGCCGGCAGCATGCCGCCTTCGCCGAACCCGCACAGTTCGCGGTAGGCCGCCAGGTGTCGCGGGTCTGCCGACAGACTGCAACGCAGGCCCAGCTCAGGCAGACGCTCGCCAGTGATCTTGCGGTTGAGCGCTGCTTTCAGATAGGCGCTGGGCAGGTCGGGATTGCGTGCCAAAGTCTGCCAGTGTATTGCCATGTCAGGCCCCCAGAATGCTTTGGCCGCACACGCGCAGCACTTGGCCATTGACCGCACCACTGCCGGGCTGCGCCAGCCAGGCAACGGCCTCGGCAACGTCCTGCGGTTGGCCACCCTGGCCCAGTGAGCTCATGCGCCTCCCGGCTTCGCGCACGGCAAAGGGCATCTGCGCCGTCATGCCGGTTTCGATGAAGCCAGGGGCCACGGCGTTGATGGTCGCACCGCGCGTGGCCAGCCTGGCGGCGAACGCTTCCGCCAGGCCGATCAGTCCGGCCTTGCTCGCGGCATAGTTGCTCTGCCCACGGTTGCCGGCAATCCCTGACGTCGAGGAAAGCAGTACCACGCGCCCGTCATCGCGCAGCGTGCCGCTGTCGAACAGCGCCTGGGTCAGCCGTTGCGGAGCGAGCATGTTGACCGCGAGCACCGAGTCCCAATAGTCGGGTGTCATGTTGACCAGGGTCTTGTCGCGGGTAATGCCAGCGTTGTGCACCACGATGTCGATTCCCTCCGGCAGCGCGGCGATCAGCTGGCTTGCAGCGTCGTCGGCGCAGATGTCCAGGTCTATCGTGCGACCGCCCAGCCGTGCCGCCAGCGCTTGCAGGTCATGGCGTGCCTGGGGCACATCGAGCAGGATCACTTCGGCGCCGTCGCGCGCCAGGGTTTCCGCGATCGACGCACCGATGCCGCGTGCGGCGCCGGTGACCAGCGCCTTGCGCCCTGCCAACGGGCGGGTCCAGTCAGTGACCTGGCGGGCGCTGGCCTGCAGCGACAGCGCCTGGCCCGACACGAACGCACTCTTGGGCGAAAGAAAGAAGCGCAACGCACCTTCCAGCTGTTCGTCGGCGTCAGGCGCGACATACAGCAGCTGCAAGGTGCCACCGTTGCGCAACTCCTTGGCCAGCGACCGGCTGAAACCTTCCACGGCGCGCTGGGCGATGTGTGCTTCAGGGTCTTCGAGGTCGCGGGGGTTGCGTCCCAGAATGACCATGTGCGCGTTGTGGTCCAGGCTCTTGATCACCGGCTGGAAGAATTCGCGCAAGCGTGCCAGTTGGGTACCATCGACGATCTCGCTGGCGTCGAACACCACGGCCTTGAGCTTGGGCCCAAGGCCAGCGGTCCAGCTTGGGAGGTCGGCGGCGCCGTACGCGGTGTCGGTCAAGCGCGAAGCGAAGCTGGCCACCTTGTCGGCGAGCCCGCCGCCGCCCAGCAGCAGAGCACCTTCCACCGGTCGCAACCGTCCGCCTTGCCAGCGCTCCAGGCGTGCCGGCGAAGGCAGGCCGATGGCCCCTACCAGGCGACGACCGAGGTCGGAGTTGGCGAAGTCGATATATCGATCGGACATGGAACGTGCTCCGGTTCAAAGGGTTCAAAGTGTGGACCACGGCAAGGCGCGCGTCGTTCGCCCGGGCCCCGTGCCATGCATCATGCTCGACCCGGAATCTCGCTTCCGCCTTTCAATCCAGGAGGTTCGACATGAACCTAGACACGCATACGGTGCGCCGGGTTGCCATCGTTGGCAGCAATCGTATCCCATTCGCTCGCGCCAACGGGCCCTACGCCCGAGTCGGCAATCAGGCCATGCTCACGGCCGCACTCGAAGGCCTGATCGAGCGTTATGGTCTGCACGGCCTGCGCCTGGGTGAGGTCGCGGCCGGTGCGGTGCTCAAGCATTCCCGCGATTTCAACCTGACCCGTGAAAGCGTACTGGGCTCGCGGCTGTCGGCACAAACGCCGGCCTACGATGTTCAGCAAGCATGTGGCACAGGTCTGGAAAGCGCGCTGCTGGTGGCCAACAAGATCGCTTTGGGCCAGATCGAATGCGGCATTGCCGGCGGTGTCGACAGTGCATCCGATGCGCCCATCGCGGTCGATGAAGGCTTGCGTCAGATCCTGTTGCAAACGCATCGGGCCAAATCGCTCGGCGAACGGGCCAAGGCATTGCTGCAACTGCGGCCGCAGCATTTGCGGCCCGAACTGCCGCGCAATGGCGAGCCGCGCACCGGTCTGTCGATGGGGCAGCATTGCGAGCTGATGGCGCAGCACTGGAACATCCCACGTCACGAACAGGATGAGCTGGCGCTGCGCAGTCACCAGAACCTGGCCGCCGCCTATGCGCAAGGTTGGCAGGACGATCTCACCACGCCATTCGGCGGGCTGGTCCGCGACCATAATCTGCGTCCCGACCTGACCCTGGAAAAACTTTCGGCGCTCAAGCCCGTGTTCGAGAAAAACCGGCAGGGCACGCTCACGGCAGGCAATTCCACGCCCTTGACCGACGGCGCGTCGGTGGTGCTGTTGGCCAGCGAAGCCTGGGCCACGGAGCGCGGGCTGCCGGTGCTGGCGTACTGGCGCGATGGGGAAACCGCTGCAGTGGACTTCGTGGGAGGGCAGGAAGGGCTGCTGATGGCGCCGGTCTACGCGGTTCCGCGGCTGTTGGCGCGCAACGGCTTGAGCCTGCAGGATTTCGATTACTACGAAATACATGAAGCCTTCGCCGCACAAGTGCTCTGCACCCTCAAGGCCTGGGAGGATGCAGACTACTGCCGCACGCGCTTGGGCCTGGATGCGCCGCTGGGTTCGATTGACCGCAGCCGCCTCAACGTCAAGGGCAGTTCACTGGCGGCAGGGCACCCGTTCGCGGCCACCGGAGGGCGCATCCTCGGCAACCTGAGCAAGCTTCTGGACAACGCAGGCAGCGGTCGCGGCCTGATTTCGATTTGCGCAGCCGGTGGCCAGGGCGTCACGGCAATCATCGAGCGCTGACGGTTGCGCCCACGGGCACGCTGGTCGCTTCCACGCGCAGTTGGTTGGCATAGTTTTCCGCCATGATCGAACACACGATCAGCTGCAGCGGGTGATAGATCATGATCGGCAGCAGAATCAAGCCCAGCCCGGGGTTGCTGCCGAAGATCAACGCCGCCATCGGTGCGCCTGCCGCCAATGACTTCTTGCTGGCGCAGAACACGGCGGCCACCTTGTCGGCGTGGCTGAAGCCCAGCAGTTTGGCGGTGCGTGTGGTCAGCAGCAGGATCAGCGCCAACAGCAAGGCGCTCCCGCCCACGGCCATGGCCAATACCGATGCGCCCTGCTGCTGCCACAGCCCCGATACCATCGAATTGCAGAAGGCGGCATACACCAGCAGCAGGATCACGGCCTTGTCGATCAAGTTGGTGTAGCGCTTGTGCCGGCCGAAGAATTTGCCGAACAACGGCCGCATTAGTTGCCCCAGCACCAGCGGCAACAGCAGCATGGCGCACAGGTCGAGCAGGGTTTCCCCCAGGTCGATGCCCCCCGAACCGCCACCGACCACCAGCGCGCACAGAAACGGCGTGATGAAGATACCCAGCACGCTCGACAGGCTGGCGTTGAGGATCGCTGCCGGCACGTTGCCGCCCGCACTGCCCGTCAATGCCACCGATGACGAAATGGTCGAGGGCAGGGCGGCAAGGTACAGAAAGCCCACCATCAAGGTGCCGGGAATGAACGCGCCAAGGGTCTTGTCGCAGGCCAGCCACAGCAGCGGGAACACCACGAAGGTGAAGGCTTGCACCATCACATGCAGGCGCCAGTTCTTCAATCCGTGGCGGATCTGCTCGCTGGACAGGTTCATGCCATGCAGAAAAAAAACCACGAACACGCCGATATTGGTCACCAGACCTGCGTGCATGGCACCGCCGGTGGCGCCGAACCTCGGAAAAATCCAGGCCAGCAGGACTGCCAGCACCATGCCGCAGAGGAACCAATCGGTTACCACGCGCTTGAGGTGTTTGAGAATGTGCATGAATGAATCGCCTGTGCGTCGATGGACATTGAGAACGGCAGGCTAACTCAGGCACTCTATTGCCGTCTTGCGACAGAGGGCCAATCAATGCCGCCAAACGGACATGCATCGTCACCACGCCCCATACCCGCCCTGGCAAGCCTGCCTCGACCGTTGTATGCGCGTGCCGAAAGCCTGGGTGCGGGATCGTGGACGCCCGCCCATCGACATGATTGGGCGCAGTTTTCCTACGCCATCAGTGGCGTCCTCGGCGTGCACACCGATGAAGGCAGTTTCTTCGCGCCGCCGCAGTGGGGTATCTGGATTCCGGCGGGAGTGGAACACAAGGTCGTTACCTCGATGCGCGCCGAGATGCGCAGTCTGTACGTGCGCAGAGAAGAGTCGCCCTTCCTCACGGAGCACTGCAAGGTGCTCGAGGTCACCCCGCTGGCACGCGAACTGATCAAGGGTTTCTGCGAATTGCCCCATGACTACCCAGCCGGTGACACCGCTCAGTCACGTCTGGTGCAGGTATTGCTGGATCAGTTGGCAGGCCTGCCCGAGGTGGCGTTCTCGTTGCCCCTGCCCAGGGATCATCGGCTGTTGGCGTTGTGCAACCAGCTGATCGCTGCTCCCGATCAGGCCACCACGCTGACCCAGTGGGCAGGGCGCCTGGGAACGTCGGAAAAGACCCTGATGCGCCTGTTCCAGCGCGAAACCGGCATGAGCTATCGGGCCTGGCGGCAGCGCATGCGGCTGCTGTCGTCGCTGCAGGCGCTGGAAAACGGTGACAGTGTGACCACGGCCGCATTGAACAACGGTTATGAATCGACATCGGCCTTCATCGCAGCGTTCAAGGCGCTGTTCGGTTTCACTCCTGGCGAGCTTTAATGCGTGAGCGCCGCTGTCCATCAGCTGCGAAAGCGCTATGATCGTCCACCGCTTGGCGAGTTGTTTGCATCCTTTTACAGGCTCGGGTCGGCAAGCCGCGCTCGCTGTGAGACGATGCCGCCAGAATTCGCGTGTTTGGCTACGAAGGACCCAGAATAAAAGCTGATGAAGACTCCAAAACGCATTGAACCGCTGATCGAGGACGGTCTGGTGGACGAGGTGCTGCGACCGCTGATGAGCGGTAAAGAAGCAGCTGTCTATGTGGTGCGCTGTGGCAAGGAATTGCGCTGCGCCAAGGTCTACAAGGAGGCGAACAAACGAAGCTTTCGCCAGGCGGCCGAGTATCAGGAAGGCCGCAAGGTGCGCAACAGCCGACAGGCTCGGGCCATGGCCAAGGGCTCCAAGTTCGGCCGCAAGGAAACCGAGGACGCCTGGCAGAACGCCGAGGTCGCGGCGTTGTTCCGGCTGGCCAGTGCCGGTGTGCGTGTGCCCAAGCCGTACGATTTTCTCGAGGGCGTCTTGCTCATGGAGATGATCTGCGACGAGGACGGCGATGCAGCCCCACGTCTCAACGACGTCGAGCTGGAACCGGACCAGGCGCGCGAGTACCACGCGTTCCTCATCCACCAGATCGTGCTGATGCTGTGCACAGGCCTGGTGCACGGCGACCTCTCCGAGTTCAACGTGCTGCTGACGCCCGATGGCCCGGTGATCATCGATCTGCCGCAGGCCGTGGATGCGGCGGGCAACAACCATGCCTTCAGCATGCTCGAGCGTGACGTCGGCAACATGGCCAGCTATTTCGGCAGGTTCGCTCCCGAGCTTCGCCAGACGCGCTACGCCAAGGAAATGTGGGCGTTGTACGAAGAAGGCAAACTGCACCCGGCCAGCGTGCTGACCGGCGAGTTCGCGGAGGAAGAAGTGGAAGCCGATGTGGGCGGGGTCATGCGTGAAATCGAGGCCGCGCGCCTGGACGACATTCGCCGACGCGCCGCACGCGAGGCCGATGACCAGCCGACCAAGACAACGGAAGAACCGCCTCCGCCCTGGTTGCAATAAGCGGCCTGCTTGCCAGCTGACGCCGTTTTCCCTTGGTCAGCTGCAACAGCCCCCGGATGCCAGCTCCTGAAGGATCGGGCAGTCCGGGCGGTCATCGCCGTGACAGTGTTCCACCAGGTGTTCAAGGGTGTTGCGCAGGCTGCTCAGCTCGCCGATGCGGCGGTCGAGGTCGTCGATATGCCGGCGAGCCAGTTGCTTCACGTCGGCGCTGGCACGCTTGCGGTCTTGCCACAGCGTGAGCAGCCTGGCCACTTCCTCCAGGGAAAACCCAAGGTCGCGCGAACGCTTGATGAAACCGAGCGTGTGCACGTCCGCTGCCTGATACAGGCGGTAGCCGCTGTCGCTGCGCACGGCTGGCGCGAGCAGGCCGATCGACTCGTAGTAACGGATCATCTTTGCGCTGAGGCCGCTTTCGCGGGCGGCCTGGCCAATGTTCATGCTCGAAATGTCCTCGGATGCGTTTGCGCCAGTATCAACCTTGCCCCTCCGGCAAGGTCAATACTCCAGTGGCTCGGGCTTCAAGTACAAGCCGGCGTTGCCTGCAGCGATACGGAATTTCTGAATCTGCCCGGCCTGCAGGGTCACGATTACCGGTTTGTACTCGGTCATGCCCGGCGCGCACCCAGGCGTTTGCCCCGGAAGCTGACGCAAACCGACCGACACGGGGCCTGGCGGCAGGTTGAACGACGTGGCCTGCTCCTGAAACAGCCGCCCGACCAGTTGGTCCTGCAGGTACACCCCGATCTCGCAGGACGTGGCGACTTCCAGGCGCTCGCGGGAAACGATCAGAATGCCGTATGGCTGACCGGTACTGGCACCGGCCCAACAGCTCTGCGCTGCCAGGGCACACATTCCGAAAAGCCATGCAGTGGTAGGGCGCATCGAGTTACTCCTGGCAGGGTGGCAAGCGTCCAGCTTGGACGAGCCGCACGGGGAATTCCAGCCCGGCCGATCCGTGCAGAACTTGATCTTTACCTTGACCTTGCCCCGATGGGAAGGTTGAGAATGATCGCAATCCCGTCCAGCGAGGTATCACCCATGCAACAGTTCACCGTGCAAGGCATGACCTGTGGCCACTGCGTACGTGCCGTGACCCAGGCAATCACCGCTCAGGATCCGGCTGCCCAGGTCCAGATCGACCTGGCAGTCGGCAAGGTCGAAATCGACAGCAACCTGCCGCCCGAGCGAATCGTCCAGCTGATCAGCGAAGAAGGCTACAGCGCGACACCCGCGTAACCCGGTTAGACTACGTCGCCTGTATTGTCAGGACGTAGTGAATACCCGATGAACTTCAAGACCATTCTGATCCTGGGGGCGCTCAGCGCATTCGGCCCCCTGGCGATCGACTTCTACCTGCCGGGCTTCCCTGCCATGGCGCTTGCCTTCGGCACCGACGAAAAGCACATCCAGACCACCCTGGCTGCCTACTTCCTAGGTTTGTCGATCGGCCAACTGATCTACGGCCCGGTCGCCGATCGCTTCGGTCGCCGGGTGCCCCTGCTCGTGGGCGTTTCGCTGTTCACCGCAGCTTCGCTGGCCTGTGCCTTCGTACCCACCCTGGACTGGCTCATCGTTGCCCGTTTCGTCCAGGCCCTGGGCGGTTGCGCTGGCATGGTGCTGGCCCGCGCCATCGTCAGCGACAAATGCGATGCAGTCGGCTCGGCCAAGGTGTTCTCGCAACTGATGCTGGTCATGGGCCTGGCGCCGATCCTGGCACCCATGCTCGGTGGCGTACTGGTCAACAGTTGGGGCTGGCAGTGGATCTTCATCCTGCTCACCCTGTTCAGCGCCGCCTGCACCTTGGCCGTCGCCTTGGGCCTGCCGGAAAGCATGCCCGCCGACAGGCCAAGACGCCCCCTTGCAGGCGCCCCCAGGCTGTACGGCGGCTTGTTGCTGGACCCTGTGTTCATGGGGCATGCGCTGACCGGCGGAATCGCCATGGCCGGCATGTTCGCCTACATCGCCGGGTCACCGTTCGTGTTCATCAAGCTCTACGGCGTACCCGCCGAACACTATGGCTGGTTGTTCGGCAGCAATGCCGCAGGGTTCATCCTGATGGCGCAGGTCAATGCGCGCCTTCTGTCGCGCCGCGGTCCGGCGTTGCTGCTGTCACGCACCGTATGGGTGTACATGGCAGCGGGTGCTGTGCTGCTGGCACTCAGTGCGCTGCGGCCAACGGTCTTGTGGCCATTGCTGATCCCATTGTTCGTCTGTCTGGCGAGCCTGGGCGGGATCATCCCCAACGCCTCGGCGTGTGCCATGAGCGGACAGGGCTCCCGCGCCGGCAGCGCTTCGGCGCTGTTGGGGTGCCTGCAATTCAGTCTTGCCGCCGCCGCCGCGTCGTTGGTCGGATTACTGCACGACGGCACGGCAATGCCGATGGCCTGGGTGATCGCTGGCTGCGGCATCCTTGCCGTCTGTGCGGCAGTACTGACACGCCGCTGCCAGCAACGGCGCGACCTGCAGACAGCCCGCTAACCGGCGCTGGCCCCCCGCGCCTGCGGCAGGCCGTGGGGCGCCTGCAAGCGGGCTTCGAGGGTGGCGATGAAGGCCCGCGCCTCGGCTTCGCTGCGGAATGACACCGCATGCTGGTCCATACGCACCTGCCAGCAGCTGCCACGTGGTTGCTTCAACTCAGAAAGAAGAACTTTCATTGCGATGTCCTCGGGCTCGAGATGAGGACCCAGTGTAGTCCTCATTTCGGGCGTGCGAGCGTCATCGGGTGCCCGTCAGACTGACGGCGAGGCAGCGCGAACCAAACAATCATGTAGGTCTGCAAGGACGGACATTGCGGGAAAAGTCCGCCCCGGCTGTGGGGTCAAACCTGTAATGAATGATGTATCCAACCGGTCTTCAGGCAACAGAGCGACGCGTTGCGGGCGCTTGAGCAAGCGTCCCGGAAAATGCCGTCGGTAAGGGCGGGCCATACAAGTACAGGGTATTGCACACCCCTCGCATTCGATGCTCGTCCCCGGCGCTTTCGTCCAATTCCGTACAACGGCGGGGTGCATATAATCACCCCGGCAACCATTGCCAGATTGACGAACGTTTCCACAGGGAGTGAACACATGCAACCAACACCTTGCATCAGCCGGATCGCCACATTGCTGGCCGACCCCAAGCGCAGCGCCATGCTCTGGGCGCTCATCGACGGCACCACGCGAGGCGCCGACGAGCTGGCATCGCTGGCAGGTGTCTCGCCCTCGTCGGCAGGCGCGCATCTGGCGCGGCTGTCGGCAGGTGGTCTGCTGACCCTCGAAGCGCGTGGGCGCAAGCGTTTCTTCCGTCTGGCCAAGCCTGAAGTAGGGGCGGCGGTGGAGGCATTGGCCAGCGTCTCGTTGGTGCAAGCCAATGCGGGAATGGCGGCGCGCATCAGCGTGCCCAAACCGCGCTCGCCCAAGGCCCTGCATCAGGTGCGGCTGTGCGGTGATCATCTGGGCGGCGTGCTGGCGGCCGACCTGTTCCAGCGCATGGTCCAGAACGGCTGGCTCGAACACTATGAACAGCGGCTCGAGGTGACGGCGCTGGGCAGCAGCCGCCTGGCCAGCCAAGGCATCTATACGCAGGCACTGGTCAATCGCGAGCGCCAGCCGCTGCACAGCTGTTGCGACTGGAGCACCCAGCGCCCGCACGTCGGCGGCGCACTGGGTGCAGGGTTGCTGACCCTGTTCCTGCAGTCGGGCTGGCTCAAGCTCAACGAAGACAGCCGCACGCTGCAGGTTACCCGTCTGGGCATGAGCGAGATCGGTCGCTTGGGTACGTGATGGGGCGGGCGAGGCGGGGGTTCGACCCCGCCGGCCTCATTGCTTGATCAGGCGAGCATCCAGGCTGTTCTGCGCCAGGCGCCGAGCCTGGTCTTGGGTCATGCCCAGATGGATGTGCAGCGCGTGGTAGTTCTCGGTGACGTAGCCGCCGAAATAGGCCGGGTCATCGGAATTGACCGTGACCTTCACGCCGCGCTCGAGCATGTCGAGAATGTTGTGCTGGCCCATGTGATCGAACACACACAGCTTGGTGTTGGAGAGCGGGCATACGGTCAGTGGAATCTGCTCGTCGATGATGCGCTGCATCAGGCGCTCGTCCTCGATGGCACGCACGCCGTGGTCGATGCGCTGGATCCTGAGCAGGTCCAGGGCTTCCCAGATATACTCGGGCGGGCCTTCCTCACCGGCGTGGGCGACTGTCAGGAAGCCCTCGTCGCGGGCGCGGTCGAACACGCGCTTGAACTTGCTCGGCGGATGGCCCATCTCGGAGCTGTCCAGACCCACGGCAACGAACGCATCACGGAAAGGCAAGGCCTGATCCAGGGTCTTCTGCGCCTCGTCTTCGCTCAAATGGCGCAGAAAACTAAGGATCAGCCCGCTGTCGACGTTCAGCTGGGTACGGCCGTCATTCAGTGCGGCAGTGATGCCGCCCAGCACCGTTTCAAAGGCGATACCGCGGTCGGTGTGGGTCTGCGGATCGAAGAACGGCTCGGTGTGTACGACGTTCTGGGCCTTGCAGCGCAACAGATAGGCCCAGGTCAGGTCGTAGAAATCCTGCTCGGTGCGCAACACGTCGGCACCGCGGTAATACAGGTCGAGAAACTCCTGCAGGTTATTGAACGCATAGGCTCCACGCAGCGCCTCTACATCATTCCAGGGCAACGCGATCTTGTTGCGCTCGGCCAGGGCGAACAGCAGCTCGGGTTCCAGCGAGCCTTCCAGGTGCATGTGCAGTTCGGCCTTGGGCAAGGCATTGAGCCAGTCGTACATGGTGTTTTCGTTCTCTCATCAGGTGCAATCGTGCCCGATTCTACAGGTATTGCCCTTCACTCGCAGCCGCGAGGGCCCAACCGGCAGGTTCGTGCCGACGCCCGGCGGGTCGGCCCCGGTCGGGGGCCAGACCATTCACGTCGAGGCGCGCGTGCTTTTTTCCACCACGCACATCGGCGTGCCCGCCACCGGCTCACGGACGATCTGCACCTGCACCTCGAATACCTGCTGCATCAATTGGGCATCGACGACCTGCCCAGGCGGACCATCGGCCACCAGGCGACCTTGATGCATCACCGCCAGATGATCGGCGTAGCGGCAGGCCTGGTTGATATCGTGCAACACCGTAACCACGGTCTTGCCTTCGGCGGCAAGCTGGCGCATCAGGTCGAGCAGCTCGACCTGATGGCTGATATCCAGGTAGGTCGTGGGCTCGTCGAGCAACACCACCGGCGTATCCTGCGCCAGCACCATGGCCAGCCAGGCCCTTTGCCGCTGGCCGCCGGAGAGGTCCGCCAGCGCGGTGTCGGCCAGTGATTCCAGGCCCATGCGCTGCAGGGCCTGCTCCACGGCATTGCGGTCCGTGCCGCTCAGGCGCCCCCAGAAGCTGTTGTGCGGGCTGCGCCCATAGGCCACCAGTTGGGCAACGCTGACCCCTTCGGGAATGGGCAATACCTGCGGCAGAAACGCCACATGCTGCGCCAACGCGCGCGACGACAGCTGCGCGTAGGGTTGGCCATCCAGGCTCACCGTCCCGCATTGCGGCGTGATGATGCGTGCCAGGGCCTTGAGCAGCGTCGACTTGCCACAGCCATTGGGCCCGATCAGCGCGGTGACTTGCCCGGCAGGCGGGGTGAACGAGAGATTGCGTACGATAGGCGTGGCGCCGTAGCCGATATCGACGCCGTCGGCCTTGATGATGCTCATGATGTCAGCCCTTGAAGCGTGCCAGCAGCCAGAGAAAGTAAGGTGCGCCGATGACCGCGGTCAGAACGCCCGCCGGGATCTCGCTGGGCGCGATCAGTGTGCGTCCCAGCGTGTCGGCCAGCACCAGCAACAGAGCACCGATCAGCATCGAGGCCGGCAGCAGGTGCTGATGATGCCCGCCCACCAGGCGGCGCGCCATGTGCGGCGCGACCAAGCCAAGAAAGCCAACCGGGCCGATGATGCCCACCCCCAGGCTGCTCAACAGCACCGCTGCGCCCATCGCCAGCCAGCGTGTGCGCTTGAGTGCGGTACCCAGGCTGTGGGCCGCTTCGTCGCCCAGGCCGATCAGGTTCAGCGGTTTCGCCAGGCCCAGCGCCAATGGCATCAGCACCACGAACGGCAGGGCCAGCGCCAGATGATGCCAACTGCGGCTCCACAGGCTGCCCGTCAAGGCCAGCAACGCCGTGTTGATGTCCAGCGGGTGCGACAGAATCAGAAACTCGGTGATGCTCGACAGGGTCACGGCGATCGCCACCCCGGACAACGCAAAGCGCACGCCGGAAAAACTCACACCGCTGTTGTACAGCGCCAGCAGCAGTGCGCCGCCGGCGCCGCCCACGCCGGCCACCAGCGGCAGCCAGGTAAAGGGCAGCTGCGGTACCGCGATGATGGCAATGGTCAGGGCCAGCCCGGCGCCCTGGGTCACCCCCAGAATCTCCGGGGAAGCCAGCGGGTTGCGAATCACCCCCTGCACCAGGGCGCCGGCCAGGCCCAGGGCGCTGCCGGTCAGGATCGCGATCAGCCCGCGCGGCAGGCGGTGGTTCCACACCTCGAAGTCCAGCGGGTCATGCGCCAGCAAACGCTCGAACACTGCATTCGGCGCCAGCCATGAGGTGCCTGCACTCAAACTCAGCCACAGCGCCGCAAGCAACAGCGCGAGCAGGATCAGCAGGCGAGGGTAGGGACGAATCATTGCGTGCGCCTGGCAAGGTAAAGGAAGAACGGTGCGCCGATCAACGCGGTCACCACCCCGGCAGGCGTCTCCGCCGGGAAGGCCACGGCGCGGCTGACCAGATCGGCCGCCAGCACGATCGCCGCACCCAGCAAGGCGCTCGCCGGAATCAGCCAGCGATAGTCGTTGCCCAGGTATTGCCGGGCGATGTTCGGCGCGATCAGGCCCACGAAGCCGATCGGACCAACCGCGCAGACACTGGCACCCACCAGCAGCAGACTGGCGAAAAACACCTGCAGGCGCAGGCCGGCGATACCAACGCCCAGCGAGCGAGCCGCATCCTCGCCCAGATTCACCAGGTTCAGGCGTGGCGCGCAGAAGAGTGCCCACAGGGCACCGATCAGAGAGCAGGGCCACAACAGTTGCAGTTGCGCAGCACCGACGTTGGCCAGCGATCCGGCCAGCCAGTTGAGCACGCTCTGTGCCTGCGCCTCGACCAGTATCACGGTCAGCCGCGTCAACGCCGCACACAGTGCCGCCACGGTCACTCCGGCCAGCACCAGTCGGCCTTGCGCCGCCGCTGGGGACCAGGCGCCACCCAGGCTGAAAACGATCACCCAGGCCAGGGCACCCCCCACACACGTCATCAGCAACGCGCCGCCTGCGAACGGCAGGGCCACCAGGCCCGTGGAGAACAACGCCAGGCCCAGCGCGGCGCCTGCCGTGACCCCGAACAGGGACGGCGACGCCAAGCGGTTGCGGGTAATGCCCTGCATCAATGCACCGGCCAGTCCCAGGCAGGCACCGACCAACGCCGCGCAAAGTGCCCGTGGCACCCGCAGCTGGGCGACGATATAGGCCATGTTGCCGCCCTCACGGCCCTGGCTGAACAGCCCGTTGAAGGCATCCGCCTGGCTGATCGTGAACGGCGACCAGGCGTACAGCGACATCCAGAACAGCCCGGCGACGACCACCGTGCCCAGCGCCATCGCCCACCAACGCCTCATTCAGGGCGTCATGGCGGCTTTGCCGCCCTTGAGAATGGCCAATGCGTCTTCGGCAATCTGCTCGGACGCCATCACCCCGCGGTTGCGGGCCCAGGTGTCACCGTCGACCTCTGCAACCTGATGATTGCGCACTGCGCCCAGCACTTGCCACAGCGGCTGCTGGCTCCAGCTGTCGACCAGGCTCGGATGCCGGTAGTGCCCGACGAGCAGCCAGGCAGGGTCCAGCGCCAGCAGTTGTTCCAGGCTGACGAACTCGGTCGGTGCCGCGTTGCTGCGTACCGGCGGAACCTGCAAACCGATTGCCGCCAATACGCTGCCCGCATAGGAGTGCGGTCCATGTACGGAGAAGCTGTCTTCCCGCGCCACACCGAACAGCACCTTGGTACCGGCGGGCACCTGCCCGGCGATGTCGGCGAGGCTGCGACGGTTCTGCGCGATCCGCGCCTGCATCGCCTCGCTCTTGCCCAACGCCCGGCCAATCAACTCGGCGGACTTCAAGCTGCCTTCATAGTCTTCCCCGCGCGAAGGCAGCAGCAAGGTCGGCGCCAGGCTTGCCAGGTCAGCGTACAGCGCCTGATGGCGATTGAGATCGGCAATGATCAGGTCAGGTTTGAGCCGCGCGATCTGTTCGATGCTGGGCTGGGCGCGCAGGCCCACCGAGCTCCACTGACCAATGGCCTGACGTACTCTGGGCAATACGCGATTGGCATCGCCATCGTCGGCGGCGCCAACCGGGGTGACGCCCACTGCCGCCAGGCTATCGAGAAAGGAGAACTCCAGCACCACCACACGTTGCGGCGCCTGGGGCAGATGGACGGTGTGTTGGCCATCGTTGATATCGATGGGCGCTGCGACGATGAGCCGTGTGCACAAGGCCAGGGCACTGGCGACGATCATCGAGGTGAGGCGGGAACTGCGCATGGACAAATACCTTCGCTGTGGAACCTGCGCGCTGGGCGGGCGCGCAAAAACGGCGGGTACTATTCCATATCAGGCTGTCGTGATCAAAAAACATTCTCTTTTACGAGTGTTTCGCGCTTTCGGAATTACCTTCGAAACGAGGGGTGCAACTCAGCACTCCACCAGGTTGACCGCCAAACCGCCGCGCGAGGTTTCCTTGTACTTGTCGTGCATGTCGGCGCCAGTGTCACGCATGGTCCGGATGGCGTGATCCAGCGAGATGAAGTGCTCGCCATCACCGCGCAGCGCCATTTGCGCGGCGTTGATCGCCTTGACCGCGGCAATCGCATTGCGCTCGATGCACGGCACCTGGACCAGCCCTCCGACCGGATCGCAGGTCAGCCCCAGGTTGTGCTCCAGGCCGATTTCCGCTGCGTTCTCGACCTGTTCGGGCGTGGCACCCAGCACCTCGGCCAAGCCGGCAGCCGCCATGGCGCAAGCCGAACCCACTTCACCCTGGCAACCCACCTCGGCGCCGGAAATCGACGCGTTCTTCTTGCACAGGATGCCTACCGCCGCAGCTGCCAGGAAGAACCGGACCACGTCGTCGGCCGACGCTTCCGGGCAGAACTTCATGTAGTAGTGCAACACCGCCGGAATGATCCCGGCCGCGCCGTTGGTGGGGGCGGTCACCATGCGCCCGCCGGCGGCATTCTCTTCGTTCACCGCCAGAGCAAAGACGTTGACCCATTCCATGGCACTGAGGGTGGAGCCAATGACGTTGGGCTTGCCGATCTCCTGCAGGTTCTGGTGCAGACGATAGGCCCGGCGGCGCACGTTCAGCCCGCCTGGCAGAATGCCTTGCCCGGTCAGACCTTTATCCACGCAAGCCTGCATCGCTTGCCAGATCACCGCCAACTGTTCGCGGATCTGCGCTTCGGAACGCCAGGCCTTTTCGTTTTCCATCATCAGTGCCGCAATGCTCAGGCCGGTGCGCTTGCACAGGCTCAGCAACTGCGCCGCCGAGGAAAAGTCGTAGGGCAGGACGGTGGTGTCGTTGTCCAGCACACCGCTGGCAGCCTGCTCGGCATCGACCACGAAACCGCCACCAACCGAATAGTAGGTCTGCTCATGCACCTCGCCGTTCTGCAGGTGCGCCACCAAGGTCATGCCATTGGGGTGGTAGGGCAGGCTCTCATCGAGCAGAAGCATGTCGCGCTGCCAGTCGAAACGAATCGTGTGATCGCCCAGCTGCAGGCATTGCCGCTGGATCACTTCGTCGACCCGAGGCCCGACGGTGTCCGGGTCGACCCGATCGGGCCATTCGCCCATCAAGCCCATCAAGGTCGCGCGGTCACTGCCATGGCCTATGCCGGTGGCGGACAGCGAGCCATACAAGCGGGCTTCGATCCGCTCCACCAGCGGTGCCATGCCTTGTTCGGTGAGATTTTTGGCAAACAGGGCAGCGGCGCGCATCGGGCCCACCGTATGCGAACTGGAGGGGCCTATGCCGATCTTGAACATGTCGAATACGCTGATAGCCATGTCTGCCTCATTCTCTCTCTATACACTCGTGCCTTATCTTTGGCCTGACAGACATTTCAGACAAACGATACTTACTAAGTCACTGTTTAGCGGGGCTCACCGATGAGCAAGATCCTCAATGCCCAAATGCACGCCTGGCTGCAGGTGTTTGCCTGCGCCGCGCGGCATCTGTCCTTCACCCGCTGCGCCGATGAATTGCATGTGACCCCCGGTGCCATCAGCCAGCAGATGAAGCAATTGGAAGATCGCCTGGGCTTTGCGCTGTTCCATCGGGTGGGTCGCGGCCTGCAATTGACTGCACAGGGCCAGCGCCTTGCGGTGGTCGCCAACGAAGTGCACAGCCGCATCGACGAAGAACTGCGGCTGTTGCATTCCGGCACCATCGGCGGGGTGTTCAAGCTGCGCAGCATCCCTTCCTTTTTGAGCAAGTGGCTGATGCCACGGTTGCCCAGCCTCGAGCGGGCTTTTCCCGAGCTCCAGCTGCGGGTGATCGCCGAGGACAGCAGCGGCTCACTGCGTGACGACGATTTCGACCTGGCCATCGACCTCAACGATGGCAGCTACCCAGGCCTGGTCACTACACCGTTGCTGGAAGAGGAGCTGTTCCCGGTGTGCTCGCCCACTCTGCTTGAGGGTCGTCCGCCATTGGACAGCCCTGGCCAGCTGGTGCACTTCCCATTGCTGCACGACATAACCGCCTGGCGCGGCAGCTATGAATATGCAGAGTGGGAGTTCTACCTCTCGGCGATAGGCGCCGAAGGCATCGATGTGCGCCGCGGCCACACTTTCAATCGCAATCACCTGACCATCGATGCGGCGCGCATGGGCATGGGTGTTGCCATCGCCCGTCGCGCGCTGATCACCGACGAGCTGGAACAAGGCTCGCTGATCGTGCCGTTCGGATGGCCCATCCAGGCCCGCAAGAAATACGTGCTGGCGTACCGCGAAGGCGCACTCAATACGCCAACCCGACGTGCCATCCATGACTGGTTGGTGGCCCAGGCACAGGTCTGCCCCTGAACCTTTGCAGCTGTCGCGTACTCTGATCCGCTGATTCTTGTTACATCCAGTTACTTTCAGCGGCACAGGTCGCAGCAATCAGCGAAGGCAGGCCATGATCGCGTTACTCAAGCAGGAAAAATTTCTACTTCTGGCGGTGATCGCCGCATGCATTGCCTTCCCGGCCGAGCACTACCTGCTCAGCCATGGTCAAGGCATGGCACTGGGCGCGGGTATCGCCCTGGTCGTGGCGATCATCTTCGCCTCGGTGCGAGTTGCCGGGCACGCCGAGTTGCTCGCCGAAAAATTCGGTGACCCCTACGGCACCATGATCCTCACCCTGTCGGCGGTGCTGGTCGAAGTGGTGGTACTGGGCATCATGATGAGCAACGAGCCATCACCGACCCTGGTGCGCGACACCATCTATTCGGCGGTCATGCTCGACATCAACGGCATTCTCGGGCTCGCGGCACTGATGGGCGGGCTCAAGCATGGCGAACAGTCCTACAATGACGATTCGGCGCGCAGCTACAGCGTCATGATCCTCACCGCCATGGGTGTGTCCATGGTGGTGCCGGAGTTCATCCCCGAGGGCAACTGGAAGGTCTACTCAGGCTTTACCATCGGCGCCATGCTGGTGCTCTACGCCTTGTTCCTGCGCATGCAGGTCGGGCCGCACAGTTACTTCTTCAGCTACAACTATCCGGAAAAGAAGAAGCGCAAGGGCGTGACCACCGAACCCGAGAAGCCGGTTCACCTGGGTTGGTCGGTGGGTACCCTGGTGTTCGGTATCGTCGTCATCGGCGCCCTGGCCGAAGTCATGTCCAAGACCATCGACCTGGGTCTCGAGGGCACCGGCGCACCACCGGTGATGACGGCCATTCTGGTGGCAGCCATTTCCGCTGCGCCGGAAATCCTGACTGCACTGCGTGCAGCATTGGCCAACCGCATGCAGTCGGTGGTCAACATCGCCCTGGGTGCCTCGCTGTCAACGGTGATCCTTACCGTACCGGTCATGGAAGGCCTGGCCCTGTACAGCGGCCAGCCGTTCCAGATGGCAATGACACCGGTGCAGACAGTGATGATCTTCATCACCCTGCTGGTCTGCGCGATCAACCTCAACGACGGCGAAACCAACGCCATCGAGGGCATGACTCACTTCGTGTTGTTCGCGACCTTCATCATGCTATCGATCCTGGGCCTGTAAACCACCGTCTACCTGGCAACGCCCGCATCCTGTAGGAGCGGGCAGTGCCCGCGAAGAGGCCCCCGCTGACACCACCGCTTCCCTCGGACCTCACCAGTCGATCTTCTCGCCCCTGTAATCGAGAAACTGCAACCCACCCTTGCCCAGCTGCGCGGTGATCACATCCACCAATCCACGGGTACTGGTGGCAACGTCCAGACTGGCACCGTCGCCGCCCATGTCGGTCTTCACCCAGCCCGGATGCATCGACAGCACCGTCAACTGCGGCCGCGCCAACTCGGTCACGAAGGTATTGGTCATCGAATTCAAGGCCGCCTTGCTCGCCTTGTACAAGGCCATGGGCGACCCTTCAGGCATCGCCACACTGCCCAGCACCGAACTCATGAAGGCGATCGCGCCGCCATCGGCGACATTGCCCGCCAGGCGCTGGGCCAGACGGATCGGCGCCACGGCATTGATGACGAACAGTTCACCGATGTCTGCATCGCTGGCCTGGTCGGTGTTGTAGCCCGCCGGCCCGGACACCCCGGCATTGATGAACAGCAGGTCGAAGGTCTGCTGCTGCAGTCGCAGGCTCAGGGCGTCCATGGACTCCAGGCGAGTCATCTCCAGCGCCTCCACCTTCGCGCCGGTGGCCGTCAGCGCCGGCGGCACCTTGTCCAGATCGCGAACCGTGGCCGTCACCTCCCAGCCATCTTCGCTCAAGCGTTCCACCAGCCCCAGACCCAGGCCACGGGATGCACCAATCACCAACGCTTTCTTTGCAGTTGTCATTGCCACTCTCCTGAACAAAGGAAACAGACTAGCACTCGCTGTCAGCAACGACGCGCTCAAGACGCGACGGCTTGCAGCACGATCCGTCCCCTGGAAAGGTCGGCAAGCTGCTGCGCCAGGGTAGCGATGGCCTCACTGGCCACTGCCAGCTGCAGATCGACCCCATTGCTGGTGAAATCTTCTGCAGTCACCAACCCCTGAACCTCGGCCACCCGAAGCTTGACCAGGGCCAGCTCACTGAATGTGCAGGAACAGCTCACCGCCACCCGCGCGATCAACAGGCGCTTGGGCGCCTGCTGCAGGCATTTGTTCGCCCCTCCGCCATAGGCACGGGCCAACCCTCCTGTACCCAACTGAATGCCGCCGTACCAGCGAATCACCAGCACCACCACCTGATCGCAATCCTGTGCCTCGATCGCCGCCAGGATCGGTCGGCCTGCGGTACCGCCTGGCTCGCCATCGTCGTTGCTGCGGTACTGATCGCCCAGTTTCCACGCCCAGCAGTTATGGGTCGCGGCCAGGTCACTGGTCTGTTCGATGAAGGCCTGGGCGTCCTGCACGCTGGCTATCGGCGCGGCGAGGGTGATGAATCGACTCTTGCGAATCTCCTCGCGGTACTCGCAGGGTCCCAGCAGGGTAGAAGGCATGCTTATCTCTTGGCTGTTGCAGTGATCACACCGCAGGGGTCAAGCCGCATCCTTTCAGAATGATGCGGATCAGGTTGTCACTGGCGTGTTCGAAGTCATGCCGCGTCAGGCGCGCCTGTCCGGTCACCCGGCAGATCTGCGTGGCGAAGTCGGCGTAATGCTGGGTACTGCCCCACAGCAGAAAGATCAGGTGCACCGGGTCGACGGGGTCCATCTTGCCGGCGTCGATCCAGGCCTGGAACACCGCGGCACGCCCCGCGAACCAGCTGCGGTAGTCCTGGCTGAAGTACTCGCTCAGGCACTCGCCGCCGCTGATGATCTCCATCGCGAAGATCCGTGACGCCAGTGGCTGGCGGCGCGAGAACTCCATCTTGGCGCGGATGTAGCGGGTCAGCGCCTGCGCCGGATCATCCTCGGCGCGCAACGTATTGAAGGTGCTGTCCCACAGCTCGATGATGTTGCTCAGCACCGCAATGTACAGGCCGAGTTTGTTGGTGAAGTAATAGTGCAGGTTGGCCTTGGGCAAGCCTGCATTCAACGCAATGGTGTTCATGCTGGTGCCCTTGAAACCGTGCCGGGCGAACTCGTCTTCGGCCGCTTTTAGAATCGCTTCTTCATTCTTCTGGCGGATGCGGCTGGCAGGTTTGCCACTGACCGAGGCGCTGTGCGCGGGGACTTCGAGACTCATGGGCGATTTCCGAACCGATCGTTTGAATACTGCAGATGCGTTGATAGCGTACCCGCCCTGATCCGACAAGCCTTGATGGATAAACCACGACGATCCTTCAGCGCGTCTGCGCCAGGCTTTCCAGGAAGCTTTCCAGCACCAGATGGGGCCTTCTGCCCTTGCGCGTCACCCAGGACAACGTCAGGTCATAGAACCGCTCGCTCGGTTTCAACGCACGCAGACGCCCCTGTTGTACCCAGAAAGTGGCGTAATGGTCGGGCAGGTAGCCGATGTAGCGTCCCGTCAGAATCAGAAACGCCATGCCCTCGCGATCCGAGGCGCTGGCTGTGCACTTGAGCACCTGGTAACGCGCCTGGATATCGGCTGGCAGACGAAATGTCGGCGCGATGGCTTCCTGTGCGTTGAGGCGGTCGCCATCGAGCGCCTCGTCACTGGCGTAGAACAGCGGGTGGCCGACCGCGCAGTACAACAACGAACGCTCACTGTACAGCGGCTGGTACTCCAGCCCCGACAGCGGGCTCGACTGCGGCACCACGCCAACATGCAAGCTGCCATCGAGCACGCCCTGCTCGACCTGGCTGGGCGCGATCATCCGGATCTGGATGCGCACATCGGGCCCACGGTCCTTGAGTTGCGCCAGCGCATGGGTGATGCGCATGTGCGGCAGCGTCACCAGGTTATCGGTCAGGCCAATGTTCAACTCGCCACGCAGGTGCTGGTGCAGGCCGTTGACGCCGGTGCGGAAGCTTTCCAGCGCCGCCAGCAACTGCAGCGCCGATTGATAGACCTCGCGGCCTTCTTCGGTCAGGGAAAACCCTGCGCGGCCACGCTGACACAGGCGCAGGCCCAAACGCTGCTCGAGGTCGCTCATCTGCTGGCTGATCGCCGAACGACCGATGCCCAGGACGTTTTCCGCCGCAGAAAAGCCGCCGCACTCCACCACGCTGCGAAAGATGCGCAGCAGGCGAATATCGAAATCACTGACCTGCGCGAGCGGATCGGGGCGACGGCTCATAGTTTAGTAGCTGCCTGACTGAAGATCGAAAAAGTTGGGTTTTCCAGACTTTATCGTCGTGACACCGTAGAGGCAACACGCTTGTCATCGCGTCTTCAATCGCTCAATGAGGTCTGTGCACATGAACATGCCCGAGAACGCCCCTGTCGGCATCACCAGCCAGCTCAAGCTGGATGCTCACTGGATGCCGTACACCGCCAACCGCAGCTTCCAGCGTGACCCGCGGATCGTCGTCGCGGCCCAAGGCAGCTGGCTGACCGACGATAAGGGCCGGCAGATCTACGACAGCCTCTCCGGCCTGTGGACCTGCGGTGCGGGCCATACGCGCAAGGAAATCCAGGAAGCGGTGTCGCGTCAGCTCGGTGTGCTCGACTACTCGCCCGCGTTCCAGTACGGCCATCCGCTGTCCTTCCAGCTGGCGGAAAAAATCACCGACCTGACTCCCGGCAATCTCAATCACGTCTTCTATACCAACTCCGGCTCCGAGTGCTGCGACACCGCCGTGAAAATGGTCCGTGCCTATTGGCGCCTGAAAGGCCAGGCCACCAAGACCAAGATGATTGGCCGGGCCCGTGGCTACCACGGTGTCAACGTTGCCGGCACCAGCCTGGGCGGCGTCAACGGCAACCGCAAGATGTTCGGCCAGCTGATGGATGTCGACCACATCCCCCATACCCTGCTGCCGGGCAATACCTATTCCAAGGGATCGCCGGAGGAGGGTGGCATTGCCTTGGCCGATGAAATGCTCAAGGTCATCGAGCTGCACGACGCTTCCAACATCGCCGCCCTGATCGTCGAGCCCATGGCGGGTTCGGCAGGCGTGCTGCCACCGCCCAAGGGCTACCTCAAGCGCCTTCGTGAAATCTGCGACCAGCACAATATCCTGCTGATCTTCGACGAGGTCATCACCGGCTTCGGGCGCACCGGCGCCATGTTCGGCGCCGACACCTTCGGCGTGACCCCGGACCTGATGTGCATCGCCAAGCAGATCACCAACGGCGCCATTCCGATGGGTGCGGTCATCGCCAGCACCGAGATCTATCAGACCTTCATGAACCAGGCGACGCCCGAGTACGCCGTGGAGTTCCCCCACGGCTATACCTACTCGGCGCACCCTGTGGCCTGCGCCGCCGGCCTTGCCGCGCTGGAGCTGCTGCAGCGCGAAAACCTGGTGCAGAACGTCGCCGAGCTGGCACCGCATTTCGAAAACGTGCTGCACGGCGTCAAGGGCGCGAAGAACATCGTCGACATTCGCAACTATGGCCTTGCCGGTGCGATCCAGCTGGCGCCACGCGATGGCGATGCCATCGTGCGCCCCTATGAGGTGTCCATGAAGCTATGGAAAGCCGGATTCTACGTGCGCTTCGGCGGCGACACCCTGCAGTTCGGCCCAACCTTCAACGCCCAGCCGCAAGACCTCGATCGCCTGTTCGATGCTGTTGGCGAAGCCCTCAACCAGATCGACTGACCT
>NZ_OX352319.1:620000-747500 GCF_947090715.1 Pseudomonas sp. MM227
AACTCCGAATACCTACAAGTGCCGAGCATGGGAGACACACGGCGGGTGCTAACGTCCGTCGTGAAAAGGGAAACAACCCAGACCGTCAGCTAAGGTCCCAAAATCCTGGTTAAGTGGGAAACGATGTGGGAAGGCTTAGACAGCTAGGAGGTTGGCTTAGAAGCAGCCACCCTTTAAAGAAAGCGTAATAGCTCACTAGTCGAGTCGGCCTGCGCGGAAGATGTAACGGGGCTCAAACCAGGTACCGAAGCTACGGGTATCACCTTAGGGTGATGCGGTAGAGGAGCGTTCTGTAAGCCTGTGAAGGTGAGTTGAGAAGCTTGCTGGAGGTATCAGAAGTGCGAATGCTGACATGAGTAACGACAATGGGTGTGAAAAACACCCACGCCGAAAGACCAAGGTTTCCTGCGCAACGTTAATCGACGCAGGGTTAGTCGGTCCCTAAGGCGAGGCTGAAAAGCGTAGTCGATGGAAAACAGGTTAATATTCCTGTACTTCTGGTTATTGCGATGGAGGGACGGAGAAGGCTAGGCCAGCTTGGCGTTGGTTGTCCAAGTTTAAGGTGGTAGGCTGAGATCTTAGGTAAATCCGGGATCTTAAGGCCGAGAGCTGATGACGAGTTGTCTTTCAGACGACGAAGTGGTTGATGCCATGCTTCCAAGAAAAGCTTCTAAGCTTCAGGTAACCAGGAACCGTACCCCAAACCGACACAGGTGGTTGGGTAGAGAATACCAAGGCGCTTGAGAGAACTCGGGTGAAGGAACTAGGCAAAATGGCACCGTAACTTCGGGAGAAGGTGCGCCGGTGAGGGTGAAGGACTTGCTCCGTAAGCTCATGCCGGTCGAAGATACCAGGCCGCTGCGACTGTTTATTAAAAACACAGCACTCTGCAAACACGAAAGTGGACGTATAGGGTGTGACGCCTGCCCGGTGCCGGAAGGTTAATTGATGGGGTTAGCGCAAGCGAAGCTCTTGATCGAAGCCCCGGTAAACGGCGGCCGTAACTATAACGGTCCTAAGGTAGCGAAATTCCTTGTCGGGTAAGTTCCGACCTGCACGAATGGCGTAACGATGGCGGCGCTGTCTCCACCCGAGACTCAGTGAAATTGAAATCGCTGTGAAGATGCAGTGTATCCGCGGCTAGACGGAAAGACCCCGTGAACCTTTACTATAGCTTTGCACTGGACTTTGAATTTGCTTGTGTAGGATAGGTGGGAGGCTTTGAAGCGTGGACGCCAGTCTGCGTGGAGCCAACCTTGAAATACCACCCTGGCAACTTTGAGGTTCTAACTCAGGTCCGTTATCCGGATCGAGGACAGTGTATGGTGGGTAGTTTGACTGGGGCGGTCTCCTCCTAAAGAGTAACGGAGGAGTACGAAGGTGCGCTCAGACCGGTCGGAAATCGGTCGTAGAGTATAAAGGCAAAAGCGCGCTTGACTGCGAGACAGACACGTCGAGCAGGTACGAAAGTAGGTCTTAGTGATCCGGTGGTTCTGTATGGAAGGGCCATCGCTCAACGGATAAAAGGTACTCCGGGGATAACAGGCTGATACCGCCCAAGAGTTCATATCGACGGCGGTGTTTGGCACCTCGATGTCGGCTCATCACATCCTGGGGCTGAAGCCGGTCCCAAGGGTATGGCTGTTCGCCATTTAAAGTGGTACGCGAGCTGGGTTTAGAACGTCGTGAGACAGTTCGGTCCCTATCTGCCGTGGACGTTTGAGATTTGAGAGGGGCTGCTCCTAGTACGAGAGGACCGGAGTGGACGAACCTCTGGTGTTCCGGTTGTCACGCCAGTGGCATTGCCGGGTAGCTATGTTCGGGAAAGATAACCGCTGAAAGCATCTAAGCGGGAAACTTGCCTCAAGATGAGATCTCACTGGAACCTTGAGTTCCCTGAAGGGCCGTCGAAGACTACGACGTTGATAGGTGGGGTGTGTAAGCGCTGTGAGGCGTTGAGCTAACCCATACTAATTGCCCGTGAGGCTTGACCATATAACACCCAAGCAATTTGCGTCGAACGACCAGATTGCGGTGACTGTGGAGATGACACGAACCGAAAGTTCGCAGCAAGACAACCCACAAACATCACATACCCGATTCGCTGGAGTGCCTCCCAAGGGCATCCCGGCTACAGAATTTCTTGACGACCATAGAGCATTGGAACCACCTGATCCCATCCCGAACTCAGCAGTGAAACGATGCATCGCCGATGGTAGTGTGGGGTTTCCCCATGTGAGAGTAGGTCATCGTCAAGATTCAATTCCGAAACCCCTATCTGCGTGAGCAGGTAGGGGTTTTGTCTTTTGTACGGCATTTTTTGTAAGACCCCTCCTACTTATCAATTCAACATTCAGCTGTCTCTTACAGGCGGGGCAGATCCGGCTGGCTCAACTCGCAAAGCCACATCTGATAAGGTTGACCCTTGATTCACGCTCACCTCAAGGACTTCGCCCATGTCGGCTGTGTCACCTCTTATCCCCGGTTTCATGGTCGTACACGGCAATCGTCTGGACGAACTGCGCAGCCTTGTCGTGAGCTGGATGCGCCTGTACCCACTGCGTCCTCTGGAAAATGAAATCATCCTGGTGCAGAGCAACGGTATCGCCCAGTGGCTCAAACTCGCGCTTGCCGCGGACGAAGGCCCGGATGACGAGGGCGGCGTAGGTATTTCTGCGGCGGTAGACGTGCAGTTGCCGGGTAGTTTCATGTGGCAGTTGTATCGAAGCGTACTGGGGCAGGACCAGATCCCGTCGTCCTCGCTGCTCGACAAGGCGCCGCTCACCTGGCGCTTGATGCGTCTTTTGCCGCAACTGATTGACCAGCCCCATTTCGAACCCCTGCAGCGCTTCCTGCTCGACGACAACGACCTGCGTAAGCGCTACCAGTTGTCCGAACGTCTGGCAGACCTGTTCGATCAATACCAGGTTTATCGTGCGGATTGGCTGCAGGACTGGGCGGAAGGCAAGCATCAGCTGCGCAATGGCAGGGGGCTGAGCAAACCTCTGCCGGCAGGCAATTGTTGGCAGGCGGAGTTATGGCGGGCACTGCTGCAGGATGTAGGCTCCGAAGGCATGGCGCAAAGCCGTGCAGGGGTGCATCAACGTTTCATGGAAGCTGCGGCGGCGCTCGACAAGCCGCCGGCAGCGCTACCCTCGCGGGTCATCGTGTTCGGTATCTCTTCGTTGCCTGCACAGGGTCTGGAGGCACTGGCGGCGCTGGGCAGATTCAGCCAGGTGTTGTTGTGCGTGCACAATCCCTGCAGGCACCACTGGGCAGATATCGTGGCGGACAAAGACCTTCTGCGTCATCAATACAAACGTCAGGCTCGCAAGCAGGGCATGCCAGCGGTTCTGGACACCGACAGCCTTCATCAGCATGCACACCCATTGCTAGCTGCCTGGGGCAAGCAAGGCCGTGACTACATCAATCTGCTCGACAGCTATGATGATCCCGCCAGCTATCAGTCGGCGTTTCAGGATGGTCGCATCGACCTCTTCAGCGACAGCGAGCCACAGCATTTACTGGGTCAGTTGCAAGACGACATTCTGGAGCTGCGCCCTTTGGGTGAAACTCAGTCCACCTGGCCAAGCGTGGATATCAAGACCGACAAGAGCATCCGCTTCCACATCGCTCATGGTGCACAGCGCGAAGTGGAAATCCTTCACGACCAGTTGTTGGCACGGTTCAGTGCCGATGCCGGACTGCGCCCCCGTGACGTGATCGTGATGGTGCCGGATATCGACAGCTATGCGCCGCACATTCGCGCAGTGTTTGGCCAACTGGACCGGGAAGACCGCCGATTCATTCCCTTTACGCTGACCGACCAGGGGCAGCGCGGGCGAGATCCTCTGCTCATAGCGGTCGAGCACCTGCTCAAGCTGCCGGACAGCCGCTTCCCCGTGAGCGAGATCCTCGACCTTCTGGACGTACCTGCCCTGCGGCGTCGGTTCGCGATTCAGGAGCGTGATCTGCCGACCTTGCGTCGCTGGATCGAAGGCGCAGGCATTCGCTGGGGCCTTCACGCGGCGCACCGCCAGCACCTGGGCTTGCCGATCGAGCTGGAACAGAACACCTGGCGCTTTGGGCTGCGGCGAATGTTGCTCGGCTATGCCGTCGGAACCGGTGTGGGCTGCAGTGATATCGAGCCCTACGACGAGATCGGCGGCTTGGACGCAGCGCTTATCGGCCCTCTGGCAGCGCTGCTGGATGCCCTGGAGGTAGCCTGTCAGCAACTTGATCGTGCGGCCAGCCCGGCCGAGTGGGGTGTGCGTCTGCATCAGATGCTGCAGTTGTTCTTCACTGCCGACACCGAGCATGACGAGTACCTGCTCAACCAGCTCGAAGAGCTGCGTGAAGAGTGGCTGCAAACCTGCGAAGCCGTGGGGCTGGTCGAAGCATTGCCGCTGACGGTGGTGCGTGAAGCCTGGCTCGCGGGGCTGGATCAGGGCCGCTTGAGCCAGCGTTTTCTGGCGGGCTCCGTCAACTTCTGCACCTTGATGCCGATGCGCGCGATTCCATTCAAGATCGTGTGCCTGTTGGGCATGAATGATGGCGATTACCCTCGGGCGCAACCGCCGCTCGATTTCGATCTGATGGGCAGCGATTATCGCCCGGGTGACCGTTCGCGGCGCGAGGATGATCGCTATCTGTTGCTGGAAGCGCTGCTCTCGGCGCGCGAACAGCTGTATATCAGTTGGGTGGGGCGCAGTATCAGAGACAACAGCGAACGACCGCCCTCGGTACTGGTCGGGCAATTGCGAGATCATCTGGCCAGTGGCTGGAGGCTGTCGGGCGATGAGGCGCTGGACAATTCGGCCAGCGGGGAGAAGCTGTTGCAGGCACTCACGCTGGAGCATCCTCTCCAACCTTTCAGCGCTCGGTATTTTCATCAAGGCAACCCGGCTCTTTTCAGCTTTGCCAGGGAGTGGCAGCACTTGCATGCGCAAGTAGCGGCACCCCATGCGCAGTCGCCTCTGCAGGCTCATCGTCAGGACGAGCCGCTGAGCGTGGCTCAGTTGCAGGACTTTCTGCGCAATCCTGTCAGGCATTTCTTCAGCCAGCGGCTGAAAGTCTTCTTCGAGTCGGCGGAAAAGCCTGTGGCCGACATCGAGCCTTTTGTGCTCGATGCGCTGGAGCGTTACACGCTCAGTGACAGCCTGCTCGGTGCCGGCATGGCCAGTGCCGACGCCATTGCCGAGACGCTGGAAAGCCATGCGCGCAAGTTGCAGGGCAGCGGCCTGTTGCCCATGGCCGAATTCGGCACTCGGTTGCGCGAGGAGTTGATCGAGCCACTGCCCGATCTGCTCGAGCGCTACCGTCAGTTGCTCGTCATGTGGCCGTCGCGACTGGACAGTGCCCTGCCGATCACTTTCCAGGCCCAGGGTGTCGTACTGGAGGGATGGCTGGCGGGTGTCTACCAGCGTGAAGACGGCAGCTACCTCAGCGTCTCGACGATTGCCAACGCCATTGGCGGCGTGCGCTCGCGCAAATGGCATCGGCTGGTACGCCCTTGGGTCTTGCACCTGGCATCCTGCGCCGTTGGATTGCCGCTGACCACCGCGGTAGTTGCCAGTGACGATACCCTGCTGCTCGAGCCACTGCCCCTGGACCAGGCTCGGAACGCCCTGAGCGATCTGCTGCTGGCCTGGCAAGCGGGCATGACCCGGCCCCTGCCGGTAGCCGTGAAAACGGCCGTGGCCTGGCTTTCGCACACCGATGAGGAAAAGGCTTTGTTGGCAGCACGCAAAGCGTACGAGGGCGATGGTGTGACGAGTAATGGCGAGCGTCGGGAGGCGATGGCACTGATGCGCCAGTTCGCTGATTTCGATGCCTTGATGGACGGGGAAGAATTCGAAGGCTGGGCGCAAGCCTTGTACCAGCCCATGCTGGAGGCGCCCTGGAGATCGGTCGATGACAAGGAGGCTCGCTCATGACATCGCTCGAACGTCCACTGGCATTGGCTTTTCCACTGCGTGGCAGCCAATTGATCGAAGCCAGTGCCGGCACCGGCAAGACATTCACCATTTCCGCACTCTATCTGCGTTTGATACTTGGCCATGGTGGAGACATCAACGGCTTCGGACGCGAACTGCTGCCCCCGCAGATCCTGGTAGTGACCTTTACCGATGCCGCAACCAAGGAGCTGCGCGAGCGCATTCGGATCCGTCTGGCCGAAGCCGCGCGGTTTTTCCGAAGCGAAATAACGGCACCGGATGCGCTCGTCGAGCAGTTGCGCGACGAATTCGAACTTGGCCAGTGGCCGGCCTGTGCCAGCCGACTGGATATCGCTGCCCAGTGGATGGACGAGGCTGCCGTTTCCACGATTCACAGTTGGTGCCAGCGCATGCTGCGCGAACACGCGTTCGACAGCGGCAGCCTGTTCACCCAGAGCCTGGAAACCGATCACAGCGAACTGCTGGGCGAGGTGGTGCGCGACTATTGGCGGCGGTTCTATTACCCGATGCATGGCGCTGCGCTGGATTGGGTGCGGGCTCATATTGGCGGGCCTGCGGCATTGCTTGGTCGGGTGCGGGGGCTGTTCGCGCATGTACAGCAAGATCCATCGGGCGATGAGCCCGGCCAGTTGATCGAACGCTGTCTGGCCGAGCGCGAGCGAGCGCTGGTCGAGCTCAAGACACCTTGGCCGCAGTGGGCCACCCAGTTGCGTGAAATCTGCCTGCAGGCGGTGGCGGCCAAGGCAGTCGATGGCCGCAAGATGCAGGCACGCTACTTCGAACCCTGGTTCGAAAAGATCACCGCCTGGGCTACGGATTCAGATCAGCACGACCTGGATATTGGTACCGGTTTTACCCGCTTGACCCCCGACGGCATGGCCGAAGCCTGGAAAGGCGATGCGCCGGAGCACGCCGGCTTGCACGCGATGGTCGAGCTGCCTGCGGCACTGGCGGCCTTGCCGACGCCTGAAAGCGCGGTTCTGAGGCATGCAGCGCAGTGGATCGGCGCGCGCTTCGAGGAAGAAAAGCGCCGGCGTGCCGAGATGGGCTTCGACGACATGCTGGTGCGGCTGGACCGGGCCTTGCAGGGCTCCGGTGGTGAACAGTTGGCCGAGCTGGTTCGTGAACAGTTTCCCGTGGCCCTGATCGATGAGTTTCAGGATACCGATCCGGTTCAGTACCGCATCTTCGAGCGCATTTACCACATCGAGCGAAACGAGCAGGAGACCGGCCTGTTCCTGATCGGTGACCCCAAGCAGGCGATCTACGCCTTTCGGGGTGCCGATATCCATACCTATCTGCAGGCGCGTCGGGCGACCGAGGGCAGGCTGCATACGTTGGGCACCAACTTCCGCTCTACCCAGGCCATGGTCGGCGCGGTCAACCATATGTTCATGCAGGCCGAGCAGCGTGCGCAGGGGCGAGGTGCATTCCTGTTCCGCCAAGGCGATGACAACCCTGTGCCATTTCTGGATGTGCGGGCCCAGGGGCGCAAGGAGTCCTTGATCGTGGACGGGCAGGCCGTACCGGCCTTGACGCTCTGGCATCTGCCCAGCGACCAGCCCATTTCCGGCGTCGCGTACCGCAAGGCGCTGGCCAGTGCCTGCGCGGCGGAAATCGTGCGCCTGTTGAATGCAGGGCAGGCTGGGCACGCCGGTTTTAAGGTACGGGAAGGCAGCGCCAGCGGTATTCGGCCGGCGGATATCGCCATTCTTGTGCGCGATGGCAAAGAGGCCCAGGCCGTGCGTGCAGAGTTGACCGACCGGGGGGTCCGCAGTGTGTACCTGTCGGACAAGGACTCGGTATTTGCCGCTCAGGAGGCCCATGACTTGCTCGCCTGGCTGAAGGCGTGCGCCGAGCCTGACTCGGAGCGGCAACTGCGCGCTGCCTTGGCGAGCGTCACACTGAACCGCTCTTTGCACGAGTTGGAGCAATTGAACCTGAGCGAGCTGGAATGGGAAGCGCGGGTCATGCAGTTCCGTGGCTATCGAAACATCTGGCGCACCCAGGGCGTGCTGCCGATGCTGCGCCGCCTGCTGCACGATTTCGACCTGCCACTGGCGCTGATCGGCCGTGACGATGGCGAGCGTATCCTGACCAACCTGCTGCACCTGTGCGAACTGTTGCAGCAGGCGTCCAGCGAACTGGACGGCGAGCAGGCGCTGATCCGTCATCTGAGCGAACAGCTGGCACTTTCCGGCAGCGCAGCGGAGGAGCATATCCTGCGTCTGGAAAGCGACGAGCAGTTGGTCAAGGTGGTGACTATCCACAAGTCGAAGGGGCTCGAGTACGCACTGGTCTTCCTGCCTTTCATCTGCAGTTGCAAACCGGTCGACGGCAAGCGATTGCCGTTGGTTTACCACGACGCGGCTCACCGCGTGCAATTGACGCTCAACCCTACATCCGAACAGGTGGCCTTGGCCGACGACGAACGTTTGGCCGAGGACCTGCGCTTGCTTTACGTGGCCCTGACCCGGGCTCAGCACGGCTGCTGGCTCGGCATCGCCGACCTCAAGCGCGGTACGACCAAGGAGTCGGTGTTCCATCGTTCGGCCATCGGGTACCTGCTTGGCGGCGGGCAGCCGCTTGCCGATGCAGGCCAGCTTGCGAGTTGGCTGCAGGCGTCGAGTGCAGGGTGCGCAGACATCGTGAGTGTGCCAGTGCCAGAGGTGGACGATAGCCGTTACGTACCCTTGCGCAGCGACGCCGCGCTGCTCAAGGTGCGCCTGCCAAAGCGCAGTGCGCGGGAGAACTGGTGGATAGCGTCCTACAGCGCGTTGCGCATCAGCGACACGTTGGGCGCGGATGATGACCAGGCGCCCGACAGCGCTCTCGAGCAGAAACTGATGGACGATGAGCGCCTGGACGCGCAGGTGCCGCGCGAGGTGCCGGCCACCAGTGGCGACATTCACCGTTTTCCCCGTGGCCCCGGGCCGGGCACTTTTCTGCACGGCTTGCTGGAATGGGCAGGGCGCGAAGGTTTTGCCAGCGTTGCCGCGGCCCCGGAGCGACTGGCCGACAACGTCGCGCGGCGTTGCAGTCGGCGCGGCTGGAGCGGCTGGATCCCTACCCTGGACGATTGGTTGCGGCGCTTCATCGACGAGCCATTGCAGCTTGGGTCCGAACGAGCCCCGGTACGCATGGCCGATCTCGACCAATACCAGATCGAGATGGAGTTCTGGTTCGCCAGCCATAAGGTCGATGTAAGCCGGCTCGATACCCTGGTGCGCCAGTACACGCATCCCGGCGTGCTTCGAATGCCAGCCGAAGGCGCCATGCTCAACGGCATGTTCAAGGGCTTCATCGACTTGTGTTTCGAGCACCAGGGGCAGTATTACGTTGCCGACTACAAATCCAATTGGCTGGGTCCGGATGATGCCGCCTATACCCACGCTGCGATGACCGAATGCATCCTGGCCAACCGCTACGACCTGCAATACGTGCTGTACCTGCTCGCCTTGCACCGCCAGTTGAAGGCGCGGCTGCCAGGGTACGACTACGACGAACACGTGGGCGGTGCGGCGTTCGTGTTTCTGCGCGGCCTTGGGGCGCCCAGCCAGGGTGTGTACTTCACCCGGCCACCCCGTGAGCTCATCGAGGAGCTCGATACGGTGTTCAAAGGCGGACGCCGTGATGTCCAGGCCGACCTGTTCGAGGAAAGTGCACCATGACCCGCTCGTTTGCCGACCTGCTGCCCACCCCTCTGGATGCACACAGCCTTGCTCAGCTGCAGCCCCGCACACATACGGCCGACCTGTTGGCGTTGCTCGAGCGCTGGGTGGAGCGCGGTTGGCTGCGTGCGCTGGACAAAGCCTTCGTAGCGTTTCTTGCCGACCTCGACCCACAGGGCGACCCTCTGGTACTGCTCGCTGCCGCCCTCGCCAGCCACCAGCTGGGACACGGGCATGTCTGCCTGGATCTGGCGGCGACGCTGCAGGCACCGGATTTTGCCTTGTCCCTGCCACCCGAGGGCGACTTGCAAGGAGGCGTGGCCCTGCTGCCATCGCAGTTGCTTCAGGGCCTGGGTGCCGAGGCCTGGCTGGCCAGCCTGGCGAACAGCTCCTTGGTGGGGGGCGCCGATGACCCTACAGGCAGCTCACCTCTGGTGCTTTCAAGCCAGCGCCTGTACCTGCGTCGTTACTGGGCGTACGAGCGGCGTATCGGTTATGCGCTGCGTCAGCGGCTGGACGCGCGCGAGCCGGTACCGGAGGACCTTGCACAACGGCTGACGCAATTGTTCGGGGCCACCGACGGGGCTCGGATCGACTGGCAGAAACTGGCTTGCGCGCTGGCCGTGCGGGGTGCTTTCAGTATCGTTACGGGCGGCCCGGGAACGGGCAAGACCACCACGGTGGTGCGCCTGCTGGCACTCCTGCAAGGGCCCGCAGTGGCCCAGGACAAACCGTTGCGTATCCGGCTGGCAGCACCGACCGGCAAGGCGGCGGCGCGACTGACCGAGTCGATCAGCTTGCAGGTGCAGAGCCTGCAGGTGGACGCCGCAATCAAGGCGCGTATTCCGACCGAGGTGACCACGGTTCATCGCCTGTTGGGTAGCCGTCCGGGCACGCGGCATTTTCGTCATGATGCAGCCAACCCTTTGCCCTTGGACGTACTGGTGGTGGACGAAGCCTCAATGATCGACCTCGAGATGATGGCCAACCTGCTCGATGCGCTGCCGGCCCATGCCCGACTGGTGCTGCTGGGCGACAAGGACCAGTTGGCCTCGGTCGAGGCGGGTGCGGTGCTGGGCGACCTGTGCAGCCAGGCCGAGTCCGGCTACTACAGTCCGGCGACGCGCGCCTGGTTGGAGCAGGTCAGCGGCGAGGACCTCGCACGCAGCGGGCTGCTCGAAGGCAACGAACGTGATAACGCCCTCGCGCAGCAGGTGGTCATGCTGCGGCACTCGCGCCGATTCGGCGAGGACAGCGGCATTGGCCAGCTGGCAGCCAGGGTCAATTTGCAGGACGCCGACGGCGCGCGTGCCTTGCTGCAGGAAGGCCAGTATCCCGATGTTCATTGGCTGCCGCTCAAGGGCGAGCACGATGTGGCGTTGCTGCGCCTGCTGCTGGACGGACACGGTCGCGACGCCGACGGACCACAAGGCTACCGACGTTATCTGGAGCAGATCGGTACCTCTCGGCCGCCGGCCGACACGCGTCTGGAAGATCAAGCCTGGGCCACCTGGGCCCGTGGGTTGCTTAACGCGTTCGATGAGTTCCAGTTGCTGTGCGCCGTGCGCAAGGGGCCTTGGGGTGTGGAAAGCCTGAACGCCCGCGCGACCCAGGCCTTGACCCAAGCGCGTCTCATTGAGGGTGGCCAACCCTGGTACGAGGGCAGGCCCGTATTGATGACACGCAACGACTATGGCCTGGGCTTGATGAACGGCGACATCGGCATTGCGCTGATGCTGCCCGAGGGTGGCGAGCGCGATCGAATGGTGCTGCGCGTGGCCTTTCCGCGCAACGACGGGCAGGGCGGCATCCGCTTCGTGCTGCCAAGTCGCTTGAATGACGTCGAGACGGTCTATGCGATGACGGTGCACAAATCCCAAGGGTCGGAGTTCGCGCACACGGCGCTGATCCTGCCTGATGCCTTGAATCCGGTGTTGACCAAGGAGCTGATCTATACGGGTATCACGCGGGCCAAGCATTGGTTCACCTTGATCGAAACCCGAAAGGGTGTGTTCGAAGAGGCTGTGCGGCGCAGGGTCAAGAGACTCAGTGGGCTGATGCTTGAGTGGAAGTCGTGAGACGTGTGTGACGCGGCTTGCGCCGCTGCTACAGGGGTTGCGTGGTGCGCGAGTGTCCCATCAGCAGTGCAGCGTTGCGGTCGGTGACGTCACGGATGTAATCCCACAGCAGGATGATCCGCTTGAGTTTCCTCAGGTCCTCCCGGCAGTACATCCAGAACTGCCGAGTGATATCGACTTCTTCGGGCAGGACTTCCACCAGGCGTTCGTCCTGGGCGGCGAGGAAGCACGGCAATATGACCAACCCATGCCCCTGGAGCGCTGCGGTGTACTGGGCAATCACGCTGGTGCTGCGCAGCCCGGCGTTGACGTTGGGCAGCAGTTTGTTCAGGTACAGCAGCTCGGAGCTGAAGGCCAGGTCGTCGACGTAGCTGATGAACCGGTGCTCGCTGAGTTGAGCGCTGCTTTCGATGGGGGGATGACGATCCAGATAGGTCCGCGTGGCATACAGCTTGAGCCGATAGTCGCAGAGTTTGCAGCAGACGTAGGGCCCATGTTCGGGACGCTCCAAGGCGATGACGATATCGGCTTCGCGTTTGGACAGGCTGATGAAGTGCGGCAGCGGCAGGATATCGACCGAGATGGCCGGGTAGGTGTCGACGAAATGGCTGAGCTGCGGGGTGATGAAGAAGCTGCCGAAGCCTTCGGTGCAGCCCATGCGGATATGCCCTGACAGCGCCACGCCGGACCCGGAAACCTGCTCGCAGGCCATGTGCAGGGTGCTTTCAATCGACTCGGCCGAAGCGAGCAGGCGCTGCCCTTCGGCAGTGAGGACGAAGCCTGTGGTCCGCGACTTCTCGAACAGCAGGGTACCCAAGGCATTTTCCAGCGAGCCGATGCGCCGCGATACGGTGGTGTAGTCCACGCCCAGGCGCTTGGCCGCGATGCTGGCCTTGCGCGTACGAGCCACTTCGAGAAAGAACTTGAGATCGTCCCAGTTCAGGTTGCTAAGGTCTTTTTGCATGTTGGACCGGCTTTATTGTGAGTTCTTGTTAGATGTTTGCAGCATCTATACTCCATCGCAGAACCGTCTCGCCACAACAATAAATACGCGGAGGTCATCCATGAACGTGTCCGTTCAACCGAATGCCAGCAAGATCGACGATGTAAAACTGCTGATCGATGGGCAGTGGGTCGCCTCGACCACCCAGGAATGGCGCGACATCGTCAATCCGGCCACCCAGCAAGTGCTGGCGCGGGTGCCCTTCGCCACGACCGACGAGGTCGATGCCGCAGTAGCCGCAGCGCAGCGTGCATTCAAGACCTGGCGCCTGACGCCACTGGGTGCGCGCATGCGCATCATGCTCAAGCTGCAGGCATTGATCCGGGAACATTCCAAGCGCATTGCGCAGACCTTGAGTGCCGAGCAGGGCAAGACCATTGCCGATGCCGAGGGCGATATCTTCCGCGGCCTGGAAGTGGTCGAGCATGCCTGCTCCATCGGCAGCCTGCAGATGGGCGAGTTCGCCGAGAACGTCGCCGGTGGCGTCGATACCTACACATTGCGTCAGCCCATCGGTGTGTGCGCGGGGATCACGCCGTTCAACTTCCCGGCAATGATTCCGCTGTGGATGTTCCCGATGGCGATCGTCTGCGGCAACACCTTCGTGCTCAAGCCTTCGGAGCAGGATCCGCTGTCCACGGTCCAGCTGGTGGAGCTGGCATTGGAGGCGGGCGTGCCGCCGGGTGTATTGAACGTGGTGCACGGTGGCAAGGACGTCGTCGATGCGCTGTGCACCCATGCCGACATCAAGGCGGTGTCGTTCGTCGGTTCGACCGCTGTCGGCACCCATGTGTATGACCTGGCCGGCCGGCATGGCAAGCGCGTGCAGTCGATGATGGGCGCGAAGAATCACGCCGTGATATTGCCGGACGCCAACCGCGAGCAAACGCTCAACGCCCTGGTCGGCGCCGCCTTCGGTGCAGCCGGGCAACGTTGCATGGCCACATCGGTCGCCGTGCTGGTGGGCAAGTCGCGCGAGTGGATTCCCGATATGAAGGCGCTGGCGCAAAAGCTCAAGGTCAACGCTGGCAATGAACCGGGCACCGACGTCGGCCCGGTGATTTCCCGCCGTGCGCTGGAGCGCGTGACGGCCTTGATCGACAGTGGCGTCGAGGAAGGCGCGACGCTGGAACTCGACGGTCGCGGTGTGCAGGTGCCTGGCTACGAGCAGGGCAACTTCGTTGGCCCGACCTTGTTCAGCGGTGTCACCACGGACATGCAGATCTATACCCAGGAGATTTTCGGGCCGGTGCTGATCACCCTGGAGGTGGATACCCTCGACGAAGCCATCGCTTTGGTCAATGCCAACCCGTTCGGCAACGGCGTGGGTTTGTTCACCCAGAGCGGCGCGGCGGCGCGCAAGTTCCAGAGCGAGATCGACGTGGGCCAGGTAGGCATCAACATCCCGATTCCCGTGCCGGTGCCGTCGTTCAGCTTCACCGGGTCGCGCGGTTCCAAGCTTGGCGACCTCGGGCCCTACGGCAAGCAGGTGGTGCAGTTCTACACGCAGACCAAGACGGTCACGGCGCGCTGGTTCGACGATGACAGCGTGAACGACGGCGTCAACACCACCATCAACTTGAAATAGGGCATTGCCATGAACATTGCTTTCATAGGCCTGGGCAACATGGGCGCGCCCATGGCGCGCAACCTGCTCAAGGCAGGCCACACGCTGCATGTGTTCGATCTGAACCAGGACGTACTGGCGGAATTGGCGCAGTTGGGCGGCCACGTCAGTGCTTCGCCCAAGAACGCCGCTGCCCAGGGCGAACTGGTGATCACCATGTTGCCGGCAGCGGCGCACGTGCGCAGCGTCTACCTGGGTGAGGAAGGCGTGCTTGCTGGCATTCGCGCGGGTACGCCAGCAGTGGATTGCAGCACCATCGATCCGCAGACTGCGCGCGATATCGCTGCCGCAGCCTCCAGGCAGGGCGTTGATCTGGCCGATGCGCCTGTGTCGGGCGGCACCGGTGGCGCTCAGGCGGGTACCTTGACCTTCATGGTCGGTGCGTCGGCGCAATTGTTCGGCCAGCTGCAGCCGGTGCTGGCGCAGATGGGCCGCAACATCGTCCACTGTGGCGAGGTCGGCACCGGACAGATCGCCAAGATCTGCAACAATCTGCTGCTGGGCATCTCCATGGTCGGCGTGTCGGAAGCCATGGCATTGGGCAATGCCCTGGGCATCGACACACAGGTGCTGGCGGGCATCATCAACAGCTCTACCGGGCGTTGCTGGAGTTCGGACACCTACAACCCCTGGCCAGGGGTCATTGAAACAGCGCCCGCGGCCCGCGGGTACAGTGGGGGGTTCGGCGCCGAGCTGATGTTGAAGGACCTGGGGCTGGCTACCGAAGCGGCGAAGCAGGCACGCCAGCCGGTGATTCTGGGTGCCGTAGCCCAACAGCTGTATCAGGCAATGAGCTTGCGGGGAGAGGGGCAGCTGGATTTTTCTGCGATCGTGAAGGCGTATCAGCGTCCTGCCGAGTAACACGGTCGCATAGCAAACGGGGGAGGGTGCGCGGTGCAGCGGACGCGGCTTGCGCCGCTGCTACACGCGGATTTCCAAATGGGCGCAAGGGGACTAGACTCGGCTGATAGCTGAATCGATTCACCGCATGATCCATAACTCCAAGAAAGGGCCCCCCCATGAAACTGCTTCCCCTCGCCTGTGCCATCTCCGCACTCACCCTCAGCTCCCACGCTCTGGCCTGGGACTTCGTGTTGCTGGACAGCGACAAGCCTGCGCAGAACCAGCGCATCACCAGCGAACAGTTGGGCGTCAAGGTCGACAAGCCGTTCTCCATCACGATGCGCACCCTGCACGGGGGTCGCCAGGAAGGTGTCAGCCTGATCGACATCGATAACGGCACCATGAAGCTGACGCTGGTGCCTACACGGGGCATGAACGTGCTCCACGCCCAGGTGGGCGACGCGCGCATGGGCTGGGATTCGCCCGTCAAAGAAGTGGTCAATCCGGCCTTCATCGAGCTCAACGGCCGGGGAGGCCTGGGCTGGCTGGAGGGCTTCAACGAACTGGTGACGCGCTGCGGCTACGAATGGGTCGGCCATCCGGGCATGGACAACGGTGAGCTGCTGACCCTGCACGGTCGTGCCGCGAACATTCCGGCCAGCAAGGTCACCGTACATATCGACGAGGCGCCGCCGTATGCGATTCATGTGCGTGGCGAGCTGCAGGAGCAGGCCTTCAAGAAGGTCGATTTCACCGCGCAGACCGAGCTGGTGACCGAACCCGGGACGGCCCGTTTCGTGCTCAACGACACCTTGACCAACAACGGCGACTACCCCAAGGAATACCAGGCGCTGTATCACAGCAACTTCAGCACGCCGTTCCTGGAAGAGGGCGCGCGTTTTGCGGCGGCGGTGAAGCAGGTGTCGCCTTTCAACGACAAGGCCAAGGCTGATCTGGGCGATTGGCAGACCTATCGCGCACCCACCAGGGACTATGACGAAACCGTGTACAACGTGGTGCCCTATGGCGACGCCAAGGGCGACACCCTGACCGTGCTGCACAACAAGGCCGGCAGCCTGGGCGTGGCGGTAGGTTTCAACGTCCAGCAGTTGCCGGTGTTTTCGTTGTGGAAGAACACCGACACGCAAGGCCAGGGCTATGTGACCGGGCTGGAGCCGGGCACCAGCTTTTCCTATAACCGTCGTTACCAGCGGCCTCTGAATCTGGTCCCGACCATCGAGCCCAAACAGCAGAAGCACTTCAGCATCAGCTACAGCCTGCTGGCGGACAAACCGGCCGTGGACAAGGCGCTGAAAACCATCGAGACGATTCAGGGCGAGCGTCAGACCGAAGTGCGGCAGACGCCGCTGGTGGACCTGACCAAGGAGTAGCAACAGCGTTGGCGGCAACCGAAAAACCATGTTCCGCGACGGTGGGACCAGAACCTGGTCCCGCCAATAACCACGCAACAATGGCCATTCATTCGTGACTCTCAAGCAAGAGAGATTTGCGCGCTGCCCGCTTACTCCACACGGGCAAGGCCTCTAGACTGCGGCCATCGACATTTCTCGCACAGTCAACGAGGCCACATTCATGAAAAAGATTCTCCTGCTCAACGGCGGCAAGCAGTTCGCCCACTCCGACGGTCGCTACAACCAGACCCTGCATGACGCCGCCGTGGCCTACCTGGACCGCGCCGGCTTCGACGTGAAGCAGACCTTCATCGACGGTGGCTACGACATTGCCGAGGAAGTGCAGAAATACCGCTGGGCCGACGTGGTCATCTACCAGATGCCGGGCTGGTGGATGGGTGCGCCGTGGACCGTGAAAAAATACATCGACGAGGTGTTCACCGAAGGCCATGGCAGCTTGTATGCCAATGACGGCCGGACGCGTTCCGATGCGTCGCAGCGATATGGCAGCGGTGGTTTGCTCAAGGGCAAGCAGTACATGATTTCGGCCACTTGGAACGCGCCGCAGCAGGCGTTCGACGATCCGGCCGACTTCTTCGAGGGCAAAGGCGTGGACGCAGTGTATTTTCCGTTCCACAAGGCTAACGAATTTCTCGACATGACCGCTTTGCCGACCTTCCTCAGCGTCGACGTGATGAAGATGCCGAACATCGACAACGATGTCGCGCGGTATCAGGCGCACCTGGCCAAGGTGCTGGGCTGACGGCACGCTCGCCAGGGGCAGGGATTGGTGTATGTTTCGCAGGTCCTGGTAGATCCGATGAGGCCTGCGTTGAAATCTCGATCCGATGAGCTGCAAGTCTTCGTCGCCGTCATTCAGAGCGGCTCCATTTCTGCCGCCGCCGAGCAGTTCGGTCAGACCCCTTCGGCGGTCAGCCGCACCTTGTCCAAGCTCGAGGCCAAGCTGGACACCACCTTGATCAACCGCACTACGCGGCGCATGGACCTGACCGAAGAGGGGCGGTTTTTCTTCGAGCAGGCCAAGGAGATCCTGGCGCGCATGGACGAGTTGGAAGAGCGCTTGGCGCTGCGTCACCAGACGCCGGCCGGGCGCTTGCGCATCAATGCCGCGTCACCGTTCATGCTGCACGCGATCGTGCCGTACGTGGCGGAGTTTCGTCAGCGCTACCCGGACATTCTGCTGGAGCTCAACAGCAATGATCTGATCATCGATCTGATCGAGCACAGCACCGATGTCGCCATCCGTATCGGGGTATTGGCCGACTCTACCCTGCACGCCCGGTCGCTGGGTTGCAGCCCGCTGAACATCCTCGCCAGCCCCGCCTACCTCGAGCGCCACGGCGTGCCGGAAACGGTCGAGGCCTTGAGCCAGCACGTGCTGCTGGGCTTCACCCAGACCGAAACGCTCAACCACTGGCCGTTGCGCCATGCCGAGGGCGATCGACTGCAGATCCAGCCACGCATGGCGGCATCCAGTGGCGAAACGTTACGGCAGCTGGCGCTGGAAGGGCAGGGGATCGTCTGCCTGTCGCACTTCATGACCCACGAAGACATTCGCCAGGGGCGCTTGCAGGTGGTGCTGGCCGATGCCAACAGTGGTTACCGCCAGCCGATCAATGCGGTGTACTACCGCAACTCACAGCTGGCATTGCGGATTCAGTGCTTTCTGGACTTCATCCAGGACAAGTTGGCGGCCTACGCCTGCTGAAGCGGCGGGGGATGGATTGCGCCGCTTTCGATACGCCGCTTACCATGACGCCTGATCGCCATTCCCGGGACTCATCATGAAGCGCATCGCATTGCTCGCCGCCCTCGTCACTCTGGCCAGTTGTTCCAGCAAGGGGCCTGACGACGGCAGCCTTGGCAACGAACAGGCGCAGGACATGTTCAAGGAGGCGATGTCGCAGCCGCCCGTGCCGCAGAGTGTGCTGCGCAACGGTGATCGCCTGAGCTTCATGTTGCTGCAGCCCAAGACCGACACGTCGCCGTTCGGCTTTTTGCTGCAAGTCGAGGCGGCGTGTTCCAGCCCCAGCGCCAGCCTGATCTATCTGGACGGGGTGAAACGCATCTATTTCGCCAGCCCCGATGGCAAGTATGCGCCGGCCCGTCCGATCCCGGCTGCGCAGGTAGCGGCGTTGAATGCCAATCCCGCTTTCCAGCGCGCCTGCGCCGCCACTCCCCAGCCCGATTGGCGAGTGCTGTTGGGCAAGGGCGATGAACAATGGGTGCTGATCGACCGTAACAGTTTGGCTACCGTCGAGGGGCAGTTGCAGTTCTGGGCGGCCTACGACTCGCCGACCATCGGCCACGATCAGCCACACAACGCGCCCTATGCACAGAAACGCGAGCGCTATGCCCTGGACTGCGCCAAGCAGACGTTCAGCCTGCTGGCCGGGTATGACCTGGATGAGCACAACACGGTGACCGATGGTGGGGTGTTTTTCGAGCCCAAGACTTACAACGTGAAGGACAGCGACCCGGATTATCGACGGGTGTTCGACGCTGCCTGCGGCAAGCCCGAAGGCCTGGCCGGATTGCCGGCGTTCAAGCCGCGGAGCAAGGCTCCGTTGGTGCTGGCCACCCCGCGCGTGCAGGCGCCGGCGCTGTCGGCGGTCAAGCAGTTGAACCTGCCGAAACCGGCAAAGGTGCTGAAACGGGTAGTGGAAACCGGTACGGCCCATCTCAAAGGGCAGAGCGCACCGTTCACCGAGGAAAAATCGTTCAGCCAGGACAAGGCGTCGGGGCTGCTCTCGGTGCGCACCAAAGGCAGCAATTTCGAGGGGCAGGCGGTGAGCTTTCGCGGCTTGGTCGCGTTGGCCCAGCAAACCGTCTACAGCGGCGAAGCGCCGATGGTGGACAACGTCGGTTTGAATGCCATTGCGTTCAGCGGGGACTGGAAGAACATGCCGGTGGGTGCGCAGCTGGGCTATGTGACCGATGGCAAGATGAGCAACAGCGTGGTCGGCGAGTACGGCAAGCCGCGTCAGGCGTTCGACTGCCGTGTCGAGCAGCAGTTGCCCGCGACCCAGGTCAATGGCCGCTTGAGCGGTCAGGCGAAGAAGCTGCGCTGTGCGCACCTGGAAGACAACCTCAAGCGGGTGGAGACGCTGTATTACCTGGAGGATTACGGGTACTTTTTCCGCGCGGGTGTGGACCCGAACGCGTTCTTTCATGAAGAGCGGGTGTTGAAGGAAGTGGAGTGAGCGGGTTGGGTCGTGTTGCGGCCGGACGCGGCTTGCGCCGCTGCTACAGGGGATCGGTTTCCGTAGCAGCGGCGTAAGTCGCGTCAGGATGTGAGCGTGCTTTCTTAGACGCGGAAATGGCTGACCATCATCTGCAACTGGTTGCCCAGGCGTGCCAACTCGACGCTTGAGGCGGCCGTTTCTTCACTGGCGGCGGCCGTCTGCTCCGATACATCGCGCACGTTGATGATGCTGCGGCTGATTTCCTCGGCAACCGAGCTTTGCTGTTCGGCTGCAGCTGCAATCTGCTGGTTCATCGCCTGGATGCTGGACACCGTGCGGGTAATGTTCGCAAGCGAAGTGCCGGCGCGGCGTGTCAGCTCGACACTGCTGTCAGTCAGGCCACGGCTGCTCAACATCACACTGGCCACCTGTTGCGTGCCCATCTGCAGACCGGCCACCAGACCTTCGATTTCCTCGGTGGATTTCTGCGTACGCTGGGCCAGGCCGCGAACCTCATCGGCCACCACGGCAAAGCCACGTCCGGCCTCGCCTGCGCGGGCCGCCTCGATGGCTGCGTTGAGGGCCAGCAGGTTGGTCTGCTCGGCGACTGCCTTGATCACGTCCATGACGCTGCCGATCTTGTCGCTTTCCTTCTGCAGGGCGTTCATCGCTTCGGTGGAGCGACGGACTTCGTCGGCCAGTTTCTCGATCTGCGCGATGGCTTCGCCTACCACCTTGTCACCTTCACGCGCTTCGTCGTCAGCGGTGGTGGCGGCCACCGAGGCCTGTTCGGCGTTGCGCGCCACTTCCTGAACGGTCGCGGTCATCTCGTGCATGGCGGTGGCGACCTGATCGGTTTCGACTTTTTGGTTGTTGACCCCGGCACTGGTCTGTTCGGTGACGGCGGATAATTCTTCGGCAGCGCTGGCGATCTGGGTGACGCTGTCGCGGATGCCGCCGATCAGCTCGCGCAGGGTTGCGCCCATGCGCTGAATGCCTTGTTGCAGCACGCCCAGCTCGTCCTTGCGGGTGACTTGCAGGTTCTGACTCAGGTCGCCGCCGGCAATGCGCTCGACAACTTCCAGGGTCTGCTGCAGTGGGCGGGTGATCTGGCGGGTAATGATCCACGCGGCAAGGATCCCGAAGATCAGGGCCAGCAGCGCGGCGCCGATCTGATAGCTGCGCGCTTCGGCGCTTTCGGCATCGCGCCGCTGGATCTGGATCTTGTACAGCTCGTCGCTCAGGCGGACGATTTCAGCGCCTTCCACGGTCATCTCGGCACGCGCCGTAGCGATGTTGGCGATTGCCGCCTTGAAGCCGGCGACTGCAGTGCGGTAGTTACCCAGCGCGGCGTTGAGTTGCTGGAAGCGGGACTGCTCGGTGGGCAGGCGGGCGGACAGCTGCTGCAGCTCGGCCACGGCGCGGTCCATCTGGGCGAAGGCGGCCTGTTCGGATTTTTCATTGACGTTGCTGGTATAGGCGAGCACGTCGTAGCGCGTCTGCTGGATCAGTTCACGGACGCGGGTGATGGCCTGGAATTCGTCGAAGCGCAGGTCGCCGTCGGGCACTGCAAGCACTGCCTGATTGATCTGGTTGACCAGCTCGGTGGCAGCCGTCGCCGTGGCGGTCATGTTCTGCCGCGCGACATTGCTGGCCTTGTAGCCGTCGCGCATCTGGTTCAACGACTTCTGATACGCGTCGATCTGCTCGGACTGGGCCTTGAGGCGCTGCAGGTTCTCGGGGCTCTTGAAGCCGTCGATCAGTTTCTTCTGCTGGGTCTCGAAAGCGTCCAGTTGGGTCTGCACGGTTTGCGCAGACGCATCATCGCCGTTGGCCAGCATGTACTGCAGGCGCACGATGCGCAGCTTGGTCAGGCTGTTGTTCAGTTCGGAAATGTCGCTCATCCAGTTGCTGCGCTGGATCAGGCTGCTCAAGCTGGTCCAGCCGGTCAGCGCCAGCAGCGCGGTCAATACCAGCACCAGGCCAAAGCCCAGCGCAAGTTTTCGGGTAACGCTGATATTGCCGAACCAGCCGTTCATAAATGTGCTCCTGACAGTAAAGGATCAGACCTGGACGACCGTCGTTGTGGTTATGGGTGGTCGCCATGAAAAGGTCTTCTTGATCCCCCCATATCGGCACCTTGTCGCAGAGCTGAAACAAAAAATCGGATCACCGAGGCAAAAAAAAACGGCGCGATCGAGATCGCGCCGTCTGGCTGTTGCGGCCGTTGCATCAAGCGATCGGCTGCGAACTCCACTCACCGTTCACCAGGCGTTGCAGGCCCAACGGGTTGGCATTGCGCAGCGCTTCGGGCAGCAGCGCGTCCGGGTAGTTCTGGTAGCAGACCGGACGCAGGAAGCGGTCGATCGCCAGGGTGCCGACAGAGGTACCGCGCGCATCCGAGGTGGCTGGGTAAGGGCCGCCGTGGACCATGGCGTCGGACACTTCCACACCGGTCGGGTAACCGTTGACCAGAATGCGGCCGACTTTCTGTTCCAGCACCGGCACCAGCCATTGGTACTTGACCAGGTCGGTGGCCGGTTCGCCGATCAGGGTGGCGGTCAGCTGTCCGCGCAGCGATTGCAGCGCGGTCTTGAGCTCGGCATCGTCGGCGACTTCGATCACCACGGTGGCCGGGCCGAACACTTCTTCCTGCAGCAGTTCGTCGCCATTGAGCAGCAGGCTTACATCAGCCTTGAACAGCTGCGCCTGAGCCTGTTGGCCTTCCTGCGGGTTACCGGCCAGGTGCGTGATGCCTTCATGGGCCAGCAGGTGTTCGACACCTTTGCTGTAGCTGCGCAGACCACCGGCATTGAGCATGGTTTGCGGCGCCTGGGCAGCCATTTGCGTTTGCAGCTGCTCGAGGAAAGCGCTGAAGGCCGGCGAGCGAACGCCGATCACCAAGCCCGGGTTGGTGCAGAACTGGCCACCGCCCATCACCACGGACGCCGCCAGTTCCTTGGCCACGGTTTCGCCGCGGGTGGCCAAGGCGTCCGGCAGCAGGACGACCGGGTTGATACTGGACATTTCAGCGAACACCGGGATCGGCTGGGCACGCTCGGCGGCCATTTTGCACAGCGCATTGCCGCCGTTCAGCGAGCCGGTGAAGCCGACCGCTTGAATGGCCGGATGCTTGACCAGCGGCTCGCCGACGCCGGCACCGAAGATCATGTTGAACACGCCCTTGGGCATGCCGGTCTTTTCTGCAGCACGGATGATGGCGGTGCCGACCAGATCGGCTGTCGCCATGTGCCCGCTGTGGGCCTTGAATACAACCGGGCAACCCGAGGCCAGCGCGGCGGCGGTGTCGCCACCGGCCGTGGAGAACGCCAGGGGGAAGTTGCTGGCGCCGAACACGGCAACCGGGCCGACGCCGATGCGGTACTGGCGCAGGTCGACGCGCGGCAGCGGCTTGCGGTCGGGCAGGGCGAGGTCGATCCGGGCACCAAGGAAGTCTCCACGGCGCAGCACTTTGGCAAACAGGCGCATCTGGCCGCTGGTGCGACCGCGTTCGCCTTGGATGCGGCCGGCAGGCAGGGCGGTTTCCTGGCAGACGACTGCTACGAAATCATCACCCAGCGCATCGAGTTCGTCAGCGATGGCATCGAGGAATTCAGCGCGGCGAGCGGGGCTCAGCTGGCGATATTCCAGGAAAGCGTCGTCGGCGGCCTGGCAGGCGGCGTCGACTTCGGCATCGGTGGCTTGGTAGAAGCTATAAGGAAGCGCCTCGCCAGTGGTGGCGTCGACACTCTTGAGTTTGGGCTCGCCACTGGCGCTGCGGTTGCCGCCGATGAAGTTGTGACCGAGGATGTTAGGCATTGTTGTCTCCGTGTCCTGTGGGCGGGTTGTTAACAGACATCATACAACTTGAGCATATACCGGGCAAGTTGCCCCCCGAACCCCCTACTGTAGCCGCCTCGGCCGCAGATGTGGTGAATCAGGCAGACCGCGGTGAGCCCGGACGCGGCTTGCGCCGCTGCTACAGAGGCCTGTCGTGGTCGATTCGCAACCCCTGTAGCAGCGGCGCAAGCCGCGTCGGCGGTCTATGCGGTGAATCAGGCAGACCGCGGTAAGCCACATCGGCATTCGCGCCGAAAGAAAGCAAATAGCCAGCACGCAAGGTAGCGGCGAACAGGGCCTTGGAGGTAAGGTGAGCAATGGTGCATCAATGGCGATGACGCGCGTCGCCCCATGAAGAGAACGAGAGGCCATGCCGCCCATTCCCCTGCTGATCTGCGATGACTCGAACATGGCCCGCAAGCAGCTGCTGCGCGCCCTGCCAGCGGATTGGGACACCACCATCACCCAAGCGGTGAACGGCCGCCAGGCGCTCGAGGCGATTCGCGAGGGCAAGGGCGATGTCATGTTGCTCGACCTGACCATGCCCGACATGGACGGCTACCAGGTCTTGGCAGCACTGCGTGAGCACGGTTTGCGCTGCAAGGTCATCGTCGTCTCCGGCGACGTGCAGGATCAGGCTCTGCGCCGGGTACGCGAACTCGGTGCGCTGGCCTTCATCAAGAAGCCGGCCGAGCCCGACGAGTTGCGCCGAGTCCTGCTCCAGGCCGGCCTGCTGGAAAAGACTACCGGCGGCCCCTTGCGCGGCGGCAGCGACAGCACCATCCACATCGGCTTCATCGACGCTCTGCGCGAGGCCATCAACGTTGCCATGGGCCAGGCTGCTGCCATGCTGGCCAAGGTGCTCGGCGTGTTCATCCACTTGCCCGTACCCAACGTCAACCTGCTCGAAGCCAGCGAGTTGCACATGGTCCTGGCCGACGTGCAGAGTACACAGCCGATCACGGCAATCTGCCAAGGCTTCATCGGCGGCGGCATCGCCGGTGAAGCGATGCTGATCTTCCACGACTGCGACATCGCCGACCTGGCTCGACTGATGAACCGCAGTGCGCTGGACTACTCCGACCAGGAAATGCTTCTGGACCTCTCGTCGGTCATCATCGGCGCCTGCCTCAGCGGCCTGGCCCAGCAGTTGGACGTGATGTTCTCCCAGAGCCATCCGCACCTTCTCGGCGACCACGGCGCGATCGACGACCTGATCGAAGTCGGCAGGCACCGCTGGAAAAAGACCCTGACTGTCGAAATCAGCTACGCGCTGGAAGGCCACTGCATTCATTTCGACTTGCTGTTGCTGTTCACCGAAGACTCGGTGCAGTTGCTGCGCGACAAGCTCGACTACCTGATGAACTGAGCCATGAACAGACCTATCGAACTGGACGAATTTCACTGGCTCCTGGCGATCACGCAGAGCATCGACGTTGGCGTGGTGGTGCTCGACAGCGACTACCAGGTGCAGGTCTGGAACACCTTCATGGAAAACCGCTCCGGCGTGCAACCCAGGGACGCCATCGGCCAGGCCTTCTTCAGCCTGTTCCCGGAGATCGACCGCGAGTGGTTCCGCAAGAAGGTCAGCAGCGTGGTCACCCTCGGCACGCCGGCCTTCACCATCTGGGAACAACGCCCGTACCTGGTGCGCTTCAAGAACTATCAGCCGATCACCGGGCACGAAGCGTTCATGTACCAGAACACCACCATCCTGCCGTTGCGCTCCACCAACAGCGAGATCAAGCACATCTGCGTGGTCATCTACGACGTGACCGACGTGGCCACCAACCGCCGTCAGCTGCAGGCGTCGAACCTGCAACTGCAGAAGCTTTCCAGCACCGATCGCCTAACCGGGTTGTACAACCGTGGTCACTGGGAGGAAGCACTCAAGGTCGAGTACGCACGACACGGGCGCTACGGCCACGCGACCTCGTTGATCATGTTCGACATCGACCACTTCAAACGGGTCAACGACACCTATGGCCACCAGGTGGGCGACCAGGTCATCCAGCGCGTGGCGCAGGTGCTGCGCGCGATGGTCCGTGACTCGGACATTGCCGGACGCTACGGCGGCGAAGAGTTCGCCGTGCTGCTGCCGGACACCGACAAGGCGGGCGGTGCCATATTGGCCGATCGCCTGCGGTTGGCTATCGAAGCCGAAGTGGTCGAGCACGAAAGCGGCCCGGTGCGGTTCACCATCAGCCTGGGCGTCGCCGACCTGGGCTACCCCAGCAACGAGCACCAGCAACTGATCGAATGGGCCGACCAGGCGCTGTATGCCTCCAAGCGCGCCGGCCGCAACCGGGTGACGGTCTACGAGCGGCCCTGACGGCGCCGATCAGTCCTTGGTGGCATGCGCCCAGCGATAATCCAGGCGTGGCGCGCGCACCTTGATCCGGCGCTGAGCCTTGCTGAAAAACGGCTCGTGCACCGGCTCCGGATCCTTCAGGAACACCGTCAGCACCGCACTTAACGCGTACAGGCCGGTAAACGCCCACACCACACCTTCCAGGCCGAAGCTTTCGTTGAAGATCGCCACCACCGCAGGCCCCACCCAGGTGGAAGCGCCCGCGCCCAGGCTCAGCACCGACAGCGCCGCTGCCTTGTTGTGCGGCGCCAGTGCCGGAGCCAGTGCCGACAGCGGCACGAAGCACGCCAGTGTCAGGCCATACAGCGCGCCGAACACCGAGGCCAGCAGGAAGTTATCCGGGAAGGCTTGCGGCATGAAGAAGAACAGCGGCGTGGTGATCGTGCTGCCCACCGCGCCCAGCCAGAGGATGGTATTGCGGTAGCCGATGCGCGTGCTGATGACGCTGGAACCCATGTTGCCGATGATGTTGAACACGAAGACGATGGTCAGCAGCTGCAGCCATTGCTCCAGGGTGAAACCCACCGTGTCCATGAAGAACCCCGGCAGCACCACGAGAAAGCCGAACATCGACGAGGTATTGATGATGCGCACCACGCCGGCGAGCGTGACCTTGGGGTGCGACCACATGATGGTGACGTTCTTGGCCATCGACACCAGCGGCTTTTCACCTTCGGGTGCCAGGCGCCGCAGGCCGTGCGCCTCACGCATGCCGACCAGGCCGATCACGCCGCCAACCACCACCAGCGCGAACGACAGCCAGAACGTCTGCAGCGCACCGATCAATGGAATGCTCACGCTCGCCACCAATGAACCCAGGGTCGGCAGACCGGCTGCATAGGCCACCCAGAACCAGCCCACGGCCAGGCCCATCTTGCGCGACGGCGTCGCCGCGGCGATCCACACCAGAAATCCGTAGGCGAACAGCGGATAGCCAAAGCCGCGCAGGCCATAGGTCAGCAAGATCATCTGGTAGCTCAGGGTTTCCAGGCCGTAGATCAGGAACAGCACTTCGAACACGCTCCAGATCAACAGCCCGAGCATCATCACCCGTTTCGGGCCCCATATATTGGACAGGGCACCGGCCAGCCATGACGAGATACCCACGGTGACGCCATACAGCGTGAACACCATGGCGATTTCACCGTCGGGCATGCCGCGGTCGCTGAGAAAAGGGGAGAGGTAGCCGAGTTCGACACCGTCGCCGATCATGAAAATCAGCAGGCCGACGAAGCCCCAGAACAGGGGATAGGGAATGCCGATCTTGTCGCACAGGCGAGAGAGGGGGTGTTCGGAGTGGATTGATTGCTCAATGGTCCGTTCCTTGTGTGCAGCACGGCGCTTGGGCGCGCCGAATGAATGGCCTCGATGAGGTTGAAAGGCAGGCTCGGTCAGGAGCAGGAGAACGCCACGAAGGCGTGGCACAAACGGCGAAGGCGGGCACATGAGGATCGCCGATGTACGGCGTGCATGGGCCCTTTAATCTGCTTTATTCGAGATTTTCGTGCCGTTTGCCTATTTGTTATCGCATCTGAAACGATTCAGCGCAACCGCTTGGACTGGCCTTGCCTGCGACAACGTGCCCGGTGGTAATGGCCGCAGGCCACGTCTCATGGCGGCTAAGGTGTTGCAAAAAATGACTGAAAAAAAATCGCAGAATCAGCCCGGGTCATGCCTTCGTCTCAGCATGTGAGAGCATGGCCGCATCCCTGCCAGAAGGGTTGCCGTTGGCCGTGCCAGAGCGTAAACCTCGGGTATCGACATTGGCAGGAAGTCCTATGTACCCGCTCATTTCCCACGTCGACAGCGACACCTCACTGCCCGACAGCGCCGATGTGGTGATCATCGGTGGCGGCATCGTCGGTGTGTGCACCGCGTTCTTCCTGGCCGAACGAGGCGTGTCGGTGGTACTGGTGGAAAAAAGCGGCATCGCCCACGAGCAGTCGTCGCGCAACTGGGGCTGGGTGCGCACCATGGGCCGCGATGTCGCCGAAGTGCCTTTGGCGATTGCCAGTCTGAAACTGTGGGACGGCTGGGCCGCCAAGCTGCGCCACGACACCGGCTTTACCCGCTCAGGCATTCTCTACGCCTGCGAGTCCGCCGCGGAGCTGGCGGCCAAGGTCGCCTGGCTGGATCAGGCGAAACCGCTGGGCATCGAGGCGCGGCTGCTCGACACCGCGCAGATTCAAGCCCGCCTCCAGGCCAAGGTGCCGTCCTCCTGGACCGGCGCGCTGTTCACCGAGAGCGACGGCCGCGCCGAGCCGGACATCGCCACCGCGGCCATCGCCGAAGGCGCCCGAGTACGCGGCGCGAAGCTGTTCGTGCGCTGCGCCGCGCGCAGTGTCGAAACCTCGGGCGGCAAGATCAGCTCCGTAGTTACCGAGCTGGGCGAAATCAGATGCAACAGCGTGGTGCTGGCGGCCGGTGCCTGGTCGAGCCTGTTCTGCGGCAACCTGGGTATCCGCCTGCCACAGCTGCGGGTGCTGGGGTCGGTGATGCGCACCGCACCTTTGCCAGGCGGCCCGGAGTGCGCGGTGGCGACCGAGAAGGTCTCGTTCAGAAAGCGTGCCGACGGCGGCTACACCGTCGCCCTGCGCAACGCCAACGTCGCGGCGCTGGTACCGGACAGCTTTCGCTACCTGCCCGATTTTCTTCCGATGGTCAGGGCTCACCACCCTGAATACCGCCTGCGCGTGACCCGCCAGAGCTGGCAGGAGCTCAACACGCCCCGGCGTTGGAGCAATGCCCAGGCTTCACCGTTCGAGACACAGCGCCTGTATGACCCCAAGCCGGTGGATGCCTACCTCGACCAGGCTTTGAGCATGCTTGCCGAGCAGTTTCCGATCTTCGCCCAGGCCCGGATCGAGCAGCGCTGGGCCGGCTTGATCGATGTCACGCCCGATATCGTGCCGGTGATGGACCAGGTGCAGAGCCTGCCCGGTTTCTACCTGGCCACGGGCTTCTCGGGGCACGGTTTCGGTATCGGGCCGGGCGCTGGGCATTTGATGGCGGACCTGATTACCGGCAGCGCGCCTTTGGTCGATCCCGCGCCGTTTCGTTTCGCTCGGTTCGCCCGATGACACGCTCATATTCAAGCCCCGAGCCGTTGCGCGATGCGGTCCGCTTCCTGGCGCATGGCTTGCACCAGCCGCTGCTGATAAAGCGGGGTCATGCGCACACTCGGCAGGGCGCAGCTCAGCGCGCCCACGGGGGCCGCGTCGGCGTCCAGAATCGGCACCGCCACGCCGGTGTGCAGCGGCAGCACGCGATCGGCCAGGCCACAGGCATAGCCCTGCTGGCGCACCTGCTTGAAGGTGGAGCGCAGTGCGCTGTCGCTGATGGCGTATTCGCGCAGCAGGCGCGGTGCGTTGTGTTCCAGAATCTGCGCGCGTGCCGCAGTGGGCAGGTGGCTGAGCAATGCCAGCGAGCCCTGGCCGACGCCGCTGAGCACGCGCGCGCCCACGCAATCGGCAAAGCTCTGGGTAGGGTTGGCGCCCTCATGCAGTTCCAGGCACAAGGCGTAGTAGCCATCCTGAACGAACAGAAAGAAGCTGTCCTGGAAGGTTTCGCACAGGCGCAGCAGGGCTGGGCGGGCGAGCTCGCGCACGCCGCCGGTGTTGCCGGCCTGGGCACCCAGGCTGAGCAACTGGTAACCCAGGAAGTAAGGCCCGCGCAGCCGTGGCAGGCGCACGAAGCCGTAGGATTTCATCGCCTTGAGCAGCCGATACAGGGTCGCGCGGCTAAGCTGGGTATCGGCGCTGAGTTCTTCGATGGTCGCGCCCGGCGCGCCGCGCGCGGCAATCGCCTGAAGAATGTCGCAGGAGCGGTCCAGCGTTTGCGTGCCCTGGGTCGTGCAGCGCGGCAGACGAGCTGGGGATGAGTCGGTTTGGGGCATGTGTAGCTCTCCCTGGAAACGACAATGGCCGAACCCGCATCGAGCACAAGGCTGGGTCTGGCAGGCACGGCAAGTGCAGTGCAATATCCGGGCCCTCACGGCCCTTCTCACCACGATCCATAGGGATGACAGCAACCGATGCCTGGACCTCGCGTAGTACCTGTACAGGGCGATGAACACCTGCCGGACCGAGTCGATGTGGTGGTGATCGGCGGCGGCATCGTCGGTGCATCCACCGCCTTGGAGCTGGCCGAACGCGGCTTGAAAGTGGCCTTGTGCGAAAAAGGCGGCATTGGCCACGAACAGTCGAGCCGCAACTGGGGCTGGGTGCGCATCTCGCGCCGCGATCCGCGCGAGCTGCCGTTGATGGCCCATGCGCTGAACATCTGGAACGACCTGGCCGCGCGCATCGGCAAGGACGTCGGCTACACCCGCGCCGGCATTCTCTTCACCTGCGCGGATGATCAAAGCTACGCCGAACACGAGCGCTGGAAGGCCAACCTGGACGAGTACCCGGTGCGTGCGCGGATGGTCTCGGGCACCGACCTGGCCGGCTTGCTGCCCGGTGTCGCGCGGCTAGCGATCAAGGGCGCGCTGTACACCCCCGACGACGGTCGTGCCGAGCCGCAGCAGGCGGCCCCGGCGATTGCCGAAGCGGCCCGGGCCAGGGGCGCGGTGATCCTCACCGAATGCGCGGTGCGCGGCATCGAGCGCGCGGCGGGCCGGGTCAGTGGCGTCATCACCGAGCGTGGCCCGATCGCCTGCACGTCCGTGGTGCTGGCCGGCGGCGCCTGGTCGAGCCTGTTTTGCTCGCCATTGAAGGTGCACCTGCCCCAGCTCAAGGTACTCAATTCAGTGATCCGCACCACACCGCTGCAGGGCGGTCCGGAAGCCGCCATCTGGGCGATGGATTTTGCCGTGCGCAAGCGTCAGGACGGTGGCTACACGGTTGCCTCTGGCCACGAGAACATTGCTGACATCGTACCCGACTCCTTTCGCTACGCGCGGCCGTTCTGGCCTGCTCTGCAGCAGGAACACAAGTCCCTGTCGTTTCGCCTGGGCCAGCGTTTCTTCCAGGAAGCGGTGCTGCCCAAGCGTTGGGCGCTGGACGAAGCCAGCCCCTTCGAATACCGCCGCGTGCTCGACCCGGTGCCGTCGATCCGCCAATCCAACCGCGCCCTGGCCAGCCTCACCCGCGCCTTTCCGGTGTTCGCCAACGTACGGATCGCGCAGCGCTGGGGCGGCATGATCGATGTCACGCCCGATGCCGTGCCGGTGATCTCGGCCGTGGAGGGCGTACCTGGCTTTTTCATCGCCACCGGATTCTCCGGTCATGGCTTCGGCATCGGCCCGGCGGCCGGGCGGCTGATGGCCAACCTGGTCACCGGCGAAACCCCGATCGTCGACCCGCAAGCGTTCTGTCTCTCGCGCTTCACCGACGGCTCCAACCCACGGCCCATTTCCGGATTCTAGAGCCACCCGTTCACCCGGCAATACCCTTCAGAAGCTCGTCCGAACGAGCCCGGGTCCAGCGTCCCTGACGCTTTCCAGCGCCTGCCACCTGCCCTTTCTTCCTCACAGTGGGAGCTTCAGCATGTCGCAACGCGATGACTCGGATAAAAGCAACGCTCTGTTGAACCCAACCCGCCGCCAGGCGCTGGCCATGGCCCTCATCGGTGCAGCGGGGACGTTGCTGCCGTTGGGCCGCAGCAGCCAATCGTTCGCGGCCATGGCCGCGCCGCCGTCCGGGCAGGTGATCATCGGCCTGTCCCAGGAGCCCACGGTGTTCAACCCGCACATGCCGCACATCGAGGTGGATGACGGCATCCACTGGAACGTGTTCGACCCGCTGTTCGGCATTGCGCCCACGGGCGAATTCGTCCCGGCCCTGGCCACTGAAGTGCCGACCGTGGCCAATGGCGGCATCTCCGCCGACGGCCTGCAGTGGAAGATCAAACTGCGCAGCGACGCCAAATGGCACGACGGTCGGCCTTTCACCGCCGAAGACGTGAAGTACACCCTGGAACTGATCGTTTCGCCGAATTTCCGCAGCGGCCGCCGCGCGGGGCATGACCTGCTGCGCGACATCACCGTGGTGTCGCCCACCGAAATCCACTGGCGCATGGAGAAATCCTACGCGCCCTACGCGTCGATTCTGTCGTCCACGTTCATGCTGCCCAAGCACATCCTCTCGGCTGCCGCCGACGTCAACACCGCGCCGTTCAACAATGCGCCGATCGGCACCGGCCCGTTCAAGTGGGGCACGCGGGTGGCGGGCGACCATATCCAGCTCAAGGCCAATCCGGACTATTACGGCACCAAACCGCAGCTTGAAAGCGTGATCTTCAAGTACATCCCCGACCTCACCGTGCTCTACACCCAGTTCAAGACCGGCGACATCGACGTCACCGCGATGCAGGGCATCACCCCCGACCATTACGAGGAAGCCAAGGACCTGGCCGGACGCACCGTGGTGATCCTGCCGGTGGCCACCATCGAATCGGTAACGCTGAACATGGAGCGCCCGCAGTTCAAGGACCCCGTCGTGCGCCAGGCGCTGTACATGGCCATCGACAAGAAGACCATCATCGACGAGCTGTATTTCGGCCTGGTGCTGCCCACCGAAACCTACATGCCGCAGCAGTCGGCCTACTACAACCCCAACCTGCCCAAGCAAAGCTTCAACATCGAAGCAGCCAGCAAACTGCTCGATGACGCGGGCTGGAAACCGGGCGCTGGCGGCATTCGCGAGAAGGGCGGGGTGCGCCTGTCGTTCACCAACTCCACCACCGCTGGCAACCAGATCCGTGAACAGGCGCAGCAGTTCATCCAGCAGACCTGGCTGGCCATCGGCGTGGAAATGAAAATCTCCAACCTGCCGCCCGCCGTGATGTGGGGCGAGTACTGGGTGCAGTCCAAATTCGACTCGGTGATCGTCGGCAACAACTTCCTCACCGGGGCCGACCCCGACACCCGCGACTACTTCGGTTCACAGTCGACCAATGCCAAGGGTGGCGCCGGGCAGAACAACTCGCAGTACGTCAACGCCAAGGTCGACGAACTGCTGGCCCAGGGCGCCTCTATGCAGGACGTCGCCCAGCGCAAGGCGGTGTACGTGCAGGTGCAGGACCTCATCCGTCAGGACCTGCCGATTCTGCCGCTGTTCCAGTACACCTACGTGCGCGGCTACAAATCGGGCCTCAAGGGCTTCACCGGCAACATCAACCTGCGCATCGAACCCTGGAACGTGAACACCTGGTCCTGGACCTGAATGCACGCCCACGCCTGGCCGCACGGCCGGGCGTCGTTCGTACCGCAGAGGATCTGACGCATGCCCAACTACATTCTCAACCGCCTGGGGCAGAGCGCCGTGGTGCTGGTGCTGGTTTCGCTGATCGGCTTCATGGTGCTAAACCTGGCCCCCGGCGGGCCCATGTCGCAATTCGCCCTCAACCCCGGCATGAGCCAGGCCGAGCTGGACCGCATCGCCGAGCAACTGGGCCTGAAGCGGCCGCTGCTGGTGCAGTACATCGACTGGTTCAGCCACCTGTTCGTCGGCGACTGGGGCCACTCGTTTCGCGACGGCCGCCCGGTGCTCAGCGTGATTGCCGGACACCTGCCCGCGACGTTGCTGCTGATGGGCACCTCGACCGTGCTGTCGATCGTCATCGGCACCTGGGTTGGCGTGCTTGGCGCGGTGCGTCGCTATTCGGTGTTCGACACCCTGGCCACGGTGGGTGCGATGGTGGCGCTGTCGATTCCCACCTTCTGGTTCGGCCTGGTGGCGATCTTCTTTTTCTCCCTGCACCTGGGCTGGCTGCCGGCCGGCAACATGTACACCATCGGTGACCAATCCCTGGGTGACTACGCCATTCACCTGGTGCTGCCGGTGCTGGTGCTGGCCTTGGTCAACGTGGCGATCTGGAGCCGCTACATGCGCTCCGCCACCCTGGACGTGATCGACCAGGATTTCGTCCGCACCGCCCGCGCCAAGGGCGTGCCCTATCGCCGGGTGCTCACCCACCACGTCATCCGCAACGCGCTGCTGCCGATGATCACCCTGGCCGGGCTGCAGATCCCGACCATTCTCGGTGGCGCGCTGGTCACCGAAACGGTGTTCACCTGGCCCGGCATGGGCCGGCTGTTTCTCGACAGCCTGGGCTACAGCGACTACCCGGTGATCATGGGCATCCTGATGTTTTCGGCGGTGCTGGTGCTGTTGGGCAACCTGCTTGCCGACCTGTTGATAGGCGTCGCCGACCCCCGCGTGCGGCTGGCCTGAAGGAGTATTGCCGATGACCACTGCCACTCGTTACCTGCCTGCTTCGCCCCGTTGGGCATGGCTGGCCAACCCGACGTTGCGCCGTTTCATGCGCCACAAACTGGCCGTGCTCGGCGTGGTGATGATAACCGTGCTGGTGCTGGCCTGCGTGTTCGGCCCCTACCTGCTGCACTACAACGACCTGACCATCGACATCCGCAACCGCTTTGCGCCACCGCTCACGGGCAATCACTACCTGGGCACCGACGCCCTGGGCCGCGACACCGCCGCGCGCCTGCTCAACGCCGGACGCATCTCGCTGATGGTGGGTTTCTGCGCCATGCTCATCAGCATCGTCATCGGCACCCTGATCGGCGTCATCGCCGGTTACTACCGCGGCTGGGTCGGCGCCGGCCTGATGCGCTTCGTCGATGCCTTCCTGTCCTTTCCCAGCGTGTTTCTGGTGCTGGTGCTGGCAGCGTTCACCAAGCCCAGCCCGATGATGATCACCCTGATCATCGCCGTGACCAGCTGGATGGAAATCTCGCGCATCGTCGAGGCTGAAATCCGTTCGCTGCGCGAGCGCGACTTCACCTTGGCCGCACGCATGATCGGCGCCAGCAACCGCTGGATCATGTTCCGCGAACTGATGCCCAACGCCATCGGCCCGATCATCGTCGCGGCCACCCTGACCATCGCCAACGCCATCCTGCTGGAGGCCTACATCAGCTTCCTCGGCTACGGCATCCAGCCACCGTTGCCCAGCTGGGGCAACATGCTCAACGCCGCCCAACAGTACCTGGGCAAGGCGCCCTGGCTGGCGATCATTCCCGGGCTGGCCATCACCCTGGCGGTGACCAGCTTCAACTTCATCGGCGACGGCCTGCGCGACGCGCTGGACGGCAGGAGCGACCTTAAATGAACGCAGATGAAAAGATCGCCGTGGCGCACCTCAACGTCGCCTTCCGCAAGGGTGTCGGCTACGTCCCCGTAGTCCACGACATCAACTTCACCATCGGCGCCGGCGAAACCCTCGCCTTGGTAGGCGAAAGTGGTTCAGGCAAGAGCGTCACCAGCCTGGCCATCATGAAGCTGCTCGCCGAGGCGCCGAAAACCCGTATCGACGGCAGCGCCATCGTCGCCGACCACCACGGCAAACCCATCGACCTGGTAGCCATGGACGAGCAGCAGATGCGCCACGTGCGCGGCAATCGGGTGGCGATGATCTTCCAGGAACCGCTCACCTCGCTGAACCCGGTGCACCGCGTGGGCGACCAGATCGCCGAGGCGATCCGCTTCCACCAATCGCTGAGCAAGGCCGACGCCCGTGCGCGTGCGCTGGCACTGCTGGAGCAGGTAGGCATTCCCGAGCCGGTCAAGCGCCTGGATTGTTACCCGCACGAGCTGTCCGGCGGCATGCGCCAGCGGGTGATGATCGCCATCGCCCTGGCCATGGAGCCGGACGTGCTGATCGCCGACGAGCCCACCACGGCGCTGGACGTCACCGTACAGGCGCAGATTCTCGACCTGCTGCGCAGCCTGCAGAAGAAGAACGGCATGGCCATCCTGTTCATCACCCACAACTTCGGCGTGGTGGCGGAAATCGCCGACCGGGTCATGGTGATCTACGCCGGGCGTATCGTCGAACAGGGCAGCGTCAGCCAGGTGCTGTCCTCGCCGCGCATGCCCTACACCCGCGGCCTGCTGGCCGCCGTGCCGCGTTTCGAACAGGCCGGGCTGGCGCAGGGTGAGCTGGGCACCATCGCCGGCTTCGTCCCCGATCCCAGCTCGCCGCCCAGCGGCTGCGCTTTCCACCCGCGCTGCGCCTACAGCATCGCCGGCCGCTGCGACAGCCAGGCGCCCGAACTCGAAGAAATCGAACTGGGCCATGACCTGCGCTGCGTGCGCTGGCGCGAACTGCCCGTCGAACACGGAGGTGCACGATGAAAGAACGTCCCCTGATCGACGTCGTCGGCCTGAAAAAACACTTCCCCGTGCGCAAGACGTTTCTCGCCAGCCGCCGCGACCGCGACGACAACCTGGTGCGCGCCGTGGATGGCGTCGACCTGAGCATCGCCCGTGGCGAAGTGCTCGGCCTGGTCGGCGAGAGCGGCTCGGGCAAGAGCACCTTGGGCCGCAGCCTGATGATGCTCGACCCACCCACCGACGGGCACATCGTCTTCGACAACACCGAGATCACGCCCTTCAACGACCGCCTGCTCAAACCCTATCGCAAGCGCATGCAGATGATCTTCCAGGACCCCTACGGCTCCCTCAACCCGCGCATGAGCGTTGGTGAAATCCTCGCCATGCCCCTGCGTTTCCACAACCCTGAACTGGATGCCGCCGGGCGCCGCGAAAAGGCCGGGCAGGCCCTGGAAACCGTCGGCCTCGCGGCGCAGTACCTGGACCGCTACCCCCACGAATTTTCCGGCGGCCAGCGCCAGCGCATCGGCATCGCCCGCGCCCTGACCCTGGAACCCGAATTCATCATGGCCGACGAACCGGTGTCCGCCCTCGACGTGTCGGTCCAGGCCCAGATGCTCAACCTGTTCGCGCGCATTCGCCGGCAGATGAACCTGACCATGCTGTTCGTCACCCACGACCTGGCCGTGGTCGGCCACATCGCCGACCGCGTTGCCGTGATGTACCTGGGCCGCATTGTCGAAATCGCGCCCACCCGCGAGCTGTTCAGCAATCCGCGCCATCCGTACACAGAAGCACTCATGTCTGCGATCCCCATGCCCGAACCGGGGCAGCGGCGGCAGCGGATCGTGCTGCAGGGCGATATCCCGAGCCCTATTTCACCGCCTTCGGGATGTGCGTTTCGCACCCGCTGCCCGTACGTGCTGCCCGCCTGCGCGCAGGAGCGGCCGCTGTTGAGGGAGGTGGGGGTGGCGCATGGGGTAGCGTGTATTCGGGATGATTTGGAGTTGGTTTCGCCGCTCCACGAACAGCGCGAAATCATGCAGCAGTCACATCAGCGCCAAGCCGGAAACTGACATCGGCCGCCCCGCGATCTGCTTCTAGTCCCCCACCCCTCCCATACAAGCCCTGGTCTCAATGTGGGAGCGGGTTCTACCCGCGATGAGGCCAGCCGCCTTACCGTCGCCCCAAAGATCCCAAAAGCGACTTGAGCCAACATAAAATAGCTGAAGATGTAGCAGAGAAAGATTCGCATTCGCTACAATGCCATCAGTTTGCCAATTCTCTTTAGTCGCTCCATCCCCAGCAGGATCCGTCATGCCTACCCCACAGTTTCCACGTAAAGCCGCGGTCAGTTCCGTTTGGTTACCCATCTGCCTGATCGCCAGCTTTTCGCCGATTGTCGCCCATGCGCAAACGACGCTCGAGCTGCCTGTGGAAGCAACGCAGGCGGAAGATCCCGCCGCAAGCCAGGGCACAGCGCTGGAATTGGGCGAGACGGCCATCTCTGCCAGCGCGGACGCTTCCCGCGAAGGCCTGGTGCCCGAATACGAGGGTGGTCAGGTCGCACGGGGCGGCCGGGTAGGCATCCTGGGCAACAAGGACTACATGGAGACGCCGTTCACTTCAACGTCCTACACGAACCAACTCATTCAGGATCAGCAGGCGCGCAGTGTCGCAGACATTCTGCAGAACGACCCTTCGGTTCGCATCGCTCGTGGATTCGGCAACTTCCAAGAGTTGTACGTAATGCGCGGTTTCCCGCTGTACTCCGATGACATTGCCTACAACGGCCTGTATGGCCTGTTGCCCCGGCAGTACGTGGCCTCCGAATTCATCGAACGCGTTGAAGTGTTCCGCGGCGCCAACGCCTTCCTCAACGGCGCAGCGCCAGGCGGCACCGGGATTGGTGGTGCCATTAACATCTTGCCCAAGCGCGCGCCGAACGAGCCGCTTACACGCCTCACCGTAGGTGCCGAGAACAACGGCTTCGGCACGGTCGCCGCCGACGTCGCCCGTCGCTTCGGCGAAGATGACCGCTTCGGTGTTCGAATCAACGCGGCCAAGCGCGGCGGCGAAACCTCGGTGGATGACCAGGACCGCAACCTGGACATGTTCGCCCTGGGCCTCGATTACCAAGGCGACCGACTGCGCCTGTCTGCCGACGTCGGCCATCAGTATCACTTCATCGATACGCCCCAGCCGAGCGTTACCCCGGTAGGCGGTATTCCTAGCGCGCCCAACGCGCGGGACAACTACGGACAGTCCTGGACCTACTCGAAAGAGAAGCAGACCTTCGGCACCTTCCGCGCAGAATATGACCTGACCGACTCGCTCACCACCTGGGCCGCCGCGGGTATGCGCAAGGGCGAGGAAAAGAACGTCCTCGCCAATCCATCATCAACCCCCTCCGGCGTGACCTCCGCCTCGCGCTTCGACAACTACCGCGAAGAGACCGTGACCACGGGTGAAGTGGGTATGCGTTTCAACCTGCAGACTGGCCCGGTATCCCATGAATGGGTCGTTTCAGGTTCGATGTACGACACCAAGGACAAGAACGCCTGGGCCGGCAATTTCTCCAACCCGATAGTGGGCGATCTGTACGGCTCCAATAACGCAGCACAGCCCGAGAACGTATTGTTCAACGGTTCCATGTCCGATCCGGAAATCACCGCGCGTACGCACACACAAAGTTTGGCCATTGCCGACACCCTGGGTTTCTTCGACGATCAACTGCTGGTCACCCTCGGCGCTCGTCGTCAGGGCCTGGATGTCACCGAATACAACTACATCAGCGGCGATCGCACTTCGCAGTACAAACGATACGAAACCACGCCCGTGGCAGGCATCGTGTATCAGCTGAACGGCCAGTTCTCCGTGTACGCGAACTACATCGAAGGCCTGACCAAAGGCGATACCGCAGGCGCTACCACCACCTTGCCTGACGGCTCGACCGCGCCGGTCCTGAACTCCGGCGAATCCCTGGCTCCTTATGTTGCCAAGCAGACCGAAGTCGGCATCAAGTACGACAGCGGCAACCTGGGTGGCAGCCTGGCGGTATTTCAGACCGAGAAACCGGTGGGCATCGTCGAGAACCAGGTGTTCAAAGACGGCGGCGAGCAGCGCAACCGTGGTATCGAACTGTCGGTATTCGGCCAGCCCGCACAGGGCGTGCGCCTGTTGGGCGGCGTCACCTTGCTCGATGCCGAGCTGACCAAAACCCAGAACGGCCAAGACGACGGCAACGAGCCTATCGGCGTGCCCAAGACACAGGCCAACATCGGCGGTGAATGGGACGTGCCTGGGCTCAACGGCGTGACCCTGACCAGCCGCGTCATCTACACCGCCAGCCAGTACGCCAATAACGCCAACAGCCTCGAGATTCCTTCGTGGACACGTCTGGACCTAGGCGCCCGCTACGGCTTCAAAGTAGACGAGCGCGACGTGACCCTACGCGCCCGAGTGGACAACGTGACAGGTCGCGATTACTGGGCATCCACCGGTGGCTATCCGGGCTCGAACTATCTGGTACTCGGCGCGCCGCGCACGTTCTCGGTCAGTGCTTCGGTCGATTTCTGAGTACGGTTGAGTAGTGATGTAAATGAAAGAAACGGGAGCTGAGGCTCCCGTTTCTTTTGTGATGTTTCACAGGTTTCGCGAGTTATGTGGGAGCGGATTCTACCCGCGATGAGGCCAGCCCCCTAACCCAAGCGCCTCGACCACATCCCGCGCCAGCACTACCTCGGCATACTCACTCCCCAGTATCGCCAACGTCAGATCATGAACGGTTTCAGCATCCCAGACGGTGCCATCCGCTGCGGTGACCGGCACCGCCGTCGTGGCATCCGATGGAAGAATGATGCTGTAACCCAAGGCTTTCCCCACCCGAACCGTGGCGTCCATGCTGTTGTGGATAACCACGCCCGTCAGCACAAAGCGCGTTACCTGCATCTGCTTGAGCACGGCATCCAGATCGGTACCGATGAACGCGCAGTTCTGCTGTTTGGTAATGACCGGTTCACTGTCCAAGGGGGCAACTTCTTGCTTGATGCCATTCCATGGACCGTGGGTGTGGTAGGTCGACGTGTGTGTGGGCTCATCGTGCTTTACGTGAAGCACCGGCCAGTGATTCGAGCGCCACAGTTGGAGAAGGCGCTGAATGGTTTCCAGGTAGCCGGGGTTGCTCTTGCCATTCCACTTCGGCTGGTCGATGGCGTCTTGCACGTCGAGGATGATGAGAGGGATGGGGTTGGGCTGGTCGCTCATGGGAGGCCGTTTTATCGGAAAAGAATGGGGTCAGTGTGCGGTAACAAGTAAGTCCGTTCAATGGGCGATAGGCAGTGTGGGATGCATGGCAGGCGTACCTGAAACGGCTATGATCTTCAGCAGCGTAGGCCTGTGTACGCGCGAGTGATCTTCATTACGTGGGACTGTCAGATTTTTTGTGTGCGGGGCGTTAACGGCCTGCCGCCAGGCAGGCCGTGCTTTTACCAGGTCGGCCTGATAAATCGATCTCCGTACAGAATCGCGAATTGATTCATCGCACTCTTCCAATCATGGGCCGCTGAGCCCCAGTTTGCCGTGATGTTGCGTAGCCCAAGCCAGATCAGTTTCGTCGCCGCATCATCGGTCGGGAAGTGGCCGCGGGTCTTGATGATCTTGCGCAGCTGAGCGTTGATGCTCTCGATGGCGTTGGTCGTGTAGATCACTTTTCGGATCGCTGGCGGGAAAACAAAGAACGGAATCACTCGATCCCAAGCCCGACGCCAAGCCGCCACTACTGTTGGATACTGCTTGCCCCATGGCCCGTTTTCAAACGCATCGAGGGCTTGCTCAGCCGCTTCAGCGGTGACCGCCTGATAGATCGGTTTGAGCGCTTTCGCCAGTTCGCGACGTTTATCCCAAGCCGCGTAATCAAGGCTGTTGCGGATCAAATGAACGATACAGGTCTGCAATGTCGTATTCGGGAACACGGCTCCAAGGGCTTCCGCCATGCCTTTGAGGCCATCGGTGACGGCAATTAGTACGTCTTCGACGCCGCGTGTCTTGAGGTCGTTAAAAACCTTCATCCAGAACTTCGCGCCTTCGGTATTTTCTATCCAGATGCCGAGGATATCGCGCGTTCCGTCGGGCAAAACGCCTAAGGCCAAGTAGATCGCCTTGTTGCGAACTAGCCCTTCTTCACGGATCTTGACCCGCAGGGCATCGAAGAAAATCACCGGATACATCGGCTCTAGAGGCCGCTGCTGCCATGCGCCGATCTCGGCCATGACCTCGTCGGTTACCGAGCTAATGAAGTCGGGCGAAACGTCCGTACCGTACTGCTCGGAGAGGAATGCACGGATTTCTCTGACCGTCATTCCACGGGCATACATGGCGATGATCTTGTCGTCAAAACCGGTATAACGGCGCTCGTGTTTGGGGATCAGGATGGGCGCGAAACTGCCGTCCCGGTCGCGCGGAATATCCAGTCGGATGGGGCCATCTCCGGTCAGAACCGTCTTGCCACTTTTGCCATTGCGCTGGTTGGTCTCATCCTCGGGGCGCTGCGCGCCCGGCGGATAGCCCAGGTGATGGCCGAGTTCGGCACCCAGAGCTCGCTCGATCAAAGCCTTCTTGAACGCCGCAGAGGCGTCCTCGATGGCTTCCGCGGTCATCATCCCTTCGCTGAACTGCTCAAGCAGTTCTTTTGGGATTTTCGGTAGCTTCCGTAACTCGGGTTTCTTTTTGATTGGCATACATGCACCTCTTACTCATGTTATGCCCGAACACAAAATTTCTGACACCCCCGAAGGTGTGCATGTGTAACTGACCCTAGCGTCACCTTCCAAAAATCACTCCAACTCAATCGCGGCACTCTCGACCTTCACCGCCAAGCTCGCAAAAAAAATGCACCCGATCAACCGGGCAAAAATCTCGAGCGTTTCGCACACATCGGGATCTTCGAACAGCACAGGCCGCGAATCGATCGCACAAAGCGCCCCATACAGCCGGCCGTCAGGCAGGAAAATGGGCACGCCTACGTAACTGTCCAGATCATAGGTCTTGACGATGAGTCGTGAGGCGAAGCTCTGATCATGGCTCACTCTCGGAATCAGCAACGGCGCCGGATCCCGCTGAAACTCGCTGCAGATCGTGTCTTCCAGCGGAAAGGCCTCACCTGCGCCGATTCCCAGGTCGGCGGAATCGTGCACAGAGCAGATCACCAGTTCGGCGTCACCGAACTTGGTGATCGCGGCGAAGTGCATGTTGGTGAGCCGGGTCACCAGCCGCAGGATGTTGGTGGTGGCTTCGATTTCAGCAATGGCTGAGCGTTCTTCCTGGGACAGGAGGCTGGGCGGGTAGTCGAGTGCCATGGTGTACCTCGTCGTTTGGTGCAGTTTCGACCTGTGAGGGAGGTTCTGCAAGGGGGGAGATGGAGCGATGTTTTGCCGCTGGCGCTAGGCGGCCGAAACCGATCATTCAGGTACGAAAAACGGTAGTTGCGAGCTACCCGAGGTGGTTGGTTTGTGGCGCCGAAATTAGTGAGCCGGGGTAATTTGAAACAAGTCGGTATCTATCTGTTTTTCTAGTTAATCATTTTTTGGTCTACTTGCTTGGAATACCAGTTGGAACGCAGCGTGGTCTGGATTCCGATGGAAGGTGCTGTTTGAGCACTTTTCTGTGCGCCAGCTAACAGATTGGCACCGGAAAACATCCAACGCGGTAATCCTTGCGCCCTTGGCGCCAATAGGACAGCTAGCTGAAGACATACAGGCCTTCGGCACATCTTGGGAAATACCGTCCGGTCATCCTGTCAATGAGCTTTTTCTGAAAATTCCCGTTAAGATTCCGCGCAACAATAGCCTTTTGGCATTACCTATCTCTTAGGATCCTCACGATCCTTTGCGCGGAGCTTCAGGGAAGAATGCGGTTCAGCCCATGGACAGTTGTGCTGCTAGTCACCGTGACCTTCAAGGCGTTGGCCGACGATGTAGAGTGCCGCGTGGTGGCCATCAGTGACGGCGACACCTTCACCTGCCTAACGGAATCCAACCAACAGGTAAAGGTCAGGATGGCCAACATCGACACTCCCGAAAGTGGCCAGCCCTACGGTCGTCAGGCGAAGGATCAACTCGCCAAGTTGATCTTTGGTCGAGTCATCCAGCTCACCTTAAGTGGCGAAGACAAGTACGGCCGGCACATCGGCGAAGCCTCTGTCGACGGGGTTAGCGTCAACCGAGAAATGGTTAGCCGTGGCGCCGCCTGGGTCTTTGATCGCTACAACCGCGATACCACCTTGCCTGCTCTGCAAGGAACTGCCCGAGCAGCACGCCTGGGCCTTTGGGCGCTTCCCGAGTCCGACATTATTCCCCCTTGGGAATGGAGGAGTACAGGGCGTTCTCTCAACTCTCTGGTAGCCGAGCGCAAAACTCGGGACGCCACGTCTGCCGACTATGTCTGTGGCGCCAAGCGCTACTGCGGACAGATGAGCAACTGCCAAGAAGCCAATTTCTACCTGCAGCAATGCGGAGTTTCCAGCCTGGATCGGGATCGTGATGGCGTTCCCTGTGAAAGCCTCTGCCGTTGACGCAATGCTCTCAAGGAAGTTTCGATGAAGCTATTTAAGATGCTGTTTGGTTGGTTGAGGGCTCCGCGCCGGCAGAGTGATCCCGAGCATCCAGACCTGCATGTCCTCGACAAGGATGAGCTGCTCAAAGAGTTGGATATTGAAGCTCAAGCACAGCGTCTCGGTGCCGCTGGCGCACCTGCTCCCGACGAAACTCACCTATCCGGCATTGAAGAGTCGATCTGCCAGAAACTGGAAGGTTTTCGCCTCAGCTACCAAAACTGGGCAACGACCCATGTTCAACGCATTCAAGAGCGCCTGGTGACCTATGACATCACCAAGACGGTAAATCGCACCGCCAATCTGGCCGATGAATTTGAGCGCGAGGCGAATCGCCGAGTTTCCGATCGTGAAATCGAGTTGCGCAATCTGCGGAGCTCGGCGCACCAACGTGAACAAGAGCTACTCAAATTCCGCGAGGAGAATCAGCTCACCCGCCATGCGCGGGTGATTTCCGGCACTCGTAAAGCTATCTATATCCTGCTGGCGATATTCACCGTGGCAGTCGAAGGCATTCTAAACGCCGGCTTTTTTGCTGCCGGTTTAGATGGCGGATTGTTCCAGGGCTTCTTTTTTGCCGGAGCTTTGGCGGCGACAAACGTCGGCATTGCCGTTGCGCTCGGTCGATTCCTTGTGCCGAACATCAATCACATCAGCCCCATCCGCCGCCTTGCCGGGTACCTGGGCGTGATCGTGGCGGGGGTAATCATGGGAGTACTCGGTCTGATAATCGCGCATTTCCGCGATGCGCTTGGACAGGCTGGCGATGTGGGTATTAGTGTCATGGCAGCTGCCGCGCTCCAAGCTCTGCAAAGCAACCCGCTCGGATTCCATGACGTCTTCTCAATAATTCTGTGTGTCGTGAGCGTGGTGTTCGCGCTTGCCGGACTCTGTGAAGGCTACAAGCTATCAGATCCCTACCCAGGATATGCCAGCGTCCAGAGAGTCGCCGATGAAGCAAAAGCCTTCTACGACCATGAGATTGCTCAGATTCGGGACGAGTTGGAGCACCTGAAAGAAGAGTATGTCGGCAAGCTGGAGCAGGGCCTTGAGCAAGCTAAAGTTGACGTTGTCGCCTTTCGTGCAGAAGTCGATAAGAAGCGCATCGCGCCCGAGCGCCTACAACGAGCGCTGGACAAGGCTGAGCACATGATGAGTGCACTGGTAAAAATCTTCCGAACCGAAAACGAGATATCTCGAAAGGTCACGGGTGTCCCGGTTCCCGCTTACTTCCGCCAGCCCGTACCGGTACGGCAATTGACCTTGCCTGACTTCAACACAACTGCGGATGAGCGAGCTCTGCAGGAGCAGGAAGGACTGCTAGGTGACCTCCTGAACCAAATCGAAGACATCCGTCGCCGAATTCAATCGTCCTACGACGTCAAATTCAGTCAACTTGAACCCATCCGCCAACAGATCTGACACAGGAACCCTAGAATGCGCAAGACGAGCATGGCGGAAAAAAAGCGCCGTCAGGAACTCCGTACGATTGCACTATTGGTGATTGCCCTCCTGTCGATGGCAGGCGCAATAGGCTGGTATTTCCTCCATAGGCCCACAGCCACAGATAAACTCACGTTGTGCCCCACGTCTGGCCCGTTAGGCCACTATGTTGTGCTGGTCGACAATACCGACCCTTACAACTTCATCCAGCGCCAAGCCTTCGCTCAAGGCTTAAAAGCCCTGGCAGACAATGTCGTGCCTGAAGGTTATCTACTGTCGGTGTATGCCCTCGGTGAGGACTTTACTCAGACCGCCAAACCGCTCTTTGAGAAGTGCAACCCGGGTACCGCTGCGGGAAAATCAGAATTTGATTCCAACCCCGCGCGCATTCAAGAGCGCTTCGAGCGTGAGTTTCGCGAGCCGGTGACTCAGCTGGAAAACGTCCTGATGCAGGAAAAGCCAGCTGACAAATCACCAATTTTTGAGATGCTTCAGTTGGTCGCGATCAATAGCTTTCAAGCGGAAAACATCAAAGGCCCTAAGACCCTCATTGTCTATTCAGACATGCTGGTCAATACCGCCGACTTCAGCATGTTCAAAGGGCAAGCTGACTTCGATGGCTTCGCTACCAGTGCTTATGGGCAGAAAACACAGACCCGTCTAAAAGGCGTTCAGGTCAAGCTGAACTACCTAATGAACTACCCCAAATTACAGACACGGAAGCAGCTGACCTTCTGGGAACGCTATTTCGAGAAAGCGGGCGCCCGGCTCATTGCTGTTACGCCAATGGAGGGCTGAGTCATGCCAATAAAGATCTCCCTGAAGAGACTGTTCGTCCTTACTTGCGCCTTAAAAGTCGGTAGCTCGTTTGTTGGCTGGTATCTGCATGAGCCCTGGATCTTCGGCCTTCTGCTGCCCTTGTGCTTCATGGCAGCGTACATGATCATTGGTTATCGGCTGCGTGATAGCGACATTTCGGCAGAGAAGTTCGCGGACTCATGTTACTACCTGGGCTTCATCTTCACTATCGCCTCAATCATCTTCTCGCTCTTCGACCTGCCGAATATCGGTACCGACCTGACCGCCATTGCCGTGCGCTTCGGCGCAGCCATGGTGAGTACCGTGCTGGGCTTAGCCGTGCGCGTGACCCTGGTGAGCTTCCGGCCGAGTACTGACGATGCTTTAAGCAATGTTGAAGATCAGGTGATCGATGCCTCGCGGAAGTTAGCTGATGAGTTTCAGAAGTCTCTTAAGCGGCTGGTCGACTTCCGCGCAGATGTCATGCGCGCCACCGACGAGACGGTGACAGCGGTTAAGGAGCAGATCCTCGCGATGTCGGAGGCGCATCAGGCCAAAACCACGGAATTCTTTGCAACCATAACTCAGCACAACAAGGAAATGATGCTGGGGTTGATGCAAGATGTCCGCACTACTGCACTGGGCATGACTCAGATCATCACGGAATATGAAGCAGTCGCGAAAGACGCGACTGAACGAATCGATCAGTCGGTAGTGACTTTTGTTGATGGGCTGGTAACCCGTCTGGATGAGGTACAGTTCCCGGATGACCTGTTCTCCAATCGACTGGAGGGCGCCGTGACGCAGCTGGGCGTAGTCACCGAAACTGCAACCGACAGCCTCAAGTCGGTGACTCTCGATGTGCAAGGCTCTGCGCGCTTGGTCAACAACTCCATCAAGCGCATCAACGAAAAGCTGGAAAGCATGGGCAGCGTGCTGGACGACGTGCACCAGGTCGGTGCCAGCTTGGAGGTACTGACCAAGTTGCTGCAAACCCAGCAAGAAGCTGTGCTTCAGGAGATGGGCCAGCAATCCCAGTCCCTGATCGCCGTCGTGGATGCGCAACAAGAGTCGCTAAATGCCCAATTGGGCTCGCAACTGGGGGCCACCACGCAACTCACCAGTTCCATTCAAGTGCTCGCTGAGGCGATGGGCCAGACCGTGGCATCGGTTGCCAAGATCCACCAGGTAGCCGAGCAGCAAGGCAGTAGTACTGAAGAGATCAAAAAGGCCAGCCAGGAACTGGTGGCAACTCTCCAACACAGCGTCCCGCAACTGCTGACGGTGGTCAGTCAATCGAGCCAGCACGCCGAGTTAGCGAATCAGGAGCACCAACAGGTCAAGGCTATGGGCCAGCAGGTTCTTCAAAGTCTTAGCCGGCTGGTGGAGCTCAGTTCCTCTCACCTTGAGTCCAATAGTGGTCTGGCCCGACTTGAGCAACTGGATAATGTACAGCGCAGGCTGGACGTCATCAGTGATCACCTCGAGAAAACGCCGCTGGGCGGCGAGAACGTGGTGCCATTCAGCCCGCCAGCAGGCGGAACTGATGATCGGCAGATTCAACCGGAATCAAGCAGCAGCTGACACTGAGTCCTGGAGCAGCCTGAAATGGCATCGAACAATGACCAGATCTTCCAGCTATCGCTGACGGAGATCGCCCTGACCCTCATCTTTATGCTGATGCTTCTGCTCGGCTTCATGGTGTTTCAAAAGACTCAGGAGAACCAGAAGCTGCAAGAGCAGCTCCACGCCATCGATGGGATCGATACCAAGATGGCGCAGCTGGACAAGGCCAAGACTCAGCTCATCGATGAGATCAAAGCCCACAGCTCGCGCAATCCTGACGAGGTGATCAGCCAGTTACTCGAAGCGGGCCAGGCAAAGCAAGACGTCGTGCGATTGAAGCAGCTACTGGACGAGCAGGAACAGCAGATCACCGCCCTTAGTGAGCTACAGAAAATGGTGGAGGCGGCGGGCGGCGACGGCGGTCAGCTCGTGAAGAAACGGGTCGAAGATGCTCTGGCCTTAGCAACATCGTTAAAAGAGGCGGTGCAGAAGTCGCTGAAGGATCCTCAGGACGTCGACAAAGCCAATGACGTCAAGTTTCTCAAGGAGCAAGTCGAGGCCTCACTTGGCAAGCTCGACGCCCTGGAGCAATTACTGGATAAATCCCCGGCCCTCGTCAGCCTTGAAGGCAAGAGCAGCCTCGAGAAGATGCAGAAACTGGCGGAGGAGTACCAGCACTTCACGGCAATGCAAGCTGATCCGGGCAACCCTATCGCCGTGAAGAAAGAAAACGCTGACCTTAAAGGCCAGTTGCTCTACCTCAAGCACCGCTTGGAGGCTAATGGTGGCATGGACTTCCCCCCGTGCTGGGCGGACGAAAAGACTGGGAAGGTGCAAATGCTCTTCACGCTGGAGCTGCGAGAGAGCGACTTGAGCCTTGAGTCTGCATGGCCTGAAAGCCGGCAGGCAGATGCCAAAGCCCTGCCTAACATCGATCAGGTAATGAGTCGGCCAGTGAGCAGTTATAACGAGTTCCTGCGAGCGGTAAAGCCTATTGCCGATCTCAGTCGTACTCAGAACTGCCGACACTACGTTCGACTTAAAAACGCGATCAACGATGCAATTACCTCGGATCGCCGGCGCCTGAGCATCGAAGATTATTTCTACAAAATCGAGGTGCGTCGGTAACGACGCCGTCGTTTGGGCCAGGCTGGCCATGTGGTCTCCTGCCCCGGCCGTCCTCCGGGCGGTCGCTCATCCCCCCTATTTGGACACTGCACGATTGCACGATGGAGGGCGGTAACTCGAGCGTTTCGAAATCATCCGCCCTCGGCAGTACGCAACCGCCTCCAGCGGGTTCAGCATCGTTGAGGTGCAAACCCTCGACCTGCCAGAGTTTGGCTATCTCTCCCAGGCCAGCAAGGAAGCACTACCGACACAGCGGGCCAGCGAGATCGGGCAATTGCTGTCGCATCGGTGGGTGCCGACCTGACTTACGTAAGGTGAGTTGGGTGGACGCTTACGATTGTCGCCCCTGCGCGTACGATGTCCCCACTCGCATGAATAGGGGCTCTAGCAAACGATAGCGTCAATGATTGCTGTGTTGGCTAAGCCGACTATCAAAGTATTGCGCAGTCTCTTTGTCGGTGCAGTACAGGTAGCAACCCTTCATCCCGCGTGTCATCAGGGTTCGGTATGTATTCTTGATGATCAGGTCTGTTTCATTTTTCGCGAGGGTAGGTTGCTCTTTCATCATTTTTTTCCAGCCGCGAATCGATTTATCGTGCTTGTCGCGCTCATCCGGGGATGTCACTACCTTACCGTCACGTACGACTAGGTCTGGCCCGATGATCACCCCGATATAGTCGACTTCCAAACCTTGGCAGGTATGAATGCAGCCAACTTGCTCGATAGAGTTCTCAGCGATGATCCATAGGCTGCCATCCTGATCCAGGTTCCATTGGCGTTTGTAGTCACCAATGACGATATCAGCAGCGGTGGGGTCTTTCTTGCTCAACCAAGGCCAGCAATAGCCCGCGACCACACGAGCTTTGTTTCCGTAGTTTTTCTCGTTGATCGCTTCATGCATCGCCTGAGGTGAGTCGAACACCTTAAATTCGTACTCCTGAATCTCAAGCGTCGGATTTGCCGTCGAGCGAATGCCTAGCGTGTCATCCAGCCATGCCAGGTAACCGTCAGAACCACTGCAGCGAAACTGCGAAGACAGCACGTGCTCTTCAACCACAGCACCCTTGGCTTTTGCAAAGGCGCGTATCGCCTGCTTGCTGCCGATATCGCTTAAGGTTACACGCTGGTCTTCATCAATGAAGAAAATTGAGCATTTCGCTGAGTCAATCAGCTCCTTGATCTGGTTTTCCCCAAGGTTTCCATAAAGCCCGCTTTTCTCATTCAGCCGGTGAGCTTCGTCTACGATAAGCGCATCGAATGTGTTGGGCTCAGTGTCGATGAATGCCCCAGAGCCTGAAAAGAAATTCGAGAAATGGCTGCGCTTCATGGTGCCAACCAGCTTGCTCTCGTAGACCTTGCGCGGGGCTGCGTTCTTGGAGACGTATTTGCTCATCAGCTTCAATTCGGTGAGCCTCACCAGCAGATTGATAGCCAGAACGGTCTTCCCGGTGCCCGGTCCACCTTCAATGATCATCACCTTGGGGGCTTGGCCCGAGGCCTCGCTTGCCGCCGCCAGCGCCGACTCAAAAATTGCTTTTTGATCGTCAATCAATACGAACTCGGGTTTGCCTTTCATCAACCCACCGAGCGCTTCGGCTAGCGCCTTGGACGGGCGAATTTTTCCTTCGGACAGCTCGTAAAGAACCTCTTTGTTGTCGCCATGACTTATATGCTTTTTCAGAAAGCTCCTGAGTTTACTGAGCTCTTCCGGGCCTTTCAGAAACAGCGGAGCCTTGCTGATGTGGGGCTCATAGTGAGCTGAATCTATGACGCCGTCGCTGACGTAGTTATGGAGGTAGGCACACGGACGGATTTCGATTCTTTTGTCATACACCGCCTCATTGAAGCCTTCCAGCAGCGCTGCATAGGACCATACCTGATAGGAGGGGTGAATGGTCTCAACGAGGCCTCCACCCAGTGCCGTTTTGACGATTGCGTCTTTGGTTGTGGCGTTGGCCTTGCTCCATTGCTTCAGCTCGATCAGTACGGCCTTTTTTGCGTGATTTTCGTCGCGACCGGTGAGTAGAAAGTCGATTCGCTTCGACGACTGTGGAATGTGCAATTCGATGGCCAGGCCTGCATCGCTCGGGAGGCCCTCATCTCTAAGGACCTTGGCCATGTATGTCAGAGACCCTTGCCACGACCTGATTTCCGAGGAGCCAACGTTCTTGCCAGTAGCTTCCTTGTAATGCCTAAGAATCACCTCCTCAATGTCATCGTTATCGTTGTCTTTAAGAAATTGCTGTTTGGTCGCAGCGTAAACGATCACAAGTTGTCCTTAGGTGCGTGTTGGTCAGAGTCTGTCGTACTTTTTGCTGGTGCTTCTGGCTTTATCTACGGGGTACTTCTAGCCATTCGAGGCGAGTTTTTGTGTCACGGCCTCGTTGAGGTCAATGCCAAGTATGCTGCTCAGGCGAACTAGGTACAGCAGTACGTCCGCGACCTCACTCTTGATGGCTTGGCCGATATCGAGATCCTCCGCAGCGGAGATCGAATCGGCATCGCTCAGCCATTGGCAAATCTCGCATAGCTCACCTACCTCTCCCGTGAGGGCTAGAATGAGATTCTAGGGGGAGTGGAATCGCTGCCAGTCGCGATCATCCGCGAAACGCTGAAGGGCGGCGGCTAGCTGCGTTGTGTCGACCAGCGGCGCGGCTGGGCAATCTGGTTCACTCACTGGGTTATCTCTTGCCTATCATTGAAGGGTAGACGGCCCGTAGGAATTCATACCTCGGATTGTAAGGTTTTTCAGGGCTGAGCGGGCTTCGTTTTACAAAAGACCATTTGCCGATCTTATTTCCGGTCTGTACTCGCTTTTTTATTAGCTTATATTCTGGGCCCATGCGCGCGGGTGCGTTATCGCAGACAAGGGGCGTTAGTTGTTGGTATAAAAACCTAATCGTGCTTTTCATACTCTGCAACTAGTGATTATGAGGTCATACGAGGGCTTTATTTTCTAGCTTATTAAGCGGTGTATGAGTGCCCTTGAATAGATGAATGGTTTCCTAAAATCTTGCCTATCGTTAAGTTCAATATTTCTATTCTGTGCGTGCACTTTTCTATAGTGTCATATGGGTTTCATAAGGCGGGTTTGAATGTTTCTCATTCAGCTGGTTATGGGTGTTTTGGGGAACTAAATGCTTGATATTTATTTAGCTGTGGTATAGAATATTTTTTACAGTTTTAAAATATTTTACTGCGAAAATTTTACTATTTTTGAGGAGGTGTTGGTGGGGGAGAAGGAAATGAAATCGCTGGTGCTTAGACATTTGATTTCTAGCGGAGGTTTAACTAGGGAAGGGCTGGTTTTTAGTGAGATGAGCCTGGCGAAAAAGGTTAGACGACTAGATCTTGGGTATGTATGCGAAGGTAAAATGATTGCAGTAGAAATCAAAAGCGAAAAGGATACTTTGGCTCGTTTGATTGGGCAGGTTGATGAGTACTGCAAATATTTTGACAAGGTTGTCGTTGCGGTCGCTCCGAAGTTCGTAAGGAAAGTGGAAGAGCTGTTGGTCGATAAACGCGTAGGAGTGTGGGAGGTTTCGAAGGATAGTTTGAAAGTGGTGCGAAAGGAAAAGATAATAAAAGGAGCCTGTAAAGAAAACTATCTTGATCTCATGACGCGACGTGAGCTTTCAATGTTAGCTAAGAAGGTTGGTGTGGTACCAGCTGAGTTAGGAATCTACGACCTGAAGGTTGCTGTTAGGGGGCGTATTTCACGCCTATCGAAGTCGGATATTAAATCTGTTTTAGCAGACGGGCTACATGATAGGTTTTTGATGGCGTCTGAGCGATTTATGAAAAAGGCCTTCTTGGAAGGAAGAGTGTCCCCGTTAGACGTAGACCTGTTAAGTCCTTACAGAGTAATTGTCTAGTTGGGGACCTGGGATCTCAGTCTGTCCATTCTTCGTCGGTATCAATCTCTGAAGTTTCCGTGTCGTAGTGAAGTTGGTTGAATAGGTGGATGTTTATCCTCACAGCAGTTGAACGCATTGGGCTACTTATTCCAAATTCGCTTCCTTCCGCAGTTATTTCAATCTGCTGAGTTCCCCATAGTCTGAGCTCAGGAATCCAATATGTATTTGTGGTTATTTCCTTGGCTATCTCTATATAAGCTGAGCGACGTCTCTCTTGGGCATTCGGTGCGTCATCATCTACCTCTCGCCGAACAAATTTCCAGTCCTTTTTTAACGGGTAATCAATTCTTGGAGGTGGAGTTCCTGCGCCACCATCTTGTTTGTCGGCCCTGGCGCTCCCTCTGTCCGAGTATATAATTGGCTTTAAATCGGCGCGCTCGGATATTTGGTTGTAAAGCATTCGTTCATATATTGAGTTTTCTCCTTGTTTTTGCCCCGCAAAACCATAAGGGAAAGATGATGCGCTTACAGCTATTTCTAGGCTGCTGGCATGGGCCCGAGCTGAAGTTATGAACGAGGCTAAGGTATTGATTCTTTCACTGAATTTTGCATCTATTTGTCCTAAGTCGTATATCATAAGAGTTTTTTCTAGAACTTCTGCGCCCAGTGCTTTAAGTATTAGCTCTTGCCTTTCGTAGTTTTCGGGCATTGGATTTAGTCTAATAACCAGTCCGCGGGCTAATGCACATAACTTGATTGCCTGCTCGTGTAGCTTCTTTAGGTCCTCTAGGTTTTCCAGTCGGAGACAGGGAATAGCGTCTTCATGGTATTTAATGAACTCACACCAATTATTAAAAGCGTCGTGAGGATCGAGAAGCTTCTGTAGCTCGTGAAAAACTGGGCGCTCAGGAAAAGAGCCAGTAAATAAAAAGGTTTTATTGGAAGAAAGAAATTTGGTGTCGATGTCAGCAATCCAAGGCCTGGAGCCAGTAGCCTCCCTGATTTTTTTGATAGAGCTCGAAAGTTTGTGGGCGCTTGCCCATCCTTTAAGCGGAAATAGTGGGAGTATCATATCTCTGTCTTTATCTGGAAGCTGTTCCATCGCAGTTATTTCTGCAATGCTTATAGCCAGTAAAGGGATGTATTTCCAATTATTGAAGTTTTTATGCATGACAGTTACTTTCCAAGCCTGATTCTAACCGCTGCCAAGGAAACTTGCGCAAGCTCTGATATGTTTTTGAGTTTCTCTTCGGCTTTTAAAGAGTTTAAATTTGCTAGTGCAACTTGTATGAGGTTATATGGCATTATTATGTCTGCAGCTAATCGATTAGCTTGTCTTTCCAAATCATCCGTTAGTCCCGAACGATAAAGGACGTCGTCGGTAATTCCGTTCGCCAATCGGTCACGATGCAATAAAAAGTGAGCAATTTCATGGGCGATTGTGAAACGCTGGCGCTCCTTCACATCATGCCTATTGACTTTTATTGTTACTTGCCCTTCTTTCTCTCTTATTTCACCCGAAATTGAGCCGGGCATTGTTGACTTCATTACAGTTATTCCGAAATCTTTCGCAATTGCACCTACCGCCACAGGGAAGGAGGCTTGGTGCTGGAGAATAATCTGACGTTGAGAATCGTTCAGAGAGTTCCATTCCCAAGAATATTTCAATTGGTGTCTCCATTTTCTGAGGCTTCATCTGCAATGGAAATGCCCCTATACATCACATTTTCAACTGCATTTTGAATTATATTATCAAATCGCTTATTTTCCATCAGCGCTATGATGTTTTTTTCTGTTTCAGCAGGTAGCTCTTCTTTTGTTATTTTCTCGACAGTTTCTTTTGCAGCTGTTTTTGCGCTTCTGGCAGCTTCTTCGCGTATGTTTGTATATCCAAAAATAGATAGTATCGCGAATACTACTCCAAGTATAGTTATCAATACAGATACGCATGTGAGTACAATAGTTATAGTGTTAGTATCGCCAGGCTTTTCGAGATTTTCTATCTGTTTACGAAGCGCTTTTATTTCTTCTTGCTGGCTGCTGATTTTTACTGCCAGTCTGCTGATTTCTTTTGTCGTTATTAGTGCATTTTCTGCGACTGCAGTGCGTACTACCATTTCTGTGTCTGAATCACTAGATGTTGTCGCGTTTGAATTCTTTTCAACTACGTGCTTTCTTGAGGTTTCAGGGTTTGAAGCACTGGCTGGAAGAACAAACACAAATATGGTCAGTAATATGAGAACGGCAGCTAATAGAAGCGATCTTGGAGCGTATCCTCGGGTGTTGGGGATGTATTTTTTTGAAAATTTCCCTATTATCATTTCCTAATCCAAATCTCACAGCCGCTAGCTTTCAGAAGTTATGGAAATACATCGCTTTGTAGCCGATTCGGTACAGCTGATGGCGAGTCCATAGCGCTTTGTCAGTGTGCCATCATCAGGTGAGGATTTTCAATGCCTAAACCGTGATTGCTGGTGTAAGATGCCTACCTGCTAGCTCACATTCTCGCGTGAGAGCTAGGTCGTCCAAAAAACGTAAAGCGCAGCCCATAGTGCTAGATCACGTTTTCCATGTGAAACGATCGCAGCCAGTGTCAGTGGTCGACGTGTCAACGGAAAAAGACGCGGTTCAGTCCTCGAAACCCTGGCCTTTGCCTAACCTCACGGTTATGAGCTGAACCGTGAGGCGGTAGTAATGGCGAGTTGCATGACTATGGTGATTGAGGCGATGGCGTAGAAACCAGTACAAATGCTTCCTCTGCCATTTCCAGGGGGTATCCCGCCCCCACCGCTCTTCGGCGGCGAATTGAATAAATCTAGCCTGACGTACATGGCGTTGCCGCGTTGCATACGATCCACTCAACACGCCAGCTATGAAGAGCTCCATATTGAATGATTTACTCATCCCGAGCCTCCGATATACGCAGAGATAATATCAATTCGACCTTGTCCCAGCTCATGGGAGATTTGTATTCTGGCTTTAGCGTCTGAATAACGATCATACCGGTAAAGAGCTCCATCGTTAACGGGTGCCATATTTCGAGTGACGTGCTCATAACGTTCACACTCGTACGCCGCACGCAGCTCGTGGAGCCCTTTGATGCGGTGAGCGTGCAAGATCTTCCGAGCGGGTCGCGCTATTTTTTGCAGGACACTCTTATAGGTTTGTTTCGGCGCAATCATGTTGCAACTACCTGCTGGCGATGCTTTCGTTGCGAACGCCAACGCATCTAGGCTCTGTACGAAAAGAGATGTCGCAAACACCGCATGGAGCAAGCCAGTGAGGCCATCGCGGCATAACTTTGCGCGAGCTTGTCGAAGCGGGTCACTATCCGGCGGTTCTCTTTCAGCCAGCCAAACATGCGCTCGATGATGTTGCGCTGTCGGTATTTGGGCCGGCCAAACAGTCTTGGTAAGCCAGGCTTGGGCTTGCGCTTCATCGAGCGCAACGGGATGACGGGCTGCATTCGATATTGATCGCAGTAGCGGCGTAGTGCTTCGGCGTCGTAACCCTTGTCGGCGAGCAGCCATTTGCAGCGCTTGCGCGGGCGGCCACGTTGGGTCGATGGAATGCTGACCTCGTCCAACAGTGGTTGTGCGTAGCTGATGTCACTGGCTTGACCGCCCGAGAGGATAAAGCGCAGCGGTGTTCCGTTGGCGTCGCAAAGCATGTGGATTTTGGTAGTCAGGCCGCCGCGACTGCGACCTAGAGCATGATCGGCAGGCTCGTCAGGCCCCCTTTTTTCCCGGCGCTAGATGAGGCTCGGGTTGCGCGTACTGCGGTTGAGTCGATCATCCAGGTTTGCAGATCAATCAAGCCTTGCTCATTCAATCTCAGGTGAAGACGTTTGAGCATCTGCTCGAAAGTCCCTTGGTTTCGCCATCCCCGAAACCGTTGATACACCGTTGACCATGGGCCGAAGCGCTCAGGCATATCTCGCCATGCAGCACCCGACCAGAGCACCCACAGCACGCCATCGAGCATCAGGCGGTCGCTTAGTCGAGGCCGGCCTCGGCCATGGGTTTCGATGAAGAGATCGGAGATCACATCCCAGGCCTCGTCCGTGAGTTCGTAGCGCCTTGCCATCACAGAATTCCTTTCCGTTAATGGCGCGTGACTCTACAAAATCTCAGCGCTGGAGGAGCGACGATTAGGTTTCTCGGGATTTCGTACAGAGCCTAGAGGGTTGTGCAACACAGCCAGGATCCAGCGCTCAACACTTGGAGCGTCTGCTTTGGGTCGGAAGCGGGCGCCTCACAAGGCAGCCTACCTCTTGCTCCTCAGTTGCTGCCGTTGCGTTTCAGGGTCATCTTGAATGAGAACTTTCCATTCACATCGGGCTTTTCGTCAGTGGTAGTGACTTTGCCATTGGCGCCGCCATCGATCGAAAGCGCGTAGTCCTTATGCATGACCATTGCCGCCAATCCAAGCACGCCGACGGTGGCAAGCGCAGCAACGGCAACCGCAGCTGCGCCGCCGCTGATACCGGTAGCACCTACCGCACCCGCAGCAGCTCCGAAGGTCACCAGACCGCTTGCTCCGGCAACACCACCAGAAATAGCCCCCACCGGGTTCCAGAAGCTGACCGCGGCTACCCCTGCTCCGCCTGCTATCAATGCAAGCTTCGTGTACGTCACGGACTTGATCACACGTACCGCCAAAGCAAGCTTGCGATCGGTGATTACGATGCTGTCTGCCTTGTCGTTAAGGGCGCTTTTCAGCTCTTTAGCATTCGCTACGAATCGCGTACTGCTCACTTCGGTAGTCCTTGGAGATGATGGTCAAAGGTGGCAACGGTGCATCATTTTACGGCAAAAGGCTATCATCTTCTTAGAACACCGATCCAAGGCTGCCAACGGCCAAGAGCGGACAATCTAAGGACGCGGCAAGGGCGTGCCTAAATTTCGTACCACACTTGATAGGGCGTCATATGGAACTGATTCTGCTTCCGAAAAAATCCGAGAATCTCAGCCTCGATGGAATTTACCACCGCGCACTGAGCCGCTCGAAAGAGCTATACATCGTAAGTGCTTACCTTACCGAGTGGGGTATTAAAGAGTCGCTTGGCGACCAATGTGAGTCTTTCCTTTTCATCGTCGGAAAAGATTTTGGCATCACCCGCAAGAGCGCCTGTCGGGCCGTCATGGAATGGCTCCCAGCCGACCGCCATCAAGATTTCATGGTAGTGGAGTCGATCAATGGCTTTCATCCGAAGGCCATGTTCTGGCGTGAGCACGATGGAAAGTGCTACGCGCTGCTTGGATCCTCCAACTTGACCAAGGCAGCATTCTCTACGAACTTCGAGGCCAACGGTTTCGCCTGCATATTTGACGAGCAGTTTCAACTGGCGTCTGAGTGGATCGAAAGAGTTTTCGAAGTGAGCGTGACCCTGAATGAAACTTGGCTTGATAGGTATCAGGAGGCTCGTCAACCTGCGAACGCGGGTGGCTCGAAAGCGGATGACCCCAAAGAAACCCAAGAGGCATATCACCTGCCACTGCCGGCGATACACAAGCTCAAAGGTTATAAGCCGTACCTCACTCGGCGGCGCGACCAGATGAAAGCTTTTAGAAGGAATAAGACCAATTTGGTGTCGCTGATTCGTAGTACAAGCAAGGCCAGGATCTGGAACCAGACTCGAATTGATGATTTCTACGACAACCTCTGTGCATTGTGGCACATGGGGGAACAGGGAAGTCGCTTTCAAGGCAAAGGGTGGGAGCGTACGGGGCGTAATAGCGACTTTCGCGAATTTTCAAAAAGCCTTACTCGGGTGCTCGACGCCCCGTTCGCAGGTCGTGACCGAGTAGTGATTCAGGAGATAAATCGCCTCACGTCAATAGGATTGACAACTAGAGGCGCGTTGTTCTCCGAGATGCTCTGTCAGTTTTTCCCGAAACACTACTACGTATTAAATCGCCCAATACGAGGCTGGTTTGAAGGTCTGGACATTACGTTCCCAAGAGGTCTCAGCAAGGGAGAGCGCTACGTCGATTGTGCTCGTCTTCTCCGTGCGGCTCTGAAGCGGGCAGATGGCTACCCAGCAGCAAATCTGGCCGAGCTCGATTGCATCATCTGGTTCGCTAGCACCCTGGATGGTTGAAAGGGCTCGACATCTGCCTGCAACCTGATAGCAGCTCACGGCCGATATCTTCGATGCCGAAGGGCTGCAATGGGTCGACTGCGGCCCTTCGCGACAGGCAACAATCAGCCAATTGCGGCCATTCAAATGCACCTACGAAGGTCTTGCGAATTCCCAGTTAGTTTTCGTGCCCGAGAGCTATTTTCAATTCTTCAAGAACTGCATGCTCGGTAAGTTCGGCGATTTTCATTAAGGTTTCCATTTTTTCGAAATTGTTTTTATAGGAAAGTGGGATTGATGCCGTGCCTTCATGAGCGATTTTATGTCTTGCTTCCAAAAGCCTGCTTAGCGTTGTGGTTGCTTCATTTCTTGTGAATTCCTGCGATTGCCAGTGATCTGAAATTTTACTTATACCTAGGGCGTCTTTGAAAAGAGCGTCTATATTTTTCGTATTCGGCGTATTGAATTTATTTAGCGATTCGTCGAGTTTGTTTTTCGCTATGGTTTTTAATGTGCGGTTACCTTCAGATTTCTCGATTTGCCGAAAGCCATATTTCGCAAGATCTTCGATAAACACTTGCCAAAAAGCGATCAACTGGAATACGTATGATTGATTTAGGAAATGTATTTTTAGCTCGAGCTTCTTAGCGTCGCTATCTGTTAAATCCTTTTGGATGTGTTGAATATATTTTATTTTTACTAAGTTTTTACTAAAAATATGGAGAGGTGTGTATTCAAGATCGAGAGTAATTGACATGGTTGGCACTGGCGAGGGATGGATTTACTTATGTGTTGGCTGGACCGTTTCCTGTCCTTGTGGACGAATGGAAATCTCCGACGTCACAAGCAGAGTCTGGCCCAATCTTGCAGGGAAGTGAATCACCGCTGGCTTTCTAGATGTATCGGGCGGTCTGCTTTTGGCCGATTCCGCCTGATTCGACAGATTCAGAGCGCCGCTTCGCAAGCACTGGCAGCTGCCCCAAGCGTTCAGGTACGTCCATTTGGGCGCTGATTACTTATCCCAACCAGGAAAAGGGTGCCTACAAAACCTACAGAACTTAGTTTCGTAGGTTCTGTAGGCTGCCCTACCGGCCTTTTTGGTAAACAGGTTGGGGCGAGGCTACGTTTTTCGCCAGATGTAGCGTGTTGATGGGCGGCCACCTTTTTCTCTGGCCACCTCGTAGCCAATGATTAAGTCGTGTTCAGCCAGAACTGCGAGTGCGTTGTTCACAGCGTCCTGTGAGCCCGACCCCATCCAGTCCTTCTGACGCACCTCGCGTGGGGTAAACGGCTCGGGTAATTTCTGCTGACGCTCCAGGATCAGCCTGGCACCGAGTAGTGGGGCGTCAATAGCTGCGCCGTAGAGTCGCAAGGCATGGCTCATCAGGTAGCTCGCCCAGTCAATGGCGCGTGATGTGGACTCTATGCCCACGGCTCTCTGATCACCTTCGACCAGTTCGAACAATAGGGCCAACCCCGCAATGGTCTGCGGCATTTTTAGATAATGGGATTGCAATGCTGGGTGAATTCTTCGCTCCGGCTTTGTTGCATATGACGCGTATACCAGGCGTTAAACATTTCCTGTGTTTCTGGGCTGAACCTGAGCGTAGTACGAGGCTCGGATGGTAGCTGATCGAGGTAGTCAATAACCTGTTTCACTTGCTCAGCGGCAGCTTGGTTTGGCCAGCGATCGACCAGACGCCACTGACGGATGTCGTCGAGATAGACGGCGAGCTGTAGGCGCTGAATCAGGCCGTCATCCACTTCGCCGCTGATCGAGGCGTTCACGAGGGATGCGATTCGTGAGGGTTGAATTCCGCCTATCAGCGATAAACAACATGACTCGATGAACAGGGTGCCTCGGCCAATACGATCGTAGGTAAATGAGCCGTTGCCATCGAAGCACTCCAAGTAGAAAGCGCGTGCCACTGAGCCGTCCTCACTCTGTATTGTTGCGAGCCAGCCCCCGAGCTCGTCACGTACTAGCAGCAGGCCGTTTGGGTTTTCGTTGAGCAGCTCATCGAGCTTTTCTACCGTTGAGTCGTTGACGGTGTAGCGACGCTGCACTGGAGGCAGCACATCACTCGAAACCTTGGTGAGCTCCTCCCGCGCTCCAAGTTTGTCGCCGCTGCCTATAAGTTTCGTGGCATTGCTCTTAGCAGCCTTGCGCTCGATGTCGAGCAGCTCAGTGTTGGTCCTGTACTCCTCCAACGCCACGGAGTGCTGATTTCGCTCTCTTGTCTCCAATGCGTCCAAGGGACGAAGCGCTTGCTTGAGCGCTGGTGTTTTCATCGCAGACGGCCGTCCAATGATGACTCCCCATTGGTTGGGAACGACAGTCCAATCATCATGCTGCTTCGGGTGGATGGTGAATTTGCGTCCGACTACGGCGCTAACAGCAACCACAAGCGCGACCCCAACAAAATCCGGTGGGTACTGAGTGCGCTCGGCGACATCCCGCACGTATTCTTGAAGAACAGCAGGCAGTAGCTCTCCACGCCAGGGCATAACCCTGGCCAATCCGCTCGGCAGTGGCTTTGGCACGATGCTTGGATTCAGATATGAGGCACGTGCTGCCTCGGGCATTTCCGCCAAGAACGACGGTAACTGCTCGTGTGTGGTCATTGCTCATCTCTCTCAGAGCGAGCCCGAGTGACTCCATCACGCTCGCTGATCTTGCTCTCCAGCCAGGTTTCCACCTCCGCGACGACGAAGTAAACGCCAGCCTGTTTGCTCGGGCCAAACTTGATGGGGCGAGGGAAGCTGGGGTCGCTTTCGCGCAGCTTATCGAGCCCAGAGCGGCTCTTGTCAAAGCAGTGCTGCAGGGAGGCGTGACTGATCAAGTACTGCTTGGGGGCATGTGTCGGCATGTGTGGGTCTCTGTGTGTAAGCCGACACAGATTTAATACCCCTGCCAGACCGCTGTGGCTCGATTTCAAACCGAAAAATCGTCAGAAAACGCAATCACGGTTGATGCGATGGGGGGTATAGCCGCAGATGTGGAATGGGCTAGGAAGGCTGTCATAAAGCTGGCATTACCGAGCCAAAACAACCCATTTAAGCACAAAAAAGACACTTGCGAGATTCGCTAAGTGCCTGATTTGTAAGGATTATTTGGTGGAGCCGGGGGGATTTGAACCCCCGTCCGCCAGTACTCCGCTGTCGGTACTACATGCTTAGCCGTGTCTACTGAGTTAATCCGCAGCCGCCCGACTGGCAGGGTGCATTGGACGAGCTGTGTAAGTTTTAGTCGCTTTGCCCACAGCGTGCTACACGACGATCCTGTTCTGCGTGACGATCACTTTGGGTTTACAGGCATCCCCTGATGATCGCTGGCACCGAAGTAGCCAGAAGAGCGGCTCAGCTACCGTTAGGCAGCGAGAGCTTGGCCCTCGTAGGTTTCGTCATTGGCAACTATAGAAAGTTGCAACAGTTGATTTACGACTTCTGTTACCAAGTCGGCATGCACCTAGAGTTTCGCAACCGGCGTCGAATCCTAATCGGCCCCAGTCCCTGCGGTTAGGCAGGGGAGACGTAGTCTACGTCATTTTGCGGCGTCAGGCCAACCCCATGGTTGGCTTGGCGATCAGCCTTTGCTTTTCTGAGCATCCATCAGGATGTTCATGGCGTCGGTGGAGTGCGAGATGCAGGCTTTTTCGTCCTTGGCAGCGTGGGCGGCCATGGCGGCTTTGTACGCGTCGTCGTATTGGCTCTTGGCGGGGTCGCCGAGCTGCATCGAAGTGGTCTTGGCGTCGTTCAGCTTCTGCATGTTCACTTCGCACAGGTCGTCAGCGGCGAACACAGGGGATGCGATCAGGGCGGAGGCTACGATCAGGCCGGACAGATAGGTACGCTTCATAAGAATCTCCTTACTCAAGGTGGACTCGGCGCTCCTCGGTAGGATCGGCGTCCGCAGTCAGAAATAGCCCAATTGCTTGCGGGCCTGATGAATGGACTTCGCCCTTTTGCAGGGGTTCTGTCGAAAACGTGTGCGGATGTAAATAAATTCAGTTAGCACCAAAAGGGGGCGACATCGCCCCCAGGTTGGGTGTGTTGGACGCATATCGGCCAGGAATCAGTGCACCAGCATGCCGGTGAACCAGTAGGCCTGCGCCAGGGTGATCAAGCCGATGATGGTGGCGAACAACAAGCTGTGCTTGAGCGTGAAACGCAGCAGGTCGGACTCGCGGCCCACCAGGCCGGTGGCAGCGCAGGCCACGGCGATGGACTGCGGCGAGATCATCTTGCCGGTGACGCCGCCGCTGGAGTTGGCGGCCACCATCAGTACGTCGCTGACGCCCAGTTGGTGCGCGGTGGTGGCTTGCAGCGAGCCGAACAGCGCGTTGGACGAGGTGTCCGAGCCGGTCAGGAACACGCCCAGCCAGCCCAGGAACGGCGAGAAGAACGGGAACGCGGAGCCGGTGCCGGCCAGGATCAGCGCCATGGTGGAAGACATGCCCGAGAAGTTGGTAACGAATGCGAAGGCCAGCACCATGCCGATGGACAGGATCGGCCAGCGCAGTTCGAACAGGGTTTCACCGAAGGTCTTCAGTGCGGTCTTGATGTCGATGCGCAGCACCATCATCGAGATGATCGCGGCGAACAGGATCGCCGTGCCGGTGGCCGAGATCGGGTCGAACTTGAACACGGCGGGCATGGGTGTAGCAGTGGCGACGATGGGTGCCGTCTTGAGCACCAGTTGGTCCAGGTGCGGGATGGCGAAGTTGAACACGAAGTTGTACATGGCGCCGCCCGGGGCGAACATGGCTTTGAATGGCTTCAGGGTCCAGATGGTGACCAGCACGGTCAGGATCAGGAACGGCGACCACGCCTTGAGGATCTCTCCCAGGCTGTAGGGCGTCGGTGTAGAGCCGCCGACCGCCGAGGTTTTGCCCGCGGGTCCGCCACCCATTACGGCCGCACCGCCGCTCACGGCCACTTGATCAGTGCTGGCGCTGCGCTTGGGCTGCCACACTTTCAGGAACAAGGTCAGGCAGACGATGCTGGTCAGTGCCGAGGTGATGTCGGGCAGTTCCGGGCCGATGAAGTTGGAGGTCAGGTACTGCACGATGGCGAAGCTCAGGCCTGCAACCAGTGCCGCCGGCCAGGTCTCCCGGACGCCGCGCAGGCCGTCCATGATGAACACCAGCCAGAAAGGTACGATCAACGACAGCAACGGCAGTTGGCGGCCAGTCATGGCGCCGATCTTGAACGGGTCGATGCCCGTCACCTGGCCTGCGACGATGATCGGAATGCCCAGTGCGCCAAAGGCCACGGGTGCGGTGTTGGCGATCAGGCACAGGCCTGCCGCGTACAGCGGGTTGAAGCCCAGGCCCACCAGCAGGGCGGCGGTGATGGCGACCGGCGCGCCGAAGCCTGCGGCACCTTCCAGGAAGGCGCCGAAGCAGAAGCCGATCAGCAATACTTGCAGGCGTTGGTCGTCGGTGATCGACAGCACCGAGCTGCGAATGATCTCGAACTGGCCGCTCTTGACCGTCAGTTTGTACAGGAACACGGCGGCGACGATGATCCAGGCAATCGGCCACAGCCCGTACATGAAGCCGTAGCCGGCGGCCGCCAGTGCCATGTCGGCCGGCATGCCGTAGGCGAAGATCGCCAGCACGATGGACAGCGCCAGGGTAATGCTGCCGGCGACGTGCCCCTTCATGCGGAATACGGCCAGCGCCAGGAAGAAGAACACGATGGGTATGACGGCTACCAGGGCGGATAGCCCGAGGCTGCCGAGCGGGTTGTAGATCTGCTGCCAGGTTTGCATAGACTGAGGCCCCTTGTTTTTTTTGGAAGGCTTGGCGCTACGGCGCTGTATTGCAGGAATTGGTAATACCAATTTACAATAAGTTCCGGTCAGGTTAGGACGCAGCCGTGGGGCTGTCAATTTCCTTGTCTATGACTTTGGTCGAGTGCGGCCAGGGCAATCGTGTGTTGGAGCCACCCATGGGTATTGAGCAAGTCCGTCAACGGCGTTTGTCCGATGGCATCGTCGAGCGTCTGGAGGCCATGATTCTCGAGGGCACGCTCAGGGCAGGCGAGCGTTTGCCAGCCGAGCGGGCGCTGTCCGAGCAGTTCGGTGTGTCACGGCCTTCGTTGCGTGAGGCTATCCAGAAACTGGTGGCCAAGGGCATGTTGGTCAGTCGTCAGGGCGGGGGCAATTACGTCTGCCACACGCTCGGCTCAACCTTCAGCGATCCGCTGTTGGCGTTGCTGGAAAGCAATCCGGAAAGCCAGCGCGACCTGCTCGAGTTTCGCCATACCCTGGAAGCGTCGTGCGCCTTCTATGCAGCGCAGCGCGCCACCGAGATCGATCGCGATCGATTGAGGCAGGCCATGGATGTCCTGGAAGATTGTTACCGCCGAGTCGAGGCCGCCACGCGGGAAGAGGAGGGCGTGGCCGATGCCAACTTCCATCTGGCGATTGCCGAAGCCAGTCACAACGCGGTATTGCTACACACCGTGCGCGGTCTGTTCGACATGCTCAAGCGCAACATGGTGGTGAACATCGGTGGCATGCACCGGCACAGCGGGGAAACCCGAGACAAGTTGATCGCGCAGCATCGCCAGCTGTTTCAGGCCATCGTGAGCGGTCAGGCGGAGCAGGCACGTGAATTGGCCAGCCTGCATATCACTTACGTGCAGGGCGTGCTCGACGAGGCACGGCAGACAGTGCAACGCACCGCTCGCGCACAGCGTCGCAGCAGCTTGCAGTAATCAAGCCGGTAAATGCGGCAAAGCTGGCGCTGCAAGGGGAAGGAATCAGTCTTCCTTGCCCTTGTTGCGCACGGCACGCTGCAGCTCGCGGTTGGAATCGCGCTCGCGCTCGGTATCGCGCTTGTCGTATTCCTTCTTGCCCTTGCCCAGAGCGATTTCACACTTGATCAAGTGCTTGCTCCAGTAGATCGACAACGCCACGCAGGCATAGCCCTTCTGCTGAACCTGGGCGAACAGCTTTTCCAGCTCGCGGCGGTTGAGCAGCAGTTTGCGGGTACGCGTCGGGTCGGCGATCACATGGGTGCTGGCCGTGGTCAGAGGGGTGAAGTGGCTGCCCATCAGCCAGGCTTCGCCGTCCTTGAGCAGCACGTAGCTGTCCACCAGTTGCGCCTTGCCGGCACGCAGGCTTTTTACTTCCCAACCGGCCAGGACCAAGCCAGCCTCGAAACGGTGTTCGATGAAGTAATCGTGTCGCGCTTTCTTGTTCTGCGCGATGGTCCCTGTAGGGTGTTTCTTTAATTTGGCCATAGGGCGCGCATTATAGGCAGTCGTTGCGCTCTCGGCTACGGTATTGCTATGCGCTTGAGCGCTTGCAATGAATACCGGACAATACCTGATCTTTATGGATAGCCTGCGCTTTGCCGCTGTCGACAAAGAAGCCCCGTGATTTCGTTGGCGTGCCCCCTGTCTGCTGGCATGCCTACCTTATTTTCAAGGCGCCGTTGGCGTCGTTCGGCCGGCGCGGGGTTCTCGCGTCCGCCGCCCAGCTTTGGAAGTGACGCCCGCATGACTACCCATATTCAACGCTCGGCCCTGCTGCCTTATCCCGCTCAGGCCCTGTATGACCTGGTCAACGACGTGTCCCGCTACCCCGAGTTTCTGCCTTGGTGTTCGTCCACCACCATCCTTGAAGAAACCGACACCTTGATGCGTGCCAACCTGGACATTGCCAAGGGTGGGCTGAGTCAGCATTTCGTGACCCGCAATACCTTGGTGCCCGGTAGCTCCATTGAAATGAACCTGGAAGAAGGTCCGTTCAACCAGTTGCACGGAGTGTGGGTGTTCAAGCCGCTGGGCGAGAAGGCCTGCAAGATCAGCCTGGATCTGTCCTTCGACTATGCCGGCCCGATCATTCGCGCCACCTTGGGCCCGCTGTTCAACCAGGCCGCCAACACCTTGGTGGATGCCTTCTGCCAGCGCGCCAAGCAATTGCATGGCTGAGCAGTTGATCGACATCGAAGTGGCCTATGCCGCGGTCGACGATCAGGCATTGATCGGGCTGCAAGTGCCTGGGGGCACAACCGTCGCCCAGGCGATCGAGATGTCGGGCATTGCCCAGCGTTTCCCTGGCGTGAATTTCAGTCAGTGCCCGGTAGGCATCTTCGCCAAGCTGCTGGATTCGCCCGCCGAGCACGTGCTGCAATCCGGTGACCGCATCGAACTCTACCGCCCGTTGCTCGCGGACCCGAAAGAGGTGCGACGATTGCGCGCGGCCAAGGCGGCGCAAGCGCGCAAGGCGCATTGAGATAACTTTCCTTCGCCCATGAAAAAGCCCGGCATGACCGGGCTTTTTTCGTACCGCCTGCTTACTGCGGCGAAACGTCCAGCGGCTGGGGTGCTGGCACGGGAACGGTCTTCACGCCGTCCACGTCGCGCTGGATGTCGTCGAGCATCGAGCCAGGCTTGGGTGGCTCTTCGGCCTTCTGTGGCTCGCCCTGCTGGGGCGTAGCGTTGGTGTCGGTGTCGCTGCCCAGAATCGCCTGGTCCCTGCTGACGCCCGGCATGAAATCGCCAGAGAGGCCGACCAATTGGTCGTTGCCGTTGAACATGACACTCATGCGTTCCTGCTGGCGTTCGCCGCCGCCTGGCTGCAGGCTGTACAGGTAATCCCAGCGATTGGCGTGAAACGTGTCGACCAACAGGGGGTTGCCCATGATAAACCTTACTTGCCGACGGGTCATTCCGGGCCGTAACTGGTCTATCATGTCCTGTGTGACGACATTGCCCTGCTGGATGTCGATTTTGTAAACCCCGGGGAATGAACAACCGGCGAGTGCGAGCAGTCCCACGAAGGTGAGGCTGGTTAGCAAGTGCTTGGTGTTTTGCATCGGTGGGCGACTTCCACTATCTTGGCTGGGACAACGTAAACCCCGATCATACCCGTATTAAGAGATGCTGCGAAGCCGCATCGTTGAGAAAGCTGACCATGGTTGATAATAGCGAACTGCGTAAAGCCGGCCTCAAGGTGACCCTTCCACGGGTCAAGATTCTGCAAATGCTGGAGTCGGCACAGCAACGCCACATGAGCGCCGAGGAAGTCTACAAGGCGCTTATGGAAGCGGGCGAAGATGTGGGCCTGGCCACGGTTTACCGTGTTCTGACCCAATTCGAAGCGGCGGGTCTGGTAGCACGTCACAACTTCGACGGCGGCCATGCCGTGTTCGAATTGGCAGACGGCGAGCACCACGACCATATGGTCGATGTCGACTCGGGTGACGTGATCGAGTTTACCGATCACGAGATCGAGCGCCGCCAGAAGGAAATCGTCAGCGAGCATGGTTACGAGCTGGTGGATCACAACCTGGTGCTGTACGTGCGCAAGCCAAAGTAACTTCAGGAGTGATGCAAAAAGGCGACCCTGGGGTCGCCTTTTTTGTTGGGGTGAATCAGTTGGGGCCTCTTTGCGGGCAGAGGGCTCGCCGCCCGCCCCGCTCCCACAAGGCTCGTACTTACCTGTGGGAGCGGGGCTCTGCCCGCGAAGAGGCCCGCCGGCCACCATCACCCTCCCACAAGTGGTATGTGAGACCCGTTTTTTTGTGGGAGCGGGGCGGGCGGCGAGCCCTCTGCCCGCGAAGAGGCCCGCCTGGCCACCATCACCCCTTGGCCGTCACCACCATCTTCTTCGCATGCGCCAGCGATTCCTTGGTCAGGTCAATCCCGCCCAGCATCCGCGCCACCTCTTCCACTCGCTCGCCTTTGCCCAGGTTCGACACCGCCGTACGTGTCTCGTCACTGCCGCGCACCTTGTGCACGAACAAATGATGGTGCCCCTGCGCCGCCACCTGCGGCAGGTGGGTCACGGTCAGCACTTGCCCACGCTCACCCAGGCGACGCAGCAACTGCCCGACGATCTCGGCTGTCGGGCCACCGATGCCCACGTCCACTTCGTCGAACACCAGCGTCGGAACCCGCGAGGTCTGCGCCGTGATCACCTGGATTGCCAGGCTGATCCGCGACAGCTCGCCACCCGAGGCCACCTTGGCCAAGGGTTTCATCGGCTGGCCCGGGTTGGCGCTGACCAACAGCTCGACTTGCTCCAGACCATTGGGGTGCAAGTCCTCGTGGGCATTGGCGCGCAGCTCGATGGTGAAGCGCCCACCAGGCATGCCCAGGCGCTGGATTTCCACCTCCACTGCGGCCGCCAGTTGCGCGGCGGCGTGGGTGCGCAGTCCGGTCAGCTCACCGGCTTTTTCCTGGTAGTGGCGTGCATAGGCCGCCAGCTCTTCACCCAGCTGCTCGATTGACTCGTCGCTGGCGTTCAACCCTTCCAGCTCTTCGAGCAAGCGGTGTTGCAGCGCGACCACTTCGGTCGGGTGAACGCGGTGTTTGCGCGCCAGGGTATAGATGGTGTCGAGGCGCTCCTCGATATGCTGCAAGCGCGCCGGATCGGCTTCGAAGTGGTCGAGGAAGCGATTGAGTTCGCCCACGGCTTCTTCGACCTGGATCTGCGCCGTTGCCAGCATCGAGGCCGCTTCGCCCAGCGCGTTCGGAGCATTGCTGACGCCGCCCAGGCGATTAAGGCTGGCGGTCAGCGCGCTGAGCACGTTGCCCGAATCGTTTTCGCTGCAATGGTCGATGACCTGGCGGCAGATGCCGAACAAGGCTTCGGCGTTGGTCAGGTTCTTGTGTTCCTGTTCCAGCTGCTCCAGCTCGTTCTCGCCCAGCCCGAGGTTCTCCAGCTCTTCCAGCTGGTAGCTGAGCAACTGGTGACGTGCGCGCTGTTCGTCACCGGAGTCCGACAGGCGCTCGAGTTCCTGGCGGGTCTGGCGCCATTTCTGCGCAGCCAGGTGCACCTGCCGGGCTAGATCGCTGGCACCGGCGTATTCATCCAGCAGGCGGCGATGGGTATCGGTCTTGAGCAGCGACTGGTGCTCGTGCTGGCTATGGATATCGATCAGCAGCTCACCCAGCGACTTGAGGTCGCCGAGCGGGCAGGGGGTGCCGTTGATGTAGCCGCGCGAACCGCCCTTGGCCGTGATCACCCGGCGCAGGATGCAGGGGCCGTCGGTTTCCAGGTCGCGCTCGGCAAGCCACGTGCTGGCCTCGGGGATATCGACCAGATCGAAAGTGGCAAGGATGTCGGCCTTGTCTGCTCCGGGCCGGACCACGCCGCTGTCGGCGCGGTCGCCCAGGGCCAGGCCCAGCGCATCGAGCATGATCGATTTGCCGGCGCCGGTTTCGCCCGTGATCACGCTCATCCCGCGCTCGAGTTCGAGGTCGAGATGTTCGACGATGGCATAGTTGTGTACGGACAGGTGCACCAGCATAAGACCGCCCCCAGGCATGAATGTCTGGTTATTTATACAGTGTTTTATACAGGGCTGACAATATTGGCCCTTAGCTCGTTTTCGCCTGATGCCTGGGTTTTTTATCGCTTAGTTCGAAAGCCCACACTCAGCCGCTGGTCGTCAGCCCTTGAAGCGCGAATTTGCGACCCCATATACCGGTCAGAAGCGCGAGTCGACCTCGCGGACGTTATCGAGAGGAGAGAACCAATGGCTGATGAACAGAATCTGGACGATCAGAATCTAGACGCTAATCAGGCTGCCAGCGCTGGCGCCGAAGACCTCACCGCGCGCGTGCAGTTGCTCGAAGAGCAGCTCGCCACCGCTCAGGACCAGTCGCTGCGTGTCGCGGCCGACCTGCAGAATGTTCGCCGCCGCGCCGATCAGGACGTGGAAAAGGCGCACAAGTTCGCCCTCGAGAAGTTCGCCGGCGACCTGCTGCCCGTGCTCGACAGCCTCGAGCGCGGTATCGAGCTGTCCAGCGCCGACGACGAAAGCATTCGTCCGATGCGCGAAGGCATGGAGCTGACCCTGAAGATGTTTCAGGACACCCTCAAGCGCTACAACCTGGAAGCCATCGACCCGCACGGCCAGCCATTCAACGCCGAGCATCACCAGGCCATGGCGATGCAGGAAAGCGCGGATGTCGAGCCCAACAGTGTCTTGAAGGTTTTCCAGAAGGGCTATCAGCTCAATGGACGCCTGCTGCGCCCGGCCATGGTCGTGGTCAGCAAGGCCGCCGCACCGGTTTCGCCTTCGATAGACGAGCAGGCTTGAAATCGGCCAAGTGGCCCCCATCTTAGTGTCAAGCGTTTAAGTGCTACCGCAGACAGCCACCACTGCTGCGGCAACCAAATCCAAAATTTTCGGGCCTTAGTGCCAGGAGAAGAAACATGGGCAAGATTATCGGTATCGACCTGGGGACCACCAACTCCTGCGTCTCCATTCTGGAAAACGGCAAGGCCAAGGTCATCGAGAACGCCGAAGGCGCTCGGACCACACCTTCGATCATCGCTTATGCCAACGACGGCGAAATTCTCGTCGGTCAGTCGGCCAAGCGTCAGGCCGTCACCAACCCGCACAACACGCTGTATGCAGTGAAGCGCCTGATCGGCCGTCGTTTCGCCGAAGACGTCGTGCAAAAAGACATCCAGATGGTCCCGTACAAGATTGTCGAAGCCGACAACAAGGACGCCTGGGTCGAAGTCAACGGCCAGAAAATGGCACCGCCGCAGATCTCGGCTGAAATCTTGAAAAAGATGAAGAAGACCGCCGAAGACTACCTCGGCGAAGCGGTCACCGAAGCGGTCATTACCGTGCCGGCCTACTTCAACGACAGCCAGCGTCAGGCCACCAAGGACGCCGGTCGTATCGCCGGTCTGGACGTCAAGCGCATCATCAACGAGCCGACTGCCGCTGCACTGGCATACGGCATGGACAAGGCTAAGGGCGACCACACCGTCATCGTTTATGACCTGGGTGGCGGTACCTTCGACGTGTCCGTGATCGAAATCGCCGAAGTAGACGGCGAGCACCAGTTCGAAGTGTTGGCCACCAACGGCGACACCTTCCTGGGCGGCGAAGACTTCGACATCCGCTTGATCGACTACCTCGTAGACGAATTCAAGAAAGAAAGCGGCATGAACCTCAAGGGTGACCCGCTGGCCATGCAGCGCCTGAAAGAAGCCGCTGAGAAAGCCAAGATCGAGCTGTCCTCGAGCCAGTCGACCGACGTCAATCTGCCGTACATCACTGCAGACGCGACCGGTCCGAAGCACTTGAACGTTAAGATCTCCCGCGCCAAGCTGGAATCTTTGGTCGAAGACCTGGTTCAGCGCACCATCGATCCTTGCCGCATCGCCATGAAAGACGCCGGTATCGACGTTGGCGCGATCAACGACGTGATTCTGGTCGGTGGTCAGACCCGCATGCCGCTGGTCCAGAAGCTGGTCACCGACTTCTTCGGCAAAGAAGCCCGCAAGGACGTCAACCCTGACGAAGCCGTTGCCATGGGTGCTGCCATCCAGGGCGCCGTACTGGCCGGCGACGTGAAAGACGTGCTGCTGCTCGACGTCAGCCCGCTGACCTTGGGTATCGAAACCATGGGCGGCGTGATGACCGCGCTGATCGAGAAGAACACCACGATTCCTACCAAGAAATCGCAGGTATTCTCGACTGCCGATGACAACCAGGGCGCCGTGACCATTCATGTTCTGCAGGGCGAGCGCAAGCAAGCCGCGCAGAACAAGTCGCTGGGCAAGTTCGACTTGGCCGAGATCCCGCCAGCGCCACGTGGCGTGCCGCAGATCGAAGTGACCTTCGACATCGATGCCAACGGCATCCTGCACGTCGGCGCGAAGGACAAGGCCACCGGCAAGACCCAGTCGATCGTGATCAAGGCCAACTCCGGTCTGTCCGAAGACGAAATTCAGCAGATGGTGCGTGACGCTGAAGTCAACGCCGAGGAAGACCGCAAGTTCGAAGAGCTGGCTGCTGCCCGCAACCAGGGTGATGCACTGGTGCACTCGACGCGCAAGATGGTTGCCGACGCCGGTGACAAGGTCACTGCCGACGAGAAGACTGCCATCGAAGCGGCCGTCGTGGCGCTGGAAGCTGCGGTCAAGGGCGACGACAAGGCTGCCATCGATGCCAAGGTCGAAGAGCTGTCCAAGGTCTCCGCGCCAGTGGCGCAGAAGATGTACGCCGACCAGGCCGAGAAGCCTGAAGGTGCTGCTGCCCAGCCAGCGGAAGAAGCCGGCAAGCACGACGACGTTGTCGATGCCGAGTTCGAAGAAGTCAAAGACAACAAGTAAACACTTGTTGGTCGGCCGGTTGACTGTGCTTGCACGGTGACTGGTAGGATGTCGCCGCGCGGGGGCTTGCTCCCGCGTTGGCGTGTCTGGAATACACGAATTTTAACAACATGCGACAGCGATCGGATGTTGGCGGCGCGGTCAGCGGCGCCCCTGCGTGCTGGCTCCCAAAAGAGTAAAAAGACTTATGGCAAAGCGTGACTATTACGAGGTTCTGGGGGTGGAGCGCGGCTCCAGCGAAGCAGATCTGAAGAAGGCCTATCGCCGCCTCGCGATGAAGCATCACCCGGATCGCAACCCCGACAGCAAGGAATCGGAAGAGGCATTCAAAGAGGCCAACGAGGCCTATGAAGTGCTGTCCGATGCGAGCAAGCGCGCGGCGTACGACCAATATGGTCATGCCGGCGTCGACCCGAGCATGGGTGGCGGTGGCCAGGGTTTCGGCGGCCAGAATTTCTCCGATATCTTCGGCGATGTGTTCAGCGATTTCTTCGGTGGCGGTCGCGGCGGCAATGGCCGCGGTGGCGCCCAGCGTGGCAGCGACCTGCGCTATACCCTCGAACTGAACCTGGAAGAAGCCGTGCGCGGCACCACGGTCAGCATCCGTGTGCCGACGCTGGTCAACTGCAAGCCCTGCGACGGCAGTGGCGCGAAGAAAGGCTCGGCGCCGATCACCTGCCCGACCTGTGGCGGTATCGGCCAGGTGCGTATGCAGCAGGGCTTCTTCTCGGTGCAGCAGACCTGCCCGCGCTGCCATGGCCAGGGCAAGATCATCTCCGACCCGTGCGATTCGTGCCATGGCGAAGGCCGTGTCGAAGAATACAAGACCCTCTCGGTCAAGGTGCCTTCGGGCGTCGACACCGGTGATCGCATTCGCCTGTCGGGTGAAGGCGAGGCGGGCATGCAGGGTGGCCCGACCGGCGACCTCTACGTGGTGATCAACGTGCGCGAGCACGCGATCTTCCAGCGCGACGGCAAGCACTTGTACTGCGAAGTGCCGATCAGCTTTACCGACGCGGCATTGGGCGGCGAGCTGGAAGTGCCGACCCTCGACGGTCGGGTCAAGCTGAAGATTCCGGAAGGCACCCAGACCGGCAAGCAGTTCCGTCTGCGCGGCAAGGGCGTTGCGCCCGTGCGCGGCGGCGGTGCCGGCGACCTGATGTGCCGGGTGGCGGTAGAAACGCCGGTCAACCTCGACCGTCGTCAGCGTGAGTTGCTGGAAGAATTCCGCACTTCGCTTGAGGGCAACGAATCCCATTCGCCGAAGGCCAATGGTTGGTTCGAGGGTGTGAAGCGTTTCTTCGGCGACCTGTAAGGCATAAGGATTCGAGCATGCGACGTATAGCTGTGATGGGCGCCGCCGGGCGCATGGGCAAGACCTTGATCGAAGCGGTCCAACTGGCGCCCGGCGCCGGCTTGACGGCGGCGGTCGATCGGCCGGACAGCACGCTGGTGGGCGCCGATGCCGGCGAGCTGGCTGCCCTGGGGCGGATCGGCGTACCGCTGTCGGGCGACGTGGCCAAGGTGGCGGAGGAGTTCGATGTGTTGATCGACTTCACCCATCCGACGGTAACGCTGAAAAACCTGGCGTTCTGCCGCAAGGCGGGCAAGGCCATGGTCATCGGCACCACCGGTTTCAGTGCCGAAGAAAAGGCGTTGCTGGCCGAGGCGGGCAAGGATATCCCCATCGTCTTCGCCGCCAACTTCAGTGTCGGCGTCAATCTGTGCCTGAAGTTGCTCGACACCGCTGCGCGCGTGTTGGGCGACGACGTCGATATCGAGATCATGGAAGCCCATCACCGGCACAAGGTCGATGCGCCCTCGGGCACGGCCGTGCGCATGGGCGAAGTGATTGCCAGCGCGTTGGGTCGCGATCTGAAAAAGGTGGCGGTGTACGGCCGTGAAGGTCAGACCGGCGCGCGCGAGCGCCAGACCATTGGTTTCGCAACCGTGCGCGCGGGCGACGTGGTGGGTGACCATACCGTGCTGTTCGCCGCTGACGGCGAGCGCGTCGAGATCACTCACAAGGCGTCCAGCCGCATGACGTTCGCCAAGGGAGCGGTACGCGCTGCCCTCTGGCTCGACGGCCGCGCCCCAGGCTTCTACGACATGCAGGACGTGCTGGACCTGCATTGACCTAATCGACCCCTTCGCAGGCACAAGGCTCGCCGCCCGCCCCGCTCCCACAGCTAGGCGCCAACCTTGTGGGAGCGGGCTCTGCCCGCGAAGACGCTAGTACTATCACCACAAATTCCCGCCCCCTGTCGCATCATGCGAACTTCCCACCGCATTCGCGGTAGACCAAAACCCCTCTTTTCTGTAAGCTACAGCTTTAGTGTGTCCACTAAAAGCGCGCAGATAATTCGATGAAAAGAAGCGGGGTGACGTATCCATACGGCATTCCGCTTTTTTACAACCTGCGATCGCCCTTTCAGGCTTTATTTACGGGAGGTCTTCTTGACTAAGCCAGCCATACTCGCCCTTGCCGATGGCAGCATCTTTCGCGGCGAAGCCATTGGAGCCGACGGGCAAACCGTTGGAGAGGTGGTGTTCAACACCGCCATGACCGGCTATCAGGAAATCCTTACCGATCCTTCCTATGCCCAGCAAATCGTCACCCTGACCTACCCCCACATCGGCAACACCGGCACCACCCCGGAAGATGCCGAGTCCGATCGCGTCTGGGCCGCAGGCCTGGTGATCCGCGACCTGCCATTGGTGGCCAGCAACTGGCGTAACACCATGGCGCTGGACGACTACCTGAAAGCCAACAACGTGGTTGCCATCGCCGGCATCGACACCCGCCGCCTGACCCGCATCCTGCGAGAGAAAGGCGCGCAGAACGGCTGCATCATGGCCGGTGACGACATCAGCGAAGAGGCCGCCATCGCCGCCGCGCGCGCCTTCCCCGGCCTCAAGGGCATGGACCTGGCCAAGGAAGTCAGCACCAAGGACACCTACCAGTGGCGCTCCAGTGTCTGGGAGCTGAAATCCGACAGCCACCCCGATGTGCCCAACAGCGAGCTGCCTTACCATGTGGTCGCCTACGACTACGGCGTCAAGGTCAACATCCTGCGCATGCTGGTCGAGCGCGGCTGCCACCTCACCGTGGTGCCTGCGCAAACCCCGGCCGCCGATGTGCTGGCGCTCAACCCCGATGGCGTCTTCCTGTCCAACGGCCCTGGCGATCCAGAGCCCTGCGACTACGCTATCCAGGCGATCAAGGAAGTGCTGCAGACCGAGATTCCGGTCTTCGGCATCTGCCTCGGCCACCAGTTGCTGGCCCTGGCTGCCGGCGCCAAGACCGTCAAGATGGGGCATGGTCACCACGGTGCCAACCACCCGGTGCAGGATGTCGACAGCGGTGTGGTGATGATCACCAGCCAGAACCACGGCTTCGCGGTAGATGAAGCGACGTTGCCGAGCAATGTCCGCGCGATCCACAAATCGCTGTTCGACGGCACCCTGCAGGGTATCGAGCTGACCGACAAGGCCGCGTTCAGCTTCCAGGGCCACCCTGAAGCCAGCCCTGGTCCGAACGACGTCTCGCCGCTGTTCGACCGCTTCATCGAATCGATGGCCAAGCGCCGCTGATCACTGTCGGACCCGTGTGTAACGCGCGCCCCGGCCGGCCCCGTCGAAGACGGACAGGCCGCCAGGGCGCCGCCCAATAAAGTTCAGGCGGGCAGCCGGCTGAACTGCGCAATTGAGTGAGAACCATGCCAAAACGTACAGACTTGAAAAGCATCCTGATTCTTGGCGCCGGACCGATCGTCATCGGCCAGGCCTGCGAATTCGACTACTCCGGCGCCCAGGCCTGCAAGGCCCTGCGCGAAGAGGGTTACCGCGTCATTCTGGTCAACTCCAACCCGGCCACCATCATGACCGACCCGGACATGGCCGACGCCACCTACATCGAACCGATCAAGTGGCAGACCGTGGCCAAGATCATCGAGAAAGAGCGTCCCGACGCCGTGTTGCCGACCATGGGTGGCCAGACTGCCCTGAACTGCGCCCTGGACCTGGAGCGCGAAGGCGTTCTGGCCAAGTTCGGCGTGGAAATGATCGGTGCCAATGCCGACACCATCGACAAGGCCGAAGACCGTTCGCGTTTCGACAAGGCCATGAAGTCCATCGGCCTGGCCTGCCCGCGCTCGGGTATCGCCCACAGCATGGAAGAAGCCAATGCGGTGCTGGAGAAGCTCGGCTTCCCGTGCATCATTCGTCCTTCGTTCACCATGGGCGGTACCGGCGGCGGCATCGCCTACAACCGTGAAGAGTTCGAAGAGATCTGCGCCCGTGGCCTGGACCTGTCGCCGACCAAGGAACTGCTGATCGACGAATCGCTGATCGGTTGGAAAGAGTACGAGATGGAAGTGGTCCGCGACAAAAAGGACAACTGCATCATCGTCTGTTCCATCGAGAACTTCGACCCGATGGGCGTGCACACCGGTGACTCGATCACCGTCGCACCGGCGCAGACCCTGACCGACAAGGAATACCAGATCCTGCGCAACGCCTCGCTGGCAGTGCTGCGCGAGATCGGCGTGGAAACCGGCGGCTCCAACGTGCAGTTCGGTATCTGCCCGGACACCGGCCGCATGGTCGTGATCGAGATGAACCCGCGCGTGTCGCGTTCCTCGGCACTGGCTTCCAAGGCCACCGGCTTCCCGATCGCCAAGGTCGCGGCCAAGCTGGCCGTCGGCTACACCCTCGACGAACTGCAGAACGACATCACCGGCGGCAAGACCCCGGCGTCGTTCGAACCGTCCATCGACTACGTCGTCACCAAGCTGCCACGCTTCGCCTTCGAGAAATTCCCGAAAGCGGACGCGCGCCTGACCACCCAGATGAAATCCGTGGGTGAAGTCATGGCCATCGGCCGGACCTTCCAGGAATCCCTGCAGAAAGCCCTGCGCGGCCTGGAAGTGGGCGTCAGTGGCCTGGACCCGAAAGTCGACCTGAGCAGCCCCGAAGCCAATGGCATCCTCAAGCGCGAACTGACCGTGCCGGGCGCCGAGCGCATCTGGTACGTCGCCGATGCCATGCGCGCCGGCATGAGCGTGGACGACATTTTCGCCCTGACCATGATCGACCGTTGGTTCCTGGTGCAGATGGAAGACCTGATCAAGGAAGAAGAGAAGGTCAAGACCCTGGGTCTGGCCGATATCGACAAGGCCTTGATGTTCCGCCTCAAACGCAAGGGTTTCTCCGATCAGCGTCTGGCCAAGCTGCTGGGCATCACTGACAAGAATCTGCGTCGTCATCGCCACAAGCTGGATGTGTTCCCTGTCTACAAGCGCGTCGACACCTGCGCCGCCGAGTTCGCCACCGACACCGCCTACCTGTACTCCACGTACGAGGAAGAGTGCGAGGCCAACCCGACCGACCGCGACAAGATCATGATCCTGGGCGGTGGCCCGAACCGTATCGGCCAAGGCATCGAGTTCGACTACTGCTGCGTTCACGCGGCCCTGGCCCTGCGCGCCGACGGGTACGAGACCATCATGGTCAACTGCAACCCGGAAACCGTGTCCACCGACTACGACACCTCCGATCGCCTGTACTTCGAGCCATTGACGCTCGAAGACGTGCTGGAAATCGTGCGCGTCGAGAAGCCCAAGGGCGTCATCGTCCAGTACGGCGGCCAGACCCCGCTGAAACTGGCCCGCGCCCTGGAAGAAGCCGGCGTGCCGATCATCGGCACCAGCCCTGATTCCATCGACCGCGCCGAAGACCGCGAGCGTTTCCAGCAGATGGTCCAGCGCCTGAACCTGCTGCAGCCGCCGAACGCGACCGTGCGCAGCGAAGAAGAAGCCATTCGCGCCGCTGGCGTGATCGGCTACCCGCTGGTCGTGCGCCCGTCGTACGTACTGGGCGGCCGCGCCATGGAGATCGTCTACGAACTCGACGAGCTCAAGCGCTACCTGCGTGAAGCCGTACAGGTGTCCAACGACAGCCCGGTACTGCTCGACCACTTCCTCAACTGCGCCATCGAGATGGACGTGGATGCGGTGTGCGACGGCACCGACGTGGTCATCGGCGCGATCATGCAGCACATCGAGCAGGCCGGTGTTCACTCCGGTGACTCGGCCTGCTCGCTGCCGCCGTACTCGCTGCCGGCCCACGTCCAGGACGAAGTGCGCGAGCAGGTCAAGAAGATGGCCCTGGAACTGGGTGTCATCGGCTTGATGAACGTGCAGCTGGCGCTGCAGGGCGACAAGATCTACGTGATCGAAGTCAACCCGCGTGCCTCGCGTACCGTACCGTTCGTGTCCAAGTGCATCGGCACCTCGCTGGCGATGATTGCCGCGCGCGTCATGGCCGGCAAGACCCTGAAGGAAATCGGCTTCACCAAGGAAATCATTCCCAACTTCTACAGCGTCAAGGAAGCGGTGTTCCCGTTCGCCAAGTTCCCTGGCGTCGACCCGATCCTTGGCCCGGAAATGAAATCCACGGGTGAAGTGATGGGTGTCGGCGACACCTTCGGCGAAGCCTTCGCCAAGGCGCAGATGGGCGCCAGCGAAGTGCTGCCGACCGGCGGCACGGCCTTCATCAGCGTGCGTGACGACGACAAGCCGCTGGTGGCTGGCGTGGCCCGCGACCTGATCGCACTGGGCTTCGAAGTGGTCGCCACCGCAGGCACCGCACGCGTCATCGAAGCAGCCGGTTTGAAGGTACGTCGCGTCAACAAGGTGACCGAAGGTCGCCCGCACGTGGTCGACATGATCAAGAACGACGAAGTCACCTTGATCATCAACACCACCGAAGGCCGTCAGTCGATCGCCGATTCTTACTCGATCCGTCGCAACGCCTTGCAGCACAAGATCTACTGCACCACGACCATTGCCGCTGGCGAAGCGATCTGTGAAGCGCTCAAGTTCGGTCCTGAAAAGACCGTGCGCCGTTTGCAGGATCTCCACGCAGGACTCAACGCATGATCAAGTACCCAATGACCGTCCAAGGCCATCGTGCCCTGGAGGAAGAACACGAAAAACTCAGCAAGGTCGAGCGTCCGCGCCTGAGCCAGGCCATCGGTGAGGCGCGCGAGCTGGGCGACCTCAAGGAAAACGCCGAATACCATGCGGCCCGCGAAGAGCAGGGCATGGTCGAGGCGCGTATCCGTGACATCGAGGGGCGTTTGCAGAACGCCGTGGTAATCGACGTCACCACGATTCCGAAAACCGGCAAGGTGATTTTCGGCACGACCGTGGAAATCGCCAATGTCGAAACCGACGAGCGCGTGAAGTACAAGATCGTCGGTGAGGACGAAGCCGATATCAAGGGTGGCAAGCTGTCCCATGGCTCGCCCATCGCACGTGCCCTCATCGCCAAGGAAGAAGGCGACGTGGTCACGGTGAAAACCCCCGGCGGCGTGATCGAGTACGAGATCGTCGAAGTCGCCCACGTTTGATCGACTGCCGTGGCGGCGCGTGAGCGCCGCCATCTGGCAGCTGTGGTGCTACCAGCTGTTGGGCGTTAGCCTGGTGTTGGTAGGGCAGCCGGGCCCCTCGGCGGCGCGCAGGGCGCGACCTCGAGGGTCGGCCCGGGCATCAGCGAAAGCGATGCACGTTCGACAGTTGCTTGTTCACTTGCGGGTTCTTGCGGTAAACCAGGGCCATCTTGCCGATGACCTGGACCAGATCGGCACGGCCGACCTTGCACAATTCGGCAACGGCTTGCAGGCGCTGTTCGCGGTCGAGGATGTTGAGTTTGATCTTGATCAGCTCGTGATCGCTCAAGGCGCGTTCGAATTCTGCTAAAACACCTTCAGTCAAACCATTGTCGGCAACCATCAAAACCGGCTTCAGATGGTGACCAATCGATTTGTACTGTTTCTTCTGCTCTTGAGTGAGCGGCATAATCTGACCCTTCATCTGATCTTGTAAAAAGCGGCGGCCAGTTTACCCGAGCGCCCTCGGCTCCGCCCAGTTAATCACGACCCGTTATTCGAGGTGCCCCGTGGCCCGTTCCAAGACAAGCCTCAATTGGCTGAAAGAACACTTCAACGATCCCTACGTCAAGATGGCGCAGAAAGACGGGTATCGTTCGCGTGCAAGCTACAAGCTGCTGGAAATACAGGAGCGCGACCGCCTGATCCGCCCCGGCATGAGTGTCATCGACCTGGGCGCCGCGCCTGGTGGATGGTCCCAGGTGACCAGTCGTCTGATTGGTGGCCAGGGTCGACTCATCGCGTCCGATATCCTGGAAATGGACAGCATCCCCGATGTCACCTTCATTCAGGGCGACTTCACCGAGGATGCAGTGCTCGCGCAGATCCTCGAGGCCGTCGGTAATTCGCAGGTCGACCTTGTGATTTCCGATATGGCCCCCAATATGAGTGGACTGGCCGCAGTCGACATGCCCCGTGCGATGTTCCTCTGCGAGCTGGCGCTCGACCTGGCCAGCCGGGTTCTGCGTCCGGGCGGTGATTTCCTGATCAAGGTCTTCCAGGGTGAAGGCTTCGACGTGTATCACAAGACCGTTCGGCAGTTGTTCGACAAGGTGCAGATGCGCAAGCCTTCCTCGTCCCGTGACCGCTCACGCGAGCAGTACTTGCTGGGCCGTGGTTTCAAGGGCGCGGAAAAGCCGGACCACGAGGTCTGAGGCTGTCGATAGCTTTTATTAAATGGCGCGGCATGCTGAGCATAAACGAAGATTACGCAGTCAAAGTTTCACAAAAGGTTACAGACGCCGCCTGCGGAGCCGTAGGCAATGTAGTAAGTTTGGCCGGTGAACATCATGCGAAGCACGCCTGCGCGGGTTGCGGGTAGCAGGCTTCAGAGGGTAGCGAATTGAACGATATGGCAAAGAATCTGATCCTGTGGTTGATCATCGCCGCCGTCCTGGTGACGGTCATGAACAACTTCTCCAGCCCCAATGAGCCGCAGACCCTCAACTATTCCGACTTCATCCAGCAGGTGAAGGACGGCAAGGTCGAGCGCGTTGCCGTGGATGGCTATGTCATCACCGGCAAGCGTACCGATGGCGATGCCTTCAAGACCATCCGGCCCGCCATTCAGGACAACGGCCTGATCGGCGACCTGGTGGACAACAAGGTCGTGGTCGAGGGCAAGCAGCCTGAACAGCAAAGCATCTGGACCCAGCTTCTGGTGGCCAGCTTCCCGATCCTGGTGATCATCGCGGTGTTCATGTTCTTCATGCGCCAGATGCAGGGCGGGGCGGGTGGCAAGGGCGGCCCGATGAGCTTCGGCAAGAGCAAGGCGCGCCTGCTCTCCGAAGACCAGGTCAAGACCACCCTGGCCGACGTGGCCGGTTGCGACGAAGCGAAGGAGGAAGTCGGCGAGCTGGTCGAGTTCCTGCGCGATCCAGGCAAGTTCCAGCGCCTGGGCGGTCGCATTCCCCGCGGCGTGCTGATGGTCGGCCCGCCCGGTACGGGTAAGACGCTGCTGGCCAAGGCCATTGCCGGCGAAGCCAAGGTACCGTTCTTCACCATTTCCGGTTCGGACTTCGTCGAGATGTTCGTCGGTGTCGGTGCCAGCCGTGTACGTGACATGTTCGAACAGGCGAAGAAGCACGCGCCTTGCATCATCTTCATCGACGAAATCGATGCCGTGGGTCGCCATCGTGGCGGCGGCATGGGCGGTGGTCACGACGAGCGCGAGCAGACGCTCAACCAGTTGCTGGTCGAAATGGACGGCTTCGAAATGAATGACGGCATCATCGTCATTGCCGCGACCAACCGTCCGGACGTGCTCGACGCTGCGCTGCTGCGCCCTGGCCGTTTCGACCGTCAGGTCGTGGTGGGCCTGCCGGATATCCGCGGTCGCGAGCAGATCCTCAAGGTTCACATGAAGAAAGCGCCCTTGGGCGACGACGTGAACCCTGCGGTCATCGCTCGCGGTACACCGGGTTTCTCCGGTGCCGATCTGGCCAACCTGGTCAACGAAGCGTCTCTGTTCGCTGCCCGCAATGGCAAGCGCCTTGTCGAGATGAAGGAATTCGAGCTCGCCAAGGACAAGATCATGATGGGCGCCGAGCGCAAAAACATGGTCATGTCCGAGAAAGAGAAGCAGAACACGGCTTACCATGAAGCGGGCCATGCCATCGTCGGTCGCGTCGTGCCCGAGCACGACCCGGTCTACAAGGTCTCGATCATTCCGCGCGGTCGCGCGCTGGGTGTGACCATGTTCCTGCCCGAAGAAGATCGCTACAGCCTCTCCAAGCGCGCACTGATCAGTCAGATCTGCTCGCTGTACGGTGGTCGTATCGCCGAAGAGATGACACTGGGCTTCGATGGCGTTACGACCGGTGCGTCCAACGACATCATGCGCGCCAGCCAGATCGCTCGAAACATGGTCACCAAGTGGGGCCTGTCCGAGAAGCTCGGGCCGTTGCTCTACGCGGAAGACGAAGACCAGGGTTACCTGGGTCGTGGCGGCGGCGGTGGTGCGGCAGCAGTGTCGGGCGAAACTGCCAAGGTGATCGACTCCGAAGTGCGCAGTATCATTGACCAGTGCTACGGCACGGCCAGGCAGATCCTCACGGACAACCGTGACAAGCTGGATGCAATGGCGGACGCGCTGATGAAGTACGAGACGATCGATGCCGATCAGATCGACGACATCATGGCAGGCCGCACACCGCGTGAGCCTCGCGATTGGTCCGGCGGTGGGTCGGGTTCGTCGGGCACGACCATCGCCCCGGATCCACGTCCTGAAACACCCATCGGTGGGCCAGCGGCCGAGGTCTGATACAGACGCCTCAACGCTCGATACCTAAGGTTTGACATGACCCCTTCGCAATACCCCACTCGGTTGCCTTGCGGCAACCGAGTTCTCGATCTGGCCCAGACGCATGTCATGGGCATTCTCAATATCACTCCCGACTCTTTTTCCGACGGTGGCCGCTTTAACCAGCGCGATCTGGCTTTGCGCCATGCGCAGGCGATGGTCGATGCCGGCGCAACCCTGATCGACATCGGTGGCGAATCGACACGCCCCGGCGCTCGCGCGGTGTCTGCGGTGGAAGAGCTTGAGCGTGTCGCCCCTTTGGTAGAGGCGATCAACCGCGAGCTGGATGTAATCATTTCGGTGGATACCTCCACGCCGGCAGTCATGCGCGAAAGTGCACGGCTCGGCGCCGGTTTGATCAACGACGTGCGCGCGTTGCGCCGCGACGGCGCATTGGACGCTGCTGCGGCCACCGGCCTTCCGGTGTGTCTGATGCACATGGTGGGCGAGCCTGGCACCATGCAGGACCATCCCCACTACGACGACCTGCTGGGCGAGGTGGCGGGCTTTCTGTCCGAACGCATGCACGCCTGTGCTTCGGTCGGCATCCCTGCAGAGCGTATACTGCTCGACCCAGGCTTCGGGTTCGCCAAGTCGCATGCGCACAACCTCAGCCTGTTCAAGCATATGCAGGCGCTGCATGCGCTTGGGCGGCCCTTGCTGGTAGGTGTTTCGCGCAAGAGCATGGTCGGGTTGGCCCTGAACAAGCCAGTGGCCGAGCGCCTCAATGGCAGCTTGGCCCTGGCGGCCTTGGCGATGACCAAGGGTGCGAAGATCTTGCGCGTCCACGATGTGGCCGAAACGATTGATGTCGTTCGGATGATCGCCGCCGTTGAAGCGGCCGAATAAGAATTACGGAGTACTTATGAGCAGGAAATATTTTGGCACCGACGGCATTCGTGGTCGTGTCGGCGAGTACCCCATTACCCCTGATTTCATGCTCAAGCTGGGCTGGGCGGCCGGTATGGCGTTCCGCAAGATGGGCGCGTGCCGCGTGCTGGTCGGCAAGGACACGCGGATCTCTGGCTACATGTTCGAATCGGCGCTGGAGGCCGGCCTGTCCGCGGCCGGCGCCGACGTCCTGTTGCTCGGCCCGATGCCCACGCCCGCCATTGCCTACCTGACGCGTACGTTCCATGCCGAAGCCGGGATCGTCATCAGTGCATCGCACAATCCGCACGATGACAACGGCATCAAGTTCTTCTCCGGCCAGGGCACCAAGCTGCCCGACGAAGTCGAGTCGATGATCGAAGAGCTCATGGATGCGCCGATGACGGTGGCCGAGTCCAGCAAGCTGGGCAAGGTTTCGCGCATCAACGACGCCGCTGGCCGCTACATCGAGTTCTGCAAGAGCAGCGTGCCCACCACCACCGACTTCGCCGGCCTCAAGCTGGTGATCGATTGTGCCCATGGCGCCACCTACAAGGTCGCACCCAATGTCTTTCGCGAGCTGGGTGCGCAGGTCACCGTGCTGTCTGCCGCGCCCGATGGCCTGAACATCAACGACAACTGCGGCTCGACCCACATGGAAGCGTTGCAGGCTGCCGTGCTGATAGGCCATGCCGACCTGGGCATTGCCTTCGACGGGGACGGTGACCGCGTATTGATGGTCGACCATACGGGCGCCATCGTCGATGGCGACGACTTGCTGTTCATCATCGCCCGCGATCTCCACGAGCGTGGCAAGCTGCACGGCGGCGTGGTCGGTACCCTGATGAGCAACCTGGGCCTGGAACTGGCCTTCCAGGACCTGTCCATCCCGTTCGTTCGCGCCAGCGTCGGCGACCGCTACGTGATGGCCGAGCTCAAGGAGCGTGACTGGCAATTGGGTGGCGAGAATTCGGGCCACATCGTCTGCTGCCATCACACCACCACGGGCGATGCGATCATCGCTGCGCTGCAGGTGCTGCTGGCCCTCAAGCGCCGTGACGAAACCCTTGCACACGCCCGTCAGGGGCTGCGCAAGTGTCCTCAGGTATTGGTCAACGTGCGCTTTGCCGGCGGCGACGTCAATCCGGTCGAGCACCCCTCGGTCAAGGAAGCCTGCGCGCGGGTGACCGAGGCCATGGGTGGTCGCGGGCGCGTGCTGTTGCGCAAGTCCGGAACCGAGCCGCTGGTGCGGGTAATGGTCGAAGGCGACGACGAAAAAGTCGTGCGTGGCTACGCCGATGAGCTTGCCAGGCTGGTGAGTGAAGTTTGCGCCTGAATACGGCTTGCCAGTGAACGTTGCGTTGGGTAACATCTGCGCCCACTTTGATCGACGAGGTACAGCATGCGTCGCCCCATGGTAGCTGGTAACTGGAAAATGCACGGTACCCGCGCCAGCGTCGCCGAGCTGATCAAGGGTCTGTCCGAACAGTCCTTGTCCGACTCTGTCGAGGTTGCGGTGTTCCCGCCCCTGTTGTTCGTCGACCGTGTGGTCGAGGGTCTGCAGGGCAGCCATATCGCTGTCGGTGCGCAGAACTGCGCGGTTCAGGCCGAGCAAGGTGCATTGACCGGCGAAACCGCCTCGAGCCAATTGGTCGATGCCGGTTGTTCGCTGGTTCTGATCGGTCACTCCGAGCGTCGCCAGGTCATCGGCGAAGGCGAGCAGCAACTGATCGAGAAATTCCGCGCCGCGCAAGCGGCCGGCCTGACGCCAGTGCTTTGCATGGGGGAAACCCTTGAAGAGCGCGAAGCCGGTCAGACTTTGGAAATTGTAGGTCGTCAGCTGGGCAGCGTCATTGCAGCCTTGGGTATCGAAGCTTTCACCCATGCGGTGATTGCCTACGAGCCGGTCTGGGCCATTGGCACCGGGCTGACTGCCACGCCGCAACAGGCTCAGGATGTGCACGCCGCCATCCGCGCTCAGTTGACGGCAGAAGATGCCAAGGTCGCACAAGCTGTGCGGCTGTTGTACGGCGGTAGCGTCAAAGCGGCCAATGCGGCCGAACTGTTCGGCATGCCGGATATCGATGGGGGCCTCATTGGTGGTGCTTCCCTGAATGCAGATGATTTCGGTGCGATCTGTCGCGCCGCGGGAAACTGAGAAAATGCTGGAAACAGTCGTAGTCGTTCTTCATCTGTTGGGTGCACTGAGCGTTGTCGCTCTGGTTTTGCTGCAACAGGGTAAAGGTGCGGACGCTGGCGCGTCATTCGGGGCAGGTGCATCAAATACTGTCTTCGGAAGCCAAGGTTCCTCTACCTTTCTTAGTAAGTTTACTGCTATACTTGCCGCCTGTTTCTTCATAACCAGCTTGGGTTTAGGTTACTTTGCTAAAGAGAAAGCTCAACAGCTGACTCAAGTAGGTTTGCCAGATCCAGCGGTCATCGAAGCACCTAGGCAGAAGCCGGCAGCAGATGATGTTCCGGTGCTCCAAGAGCAAAAGACCGACGTAGCTCCTGCTACCGACGTTCCTCAGGCTCAAGGGCAAAAGTGATACTCGCAAGAGTGTCAGGGTTACAAAAGCGGTAAGGGTTTCACACGTTGTATTGCCGAGGTGGTGGAATTGGTAGACACGCAACCTTGAGGTGGTTGTGCCCATAGGGTGTAGGGGTTCGAGTCCCCTTCTCGGTACCAATTATCAGGAGAGCCCGCTGTTGCGGGCTTTCTTGTCGGTGGAAGCTTGGATTGACCCAAAACGGGTTCGGTCGTATACTTTCGCCCCAGCTTTGTCGCGGGATGGAGCAGTCTGGTAGCTCGTCGGGCTCATAACCCGAAGGTCGTTGGTTCAAATCCAGCTCCCGCAACCAGTTTTAGCAAAGCCCCTTTTCAAAGGGGCTTTTTGTTAGCTGGACAGTTCTTAGCGCCGGTATTCAACGGCGTATCCGGGATGGGCGCTTCGCCCATTTTTTATTTGCACAGCATGCACGAGGGGGTTCAGGTGTCGAGCAAGCTAGAACAGTTGCAGGCCTTGTTGGCCCCGGTGGTCGTGGCCCTTGGCTATGAATGCTGGGGTATTGAGTTTTCGGCTCAAGGCCGCCATTCACTTTTGCGTGTCTATATTGATAAAGAGGGCGGAGTGCTGGTGGACGATTGCGCCATTGTCAGCCGCCAGCTCAGTGGTGTACTGGACGTTGAAGATCCAATCACCGTCGAATACACCCTTGAAGTTTCTTCTCCAGGCATGGAACGCCCGCTGTTCAACATCGAACAGTTTGCCGCGTACGCCGGAGCACAAGTAAAGATAAAGCTGCGCGCCCCTTTCGAAGGACGACGCAACTTTCAGGGCCTTCTCCATGGTGTGGAGGACCAGGATGTCGTGATTCGAGTAGACGAACACGAATTCCTGCTGCCGATCGATTCGATCGACAAGGCCAATATCATTCCCAGTTTTGACTGAGACGTGCCAGATACTGCGGGTCCCGCGGATCCAATGGCTTGCGAAAGGCGAGGCGTACGATGAGCAAAGAAGTACTGCTGGTTGTTGAGTCGGTATCCAATGAAAAGGGTGTACCGGCAGGCGTAATATTCGAAGCGCTGGAGATTGCTCTGGCGACCGCGACCAAGAAACGCTTCGAAGACGAAGTGGATCTTCGTGTGGAAATCAATCGCCACACCGGCTCCTACGAAACCTTCCGTCGCTGGACGGTCGTCGAAGAAGACGACCTGGACGATCCGGCCATCGAAACCTGGCCGAGCAAGGTTGTACTGACACACCCCGAAGCCAAGGTGGGTGATGTCATCGAAGAGAAGATCGACTCCATCGAGTTCGGTCGCATCGCTGCCCAGACCGCCAAGCAGGTGATCGTGCAGAAAGTTCGCGAGGCCGAGCGCGCCCAGGTGGTGGATGCTTACCGTGAACGACTGGGCGAGATCATCTCTGGCACGGTCAAGAAGGTGACCCGCGACAACGTCATCGTCGATCTGGGCAACAACGCCGAGGCCTTGCTGGCTCGGGAAGATATCATTTCGCGCGAAACCTTCCGTGTCGGTGTGCGCCTGCGCGCGCTGCTCAAGGAAATTCGTACCGAAAACCGGGGTCCTCAACTGATCCTTTCGCGTACCGCGCCGGAAATGCTCATCGAGCTTTTCCGCATCGAGGTGCCGGAAATCGCTGAAGGCCTCATTGAAGTCATGGCCGCATCCCGTGATCCGGGTTCGCGCGCCAAGATCGCCGTTCGCTCCAAGGACAAGCGCATCGACCCGCAAGGTGCCTGTATCGGCATGCGCGGTTCGCGTGTGCAGGCTGTGTCCGGCGAGTTGGGCGGCGAGCGCGTCGACATCGTCCTCTGGGACGATAACCCGGCACAGTTCGTCATCAATGCCATGTCCCCGGCGGAAGTCGCGGCCATCATCGTCGACGAAGACGCCCATGCCATGGACATCGCCGTGGGTGCCGACAACCTGGCCCAGGCAATTGGCCGTGGCGGGCAGAACGTGCGTCTGGCCAGCCAGTTGACTGGCTGGACACTGAACGTGATGACCGAGTCGGACATTCAGGCCAAGCAGCAAGCGGAAACCGGTGACATCCTGCGCAACTTCATCGACGAGCTGGAAGTCGATGAAGAGCTGGCCCAGGTACTGGTCGACGAAGGCTTCACAAGCCTGGAAGAAATTGCCTACGTACCGTTGGAAGAGATGCTCAACATCGACGGCTTTGACGAAGACATCGTCAACGAGCTTCGCGCTCGGGCCAAGGATCGTTTGTTGACCAAAGCCATCGCTACAGAGGAAAAGCTGGCAGACGCCCATCCGGCCGAAGACCTGCTCTCGCTTGAGGGTATGGACAAGGATTTGGCGATGGAACTGGCGGTGCGCGGCGTAGTTACCCGCGAAGACCTGGCCGAGCAGTCGATTGACGACCTGCTCGACATCGACGGCATTGACCAAGATCGTGCCGGCAAGTTGATCATGGCCGCCCGAGCCCATTGGTTCGAGTAATTGGCGCGGCCTGAGGAGAGAAGTGCATGACGCAAGTCACGGTGAAAGAATTGGCCCAAGAGGTCGCCGCACCGGTAGAGCGCCTGCTTCAGCAGATGCGTGAGGCAGGTCTGCCGCACACCGACGCCGGACAAGTTGTGACCGACAATGAGAAGCAGGCTCTGCTGGCTCATTTGAAAAGCAGCCACAAGGCGAAAGCGGAAGAACCGCGCAAGATTACCTTGCAGCGCAAGACCCAAAGCACCCTGCGTGTGGCCGGTAGCAAGAGCATCAGCGTAGAAGTACGCAAGAAGAAGGTATTCGTTCAGCGCAGCCCGGAAGAGATCCAGGCCGAGCAGAAGCGCGAGCTCGACGAGCGTCGCGCAGCGAATGATGCTGCCCGCCAGAAGGTCGAGCAGGACACGCGTTCGCGTACCGACGAAGAAACGCGCAAGCAGCCTGGCAGCACCGCTCAGGCCGACGCCCCTGCCGCCGCAACCCACGCTCCTTCGGCGCCAAGCGTCGATGTGGCTGCGGTCGCCCCGGCACCTGCACCGGCTCCCGAGCGCAAGAAGGAAGAGCCTCGTCGTCCCGACAAGCCGCGCAACGACGACCGTCGCAGCGGCAGTGGCAACAGTGATGGCGAGCGCAAGAACCAGCCTCACCGTGCCACCGTCAAGGAAAAGGCTCCGACGCCGCGTGCGGCACCGCGTACCACCGACGAAGAGAGCGATGGCTTCCGTCGTGGCGGTCGTGGCAAGGGCAAGCTGAAGAAGCGCAACGCTCACGGTTTCCAGAGCCCCACCGGCCCGCTGGTGCGTGACGTGAAAATTGGCGAGACCATCTCTGTTGGCGATCTGGCCGCACAGATGTCGGTCAAGGCTGCCGAGATCATCAAGTTCATGTTCAAGCTGGGCACGCCAGCCACCATCAACCAGGTGCTGGATCAGGAAACTGCCCAGCTGGTTGCCGAGGAGCTGGGTCACAAGGTGACCCTGGTCAGCGACACCGCCCTGGAAGATTCCCTGGCCGAATCGCTGAAGTTCGAGGGTGAGGCGTTCGCTCGTGCACCGGTCGTGACCGTCATGGGCCACGTCGACCACGGCAAGACTTCGCTGCTCGACTACATTCGTCGTGCCAAGGTTGCTGCAGGCGAAGCCGGCGGTATCACCCAGCACATCGGTGCCTACCACGTCGAAACCGAACGCGGCATGGTCACCTTCCTCGACACCCCGGGCCACGCCGCGTTTACCGCGATGCGTGCCCGTGGTGCCAAGGCGACGGACATCGTGATCCTGGTGGTCGCGGCGGACGACGGCGTGATGCCGCAAACCATCGAAGCCGTTCAGCATGCGAAAGCCGCTGGCGTGCCGCTGGTGGTTGCAGTGAACAAGATCGACAAGCCGGGCGCCGACCTGGACCGTATCCGCAGCGAGCTGTCGGTTCACGGTGTGACTTCGGAAGAGTGGGGCGGCGACACCCCGTTCGTACCGGTTTCGGCCAAGCAGGGTACCGGCGTCGACGAATTGCTCGAAGCCGTGTTGCTGCAGGCTGAAGTACTGGAACTGACCGCAACGCCATCGGCTCCTGGCCGTGGTGTGGTCGTCGAATCGCGCCTGGACAAGGGCCGTGGCCCGGTGGCCACCGTGCTGGTTCAGGACGGTACGCTGCGTCAGGGCGACATGGTGCTGGTCGGTTCGAACTACGGCCGTGTACGTGCCATGCTCGACGAGAACGGCAAGCCGATCAAGGAAGCCGGTCCGGCCATTCCGGTCGAGATCCTGGGCCTTGATGGTACCCCGGATGCCGGCGACGAGATGAGCGTGGTTGCCGACGAGAAGAAAGCCCGTGAAGTGGCTCTGTTCCGTCAAGGCAAGTTCCGCGAAGTCAAGCTGGCCCGTGCTCACGCCGGCAAGCTGGAAAACATCTTCGAAAACATGGGTCAGGAAGAGAAGAAGACGCTCAACATCGTCCTCAAATCCGACGTCCGTGGATCGCTGGAAGCGTTGCAGGGTGCCTTGAATGGCCTGGGCAACGACGAAGTGCAAGTGCGTGTGGTCGGTGGCGGCGTCGGTGGTATCACCGAATCCGATGCCAACCTGGCGCTGGCCTCGACAGCGGTACTGTTCGGCTTCAACGTGCGGGCCGATGCCGGCGCGCGCAAGATCGTCGAGCAGGAAGGTCTGGATATGCGTTACTACAACGTGATCTACGACATCATCGAAGACGTCAAGAAAGCCCTGACCGGTATGCTGGGCAGCGATGTTCGCGAGAACATCCTGGGTATCGCCGAAGTGCGTGACGTGTTCCGTTCGCCGAAGTTCGGTGCAATCGCCGGCTGCATGGTCATCGAGGGTGTGGTCTTCCGCAACCGTCCGATCCGTGTACTGCGCGAAGACATCGTGATCTTCGAAGGCGAGCTGGAATCGCTGCGTCGCTTCAAGGACGATGCGTCCGAAGTGCGTGCCGGCATGGAATGCGGTATCGGCGTCAAGAGCTACAACGACGTCAAGGTCGGTGACAAGATCGAAGTCTTCGAGAAAGTCCAAGTGGCTCGTACTCTCTAAGCTGCGACCTCCAGGAACCTGTCCGGCCAGCGCCGGGCCGGTTCTAAACGCAACGCCCGATCCGGCCCAGCCTGATCGGGCGTTTGCCGCTCTAGTTACAGGTAATGAAACATGGCAAAAGAATACAGCCGTACCCAGCGTATCGGCGATCAGATGCAGCGCGAGCTGGCGCAACTGATCCGTCGCGAGGTCAAGGATCCACGCGTTGGCCTGGTCACCATCACAGCGGTCGAAGTGAGCCGCGATGTCGGTCATGCCAAGATCTTCATCACCGTCATGGGCCAGGACAGCGCTGCCGACATCGCCCAGAGCATCAAGGTGTTGAACTCGGCCGCCGGTTTCCTGCGCATGCAGTTGGCCAAGGAAATGAAGCTGCGCAGCGTGCCGCAGTTGCACTTCCACTACGACGAAAGCGTGAGCCGTGGCGCTCATCTGTCGGCGTTGATCGAGCGTGCCGTGGCCGAGGACAGCCAGCATCACGCGGACGAGTCGGCCAAAGAGACCAAGGAGTAATCCCGGTGGCTCAGGTCAAGCGTATCCGTCGCAATGTCAGTGGCATCATCCTGCTGGACAAGCCACTGGGGTTCACTTCCAACGCCGCGCTGCAGAAAGTGCGCTGGCTGCTCAATGCCGAGAAGGCCGGTCATACCGGCAGTCTCGATCCCTTGGCCACCGGTGTGCTGCCGCTGTGTTTCGGCGAGGCGACCAAGTTTTCCCAGTACCTGCTCGAATCCGACAAAGGCTACGAGACCCTGGCGCAACTGGGCAAGACCACGACCACGGCCGATGCCGAGGGCGAGGTTCTGCAGACCCGCGAGGTGACCGTCGGTCACTCCGACATCGAGGCGGTATTGCCTCGTTTCCGTGGCCAGATCAGCCAGATACCGCCGATGTACTCGGCGCTCAAGCGCGATGGGCAGCCACTGTACAAGCTGGCGCGTGCCGGTGAAGTAGTGGAGCGCGAGCCGCGTTCTGTTACTATTGCGCGGCTGCAATTGCTTGGCTGCGAGCAGACCACTGCAAGGTTCGCCGTGGACTGCAGCAAAGGCACCTACATTCGGACCCTGGTCGAAGACATCGGCGAGGCGTTGGGGTGTGGTGCGTACGTTGCAGAACTGCGTCGCACGCAAGCGGGCCCGTTCAGCCTGGCGCAGACGGTCACGCTCGAAGAGCTCGAAGCCGTGCATGCCGAAGGCGGCAACGAGGCAGTGGACAGGTTCCTGCTGCCATCGGACAGCGGCCTGCAGGATTGGCCGCTGCTGCAGTTTTCGGAGCACAGCGCGTTCTACTGGCTCCACGGCCAGCCGGTGAGGGCTCCCGAAGCCCCCAAGTTCGGCATGGTGCGGGTGCAGGATCACAATGGTCGCTTCATCGGAATCGGTGAAGTGAGCGAAGACGGGCGCATTGCGCCACGTCGCTTGATTCGGTCGGAATGACCGATCCCGGTCGTCACGGTATTCGTGGCGGCTGGTCGAGGACGGCTGTCAACAGGCACGGTCGCGCCTCTTCTCATGAAAACAGGGTTTTGCCCTGGCCTGTTGGACACTGCATGCAGTGCCCTTGATAGTGGAGATGCCTCATGGCTCTTAGCGTTGAAGACAAAGCTCAAATCGTTGCCGACTACCAGCAAGCCGTTGGTGATACCGGTTCGCCAGAAGTGCAGGTTGCACTGCTGACGCACAACATCAACAAGCTGCAGGGTCACTTCAAGGCCAACGGCAAGGACCACCACTCGCGTCGTGGCCTGATCCGTATGGTCAACCAGCGCCGCAAGCTGCTGGATTACCTGAAGGGCAAGGACGTCACCCGTTACAGCGCCCTGATCGGTCGTCTGGGTCTGCGTCGCTAATAGCGGCTCGACACGCGGTGACAAGCGTGGTTTGCCATGTTCGCAGGCCTGGGCTCAAGCCCGGGCCTGCGAGGGCGCCACGCGCAATCCTGAGGTTGGTTGTCTGTCGTACCCCAGCGGGTTTTCCGCGGGGGCGGGCAGGTTTCCAGCCTCAAGTTGTATCTGGACGGTCAACGGGGCCGATTCCCCGCTCTGCCCAAGAATTTCGCAAGAAACCAGTTCCCCCAAGAGCCAACAGAAGGTAGGAAACCGTGAACCCGGTAATCAAGACGTTTCAATTCGGTCAATCGACCGTAACCCTCGAAACGGGCCGTATTGCCCGTCAAGCCTCGGGCGCCGTGCTGGTCACCGTCGATAACGACGTGACCGTACTGGTCACCGTGGTAGGTGCCAAGCAAGCCGATCCAGGCAAAGGCTTTTTCCCGTTGTCTGTGCACTACCAGGAAAAGACCTACGCTGCCGGCAAGATTCCCGGTGGTTTCTTCAAGCGTGAAGGTCGTCCTTCCGAGAAAGAAACCCTGACCTCGCGTTTGATCGATCGCCCGATCCGCCCGCTGTTCCCAGAAGGCTTCATGAACGAGGTGCAGGTCGTCTGCACCGTCGTTTCCACCAGCAAGAAAACCGATCCGGACATCGCTGCGATGATCGGTACCTCGGCGGCCCTGGCCATTTCCGGCATTCCGTTCGACGGCCCGATCGGCGCTGCGCGCGTGGCTTTCCACGAGAGCACTGGCTACCTGCTGAACCCGACTTACGAGCAGCAGCAGGCTTCGAGCCTGGACATGGTCGTGGCCGGTACCAAAGACGCCGTGCTGATGGTTGAATCGGAAGCCAAAGAGCTGACCGAAGACCAGATGCTGGGCGCCGTGCTGTTCGCCCACGATGAGTTTCAATCGGTCATCAAGGCCGTCGGCGAGCTGGCTGCAGAAGCCGCCAAGCCCACCTGGAGCTGGACTCCGAAAGCCTGGAACACCGAGCTGCTGGGCGCAATCCGTGGCGAATTCGGCGATGCTGTTTCCCAGGCTTACACCATTACCGTCAAGGCCGATCGCTACGCCAAGCTGGGCGAGTTGCGTGACCAAGTGATCGCCAAGTTCTCCGGCGAAGAAGGCAAGCCGACCGCAGCCGAAGTGAAGGAAATCTTCGGCGAGATCGAATACCGCACCGTTCGCGAAAACATCGTCAACGGCAAGCCACGTATCGACGGTCGCGACACCAAGACCGTGCGCCCGCTGAACATCGAAGTCGGTGTTCTGCCGAAAACCCACGGTTCGGCCCTGTTCACCCGCGGTGAAACCCAGGCGCTGGTCGTGGCGACTCTGGGCACTGCCCGCGACGCTCAGTTGCTGGACACCCTGGAAGGCGAGAAGAAAGACCCCTTCATGCTGCACTACAACTTCCCTCCGTTCTCGGTGGGCGAGTGTGGTCGCATGGGCGGCGCGGGTCGTCGTGAAATCGGCCACGGCCGTCTGGCCCGTCGTTCGGTACAGGCCATGCTGCCAGCCGCCGACGTGTTCCCGTACACCATCCGCGTGGTATCGGAAATCACCGAGTCGAACGGTTCGAGCTCCATGGCTTCGGTCTGCGGTGCTTCCCTGGCACTGATGGACGCCGGTGTGCCGATGAAGGCGCCGGTTGCCGGTATCGCCATGGGCCTGGTCAAGGAAGGCGACAAGTTCGCCATCCTCACCGACATCCTCGGTGACGAAGACCACCTGGGCGATATGGACTTCAAGGTAGCCGGTACCGCCAAGGGCGTTACCGCGCTGCAGATGGACATCAAGATCAACGGTATCACCGAAGAGATCATGGAAATCGCCTTGGGCCAGGCGCTGGAAGCGCGCCTGAACATCCTCGGTCAGATGAACCAGATCATCGGCACTTCGCGTACCGAGCTGTCGGAAAACGCGCCGACCATGATCGCGATGAAGATCGACACCGACAAGATCCGCGACGTGATCGGCAAGGGTGGCGCCACCATCCGCGCCATCTGTGAGGAAACCAAGGCTTCGATCGACATCGAAGACGACGGCTCGATCAAGATCTTCGGCGAATCCAAGGAAGCAGCTGAAGCAGCGCGTCAGCGCGTTCTGGGTATCACCGCAGAAGCCGAGATCGGCAAGATCTACGTGGGCAAGGTCGAGCGCATCGTCGACTTCGGTGCTTTCGTCAACATCCTGCCAGGCAAGGACGGTCTGGTTCACATCTCGATGCTCAGCGATGCGCGCGTCGAGAAAGTGACCGACATCCTCAAGGAAGGCGAAGAAGTGGAAGTACTGGTACTGGACGTGGACAACCGCGGCCGTATCAAGCTGTCCATCAAGGACGTTGCTGCTGCAAAGGCTTCGGGCGCCTAAACTCGCCGGCTTGAGAAAAAGAGTCCTTCGGGGCTCTTTTTTTTCGACTAGAGTTTGCTCAGTAGCCTACGTTTTGTTCAAAGTGCCCAGACCGAGGCGCTCGAAAATATCAGGGAACTTTTGTGAACTTGCAACTTGCACGCAAAATTACCCGCAGGCGTGCAACTTGCACGAAAGACGTCTTTTGTCAGAATTTCAAGTCGTTGATAATAAAGGATTTTATCGATGTTGACCGGTTGGCACGAGGTCTGCAATATCCTTGTCACCTGCCACCAAGACATTAAATGGTGCAGACCTTTCAAAAAACAGGAGTGACTCGTATGAAGAAGTTCGCTATTGCTGCCGCTGCTGCTACCGCGCTGACCTTGACCATGGCCAACGCTGCTTTCGCTCAACAGTCCACCCAGGCTCCAATGGTTGTTGCTGCTAGTGACATGACTAAAGCCAAAGAAGCAACCTCCGACACTTGGATCACCACCAAGGTCAAATCCGATCTGGTCACCGAGAAAGGCATTCCAGGCACCGACATCAAGGTAGAAACCAACAAAGGCGTGGTATCCCTGTCGTCGACCGTTGCTGTGACCGATGCTCAGAAAGCTACTGCCGTGCGTATCACCAAGGCAATCAAAGGCGTGGTAGCAGTTTCCGCCGATGGCCTGAAAGCCGAGTAAGTTTCATGCGAAGGCCACAGGGATGTGGCCACTGAGAGCCCCGGCGCCATGCGCCGGGGCTTTTTTTATGGGCGTTTTTCATGCGCTCGAATGATGCGTCAGTTGCGGCTGCTTTCGATCTGCACCAGTTTGCTGCCGACGAACTTCAGGTATTGGCTCATGCCATTGGAAGGTCCATACACCCACTCTTCTATCGGCAGTTCGACGCGTCGATTGATCGGCCCCGAGCGTTCGTAGCCCGTCTGCGCCTTGCTGGCAGGCGCACCACACTTCTGCTCTACCTGAACCGTGCGATCGTTCAGCGACACCAGGGTGTTGCCACAGCGCATCGTCGAGGCGGCGTTGGCTGTGTTGCACAGCGCCAGCAGCAGTGGCACGCAGGTCATCCAAGTCAATTTGTTCATTCGGCATCCAGATGCAGGGGGGTGATGATGCGCCCATCTTTTTCGGCCTGGCCCAGGGCTGCATCGATGAAGTACACGCGCTCGTCCGCCAACTGGCCCTTGTCGACCAGAAAGTCCTTGATGCTGCCTGCACGGGCCTGCCCCAGCTGACGCAGCAATGCATTGTTCGAAGCCCAGGACTTGAGCACCGCTTCACGTAGCTTGTCGGTGCGGACCTTGCTTTCCAGCTGTTGCCATTCCACCGGTGGCTGACCTTTGAGCCGGGTACGGTAGATGGCTTCGAGCATCGCCGGCTTGTCGTCGTCAGGCACTTGCATCTCGGCTGCGGTGGCGGGGACTTTGTCGCCACGGCGCTGGGCCATTTTATAGTAGGTGCTTTGGTATTCGCGCTCCAGGCGTTGCTGCGCAATGAGCGGGCCGTCGCTGGCCTGGGCGCTGGTGCCTTCGATTTCCAGGCGCAGGGTCGGGCGCTCCTTCAGGGCCGCCGCCAGCTTCACCAGGGCCGCCTGGGCCTCTGCGCTCAATTCGTCCGAACCTGGGCGGAACGACACGGTGCTCAGGTCTTCCGAGCCGCCGCCACTGACCAGCCCACCGATGAACTTGAACGGCGCCTGAGCGGCACGAACCATCAGGTTGCGCAGGGTCTGCCAGACGATCGGCATGACGCTGAACTGCGGGCTGTTCAGATCGCCGCTCACCGGCAGTTCGATGGCGATCCTGCCTTGGGAATCCTTGAGCAGCGCGATGGCCAGGCGCAGCGGCAGATCGACCGCATCCGGGCTGTCGACCTTGTCGCCCAGTTGCAGCTGTTCCACCAGCAGCTTGTTCTCTGCCTTGAGTTGGCCTTTGGTGATCAGGTAGTGCAAGTCGAGGTTCAGACGGCCCTTGCGGATGCGATACCCGGCGAACTTGCCCGAATAGGGCGTCAGGGTGGTCAGCTCCACGCGTTTGAAGCTGGTCGTGATGTCCAGGCTGGCCATCGGGTCGAACGGATTCAGCGCACCGGCGATGGTCACCGGCGCATAGCGGTCGACCTTGCCCTGGATGTCGATGCGTGCCGGCTTGGCCTGACGGTTGTCGATCGTACCTATGCGCCCGTTGAGTTGCTGAACGGCCGTGGCAAAGTTTGGGGTGAGGCTGAAGTCGGCAAAGTTGGCCGAGCCATTGTCGATGTCCACGGCGCCGATGCGAATACCCAGAGGCTTTTCCGCACCTGCGGGTTTCCCCGCATTGGCCGAGTTGGCGGGCTGCGCGGGTTGCGGGATCAGCAGGTCGTCGATATTGGTGGTACGGTCTTCGTTGATCATGAAGCGTGCGTAAGGCTGTTGCAGCTGCACCCGCTCGATCTCCAGACGATCGCCATGGCGATAGTCGAGGCCGTCGAGAGTCAGGTGCTGCCATTTGACGAAATCGCGTTCCTTGAGGGTATCGAGCGTGTGCAACTGATCGATTTCAGCGCGGCCGGACACTGTCATCGCCAAGGGTTCGGTGCTGGTCAGTTGCACAGCAAGATCGCTGTCGAGCATGCCGCTGCGCAATTCCAGGCGAATCAGCGGGCTGATGTAGGCCTGAGCGACCCGCAGGTCGATGTCTTGGGTGCTGACCTTCAGGCGTGCGGTAACCGGAGCGAGGCTGACCTCGCCGCTGGCCTGCAAGTGGCCTTGCTTGCCCAGCCCGGTGTCCAGCTTGAGCGTGAAGGGAGCGCCGTTGAGGCTGTCGAAGTCACGCAGATCCAGGTTGAGGGGGCCAAGCTCCACCGCTACGTTGTCGGTCGGCACGCGGTCTGCCAGATGCACGCGGTAGTCACGCAGCTGGACATCCTTGAGCAAAACCTGCCAAGGCTTGGCTGGCGCGGCTGGCGGCTTGCTGGGTGCTGGCGTCTGTGCCTGCACCTGCGCCGTCGTCGGGCTGGCGAACAGCTTTTGCCAATCGAGCTGCCCATCCGCTTCGCGGGCGGCCCAGGTTTCCAGGCCGTGACTGCGTACCTGACCAACCCTGACCAACTGCTTGACCAGATCCACCGATGTATCGCTGACCTCAAGGCGTTCGAGCCGTACCAAGGGACGGCCATCGGGAGTGGCGATCGCGAAGGGCGCAACGGTGAGGGCCACCTTGTCCAAGGTGAGTTCGGTCTGCTTGGCCAGGTTCAGGTTGTAGTCGGCACTGAGGGTGAACACGCCCTTCTCCAGGGCCAAGGGCACGCTGTCACGCACGTACGGCCACCAGACGCTCATCTGCGCATCGGTCACCTTCAGTGAGCCTTGGGAAGACACCGGGCTCAGGCCAATACGTCCGCGCCAGTCGATACGCCCGCCCTGGGGGCTGTTCGCTACCAGCGTCATGTCGGCATGATCGTCCGGTAGCGTGCTGAGGTTCTGCAGCTCCAGATTCATCGAGTCGTAGAGAAACTCGATCGGCTGGCTGGGACGCAAGTCCTTGAAATGCAGATAGCCGTCAACCAGTTTGATACTGCCGATGCGCAACGCGAAAGGTTCGGATGGTGCGTCCTGCGCAGCAGGGTCGCTGGCGGGAAGCTTGAACAAGCCGCTCAAGTTGAGCTTGCCGGTCTTGTCGAACAGCACTTCGGTGCGGGGCTTTTCCAGCTCCACCGCAACCAGATGCAGCGCGCCGGTCCACAGGCTGTCCAATTGCAGATTGGCGTACAACCGCTCGAAACCGATCTGCTCCGCGCCGGGCTCACCGATCTTCAGCCCCCACAGGGTCAGCTCGAGGCTGAACGGATTGAATTCCAGGCGCTGCAGCTGAGCAGGAACAGTGGAATAGTCTGCCAGCTGCTGATTGGCAACCCGCAGGGCGATGCCGGGCAGGATCAGGAAGCCGAGCAGAGCGTACAGCGCTACCAGTGCCACAAGGGTGGCGGCGGTGCGTTTCAATCCTTTGGACATGGAAAAGAGGCCATCTGACGTGATCGGAGGTGCTTGGAGTATGGCACGTCAATGCGGTTCCTATGACTCAGGCCGCGTAAGTCATGGAATTTTCACCAGTTGCTGTAGGAAAACTAGAAATTCAGGATCAGCGTCTTCAACGGCGGCTGGCCGTCGCTGGAAGGGAAATCGGCCGCCGGGCCCATTACCGAGCATTCACGCACAGGCCGCCCGGCTTTCTCGGCACAGCGCAACACCTGATCACGCCAGTCGTCGAGGCTGACCTTGGCCAAATTGTTGCAGCAGACCAGTACACCGCTGTCGGCCGTGGCCAGGATCGCGGGCTTGAGCAGACTCTGGTAGTCGCGCAGCAGATCGACCGTGCCGAACGCACTCTTTGCCCAGGCGGGCGGGTCCAGAAAGACCAGATCGTACTGGCGTTGTTGCAGGCGCGGGTAGGCTGGCAGCTTCTGCCCGCGACGCGGGGTGATGGGCAAGCCAGCCAGTTGGCGGATGGCGGGAAAGTAATCCGACTGGATGAACTGCATGGGCGCAAGGTCGGGGTTCAGTGCACCGTTCTCGGCGCCGACTGCCAGGTTGCCTTCGGCAAAATCCAGGTTGCACACCTCGCGGGCGCCGCCCGCCGCTGCGCTCAGGCCCACGCCGCAGGTGTAGGCGAACAGGTTCAATACACTTTTGCCAGCACTGTGTCGCTTGACCCAGCCGCGCGCGTTGCGCAGGTCCAGAAACAGCAACGGGTCCTGCCCGGGATGCCGTCCGCGCACGCGATAATTCAAGCCCCATTCGTGTCCGATCATGTCGGCCAGCGCCGCGTCTTCGGCACGATACACCGTGTCTTCCCGATCGATCCGCGAGTTGCCCCGCGAACGGTCGTTGTACACCAGCAGCAGCGGCGTCTGCAGGTGTTGCTCGACGGCGCAGTGCAGGGCCAGCAGATCTTCGCGTGTCAGCGTCTGATGGAAGCTTTGGATCAGCAATTGCGGACCATAGCGGTCGACGGTCAAGCCACCGGCGCCTTCCTGGCTGCCATGGAACAGGCGATAGCAATCAGTGCCCTGTTCATGCAGTTGCTCGAGTAGCGAGGAGCGGACGTCGAGGGCGGCGCGCAGCGCCTGGATCAAAGCGGACATGCACGGAGCCTGACGCAAAAAGAAGGGAGGCAATTCTACATCAATTGCCCGGTGCAACGGGGTATCGAACCACCGCGACGCTGGCTTGCAGCGCCGCGGGATATTCAGGGTCAGCCGCGATGACGACCGCGGAAATAGTTGATCAGGCCCTGGGTAGAGGCATCCTCGGCCAGCGATTCGTTTTCACCGATCAGGCGCTGGTAGACACCCTTGCCCAGCTCCTTGCCCAGTTCCACGCCCCACTGATCGAAAGCGTTGATGCCCCACAGCACGCTCTGCACGAACACCTTGTGTTCATACATGGCCACCAGGGCGCCCAGGCGACGTGGGCTGATGCGCTCGACCACCAAGGTGTTGCTCGGACGGTTGCCGGGAATGACCTTGTGCGGGGCCAGCTTCTGCACCTCGTCTTCAGCCATGCCGCGCTCGCGCAGTTCGGCTTCGGACTCGCTGCGGCTCTTGCCCAGCATCAGCGCCTGGCTCTGCGACAGGCAGTTGGCGAACAGCCACTGGTGATGATCGGCGACCGGATTGAAACTCACCACCGGGACGATGAAGTCAGCCGGGATCATGTGGGTGCCTTGGTGCAGCAACTGGTGATAGGCATGCTGGCCGTTGCAGCCCACGCCACCCCAGATGACCGGGCCGGTGTCGATGTTCACCGGCGTGCCGTCCTGGCGCACGCTCTTGCCGTTGGACTCCATGTCCAATTGCTGCAGATGTTTGGTGATGTTGCGCAGGTAGTGGTCGTACGGCAGGATCGCGTGGCTCTTGGCATCCCAGAAATTGCCGTACCAGACCCCCAGCAAGGCCAGCAGCACCGGCATGTTCTGTTCGAACGGCGCCGATTGGAAGTGCTGGTCCATGGTGTAGGCGCCCGACAGCAGCTCCTTGAAGTTGGCCATGCCGATCGACATCGCAATCGGCAAGCCGATGGCCGACCACAGCGAATAACGCCCGCCGACCCAGTCCCACATCGGGAAGATGTTTTCTTCGCGGATCCCGAATTCGACGGCTGCGGCATTGTTGCTCGACACCGCGATGAAGTGGCGGTAAAGCTCGGCTTCCGAACCGCCCTGGGCCAGGTACCAGCCACGCGCAGCCTGGGCGTTCTTCAGCGTTTCCAGGGTGCTGAACGATTTCGAGGAAACGATGAACAGAGTGGTCTCGGCACGCAGCTTGGCCGACAGCTCGTGGAATTCGCTGCCATCGATGTTGGCCAGGTAGTGGCAGCGCACGCCTTTCTGGGCATACGGCAGCAAAGCTTCGGACACCAGTTCCGGGCCGAGGAAGGAGCCACCGATACCGATGTTCACCACGTCGGTGATCGGCTTCTCGGTGTAGCCACGCCACAGGCCGTCATGGATGCGCGTGACCAACTCGGTGATCTGGTTGAGCACCTTGTGCACGTCCGGCATCACGTTGACACCGTTGACATTGAGCTTGTCGCCCACCGGGCGGCGCAATGCGGTGTGCAACGCCGGACGGCCTTCGGAAGCGTTCAGCAGTTCGCCGGCAAACATCGCCTTGATCGCGCCTTGCAGGTCCACTTCGTTGGCCAGTTGCACCAGCAGATCGCGGGTTTGGGTGTCGATCAGGTTTTTCGAATAGTCGAGGAACAGCCCGCAGGCGCTCAGGGAGAAATGCTCGAAGCGCTGAGGGTCGGCATTGAAGGCATCGCGCATGCTGAAGTCTTGCATGGCAGCGCGGTGCTGGGTTAGCGCCTGCCAAGCGGGCAGGGTAGTCACGTCATGCGGGGTTCGGTAGTACGCCATCGCTGCAAATTTCCTTTTTCTTGAACTGCCTTTGGACATTGGAACGCTCGGCCGGTTGCGTGCCTGCTGCATCGAAAGATCCAGCAGGCGGCCAGGGTGGTTGCGGGCCGCTGATCGGCTGCCAATGCACGGTTCGGACGCTGCACCACCTTAAACCGCCGCGCGCGTTCTGTCTGCGCCTAGTGAACGATGCGCGAGGGACTTTCAGGCTGTCGCGGTTCAGCCGTGTTGAGTGTCGTGATCGAGGTCCAGGTGCAGGTTGTCGATCAGTCGTGTGGTACCCAGATTCGCCGCGAGCAGAATCACCAGGTCGCGGTCTTCGGCAGTGGCCGGACGCAGGGTCACCGCATGCCGGATTTCCAGGTATTCAGGAGCGAAGCCGGCTTGGGCAATGACCTGCTTGGCATGGTCCAGCAGCAGCGGGTAATCGCGACGGCCCTGGCTTATCTGCGCCGCGACCTGGCTGAGCACCTGATACAGCAGAGGTGCCTGGGCACGCTGCTCCTGGCTCAGATACCCATTGCGCGAAGACAGCGCCAGGCCGTCTTCGGCACGCACGGTCGGCTCGCCGATGATCTGGATGGGCATATTGAGGTCGCGTACCAGCGCGCGAATCACGGCCAGTTGCTGGTAGTCCTTCTGGCCAAACACGGCAAGGTCCGGCTGGACCATGTTGAACAGCTTGCTGACCACCGTCGCCACGCCTTCGAAATGGCCTGGACGACTGCTGCCGCACAAGCCCTCGGACAATTGCGGAACGCTCACTCGGGTCTGCCCGGCCATGCCGTCGGGGTACATTTCCGCTGCCGATGGTGCGAACAGCAGGCTGCAGCCTGCCTGCACCAGCCGTTCCTGATCGGCCGCCAGGGTGCGCGGATACTTGTCCAGGTCTTCGCCGGCGCCGAATTGCAACGGGTTGACGAAGATACTCGCCACGACGAAATCGACACGCTGGGTGGCCTTGGCGACCAGCGCGGCATGACCGCTGTGCAGGTTGCCCATGGTCGGCACCAGGCCGATACGCTTGCCTTCGCCACGGGCACGGGCCACGGCGGCGCGCAGTTCTCGTACGGTCTTGACGGTGTTCATGAGGCGAATCCATGTTCAGGTGCGGGGAAATCCACCGCCTTGACGGCGGCTACGTAGGCGCGCAGTGCGCCTTGAATATCGCTCTGCCCGGCCATGAAGTTTTTCACGAACCGCGGCACGCGGCCGCTCAGGGAGAGCCCGAGCATGTCGTGCAGAACCAGCACCTGGCCGTCGACCGCACTGCCGGCGCCAATGCCGATCACCGGCACTTTCACTGCCTGGGCAATATCGGCAGCCAACTCGACGGGCACGCATTCGAGCAGCAGCATGGCCGCTCCGGCCTGCTCCAGGGCGATGGCGTCGGCACGCATCTGGCGTGCCTGGATGTCCTGGCGCCCTTGCACCTTGTAGCCGCCCAGCAGGTTCACCGATTGCGGGGTCAGCCCCAGGTGGACGCAGGCTGGAATACCGCGCTCGGCCAGCAGGCGCACCGATTCGGCGAGCCAGGCGGCGCCTTCGAGCTTGACCATGTGCGCCCCGGCCTGCATCAACAGTGCACTGTTGGCCAGGGTTTGCTCGCAGGTGGAATAAGCCATGAACGGCAGGTCGGCAACGATGAAGGCCCCCTGGTTGCCACGTTTCACACAGCCGACATGGTAGGCCATGTCCGCCACGGTCACCGGCAAGGTACTGTCATGCCCCTGCAGCACCATGCCCAGCGAATCCCCCACCAACAATACTTCGACGCCGGCCGCGCAGGCGGCGTGGGCGAACGTCGCGTCGTAGCAGGTCAGCATGGTGATCTTTTCGCCCTTGAGCTTGAGGCTCTGCAGGGCGGTCAGGGTGAGTTCGGGCATGAAAAGTATCCTCGGGCTGGCGCTGTGTCGACACAACATCATCTGTCGTGATGTTTGGAAACCCACTCATAAAGGTTGGTTTCGCGCCGTTTGGCACCTCGGGGGTGCAACGGGCCGCCTATAGTCGTGAGCACGACCGGGGAAGTCAATTGGGTTGACGGCTTCTGCGCGAACAGAGCCTGCGAAGAGGCCTGCCTGCGCTACAGCCTCTCCAGCCCTGCGAACGGGCAGGCAGCCAGCAGCTCGCGCAGGCTGCGGCCGTCCGCCAGCATGAAGCCCTCGTCAACCACTTCGGCCAGCGGATACAGCACGAATGCACGGGCTTGAAGGTGGTAGTGCGGCACTTGCAAGCGAGGCTCGTCGATCACCCGGTCGGCATAGGTGATGATATCCAGGTCCAGGGTGCGCGGCCCCCAGCGCTCGGCACGCTCGCGGCCCTGCTCGTTCTCGATCGCCTGCAGCGCATCGAGCAGTGCCAGCGGCGCCAGCCCGGTGTCCAGGGCTGCTACGGCATTGCTGTAGCGCGGCTGGCCGGGCAGCAGTGAATCGCTGGTGTAGAACGAAGAAACCGCTGCCAGCGTGGTGTCCGGCAGTGCGGCCAGGGCCTGCAGGGCCTCATGCAATTGCTGTTGCGGGCTATCCAGATTGCTGCCCAGCCCGATGTGCACGCGCACCATGCTTATTCGTCGCCCTCGGCGCGCTTGCGCTTGGTGCCGGTACGGCGACGCTTGCGTGGTGCACCTGATTCGTCCTTGCCGCCCAGGTCCGCGATCATCTCGCGGCGCTGACTGTCGTTGCAGTCCTGATAGTCGGTCCACCACTCACCCAGGCCTTCGGTCTCTTCGCCGGCTTTTTCGCGCAGCAGCAGGAAGTCGTAGCCGGCGCGGAAGCGCGGATTGTCGAGCAACAGGTCGGCACGCTTGCCGCTGCGACGCGGCAGGCGCTCCTGCATGTCCCAGATCTCGCGAATAGGGATGGTGAAACGCTTGGGAATGGCGACGCGCTGACATTGCTCGGCAACCAGCTCATGGGCCGCCTCCTGCATTGCCGGGATCGGTGGCATGCCACGGCTCTGCAGGCGCAGCACGCGTGCCGGCAACGCCGGCCAGAGCAGGGCGGCGAAGAGAAAGGCCGGCGTCACCGGTTTGCCCTGCTTGATGCGCAGGTCAGTGTTGCGCAGCGCCTCGCTGATCAACGTATGGGTATAGGTCGGCGTGTCTTCCAGCGCCTGCGTGGTCGCCGGAAACAGCGAATCGAACAGGTGCAGGTCGACCAGCATCTCGAACGTGTCGGCGGCATGGCCGGACAGGAACAGCTTGAGCACTTCCTCGAACAGGCGTGCCGACGGTATCTCGCGCAGCATCGGCGCCAGCTCGCGAATCGGCGCAGCCGTGTGCTTCTCGATGCCGAAATCCAGCTTGGCGGCAAAGCGTACGGCCCGCAGCATGCGCACCGGATCTTCCTGATAGCGCTGAGTTGGATCACCGATCAGGCGAATCAGGCGGTTGCGCACGTCGTGTACGCCATTGGCGTAGTCCAGGATGCGTTCGCTGACCGGGTCGTAGTACAGGGCATTGATGGTGAGGTCGCGGCGTTGGGCGTCGTCTTCCAGGGTGCCGTAGACGTTATCGCGCAGGATGCGTCCGCTCTCGCTGCTCGAGGAGCGATGCACGTCCTGTTCGTCGTCTTCTTCCGGGTGATTGGCGCGGAACGTCGCGACCTCGATGATCTCGCGGCCGAAATGGATGTGCACGAGCTTGAAGCGTCGGCCAATCACTCGCGCATTGCGAAACTCGGCACGTACCTGTTCGGGCGTGGCGCTGGTAGCGACGTCGAAATCCTTGGGCACGATGCCCAGCATGAGGTCACGTACGCAACCGCCTACAAGATAGGCCTGGTAGCCAGCAGTCTGCAGGCGTTCGACGATGCCCACGGCGTGGCGGCTGAACTGGCTGCGCTGCAGCGAGTGTTGGCCAGCATTGAGCACTTCGGGCGTGGTACGCCGGTGCTGCGGATGACGCGCGGGAGTATTCAAAGACTTGAACAGCTTCTTCAGCATGGGATGCACTGTTTGAAGGGATTTTCGGCCATATACGAATAACGACCGCATGATGGGCGGGGATTCTAGCATTTAGTCGAGGGATGGTGTAGGAGGCTGCGCCGGTCGGCACAAGCGGCAGGACAAAAGCCGGAAACTACAAGGGGAGCCGAAGCTCCCCAAGAAGTAGTTGCGTGCTCTGTTTTTGTTTTTTGTCGGGCTTTTTGTTTTTGTTGAGTGCCCTGCCCACCGAACCTGGGTTCGGGGGTGTCTCCCTATTCGGGAGCAAGAGCAAACGGATTGCTTTGGTCGCTGTGCTGTGATGATCGATGTGATCCAACCAGTTCTGGCATCTGCTTCAAAGCAGTTGTTGTAGTTCTCTGCCTGGCTGCGGGTTTCCCCAAAAACAACGCCTCTCCAAAAGAATCAGTTAGCTGCGCCTCCGCCGTGTTGTTCTTGTTATGCGTGAGTCGATTCGTCTTGTTCTTGTTATGAGTTTGCTTGCTTGTTGTTGTTCTTGTACCAGAGATATAGCAGGTCCCATGCCAACTTTTGCAAACCCCTCAAGAACGGGGCTTTGCGAGGAGGAGGGCGGTGATCGAGGGCTGAAATTGACCCTGTATTCGTTACCGATGGAACCGTGTCTTGTTACGTCGCAGGCCTAGGGTAACAGTTTGTCACGGCTACCCGTCAACCCGCGCAAACCCGCGGGCTAGAGCTGAAACGTATCAGCTTTCGCTGGCCACGCTCGACTTGCGCCGAGGAATCCCCAGGCGCTGACGACGCTCCCACAGGCACTTGCGACTGACGCCCAATTTGCGCGCCAATTCGGTCTCGGTCATGTGGTCTTGATGCTCCAGCACGAAGTGCTGGAAATAGTCTTCCAGGGAAAGATCTTCGGTGGGATCGTGGGCCGTGTTGTTCGCCCCGTTCTGCTGGGATGGCAGGCCGACGAAGTCATCGGTGTCCTGCAGGTCGGCAAGTTCGATGTCGATGCCCAGCAGTTCGGCCGATATCTCGGTGCTCTCGGTCAGGATCACCGAGCGTTCGACGGCGTTCTCCAGTTCCCGCACATTGCCGGGCCAGGAATACTGGCGGATGGCCTGTTCGGCATCGGCGGCAAAGCGCAGGTCGGTCCGCCCGATCCGTGAGCTCTGGCGAATGAGGAACGCCTTGGCAATTTCGCCGACATCGGCGCCGCGCTCGCGCAGGGGCGGCAACTTCAAGGCAATCACGTGCAGCCGGTAGTAGAGGTCTTCGCGGAACTGCCCCAGCTTGGCCAGGCTTTTCAGGTCCCGGTGGGTTGCGGCAATCAGGCGAACGTCGACTTTCTGCGACTGCACCGAGCCTACGCGGCGAATCTCGCCTTCCTGCAGAACCCTGAGCAAGCGCGCCTGGGCCTCGAGAGGCAACTCGCCGATCTCGTCGAGAAACAGTGTTCCGCCATCGGCAGCCTCGACCAGCCCGGCGCGACCGGCGCTGGCGCCGGTGAAAGCACCTTTCTCGTGACCGAACAGTTCGGATTCGATCAGGGTTTCCGGGATCGCCGCACAGTTCACCGAGATCATCGGTGCCTTCGCGCGCCGGGACAGGTTGTGCAGTGCCCGCGCGACCAGCTCCTTGCCGGTGCCGGACTCACCCTGGATCAGTACGTTGGAATCGGTCGGGGCGACCTTGCGGATCTTGCTGTAGAGGTCCTGCATGGGCGGGCAGGAACCAATGATACCGATATCGCCATTGGCATTCTGCGCGGCGGGCTTTTCCGCACCGGCCTTGTTCGCCGGGCGCTCCACCGCTGCCGCGGGTGCGTTGTGGCGATCGCGCAGGATGCGCGCGGCGGCCTGGAGCATTTCATCGTGGTCGAAGGGCTTGGCGATATAGTCGACCGCGCCCATTTTCATCGAGTCCACTGCCGAGCGCAGGCTGGCATAGCTGGTCATGATGAGCACCGGGGTGCCCTCGCCCAGCTTGATCAATTCGGTGCCCGGTGCACCCGGCAGGCGCAGGTCGCTGATGATCAGGTCGAACGATGCGATGCTGAACCGCTCCTGCGCTTCCTGCACGGAGCCGGCCTCACTGACCTGATACTGGTTGCGTTCGAGCAGGCGACGCAGGGCAGATCGAATGATGGTTTCGTCTTCGACGATCAAAATATGCGGCATTGATTCAATTCTCTCGACGGTCTCAGTTCACAGCGGACGTCGCTTCGACATGACGCGGCAATGTCACCCGAATTCGGGTACCGCGCTGGCTCAGGGGATCGGCCGGGCTGTCGATGGTGATCTGTCCATAATGCTCTTCAACGATGGAATAGACCAGAGCGAGCCCCAGTCCGGTTCCTTCGCCCGGGTCCTTGGTAGTGAAGAACGGTTCGAATAACCGATCCATGATGTTCTTGGGAATACCGCTGCCTTCGTCCTCGACGATGAGGTCGACGGTGTGTTCGCACGCTTCGGTCTTGACCCGCACCGCGCCTCCGGCCACAGAGGCATCCCGGGCGTTGGACAACAGGTTGATCAGCACCTGGGCCAGGCGTTGTGGATCACCCACGGCCCAGTGCTCCGGATCGCACAGGTTGTAGAACTGGATCTCGAAGTTACGCCTGTTCAGCGCCAACAGGCCGATGGCATCCTGCGCTACCTGAGCCAGGTTGACCGGCTCGTCACTGTGCTGGTGGCCGCCGGCATGGGCAAAGCTCATCAGCGACTGGACGATGCGCGACACGCGCTTGGTCTGCTCGAGAATCTGGCTGCTCAGTTCGGTGATCTCGCTGTCTTCCTCGCGCTCCTCGCGCAGATTCTGCGCCAGGCAGGCGATGCCGGTGATCGGGTTGCCGATCTCGTGGGCGACCCCGGCCGCCAGCCTGCCGATGCTCGCCAGCCGCTCGGAGTGCACCAGCTTGTCTTCGAGCATCTGCGTTTCGGTCAGGTCCTCGACCAACACCACCAGCCCGCTGTTGCCGGGCGCGAGCGGCTCGTCGATGGCGGCCTTGTGCAGGTTCAGCCAGCGTGTCTGCCCATCCAGGGCCAGGCGTTGCTTGTGCAGGTGCTCATCGGGCACGTTGATGAAGTCGATCAGCAGGCTGCGCCATGGCTGGCTGATGGTTACCAGACGCGAGCCGACCACATGCTGCGCGGGCACGCCGGTCAGGTCTTCCATGGCCTTGTTCCACATCAGGATCTCCTGGTCCTTGGCCAGCGAACAAACGCCCATGGGCAGCTCCTGCAGGGTCTGTCGATGATAGCGGCGCAAGGCATCGAGCTCGGCGGCAAGGCCGGTCAGGCGCGAGTGATAATCTTCCAGCCGGCTTTCGATGAAGTGGATGTCCTCGGTGACATAGTTCTCGCTGCCTGATTTATAGGGCAGGAACGTTTCCACCATGTCCTGCGCCACGCTGGGGCCCATCAGCCCGGACAGATTGGCTTCGATCCGGTCCCGCAGGCGCCGCAATGCGTAGGGCCTGCGCTCGTCGAAGGGCAGGTAGAGGTCACGCAGGGCCTGCTCCACCTCGCGCTGGGCGGCCTTGGCGCCCAACGGTTTGGCCAGTTGCGTGGCGAACTCCTGGGGGGACGCGGCATGCAGCTCGCGCCGCTGCGGGCGGCGCACGTTATCCACTGCACAGGCTTCGGCAGCACTGACTTCTTCGCTGCTGGCGGCGGTGAACAGCGAGATCAGCGTGAACAGCAATACGTTGGCAGCCAGCGAAGCGATGGCTGCCATGTGCCAGCTGGTATCGTCGAGCACGTAGATCATGTTCAGGCGCGGGATGTAGAAGCCTTGCAGGTTGCCGATCAGCGGCAGCAGCATGGTCACCAGCCAGACGGCCATGCCGGCCAGCAGGCCGGCGATGAATCCGCGTCGATTGGCGGTGGGCCAGTACAGCACCGACAGCACGCCCGGCAGAAACTGCAGCGTGGCGACAAAGGCGACGATCCCCAGGTGTGCAAGGTCCTGCTTGGCGCCCAGCAGCAGGTAGAAGGCATAGCCGGCCATGATGATGGCGACGATCAGCGCCCGGCGTGTCCACTTCAGCCAGCGGTAGATGTTGCCTTCGGCCGGCGGCTGGTACAGCGGCAATACCAGATGGTTGAGCATCATGCCCGACAGCGCCAGGGTGGTGACGATGATCAGCCCGCAGGACGCGGAAAGTCCGCCTACATAAGCCAGCAGCGCCAGTGACTTGCTGTTGGCGGCAATACCGATGCCCAGGGTGAAGAACTCGGGGCTGGTCGTCGCGCCCAGGCGCAGGCCGGCCCACAGGATCAGCGGCACCGCCAGGCTCATCAGCAGCAGGAACAGCGGCAGCCCCCAACTGGCACTGACCAGCGCACGCGGATTGAGGTTTTCGGTGAAGACCATGTGGTACATGTGCGGCATGACGATCGCCGAGGCGAAGAACACCAGCAGCAGCGTGCGCCAGGGTCCCTCTTGCAGCGGCGCATGCAGCGAAGCGAGGGCCGTCTGGTTCTGCAGCAGCCATTGCTCCAGATCGTGCGGGCCGTCGAACACCCCGTACAGGGCATACAGGCCAATACCGCCCAGGGCGATCAGTTTGATCACGGATTCGAAGGCGATGGCAAATACCAGGCCTTCATGCTTCTCGCGGGTGGCGATGTGGCGTGAGCCGAAGAAGATCGTGAACAGCGTGATCAGCACGCAAAAACTCAACGCCACGTGGTTCTGCACCGGTTCGCGAGTCATGATGCCAATGGAGTCGGCCACCGCCTGGATCTGCAACGCGAGCAGGGGCAGTACGCCGACCAGCATGAACACCGTGGTCAGCGCGCCGGCCCAGGTGCTGCGAAAACGAAACGCGAAAAGGTCTGCCAACGACGACAATTGGTAGGTACGGGTGACCTTGAGTATCGGATACAGCAACACCGGCGCCAGCAGGAACGCGCCGGAAACCCCCAGGTAGCAAGCCAGGAAACCATAGCCGTATTGATAGGCCAGGCCCACGGTGCCATAGAACGCCCAGGCGCTGGCATAGACACCCAGCGACAAGGTGTAGGTCAGCGGATGGCGGATGATCGCCCGCGCGATCATGCCGCGCTCGCTGACCCAGGCCACGGCGAACAGCACCAGCAGGTACGCGGCGCTGACCAGCAGCATCTGGGTAAGGCTAAAGCTCATCGGCATCACGCTGGCTCTGCAGGATAAAGGTCACCACGATCAGAATCAGCCACAGCAGGTAAGGTCGATACCACGCGCCCGTGGGCTCGATCCACCAGTCCATGATGGCGGGGGAGAACAGGTATATCCCCACCACCAGAAGCAGGACCAAACGATAGATATACATGCTGGCCTCGGGGTAGGGTAAGTGTGCGAAAACAGTGCGGCGATGGTAGCGGATCGGCGTGTCGCTGCGAAGAGCCGGGCACCAGCCGATCGCTACTCCAGCTGCGCTTCCGCCACCGTGCGCACCGGGGGAATCGCACCACTGTCCCAATGCTCCATACCCCAGCGCAACACATCTTCCACACTGTCGTGCGCCAGGTCCGCCTCGGGCCGCTGGCCCAGCGCCCGCAGGGCACGCACCAGCAGTGGCGCAGCCTGGTCCGCATCCAGGGGCGGCGATCGGTAGCTTTTGCCCAGCTTGTTACCGTCTGGCTGGGTGATCAAGGGAACATGCAGGTATCGCGGCTGCGGCAACCCGAGCAGCTCCTGCAGATACAGATGGCGCGGCGTCGAATCGAGCAGGTCGGCACCGCGCACGATGTCGGTCACTCCCTGCCACGCATCGTCCAGCACCACCGCCAGTTGATAGGCATACAGACCGTCGCGACGACGAATGACGAAATCCCCCGACTCGCTGCCCAAATGTTGTGCATACGTTCCCTGGACACGGTCCTCGAAGCGATAGCGCAGTTCCGGGACGCGCAGGCGGATGGCTGCATCCTGCGTGGAATGTCCGGCATTGCGGCACGTGCCGGGATAGATCCCTTGGTAGGGTTCCAACTGCTTGCGTGAGCAGGTGCACGCATAGGCCAGCCCCTGCGCCAACAGGCGGTCGATCACCTGTTGATAGGCCGCATGCCGCTCGCTCTGGTAGACCACCTCGCCATCCCACTGCAATCCGTAGCGCTCAAGGGTCTTGAGGATCGCTGCCGGTGCGCCGGCGACTTCTCTGGGCGGGTCCAGGTCTTCCATGCGCAGCAACCAGCGGCCACCTGCGGCGCGCGCGTCCAGCCATGAGGCCAGGGCGGCCACCAGGGAGCCGAAATGCAGGTAGCCGCTCGGGGTCGGAGCAAAGCGACCTATATAAGGAAGGGTAGTCATGGGTGCGGGATTCTACGGGCAATACAGAAACAAAAGGGCGCCGTGGCGCCCCTTTGTCGACAGGTCACTTGCCGACCTGTTTTTCCTTGATTTCCGCCAAGGTCTTGCAGTCGATGCACAGATCGGCGGTCGGACGTGCCTCGAGACGACGAATGCCGATCTCGATGCCGCAGGATTCGCACCAGCCGTACTCTTCGTCTTCGATCAACTGCAGGGTCTTGTCGATCTTCTTGATCAGCTTGCGCTCGCGATCGCGCGCGCGCAGTTCGAGGCTGAATTCCTCTTCCTGGCTGGCCCGATCGGCCGGGTCTGGAAAGTTGGCGGCTTCATCCTTCATGTGGTCGACGGTGCGATCCACTTCCTGCATCAAGTCTTGTTTCCACTTGTTCAGGATCTTGGTGAAATGAGCACGCATCGGCGCGCCCATGTATTCCTCGCCCTTCGTCGCAACGTAGGGAGCGAAGCCGGAAAAGTTGCCAGTACTTTGTTGCTTTTCATTGGTGGGCATGAATCAACCGCCTCTCGCTCTACTAATCCATTGCGCAGGATGATCCCTCTCCGACACCCGCCGGCCCTGCGACTGCAAGCCGGCGAACTTACCAGATCGAACCAGCACGCGCTACTCCCGGTTGTCGTGCCCGGAACGCCTGCGTCGCAGGCACGATGTGGTGGGTTTCGATCGCACGTTCGGCGAAACGTTCGATGCAAAGGTTGGGTAGAATCGGCTTTTTTCCTCGTCCCAAGGAATACCCATGGCTTCGCTCTACAGCGCACGCAGTCGCGCCATCGAACCTTTTCACGTGATGGCGCTGTTGGCCCGTGCCAATGAACTGCAGAGCCAGGGTCACGACGTGATCCACCTGGAAATCGGCGAACCAGACTTCACCACGGCGGCCCCCATCGTTGCCGCCGGGCAGGCCGCATTGGCCGCTGGCCATACCCGCTACACCGCAGCGCGAGGCCTGCCGGCGCTGCGCGAGGCGATCGCCGGTTTCTATCAGCAGCGCTACGGCCTGGACATCGACCCGCAGCGCATCATGATCACGCCGGGCGGCTCGGGAGCCTTGCTGCTGGCCGCCAGCCTGCTGGTCGATCCGGGCAAGCACTGGCTCCTGGCAGACCCCGGCTACCCGTGCAATAGGCACTTTCTGCGCCTGGTCGAGGGCGCCGCGCATCTGGTGCCGGTAGGCCCCGAACAGCGCTACCAGCTCAACGCCCAACTGGTGGAGCAGCACTGGGACGAGCACAGCGTCGGCGCCTTGGTGGCATCGCCTGCCAACCCTACCGGCACACTGTTGAACAAGGACGAACTGAGCGCATTGAGCCAGGCCGTCAAGGCGCGCCAGGGGCATCTGGTGGTCGACGAGATCTACCACGGCTTGACCTATGGCACGACGGCCGCCAGCGTGCTTGAAGTGGACGACGACGCATTCGTCCTGAATAGTTTTTCCAAGTATTTCGGAATGACCGGATGGCGACTTGGCTGGCTGGTCGCGCCGCCCCAAGCCATTCCTGAGCTGGAAAAACTGGCGCAGAATCTGTACATCAGTGCGCCGAGCATGGCGCAACATGCAGCATTGGCCTGCTTCGAACCGGCCACGCTGGAGATCTTCGAGCAACGCCGCGAAGCCTTCGGTCACCGCCGTGACTATCTGCTGCCCGCCTTGCGTGCCTTGGGCTTTGCGATTGCGGTCGAGCCTGAGGGTGCGTTCTACCTGTATGCCGATATCAGTGCATTCAGCGACAATGCCTTCGCGTTCTGCCAGCATTTCCTGGAAACCGAGCACGTCGCTTTCACGCCCGGCCTGGATTTCGGCCGCTACAAGGCCAGCCACCATGTGCGCTTCGCCTATACCCAAAGCCTTCCCCGATTGGAGCAGGCTGTGGCGCGGATTGCCCGTGGCCTGCAGAGCTGGCAGGCACGATGATTTTTTCGCCGGCCCTGGAGCAGGGGCGCCTGATCCAGCGCTACAAACGGTTTCTGGCCGACATCGAACTTGAAAGCGGTGAGCGGATGACCATCCACTGCCCCAATACCGGCTCGATGCTCAACTGCATGATGCCCGGTGGCCGCGTGTGGTTCACCCGCTCCAGCGACCCCAAGCGCAAGCTTCCCGGCACGTGGGAGATCAGCGAAACACCGCAAGGTCGGCTGGCATGCATCAATACCGCGCGGGCCAACGCCTTGGTCGAGGAGGCATTGCACGCAGGTCGCATACCGGAGCTTGCCGGCTTCGTTGCGCTCAAGCGCGAAGTGCCCTATGGCCAGGAGCGCAGCCGTATCGACTTCAGGCTGGACTATCCCGGCGCGTCTGCATGGGTCGAAGTAAAGAGTGTGACCCTGGGCTTTGCCGGCAGTCGCATTGCAGCGTTTCCCGACGCTGTCACCCAGCGCGGCGCGAAGCACTTGCGCGAGCTGGCCGTACTGGCGCGCAGCGGAGTGCGGGCCGTGCAGTTGTACTGCGTCAACCTTGACGGTGTGGATGCTGTACGCCCCGCTACCGAGATAGACGCAGGCTACGCATTGGCATTGCGCCAGGCAGTGGAGGCTGGTGTTGAAGTGCTGGCTTATGGGGTGCATCTGGATACGCACGAGATTGTCATCGACCATCGCTTGCCGGTAATCCTGCAAGGCTGAGTGGGCGAGGTGCTGCAAAAGTCGAGGCAAAAAAAGACCCGGCAAAGTGCCGGGTCAATAACCGTGATTAGCCTGATGAGGAGACATCTGAAAGTCCGAACCAAGGGCCTTCCAGAGATCACCAGTCTCGCGACTGGATGTGATAATCATAACGATTCTCATTTAAGAGTCAAGTGCTACGTGCAATTATTTAATCCACCCGCGGACCGTCGGTCTAGAGCCTGCGAGGGGGCGACAGGGCTTCGACCTGGCTATTGAGACTGTTTTTCCGTTCGCACGACAGCTCACTCCAATGCACATTGCGCAACGCCCCTTCGATGGCGTAGAGAAGCACTTTCGAGGCGCGGAAGCCGCGCTGCTTCACCGCGCAGTACGCCTGCACGGCACCTGCCCGGCGCAAGTCGGAAGCACTGTGGATGCCGACGGCATGCAGCCACTGCGCGGATGTCTTGCCCAGATTCTTCAGGGCCAGAAGTTCATCGGTCATCAAACCTCCTGGCCTCGGCCAAGGAATGAGCGGGGGGCGATGAAGCAGTTGCCAATCTGGCAGTGTAGCGGTGGCAGAACGGCCTGCCGAATGGCCGATCTGCCTTCCGGGTCTGGCTGTATGTTACAGCCCTGGCAGGCGTTGCCGGATCTGCTTGACCAGCTTGTCCAGGCTGCCGCTCTCGTTGGTTTCCACGCGGCGAGTCTGCAGCAGCTCGGCTTCGCTCAACGGCTCGCGGCCGGCCTGCTGAGCGTCGATCACGGCCTGGGTAGCATCCGAAGGATCCTCGGCCTGTGCCTGGCGCTGCTGCAGCCAGCTGGATATCACGGCTGCGGGCGCGTTGCAGTCCAGGATCAGGAACGGCACTCCGGTGGATTCGGCGATTCGAGCCGCTGCCGCCCGTTGGTCAGCCTTGAGATAGGTCGCGTCGATCACCACCGGCAGGCCGGCGCGCAGCACGTGCTCGGCCAATGCGTGCAAGTGCAGGTAGGTCGCTTCGCTGGTGCTGGCGTCATACAGGCCCGTTTCGGCGGTCTGGGCACCGAACAGGCGTTTGCGCTCCACGTCCGAGCGCAGGCGGATGGCGCCTAGCGCTTCGACCAGGCGCAGCGCGACGTGGCTCTTGCCTACGGCCGACACACCGCTGGTAACGGCCAGAAAACGCGAAGGAATGGCGCTGTAGCTTTCCGCCAGGTTCGCGTAATTGCGGTATTGGCGCAGCGTCGTTGCACGCTGCACTCCACTGGCATCGGGCGACATGCTGAACAGGGCCACCTTGGCCCGTACCAATGCGCGGTAGGCCTTGTAGAAGTTGAGCAGCTCCAGCCCCTGGTAGTCACCGGTCAATTCCAGGTACTGGCTGACGAAGCGCCGCGCCAGGCTTTTCAGCCCGCGGTCTTCGAGGTCCATGGCGAGGAAGGCGATATCGGCATACACATCGGTGAAACGGAAAGGCTCGTTGAACTCGATGCAGTCGAAGATCACCACTTCGCCATTGATGACGGTGGCGTTGCCCAGGTGTATATCGCCATGGCACTCGCGGATGAACCCTTCCTGCTTGCGCAGCGCCAGCAGCGGCTCCAGGCGTACGTAGCTGCTTTGGGCCCAGGCCTGCAAGGCATCCAGCTGGGCCAGATCATCCTTTTCGGTAAGGAACGGGCGAATCTGTTCGAAGTTCTGCTCGACCGGGGCCATCGCCGCCTTCGGCGTGCCGGCCTCGTGCGCCTCCGGCACCACTGGCGCGGCCCGGTGGAAATCGGCAATCTGCCGCGCCAGCGAATCCACGTGCTCCTGGGTCAGCTCACCATTGGCCTGCAGGGTGCTCAGCAGGTTGCCGCCTTCGAATTGGCGCATCTGCAAGGCATACTCGATGGGGGCGCCTTCGCCGCCCAGTCGAGGCGTTTGCACGCTGCCGGTGATCGGCAGAACCTGCAGATACAGGTCGGTGGTCAGGCGCTGGTTCAGTCGCAGCTCCTCGGCGCAGAAGTGGGAGCGGGCGGACAGTTCGGTGAAGTCCAGAAAGCCGAAATTCATCGGTTTCTTGATCTTGTAAGCGTAAGGCCCGGTCAGTATCACCCAGGAGATATGCGTCTCGATGACCTGGAACCCTTCTACCGGATGCGGGTACAGGGCCGGGTTTTGCAGGGCGGCGATCAGGGTCTGGCTCACAGGCGATCCTTCATTGGCAGAGGTGATTTCAAGGCGGTCATTATGGCCACTGCCACCGATGATGCAAACCGCCGACGGTCCCTGCCCGCGACAATTCAAAGTGCGTATAATCCGCCGCCATGACTCGAACCCGATCTTCCCGTACCCCCAAAAAACCTCCTTCCGGCGGCTTGCGCACCTGGCTTGGCTGGGGCCTCAAGCTGGGTCTGGTAGGCCTGGTGATCCTGGCCGGCTTTGCCGTCTACCTGGACGCCGTTGTCCAGGAAAAATTCTCTGGCAAGCGCTGGACCATTCCCGCCAAGGTCTACGCACGCCCGCTCGAGCTGTTCGTCGGTCAGAAACTGGCAAAGAATGATTTCCTCACCGAACTCGATGCGCTCGGCTACCGTCGGCAAACGACCGTCGACGGTCCCGGCACCGCCTCGGTCAGTGGCAACACGGTCGACCTCAATACCCGCGGCTTCCAGTTCTACGAAGGGCTCGAGCAGCCGCAGGCGGTGCGCGTCAAGTTTTCCGGCGACTACGTCTCCGAACTGGGTGGCGGCGCAGGCAAGAAGGTCGCGGTGGTGCGTCTGGAGCCGTTGCTGATCGGCGGCCTGTACCCGAAAAACCTCGAAGACCGCATCCTGATCAAGCTCGACCAGGTGCCGCCGTACCTGCTCGACACACTGGTCACTGTCGAAGATCGCGACTTCTACCACCACTTTGGCGTCTCGCCCAAGTCGATCGCACGCGCCATCTGGGTCAACACGTCCTCGGGCGCCATGCGCCAGGGCGGCAGTACCCTGACGCAGCAGTTGGTCAAGAACTTCTACCTGACCAACGAGCGCAGCCTGACCCGCAAGCTGACCGAAGCGATGATGGCGGTGTTGCTGGAGCTGCACTACGACAAGGGTGAAATCCTCGAGGCCTACCTCAACGAGGTCTTCGTTGGTCAGGACGGCCAGCGCGCCGTGCATGGCTTCGGTCTTGCCAGCCAGTTCTTCTTCAGCCAACCCTTGTCCGAACTCAAGCTGCATCAGGTGGCCTTGCTGGTGGGGATGGTCAAGGGGCCGTCTTCCTACAACCCGCGGCGCAATCCGGAACGGGCGATGGAACGCCGCAACCTGGTACTCGATCTGCTGGCCCAGCAGGGCGTGGCGACGCAGGAGGCGGTCGATGCGGCCAAGAAGATGCCATTGGGCGTGACCAAGCGCGGCAGCCTGGCGGACAGCTCGTTCCCTGGCTTCCTCGACCTGGTCAAGCGCCAGCTGCGCGACGACTACCGCGACGAGGACTTGACCGAAGAAGGCCTGCGCATCTTCACCAGTTTCGACCCTATCCTGCAGACCAAAGCCGAATCGTCCGTGACCGATACCTTCAAGCGCCTGGCCGGGCGCAAGGGCTCCGACGAGGTCGAGGCAGCCATGGTCGTCACCAACCCTGAAAGCGGTGAGGTCCAGGCGCTGGTCGGCAGCCGCGTACCGGGTTTTGCCGGCTTCAACCGCGCGCTCGACGCCGTACGCCCGATCGGCTCGCTGATCAAGCCTGCGGTGTACCTGACCGCGCTGGAGCAGCCGAGCAAATACACCCTGACCAGTTGGGTGCAGGACGTACCGTTCTCGGTCAAGGGTGCGGACGGCCAGATCTGGAAGCCACAGAACTACGAACGTACCTCCAATGGCACGGTGTTCCTGTATCAAGGCCTGGCCCATTCCTACAACCTGTCGACGGCTCGATTGGGTCTGGAGCTGGGCGTGCCCAATGTGCTCAAGACCCTCGGCGAGCTGGGCGTGCAGGTCGACTGGCCAGCCTACCCGTCGATGTTGCTCGGTGCCGGCGGCTTGTCGCCCATGCAAGTGGCGACCATGTACCAGACCCTGGCCAACGGCGGTTTCAATACGCCGATGCGCGGCATTCGCAGTGTCCTGACGGCCGAAGGCGAACCGCTCAAGCGCTACCCATTCCAGATCCAGCAGCGCTTCGATCCTGCCTCCATCTACCTGATCCAGAACGCCATGCAGCGCGTGATGCGCGAAGGTACCGGACGTTCGGTCTACAACGTGCTGCCGAGCAGCCTGAACCTGGCCGGCAAGACCGGCACCAGCAACGACTCGCGCGACAGCTGGTTCGCCGGCTTCAGCCAGGACGTGCTGGCCGTGGTCTGGCTGGGCCGTGACGACAACGGCAAGACGCCGTTCACCGGTGCCACCGGTGCGCTGCAGGTCTGGACCAGCTTCATGAAGAAAGCCGATCCCTTGCCTTTGGATACGCCGGTGCCGGAAAACGTGGTGCAGGCCTGGATCGACGCCAAGACCGGACAGGGCTCGGATGCCAGCTGCCCCAACGCTGTGCAGATGCCGTATATTCGTGGCAGCGAACCGACGCCAGGCACCGCATGCGGCGGTGCCAATCCGGCGGCCGACGATTCGGTGATGGACTGGGTCAAAGGCTGGTTGAACTAAGCAAAGGGGAATGAAGTGAACAAGTGGTGGTTTCCTGCCTTGACGGCATTGGCTTTGCTCAACGGTTGCGCCAGCGTGGAGCGTGGCTCCATTCCAGTGGTCGATTCCGGCTCTGCGGTCACCAATGGCGAACGCGTGTCGCGTACCGGCGGCTTCCGCCAGACCACCGTGGTCCGGCCCAAGGCGCAGGCCCAGGCGATCACCGAAGATTCCGGCGTGGTGGTCATGGTCCCGCAGGGTGCAGGCTCGCAGCCGATCCAGAGCTTTCCGGCGCCGGGTAACAGCGCGCCGATCAGCACCGGCCCGATCACCCCAGGCCCGATCGTCCCCGGTCCGAGCAGCTCGGCCCCGGCCTATGCCCCGCCGGCGCCCAGCACGACCTACAACATGCCGGCCAGCGCTCCTAGCGGGATTCCGCGTGCCAGCGGCAACAGTGCCGGCCTGTCCGCCGATGAGCAGTTGGACGGGCCGGTGCTTGCCCTGTTGACCACGGCCCAGCAACAGCAGGGCGGTGGCGACTTGAACGGTGCGTCATCGAGCCTGGAGCGTGCACAGCGGATCGCACCGCGTGAACCGCAGGTTCTGTACAAGCTGGCTCAGGTGCGCCTGGCCCAGGGTGATGCGGCCCAGGCCGAGCAACTGGCCCGTCGGGCGCTGACCTATGCCAATGGCCGTCCGGATCTGCAGGCGAGCCTGTGGAACACCATTGCCCAGTCGCGCGACAAGCAGGGTGATGCCGCCGGGGCCAATCTGGCCCGTCAGAAAGCCAAGAGCGCGTCTTGATGGATAATCGTTTTCTGGCGATTGCCGAACACCTGCTGTTGATCGAACGCGAGCTGCGCCAGCAGGGTTGGTGGCAGGACGTGCCACCCAGCGCCGAAGCGCTGGCCAGTGTCGAACCATTCAGCGTGGACACCCTGGATTTCGATCAGTGGCTGCAGTGGATCTTCCTGCCGCGCATGAAAACCATCATCGAGCAGGACCTGCCATTGCCCAATGCGTCGGGCATCCTGGCCATGGCCGAAATGGTCTATGCCGATCGCGCCGAGCGCAGCCGCGGCCTGCGCGCCAGCCTGGCGCGTTTCGACGAGTTGATCGGCCAGGTGCGCTAGCCCTTCAGCTGCACTGCTCGTCGATCACCTTGCGCACTTCCTCGATCCTCGCCTGACGCTCCTGCTCTGTCAGGCGCTTGACCTCGCCGTTGACCTGTTGAAGCACCCGCGGATTGTTCTTCAGCTGCGCCAGGTTGGTCCTGACGCCCGTACAGAATTCGTTACGCCGCGCTGACTCGTCGGCAACCTGCGATTTCACCTTGCGGTCGATCCTGCGTTGCTCGGCTTCGCCACTGGCTTTCATCACCGCCTCGTTGGAGATCGGCTCGGGCGGGGTCACCGGTTTCACGCCTTCGACGGCTGTCGCCTGAACACCGTTGGGCGGTCGTGCATCAAAATGCGTCACACCTTGGCTATCGACCCATTTGTAGATTTGCCCTGCCATTGCCAACGGGCACAGGGCAAGCAGCAGGATACTCACAGCAATGGTTGAACGCATGGCGCCTTCTCTGAGGGTGGGTTACGCATGAAACTACCATAGCCTGGCAGCTCGGCAGGGTTTATTGCGCCGTTTGGGTGCAGGCGCGCAATAAAATGCACGCATCGCTTGACTTGCAGCAGACGAATCACAACAATCGAAAGTCCGCTGTACAGGGACTGCCAGAAGCAGACCCACACAGCAGAGCACAGGCGCACACCAGCGCCGACCCGTTATACCCGCAACGCGTTACCTCGCGCTGGGTGGGAAAAACCCGTGACACTTGGGTACTCCCAATACTTGCTCAGTCAGTGCTGACGTACGTCGGCGACCACCGTCGCTCATGCTCTGCTGGCAGTAAACCTATTAAGACCCGTTCCCATGGAACGGTATTCTGGCGTTTTAGAGGTGAACAACGTGGAGCTTTTATCTGGCGCTGAAATGGTCGTCCGCTTCTTGCGCGACGAAGGCGTTAAGCACATCTACGGGTACCCCGGCGGTGCCCTCCTGCATGTATACGATGCCCTGTTCAAGGAGCCCGCTGTCGAGCACGTGCTGGTCCGTCACGAGCAGGCAGCCACCCACATGGCCGATGGCTATGCCCGTGCCACCGGCAAGGCCGGTGTCGTGCTGGTGACCTCCGGTCCGGGTGCCACCAACGCCATCACCGGTATCGCCACTGCCTACATGGACTCCATCCCGATGGTGATCCTCTCCGGGCAGGTGGCCAGCACGCTGGTGGGTACCGACGCGTTCCAGGAAACCGACATGATCGGCATCTCCCGGCCCATCGTGAAGCACAGCTTCATGATCAAGCACGCCTCGGAGATCCCCGAAGTCCTGAAAAAGGCCTTCTACCTGGCGCAGTCAGGTCGGCCCGGCCCGGTCGTGGTCGATATTCCCAAGGACATGACCAACCCGGCCGACAAATTCGAATACGTCTATCCCAAGAAGGCCAAGCTGCGTTCCTACAGTCCGGCGGTCCGTGGCCATTCCGGGCAGATCCGCAAGGCTGTCGAAATGCTCCTGGCGGCCAAGCGCCCGGTCATGTACGCCGGTGGCGGTGTCATCCTCGGTGGAGCTTCCGCTGCCTTGACCGAGCTGGCCCAGATCCTCGACCTGCCGGTCACCAACACCCTGATGGGGCTGGGCGCCTACCCGGGCATGGATCGCCAGTTCGTCGGCATGCTCGGCATGCACGGCAGCTACACGGCCAACCTGGCCATGCACCACGCCGATGTGATCCTGGCCGTGGGCGCACGCTTCGACGATCGCGTGATCAACGGCGCCGCCAAATTCTGCCCCAACGCCAAGATCATCCACATTGACATCGACCCCGCGTCGATCTCCAAGACCATCAAGGCGGACGTGCCCATTGTCGGTCCGGTGGACAGCGTTCTGACCGAAATGCTCGCCACCCTCAAGGACATCGGTGAAACCCCGAACAAGGACACCGTTGCCAGTTGGTGGAAGCAGGTCGAGGAGTGGCGTGGCGAAAACGGCCTGTTCCCCTACGACAAGGGCGATGGTTCCAAGATCAAGCCGCAGAAGGTCATCGAGACGCTGTGCGAGGTCACCCAGGGCGACGCCTACGTCACCTCGGACGTCGGCCAGCACCAGATGTTCGCGGCCCAGTACTACCTGTTCAACAAGCCCAATCGCTGGATCAACTCCGGTGGCCTGGGCACCATGGGCTTCGGTTTCCCAGCGGCCATGGGCGTCAAGATGAGCTTCCCCGAGGCCCACGTTGCCTGCGTGACCGGGGAGGGCAGCATCCAGATGAACATCCAGGAGCTGTCTACCTGTCTGCAGTACGGCTTGCCGGTCAAGATCATCCTGCTCAACAACGGCGTGCTCGGCATGGTGCGCCAATGGCAGGACATGAGCTACGGAGGTCGCCATTCGCATTCCTACGTCGAATCCCTGCCTGACTTCGTCAAGCTGGTCGAAGCGTATGGCCACGTCGGCATGCGCATCACCGATCTCAAGGATCTCAAGCCGAAAATGGAAGAAGCCTTCGCCATGACCGACCGCCTGGTGTTCCTCGATATCCAGGTCGACGTCGGCGAGCACGTCTATCCGATGCAGATCAAGGACGGCTCGATGCGCGACATGTGGCTCAGCAAGACGGAGCGGACCTAATCATGCGGCACATCATTTCGCTTTTGCTCGAGAACGAACCCGGCGCCTTGTCGCGCGTGGTAGGGCTGTTCTCGCAGCGCAACTACAACATCGAAAGCCTGACCGTGGCGCCTACCGAAGACCCGACCCTGTCGCGCCTGACGTTGACCACGGTAGGGCAGGATGAAGTGATCGAACAGATCACGAAAAACCTCAACAAGTTGATCGAGGTGGTCAAGCTGGTAGACCTGTCGGAAAGCGCGCACATCGAACGCGAGCTGATGCTGGTCAAGGTCAAGGCCACTGGCGCCCAACGCGCCGAGATCAAACGCACCACGGACATCTTCCGCGGGCAGATCGTTGATGTCAGCAGTAGCGTCTACACCGTTCAGCTGACGGGCACCAGCGACAAGCTGGATAGCTTCCTGCAGTCTATCGGCACCGCCTCGATCCTCGAAACCGTGCGCAGTGGCGTGACCGGTATCGCTCGTGGCGACAAAGTGCTGAGCATCTAACTCAATTAGCGACCGGCCGAAATGGCCTAGATAACAGGTGATATTCAATGAAAGTTTACTACGACAAAGATTGCGACCTCTCGATCATCCAGGGCAAGAAAGTAGCCATCATCGGTTACGGCTCCCAGGGCCACGCCCAGGCGTGCAACCTGAAGGATTCGGGCGTCGACGTCACCGTGGGCCTGCGCAAGGGCTCGGCTACTGTCGCCAAGGCCGAGGCCCATGGCTTGAAAGTAGCCGACGTCGCCACTGCCGTTGCCGGTGCCGACCTGGTCATGATCCTGACCCCGGACGAGTTCCAGTCCCAGCTGTACAAGAACGAAGTCGAGCCCAACATCAAGCAGGGCGCAACCCTGGCTTTCTCCCACGGCTTCGCCATTCACTACAACCAGGTCGTGCCGCGCGCCGACCTAGACGTGATCATGATCGCGCCCAAGGCGCCGGGTCACACCGTACGTACCGAATTCGTCAAGGGCGGCGGTATTCCTGACCTGATCGCCATCTACCAGGATGCTTCGGGCAACGCCAAGAACGTCGCGCTGTCCTACGCTTCCGGTGTGGGCGGCGGCCGTACCGGCATCATCGAAACCACCTTCAAGGACGAGACCGAAACCGACCTGTTCGGCGAGCAGGCCGTTCTCTGTGGCGGCACCGTGGAACTGGTCAAGGCCGGTTTCGAAACCCTGGTCGAAGCCGGCTATGCGCCTGAAATGGCCTACTTCGAGTGCCTGCACGAACTCAAGCTGATCGTCGACCTCATGTACGAAGGCGGTATCGCCAACATGAACTACTCGATCTCCAACAACGCCGAATACGGCGAGTACGTGACCGGCCCTGAAGTCATCAACGCCGAATCGCGCCAGGCCATGCGCAATGCACTCAAGCGCATCCAGGATGGCGAGTACGCCAAGATGTTCATCAACGAAGGCGCTACCAACTACCCTTCGATGACCGCCAAGCGTCGCAACAATGCCGCCCACGGCATCGAAGTCATCGGCGAGCAGCTGCGTTCCATGATGCCTTGGATCGCCGCCAACAAGATCGTCGACAAAGCCAAGAACTGATACAGTTTCAGGCGACAAAAAACGCGGCCATGGCCGCGTTTTTTCGTTATGGTGGCAAGCTTCTGGTATAAAGCTGCAACGTTTTGCGGTCGAACCCTCGACCCAGACGCCTGTCGAAACTTTCCACACCGTTGCAAGGTATTGTCCATGAGCGAACGTCCCGAAGAGCCAAACAAGGCTCCTGACGCCGAAAGCCTCCTGCCGATCGATGAGCATGTCGAAGAAGGGCATGACGCCGAAGGACGTAAAGTCCGGCACCGCGGCATCTATCTCCTGCCCAACCTGTTCACCACGGCAAACCTGTTTGCGGGTTTCTACTCAATCATCAACTCGATCAGTGCCCAGAGCGCCGGCAATGCTGCCGAAGCCAGCAAGTATTTTGCCTACGCTGCCATCGCCATCTTCGTGGCCATGGTGCTCGATAGTCTGGACGGTCGCGTTGCGCGCATGACCAATACCCAGAGCGCCTTCGGTGCGGAATACGACTCCCTGTCCGACATGGTCGCATTCGGTGTCGCACCCGCGCTGCTGGCCTTTGGCTGGGCACTGGGTGACATGGGCAAGGTCGGCTGGATGGTGGCCTTCATCTACGTCGCAGGTGCGGCACTGCGCCTGGCGCGGTTCAACACCCAGGTCGGCACCGCCGACAAGCGCTACTTCATCGGCCTGGCCAGTCCGGCTGCTGCCGGTGTGGTCGCAGGTCTTGTGTGGGCGTTCAGCGACTACGGCATCCAAGGCTCGAAGATGTCCTTCCTGGTCGCCCTGCTGGTGGCGGCCGCAGGCATGCTGATGGTCAGCAACATCAAGTACAACAGCTTCAAGGAGCTGGATCTCAAAGGTCGTGTGCCCTTCGTAGCCATCCTGGCGGTCGTTCTGGTGTTCGCCGTGGTGTTCAGCGATCCACCCCGCATCCTGCTGCTGATCTTCCTCGCCTATGCCGCTTCCGGCCCGATACAGTATTTGTTACGCATGCGCCGTCACAAAAAAGCAGAGTAAATTCAATTTCACGCATAATCCGTAGTCTCTTGGTATGTTGAACACAGCCAAGGCTACGGAGGCACCATGCTTATCAAGCTATCGCGTGCTTCGGACTGCAAAGAGTCCGAAGTCACCCCCGAATCGATCTATCTTTCGCGCCGCTCGCTCATGGGCGCCACCGCAACAGCCTTGGCCGTTTCGGCACTTCCCTCCTGGGCATCCGCTGCCGACCCATCGCGCTACGAAGGCGTCGACCCCAGCGGTGCGCCCGCCTGGTTGAACGACAAGCTGGGTCAAACCCGCTGGGGTGCGGTCACCGTGCAAGGCGAGGCGATCACGCCTTTCAAGGATGCTACCCACTACAACAACTTCTATGAGTTCGGCACCGGCAAGGGCGATCCGGCAGCCAATGCCGGCACCTTGAAGACCGAACCCTGGTCGGTGGTCATAGACGGTGAAGTGGCCAAGCCTGGGCGCTATGCCCTCGAAGACTTCATGAAGCCTTATCAGCTCGAAGAGCGGATCTATCGGCTGCGTTGCGTCGAGGCATGGTCCATGGTCATCCCCTGGATCGGCTTTCCCATCTCGGCCTTGCTCAAGCAGGTCGAGCCCACCTCGAAAGCCAAGTACATCCGCTTCGAAACCTTGCAGGATCCCAAGAGCATGCCCGGTCAGCGCTCCGGCTTTGCCCTGATCAACTGGCCGTATGTAGAAGGCTTGCGCCTGGACGAGGCAATGAATCCGCTGGCAATCCTTGGGGTAGGCATGTACGGCCGCGAGTTGCCCAACCAGAACGGCGCACCCTTGCGCCTGGTAGTGCCGTGGAAGTACGGGTTCAAAAGCGTCAAATCCATCGTGCGTATCAGCCTGGTCAGCGAACGGCCAGAGACGACCTGGGAAAACATCGCTCCCAGCGAGTA
>NZ_OX352319.1:752500-2860000 GCF_947090715.1 Pseudomonas sp. MM227
ACACAGGTGGTTGGGTAGAGAATACCAAGGCGCTTGAGAGAACTCGGGTGAAGGAACTAGGCAAAATGGCACCGTAACTTCGGGAGAAGGTGCGCCGGTGAGGGTGAAGGACTTGCTCCGTAAGCTCATGCCGGTCGAAGATACCAGGCCGCTGCGACTGTTTATTAAAAACACAGCACTCTGCAAACACGAAAGTGGACGTATAGGGTGTGACGCCTGCCCGGTGCCGGAAGGTTAATTGATGGGGTTAGCGCAAGCGAAGCTCTTGATCGAAGCCCCGGTAAACGGCGGCCGTAACTATAACGGTCCTAAGGTAGCGAAATTCCTTGTCGGGTAAGTTCCGACCTGCACGAATGGCGTAACGATGGCGGCGCTGTCTCCACCCGAGACTCAGTGAAATTGAAATCGCTGTGAAGATGCAGTGTATCCGCGGCTAGACGGAAAGACCCCGTGAACCTTTACTATAGCTTTGCACTGGACTTTGAATTTGCTTGTGTAGGATAGGTGGGAGGCTTTGAAGCGTGGACGCCAGTCTGCGTGGAGCCAACCTTGAAATACCACCCTGGCAACTTTGAGGTTCTAACTCAGGTCCGTTATCCGGATCGAGGACAGTGTATGGTGGGTAGTTTGACTGGGGCGGTCTCCTCCTAAAGAGTAACGGAGGAGTACGAAGGTGCGCTCAGACCGGTCGGAAATCGGTCGTAGAGTATAAAGGCAAAAGCGCGCTTGACTGCGAGACAGACACGTCGAGCAGGTACGAAAGTAGGTCTTAGTGATCCGGTGGTTCTGTATGGAAGGGCCATCGCTCAACGGATAAAAGGTACTCCGGGGATAACAGGCTGATACCGCCCAAGAGTTCATATCGACGGCGGTGTTTGGCACCTCGATGTCGGCTCATCACATCCTGGGGCTGAAGCCGGTCCCAAGGGTATGGCTGTTCGCCATTTAAAGTGGTACGCGAGCTGGGTTTAGAACGTCGTGAGACAGTTCGGTCCCTATCTGCCGTGGACGTTTGAGATTTGAGAGGGGCTGCTCCTAGTACGAGAGGACCGGAGTGGACGAACCTCTGGTGTTCCGGTTGTCACGCCAGTGGCATTGCCGGGTAGCTATGTTCGGGAAAGATAACCGCTGAAAGCATCTAAGCGGGAAACTTGCCTCAAGATGAGATCTCACTGGAACCTTGAGTTCCCTGAAGGGCCGTCGAAGACTACGACGTTGATAGGTGGGGTGTGTAAGCGCTGTGAGGCGTTGAGCTAACCCATACTAATTGCCCGTGAGGCTTGACCATATAACACCCAAGCAATTTGCGTCGAACGACCAGATTGCGGTGACTGTGGAGATGACACGAACCGAAAGTTCGCAGCAAGACAACCCACAAACATCACATACCCGATTCGCTGGAGTGCCTCCAAAGGGCATCCTGGCTACAGAATTTCTTGACGACCATAGAGCATTGGAACCACCTGATCCCATCCCGAACTCAGCAGTGAAACGATGCATCGCCGATGGTAGTGTGGGGTTTCCCCATGTGAGAGTAGGTCATCGTCAAGATTCAATTCCGAGACCCCTATCTGCGCAAGCAGGTAGGGGTTTTGTCTTTTCCGGCCTTTGTTTTTCGCGCGTCCCTGAAGCGTCGAATGGCAACAGCGGGCCATGAAAAAGCCCCGCAGCGGCGGGGCTTGGTCTGAACCTTTAATCTATTGACTGACCTCGGCTTCAAGTGCCGCAACCGCTTTGGTCAACTCGTCGTGGCGGCGGATGAATTTCCAGTCGGTTTCATCAATGTAGATGCCGTCACTACTGCTGCCGCCTTCAAGGTCGATGGCGACATGGGCGGATACTTGCGGCTTTACGCTGGCCAGAATCGGGGTAAAACCCAACTGCTGGCTGGTTTCGAGCAGGGCCGCCTGATTGCGCTCGTCGATATCGGCGGCCTCGTCCAGGTAGTAGGGCAGACGGATGCGGCCGGCCTGATCGCGATCCATCAGGTGCAGCAGCAGGTACATGTTGGTCAGCGCCTTGATAGTCATGGTGGTGCCATTGGACGCTGCGCCATCGATGTCCGTGTGGATGACCGGCTGACCGTTGACCTTGGTGATTTCGAAAGCCAGCTCGAACAGGTCCTTGAGGCCGAGTTGATTGTGGTTGGCCGCGACCATACGGGCCAGATACTCCTTCGCTTCCTCGTTCTTGCTGTCCTGCTCCACACTCTGGTTGAGGTCGAACACGGACAGGGTTTCGCCTTCTTCGTACTGGCCTGCGCTGTGGATGATCTGGTCGATGTGCTTGAGGGCATCCTTGTTGGGTGCCAACACAATGCGGAAGCTTTGCAGGTTGGACACCTGGCGCTTGTTGATCTCGCGGTTGAACAGGGCCAGTTGATGTTCGAGGCTGTCGTAGTCGCTGCGAATGTTGCGCAGGGTTCGGGCGATGTCAGTAACCGCGGCACGACGCGCTTTGCCCAGAGTCAGGGCCTCGTCGGTGCGATGGGCATAGGCGTTGATCAGCAGCTGCAGGCGTCGCTCGACGTTGTCTTCGCTGTCGAACTTGGCCACGCCCTTGAGGCGCACCTGGGCGTACAGGGCTTCGATCTGTCCATCGACACGTTGCAGGCCTTGCCAGCTGTCCTGATAGTCATTGAGCAGGGGCAGCAGATTGTCCATCGAGTCGTCGACCTGCTCCATGAAGGGCGTACCGAAGGGCAGGTCGGCCGAGAGCAGGTGGCGACGACGCAGGGCATCGTCCAAGGTGCGCTGTTTGCTTTCCAGATCGGCGATCTGCCGGCCGACCAGTTGCAACTTGGCCGACAGCTGTCGGACCCGTTCGGTGAAACCGTCACTTGCCCGCGCCAGTTCGTCCTGAGCCGCCTCGAGTTGGGCGAGCTGCTCGAGTTTGTCCTGTTCCTCGACACTCAGGGTTTGGGCACGGCGGTAGTCTTCCAGGGCCTTCTGCGCATCCAGGACCTGTTGGTACAGCGTCTCGGATCGAGATTTGCTCGCGGACAGGTCGGCCGCCACGCCTTGCTGGGTCTTAAGCTGCTGCAGCTCCTTTTCCAGACGTGCACTCTGCTCACGCAGCGCGGCGCGATCGGCCAACGCCTGCAGCACCGGCGGCTCGATGGTTGAAAGGTCGATGGACATTCCTGGCAGCTCGAAACGCTCGCCCTTGAAGCGGTCAAGCACGCTCTGCACGGTATCGACCCAGGCGTTGCTGTCATTCAGGTCCAGGCCTCGTGGGCCAGTAGGCAGGCTGAACAGGGCGCCATTGAACAGGCGCATCAGTCGATCGACATCCTGTTGCGAGAACTCCTCGCGCAGTCGCGCGTAGCTGTTGTTGTCGGCGTGTTCCAGTTGCTGGCGGATGGACTTGAGGCGTCGTTCGATGTCGCCGACGCGCTCCTGCAGATCTTGTGCGCTGAACTGCCGAGACTGTGCCAGGGCGCCGGCCAGCTCGTCGTGGGCATCCTTGGCAGCCAGCAACTGCTGCTCCAGCATGCGCACGTCGGTGACCAGCGCGAAGCGGTTCTTGAGTACCGAAAGCTCACCGAGCCAGCGCTGGATGCTCGAGATTTCACGCTCCAGGCGCATCAGTTCCTGGGTGCTGCCGCGTTGATTGTCCTGCAGCACGTCCTGTTCGTTGCGGTAGTGTTCGGACTGGATGACCAGCTCTTCCTTGCGTGCCCCGGCGTAGTCCTGCCAGGTGCCGAGCAGCGCGTCGAGCAGGGGTGAAAGGCGGTGCAGCTTGCCGCGCAGAGTGTCACGCTGGGCGACGCCGTTGGCCAGTGCTTCGACCAGAGGACCGGCGGCGACCAGTGCGTTGTAGTCCTGCTCCATGCGTCGGACATCGCGGAAGGCTTCTTCACAGGCCGCTATGTAGTCGACGCTACCTGAACGCAGGCTGTGCTCGAACGCGTCTAGGAACAATTGCTTGAGTTTCGCCGCGGTGATTTCGCGCATGTGCAGCAGGTTGATGAACAGCGCGCGAAAGGTCTTGAGGCTCTGCTCGCTGGTCGAACGCAACGGGATCAGGGTCAGGTCGAGCGGCACGCTGGTATGCCCGCCCACCAGCAGGCGGCGCAGTTCCTCGGGCTTGAGTTCGTAGGCCTTCAGGCCTTGGCGTTCCAGGTTGCCGAACAGCTCCTTCTGACGCAGGCAGGTGCCGTCCTGTTGATAGTGGGCAAGGTCCAGTTCACCAGCGTAGGCGAAGAACTGATGGCCGAACCCACCGCCGGGGCCGCGACCGACCACGCCAATCACGTGGGGGCCGTGAGCCAGGACCACTTCGCAAAGGATGTAGCTGGTATCGGTCGCAAAATAGAAGCGTCGCGATTGTTCCAGCGTGTACTTGCCGAAGCTCATGTCGGACATGCGCGCCAGGATCGGAAACTGCAGGGCGTTGATCGAGGCGCTCTTGCCCAGGTTGTTGGCGCCGTAGACCGATAACGGCTGCTCCAGGGGGAACAGTCCGAGGCTGTAGCCTGCGGTATTGAGCAGGGCGAAGCGGCGGATGCCGTAGCGTTCCTGAGTCATGTGTCGAACTCCTCTCGTTCCTGGGCTATCGCACGGGCCAGGGCCTGTTCGTCGGTGCTGTCGTCGCCGTCGTCGTCGACAAGCATCGGCACCGGCAGGGGCAAAGCGCTGTGCAGGCTGGCGGCCAGGTCGCGGTCCTGCTGCACTGAAAGGCACACGTCGAGAAACCGATGCATCGGCGCCAGGAAGCGGTAGATGCCGTTGTCTTCGGCGGTGAAGCCCAGTTGGGTCATGCGTCGAAGGATCTTCTCTTCCAGTTCTTCCTGGGTCTGTACTTCGGCCTGCAGGAACAGGTCGCGGTACTTGTCCAGAAGCGCCGGCAGCTCGTCGCGGCCAAGGCTGCCGCCATCCAGTACGGCGATCGGATCGCGGCCCTGGTCAGCCAGGTGCTCGACCAGGATGAAGGTGAACAGGGAAAGGCGCTGGGCGGTCTTGTTGACTTGCGCGGCGGCCTGCTCGGGCACGAAGTAGTAGAAGCCGCGGGTGTCGCAGACCAGCTCGTAGCCCAGGGCCTTGAACAGGCCGCGGTACAGGTCCTGGAGATTGGACAGCTGTGAGTACAACTCGGGATCGCGGCGGCTGATGTGAAAGCCTTTGAGCAGTTCGCGGAAAATCGGCGCCAGGTGAGTCAGTTCGTTCAGGTCAAGATGCATGATCGGTGCTCGCGGAGTGTGCCGAGGCGACCGCGACGGCGGGCTCGGCGCTGGAAAGCAGGGCGAAGGAGCGCAGGCTCAGCTGATGCTCACGGGTGTGGTAGTCGCGGCGTTCGAGGCGCTGTCGGGCGAAGCGTTTGTCACGCGAGAGGCGTGAGAACCAGTACAGCAGGTCGTCGGTGGCGCCATCGGGTTCCTGATCGAGAAGCCAGAGCATCAAATCGGGCATCGGCAGCGCATTCTCGCAGCGCTCGAGCATCTCCTTGACCGTGCGCGGCGCGCGCTGGGTGCCTGCCGTGTCGCTCTTGTGCGCCTTGGGAAAGGGCGCCGGTTTGGCTTCGAAGCGGGCCAGGGCATAGACGTACGCCTCGACCTGGCTGGCGCTGCCCAGAAAGGTGCTCTGGGGACGGCTGAACAAAGGCAGGGCGGCTTGTGGCACGGCGTCCAGGCCCTTGCGACGAATGGCTGAAAGCGCGAGGGCCGCGCCGCGGGTCACGGCGTTGTGCCGACGTGCTTCCTCGCGCAGTGGCAACAGCAGCTCGCGGGCGTGGCGCAAGGTCAGTTGAGCGCAGGTCTGCATTTCGAGAATGCGCGCGTGGGTACGCAGCAGCATGTCGTCGTCGACCAGATGGCCGAGGCGTTGCTGTTCACCGAGCAGGCGCAGCAGGACGTTTTCGACCTTGCGCACGCCTTGTTCGAATGCGCCATCGGCGTTGACCAGCTGGATCATCGGTTCGACGTATTCGTCCCAGGTCGCCAGTACCTCGGCGTAGCGTTGGCGCAGGGCTACCTGGCGGTCGCGGGTCTTGGCCCTCTCGGCCACGGCGACCAGGGCCTGTTCGTCATTGGCCAGTTTCTTCAGGACATCACGCACGCGCATGTCGAGCAGCCGCAGTTGCCGCGCCAGGTCGTTGCCATCGCGGATGTCGAATGCATCCTGAATGTGTCCGGCCAGGCGTTCGAGGTGGCGCAGGTAGGCTTCGATCTCCAGGCACAGACCCAGCCGGTGCTCGCGGCGCAGGTAGGCAAGAAAGTCGTGGATCTGCGCATTGAGCTCGAAGCGGTTGGGGCTTTTTGCGACAGGTACGAGGATGTCCAGCCGGATCCACGTGTCGAGCAGGCTGGTGATCTCCTGAGCAGTGCTTTCCAGGCGCTGGGCAGCCAGTCGCTGGCGCAGTTCGACGAGGCTCAGGGTGCCTTGGTCGAAGTGCTCGCACAGCGGCTCCAGAAGGGCCCAGTGGTCGGCGAGGGCGCGCAGCACGCGCTTGGGTTCGATCATCGGCTGGTCGACTCATGCCAGTAAAAGGGTCGCGATTGTACTGCATGACGAGGCGGGTATTTGCGCTGCGGGCGACGGCGTGCGCAAAACTTGGCGGCACATTGTGTCGAACACCGGTAGAATCCACCGCCTCGACTTACCCACAGATGGCTGACCTTTTGCTCAACGAGTCCCGTCGCCGCGCCTACCTTGACGCCATGCAGGTAGTGCACTGGCTGCCCCGCACCGAACTGCCGTTCGCAGCGCCATCGTGTGCCAGCGTGCTGGAGCACGTCGAGGCGTTGCCGCTTCCAGTGCAGGCCGTGGATCAAGGCGTGCCGGCGGCGGCGGTGTCCAGTGCGCCACCCGCGGTGGAGCCTGCCAGACCCGAGCCTGCCAAGGTTCAGCGGCCCAGGATCGAGGTGCCGCGGCCGGGCAGCACACGCCCGGCCGTGACTGCGGTGCCCGAGGTGGCCGTGGAGACGCCGGTCGCCAAGCCGGCGAATCTTCCGCCGCGCTTCGCCCTTCAGGTGTTGCGTGCCGGGCCTTGCCTGGTGCTGGTGGAACTGGCCACAGGGCAGGCATTCCAGAGTCGCGACCCATCCTACCTCCTGCTCAAGGATATGCTGCGTGCCGCCGGTTTGCCCGATGCGCCACAGATTCTGGGCGAACCGATCCGCTGGCCGCTGCTGCAGCGCGGTCAATTGGACCAGGGGCCGGATGCAGCCTGCGATTTCGTTCAGGGCTTCGTCATGGCTCAGCTAGAACAGGCGCCGTGCACCTGCCTGTGGCTGGTCGGGCTGCCGGCGATTCGTTTTGCCGGGCGGGCCAATGCCGAAGACTACAACCGAGAGTTGGAGGTGGAGGGGCTTGGCGCCGCCTGGGCGTTGCCGGGCCTTGAGTTGTTGATGGATGAACCCGAGCGCAAGGCGGCCGTGTGGCAAGCCATGCGCCGTTTGATACCGCGTTGGAAAAACCGTGATGAGTGATACCGTAAGCTTTCGGCGAATGACCGAGGCGGATCTGGATGCCGTACTGAAGATCGAATTCGCTGCCTACTCCCATCCGTGGACGCGGGGTATCTTTCTGGACGGCCTGAAGTCCTACGAGATCTGGTTGATGTTCGACGGGCAGCAACAGGTGGGGCATGGCGTGCTCAACGTCATCATCGACGAAGCCCATCTGCTGAACATCACGGTGAAGCCGGAAAACCAAGGTCGTGGACTGGGTTTGAAGTTGCTTGAACGGCTGATGTCGCGAGCCTACGAGCTGGGCGGGCGTGAGTGCTTTCTGGAGCTGCGCGCCAGCAATCAGTCGGCGTACCGCCTGTACGAACGCTATGGCTTCAATGAGATCGGCAAGCGACGGGACTATTATCCAATGGCCGGGGGGCGCGAAGACGCGCTGGTGATGGCCTGTACCTTGTTCGAGTAGCAGTCGCGGTCACTGCCCGAGATTGCCTCGGGCAGTGATCGGTAGGCATGCTGGACTCAGCGTTTGCCATCGAGTGGGTCGATCAGCGCCAGTTCTTCTTCATCCAGGCCATCGCCGCCACCGATGTCGTCTTCATCGACGAGGCTAAGTTCCTGATCAGCGGGTCCGCTGTCGCCTGGCTCATCGGGCGAACGTGCGCCATCCTCACGGATCAGTGTTTCGGGGCTCATGTCGTCGTCGGTCGGATTGTGGTCATCCATCGAAGCGCCGGTCAGTCCTGCTTCGCGGGCGCGTTCGTCAGGCACCAGATGCTCCAGCTCATCGGCAGGGATGGTGTCGCCGATCCTGCCGGTGGGACCGTCGGCGTCATCGAAATCCAGCTCTCGAACCTGACCCATGCGGTCTTCCATGTCGTCGATTGCAGCAGGTTGTGGGGCATCGTAGGGGCGATGGGAATCAGTCATTACGGCAATCCTCTGATGTGTGTCTAGATAGGGTTGACCCCCGTACGAGTGGAAAGATTCAGCATGATTTGTCCGCGCCGACCGTGACCTTGTGCAGCCATGGCCAGTCATAATCCAAACGATTCTCGAGGGCTGAACATGCATGACCTACAGGAACTGATCGACAACAACGCGCGGTGGGCCGAGGCGATCAAGGAAGAGGATCCGGAGTTCTTCGCCAAACTGGCACGCCAGCAGACACCTGAATTCCTCTGGATCGGGTGCTCGGACGCGCGCGTGCCGGCCAACGAGATCGTCGGCATGTTGCCGGGCGATCTGTTCGTCCACCGCAACGTTGCCAACGTGGTGCTGCACACCGATCTGAACTGCATGTCGGTGATTCAGTACGCGGTCGACGTGCTCAAGGTCAAACACATTCTGGTCACCGGTCACTATGGCTGCGGCGGTGTTCGCGCGGCGATGCAGGATCGACAGCTGGGGCTGATCGATGGCTGGCTGCGGACCATTCGCGACCTGTATTACGAGCACCGCAAAACGCTGGCGACCCTGCCTACCGAAGAAGAGCAGGTCGACCGATTGTGCGAACTCAACGTGATTCAGCAGGTGGCCAACGTGGGGCACACCAGTATTGTCCAGAACGCCTGGCACCGTGGCCAGGAGCTGTCGGTGCATGGCTGTATCTATGGCATCAAGGACGGCCGCTGGAAGAGCCTGGATGTGACCATCAGTGGCTTCGATCAGTTGCCACCACAGTATCGTTTGCGCGCGCTGGATTGATGGCCAGGAACGAGTGAGCCGTATTCGGGTTCTGAATCGGATGGGCAACGGCTTGGGTCGTGGCCTTTTCGGTAATCAAACGCGAAGCGAGGGAGGCACCATGAAGTCTTATGGCTGGCTGGCACTGATGGCAGCGATGTCGATCGGTAGCGCCAATGCGGCATCCAAGGAAGTCCAGATCAACCTGGTGAGCGCCGAGGGCGCACCCCAGCCGATCGGCACGGTGATGATCGAGGAAACGGCCTATGGCCTGCAGTTCACTCCGCAGCTGAAGTCGCTGCCCGCAGGCGTGCATGGATTCCATGTGCATGCCAACGGCAGCTGCGCGTCGGCGATGAAAGACGGCAAGATGTCGGCGGCGGAAGCGGCAGGCGGGCACTTCGATCCACAGAAGACCGGCAAGCACTTGGGACCTTACGATGCGAAGGGACACTTGGGTGACTTGCCGGCGATCTACGTGAACGCCGACGGTACCGCAACGTATCCCGTGCTGGCCCCGCGTTTGAAAAAGCTCAGCGAAGTGGAAGGGCATGCACTGATGGTGCACGCCGGTGGTGACAACCACGCCGATTCACCGGCGCCGTTGGGCGGTGGTGCGGCGCGGATGGCCTGTGGAGTGATCTGATCACTGTATGAGGCTGGGGAGCAGCGGGCTCGCCGCCCGCTCCGCTCCCACACGTTTCAGAGCTGGACTGGCGTCAACACAGGCTCGCCGGCGAAGAACGCAGTCAGGTTGCGTTCGACCATCTTCACCGTGTCTTGCGTGGCTTCGGGAGAAAGGCCGGCCACGTGAGGCGTCAGGACCACATTGCGCAGCGTTTTCAACGCATCGGGTACGTTGGGCTCATCGTCGAAGACGTCCAGCGCAGCACCCGCGATGGCTTGCGTCTGCAGGGCGTCCAATAGGTCGGGCGTCGACACGACGCTGCCACGAGCGATATTGACCAGATAACCCTGAGGGCCAAGCGCTTCCAGTACGCCGGCGTCGACGATGGCGCGAGTCTGCGCGCCCCCTGGCGTGGCAACCACCAGAATGTCGCTGGTTGCAGCCAGCTCCACCGGGCTGGAACAGTACCCATAGTCCACACCGGCGCGTGGGCTCCGATTGTGGTACTTCACGCTCATGTCGAAGCCCAACGCGGCCCGTTTGGCGATTGCCAAGCCAACAGCGCCCAGCCCGATGATGCCCAGACGCTTGCCCGCCACCGACGGACGCATGGTCTTGGCCCATTCGCCTCGGCGTACCGACGCATCGGCGCCGGGGATGTCGCGCATCAGTGCCAGCAGCAGAGCCAGGGTGTGATCTGCCACCGACGATGCATTGACTCCGGCCCCATTGGTCACGGTCAGGCCGTGTGCCTTGGCGGCTGGCAGGTCAACGTTCTCGTAACCCGCACCGAGCACACAGATGATGCGCAGTTTGGGCAGCGCTGCCATTTCGTCTGCCGTCAGACCCAGTGGCCCGCGGGTGAGCACCGCATCGATGCGATCTGCGTGTTGCTCGATGGCCTCTGCGCGGGCTGCCGGTGAGGGCGCCATGATCAGCTCGTAGCCTTGATCTTCGAGAATCGACACGTAGTCGTTGATGGTTTCGACCAGCACCAGCACGGTTGCGCGCATGTAGACCTCCGGGTGGGAAATGACGGTCATGGTAGCAATTTAGAGATGGGCGAAAGTGGGTGCGCGAAAAAAAGCGCACGCCTACCCCTCAAGTTGTTTGGGGCGCTTTTTATTCGATAACAATAATGTTAATGCAAATCACTCTATGTTAATTTCCGCCCCGAGATATACCGTTACAAAATGGGCTGGCTTTCGCGGGATCTTCAGGGGAGGGGAAGGTAGATGGCTTGCAATAACAAGATGAATCTCGGTATGAATTCTTTGGCTTTGGTTGTTGCCACAGTCGGTTGGCAGGCAATGGTCTCTGCCGAGGAAGCACCGGCCAGGCCTGTGAGCAAGGGCCCAGAGCTGCAATTGCAAGACTTGGTCATTACCGAACAAGCACCGGAAAGCCAGCAGACAGTGGGCTATCAGGTACGCAACAGCACCGCGGGTACCAAAACCAGCACACCTTTGTCCGAGACTCCGCGTTCGGTTTCGGTGGTGACACGCCAACGCATTCAAGACCAGGGCTCGCAGACCCTGACCGACATTCTTGGTTACGTACCGGGTATCTTCGCTCCACCTTTCGCTGTCGGTGACGGCCTGGCCGGTGATCTGTTTTCCATCCGAGGTTACAACGCCACGGACTATGGCTACGGGTTGCTGAAGGATGGTCTACGCCTCCAAGGCAATCGCTACGACACCACCACCGAGCCCTATGGCCTGGAACGTACCGAAATCTTTCGAGGCCCCAGCTCGATTCTCTATGGTGAGAATGCGCCCGGCGGATTGGTCAATCTGGTGAGCAAGAAGCCGACCGAAATTGCGCAAGGCGAAGCGAAATTCACTTATGGCAGCAATAACAGGCGCCAGCTTGGGATCGATGTATCCGGCCCGTTGACGGACGATAACCGTATCCTGGGACGAATGGTGATGCTGGGCCGCAATGCCGATACGCAAGTCGACTCGGTGCCGGACGACCGCCTCTACATCGCGCCGTCGATGACTTTCAATTTCAACCAGGACACGGCACTGACCCTGCTGTCCAGCTACCAGCGCGACCGCACCAAACTGCTGCTGGGCTATCCGGCTGCAGGAACGCTGCTCAACAACGTCAATGGCAAGATCGGCAAGGACCAGTTCAACGGCAACCCAAGCTGGGACGACTTCGAGCGCGAAACCTGGACTTTGGGTTATGAGTTCAGTCATCAGATAAACGAGGTATGGCAGTTCCGGCAGAACTCGCGCTACATGGAATCGCGCTTGAACCGTCATGAAACCTGGCCGAACAATCTGAATCAAGCCGGCTTCGGAAGCACGTTGAGCAGCACTGCGTATGATCGCGACAACAAGTCGATCACTTACTCGGTGGACAACCAATTCGAAGGACACTTCACTTCGGGAGCGCTGGATAACACGGTATTGCTGGGCGCAAGCTACGACCGTACCTCGTTCAATCAGGATTGGAACGCAGGCCTGGGCGGTACTTACAATGTGTTCAGGCCAGTGTTCTCGCCGATGCAACCGAATGCCTCGCAATACGTGCAGAATTCCCAGCTCGATCAGCACATGTACGGTGCGTATGGGCAATTGCAAAGCAAGTACGAGAACTGGATTTTCCTGCTGGGCGGGCGTCAGGACTGGGTGCAGAGCCAATACCGCAACCGTGCCAGCGCGGCTCGTCCAGGCAGCGCGGCGATAGCGGCCACGGATCTTGACGGCTGGGATCATCGGTTCAGTTGGCAGACGGGTGTGATGTACCAGTTCGATAACGGCATCTCTCCCTATGTCAGCTATTCCACTGCATTCACGCCCGTGCAGCAATCGTCGCAGCCCAACGGGGATCTGCTCGATCCGATCCTCAGCGAACAATATGAAGTGGGTCTGAAGTTCGAGCCTGCGGGCTGGAATACCACCTTCAGCGCTGCGGTTTTCGATTTGACCAAATCTCGCGACGTAGTCGCAGGCAACAACGGTTTCAGCCAGCAAGTTGGCAAGAGCGAGTCCAAAGGCGTCGAGCTTGAGGTCAATAGTGATGTAACGCGTAATCTGAGCTTGGTCGCGTCGTATACCTACACCGATGCGCGAGTTACCAAGGATGCGCCGGGGTCATTGTTCGAGGATCGTCAACTGACGGGCATTCCGCGCAATCAGGCGTCGACCTGGATGACGTATCGCTTCCTGGAAGGTGCGCTGAGCGGTTTGCGCCTGGGCGGCGGCGTGCGCTATTTCGACAGTACCTTTGCCTACACCGCGCCGACACTGTACGGCAAGCTGAAGGCGGGCGATGTGACGCTGGTTGACGCCTTGATAGGGTATGACATCGACAAGCACTGGTCGGTGGACGTGAACGCGAAGAACGTGTTCGACAAGGAATACGTGTCGGGCTGCAACAACGCCGGTCGCTGCTATTGGGGTGATGAGCGCACGGTGCTGGGGACCGTGGCGTATCGCTGGTAATCCGCTTGACCTGCGGGACAACCAGAAACAAGAAAGCCCGCACGAGGCGGGCTTCTTGAGGTGACTCACAGACTGCTGTAGACATCTGTGGATCGTACTTGGTGGCTACACAGGGACTTGAACCCCGGACCCCAGCATTATGAATGCTATGCTCTAACCAACTGAGCTATGTAGCCAAGTGGCGCGCATTATTCGCCTGAAACGAAATTGTGTCAACACCCCTTTGCAAAATATTTATGCGTGCGATCAAACGCTTAGGCTGCGCGTGGCGTGCGAGGGTGTGCGCAGTGCGGCGATCAGCCACCGAACCAGCCCAGCTTGATGACGAAGATGATCGACAACACGACCAGTGCCGAATTGAGTTCGCGCCACCGGCCAGTCAGCAGTTTGACCGCTGTCCAGGTAATGAAGCCGAAGGCGATGCCGTTGGCGATCGAGTAGGTCAGCGGCATGGCCAGGGCAGTCACCAGGACCGGGGCGGCGACGGTGATGTCGTCCCAGTCGACCTCTGCCAGCCCAGATGCCATCAACACTGCTACGAACAGCAGGGCGGGCGCGGTGGCGAATGCCGGGACGCTGCCGGCCAGGGGCGCGAAGAACAGCGCGAGCAGGAACAGACAGGCGACCACGATGGCGGTCAGGCCGGTACGGCCGCCAGCGCTGACGCCGGCGGCCGATTCGATATAGCTGGTGGTGGTCGAAGTGCCGAGCAACGAGCCAGCCAGCGCTGCGGTGCTGTCGGCGATCAGGGCGCGGCCCATTTTCGGCATGTGGCCATCTTTGCCCATCAGGCCGGCGCGCTTGGCCACGCCGATCAAGGTGCCGGAGTTGTCGAACAGATCGACGAACAGGAAGGCGAAGATCACGCTGATCAAGCCCACATCGAATGCGCCCTTGATATCGAGTTGCAGGAAGGTCGGCGCCAGTGACGGCGGCATTGATACCACACCCCCGAACGGGGTTACTCCAAGCAGGATCGACACCACGGTGATCAGCAGGATGCCGATCAGCACCGAGCCACGGACCTTGAGTGCCTCGAGTGCGACGATGATGAAGAAGCCGAGGATCGCCAGTACCGGTTCGGGTTTCGACAGATCACCCATGCCGACCAGAGTGGCCGGGTTGGCAACCACGATCTTGGCGTTTTGCAGCGCAATGAGTGCGAGGAACAGGCCGATGCCCGCAGCGATGGCCGACCGCAGCGGCAGGGGAATGCTGTTGATGATCCATTCACGGATGCGGAAGATCGACAGCAGGAAGAAACACACCGCTGATATGAAGACCGCACCCAGTGCAACCTGCCAGCTATGGCCCAGGTGCAGGACCACGGTGTAGGTGAAGAACGCATTGAGGCCCATGCCCGGTGCCAGGGCAATCGGGTAGTTGGCGATCAGGCCCATGATCGCCGAGCCGATGGCGGCGGCCAGGCAGGTGGCAACGAACAGCGCGCCCTTGTCCATGCCGGTTTCGCCAAGAATGCTGGGGTTGACGAACAGGATGTAGGCCATGGCCAGGAAGGTGGTGACCCCGGCGAGGATTTCCGTGCGCACGTTGGTGTTGTGCGCCTTGAGCTTGAAGAATGAGTCCAGCATGTTGCTCCCCTGGGGCGATAGGCGCCGTGGATCGTGTGGCGACGGTGTGTGTAGCGAGCAAGCCCGATCGAGCGTTGGCCGTGTGCTGAAACATAACTGCTTGGTCAGCTTTTGCGGTTTGCCTGTAGCAGGTTCCGGGCCATATCGACGAAGCGGCTGTGCATGCGCCCTGGGTACTGCGCTGCGGCCTGCTTGCCACTTCCGGTTACACAACTGCTGCACTCATTGGAGGCATGCGCGGGTGGGTCTGTGCACCAAAGCGAAGCCGCAGCCGATGGGGCGTGATCCGCGCTGCAAGTAATGGTGGAGAAAGTCTGTTGGTCTGAATCTTGCTGCAGTGGCATTTTGCTGGCGCCACGTTTCCGTAGGTACCTGCATTCTCCGTGGAGTTGTCGGACATGCATGCTTTGTTGTCGCCGGGTATCCGGTTGCTGGGTCGCTATGGTTTCGCCCGCAAGTTTCAGCTGCTGTTTCTCTTGTTCATGCTGCCGCTGGTCGGCAGCCTGTGGTTGCTGGGCGAGGATTTTCGCGATCGGCTGGCGGTGATCGATGCCGAGCGCAGCGGCGTGCATCAGTTACTGGCGCTCGACAGCCTGGATGCGCAACTCTCGGCGCAGCGCAATCGTGCCGCGCGCTGGAAGGCGGTGGATATCCAGCGTCAGCCGACGCCCCAGGCCCAGGCCGCGATCGCGGCGTTGGAGGCGGCCGCACCGGGAATTCAGGCATCGCTCGATAAACTGGCCGCTGAGCTGGCACACGAGAAGGCCCCTGCCGACACTCTGGAGCGAATGCAAACGGTGCAAACCGCGACCAAGGGCCTCGACTTGGCAAGCCTGCGCCAGGTGGGCTGGTGGCCCGATGGATACGATCGTTTCACGGCGGCGCTGACGTCGGTGCAGGTGCTGCGCGAACAGATCGCCATGGCCAGCGGGTTGATCGTCGATCCGTGGCGCGAAAGCTATCTGTTGATGCAGATCGCCACTCAGCAAGCCCCTGATCTGATCGAGCGTGTGGGGCGTCTGGGCAGCATTGGCCAGTCCTCCCTGGTCGCCGGGCAGTTCAGCCTGCAGAGTCGTTTGCAGATGCGTGACCTGCGCAGCCGTATCAATGATGCGCGCGAGCAGCTGGTGAAAGCCGGTGGCACGCTGCAGCAACGCCTGCCGCAGCAACTGCGTGGCTGGGACGAGCAGTATCAGCAGGCACTGGGTACATTGGACGGTGAGTTGAAGCGTCTGGACGACAATCTGTTCGGCGGCGACATCAAGCTGTCTGCGGCCCAGTTCGAAAGCAGTGTGGACAGCATGCTCGGCGCCCTGAACGGCTTGCGTCACGAGTCGCTGATGTCGTTGGAGGTGCGCCTGGATCATTATCATGATCAGGCCGTTCGCCAGCTGATTCCGGGTGCGACGGTGTTCGCCCTGCTGCTGTTGGCGGCGCTGTACCTGTTCGTGTGCCTGCAAGCATCGATCCGCCGCAGCGCCAGTGGCATTACCACCCTGGCGCAGTCGCTGCGCGACGGTGACCTGAGTGTGCAGGTGGCGGTGCAGGGACGCGATGAGCTGGCGGCGATCAGTACGGCGCTCAATGCTGCCGTGGTGCAGTTGCGTGGCAGCCTGCTGGGCGTCAACCACGAAACCGTGCAACTGAGCCAGGCGGTGGTGACGCTCAACAGCCAATCCAGCGGCACGCTCGACGAGGTCGAGGCGCAGCAACAGCAGATCAGTCAGATCGCTGCGGCCGCCACCGAGCTTGCGGCCACCTCGCAGGGCGTGGCGCGCAGTTGCGAACTGGCTTCGGGCAGCGCCCAGCAGACCCGGCAGATCGCCGAGGACAGCAGCCGTGACAGCCAGCGCACGACGGCCAGTATTCAGCAGCTCAACCAGCGCTTGAATGATACGGCGCAGGCCCTGGGCCGGGTCAGCGAGCAGGGCCAGCAGATTCAGTCGGTGGTGGATGCGATTCGCGGCATTGCCGAGCAGACCAATCTGCTGGCGCTCAATGCGGCCATCGAGGCGGCGCGGGCGGGCGAGCAGGGGCGCGGTTTTGCAGTGGTAGCCGACGAGGTACGCAGCCTGTCACAGCGCACCCAGGCTTCGACTGGGCAGATTGCCGGTACGGTGGAAAGCCTGCGCTCGACAGTCAAGCAGGCCGTGGAACTGATGCAGGCCGCGTGTGGCCAGGCGCAGGTCGATGCGCAGTCGGTCATGGGCCTGGGTGAGCGCCTGGGTGAGATTGCCGGGGCGGTGCAAGGGGTGACAGATACCCTGGCTCAGATCGCTACGGCGGTGGAAGAGCAGGCGGCCACGGCAGATGAGGTGAGCAGCAACATTCAGCAGGTGGACCAGGCGGCGGTGCGTCTGCTCGATGGCGCGCGGGCGGTGAACCAGGCGGCGGATCGACTGGGGCAGGGGAGCCGAGTGCTGAGCGAGAATACGGCGCGGTTCAATCTGGGGTAGGGCGAAGGGATGGCGGGGCGGCTTTCGCGGCCGCGGACCGCTCCTGCGGGTGAGTGCGTGTGCAGTTCGTAGGAGCGGTCATTGGCCGCGAAGCAGTCGATGCGGTCTGTCTGATGGACCGCGAAGTGGCTTTCGCGGCCGCGGACCGCTCCTGCGGGTGAGTGCGCGTCAGGCCTGGGCGGTTTCGGCCGGGGAGACGATGCTGGTTTTCATGCCACGCGAACGGCCTGAGCTGAGGTAGGCGGCGATCGATTCCTGGGTCACCTCGCCGAGGAATACGTTCTCGGCGTCCAGCACCGGCAGCCACGAGCGGTTGAACTCGTACATGCGCGACAAGAGGATGCGCAGGTGCTCGTCATAGGCAGCCGTGGCGTTGAACTCGCGCAGGAAGTCGACGCAGCTGCCGGCCTGGCGATGCAGGTCGCGTCGGCGAACATAACCCATGGCCTTGTTCTGCGCATCGGTCACCACGACGTAGCGGCGGTCGTGTTCGTCCATCAATTCCAGCGCATCGGCCACCGGTGTTTCCGGGCTCACCGAAGGCGCATTGTCGGCGGCGTCTTCGGCCTTGACCAGCAGCAGGCGCTTGAGCGTGCTGTCCTGGCCGACGAAGTTGCTGACGAAGTCGTCCACCGGATGGGCCAGCAGCGTGTCGGGATGGTCGATCTGCAGCAGCTTGCCGGCGCGGAAGATGGCGATCTTGTCGCCCAGTTTGATGGCCTCGTCGATGTCATGGCTGACCATGATCACGGTCTTGTTCAAGGCCCGCTGCATCTCGAAGAACTCGTTCTGGATCATCTCGCGGTTGATCGGGTCGACCGCGCCGAACGGCTCGTCCATCAACAGCAGCGGCGCTTCGGCGGCCAGGGCACGGATCACGCCGATACGCTGTTGCTGGCCGCCCGAGAGTTCGCGCGGATAGCGGTGCAGGTATTGCTTGGGCTCCAGCTTGATCATGCTCATGAGTTCGCGGGCACGCTCGGCGCAGCGCTTCTTGTCCCAGCCGAGCAGGCGCGGGACCACGGTGATGTTCTCCTCGATGGTCATGTTGGGGAACAGGCCGATCTGCTGGATGACATAGCCGATGTTGCGACGCAGGGTGACCTCGTCCAGGCCGGTGGTGTCTTCGCCGTTGATCAGGACTTTGCCAGAGGTCGGCATGATCAATCGGTTGATCATTTTCAGCGTGGTGCTCTTGCCGCAGCCCGATGGCCCGAGGAATACGCAGATCTCGCCTTCGTTGACGGTCAGGCTTACCGCGTCGACGGCTTTGACTTCCTTGCCGTTGCTGTGGAAGGTCTTGGTCAGGTTCTGAAGTTCGATCATTTCAATAATCCTTTAGGGGTCAGGGCGCGTTGCAGCCATTGCAGGAGCAGGTCGGCGATGATCGCCAGGACACTGACCAGCACGGCGCCGACGATGAGCATCGACATATCGCTGCGGCTGATGGAGGTGAGGATGAGAACGCCCAGGCCGCCGGCGCCGATGGTGGCAGCAATGGTCATGACGCCGATGTTCATCACCACGGCGGTGCGCACGCCGGCGAGGATGACCGGTACCGCGATGGGCAGCTCGACCATGCGCAGGCGCTGGCCGAAGGTCATGCCGATACCTTTGGCGGCTTCACGGATGCCGGGCTCGACGCCGGTCAGTGCCAGGTAGGTGTTGCGCAGGATCGGCAACAGCGAATAGAGAAACACCGCAGTGATGGCCGGTAGCGGCCCCAGGCCTTGGCCGAACTTGGAGTAGAACGGCAGCAGCAGCCCGAACAGGGCGATCGAGGGAATGGTCAGCAGCACCGTGGCGCAGGCCTGCAGAGGCCCCGCCAGTGCCGGGAAGCGCGTCATCAGGATGCCGATCGGCACGCCGAAGACGATGGCCAGGCTGACCGCAATGCCGACCAGAGTGATGTGCTGCCAGGTCAGTTGCAGCACCAACGGCCAGTCGAGGTGGGAGAAGGTGTCGAGGAAACTCATGGCTTCTCCTGGGCTTGGTCGGTGATCGGATGGGCCTTGAGAAACTCCGCCGCTACCACCGTCGGGCTGCGGTGCTCGACGTCGACCTGCGCATTGAGTTCGCGCATGGTGGCATCGTCGAGCATTTCGGCCAGGGGCTTGAGCTGCGCAGCCAGTTGCGGATGGGCATCGAGCAGCTGCTGACGGACCACCGGTGCGGCGGTGTAGTCGGGGAAGTACTTGAGGTCGTCTTCAAGCAGCTTGAGCTTGAAGGCGTTCAGACGCCCGTCGGTGGTGTAGACCAGACCGGTGAACACCTGCCCGTTGCGCAGCGCGGTGTAGACCAGGCCGGCGTCCATCTGGCGAATGTCACGGCGGGTGAATTTCAGGTCGTAGGTTTGGGTCAGTCCCACCAGGCCGTCCGACCGGTTGGCGAACTCGGTGTCCAGGGCCAGGATATGGCCTTTCTTCGGCTCGTCGATCAGCACCTGGTTCAGCTGGCTGATGGTGTTGACCTGAGGATAGGCCTTGGCCACTTCTTCAGGCAGCGCCAGGGCATAGGTGTTGCTGAACCGCGAGGGCGTCAGCCACACCAGGCCTTTCTGGGCGTCCAGTTGCTTGACCCGCGCGTAGGTGGCCGCGCTGTCGAGTTTTTCGTCGATGTGGTTGTAGGACACCAGAGACACCCCGGTGTATTCCCAGAGCATGTCCAGCTGACCGCTTTCCTGGGCGCTGCGCGCCAGGTTGCTGCCCAGGCCGCCGGTGACGCGTACGTCATAGCCTTTGCTGCCCAGGTACTGCGCGGTAATGGCCGCCAGTACGGTCTGCTCTGTGAACACCCGGGCGCCGAGGCGGATCACCGGTCTGTCTGCGGCGTGCACGACGCCGGCGCACAACAGGGCCAGGCCCAGTACGATGCTTAACTTCTTCATTGAATTCATTCCTTCGCTCAGCGAGTCAGCCCACGTTCGAACCACAGGCGGCTGACCAGGGTCACGATGCCGTCCAGGATCAGCGCCAGCAGCGCGGTGCAGGCAGCGCCCAGCAACAGTTGTGGCTGGTTGTTCAAGGCGATGCCGGGGAAGATCAGGCTGCCCAGGCTATTGGCGCCGATCAGGAACGCCAGGGGTGCGGTGCCGACGTTGATCGCCAGCGCCACGCGCACGCCACCGACCATGATCGGCACGGCGTTGGGCAGCTCGACCTTGAACAGCACCTGGCGCGGCGTCATGCCGATGCCGGTGGCGGCCTCCTTGAGCGAGCCCTGGACGTTTTTCAAGCCCTCGTAGGTGTTGCGCACGATGGGCAACAGGGAGGCAAGGAACAGCGCGAAGATCGCAGGACCACTGCCGATGCCAAGGATGCCGAGGGCGATGGCGAGTACTGCCAGGGGTGGAATGGTGTTGCCAATGTTGAAGATCTGCATGAAGCGTTCGGCACGCTTGACCATGCTGGGTCGACTCAACGCGATACCGGCGGGGATGCCCACCAGCAGTGCGGCAAACATCGAGACCAGCACCAGGATCAGGTGCGCTTGCAGGTAGAAAATCAGATCTTCGCGGTAGTGCTCGATGGTACTTATGCCGATCCAGTGGACCAGCAGGGCCAGGACGGCAACGATAACAGCGCCCCCTAACAGCCCTTTGCCATAGCGATTAGCCACAGGCGGACTCCTTTTTTCAGTCGGCGCCTACCGGGCCTGCGATGAGCGCTCGGGCGAGCGATCGGCCCAGGTAGGACGCGAATAGCAGCTCGCGCGGTGCGAGCCATAAGCGCAGCCTCGTCAGGCTAACTTGCTGATTTTGCAGCCCCTGACGACTCAACGAATCAGGGAATGGACGTCTCCGTGCGGCGAGAGGTTCCCACAGTGAGGCAGCATTTGGCCACCTTTTATGACCATAAAGCTTGCATGAGATGGCGTTCAAGGGGGAGTTACCCAAGGCATTTGACGCGGCTTGCGCCGCTGCTACAGGGGTTCGCGGTGTTTGTAGCAGCGGCGCGAGCCGCGTCAGGGGGTTTTGCGATTTCCCAGACGATAGATCAACAGCGTCACCGAGTCGGCATTCTTCAGCAGGATCTTTGAACGAATGTCAGCGTCGATCAGAAACCGCTGGCGTGCGTCGTCCAGATTGGGTGAGCCCGCCAGGCGCAGGATCAGGGCGCGCCCCTTGCGGTCTTCGTTGAGGATGTCGCGCACCTGCCCGGTCGTGTCGTCGCGGACAATGAACAACTTACGCTTGGGGGTGAGGTGCGAGAACGATTCGTCGTGCTGACGCTCCAGCCACGCACGCCTCACGCCTGGCTGCAACCGATCGGCATAGGGCATCGCCGCTTCGATATAGTGGATGTCCCGGGTGTTGCATGCAATATGGGTGAACTCATGCAGCAGGACCATCGCCTTGCTCAGGGCGTTCGTTTCAGCGATGGTGTATTTCGGATCAAGTGGCAGGAGACGTGCCGTCTCAAAATCGAAGAATTCATCTGTCAGAAACATCTGACCTTGTGGATCCTGTACGGACACGAAGGCAATGCCCACGGCTGACTGCGCGCTCAAGCGGCTTGCCATCACGTAGCGTCTCGAGGTTACCGGCGAGTAGGCGTGCGATGCCATGATCCGGGCCATTTTTTCCAGTACGCCTTGGACCCGCGCGATCAATGAGTCCGTGACCTGAGAGACGCCGAAGAACTGCTTGAGCACTTCCAGGGTATGGGTTTCCACGCTACCGACCAGCCGTGCTCTTCGCAGGCTGTCCAACGCATTGCCCAGATACCCTAAGCCATCGCGGTGGGCCCGGTGCAGGACGCTGGCGCGGTGCGGGCGCAATTGGCGGATCTGCCGGCAGCCCACGGCATGGATGACGATTTCATCACGGGTCAGCGTCCAACGCACCAGTTGGCTGCCCAGCCTGCTCGGTACGCCGCCAGCACTGATTGCAAGGTTCTGCCCAGGATCGATTACCCAAGCCTGCTCGGTATCCAGCAGCAACCTAGGGCCTAGTTCATCGTCGCGCTGCCCGACCAGGTACCAACGATCCTGTTCCTGGCGAGCGCGATATGCCTTGCCGTTGAGGCCGATGTAGTGCGTCTGGTCGCGGATGTTCAGGTAAGTGCACGTGGACGGCTGAAAAACGAACGTGCGCAGCGTTTCGATGGGGGCCTCGTAGCGCGCGAGTGACAGGCCGTACTCCGGGGCGCTGCGCACGGTTTGCCAGAAGCGCTCGCGTACGTTGTCTTGAAGTGCACGCTGCGTCATCCCCTGACTGATCGCCAGTCCCTGTACAAGCACGCAGGTCAACTGCGCCAGTGTTTGCCCCCAGCTGTTGTGCTGCACGTTCTGGGCGATGTTCAGCACCGCCAGTTCGGCTTGCCAGGCGGCCACGGCAAGCCCGACCTTGCCCGGCAGGAACATGCTCAGTTGCTCCCAGGCCAGGCTCATCACATTGATCAGCGCCTGCCAGCGAACTTGCTCCGTGGTAACCAGTTGAGTGGCGGCGAGAGCCTGCAGATAAAGGCCGTTCTCGACGAATAGGTACCGCAGTGCGTTACCGGCAATAGGGTTGCAGGCCAGCTCCGGGTCTGTCGAGGTGCTCTGCGTCAGGGTGAAGTCGGTGTCCCCAACGCGGCCCAGGTGCGGCTCGCTGAAGCCGCCATGGGCATAGCGCGGGCGCAGGCTGACAGGCATGCGCGCGAGCAGTCGCGCCTGCAGGGCAGTGTCGCTGGCAAGGGCGGCAAGCAGGGCCGTACCACTGTCGAAGGCTTGAAGGGTATGGGTGGCTTCATAGGGCAGGTACAGCACCAGCGGGCCGTCTTCACCGGCCCTGAACAGATAGCAGCCGGGCAACGTGTCTGGTTTCATTCCCGGCTTGGGGATCAATTGCAGCGGGGTCAGCAACACGACATGGCCGTTCAGCGGCTGTCGCAAGATGGGGTCCGGCATGCAGGCCACGCGAGTGACCAGTTCGACCGCCTGCATGGGCAGGTTGTGCTTGAGCCGGGCTCGCCAGGCGCACTCCAGCAACTGCGCCGGTAGCTGGCGGGCGTACAAATTTAGCCGGCGAGGGTAATCGAGGTCTGAGGGGTCGAAGGTCTGTTTGAGCAGGGCCTGATAGTGCGAGCCTAGATTCACCTCCCGTACCAATCGGCGGCAGTAGTCGGCATTCAACACGGCGGGCGCCACATGGCCCTCACCCAGTTCGATGCGGGCGATGGCGTCGTCCCAGTCCCGGAAGTGATTCAAGGCGTATTCGATCAGGCTTTGTCGCCGCACGACCGAGGCGGCGGGAAGGCTGGAAGGAATTTCACCCGAGGGTACCAAGGCAGGCACGTATCGCGCCGTGGTGATGAAGATCGCTTCGGGGTCGAAGCGTTTTGCAGTGAAGTCTTTGTCCAGATGGTGCTGCAGCACGCCGCGGGCATAACTGCTGATATCAGGAACGCCGAACAGATAGTCGTCTTCGGCCGGGCTGGCCAGCAGATTCAACCCCAGCACGCGCAGGTAGTGCTGCTGGTCGTCGACTGCCGCCCGCTGCAACCAGGCAGGCAGGGCAGCTTTGGCGGCCAGGCCACGTGCCATATCTTCCATGCGCTGCATCTGCCGTTGCAGGCTGTCGAACGCGATGGCCTCGCGAAGCAGAGCAGGCAAGGAGTCGGAGGGCCATGCTTGGTTGCGCAGTTGGTCGAAGGCTTGCAGCTTACTTCGTTGTCGGGCCTGGCTTTCCAGGCTGTTCAATGTATTCAGTGCATCGCCCGCAAAGGCTGTCCAGTTGCTCAGGCCAGGCCCGAGGTCGGTCGGCTGCTCAGACCATTGCATGGCGTCACGATGCGCGGCATCCAGAGACTCGAAGAGTTGAAAGCCCGTTTCATGAGCCCAGATCACAATGGTTCCGCTGGCATCGGCTGCCTGGCTCAACATCATTGCATCGGCATTGGCTTGCGCAGGATGACCGCTTCTGTGCTGCCAAGCCTGTACGGAATCACCGCGCAGAAACGCTTCGACCAGCGGCGAGGTCGCTGATCGACTCTGCTTGAGTAGCGCCCATTCGAAACTGAACAACCAGCGCCGCAACGAGCGTTGGTAGGCCTGCCCGGTGGCTTCACGGTGACTCAGTGCAGTTTTCAGCTCGCGGTAGAGGCTGCGCCGAGCTTGGCTGGTGATGTGCTCGATCAGCAGGCATGGCAGCTGATTCAGAACCTGACGTGTGCCTTCGGCAACCACCGTGAACACCTGCCAACGCCTGCCAGCAACGGCGGCGAGTGGTTCGTTTGCCCAGATACTGGCGACCCATGACTTTGCGGCAGTGGGCCGTTCCAAGTCCATGAGGTAAAGCGAACGGGCAGGAGGTCCATTTGGCAGAATGCACGCCAATTGCAGCTCCAGGGCTTGAAGTGCGGCCACACGCAAGTCAGGGCCGCGCTTGAGATAGCCGGCGTACTGGATTTGCAGCTCGGTCAGATGATTTACCACGCGCTGCGGTTTTTGCAGGTCAGTTTGCGCTGCGCCGGTGAGGCGCATCAAGCTGGCTGGGCTGTCCCGTGGGTCGGCAGCGAACGGCGCGGCGAGCCTCTGCAGGCTTGGCGCCAGGCGCTGATGCAGGCCCAGGGCTTGCTCGCAGAGCGTGTGGCGGTCTCCCATGAATGCAGCAGGTGGGCTGTTGGACAATATCGAGTGCTGTACTTGCAGCAGACGTCGGGTGTAGCTCGCCAGACCGAAAGAGGAGGGGGGCTCGGCTACCAACTCAATATCAATGATAGGCAGTGTCTTGAACGTCGGCTGTTGTGCGTTGGGTACGCAGGGCAGCCATTGGGCACGCTGCCCCAGATCGGTCAGTGCTGCCAGGAGTGCCGAGCGGTCGGTGTAACGCACCAGCCCGCTCGTGGCGCTGAACAGGTAGCATGCAGCCGCCGCGCGCTCGTTGGCCAGTACCAGGGTATTGATCAACGGCTGCTGGCGGCCCTCGGCAGTTGATCCATGGAGGATGAAGCCGGTAAGAGGCGATGGCTGGACTTGGCCCTTCAGCCAAGCCCAGAGTTGATCATGCTCAACGGCTGGCAGCGTGCCGTCCCATTGCGTACGGGCAAGATCAGTGATCAGCTGCGTGCGCAAGTGGCGGGTCAGCCGTTCGGCGGGCAGCTCTGATCGGGGGGCTCCTTCACGCCAGTAGTGGGCGAGCAGACTGGCCATGGCGGCCTCTGGTCCACTGCTCACCAGCTCCTCTGAGCTTGGTTGATCCAGTAACAACTGACGCCACTCGCGTAGCTGCTCACTCAGACGATGCTGAATGTCCAGCATCAGGGTATCGAACACCGACCCTTCCATGAGCGTGACCTGCATCTCGTGGAGTTCGCCAAGGCGCATCAGCCGACGTTCTGCCTGCGAAAGCAGGTAGCTCAGCCCCGGATCGTTATCAGGGCTGGCCAACCGATCCAGCAGGTAACGCTTCAAACGACGCCGATCATCGAACAACTTCAAGCCGCAGATTGGGTGGTAGTGGGCCACCCAATCGTGCTGCGTCGTACTGATCAACAGGCTCAAGGGTAATTCGACGGCAGTTCCTTGCGCGGTGATGATGCTCAACCCGTCCACGCGCATTTCGTCTTGTGCCTGAGGTTGGTGATCGCGCTCGGGCTTGGCAAGTTGGCGCAACCATTGAGTCCCTTCAGGCGTCAGGAGTGAGTGGGATGAGTCGCTAAGGTGGCGCATGAAGCGTTGTGCCAGCGCGCGGCTGTGAAACCAGGGCAGTGGTGGGGTCGTCATTGGCAGCTCCAGGGGCAATAGGCACCGCTGCGGGCTTCGACGTGTCGAGCCCTGCGATGGAGGCGATACGTTGCCTGCGCTGCAGCGCTGCGCGGTGGTAGATATTGCACAGCCCTGCGCCCAGACCTGGCCGCAACCGATGTGGCGCACAGTGGCCTCAACGCTTGGAACTGGGCTATAATCCGCGCCCATTTTCTATCCCTCGCCAGGCGATCCCCCATGACCCAACAGGCCGCCGAAGTCGCGAAGCGCCGCACTTTCGCCATCATTTCCCACCCGGATGCGGGTAAGACCACCATCACCGAGAAGCTCTTGCTGATGGGCAAGGCGATTGCCGTGGCCGGTACGGTGAAGTCGCGCAAGTCCGACCGTCACGCGACCTCCGACTGGATGGAAATGGAGAAACAGCGCGGGATCTCCATCACGACTTCCGTGATGCAGTTTCCCTATCGCGAGCACATGGTCAACCTGCTCGACACCCCGGGCCACGAAGACTTCTCGGAAGACACCTACCGAACCCTGACCGCAGTGGACTCGGCGCTGATGGTGCTCGACGGCGGTAAAGGCGTCGAACCGCGGACCATTGCCCTGATGGATGTCTGCCGCCTTCGCGACACGCCGATCGTCAGTTTCATCAACAAGCTGGACCGTGACATTCGCGACCCGATCGAGCTGCTCGACGAGATCGAGGCGGTGCTCAAGATCAAGGCGGCGCCGATCACCTGGCCGATCGGCTGCTATCGCGACTTCAAAGGCGTCTATCACCTGGCGGACGACTACATCATCGTGTACACGCCGGGCCATGGTCACGAGCGTACCGATGTGAAGATCATCGAGAAGCTGGACTCCGACGAGGCGCGCGCGCACCTGGCCGACGAGTACGACCGTTTCGTGGAACAGCTGGAACTGGTTCAGGGTGCCTGCCATGAGTTCAATCAGGACGAGTTTCTGAACGGTCAATTGACGCCGGTGTTCTTCGGTACGGCGCTGGGCAATTTCGGTGTCGACCATGTGCTCGACGCCGTCGTGAACTGGGCGCCACGCCCTTTGCCGCGAGTGGCGAACGAGCGGACCGTGGAACCGGTGGAAGAAAAATTCACCGGCTTCGTGTTCAAGATCCAGGCGAACATGGACCCCAAGCACCGTGACCGTATTGCCTTCATGCGCATTTGCTCGGGCCGTTACGAGAAAGGCATGAAGATGCGCCACGTGCGCACCGGCAAGGACCTGCGCATCGGCGACGCCCTGACGTTCTTCTCCTCCGAGCGCGAGCAGCTGGAAGAAGCCTTCGCCGGCGACATCATTGGCCTGCACAACCACGGCACGATCCAGATCGGCGACACCTTCAGCGAGGGTGAAAGCCTGGGTTTCACCGGCATTCCGCACTTCGCCCCGGAGCTGTTCCGTCGAGTGCGGCTCAAGGATCCGCTCAAGTCCAAGCAGTTGCGTCAGGGCTTGCAGCAGCTGGCCGAGGAGGGCGCCACCCAGGTGTTCTTCCCCGAGCGCAGCAACGACATCATCCTGGGTGCGGTCGGCGTGCTGCAGTTCGACGTGGTCGCCAGCCGGCTGAAAGAGGAATACAAGGTGGAATGTGCCTACGAGCCGATCACCGTATGGTCCGCCCGCTGGATCGAGTGCGCCGACAAGAAGAAGCTTGAGGAATTCAGCAACAAGGCTGCGGAAAACCTGGCCCTCGATGGCGGTGGGCACCTGACCTATCTGGCCCCGACCCGGGTCAACCTGGCGCTGATGGAAGAACGCTGGCCAGACGTGAAATTCCGCGCCACCCGCGAGCACCATTGATCAATCCGATCCGGGCCTCAGTGACGGATCTGGTTCCAGGTCCGGGTACGTAGCTGCTCGATATCGGCGGGCATGGGTTGCAGCAGGAACAGCTTGCTCATGACCTCGGCGCTGGGATAGATCCGCCGATCACCCTTGAGCGCAGGGTTGACCCATTCATCGGCGCCTTCGTTGCCATTGGCGTAGTGCACGCTGTTGGTGATGTCGGCCATGACCTTGGGTTCGAGCAGGTAGTTGAGAAAGGTGTACGCGGCATCTTCGTTCGGCGCAGTGGCGGGGATGGCGACCATGTCGAACCACATGGTCGAGCCCTCGCGCGGCAACGTGAACTCGATCTCCACGCCCTGGCCCTGCTGTCTGGCCTGGGTTTGCGCCTGCAGTACGTCCCCGGAAAAACCCACTACCGCGCACAGCTTGCCTTCGGCCAGTTGATGGCTGTACTCCACCGAATCGAAATAGCGTACGTAGGGCTTGATGCTCAGCAGCAGCGCGCGGGCCTTGTCGTAGTCGGCAGGGTTCTGGCTGTGCGAAGGCAGGCCCAGGTAGTTGAGGGCCATGGGCAGCAGTTCGGGACCGATATCGAGGATGGCGACCCCGCATTTCTGCAGGCGAGCGATGTTTTCCGGTTTGAACACCAGGTCCCAGGAATCCACTGGGGCATCATCGCCGAGCGCCGCCTTTACCTGCTTGACGTTGTAGCCGATGCCGCTGACGCCCCACAGGTACGGAAAGCCGTAGCGGTTGCCGGGGTCGTTGGTTTCCAGGGCGCGCAGCAGCGCGGGGTTCAGGTACTTCCAGTTCGGCAGGCGAGTGCGGTCCAGCGGCGTGAGGTTGCCGGCGCTGATGTGGCGGTTCATGAAGTGGTTGGAAGGGAAGATCACGTCGTACTTGCCGGGCGCTTCGCGCAGGCGTTTTTCCAGGGTTTCGTTGCTGTCGAAGGAGCTGTATTGGGTTTCGATGCCGGTCTGGCGCTGGAAATTGGGCAGGGTGTCGGGGGCGATGTAGTCGGGCCAGTTGTAGATGCTGAGCGTGCCGGCGGCGAACGCCATGGGCGTGACGAGCGTCAGTGCGGCGAGGGCCAAGCGAAGCATGTGGTGATTCCTGAGCCGCCGTTGATTGCCTACTGTAATCATAGAAACGAAGTGGGGGAAGGCCCGTGGCTGCATAGAGCTGCGCGCTGCGCCGCGACAGCGTTATAGTGCCCGGCGCACCCTGTCATCGAGGAGATCGCCGTTGCGTTGGGTATCATGGATGCTGGCCACCGTTGTATGCGCCGTCCAGGCAGCAGTCGCTGCTCCGCCGGTGGCGACTCTCGACCGCAGTCACTGGCCGGAACGCATCGATTCGCCAGTGCTGTTCGACGTGGCGTCGCGCGCACACATCCTGCTGTTTGCACGCTCGTTGCTGGCCAGTGAAAGCCAGGACGAAGCACAGCTGACCGCGCGCCTGGGCCTGCGTCAGATCAACCTGCTGGCGATCAACGACTTGCGCCAGCGGCTCTGGCAGCGGCTCTGGGCCAATTTCGACCTGGCTCAGCAAAGCTGCGAACAGGATGCCTCGTTCTGCTATGCCATCGACAGCGAAGGCGACCTGCGCGCACAGGCGGCCGACCTGGGAATCGATCCCGAATCCTTCTACTCCGGGTTCGCCGTGCCGGGCCAGGTGTTCAGCGAAGCCTATCTCAACGAACTGTTGCGTCTGGCCGCGGTTTCACCGCAGACCACCAGCGAGGTGCAACTGTTGTCGGAGCAGGAGTTCGATGGCAACGGCTTTGCCGACCGGACGTTCCTGCTGACCTTCGATGGCGGCCCGAGCCCGGTCGATGGCTCCACCGATGCGTTGACCGGGTACCTGCGAGCGCAGGATTGGAGCGCCACCTTCTTCGTGCCCGGACAAAGCCTGCAGGCGCGTGCCGAAAAGACCTCGGTGGCCCAGTTGCAGGCGCTGTATGCCGGGCAGTGCGTGGCGACCCTGGGTTGGCAATACGTGTCCCATGGCCAATGGGACAAATGGCAGGACTCGATACTGCGCAGCATCGCCCTGCTGCAGACCGATTTGCCCGACAGCTACGTGCCCTGGTTTCGCCCGCCGTACGGCCAGCGTCGTGCCGACAGCGCTGCATTCTTCGCCGGAGCGGGGCTGAAAGTGGCGCTGTGGAACATCGATTCGATGGACGATGACAGCCGCCTGACGGCCATGCAGGCTGGCGAGCGGGCGCTGAGCCTGATGCTGCTGTGGCGACGCGGAATCGTGGTGTTCCACGACAACCTGGCCAAGGCGCAGACCGCGCTGCCCTGGCTGATGCGGGAAACCGCCCAGACCGGTATCAACTGGCAGGCCTGTGCGGATGTGCAATAGGCCTAGTCGGCAAACGCCAGTATTTACGGGGGGTTGGCAGGTTTTTGGGGGAAATTGCGCAAGCGAGGAGGGGCGGGTCAACTTCTGACTCTAACGGCGTCCGCGCCACCCGCCAAGCGTTATTCGCACCGCTGAAAAATAAACTTCAAAAAACCGTAAAGTGCTTTTTTCCTTAATGGGTTTTGCGGTATTACGAAGACAGACCGCCGAACCCTGCATCACAGGTGGCGTCTTCGACAGACTCTCCACCTGTGCGCAGGTCCTGCTCCTTGATGTGGGAATCCGGCGGCCTTTTCGCGGCGCAGCACCGTCCAGGTATTGCGTTGTCAGGCTCCCAAAAAGGTGACCGAGTATGGATGAACAAGGACGCAGCACCTCTTCCAATCAGCCAATCCTTTATGTGCTCGATACCAACGTACTGATCCACGATCCAAACGCTCTGCTGAATTTCGAAGAACACCGTGTCGCCATTCCCATGACCGTGCTGGAGGAACTGGACAAACTCAAGGATGGCAAGCAGACCGTCGCTGCCGAATGCCGGCAGGCCATCCGCCTGATCGACAAGACCCTGGGCGATGCATCGCCGGCCGTGGTCGAATCCGGCGTGCCGATCATGCGCGTCAGCGGCAACACCAAGGGCTTTCTGTCCATTCTGATGGACAAGCGTCCCGAGCCCTCGAACCTGCTGCCGCAGAACCTCAACGACAACATCATCATCAACCAGTTGATCGACCTGCACACGCGTCACCCCGACCTGAGCGTGATTCTGGTCACCAAAGACATCAACATGCGCCTCAAGGCGCGCGCCTGCGGGATTGCCGCCGAGGACTACAGCACCGATCAGTTGGTGGACGACGTATCGCTGCTTTCGCGTGGCTATCACAACGTGACCGGCTCGTTCTGGGACCGCGTGAGCAAGGTCGAGACGCGCCAGGACCATGGCCGCACCTGGCACCGGGTGCAGTTGAGCGAAGTGCTGCCATCGGTGCACATGAACGAGTTCATCATCGACGAGCAAGGCTTCGTCGGTTGGATCAAAGGCATCAAGGACGACGAGCTGATGATCCTCGACCTGCACCAGGAGCCCTTGCTGCATCAGGAAGCCTGGGGTCTCAAGCCGCGAGACATCTACCAGGGGCTGGCCCTGTTCGCCCTGCTGGACCCGGACATCCATCTGGTCAACCTGACCGGTGCGGCGGGTTCGGGCAAGACCATCCTGGCCCTCGCTGCGGCCATCGAGCAGACCATGGTGACCAAGCGCTACCGGCGCATCATTGCCACCCGCAGCGTGCAGGGGCTCGACCAGGAAATCGGTTTCCTGCCCGGTACCGAGGCGGAAAAGATGGAGCCTTGGCTGGGCGCCATCACCGACAACCTCGAAGCCTTGCACATGGAGGATGAAAATACCCACGGCAGCGTCGATTACATCCTGAGCAAGGTGCCCTTGCAGTTCAAATCCCTCAACTACATCCGAGGCCGCAGTTTCCAGCAAAGCCTGATCCTGATCGACGAGTGCCAGAACCTGACACCGCACCAGATGAAAACCATCATCACCCGTGCCGGTGCCGGTTCCAAAGTGATCTGCCTGGGCAACCTGGCGCAGATCGACACCCCCTACCTGTCGGCCCCCAGTTCCGGGTTGACCTATCTGACGGAGCGTTTCAAGGACTTCCCCCAAGGCGTGCACATCACCCTGCAGGGTGTACCGCGGTCGATCCTGGCCGAGTACGCCGAAAGCCACCTGTAGGTCAACAACCCTGCGCAAACGGACTCGCTATCGGTGCCTGGGCACCGACAGTGAGCCTAGCCTTCGAATTCATGAGGGATCTCCCGCGGGCCTTCCTGCAGAACGAACCGGTAGGAACGCCCGGTTTTCTTTTCGAACGACAGCGTTTTGCCCGGCCGGATGTGATGCTTGGTGGGCGGGGCACAGTGCTGTCCGTTGCGATCGCAGTCGTTGAAATGATCCAGTACCACCGTGGCGTTGCCTTTGTTCGGGATCGTGAAGCGCTCGGCCTCGTGCAGCACTTCGGTGGCGTAGGTGGTCTGCGCCGGCTTGACGAACATCACCGCGCCATAGCCGGCAAGGATGCTCACCCCGGCCGACAGCGCCTCGTTGTACTGCTGGGCTTGCTCGCTGGTGAGGCCGAAGCCGTCGCCGGTTTCCGGAAGGACCGGAATGAAACGCAGGCGAAAGTAGCGTTCGGCCTGGCGTTCGCCCCGGTACAGCAGGCGCACCTGCTGCATGCCATTGGGCGGCACGATCACCCGGGCTGGGCTGGCGATCAGGGTGCGCTGTTCGGCCGGCAGGCCATCCAGAGGCACTTCGGTCACGGTGCCGTCGGCGGCGTAGACCAGCTCGGCCACGCTGACCTTGACGAACGCTGCCGTGTCACCGCTGTTGTAGATGCGCTTGAGCGAGGTGCTGCGGTTGCCGTCGAAGTATTCGTAGAGGCTGCCGATGTTCAGCTGCGGTGCGGCCCAGGCGTCGAACGTCGTCAGGCCGAGCAGTAGCGCGAGGTATTTCATGGAAGGCTCCTCAAGGGTTGGCGTCATAGATGATGGTGACCCACCCGCTGTATCGGGCGCCGGGGTAGCGCAGCATCTCGACAGCATCGTCACTGCTGACATCGAAATGCAGCGTGCCCGGGGCATTGCTGGCGGTACCTGTGGGCACGATGGTCTTGGCATTTGCGATACGGTCTAGCAGAGGCAGACGATCCACCGGTCGTCCGGCGTAGCCGAACCCGCCTGGTAGCGAAATGGCGACGTTGACCGGCACGTAATGATCTGTGGTCTGGTTTTTGAGCCTGCATAGATTTCGATTGGTGTCGTGCTCGCACGCCAGGTAGACGCTGAAGGGGCTGCCGGCCCACAGGCGCAGCGGTGAGTCGTGATACAGCCGCACCGGCGCCTTGCTGGTGTTCATCACACTGGCCCAGCTGCCTTGGGGAACAAGCCTGATTTCGGTGCCGTGGGCCGGAAAGTCGACACGCATTTCATGCATTACCTTGAAGCTGATGCGCACGCGGAAATGATCGGTACTGGCGTCCAGGATATTGCCGAAGTCGAAGTCCTGGCCCAGCCCCACACGGTAGTCGGCAATGCCTTCCCAGTCGCCGGGGGCCAGTGAGCCCACCGCAGGGAACTCGGGCCTTACCGAGATACCGGTGTTGGTGAATTCCGAGTCCTCCACGTTCGGGTTGGCAGACTTGGTCGAAAAACAGGGAGCCGGGTTGGTGCTGTTCATGACATACCAGAGAAACCGCGAATAGCCCGGGCCACCGCCCAGACTGCCAAATACACCGCAGCCACTGGGAGCGCCGTTGACGACCGTCTCGTGCACCCAACTGACCCGCTGGCTGAACTGGTAGAAGGACAGGAACATGGTGGCGGTTTCGCCAGTGAGCTGGTTCTGCAGGGTAATGGCGCGCCGCGCGGGCAAGCGCACGTAGACCTTGTCGCGCGCATCGGGTGAGTTCACATCCACCCGTTTGCGATAGGTAATGGGCAGGTTGGTCGACCATGAGGTCGCGCAGAAACTGCCCATTCCAAAATGCGCGCAATAGTCGGCCCGGGGTGTCGTATTGACGAACCGGGTGCCGTCGATGCGGGCAGTGAAGGCTATCTCGTTGGCCGTAGCCTGGGGTGTGAAGTGCAGGGCCAGCAGCAAGGTGGCTGCCAGGGCGCGAAGCATGTTCATCCTGCATCTCCTTCATGATGGGTGCCGGTTGCCGCGAGGGTGTCTGGGCTGCACTGTTGATCGCCCACCATCAACACTTCGTTTTCACGCTGGGCGTTCTTCTCGTCGAGCTTGAGGAAACACAGGCGTGCGCCACTGCGGCGCACCTCCAGGGTGGGTGTGGATTCGCTCATTTCCACGGCGAAGAAACCGTCCGCCTCGCTCAGGCTGCGGCTGGCATGATTGATGACCATGGCACCCTTGATCGGCGCACCACCGGCATCGAGCAGACGCCCCAGCACGGTCACCGTGCGCATGATGCGCACTTTCTGGTAGGTCACTGCGCCACGGTTGAGGTGGTAACTGAAGCTCGACGGCTGGATCACCGCGGCATGGGCTTCCAGGCCTTCGAAGTCCATCAGCACCTGGCCCGGTCGATAGGCGCGCAACGGCAGGATATTGCGCCCTGGCCGCAGTGTGGCGCTGGGGCCCTGCAGGCTGTCGGCGCGCACGCGCAGGTTGTCCAGGTCGGATTCGACGTCGACGATCATGCCGGCTTCGTAGGGTTGGAAATCACCACTGATGGCGGCTTTGCCGGCCCCCACGGCGACGGTGCTTTCCAGGTTCAGGCCGCCACTGACGGCGTGGTCGTAGGACGAGTTCTGCACATAGGCATCGCCGTACACCATGCTGTTCTGGAACTGCACATTGGCCGCCAGGGCGGCCCCGTAGCGATCGCCTGTGAGGGTGCCGGCGACGTTGCGCAGGGTGTGATGCTCCAGGCTTTGCTGGTAGGTCACCGAGACGTTGCGATCGCGACTGCCGTCCAGCGCCGTGCGGCTACCCAAGGTGGCGGACAGGCGCCGCCCTTCCTGCCCCAGGCTCATGCTCAGGGTGAAATTGACCCCACGATTGCGGGCGCCGTCGGTGGCGAGCGTGCCGGGGCGGTCGAATACCGAGGCACGCCAGTTGGCGTCCGAGCCCATCAGTTTGCCGTGGTACACCAGGCCCAGGTCCACGGAGGTGCCGGCGTAAAGACCGTCGTCGCGGGCGATGCGGGTATGGGTGCTGAAGCGCCGATCCATTCGGTGCTGCCAGGACAGTGAAGTCTGGATGACCTGTTGGCCAGGTCGCGGCTCGCGTTCGCCGCGCAGCCGTGGGTAGCGCTGCCAGCTCTGGTTGCGGCTCAGCACCAGGTTGCCGGCACGGTAGTTCCACAGCGCCTGCAGGTCGTAACCCTGGCCGTGTTGGTCGGTGTGATACACATTGGCGTACAGCTTGGTGCTTTGCAGGGCGTCCCAGTCGGCGGAAAGCCCGTATTGGGTGTAGTCGCCCACGCGCTGCAACGAGCTGCCGAGCACCACCCGCGAGTGCGCCAGGTAGTTGAGCAGCACACCGCTGCTGAGGCTGTCATCGCTGTCTTCTTCCCAGTTGCTGAGCAAGGTGCGGCGCTGGCCCAGATAGAGGTTGTAGCGCCATGGCTGGTCGGGGTTGCTCCAGTTCGACGGCTTGTAGATGAATGCTTCGTTGCTGGCGGTTGTCTGCCCATCCTCGATCAGGCGCACTTCGACGTCATAAATGCCGCCGGGCAGCACTTTGGTATCGATGGCTTGCAAGCCCGGTTGCACCGGCTGGCTGTTGATCAGCACGCCATTGCGGTAGATCTCCACCACGCCCGGGCGGTTCGGAGTGACATAGATGGGGGTGGCGCTGGGGGTGGCGTTGTCCACGGCCATGCTGTCGCTGCTGCCGTACATGACACCCAGGGCGGTCAGGGGCGTGTCGCCCAGCAGGCGCGGCTGGCGGGTCAGGCCCTGGGCATCGGGCATGAAATAGCCGAGGCGATAGAAGTGGCCCTGATCCACGCGCTCGGCGTAGAGCTGGTCGACACGATGGCGGGTACCGTAGCGGTCGTCGTCACTGCGATCGGCCTGCAGTTGGGCCAGGGTGGTCCAGTCACCCAGGCTGCCTTGACCCTGCAGCGCGTAGCGCCCGACTTGTTCGAAGCGTCCGGCGGAAATGTTCAGCTGATTGCGCAGAATCATGCCGTGACTGCCGTGCTCGGGCAGGGCGTGATAGCGTTGGTCTTGCGCAGTGCGTTCCACCGTACGGGTAAGAATGGACAGGCGCGAGTCGTACAGGCTGTAGTGCAAAGCCACCAGGTCGTCGCGGCAGCTCTGCGTGCAGTTGCCCAGCGGCACGGGGTCGGCCAGGTAGTCGGCCCATCGCTGGCGCAGCGGATCGGGCGCACGGCCTTCTTCGTCCGCAGTGAACTCGATCAGTTGCACGCGCTCCTGGCGGTCGAGGGTGATCAGCGCTTCACCCAGGCCGCGTCCATCCAGATCGACGTGCACGGCCAGCGGCACGTCGTAGAAATGCTCGTTGAACTCTCGTGGCAACCCCTGGGCCTGGCTAGACAGGGCCGTAGTGGCGATGTTCGTGTTGCCTGCCACCGTCGTCGGGGACAGTGCCACCAAGGACAGCAGGCCCAGCGCCAAAGGGCTGGTGAACACCGTTGGGGTGATTCTAGTCATGGTTGTCACACAGGCAGAGGTCGCCCTGCCGGGCACACGGGTGCTCGGCGGGGCAACGTTCAGAACACGGGGTTTGAAACGAGGTCAGACCGGATCAGGCGTTTCGAAGACCAGGTTGACGGTGCCCTGGTAGGCGCCCGGAACGTAACCGGCAGATGGCTTGGCGCCGGCGGTCACCAGAAAGTCGACCACGGTGCCGGCAGCGGCATCGGCTACGTTGGCGACGATTTCAGAGCTGGTGCTCAAGGCCTGGTTGCCCACCTTGACGTTCAGACCAATGGAGTTGGACCCGCTGGTCATGGTCGGGCTGTTGAGCAGTTTGGCCTTGATGGCCCCGCTGGTGCTTTTCATGGTCAGTTGCTTGCGGATCGGCTCCAGGCTGCCGTCCACCGGCTTGAAGCTCATGTTCTGTGGCTCGTTCATCCAGTTGCCACCCAGTGGCTCTACGATGAATTTGTCGGTGGGCACGGTAGCGGTCACGGTCACGGTGTGATCGATACGCTGGTCGGCCATGGCACTGCCGGTGAACAGCAGGGCCAGTGGCAGCGCGAGGACTGAAGATTTCATTGGGTACGACTCCTTGATTTCGATGTGAGCAGCAGGTGCGCGCTGCTGGTCGAACCGACCTTGGGCTGAGGTTCTTCCGGTCGGTTGGCAGCGCGAGGGAGAATTGTGCCGGGCGCAGGGCGGTCAAAAAGTCGGACGGTTCCCAAACTTTGTGGGATCCGTCCTACAACGCGACGCTCGAGGTTTTGTGCAACGCAGCTGTTCCGGGGCTACAATCGTCGCTTCTGGAACAGGAGCAAGGCAGTGCTGACTCATCTCGATTCCCAAGGTCGCGCCAACATGGTCGACGTCACCGACAAGGCCATGACTTCCCGCGAAGCGGTGGCCCAGGCGCGTATCCGCATGCTGCCGCAGACCCTGCAGATGATCGTCGAGGGTGAGCATCCCAAGGGCGATGTCTTCGCCGTGGCGCGCATCGCCGGCATTCAGGCAGCGAAGAAAACCAGCGACCTGATTCCGCTCTGTCACCCGCTGATGCTCACCAGCGTCAAGGTCGAACTGGCCGCCGACGGCGCGGACGCCGTGCTGATCACCGCTCGCTGCAAGCTGGCCGGGCAGACCGGGGTCGAGATGGAAGCGCTGACGGCGGCCAGCGTGGCGGCCCTGACCATTTACGACATGTGCAAGGCGGTCGACCGCGGCATGGTCATCGAACAGGTGCGCCTGCTGGAGAAACAGGGCGGCAAGAGTGGGCATTTCAAGGCGGACGCTTCATGAACTACACCGTGTTGTATTTCGCCCGCTATCGCGAGCTGCTGGGCACGGGCGAGGAAGTGGTGACGGGTGAATTCGCCAGCATCGACGCGTTGCGCGAATTTCTCATCCTGCGCGGCGACCGCGAGGTACTCGCGGAGAAAGGCCTCATGTGTGCTCGCAACCAGGAGATGTGCGGGCTGGCCGAACCGCTGTTCGATGGCGATGAAGTGGCATTCTTTCCCACCGTGACCGGAGGTTGAGATGAGTGTTCGCGTGCAACATGAGCCGTTCGACCCCGGCGCTGAACTCAATGCCCTGCACCAGGCCCACACCGGCGTGGGCGCCGTGGTGAGCTTTGTCGGCTACGTGCGCGATTTCAACGACGGGCTGGAAGTGCGCGGGATGTTGCTGGAGCATTATCCGGGCATGACCGAAAAAGCCTTGGACAAGATCATCTTCGAGGCGGCGCAGCGCTGGCCGTTGCTCAAGCTTGCGATACTGCACCGGGTGGGCGCGTTGGCGCCGGGCGAGCCGATCGTGTTCGTCGGCGTGGCCAGCGCCCATCGTCAGGCGGCGTTCCAGGCGTGCGACTTCGTCATGGACTATCTCAAGACCCGGGCGCCGTTCTGGAAAAAGGAGAACACCGAAGATGGCCCGCGCTGGGTGCAGGGACGCGATAGCGACGAGGCAGCTGCGCAGCGCTGGGAGTGATTGTCCGCCCATGCGCTGAGGCAGGTTGGAACGCGGTGCGGCTTTCGCGGCCACGGACCGCTCCTACAGGGGGCTTGAGTACATTCGTAGGAGCGGCCATCGGCCGCAAAGAGGACGGCGCGGTTAGGCAGCTAAATCGCGGTGCGGCTTTCGCGGCCGCGGACCGCTCCTGCAGCGGTCAAGGGTGCTTGCGTTCGACGGGTTTCAGCAGCTCGGCGGACGGCATTTCGAAGTTGATCTTGCGACCCAGCAACGCCTCGATCGATGGGAGCTGGTAGGAGTCGTCTTCGCCGGCGAAGCTGATCGAGACACCGCTGCTGCCGGCCCGGCCAGTACGCCCGATGCGGTGAACGTAGTCATCCGGCACTTCGGGCAAGGTGAAATTGATCACATGGCTGATGCCGTCGATGTGGATGCCGCGGCCCGCCACATCGGTAGCCACCAGTACGCGAATCTTGCCCTCGCGGAAGCCTTCCAGGGTTTTGATGCGCTTGTGCTGCGGCACATCGCCGGACAGTTGCGCGGCATTCACGCCATCGCGCACCAGGCGCTCTTCGATGCGGCGGACTTCGTCCTTGCGGTTGGCAAACACGATGACGCGCTCCCAGTCGTTGCTGGTGACCAGGTTGTAGAGCAGTTTGTATTTGTCGCTGCCAGCCACTGCATACACATGCTGCTCGACGCTTTCGCTGGCCACGTTTTCCGGCTCGATCTCGACGATGGCCGGGTCGGTGGTCCACTGCTGGGCGAGGTTCATCACGTCTGCGGTGAAAGTGGCGGAGAACAGCAGGGTCTGGCGTTCCTGTTTGGGCGGCGTCTGGCGGATGATCTGGCGCACCTGGGGTATGAAGCCCATGTCGAGCATGCGGTCGGCTTCATCGAGCACCATCACCTCGACCATGTCCAGGTGCACTTCGCCGCGCTGGTTGAAGTCCAGCAGGCGGCCGGGGGTGGCAACCAGGATGTCGCAATGGCGTGCTTCGAGCTGCTTGAGCTGCTTGTCGAAGTCCATGCCGCCGACGAACGTCATCACGTTCAGGCCGGTGTACTTGGTCAGGTCTGCGGCGTCCTTGGCAATCTGCACCACCAACTCACGGGTCGGCGCGATGATCAGCGCGCGCGGCTCGCCCATGAAGCGCTCCTTGGGCGGAGGGGTCTGCTGCAGTTGGGAGATGATCGACACGAGGAAGGCAGCGGTCTTGCCGGTGCCGGTCTGGGCGCGGCCGATGGCGTCGCGGCCCTCGAGCGTGTAGCCCAGCACCTGGGCCTGGATCGGTGTGCAGTACGGAAAACCCAGGTCGTGGATGGCGTGCATCAGCTCGTCGGTGAGCGCGAAGTCGTGGAAGCGTGTCTTGCCTTCCTGCGCTTCCACCTGAAAATCGGTACGGCTCCAGGCAGGCGCGACGGGTTTGGGCTGACGGACCCGCACAGGCTTTTCATCGGCGATCACGGTCGGTGCGGGTGCTTCGGGTTCGGGGCTGACGCTGGGGGCTGGCGCAACGGCGGCCGGCTGGGTCGATGCGTGGGTGTCGACGGGTAGGGCGCGGGTGGCGCCAGTGTCGGCTGCAAGGGGTTGCGCCTCGCTTTTGCCGAACATCTTCTTGAGTGCTTTGAGCACAGGCTTCTCATCGATTGGTTGAGGAATGAACGTCAGGCAGTGTAATGCAAGAATCGAGCACGACGATAGAAGAGTGGTGGGGACGTACGGTGGCCGCTGTGTCGCCGGTACTGCGCGGCGCCTGCTTCGCGGCCGATGACCGCTCCTACGAGACGACCGCGAACCTATGTAGGAGCGGCCCGCGGCCGCGAAGGGTGCGCTGCGGTTCGCCGGACACACCGCGGCGCCTGCTTCGCGGCCACAGGTCGCGCCTGCGGATGTGCAAGGTGTCAGTGCAACCGTTCGGCCAGCCAGTCGCCGATGTCGGCGATCTCTTGCGGTAACACTTGGTGACCCATGGGGTATTCCTGCCACGCTGCGTCCACGCCCCAGCGTTTGAGGTATTCATAGGCGCTGCGGCCCATGGCGTTGATCACCACTTCGTCATTCTGCCCGTGCAGGCACAGCGCCGGCGTGCGCTGCTGGCTGGCGGCCAGTTCGATCTGCTCGTCGAAAGTCGGAGCGTAGGTCGACAGCGCCAGCACTCCCCCAAGCGGACCCTGCCAAGTGATATAGGCCGTATGTAATGCCACCGCGCCCCCCTGGGAAAAGCCTGCGATGAAGATCCTTTCCGGCGGGATGCCGCTGGCCTGCTGCTCCTCGATCAGCCCGCAAAGCATCTGCGCAGACGCCTCCAGCTGGCTTTGGTCGATGGCCCGTGCAGGACTCATGGCAATGATGTTGTACCAGCTGGGCATGGCGTAGCCGCCATTGATCGTCACTGCGCGGGTGGGTGCCTGCGGCAGTACGAAACGTGTTCCCTGCAATCGTTGCTGCAAGGCTTCCGCCACGGGCAGGAAGTCATATCGGTCAGCGCCCAGGCCATGCAGCCAGATGACACAGGCGTCGACGCTGTTGTCGGGTTCGATGATCAAGGGGTCGGTCATGGTTGCTCCGTTGTGGGGCGCCCGCTCTGTTTGAGTGCAGTGCGACGAGGCGCGATGGTGCGATCTCTGAAGAAGATGTCGCAAGGCTACAAGTTTTTCTATTGACGTGCATTTAAACGCTGATGCGATTCACTATGGTACGACGCTTGCTATGTAACTGGCGTAATACCAGCATCGTCATCGGCGGTAACACTATAGAACCGTTATGGACTGACGCAGAGCAGTCAACGACGATGCGGAAAAATTTGCCGATGATCACCAGAGACGCCGCAGACCACTGCGTCGAACCTTGCGGGGAGCGGGGGCAAGCGTTGCATATCCCGGTCGGGCCATTCGGTCGGTCGGGTTCATCACTTGTATTGCGATTGATGCTTTGACCCAACAACAAGCCGACACGGGTCGACAGCGCCTCATTTAGGTGCAGCGCAATTCAAGCTCGGACACAACAAGAGCAACTGGAGGTTTTGAATGAAGATGTTGAAATCCACCCTGGCTGTACTGACCGCTGCGACCGTTCTGGGCGTAAGCAGCTTCGCTCAGGCGGGTGCCACTCTGGACGCCATCCAGAAGAAAGGTTTCGTACAGTGCGGCGTCTCCGACGGCCTGCCTGGTTTCTCCGTTCCTGATGCTTCGGGCAAGATCGTCGGTATCGACGCCGACGTCTGCCGCGCTGTTGCGGCTGCCGTGTTCGGTGATGCTACCAAGGTCAAGTTCAGCCAACTGAATGCCAAGGAGCGCTTCACTGCGCTGCAGTCCGGTGAAATCGACATTCTGTCGCGCAACACCACCTGGACCAGCTCCCGCGATGCGGGCATGGGCATGGTCTTCGCCGGCGTCACCTACTACGACGGCATCGGCTTCCTGGTGAACAACAAGCTGGGCGTGAAAAGTGCCAAGGAACTGGACGGCGCCACCATCTGCATCCAGGCCGGTACCACCACCGAGCTGAACGTGTCCGACTACTTCCGTGGCAATGGCCTGAAGTACACCCCGATTACCTTCGACACCTCCGACGAAAGCGCCAAGTCCCTGGAAGGCGGCCGTTGCGACGTATTGACCTCCGACAAGTCGCAGCTGTTCGCCCAGCGCAGCAAGCTGGCCGCGCCGAACGACTACGTCGTGTTGCCGGAAACCATCTCCAAGGAGCCGCTGGGCCCAGTGGTACGCCGCGGTGATGAAGACTGGCTGGCGATCGTCAAGTGGACCCTGTTCGCCCAGCTCAACGCTGAAGAGGCAGGCGTGACTTCGAAGAACGTCGAAGCCGAAGCCAAAGCCACCAAGAACCCTGACGTGGCACGCCTGCTGGGCGCCGATGGCGAATACGGCAAGGATCTGAAACTGCCGAAGGATTGGGTCGTGCAGATCGTCAAGCAGGTCGGCAACTACGGCGAGATGTTCGAGCGCAACCTGGGCGCGAACACCCCGCTGAAGATCGATCGTGGCCAGAACGCTCTCTGGAACGCTGGCGGTATCCAGTACGCACCTCCGGTGCGCTGATCGGCCCGGCGCCTGACGGCACGTTGCCGTCGGGCGCTGTTCTCCATCTCTCCTGGGGCTTTCCATGCAAAATCAAATCGGCGCACCCAAGCAGGGGTTATCCCTGACTGATCCACGTGTGCGTGCGTGGCTTTTCCAGATCATCACCATTGTGGCGGTGGTCGGTATGGGCTGGTTTCTGTTCGACAACACACAGACCAACCTGCAACACCGGGGCATCACTTCCGGCTTCGACTTCCTTGAACGCAGTGCCGGCTTCGGCATTGCCCAACACCTGATCGACTACACCGAATCGGACAGCTACGCGCGCGTGTTCCTGATCGGCCTGCTCAATACCTTGCTGGTGTCGATCATCGGCATCATCCTGGCGACCGTGCTGGGCTTCGTGATCGGCGTGGCGCGACTGTCGCCCAACTTCATGATCAACAAGCTGGCGACCGTCTACATCGAGGTGTTCCGCAACATCCCGCCGCTGCTGCAGATCCTGTTCTGGTATTTCGCGGTGTTCCTGACCCTGCCGGGTCCGCGCGCGGCACATGGTTTCATGGACAGCTTCTACGTCAGCAGCCGTGGATTGAACATGCCGGCCGCGCTGGCCGCGCCAGGCTTTTGGCCATTCGCTATCAGCGTGGTGGTAGCCATCGTGGGCGTCGTACTGATGTCCAAGTGGGCCACCAAGCGCTTCGAGGCCACCGGCCAGCCGTTCCACAAGTTCTGGGTGGGCCTGGCGATCATCATTGTATTGCCGGCCCTGTGCGCGCTGATCTTCGGCACGCCGGTGCATTGGGAAAAACCCGAGCTCAAGGGCTTCAACTTCGTCGGTGGCTGGGTATTGATCCCGGAACTGTTGGCCTTGACCCTGGCCCTGACCGTGTACACCGCGGCGTTCATTGCCGAGATCGTGCGCTCGGGCATCAAGTCGGTCAGCCACGGCCAGACCGAAGCGGCCCACTCGCTGGGGCTGCGCAACGGCCCGACCCTGCGCAAGGTGATCATCCCGCAGGCCCTGCGTGTGATCATTCCGCCACTGACTAGCCAATACCTGAACCTGGCGAAGAACTCTTCCCTGGCAGCGGGTATCGGTTACCCGGAAATGGTTTCGCTGTTCGCCGGTACCGTGCTCAACCAGACCGGTCAGGCGATCGAAGTCATTGCCATCACCATGAGCGTGTACCTGGCGATCAGTATCAGCATTTCCCTGCTGATGAACTGGTACAACAAGCGCATTGCGCTGATCGAACGGTGAGGATGAGCGCATGACGACCCATATTTTCAAACCCGACCAGCCACCACCGAGCAAAGTCTTCGGACCTGTTGCGTGGATGCGCCGGAACCTGTTTTCCAGCTGGCTCAACACGCTGCTGACCCTGCTGTCGCTGTACCTGATCTGGCTGATCGTGCCGCCGCTGTTGAGCTGGTCGATCTTCGACGCAAACTGGGTCGGCACCACCCGTGCCGACTGCACCAAGGAAGGCGCCTGCTGGGTGTTCATCCAGCAGCGTTTCGGTCAGTTCATGTATGGCTATTACCCGCCCGAACTGCGCTGGCGCGTCGATCTGACCGTGTGGCTGGCAGTGCTGGGGGTGGCGCCGCTGTTCATGTCGCGGTTCAAGCGCAAAGCGGTCTATGGCATCGGCTTCCTGGTGCTTTACCCGGTCATCGCCTACTTCCTGCTGCACGGCGGCGCGTTCGGCATGCCGACCGTGGCAACCAGCCAGTGGGGTGGCCTGATGCTGACCCTGGTGATCGCTACCGTGGGCATCGCTGGCGCCTTGCCGCTGGGGATCCTGCTGGCGTTGGGCCGGCGTTCGAAGATGCCGGCGGTGAAGGTGGTCTGCGTGACCTTCATCGAGTTCTGGCGCGGCGTGCCGTTGATCACCGTGCTGTTCATGTCTTCGGTCATGCTGCCGCTGTTCCTGCCCGAGGGCATGAACTTCGACAAGTTGCTGCGGGCGCTCATCGGGGTCATCCTGTTCCAGTCCGCCTATGTAGCCGAAGTGGTGCGCGGTGGCATGCAGGCGATTCCCAAGGGGCAGTACGAGGCGGCCTCGGCCATGGCGCTGGGCTACTGGCGCAGCATGGGCTTGGTGATCCTGCCGCAGGCCTTGAAGATGGTCATCCCGGGCATCGTCAACACCTTCATTGCATTGTTCAAGGACACCAGCCTGGTGATCATCATCGGCCTGTTCGACCTGCTCAACAGCGTCAAGCAGGCGGCAGCCGACCCGGCATGGCTGGGCATGGCAACGGAGGGCTACGTGTTCGCGGCCCTGGTGTTCTGGATCTTCTGTTTCGGTATGTCCCGCTACTCCATGCATCTGGAGCGCAAGCTGGACACTGGCCACAAGCGTTAGGAGCTTAATCATGAGTGAAGCGATCAAGAAACCGGCGGGCGCACCGGGCATCATCCAGATGCAAGGCGTGAACAAGTGGTACGGCCAGTTCCACGTGCTCAAGGACATCAACCTGAACGTGGCCCAGGGCGAGCGCATCGTCCTGTGCGGGCCCTCGGGCTCGGGCAAGTCGACCACCATCCGTTGCCTGAACCGCCTGGAAGAGCATCAGAAGGGCACCATCATCGTCGACGGCGTGGAGCTGACCAACGATCTCAAGCAGATCGAGACGGTACGGCGCGAAGTGGGCATGGTGTTCCAGCACTTCAACCTGTTTCCTCATCTGACCATCCTGCAGAACTGCACGCTGGCGCCGATGTGGGTGCGCAAGATGCCCAAGCGCCAGGCCGAGGAAATCGCCATGCATTACCTGGAGCGCGTGCGCATCCCGGAGCAGGCGCACAAGTTCCCCGGGCAGCTCTCCGGTGGCCAGCAACAGCGCGTGGCCATTGCGCGGGCGTTGTGCATGAAGCCCAAGATCATGCTGTTCGACGAACCGACTTCGGCGCTCGATCCGGAAATGGTCAAGGAAGTACTCGACACCATGATCGGCCTGGCTGAAGACGGTATGACCATGCTCTGCGTGACCCACGAAATGGGTTTCGCGCGCACCGTGGCGAACCGGGTGATCTTCATGGACAAGGGCGAGATCGTCGAACAGGCCGCGCCGAACGACTTCTTCGACAACCCGCAGAGCGACCGGACCCGGATGTTCCTGAGCCAGATCCTGCACTGATTGCCGTTTGCGGCACACGAAAAACCCGGGCCTGTGCCCGGGTTTTTTCGTATCAGGTCTGCCGCACCGCAGCGCCTGCTTCGCGGGCAGAGCCCGCTCCCACAGGGGATCCGCGCCTGTCGTGAGATCCTGTCGTGGGGCCAAGTTGTGGGAGCGGGCTCTGCCCGCGAAGGGCGCGCTGCGGTCTGAAGGGCACACGGTCAGCCGGGCATTTGCCATTGCTGGCAATACGCTCTACGCTTCCTCGTTCAAAGCCGTATCCAAGAGACCATCAGGCGTTCGCGTTCTGGCAATGGTCCGCACTTTCGTTTCTGGACCCTTATGCCTACTGCCAACTGTACCGCTTCGAGCAGCGACGTCGTGACACCGTTGCATAAACCCTGGTTGCTGATCCTTGGCCTGGTGCTGGTGGCGCTGAACCTGCGTCCGGCCTTGTCGAGCATGGCGCCCTTGCTCGCGCAGGTCTCGGCCAGTCTCGGCCTGAGCGGCTCGACGGCCGGCCTGCTGACCACGCTTCCGGTTCTGTGCCTGGGTCTGTTCGCACCCTTGGCGCCTCTGCTGGCACGGCGTTTCGACAGCGAACGGGTGGTCTTGGGTGTGCTGCTCGTGCTGGCCGCCGGCATTGCCCTGCGCAGCCAATTAGGGGTGTGGGGATTGTTCATCGGCAGCCTGGTGGCCGGCGGCAGCATCGGGATCATCGGCGTGTTGCTGCCTGGCATAGTCAAGCGCGACTTCGCCCGACAGGCCGGGACGATGACCGGCGTCTACACCATGGCGCTGTGCCTGGGGGCAGCGCTGGCCGCCGGTTCCAGCGTTCCCCTCAGCCAGTATTTCGATGACAGCTGGCGCATCGGTCTGGCGTTCTGGATGGTGCCTGCATTGCTGGCGGCCGTGTTCTGGCTGCCCCAGACGCGACAAAAGCACGGCGTCCAGCGTGCCCGCTATCGTGTCAGTGGCTTGTTCCGCGATCCCTTGGCCTGGCAGGTCACGCTGTTCATGGGCTTGCAGTCGTCGCTGGCCTACATCGTCTTTGGCTGGCTGCCGTCGATCCTGATCGGCCGGGGCTTGTCTGCCGCCGAGGCAGGACTGGTCATGTCGTTCTCGATCATCGTGCAATTGCCCAGCGCACTCACTGTGCCTTGGCTGGCCACCCGCGGTCGTGATCAGCGCTTGCCAATTGTCGCGGTGATGGCGATGAGTCTGGCCGGTTTGTTCGGCCTGCTTTACGCACCATTGAGCGGGATGTGGGGCTGGGCGATCGTGCTCGGGCTGGGGCAGGGCGGAGTGTTCGCCTTGGCGCTGACCTTGATCGTGCTGCGTTCACGAGACGCCCATGTGGCAGCCAACCTGTCGAGCATGGCTCAAGGTGTGGGCTACACCATCGCGTCGATGGGGCCCTTCGCAGTAGGGTTGGTGCACGACATGACGGGCGGCTGGCGCGCAGTGGGCTGGGTGTTTGCCGTGATTGGCATCGCCGCCACGGCGGCAGGCATGGGGGCCGGGCGTACGCTGCATGTGCGTGCGGTGGCGACGAAGGTGGAATGATGCCGCGGGTTTGCCTACAGGCGTTGCTGAATCAATGACCGACATCACGCCACCCAAGCCCTGGTATGTCTACCTGGTCCGCGCGGCGAATGGCTCGCTCTACTGCGGCATCAGCGACGACCCGCAGCGCCGTTTCGCCAAGCACCAGAGTGGCAAGGGCGCGCGTTTTTTTCTCTCCAGCCCGGCAGTGGCATTGGTGTACTACGAAACCTGGCCCAGCAAAGGTGAAGCGCTGCGCCACGAGCGGCTGATCAAGCGCCTGCGCAAAGTTGCCAAGGAGCATCTGGTAGCGTCTTTCCGCCCCCTGTAGCAGCGGCGCGAGCCGCGTCCGGTGGCACCGCGTTCATTCAGGCACAGCGCATACACCGCCGACGCGACTTGCGCCGCTGCTACAGAGCACGCAATCCGTGTAGCAGCGGCGCGAGCCGCGTCCGGTGACAGCGCGCTCGTTCAGGCACAGCGCATACACCGCCGACGCGGCTTGCGCCGCTGCTACAGAGCACGCAATCCGTGTAGCAGCGGCGCGAGCCGCGTCCGGTGGCAGCGCGTTCATTCAGGCACCGCGCATACACCGCCGACGCGGCTTGCGCCGCTGCTACAGAGCACGCAACCCGTGTAGCAGCGGCGCGAGCCGCGTCCGGTGGCAGCGCGTTCATTCAGGCACAGCGCATACACCGCCGACGCGGCTTGCGCCGCTGCTACAGAGCACGCAATCCCTGTAGCAGCGGCGCGAGCCACGTCCGGTGGCACCGCGTCCACTCAGGCACAGCGCATGCACCGCCGACGCGGCTTGCGCCGCTGCTACAGAGCACGCAATCCCTGTAGCAGCGGCGCGAGCCGCGTCCGGTGGCACCGCGTCCACTCAGGCACAGCGCATGCACTGCCGACGCGGCTTGCGCCGCTGCTACAGAGCACGCAATCCCTGTAGCAGCGGCGCGAGCCGCGTCCGGTGGCAGCGCGTTCATTCAGGCACAGCGCATACACCGCCGACGCGACTTGCGCCGCTGCTACAGAGCACGCAATCCCTGTAGCAGCGGCGCGAGCCGCGTCCGGTGGCACCGCGTTCATTCAGGCACAGCGCATACACCGCCGACGCGGCTTGCGCCGCTGCTACAGGGGTATGTGCTCTGCGCGCGGGCGAGTAAGCTGTGAGCTTTCCCACCCTGCTGGAGCCGATATGTCCGACTTGATCCTGCATCACTATCCGACCTCGCCGTTCGCCGAGAAGGCCCGCCTGATGCTCGGCTTCAAAGGGCTCGCATGGCGTTCGGTACTGATTTCGCCGATCATGCCCAAACCCGATCTGACGGCGTTGACCGGTGGCTACCGCAAGACCCCGGTGTTGCAGGTGGGCGCCGATGTGTATTGCGACACGGCCCTGATCGCTCGCCGTCTGGACCAGGAAAAAGCCTTCCCGTCGCTGTTGCCCCAAGGCCAGGAACTGACTGTCGCCACCTTCGCCGCCTGGGCCGATTCTGTGCTGTTCCAGCATGCGGTCAGCCTGGTATTTCAACCCGAGTCCATCAGTGCCCGTCTGGCGCGCCTGCCGGAAGACGCTGCCAAGGCGTTCATCGCCGATCGCATGGCGCTGTTCCAGGGTGGTACGGCCACTCGTTTGTCGGTCGAGCAGGCCAAGCATCAGTGGCCGACGTTCATGACGCGCCTGGAACAGCAGCTGCAGGACGCAGAAGGCGATTACCTGTTTGGCGAACCTACTTTGGCAGATTTCTCCCTGGCCCATCTGTTGTGGTTTCTCAAGGGCACGCCGGTCACTGCACCGCTGGTGGATATCTATCCCGCCATTCATGCCTGGCTGGGGCGCGTGCTGGGCTTTGGCCATGGTACCTACAGCGACCTGAGTGCCGATGAGGCACTGGCGATAGCCAAGGCGGCTACTCCGGCAGCCTTGCCTACGGAAACGTTCGAAGACCCCAATGGCTTCAAGGTCGGCGATCAGGTGAGCGTGGCGGCAGTGGACTACGGCGTCGACCCGGTGTGTGGAGAGTTGTTGTTTGCCGGTGCCGAGGAATTGATCATAAGGCGCGAAGACGAGCGCGCCGGGATGGTGCATGTGCATTTCCCACGCGTCGGTTTTGCCCTCGCGAAGCAGTAACGGCCTTACGTTCAGCGCGTTACACCGCGGCGCCTGCTTCGCGGCCGGTGACCGCTCCTACGGGATGTCCGCGATGTGCAAGGGCCTGGTGTGGGAGCGGGGCGGGCGGCTGAGCCCTCTGCCCGCGAAGGGCGCGCTGCGGTCTGATTGACACACCGCGGCGCCCGCTTCGCGGCCGGTGACCGCTCCTACGGGGTGCAGGCGCACCGCTGTAGGGTCAGGTCAGTCCTTGCGGCGTTTGAGCTGGTCGGTCAGTTGGGACGGCAGGCCCTTGATGATCAAGGTGCCGGCCTCTTCATCGTATTCGATCTTGGAACCCAGCAAGTGGGCTTCAAAACTGATCGACAGCCCCTCGGCGCGCCCGGTGAAGCGGCGAAACTGGTTGAGGGTGCGCTTGTCCGCCGGGATCTCGGGCGACAAGCCGTAATCCTTGTTGCGGATATGGTCATAGAAGGCCTGGGGGCGGTCTTCATCTATCAGCCCCGACAACTCCTTCAACGTCACCGGCTCGCCCATCTTGCTCTGACTGGTGGCGTAGTCCACCAGGGTCTGGGTTTTCTCCCGTGCGGACTCTTCGGGCAGGTCTTCGCTTTCGACGAAGTCACTGAAGGCCTTGAGCAATGTCCGCGTTTCGCCCGGGCCGTCGACGCCCTCCTGGCAGCCGATGAAGTCGCGGAAATACTCCGAGACCTTCTTGCCGTTCTTGCCCTTGATGAACGAGATGTACTGCTTGGACTGCTTGTTGTTCTGCCACTCCGACAGGTTGATGCGGGCCGCCAGGTGCAACTGCCCCAGGTCCAGGTGCCGCGACGGTGTGACGTCGAGCTCGGAGGTCACCGCCACGCCTTCGCTGTGGTGCAGCAGCGCAATGGCCAGGTAATCGGTCATGCCCTGTTGGTAGTGCGCGAACAGCACATGCCCGCCTGTGGAGAGATTCGATTCTTCCATCAGTTTCTGCAGGTGCTCGACGGCCGTGCGGCTGAACTGGGTGAAGTCGCGACCCTCGTCCAGGTAGTCCTTGAGCCAGCCGCTGAAAGGGTGCGCGCCGGACTCGGCATGGAAGAAGCCCCAGGCCTTGCCCTGCTTGGCGTTGTAGCTTTCATTGAGGTCGGCAAGCAGATGTTCGATGGCGCTGGACTCGGCCAGCTCGCTGTCGCGCGCATGAAGCACGGCGGGTGTGCCGTCGGGTTTCTTGTCGATCAAATGGACGATGCAGTGACGGATCGGCATGGGCTTCTCGGCTGGTCTGTTTGACGGGCACGGTGGACGTGGCGGGCCGTGCGGCAAAGGGGCGAAGTGTAACGTAGATAGGGGTTTTACGGCTTGCTGGTGACGGGCGCGTGCGCTGAAACGACGAAATCGTCTACTTTTCGGCCAAACCCATGATAAAGCTGAATAAAAGGACCGCTTGTGGCGGATATTTGTCTGGCTCTGTGCTAGTTTTGCCCGGTCTTGCGGCCCACAAGGCCGTGAAGCCCCGCAGAGAGCGGCTTTCGAGTCGAACCAAACGCCATTCTGGGTATCTACAATGGCGATTGGCATGACCGAAACGTGAGCCCCGGCGGACGTCGCACGCCCGGCTCCGACTTACGCTGCACTTTGCAATCCAATTGAATTTGATAGGGAAGGTACACCACCATGGCATTAACCAAAGACCAACTGATCGCCGATATCGCTGAAGCTATCGACGCGCCGAAAACCACCGCGCGCAACGCTATCGAGCAGCTGGGCCAGATCGTTGCCGATCAATTGGAAAATGGCAACGAGATCACCTTGCCTGGTATCGGCAAGCTGAAGATCACCGAGCGTCCTGCCCGTACCGGCCGTAACCCTTCGACCGGCGCTGCCATCGAAATCGCTGCCAAGAAAGTCGTCAAGTTCGTCCCAGCCAAAGTGCTGACCGATTCCGTCAACAAGTAATTGTAACGGCTCGACGAACCGTGCCGCGGGTCAACCCGGGCGCGGTTTTTTTGTGCCCGCAGAATGTACCCAACCCTGTGGGAGCGGGCTCTGCCCGCGAAGGGCGCGCCGCGGTACGCCTGATACACCGCAGCGCCTGTTTCGCGGCCGATGGCTGCTCCTACGATGTTTGTAGTGAGGTAAACCAGCTGTTACGCGCCTGTTCGGGCAGGAAGGTCCAGGCGACGAAGCGGCTTTGCTTCTGGCCTTGACCCATTTCCACCACGCGTACCTGCGCCGCCTGGACCTTGCTCAGGGTCGCCTGGATGGCCGCAAGGTTGGAAGCCTTGGACACCAGCGTAGAAAACCACAACACCTGCTTGCCCAGCGCCACGCTTTCGTTGATCAACTGGGTCACGAAGCGAATCTCGCCCCCTTCACACCACAGCTCGTTGTTCTGCCCACCGAAGTTCAGCACCGGCAGCTTGCGCTTGGGATCGGCCTTGCCCAGTGCACGCCACTTGCGCTGGCTACCACGCGTGGCATCCTCCAGCGAAGCATGGAACGGTGGGTTGCACAGGGTCACGGCGAACCGTTCCTCGGCGCCTATCAGTCCCTGCAGAATCTGCCGTGGCTGGCCCTGCAGGCGCAGAGTGATGGCCTTGCCCAGCTTGTTCGCCTGGACGATGGTATTGGCCGAAGCCAACGCCACCGGGTCTATGTCGGACCCCACGAACTGCCAGCGATAGTCACTGTGCCCCAGCAATGGATAGATGCAGTTGGCGCCCACACCTACATCCAGTGCCTTGACCGCAGTGCCTCTGGGAATCTCTGCTCCGTTGCTTTCGGCCAGCAGGTCCGCCAGGCAATGCAGATAATCGGCGCGCCCGGGGATGGGCGGGCAGAGGTAACCCGCCGGAATATCCCAGTGCCGAATGCCGTACAACGCTCCGAGCAGGGCCCGATTGAATACCTTCACCGCTGCCGGGTCGGCGAAGTCGATGCTTTGCTTGCCATACGGGTTGAGAATGACGAACCGGGCGAGGTCCGGGTGGGCCTTGATCAGTTGCGGGAAATCGTAGCGGCCCTGGTGGCGATTGCGCGGGTGCAGGGTGGGTTTTTGCGGGGTGGACATGGGGAGGTTACCGGTGAGGCTGCCGGCCTCTTCGCGGGCAGAGCCCGCTCCCACAGGGATCTACTGGGTTGCATAGATCTCTGTGGGGGCGAGCAGCGCCCGCGATGAGGCCCGCAAGACGAATTACAGGCTGGCGATCCGCGCGTGCTGTTCGGCCAGCTTGGTCAATGCCTGTTCGGCTTCGGCCAGTTTGGCGCGCTCTTTGTCGATGACGGCGGGAGGCGCCTTGTCGACGAAGGCCGCATTGGACAACTTGCCGCCCACGCGTGCCACTTCACCATTCAGACGCTGGATCTCCTTGTCCAGACGCGCCAGTTCGGCGTCCTTGTCGATCAAGCCTGCCATGGGCACCAGCACTTCCATCTCGCCGACCAGCGCGGTGGCACTCAGAGGCGCCTCCTGGCCATCGGCAAGCACGGTGATGGATTCCAGCTTGGCAAGCTTGCGCAGCAAGGCATCGTTCTCCTGCAGGCGACGCTGGTCCTGGCTGCCGGTGTTCTTGAGGAACAGGGCCAGCGGCTTGCCTGGACCGATGTTCATCTCTCCACGAATGTTGCGCACGCCCAGCATCAGGCCCTTGAGCCACTCGATGTCGTCTTCGGCCGCCGTATCGATGCGGCTTTCGTTGGCCACCGGCCAAGGTTGCAGCATGATCGTCTTGCCCTGCACACCGGCGAGCGGCGCCAGGCGCTGCCAGATTTCTTCGGTGATGAACGGCATGAACGGATGCGCCAGGCGCAGGGCCACTTCAAGCACGCGCACCAAGGTGCGGCGAGTACCGCGCTGACGCTCGATCGGCGCGTTTTCGTCCCACAGCACAGGCTTGGACAGCTCCAGGTACCAGTCGCAATACTGGTTCCAGATGAACTCGTAGAGCGCCTGGGCAGCCAGGTCGAAACGGAACTGGTCGAGGTGGCGGGTCACTTCGGCTTCGGTGCGCTGCAGTTGCGAGATGATCCAGCGATCGGCCAGCGACAGCTCGTAGGCTTCGCCGTTCTGGCCGCAATCCTCGCCCTTGTCGAGCACGTAGCGCGCCGCGTTCCAGATCTTGTTGCAGAAGTTGCGATAGCCTTCGACGCGGCCCATGTCGAACTTGATGTCACGACCGGTGGACGCCAGCGAACAGAAGGTGAAGCGCAAGGCGTCGGTGCCGTAGCTGGCAATGCCGCCTTCGAACTCGTCGCGGGTCTGCTTTTCGATCTTCTTCGCCAGTTTGGGCTGCATCAGGCCGCTGGTGCGTTTTTCCACCAGGGCTTCGAGCTCGATACCGTCGATGATGTCCAGCGGGTCAAGCACGTTGCCCTTGGACTTGGACATCTTCTGGCCCTGGCCGTCACGCACCAGGCCATGCACGTAGACGGTCTTGAACGGCACCTGCGGCGTACCGTTCTCGTCCTTGACCAGGTGCATGGTCAACATGATCATCCGGGCGACCCAGAAGAAGATGATGTCGAAACCGGTGACCAGCACGTCGGTGCTGTGGAATTTCTTCAGAAATTCGGTCTGTTCCGGCCAGCCCAGGGTGGAGAAGGTCCACAGGCCCGAGCTGAACCAGGTATCCAGTACGTCGTTGTCCTGGTTGAGCGTCACGTCGGCGCCCAAGCCGTGCTTGCTGCGCACTTCCTCTTCGCTGCGGCCGACATAGACCTTGCCGGACTCGTCGTACCAGGCTGGAATGCGATGGCCCCACCAGAGCTGGCGGCTGATGCACCAGTCCTGGATGTCACGCATCCAGGAGAAGTACATGTTTTCGTATTGCTTGGGTACGAAGGCGATGCGGCCGTCTTCCACGGCGGCGATGGCAGGCTCGGCCAGCGGCTTGGTGGACACGTACCACTGGTCGGTCAACCAAGGCTCGATGACCGTACCGGAGCGATCGCCCTTCGGCACTTTCAAGGCGTGGTCGTCGACGCTGACCAGCAGGCCGGCGGCGTCGAACGCGGCGACGATCTGCTTGCGTGCCTCGAAGCGGTCCAGGCCGGCGTATTCGCCGGGCAAGGTGCCGTCCACGCTGTCGTTCAGGGTCCCGTCGAGGTTGAACACCTGGGCACTGGCCAGCACCTGGGCATTCTTGTCGAAGATGTTGAGCAGCGGCAGGTTGTGGCGCTTGCCTACTTCGTAGTCGTTGAAATCGTGGGCCGGGGTGATTTTCACGCAGCCGGTACCGAACTCAGGGTCGCAATAGTCATCCGCGATGATCGGAATGCGACGGCCCACCAATGGCAGTTCGACGAACTTGCCGATCAAGGCCTGGTAGCGCTCGTCGCTCGGGTTCACCGCGACGGCGGCGTCACCGAGCATGGTTTCCGGGCGCGTGGTGGCGACGATCAGGAAGTCATTGCCTTCGGCCGTTCTGGCGCCGTCTGCCAGCGGGTACTTGAGGTTCCAGAGGAAACCCTTTTCGTCGTGGTTTTCCACTTCCAGGTCGGAGATCGCCGTGTGCAGCTTGGTGTCCCAGTTGACCAGGCGCTTGCCGCGGTAGATCAGGCCGTCTTCGTGCAGGCGCACGAACGCTTCCTTGACCGCTTCGGACAGGCCGTCATCCATGGTGAAGCGTTCGCGGCTCCAATCGACCGATGAGCCGAGGCGGCGAATCTGGCGGCTGATGTTGCCACCGGACTGGTCTTTCCATTCCCAGATCTTTTCCAGGAATTTTTCCCGGCCCAGATCATGGCGATTCAGCCCCTGGGCTTCGATCTGACGCTCGACCAGCATCTGCGTAGCGATGCCAGCGTGGTCGGTGCCAGGCTGCCACAGGGTGTTGCGGCCCTGCATGCGACGAAAACGGATCAGCGCGTCCATGATGGCGTTGTTGAAGCCATGGCCCATGTGCAGGCTGCCAGTCACGTTCGGCGGCGGAATCATGATGGTGTAGGAGTCGCCGGCACCTTGCGGGGCGAAATAGTTCTCGGCCTCCCAGGTCTGGTACCAGGAAGTTTCGATAGCGTGCGGCTGGTAGGTCTTATCCATGCGCGGCGGGACCCTATAAGGCATTTATTCAAAGAAAGCCGGGAAGTATAGCGGGGATATGGCGGCTATGGGAGGGAGGCGGGCTGCGTAGGAGCGGTCCGTGGCCGCGATGGGCGCGATTCGGTATGGCTGACACACCGTAGCGCCTGTTTCGCGGCCGATGACCGCTCCTACGGTGGTAGGCGAGCGGTCCGTGGCCACGAAGGCGCGGGGGAGGGTATCAGCCCTGGTTGAGCAACCTTTCCATGCGCGCTTCGAGGCGGCGCTTGATTTCGGTTTCGATGTGAGGCGCGAAGTCGTCGATCACATCCTGCATGATCAACTGGGCCGCGGCGCGCAGTTCGGCGTCCAGGTGCAGCAAGGTATCCTGGCGATTCTGCGCCGGGCTGGGTGCCGCTGCCGGTTCCAACGGCAGGGCCGCCGGTGCAGTGGCCACGGGTTCGTCGTGCAGTTCGAACAGCAACGGCACCTCGGGTTCGCTGCGAACCACGGCGTCGGTCAGCAACGGTGGTTGCAGAGTGTCGTCGCCGAGCAGCTTGCGGATCGACTCGAGGTCGTCCAGCAGGTGTACGGATTTGGGCAAAGGCTTGGTGTTGTTGTCCATCTTGGGCTCAAAGTCGCGATAAGCGGTGGTCTTGCAGAGGATAGCCTTGTTCACGGTAGAAACGAAAACTCTCCCGGGCGGCCTGACGAATAGCAGGGTCTTCGACGACAATTTCGGCAACGCGTGCGAACTGGCTGGCAAAGCCTGGAACGTTCAAGGCCAGATTGATCAGGAGATCGTCATGGCCTGCCGCCTGGGCTGCGATGCCCAATGTGACGGGCGCGTGAGGGCCATCCTCTTCAAGGCTGTGGGGCACGAAGCTTTCACCCTTGAAACTCCACAGGCGTGCGTCCAGTGCTTCGCGCTGGGCAGCGTCGGTGCAATGAACGTACACCCGGTGGCCCAACCGCCAGGCTTTTTCAGCCAACTTGCAGGCGAAATCCAGGCGTGCGGCGGGCAGGGGAGTGGGCAGAACATAGAAGTCGACTTGGGGCATGGTGTGTTCCTGGTGCTTGAGACCGAGTCGCCCTCTTCGCGGGCAGAGCCCCCTCCCACAGGAAGCATGCTTGTGTGGGAGCGGGGCTCTGCCCGCGAAAAGACCGACGCGGACTTGAGGCATTACACCCCGGCGCGGTCCAGCAGGTACTGGGTGAGCAGAGGCACCGGACGACCGGTGGCGCCCTTGTCCTTGCCGCCACTGACCCATGCCGTGCCGGCAATGTCCAGGTGCGCCCACTCGTAGGCCTTGGTGAACCGGGACAAGAAGCAGCCCGCGGTGATGGCGCCGCCCTTCGGCCCGCCGATGTTGGCGATGTCGGCGAACGGACTGTCCAGTTGCTCCTGGTACTCCTCGAACAGCGGCAGCTGCCAGCAGCGGTCGTCGGCCTGCTTGCCGGCTTCCAGCAGTTGGCCGACCAAGGCCTCGTTGTTGCTCATCAGGCCCGTGGTATGGCCACCCAGAGCCACAACGCAAGCACCGGTCAAGGTCGCGATGTCGATCACCGCGCGCGGGTTGAAGCGCTCTGCGTAGGTCAGCGCGTCGCACAGCACCAGACGGCCTTCGGCGTCGGTGTTGAGAATTTCCACGGTCTGCCCGCTCATGGTTTCGACGATGTCGCCAGGGCGCGTCGCGCGATCACTGGGCATGTTCTCGGCGCAGGCCATCAGGCACACCAGGTTGATCGGCAGCTCCAGCTCCAGCACGGCGCGCAGGGTGCCGAACACGCTGGCAGCACCGCACATGTCGTACTTCATCTCGTCCATGCCGGCGGCTGGCTTGATGCTGATGCCGCCGGTGTCGAAGGTGATGCCCTTGCCGACCAGCACGTACGGCTGCTCGGATTTCTTCGCGCCTTGATAGTTGAGCACGATCAACCGCGGTGGCTGCGCACTGCCCTGGGCTACGGCCAGGAACGCACCCATGCCCAGTTCCTTGAGCTTCTTCTCGTCGTGAATCTCGACCTTGAGGTTCTTGTGCGCCTTGCTCAGGCTCTTCGCGGCTTCGGCCAGGAAGCTGGGGTGGCACAGGTTGGGTGGCAGGTTGCCCAGATCCTTGGTGAAGCTCATGCCACTGGCAATCGCCTTGGCGTGGGCAACGGCGCGTTCGACGTCGGCCTGGCTGGATTTCTGGGTCAGCAGGGTGATCTTCTGCAAGGCACGTGGATCGGCCTTCTTGCTTTTGAAGCGATCGAACACGTACTCGCCATCGAGCAGGGTTTCTGCCAACAGGCGCGTTCTGCCATAGGCATCGCGGCCCTTGACGGTCAGTTCGTCGAAGGCAAACACGGCATCGCTGCCGCCCAGGTTCTTCAGTACGCCGTAGGCAGCGCTGGCCAGTTTGCGCCACGGGCGGTCGGCCAGTTCGTCGTCCTTGCCGCTGCCCACCAGCAGCAGGCGCTCGGCCTTGAGCGCTGGCACGCCCGGCAGCAACAGGGTCTGGCCCGCACGCCCGGCGATGTCGCCGCGCTTGAGTGCAGCGCTGATCAAGCCGCCGCTCAGGCCGTCGATCTTGCTGGCAATGGCGCCCAGGGCGCGTTCTTCGCCAATGGCGACGACCAGGGTCGCGGTTTTAACTGATTCGGCAGCAACGCTCTTTACAACCAATTCCATATCCAGAACCCCTGATTCTAGGTCGATGCTTGCGCAAGACGGTTCGCGCGAAAGCAGCCAGTTTGACCCCAGCCCCAGCCCGCTCGCAACCTTTGCATGGCGGTAATTGTCCACCCGATGCCGCTGTTAAGTGACAGGCACAGCCTTTCACAGGATAATGCGGCGACTTTTTACCTGGCCCGCTCAAGCGGGCCGGCCCCTGTCCTGGCTGCTACGTTCCCCTGTCGGGCTGCCTGCGCGCGACGACCCTGGAGTGTCTGGTTTGATCGTTTTCCGTTATCTGTCCCGTGAGGTCATGATCACAATGAGCGCCGTGAGTGCCGTGCTCCTGGTGATCATCATGAGCGGGCGCTTCATCAAGTATCTGGCCCAGGCGGCGTCCGGCATCCTGGACCCCGGCGTGCTGTTCATGATCATGGGCTTCCGCCTGCCGGGCTTCCTGCAACTGATCCTGCCGCTGGGCCTGTTCCTGGGCATCCTGCTGGCGTATGGGCGGCTGTACCTGGAAAGCGAGATGACCGTGCTTTCCGCCACCGGCATGAGCCAGCAGCGCCTGTTGGCCATCACCCTGGCTCCGGCGACGCTGGTCGCCCTGCTGGTGGCGTGGTTGAGCCTGAGCCTGGCTCCGCAGGGCGTTGCCCAGGTCGCCACGATCATCAACCAGCAGGACGCCATGACCGAATTCGACACCCTGGTGCCCGGTCGCTTCCAGGCGCTGCGCGATGGCACACGGGTGACCTACACCCAGAGCCTCTCGGAAAACCGCGTCGATCTCAGCGGCGTGTTCATTTCCGAGAAGCGCATGTCCCAGGACAAGGCCAAGGACCGTGGGATCTCCGTGCTGGTGGCTGAAAAAGGCCGCCAGGAAGTGCGCGCCGACGGCAACCGCTACCTGATCCTGGAAAACGGCTTCCGCTACGACGGCAATCCGGGCGAGGCCAACTACCGCGCCATCCAGTACGACACCTATGGCGTGCTCCTGCCCAAGCCCGACGTGAGCAGCGACATCACCGACCGCGAGGCCATCCCCACTGGCGAGCTGTGGGGCAGCACCGATCCACGGCCGCGCGCCGAGCTGCAGTGGCGCCTGTCACTGCCGGTGCTGGTGTTCATCGTGACCCTGATGGCGGTCCCGTTGTCACGGGTCAACCCGCGGCAGGGACGCTTCCTCAAACTGCTGCCGGCGATCCTCCTGTACATGGCCTACCTGACTCTGCTCATCGCCGCGCGTAGCGCCATGGAAAAAGGCCGCCTGCCCGCAGCGCTGGGCATGTGGTGGGTGCACGTGCTGTTCCTGGCCATCGGCCTGCTGCTGATGTACTGGGAACCGATGAAGCTGGCCCGTGCCAGCCGTCGCGCCAAGGGGGTGACCCATGGTCAAGCTTGATCGCTACATCGGCAAGAGCGTGGCGGTCGCCATCCTCGCGGTGCTGGGCATCATTCTCGGGCTGGCTTCGCTGTTCGCCTTCATCGACGAAATGGGCGACATCAGCGACAGCTACACCTTGCTCGATGCCGGCAAGTACGTTGCCCTGACCGCGCCGCGGCGGGTCTACGACATGCTGCCGATGGCGGCCCTGATCGGCTGCCTGATCGGCCTCGGCAGCCTGGCCAGCAGCAGCGAGTTGACCATCATGCGTGCGGCGGGCGTCTCGGTGGGGCGCATCGTCTGGGCCGTGATGAAGCCGATGCTGGTGCTGATGGTGGTCGGCGTACTGGTGGGCGAATACGTCGCCCCGCCGGCAGAGAACAAGGCCCAGGCCGAGCGCTCGCTGGCCCTGGGCAGTGGCGATGCGCAAAGCGGCAAGCACGGCATGTGGCACCGCCAGGGTGACGAGTTCATCCACATCAACACGGTGCAGCCACGAGGCCTGCTGTATGGGGTGACACGCTATCGCTTCGACGACCAGCGCCACATGCTCAGCGCCAGTTTCGCCCGCAAGGCGCAATACGACGGCGATCACTGGCAGCTGAACGACGTCACCACCACGCTGTTTCACGCCGATCGCAGCGAAGTGGTCAAGGCCGCCGAAGAGCGCTGGGAAGTCTCCCTGACCCCCCAGTTGCTCAGCACGGTGATCGTGGCACCCGAAGCATTGTCCATCTCCGGGTTGTGGGGCTATATCCACTACCTGGCCGACCAGGGTCTCAACAACGGTCAGTACTGGCTGGCGTTCTGGGTCAAGGTGCTGCAGCCGCTGGTAACGGCGGCATTGGTGTTGATGGCCATCTCCTTCATCTTCGGTCCGTTGCGCTCGGTCACCCTGGGCCAGCGCGTGTTCACCGGTGTGCTGGTGGGCTTCGTGTTCCGCATTGCCCAGGACCTGCTCGGGCCTTCGAGCCTGGTGTTCGGCTTTCCGCCGCTACTGGCGGTGGTGTTGCCTGCGGCGATCTGCGCGGTGGCGGGACTCTGGCTGCTGCGACGCGCTGGTTAGCGCCTGGCGATCACCTTCGAACCGGCCCTCAGTGGCCGGTTTTTTCTTTGGCAACCCGCACGACCTGGCTACCTGAACCCAAGTCGTGCCAGGTGCGCTGGCGGCGCTCCATCAGCATCCACCACCAACCGAGCCCCAGGCACAGCCAGGACAACAGTGCCAGCACGAAGCGCAGCAGCGCCTGGCCGAGGCTGACGGTGCTGCCGTCGACGTTCTGCACGCGAATACCCCAGGCCTGCATACCCAGGGTCTGTCCGCCATGGGTCCAGAAACGAGCGAAGAAGGCGAACGACAGGCTCGTCAGCAGCAGCGACAGCCATGGATCGTGATCCAGCGCACCTGCCTCGGAAAGGACGCGCAGACGGGCCTCACCGTACCAACCCATCTGGGCCAGCTTGTACAGCCCGGCGGCAGCCATCAGCAGCGCCAGACACAGGATCAGGTCGTAGGTCGCTGCGGCCAAGCGCCGAGCCAGGCTCGCCGGTACCGGCTGCAGGTTGTGCGCTGCAATGGGCGCCATCGAAGATCCTTGGGCAGAATTGGCCGGTCACGTCGGCCGAGCGGCCACAAAAAAGCCCCAGGCTATCAGCGCTGGGGCTTTTCGGCGACGCTCGAATCAAGCCTCGGCTTGAACCTCGTCAGCCTGCAGGCCTTTCTGGCCCTGCACGGCAACGAAGGTGACCTTCTGGCCTTCCTTCAGGCTTTTGAAGCCGTTGCCCTGAATGGCGCGGAAGTGTACGAACAGGTCCGGGCCGCTCTCAGGGGTGATGAAACCAAAACCTTTTTCGTCGTTGAACCACTTGACGGTACCGCTTTGACGATTCGACATAGCTTAATTTCCTTGAAACCTAGAATTATTAACAGCGTCTTTCACATGAAAGATCACTGGGCTGATTTGCAGGAAAGTAAGAGACGTCGAACGGGTTGTAGCAATGATCAGAGCTACTGCCCAGGTCACGATCCAAGCGACCCATGCAAACACAGTGGAGAAACTTTACGCTAACTTCAGCGAGAAAAACAAGCCCTCGCAACCTGCGCATTTCGAGCTTTTTTTGCCGCATTTCAGGCCGTATCCGCCGCGTTGCTCCACGATCGTGCACGACGCTTATTCCCTTGACGCCAATGGATTCAAGCAGTGGCAATCATGGGCCGAAGTGCGGTGGAACCATGACGCTTTATAGACGCGTCATAGTTTTTATCTACCAGTAGCGACTGTTTGCGCACTCGCAGGGATATCCGGTCTTTCATTCACCCACGATAATAGCGTTGAGCAACGAAGGGCATCTTGGCAACTTTCAAGGGCACAGGCTTGCCACGCACGATGGCCTGCAGTTCGTTATCCAAGGCAGCGGCGCTGGCGTCGACGTAGCCCATGGCAACCGGCGCGTCCAGTGTCGGGCCGAACCCGCCGCTGCACACGCGGCCGACTTCCACTCCTTGAGCGTTGATGATCGACGCACCTTCGCGCACTGGAGTGCGATCCTGCGGCAGCAGGCCGACGCGCTTGCGTGCAACGCCTTCGCGTTGCTGGGCAAAGATGATGTCAGCACCTGGGAAGCCACCGGCGCGCGCACCCTCGGCACGGCGCGCCTTGGAGATGGCCCACAGCAGGCTGGCCGCAATCGGCGATGTCTCGCTGTCCATGTCATGGCCATACAGGCACAGGCCCGCCTCCAGGCGCAGCGAATCGCGTGCGCCCAGGCCGATCGGTTCCACTTCAGGCTCGGCCAGCAGGGCGCGCGCAAGCGCTTCTGCCTCGCTGCTGGGCACGGAAATCTCGAAGCCGTCTTCGCCGGTGTAGCCCGAGCGACTCACGTAGCACTCAACGCCCAGCAGCTTCACGCTGGCGAACTGCATGAAGGTCATGTCTGCGACTTCCGGCGCCAGGCGTGCAAGCACTGCAACGGCCGCCGGCCCCTGGAGGGCCAGCAGTGCGCGGGAATCGAACAGCGCTTCGATCGTGCAGCGGCCGCTCAGGTGGTGGTGCAGATGGGCCAGGTCCTGATCCTTGCAGGCGGCGTTGACGACCAGCATCAACGTGTCGTTGCCCAGGTTCGCCACCATCAGATCGTCGAGAATGCCGCCTTGTTCATTGGTGAACATGGCATAGCGCTGCATGCCCACGGGCAGGTCGATGATGTCCACCGGCACCAGCGTCTCCAGTGCCTTGGCGGCATCGGCGCCGGTCAGGCGAATCTGGCCCATGTGCGACACGTCGAACAACCCGGCCTGGGCACGGGTGTGGCGGTGCTCCTTCATCACGCCCAGCGGATACTGCACCGGCATGTCGTAACCGGCGAACGGCACCATGCGCGCGCCCAGTTCCAGGTGCAGCGCGTGCAGGGGTGTTTTTTGCAAAGTGGCATCGGACATTGTTTGTTCCTTGCGAGGCAGGGCGCGCAGCGATCAACGCTGCGCGCCGCAGTTGTCACGCTTGCTGATAGGCTTCGATGGAAGGGCAGGCGCACACCAGGTTGCGATCCCCAAAAACGTTGTCGACCCGACCCACAGGCGGCCAGTACTTGTTTTCCTGCAGCGTCGGCAGCGGGTAGACCGCCTGTTCGCGGCTGTAGGCGTGGGTCCACTCACCGACCAGTTCGGCGGCGGTGTGCGGCGCATTCTTCAACGGATTGTCTTCGCGATCCAGACGGCCTTCCTCGACGGCGCGAATCTCTTCGCGGATCTGGATCATGGCGTTGCAGAACCGATCGAGTTCTTCCAGCGACTCGCTTTCGGTCGGTTCGATCATCAAGGTACCTGCCACCGGGAACGACATGGTCGGAGCATGGAAGCCGAAGTCGATCAGGCGCTTGGCGACGTCGTCGACGCTGATGCCGCTGCTGTCCTTGAGTGGGCGTACGTCGAGGATGCACTCGTGAGCCACCAGGCCGTTGCTGCCGGCATAGAGGATCGGGTAGTGCTGTTCCAGGCGCCGGGCAATGTAGTTGGCGTTGAGGATGGCCACTTGGGACGCACGCTTGAGACCGTCGCCGCCCATCATGCGAATGTACATCCAGGTGATCGGCAGGATGCTGGCGCTGCCGAACGGGGCCGCGCAGACCGCGCCCTGTTTGCGCTCCAGCGCGGCATGGCCGGGCAGAAACGGCGCCAGGTGCGCTTTCACGCCAATCGGGCCGACACCTGGGCCGCCACCGCCATGGGGAATGCAGAAGGTCTTGTGCAGGTTCAGGTGGGACACGTCGCCGCCGAACTTGCCCGGTGCGCACAGGCCGACCATGGCGTTCATGTTGGCGCCATCGATGTACACCTGGCCACCGTGGTCATGAATGATCGCGCAGATCTCGCGGATGCCTTCCTCGAACACGCCATGGGTGGACGGGTAGGTGATCATCAGTGCGGCGAGCTTGTCACCGTGCTCGATGGCCTTGGCGCGCAGGTCTTCGATGTCGACGTTGCCGCGTGCATCGCAGGCAGTGACCACGACGCGCATCCCGGCCATGTGCGCGGTCGCCGGATTGGTGCCGTGCGCCGAGGATGGAATCAGGCAGATGTCGCGGTGCGCTTCGCCGCGGCTCTGGTGGTAGGCCCGAATGGCCAGCAAGCCGGCGTATTCACCTTGGGAGCCGGCGTTGGGTTGCAGTGACACGGAATCGTAGCCGGTGGCCGCGCACAGCATGCTCTCCAGTTCGTCGGTCAGTAACTGATAGCCCCGGCTCTGCGCGGCCGGTGCGAAAGGGTGCAACTGGCCGAACTCGGCCCAGGTCACCGGGATCATTTCGCTGGCGGCATTGAGCTTCATGGTGCAGGAGCCCAGTGGGATCATGGTGCGATCCAGGGCCAGGTCCTTGTCGGCCAGGCGGCGCAGGTAGCGCATCAGCTCGGTTTCCGAGTGATAGCGATTGAACACCGGATGCTGCAGGATCGCCGACTGGCGCAACAGCGGCTCGGGCAGTTGATCGCCGACCTCATCGGCCAGGGTCTGGAATACCACCTGCGTGCTTGCGTTGTGGAACAGCTGCCACAAGGCTTCCACGTCGGCCTGGCGGGTGGTTTCGTCCAGCGAGATGCCCACGCGCTGCGCGTCGACTTCGCGCAGGTTGATGCCTGCAGCCCGGGCCTGCTCGTGCAGGCGCTCGGTCGCGCCGCCGGTGGCCAGGGTCAGGGTGTCGAAGAAGTGTTGCTGCTCCACGCGCACGCCCAATTGGGTCAGGCCACGTGCCAGGATGGCAGTGAGCTGGTGGGTGCGTCGCGCGATCTGGATCAGGCCGGCCGGGCCGTGGTAGACCGCGTACATGCTGGCGATGTTGGCCAGCAGCACCTGGGCCGTGCAGATGTTGCTGGTGGCCTTCTCGCGACGGATGTGCTGTTCACGGGTCTGCATGGCCAGGCGGAGCGCGCTCTTGCCATGGCGATCCACCGACACGCCGACCAAGCGCCCAGGCATGTCGCGCTTGAAGCTGTCGCGGGTGGAAAAGTACGCCGCGTGTGGGCCACCGAAACCCAGTGGCACGCCGAAACGCTGGGCGCTGCCGATGGCGACGTCGGCACCGAATTCGCCCGGAGGGCTGAGCAGCGTCAGGGCGAGCAGGTCAGCCGCTACGGCTACCAGGGCATTGCCAGCATGAAAGCGCTCTACCAGTTCACGGTAGTCGAAAATGTCGCCGTTACTGGCGGGATACTGCAGCAGAGCGCCGAAGAAACCGTCGGTGTCGGCGAGCTCATGCTCGTCGCCGATGACCACTTCGATACCCAGCGGCTCGGCGCGGGTGATCAGCACGGCCAGGGTCTGTGGATGGCAATGGCTGGAGGCGAAGAAGCGCTGGCTGTTCTTGTTCTTGCTCAGCCGTTTGCAGAAGGTCATGGCCTCGGCGGCGGCGGTCGCTTCATCGAGCAACGAGGCATTGGCGATGGGCAGTCCGGTCAGGTCGCTGATCAAGGTCTGGAAGTTGAGCAGCGCCTCCAGACGGCCTTGGGAAATCTCCGGCTGATACGGCGTGTAGGCCGTGTACCAGGCGGGGTTCTCCAACAGGTTGCGCAGGATCGGCGCCGGCGTGTGGGTGTTGTAGTAGCCCTGGCCGATGTAGTTCTTGAACAGTTGGTTCTGCTGGGCGATGGCCTTGATCGCGGCAAGGGCATCGGCTTCGCTCTGCCCGGCAGAGAGACCGAGCACGCTGGTGCCCTTGATGCTTTCGGGGATGACGCTGGCGCTCAGGGCATCGAGGCTGTCGAAACCCAGAAAATCGAGCATGGCCTGCTCGTCGGCCGGGCCTGGGCCGATGTGGCGAGCGATGAATTCATTGTCGGTGTGCAATGCAATGGCGCGAGTCATGGTGGGTCCTCAGCCTTGGGCGGCGATCAGGTTGTCGTAGGCGGTCTGGTCGAGCAAGGCGCGAACCTGTTCGAGGTCGTCGGGAATGAACCGGAAGAACCAGCCCTGGGCCAGTGGGTCCTGGTTGACCAGTTCCGGAGCCGCATCGAGTGCCGCGTTGACTTCGACGATCTCGCCATCCAGGGGCATGTTGATGCTGCTGGCGGCCTTCACCGATTCCAGCACCGAAACCTCGGCATCGCACGCATGGCGGGCCAGTTCGGGCAACTGCACGAAGACCACGTCGCCCAAAGCATTCTGGGCAAATGGGGTGATACCGACTGTGACGCTACCGTCGGCTTCGAGGCGCAGCCATTCGTGTTCGACGGTGAAACGCAACTCGCTCATGGAAACTCCGCAATGATTTGGGGTTCAGCAATGAGGGTTACTTAGCAAGATGGTTGCCAGATTTCCCAAAGTCACAGGCTGCAAGGGCTCCAGGCAAATCACCCCCATCAAGGATCGCAACGGCTGTAACGAAAACGCTACGAAACACCCAGACCAGCAAATATCCTGATTCCCCTGTAGCAGCGGCGCGAGCCGCGTCGGCGGTAGACGCGGTCTATTGCATGGACCCAAGCGAGCCCGGACGCGGCTTGCGCCGCTGCTACAGGAGTCGTATCGAATTACGTACGATGTATTTAAATCGATACAGGCCAGTTCTTCTGCGGTATCAGTTCGCGCTACCGATTCCATACTTGCGCAACCGGTTGGCAATGGCCGTGTGAGATGTCAGTAGACGGCTGGCCAGTTGCCGGCTGGATGGGTAACTGGGGTACAGCTTTTCCAGAAGTGCTTTTTCGTAGGCGCCAACGGCCTGCTCCAGGCTGACGACGTCGCCGTCGTTGCGTCGACTCACGCTGGTGCCGGCAATGTCCAGATCGCCGATGTCGACTGTGTTGCTTTCGCAGACGGCGGCTGCGCGAAAGATCACGTTCTGCAACTGCCGAACGTTGCCCGGCCAGCGGTTGCCCAGCAGGGCCGGATAGGTGCTCGTCGTCAGTCGGCACATCGGTCGCTGAATCTGCGTGCAGGCCTGCTGCATGAAATAACGGGCCAACAGCAGGATATCTTCGCCGCGCTCGCGCAGGGGTGGCACGTTCAGGTTGAGCACGTTCAAGCGGTAGAACAGATCTTCGCGGAAGGCGCCTTCGGCCACCATCTGCTCCAGGTTGCGGTGGGTGGCGCTGAGGATGCGTACGTTCACCTTGACCTCACGGTCGCCGCCTACCCGGCGAAAGCTGCCATCGTTGAGGAACCGCAGCAGCTTGGCCTGCAGGTACGGCGACATTTCGCCGATTTCGTCGAGAAACACCGTGCCTTGGTGGGCCAGTTCCATCAGCCCCGGCTTGCCACCGCGCTGGGCGCCGGTGAACGCGCCGGGGGCATAGCCGAACAGCTCGCTCTCGGCGAGGTTTTCCGGCAGGGCGGCGCAGTTGAGCGCCAGGAACGGCGCGCCGTGGCGCGCGCTGACGGCATGGCAGGCCCGCGCCACCAGCTCCTTGCCCGTGCCCGTCTCGCCTTGGATCAACAGCGGCGCATCCAGCGCCGCAACACGTTGCGCCCGGGCCTTGAGCGCACGGATCGGTGCGGAGTCGCCCAGCAGCGAATCGAACCCTTCGGCGTGGTCGTGGTGCAGGGCGGCCAGTCGCTCACCCATGCGGTTGGGCGGGTATAGCGTCAGCAGGGCACCGGCGTCGGTGATGGGTGTGGCATCGAGCAACAGCGTCTGGCCATTCAGGTTGACCTCGCGCAGTGGCAGACGGAACCCTTGTTCGAGCAAGGCGCCGAGCAAGGCAGGATCGGCGAACAGGTCCGCCACCGACTGTCCGGCGGGCTCGCGGCCGTACAGCTCGACCAAAGCCGGGTTGGCCAACAGCACATTGCCGGCACTGTCCAGTGCCAGCACTGGATCGCCCATGGCGGCCAGCAAGGCTTCAAGCTGCAGGTGCCGGCGTTGTCCTGGAAGAATATCGACCACGCGCACGTCCTCCACGCCCCGCACCCGGAACAGCGCATCGTGCAGTTCTTCCAGCACCAGCGGGCTGAGGGTCGGTGCGTCGATATAGACGTTGGGCGGGACCATCTCGACTGCGTCGAGGTTGAGGTTGCGCGCCCCCAGCAGGGCCAGCACTTCCTGGGTGATGCCGACACGATCGATGAAGCTGACGTGGATACGCATGGGGTCTCGAGCATTCCGGACAGCGGAGGGATGCAGTATGCCTTGCCATCGCACAAAGCTGTAGCACCTACGCGGGCGTGCTCAGCGCTGGGGGTTGATGCGTTCGGGCCGCGACCAGATCCACAGGTTGACCAGCACCATGCCGGAGATCGCCGCGTACACCGGCCAGTGCTGCTTGAGGGTAAACCACATGAGCACTGAACAGAGGACCATGCTGACGGTTGCGCTGACCTTGGTTCGACGGGTTATGACCTTGCCATTGCGCCAGTTCCGCAACATCGGGCCGAACAGCTTGTGGTTCTCCAGCCAGGCGCTCAGCCGCGGTGAGCTTTTGGTCGCCGCCCACGCGGCCAGCAGGATGAACTCGGTGGTGGGCAACCCCGGCACCACGATGGCGATCAACCCGATGATCAGGCTGGTATAGGCCAGCAGGCCGTAAAGCACGCGGGCCAGCTTTGAGGGGAGCGGGCGAGGGTTGTCCATGAGTTCCATACAGTGGGGGTCAGGCCGGCGCCGTTTCCTTGTGGTCGGCGTAGGTGTGTTGCAGCAGCACCTGCAAGCGCGCAAACGCATCGTTGGCCGCCTGATCAGCTTGCGCTTCTTCAGCCGCGCTGAACGGCAGGGCGTCGAAGATCGCGTTGAAGGCTTTCCAGCCCTTGCCGCGCCCGCCCTCGGGTTCGGCCAAATGGCGAGCACCGAAACTGGCGGTGTAACCCAAGGCGTTAGCCCGTTTGATCAGGATGGCGGCGCCGAGTTTAGACCCTTCGGAGACGCGAATCCAGGTGAGCGCCGTGGCCTGACTGGGCTCGCTGAGGGCGCCCGGAACAGGTTGCGGAATGGCCACGCCCAGATCGATCAGATCGGCCTTGGCCGCCTCTGCGCGGCAGCGCTCGGGCAGATCGGGAAACAAGGCGATCAGGGCCGGGTCGTTGTACAGGTGTTGCAACTCGGATTGGAACAGGTACTGCATCTGCAGAAAGCGCGCATAGCTTTGCGGCGTATCGAATGGCGCGTAGCGGGCCACGGTGTTTTCCAGGCTGTCGTGCAACGCCTGGCTGATCGCGCGCAAGCGAGCGGAGCGCAGTGGGGCGTGGTCCTGAATGTGCTCGGTGACGGTCATTGCGAGTTCCTTGAAAAATGCGGTGCTGTTTAGACGAGACGAATCAACTCACAGCGGACCGTAAAAAAATCCCACCACAGGGGCAGCGGTTATCTGCCCCTACAGTGCCATTATCAGATGTCCCAAACCAGATTGATCGCGAAATTACGACCGGGAGCAGTGAGGCGGTCGAGGTTGGCGGGTGATGTCACCGCCGCTTCGCCCACGCCGTCATAACTGCGCACGTCGTCCCATAGCCAGTATTTCTTGTCGGTGAGGTTGTACAGGCCGGCGTTGACCGTGACGTCGTCGGTGACCTTGTAGTAACCGGCCAGGTCGAGGATGCCGAAGCCAGGCGTTTTGAACACACCGCTGCCGTCCGGCGACTTGAACGCGCTGCTGTCCACTCGGTTCTGCCGCTTGACCAGTGTCCAACTGAGCAGGCCACCATACTGCTGCTGCTCGTAGCCCAGGCCGAATACACCCTTGAGCGGATTGACGCTGTTGATCGGTTGGCCGTTGTCTTCGTTCTCGCCACGGGCGTATGCGATGGAGCCATGGCTGTAGAGACCTTGCGGTGCACCGAAGCTGTCCAGGTTCAAGCGGCCCTTGAGCTCGACGCCCTTGATGGTGGCATGCTTGATATTGTTGCTTTGGAACACGGCGGACGTCGCCCCGGGGCTGACCGCATCTTCGTTGATGAAATCGCGGTACTGGTTGTAGAACACCGCGATATCGAAGGTGCCTGCCTCGAACTTGCCGCGTAGGCCGGTTTCATAACTTCTGCTTTTTTCCGGTTCCAGATCCGGATTGGGCTGGACCGTATAGCCTGCGCCAAGGTTTTCGAAACGGCCATAAAGCGCCTTGGCCGAAGGTGTGCGGAAGCCTTCGGCGTACTGCCCATACCAGGTGTAGTGGTCATCGAAGTCGTAGGTCACGCCCAGCGTGGGTGACAACCGGTGCCAGTTCCGGTCGTTGTCGGCCACGGTGTACTCGCCAGTGGGGTTGACCGTGCGCAGGAACTCATCGGTCAGGCGGGGCTTGAGCTGGGTGTAGTCATAGCGGGCGCTGGGTCGCAAGGTCCACTGGTTCCAGCGAATCTCGTCCTGAGCGAACAGGCTGTAGGTGTTGATGGTCGGGTCGGGGAAGTCGCTGGATTTGACCAGGCGATCGGCCGCGCTGTCGGCGCCGATGGCTCGGCAACTGCCCATCACGGTCAAGCAGGTCCCGTAGCCGCTGCGTGAGCCGGTAACCTTCTGCTGGCGTATGTTGGTGCCGTAGGTCAGCAGGTGATCGGTTTGTCCCAACTCAAAGGCCTTGTCCAGTTGCAGGTCGAACACCCACTGGCGCTCTTTGTAAAAAGTGTCACGCGCTCGCAACACATCGCGCGCGCGCGGGACGACATAGTGCTCTTCTGTGTGCTGGTCGGTCTTGGCGATCTGGTAGTTCAAGCTCCACTTGATGTGATCGGCCACGACGCTGTCCAGCTCGAAGTCGTGATTCAAGCCGAAGCGCTCGCGGGTGATGGTGTCATTGCCACCGCGCGATTGATAGAAGTTCAGCGGCCTGCCATTTGCATAGGGGCCGCCATAGGCACTTTTCAGATCGACATCGCGGTCGTCCTTGTAATTTTCGTAGGTGAGCCCGAATCGAGCATCGTCGGCGTAGTTCCAGCCCAGCTTGGCCAGGACATTGGTCGAGCGCACGTCCTTGGGGTCGGCTGCGGTGCGGCTCAGCCCTGTGCTGGTATGGTCGCCGTAGGATTCGGTCTCGGGGCCATTGCGCTGGCTCAGGTGCAGGAGGGCATCGAAGTCACCCGAATGGCCGGCCACGGTAGCCGAGTTCAGCCAGCTTTCGTCTGCCGAACTGTAACCGGTCTTCAGGCGTGCGCCGACATCCTTGCCGGGCTTGATGATGTCTTCCGGGTCCAGGGTGTAGTAGCTGACCACCCCGCCGATGGCACTGCTGCCGTAGAGCGACGACGCCGGCCCGCGGAGGATTTCCACACGCTTGACGATTTCCGGGTCGACGTAATTGCGCTCGGTTTGCGCATAGGGGCCGTTGAAGAAGCTGTCCGGCACCTCGACGCCATCGACCTGGGTGAGCACACGGTCGCCGTCGATACCACGAATGTTGTAGCCGGTAAGGCCGCTGCGCAAACCGGTGCCGCCTGCGGAGACGCCCGGTTCGTAACGCACCAGGTCCTGAAGGGTGTTGACGTTGTCACGGTCCAGCTGCGTGCGGCCCTGGACGCTGACGGTACTCGGGACGCTGTCGGCGCTTTGTTCCTGGCGTGTGGCGCTGACGGTCATCTGTTGCAGGGCGATCACGGCGCCCGGCGAGCTGCGCTCGAGCACGACATTGTTGGCGCTGATTTTCCGGTAGCGCAAGGGTGTCCCTGCGAGCAGCCGATCCAGTGCCTGTTCCGGCGTCAGGTTACCGCACGCGCCGGGTGAAATGACGTTCTGGGCAAGCTCGGCGGGCAGTCCGACTTGCCAGCCCGTCGTGGTGCTGAAGCCGTTCAAGGCCGACGCCAGAGGCTGCCGAGCGATGCTGAAGGCGTGATTGACGCTGATGCGGGCGCTGTTCGGTGTCGGCTCCGCAGCGCTGCCTACGGCAGGCACGGCGGCCAGCAGCAGGGCAGCGGTGAGCACCGAGTGGTGAAACTGAGGACGAGTGAAACCTTTGGACATCGAAAGCGCTCCCTGTCGCGTGTCGTTATAGTGTTACCGATCCGAATGCGAATCAGTTGCATTGGCTATGACTAGACGGATGGGGAAGCGCTACAGCGTAAAAATAATTATGCGGTGTCTCGGTTCATGGCAATGACGTATTCGTCAGTTCAGGATGACCAGCGCCGGAAACTCCCGCACCTGTGCCGACGTCACCTGAGCCAACGAGCGAACCACTTCGAGCGGGTTGTCCAGGCGGTAATTGCCGGTTACTGCCACCTGTTCGAGCTTCTTGTCGGTGCTGATGATCCACCCCGGGTAATAGCGCCGAAGTTCGGCAAGTACCTCGCCCATTGGGCGGTTCTCGAAGATCAAACGACCGTGGACCCAGGCCAGATCCTTCTGTGGATCGAGCCGCTCACGCGTGCCGAATCCCCTGGGGCCGATGCGTATGCTGTCGCCGGCGTTCAGGCGCACCGTCTCGTCGTGGCTGGCGCTGAGGTCGACGTTGCCGCGCTGCACCCGCACTTGCGCCTGGCCATCGTGGTAGCTCACGGCGAAGGCACTGTCGAGCACATCGGCACGCACCGGGCCTGCTTGCACCTTCAGGGGTTGCCGACGGCTGGGAGGCACCTCGAAAAAGGCTTCGCCTTCGTACAGGCGTGCGCTGCGTTGCCGGGTGTCGATGCGGCTGGAGAAAGCCGAATCGGTGTTGAGCAGTACCTTGGAACCGTCTTCCAGCTGCAGGTGTTGCCGTTCGCCGACCTGGGTCAGATGAGCGGCCTGTACGCGCAGCGGCAGGTGGGTGAAATTCAATACGCCTACCACCAGCATTGCGGCGGTAGCCAGTGGTTTCCAATGCCGACGCCAGGCCGGCGGTCGGCGCCGCGCTTGCAGAGCGACGGCGGCCTGGTGAACCGGCGCGCCGTGCCATACCGCGCGGGCCTGCTCGAATGCCGCGGCATGTTCGGGGTCGGCCAGCAGCCAGGCCTCGAATGCCCTTTGCTCGGTGGGGTCGGTGCAAGGCTGGGCAATCAACCAATCGATGGCTTGCTCCATGGCAGGCGTCGGTGGCGCTCGCTCTGGTAGATGCTGCCGATTCACGGATGCTCCTCCAGGCGCTGGGCGACACCGATGCAGATCGCCATGATCAATTTCAATTCCTTTTGCACGGTGCTTGCCGAGACGTGCAGCTCATGGGCAATTTCCACATAACTGCTGCCATGCACTCGGCTCAGGATGAAAATCCGCTGCTGGCGCGGCGTCAGTCGAGCCAGGCTCACGGTCAGCCTGGCCAGAAGCCGCTCAGCATGGGCGACCTCGTCCGGACTGCTGGCCACTGCTGCAATGCCTTGTAGCACGTCTAGGGGCACATCTTCGACCATGGTTCGCTCGTGCACTCGCCGTGAGCGCAGATAATCCAGGGCCAGATTGCGTGCTGTCTGAAACACGAAGGGTTCGAGGTGCTCGATGCGTCGCTCACTCAGGGCACGATTCACCCTCAGGTAGGTTTCCTGAAGCAGGTCTTCGGCGGTGCTGGGGTTGCGTACCATGCGCTGAAGGGTGCGCAGCAGACTCAAGCGTTGGGAGAGAAAAACGGAATTGAAGCGTGATTGACTCACGGAATTGCCCGGACGGAAAGCAGAAGATGATAATGCTTCTCATCTGTGCGCCTGGTCAAGTCGCGATCTTTGCAAGAGGTATCGCGGCTGGAGACGGCATCCACCGTATCCAGCCGCTATGGGGCCTTACTTGGCGTTGATTAGCGCCAGGCAGTTGTCCAGCATGCGGTTCGAGAAGCCCCACTCGTTGTCGTACCAGGCCATGACCTTGACCAGCTTGCCGTTGACCTTGGTGTGGTTGGCATCGAAGATCGACGACAGCGGATTGTGGTTGAAGTCGGTGGAAACCAGCGGCAGGGTGTTGTAGCCCAGCACCTTGGACTGCTCGGCAGCGGCATGCATCAGCGCATTGATCTCGTCGCGGCTGGCTTCGCGCGAAAGGTTCAAGGTCAGGTCGACCAGCGAGACGTTGATCACCGGCACGCGCACCGCCATGCCGGTCAACTTGCCGGCCAGCTCCGGCAGCACCAGGCCAACGGCTTCGGCAGCGCCGGTCTTGCTGGGGATCATCGATTGGGTCGCCGAGCGGGCGCGGTAGGGGTCGCTGTGGTACACGTCGATCAGGTTCTGGTCGTTGGTGTAGGCGTGGATGGTGGTCATCAGGCCCTGCTCGATGCCCAGCTCGCGGTGCAGCACCTGGGCCACCGGGGCCAGGCAGTTGGTGGTGCAAGAAGCGTTGGAGATCACTTCGTGGGACTGACGCAGCACGTCGTGGTTGACGCCATACACCACGGTGGCATCGGCGCCCTTGGCCGGTGCCGAGATGATCACCTTGCGCGCGCCGGCCGTCAGGTGCGCGGCAGCCTTTTCACGGTCGGTGAACAGGCCGGTGCACTCGAACACCACGTCGATGTTCTCGGCCTTCCACGGCAGTTCCGCCGGGTTGCGGATGGCACTGACCGAGATGCGGTCGCCATTCACCGTGAGGCCTTCCTTGTCGTGCTCGACCGTGCCGTCGAAGGTGCCATGCACCGTGTCGTACTTGAGCAGGTGGGCGTTGATCGCGCTGTCACCCAGGTCGTTGATGGCGACGACCTGCAGGTCCTGACGGTAGCCTTGGGTATAGAGTGCCCGCAGGACATTGCGGCCGATGCGGCCAAAACCGTTGATTGCTATGCGAATGGTCATGAGTGATTCCTGTGATCAGATTGAGTGATTCCCCTTGGATCAGGTCCGGGCAAGCAGGTCACGTAATCTGTTTTGTTGTTGGAATTACAAGATTATTCGCATAGAAATAGAAAACAAGCCTTTTTAGTGGCAATATTTTGTTCTATCTACAACGAGTGACCGGTACAACCCTTCCTTCACATCGATTCTTGCCTGCAGGGCTTTGAGCCCTGACATGGGTCGTAGTTCGGACAGAGTGTTGCAGAGGTCGCCCCCAAAGCCTGGAGTTCTTCACATGCATCCCCGCGTCCTTGAGGTCACCCAACGGCTGATTGCGCGTAGCCAAGCTACCCGCAAGCACTACCTGCAACTGATCGACAGCGCCGCCAGCGACGGGCCCATGCGCGGCAAGCTGCAGTGTGCGAACTTTGCCCACGGAGTAGCGGGGTGCGGCACCGAAGACAAGCACCAACTGCGCATGATGAATGCGACAAACATCGCAATCGTTTCGTCATATAACGACATGCTCTCGGCGCACCAGCCCTACGAAACCTACCCGGAGCAGCTCAAGCAGGCGTTGCGCGAGATCGGCTCGGTCGGCCAGTTCGCCGGTGGCGTGCCGGCCATGTGCGATGGCGTGACCCAAGGCGAGGCTGGCATGGAACTGAGCCTGGCCAGTCGTGAAACCATCGCGCTGTCCACGGCCGTGGCCTTGTCCCACAACATGTTCGATGGCGCCCTGATGCTCGGCATCTGCGACAAGATCGTCCCGGGCCTGATGATGGGCGCGCTGCGCTTTGGCCATCTGCCGATGGTCTTCGTCCCCGGCGGGCCGATGCCGTCGGGCATCTCCAACAAGGAGAAGGCCGATGTTCGCCAGCGTTATGCCGAGGGCAAGGCGAGCCGTGAAGAATTGCTCGAATCGGAGATGAAGTCCTACCACAGTCCGGGCACCTGCACGTTCTACGGCACGGCCAACACCAACCAGTTGCTCATGGAAGTGCTGGGGTTGCACCTGCCGGGGGCCTCGTTCGTCAATCCCAACACACCGCTGCGCGATGCGCTGACTCACGAGGCGGCCCATCAGGTGACACGCCTGACCAAGGCCAACGGCGAGTTCACGCCCATCGGCCGCATCGTCGATGAAAAGTCGCTGGTGAATTCGATCGTCGCCCTGCACGCGACGGGCGGTTCGACCAACCACACCCTGCACATGCCGGCGATCGCCATGGCTGCGGGCATCATCCTGACCTGGCAGGACATGGCTGATTTGTCCGAAGTGGTGCCCACCCTGTCCAATGTCTATCCAAACGGCAAGGCTGACATCAACCATTTCCAGGCAGCTGGCGGCATGGCTTTCCTGATTCGCGAGCTGCTCGCAGCGGGCCTGTTGCACGAGGACGTGAACACGGTTGCCGGTCATGGCCTGAGCCGCTATACCCGCGAACCGTTTCTGCAAGAGGGTCGGCTGGTCTGGCGCGAGGGTCCCGAGGCGAGCCTCGACGAAACCATCCTGCGCCCCGTGGCACGGCCTTTCTCGGCCGAGGGCGGATTGCGCGTGATGGAAGGCAATCTGGGTCGGGGCGTCATGAAAGTGTCTGCCGTGGCGTTGGCGAACCAAGTAGTGGAGGCGCCGTGCCGCGTGTTCCAGGACCAGCAGGAGCTGGCCGATGCGTTCAAGGCCGGCGAACTGGAAAAGGATTTCGTCGCGGTCATGCGCTTCCAGGGGCCGCGCTCCAACGGCATGCCGGAACTGCACAAGATGACGCCTTTTCTCGGCGTGCTGCAGGATCGCGGCTTCAAGGTCGCGCTGGTCACCGACGGGCGCATGTCCGGCGCGTCCGGCAAGATTCCCGCCGCGATTCACGTCAGTCCCGAGGCGGCCAGCGGTGGCCCGTTGGCCTTGGTGCGCGATGGCGATATCATCCGGGTCGACGGTGTCGAAGGTACCTTGCAGGTACGCGTCGATGCCCAGACGCTGGCCAGCCGCACCCCGGCGGTCGGCACCTTGGCCAATGGCGTAGGGTGCGGGCGTGAACTGTTCGGGTTCATGCGCCAAGCCTTCAGCTCGGCCGAGCAAGGCGCCAGTGCCTTCACTTCGGGGTTGGAGATTTTGCGATGACACTCGCCCTTATCGGCGACATCGGCGGTACCAACGCACGTTTCGCCCTCTGGGAAAACGATGCACTGCATTCGGTTCGGGTCTTCCCCACGGCAGACTACACCAGCCCCGAGCACGCCATCGGCGTGTACATGGCCGACCTCAAGCTGCAGAAGGGCGACATCGGCGCCGCGTGCCTGGCGGTAGCGGGCCCGGTGGACGGTGACGAGTTCCGCTTCACCAACAGCCATTGGCGCCTGAGCCGCAAGGCATTCTGCGCAAGCCTGCAGATCGGGCACCTGCTGCTGATCAATGACTTCACCGCCATGGCGTTGGGCATGACCCGTCTACAGCCCGATGAATACCAGCTGGTCTGCGAGGGCGAAGCGGATCCCGCACGTCCGGCAGTGGTCATCGGCCCAGGCACGGGGCTGGGCGTGGGCACGTTGATCGCCCTGCGCAACGGCTGGATGGCATTGCCGGGTGAGGGCGGCCATGTCGACCTGCCCGTCGGCAGCGCGCGCGAAGCCCAACTGCGCGCGCACATCGAAGCACAGATCGGTCACGTCAGCGCCGAGACGATTCTCAGCGGTGGTGGGTTGTTACGGTTGTATCAAACTGTGTGCGAAGTAGACGGCCACACGCCTTCCTGCACCTCGCCGGCGGAAGTTACCGACGCCGGGCTTGCCGGCGACCCCGTCGCTCGGGAAACCCTGGAGCAATTCTGCCGCTTCCTGGGCAGGGTGGCGGGCAACAACGTGCTGACCGTGGGTGGTCGGGGCGGCGTGTACATCGTCGGTGGCGTGATCCCGCGCTTTCTCGACATCTTCATGCAAAGCGGTTTCGCCGAGAGCTTCGCCGACAAGGGCTGCATGAGCGATTACTTCAAGGGCATCCCGGTGTGGGTGGTCACGGCCGAGTTCTCCGGGCTGTTGGGCGCAGGCGTGGCCTTGCAACAGGCGCAGGCTTGAGCGTTTAATCAGCCCTTGAAAAAAGCCGGGCGTATCGACCCGGCAATGACAACAAGGACGCCCACGTGAGCACTGTCGGCAAATCGATCCTGCTGGTCGATGACGATCAGGACATCCGCGAACTGCTGGACACCTACCTTAGCCGCGCCGGTTTCGCCGTGCGCACCACGGCCGATGGCGCGGGCTTTCGCGAAGCGCTTGGCGCCGAGGTCGGCACCGACCTGGTGATTCTCGACGTCATGCTGCCCGACGAAGATGGCTTCAGCCTGTGCCGCTGGATCCGCCAGCATCCGCGCATGGCCCAGGTGCCGATCATCATGCTGACCGCCAGCTCCGACGAAGCCGACCGCGTGATCGGCCTCGAGCTGGGAGCCGATGACTATCTGGGCAAGCCGTTCAGCCCGCGCGAGCTGCAGGCGCGCATCAAGGCGTTGCTGCGACGCAGCCAGTTCGCCAGCGAGCGCAGTGGCGAAGTACTCGGCTTCGACGACTGGCGGCTGGATACCGTCAGCCACCGCCTGTTTCACACCGACGGGGAAGAGGTGTTCCTGTCCGGTGCCGACTTCGCCTTGCTCAAGCTGTTCCTCGACCATCCGCAGCAGATCCTCGACCGCGATACCATCGGCAACGCCACTCGCGGGCGCGAGCCGATGCCGCTGGATCGCATCGTCGACATGGCGGTGAGCCGCCTGCGCCAACGCCTGCGCGACAATGACAAACCCTCGCGGCTGATCCGCACGGTACGTGGTAGCGGCTACTTGCTGGCGGCCCACGTTGCGCCTGTTTAAGCCGCGCTCACTGCTGGGTCGCATGCTGTTGCTGACACTGCTGGCGGTGCTGCTGGCGCAGGGCTTGTCCAGCGTCATCTGGCTGTCGCAGCTGCGTGCCACCCAGCTCGAAGGGTTGGTGACCAGCGCCCGCAGCCTGGCCCACTCCATGGCGGCCAGCGTCAGCTATTTCCGCTCCTTGCCACTGGCCTATCGGCCGCTGGTCCTGGATCAGCTGCGCAGTATGGGCGGTACGCGCTTTTTCGTTTCGCTCAACGACAAGCCACTGGGTATGCAACTGCTCGAATCGACTGCGCGCAAGACTGCAGTGATCGATGCGGTTTCTGCAGTGCTCCGCACCCAGCTGGGCGTCGACGTGGATATCTCGGTGGCCTTCGTCAGCCCCGACGACCTGCGCATCTTCAATAGCGGCCTGAAGCTCGACGAGCTGCCGCGCTCCTGGGCGCACTACGCCTTGACCCTGGAACCGGTCAACCCGCCGGTGCTGGTCACCCAGATTCGCCTGGGACCCACCGAATGGCTGTACATCGCTTCGCTGTTGCCCGAACCCTATACCACGCTCGAGGAAGAGGGCCTGCCTGCCCAGCAGATCTGGTTCATCGCCCTGACCAGCGGGTTCCTGCTGCTGTTCATCGGCGTGCTTGTGCACTGGCAAAGCCGGCCCCTGAAACGCCTGGCCCGCGCCGCACGCGAGCTGTCGTTGGGCGAGGTGAGCAACGAACCGCCCATGGACGGCGGTGGCAGCGAGGTGGTGGAAGTGGCGCGTGCGCTGAATGCCATGCGCGAGCGCATCAGCCGCTACCTGACTGAGCGCAGCCAGCTGTTCAGTGCGATTTCCCACGACTTGCGCACGCCCATCACGCGCCTGCGGCTGCGCGTCGAACTGCTCGACGATCCAGCCCTGGAAGCCAAGTTCGGCCGTGACCTGGACGAGCTGGAATTGCTGGTCAAGGGCGCGCTGCAATGCGTCAAAGACACCGACATCCACGAAAACATCGAACGGGTCGATCTCGATCAGGTACTCGACTGCCTGGTAGAGCCCTATCTGGCGCCGCACGGCAACGGCCGAGTGACCCTGGAAGGCAAGGCGCGCCGGGCTTATACCGGCAAGCCGCTGGCGATCAAGCGCTGCATCGGCAATCTGATCGACAACGCACTCAAGTACGGCGACCGCGCGCACTTGTCCATCCATGACGACGCCGAGGCCTTCATGTTGTACGTCGACGACGAAGGCCCTGGGGTGCCGGAGCAACGGCTGCAGAAAGTCTTCGAGCCGCACTTTCGTCTGGCCGGCACTCAGCAGGGCTACGGCCTGGGCCTGGGCATCGCACGCAATATCGCCCACAGCCATGGCGGCGAGGTGACCTTGCAGAATCTTCCGGCTGGCGGGTTGCGCGTGACGTTGGTGTTGCCACGCAAGGCGGTGTGAGACGTTCATGCGTGCTCACGCCAGCCGATCGAATGTCACCAGTCGGTGACATTTCCCCATCCCTTCGTTACCTGCGCCCCTGTGGCGATGTTTACACTCTCATGCAACGCAAGCATCAGACTTGCATCTGCATAACAACAAAAAAGGATGTCCCATGAACTCGCTCTCCCGCCTCGCCATCGTCGTTTCCCTTGCCTCCGTGTTCCCGCTCAGTGCCCTGGCTGCCGACTCCAAAGGTTCGGTCGAAGTGGTGCATTGGTGGACGTCCGGCGGTGAAAAAGCAGCAGTCGACGTGCTCAAGGCGCAGGTGGAGAAAGACGGTTTCACCTGGAAAGACGGCGCCGTGGCCGGCGGCGGCGGTTCCACCGCAATGACCGTGCTCAAGAGCCGCGCCATGGCTGGCAATCCTCCTGGCGTTGCCCAGATCAAAGGCCCCGACATCCAGGAATGGGGCAGCACCGGGCTGCTCAGCACCGAAGCCCTGAAGCAGGTTGCCGTGGATGAGAAGTGGGACAGCCTGTTGGTCAAGAAGGTGTCTGACACCGTCAAGTACGACGGCGAGTATGTGGCCGTTCCCGTGAACATCCACCGGGTGAACTGGCTGTGGATCAACCCCGAGGTGTTCAAGAAAGCTGGTATCGAAAAGGCGCCGACTACCCTCGAAGAATTCTATGCAGCCGGCGACAAGCTCAAGGCCAAGGGCTTCATCGCGCTGGCCCATGGTGGTCAGCCATGGCAGGACAGCACCGTGTTCGAAGACGTGGTGTTGTCGGTCATGGGCGCAGACGGCTACAAGAAAGCCTTCGTCGACCTCGATGAGAGCACCCTGACGGGTGAACAGATGGTCAAGGCGTTCACCGAGCTGAAGAAGGTCGCAACTTACATGGACCCCAACCGTGCCGGGCGTGACTGGAACATCGCGGCTGCCGACGTCATCAATGGCAAGGCCGGCATGCAGATGATGGGCGACTGGGCCAAATCCGAGTGGACCGCGGCAGGCAAGGTGGCCGGCAAGGATTACCAGTGCGTGGCCTTCCCCGGCACCGAGAAAGCCTTCACCTACAACATCGACTCGCTGGCCGTGTTCGAACTCAAGAACAAGGACGACATGGCCGCGCAGCAAGACCTGGCCAAGGTTGCACTGGGCACCGACTTCCAGAAAGTCTTCAGCATGAACAAGGGTTCGATCCCGGTACGTACCGACATGCTCGCCGAGATGGACAAGCTGGGCTTCGACGCCTGCGCCCAGACGGCGGCCAAGGACTTCCTGGCCGACGACAAGACCGGCGGCCTGCAGCCGAGCATGGCGCACAACATGGCGACGACGCTGGCGGTGCAGGGCGCGATCTTCGATGTGGTGACCAACTACATCAACAATCCCCAGGCTGATCCGCAGAAGGCCGCCTCGCAGCTGGCCAAGGCCATCAGTTCGGCCAAGTAAGGCAAGGGCTTGCGGCGCCTCATTCGCGGGTAGAACCCGCTCCCACCTAGGATGCTGCGGCAACCGGGACTCCTGTGGGAGCGGGTTCTACCCGCGAATGAACTCGCCGCCAGACCCAATGGTTCCAGCTACACACTATCCAACGAAGCGGACATCTCAACATGAGCTCAACTGCTGTAATGCGCAGGGCTTCGCCCCTGGACGCCCTGCAGCGCTGGCTGCCCAAGCTGGTGCTGGCACCGAGCATGCTGATCGTGCTGGTGGGCTTCTACGGCTACATCCTGTGGACCCTGGTGCTGTCCTTCACCACTTCAAGCTTCATGCCCAACTACAAGTGGGCGGGCCTTGCGCAGTACGCGCGGCTGATGGACAACGATCGCTGGTGGGTCGCGAGCAAGAACCTCGCGGTCTTCGGTGGCCTGTTCATTTTCATCAGCCTGGTGCTGGGGGTATTCCTGGCAGTGCTGCTGGACCAGCGCATTCGCCGCGAAGGCTTCCTGCGCACCATTTACCTATATCCCATGGCGCTGTCGATGATCGTCACCGGTACCGCCTGGAAGTGGCTGCTCAACCCGGGCATGGGCCTGGACAAACTGCTGCGCGACTGGGGCTGGGAAGGCTTTCGCCTGGACTGGCTGGTTGACCAGGACCGGGTGGTCTACTGCCTGGTGATCGCGGCCGTTTGGCAGGCCTCGGGCTTCGTCATGGCGCTGTTCCTGGCCGGCCTGCGTGGCGTCGACCAGTCGATCATTCGTGCCGCCCAGGTGGACGGCGCCAGCCTGCCCACCATCTACCTGCGCATCGTCCTGCCGAGCCTGCGTCCGGTGTTTTTCAGCGCCTTCATGATTCTTGCGCACATCGCCATCAAGAGCTTCGACCTGGTAGCTGCGATGACGGCGGGAGGGCCGGGCTACTCGTCGGACCTTCCCGCGATGTTCATGTACGCCTTCACCTTCAGCCGGGGCCAGATGGGGCAGGGGTCGGCCAGCGCCATGCTGATGCTCGGCGCGATCCTGGCCATCCTGGTGCCCTACCTGTACTCCGAACTGCGGGGCAAACGTCAATGAACCCTATGACCGGCAAACCGGCCCTGACCTTCAGTCGCGTGGCGATCTACGCCGTGCTGCTGCTGGCCGCGGCCATCTACCTGGTGCCGCTGGTGGTGATGCTGCTAACCAGCTTCAAGACACCCGACGACATCCGCACCGGCAACCTGCTGAGCCTGCCGGAAGTGTTCACTGCCATCGGCTGGGTCAAGGCCTGGGGTTCGGTGGGTGGGTACTTCTGGAACTCGGTGATGATCACCGTTCCTGCCGTGCTGATCTCTACCTTCATCGGTGCCATGAACGGCTATGTGCTGTCGATGTGGAAGTTTCGCGGCTCGCAACTGTTCTTCGGCCTGCTGCTGTTCGGGTGCTTCCTGCCGTTCCAGACCGTACTGTTGCCGGCGTCATTCACCCTGGGCAAGTTCGGCCTGGCCAACACCACCACCGGGCTGGTGCTGGTGCACGTGGTGTATGGGCTGGCATTCACCACGCTGTTCTTCCGCAACTATTACGTGAGCGTGCCGGACGCACTGGTCAAGGCCGCACGCCTGGATGGCGCCGGGTTCTTCACCATCTTCGGCAAGATCCTGCTGCCCATGTCGATCCCGATCGTCATGGTCTGCCTGATCTGGCAGTTCACCCAGATCTGGAACGACTTCCTGTTCGGCGTGGTGTTCGCCAGCGGCGATGCACAGCCGATCACCGTGGCATTGAACAACCTGGTCAACACCAGTACCGGGGTCAAGGAATACAACGTGGACATGGCAGCGGCAATGATCGCCGGCCTGCCGACGCTGTTGGTCTACATCTTCGCTGGCAAGTATTTCCTGCGCGGGCTCACGGCCGGCGCGGTCAAGGGGTAGCAACATGGCAACGCTGGAACTGCGCAACGTAATCAAGACCTACGGCAGCGGCTTGCCGGACACGCTGAAGGACATCGAGCTTTCGATCGACTCGGGGGAATTCCTGATCCTGGTGGGGCCGTCGGGCTGTGGCAAGTCGACCCTGATGAACTGCATTGCAGGCCTGGAGAACATCTCCGGCGGGGCGATCCTGGTCGACGGCGAAGACATCAGCGGCATGAGCCCAAAGGACCGGGACATTGCCATGGTGTTCCAGAGCTACGCGCTGTATCCGACCATGACGGTGCGCGAGAACATCTGCTTCGGCCTGAAGATCCGCAAGATGCCCCAGGCTTCGATCGACGAAGAAGTAGCGCGGGTGGCCAAGCTGCTGCAGATCGAGCATCTGCTCGAACGCAAGCCCGGCCAGCTCTCCGGTGGCCAGCAGCAGCGCGTGGCGATGGGGCGCGCACTGGCGCGGCGGCCCAAGATCTACCTGTTCGACGAGCCGCTGTCCAACCTCGACGCCAAGCTGCGGGTGGAGATGCGCACCGAGATCAAGTTGATGCACCAGCGCCTGAAGACCACCACGGTCTACGTGACCCACGACCAGATCGAGGCCATGACCCTGGGTGACAAGGTGGCGGTGATGAAGGACGGCATCATCCAGCAGTTCGGCACGCCGCAGCAGATCTACAACGATCCGGCCAACCTGTTCGTGGCCAGCTTCATCGGCTCGCCGCCGATGAACTTCATTCCGCTGCGCCTGACCCGCCAGGACGGCCGCCTGGTGGCGCAGCTCGACAGCGGCCAGGCGCGTTGCGAACTGCCGCTGGGCATCGCCGACGCGGGGCTGGAGGATCGCGAGATCATCCTCGGCATCCGCCCCGAGCAGATCGCCCTGGCCAACGAGCAGGTCACGGGTTTGCCCACCCTGCGTGCCGAAGTGCAGATCACCGAGCCGACCGGGCCGGACACGCTGGTGTTCGTCACCGTGAACCAGACCAAGGTGTGCTGCCGCATGGCGCCGGATGCTGCGCCGGCCATAGGCGCCACCTTGAACCTGCTGCTGGACCCGAGCAAGGTCCTGATTTTCGATGCGGCCAGCGGTGCGCGCCTCGGCGCCACGCGAACCGCGCAGGAAGCTGCACCCTTGGGCAACGTGACCCAGTTCAAAGGACGCTGAATAGCGATATCGGCGGGCGGCCTGTCGCCTGCCATTGGCAAGACTGTACAACACGTCAATAACAATAAAAGAGGAAGAGGGATGAACAGCAGACTTATCACTAAACCCAGACTGATCGGCCAGTTGTCGATGCTCGGCGCCTTGAGTCTGGCCGGCAGCGTGCATGCCGCTGGGGCTTTTACCGAAGAGTCGCCGTGGATGACCGGTGACTGGGGTGGGGCCCGTACGGAGTTGCTGGAAAAGGGCTACGATTTTTCGCTGGAATACGTAGGGGAAGTTGGCAGCAATCTCGACGGTGGCTACAACGACGACACCACCGCACGCTACAGCGACCAGTTCGCCCTGGGCGTGAAGATGGACCTGGAAAAGATTCTGGGGTGGAAGGATGCGGAGTTCAAGCTGGCCATCACCGAGCGTAGCGGCCGCAATATCTCCAATGACCGGATCGGCGACCCGCGTGCCGGCACCCTGAGTTCATCCCAGGAAGTCTGGGGCAGGGGCCAGACCTGGCGGCTTACCCAGATGTGGTACAAGCAGGGTTATTTCGACGACAAGCTCAACGTCAAGATCGGCCGCTTCGGCCCTGGCGAAGACTTCAACAGCTTCCCGTGCGACTTCCAGAACCTGGCGTTCTGCGGTTCGCAGGTCGGCAACTGGGTTGGCAACATCTGGTACAACTGGCCGGTCAGCCAGTGGGCGTTGCGTATCAAGTACAACATCACCCCGGAAGTGTATGCGCAGGTGGGCGTGTTCGAGCAGAACCCCTCGTACCTGGAAACCGGTAACGGCTTCAAGCTCAGCGGCAGCGGCACCAAGGGCATGATCCTGCCGGTTGAACTGGTATGGACGCCCAAGCTCAACGACCTGCCGGGCGAGTATCGCCTGGGCTACTACTACAGCACGGCCAAGGCCGACGATGTGTATGAAGATGGCAATGGCCAGGCGGCTGCGGTCTCCGGCGCCAGCTACAAGTCCCACAGCAGCAAGCACGGCGCCTGGATCGTCGCCCAGCAACAGTTGACCAGTCACAACGGCAGCGCCGCGCGTGGCCTGAGCATCTTCGCCAACGCCACCGTGCACGACAAGGACACCAACTTCGTCGACAACTATCAGCAGATCGGCCTGACCTACATGGGGCCCTTCGACGCCCGGCCCAAGGACGACATCGGTGTGGGCATCGCGCGCATCCACGTCAACGACGACGTGCGCAAGAATCGCCGCCTGGTCAATGATCTGAACAACATCGAAGACTACGACAATCCGTCATACCTGCCGATCCAGGACACCGAGTACAACGCCGAGATCTACTACGGCTTCCACGTGACCAACTGGCTGACGGTGCGGCCCAACGTGCAGTACATCAAACATCCTGGCGGCGTGAACCAGGTGGATGACGCACTGGTGGCCGGGTTGAAGATCCAGTCCAAGTTCTGATTTGTGGTGTGCGCTTTCCGGGCGACTCAGGTCGCCCTTTTTTTCGACCTAGTAACGGGCTCACCGTAGGAGCGGTCATCGGCCGCGAATGCTGCCCCGCGGTGAAACTGGCACACCGCGGTGTTCTTTTCGCGGCCGCTGACCGCTCCTGCAGATCCATGTCCTTTGCCTGCATTCAGTCCAGGCCATCCCCAGCCGGGTAGCGACTCACGTTCAGGCTTTCCTTGATCTTCCTCAGGTGCGGCTGGAAATCCACGCCGCGCCGTAGCGTCATGCCCGTGGCCAACACATCGAGCACAGTCAATTGCACGATGCGCGATGTCATCGGCATGTAGATATCCGTGTCTTCAGGCAGGGGTATGTTCAGGCTTACGCTGCTGGCCTTGGCCAAGGGCGAGCCTGCTGCCGTCAGCCCTAGCACCGATGCACCGTTTTCCCGTGCCAGGCGGGCGACTTCCACCAGTTCGCGCGTGCGCCCGGTGTAGGAGATGATCACGAACAGCTCGCCGGTATGGGCAACCGACGCCAACATTCGCTGCATGAGGACATCGGCATGGGCCGACACCGCCAGGTTGAAGCGAAAGAACTTGTGTTGGGCATCGAGCGCCACCGGCGCCGACGCGCCGAGGCCGAAGAAGTGGATCTGGCGTGCCTGGATCAACATGTCCACGGCGCGGCTGACCAGCGCCGGATCGAGTTGCTGGCAGGCGCTGTCCAACGAAGCGATGGCACTGCCGAAAATCTTCTGGGTATAGGCCGCCGGGTCGTCGTCGGCTTCCACCGCGCGACTGACGTAGGCGGCGCCACTGGCCAGGCTTTGCGCCAGTTGCAGCTTGAGCTCGGGGTAGCCGCTGACGCCGAAGGAACGACAGAAGCGGTTCACCGTCGGCTCGCTGACCTTGGCGGCCTGCGCCAGAGCGGCAATACTGAAGCGGGTCGCCTGCTGCGGATTGAGCAGAATGACCTCGGCCACCTTGCGCTCGGCCTTGTTCAGCTCATCGAGGCGGCTCTGGATCTGTTCCAGAAGATTTCGCACACGGTCCATGGTATGTCCTTGGGTCTACTGCAGCGCCAGCGAGCATGTCTGGCCAGGCTGTCTTCACGGGTGGCTTATCCTACTGGGGGGCGCAGTGCGCCACCACCCGTATCTGTCTGAATGGGTAAATGTTGTGGTTATTACTACATTCTGCCTTGAATCGTCCCCTGAAAAAGGGTATTTCTACGTCAACTTGATAGAAGAACAAACATCATGCCCTCAATGACCGCAGGATCATGCACCTTTGCTCTTTTTGGCGCCCTGGGCGACCTGGCATTGCGCAAGCTGTTTCCGGCTCTATATCAACTCGATCGCGCGCAGTTGCTGCACGCCGATACACGCATTCTCGCCCTGGCCCGCGAGCCCGGCGACGAAGCCCATCACCTGGGTGTCATCGAGGCAGGGTTGCGCAAGTTCGTTTCCGACGCCCAGCTCGAGCCCGACGCGGTGCAGCGTTTTCTGGCGCGGCTGAGCTATGTGCACGTGGACTTTCTGGATGCCGACACCTACGTCGCACTGGCCGAGAAAGTCGGTGACGCCGAACAATTGATCGCCTACTTCGCCACACCGGCGGCGGTCTACGGCGCCATCTGCGAAAACCTGCACAAGGTCGGCCTGACCGCGCGTACCCGCGCCGTGCTGGAAAAGCCTATCGGCCACGACCTGGAATCCTCGCGCCGGGTCAACGATGCCGTCGCGCAGTACTTCCCGGAAAATCGGGTCTACCGAATCGACCACTACCTGGGCAAGGAGACGGTGCAGAACCTCATTGCCCTGCGCTTCGCCAACAGCCTGTTCGAAACCCAGTGGAACCAGAACTACATTTCCCACGTTGAGATCACCGTCGCGGAAAAAGTGGGTATCGAAGGGCGCTGGGGCTACTTCGACCAGGCCGGCCAGCTGCGCGACATGATCCAGAATCACCTGCTGCAGCTGCTCTGCCTGATCGCCATGGACCCACCGGCCGACCTGTCCGCCGACAGCATTCGCGATGAGAAGGTCAAGGTGCTCAAGGCGCTCGCGCCATTCACCGCCGACGGCTTGACCCAGCAGGTCGTGCGTGGCCAGTACATCGCGGGCTACAGCGAAGGCCGTCCGGTGCCGGGTTATCTGGAAGAAGAAAACTCCAACACCCAGAGCGATACCGAGACCTTCGTCGCGCTGCGTGCCGATATCCGCAACTGGCGCTGGGCCGGCGTGCCGTTCTACCTGCGCACCGGCAAGCGCATGCCGCAGAAGCTGTCGCAGATCGTCATCCACTTCAAGGAACCGCCGCACTATATCTTCGCGCCCGAGCAGCGCCTGCAGATCAGCAACAAGCTGATCATCCGCCTGCAACCGGACGAAGGTATATCGCTGCGCGTGATGACCAAGGAGCAGGGCCTGGACAAGGGCATGCAACTGCGCAGCGGGCCGCTGCAACTGAATTTCTCCGACACCTATCGCAGTGCGCGCATTCCAGATGCGTACGAGCGATTGCTGCTGGAGGTGATGCAGGGCAATCAGAACCTGTTTGTCCGTAAAGATGAAATCGAATATGCGTGGACATGGTGCGATCAGCTCATCGCCGGCTGGAAGAAATCCGGCGATGCTCCCAAGCCGTACGCGGCAGGTTCATGGGGGCCGATGAGCTCGATTGCCCTGATCACTCGCGATGGGAGATCCTGGTATGGCGATATCTGATTTGCAGTTCCCCAAGGGGGTCAAGGTTCACGATTGCGTGAGCGCACCGTTGCTGGCCGAAGCCCTGGCCGGCAAGGTCGCCGAGCAACTGCGCGAGGCGATCGAGCGCCAGAACGTGGCAACCCTGGTGGTTTCCGGCGGGCGCAGCCCGGTGGCTTTCCTGGAGTGCCTGGCGCGTCAGAGCCTGGACTGGTCACGGGTAGTGATCTCCCTGGCCGACGAGCGTTGGGTGCCCATCGAGCACGCCGACAGCAATGCCGGCCTACTCAAGCGCCACCTGCTGGTAGGCGCGGTCGAGCAGGCACGTTTCGTCAGCCTGTACCACACCACTTCCAGCCAGGAGGAGGCCGCCGCAGTCGCCGATGACCTGCTCGGCCAATTGCCGCCGATCGACGTGCTGGTACTGGGCATGGGCGATGACGGGCATACCGCTTCGTTGTTTCCCGATAGCCCCAACCTTGAACAGGCTCTGGCGCTGGACAGCGAGCGCCGCTGCTGGCCCATGCTGGCGCCGAGCGTGCCGCATCAACGCTTGAGCATGAGCCGTGCGTTGCTGGCCTCGGCCCGTTTCAAGGTGCTGTCGGTGCAGGGCGAAAGCAAGTTGACCACGCTGCGCACTGCACTGGCCGGCGACGACGTGGCGCAGATGCCTATCCGCGCCTTCCTGCACTCCGCGCTGGATATCTACTGGTGTCAATGAATCAAGGAACCGCCGCTATGATCACCACCGAACAACAGCAACGCATGGTCGACAAAGTTGCCCGGATCGACGCCCTGGCGGCGCGTGCGCGAATTCTGCCGGTCATCACCATTGCCCGTGAAGAAGACATTCTGCCCCTGGCCGATGCCTTGGCGGCCGGGGGGCTGACCGTACTGGAAGTGACCCTGCGCTCGGCACTCGGGCTCAGGGCCATCCAGGTGCTGCGCGAGCAACGCCCGGAACTGCTGGTCGGTGCTGGTACGGTGCTGACCCGCGAAATGCTCGCCGCAACCGAGCAGGCCGGCTCGCAGTTCACCGTCACCCCCGGCGTGACCCAGGACATGCTCGAGGCCGGTGTGGAAAGCTCGTTGCCGTTGCTGCCGGGCATCAGCAGCCCGTCCGAACTGATGATGGGTTACGCGCTGGGCTATCGCCGCTTCAAGCTGTTCCCCGCCGAGGTGAGCGGTGGCGTGGCTGCCATCAAGGCGCTCGGCGGGCCCTTCCCGGAAGTACGCTTCTGCCCGACTGGCGGCGTCGGCCCGGGCAACATCAACAGCTACATGGCTCAATCCAATGTGATGTGCGTGGGCGGCTCCTGGATGCTCGACAGCCAGTGGATTGAAAACCGCGATTGGGCACGCATTCAGGAGTGCAGCGCGCAGGCGCTGGCTCTGCTCGACTGATTCGACTTCGTTAGGCGCTTCACGCTTGTCTTTCAGTGCGCTCGGTCGGCGCACTTTTTTTTGCCTGAAAGAAAGTTGCCAGACGGTTCAGCGCCCATCGGCGATGCGCGGCTTGCCATGCTTGACCCGCAGCGGATCGAGCAGGTCGGACAAGCCGTTGTGATCGATTTCCTGCATCAGCGCCAGCAGCCCACCTAGTTCACCTTTAGGAAAACCCTCGCGGGCGAACCAGTTCAGGTAATGCCCCGGCAGGTCGGCGATTACTCGGCCCTTGTACTTGCCGAAGGGCATTACGAAGGTCACCAGCGATTCAAGTTTTTCGGGGTTCATGACTGAATATTCACAAGGGTGTGGGTCTGCAAAAACGGCGTTGCGCGAGGCTACATGCATTCTGCACGGTCACAAAGTCATCGATCATGCATAAAGACAGCTTCGGAAAAACGTCGGCTATGTTAACTCTTTGATATAGATCATTTTTGTTTGCTTTGGAAGCTGGCACGAAGGCTGCTGTATGGACAGCATCCCAACGCGGTTTCCGATTTCCACAGGAATTCAAAAAGATGAATGATTCTGCCAAGACGGTTGTTTCCATCCTGAACAAGCTTATCGAGACCTGCAAGGACGGCGAGGAAGGCTTCAAGACCTGTGCCGAAGACATCAAGAATCCCGAACTGAAGGCTTTGTTCACCAAGCATTCCCAGGAATGCGCCGAAGCGGCCGGTGAACTGCAGGCCGAGGTCATCGCACTGGGCGGCACCCCGGAAGACTCCACCAGCGTGAGCGGTGACCTGCATCGTCGCTGGGTCGACGTCAAATCGATCTTCACCGGCAAGGATGAAGAAGCGGTGCTGAACGAAGCCGAGCGCGGCGAAGATGTGGCTTTGAAAGCTTACAAGGAAGCCTTGACCGAGGCGCTCCCGGCCAACATCTTCACCATTGTCGAGCGTCAGCTTGCCGGTGTGCAGCGCAACCATGATCAGGTCAAAGCCCTGCGCAACATCGCTCGCGCCAGCAGCTGAGCAGTCACGCTGTCGCTGTAAAGAAAACGCCCGCATCGGGCGTTTTTTGTTGGTCGATGTTCAGTGGCTGGCCGGCAATGCCGGTGTTCTGGAACCGTCGGTGCGATGGAACAGCCGCTCCAGTTGCAGATAGATCACAGGGGTGGTGAACAGCGTCAGCATTTGGCTGATCAGCAGTCCCCCCACCACGGCGATGCCCAGTGGCTGGCGCAGTTCGGCACCGGCGCCATAGCCGAACATCAGGGGTAGTGCGCCCAGCAGTGCGGCCAGTGTGGTCATGATGATCGGGCGGAAGCGCGTCAGGCAGGCTTTGTGAATCGCTTCACGGGCGTCCAGCCCTTCGCTGCGCTGCGCATGCAGGGCGAAGTCGATCATCAGAATGCCGTTCTTCTTGACGATTCCGATCAGCAAGACCAGGCCGATCAAGCCCATGATGGAAAAATCCTGTCCCCATAGCCATAGCAGCAACAAGGCACCCAGCCCAGCCGATGGCAGGGTCGAGATGATGGTCAGCGGGTGAACGAAGCTTTCGTACAGCACGCCGAGAATGATGTAGACCGCCACCAGTGCGGCCAGAATCAGCCAGGGCTGGCTGGCCAGCGAACTCTGGAAAGCCTGGGCAGCGCCCTGGAAGCTGCCAGCGATAGAGGCGGGCATGGCCAATTCGGCTTGCGTGCGTTCGAGCAAACCGACGGCCTCGCCCAAGGCCACGCCGGGCGCCAGATTGAACGACAGGTTGGCCGCCGGAAACAGGCCATCGTGGCTGATCGACAGCGGGCCCTGAGTGGGTGCCTCGACCTTGGCCACGGCCGACAGCGGCACCATTTCGTTGGTCAGGGGCGAGCGCAGGTAGAAGTACTGCAGACTCTGCGCCTTGCCGCGCTGATCGGCCTTGAGTTCCAGAATGACCTTGTACTGGTTGGTCTCGGTCTGGAATTCGTTGATCTGGCGCTGACCGAATGCATCGTACAGCGCCTGGTCGATGTCGCTGGTGGTCAGGCCGAAACGCGAAGCTGCCACCCGATCGATGCTGATGTGGGTCACGCTGCCACCCAGCTGCAGGTCGTTGGACAGGTCGCGAAAGGCCGGGTTGGCACGCAGTCGTTCGGTCAGGCGTTCGGTCCACAGGTTCAGGCTCGGCCCGTCGTTGCTCTTGAGCACGTACTGGTACTGGCTGCGGCTTGGCCCGGCGCTCAGGTTGATGTCCTGTCCGGCGCGCAGGTAAAGCACCACGCCAGGCACCTGGGCGAGCTGGGGCCGCAAGCGGTCGATGAATGCGCTGGCCGACACGTCGCGTTCGCTCTGTTCCTTGAGGCCGATCCAGAATCGCCCGGTGGCGATGGTCTGGTTGCTGCCGGTTACGCCCACGGCGTGGGAATAGGCCCTGACCGCCGGATCTGCACCGACGATACGGGCCAGGGCAAGGTGTTTTTCCTGCATGTCTTTGTAGGAAATGTCGGCGGCCGCTTCGGTCGTGCCGAGAACGAAGCCGGTGTCCTGCACCGGGAAAAACCCCTTGGGGATGAGCACGTAGCCCGCCACCGACAAGGCAACGGTCAAGCCGAACACGGCCAGGGTGACGCGCTGGTGAGCCAGTGCGCGGATCAGACCTTTGTCGTACCAGGCCAGCAGGCGCTCACTGAAGCCCTCGCGCGCGGCGTGTGCGGGGCGGCGCATGAACAGCGCGCATAGCGTCGGAGCCAGGGTCAGGGAAACCACCACCGAAATGAGGATGGTAGAGGTGGCCGTCAGCGCGAATTCCTTGAACAGGCGCCCGACCACGCCGCCCATGAACAGCAATGGAATAAACGCGGCAATCAGCGAAAAGCTGATCGACACTACCGTGAAGCTGATCTCGCTGGCGCCCTTGATCGCCGCTTCACGCATGCCATCGCCGGCCTCCAGATGGCGATGGATGTTCTCCACCACCACGATCGCATCGTCGACCACGAAACCGACACTGATGACGATGGCCACCAAAGTCAGGTTGTTCAGGCTGAAACCCATCAGGTACATGGCGGCGAACGTTGCGATCAGCGAAACCCCCAGCACGCTGGACACGATCAGCGTGGCCGACAACTGGCGCAGGAACAGGGCCATGACGGCCACCACCAGCAGCACGGCGATCAGCAGCGTCAGCTCCACTTCGTGTAGTGATGCACGGATGGTCTGGGTGCGGTCGTTGAGTACGGTGACATCCACGCTTGCCGGCAGCATCTCCTGCAGGCGTGGCATGGCGGCCAGTATGCGGTCGACCGTGTCGACGATGTTCGCACCGGGCTGGCGGAAGATCGTCAGGTTCAAGCCTGGCTGATCACCCGACCAGGATTGCACATAGGCGTTCTCCGCACCCTTGATCACGGTCGCGACGTCCTTGAGTTGTACCGGTGCGCCATTACGGTAGGCCACCACCAGCTGCGCGTACTCATGAGCCTCGAAGAGCTGGTCGTTGGTGGCCAGTGTGGACACGCTGGTGTCACCGTACAGAGCACCCTTGGCCAGGTTCAGGCTGGTCTGTTGGATGGCACCGCGCAGGTCGGCAAGCGTCAGCTCCAGCGCTGCGAGGCGCTCTGGGGCTGCCTGCACACGGATCGCCGGGCGTTGCTGGCCGGTGATGTAGACCTGGCCAACGCCCTCGATCTGGCTCAGTTGCCTGGCCAGCAGGGTTTCGGTGTAGTCGCTCAACACGTGGGTGGGCATCTGCGCCGAACTCACGCTGAGGATCAGCACCGGGCTGTCTCCCGGATTGACCTTGCGCCAGGTCGGCAGGTTGGGCATGTCCTGCGGCAAGCGTCCGGCTGCCGTGTTGATCGCCGCCTGGACCTCCTGGGCGGCGGTGTCGATGCTTTTGCTCAGGCTGAACTGCAGGATCAGGTTGGTCGAGCCCAAGGCGCTGCTGGAGGTCATCTGGGTCATGCCGGGAATGGCGCTGAACTGCACCTCCAGCGGCGTGGCCACCGAAGACGCCATGGTCTGTGGACTGGCGCCGGGCAGTTGCGCGTTGACCTGGATGGTCGGAAAGTCCGCTTCGGGCAGTGGCGCGATCGCCAGCCGGGTGAAAGCCAGGCCACCGAGCAACACCAGCGCCAGGGTCAACAGCACGGTGGCCACCGGATGGTCGATGCACCAGGCGCTGATCGAGCGCCCGGTGCTCATCGCAAGGTCGCTGCGTTGTGTACCGTTGGCTCGAGCACCTGTACGCGGGCTCCCGGCCTCAACCGCGATTGCCCGTCACTGACCAGCACGTCGCCCGCAGCAACGCCGTCTATCAAGCTTTGGGTCGAAGTCTGGTAGCGCACCTGCACCGGCACCTGCTCGACTTTGGCGTCTGTCACGCGGTACACATAATGGCCTTCGATACCGCGCTGCACTACGGGCAACGGCACCACCAGAGCGTTGCGTTCGACGCCGACCTGCAAGCCGACACTGACCAGTTGGCCTGGCCACAGGGTGTGTCGGCCGTTGTGAAACTCGGCCTTGGCGCGGATGGTTCCGGTGCTTGCGGCAATCTGATTGTCGAGCAGCGTCAGGTGACCCTCACCCACCAGCTTGCCCGTTTCGGTATCGCCATCGAGGTAGGCGCGCACCACTGCCGGCTGCGGCCGGTCGAGCAAGGACTGCAACGTCGCCAGCTCCTGCTGGGGGAGCGAGAATTCCACCGCGATGGGGTCGATCTGGGTCACTGTGAACAAGCCTTCGGCATCGCTGACACGCAGGAAGTTGCCCGGATCCACACGGCGGATACCGACCCGACCGGTCACCGGAGAATGAATCTGGGTGTAGGACAACTGCACCTGAGCGGCAGCGATGGCGGCCTGATTGCCTTGCAAGGTCGCGGTGAGCTGGTCGAACAGGGCCTGTTGTTCGTCGAGCAACTGGCGCGAAATACCATTGTCGCGACTCAGGTCCTTGTAGCGGCGCAGATTGACCCCTGCCACCTGCAACTGCGCCTGGCTCTGGCTGGCTTGCGCCCGCGCCTGAGCAAGGCTGGCGCGAATGGCACGATCGTCGATGCTGGCCAGCGCATCACCCTTGTTCACCCATTGGCCTTCCTTCACGGCGACCTGCGCCAGAACCCCATCGACCTGCGCGCGCACGGTCACGCTGTGCAGCGAAAGCACCGAGCCGATACCGGTGAGATAACGCGGCACATCGGCCTGCACCACGGTGACTACACGCACCGGGATGGGCATTGCCGGCACTGGCTTGTTCGCTGCAGTGCGATCGAGCAGCAGCCAGGCCGCGCCTGACACGACGACAAGCAGCAAGCCTGCCAGTAACAGCGGTCGGATGGCTATGCGCATGCGTATCGGGCACCGGCAGGGGGAAGAGCTGGCAGTTTGACCTTAGTCGCGTCGCCTTGCCAAGCCCAAGCCCCGGCGTGATTGGTCGTGCGCAGGCCACGCCTGCCGCGCGCTCCTGATTCGGAAGGGAAAAAATCGTTCGGCTTCGCTGGAAATACACCAACAGTATCTATCGGGTTTTTCCTACGAGTTGCGCTGAATAGACCTATAGCGCCGCCCAGTTGATCACCAGAGACTTTCTTCCTTACAACAAGTCGATAAATGAAGGAAGGCCAGTGATCGTTATGGACTGTGTGAAGTATGGCAAAGGATTGCTGCTGGCGAGTCTGATTCCCGTGATGCTGGCGTTGCTGTACGTCAGCACGCTGCCGGCGGCGATCAAATGCTGTGCATTTCAACTGGCCCTCGCCCTGGGCATGCTGTTGTTGCTGTCGACACGCGTGCCGTGGGTAAGGGTGCTGGTGGTCGCCTCGTTCATGCTCAAGTTCGCGGCCCTGGAGGCCCTCGACGAGAAAGCTGGCAACGTGCCGTTCATCAGTATTCTCTACGCATTCATTTTGCTGTGACGCTACTTGCCCTGTACCGAATCCCACGGGGTCACGAACGCCTTGCGGCTCTGTTTTTGGTACAGGCAGAGTTCTGCGCCAGGCTGGTTCTTCATGTGCGCCTGCGGGTAGCGGCCTTGAATGAGCACTGCGGTATAGCCCACGCGGTCTTCGAACTCGGCGGGAGCGCTGGCCACTCGGGCCTGTTTCAGCGTGGTGGCTTTCAGGCAGGTGCTGGCGACGCGCTTGTCGTGTTCCGCCCACGCCTGGTCGGTCGATGCCATCGCGTGGGTGGTGAAGCCGCCGAGTGTGAGCAACAGGGTCAGGTAGGTTTTCATGGTCGTGGTTCCTGCGCCTTGTGAACAGGCAGCCATTATGCCCAACTGATGTTCATATGCGTACCTGGACGCCTGCGCCAGGCCCCGGCTGTTTCAGCGTGCCTGCTCCGTGACGAAGCGCGCCGCGGTGATCAGGCAGCCGGTGAGTTCCGGAGAGGAAAACTTGGTCAACACCGCGTTGGCACCGGCCAGGCGCGCCTTCTCGCTGTTCATCGTGCTGTCCAGCGAGGTGTGCAGCAGGACGTAGAGGTCCTTGAAGTCCGGTGTATCGCGCAGCGTGCGGGTCAGCGCATAGCCGTCCATTTCCGACATCTCGATATCCGATACCAACACATTGATCTGCGCATCGGTACCCTGCAGCTCCAGCAGGCAATCGATCGCCTCGCGGGCGCTGCGCGCCGTGCGGCATTCGATGCCCAGTGTGCGCAGGGTGATGAGCGACTGCTGCAGCGCCACATGGCTGTCGTCCACGACCAGAATCCTGGCGTTGGCAAGGCAGCGCGCGTCGGCATCGCTCAAGCGTTGAGGGTCGCCCTGCAGTCGCGCCGGGGCGATACCGTGGATGACTTTCTCGATATCCAGCACCTGCACCAAGGCACCGTCCACCTGGGTAACGCCGGTGATGAACGACTTGGTACCCGAGCCGTAGGGCGGCGGACGAATATCGGTGCTCAGGCAATGGACGATGCGGCTGACAGCCTGTACGTGCAGGCCCTGCTTGGAGCGGCTGACGTCGGTGACGATCAGGCAACCGCCGGAAGGGTCGAGCAATGGCTGTTCACCGATCGCTCGGCTCAGGTCGATGACGGACAGCGCCTGGCCACGCAGGGTTGCCACGCCCTTGACGTGCGGGTGCGCTTCGGGAAGCCGGGTCAGGGCAGGGCAGGGGATGATCTCGCTGACCTTGAGCAGGTTGATGGCCATCAACTTGCCGCTGCGCAAGGTGAACAGCAACAGCGAAAGGGAATCTGCGCGGGCGTTCTGGGATGCCATGTGAACCTTCTTGATGAAACCGATGCAGGGCCGTGAACAGTCGACCCATCGAGTGCGTTGCCTATGTATCGACTCGGCGTGCGCAGGCTTTAACGCGATCGTCGACAGGCTGCGAGCAGGGTCTTAACGTCGGTTTAATCGACAGAGCATAACTGTAGCGAGGTTGGCGGAAATCTCTGGTTACATCGTATTTCCGGATTTTTCCTACAGTCGTCCGCGCGAGTCAGCGTGTAGACTGGCGCCCATCGAAAACCCGCCCGTTTTGGCCTGTGAAGGGAAAGCTGCAATGAACGAAGTCAACTTGCGCCTGAACCGCGAACGCCGTTTCCTGGTGCTGCTGGGAGTGATCTGCCTGGCCCTGATCGGCGGCGCGCTGTACATGCAGATCGTGCTGGGCGAGGCGCCATGCCCGCTGTGCATCCTGCAACGCTACGCCCTGTTGTTCATTGCCCTGTTCGCGTTCATCGGCGCGGCCATGCGCGGCCGTACCGGCGTGACTTTGTGCGAAGGGCTGGTGGTGCTCAGTGCGCTGGGCGGTATCGCAGCTGCCGGCCGCCATGCGTGGGTGCTGGCCAATCCAGCGGTCAGCTGCGGCCTCGACACGTTGCAACCCATCGTCGACGGTCTGCCCCTGGCCAATCTGATGCCCAGTGTGTTCCAGGTGCAGGGGTTCTGCTCCACGCCCTATCCACCGGTGCTGGGCCTGTCGCTGGCGCAATGGGCGCTGGTAGCTTTCGTGATGACGGCTATTCTTGTACCACTGGGCATCTATCGCAATCGCACTCGCCGCTGAGTATTCCAGCACGCACGCCCGGTCATTATTCGTGCCGGAATCCGATTCCCCGTTGATGGGGTAAAGGCGCGAATGTGGCAACGTGTCGCCCTTGAGTTTGCAAAAGCCTCGTAATTACGGGCCTTTGCAAGGGTTGGCCGGGGTGCGACATCGTGTCGCAAGGCTTTGAAAGTGCGTCGGATTGTTGCATAATTTGGAAATACCTGTTGCCGGATTAGTCGTAGTCAATGGGTAATAGGCTCACTACAATCGCGGAAATTTCAGTGGGTCAGTGCCTCAAAAAGGGCAGGTCAGGTGGTCGCATGCACCAATGACAGGCACTTTTCGTACCGTTGGCACTGCCTGGCTGAACCCTTGCGTGGTCCGTGCACTCAAGGGAAGGAGTATGCAGCCCTTCGGCTGCGCACGTCATGACAGCTGCACCGCTCCAGACCGGTCTTGTCATCCCGCAGCAACTGCGAGCCTGGCATGTCCGTATTCAATCCCGATATAAATGCTGGCGCTTGGCAGGTCGAAGTGTTGGCTACCAAAACACAATTGCATTGAAGCAAGCTGCTCTAGAGGTCGTGAGATGAGTAAAAAGCGTTACCCCAGACTGTTTGGCATACTGCCCTTTTTAGGCATGCTTTTTCTCGGCGGGTGCAAGTGGACCCTGATCGACTCGAAAGGGCAGGTGGGCATCGACGAACGCAACCTGATCTACATCGCCACCGGGCTGATGTTGCTGGTGGTGATCCCGGTCATCGTCATGGCGCTCGCGTTCGCCTGGAAGTACCGTGCCTCGAACAAGGAAGCGACCTACACGCCTGAATGGGCGCACTCCACCAAGATCGAACTGGTGGTATGGGGCATCCCGCTGCTGATCATCATCGCGCTGGGTTACGTGACCTATGTGTCGACTCATCACCTGGACCCCTACCGTCCGCTGGAATCCGAGCACAAGCCGGTGACCATCCAGGTCGTGGCGCTGGACTGGAAGTGGCTGTTCATCTATCCGGAACAAGGCATCGCCACGGTCAACAAGATCGTCTTCCCGGCGAATGTACCGGTCAACTTCCGCATCACTTCCGACTCGGTCATGAACTCGTTCTTCATTCCGCAGCTTGGCGGCCAGATCTACGCGATGGCCGGCATGCAGACGCAGCTGCACCTGATCGCCAATGAAAATGGCGAGTTCGACGGCATTTCCGCGAACTACAGTGGTGCAGGCTTCACCGGCATGAAGTTCAAAGCAGTCGCTACGACCCAGGCCGATTTCGATGCATGGGTCAGTGAAGTGAAGAGCGCGCCTAAGCAGCTCGATGCAGCTACCTACGAAGCGCTGGCCAAACCTAGCGAGAAAAACCCGGTCGAGCTGTATTCCTCGTACGTTCCGAACCTGTTCCAGACCATCATCGACAAGTATGAAGGGATGAACCCAGGCAAAGGCGTCAGCCACGAGGGGAAACAGGCCTCGAACGAAGGGATGGACATGGGCAAGAATTCAGCTGCTGGGGCAGAGGAGTAAAAGATGTTCGGTAAACTTAGTCTGGAAGCGGTGCCCTTCCACGAGCCGATAGTGATGGTGACACTTGCCGTCGTTGCGCTGCTCGGGGCGGTGGTGTTCGGTCTGATCACCTATCACAAGAAGTGGACGTACCTGTGGACCGAGTGGTTCACGTCGGTCGACCACAAGAAAATCGGCGTCATGTACATCGCCGTTGCCCTGGTCATGCTGTTGCGGGGCTTTGCCGACGCCATCATGATGCGCTCGCAACAGGCTGTGGCCACTGCTGGCTCGACCGGCTTCCTGCCGCCCGAGCACTATGACCAGATCTTCACCGCTCACGGTGTGATCATGATCATCTTCATGGCCATGCCATTCATGATCGGTCTGATGAACATCGTCGTGCCGCTGCAGATCGGCGCACGCGACGTAGCCTTTCCGTTCCTGAACTCGGTCAGCTTCTGGCTGTTCGTGGTCGGCGCGCTGCTGGTCAACATCTCCCTGGGGGTCGGCGAGTTCGGCAAGACGGGCTGGGTGGCGTATCCACCGCTGGCGGGCATCCAATACAGTCCCGGAGTCGGTGTCGACTACTACATCTGGGCATTGCAGATATCCGGTCTGGGTACATTGCTGACGGGCGTCAACTTCATCGTCACCATCCTGAAGATGCGTGCGCCCGGCATGACCCTGATGAAAATGCCGGTGTTCACCTGGAACTGCCTGTGCACCGCTGTACTGATCGCTGCATCGTTCCCGATCCTCACCGCTGTACTGTTCATGCTGACGCTTGACCGTTATCTGGGCTTCCACTTCTTCACCAACGAGCTTGGTGGGAACCCGATGATGTACGTCAACCTGTTCTGGGCCTGGGGTCACCCCGAGGTGTACATCCTTATCCTGCCGGCATTCGGTGTGTTCTCGGAAGTCACTTCGACGTTCTGCCGCAAGCGCCTGTTCGGTTACGTGTCGCTGGTATGGGCAACCATCGCCATCACCGTACTGTCGTTCATCGTCTGGCTGCACCACTTCTTCACCATGGGTTCGGGTGCCAACGTCAACGCCTTCTTCGGCATCATGACGATGGTGATCGCGATCCCGACGGGTGTGAAGATCTTCACCTGGCTGTTCACCATGTACCGCGGCCGCATCGAGTTCACCACTCCGATGCTGTGGACCATCGGTTTCATCGTGACCTTCAGCATCGGCGGCATGACCGGCGTTCTGCTGGCAGTGCCCGGTGCTGACTTCGTGTTGCACAACAGCCTGTTCCTGATCGCTCACTTCCACAACGTGATCATCGGCGGTGCGGTATTCGGTTACCTGGCCGGCTTCACTTTCTGGTTCCCGAAAGCCTTCGGCTTCAAGCTCAACGAGCGCCTGGGCAAGTACTCCTTCTGGTGCTGGCTGGTAGGTTTCTACCTGGCGTTCATGCCGCTGTACGTGCTGGGCTTCATGGGCATGACCCGTCGCCTGAACCACACCGACAACCCAGACTGGACGCCGTGGCTGTACGTGGCTTTCGTCGGCGCGCTGTTCGTGGCCGCCGGTATCGGCTTCATGCTGCTGCAACTCTATGTCTCGATCCGCGACCGTCATCTGAACCAGGACGTCTCGGGCGACCCATGGGATGGCCGTACCCTGGAGTGGTCGACTTCGTCGCCACCACCGTTCTACAACTTCGCCGAGCAACCAGTGGTTTCCGACCTGGACGCTTACTGGGGCATGAAGGAACGTGGTGAAGCCACTGCCAACGCTGCGGACTACAAGCAGATTCACATGCCGCGCAACACCGGTATGGGCGTGCTGATGTCGTTCTTCGGTTTGATTCTGGGTTTCGCTGCCATCTGGCACATCTGGTGGGCGGCTGCGATCGGTCTGGCCGGCATGGTCATCACCTTGATCGTGCGCAGCTATGACGATGACATCGACTACTACGTACCGGCTGAAGAAGTCGCTCGTATCGAAGGTGAACGCATGGCTCGCCTGGCAAACGCCGCACGAGTTGATTCTCGTCTGAACTCCACGGTGGAGAAGGCTTAAACAATGTCTAACGCAACCCTAAACGCGGAAGTGGCTCACGAGCACGAGCACGGTCATGACGATCACGATCATCACGATTCCGGGGGCATGACTGTCTTCGGTTTCTGGATCTACCTGATGACCGACTGCATCCTGTTCGCGTCGATCTTCGCCGCCTACGCAGTACTGGTTAACAACGTTGCCGGTGGCCCCTCGGGCCACGACATCTTCGAGCTGCCCTTCGTGGCAGCCGAAACCGCACTGCTGCTGTTCAGCTCCATTACCTATGGCTTCGCCATGCTGGCGCTGCACAGCAACGACAAAAGCGGTGTGATGAAGTGGCTGTTCGTCACTTTCCTGCTGGGCGCAGGCTTCATCGCGATGGAAATCTACGAGTTCCACAAGCTGATCGAAGAGGGCTTCGGCCCGCAGCGCAGCGGCTTCCTGACCGGGTTCTTCACCCTGGTCGGTACCCACGGCCTGCACGTGACCAGCGGTTTGATCTGGATGGCGGTGCTGATCGCCCAGGTCAAATCCAAAGGCCTGACCGCAACCAACAACACGCGCATGAGCTGCCTCAGCCTGTTCTGGCACTTCCTGGACGTGGTCTGGATCTGCGTGTTCACCGTCGTCTATCTGATGGGAGCTCTGTAAATGGCAAACCCTCATACCACTTCGGCCGGTAGCAGCCACGGTAGCTACAAGTCGTACATGATCGGTTTCGTGCTGTCGGTCATCCTGACCGCGATTCCGTTCGGCCTGGTGATGTTTCCGAGCATGTCCAAGGAAGCCACCCTGTGGATCGTCATGATCTTCGCGGTGATTCAGGTGCTGGTTCACCTGGTCTACTTCCTGCACCTGGACCGCACGTCCGAACAGCGCTGGAACGTGATTGCCTTCGTGTTCTCTGCGTTGATCATCGCGTTCCTGGTAGGCCTGTCGCTGTGGATCATGTTCAGCATCCATCACTTCATGATGGCGAAGTAAGGAACCCGGACATGTCCGTAAAGCACTTTATCCAAATCACCAAACCGGGGATCATTTTCGGTAACGTGCTTTCCGTGGCAGGTGGGTTCTTCCTGGCCTCTCAAGGGCATGTCGACATCGGGCTGTTTCTGGCCACGGTGATCGGTACATCGCTGGTAGTGGCGTCGGGCTGTGCATTCAACAACTGCATCGACCGTGACATCGACGTGAAGATGGAGCGCACCAAGAATCGCGCGTTGGTTCAGGGGCAGATTTCGGTGAAGGTCGCACTGATCTTCGCCACGCTGCTGGGGGTTGCCGGGATGGTCATGCTGTACGCATTGGCCAACCCGCTGGCGGCCCTGTGCGGCTTGATCGGCTTCGTCATCTACGTGGGCTTCTACAGCCTTTATCTGAAGCGCAAGTCGGTGCACGGCACCCTGGTCGGCAGCCTGTCCGGTGCCATGCCTCCGGTGATCGGTTACGTGGCAGTGAGCAACAGCTTCGATCTGGCGGCATTGACGTTGCTGGTGATGTTCAGCCTGTGGCAGATGCCCCATTCGTATGCGATCGCAATCTTCCGCTTCAACGATTACCTGGCGGCTTCGATTCCGGTGCTCCCGGTCAAGCGGGGTATCGTGGTGGCGAAGAAGCATATCCTGATCTACATCCTGGCTTTCCTCCTGGCGACGCTGATGCTGACCCTGGGTGGCTATGCCGGCATGAGCTACCTCGCAGTTGCCGCAGCCATGGGCATGTACTGGTTGTACATGGCCTGGACAGGTTACAAGGCGGTCGATGACAAGGTCTGGGCGCGCAAGCTGTTCGTGTTCTCGATCTTCACCATCACCGCGTTGAGCGTAATGATGTCCCTGGATTTCAAGGCGCCGGGCGAGCTGTTGCTGACCTACGCGCATTGATCCTGCTGCAGCGATAAAAACGCCCCGGACCGAACAGTTCCGGGGCTTTTTTTGGGGCAAAGGTTGGGTCCGCACCGCATATTGCGCTTTACATCCCCGCATCGGCCCCGTTATCTTTCGGGCTGGCCACCGCAGTGGCCAACGTCGCTCGGACGGTTCCGGGCGCTTACGTATCCGAGGAAGTCATGGCCGAACCTGTTCGCCCGCGCCGCTTTGCGCGCATCGATCGTCTCCCCCCTATGTGTTCAATATCACCGCCGAGTTGAAGATGGCTGCGCGTCGGCGCGGCGAAGACATCATCGACCTGAGCATGGGCAACCCCGACGGCGCCACGCCACCCCATATCGTCGACAAGCTGGTGACCGTTGCCCAGCGCGAAGATACTCACGGCTACTCCACTTCCCGCGGCATCCCGCGGCTGCGCCGGGCCATTTCGCGCTGGTACAAGGACCGCTATGCGGTCGATATCGACCCTGAAGACGAAGCCATCGTCACCATTGGCTCGAAAGAGGGCCTGGCGCACCTGATGCTGGCCACGCTCGACCAGGGTGATACCGTGCTGGTGCCCAACCCCAGCTACCCGATTCATATCTACGGTGCGGTGATCGCCGGCGCCCAGGTGCGCTCGGTGCCGCTGGTGCCGGGCGTGGACTTCTTCAACGAGCTGGAGAGGGCGATCCGCGAATCCATTCCCAAGCCGAAGATGATGATCCTGGGCTTTCCCTCCAACCCGACCGCGCAGTGTGTGGAACTGGATTTCTTCGAGCGGGTGGTGGCCCTCGCCAAGCGCTACGACGTGTTGGTGGTGCATGACCTGGCCTATGCCGATATCGTCTACGACGGCTGGAAAGCGCCGTCGATCATGCAAGTGCCGGGCGCCAAGGACATCGCCGTCGAATTCTTCACCCTGTCCAAGAGCTACAACATGGCTGGCTGGCGGATCGGCTTCATGGTCGGCAATCCCGAGCTGGTCAATGCGTTGGCACGCATCAAGAGCTACCACGATTACGGCACGTTCACGCCGTTGCAGGTCGCAGCCATCGCCGCGCTCGAAGGCGATCAACAGTGTGTGAAGGACATCGCCGAGCAGTACCGCCAGCGCCGCAACGTGCTGGTCAAAGGCTTGCACGAACTGGGCTGGATGGTCGAGAACCCCAAGGCGTCGATGTATGTCTGGGCAAAGATCCCGGAGGCCTACGCGCACATGGGGTCGCTCGAGTTTGCCAAGAAGCTGCTGGCCGAAGCCAAGGTCTGCGTCTCGCCCGGCATCGGCTTCGGTGACTACGGCGACGACCACGTACGTTTTGCGCTGATCGAAAACCAGGATCGCATTCGGCAGGCCGTGCGTGGCATTCGCCAGATGTTTCGCAACGACAAGAGCTGACGCTTTACCCTGGCATATCGTGCCACTCGTACTGCATCTGGCGAGCGGTGAGGCGCGCCGCATCGGCACCGAGCAGGCGTGCCACCAGATGCAGGCTCATGTCGATGCCGGCGGAAATCCCGGCGCTGGTGACCAGGCTGCCAGCATCGACATAGGGCACATCCTCTCGCACATCGAGGTCCGGGTAGCTGTCGCGCAGCTCCTGGATGTCGGCCCAATGGGTGGTGACGCTCTGCCCCTCCAGCAGGCCAGCCTTGGCCAGGATCAACGCGCCACTGCATACCGAAGTGAGCAACCCGGTCGTTGCCGCCATCCGCCGCACCCACGCGAGGGTATTCGGGTCATTTACAGGTTGATCAATCACGCCCCCCGGCACGATCAGCACATCGCTGTGCACCTCTTCATCGAACTGGGCGTCGGGCTGCACCCGCAGCTCGTAGCGGGCGGTGAGCAGGTCGCGACTGGCCGCAACCGTGCTGACCACGAATGGCGCGTGAATGCTCAAACCGTCGCGCAGCGCAACGCGGGTGGCAACGCTGAACACTTCGTACGGCCCGGCGAAGTCGAGAATCTCGATACCGGGGTAGAGCAGGATGACAACCTGCAAGGGGCGGTCGAAAATCTGCAATTCGGGGGGCAAGGCCTTGGACATACGGTCACTCCAGTCTGGAGCACGCATCATCGAGCTGAACGGTAGAAGGGTAAATGACAGTTACCCCACAGATCCTGCCAAAGTGTCGTGATTGCTTGCATCGCACGTTTGCGCGGCCAGGGCTGAAATTGTTTCTCGACGTTGCAATTGCCGAACATCACCTTTTTAAATGGCAACCTGATCCTGGCTTTTGGCCGATTGCGCGTAAACTTATCCTTCTTCGCGAGGCGGTCGACCATCACCGCACTCGTCCGCTGTGCCTCTGGCCAGTCATCGGCCAGGCTTCATCTTCACTTTCAGGATCATATCGTCATGACCAAACGGCTCACCAGCGCTCTGCTGGCTTGTGTATTGCTCGGCTCCAGCGCTGCCCACGCGCAGAAGGCGCCACCACCGGTGCAGCTATCCCTGCTCGGGTCTGGCGGCGTGGTCAGTGCCATGCAGACCATCGTCGTCGAATACGAAAAAGCCACCGGCATCAAGGTCACCGTGCTGCCTTCGCCTGCCATCGGCGACAACCCCATGGCCATCTCCAGTCGACTGGAGCGCGGTGAGCGAGCCGATCTGGTGCTCACCGAGGACGCCGCGTTGAATAAACTCATTCAATTGGGTGAAGTGCAGCGCGAACCCCGCGTGGATGTCGGCAAGTCCTTCATCGCCATGGCCGTACGCCAAGGTGAGGCCAAGCCAGACATCGGCAGTGTCGACGCCTTTCGCAAGACGCTGATAGACGCCCGCTCGCTGGCCTACTCCAACAGCACCAGCGGCCTGTACCTGTCGCACCTGCTGTTTCCGCGCATGAAACTGGCCGAACAGCTTCGCGACAAAAGCAGCCTGGTAGACAGCGAGCCCGTGGGTGCCGTGGTTGCTCGGGGCGATGTGCAGCTGGGTTTCCAGCAATTGAGCGAGCTCAAGGCGGTACCGGGCATCGATATCGTCGGCCTGATTCCAGATGCGGTGCAGAAGATGACTTTGTATTCGGGCGGTGTCACGCGTACCAGCGCCCACCCTGAAGAGGCCGCCGCATTGCTGCAGTACCTGAGCACACCGGCAGCCCGTCTCGCCATTCAGGAAAGCGGGCTTACGCCGGTGCATTGATCACGCCGGGCGCCAACGGTGGTCTAGAGAATCTTCACGGTATGAAAGGCCACGGTGTCATAGGGCACGGTTACTTCCTGCTTGTCCTTGAGCTGGGGGTGGGTGGCAATGATCTCGCGGACTTTCTGGTAAATCGGCTCCTGCTGTTCAGGGGGGAGGGTGGCGATGAAGCTGATGGAGCGCACCCGGTTGAGAATCACGTCTTCCGGCGTGCCGGTGTGCGAATGGCTGAAGTGCTTTTCCACCAGCGGGTGGGCGAAGCCCTTGTGCGGGAACATTCCACGCCACTGTTGGGTGTAGAACCGCGGGCTGTCACCGGCCACCGCGCTGACCACGTCCGCCACCTGACGTACCCAGTCCTCGCGGGTATCGCGCAGGTTCCAGATCATTCCCAGGCGTCCGCCGCGCTTGAGCACCCTGTGGATTTCCTTCATGGCCTCGGGTTTGGCAAACCAGTGGAAGGAATGCGCGCAGATCACCGCGTCAACCGATTCGTTTTTCAACGGGATCTCTTCGGCGGCGCCCTCGAGTATCTTCACATAGGGCTTGTCGCCCCAGTTGAGCTGCAGCTTTTCGCGCATGGCGGCAACCGGTTCCACCGCGAACACCTCGGCGCCGATGTCGACCAGCCGCGGAATGAACTTGCCAGTCCCCGAGCCTAGGTCGAGTACAGTTGTATGGGGTGGGTCCCATTTGCTGTGCGGCTTGATCTGCATGATCTCGCGCAGCCAGTTGTCGAGTTCCTTCGGGTAGTCCGGGCGCCCCTTGTCGAATGAGCTGGCACCCTGCAGATAGCCTTTCACAGCCGTCGATGGAAGGAGTTTGAGAAGTTTTTCGGTCAAGCTCTTGGGGTTTGTGGTGCTACTGTTTTTGTCGAAATTGCTCATGTTCGCCCTCGCACGCTTGCTAGCGCGGTTGTTGTCGCCAGGCTGATTGCACAGCGCAACGCCCAACCAGCCACGGTGGGCGTTATAAGACAAAGCGTAGCCCAAGGTCGTTGAGGTCACCTTTAATTCGTGCAGGGTGGGGTGAAACCGGATCAGCGTCCGTCGGAAAGTGTCTGGGCAACCGATGCCTCTGCCTGCTCGTTCAGCCACTGTCTGAAGACGGCGCACTTCGTGCTTTCTTCCGGCAATCGCGGGTACAGCACCACGTACTTCGAACCATCGCGAGTGAAGCCGAAGGGCGCTACCAATTGCCCGGATGCCAGTTCCTCTTGAACCATCAACAGTGACGCCACGCTCACGCCCAACGCAGCAGTAGCGGCCTGCAGGCACAGGTAGAAATGCTCGTACTCGACGGTTGCCACTTCCCCTGGCACTTTCTTCGCCAGTCGCAGCCACTGCTCCCAGGCAGCCGGTCGTGTGCTGCTGCGCAGCACGTGCACACCACTCAATCGCCTCACCGATTCCGCCAAGGCGGGCGCGCAAACCGGACCGACCCATTCAGGACACAACGCAGCACTTTCGACTGAATCGTCCCAGCGAAAATCGTCGCGTCGAATGGCCAGGTCAGCGCCGCATCGAGAAAGTCGATCGGCCCACCCGCCGCCAGCAATTGAATCTGGATCTGCGGGTGCGCCTGATGGAAGGCAGGCAGGCGGGGAATCAGCCATTTCATCGCAATCGTCGGTTCGCAGGACACTACCAGCGTGTCTTCGCGCGCTTTTTGCTGCACCTGGCGGACCGCCTGCTCCAACTGCTCGAACATCGGCTGCGTGACGTCGTGCAGCAGCCGTCCTGCATGGTTGAGAAAGACCGCACGATTGCGCCGATCGAACAGCTCCACCCCCAACGCGTCTTCCAGCGAGCGAATCTGGCGGCTGACCGCGCCGTGCGTCACGTGCAGTTGCTCGGCCGCCTTCATGAAGCTTTGGTTCTGCGCAGCGGCGTTGAAAAAGCGGAAAGAGGCGAGGGGCGGAAGGCTCATACGAACGACGAAATCTCACAGGTTTCGACGACTATAAATCGTTTTTTCCTGCCTGCGCAAAACTCCATGATTGCGCTCGTTGCCGGGCATTTTGGCAGCCTTACCAATAAAATGGAGAGAATCCATGGAAGATATGCATAAGCGTGCAATGCCGAGCAGCGCCATTGGACTGAGGCTTTTCGAGCCGTCAATCAACGATGTATGTGAAAGCGTGGCTCACAGTGGCTTCGCCTTTCTGCAGCCTCCCACGGTCGCTCACTTGCTGGACACCGTCGTGCCTGGCTTCATCCAGGACTGGGAACAGTTTCGGCAAAGCTGGGATCATCTGCAGCAGGATACATTCATGGGGGATGGCGGCACCTATCGCCTGCGTCGCCATGCGACCCTCTCCATCGAGCAAGGCAGTCGCCACTGGCAGGCTTGCGCTCATCGACCGCATTACCAGAACGTCGAGCACAACGGCCTCAACGGCGGCATCGTCCGGCATTACGCGCCGTTCACGACCGAGGTCTGCTCAGGCAAGGTGTTTTCGGCAGTGATGGACCTGTGCTGCGCCTTTCTCGGCGTCCTCGCTGGGCAAAGTGCCTGGCATATCGAAGCGCATCAGTTCCGTATCGATGCATCCCGCGGAGCGGCGTCCCCGACACCTGAAGGTGTGCACCGCGATGGCGTCGACTTCGTGTTCATGCTGCTGGTCAATCGAGTCAACGTGATGGAGGGCGAGACGTCCATCTACGACAATGACCTGCGGCTGCTGGCAAGGCACTCGATGATCCATGAACTGGAAGCCGCCCTGCTCAACGATGAGCAGGTTCGACACGGCGTCAGCGCCGTCATCCCCATACACCCCGATCGACCTGCCCACCGGGATGTCCTGGTCGTCACTTTCAAGAAACGTTGACGGGACGTGATCATGAACGAATTATTGGCAGTCGCCCTGATTACCGTACTGGCCGTCATCAGCCCGGGCCCGGACTTTGCCATGGTCACCCGCAACAGCTATGCCTACGGGCATCAGAGTGGTTTGATCGCGGCTTTGGGCATTGCTTGCGGTGTACAGGTGCATGTGTTCTACACCGTGTTCGGCATCGCCGTGATCATCACTCAGTCGCCACTGTTGTTCATGGGCATGAAATGGCTGGGTGCCGGTTATCTCATCTACCTGGGCGTGCGCTCGTTGCTCAACACCTCCAAGTTGGCATTGGCCAACGTGGGAGGCGGGGCGCCGTCATTGTCCAGCGCATTTCGGACAGGCTTCTTCACCAATGCCCTCAATCCCAAGACCATGCTGTTCGTGGTAGCCACTTACAGTCAGGTCGTACAGGCGGGCAGTTCGATAATGACGAACTTTGCCTATGGCTTGTTCATGTCGTTCTCGCACTGGGTGTGGTTCAGCATCGTGGCGCTGTTCTTCTCGTCCGGGCCGCTGCGTCGGCGGATGCTGGAGAAACAACACGTTGTCGATCGGGTGATCGGCACCGCCCTCATAGGGTTGGCCGCGTGCCTGGTACTGCCGGGCCTTGGCAGTTGAGCCATTGCACCGCCCCCGCCGCGGCTATTTGTCCGGATGTGTGCGGTGCAATGGGCGTCAAACCGGCTGCAGCTTCTTCTCGAACACCACCACGCCATCCAGATCACGCAGTTGCACGGTCATTTCTCCGCTCTGGCCCTCGATCTGTACTTCACCGAAAAACTGGAAACCTGCGAACGGTGAGGTGTTCTGGGCCGGTGGTGCTTTCTGGAACACCACCTGTGGGCCAAAGGTGGCGTCCAACGGGTTGGGGCCGAAGCTGCCGGCGTTCAGTGGCCCGGCGACGAATTCCCAGAATGGTTCGAAGTCCTGGAAGGCGGCGCGGTCCGGATGGTAGTGATGCGCTGCGCAATAGTGCACGTCGGCGGTCAGCCAGACCGTATTGACCACTTTCTGCTGGCGCACGAAGCCGAGCAGCTCGGCGATCTCCAGCTCGCGCCCCTTGGCGGCCCCATCATCGCCATTGGCGATCGCCTCCCAGCGCCCGACCCCCGGGCTCATTTCTCCATCCGGGACACCCAAGCCGATGGGCATATCGGCGGCAATGACTTTCCATTGGGCCTGCGACCCTTTGAGCCCGGACTTCAGCCAGTCCAGTTGCGCCTGTCCAAGAAACGCCGTGCGGGCTTCGGGCTTGGCCGCCAGGTTGTCGTCGTTGCCACTGCGGTAGCTGCGCATGTCCAGGACGAATATGTCCAGCATCGGCCCATAGCTGAGCTTGCGGTAGATACGCCCGCCGTTGTCGGCGCGCTGCAGGCGCATGGGCGCGTACTCGAGCCATGCCTGACGCGCGTTGCCAACCAGATGACGGATGTCGCGGTTCTGGTAGCGCGCGTCGAGTTGCTTGCTGGGCGACCAGTTATTGGTCACCTCGTGGTCGTCCCATTGCCAGATCTGCGGCACCTCGGCATTGAAGCGCCGCACGTTTTCATCCATCAGGTTGTAGCGGTAGTTGCCGCGGTACTCGTCCAGAGTTTCCGCCACCTTGCTCTTGGCTTCGGTGGTGATGTTGCGCCATACGCGGCCATTCTCGGTGGTCACCGTGGCGGGCACCGGCCCATCGGCGTAGATGGTATCGCCGCTGTGGATGAAGAAATCCGGCAGGCGCAGACGCATGGCTTCGTAGATGCGCATGCCGCCGATATCAGGGTTGATACCGAAGCCCTGGCCCACTGTGTCGCCGCTCCACACGAAGCGGATGTCGCGACGCTGCGAAGGCTCGCTGCGCAGATGGCCGAACCACGGCTCGCTGCTGACGCCGGTCTGCGCGTCTTCGAACTGCACGCGATAGAAGATCGCCTGGTCCACCGGCAGGCCGCTGAGTTCGACCCGCGCGGTGAAATCGCTGCCCGCGTCGGCCAGTGGCGACACCAGGCGGCGCGGGTTGGTGAACATGCTGCGCGTATCCCATTCCACCACCATGCGTGCCGGGCGGTCGCAGCGGCTCCAGACCATCGCCCTGTCGCCCATCAGGTCGCCGGACTGCACGCCGTCAGTCAGTTGTGGCCGGTCCTTGACCGAGGCGATCACCGCTGGCGCCAGCCCAGGCAGCAGAAAGCCTGCCCCCACGGCTTGGACGAGGCGACGGCGCTTGAGATCGAACATGGTCATGGCATAGCCCTTGGAAAGTGAAAGGGCTATGTAAGCGTGGGGATGTGACAGGGGCGTGTCAGCCAGGCACGATAACCTCGCTCGCCGAAGTTGCCTGCAGCGTGCGCAGACCTGTGAGTACGGCGGTCAGCATCAGCAAACCGGCACCGATGGCAACGGCGAATCCGGCACGGGTACCGAAGTGGTCGATGACCATACCGGCGACTGCCCCACCCATCGCGATGCCGACACTGACCCCTGTGCTCAGCCAGGTCAGCCCTTCGGTGATCTTGCCGGGCGGCAGGATTTTCGTGCCGATGTTCATCACCACGATCAGCGTCGGTGCGAACGACATGCCGGTGATGAACAGCAATCCGGTGAGCCAATACACATTGGGCGCAAAAATCGGCAACGTCGTCGCCACGGCAGTGAATACCGCGCCGATCAGCAGCTGAGTTTCGTATGCCAGCCCACTTCTCACTGTCCCGAACGTGATCCCGGCAACCATCGACCCTGCAGCGAACCCCGCGAGAATAAAGCTGGCGGCGGCTGGCCAGCCTTGTTCCTTGGCAAACGCCACTACTGCGACATCGACCGAGCCGCCGAGCAACCCCAGCGCCAGCATCGCCACCACGATGATCCGCAAGGCAGGAATACGCAGCGGAGAAGTGGATGGACCCTTGACCACCGGCACCGGCGGCGGCTCGGTTTCATGCTGGCGCAGAAAGGCAACCACGCCCACGGCCAACAACACGGCGGCTACCAGCGGGCCGGCTTGTGGAAACAGACCGCTGCTCAACGCGATGGACAACGGGGGACCGACGATGAAGGTGAACTCCACCAGCACTGTATCCAGGGAGTACGCGGCGTGCAGTTGTGGTTTTCCGCGAAACAGGTAGGCCCAGCGTGCGCGGATCATTGCGCCGAAACTGGGGAGCACGCCCGCCAGGGCGGCCAGCACGAACAGCACCGGCAGCGGCGCATGCCAATGCACGGCGCCGATCAGGGCCAGGAGCATGCCGATACTGAACGCCGCGACGGGCGCCAGCACCTTGCGCTGGCCGCGCTGATCCACCAGTTTCGAAATCATCGGCCCGAGTATGGCGCTGGTCAGGGTATAAGTGCCCGCCACTGCGCCTGCAACCCAATAGCGCCCGGTTTCATGCACGAGCATGGTGATGAGGCCCAGCCCGATCATGGTCTGTGGGAGCCGGGCCATGGAACCCGCCAGTAACAGAGCCACGACGCCCGGGGTTGCGAAGAATGTACGGTAGGCATTACTCATGTGAAGGGCGGAACTCCTTGTTCGCGGGGGTGAATCGGGCAGGCAGCTATATAGCCAGTTGATCGGCCTTGATACCAAATGCTGCGGCAATCTTCTCACGAGTGAGCTTGCGTGGCTTGGCGGAGGTTTCCTGCTGAGCATAGGCCGACTGGGTGATTCCAAGGCGTTGAGAAACTTCCTCCTGAGTTAGATCCAGGTACTCACGCCACGCTTTGATCGCGGATGCACCATCAACCATACGACTCACGACTTCGTGGGGAATCAGGCCGTTGCTCGCGTTGTGTTGCGCTACGTATTGGGCGTAGGGAATGACCACAAAGGCTGGCTTCCCGTCCGGGCCATTGATGACCTGAATTTCAGTAGGTGTGTTCATCGCGCTTCTTGACCTCTTGAATGCTGACAATCTCGATGGCACCGTCCCAGTCGAACAGGATGCGATAATTGCCAACGCGCAAACGGTAGCCGTAACCATGTGAAGTCAGCGCTTTCACATTTGTAACGTGTGGCATATTGGCGAGAAGTCCTGCTGCATCGCGAACCTGTTGCTGGTGCCGATGCTGAAGTTTCATGAGCTGTTTCACTGCTTTACGAGACCATCCAACCGAATTGACAGGCATTCTATAAGTCTTTTATAAGTAATATCCATAGATTTACTTATCAAGGACTTGTCCGCAACCTTCGCGTTGTGGCCGCATGTGTAGACCGATGAGAATCATATCGGGCGCTCAAGAAACAAAAGTCGTGCTGCCAATGCTGTCATCACGCTCGCAAAGCCATAATTGGCCCAGCGCCTAGGCATGCTGTTCAACCGTCCGCGCAGCGTTCCCGCACACAGTGCCAGCACACTGTGAAAAACCAGGGAGATCAGCAGAAGCAGCACACCCAGCATGACCAGTTGAACCGTCACACTGGCGTTGCCGACAGTGACGAACTGCGGCAGAAACACCATGAAGAACAGCAGGCCTTTGGGATTCAGCAGGCTGTTGAGCGTGGCGCGAACGAAGATCTTGCGGATCGAACCCAGGGGGCGGGGTGCAGTGGTTTCGCCAGTCGGCGCCGTCAGCGCTTGCCAGGCCAGCCACAACAGATAGCACGCACCGGCCAGGCGTAACAAGTCGAAGGCAGGCGCCCAACTCATGACGACAGCGCCCATGCCGGCGCTGACCAACAGCGTCAGCAGCAAGTCTGCCAGCGAAATCCCCAACGCCGCCGCCACCCCGGCCCGCCAGCCATGGGCCAGCGCGTGGCTGGTGACGAAGGCCATGTTCGGTCCGGGAACGACCAACAGGAGCATCGCGGCGATAACGAACAGGTAGAGGTTGGCTGCATCCGGCATGACGAACGCTCCTGTGGATTGAGTTCACAGGGTAGGCGCATCGAGCGAGCGGCGGGAGGTACAGTTCAAGAGAAGGTGGGGGCAACAGTGGTCGAGGCGGAGCCTGTCGGGCGATGGATGGGCGCGTAAGTGGCAGCGATTGGGCTGGCGCCTTCGCGGCCACTTGCCGCCCCTGCAACGGGAGTGGGAGAAATCGCAGACGAAAAAAAAGACCTTCGCGAAGGTCTTTTTTCTGATTTGGTGCCCCGAGGGAGACTCGAACTCCCACTCCTTTCGAAAACGGATTTTGAATCCGCCGCGTCTACCAATTCCGCCATCAGGGCTTACAGGCGGCGAAGTATAGAGACGGCGCGACCACTGGTCAATCAGCTTTCATGGTCAATTTTGCAGATTTTTGCTAGAATTTTCAGCCCTATACAGCCGAACCCTATCATGCGTGTCGCCGATTTCTCTTTCGAGCTTCCTGATTCCCTGATCGCTCGCCATCCTTTGGCGGAGCGCCATGGCAGCCGCCTGTTGGTCCTCGACGGGCCGTCCGGTGCGCTGGATCATCGTCAATTCACCGATCTGCCCGGTTTTCTCAGGCCGGGCGACCTGATGGTGTTCAACAATACCCGAGTGATTCCGGCGCGGGTGTTTGGCCAGAAGGCATCGGGGGGCAAGCTGGAGATTCTGGTCGAGCGCGTGCTGGACAGCCATCGCGTGCTGGCCCACGTGCGCTCCAGCAAGTCGCCCAAGCCGGGTTCGAAGATCTTGCTTGACGGCGGCGGCGAGGCCGAGATGGTCGCGCGGCATGATGCGCTGTTCGAGCTGCGCTTCAATGAAGAGGTGTTGCCACTGCTCGATCGGGTCGGGCACATGCCGTTGCCGCCCTACATCGACCGGCCCGACGACAGCGCCGATCGCGAGCGCTATCAGACCGTGTACGCCGAGAAGGCCGGCGCGGTGGCGGCGCCGACGGCGGGGCTGCATTTCGACAAGGCGCTGCTGGCACAGATCGAGGCGATGGGGGTACAGACCGCTTTCGTGACCCTGCATGTCGGCGCCGGTACCTTCCAGCCGGTGCGGGTCGAGAAGCTTGAAGACCACCACATGCATAAAGAGTGGCTGGAGGTCAGCCAGGACGTGATCGACGCGGTGCAGGCGTGCAAGGCCCGCGGTGGTCGCGTGGTGGCGGTAGGCACCACCAGCGTGCGCTCGCTGGAAAGCGCGGCGCGTGACGGCGTGTTGAAGCCGTTCAGTGGCGATACCGATATCTTCATCTTTCCGGGGCGACCGTTCCATGTGGTCGATGCCCTGGTCACCAATTTCCATTTGCCGGAGTCCACGCTGTTGATGCTGGTCTCGGCGTTCGCGGGTTATCCCGAAGCCATGGCGGCCTATGCGGCGGCGGTGGCCAACGAGTACCGCTTCTTCAGTTACGGTGATGCCATGTTCATCACCCGCAATCCGGCGCCTCGCGGTCCCAGCGAAGCCGCGCCAGGGGATCAAGCATGAGTCGCACCTGTCGTATGTCGTTCGAATTGCTGGCCACCGATGGCAAGGCCCGTCGTGGCCGCCTGACCTTCCCCCGTGGCGTGGTGGAGACCCCGGCGTTCATGCCGGTGGGCACCTATGGCACGGTCAAGGGCATGTTGCCGCGCGACATCGAGGCGATCGGCGCGCAAATGATTCTGGGCAACACCTTCCACCTGTGGTTGCGCCCGGGCACTGCGGTGATCAAGGCGCACGGCGACCTGCACGATTTCATGCAGTGGAAAGGGCCGATTCTGACCGACTCCGGTGGGTTCCAGGTGTTCAGCCTTGGCGCCATGCGCAAGATCAAGGAGGAGGGCGTGTACTTCGCCTCCCCGGTGGACGGCTCCAAGGTGTTCATGGGGCCGGAAGAATCGATGCAGGTCCAGCGCGACCTGGGCTCGGACGTGGTGATGATTTTCGACGAGTGCACGCCTTACCCGGCCGACGAGCACACCGCGCGCACCTCGATGGAGCTGTCGCTGCGCTGGGCGCAACGGTCCAAGGACGCGCATGGCGAAAGCACCGCGGCGCTGTTCGGCATCGTTCAGGGCGGCATGCACGAGAACCTGCGCATGCGTTCGCTCGAAGGCCTGGACAAGATCGGTTTCGATGGCCTGGCCATCGGCGGCCTGTCCGTGGGCGAGCCCAAGCATGAAATGATCAAGGTACTCGACTACCTGCCGGGCCTGATGCCGGCTGACAAACCTCGTTACCTTATGGGGGTAGGCAAACCCGAAGACTTGGTCGAGGGTGTGCGCCGCGGCGTCGACATGTTCGACTGCGTGATGCCGACGCGCAATGCGCGCAACGGGCATCTGTTCATCGACACGGGCGTGCTGAAGATCCGCAACGCGTTCCATCGCCACGATGATTCGCCGCTGGACCCTACCTGCGATTGCTATACCTGCCGCAACTTCTCGCGCGCTTATCTGCATCACCTGGACAAGTGTGGCGAAATGCTCGGTAGCATGTTGAATACCATCCACAATTTGCGTCATTACCAGCTACTGATGGCTGGTTTGCGCGAGGCTATTCAACAGGGTACATTGGCCGCCTTTGTCGATGCCTTCTATGCCAAGCGCGGGCTGCCTGTGCCGCCCTTGGACTGACCGTTTTATAAAGACTTTAAGTCAATAACTTCTAAGTAACTGGAGCGTTGAATGAGCTTTTTGATCCCCGCCGCTTTCGCGGACGCCGCTGCACCGGCTGCTGGCCCTGCCGGCTCTGGCTTCGAGTGGATTTTCCTGGTCGGTTTCCTGGTCATCTTCTACATGATGATCTGGCGTCCGCAGGCCAAGCGTGCCAAGGAACAGAAAAACCTGCTGGGCAACCTGCAGAAAGGTGACGAAGTGGTCACCAGTGGCGGCATCGCCGGCAAGATCAACAAGGTCACCGACGACTTCGTGGTCATCGAAGTGTCCGACACCGTCGAGCTGAAAATCCAGAAGGGCGCCATCGCCGCGACCCTGCCCAAAGGCACGCTCAAAGCGATCTAAGCTGCAGACTTTTACCCATGTCGGGGCGCGCAAGGCGCCCCGCGTCTTGAACGGGCGGCGTGATGCTGAACAAATACCCTCTGTGGAAATATGTACTGATCCTGGCGGTGCTGGCGATCGGTTTTATCTATTCCGCACCTAATCTCTATCCTGATGACGCGGCCATCCAGGTCAGCGGCGCGAGCACTTCGCTGCAGGTCAATCAGGCAGATCTGGATCGCGTCGGCACGGCACTCAATGCCGCCGGCATCCAGGTCAAATCCGCAAGCCTCGCCGAAAACGGCAAGGGCGGTCTGCTGCGCCTGACCAAGGCCGAAGACCAGTTGCCGGCCAAGGATGTCGTGCGCAAGGCGCTGGGCGATGACTACGTGGTGGCCCTGAACCTGGCCCCGACCACGCCGCCATGGTTGCGCAGCCTGGGTGCAAGCCCGATGAAACTGGGCCTCGACCTGTCCGGTGGCGTGCACTTCCTGCTCGAAGTCGACATGGACAAGGCGCTCGACGCCCGCATGAAAGTCTACGAAGGCGAAGTCAAGACGCTGCTGCGCAAGGAGCGCGTGCGTTACCGCAGCCTGCCGCAGCAGGACGGCGCCATTCAGCTGGGCTTCAGCGACACCGCTACCCGCGACCAGGCACAAGCCCTGATCCGCAAGAGTTTCACCGATTTCGACCTGACTGCCAGCGAGCGCAGCGAGTTGTCGGTGCTGCGCCTGGCCATGACCCAGGCCAAGGTCGCGGAGATCCGCGAGTACTCCATCAAGCAGAACCTGACCACGGTGCGTAACCGGGTCAACGAGCTGGGTGTGGCCGAGCCGCTGGTCCAGCGCCAGGGTGCCAACCGCATCGTGGTCGAGCTGCCGGGCGTGCAGGACACTGCCGAAGCCAAGCGTATCCTCGGCAAGACCGCTAACCTCGAGTTCCGTCTCGGTGCCGGTCCGGATGATTCCAAGGCGACTACCGAAACCTTCGAGTTCCGCGAGGGCAACCGTGCTCCCGCGGCAGTCGAACGTGGCCTGATCATCACCGGTGACCAGGTTACCGATGCCCAGGCCAGCTTCGACGAACACGGCCAGCCACAGGTGAACATCAAGCTCGATGGCCACGGCGGCGACCTCATGAGCCGCGCCACGCGCAGCAACGTTGGCCGCAGCATGGCGGTGATCTTCATCGAGCAGCGCCCGACTACGCGCTACGTCAAGCAGACGGTCAATGGTGTCGAGAAGGACGTTGCGGTACAGACCTTCACCGAAGAGAAGAAGATCATCAGCCTGGCGACCATCCAGTCGCCGCTGGGCAGCCAGTTCCGCATTACCGGCCTCAACGGCCAGGGTGAGTCATCCGAACTGGCGCTGCTGTTGCGTGCCGGTGGTCTGGCGGCACCGATGTACTTCGCCGAAGAACGTACCATTGGCCCGAGCCTGGGTGCCGATAACATCACCAAGGGTGTCGATGCATCGCTGTGGGGCATGCTGTTCGTCTCGCTGTTCATCATTGCCATCTACCGCTTCTTCGGTGTGATCGCCACCGTGGCACTGGCCTTGAACATGGTCATGCTGCTGGCGCTGATGTCGCTGCTGGGGGCAACCCTGACGCTGCCGGGCATTGCCGGTATCGTGCTGACGATGGGCATGGCGGTGGACGCCAACGTGCTGATCTTCTCGCGCATACGTGAGGAAATCGCCAATGGCATGAGCATCCAGCGCGCCATTCACGAAGGTTTCGACCGCGCCTATACCGCGATCATCGATGCCAACCTGACGACGCTGCTGGTCGGCGGCATTCTCTTCGCCATGGGCACCGGCCCGGTCAAGGGCTTCGCCGTCACCATGTCCCTCGGGATCTTTACCTCGATGTTCACGGCCATCATGGTGACCCGCGCAATGGTCAACCTGATCTACGGCGGTCGGGACTTCAAGAAGTTGTGGATTTAAGGGGCTGCCATGTTACGTACCATCAACTTCATGGGCGTTCGCAATATTGCGTTTGCCATCACCGTGCTCCTTACCGTGCTGGCGTTGTTCAGCATGTTTCACAAGGGCATGAATTACGGGCTGGACTTCACCGGCGGTACGCTCATCGAGCTGACCTACGAAAAGCCGGCCGACCTGGGCCTGGTGCGTGAAGAGCTGGTGAAAGCCGGTTATCACGATGCCGTGGTGCAGAACTTCGGTGCTACCACCGACCTGCTGGTGCGCATGCCGGGTGAAGACCCGCAATTGGGCAACCAGGTCGCGGCGGCGCTGCAGACGGTCGGTGGCGACAACCCTGCCACGGTCAAGCGCGTCGAATTCGTCGGTCCGCAGGTGGGTGAAGAACTGCGCGACCAGGGCGGCCTCGGCATGTTGCTGGCGCTGGGCGGCGTGCTCATTTATCTGGCGTTCCGCTTCCAGTGGAAGTTCGCAGTCGGCGCGATCCTCTCGTTGATCCACGACGTGATCGTCACCGTCGGCCTGCTGTCGTTCTTCCAGATCACCTTCGACCTGACGGTGCTGGCGGCGGTACTGGCCATCATCGGTTACTCGCTCAACGACACCATCGTGGTATTCGACCGGGTTCGCGAGAACTTCCGGGTGATGCGCAAGGCGTCCTTGATCGAGAACATCAACGTCTCCACCACCCAGACGCTGCTGCGAACCGTGGCGACCTCGGTGTCGACCTTGCTGGCCATCGCCGCACTGATGTTCTTCGGTGGCGACAACCTGTGGGGCTTCTCGCTGGCGTTGTTCATTGGCGTGATGGCCGGTACCTACTCGTCGATCTACATCGCCAACGTGGTACTGATCTGGCTGAACCTGAGCAGCGAGGATCTGATTCCTCCAGTGGCCAAGGACCAGGTCGACGACCGTCCATAAGACGTTCGACTGTCCCGGCGGCAAGGCCCGAAAGGCGCGAGTATTGAACTCGCGCCTTTTTTTATGCTCCAAGGCATGGAAGCGTGGCTTCGTGCCATGATTGTAGTCAGGAGGTTCAAAGTGAATAAATCGTTGCTGATTGGTGCAGTGCTCGGTGCAGTCGGTGTTACAGCCGGAGGTGCCGTTGCAACCTACAGCCTCGTGAACAAGGGCCCCGAGTACGCTGACGTATTGGCCGCAGAGCCGATCAAGCAGCAGATCAAGACGCCTCGCGAAGTGTGCAAGGACGTCACCGTGACTCGGCAGAAGGCCGTTCAGGACCAGCATCAGATCGTTGGCAGCGTCCTTGGTGCAGTGGCAGGTGGTTTGCTCGGCAACCAGGTCGGCGGTGGCAATGGCAAGAAGATCGCGACCGTGGCCGGTGCCGTCGGCGGTGGCTATGCAGGCAACAAGGTGCAGGAAGGCATGCAAGGCCGTGACACCTACACCACCACCCAGACGCGCTGCAACACCGTCAATGACATCAGCGACAAGGTCGTTGGCTACAACGTGAAGTACCAGCTCGATGGCAAGGTTGGCCAGGTGCGCATGGATCGTGATCCCGGTTCGCAGATCCCTGTGAACAAGCAGGGTCAGTTGATCCTGGGCGAAAATCAAGCCGGGCAGTAAGCCTCTCGCTCTGCCTCGATCGCAGGCGCCGCCGCCCCAGGTGGCGTCAGCTCCACACTTGAACAGTACTCCATGAACAGCCGGGTCGCCCGACTTGGCTGGTTGTTGCGCAGGTGCGCCATCACCAAGGTCGAGGCAGGCATATCGTCTTCGATCTCCAGATGAGCCAGCAGCTTGCCGTCGTATGTCATCTGCGTACACGGCCGCGTCACCAGCACCGAAAACCCCAGGCCTTGCCCTACCATGCAGCGCACCATTTCAATGGAAGGGGAGCTGTAGGCGACCACTGGCGCATAGCCCTTTTCGGTGAAGATATCCATGAAGTAGCTGCGACTGGGGACGGCGTCGAGCAGGATCATCGGCTCCTGGCTCAGGGCCTGCAAGGTAACGGATGGCTGCTGTGCCAGGGGATGCTCGACAGGCAGCAGGGCGTAGGGCTTGTGCGGTGCGTTGAGGGCCTGTTTATGTATGGTCGTGCCCAGCTCCAGATCGTAGAGAAAAGCCAGGTCGAAGCGACCCCGGTGCAGGCCATGCATCAATTCATGTTGTTCGCCGTCATACAACTGAATGGAAACTTCCGGGTACAGGCTTTTGAATCCAGCCACCAACTTGGGCATGTACAAAGGCGCTGCCGATTCGAAACAGCCAATGGCAATAGTGCCGGAAACATTGCCATTCTCGGCGCGTGAGTCCTGTTCCAATTCCTGGGACAGGCGCAACAACTCCTTGGCCTTCTCATAGATCCTGCCGCCCCCAGCGGTAAGTGAAACACCCTGGGCATGATGGCGAACGAACAAAGGTTGGTTGAAGGCTTCTTCCAGATTCTTGATGGCAACCGAGATGGACGGCTGGGATATATGCAGTTGTCTGGACGCTTCGGCAATGCTGTCCTGTTCTACGGCAGCCACGAAGTATTTGAGTTGCCGCAGGGTAAAGTGCATCACGTTCGACTCCTGTGCAGCGCTGTTCCGCGATGCGCTGGCTGAATAGGTTTTACCTATCTTTGCCAAGGCTGTGCGAAGACCATGCCAGTACTGGCCTGGCCATATCGCCAGCATTGCGGGATGTTCCCGTGGCACGGCGCGGCAGCCTGCTTCACCAGGACGCTACTGGCTGCGACATTCCGGCACATCCAGCAAATACAGGCAGGTTTGCCTTTGCGCAGCGAAACGCCCCATGTTCGCACGGACTGGAAGTTCACCGCGCCAATACCGTGCACGGGCTTTTCGAAGGTCGTGGTTGTTTCACTGCGTAGCGTACGCAGTCTTCCGTAGCGAACTAACCGTGCCGCTCCTGCTTAGGTTTTTCCTATGCAAGGGGCTCGAATTTACTAATTTCGGCACGACCTGGCATCAATCATGATGGTTATAAGACGGGCAGAACGGGCAACGTTCGAAGTTCAGATCCGACAGGAAGTCACCCATCACTATTGACCTTGCCGAGCGAGCCGACGATGACGTTTGACTGGAAATACATGTTTGGTCTGCTCAGCGATACCGAGTTCTGGATGGCGGCCTGGACCGTGATTCAACTCAGTGTATTGACCTGGGTCATCAGTATCGTGCTGGGCTTTGTTCTGGCCCTGGCGAAGCAGTCCACCCGTCCATTGATCAATCTGCCAGCGCGCGGTTATATCTGGCTGTTTCGCAGTCTGCCGCTGTTGGTGCTGCTGATATTCGTCTACAACCTGCCGCAGGCGATGCCGTCCACATCGGCCGTGCTGGCCAACCCGTTCTGGGCTGGCCTGATCGCGCTGGTGCTCAGTGAAACCGCCTACGTCGCAGAGATCCATCGTGGTGGCTTGCTGTCCATCGCCAAGGGCCAGAGCGAGGCCGCCCGGGCCCTGGGCCTGCGGTTTGCGGGCACGCAATGGCGCATCGTCATTCCCCAGGCATTGCGGGTGGCGCTGCCTTCGCTCACCAATGAATTCATCTCCATCGTCAAGCTCAGCTCGCTGGTGTCGGTGATCTCGTTGACCGAGATCCTCATGGTGGGTCAGCGCCTGTACTCGCAGAACTTCCTGGTCATGGAAACCATGGCCGGAGTGGCGTTCTTCTACGTGCTGATCGTGACCGTGTTCGACTTTCTGCTCAAGCGCCTGGAGCGCTATCTGGACGTGACCCAGACCAAGGCCGCGCGCCTGCCCGATGCCGAAGTGCTGCGGCTGGCCACCGAGCACAAGGCTGCCGTGGCGCGGCCCAACAGCGATTCGACTGGCCCCGCGCTGCAGGCGACCAAGCTGCACAAGGCCTACAACGACGTCGAAGTACTGGGCGCGGTGAGCTTGCAGATCCAGCCGGGTGAAGTGGTGTCGGTCATCGGCCCTTCGGGCTCGGGCAAGACCACGCTGATTCGCCTGCTCAACGGGCTGGAGCAGATCGACAACGGTGACATCAAGATCAACGGCAAGCCGTTCATTCACCTGGACCGAAAGGGCGCACAGCCGCAGCGCTATGTGGAACACGCCGAGCATCGCCTGAACATCGGCATGGTGTTCCAGAGCTTCAACCTGTTCCCGCACATGACCGTGCTCAACAACCTGCTCATGGCCCCGCGTTATCACCGCCTGGCGCCGCTGGCCGATCTCCGGCAGCAGGCCTACGCCCTGCTGCACAAGGTCGGCATGCTCGACCATGCCTGGAAGTACCCGCATCAGTTGTCCGGTGGCCAACAGCAACGCGTGGCGATTGCTCGCGCACTGATGATGCGCCCACAGATCATGCTGTTCGATGAACCCACCTCGGCGCTCGACCCGGAGAAGGTCAACGAGGTGTTGCAGGTCATCGAAGCGCTGGCCAGCGAAGGCATCACCATGATCATCGTGACCCACGAAATGAATTTCGCCTTCAAGGTTTCCGATCGCATCGTCTTCATGGAGAAGGGCCGCGTGGTCTGCGATGACAGCCCGCAGGCGCTGCGTAGCGGGCACAACCCGCGGGTGGAAGCGTTCCTCAAAGATGTCTCGTTGGCCTGAATCCAACCTAACTGGTGCGAGTAGCAAACATGATCGAGCAATGGCAGATAGACCGGTTTCATCAAGATGGCTTTCTGGTCGTGGAGGACGTGCTGGCTGCGCCGGAAGTCGCCGCGCTGCAACAGGACTTCGACCAGTGGGTTCAGGACAGCCGCAGCCAGTCCCAGGCGTGGGGGGAAACGCTGGATGGGCGCCCCCGCTTCGATGTGGAAAGCGATCACCGCGCGGACCATCCTTCGCTGCGCCGCGTGGCCTCGCCCACCGAGATTTCGCCGGCGTATCGCCAGGCCGCCTTCGCCTCGCGCATGGCCGAGATTGCCGGACAGCTGATCGGCGGCGCCGGTACGCGCTTCCACCACAGCAAGATCAACTCCAAGCTGCCGCACACCGCCACCCAGGTGAAATGGCACCAGGATTTCCTGTTCACCCCGCACAGCAACGATGACCTGGTGACGGCGCTGTTGATGGTCAGCGAAGTGACCCCGCAGAACGGCCCGCTCAAGGTCATCCCCGGCAGCCACACGGGCCCGCTGTGGTCGCACTGGCACGACGAGCGCTTTACCGGTGCGGTGGCCGATGCCGTGGTCGATGAGCACTGCCAGGCACCGGTGGCGTGCTTCGGTCCGCCGGGTTCGGTGTGCTTCATGCACACCCGTCTGCTGCATGCCTCAAGCCCCAACCACACCGAAGATCCGCGAACCCTGTTCATCAGCGTCTACGCCGCCGAGGACGCTTTGCCGCTGGCCGACAACCCGCTGCCCAGCGAGCACGCCGGGCTTCTGGTGGCCGGGCGCGAGAGCGGCCTGGTGCGCAGCACCGATCACCACGTTCGCCTGCCCCAGAAACCCAAGGGTGCATCGTTTTTCGTCCAGCAGGCCGGTACCGACCTGACGACTGCCTGACTCCATTGACTGCGAGGAATACCCCATGAAATTGCCAAGCCTGATCGTCCGCCCCGTTTCCATGGCCGTGTTCGGCGCCGTCCTGGCTGCCAGCTCGTTGAGCGCTTTGGCGTTCCAGCAGCCCGGCAAGATCGTCGCCGGTTCCGATATGACGTTCTTCCCCTACGAGTACATGGAGAAGAACAAACCCGCCGGCTTCGATATCGAATTTCTCGACGGTCTGGCCAAGGTCATGGGCATGACTGCGGAAAACATCGACACGCGCTTTCCCAACCTGATCAGCGGACTGCAGGCCGGACGGTTCGATATCACCAACTCGTCGATGTACATCACCGCCGACCGCCTGAAGGTGATCGACATGGTCCCTTACCTGAAAAGTGGCGAGTCGATACTTGCGGTGAAGGGCAGTGACTATCAGCCCAAGACGCCCGAAGAGTTCTGCGGCCACAAGATCGGCTCCATGGGTGCCACGTCCTGGCTGCAGCAGTTGCAGAAGCTGTCTGCCGAATATTGCGTGAAGAATGGCCTGCAGCCGATTGCCATCAGCGAGTACGGCACCGATCCACAGGCAACCCAGGCCATGCTGGCGCACGCAGTCGAGGCGCAGATCACCGATGCGGCGGTCGCCCGTGGGGTGGTCGACAAGCTGGGCAATCGCGTAGTGATTTCCTCGCAGACCCTGATCTACCCGGTGCTCAACGGTTTCGGCGTGAAGAAGGGCAACGATGCGGTCAGGACTGCGCTGGTCGAAGGCCTGGAAAAGTACAGCAAGACTCCGGAGTACGCCGCCCTGCTGGCCAAGTACAAGTTCCAGGCGCCGACCGCCGATGACATCGCCACATTGATGCCCAAGCCCTGATAGCGCACGTCAAGATCAGCCATCAGTACCCGCGGATCGTCGCGGGTACGTGCCAACGGAGTGCCCAGCGCCATGGCCCTGAGTTTCGAAGAACAGACGCGCGTCGACCTGGCGGCGACGTTCCGCATCATCGCCCACCTGGGCATGCATGAGGCGGTCGCCAACCATTTCAGTGCGGCCATCAGCGCCGACGGCAAGCAGTTTCTGCTCAACCCCAAATGGGTGCATTTTTCCCGCCTGCGGGCCAGCGATCTGTTGCTGCTCGATGCCGACGATGCCGAAGCCGCGCAGCGCCCGGACGTGGATGCCACTGCCTGGTCGATCCACGGCCAGGTTCACCAGCGCCTGCCCGATGCCCGTGTGGTGCTGCATCTGCACCCGGTCTATACCACCGCCGTGGCCTGCCTGGCGCAGCCCAGGATCGTGCCGGTCGACCAGAACACGGCACGCTATTTCAACCGCGTCGCGGTGGATGAACTGTATGGCGGCATGGCCGATACCAGCGCCGAGGGCGCCCGCCTGGCCAGCCTGCTGCAGGACAAGAGCCGGCTGCTGATGGGCAACCATGGTGTCATCGTCACTGCCCCCACGGTGGGTGAGGCGTTCGATGACATCTGGACCCTGGAGCGCGCCTGCCAGATTCTGGTAACCGCCTGGTCGACCGGCCAGCCGCTCAAGGTGCTGGCTGATGAAGTAGCGGAAAAGACCGCGCGGGACTGGGAGAAAATCAGCGATTTTTCCCAGCGCCATTTCGAAGAAATGAAGTACCTGATGATTCAGGCGGATCCCTCGCTGGTGGACTGAGCACCCGACACCCACTGAGCGCTCTGCACAGCCTCGCGGGTGCCGCAGGACGCCGTGTGCCCGGCTTTCGAATTTTCATGAAGACAGCGGCAAGCCCTGACGGCCTGCCGAAGGATGCCAAGATGAACCAACAGATCACCGAAATAGACACCCTGGTAGTGGGTGCTGGACAGGCCGGGGTGGCCATGAGCGAGCACCTGAGCCGTCTGGGCATCCCTCACCTGGTACTGGAGCGGGCTCGCATCGCCGAAGCCTGGCGCTCGGGCCGTTGGGACTCACTGGTGGCCAACGGCCCGGCCTGGCACGATCGGTTCCCCGGCCTGGAATTCGACATGGACCCGGATGGCTTCGCCGGCAAGGAGCAGGTGGCCGATTATTTCGAAGCCTATGCCCGCACATTCGACGCGCCGATCAAGACCGGTGTGGAGGTCAAGCGAGTGAGGCGCAACGTCGGTCGCGCCGGCTTCACCGTGGAAACCAGCGCGGGCACCTATTCGGTCAAGCATCTGGTGTCGGCCACCGGGCCGTTCCAGAAACCGGTCATCCCGGCCATCGCGCCCACTGATTCAACGCTTCACCAGATCCATTCGGCGCACTATTTCAACCCCGAGCAATTGCCCGCAGGCGCGGTGCTGGTGGTCGGTGCGGGGTCATCCGGGGTGCAGATCGCCGAGGAGCTGCTGCGCGCAGGACGCAAGGTCTACCTGTCGGTCGGTCCGCACGATCGGCCACCGCGCGCTTACCGCGGACGGGATTTCTGCTGGTGGCTGGGTGTGCTCGGGCTGTGGGACAGCGAAACCGTGCAAGCGGGCCGCGAGCACGTCACCATTGCCGTCAGTGGCGCCCGCGGCGGGCATACCGTGGACTTTCGTCGCTTGGCGCAAGCCGGGATGGTGCTGGTCGGCCTGACCGAGCGCTTTGCCGATGGCACCGTCACCTTTGCCCAGGACCTGAACGACAACCTCGACCGGGGTGACGAGAACTATCTGGCCCTGCTCGATGCGGCCGATGCCTATGCCGAGCGCAACGGCCTGGACTTGCCCCTGGAACCGACTGCCCGCGAGCGCGTAGCCGACGCGGCGTGCATCGCCCAGCCGCTGCAGGCGCTGGACCTGGCCGAGGCGGGCGTGGCCACGATCATCTGGGCCACCGGTTATTCTCAAGACTACAGCTGGCTGCAGGTGGACGCCTTCCACGCCAACGGCAAGCCGCGTCACCAGCGCGGCGTGAGCAGCGAACAAGGCATCTATTTCGTCGGTCTGCCATGGTTGTCGCGGCGCGGTTCGGCGTTTATCTGGGGCGTATGGCACGACGCCCGGCATGTCGCCGACCAGATCGCCACCCAGCGCAAATACCGCGCCTACGACGAGTCCAGGTCAGCCGCGGACTTGCCCGCCGCGGTGCGCGCCAACGCTTGATCGCAGCTGTTGATCACTACTGTGTGGCGTCACCTCGACGCCTACGCCAAGGAGTTTCGTTCATGGTTACCCATACCCGCATTCGGATGTTCAACACCAAGGACACCTACCCCAACCAGAGCCTGGACAATGACCTGTGCCAAGCTGTCCGGGCCGGCAATACCGTGTATGTGCGCGGTCAGGTGGGCACCGACTTCGACGGCAACCTGGTGGGGCTTGGTGACCCGGCGGCGCAGGCCGAGCAGGCCATGAAAAACGTCAAGCAGTTGCTGGAAGAGGCGGGCAGCGACCTGTCGCATATCGTCAAGACCACTACCTACATCATCGATCCGCGCTATCGCGAGCCGGTCTATCACGTCGTCGGCCGCTGGCTCAAGGGAGTCTTCCCGATTTCCACTGGCCTGGTGGTGTCGGCCCTCGGCCAACCGCAGTGGTTGATGGAAATCGACGTGATCGCCGTCATCCCGGAATGAGGAGTTCCCTGCTATGACCTTTTCCATTGCGGCACGCTGCGCCGAAACCGGCCAGTTGGGCATCGCCATCAGTTCTTCGAGCATTGCCGTGGGCGCCCGCTGCCCGTGGCTGCTGGCCGGTGTGGGGGCGGTGTCGTCACAGAACATCACCCTGCCAGCCCTCGGCCCGCAGACGCTTGTGCTGCTCGAACAGCAGGTGTCGCCTGCCGAGGCGTTGCAGCAGGTGCTGGGCGGCGACGGTTTTGGTGAGTACAGGCAGATCATCGCCCTCGATGCGCAGGGGCGCAGCGCCTTTGTCAGCGGCGGCCAGACCTTGGGCATTCACCATGCGCGCAGCGGTGAGCAATGCGTAGCGGCAGGCAACATGCTGGCCGCCACCGCGGTGGTCGACGCTTTGGTCGAGGCGTTCCAAGAGGCCTCCGGGCACCTGGCCGAGCGCTTGCTGCATGCCATGCTGGCCGGGCTGGCCGCCGGTGGCGAAGCCGGGCCGGTGCACTCTGCGGCGCTGAAAGTAGTAGGTGAGCTGCCGTGGCCCGTCGTCGACCTGCGAGTGGACTGGGCCGAGCATGATCCTTTGGGTGAGTTGCAGCAGCTGTGGCAGGCCTATCGACCGCAGATGCAGGACTATATCGACCGCGCTTTGAATCCGGCGGTGGCGCCGGGTTACGGCGTGCCGGGAGACGCCCGATGAGCGCCAGCCGTGATCTGCTGGCGCAGTTGGTGGCCTTCGACACCACCAGTCGCGAGTCGAACCTGGCGCTGATCGAATTCGTTCAGGGCTACCTGGCAGAGTACGGCGTGAGCAGCGAGCTGATCTACAACGAGGCTCGTAGCAAGGCCAATCTGTTCGCCAGCATCGGCCCTGACCATGTGCCGGGCATCGTCCTGTCGGGCCATACCGATGTGGTGCCGGTAGACGGCCAGGCGTGGACCCATCCGCCGTTCCAACTGAGCGAGGCGGATGGACGCCTGTATGGCCGCGGCACCGCCGACATGAAAGGCTACATCGCCTGCGTACTGGCGCAGGTGCCGGCATGGGTCGAGGCACCCCTGCGCAGGCCGCTGCACATCGCGCTGTCCTACGATGAGGAAGTCGGCTGCCTGGGCGTGCGCTCGCTGCTCGAAGCGTTGCGTCACCGGCCGGTGCAGCCGATGTTGTGCGTGATCGGCGAACCGACCGAACTGGCGCCCGTGCTCGGCCACAAGGGCAAGCTGGCGATGCGCTGCGAAGTGGAGGGGCTGGCTTGTCACTCGGCCCATGCGCCCAGCGGGGTCAATGCTATCGAGTACGCTGCGCGGCTGATTGCCGAACTGGGCCGGCTGGGTGAGGCGCTGCAAACCCCGGATGCACGCAACGAGCGCTTCGATCCGCCGTTTTCCACGGTGCAGGTGGGGGTGATAGCGGGCGGTACGGCGCTCAACATCGTACCCCAGCATTGCCGTTTCGATTTCGAGGTGCGCTCGCTGCCCGCCGATGATCCGCGGCAACTCACCCAGGCCCTGCAAGGTTACGCTGAGCACACGTTGCTGCCGGCCATGCAGGCGGTCGGTGGCCAGAGCGCCATTCGCTTCAGCGAGTTGTCCAGCTATCCGGGCCTTGACGTGAGCCATGCCAGCGAGGCGGCGGGCTTGATCGCGCGGTTCAGCGGTTCGCGGGCGTTTTCCACGGTGGCGTTCGGTACCGAAGGCGGGCTGTTCGATCAGGCGGGCATAGCGACGGTGGTGTGCGGGCCCGGCAGCATGGCGCAGGGGCACAAGCCCGATGAGTTCGTCAGCATCGCGCAACTGGCGGGCTGCGACGAGATGCTGGGTCGAATACTGGCCTTTGCCTGCGAAGAATAGTCCGTGTTGGCGTGAATCTCGGGCATGAAAAAAGCACCCATCAGGGTGCTTTTTTCGTCGCGGCGCTTGTCGCGTCGGCGCTCAGCGCTTGAGCGAAGCCGGCAGGTGCGGCTGGATGGCGGTCAGCACCGCCTTGAAGCACTTGGTGTTGCCGGCCACGATGTGGCCGTTTTCGAGGAAGTTGTGACCGCCGGTGAAATCGCTCACCAGGCCGCCTGCTTCCTGAATCAGCAGCACGCCCGCAGCCATGTCCCATTCCGACAGACCCGACTCCCAGAATGCGTCGAAGCGGCCCGCGGCGACGTAGGCCAGATCCAGGCTGGCGGAGCCGGCGCGGCGGATGCCGGCGGTCTGGCCCACCAGGCTGCGGAACATGCCCAGGTAGTTGTCGAGGTTGTCCATCTGGTTGTCACGGAACGGAAAGCCGGTGCCCAGCAGGGCGCCGTCCAGGCTGGTGCGACCGCTGACACGCAGGCGGCGACCGTTGAGCTGGGCACCACGGCCACGGCTGGCGGTGAATTCTTCCTGGCGCACCGGGTCCAGAACCACCGCGTGCTCCAGGCGACCGCGGTATTTGCAGGCGATGCTGACGGCGAAATGCGGGACGCCGCGCAGGAAGTTGGTGGTGCCGTCCAGTGGGTCGATGATCCACAGGTAGTCTTCGCCTTCGCCGCTGCCAGCGTGGAAGCCGGTTTCTTCGCCACGGATGCCGTGGGTTGGATAGGCCTTGCGCAGGGCGTCGATGATTTTCTGTTCGGCGGCGCGATCGACTTCGGACACGTAGTCCTTGGCATCTTTCTCGTCGACCTTGATGGTATCCAGGCGCTCGATGGAGCGGAAGATCAATTCACTGGCGCTGCGGGCGGCGCGCAGCGCGATATTCAGCATGGGCTGCATGGACGTTTCACCTAGGTCGTTAAAGAAAGCCGCGCATTCTAGCAGAAAAGTCGTGGACAAGAAGAGGGACATAGCCTTAGTTATAGGCCTTCTGTAATATTTGCCGCCCTTTCCCCGACACAGAGCCCTAGCCGTGCTGGATAACATCCGAGTCGTCCTGGTCAATACCAGCCATCCCGGCAACATCGGTGGAGCGGCGCGCGCCATGAAGAACATGGGCCTGTCGCGGCTGGTGCTGGTCGAGCCCCGCGATTTTCCGTCGCCCGAAGCCGAGGCGCGCGCCTCGGGTGCCAGCGACGTGCTGGAAAACGCCCAGGTGGTCGCCACGCTGGAAGAGGCACTGGTGGGCTGCACGGTGGTGTTGGGTACCAGCGCCCGCGACCGCAGCCTGCCCTGGCCCTTGGTGGATCCCCGTGAATGCGGCGAAAAAGTCATCGACGAAGCGGGGCAGGGCAAGCAGATCGCGCTGGTGTTCGGCCGCGAGCATGCGGGCCTGACCAACGACGAGCTGCAGCGCTGTCATTTCCATGTGCACATCCCGTCCAACCCCGATTTCAGCTCGCTGAACCTGGCGGCCGCTGTGCAGGTGCTCGGCTATGAGGTGCGCATGGCCTGGCTGGCGGGCAAGCGGCCGGCGGCTGCCATGGAGAAGGCCGAAGAGCTGGCGACCAGCGACGAGATGGAGCGCTTCTATGGCCATCTGCAGGACACGCTGGTCGATATCGCCTTTCTCGACCCGGAAAAACCGCGGCATTTGATGGCGCGCCTGCGTCGGCTGTTTGGCCGCAGCGCCGTGAACAAGTCGGAAATGAGTATTTTGCGCGGCATTCTCACCGAGACCCAGAAGGTCGCTCGGGGCGAGCCGCATAAGCGCAAGGATCAGTAAATGTTCGAACGTCTGCGGGAAGATATTCAGAGTGTTTTTCATCGCGATCCGGCTGCGCGCAATGCGTTCGAGGTATTGACCTGCTACCCCGGCATGCACGCCATCTGGCTGCATCGGGCGGCCCATGCCTTGTGGAAGCGGGATCTGAAATGGCTGGCGCGGGTGGTGTCGAATTTCGGTCGCTGGATGACCGGGATCGAGATTCATCCGGGCGCCACGGTGGGCCGGCGGTTTTTCATCGACCACGGCATGGGCATCGTGATCGGCGAGACGGCCGAGATCGGCGACGATGTGACGATCTATCAGGGCGTGACCCTGGGCGGTACCAGCTGGAACAAGGGCAAGCGCCATCCAACCCTGGCCGACGGCGTGGTGGTAGGGGCGGGCGCCAAGGTGCTCGGGCCGTTCACCGTGGGCGCCGGGGCCAAGGTCGGCTCCAACGCGGTGGTGACCAAGGAGGTGCCACCCGGCGCGACCGTGGTGGGGATCCCGGGCAAGATCATCGTCAAGAGCGACGACCAGCTCGATGCGCGGCGCAAGGCCATGGCCGAGAAGATCGGCTTCGATGCCTACGGTGTCGGTGGGGAAGATATGCCGGACCCGGTGGCCAGGGCCATCGGCCAACTGCTCGATCACCTGCATGCAGTGGATGGGCGCCTCGAGGGCATGTGTGGCGCGCTCAACCAGTTGGGCAGCGACTACCGTGCCAAGGACCTGCCGCCCCTGCGTGACGAGGATTTCGAATGCGTGCAGGGCGCGGAGCGCAAGGCCAACCCCCTGATCCATCAGATCCACCGCGGCGCCCGTTTCGCGGCCGATGGCCGCTCCTGCGCGTGCCTCGACACCCCTGTAGGAGCGGTCCGTGGCCGCGAAGGGCGCACCGCGGTCCAGCAGATCCACTGCGGCGCCCGTTTCGCGGCCGATGACCGCTCCTACGGGGCATAGCGAGCAGCAGATGCTCCCTCCTGCATCATTAGTCTGCTATCATTGCGCCGCCGTTTCTGCACTCAAGTCCTAGTAATTCAGTAGGACTTATAGTTGACAAATTTACTCGGAAATAGGATGATCGAACCTATTCCGAGAACCCGTGGTACTAGCCATGCGACTGACAACTAAAGGCCGATACGCCGTCACTGCCATGCTCGACCTGGCATTGCACGCGCAGCGTGGGCCGGTCTCATTGGCCGACATCTCCGAGCGCCAGGGCATTTCGCTGTCCTACCTGGAGCAACTGTTCGCCAAGCTGCGCCGGGGCAACCTGGTGTCCAGCGTGCGCGGCCCGGGCGGTGGTTACCAGCTTTCCCGCGAAATGGAAGGCATCCAGGTTGCACAGGTCATCGACGCGGTCAACGAATCGGTCGACGCCACCAAGTGCCAGGGCCTGGGTGATTGCCACGCCGGAGACACCTGCCTGACCCATCACCTGTGGTGCGACCTCAGCCAGCAGATCCATGAATTTTTGAGCGGCATCAGTCTGTCCGACCTTGTCACTCGCCGTGAAGTGCAAGAAGTCGCCCAGCGCCAGGACCTGCGCCGTTGCAACAGCAACGGCCGCACGCAACGCCTGGACAAGATCGAAACGTCTGCCGTCGAATGAGAAAGCCAGGTTAGCCGCCTGATAGGAGATACCAATGAAGTTGCCGATTTACCTCGATTACTCCGCGACCACGCCAGTGGATCCACGCGTTGCACAGAAGATGATCGAATGCCTGCAGATGGACGGGAACTTCGGTAACCCGGCTTCCCGTTCGCACGTGTTCGGCTGGAAAGCCGAAGAAGCCGTCGAAAACGCCCGTCGCCAAGTGGCCGACCTGGTCGGTGCCGACCCGCGCGAAATCGTCTGGACCAGCGGTGCCACCGAGTCCGACAACCTCGCGATCAAAGGTGTGGCGCACTTCTACCAGACCAAGGGCAAGCACATCATCACCACCAAGATCGAGCACAAGGCGGTGCTGGACACCACCCGCCAGCTCGAGCGTGAAGGCTTCGACGTCACCTATCTCGAGCCCGGCACCGATGGCCTGGTTACCCCAGCCATGATCGAAGCGGTGATGCGCGACGACACCATCCTGGTTTCGGTCATCCACGTGAACAACGAAATCGGCGTGATCAACGACATCGCGGCCATCGGCGAACTGACCCGTTCGCGCGGCGTGCTGTTCCATGTCGATGCTGCGCAGTCCACCGGCAAGGTCGACATCGACCTGGCCGCGCTCAAGGTCGACCTGATGTCGTTCTCGGCGCACAAGACCTATGGCCCCAAGGGTATCGGCGCGCTGTACGTCAGCCGCAAGCCGCGAGTTCGCCTGGAAGCTGCCATGCACGGCGGTGGTCACGAGCGCGGCATGCGTTCGGGCACCCTGGCCACGCACCAGATCGTCGGCATGGGCGAAGCCTTCCGTATCGCCAAGGAAACCATGGCGGACGAGAACGCACGCATCAAGGCCCTCAGCGACCGGTTCTACCAGCAGGTCGAAAACCTGGAAGAGCTGTACGTCAACGGCAGCCTGACTGCTCGCGTGCCGCACAACCTGAACCTGTCCTTCAACTATGTCGAAGGCGAGTCGCTGATCATGGCGCTAAAGGACCTGGCAGTGTCTTCCGGTTCCGCGTGCACCTCGGCCTCGCTCGAGCCCTCGTACGTGCTGCGCGCCCTGGGCCGCAACGACGAGCTGGCACACAGCTCCATTCGTTTCACCTTCGGTCGCTTCACCACCGAGGAAGAAGTCGATTACGCCGCGCAGAAAGTCTGCGAGGCCGTCACCAAGCTGCGCGCGTTGTCGCCGCTGTGGGACATGTACAAAGACGGTGTCGATATCTCGAAGATCGAGTGGGCGGCGCACTAAGTAGCTGCCGGCAAGAGCGGCTTACCTGATGAGTTTCAGTAAGGATCAATATCATGGCTTACAGTGAAAAGGTCATCGACCACTACGAAAACCCACGTAACGTGGGCAAGATGGACGCCGAAGATGCCGATGTCGGCACTGGCATGGTCGGCGCTCCGGCGTGCGGCGATGTGATGCGTCTGCAGATCCGCGTCAACGAGCAGGGCATCATCGAAGATGCCAAGTTCAAGACGTACGGCTGCGGTTCGGCCATCGCTTCCAGCTCCCTCGCCACCGAGTGGATGAAGGGCAAGACCCTGGACGAAGCCGAAACCATCAAGAACACCCAGCTGGCCGAAGAACTGGCGTTGCCGCCGGTGAAGATCCACTGCTCGGTGCTCGCCGAGGACGCCATCAAGGCGGCCGTACGCGACTACAAGCAGAAGAAAGGTCTGCTCTGAGTCAGAGCGAAGCTGGACACAGTCGCAGGTTCGATACAGCGCGGTGCGGGTGACCGCTCGCGCGCAACCGTTTGCAGGTAAGGAGTCACGATGGCCATCAGCATGACAGAAGCCGCCGCCAACCACGTTCGCCGCTCCCTGGCAGGGCGTGGCAAGGGTGACGGCATTCGTTTGGGCGTACGCACCACCGGTTGCTCGGGGTTGGCCTACGTGCTGGAGTTCGTCGATGAAGCCGGCAGCGAAGACAAGGTCTTCGAGAACCATGGCGTCAAGGTGATCATCGATCCCAAGAGCCTGGTCTACCTGGACGGTACCGAGCTCGATTTCGTCAAGGAAGGGTTGAACGAAGGCTTCAAGTTCAACAACCCCAACGTACGCGGCGAATGTGGCTGCGGCGAAAGCTTCAATATCTGAGGCTGACCGTGGGTACTCCTTGTCATTTCGCCCTGTTCGACCTCAAGCCTGGCTTTCGCCTGGATCTCGACCAGCTGGCTACCCGCTACCGCGAGTTGGCCCGTGAAGTCCACCCTGATCGCTTTGCCGACGCTTCCGAGCGCGAGCAACGCCAGGCGCTGGAAAAGTCCGCGGGTTTGAACGATGCCTACCAGACCCTGAAGGCTGCGCCCAAGCGTGCGCGTTACCTGCTGTCCATCGGTGGGCGGGAAGTACCGCAGGAAGTCACGGTCCATGACCCGGACTTTCTTCTGCAGCAGATGCAGTGGCGCGAAGAGCTCGAAGACCTGCAGGACAGCGCCGACTTGCCCGGTGTGGCCGCCTTCAAGCGGCGGGTCAAGGCCGCGCAGGCTGAACTCGAAGACAGCTTCGCTGCCTGTTGGGATGACGCGGCGCAACGCGAACAGGCCGAACGCCTGATGCGGCGCATGCAGTTTCTCGACAAGCTTTCCTATGAAGTGCGCCAGCTCGAAGAGCGCCTCGACGATTAACCCAGTGTCGCTACGGCCGCACGCCTGAATTCCTGACCTGATAAGCATGGCCCTACTGCAGATCGCCGAACCTGGCCAGAGTCCTCAACCACACCAGCGTCGTCTGGCCGTGGGGATCGACCTGGGCACTACCAATTCGCTGGTCGCTGCGCTGCGCAGCGGTCTATCCGAACCCCTGGCAGACGCAGACGGGCAGGTCATCCTGCCGTCTGCCGTTCGCTATCACGCCGATCGTGTCGAGGTCGGAGCGGCTGCCAAGGCTGCCGCCGCCAGCGACCCTTTCAACACCGTGCTCTCGGTCAAGCGCCTGATGGGCCGTGGCCTGGCCGACGTCAAGCAGCTGGGCGAGCAGTTGCCCTACCGCTTCGTCGGTGGCGAGTCGCACATGCCGTTCATCCAGACCGTCCAAGGGCCGAAAAGCCCGGTGGAAGTGTCTGCCGATATTCTCAAGGCCCTGCGCCAGCGCGCCGAAGACGTCTTGGGCGGCGACCTGGTCGGGGCGGTGATCACCGTTCCCGCCTATTTCGATGACGCCCAGCGTCAAGCCACCAAGGACGCCGCGCGCCTGGCCGGGCTGAACGTGCTGCGCCTGCTCAACGAGCCGACGGCCGCTGCCGTCGCCTATGGCCTGGATCAGCACGCCGAAGGGCTGGTGGCGATCTACGACCTGGGCGGTGGCACTTTCGATATCTCCATCCTGCGCCTGACCGGCGGGGTCTTCGAAGTGCTGGCCACCGGCGGCGACAGTGCACTGGGTGGCGACGATTTCGATCATGCCATCGCAGGCTGGATCGTCGAGCAGGCGGGCGTATCCGCCAACCTCGACCCCGGTGCCCAGCGCCAGCTGCTGCAGGCGGCGTGCGCTGCCAAGGAAGCCCTGAGCCAGTCGTACAGCGCCACCATCGAATACGGCACCTGGAGTGCGGAGCTCACGCGCGACGCCTTCCAGGCGCTGATCGAACCCATGATCGCGCGCAGCCTCAAGGCCTGCCGACGCGCCGTGCGTGACGCCAGCATCGAGATCGACGAGATCCTTGCCGTGGTCATGGTCGGTGGCTCTACCCGCGTGCCGCGGGTACGTGAAGCGGTAGGCGAGCTGTTCGGGCGCCAGCCGTTGACCGACATCGACCCCGATCAGGTGGTGGCCATCGGTGCGGCCATCCAGGCCGATACCCTGGCCGGCAACAAGCGCGACGGCGGCGAGCTGTTGCTGCTGGACGTCATCCCGCTGTCCCTGGGGTTGGAAACCATGGGCGGGCTGATGGAGAAGGTGATTCCGCGCAACACCACCATTCCCGTTGCGCGTGCCCAGGATTTCACCACCTACAAGGACGGCCAGTCGGCCTTGCTCGTGCACGTTCTGCAGGGTGAGCGCGAGCTGATCAGCGACTGCCGGTCGCTGGCCCGTTTCGAGCTGCGTGGCATTCCTGCCATGGTGGCCGGCGCGGCGAAGATCCGCGTGACTTTTCAGGTCGATGCCGATGGCCTGCTCAGTGTGTCCGCGCGCGAGCTGGGCTCTGGCGTGGAAGCGAGCATTCAGGTCAAGCCCTCCTATGGCCTGACCGACGGCGAGGTCGCCAGGATGCTCACCGATTCCTTCCAGTACGCCGGTGACGACAAGGTTGCTCGCCAGCTGCGCGAGCACCAGGTCGACGGCGAGCGTCTGCTCGAAGCGGTACAGGCCGCGCTGGACGCCGATGGCGAGCGTCTGCTCGACGACGAAGAGCGCATGGTGATCGGCCTGCAGATGGACGAGTTGCGCGCGCGGGTCAAGGGCGACGACGGTCCGGCCATCGAACAGCAGACCAAGCTGCTGTCGCAGGTGACCGATGCCTTCGCCGCGCGTCGTATGAACAATGCCGTGAAAGACGCCCTGTCAGGGCGCAACCTGAATGAAATTGAGGAATAACTGATGCCGAAGGTGACTTTTCTGCCCCACGCCGAGCATTGCCCGGACGGCATGGTGGTCGAAGCTGAAACTGGCCGGTCGCTGCTCGACGTTGCCCACGATCATCATATCGAGATCGAGAGTGCCTGTGGCGGCGTGTGCGCCTGCACCACCTGCCATTGCGTGATCCGTGCCGGTTTCGACACGCTGGAAGAGGCCGACGAGCTGGAAGAGGATTTCCTCGATCGCGCCTGGGGCCTTGAGCCGACGTCGCGCCTGAGCTGCCAGGCCAAGGTCGGCACCCAGGACATCACCGTCGAGATTCCCAAGTACTCGCTCAATCACGCCGCCGAAGCGCCGCACTGACCGAGGAATCGTCATGAGCTATGGTTGGAATGATGTACAGCGGATCGCCGAGGAGCTGGAAGAACGGCATCCGGAACTCGATCCGTATTCGATCGGCTTCACCCGCCTGCAGCAGATGATCAAGGCGCTGCCCGATTTCGACGACGCCTCCGGTCGCGTCGGCGAGAAGGTGCTCGAGGCGGTGCAGACCCTCTGGGCTGCCGAAAAGGACTGATCGATTTGCAGGTTAGGCAATACCCCGGAACCCGCGTATAATTCGCGGGTTTAATTTTTCGCTTCAATCACTGTTTCTGGAGTTTCACATGGCTGTTCAACGTACTTTCTCCATCATCAAGCCCGACGCTGTCGCCAAGAACGTCATCGGCGAGATCACCACTCGTTTCGAAAAAGCCGGCCTGCGCGTCGTTGCCTCGAAACTCAAGCAACTGTCCAAAGCCGAAGCCGAAGGCTTCTACGCCGAACACAGCGCTCGTGGCTTCTTCGGTGAGCTGGTTGCCTTCATGACTTCCGGCCCGGTCGTCGTCCAGGTTCTGGAAGGTGAAAACGCCATCGCTCTGAACCGCGAACTGATGGGTGCTACCAACCCTAAAGAAGCTGCTGCCGGTACCATCCGTGCCGACTTCGCCGAATCCATCGACGCCAACGCCGTCCACGGTTCGGACTCCGAAGCTGCTGCTGCCCGCGAAATCGCATACTTCTTCGCTACTACCGAAGTAACCACTCGCTAAGCCACGGCCAACGAGTGAAGGTGAACCCATGACTGATATGACTGGCAAGACGAACCTGTTGGGTCTGACTCAACCGGAAATGGAACAGTTCTTCGACTCGATCGGGGAGAAGCGCTTTCGTGCCGGTCAGGTCATGAAGTGGATTCACCATTTTGGCGTGGACGATTTCGATGCCATGACCAACGTCGGCAAGGCCCTGCGCGAAAAGCTCAAGGCCTGTGCCGAGATCCGCGGCCCCGAAGTGGTCAGCGAGGACATCTCCACCGACGGCACCCGCAAGTGGGTGGTGCGCGTGGCGTCCGGCAGCTGCGTCGAGACCGTGTACATCCCCCAGGGCAAGCGTGGCACCTTGTGTGTGTCGTCCCAGGCGGGCTGTGCGCTGGATTGCAGTTTCTGCTCCACCGGCAAACAAGGCTTCAACAGCAACCTCACCGCCGCCGAAGTCATTGGCCAGGTGTGGATTGCCAACAAATCCTTCGGCAGCGTCCCGGCGACCGTCGACCGTGCCATCACCAACGTGGTGATGATGGGCATGGGCGAGCCGCTGCTGAACTTCGACAACGTCATCGCGGCCATGCGCCTGATGATGGATGACCTGGGCTATGGCATCTCCAAACGCCGGGTCACCCTGTCGACCTCGGGTGTCGTGCCCATGATCGACGTGCTCGCCGATCACATCGACGTCTCCCTGGCCCTGTCGCTGCACGCGCCCAACGACGCGTTGCGCAACCAGTTGGTGCCGATCAACAAGAAGTACCCGCTCAAGATGCTGCTCGAGTCGTGCCAGCGCTACATGTCGCAGCTGGGCGAGAAGCGCGTGCTGACTATCGAGTACACCCTGCTCAAGGACGTCAACGACCAGCTCGAGCATGCCGTGGAAATGGTCGAGTTGCTCAAGAACGTGCCCTGCAAGGTCAACCTCATTCCGTTCAACCCGTTCCCGCATTCCGGCTACGAGCGCCCGAGCAACAATGCGATCCGTCGTTTCCAGGATCACCTGCATCAGGCTGGCTTCAACGTCACCGTACGCACCACCCGTGGCGAGGACATCGACGCGGCCTGTGGCCAGCTGGTGGGTCAGGTCATGGACCGCACGCGCCGCAGTGAACGCTACATCGCCGTGCGCCAATTAGGCGCTGAGGCCGATATGCCGCAAACTGCCGCGAATCGGAACTGAACGAGAGGAACCCCATGACCCTGCGCGCTGCGCTGCTGATCGTATTCGCCTTGCTGACCGGCTGCGTCACCACGGGCAAGGTCAATCCGATGGACACCAGCAAGGGGCGGGACGAGGCACGTCAGGCATACGTGCAACTGGGCCTGGGCTACCTGCAGGAAGGCAGTACCGAACGGGCGAAGATTCCCTTGAAGAAGGCTCTGGAGCTGAACAGCTCCGACGCCGACGCCAATGCCGCACTGGCCCTGGTGTTCCAGGCGGAGATGGAACCGGAGCTCGCCGAGCAGCATTTTCGCAAGGCTTTGAACGCTCGCAGCGATGCCCGTATCCTGAACAACTACGGCAGTTTCCTGTACGAGCAGAAACGCTACAAGGAAGCCTATGAACTGTTCGAGAAGGCCGCCGCCGATACGCTTTACCCGGAGCGTTCACGGGTCTTCGAGAACCTCGGCATGACCGCAGTGGCCCTTGGGCAACGCGAGGTGGCACAGCAGAACCTGGAGAAGGCCCTGCGGCTCAACCGTCAGCAGCCCCGTGCATTGCTGGAAATGGCCGAGATGTCATACCAGGACATGCATTATGTGCCGGCCAAGGAGTATTTCGACCGGTTCACCCAGTTGAGCGAGCACACCGCGCGCAGTCTGCTGCTTGGCACGCGTCTGGCGAAAGTCTACGAAGACAAGAACAAGGCCGCCAGTTATGGCCTGCAACTCAAACGGCTTTATCCCGGTACGCCGGAATATCAGCAATACCTGTCGGAGCAAAGATGAAAGCGGCGCATCCCGAAGTAGCAGCAGGCTCTCGTGTAAACCCCGGCGATACCTTGCGTCAGGCCCGCGAAAGCAAAGAGTGGTCGTTGCCTGAGGTGGCCGCCCGGCTCAATCTCACGCCCACCTCGCTGGCCAACCTGGAAGCGGGCGCGTTCGACAAGCTGCCCGGGCACACCTTTTCCCGTGGCTACATCCGCGCCTATGCCAAGTTGCTGGGCCTGGATCAGGCAGTACTGGTGCAGGCGTTCGACCAGTACACGGGCACCAATGCGCAGGGCAGCAACGTGCATGGCCTGGGTCGCATCGAAGAACCATCGCGCCTGGCTCACAACCTGCTGCGCATCGTCAGCCTGATGCTGGTACTGGCGCTGGTGGGTGGCGGTTTCCTCTGGTGGCAGGACAAGACCACCGCGCGGGGCACCGATCCGACCAACGTCGCGCTGGAGCACGTCGAAGTCGAAAGCGCCGATGGCACCACCCAGATCCATCCGCTCGACGAGCCTGAAGACCAGGCGGTCGTGGCTGCGCGCGAAGGCGAGCCGACGGCCTTGAGCCTGAACCAGGGCCAGGCCCCGGTCGACCCGGCCACCACCGGTACGCCTGCCGCCACGGCGCCGCAGCCGCCGGTTGCGGCGCAGACACCAGCGACCGTTGCCGCGCCGAGCCCGAGCAGCGCCCCGACTAGCAGTGCTGCCGCCCCGGCTGCCGTCCCTGCGCCCATTGAGGCTCCAGTGGCCGGGCAAGGCCAGGTCGGGATCAACTTCGTCGCCGATTGCTGGACTCAGGTCAGTGATGCCACCGGCAAGGTCCTGTACAGCGGTCTCAAGCGTTCCGGCGAGAATCTTCAGGTCGGCGGCAAGCCGCCGTTCGCCATACGCCTGGGCGTGGCCAATGCCGCCCAGGTGACTTACAACGGTCAAGCGGTGGATGTCGCGCCCTTTACCAAGGGCAATACTGCTCGCATGAAGCTGGGGCAATAACATGCACGGTGAATCTCCGATCAAGCGCCGCGAATCGCGCAAAATATGGGTTGGCTCGGTACCGGTGGGGGGCGATGCGCCCATTGCCGTGCAAAGCATGACCAATACCGATACCAATGACGTCGATGCCACCGTGGGGCAGATCCAGCGTCTGGTCGATGCCGGTGCCGACATCGTGCGCGTGTCCGTGCCCGACATGGACGCCGCCGAGGCGTTCGGTCGCATCAAGCAGCGCGTCAGCGTGCCGCTGGTGGCAGACATCCACTTCGACTACAAGATCGCCCTGCGCGTGGCCGAACTGGGCGTGGACTGCCTGCGCATCAACCCCGGCAACATCGGTCGCGAAGACCGCGTGCGCGCCGTGGTCGATGCCGCCCGCGACCGCGGGATCCCGATCCGTATAGGTGTCAACGCAGGCTCGCTGGAAAAGGACCTGCAGAAGAAGTACGGCGAGCCGACGCCCGAAGCGCTGGTCGAGTCGGCGCTGCGTCACGTCGAGCATCTGGTGCGCCTGGATTTCCACGATTTCAAGGTCAGCGTGAAAGCGTCCGACGTGTTCATGGCCGTCGACGCCTATCGCCTGCTCGCCAAGCAGATCATCCAGCCCTTGCACCTGGGCATCACCGAGGCCGGTGGCCTGCGCTCCGGCACGGTCAAGTCGGCGGTCGGTCTGGGCATGCTGCTGGCCGACGGTATCGGCGACACCATTCGCATTTCGCTGGCAGCCGATCCGGTGGAGGAAGTCAAGGTTGGTTACGACATCCTCAAGTCGTTGCGCCTGCGTTCGCGTGGCATCAACTTCATTGCCTGCCCCAGCTGTTCGCGACAGAACTTCGACGTGGTCAAGACCATGAACGAACTGGAAGGGCGTCTCGAAGACCTGCTGGTGCCGCTGGACGTCGCGGTCATCGGTTGCGTGGTCAACGGACCGGGCGAGGCCAAGGAGGCCCATGTCGGTCTGACTGGCGGTACGCCAAACCTGATCTACATCGACGGCAAGCCGTCACAGAAACTGACCAACGACAATCTGGTGGATGAGCTCGAAAGGCTGATCCGGCAGAAGGCAGCGGAAAAGGTCGAAGCCGACGCGGCGTTGATCATTCGCGGCTAACCGGGATTTCTAAGGATATTTTGTGAGCAAGACTCTGCAAGCCATTCGTGGCATGAACGACATCCTGCCCGAGCAGACGCCACTGTGGCGCTACTTCGAAGGCACCGTGGCCGGTTTGCTGGACGGCTACGGCTACCGCCAGATCCGCATGCCCATCGTCGAGTTCACCGACCTGTTCAAGCGTTCCATCGGCGAAGTCACCGATATCGTCGAGAAAGAGATGTACACCTTCGAGGATCGCAACGGCGATTCCCTCACCCTGCGCCCGGAAGGCACCGCAGCCTGTGTCCGCGCAGTGCTCGAGCATGGCTTGAGCGGTGGTGGCCAGGTGCAGAAACTCTGGTACATGGGGCCGATGTTTCGCCATGAACGGCCGCAGAAAGGGCGCTATCGCCAGTTCCACCAGATCGGCCTGGAGGTGTTCAACCTCGACGGCCCGGACATCGATGCCGAGCTGATCGTGCTGACCTGGCGGCTGTGGAAGCTGCTGGGGATCCGTGACGCGGTCACCCTGGAACTCAACAGCCTGGGCACCAGCGAAGCCCGCGGTCGCTATCGCGAGGCGCTGGTGGAGTTTCTCACCGCGCACCTGGACCAGATCGACGAAGACAGTCAGCGCCGTCTGAAAACCAACCCGCTTCGCGTGCTCGATACCAAGCACCCGGAAACCCAGGCGGTGCTGGTCAACGCACCGAAGCTGGCCGATTATCTCGACGACGAGTCGCGCGTGCATTTCGAAGGTCTGAAGGCGCGTCTGGACGCCGCCGGCATTCCCTACGTGATCAACCCCAAGCTGGTGCGTGGCCTGGACTACTACAGCAAGACCGTCTTCGAATGGGTCACCGACAAGCTGGGCGCCCAGGGCACCGTGTGTGCCGGTGGCCGCTATGATGGCCTGGTCGAACAGATGGGCGGCAAGCCGACACCTGGCGTGGGCTTTGCGATGGGCATCGAGCGTCTGATCCTGCTGCTCGAAACCTTGGAGCAGGTCCCCGAGTCGATTTCCCGACAGGTCGATGTGTATCTGTGTGCATTTGGCGAGCAGGCCGAGCTGGCAGGTCTGACCCTGGCCGAGCGGCTGCGCGACGAAGTGCCTGGGCTGCGCTTGATGGTCAATGCCGGTGCCGGCAGCTTCAAGAGTCAGTTCAAGAAAGCCGACAAGAGCGGTGCGTTGCATGCCTTGATCCTGGGGGACGACGAACTGGCCCAACAAGTGGTAGGTTTCAAACCCCTGCGCGGCCAGGGCGAACAACAGAACATTGCCTGGTCGGCATTGGCCGATCATCTGGCGACCTGCGTTGTGCAGGGCTGAATCAAGCAAGCATCAAGCATTTGCGCGAATAGGAGCATTGGGGTGTCGAGTACCGAAGACGAACAAATGGGCGAACTCAAGGACTGGTGGCAGCGTAACGGCAAGCCCTTGGTGACCGGTGGCCTGCTGGCCCTGGTCATCGTGTTCGGCTGGCAAGCCTGGACCCGATACCAGAGCAACCAGTCGCAGAGCGCTTCCAACCTGTACCAGCAGTTGCTGGAAGCCAGCCTGACCCCGACCGGCAAGCCCGATACCGCCCAGGTGGCGGATCTGGCCGGCAAGCTCAAGAACGAGTTCGGCGGTACTGCCTACGCGCAGTACGCCAGCCTGTTCCTGGCCAAGGCTGCCGTCGATGCCGGCAAGCTCGATGACGCTGCAGCCGAGCTCAAGACGGTGGTCGACAAGCCAGCCGACACCACCTTGGGTGAGGTTGCGCGTCAGCGCCTGGCACAGGTCATGGCCGCGCAGAACAAGGCCGAAGACGCCTTGAAGCTGCTCGACGGCGACACCGACAAGGCCTTCCTGGCGGCCCGCGAAGAGCTCAAGGGCGACCTGCTGGTGCAACTGGGCCGCAGCGACGACGCTTATGCCGCCTATCAAAAAGCCAAGGCTGCGCTGTCCGATGAAGCGGCGGTGGGTGGCCTTCAAATCAAGCTCGACGACCTGGCCAAAGGGGATGCGTGACGTGATCCGTTGGAAACATGCAGCATTGCTGGCCCTGGCCTTGATGGCCGTGGGTTGCAGCAGCAACAGCAAGAAGGAACTGCCACCGGCCGAGCTGACCGACTTCAAGGAAGAAGTGTCCTTGCAGAAGGTCTGGAGCCGCGGTATCGGCGATGGCCAGGGCAAGACCTACAACATGCTCGTGCCGGCCGTCGAGAACGACCGTATCTACGCCGCCGATGTAACCGGTGAAGTGGTCGCGATGAACCGCATGACCGGTGACGTGTTGTGGAAGAAGGATCTGGACCAGCCGGTTTCCGGTGCCGTCGGTGTGAGCTACGGCATGGTGACCCTGGGGACCCTGCGTGGCGACGTGATCGCTCTGGACGCCGATACCGGCGAACAGCGCTGGAAGGCGCGGGTGAACAGTGAAGTGCTGGCGCCACCGGCCAACAATGGCAACGTCGTTGTAGTGCAGACCCAGGATGATCGCCTGATCGGCCTGGATGCCAGCACTGGCGACCAGCGCTGGCTATACGACAGCACCCCGGCGGTGCTGACCCTGCGCGGTACGGGCGCGCCGCTGGTGACCAACCAGCTGGCGATTGCCGGGCTGTCGACCGGCAAGGTCGTGGCACTCGACATCTCCAACGGCGTGCCGGTCTGGGAAGCGCGGGTTGCCGTGCCCCAGGGCCGCTCCGAGCTGGATCGGGTGGTCGATATCGACGGCGGCCTGCTGCTGTCCGGCGGCACGTTGTATGTGACCACCTATCAGGGCCGCATGGCCGGCCTGGACCTGGAAAGCGGGCGCGTGCTGTGGCAGCGTGATGCCTCCAGCTACGCAGGTGTCGCGCAGGGCTTCGGCAACGTCTACACCAGCCTGGCCTCGGGAACCGTGGAGGGCGTCGACGAGCGTTCCACCACCGCCCTGTGGAGCAACGACCAGCTGGCTCGTCGTCAGTTGTCGGCGCCCGAAGTGTTCTCCAGCTACATCGCAGTGGGCGACCTGGAAGGTTATGTCCATCTGTTGAGCCAGGTCGACGGTCGTTTCGTCAGCCGCACCCGGGTCGACAGCGATGGCGTGCGGGCTCGCCCGCTGGTCGTCGGCGACATGCTTTATATTTTCGGCAACAGTGGCAAGCTGGAAGCCCTGACCGTCAAGCAGTGATTGACTATGCTTGCTGACACCCGCGGGTGTCGGCAAGCCGCTTCCTTTGAAGCGCCTCGAACTCCGGCCGCTGCCTGCAGCGGCCTTTGTATTTTCTGAATCAACGCAGTGGAGAGCCGCATGGTTCCCGTAATCGCCCTGGTGGGCCGACCCAACGTCGGTAAATCCACCATGTTCAACCGCCTGACCAAGAGCCGTGACGCCATTGTCGGCGACCTGTCTGGTCTTACCCGTGATCGCCAATACGGTGAGGCGCGCTGGCAAGGGCGTTCCTACATTCTGGTCGACACCGGTGGTATTTCCGGTGACGAGCACGGCATGGACGAAAAGATGGCCGAGCAGTCGCTGCTGGCCATCGAAGAAGCCGATGTCGTGATGTTCCTGGTCGACGCGCGCGCCGGTTTCACCGCCGCCGACCAGATGATTGCCGAACACCTGCGCAAGCGTAACAAGCGCTCGCTGCTGGTGGCCAACAAGGTCGACAACGTCGACCCGGAAATGGCCAAGGCCGAATTTGCCCCGTTGGGCATGGGCGATGCCATCCCCGTGGCTGGTGCCCAGGGCCGTGGCCTCAACACGTTGCTCGAAGCTGCCCTGGGCGAGTTTCCGCGCGACGATGACGAAGTCGACCTCGAAGCCGATGTGGCCGAAGGCGAGGAAGCCGTGCGCATCCCGGGCCCGAGCGAGAAGGATGGCATCAAGATCGCCATCATCGGTCGGCCCAACGTTGGCAAGTCGACCCTGGTCAACCGCATGCTCGGTGAAGACCGGGTCATCGTCTATGACCAGCCGGGCACTACCCGCGACAGCATCTACATTCCCTTCGAGCGCAACGAAGAGAAATACACGCTGATCGACACGGCCGGTGTGCGCAAGCGCGGCAAGATCCACGAGGAAGTCGAAAAGTTCTCGGTGGTCAAGACGCTGCAGGCGATCAAGGACGCCAACGTGGTGATCTTCGTCATGGACGCGCGCGAAGGTGTGGTCGACCACGACTTGAACCTGCTGGGCTTCGCCCTGGAAACCGGTCGTGCCATCGTCATCGCGCTGAACAAGTGGGATGGCATGCAGCCCAGCGAGCGCGACTATGTGAAGGTCGAGCTGGAGCGGCGGTTGTTCTTCGTCGACTTTGCCGACATCCACTTCATTTCGGCGCTGCACGGCACCGGCGTGGGTAACCTGTACGCGTCGGTGCAGGCTTCGTTCAAGTCGGCGATCACGCGTTGGCCCACCAGCCGCCTGACGCAGATCCTCGAGGATGCGGTGCAGGAGCACCAGCCGCCAATGGTCAACAGCCGCCGCATCAAGTTGCGCTACGCGCACTTGGGTGGTGCCAACCCGCCGTTAATCGTGATCCACGGCAACCAGGTGGAGCGGGTGCCCAAGTCGTATGTGCGCTATCTGGAAAACACCTATCGCCGGGTGCTCAAGCTGGTCGGTACGCCGATCCGTATCGAGTTCAAGGGTGGCGAGAACCCGTACGAGGGCAACAAGAACACCCTCACCGATCGGCAGGTCAACAAGAAGCGCCGCCTGATGTCGCACCACAAGAAGGCCGACAAGAAGCGCCGCGACAAGCGTTGATACACCGTGGTGACGCCGGACGCGGCTCGCGCCGCTGCTACAGGAAAATGTGCAACCCGTAGCAGCGGCGCAAGCCGCGTCCGCGGTGGATGCGGTCCATCAGACACACCACGCCCCCCGTAGCAGCGGCGCAAGCCGCGTCGGCGGTGGATGCGGTCCGTCAGACGCACCACGCCCCCGTAGCAGCGGCGCAAGCCGCGTCGGCGGTGGATGCGGCCCGTCAGACACACCACGCCCCCTGTAGCAGCGGCGCAAGCCGCGTCGGCGGTGGATGCGGTCCATCAGACACACCACGCCCCCCGTAGCAGCGGCGCAAGCCGCGTCGGCGGTGGATGCGGTCCGTCAGACACACCACGCCCCCCGTAGCAGCGGCGCAAGCCGCATCGGCGGTGGATGCGGTCTGCCTGCTACACTGGAGGACGGTTTTCCAGGGAGCAGCTCATGATCAGCAGCAAGCTGCCGAATGTCGGCACCACCATCTTCACCACCATGTCGCAACTTGCCGCACAAATCGGCGCGTTGAACCTGTCCCAGGGTTTTCCGGATTTCGACGGTCCGCCCGCCCTGCTCGAGGCGGTCGGTCGACATGTGCTGGCAGGCCACAACCAATACTCGCCCATGACCGGCCTACCGGCCCTGCGCGAACAGGTGGCGATCAAGGTCGAGCGTCTGTACCGGCGCACTGTGAACGCCGAAACCGAGATCACCATCACACCGGGCGCCACCCAGGCAATTTTCTGCGCGATCCAGGCGGTCATTCGCCACGGCGATGAAGTCATCGTGTTCGATCCCTGCTACGACAGCTACGAACCCTCGGTCGAGCTGGCTGGCGGCACCTGCGTGCACGTGCAGCTGGATGCCGATAACTTCACCATCGACTGGCAGCGGTTGAGCGATGCCATTACCGCGCGCACACGCATGATCATCATCAACACGCCGCATAATCCCAGCGGTGCCTTGATCAGTGCTGCGGAACTGGACCGATTGGCGGCACTGATCGCCGACCGCGACATCTACATACTCAGCGACGAGGTCTATGAGCATCTAGTGTTCGACGGCGTCGCTCACGCCAGCGTGCTCGCTCATGAACGCTTGTATGAGCGCGCGTTCGTGGTCAGCTCGTTCGGCAAGACCTACCACGTCACGGGCTGGAAAACCGGCTATGTGATCGCACCGCCGGCCCTGAGCCGGGAACTGCGCAAGGTGCACCAGTACGTCAGCTTCTGCGGGGTCACGCCGCTGCAGTACGCGTTGGCCGACTACATGGCCGCACACCCTGGACATGTGGATGAGCTGCCGGCGTTCTATCAAGGCAAGCGTGATCTGCTCTGCGACCTGCTGGCGGATTCCCGCTTCACGTTGACACCCACGCCCGGTACCTACTTCCAACTGGTCGACTATTCGGCGATCCGGCCCGACTTGAGCGACGTCGACATGGCGCTGTGGTTGACGCGCGAGCATGGGGTAGCGAGCATTCCGGTGTCGGTGTTCTATCGCACCCCGGTAGCGGATCAGCGCCTGATCCGGTTGTGTTTCGCCAAACGTGAGGAGACGCTGCGCGAGGCAGCGAGCACATTATGCCGAATATGAGTGAAGCGACTGTTGTCGAGCATGCCCCGGAACTCAAGCTCGCATTGGTGCAGACCCAGCTGGCCTGGCACGACCGCGAAGCCAATCTCGAGCACTTCGATGCCTTGCTCGAGCACGCGCGGGGTGCAGATCTGGTGGTCCTGCCGGAGATGTTCACCACAGGGTTCTCGATGGAGTCCGAAAGCCAGTGCGAGCCGGAGAATGGGGTGACTCACGGCTGGCTGTTGGCGTGGGCCGACAAGCTCGACGCGGTAGTGACCGGCAGCGTGATCGTCCAGGCTGCAGACGGCAGCTATCGCAACCGCCTGTTGTGGGCGTGCCCGGACGGCCAGATGCTGTATTACGACAAGCGCCATCTGTTTCGCATGGCTGCAGAGCACGAGCACTACAGTGCTGGGGAGCACCAGGCGGTGTTTTCCGTGAAGGGCTGGCGCGTGCGTCCGTTGATCTGCTACGACCTGCGTTTTCCAGTGTGGAGCCGCGATGCCCAAGGCACTGACCTGCTGCTGTACACCGCCAACTGGCCGGGCGCGCGACGCATGCACTGGAATCGCCTGCTGCCAGCTCGGGCAATCGAGAACCTGTGTTACGTAGCCGCAGTGAACCGCGTGGGCACCGATGGCAAGGGCTTTGCCTACACAGGCGACAGCCAGGTGTTGGACTTTCAGGGCGAGAATCTGCTGAGCGCTGGCGAGGCCGACGGGGTCTTCCACGCAAGCCTAAGTACCGAAGCGTTGCGCGCCTACCGCGGCAGGTTCCCGGCCCATCTGGACGCTGACGAATACGAGCTGCGCTAGGAACGCTCATGCCTGACACGCCGCGGTGCGTTTTTCGCGGCCGATGATTCGATAGTTTGTAGGAGCGGTCTGTGGCCGCGAAGGGTTCATGGCGTTATGCCTGACACACTGCGGTGTATTTTTCGCGGCCGATGACCGCTCCTACGGGGTAGCGCACGCATAAAAAAACCGGCCCTGAAGGGCCGGTTCTTGTGCGACTACCCATATCAGGCAGCTTTCGCTTCCTGCTGGCTCAGCGACCGGTTCAGCGCGCTGAACAAGGCCTTGAAGCTGGCCGTGGTGATGTTTTCGTCCACACCCACGCCATGCACGGGACGGCCACCGGCCACCCGCAGCTCGATGTAGGCTGCGGCCTTGGCGTTCGTGCCTGCGCCGATGGCGTGTTCGTTGTAGTCCATGATCTCGACGGCGATTGGCATGGAGGCGACCAGCGCTTCCAGCGCGCCGTTACCCTTGCCACGCCAGTGTTGGGTTTCTCCGTCACTGTGCACTTCGACGTCCACGGCACTGTTGCCGTTTTCTTCCTGCAACCGATGACTGATCAGCGCGTAAGGCGTGTTGGCCTGCAGATACTCTTTACGCAACAAGGCGTAGATCTGCTGGGCGGTCATCTCGAGGCCCAGGCGGTCGGTTTCACCCTGTACCACCTGGCTGAACTCGATCTGCATGCGGCGCGGCAGGCTGATGCCGTATTCCTGTTCCAGCAGGTAGGTGATACCACCCTTGCCCGACTGACTGTTCACGCGGATGACCGCCTCGTAGCTGCGACCGATGTCGGCCGGGTCGATCGGCAGGTAAGGCACTTCCCACAACGTGCCTTCCTTCTGCTGGGTGAACCCCTTGCGGATGGCATCCTGGTGCGAGCCGGAGAACGCGGTGTGAACCAGATCGCCCACGTACGGATGACGAGGATGCACCGGCAATTGGTTGCACTCTTCGACCACCTTGCGGATACCGTCGATGTCGGAAAAGTCCAGCTCGGGATCGACGCCCTGGGTGTACAGGTTCAAGCCGAGGGTCACCAGGTCGACGTTACCGGTACGTTCGCCGTTGCCGAACAGGCAGCCTTCGACGCGATCCGCGCCGGCCATCAGACCCAGCTCGGTCGCAGCCACGCCGGTGCCACGGTCGTTGTGCGTGTGCAGGCTCAACAGCACGCTGTCGCGACGGTTGATATGGCGGCCGAACCATTCGATCTGGTCGGCATAGATGTTGGGCGTGGACACCTCCACGGTGGCCGGCAGGTTGAGGATGACCTTGTTCTGCGGGGTGGGATTCCACACCTCGATCACCGCATCGCAGACTTCCTTGGCGAACTCGAGCTCGGTGGCGCTGAAGGTTTCCGGCGAGTATTGGAAAGTCCACTGGGTTTCAGGCTGCTGGGCTGCGTATTTGACGAACAGCTTGGCGGCATTTACCGCGATGTCCTTGACGCCCTGCTTGTCCTGGTTGAACACGATCTTGCGGAAGGACGGCGACGTCGCGTTGTACAGGTGAACGATGGCCTTCTTGGCGCCCTTGAGCGATTCGAACGTGCGCGCAATGAGGTCTTCGCGGGCCTGGGTCAACACCTGAATGGTCGTGTCGTCCGGGATGTGGCCCTCTTCGATCAGGGTGCGCACGAAGTCGAAATCGGTCTGCGAGGCGGAGGGGAAGGAGGCTTCGATTTCCTTCACGCCAACGGCGACCAGGGTTTTCCAGAAGCGCAGCTTCTTTGCCGCGTCCATGGGCTCGATCAGCGATTGATTGCCGTCTCGCAGGTCGGAGCTGCACCAGATAGGGGCCACCGTGATGGCTTTCGACGGCCAGGTGCGGTCGGGCAGGTCGATAGTCGGGAACGCACGGTACTTCTGCGACGGATCTTTGAGCATGGACATGGTGAAAATCCTTGGTGAGCAGCCTGGGGAAAGGGCCTGCCGGTCATTCGAATGGTGAAGAGGCGAGGCGACGCGTTTCAGCCAGGCAGTCGTGCACTGACCAGGCAGAGGCTGCGGTGTTGGCGGAGCTGGATGAGGGTGTGTGCAGTGTTCATGACCCCAACCCTAACCAGTGGGGTGAAAAATGGCAAGGGTATTGAGAAAAATGGTAGGAGAGTTGGGTATCTTGGGGCAGGCGAGATTTTATTGCTGAATATTTGGAAAGGGGTGCCAGAGATTGCGTGGCTTTAAGGGGCGGCGCAATGCGCTGGGTCGACGGTGCGGCCTTCGCGGGCAGAGCCCGCTCCCACAGGTCAAGCAGTGCTGAGAGGATTTCCGGTGGGTCAAGGCTGAAAGGCGTTGATGAAGATCGCCGGATCGACCCGCGCATCGTTGAGGCTGATATTCCAGTGCATGTGCGGTCCGGTCGCGCGGCCGGTGGAGCCGACCCGGCCGACCACTGCACCGCGTGCCAGGCTTTGCCCGACCTTCACGTCGATCTTGGACATGTGACAGAACATGCTGATGAAGCCCTGCCCATGGTCGACGAACACGGTGTTGCCATTGAAGAAGTAATCACCCACCAGAATCACCTTGCCATTGGCAGGGGTCTTGATCGGCGTGCCGGCCGGCACCGCGAAATCCAGGCCCGAGTGCGGATTGCGCTCCTCGCCGTTGAAGAAACGCCGCACGCCGAACTTGCTCGACAGCGGTCCGCTGACAGGCTTGTCCAGCAGCAGGTTGCTCGGCGTGCCAGCGCTGAAGCTGCGATAGGCGCGCAGCTGCTCGGCCAGTTCGCCGTCGATGCGTTTGATGTCGGCCGGGTTGGGGTTGACCTGCCGTGTATTCTTCAAAGTGATGCGCTGTTCCGGGTACTGTTTGCTGCCCACCTGAAAAGCGACGGTGCGCCCGGCCACACTCAGCTGCGCCGGGCCCGGCTTGACCGTCAATGGAATACCTACGATGGCCCGCCAAGTGCCTTGCTCGTTGACGACCAGCACCTGCCTGCCATCGTAGGTGGCCTTTGGTGCCTGGCTGGCGCTGCCCAGATCGACCACCGCCACGCCGCCGGGCACCGGTTTGTTCAACAGCCGGGTGATGTAGCTGTCCGCCTGGGCGAACGAAGACAGGCATATCAGCAGGGCGACAACGAGAAAACGCGGCATGGATCAGTCCAGTAGGGAAAGGGTAACGGGCGTGAGGTGATTGTCCTCGACGCGCACTGCAAGCTCGCCTTCGCCCAGCCTTGCGATCAGGCATTGACCGCGCTGGGTCTGCTCGGCGCTGCGGATGGCCTGACCCCGCTCATCGAGCAAGATGCTGTAGCCGCGTCCGAGGGTCGCCAATGGGCTGACCACGTGCAGGGTCTGCACCTGGCTCTGCAGCAACAGGCGGCGCGCCTTGAGGGTGTCGCGCATGGCCCGCGGCAAACGCTCGGCCAGGCCATCCAGGCGCTGTTTGAGCAGCCGCAGGACTCGGTCCGGATGCTGCCCGGCCAGCCGCGTCTGCAACTGTGCCAGGCGGTGCCCGCGCGCGGTCATCTGCCGCTCGAAGGCACGGCGCATGCGCATGTCCAGGTCATCCAGGCGCTGTGCCTGTTGGCGCAGGCGCTCGCCGGGATGGCGCAGGCGACGGGTCAGCCCTTCCACACGCAGGCGTTCGTGGGCCAGGCGATTGTGCATGCGCAACACCAGGCGCCGCTGCAGGCTGTCGAGTCGGCGCTGCAGGTCGCCGGCATCCGGGGCCAGCAGTTCGGCGGCTGCCGAAGGTGTCGGGGCACGCACGTCGGCCACGAAGTCGCTGATGGACACATCGGTCTCGTGACCCACGGCGCTGACGATCGGCGTCACGCAGGCATCGACGGCGCGCGCCACGGCCTCTTCGTTGAAGCACCAGAGATCCTCCAGCGAACCGCCGCCACGGGCGAGGATGATCGCGTCGAACCCGCGCGCATCGGCCAGGCGCAGGGCGCGGACGATCTGCGCAGTGGCTTCGCGGCCCTGCACGGCGGTCGGGATCAGGGTCAACTGGATCTGCGGGGCGCGGCGACGGAACACGCTGATGATGTCGCGGATTACCGCGCCGGTCGGCGAGCTGACGATCCCGATGCGTTGCGGGTGAGCCGGCAGCGCGACCTTGCGTTCGCTGCTGAACAGGCCTTCGGCATCGAGCTTGACCTTGAGCGCATCGAACGCCATGCGCAGCGCGCCGTCGCCGGCGGGCTCCACGGTATCGAGGATCAATTGATAGTCGCCACGGCCTTCGAACAGCGAGACCTTGCCACGCACCTTTACCGCTGCGCCGTCCTTGAGGACCTGGCGCACGCGTTGGGCGTTCTGCCTGAACAAGGCGCAGCGTACCTGCGCACCACTGTCCTTCAGGGTGAAATAGACGTGGCCGGACGCCGGACGCGCCAGGTTGGAGATTTCACCTTCGACCCAGATGTTGCTGAAGACGTCTTCGAGCAATACGCGGGCGCGGCCATTGAGCTGGCTGACGGTGATGACCTCGCGATCGAGGTTGAGGCGGGCGAAGGGGTCTTTGATCATGTTCGGCATCATAGAGACATTCGTCTGCGGATGCACTGGGAGGAAGGGGAGGCAAAAGGCCTCTTCGACAGTGAGCGAAGAGGCCTTGAAGCGTTACAGGAACTGTTCGGCGTAATGACACGCCACTTGCCGCGTATCCACCGGCCGGAACGCCGGTATTTCCGTGCTGCAGCGTTCGGTGGCGTACGGGCAACGCTTGTGGAACGCACAGCCCGACGGCGGATTCAACGGGTTGGGCAATTCGCCGACGATCTTGATCTTGGGCTTGAGCGGATCGGGCTTGATGGTCGGCGTTGCCGACAGCAGCGCCTGGGTGTACGGGTGCAGAGGCCGGGTGTAGATGTCCTCCTTGGGCCCCATTTCCGCTGGCCGGCCCAGGTACATCACCAGCACCTGATCGGCCACGTGACGCACCACCGCCAGGTTGTGCGAGATGAACACATAGGCCGTGTTGAACTCCTGCTGCAGGTCCATGAACAGGTTCAGCACCTGCGCCTGGATCGACACGTCGAGTGCCGAGGTCGGCTCATCGGCGACCAGCACCTTTGGCTGCAGCATCATGGCACGAGCCAGGGCAATACGCTGGCGCTGACCACCGGAGAACATGTGCGGGTAGCGCTGGTAGTGCTCGGGCCGCAGGCCGACCTGTTGCATCATTGCCTGGACCTTCTCGCGTCGCTCGGCCTTGCTCAGCGAGGTGTTGATGAGCAATGGCTCACCGAGCTGATCGCCGATCTTCTGCCGCGGATTGAGCGAGGCATAGGGGCTCTGGAAGACCATCTGCACGTCTTTGCGCAATTGCTTGCGCTCGGCCTTGCTGGCGCCGGCGACTTCCTGGCCGGCGATCTGCAGCGACCCGGACGAAGGCTCTTCGATCAAGGTCAGCGCGCGAGCCAGGGTCGACTTGCCGCAGCCCGATTCACCGACCACGGCAAGGGTCTTGCCGGCTTCGAGCTCGAAGGACACGCCATTGAGGGCGCGCACCACGGCATCAGGCTTGAACAGCCCGGCCGAGACGTTGTAGTGGCGAGTAAGGTCGCGGGCGGTCAGTACGACGCTCATTACGCCACCTCCTGATTGAGTGGGTAGAAACAGCGCGCCAGGCTCTGGGTTTTCTGATCCAGGGCAGGGCGTTCGGTACGGCAGTTTTCACGCACGTAGGGGCAGCGTGGCGAAAGCAGGCAGCCCTGCGGACGGTCGTAGCGGCCCGGGACGATGCCGGGCAGGGTGGCCAGGCGTTCGGCGCCCTCGCTGTGCTCGGGGATGGCCATCAGCAGCGCTTCGCTGTAGGGGTGCGCAGGGATATCGAACAGTTGCGGCACATGGCCCACCTCCACCGCCTGGCCGGCGTACATCACGCACACGCGCTGGGCGGTTTCGGCCACCACGGCCAGGTCATGGGTGATCAGGATCAGGCCCATGTTCTGCTCTTGTTGCAGGTTGAGCAGCAATTCCATGATCTGCGCCTGAATGGTCACGTCCAGGGCGGTGGTGGGTTCGTCGGCGATCAGCAGCTTGGGTTCGCCGGCAATCGCCATGGCGATCGCAACGCGCTGGCTCATGCCACCGGACAGTTGATGGGGGTAGGCATCCAGACGGCTTTCCGCCGCAGGAATTTCCACCTTCTTGAGCAGTTCCAGGGCCCGCTGGCGCGCGGCCTTGCCGGACATGCCCAGATGCTGGCGCAAGACCTCCTCGATCTGGAAGCCCACGGTGTAGCTTGGGTTCAGGGCGGTCATCGGATCCTGGAAAATCATCGCCAGGTCCTTGCCGACCACCTTGCGCCGTTGCCGTGCGTTGAGCTTTAGCATGTCGTGGCCGTCGAACAGCAGCGAGTCGGCCGTGACGATGCCGGGCGCGTCGATCAGGCCCATCAGGGCCATCATGGTCACCGACTTGCCCGAACCCGACTCGCCGACGATGGCGAGCACTTCGCCCTTGTCCACGCTGAGGTCCAGACCGTCGACGACCGGCACAGCCTTGGCGTCGCCAAAGCGCACGTTCAGGTTGTTGATATTCAAAAGTGACATGGTCGGCTCCTCAGGCGGCGTTCTTGAGTTTGGGGTCCAGCGCATCGCGCAGCCCGTCGCCCATCAGGTTGATTGCCAGCACGCTGAGCAGAATAGTCAGACCCGGCAGGCTCACCACCCACCAGGCGCGTTCGATGTAGTCCCGCGCCGAGGCCAGCATGGTGCCCCATTCCGGCGTCGGCGGCTGCACGCCCAGGCCCAGGAAGCCCAGCGCAGCGGCGTCGAGAATCGCCGAGGAGAAACTCAAGGTGGCCTGCACGATCAGCGGCGCCATGCAGTTGGGCAGCACGGTAATGAACATCAGGCGTGGCAGCGTTGCCCCGGCCAGCCGCGCGGCGGTCACGTAGTCGCGGTTCAGTTCACCCATCACCGCAGCGCGGGTCAGGCGCACGTAGGAAGGCAGCGACACCACGGCAATGGCGATCACGGTGTTGATCAGGCCAGGGCCGAGAATGGCGACGATGGCCACTGCCAGCAGCAGCGACGGCAGCGCCAGCATGACGTCCATCAGGCGCATGATCGACGGCCCGAGGATACGCGGGAAAAAGCCGGCCAGCAGACCCATGAGGATGCCCGGGATCAGTGACATCACCACCGACGACAGGCCGATCAGCAGCGACAGCCGCGAACCCTGGATCAGGCGCGAAAGCAGGTCGCGGCCCAGTTCGTCGGTGCCCAGAATGAACTGCCACTGGCCGCCTTCCAGCCATACCGGCGGGGTCAGGAGAAAGTCGCGGTACTGCTCGCTGGGGTTGTGCGGTGCCACCCAGGGCGCGAACAGCGCGCAGAAGACGATGATCAGCATGAACACCAGGCCGGCCACGGCGCCCTTGTTCTTGGCAAAAGCCTGCCAGAATTCTTTGTACGGGGAGGGATAGAGCAGGCTCTGATCCACCGCTACCGTTTCGATTTTCGTAGTCATGGATAGGGTCTCAGCGCTGATGACGGATGCGTGGGTTGGCTAGGCCGTAGAGGATATCCACGACGAAGTTGACCAGGATCACCAGGCAGGCGATCAACAGGATGCCGTTCTGCACGACAGGGTAGTCACGGGCGCCGATGGCCTCGATCAGCCACTTGCCGATGCCCGGCCAGGAGAAAATGGTTTCGGTCAGTACCGCACCGGCCAGCAGCGTGCCGACCTGCAGGCCGAACACCGTCAGCACCGGAATCAGCGCGTTGCGCAGGCCGTGCACGAAGACCACGCGGGCCGGCGACAGGCCCTTGGCGCGCGCCGTGCGCACGTAGTCCTCGCGCAGCACTTCGAGCATCGAGGAACGGGTCATGCGCGCGATCACCGCAAGCGGGATGGTGCCCAATACGATGGCCGGCAGAATCAGGTGGTGCAGAGCATCCCACCAGGCGCCTTCGTCTTCGCTGAACAGCGTGTCGATGAGCATGAAGCCGGTTTTCGGCTCGATGTCGTACAACAGGTCGATGCGCCCGGAGACCGGCGTCCAGCCCAGGGTCACCGAGAAGAACATGATCAGGATCAGGCCCCACCAGAAAATCGGCATGGAATAGCCGGCCAGGGAGATGCCCATGACCCCGTGATCGAACAGGGAGCCTCGCTTGAGTGCGGCGATTACCCCGGCGAGCAGGCCCAGAATGCCGGCGAAGATCAGCGCGGCAATGGACAGCTCCAGGGTGGCCGGAAACAGTGCGGTGAACTCGGTCCACACGCTTTCACGGGTCCGCAGCGACTCGCCCAGGTTGCCCTGGGCAAGGTTGCCGATGTAGTCCAGGTACTGGGCATACAGGGGCTTGTTCAGACCCAGGCGTTCCATCGCCTGTGCGTGCATTTCGGGGTCGACCCGACGCTCGCCCATCATCACTTCGACAGGGTCACCGGGAATCAGGCGTATCAACGCGAAGGTCAATAGCGTGATGCCGAAGAAAGTGGGGATCAGCAATCCCACACGTCGGGCAATAAAACTAAACATCGTGCGTAGTACCTCATCAGCCGGTTAGGCATGCCCCGCGTCCGCCCGGATGGGCGCCGAAGCGGGGCGTCTTTTTCTACTTCACCTGGGTGGTGGCGAAGTTATTATTGGTCATCGGGCTTATGTGGAAGCCTTCGACGTTCTTGCGCATGGCCGAGAACAGGCGTGGATACGCCAGGCTCAACCAGGGTTGCTCTTTGAGAAAAATGACCTGTGCCTGTTCGTAGAACGCCGCGCGCGCCGCCGGTTCAGTGGCTTCGCGGGCCTTGTTCACCAATGCATCGAACTCCGGGTTGCACCAGCGAGCGGCGTTTTCGCCGTTCTTCGCCGCTTCACACGTCAGGTTCGGGCTGAGAAAGTTGTCCGGATCGCCGTTGTCGCCGGCCCAACCGTAGAAGGCCAGGTCATGTTCGCCCAGTTTCAGGCGCTTGATCAACTCGCCCCACTCCAGCACGCGAATATCCAGCTTGATGCCTACCTTGGCCAGGTCCGCCTGGAGCAGCTGCGCCGCCAGGCTGGAATTGGGGTTGGTCGGGCTGCTGCCATTGCGCGCAAAGATGGTGAACGACGTACCTTCCGGAACGCCGGCTTCCTTGAGCAGCGCCCGGGCCTTGGCCGGATCGTAGGGCAAGTCCTTCAGGGAATGATTGTAGCCCAGTAGGGTGGTCGGGTAGGGGCCCACGCCCGGCGTTGCGTTGCCTTCGCCGAACAGAGTACGGACGAAGGTCTGCTTGTCGAAGGCCATCTGGATGGCCTGGCGCACGCGCACGTCGCTCAGGTACTTGTGGGTGGTGTTGATGGCCACGTAGCTGGTCATCAGGGCGTCCATTTCCGCGATCTTGAGCTGCGGGTCGGCCTTGATGCCCGGCACGTCGTCCGGCTTGGGGTACACCGCGACCTGGCATTCGTTGGCGCGCAGCTTCTGCGCCCGCACGTTGTTGTCCACGGTGATGGCGAAGATCAGCGGGTCGGCCGGTGGCTTGCCGTTGTAATAGTCGGGGTTGGCCTTGTAGCGAACCTGGGCGTCCTTGCTGTAGCGCACGAACACGAAGGGGCCGGTGCCGATCGGCTTGCTGTTCAGCTCGGCGGTCTTGCCGGCCTTGAGCAGCTGGTCGGCATATTCGGCGGAATAGATCGAGGTGAAGCCCATTGCCATGTCGCGCAGGAAGGGCGCCTCTGGGCGCTTGAGCACGAAACGCACGGTCAGCTCGTCAAGCTTGTCGATGCTCTGGATCAACTCACCCATGCCCATCGATTCGAAGTACGGATAGCCCATGGTCGATTTGTCATGCCAGGGGTGGTTGGCATCGAACTGGCGCATGAAGCTCCACAGCACGTCGTCGGCAGTGAGGTTGCGGGTCGGCTTGAAGTAGTCCGTGGTATGGAACTTCACGCCCTCGCGCAGGTGGAAAGTGTAGGTCTTGCCGTCTTCGCTGATGTCCCAGCTTCGTGCCAGGCCGGGCTGGATATCGGTGCTGCCCGGCGTGAAGTCGACGAGGCGGTTGAACACCGTTTCGGCTGAGGAGTCGGCTGTCACCGCACCGGTGTACTGAACGATATCGAAACCTTCGGGACTGGCTTCGGTGCAGACCACCAGCGGTTTGGCACTGGCGCCCAGGCTCATGCCGAGCAGGGCGGCGGCTACGGCAGCCTTGAGTGATAGCGTTTTCATCGTTGCCCTCGCAATCGCACGTAAGCGTAGTCGCTGCCCGTGATTCGGCGAACCACGGGCAGCGCTCGCCGATCAAAGAATCTGGAACGGAATGGTAGTGACGATGCGCAGCTCGTTGAGGCTGCCATCGACCTGATTGGCGCTGGCGCGGTGGGCACTGTAGGTCGCGCGAATGGTGCTGGCCTTCAATGGCCCGCCCTGCACGGCGTATGAGGTGCCGAAGCCGTACTCGTAATGGCTTTCGCCGTCCTGAGCCTGAATGCCGTCATAGCCGCCACCCTTGTAGCGCGTGCCATCGATGCCCCAGCCGCGCGCGGTGTAGACGCTGAACTTGAGCCCCGGTACGCCATAGCTGGCCATGTCCAGCCCGTAGCCGACCTGGAACGATTTTTCGTTCGGGCCGTTGTAGTCGGAGAACAGCGAGTTGGCCAGGAAGATGGCGTTGGTCTCGTGCAAATAGTCGAAGTATTCGTCGCCGTTCACTTCCTGGAAGGCCAGGGTCAGGCTGTGCGCCTTGTGCGTCGCGGTCAACGACAGGCTGTAGGTGTCGTTGTCGATGGCACCCATCTTGGCGCTGCCCGCATCCTTGGTCTTGTAATAGTTGAACCCGGTGCTCAGGCTCAGTACCGAGGCATCCCCCAATTCATGGGCTGCGCCGAAATAGTACTGGTTCCAGAGATCCTTGACGTTGGACGCGTACAGGCTGGTGGTCAGGCTTTTCAGCGGCTGGTAGTTGAGGCCGAAGATGTTGACCTGATCGGTAGTGGTGCCGTTGCCGTACTCGGTCCTGAATTTGCTCAGGCCCTGCTCGGTGCGCGGCGACACCCGGCTGAACGTACCGAGGTCGAAATCGAGGTTGTCGAACTCGGCGCTGTGCACGCTGACACCCTCGAAGCTGGAGGGCAGGGCACGGTTGCCGATGAAGGCCAGCACCGGTGTGTTCAGCGATTGCCGCCCGGCGGTCACCACCGTGTTTGAAACCCGTGCCTTGAGGTTGGCCAGGCCTGCCTTGGTCCACTGGTCGACCACTTCGCCGTCGTGGTCGGTCAGGGTGCGGTTGCCGCCGCCAGCCACGCGGCCTTTGCCTTGCTCCAGAGCCACGGTGTTGTAGGCCGCCACTTCGGTACTGAAACCTACCGTGCCTTGGGTAAAGCCCGAGGTGTAGTTGACGATGGTGCCCTGTACCCAGGTGTCGCGGCTGCCGGTGCGTTCGGTGGCGCCGTTGCCTTTGTTGATGCCCCAGGTCAGGCCGCGCTTGCCTTTTTCCTTGGCGAACCAGTTGCGCGTCGAGCCGGTCAGGCTCGAGTCCTCGATGAAGCCCTGGGCTTCATCCTGGGCGCTGCTGGTCTTGACGCTGAGAGGGACGAAAGCCTGGCTGACTTCTTCGGCCAGGGCCAGGGGCGTGAAACCGCTCAAGGACAACGTGAGTACTGCTCTCTTGGTGATTTTCAACTGAAGCTCCTTACATTTTTTGGTTTTATTGCCGCTTTATCGAGGCGGCTTGTGCCCAATCCATGGCGGGTGGTGACAGTTGCAAACGTTTGCTTGCTCTTTTTTGCCAAAAGCTCCCCGAACCCATGGCACGACCATGGGTTTGGGAGGGCTGGGCTTATCTAGTCGCGGACGCTTACGCCGCCGAAATCGTTACGCCCGAACGGGCTGACCTTGAAGCCGTCGACCTTGGCGCTGACCGGCTGGTTGACGGTGGAGTGGGCGATCGGGGTGATCGGCACCTGCTGCTTGAGCAACTGCTGCGCCTGGCGATAGAGCACGCTGCGCTCGTCGCGATCGGTCACGCGCTTGGCCTGCTGCACCAGCTTGTCGTAGTCCTGGTTGCACCACATCGAGTAGTTGTTGCTGCCAATCGCATCGCAGCTGTACAGCGTGCCCAACCAGTTGTCCGGGTCACCGTTGTCGCCAGTCCAGCCAATCAGCGAAACGTCGTGTTCGCCGCGTTTGGTGCGGTCCAGGTACTCGCCCCATTCGTAGCTGACGATCTTGACCTTGAGGCCGATCTTGCCCCAGTCGGCCTGCAGCATTTCAGCCATCAGCTTGGCGTTGGGGTTGTACGGACGCTGCACGGGCATGGCCCAGAGGGTGATCTCGGTGCCTTCCTTGACCCCGGCGGCCTGCAGCATCTGCTTGGCTTTCTCCGGGTCGAAAGGTGCGTCCTTGATGCTCTCGTCGTAGGACCACTGGGTCGGCGGCATGGCATTGACTGCTTTTTGCCCGGCACCCTGGTAGACGGCCTTGAGGATGGCGTCCTTGTTCACCGCCATGTCCATCGCCTGGCGCACTTCCAGCTGGTCGAACGGCTTGTGGCGTACGTTGTAGGTGATGTAGCCCAGGTTGTAGCCGGCCTGCTCCATGACCTTGAGCTTGGGGTCTGCCTTGAGGCCCGCAAGGTCGGCGGGGCGTGGGTAGGCCGTCACCTGGCATTCGTTCTTCTTGAGCTTCTGCATGCGCACCGAAGCATCGGTGTTGATGGCGAAAATCAGCTGGTCGACCTTTACCTGGCTCATGTCCCAGTACTGCGGGTTGGCCTTGTAGCGGATCTGCGAGTCCTTCTGGTAACGCTGGAAGGCGAACGGGCCGGTGCCGATCGGCTTCTGGTTGATGTCGCGCATGTTGCCGCTCTTGAGCAGCTGGTCGGCGTACTCGGCGGACAGGATGGAGGCGAAGTTCATGGCGATGTTCTGCACGAACGCGGCATCCACGGCGTTGAGGGTGAACACCACGGTGTGGTCGTCGGCTTTCTCGACCTTGGCGATGTTCTTGTCCAGGCTCATGCTGACGAAGTAGGGAAACTCGGTGGGGTAGGCCTTGCGGAACGGCTGGTTGGGGTCGAGCATGCGGTTGAAGGTGAACAGCACGTCGTCGGCGTTGAAGTCACGGGTCGGCTTGAACGCCTCGTTGCTGTGGAACTTGACCCCTTCGCGCAGGTGGAAGGTGTAGGTCAGGCCGTCTTCCGAGATGTCCCATTTGGTGGCCAGTGCGGGAATGACACTGGTCCCGCCTTTTTCGAATTCGGTCAGGCGGTTGTAGATCGGTTGCGAAGCATCGTTGTCGGTGCCGCTGGTGTACTGGGCGATGTCGAAACCTGCGGGGCTGCCTTCGGAGCAGTACACCAGGCTGTTCGCGGCCTGGCTGAGGCCGACCTGGCCGAGCAGGCCCAGAGCGAGCATGGCGGAGCAAAGCTTTGTATGTCGCATGATAGTCCCTGTCTTGTTGTTTTCCGATCGTGGGTCGCCAGTCCCCTGGCAGGAATAGGACGGCCGTCGCCAAGGAAAGCTAGTTCCATTTGACTAAGGTGTATGTCGGCGTATTCCGGTAATGCTGTGGGAAAGATCCTGGCGTTTGTGCAGGCGAAGTGAGCGACGGACCTGCCGGTCCATCGCTCGCCTGCATGGGGGAGACGCCTTTGTCAGTCCTTCAGGCCTACGCCATAGAACGAGTTCAAGCCAAAGGGGCTGATCTTGAAGTCGGTGACCTTGGCGCTCATGGGCTGGTAGACCGTGGAGTGCGCGATCGGGGTGATCGGCACCTGTTCCTTGAGGCGCACCTGGGCCTGCTTGTACAGTTCGGTACGCTTGGCCTGGTCGGGCGTGGCCTTGGCGGTCTTGATCAACTGGTCGTAGTCCTTGTCGCACCACTTCGAGAAGTTGTTGCCGTTCACCGCGTCGCAGCCGTACAGGGTGCCGAGCCAGTTGTCCGGGTCACCGTTGTCGCCGCTCCAGCCGATCAGCATGGCATCGGTCTCGCCGGCCTTGGCTCGCTTGAGGTACTCACCCCATTCGTAACTGACGATCTTGGCCTTGATACCCACCTTGGCCCAGTCCGATTGCAGCATCTCGGCCATCAACTTGGCATTGGGGTTGTAGGGACGCTGCACCGGCATCGCCCACAGGGTGATCTCGGTACCTTCCTTGACGCCGGCCTCCTTGAGCAGCTTCTTGGCCTCTTCCACGTTGTAGCCGGCGTCCTTGATGCTTTCGTCGTAGGACCACTGGGTCGGCGGCATGGCGTTCACTGCCAGCTGGCCAGCGCCCTGGTACACGGCTTCGATGATGCTTTTCTTGTTCACGGCCATGTCCAGCGCCTGGCGGACCTTGAGGTTGCCCAGCGGTTCATGGGTGACGTTGTAGGCGATGTAGCCCAGGTTGAAGCCGGCCTGGTCAGGCATCTGCAGCTTGTTGTCTTCCTTGAGCGGCTTGAGGTCGGCCGGGCGTGGGTACACGCTGACCTGGCATTCGTTCTTCTTGAGTTTCTGCATGCGCACCGATGCATCGGTGGTGATGGCGAAGATCAGGTTGTCGATCTTCACGTCATCCGGGTTCCAGTAGTCCTTGTTGCCCTTGTAGCGAATCTGCGCGTCTTTCTGGTAGCGGTTGAACACGAACGGGCCGGTGCCGATCGGCTTCTGGTTGATGTCGGCGGCCTTGCCCTGCTTCAGCAGTTGGGCGGCGTATTCGGCGGACTGGATCGAGGCGAAGCTCATCGCCATGTTCTGGATGAAGGCGGCATCGACGGTCTTCAGGGTGAAGCGAACGGTGTGGTCGTCGAGCTTCTCGATGTTGGTGATGTTCTCGTCCATGCCCATGTCGGTGAAGTACGGGAACTCGGTCGGATAGGCTTTGCGGAACGGCATGTTCTTGTCGATCATGCGGTTGAACGTGAACAGCACGTCGTCGGCGTTGAATTCGCGGGACGGCTTGAAGTAGTCGGTGGTGTGGAACTTGACCCCTTCGCGCAGGTGGAAGGTGTAGGTCAGTGCGTCTTCGGAGATGTCCCAGCTCGTGGCCAGGCCAGGAATGACCGCAGTGCCGCCACGCTCGAACTGGCTCAGACGGTTGAAGACGGTTTCTGCAGAAGCGTCGAAATCCGTGCCACTGGTATACAGCGCCGGGTCAAAACCCGCCGGACTGCCTTCGGAGCAGAATACAAGGTTGCTCGCAGCATGGGCGAAAGGGGCGCTGGCAAGCAGGCCGGCCCCGACGATGAACGGAATGACCGCGGTTTTGAGCATGGTGGCCTCAGTTGTTGTCATTTTAAGAATGAGGGCGACCTTGTGGGCCGACCCGGCCGATACTTATGCAGGCGGCATACCCAAATCAACTGTTTGCATCGAATCGGGGTTGAAACGGTGGGACGGGCGTACACGAATGTCGCATCGATATAATTTTTTCGATAGTTGAACGCACGATCAATAACGTTTTGCAGCAGAACGCACGCTTATCGACCCCACTGCACCACGCTGGCGCACTGCAATGGGGCGTTAGGTATCACTGCGAGAGGCTGACACCGTAGAAAGGGGTCAGGCCGAAGGGGCTGATGCGGAAGTCCTGAACTTCCTTGCGCATGGGCTGGAACACCGTGGAGTTGGCGATGGGCGTGATCGGCACCTGTTGCTTGAGGATGCGCTGCGCCTGCTGGTACAGCTTCACACGCTCGTCGCGATCGCTGCTCAGCTTGGCCTGCTGGATCAGCTTGTCGTAGGCCGGGTCGCACCATTTGGCGTAGTTGCTGCCCTTGACCGCCGCACAGCTGTAGAGCACACCGAGCCAGTTGTCGGGGTCGCCGTTGTCGCCGGTCCAGCCGTAGATCATGGTGTCGTGCTCGCCGTTCTTGGCGCGCTTGATGTACTCGCCCCATTCGTAGCTGACGATGTTGGCCTTGATGCCGACCTTGGCCCAATCGCTCTGGATCATCTGCGCCGACATGCGCGCGTTGGGGTTGGAAGCGCGCTGCACCGTCATGGCCCACAGGTCGATGGTCGTGCCTTCCTTGATCCCGGCTTCCTTGAGCAGCGCGCGGGCCTTGGTGATGTCGTGGGGCGCGTCCTTGATGCCCGTGTCGTAAGACCATTGCGCAGGGGGCAGGGCGTTCTGTGCCAGTTGGCCGGCGCTCTGGTACACCGCCTTGATGATGGCGGGCTTGTCGATCGCCATGTCCAGTGCCTGACGCACCTTGAGTTGATCGAGCGGCGGATGGGTCACGTTGTAGGCAAGGAAGCCCAGGTTGAAGCCGGGCTGGCTGAGCACACGCAGGTTGGGGTCCTGTTTCATCACCTCGATGTCGGCGGGACGCGGATAGCCGCTGACCTGGCATTCGCCGGCCTTGAGTTTCTGCAGGCGCACGGCAGCATCGGTGTTGATCGCGAAGATCAGGTTGTCGAGCTTGACGTCTTCAGGCTTCCAGTACGCCTTGTTGGCAACGTAGCGGATCTGCGAATCCTTCTGATAGCGCTTGAAGACGAACGGGCCGGTGCCGATCGGTTTCTGATTGATGTCGGCAGCCTTGCCCTGCTTGAGCAGCTGCGCGGCATATTCGGCGGATTGCACCGAGGCGAAGCTCATGGCCAGGTTCTGCACGAACGCGGCATCGACCGTGGCGAGGGTGAAGACGACGGTGTGCTCGTCCTGTTTGCTGACCGACTTGATGTTGGTGTTCAGGCCCATGTCGGTGAAGTAGGGCGATTCCGAAGGGTAGGCCTTGCGAAAGGGGTGCTCGGGATCGAGCAGGCGCTGGAAGGTGAACAGCACGTCGTCGGCGTTGAAATCGCGGCTGGGCGTGAAGTAGTCGGTGCTGTGGAACTTGACCCCTTCGCGCAAGTGAAAGGTGTAGCTCAAACCGTCGGCCGATACGTCCCAGGAGGTGGCCAGGCCAGGCTCGACTTCGGTGCCGCCGCGCTTGAACTGGGTCAGGCGATTGAAGACGGTTTCCGCCGAAGCGTCGAAATCGGTGCCGCTGGTGTATTGGCTGGGGTCGAAGCCGGCGGGGCTGGCTTCTGAGCAGTACACCAGGGTGCTCGCGGCCTGGGCCATGGGCATCCCGGCACACAGGGCAGCGGTCAGGAGCAGTGGCTTGAAGGCGGGGATGTGCATGGGGGCCTCGGCAGATGAATGGCAATAGGGGATAGGGCCGCCCGATCAAGGGCGGCAGCGCATCAAGGCATCACGACTTCGATGACGCCATCAGCGTTGATGCTGACCTCGCTGGTGCCGGCTTCCACGTCCGGGGTTACCGGGGCAGCGTCGGAACGGGCGGCTTTCATCATCATCGGGGCGGACGCGTAGGGCCGCGGATAGCCCGCGCTGTTGAGGTTGAGATTGACCACCTTGTAGCTCTTGCCACCCAAGGCGTCGGTGGCCAGTTGAGCACGGGCCTTGAACGCAGCGACGGCTTCCTTGAGCAGGGCGTCTTCGCTCTGCTTGCGGGTCTTGTCGGCGATCGAGAAGTCCATGGCGCCCATTTTCAGGCTCTGCAGCAGTTCGCCGGTGAGTTTGGACAGCGCGGGGAAATCGGCGCTTTCCAGGCGCACTTCCGCGCGCTCGCGCCAGCCGGTGATGGCCTGGCCTTTGTCGTCATAGATCGGGTAGCTGTTGCGGCTGCCCTGGCGCACGATCACGCCCTTGACTTCGCGCGCCTGGGCGAGGGCCTTGTTCAAGGTGTCGGTGATGCCGGCGGCGAGCTTGGCCGGGTCGGCGTTCTGCTCTTCGCTGTAGAGGGTTACGAGCATCAGGTCGCGGGGCACTTCCTGGCTGACCTCGGCGCGCAGGGAAATCTGGTTGTAGCGGGCTTCGTCGGCCAGCGCGGGAAGGCTGGCCAGCAGGCTCGCGCCAAGGACCAAAGCGGCGCTGCGGGTGATGACGGGCATGGAAAACTCCTTGTTGTAGGTGCTGGGTAAGACTGGCCAGGCCGGATGCGGTTCCTGAACGATGCCCGGTTCATGCGTTTCGCGCGGTCATTTGCCGCAGTTTCCGCTGTCGGCGTGTCGAGTTGGTTATACTTGCACCGATCCGCCTGCAGAGCTCACTGGAGAGCAAATGCTCGCCCATCCTATGCCTCTTTCCGCTTCACGCCAGAACCTCTGGCGCCTGACCTTCATCCGCACCCTGGTACTGGCCGCTCAGGCCGGCTCGGTCGGTTTCGCCTACCTCACGCATCTACTGCCTTTGCCTTGGCTGGCGCTGAGCACCACCCTGGCGGTGTCCGCCATACTCTGCGCGCTGACCGTCCTGCGCCTGCGCTTCTCGTTGCCGGTCACCGAGCTCGAGTACGCCCTGCAACTGGCCTGCGACCTGCTGATCCACAGCGTCCTGCTCTACTATTCGGGCGGCGGCGCCAACCCGTTCGTGTCCTACTACCTGGTGCCCCTGACCATTGCCGCCGTGACCCTGCCGTGGGTCTACTCCCTGGTGCTCTCAGGCATCGCGCTGGCCTGCTACACCTTCATGCTGGCGCACTTCTACCCCCTCGACACGCTGCCGATCGGCCGTGAAAACCTGCAGATCTACGGCATGTGGCTGAGCTTCGCCCTGGCCGCTTCGGTGATTACCTTCTTCGCCGCCAAGATGGCCGAAGAGCTGCGGCGCCAGGAACAGCTGCGTGCCCAGCGCCGCGAAGAAGGCCTGCGCGACCAGCAACTGCTGGCCGTGGCCACCGAGGCTGCGGGCGCTGCCCATGAGCTGGGTACGCCGCTCGCCACCATGAGCGTGCTGCTCAAGGAAATGCGCCAGGACCATCCCCAGCCTGAACTGCAGGAAGACCTGCAGGTGCTGCAGGATCAGGTCAAGCTGTGCAAGGAAACCCTCCAGCAACTGGTGCGGGCTGCCGAAGCCAACCGACGCATGGCCGTGGTCGATCAGCCGGTCACCGCCTGGCTCGACGAAGCCCTCAATCGCTGGCACCTGATGCGCCCCGAGTCCAGCTACCGTTTCCACCGCCTGGGCCAAGGCGAGGTGCCGCACCTGTCGCCGCCTCCGGACCTCACCCAGGCGCTGCTCAACCTGCTCAACAACGCCGCCGATGCCTGCCCCGACAACCTCGAGGTCAAGCTGGACTGGGACAGTGAAGACATCTTCATCGTGATCCGCGACCACGGCGCGGGTGTTCCCCTGGCCATTGCCGAGCAGATCGGCAAACCGTTCTTCACTACCAAGGGCAAGGGCTTCGGCCTTGGCCTGTTCTTGAGCAAGGCCAGCGTGACTCGCGCCGGCGGCTCGGTAAAACTCTATAGTCATGAAGAGGGCGGCACGCTCACCGAGCTGCGCCTGCCCCGTGGCGTCCCAGGAGATGATCGATGACTGACGAAAACCAAGTCGAAGGCGAAGAGCTGCCGCACCTGTTGCTGGTGGACGACGACGCCACGTTTACCCGCGTGATGGCCCGTGCCATGACCCGCCGAGGCTTTCGCGTAAGCACCGCAGGCAGCGCCGAGGAAGGCTTGAAGCTGGCCCAGGACGATGTACCCGACTACGCCGCGCTGGACCTGAAGATGGAAGGCGATTCGGGCCTGGTGCTGCTGCCCAAGCTGCTGGAGCTGGATCCGGAAATGCGCGTGGTGATTCTCACCGGCTATTCGAGCATCGCCACTGCAGTGGAGGCGATCAAGCGTGGCGCCTGCAACTACCTGTGCAAGCCGGCCGACGCCGATGACGTACTGGCGGCGCTGTCGGCCGAACACGCTGACCTCGACACGCTGGTGCCGGAAAACCCGATGTCGGTCGACCGCCTGCAATGGGAGCACATCCAGCGAGTGCTCACCGAGCACGCCGGCAACATTTCCGCCACGGCGCGAGCGCTGGGTATGCACCGGCGTACCCTGCAACGCAAATTGCAGAAACGCCCCGTGCGTCGGTGAACCCGCGTGGAGCGCTCTGGCTGGCGCCCTGCGCGCCTGGGCAGGCGGCATTCGCCCGCCCGCCGGGCCCTGCGGCAGCTCATGCCATGATCGTACAACCCGCTTTAGGCTATGATTGCTTCAATCACCGACCGTTTCGAGAATGACTTTCACTATGGATACTCAGAGCGCCGCCCCACGCGCCCGTCGCAAACCGCGCAGCCTGGCCCAGGAACTGGTGGCCGTGCTGACCCAGCGCATCCTCGATGGTGACCTCAAGCGTGGCGACAAGCTGCCTACCGAGTCGGCCATCATGGAAGAGCAGGGCGTCAGCCGGACCGTGGTGCGTGAAGCCATTTCCCGGCTGCAGGCGGCAGGTCAGGTCGAAACCCGCCACGGCATCGGCACCTTCGTGCTGGATACGCCCAGCCCGAGTGGTTTTCGCATCGATCCAGCGACCATCGTGACCTTGCGCGATGTGCTCGCCGTGCTCGAGCTGCGCATCAGCCTGGAAGTGGAGTCCGCCGGGCTGGCCGCCAGCCGTCGCTCACCCGAGCAACTGGCGGCGATGCGCGCGGCCCTCGATGCGCTGAACGAAAGCGCGGCCCATGCCAGCGATGCAGTGGCGTCCGATTTCCAGTTCCATCTGCAGATTGCCTTGTCCACTGGCAACCGCTATTTCACCGACATCATGACGCACCTGGGCACCAGCATCATTCCCCGCACCCGCCTGAATTCGGCACGTCTGGCACATGACGACCAGCAGCACTACATGACCCGACTCAGTCGCGAGCACGAGGAAATCTACGACGCCATCGCCCGCCAGGATTCCGATGCCGCGCGCGCAGCCATGCGCCTGCACCTGACCAACAGCCGCGAGCGCTTGCGCCAAGCGCACCAGGAAGCCGAAGCGGGCAGGGGCTGAACGCCGCGTCGGCGGTCGGCGCGGTGATCTGGCAGATCGCAGCGAGGCCGGACGCGGCTAGCGCCGCTGCTACAGAAACACCGCAACCCTTGTAGCAGCGGCGCAAGCCGCGTCGGCGGCTGGCGCGGTGTATCTGGCAGGGCGCGGTGCGGCCGGACGCGGCTTGCGCCGCTGCTACAGGGATCCCGTGTGTCGTCTCGGCATTCGGCGAAGCCCATTCGGGACAATCTGAAAATACTTCGTTCAACCTATTGAGGAACTGCATAAGTAGTTGTACGATGACGTACGACATCAGCCAGCCATGGCTGCTTGGTTGTTCAATTTTCCATGCGACTCAGGGTGTTCAAACAATGAATCCACAAGAACTAAAGTCCATCCTCAATCACGGCCTGCTGTCTTTTCCAGTAACCGACTTCACTGCCCAGGGCGACTTCCATCGCGAAGGCTACATCAAGCGCCTGGAATGGCTTGCCCCCTACGGCGCCAGCGCCCTGTTCGCCGCCGGCGGCACCGGTGAGTTCTTCTCCCTGGCTGCCAGCGAATACTCGCAAGTGATCAAGACTGCCGTCGACACCTGCGCCACCAGCGTGCCTATCCTCGCCGGCGTCGGTGGTTCCACTCGCCAGGCCATCGAGTATGCACAGGAAGCCGAGCGCCTGGGCGCGAAGGGTCTGCTGCTGCTGCCGCACTACCTGACCGAAGCGAGCCAGGACGGCGTAGCCGCCCACGTCGAGGCCGTGTGCAAATCGGTCAACATCGGCGTCATCGTCTACAACCGCAATGTCTGCCGTTTGAACGCGCCATTGCTGGAACGCCTGGCCGAAAGCTGCCCGAACCTGATCGGCTACAAGGACGGCCTGGGCGACATCGAACTGATGGTGTCGATCCGCCGTCGCCTGGGCGACCGCTTCAGCTACCTGGGTGGCCTGCCGACCGCCGAAGTCTATGCAGCGGCCTACAAGGCTCTGGGTGTGCCGGTGTATTCGTCCGCCGTGTTCAACTTCATCCCGAAGACCGCCATGGACTTCTACCGCGCAATCGCCGCTGAAGATCATGTCACCGTGGGCAAGTTGATCGACGACTTCTTCCTGCCTTACCTGGACATTCGCAATCGTAAATCCGGCTACGCAGTCAGCATCGTCAAGGCAGGCGCGAAGATTGCCGGCTACGACGCAGGCCCGGTGCGCACCCCGCTGACCGACCTGACCGGCGAAGAGTACGAAATGCTCGCTGCCCTGATGGACAAGATGGGTCCGCAGTAAGTCTCGAAACTGCAGTGCGGCTTTCGCGGCCGCTGACCGCTCCTATGGGAATCCTGCATACACTGAGGATCTCTGTGGGAGCGGGGCGGGGGGCCAGCCCTCTGCCCGCGAAGCGGCCCTGCCTGCCATACCTTTCCAGAATTTCCCCGCCTGACCCCCACATCCTCGCTATCATTGTCGCCTGACCCCAGGCAACAGGTTCCCCGGCATGCTCGCCCTATTTCTGCAGACCCTGAACGTGACCGCTCCGGTGTTCGCCATGCTGTTTCTCGGCTACGGGCTGAAGCGGATCGAGTGGATCAACGACAACTTCATCAAGACCGCCTCGGCCCTGGTGTTCAACGTCTGCATGCCGTCGCTGCTGTTTCTGGGCATCTACCATGCCGACCTGCGCTCTGCACTCAAGCCGGGCCTGCTCGTGTATTTCGTGGTGGCCACGGTGGGCAGCTTCGCCATCGCCTGGTGGATCGCCACCAAGCGATGCCCGCAAGTCGACCGTGGGGTGTTCACCCAGGGCGCCTTTCGCGGCAACAACGGTGTCATCGGCCTGGCCCTGGCGGGCAGCATGTATGGCGACTACGGCATCTCCCTGGGCTCGATCCTCGCCGGTTTGGTGATCGTGCTCTACAACTCGCTGTCGGTAGTGGTGCTGGCGATCTACAGCCCGAACATCAAGTCCGATCCGCTCAGCATCTGCAAAAGCATCCTGGTCAACCCGTTGATCATCAGCGTGGTATTGGCCGTGCCCTTCGCCTGGTTGCAGGTGCCCATTCCCAACTGGATCCTGACCTCCGCTGACTACGTCGCGCAAATGAGCCTGCCGCTGGCGCTGATCTGCATCGGCGGGACCCTGTCGCTGGCCGCATTGCGCAGCAGTGGTTCGGTGGCGCTGAGTGCCAGCGCGGTGAAAATGATCCTGCTGCCGATCGTCGGTACCTTCGGTGCCTGGCTGTTGGGCTTTCGCGGGGCGGAACTGGGCATTCTGTTCCTGTATATTGGCGCTCCTTCGGCCTCGGTCGGTTATGTCATGGTGCGGGCCAGCGGCGGCAACTATTCGCTCGCCGCCGCCATCATCGTCATCACCACCCTGGCGGCAGCCATCACCACCAATATCGGAATATTCCTGTTGCAGTGGGGCGGCTGGATCTAGACGCTGCTTGCACACCCGCAAGCATTCACCCGCTAAGGAACCGCAATGGATGATCAATCCACCCCCGAAGGTCTGCATCGGGGTCTGAAAAACAGGCATATCCAGCTCATTGCCCTGGGCGGGGCGATCGGCACCGGCCTGTTCCTGGGCATCGCCCAGACCATCGGCATGGCCGGCCCGTCGGTCATCCTGGGTTACGCCATCGGCGGCCTGATCGCCTTCTTCATCATGCGCCAGCTGGGCGAAATGGTCGTTGAAGAGCCGGTCACCGGTACCTTCAGCCATTTCGCCAACCGCTACTGGAGCGGCCTGGCCGGCTTCATGTCCGGTTGGAACTATTGGGTGCTGTATGTGCTGGTAGGCATGGCCGAGTTGACCGCCGTGGGCATCTACATCAAGTACTGGTGGCCGGACGTGCCGACCTGGGCCTCGGCCGCGGTGTTCTTCGTGCTGATCAACGCGATCAACATGTTCCAGGTGAAGATCTATGGCGAGATGGAGTTCTGGTTTTCGCTGATCAAGGTGGCCGCCATCGTCAGCATGATCGGCTTCGGCGCCTGGATGCTGGCCACCGGCAGCGGTGGGCCGGACGCCAGCATCGCCAACCTGTGGCAATACGGCGGCTTCTTCCCCAACGGCATCGGTGGATTGACCCTGGCCATGGCGGTCATCATGTTTTCCTTCGGTGGCCTGGAGCTGGTCGGCATCACCGCCGCCGAAGCCGATGATCCCAAGCGCAGCATCCCCAAGGCCACCAACCAGGTGATCTACCGGATCCTGCTGTTCTACGTGGGCGCCTTGACCATCTTGTTGTCGCTGTATCCGTGGCAGAAAGTGGTCGAGGGTGGCAGCCCGTTCGTGATGATCTTCCATGCGCTGGACAGCAACGTAGTGGCAACCGTGCTCAACGTGGTAGTGCTGACCGCGGCGCTGTCGGTGTACAACAGCTGCGTCTATTGCAACAGCCGCATGCTGTTCGGCCTGGCGGTGCAGGGCGATGCGCCCAAGACCCTGCTCAAGGTCAACCGCCGTGGCGTGCCCATGAAAGCGCTGGGTATTTCCGCCATGGCGACCGGGTTGAGCGTGGTCATCAACTACCTGATGCCGGGCGAGGCCTTCGGCTTGTTGATGGCGTTGGCCGTGTCCGCACTGGTCATCAACTGGGGCATCATCAGCATCACTCACCTGAAGTTTCGCAAGGCCATGCGCGCCAACGGTCAGGCGACGTTCTTCCCCAGCTGGGGCTACCCGATCACCAACTGGGTATGCCTGCTGTTCCTGGCGGGCATTCTGGTGATCATGTACATGACGCCGGGAATCCGCATTTCGGTGCTGTTGATTCCCTTGTGGCTTGGGGTGCTGGCCGTGGCCTGGATGGTCAAGAAGCGTCGGGCAGGGTAGGAGGCCGCCTGGCTCAGTGCTGTCGGCGCCAGGCGCGCAGGGTGCCCCACAGCACCACCGCCGCCAGCAACGGCAGCACGTAGAACAGCATCAGCTCTTCCAGCCTGGCCGCCAATGGCATGCCCGTGGTGAACGCCACCACGTGCAGGCCATACGCGACGTACAACCCCAGCAGCACCAGCCCTTCGATCCGCGTGACCCGGTATCCGGAATAGAACAGCGGCAGGCACAGCAGGGTGACGCCGAGCATCACCGGCAGGTCGAAGTCCAGCGCGTTGGGTGACACGCTCAGGGGCGCAGGTGCCAGCACTGCGGTCAGGCCGAGTACACCGAGCAGGTTGAACAGGTTGCTGCCGATGACGTTGCCCACTGCGATCTCGCGGTGACCGCGAAAGGCGGCGACCAACGACGTCGCCAGTTCCGGCAGTGAGGTGCCGACGGCCACGATGGTCAACCCGATCACCCGGTCCGACAAGCCGAAATCGGTGGCCAGCTCCAGCGCCGCTTCCAGCAGCCAGTGGCTGCCCGCGCCCAGCAGCAGCAAGCCGCCGAGCATCATGCCCAGACACTTGAGCCAGGGCGCTGTGCCCTGGGCTGTCGCCACCCGGCCCGGATGCCGAGACTGGCGCCACAGCACGCCCAGATAACCAACCAGGGCCAGAAGCAGGACGCCGCCTTCCAGGCGCCCCAACTGTTCGTTCAGGGCCAGCCCGAACACCAGCGCACTGGCTGCGATCAACAGAGGAATATCGAGCCGCAGCAGTTGCCGCGAAACCCGTAGCGGAATGATCAGCGCGGACAGCCCCAGGGTCACCAGCAAACTGAAGATATTGCTGCCCACAAGGCTGCCGACGGCGATGTCCGGCGTACCGACGAACGTCGCCTGCAGGCTGACGGCCAGCTGCGGCACACTGCTGCCCAGCGCAACCACGCCCAGGCCCACTACCAGCGGCCTGATCTTGAGCGCGGCCGCCAGGCGCACGGCGCCGCGCACCAGGCACTCGGCGCCGGCAATCAGCAGCAGCAGCCCTGCGAACAGTTGCAGCAAGGTCGGGCCGGGCAGGGTGGCAAGATCGGGGATAAGGGTCGCTCCAGGTCAGTCTTGCAAGGTCTGCACGCGCACTCGGGCCGTGCCGCTGCGCAGCATGCCCAATTCTTCGGCAGCGCCTTTTGACACATCGATCAGGCGCCCGCGCGAATGTGGGCCGCGATCGTTGATCCGCACCACTACATTGCGCTTGTTGGACAGATTGGTCACCACTACCCCGGTACCGAATGGAAGCTGGCGGTGGGCAGCGGTGAGACCGTGTTGATCGAAGCGTTCGCCACTGGCGGTGCGAGCACCGTGATGGCGTGCGCCGTAGTAGGAAGCGACCCCCTCGCGGTTGTAGCCGCGCGGGTCGATGAGGTCGTTCTGGCCGGCGCAGCCCGCCAGCACGGCAATTGCACCGACACAGCACACACGCAACGCCTGTAGCAGCGGCGCAAGCCGCGTCGGCGGTATACGCGGTCCGTTTGCTTCACCGCGTTGAAGCCGGACGCGGCTCGCGCCGCTGCTACAACTGCGCCGGACGCGGCTCGCGCCGCTGCTACAACTGCGCCGGACGCGGCTCGCGCCGCTGCTACAACTGCGCCGGACGCGGCTCGCGCCGCTGCTACAGAAAAGGCGTCGGCGCATCAACCGGCCAGCTTGCTCTTGAGCAGCTCGTTGACCTGCTGCGGATTGGCCTTGCCCTTCGAGGCTTTCATTGCCTGGCCGACGAAGAAGCCGAACATCTTGCCGCGCTTGGCTTCGTCTGCCGCGCGGTACTGTTCGACCTGCTCGGCATTGGCAGCCAGCACTTCGTCGAGCACCTTCTCGATTGCCCCGCTGTCGGTGACCTGTTTCAGGCCACGCGCCTCGATGATCTGGTCGGCATCGCCTTCACCGTTGGCCATGGCTTCGAAAACCATCTTGGCGATCTTGCCGGAGATGGTGTTGTCCTTGATGCGCTGCAGCATGCCACCCAGTTGTGCGGCGCTGACCGGCGACTCCTCGATTTCCACACCCTGCTTGTTCAACAGGCTGCCCAGCTCGACCATGACCCAGTTGGCGGCAAGCTTGGCATCGGCGCAGCTGGCCACCACCTGCTCGAAGAAGTCCGCCTGCTCACGGCTCGAAGCGAGGACGCTGGCATCGTAGGCAGACAGGCCGAACTCGTTCTTGAAGCGCTCGCGCTTGGCGGGCGGCAACTCGGGCAGGGTGGCCCGGGTGGTTTCCAGGAACGAATCCTCGATCACCACCGGCAGCAGATCGGGGTCGGGGAAGTAACGGTAGTCGTTGGCTTCCTCCTTGCTGCGCATGGCGCGTGTCTCGTCCTTGTTCGGGTCGTACAGGCGGGTCTGCTGGATGACCTTGCCGCCGTCTTCGATCAGTTCGATCTGGCGTGCGATCTCGCTGTTGATGGCGCGCTCGATGAAGCGGAACGAGTTGACGTTCTTGATCTCGCAGCGGGTGCCGAACTCGACCTGGCCCTTGGGCCGGATCGACACGTTGCAGTCACAGCGCAACGAGCCTTCGGCCATGTTGCCGTCACAGATGCCCAGGTAGCGGACCAGCGAATGCATGGCCTTGACGTAGGCCACGGCTTCCTTGGCACTGCGCATGTCGGGCTCGGAAACGATTTCCAGCAGCGGTGTGCCGGCACGGTTGAGGTCGATGCCGGTGCTGCCGCTGAAGTCCTCGTGCAGGCTCTTGCCGGCGTCTTCTTCCAGGTGCGCGCGTGTCACGCCGATACGCTTGACCGTGCCGTCTTCCAGGGTGATGTCCAGGTGGCCCTTGCCGACGATCGGCAGCTCCATCTGGCTGATCTGGTAGCCCTTGGGCAGGTCGGGATAGAAGTAGTTCTTGCGCGCGAACACGTTGTGCTGGCCGATTTCGGCGTCGATTGCCAGGCCGAACATCACGGCCATGCGCACGGCTTCCTGGTTCAGCACTGGCAGTACGCCGGGCATGCCCAGGTCGACCAGGCTGGCCTGGGTGTTCGGCTCGGAGCCGAAGGTGGTGGAGCTGCCGGAGAAAATCTTCGACTGGGTGGCGAGCTGGGTATGAATCTCCAGCCCGATCACGACTTCCCATTGCATGATGTTTCTCCTTAGAAGCCTTCAGGCGCGCGAGTGTGCCAGTCGGTGACTTGCTGGTACTGGTGCGCCGCATTGAGCAGGCGGCCTTCCTGGAAATAGGGGGCCAGCAGCTGCACGCCGACTGGCAGGCCATCGACGAAACCGGCCGGCATCGACAGGCCCGGCAGGCCGGCCAGGTTGGCGGTGATCGTGTAGATGTCTTCGAGGTAGGCAGCAACCGGGTCGGCATTCTTGGCGCCCAGCTTCCAGGCCGGGTTCGGCGTGGTCGGGCTGAGGATCATGTCGACGTCTTCGAAGGCGGCCATGAAATCGTTCTTGATCAAGCGGCGGATCTTCTGCGCCTGCAGGTAATAGGCGTCGTAGTAGCCCGCCGAAAGTGCATAGGCCCCGACCATGATGCGGCGCTGTACTTCCGGGCCGAAGCCTTCGGCGCGCGAACGCTTGTACAGGTCGGTGAGATCCTTGGGGTGTTCGCAGCGATAGCCGAAGCGTACGCCGTCGAAGCGCGACAGGTTCGAAGAGGCCTCGGCCGGCGCGATCACATAGTAGGCGGCAATTGCCTGCTGCATGTTCGGCAGGCTGATGTCCTTGATGGTTGCGCCCAGCTTCTGCAGTTGCTCGATGCTGGCGTGAATCAGGTCGGCGATGCGCGGATCGAGGCCGGCACCGAAGTATTCCTTCGGTACGCCGATGCGCAGGCCTTGCAGCGAGCCGCCCAGGGTGGCGCTGTAGTCGGGCACGGGCTCATCGATGCTGGTGGAGTCCTGCGGGTCGAAGCCCGCCATGCCTTGCAGCAACAGGGCACAGTCCTCGGCGTTGCGCGCCAGCACCCCGGCCTGGTCGAGGCTGGAAGCGTAGGCGATCATGCCCCAGCGAGACACGCGGCCGTAGGTCGGCTTGATGCCAGTGAGGTTGGTGAAGGCCGCCGGTTGACGGATCGAACCGCCGGTGTCGGTGCCCGTTGCCACCGGCAACAAGCGCGCCGCCACGGCTGCCGCCGAGCCACCCGAGGAGCCGCCGGGCACGTGGGCCAGGTTCCAGGGATTCTTCACCGGGCCGTAGTGGCTGTTCTCGTTGGCCGAACCCATGGCGAATTCGTCCATGTTCAGCTTGCCCAAGGTCACCGCGCCCGCTGCATTGAGCCTGGCCACCACGGTGGCGTCATAGGGCGCCTGGAAGTTGTCGAGCATCTTCGACCCGCAGCTGGTGCGGATGCCCTGGGTGCAGAACAGGTCCTTGTGGGCCAGCGGCGCACCCAGCAGGGCGCCGCCTTCGCCATTGGCGCGGCGCGCATCGGCGGCCTGCGCCTGGGCGATGGCGTGCTCGGGGGTGACGGTGATGAAGCTGTTGAGCTGCGGGTCCAGCTCGGCGATACGCGCCAGCAGGGTCCGGGTCAGCTCTTCGGCGGAAAATTTCTTGTCGGCGAGTCCGCGGGCGATCTCGGCCAGTGTCAGTTGATGCATGGCAGGCTCTTTCCCTTTACTCGATGACTTTCGGAACCAGATACAGGCCGTTCTCGACCGCCGGTGCGATGGCCTGGTAAGCCTCGCGCTGGTTGCGTTCGGTCACCTGGTCGGCGCGCAGCCGCTGGCTGGCTTCCAGTGGGTGGGCCAGGGGTTCGATGCCGCTGGTGTCGACCGCTTGCATCTGGTCGACGAGGCCCAGAATGCTGTTCAGTGCTTCGATGGTGCGTGGCATATCGGCTTCATTCAGGCCCAGGCGGGCCAGGTGAGCGATTTTTTCCACGTCGCAGCGTTCAAGCGCCATGGGGATCTCCAGTGGAAAATGAAATACGGCAAAGCCGTGGTTTTGGGGAACACTATCGCACTTCTGTGGTCATATGGCCGCGATCGAGTGCAGGCGTGCCCGGAAAAACAGCCAATTTAACATATTGGCGCCTTGCCCAAAATCCCCGCCGTTGTTAGAGTTTGCCGCACTTTTTTACCCACGCGTTGCCTAGGGTCCTTTTCCCATGTTCAAGAAACTGCGTGGCATGTTTTCCAGCGATCTTTCCATTGACCTGGGCACTGCCAACACCCTTATTTACGTGCGTGAGCGCGGTATTGTCCTGAATGAGCCATCAGTTGTGGCCATTCGGACCCACGGTAATCAGAAAAGTGTCGTTGCGGTCGGTACCGAAGCCAAGCGCATGCTCGGCCGTACTCCCGGCAACATCGCCGCCATTCGCCCGATGAAGGACGGCGTGATCGCCGACTTCAGCGTCTGCGAAAAGATGCTGCAATATTTCATCAACAAGGTGCACGAGAACAGCTTCCTGCAGCCCAGCCCGCGCGTGCTGATCTGCGTGCCTTGCAAATCCACCCAGGTGGAACGCCGTGCCATCCGTGAATCGGCGCTGGGCGCCGGTGCCCGCGAAGTGTTCCTGATCGAAGAGCCCATGGCGGCCGCCATCGGCGCCGGCCTGCCGGTCGAGGAAGCCCGCGGTTCGATGGTCGTCGACATCGGCGGTGGTACCACCGAAATCGCCCTGATCTCGCTCAATGGCGTGGTCTATGCCGAATCCGTGCGTGTGGGCGGCGACCGCTTCGACGAGGCCATCGTCACCTACGTGCGTCGCAACTACGGCAGCCTGATCGGCGAATCCACCGCCGAACGCATCAAGCAGGAAATCGGCACCGCCTACCCAGGCGGCGAAGTGCGTGAAGTCGACGTGCGTGGGCGCAACCTCGCCGAAGGCGTTCCACGTGCCTTCACGCTGAACTCCAACGAAGTGCTCGAAGCCCTGCAGGAGTCGCTCGCGACCATCGTGCAGGCCGTCAAGAGCGCGCTGGAACAGTCGCCTCCCGAGCTGGCGTCGGACATCGCCGAGCGCGGCCTAGTGCTGACTGGCGGTGGCGCGCTGCTGCGCGACCTCGACAAGCTGCTGGCCCAGGAAACCGGCCTGCCGGTGATCGTCGCCGAAGACCCGCTGACGTGCGTGGCTCGGGGTGGCGGTCGCGCCCTGGAAATGATGGACAAGCACACCATGGATCTGCTCTCCAGCGAATAACTTCGCGGGAAAGATTCCTGGGGTCGTTTACAGGTAGCGTCTTCGATGCTACCTGTATGCGTCCTGTACTTTCGATCCGGGCCGGTTTGCCGTCACATGAATGACCACATGAACATTTGCCTGGGAGGAGCGGCCTATTAAACCGCTTTTCACCAAGGGCCCCTCACTGGGCGTGCGCCTGTTGGTGCTGGTCGTGCTGTCGGTCGCGCTGATGGTCGTCGACGCGCGCTTCACCCTGCTCAAACCCGTGCGCAGCGAAATGTCGCTGGTGCTGATGCGTGCCTATTGGGTCACCGACCTGCCGCAGCGCCTGTACGAAGGCGTTGCCAGCCAGTTCGGCAGCCGCACCGAGCTGCTGGCCGAAAACGAAAAACTCAAGACCGAGGGCCTGTTGCTGCAGGGTCGCCTGCAGAAGCTGGCGGCGCTGACCGAGCAGAACGTGCGCCTGCGCGAGTTGCTCAATTCTTCGGCGCTGGTGAACGAAAAGGTCGAGGTTGCCGAGCTGATCGGCATGGACCCGAACCCGTTCACCCATCGCATCCTGATCAACAAGGGCGAGCGCGATGGCGTGGTACTCGGCCAGCCGGTGCTCGACGCGCGTGGCCTTATGGGGCAGGTGGTCGAATTGATGCCCTACACCTCGCGTGTGCTGCTGCTCACCGACACCACCCACAGTATTCCAGTGCAGGTCAACCGCAACGGGCTGCGCGCCATCGCCAGCGGCACGGGCAATCCCGAGCGGCTCGAGCTGCGCCACGTGGCCGACACTGCCGACATCAAGGAAGGCGACCTGTTGGTCAGCTCTGGCCTGGGCCAGCGATTCCCGGCGGGTTACCCGGTGGCCACGGTCAAGGAAGTCATCCACGACTCCGGTCAACCCTTTGCCATCGTCCGCGCCGTGCCCACCGCCGCCCTGAACCGCAGCCGCTATCTGCTGCTGGTGTTCAGCGACAGTCGCTCGCCGGAGCAGCGGGCGACCGAAGCTGCGCAGGCGCAAGAGGCGGCCGACCGCCAGGGTGCCGCGCCACAGGACGGCACCCCGGCGACGCCGGTCCCTGCAGCAACCTCCGCGCCAGCCACTGCTGCGCCCGCTGCGGCACCGGCAACGCCTGCCCACACCACGACGCCGGCAGCCACCGCCCCGGCGCGTGCCAGCTCGGCCCCGGCCGCCACCCCTGAGCGCACCCCGCCGGCGACACCTTCGCGCTCTGCGCCGGCCACCACACGGGAGAGGCAATAATGGTTGGTACGCGCTCGCGCAATGGCTGGGTGATCTGGCTGACCTTCGTCGTCGGTCTGCTGCTGTGCGTGTCGCCCATGCCGCAGTTCATGGAAGTGTTGCGGCCGCTGTGGCTGGCCCTGCTGCTGGCCTACTGGACGCTCTCGGTGCCACACAAGGTGGGCATGACCACCGCCTGGATCCTCGGCCTTGCGCAAGACGTGCTGTTCGGCACCCTGCTTGGGCAGAACGCACTCATCCTCAGCCTGATCACCTTCCTTATCCTGTCCCTGGCCCAGCGCATGCGCATCTTTCCAATGTGGCAGCAGAGCCTGGTCATCCTCGTGGTCTTCGGTCTGGCGCAGCTGGTGCAGCTGTGGCTGAGCGCGTTGACCGGCAACCGCCAACCTACCCTGGCCCTGCTGTTGCCTGCCTTGATGAGCGCCTTGCTCTGGCCGTGGGTCAGCTACCTGCTGCGTGGCTTGCGCAAGCGCCTGGGCATCAACTGACGGGCCCGCGCGGCCCGACGCGGAGACGCCTTGCATGCCTACCCTGTACCTGGCTTCCAGCTCGCCCAGGCGTCGTGAACTGCTGACGCAGATCGGCGTACCCTTCACCGTGATCAACGCCGCCATCGACGAAACACCCAGACCCGGCGAAGAAAGCCATGCATACGTGCAGCGCATGGCCGAAGAAAAGGCCCGCGCCGGCTGGCAGTCGCGGTCGCAGCCGGGGGCCGCCCACGTGCTGGGCGCGGACACTGCAGTGATCGCGCAAGGACGCATTCTCGGCAAGCCGCGCGACCAAGCCGATGCCCTGGCAATGCTGGCCCTGTTATCCGGCAGCACCCATGAAGTGCTCACCGCCGCGGCGCTGTTCGATGGCACGCAGATGGACATCGGCACGGCCTCGGCGCGGGTCACGTTTCGCCCGATAGACGAAGCCGAAGCCCGTGCCTACTGGGCCAGCGGCGAACCGGTGGACAAGGCGGGGGGCTACGGCATCCAGGGCCTGGGCGCAATATTCGTAGAAAAGCTCGAAGGCAGTTATTCTGCCGTCGTCGGCCTGGGTTTGTACGAAACCGCGGCGCTGCTGCAACGCAATGGCATCGCCTGCTGGCAAGTGTCCTGAAGAGGGCCGGCCAGGAGCGCCATCGCCATTACAATAAAGACACCAGGAACGAGACCCAGCCATGAGCGAAGAGATTCTGATCAACATCACGCCGATGGAATCGCGCGTGGCCGTGGTGGAAAACGGTGTCCTGCAAGAGGTCCACGTCGAGCGCACCCAGCGGCGCGGGATCGTCGGCAATATCTATAAAGGCAAGGTGGTGCGCGTGCTGCCCGGCATGCAGGCCGCCTTCATCGACATCGGCCTGGACCGCGCCGCGTTCATCCATGCTTCGGAAATCTCCCTGCGCGAAGGCTCGACCCTGGAAACCATCAGCGCGCTGGTCCATGAGGGGCAGAGCCTGGTGGTACAGGTCACCAAGGACCCGATCGGCTCCAAAGGCGCGCGCCTGACCACCCAGCTGTCGATTCCCTCACGCTACCTGGTATACATGCCGCGCACCCGGCACGTCGGCATTTCCCTGAAGATCGAGGATGAAGGCGAGCGTGAACGCTTGAAGAAGGTGGTGGCAGACTGCGTCGAGAAAGAGGGTATCCAGGAGGTTGGCGGGTTCATCCTGCGCACCGCCGCCGAGGGGGCGGGCGCCGAGGAAATCCTCATGGACATCCGCTACCTGCGCCGGCTGTGGGACCAGATCAACGCGCAGATCCAGACCGTCGGGGCGCCGACCGAGATCTACGAGGACCTGGACCTGGCGCTGCGTACCCTGCGCGATCTGGTCAACCCGAAGATCGAGAAGATCCGCATCGACTCGCGGGAGACCTTCCAGAAGACCACGCAGTTCGTGGCCGAATTGATGCCCGAAATTGCCGACCGCTTGGAGCACTACCCGGGCGAGCGGCCCATTTTCGATCTGTACGGTGTGGAAGACGAGATCCAGCGGGCGCTGGACCGCAAGGTGCCACTCAAGTCCGGCGGCTATCTGGTGGTCGATCCGGCCGAGGCGATGACCACCATCGACGTCAACACCGGGGCCTTCGTCGGCCACCGCAACCTCGAAGAGACCATCTTCAAGACCAACCTGGAAGCGGCCACCGCCATTGCCCGGCAGCTGCGTCTGCGCAACATCGGCGGAATCATCATCATCGACTTCATCGACATGGAAGATGAAGAACACCAGCGCCAGGTTCTGCGTACCCTGGAGAAGCAGCTCGAACGCGATCACGCCAAGACCAACATCATCGGCATCACCGAGCTGGGCCTGGTGCAGATGACCCGCAAGCGCACTCGCGAAAGCCTTGAACAGGTCCTGTGCGAGCCCTGCATCTGTTGCCAGGGCCGCGGCAAGCTGAAAACCCCGGAAACGGTGTGCTACGAGATTTTCCGCGAGATCCTGCGCGAGGCGCGGGCCTATCAGGCCGTGGGCTACCGCGTGCTGGCCAATCAAAAAGTGGTCGACCGGCTGCTCGACGAAGAATCCGGCAACGTGGCCGAACTGGAAGCCTTCATCGGACGAACCATTCGCTTCCAGGTCGAGTCCATGTATTCCCAGGAACAATATGATGTGGTGCTGCTCTGAAACGGCCAGTGAAACGATTTTCCAGTCTTCAGGCTTCCAGTCTTCAAGCTTCGGGCTTTCAGGCTGACGCGGCCTGTGGCGGGAGCATGCCTGCATGGTCCGCTTGAATGCCGTGCTCGCTGGCCTGACGCGTTGGGCGCTGACGCTGTGTGCGGTGCTGCTGGTGTTGCTGGCGTTGTACGTCAGCCTGGGCCGGCAGCTGGTGCCCCTGGTGGCCGAATACGACGCGCAGATCGAGGCACGTGCCAGCGAAGCGCTGGGCATGCCGGTGCGCATCGGCAGCCTGGAAGGGCGCTGGAGCCGTCTGGCACCGATACTGCTGGTTCACGATGTGCAAGTGGGCGAGGGCAGCAGTGCGCTGCGTCTGGATCAGGTCAGGGTGGTGCCGGACCTGTGGGGCAGCCTGTTGGCGCGGTCGGTGCGCATTGCCCATCTCGAACTGGGCGGCGTACAGCTCAGCGCCGTCGAGGATGCTGCCGGCAAGTGGTCGCTCAAGGGGCTGCCGCAGCAGCAGGACCAGGCCTTCGACATGCAGCGCACGTTGCAGCAGATGCAACAGGTCGAGCGGCTGTCGGTGCTCGACAGCCAACTGACCCTGCAACCGTTCGAGCACGACCCGCTGACCTTGACCTATGTGGGTCTGAGCCTGCGCACCAGCGAAGAGCGGCAGCGCCTGGATCTGCGCCTGCATTTGCCTGACGGCCAGCCGCTGGCGCTGAACGTGGAGGCACAGGTGCGCGCCGAACGATGGCGCCAGGGCCGTGCCCAGATCTATCTGAACCTGCCGCAAAGCGACTGGGCGGAATGGTTGCCGAGCCGCTACACCCAGGCCTGGAAACTCGAACAGTTCAAGGCGGGCGGCGAGTTCTGGCTGGACTGGGCGGATGCCAACGTCCAGCGAGCGGTGGTCAAGCTCGATGTGCCGACGTTCAAAGGTGCCCGCGCCGGGCACAAGCCCTACGCCATCGCCGATCTCAAGCTGCAGGCCTGGGCGCAACGCAGCGCCGAAGGCTTCGACCTGAACCTGGGCACCTTGGCCATGACCCTGGATGGCAAGCCCTGGCAGACCCACGTGGCTCTGCAGCAGCGCGCCGCGACGTCCGCGGCCGAGGAGCAGTGGCGCATCCAGGCCGATCGTCTCGACCTGACACCGATCACGCCGTTGCTGGACGCGCTGGTGCCCCTGCCCAAGCAGGTGGCAGCCATCGCCAACGGCCTGAACCTCACCGGTGTGCTGCGCAACGTCTCGCTCGACATCCGCCCCAAGGCCACCGGGGCCGAGCGCCTGAGCTACGCGGCCAACCTCGAGAACGTCGGCTTCGACGCCTATTCCGGCGCCCCGGCGGCGGACAATGTCAGCGGTAGCCTGATCGGCGATATCGGCCAGGGCGAGCTGCGCCTGGACAGTGAAAAGTTCATGCTGCACCTGAGCCCGATCTTCGAAAAGCCCTGGCATTACCTCAAGGCCAACGCTCGTCTGAATTTCAAGCTCGATGAACACGCGTTCACCCTGATCGCACCGGCCATCAAGGTGCTGGGCGAAGAAGGCAACATTGCAGCGGACTTTCTCATTCGTCTGCCATTGCACCATGAGGCCGAGCCCTACATGGACCTGCGCGTCGGCCTGGTCGATGGTGATGGCGCCTACACCAGCAAATATCTGCCCAAGGTACTCAGCCCAGCGGTCGACCAGTGGCTGCGTACGGCGATCAAGCGCGGCGCGGTCGACCAAGGTTACTTCCAGTACCAGGGTTCGCTGGCCAGCGCGGCCGAGGCGCATTCGCGCAGTATCACGCTGTTCTTCAAGGTCCACGACGTGACCCTGGCGTTCCAGCCCGGTTGGCCGGAGGCGCGCAAGGTCGCCGGCAATGTCTATATCCAGGACGGTGACGTGCGCATCCTGGCCGACCGCGGGCAGATCCTCGACACCAAGGTCAGCGACGTTTCCGTCACTGTGCCCCATGTACCCCTTGGCGAGGACAGCCACCTGTATGTCAAAGGCAGCTTCGACGGGGGGCTGGCCGACGGTTTGAAAATTCTGCAGACCGCGCCCATCGGCACCGCCGACATTTTCGCCGGCTGGCAGGGTGAAGGCCCGCTCAAGGGCAGGCTCGACCTCGACATTCCGCTGGTCAAGGGCCATGAGCCCAAAGTCGTGGTGGATTTCAGCACCCACGCGGCCCGCCTGAAGATCAAGTCTCCGGAGCTCGCGCTCAGCCAGCTGGGCGGGGCGTTTCGTTTCGACTTCGACAAGGGGTTGAGCGGCGAGGGCATCACTGCCCAGGCGTTCGATCAGCCGGTGAAGGCGCAGATTTCTGCCGAAGGCAAGCCAGGCGCGCCGTTGACCCGCATCGTCGCCCACAGCCAGATCCCGGTGAAGCGCCTGGCCGACTGGTTGCAGGTCAAGCAGGCCGTGCCGGCCTCCGGTGATATTGCCTACCAGCTGCAGCTCATGCTGGGTGCCGACAGCCAGCTTCGCGTCGACTCCGACCTCAAGGGTGTCGACATCGACCTGCCTGCGCCCTTTGGCAAAACACGCCCTGTGGCGCGCCCGACCGTATTCGTGATGAACCTGCAGGGCCGGGAACGCCGCTTCGACGTCACCTATGCCGATCTGGCCAGTTTTGCCTATGCAGCTCCGCCCGCCGACCTGGCCAATGGTCGGGGCGAGTTGCTGGTCGGCTCTGGTACGCCGCAGATGCCCACAACCCAGGGGCTGCGAGTCCGCGGCGCGTTGCCGACCCTGGATCTGGAGCCCTGGCAGCAGCAGGCCGAGCAATACACCGGTGGCGATCCGGGTGGCACTGCCAGCCAGTTGATCAATGCGGTCGACCTGCAGGTCGGCACGCTCAAGGGCTTCGGTCAGCAACTCGACCAGGCGCACGTGCAACTCAACCGCAGCCCCAGCGCCTGGCACCTTGCCCTGGCCAGCCAACAGATCACCGGCAAGGTCGATGTGCCCGATGGCAAGGCGACCCCGATCAACGTCGACCTCGATACCGTGCGCCTGCCGCCGGTCGATCCGAACGCGGTCAAGGCCGACAACCCGGTGGAAGCACCAGACCCTTTGGCCAATGTCGACCCACGCAAGATACCCGCGGTGAATGTCAGGATCCGCCAGCTGTTGCAGGGCGAAGAGTTGATCGGCAGCTGGTCGCTGAAGCTGCGCCCAACGTCCAAGGGTGTCGCCCTCAACGACCTCGACCTGGGTCTCAAGGGCTTGATGCTGCACGGCGCGGGCACATGGGAAGGCGCGCCGGGAGCCTCCAACACGTGGTTCCGCGGGCGCTTGCAAGGCAAGAACCTGGCCGATGTGCTGCAGGCGTGGAAATTTGCCCCGACCGTGACCAGTGAGTCGTTCCACCTCGACGCCGATGGTCGCTGGCCGGGTTCGCCGGCCTGGGTCGGGCTCAAGCGTTTTTCCGGCAACCTGGACGCTACTTTGCGTGATGGCCAGTTCGTCGAGGTCGAGGGCGGCGCCCAGGCTCTGCGCGTGTTCGGCCTGCTCAACTTCAATGCCATCGGCCGTCGCCTGCGCCTGGATTTCTCCGATGTGCTGGGCAAGGGTTTGAGCTACGATCGAGTCAAAGGCCTGCTGGTGGCCAGCGAAGGGGTCTATGTGACGCGTACCCCGATCACCCTGCGCGGTCCCACCACCGACATCGATCTGGACGGTACCCTGGACATGGTCCGCGACGGCGTCAACGCCAAGGTGCAGGTTGCCCTGCCGATCACCAACAGCCTGCCGCTGGCGGCGGTGCTGGTCGGCGCGCCGGTGGTGGGCGGCGCCTTGTTCGTGGTGAACAAGCTGCTGGGCGACCGCGTGGCGCGCTTCGCCAGCGTGCAATACCGCATCGAGGGTTCCTGGAAGGATCCGCAGATGACCCTAGTCAAGCCTTTCGGCGGCTGAGGGCGCGGTGGCCGTCGCCCGGTATCGGACTGTCGGCCGGGCTCCGGTATTGAAAAAGTGTCCGGGCGGACGCATGTATTGAGCATCCGTCACCGACACCCGAATTGCGCGGGCCGCTTCCGGCCACCCGCGCGCAGTCATTTGCGCAGGACGCCACGCGTCCTGCGAGCACTTTCCCACGCAGCACGCGAAGCGTCCTGCGAGCTTTTTCTACGCAGTACGTCGAGCGTCCTGCGAGCTTTTTCTACGCAGTACGTCGAGCGTCCTGCGAACAGCGCGGAGTAAATATGAGCCAGATGTTATCCACCGTCAGCGAACACCTGCTGGCACCCGGCGGCCTCACGCTGGACAGCCTGCAGTCGGTGTTGGGCGAGTTGGCCGGCCCCGGTATAGACGCCGCCGACCTGTATTTCCAGGGTCAGATTTCCGAGTCCTGGGCGCTGGAAGACGGCATCGTCAAGGAAGGCAGCTTCAACCTCGATCAGGGCGTGGGCGTGCGCGCTCAGTCCGGTGAGAAGACCGGGTTCGCCTACAGCAACGCCATCACTCAGGACGCTCTGGTGCAGGCCGCGCGTGCGGCCCGCTCGATTTCCCGCGCTGGCCAGAACGGCCGCGTGCAGGCGTTCAGCAGTCCGGTGGTAAGCCAGTTGTACGGTCCTGACAACCCACTGGAGGTCCTGACCCGCGCCGAGAAAGTCGACCTGCTCAAGCGTGTCGACGCCGCCACCCGCGCGCTGGACCCGCGTATCCAGCAAGTCACCGTCAGCATGGCCGGTGTCTGGGAAAGAATTCTCGTCGCTGCAGCCGATGGCAGCCTGGCCGCCGACGTGCGTCCACTGGTGCGCTTCAATGTCAGTGTGATCGTCGAGCACAATGGGCGTCGCGAGCGCGGCGGCCACGGTGGCGGTGGCCGTACCGATTACCGTTACTTCCTGGCCGAAGACCGCGCCATGGGCTACGCCCGCGAAGCGCTGCGCCAGGCGCTGGTCAACGTCGAGGCGGTGGCGGCGCCGGCCGGTACCATGCCTGTGGTGATGGGCGCGGGCTGGTCAGGCGTGCTCCTGCACGAAGCGGTCGGGCACGGCCTGGAAGGCGATTTCAACCGCAAGGGCAGCTCGGCCTACAGCGGCCGCGTGGGCGAGAAGGTCGCCTCCAGCCTGTGCACCATCGTCGACGATGGCACCCTGGCCGGGCGTCGCGGTTCACTGAGCGTCGATGACGAAGGCACGCCTACGCAGTGCACCACCCTGATCGAAAACGGCGTGCTCAAGGGCTACATGCAGGACAAGCTCAATGCGCGTCTGATGGGCGTGGCCGCCACAGGCAACGGTCGTCGCGAATCCTATGCGCACCTGCCCATGCCGCGGATGACCAATACCTACATGCTGGCGGGCGAAAGCGACCCGGCCGAAATCATCGCCTCGGTGAAGAAGGGCATCTATTGCGCCAACCTGGGTGGCGGGCAGGTGGATATCACCAGCGGCAAGTTCGTCTTCTCGACCAGCGAAGCCTACCTTATCGAAGACGGCAAGATCACCACACCGGTCAAGGGCGCCACGCTGATCGGCAATGGCCCGGAAGCGATGAGCAGGGTCTCGATGGTCGGCAACGACCTGTCGCTCGACAGCGGTGTGGGTACCTGCGGCAAGGATGGGCAGTCGCTGCCCGTGGGCGTAGGCCAGCCGACCTTGAAGATCGATGCGATCACCGTGGGCGGTACCGGCGCCTGAAGCGGATGACAGGCAGGCCGGGCGGCCTGCCTTCAGGCGTCTCAGCGCAAGCCGCGTTGAGTTTCGTCCAGCTCGCGGATGTACTTGAAGATCTTGCGCGTGGTGGCAGGCGGTTTGTTGTGCGCCGTCTCGTGCTGGGCCTGGCGAACCAGGTTGCGCAGATGCTGACGATCGGTTTCCGGGTAGTCGGCGAAAAACGCTTCCAGCACCTGGTCCGGGCCGGCTACCAGCCGATCACGCCAACGCTCCAGGTTGTGGAAGCGCTCGTTGTATTGCCGGGTGGAGGCGTCCACTTGGTCGAGCAGCACCAGAATGGCGTCGATGTCCTGGTCGCGCATCAGTTTGCCGATGAACTGGATGTGGCGTTTGCGCGCGATGTTCGCCGTGTGCTTGGAGGCATCGGCCAACGCCCGGCGCAGGCCATCGGTCAAGGGCAGGCGATCGAGCATGTCCGGCTTGAGCGTGATAAGGCGCTCGCCCAGATCGGTCAGCGCATGGAGCTCGCGTTTGACCTGAGTTTTGCTTTTTCCCTCATCGAGGGAGTCGTCGTAAGAATCAACCATGGGGGCAGTCCGCAAATAAACGCCGCCATGATAACCAGTCGGGGGCCGCTTGTCTGGCCCGGCCGTAGATCGGCCCGCCCCGAACCCGAATTTGATTGGAGAACACCATGAACGCACCCCAGAGCGTCGGCCCGCAGGCATTGCCAGTCCTGCAGGAACAAGTGCAGCAGATCATCGATGAAGCCCGGCGTCAGGGCGCCAGCGCCTGCGAAGTGGCTGTGTCGCTGGAGCAGGGCCTGTCCACGTCGGTGCGCCAGCGCGAAGTCGAGACCGTCGAATTCAACCGCGACCAGGGTTTCGGCATCACCCTGTACGTCGGCCAGCGCAAGGGTTCGGCCAGTACCTCGGCGAGCGGCCCCCAAGCCATTCGCGAAACCGTCGCTGCAGCCCTGGCGATCGCCAAGCACACCTCCGAGGATGAAAGCTCGGGCCTGGCCGACGCCGCTCTGATGGCCCGCGAGCAGCCCGATTTCGACCTTTACCACGCCTGGGACATCACGCCCGAGCAGGCCATCGAGAAAGCCCTGGCTTGCGAAGCCGCAGCCTTCGACGCCGAGCCCCTGATCAAGAATGCCGACGGCACCACGCTCAACACTCACCAGGGCTGCCGCGTGTATGGCAACAGCCACGGCTTCATCGGCGGCTATGCATCGACGCGACACAGCTTGAGCTGCGTGATGATCGCCGAAGCCAACGGGCAGATGCAGCGCGATTACTGGTACGACGTAAGTCGCCAGGGCGAGTTGCTGGCCGATGCCGCTTCCATCGGTCAGCGCGCCGCGCAACGCGCTGCCGCCCGCCTTGGCGCACGGCCGGTGCCGACGTGCGAGGTGCCGGTATTGTTTTCGGCCGAATTGGCCGGGGGGCTGTTCGGAAATTTCCTCGCGGCGATCTCCGGTGGCAACCTGTACCGCAAATCCTCGTTCCTGGAAGGGGCGATGGGCCAGCGGCTGTTCCCCGAGTGGCTGACCCTGGACGAGCGTCCGCATCTGATGCGCGCCATGGGCAGCGCGGCATTCGACGGCGACGGCCTGGCAACCTACGCCAAGCCGTTCGTAGAGAATGGCGAGCTGGTGTCCTATGTGTTGAGTACCTATTCGGGCCGCAAGCTGGGCTTGCCCAGTACGGCCAACTCTGGCGGCGTGCACAACCTGTTCGTAACCCATGGCGACGAAGACCAGAAAGCGCTGCTGCGCCGCATGGGCCGCGGCTTGCTGGTGACCGAACTGATGGGCCATGGCCTGAACATGGTGACCGGCGACTACTCGCGCGGAGCAGCCGGGTTCTGGGTCGAGAATGGCGAGATCCAGTTTCCGGTCCAGGAAGTGACCATCGCCGGCAACATGCGTGACATGTTCAAGCAGATCGTCGCCGTGGGCAACGATCTGGAACTGCGCAGCAACATCCGCACCGGCTCGGTGCTGATCGAACGCATGACGGTCGCCGGGAGCTGATCCCGTTGCCCGGCCCTTCAGGTCAGGCAATCTGTGCAGCGATGCTTGTTTTGATTCTCAATATCAATCAATAATAAAACTCATTATCGCTGATGAGTGTCGATCATGCTCGGCAAGTTGAACGAGGCCAGGTTGAAGGGCGCTGGCCCGCCACCCGATCGAGGTGGCCGCGGCCAACCCGATCATCGGATATCGGCAAGCTGTCCAGATTGCCGAGCTAGCCTACAGGGAAGGTCGGCCGATGATTGATGTGGCGCTGGAACACATGGACTTGCGTCGCGAACAGCTCGGCGACGTGCTCGACCCGGAAAAGCTCACCGCTGGCGGTATCTGACCGCTGGGCAACCGCTGGGAGACATCCGCCATGCAGCACTGGAAACGAATTACGGAGACGGCCAATGCCAGCTTTGTCCGGGGCGAGCTGATCGAGGCGCGCGAGCATTACCTGCAGGCCCTGGCATGGGCCCAGGTGCTGTTCGAGCGCTGGGCGGATGTCGACGAAGCAGTGGCCGCATGCGTCATCTCCCACCACAACCTTGCCGACCTGCACCTGCAGTTGCATCAACCCGAAGAAAGCGCAGAGTACCTGTGCGCCATTCATGAATGCCTGTTGCACGCCGCCCAGGATTCTCGACTGCCGCCTGCGCTGCGCGAGGCGGCCCTGCGCCATGCCAGCAAGACCTACGCCGAACTGCTCGGCTTCACTCGCCAGCATGGCGAATACCCCCGTACCCACCGGTTGCTGTGTGGTGCCGCCGACACCGACGTTGCGCCAGTCGTCACGCAACCCAATAACCTTCACTACGGAGTTCACTGAAAATGCCTTATACCTTGCCTGCCTTGTCGTATGCCTACGATGCCCTGGAGCCGCACATCGATGCTGCGACCATGGAAATCCACCACACCAAGCACCACCAGACCTACATTACCAACGTCAATGCCGCCATCGAGGGCACCGAATACGCCGAGTGGCCCGTTGAAAAGCTGGTCGCCTCGGTCAAGCAGCTGCCGGAAAACCTGCGCGGCGCCGTCACCAACCACGGCGGCGGCCATGCCAACCACAGCCTGTTCTGGGAAGTCATGTCGCCCAACGGTGGCGGTCAGCCGCAGGGCAGCGTGGCTCAGGCCATCGAAACCGAGCTGGGTGGGTTCGATGCCTTCAAGGAAGCGTTCACCAAAGCCGCGCTGAGCCGCTTCGGCAGTGGCTGGGCCTGGCTCAGCGTCACCCCGGAAAAGAAGCTGGTGGTGGAGAGCAGCGGCAACCAGGACAGCCCATTGATGAATGGCAACACGCCGATTCTGGGCCTGGACGTCTGGGAGCACGCCTACTACCTCAAGTACCAGAACCGTCGGCCTGAATACATCAATGCGTTCTACAACGTGGTCGACTGGGCCAATGTCGAGAAGCGCTACCAAGCCGCCGTGAACTGAGCCCCGCGCCATGGGATCGCAGGCCTTCGCGCTGGTCAGTGTTCGCCGCTTTCGCCTGGCGCTGGGCACGTTGCTGTTATTGGCAGGCGCGGCCCTGCTGGTAGGCGAGCTGCTAGCCTGGCTCGACCTCGAGCCGCGCATCCTGCGTGCGCTCGAAGGCGGTGCCATCTGCGCCCTGGGCACGGCTCTGGGCGCGGTCCCGGTACTGGTCATTCGCAGCATGCCCGTTGCGGTGGCCGATACATTGCTGGGTTTCGGCGCGGGCGTGATGCTGGCAGCCACTGCGTTCTCGCTGATCATTCCCGGCCTGGATGCGGCAGCGGCCATCGGTTTCTCACGCTGGGGCGCTGGTGGCCTGATGAGCCTGGGCATCATGTCTGGAGCGTTCTGCCTGTATCTGGTGGACCGGAGGGTTTCCGGAGTCACACCGGACTATCTGGTGGGCAGCACGCAGCAGCCTGTGATCCCTGCACGTATCTGGATCTTCGTGATCGCCATCATTGCTCACAACATCCCGGAGGGCATGGCCATCGGCGTGTCGGCTGGCGGCGGCATGCACGATGCCGACAGCCTGGCGATGGGCATTGCCCTGCAGGACGTCCCCGAGGGCCTGGTGATTGCGCTGGTACTGGCAGGTGCCGGAATGGCGCGCTACAAAGCTTTCCTGATTGGCGCCGCGTCTGGGCTGGTCGAGCCGGTATTCGCCGTGCTCTGTGCCTGGTTGGTGCGCATGGGCGAGCTGTTGCTGCCCTTGGGCCTGGCCTTCGCGGCCGGCGCGATGCTGCTGGTAGTGACCCACGAGATCATTCCCGAGTCACGCAGCAATGGTCATCACAAGTTGGCGAGCCTGGGCCTGTGTGTAGGGTTCTGCCTGATGATGGTCATGGACACTGCGCTGTCTTGACCCCTGACCCTTGAACCCAGAGCTCAGAACCTGACGTAGCGCAGTACTCGACTGCCGCTACCGGGTTCTGCTTCTCGGCCGTTGGCTGGCTTTACTCGCCTTCGTCGAACTTGTCGTTGATCAGTTTGACGATGGCATCGAGCGCCTGCTGATCCTGCTCGCCTTCGGTGTGCAGGTGAATGGTGGTGCCTTTTCCGGCTGCCAACATCATTACACCCATGATGCTCTTGCCGTCGACCAAAGCTTCTGGTGTGCGGCCGACGCGTACCTGGCAGGGAAAGCGTCCCGCCACGCCGACGAATTTCGCTGCGGCGCGGGCGTGCAGGCCGAGCTTGTTGATGATTTCTACTTGGAGGGCGGGCATTGCGCGGGGGATCCTTTCAGCTGAGGTCGCGATGGCGAACCTGGACGTTCTTGAGCGACTGCTGCAGCAATCGGCCCAGGCGCTCGGTCAAGTATACCGAGCGATGATGCCCGCCTGTACAGCCGATGGCGATGGTGACATAGGCGCGACTGCTGGCGGCGAAGCGCGGCAGCCATTTGAGCAGGTAGGAGGAGATGTCCTGGTACATCTCTTCGACGTCCGGCTGGGCCGCCAGGTATTCGGCGACCGGGGCGTCGAGCCCGGACTGTTCTCGCAGCTCCGGCTTCCAGTAGGGGTTGGGCAGGCAGCGCACGTCGAACACCAGGTCGGCGTCTATGGGCATGCCGCGCTTGAACCCGAATGACTCCACCAGAAAGGCCGTACCAGGCTCTGGCTTGTTCAGCAGCCGGACCTTGATTGCATCGCGCAGCTGGTAGAGGTTCAGGTTGGTCGTGTTGATCTTGAGGTCGGCCAGATCGACGATGGGCCCGAGCAGGTCGCTTTCGACGCGGATGGCCTCGGCCAGCGAGCGGCTCTCGTTGCTCAGCGGGTGGCGGCGACGGGTCTCGGAAAAACGCTTGAGCAGCGTTTCTTCGTCGGCGTCCAGGTACAGAACATCGCAATTGATGTGCTTGGCCCGTACTTCGGCCAGCAGTTGGGGAAAACGTGATAAATGGCTGGGCAGGTTGCGCGCATCGATTGACACCGCTACCTGCGGCTGTGCCAGCTCGGTGTGGATCAGGGCACGCTCTGCCAGTTCGGGTAGTAACCCGGCCGGCAGGTTGTCGATGCAATAGAAACCGTTGTCTTCGAGAACATCCAGGGCAGTGCTCTTGCCTGAGCCTGAGCGGCCACTGACGATGATCAAACGCATGGTTAATGACCGCTCTGTTCGTCCAGTACCACTTGGTACAAGGCTTGATTGCTGGGCGCCGAACGCAGTTTCTCACGCACTTCCTTGCGATCGAGCATGCTGGCGATCTGGCGGAGCAACTCCAGGTGGGCATCGGTGGCCGCTTCGGGTACCAGAAGCACGAACAGCAGATCCACGGGAGCGCCGTCGATGGCGTCGTAGTCGATCGGGGCGCTCAGGTGGATAAGGGCGCTGACGGGTGTATCGCAGCCCTTCAGGCGACAATGCGGGATGGCAATGCCGTTGCCGAATCCGGTCGAGCCCAGTTTTTCACGGGCAACGAGCGCTTCGAATACCGTTTGGGTATCCAGCGTGGGCACTTCGCGACCGATCAACTCGGCGATGTTTTCGAGTGCTTTCTTCTTGCTGCCGCCCGGCACGTTCACGCATGAACGGCCGGGGGTCAGGATGGTTTCTAGTCGGATCATGAGTGGGGAGTGTCAGCGAGCAGTCGCGCCTTGCAGCAGACTTTGCTGTTTTTCCTTATGCTTTTTGAGTTGGCGATCCAGCTTGTCGGTAAGCAGGTCGATGGCCGCGTACATGTCGTCATGTTCGGCGTTGGCAACCACCTCACCACCGGGTATGCGCAGGGTGGCTTCGATTTTCTGTTTGAGCTTCTCGACCTCCATGATCACCTGAACGTTGGTGATCTTGTCGAAATGACGTTCGAGCCGCTCGAGTTTTTCCCCGATGTAGGTTCGCAGGGGTTCGGTCACATCCAGTTGGTGTCCACTGATGTTGACTTGCATACCGCTTCTCCTTATTGCCATTGCATAAAGAAGCAGGCTTGGGTGCCTGCCACTGGAACGCTGTGGCACATCGCAGGGCTACATCAACCGCTTGCGTTCGCTGGACGGCGCAATCCCGAGGGATTCGCGATACTTGGCGACCGTTCGGCGGGCTACCTGGATGCCTTGTGCCTCCAGTAAACCAGCGATCTTGCTGTCACTCAACGGCTTTTTCTGATTTTCGGCCGCGACCAGTTTCTTGATGATCGCGCGGATCGCCGTGGAGGAGCATTCGCCACCTTCCGAGGTACTGACATGGCTCGAAAAAAAGTATTTCAGCTCGTATATGCCACGGGGTGTATGCATGTATTTCTGCGTGGTCACCCGTGAAATGGTCGATTCGTGCATGCCCACCGCCTCGGCGATGTCGTGCAGCACCAGAGGCTTCATGGCCTCGTCGCCATAGTCGAGGAAGCCGCGCTGGTGCTCGACGATCTGCGTCGCCACCTTCATCAGGGTCTCGTTACGGCTCTGCAGGCTCTTGATGAACCAGCGCGCTTCCTGCAGCTGGTTGCGCATGAAGGTGTTGTCGGCGCTGGTATCGGCGCGCCGCACGAAACCGGCGTACTGCGGATTGACTCGCAGGCGTGGCACGGACTCCTGATTGAGCTCGACCAGCCAGCGGTCGCTGTCCTTGCGCACGATGACATCGGGCACGACGTATTCCGGCTCGCTGGATTCGATCTGCGAGCCGGGTCGCGGATTGAGGCTCTGCACCAGCTCGATGACCTGGCGCAGCTCGTCTTCCTTGAGCTTCATGCGGCGCATCAGCTGGCTGTAGTCGCGCGAGCCGAGCATGTCGATGAAGTCGCTGACCAGGCGCTGGGCTTCGGCCAGCCAACGGGTCTTGGGCGGCAGCTGGCGCAGCTGCAGCATCAGGCATTCGCTCAGGTTGCGGGCGCCAATGCCAGCGGGCTCGAACTGCTGGATGCGGTGCAGCACCGCTTCGATCTCATCCAGCTCGATGTCCAGTTCAGGATCGAAAGACTCGCAGATTTCCTGCAGCGTCTCGTCCAGGTAACCCTGGTTGTTGATGCAGTCGATGATGGTCACGGCGATCAGCCGATCGGTGTCGGACATGGGCGCCAGGTTCAGCTGCCACAACAGATGCGTCTGCAGGCTTTCGCCGACCGATGTGCGCGTGGTGAAGTCCCACTCGTCGTCATCGTTGCTCGGCAGGCTGCTGGCGCTGGTCTGGTAGATGTCTTCCCAGGCGGTGTCCACAGGCAGTTCGCTGGGGATGCGCTCGTTCCAGTCGCCTTCCTCGAGGTTGTCGACCGTAGGCGCGGATTCCTGGAAGCTCGGCTCCTGGATTTCCTGGGGCGGTGTCTGCTCGACCTTGTCGGCCAGCGGGTCGCTGTTGTCGAAGTCGTCGCCTTCTTCCTGGCGTTCGAGCATGGGATTGGATTCCAGCGCTTCCTGAATCTCCTGTTGGAGGTCCAGGGTCGATAGCTGGAGAAGGCGGATGGCCTGTTGCAACTGCGGTGTCATCGTCAGTTGCTGGCCCATACGTAGGACGAGCGATGGTTTCATGGCAGGAACTTAACACCTTGGTCGCCGGCGCGAAGCGCCTTCTACTACGGGTACCGAAGCACCCGGCTTATGTCGTAAGCAAATTATATGCCTGAAACCTGAGTGTTTGCCTAGGGCGCCATGAAAATTAATGCCCGTGGGAGGGCGCTGGCGCCCTCGGGCCTTACAAGCGGAACTCGTGGCCCAGGTAGACTTCGCGCACCAGATCGTTGGCCAGAATGGTCTGGGCATCGCCTTCGGCAATCAGCTGGCCGTCGTTGACGATGTAGGCCGTTTCGCAGATATCCAGGGTCTCGCGGACGTTGTGGTCGGTGATCAATACGCCGATGCCCTTGGTCTTGAGGTGGTGGATAATCTGCTTGATGTCGCCGACCGAAATCGGATCGACACCGGCGAAGGGTTCGTCGAGCAGGATGAACTTGGGTGCGGTGGCCAGGGCGCGGGCGATCTCTACGCGGCGACGTTCACCCCCCGAAAGACTCATGCCCAGGTTGTCGCGGATGTGCGTGATGTGGAATTCCTGCAGCAGGCCTTCGAGCTCTGCCAGCCGAGCCGTGGCATCGAGTTCCTTGCGGGTTTCCAGAATGGCCATGATGTTGTCGGCCACCGACAGCTTGCGGAAGATCGAGGCCTCCTGCGGCAGGTAACCGATGCCGGAGCGGGCGCGGCCATGCATCGGCTGGTGACTGACGTCCAGGTCGTCGATGAGCACACGGCCCTGATCGGCCTGCACCAGGCCGACGATCATGTAGAAACAGGTGGTCTTGCCGGCCCCGTTGGGGCCCAGCAGGCCGACGATCTGCCCGCTTTCGATGGACAGGCTGACGTCGCGTACGACTTGCCGGCTCTTGTAGCTCTTGGCCAGGTGCTGCGCTTTCAGAACTGCCATTACTGGGCCTTCTGCGGTGCGTCGGATTTCTTCTTCGGCTGGATCACCATGTCGATGCGCGGACGAGGCGTGGTGACCTTGCTGCCCGTGGCACGGCCGGCGTTGACCACCTGGCGCACGGTGTCGTAGACGATCTTCTCGCCTTCGGACGTGTTGCCGTCGTTGATGACCTTGGCCTTGTCGATCAGCACGATGCGGTTCTGCGCCGCGAAGTACTGGATGGTCATGCCGTAGGCCTGCACGATGGGCTTGTCGGCGGCGGGTTTCTGCTCGTAGTAGGCCAGGTTGCCGACAGCAGTGAACACGTCCACGTCGCCCGTGGCATTGCGGGTGATGGTCACGGTATTGCCGGTGATCTTCATCGACCCTTGGGTAATGATCACATTGCCCTTGTAGGTCGCCACACCCTGTTTGTCGTCGAGCTGGGCATCGTCGGACTGGATATGAATGGGCTGATCGCGGTCAGTGGGCAGTGCCCAGGCGCTCGCGCTTCCCAGTGCTGCGCTCAGGCTGAGCAAAAAGGGGAGGGTTTTAACGAGCCTCATACTGTCCTCTTACGTTGGACAGCAAGTTGATCTTGCTGTCATTCAGATACGCTTTCATGCCCTTGGCCGTCGACACGCCACCGGCGCCGTCGATTCTAACGTCTTGGTCGGTCTGCGCATATTGCTTCTGTGGGAAAACGGTCATGCGCGAGCTGGTGATCAGCGTAGCGCGGCTTTTCTGATCGGTACGCGCGATGCGCACCGAATCGATCAGCTCGACTTCGCTGCCATCGGGATTGACTTCGCCGCGATCGCTGGTCACGTGCCATGGATAGACGGTTCCGCGGTACAGCTGCATGTCGGGCTTGGTCAGCAAAGTGACCTGCGACGTCTTCACGTGCTCGACCTTGTCGGCGGTCATGTCGTACTGCACGCCGCCATCGGGCAGGTATTGCCGAGCCTTCGCGTTGATAGCGTAGTAATCGATCTGGCTTTCGTCGACGGCTGCCGTGGGCTGGTCGAGGAAGCGCTCCGGGCTGATGTCCCAGTAGCCGATGGCGGCGAACAGCAGCCCCAGCACACCCAGGATGACGATATTGCGGATTTTCTTGTTCAGCATGTCAGGCCCTACAGGTAGGCGGCGCGGGCCGCTTCGAGATTGCCCTGGGCATCGAGGATCAGCTCGCAGAACTCGCGTGCCGCCCCGAAGCCGCCACTGGCCTGGGTCACACCGTCGGCATGCTGGCGCACGAAGGCATTGGCATTGGCCACTGCCATGCCCAGGCCCACCCGGCGAATCACCGGCAGGTCGGGCAGGTCGTCGCCCAGGTAAGCCACATGTTCATAGCTCAGGCCGAGTTCGGCGAGCAGTCCGTCGAGCACCACGAGTTTGTCTTCACGGCCCTGAAAGAGGTGGGCGATGCCCAGGTTTTTGGCACGCCGCTCCACCACCGGGCTCTTGCGACCGGTGATGATGGCCGTGGTCACGCCACTATTGATGAGCATCTTGATGCCCTGACCATCCAGCGTGCTGAAGCTTTTGAACTCGCTGCCGTCTTCGAGGAAATACAGGCGGCCATCGGTCAGTACGCCGTCGACGTCGAATACGGCCAGCTTGATGGCCTTGCCTCGCTGCAGGAGGTCGTTGCTGCCAGTCTCGGGCATTGCACCATTCTCGGTCATTACATGACTCCCGCGCGCAGCAGATCGCCAAGGTTGAAGGCGCCTACCGGACAGTCTTGATCGTCAACCACGATCAGTGAGTTGATCTTGTTGTCTTCCATGATCTTCAGCGCCTCGGCAGCCAGCATGTCGGCGCGAGCCGTCTTGCCGTGGGAAGTCATGACGTCTTCGATTCGAGTGCTGTGGACATCGATGGTGCGATCCAATGTGCGCCGCAGATCGCCGTCGGTGAAGATCCCGGCCAGGCGGCCATCGGCTTCCAGGATGGCGGTCATGCCCAGGCCCTTGCGGGTCATTTCCATCAGGGCATCGCGCAGCAGCGTACCGCGCGCCACCTGTGGCAGCGCAGTGCCGGTGTGCATCACGTGCTCAACCTTGAGCAGCAGGCGTCGGCCCAGCGCTCCGCCGGGATGGGAGAAGGCGAAGTCTTCGGCCGTGAAGCCGCGCGCCTCGAGCAGGGCAATGGCCAGCGCATCGCCCAGCACCAGGGTAGCGGTGGTGGAGGAGGTCGGCGCCAGGTTCAGCGGGCAGGCCTCCTGAGCGACGCGCGCGTCGAGATTGACCTCGGCAGCCTGGGCCAGGGGTGAGTCGGGGTTGCCGGTCATGCTGATCAGCGGAATGCCCATGCGTTTTATCAAAGGCAGCAAAGTGACGATCTCCGCTGTCGAACCGGAGTTGGACAGGGCCAGGATGATGTCCTGGCGAGTGATCATGCCCATGTCGCCATGGCTGGCCTCGGCAGGATGCACGAAAAACGCCGGGGTGCCGGTGCTGGCCAGGGTCGCGGCGATCTTGTTGCCGATATGGCCGGACTTGCCCATGCCCAGCACGATCACGCGGCCGTTGCTTTCGAGGATCAATTCGCAGGCGCGCACGAAATCGGCGTCGATGTGGGCAAGCAGGCCCTCTACCGCTTCGATTTCGAGACGTATGGTGCGGTGCGCGGATTGGATCAGGTCGCTGGTCTGGCTCATGGCGAAAATCGGTAGGCCCGGTGAAAAGGCGGCGATTATAGCGGGAATGGACGTGCGACTCACCTGCCTATTTCGCGGCCCCGGTAAATCGATGGTACGTTTCGCCAATGGATCAATCTTGGGCGGCACGTGTCTGCAATGCTATAGTTCGCCGCTTGTTCGGCCTGTCCGCGCCAAGTGTCTTCGGTCAGAAGATGAGCGTCCGAGGGTAAGGTTGCACTGCAAGGAGTTTAAATGAGTGCCGATAGCGCCTACGCGGTCGAGCTGAAAGGGGTTTCCTTCAAGCGCGGTGCGCGGAGCATTTTCAACGACGTCGATATCCGCATTCCTCGCGGCAAGGTCACCGGTATCATGGGGCCTTCAGGTAGCGGCAAGACCACGCTCCTGCGTTTGATGGGCGCGCAACTGCGGCCCAGCGGCGGCGAAGTGTGGGTCAATGGCCAGAACCTGCCCAAACTCTCGCGCAGCGATCTGTTCGATGCGCGCAAGCACATGGGCGTGCTGTTCCAGAGCGGCGCGCTGTTCACCGACCTGGACGTGTTCGAAAACGTGGCCTTCCCGCTGCGCGTGCACACCGACCTGCCCGAAGACATGATCCGCGACATCGTTCTGATGAAGTTGCAGGCCGTTGGCCTGCGCGGTGCCATCGAACTGATGCCGGACGAACTGTCCGGCGGCATGAAGCGCCGGGTCGCGCTGGCCCGCGCCATCGCCATGGACCCGCAGATATTGATGTACGACGAGCCGTTCGTCGGTCAGGACCCGATCGCCATGGGCGTACTGGTGCGGCTGATCCGCCTGCTCAACGACGCCCTGGGTATCACCAGCATCGTGGTGTCCCACGACCTGGCGGAAACCGCGAGCATCGCCGACTACATCTATGTCGTAGGTGATGGCCAGGTGCTTGGTCATGGCACGCCAGAAGCCTTGATGGGGTCGGACAATCCGCGCGTCCGCCAATTCATGAAGGGCGATCCCGACGGCCCCGTGCCTTTTCATTTTTCCGCGCCCGACTACCGCGCCGATCTGCTGGGGAAGCGTTGATGCGCAAGAAATCAATCATGGAGCGCGTGCGCCTGTTTGGCCGCTCGGCCATCGACATGGTCGGCATCCTGGGGCGTTCCGGGCTGTTCCTCGGCCACGCTCTGGTGGGCCGCGGCGGCATCGGCGGCGGCTTCCAGCTGCTGATCAAGCAATTGTATTCAGTGGGCGTCATGTCCCTGCTGATCATCGTCGTGTCCGGCGTGTTCATCGGCATGGTGCTGGCGCTGCAGGGCTTCAGCATTCTGGCCAAGTACGGGTCGGAGCAGGCGGTCGGGCAAATGGTCGCGCTGACATTGCTGCGTGAACTCGGACCTGTGGTCACCGCTCTATTGTTCGCCGGTCGTGCAGGTTCTGCATTGACGGCCGAGATCGGCAACATGAAGTCGACCGAGCAGTTGTCGAGCCTGGAGATGATCGGCGTCGACCCGCTCAAGTACATCGTTGCGCCAAGGCTGTGGGCCGGTTTCATTTCCCTGCCGTTGCTGGCGATGATTTTCAGCGTCGTCGGTATCTGGGGTGGATCCTGGGTCGCCGTCGATTGGCTGGGCGTCTATGAAGGATCGTTCTGGGCCAACATGCAGAACAGCGTGAGCTTCACCGATGACGTGCTCAACGGTGTGATCAAGAGCCTGGTATTCGCTTTCGTCGTCACCTGGATCGCCGTGTTCCAGGGTTATGACTGTGAACCCACGTCCGAGGGCATCAGCCGCGCTACCACCAAGACCGTGGTCTACGCGTCGCTGGCCGTCCTGGGCCTGGACTTTATTCTGACCGCCCTGATGTTTGGAGATTTCTGATGCAAAACCGATCAATGGAAGTCGGAGTCGGCCTGTTTCTTCTGGCCGGCATCCTGGCTTTGCTGCTGTTGGCCTTGCGTGTCAGTGGTCTGTCCACCAGCGCGAACACCGAGAGCTACAAACTTTATGCCTATTTCGACAATATCGCCGGTTTGACTGTCAGAGCCAAGGTGACCATGGCCGGTGTGACCATCGGCAAGGTCACGGCCATCGATCTGGATCGCGACACCTTCACCGGCCGGGTGACCCTGCAGCTGGACAAGAAAGTGGACAATCTGCCCACTGACTCCACTGCTTCCATCCTGACCGCGGGCCTGCTGGGCGAGAAGTACATTGGTATCAGCGTGGGTGGCGAGGAAGCCTTGCTCACCGACGGCGGTACCATCCACGACACCCAGTCGTCCCTGGTGCTCGAAGACCTGATCGGCAAGTTCCTGCTCAACACAGTCAGCAAAGATGCCAAATAAGGAGTTATCCATGTTTTCGATCATGCGACGCAGCCTGCTGGTTCTGGTGGCTCTGCTACCGATGTGGGCCAACGCAGCCCCTGCGGTATCCGCACATCAGGTGGTACAGGGCGTCACCGACCGGCTGCTGTCGGATCTGGAAAAGAACCGTGAAACCTACCGCAGCAACCCTCAGGCTTTCTACGACGCGTTGAATTCCATCGTCGGTCCAGTCGTCGATGCCGAAGGCATATCGCGCAGCATCATGACCGTGAAGTACGCGAACCGGGCAACACCGGCGCAGAAAACGCGTTTCCAGGAAAATTTCAAGCGCAGCCTGATGCAGTTCTATGGCAACGCGTTGCTCGAATACAACAACCAGGGCATCACCGTTGGCCCGGCCAAGGATGAAAGTGGCACCCGTACCAGCGTCGATATGCAGGTCAAGGGCACTGGCGGAGCGGTGTATCCGGTTTCCTACACCCTGGAAAACCTGAACAACGAGTGGAAGGTGCGTAACGTCATCATCAATGGCATCAACATCGGCAAGCTGTTCCGCGACCAGTTCGCCGACAGCATGCAGCGCAACGGCAACGACCTGGACAAGACCATCGACGGTTGGGCGGGCGAAGTTGCCAAGGCCAAGGAAGTCACCGACAAAGCTGCCCCGACGAGCGCTCAGTGATGGATCAGGCTCGCGTCGAACTGGCCGGCGATCAGCTCAGTCTGGCCGGGGTGCTGGACTACCGCTCCGGCGCTGCCCTGCGCAAGCAGGGGCAGGCATTGATCCAGTCCAGCCCGGCCACGGCGCTCGTCATCGACTGCACTGCGGTCGAGAAATCCAGCAGCGTCGGCTTGTCCCTGCTGCTGGGCTTCATGCGCGATGCCGAGGCGGCCGGCAAGACCGTGCGGGTCCAGGCACTGCCCCACGATATGCGTCAGATCGCTCAGGTCACCGGCATGAGCGAATTCTTTTCACAGATTTGAGCGGCCCTCATCGAGGTCCTCTGGCCTGATCCCGTCGATACGGGGTTCGCAGTCGGGGGGCTTTTTTGTATGATGGCCGACCCGCGCGCACAGGGCGCCGATCGAGGTTGAGCATGCAGGCTGTAGAAGTGAAGGGTTTCCTTGAATCCAAGCTGCCGGGAGTGCAGGTGGAAGTCGAGGGCGAAGGCTGCAATTTCCAGCTGAACGTGATCAGTGACGAGCTGACCGCGCTTAGCCCGGTCAAGCGCCAGCAACAGATCTATGCTCATTTGAACCCATGGATCGCCGATGGCAGCATCCATGCGATCACCATGAAATTCTTCAGCAGCGCAGCCTGGGCTGAGCGTTCCTGAGCCATTCCGCGTCGAGACTCCAATGGACAAACTGATTATTACTGGCGGCGTTCGCCTTGATGGCGAAATTCGCATTTCCGGAGCGAAGAACTCCGCTCTGCCGATTCTGGCTGCCACCCTGCTGGCCGATGGGCCGGTAACGGTTGCCAACCTGCCGCACCTGCACGACATCACCACCATGATCGAGCTGTTCGGTCGCATGGGCATCGAGCCGGTGATCGACGAGAAGCTGGCGGTGGAGATCGATCCGCGCACCATCAAGACACTGGTTGCACCGTACGAGCTGGTCAAGACCATGCGCGCCTCGATCCTGGTGCTGGGCCCGATGGTCGCTCGCTTCGGCGAAGCGGAAGTGGCGCTGCCCGGTGGTTGCGCGATCGGCTCGCGTCCGGTCGACCTGCACATCCGCGGCCTCGAAGCCATGGGTGCGGTCATCGACGTGGAAGCCGGCTACATCAAGGCCAAGGCGCCGGAAGGTGGCCTGCGCGGCGCCAACTTCTTCTTCGACACGGTCAGTGTGACCGGTACCGAGAACATCATGATGGCCGCAGCCTTGGCCAATGGCCGCAGCGTCCTGCAGAACGCCGCGCGCGAGCCGGAAGTGGTCGATCTGGCCAACTTCATCAATGCCATGGGCGGCAACGTCCAAGGCGCCGGCACCGACACCATCACCATCGATGGTGTGAAGCGCCTGCACTCGGCGACCTACAAGGTCATGCCCGATCGCATCGAGACCGGTACCTACCTGGTGGCCGCCGCCTGCACAGGCGGCCGGGTCAAGGTCAAGGACACCGATCCGACCATTCTCGAAGCCGTGCTGGAAAAGCTTCGCGAGGCGGGCGCCGAGATCACCACCGGCGCCGACTGGATCGAACTGAACATGCATGGCAAGCGGCCCAAGGCGGTCAACGTGCGGACCGCGCCGTACCCGGCGTTCCCCACCGACATGCAGGCGCAGTTCATTTCGCTCAATGCCATTGCCGAAGGCACTGGCGCGGTCATCGAGACGATCTTCGAAAACCGTTTCATGCACGTCTACGAGATGCATCGCATGGGCGCGCAGATTCAGGTCGAGGGCAACACGGCCATCGTCACCGGCACCGAGAAGCTCAAGGGCGCACCGGTCATGGCGACCGACCTGCGGGCGTCGGCGAGCCTGGTGATTTCGGCGCTTACCGCCGAAGGCGACACCTTGATCGACCGCATCTACCACATCGACCGTGGCTACGAGTGCATCGAAGAAAAACTGCAGATGCTGGGCGCCAAGATCCGTCGCGTACCGGGCTGATGTGCGTGCAGGGCGCAGGGATGCGCCCGGTCGTTGCCAGAAACTTTCCTGTAAGGACTGACGTTTCCCATGTTGACCATTGCGCTGTCCAAAGGCCGCATTCTTGACGATACATTGCCGCTCCTGGCCGAGGCGGGCATCGTGCCCACCGAGAACCCGGACAAGAGCCGCAAGCTGATCATTCCCACGACCCAGGACGATGTACGCCTGCTGATCGTGCGCGCCACCGACGTGCCGACCTACGTCGAGCATGGTGCCGCCGACCTGGGTGTCGCCGGCAAGGACGTCCTGCTCGAATACAGCGGCCAGGGCCTGTACGAGCCCCTCGATCTGCAGATCGCCCAGTGCAAGCTCATGACGGCCGGCGCCATCGGCGCGGCCGAGCCAGCCGGTCGGCTGCGTGTGGCCACCAAGTTCGTCAACGTTGCCAAGCGCTACTACGCCGAGCAGGGCCGCCAGGTCGATATCATCAAGCTCTACGGTTCCATGGAACTGGCGCCACTGGTGGGCCTGGCCGACAAGATCATCGACGTGGTCGACACCGGCAATACCCTGCGTGCCAACGGCCTGGAGCCCCAGGAACTGATCGCCCACATCAGCTCCCGGCTGGTGGTGAACAAAGCCTCCATGAAGATGCAGCACGCCCGCATCCAGGCGTTGATCGACACCCTGCGCAAGGCAGTGGAGTCGCGACACCGCGACTGATGCACCTGCGCAGGTCTGCAACCTGCGCCCGTCTATCCGCATCATAGCCAAATAACTCAAGTGCCCATGTGGATCGATTGGTAATCTATCGGCGCTTGAGCAATTGCCATTATTTGAGGCCCGCCATGACCGTTTCCACTGCTATTCGCCGACTCGATGCCACTGATCCGGACTTCGCCCGCCATCTGGACCATCTGTTGAGCTGGGAAAGTGTGTCAGATGATTCGGTCAATCAGCGCGTGCTGGACATCATCAAGGCCGTGCGCGAGCGGGGAGACGCCGCGCTGGTCGAATTCACCGAGCGCTTCGATGGCCTGCAGGTCGCCTCGATGGCCGACCTGATCCTGCCGCGCGAGCGTCTCGAGCTGGCCCTGACACGCATTACCGATGTGCAGCGCAACGCTCTGGAAACCGCCGCCGAGCGGGTGCGTCTCTACCATGAGAAGCAGAAGCAGGATTCCTGGAGCTACACCGAAGCCGACGGCACGGTGCTCGGCCAGAAGGTCACACCACTGGACCGCGCCGGGCTGTACGTGCCCGGCGGCAAGGCCTCCTACCCGTCATCGGTATTGATGAACGCCATTCCGGCAAAAGTGGCGGGCGTTACCGAGGTGGTCATGGTCGTGCCCACGCCCCGAGGCGAGGTCAACGAGCTGGTGTTGGCAGCGGCCTGCATTGCCGGCGTCGACCGAGTGTTCACTATCGGCGGCGCCCAGGCCGTTGCGGCCCTGGCCTATGGCACCGAAAGCGTGCCGCGCGTGGACAAGGTCGTGGGCCCCGGCAATATCTACGTGGCGACTGCCAAGCGCCATGTGTTCGGCCAGGTCGGTATCGACATGATCGCTGGCCCCTCGGAAATTCTGGTGGTCTGCGACGGTGGCACCGATCCGGACTGGATCGCCATGGACTTGTTCTCCCAGGCCGAACATGACGAAGACGCCCAGGCCATTCTGGTCAGCCCCGATGCCGAGTTCCTTGACAAGGTCGCGGCCAGTATCGACAAGTTGCTACCGACCATGGAACGCGCCGAGATCATCAATACCTCGATCAATGGCCGGGGTGCGCTGATCAAGGTCCGCGACATGCAGCAGGCCATCGAGGTGGCCAACCGAATTGCCCCGGAACACCTGGAGTTGTCGGTCGAAGACCCGCAGGCCTGGCTGCCGCAGATCCGCCATGCGGGTGCCATCTTCATGGGGCGTCACACCAGCGAAGCGCTGGGCGACTACTGCGCCGGCCCCAACCACGTGCTGCCGACTTCAGGCACCGCGCGCTTTTCGTCGCCCTTGGGTGTCTACGATTTCCAGAAGCGTTCGTCGATCATCTTCTGCTCGGAGCAGGGCGCTTCCGAGCTGGGCAAGACCGCTTCCGTGCTGGCTCGCGGCGAGTCCCTGAGCGCACACGCCCGCAGCGCCGAATACCGTATCCAACCCGATCTGGCAAAAGGGGAATGAGCATGAGCAGATTCTGGAGTCCCTTCGTCAAGAACCTGGTGCCCTATGTGCCCGGCGAGCAGCCCAAGGTTGCCAACCTGGTCAAGCTCAACACCAACGAGAACCCCTACGGCCCATCGCCCAAGGCGATCGAGGCCATGCGCGCCGAGCTGGGTGACGCCCTGCGTTTGTACCCGGATCCCAACAGCGACCTGCTCAAGCAAGCCGTGGCAGACTATTACGGGGTGCAAACCAACCAGGTGTTCCTGGGCAACGGCTCGGACGAAGTGCTGGCGCATATCTTCCACGGCCTGTTCCAGCATGACCAGCCGCTGTTGTTCCCGGACATCAGCTACAGCTTCTATCCGGTCTATTGCGGCTTGTACGGTATTGCCTTCGAGGCCGTGCCGCTGGACGAGCAATTCCAGATCCGGCCACAAGACTACGCCAGGCCCAACGCCGGGATCATCTTCCCCAACCCGAACGCACCCACTGGCTGCCTGTTGCCGCTCGAAGCGGTCGAGCAGATTGTTCAGGCCAGCCCGGACTCGGTGGTGGTGGTGGATGAAGCCTACGTCGATTTCGGCGGTGAAACCGCGATCACCCTGGTCGATCGCTATCCGAACCTGCTCGTCACCCAGACTGTCTCCAAATCCCGTTCGCTGGCCGGCCTGCGGGTAGGGCTCGCGGTAGGCCATCCGGACCTGATCGAAGCGTTGGAGCGCATCAAGAACAGCTTCAACTCCTATCCGATCGACCGAGTGGCGGTCGCCGGCGCCGCCGCAGCGTTTGCCGACAAGGCCTACTTCGAAGACACCTGCGCCAAGGTGATCGCCAGTCGCGAAAAACTGGTGCAAGGGCTGAATGAACATGGATTCGAGGTACTGCCCTCGGCAGCCAACTTCATCTTCGCCCGCCACCCCGAACAGGACGCTGCAGCCATTGCCGCCCGCTTGCGCGAAAAGGGCGTGATCGTGCGCCATTTCAAGCAGGAACGCATCGCGCAATTCCTGCGCATCAGCATCGGTACTTCGGAACAGAACCAGGCGTTGCTGGATGCCCTGTGAGCAAGAAGATAAAAGCGGCTGGGCTGAACAAGCCGCTTGACCGGCAGACTTCCCTGGTCGGTTAGACTGCCGGTATAGGGCGCGGGACAGCAGGATAAGTTGTCAGCCGGCTAATGCTTCGCACAAGACCTGAGTGCTGCCGGCAGTGTGTTCATCGCCTAGCGTTTTTTCAAGGAGAATGACCCGAAACGGATACGAGGCCCCGTAAGTGTGATTGACAAGGTGTTCTGAGTAGCCGTGAAGGGTATTGGCGCTATCGACTCACTGGACGTGATATCTGTGTTGGGGACCCCACCACTGCCCGATATCGCGCCGAAGGCGAAGTTTTCCTCCTCGCCTATAGGATTGATGAAGGGCATCACCGTATAGGTAATCACGTAATGACTGCCAGGTTCGATGCGAGTGACCAACTGGCTGACGCGTTGGCCGTTGGCCAGTTGCACGCCGCCGTGCTGCCACTCGCCCCCTCCTCTCCAGTCCGTATTCGGACGCTCGAAGTGGCTATCCTTGATGAGTTCGTCGGGATTGGGAAAGTCATCGACGAGGCTGGGACTCCAGAACTGTACAGGGGTGCTTGCTTCAGAGCTGATTACGACTTCCAGATGAGTCGTCGCCGGTTGGGTTACATGTTCGAGCTCGTATACGAACGCGCCTGTCCTCAGGTAGAAGCTTGCCACCTCTATATCGTTTTCCTTGATGACGACACGGCCGACTTCAGCCACTGCTTGGGTAGCCTTTGATGAGCTATTTAACGCCAAGGCAATCATTCTGAACGTGTACTGTTTGGCTCTCGCTTCTATGGTCACTCCCTGCCTGATGCTGGCCTGATTGACCAGAATCGCGCCAGGCGGTGAAGAGGTGCAGTTGGCGGGGTCCCCTTTGTCGTCCGTGATCCAGTGGGTGAAACCTTGTTCGAACTCTGCGTTCTGTAACAGATTTCCTGGCAGCGCCAGAGGTGTGGTCGTAGGCGTTATGTTAGTCATGATCCATTTTCTCCGTGTGTGTGGCAAGAAAACAGGCTAGCTACGATTGCATGTTCCTGGGTAACTATCTTTTTACAAGCAAAACAGGAGTGATCTTGTATTTTCAGACCGCAGTGGGCTTTTCGCTAAACGCCGGGCGGCCAAGATAATTATCAGGTGAGCGTAATAATCATGAGTATGACGGTCGATACTTCTGCGCGAATAAAAACTTCGAGCGTGTATAGGTGTGTTACATCTGATAGAAATGACGTGACCGAGCTTGCATGCGATAGCCAACCGCCATCCGTTTTTCACTACATCCCTACTTCTCCTCCTTCTTCACCGCCGCCGGCCTCGGCGGGAGGCGCAGGCCCACTTCGGCATTGAGGGTGAGTTCCATGCCTTGCGCATCATCTGGATCGGGATCACCAAGATCTGGTCGGCGCTAGCTGTCGTTGCCCCTATACCTCCTCAAAAAAGGAGTGGACATAGGGGCGGCAACGCGGGTCTCAGCGGTCCGCTTTAATTTGACACCTATTTCCATCCAATCCCAAAACCGGAATGTCTCTTCCTTGTCCCTAGCCGTGATGCACAGGTAAGGTACCTGCACGTTCGCATCAGGAAACAATTCAAAATTCCTCTTTGAGCCTGTGTTGTGCAAGCTGCACAACTTCTTGAGCGCTTTGCGGAGCACATCCAATGGATATACAACATCAAGAATCGCTGGGTCTCACATTCACCGCTGAGCAGTGTAAGTTTGCTCGATGCACGGTAGAGCAACTTTTGAAGGCGGCTGTGCTTGAATGCATCGCTAAGGAAGATGCTGTGGAGATATTCAGGAGGCAAGATTTTTATTCTGTTACACAAGAAGTCTATGAGAATTTAAAAGCGTTCGCGTCGAAAGATCCAGGTTCTCAGCGTGATCTTGAGTTTGTAGCGAAAAATTACACCTCTTATGCGGCAGTGTTGCACTATCGATTGGCCAATTAAGTTTATGAGCTGTCTTAGGTTCGGTTGGGAATGATACGATGATTGGAGCACATTGCCTTATCTCTGAGGATGTCCCAGCTCAACATCGTGCAACCCTCAATGGTACCGAGAATGTCGTAAAGTCGATAAGGCCCAGTGCTCGCTCGTGAGTTGGCGGCGATACAATCAGAAAAGCTATATGTAAAATTATAAAAAGGAAAATTTATGATCTTTGATAGGCTTCCTCTAAAGACATATCTTTATTTCATAGCCCAGTCTGTCAATCTAACGGCCGCAGTCATGTCGGTGACGATGGCTGCCGTGATAGGCGCTCAACTTGCTCCATCGCCGGAGTGGTCAACTTTACCCTACGGCATGCAGTTCCTGTCTTTGATGTTAGCAACCTATCCAGCATCAAAATTCATGAGCGTCTATGGCCGGCGGGCCGGTTTTCATTTAGGCAGTTTGGCACTGGCGGTGTCCGGTATCACTGGCTTTTATGCCCTGCAGACGGGTAGCTTTTATGGGGTCGTGGTTTCTCATGCAGCATTAGGGGCTACATTGCTTTCGCAAACTTCAATCGATTTGCCGCAACCGACGGGCTCAGTGCCGCACTGAAGGCCAAGGCTATTTCCTTGGTCGTTGCCGGGGGGGTTGTTGCAGCCTTCATTGGTCCATGGGTGGCGACATTGCTTCGTTCGGTGGGTGACTTCAGCGACTTTGCCCTGTGCTACGGTTTTTTTGTGCTACTGGCGGTCATATCCGCCGCCGTCAATCAGGTGACGCCAATAGCTGAAATGACAGATTCAGCCAATAGCGCAATACCCGTGCCGCTTCGAAATAGTTCTAACTGGGATCTGGCGCTGCCTATCACTGTTGCGGCAGTGGGGTATGGGTTCATGAACCTGTTCATGATTCAAGCCTCTTTACAGATGGCGGCTATGCACACGCATTTTCAGCTCATCGGTGTAGCTATTCAGTGGCACGTGTTTGCTATGTTTGCGCCTTCATTCATCACTGGATATCTGATTGCCCGAATGGGTGTCAATCGGTTGGTTTTGCTAGGGCTAGTGCTACTGTCAACATCAGCTATGATTAATTTATTTTACCTGTCACAAGCTTCCATATTGATCGCATTGGTTGTTTTAGGTGTGGGTTGGAATTTTACCTATGTAGCAGGAGGCGCGATGCTCGCCCTTCGACTTGAAGGCAAAAAAGAGGCTATCAAAGTCCAAGGTATCAATGACCTGATTATCGCCATCATGGCGACTGCTGGAGCGTTTCTTCCTGGCATGTTGCTCGTAAGTGTAGGGTGGAGCGGTACCAACGCTGGCGTAGCGATTCTAACATTGGCCCTGATCACTTATTTCATTACTGCCATACGTCGAGCCGCGGCCAAGATGCAGGTGATAAAATGACGCTCAGCCAAAGTTTGAAGATGTGTCCAGGGCTTCTCATGAAGCTGGAGATGAATAATCTGGGAGGGAGCCACAAATATGCCAAGCGAGTGATTCACATCGGTAACAGCTCGGCGCTTGCACTGCAAGATTGACCTTAGGGGCACTCTCGTTGCTTGCATCACGTATGACGGTGGCTATTGGTATTCAGATATAACAGCCAAATTTTGCAGTCTGCCAATGTAGAGATTTATAAGCTTTCATTGCTAGACCTCATGCTGCCCCAAGCAGTGTCTGTTTCATGTATCAAATAGGAAAGCCGCTGCTGGTTCGACTTTCCCTTCGGCAGGCGAAGATCCGTATTGAACGGGTCTCGTCCTTCAACCCGGTCTTTCAGAGAGAGGGTTGGAGGTAGGGGCCAAGTAAACACGGTTCTTTACCTCACCCCACAACCTTACTTCTCCTCCTCCTTTTTCACCGCCGCCGGCGCTGGTGGGGGGCGCAGGCCCACTTCGGCGTTGAGGGTGAGTTCCTTGCCCTTGCGCATCACCTGGATGGCGATCCGGTCGCCGGGCTTGGTGCGGGCGACCTGGTTCATCGAGCGGCGACCATCGCCGGCCGGCTCGCCATTGATGCTGAGGATGACATCGCCCAGCTGCAGGCCGGCCTTGTGCGCCGGGCCGCCTTGAAACACTCCGGCGACGACGATGCCTGGCCGATCCTTGATGCCGAACGACTCCGCCAGCTCCTCGGTCATCGGTTGTACTTCGATGCCCAACCAGCCGCGGATCACCTGGCCATGTTCGATGATCGACTTCATCACCTCCAGCGCCAGCTTGGTCGGGATTGCGAAGCCGATGCCTTGCGAGCCGCCGGACTTGGAGAAGATGGCCGTGTTGATACCGGTCAGGTTGCCGTTGGCATCCACCAGCGCGCCGCCGGAGTTGCCGGGGTTGATCGCCGCATCGGTCTGGATGAAGTCTTCGTAGGTATTGAGGCCCAGCTGGTTGCGGCCGGTGGCACTGATGATGCCCATGGTCACGGTCTGGCCGACGCCGAACGGGTTACCGATGGCCAGCGCGACGTCGCCGATACGGATGCCGTCGGAGCGGCCAATGGTGATTGCTGGAACGTTCTTCAGATCGATCTTGAGCACCGCCAGGTCGGTCTCCGGATCGCTGCCGATTACCCGAGCCAGGGTCTCCCGGCCGTCTTTCAGGGCCACCACGATCTGGTCGGCGCCAGCTGTCACATGGTTGTTGGTGAGCAGGTAGCCTTCGGGGCTCATGATCACCGCCGAGCCCAGACTCGACTCCCAGCGCCGCTGCTTGGGCAGGTTGTCGCCGAAGAAACGCCGGAACTGTGGATCTTCGAACAGCGGGTGGGCACCTTTGTTGACCGCCTTGGTGGTGTACAGGTTGGCCACGGCCGGTGCTGCAATGGCTACGGCGTCGGCGTAGGACACCGGACCCTGGATGACGCTGGCGCTTTGCGGCGCCTGCTGCAGGTTGACGTCCTGGCTGGGCAGGCCGACCCATTGCGGAAAGCGCAGGATCACCAGCAGGGCGATCAATATGCCGGTCAACAGTGGCCAACCGAAGAAGCGCAAGGCCTTGAACATGGGAACGATCCTGAAGGGTAGCGGGGGGCTGTTTCTTCGGCGCGCAGGGGCGCCATAATGGCCGGCATTATACGGGCGCTCGCGCCGCGCTGAACTGCCTTTGTGGAGACTTTCATGGCTGTGGCACTGAACACGTTGGTCGAAGAAGCCGACCGTTATCTGGGCAGCACGAAGATCCAGGATTACTGCCCCAATGGTTTGCAGGTGGAAGGCCGCCCGCAGGTCATGCGTATCGTCAGTGGCGTGACGGCGAGTCAGGCGTTGCTCGATGCCGCGGTGGATGCCAGGGCCGATCTGGTGCTGGTGCACCATGGTTATTTCTGGAAGGGCGAAAACCCCTGCGTGGTCGGCATGAAACAGCGGCGCCTGAAGACCTTGCTCAAACACGATATCAGCTTGCTGGCCTACCACCTGCCGCTGGATCTGCACGCCGAAGTGGGCAACAACGTGCAGCTGGCGCGGCAGTTGGAAATCACCGTGGAAGGGCCGCTGGATCCGGCGGACAGCCGGGTCGTGGGGCTGATCGGTTCATTGCCCGAGCCCATGCATCCGCGCGACTTCGCCCGTCGCGTGCAGGAAGTGCTGGGCCGCGAACCGTTGCTGATCGAAGGCAGCGAAAAGATTCGCCGCGTCGGCTGGTGCACCGGCGGCGGCCAGGGTTACATCGATCGGGCGATCGCGGCCGGTGTGGACCTGTTCATCAGCGGCGAGGCTTCCGAACAGACCGTTCACAGTGCCCGCGAGAACGACATCAGCTTCATCGCCGCCGGCCATCACGCCACCGAACGCTACGGTGTGCAGGCGCTGGGTGAGTACCTGGCGCGGCGCTTCGCGCTCGAGCATGTGTTCATCGACTGCCCCAACCCTGTCTGATCGTTGGACGGTGGTGCCTGATTCGCGGGCAGAGCCCGCTCCCACAGTGCTCATAGTGATCTTGTGGGAGCTGGGCCGGTGGGATCGGGTTGGCTGGCAAGCCTCTGCCCGCCAAACACGAAACCCTCCAAACCACGAGGTATATTGATATACCCCTTCGATCTAACCACCCCCGATGACCAAACCGGACGCCGTGTTAAAGTGCCCGGCTCGAACACGGCCCGCAGGCCGTCCATAAAGACTGTATTCCGTGAGTAGCCATGGTCGACAAACTGACGCATCTGAAACAGCTGGAGGCGGAAAGCATCCACATCATTCGTGAGGTGGCCGCTGAGTTCGATAACCCGGTGATGTTGTATTCCATCGGCAAGGACTCGGCCGTGATGCTGCATCTGGCGCGCAAGGCCTTCTTCCCCGGCAAGCTGCCGTTCCCGGTGATGCACGTCGACACCCAGTGGAAGTTCCAGGAGATGTACAAGTTCCGCGACCGCATGGTCGAGGAGCTGGGCCTGGACCTGCTGGTACACGTCAATCCCGAAGGCGTGGCGCAGGGCATCAACCCCTTCACCCACGGCAGTTCCAAGCACACCGACATCATGAAGACCCAGGGCCTCAAGCAGGCGCTGGACAAGTATGGCTTCGACGCCGCCTTCGGCGGTGCGCGCCGTGACGAAGAGAAGTCGCGGGCCAAGGAGCGGGTCTACTCGTTCCGTGACAGCAAGCATCGCTGGGACCCGAAGAACCAGCGTCCGGAGTTGTGGAACGTCTACAACGGCAAGGTCAACAAGGGCGAATCGATCCGCGTATTCCCCTTGTCGAACTGGACCGAGCTCGACATCTGGCAGTACATCTACCTGGAAGGCATCCCGATCGTGCCGCTGTACTTCGCCGCCGAACGCGAAGTGATCGAGAAGAACGGCACGCTGATCATGATCGACGACGAGCGCATTCTCGAGCACCTCAGCGAGGAAGAGAAGGCCAGCATCGTCAAGAAGAAAGTGCGTTTCCGTACCCTTGGCTGCTACCCATTGACGGGCGCGGTGGAGTCCGAGGCGCAGAGCCTCACCGACATCATTCAGGAAATGCTCCTGACGCGAACGTCCGAGCGCCAGGGCCGGGTCATCGATCATGATGGCGCCGGTTCCATGGAAGACAAGAAACGTCAGGGCTATTTCTAGAGCAGGGTCAGAACATGTCGCACCAATCCGAATTGATCAGCGAGGACATCCTCGCCTACCTTGCTCAGCACGAACGCAAGGAACTGCTGCGCTTCCTCACCTGCGGCAACGTCGACGACGGCAAGAGCACCCTGATCGGGCGCCTGCTGCACGACTCCAAGATGATCTACGAAGATCATCTGGAAGCCATCACCCGCGACTCGAAGAAATCCGGCACCACGGGTGAAGAAGTCGACCTGGCGTTGCTGGTCGACGGCCTGCAGGCCGAGCGCGAGCAGGGCATCACCATCGATGTCGCCTACCGTTACTTTTCCACGGCCAAGCGCAAGTTCATCATTGCCGACACCCCGGGCCACGAGCAGTACACGCGCAACATGGCCACCGGCGCGTCCACCTGCGACCTGGCGATCATCCTGGTCGATGCCCGCTACGGTGTGCAGACCCAGACCCGTCGACACAGCTACATCGCGTCCCTGCTGGGCATCAAGCACATCGTCGTGGCCATCAACAAGATGGACCTCAAGGGCTTCGATGAGGGCGTGTTCGAGCAGATCAAGGCCGACTACCTGAAGTTCGCCGAGGCCATCAGCCTGCAGCCAACCACATTGGCCTTCGTGCCGATGTCGGCGCTCAAGGGCGACAACGTGGTCAACCGCAGCGAGCAGTCGCCGTGGTACACCGGCCAGACCCTGATGGAAATCCTCGAAACCGTGGAAGTCGCGGCCGATCGCAACTTCGACGACCTGCGCTTCCCGGTGCAGTACGTCAACCGGCCGAACCTGAACTTCCGCGGCTTCGCCGGTACCCTGGCCAGCGGTATCGTGCACAAGGGCGATGAAGTGGTCGTCCTGCCGTCGGGCAAAAGCAGCCGGGTGAAGTCCATCGTCACCTTCGAAGGTGAGCTGGAACACGCCGGCCCTGGCCAGGCGGTCACCCTGACCATGGAAGACGAGATCGACATCTCTCGCGGCGATCTGCTGGTGCATGCCGCCAATGTGCCGACCGTCTCCGACAGCTTCGAGGCCATGCTGGTGTGGATGGCCGAAGAGCCGATGCTGCCCGGCAAGAAATACGACATCAAGCGGGCCACCAGCTACGTGCCGGGCTCGATCGCCAGCATCGTCCACAAGGTCGACGTGAACACCCTGGCCGAAGGGCCGGGCAGTGCGCTGCAGCTCAACGAGATCGGCAAGGTCAAGGTGTCGCTGGACAGCGCCATCGCTCTGGACGGTTACGACAGCAACCGCACCACCGGTGCGTTCATCATCATCGACCGCCTCACCAACGGCACCGTCGGCGCCGGCATGATCATCGCGCCGGCCGCCGTCAGCCAGGGTGGCAAGGTTCATGGTCGCTCCGCCCACGTGACCACCGACGAGCGCGCCCAGCGCTTCGGCCAGCAACCGGCGACCGTGCTGTTCAGCGGTCTTTCGGGTGCGGGCAAGAGCACCTTGGCCTACGCCGTGGAACGCAGACTGTTCGACATGGGCCGTGCGGTATTCGTGCTCGATGGGCAGAACCTGCGACATGACCTGAACAAGGGTCTGCCACAGGACCGCGCCGGGCGCACCGAGAACTGGCGCCGTGCCGCTCACGTGGCGCGGCAGTTCAACGAAGCGGGCCTGGTGACTCTGGCCGCCTTCGTTGCGCCGGATGCCGCCGGCCGCGAGCAGGCACGCGACCTGATCGGTGCCGATCGGCTGGTGACCGTCTACGTCCAGGCCTCGCCTCTGGTCTGCCGCGAACGCGATCCACAGGGCCTGTACGCCGCCGACCAGGACAACATCCCCGGCGAGTCCTTCCCGTATGACGTGCCGCTGAATGCCGATCTGGTGATCGACACCCAGGCCTCGTCGGTGGATGAAGGGGTCAAGCAGGTGCTCGATCTGCTGCGCAGCCGCGGGGCGATCTAAGCCTCTTGGGGTACTGAAACTGCAGGAGCGGGCAGCGCCCGCTTCTGCAGCTCAATTCCGCCATTTGACCTGCCTTATCTGTCTACCACCCTTCGAGGCCAAAGGTAGCGCCTGCTAGGCGCTCATTTGTCTCGAAGGACCGACCCATGCTTGAACTCCTTTCCCTGAGTGGCGAAGTGGCCAAGGCTGCGCCACTGGCCAGCAGCGTGAGCAAACATTTCTGCTCTCGGCCCACCCTGCGCCAGGTCGCCAGCGATATCCTCGCCAGCGAGCTGTCGGCGCGATACCCCGACCTGGCACTGGACGTCGACCGCCTGCAGCTGCTCGAACCGCTGGCCACCCAGGCCAGGCCCAATGCCCCCGCTGTGCATGAGGCCCAGCGCTACCGTCGGCTGGCGCTGATTGATGTGCTGATCGACCGTTACATCCATACCCAGCAGCTCCGGCTGATTCAAGGCTATCACCTGCTCGCACATGAGCCGCTGGGCTCGCCCCCGTCGGCCCTGCCGGTGGCACTGGTGCAGGTGCAGGGCATCGTCAACGAGTGGGGCCCGCAGATCATTACCACCTACAGCCAGGCACTGTGCGATTACTGGGACCAGGTCCAGGCAGACGGCAGCGATCGCTGGCATTGGCTGGCCTTGGCGCTGCAGTCGCGTCTGAAGGCCAGTATCGAGCGGGACAAAGCTGCCGGACGCCTGGACAGCGAGCAACTGGCGGCGGCCGCGTTGCTGGCGGCGATGCCCACCGCCAGCCTGCGCGCCAGGCATGAAGGTGACCCGATTCAGGCCAGCCTGATCCGCGTGCATGCGACGGGTGCCGGCCTGCAGCGGGAAGCCGAGCTGACCCACGCGCTGGTCATCCGCCGTCGCCTCGGCCTGCAGGGGCGCGAGGTCGTGCTGCTCTACACCCCCGTCAATGGCTTGGAGGGCTTTGCCAACCTGCAGGCGCTGGCGGATGCCTTCGCCGGTCACATGGGCCGCGAATTCACCGGCTCGGCCTTGGAGTTGGCCCTGTATACACCCAACGGCGATATCTTCGAAGCGCAGGCACAGGCGATTCTCGAGCAGCAACTCAATGCCTTGCAGACCCTGGGCGTCTATTGCCAGCAACAACGCCTGGGCACTCGAGCGCTGACGGAGGGCTGCGAAAGCATCACCAGCCTGTTCGACCTCGACACAGCCCAGGAACGCGCCCGGCTCCAGGCGCTTCACAGTGCACTGCCGCAGTGGCTCCGAGCTGCCAGTCTGACCCAGCGTCGCGCGTTCTCCCTGTACCTGGCGGCGTTGGCGATGGTGCGCGATGAGCAGAAAGTCGCATCGTTCCTCGATGCCATACCCACGCTTGAATCCTTTGCCCGGACGACCCTGGTCGAACAGATAGAAGCCGACCATCCCGGCCAGCCGCTGGCCGACCTCGACGACGTTCAAGTGCACATTCTCACCGTGCCCAATGCGCAATTGAGTCTGATCAATGCCGGCGACATGGCCCTGGAAGATCAACAGATCAGCCTTGCCGAACTGGCTCTGTTCAACCTGTCGGGCCGCCCCCGCGGGCACCTGCTGATCAGGCCTCGCGCGGGTGCGTTGCTGCCGGACTGGGTCGATACCACCGCCATCGAAGCCCTGGTAACTCGCGCCGATGTAGGCGGGCGTTACCTGAAGCTGCTGAATCGGCAACTGCTCGAAGACCCCGTGCAGGCCCCACGTCGCCAGGAGCTGTTCACCCGGCAACTGGCCTATCAGTTGCCGTTGCTGGCGTTGGAGAACACCATCCGCGGTGAGCACGGCTTTACCGAACGGGGATGGCTGTATGTCGAACAGGTCATGAATGGCTTGGGTGACCTGGATGTCGACGGGCATCGTATCGGCCTTCGCAGCCTGGGTTTCCTGCCGGCACCGGGCATGAACGTCGATGTCGTGTGCAACATGTATGTATTCGGCGCATTGGACGGCAGCGGGGTGCAGGTGCTCTACCGACCCTTGTTCAAACCTTGCTTGAGCCAATACACCAGCGCTGCCGCGCTCATGGCCGCGATCAGCGAACCGGGCGATCTGCAGCGCAGCGTACTGGACTGGTTGGGCGAGGGCGCTCGTGCGCGCTATGCCAGCGGCGGCTTTCGCGAGCCGCATCTGCTGCGTTTCGCGCAGGGTTCGGATTTCGCCCCGATCAGCACGCCGGCCCCTGCAGCGCTGCAACTCACAGACATCGCCCCACCGTTGCTCGAGCACCTGTACCGCAGCAACGTACAGGCTTTGATCAACGGCGCGGACCGTCGATCGGTGTCCAGCGAGGAAAGTCGCTGGATCGGGTTTCAGGCGCTCGGCTGGACGCTGTTCAACGCCTTGTTGCCGGTCCTCCCCGGACCGCTGGCCACGGCGGGCTGGCTGGTGCAGGCGATGGCCGCGACGAACGTCACGCTGATTGCGCAGGCTGCGGGGGATTCGGCCGCGGTCGATGATCAGATGTTCGACCTGCTGTTCAACATCGCCTTGGTCCTGCTGGCCCATGACGCTGGGCAGACGCCGACCGGTCGAGGTTTCGGCCAGCCTGCGGCAGGCCGGCAGAACACTGCGCCGGTCCGCAGTACCTGGGCGGCACCGCGCGATGCCATCGCCCACTCCGAAGGCACGCTGAGCTTTTCCTGGACGAGTGCGCAACATCGGCTCGGCACTGATCAGATCAAGGCTCTGGCGGCCTATCGCACCACACCGGGGCCAAGCATGACGCCGCCATTGGCGCACGGTCGCTATCAAGGCCTGCAGTTGGACGGCGAGCGTTGGTTGCTGGCCCTGGACGGCCACTTCTATGAGGTGGATGCCGACGAAGACCAGTTGCGCATAGTCGACGGCAAACGCCCGCAGCGCCCGGGACCCTGGCTGGCGCGAGACGAAGTGGGGCGCTGGCGCCTGGACCTGCGCCTGCGTTTGCGCGGCGGCGGGCCCAAGCGTCGCATCGCGGCCTTGCGTGCCAGCAACCAGGCGCTGATGGTGTCCTACAACGCTGAAGTCGTGGCTTTCAACCAGCAGCGTGCAGGCTTGCACCAACGTGTCGACCGGGTGCTCGGCAAGCTTGGACGTGCCATGCAGGCCGGGGACAGCGAACGTCTGACCGGTCTGCGCGAGGCCCTGAGCGAGGCCACCGAAAGCTACCTCGGGGCCTTGCGCACGGTGCTGCGTGCCAGCAAGAAACTCAGTGAACTGGACCCCTATGCCGATCGTTCGAAGGAGCAGGCCGGGGCGCTGTTCCAACTGTGTGAACTGGCCCAGGAGGAGATCGTCAATCTGCGCTACAAGAGCATCGCGTATCGGGACCAGGCCGACCGGCTGCCGGCGACACTCGACGCCTCGGATCTCGATACCGCGCAGTCCGCCGCGTTCTTCGACTTCGTGGCCGACAGCACCGAGGTGATGGATAAGCAGATACAGCTGAGCAAGGAGCTGGCCGATTGGAAACGCCAGCTTCAGCGTATGCCCCTCGAAGGCGAGGCCGCCCTGAGAAAGCTCAAGGTGGACTGGATACAAGAGTTGTCGATACAGCGCTGGATCGGTCTGCTGGTCGACGGTCTGGCACTGACCTGCATCCGCAAGATCCCTGCGTTGCAGGAAGCCGAGCGGATCATGGAGTCGGTGGCCGGGCCCGTGCGGTTGGCCGCGCAAACCCATGCAGCCCTCGAGGAGAGCGCCAGCTACAACCTCAATGACCGCGTCGAAGTGCTCAACAGCCTGGACTTGCAGTATGAAGCGGCCCAGCAGGCACTGACCCTGCATGGCGAGCTGCTGGGAGAGCAGTTGCATCGTCCGGCGTTCGACCGCCTGGCCGCGCTGATCGCCGAGCTGCGCGACGATGCGCAGGCGTCGCTGGTGCCACTGGTTCGCGAGCAGCTCAGGATGACTCGCAAGCAGCGCCAGCAGGTGCGCCACAAAAACCTGTACATGACCCACCGTCGAGGCTTGGTGGTCGGCCAGCGACGGCCCAAGCTCAAACCCTCGGACAGCGACATCATCGATGTCATCGATCCAATCGAGAAAAAGGTCGTCGCCTCCTTCGGCAAGGACCTGGCCGAAGGCAACTGGCGTCAGCTTGATGTGGCGCCTGCGCCCCGGCCACGTGCAGTGGCGACGTCGGTCAATGCCGCGGTTCGTCGCGGCAACCGGTTGCTGCAGGGCGCTGACAGTGCGCTTAAGCAAGCCTGGAAACAGGCCGAAAAAGACTACCTGCCAGGCGAGGTCGAAGATCAACTCACCCTCTACGCTCGCCAGCTTGACGACAGCGCCGACGCCGTCGAACAGCAGCTCACCCGGCACAACGCGGTGGACCAGGCCACCAGCCAGCACGCGTCGGCCCATGGCCGCGCCCAGTTGTTCCGCGACAAGGCCGGGCAACTCGTCAAGGACGGCAGGCTGATTCGTATCCACATGATCAAGCGCCAGGCGCCCACGGCTGCGCGGGTCGACTACCTCTACCGCGAGCAGGCCGTGCGCATCAGCCGCGTGGGCGGGCGCAGCAAGCTCAAGCGCTCGTCGGGTTTCCTCGAGGAATACCTGATTGCCGACACCACGGGAACGCCGTTGGGGTACGCGCATTTTCACTACCGAGAGCTCCGCACGCCCCGCGATCAATACACCACTGCGCATCTGAAAACCGTGGAGCAGCGCTTCGATGGCGTGGAACGGCAGAAGGCCGATGAAGCTGCCGGACGCGAGGTGATCGGCATTCTGCGTAGGGAGATCAAGGCGCCTTGCGACGAGGTGTACCTGAGCCTGTAGGAGCACGAGGTCCTGCAGCAGGCATAAAAAAAGCGGGACCTGAAAACAGGGCCCGCTTCTTGATAGGCGCCAGTGAAACCTACTTGCGCTTCAACCCATACTGCTCGTCCAGCATGCCAGGCGAGTTCGCTGCCTTGGGTGCGTAGTCGCGAGGCGGCTCGGCGTCGCGTGGTGGCGTGAGGCGCTCGCGGTGAGGCTGCGGGGCGTCCGAGTGCAGGGCGGCCAGCAGGCGCTGACGGGTAAGCTCGTCCAGGGCCAGACGGTCGGCGCCTTCGGCCAGGTGATCCTGCACTTCCTGATAGCTCTGGGTCAGTTTCTTGACCAGGATCGCGGTGCTGTTGAAGTGGGTGACCACTTCGTTCTGATAGGTGTCGAAACGTTCCTGGATGTCATCGAGCTGACGCTGCGTGCCATTGGGTACGGCGCGAGGCGCCAGGCGTGCGACGGCAAAACCGATGACCACACCGACCACCAGGGCCAGGGTCGGCAACAACCAAACTAAGAGCGAGAGTTCCACGAGTCCTTCCTCTATAAACGGCTTTGCTTTACGTTAACGGCTCGGACCTGCGCTGTATACCGCGCGCTTGCGCAAATTCGCAGGACGCAATCTTTCCAGCTAGACGAGTCGACCCTTCTTGAGGTCACGGAGTTCATCACTTGCTCATCCGCGAAACCGCAGTTTTCATCGACGGCCCCTCGGGCTCACTCGAAGCGTTGTACCTCGACACCGCTGATGCCACCGGCATCGCGTTGATCTGCCACCCCAATCCGGTACAAGGCGGGACCATGCTCAACAAGGTGGTGTCCACCTTGCAACGCAGCGCGCGCGACGTCGGCCTGTCGACCCTGCGCTTCAACTACCGGGGCGTGGGCGCCAGCGCAGGCAGCCATGACATGGGCACGGGGGAGGTCGACGATGCCCAGGCCGTGGCTGCCTGGCTGCGAGCGAAACACCCCGAGCTGCCGCTGACGATTCTGGGCTTTTCATTTGGCGGTTTCGTTGCAGCCACCCTGGCAGGTCGTCTGGAAGCCCAGGGCGAGGCGGTGAAGCATCTGTTCATGGTCGCTCCGGCGGTGATGCGGATGACTGAAAGCCTGCCGCAACAGGCCACGTTGACCGTGATCCAGCCGGACGCCGACGAAGTGGTTGATCCGCAGCTGGTCTACGACTGGTCCGACAACCTCGATCGCCCCCATGAGCTGCTGAAAGTGGCAGAATGCGGGCACTTTTTTCACGGCAAGCTGACCGACCTCAAGGATCTGCTGCTGCCGCGCCTTTCGAACTGATGCCTGTCCACGGCCCCTGAACAAGAACCGACCCATGACCACTCGTATCCTGACCGGTATCACCACCACTGGCACGCCTCACCTGGGCAACTACGCCGGGGCCATTCGCCCGGCGATCGTTGCCAGTCGGCAGAGTGACGCCGACTCGTTCTATTTCCTGGCCGACTACCACGCCCTGATCAAATGCGATGACCCGCTGCGCATTCAGCGTTCGCGTCTGGAAATCGCCGCCACCTGGCTGGCGTCGGGCCTGGACGTGGAGCGGGTGACGTTCTACCGGCAGTCCGATATTCCGGAAATCCCCGAGCTGACCTGGTTGTTGACCTGCGTTGCTGCCAAGGGCCTGCTCAACCGTGCCCACGCCTACAAGGCCTCGGTCGACCACAACGTCGCCGCCGGGGAAGACCCGGATGCCGGCATTTCCATGGGTTTGTACAGCTATCCGGTACTGATGGCCGCCGACATCCTGATGTTCAACGCGCACAAGGTGCCGGTCGGTCGCGACCAGATCCAGCACGTGGAAATGGCCCGCGACATCGGCCAGCGCTTCAACCATTTGTTCGGCAAGGGCCGCGAGTTCTTCGTCATGCCCCAGGCCTTGATCGAGGAAAGCGTCGCCACCTTGCCGGGCCTGGACGGGCGCAAGATGTCCAAGAGCTACGACAACACCATTCCGTTGTTCACCAGCGCCAGGGACATGAAGGATGCGATCTCGCGCATCGTCACCGACTCGCGCGCCCCAGGCGAGGCGAAGGATCCGGACAACTCGCACCTGTTTACTCTGTTTCAGGCGTTCGCCACGCCCGAGCAGAGCGCCGAGTTCCATGCCGCGCTGCGTGAAGGGCTGGGCTGGGGCGAAGCCAAGGCGCGTCTGTTCAGCCTGCTCGATGCCGAGCTGGGCGAAGCGCGCGAACGCTATCACCACTTCATCGAACGCCCGGCCGAACTGGAAGACATTCTCCTGGCGGGCGCTGCGAAAGCGCGTGCCGTCGCCACGCCGTTCCTGGGTGAGCTGCGCGAAGCAGTGGGGCTGCGCTCTTTCCGCGAGCAGGTCCAGGTGACCACGGCTGGCAAGAAAAAAGCCGCCAAGACCGCACGTTTCGTCAGCTTTCGTGACGACGATGGCAGCTTCCGCTTCCGCCTGCTCGATGCCAGCGGCGAACAACTGCTGCTGTCGCGCAGCTTCCCCGACGGCAAGGCAGCCGGGCAGGTCAGCAAGCAACTGCAACAAGGTAATGAACTGGACATCCGCAGCGATGCCGAAAGCTTCACGCTGTGGCTGGACGACACCTGCGTGGCCGACGGCCCGTCGTTCACCACGGCAGAAGCGCGCGATACCGCCGTCCAGGCATTGCGCCAGGCGCTGCAACCTCAAGGGGAGTGATGCGACACCCTGTCGCAAAGCTCATTGCCATTATCCTGGGCCGTCGCTACAGTGACGGCCCGTTTTTGTTGCCTTGCTAACGAATATGACGCCCCTAGAACGATACCAAGCCGATCTCAAACGTCCCGAATTCTTCCACGACGCCGCCCAGGAAAATGCCGTCCGCCACCTGCAGCGTCTGTACGACGACCTGGTCGCTGCCGGCACCAGCAAGCCAGGCGTGTTCGGCAAGCTGTTCGGCAAGAAGGAACCCAAGCTGGTCAAGGGGATTTACTTCTGGGGCGGCGTTGGCCGTGGCAAGACCTACCTGGTCGACACCTTTTTCGATGCCTTGCCGTTCGAGCAGAAGGTGCGCACGCACTTTCACCGTTTCATGAAGCGCGTGCACGAGGAACTGAAAACCCTCAAGGACGTGAAAAACCCGCTGACGGTCATCGCCAAGCGCTTCTCCGACGAGGCGCGGGTGATCTGCTTCGATGAATTCTTCGTTTCGGACATCACCGATGCAATGATTCTCGGCACCCTGATGGAAGAGCTGTTCAAGAACGGCGTGACGCTGGTGGCGACTTCCAACATCGTGCCCGATGGCTTGTACAAGGATGGTCTGCAGCGAGCGCGTTTCCTGCCGGCGATCGCGCTGATCAAGGAGCATACCGAGATTGTCAACGTCGACAGCGGCGTCGACTATCGCCTGCGCCACCTGGAACAGGCCGAGCTGTTCCATTCGCCGCTCGATGAGGCGGCTCAGGCCAGCATGCGCGAAAGCTTCAAGGCGCTGACGCACAACAGCACCAAGGTGGTCGAGAACGATCCCTTGATGATCGAGAACCGCGAGATCCGTGCGCTGCGCACCTGCGATGACGTGGCCTGGTTCGAATTCCGCGAGCTGTGCGATGGCCCGCGTAGCCAGAACGACTACATCGAGTTGGGCAAGATCTTCAACGCCGTGCTGCTCAGCGGTGTCGAGCAGATGAGCGTGACCACCGACGATATCGCTCGCCGCTTCATCAACATGGTCGACGAGTTCTACGATCGCAACGTGAAGCTGATCATCTCGGCCGAAGTGGAACTCAAGGACCTGTACACCGGTGGGCGTTTGAACTTCGAGTTCCAGCGCACCTTGAGCCGACTGTTGGAGATGCAGTCCCACGAGTTCCTGTCGCGCGCACACAAGCCCTGACATACCGCGGCGCCTGGTTCGCGGCCGCTGACCGCTCCTACAAAATTCCTGCTTGGCACGGACTTGTGTGGGAGCGGTCCGATGTTGCGCCTTTCGCGGCCGCTGACCGCTCCAACAATTCCCGGTAGGAGCGGTCAGCGGCCGCGAAGGGCACGGCGCTGTCGTTCAGGCCTCCTGCATGAACTGCTGGCGATAGCCGTTGGGCGACAGTTCGGTGTGCTGGCGGAACAGCCTGGCGAAGAAACTGGCATCGTCGTAGCCCACCTCGTAGCTGATGGTCTTGACGCTCTTGCGGGTACCCGACAACAGCCCCTTGGCGGTTTCGATGCGCAATCGCTGCAGGTAGTGCAGCGGCTTGTCACCGGTGGCGGCATGGAAGCGACGCATGAAGTTGCGAATGCTCATGCCGCGTTCGCGTGCGACATCTTCGAAGCGGAATTTCTCGGCGAAATGCTCTTCCAGCCATTGCTGTATATGCAGGATCGGCACGTCGCGATGCAGCTTCTGCCCGCCGAAGCCGATGCGTCCCGGCGTATAGCTGCGCTGCACCTCGTAGAGGGTATCGCGCGAGACCGCCTGAGCCACGTGGGCGCCACAGAACCGCTCGATCAGGTGAATGTACAGGTCACAGGCCGATACCGGTCCGCCGGCGCAGAACAGGTTGTCGGCGTCGGTCAGGTGCTTGTCCTGATTGAGCCGAACGCTTGGAAAGCGCTGTCTGAATTCCTCGAAGAAACGCCAGTAGGTAGTCGCCTCCTTGCCGTCCAGCAAGCCACTGGCGGCCAGCCAGAACACGCCGCTCGCCTCACCGCACAGCACAGCGCCGCGCGCGTGTTGAGCGCATAGCCAGGGCAGCACCTGGGGGTAGCGCGCGGCAGCGCTGTCGAAGTCGCCCCAGCAGGCAGGCAGGATGATCAGGTCGGCATCTTCGAGGCCACCGTCCACGGGCAGCATGACGTCACTGAAACTGCGCACCGGTAGCGCATCCGGGCTGACCAGGCGTGTCTCGAAGAGGGCGTGGCGTTCCAGGCCCATCTGCTTGCCATAACGCAGGCTGGCCATGTGGAAGAAGTCCTTGGCCTGCATCAGGGTCGAGGCCATGACCTGGTCGGTGGCCAGAATGCAGACGCGCCGCAGCGCGGGCGTGTGGGGCGTGAAGATCATGATTTTATTCTTGTGGGGTGAAAGCGGTCAGGATATGGCCGAAGCGTCGTTGGGTTCAAGCGAGGTCGAGAATGGGGAGGTTGATTGCTTCGCGGCCGCTGACCGCTCCTGCGAAAGATCCATACGATCCGGTAGGAGCGGCCAGTGGCCGCGAAGAGGTCATCACGAACGGCAACGATCAGAAATCAAGGCGCCGGATTCGGCTGCGCCTTATGGATCGCCTCGATACCCGCCAGCACGTCTTCGGACAGCACCAAATCAATGCTCGCCAGGTTGCTGTCCAATTGCTCCAGCGAGGTCGCGCCAATGATGTTGCTGGTCACGAACGGCTGCGCGGTGACGAAGGCCAGAGCCATCTGCGCCGGGTCCAAACCCTGTTCGCGGGCCAGCTCTACGTAGCGGCTGGTGGCAGCGACCGCCTGCTCATTGGCATAGCGGGTAAAGCGGCTGAACAGCGCCAGACGACTGCCAGCCGGCCGCGCGCCGTTCTCGAACTTGCCCGAGAGCATGCCGAACGCCAGGGGCGAGTAGGCCAGCAGCCCGCACTGCTCGCGGATCGCCACTTCGGCCAGGCCTACTTCGAACGTGCGGTTGAGCAGGTTGTAGGGGTTCTGGATGGACACCGGGCGGGGCAGATTGCCGCTGTCGGCCAGACCCAGGAACTTCATCGCGCCCCAAGGGGTTTCGTTGGACAGCCCGACATGCCTGATCTTGCCTGCCTTGACCTGCTCGTCGAGCACCTGCAGGGTTTCCTGCAGCGGGGTATCGAGTTGATCCTGGGTGTGCTGGTAGCCCAGCTTGCCGAAGAAATTGGTGCTGCGCTCCGGCCAGTGCAACTGATAGAGATCGATCCAGTCGGTCTGCAACCGCTGCAGGCTGGCGTCCAGCGCCGCAACGATATGCGCGCGGTCGAACTTCAGCTGGCCATCGCGGATGTGGCTGATGCCATTGCCGGGGCCTGCGATCTTGCTGGCCAGGATCCAGTCGGCGCGGTCGCCCTGGCGCTTGAACCAGTTGCCGATCACCCGCTCGGTGGCGGCATAGGTTTCCGGGCGCGGGGGCACCGGGTACATTTCTGCGGTGTCGATGAAATTGATGCCGGCCGCCTTGGCCCTTTCTATCTGCGCGAAGCCTTGCTCCTCGGTGTTCTGCTCGCCCCAGGTCATGGTGCCCAGGCACAGCGCGCTCACGTTCAGATCGGTACGTCCCAGCTGGCGATAGTGCATCGGTGACTCCTCTTGGCAAAGGAATCATAAAAGCAGGTTGATATTTTTTTCGCAATCTGGATAATTCGGCCCCTCTCTGCGAAGTGGAAGTGATGCCCCGCCTCCCGGAAGAATTTTGCCGTGTATGTGACGCGAAGACCCGAGCCCCCCAAAAGTGTCCCGTGCCCGGCTGCCTTTGACTTGTCAAAGTAAGCACTATTCAGTAAGATCCGCCGTCTCTTTTTGCTGGGCGGCCCCTGAGGCTATAAAGAATGAAAACTTTTACTGCTAAACCGGAAACAGTAAAGCGCGACTGGTTCGTCGTTGATGCTGCTGGTCAGACCCTGGGTCGTCTGGCTACAGAAATCGCGAGCCGTCTGCGTGGCAAGCACAAGCCTGAGTACACTCCTCACGTTGACACCGGCGACTACATCGTCGTCATCAACGCCGAGCAGGTGCGTGTCACTGGTGCCAAGACCACTGACAAGATCTACTACTCCCACTCCGGTTTCCCGGGCGGTATCAAGTCGATCAACTTTGAAAAGCTGATCGCCAAGGCGCCTGAGCGCGTGCTCGAGACCGCGGTCAAGGGCATGCTGCCCAAGAACCCGCTGGGTCGCGACATGTACCGTAAGCTGAAAGTCTATGCGGGCGCTGCTCACCCTCATACTGCTCAGCAGCCCCAAGAACTGAAGTTTTAACGGAATAGTTCATTATGTCGGCGACTCAAAATTACGGCACTGGCCGTCGCAAGACCGCAACCGCTCGCGTTTTCCTGCGTCCGGGCACCGGTAAGATCTCCATCAACAATCGCACTCTGGAAACCTTCTTCGGTCGCGAAACTGCCCGCATGGTAGTTCGTCAACCGCTGGAGCTGACTGAGAACACCGAGAAGTTCGACATCTACGTCACCGTTATCGGTGGTGGTGTCAGCGGTCAGGCCGGTGCGATCCGTCACGGTATCACTCGTGCACTGATGGACTACGACGAAGCACTGCGTCCGGCCCTGCGTAAAGCAGGCTTCGTGACTCGCGATGCTCGTGAAGTTGAACGTAAGAAAGTCGGTCTGCGTAAAGCGCGTAAGCGTCCGCAGTACTCGAAGCGTTAATTCGCGTCTTCGTTCCAGAAAAAACCCGGTTCTCGCGAGCCGGGTTTTTTTTCGCCCGTCAATCCTTGGGAGGCGCTGGTACACTGCGCGCAAGACAATGCAGACGCCTGTTGCAGCAGGCTAAGGTAAATGATGGCAGATGAGCAGGGCGGCGCGTGTGACATCGACCAGGGTCGCCGACGCTTTCTGGTCAGCACCACGACGCTGGTAGGCGCTGCCGGCGCAGTGGCTGCAGCAGTGCCCTTCGTGGCGTCATGGCAGCCCAGTGCGAAAGCCCGCGCAGCAGCCGCGCCGGTCAAGGTGAACATCGCCAAGATCGAGCCGGGGCAGCAGATGGTTGTCCAGTGGCGCGGCCAACCTGTTTTCATCTGCCGACGCACGCCGCAGATCCTCGAACGCCTGGCCCAGAACACCGAGCATCTGGCCGATCCCCAATCGCGCGATTCCGATCAGCCAGGCTATGTCGACCCAGCCCTGCGAGCCATCAAGCCCGAAGTGCTGGTGGTGGTGGGTATCTGTACGCACCTGGGGTGCTCGCCGACCTTTCGTCCCGAGGTCGCCGCCGCCGACCTCGGGCCGGACTGGCAGGGCGGGTATTTCTGCCCGTGTCACGGCTCGCACTACGATCTTGCCGGACGGGTCTTCAAGGCACAGCCCGCGCCGTTGAACCTGGCCGTGCCCGCGCATCACTACGAAAGTGCCGAGGTACTGGTGCTGGGTGTCGACGGGGAGGGCGCCTGATGCGTGGCCTGCTGCAGTGGATCGAGGCGCGTCTGCCGGTGGGCAGGGTATGGCGTGATCATCTGAGCCATTACTACGTCCCCAAGAACCTGAATTTTTTCTATATCTTCGGCTCGCTCGCCCTGTTGATGCTGCTCAACCAGTTGCTTACCGGCATCTGGTTGACCATGAACTACACACCCACTGCCGAAGGCGCCTTCGCCTCCATCGAATACATCATGCGCGACGTCGAATATGGCTGGCTCCTGCGCTACCTGCATTCGACCGGTGCGTCGGCATTTTTCATCGTGATCTACCTGCACATGTTCCGCGGGCTGCTGTATGGCTCCTATCAAAAGCCGCGCGAGCTGGTGTGGGTCTTCGGCATGTCGCTCTACCTGCTGCTGATGGCGGAAGCGTTCATGGGCTACCTGCTGCCGTGGGGGCAGATGTCGTATTGGGGCGCGCAGGTGATCATTTCGCTGTTCGGAGCGATCCCGATCGTGGGCGCTGACCTGGCTCAGTGGATCCGCGGAGACTATCTGGTCTCGGGTATCACCTTGAACCGCTTCTTCGCGCTGCACGTGGTGGCATTGCCGCTGCTGATCGTGGGGCTGGTGGTGCTGCACATTCTCGCGTTGCACGAAGTAGGCTCGAACAACCCCGACGGCATCGATATCAAGCAGCTTCGGGATGCCGATGGCAAGCCGCTGGATGGCATTGCCTTCCATCCGTACTACACGGTCAAGGACCTGCTCGGGGTGGCGATCTTTCTCTTTGTGTTCAGCGCCGTGGTGTTCTTCTTTCCGCAGATGGGCGGCTATTTCCTGGAGCCGGCCAACTTCGAGCCTGCCAACGTGCTCAAGACGCCCGAACATATCGCGCCGGTCTGGTACTTCACCCCGTTCTACGCCATCTTGCGCGCCGTTCCCGACAAGCTCATGGGGGTGCTGGCCATGGCTTTCGCGATTGCCATCCTGTTCGTGCTGCCATGGCTGGACCGCAGTCCCGTCAAGTCGATGCGCTACAAAGGTTGGTTCAGTCGCACGGCGCTGGCGCTGTTCTGCGTGGCGTTCGTGACGCTGGGCTACGTCGGCATGCAACCGGCCACGGTCATCACCACCTGGATAGCGCGGGGGGGCGTGGTGCTGTACTTCGGCTATTTCCTGGCCATGCCGCTGTACACGCGACGGGAGATCACCCGGCCGGTACCCGATCGGATCCCTCGCCGATGAAATTCATGATTGCCGTCTTGCTGTTGCTGGCCCTGCCGCGGGCCTGGGCGGACCCGGTGGCGCCGCTGGTGCGCCCGGTGGCGATCGAGGTGACCGACAAGGCGGCCTTGCGAGACGGTGCAAGCACCTTCGTCGGCTATTGCATGGGCTGCCACGGGGCCAGGTTTCAGCGTTACCAGACAGTGGCCGACGACTTGGGCATACCCTATGAGCAAATGCTGCAGACCTTGGCCCCAGCCGGCGCAGCCATTGCCGATCACATGCAGACGCGCCTGCAGCCGGCCGATGCCAAAGCCTGGTTCGGCGCCGAGGTGCCCGACCTGACCCTGGTGGCTCGTGTGCGCGGCACGGACTGGCTGCACGCCTACCTGCTCGGCTTTCACGCCGACCCCCAGCGCCCCTGGGGTGTGAACAATGTCGTCTACCCCAACGTCGGCATGCCCAACGTGCTGGAAAGCCTGCAGGGCCGCCAGGTGCTCGACTGCCCCGAACCCACGGGCCAGCCGTGTACGCAGCTGCGGGTGATACCTGGTACCGGCAGCCTCGATGCGCAGCAATTCGACGCCAAGGTACGAAATCTGGTGGCCTTCCTGGCGTACTCGGCCGATCCGGCAGAGGCACAGAGCCGGCAGATCGGTGTGTACGTGCTGCTGTACCTGGCGCTGCTGATCATCCTTGCTTACTTGCTGAAACGCGAATACTGGAAGGACGTGCGTTGAAAGTGCGGTAAACTGCGCGGCTTGCTTGCGCCCCCTGCCGGAGGCGCTCGTTTTTGCATTCATACATTCGCGAGGAGGACCGCCATGGGCGTGACCAATCGGTTGGCCTGTTACTCCGACCCCGCCGACCACTATTCTCATCGGGTGCGTATCGTTCTCGCCGAGAAAGGCGTCAGCGCAGAGATCATCAACGTGGAGGGCGGTCGCCTGCCACCCAGGCTGATCGAAGTGAACCCCTACGGCAGCACGCCGACACTGGTCGATCGCGATCTGGCCCTGTTCGAATCGACCGTGGTGATGGAATACCTCGACGAACGCTATCCGCATCCGCCACTGCTGCCGGTGTACCCGGTGGCACGTGCCAACAGCCGGTTGCTGATCCATCGTATCCAGCGCGACTGGTGCGGCCTGGCGGACCTGATTCTGGACCCGCGCAGCAAGGAAGCCGCCCGCGTGCAGGCGCGCAAGGAATTGCGCGAAAGCCTGACCGGTGTTTCGGCCTTGTTCGCCGACAAGCCCTGCTTTCTCAGCGATGAGCAAAGTCTGGTCGACTGCTGTCTACTGCCGATACTCTGGCGCTTGCCGATCATGGGTATCGAACTGCCGCGGCCTGCCAAGCCGCTGCTCGACTATATGGAACGTCAGTTCGCGCGGGAGGCCTTCAAGGCCAGCCTGTCCGCGGCTGAACGTGAAATGCGCTAGGTTTTGAGGAGCCGTTGATGAACTCCAGTCGTCCCTATTTGATCCGCGCGCTATACGAGTGGATCGTTGACAATGACTGCACCCCGCACATGCTGGTCAATGCCGAGTATCCCTCGGTCCAGGTGCCGCAAGGTTTCGCCAGCGATGGCCAGATCGTGCTGAACGTGTCACCCAGCGCTGTGCGCAATCTGCACATGGACAACGAAGCGGTCAGCTTCGACGGTCGCTTCGGTGGCGTGTCGCACACGCTGTTCGTGCCTTCGGGTGCCATCCTCGGTATCTACGCCCGGGAGAATGGCCAAGGCATGGTCTTCGACCTGGAGTCGCCCGAGCTGGACGAGGAAGAAGCCGAGTTCGAAGACATCGTCGAATCCGATGACGACGTTCCACCGCCAGGCAACCCGCCGCCGCGCCCAACCGGGCGGCCGAGTCTGAAAGTGGTGAAATGAAAAAAGGCGATCCGCAAGGATCGCCTTTTTTCATGGTGGTGAGCGGCTGCGGTCAGTCGATGTACTCGAACAGCTTGACGATCTTCTGCACACCGGAGACGCCTTGCACCAGGTTGGTGGCGCGGGTGGCCTCGGCCTGGGTCAGCAGGCCCAACAGGTAAACGATGCCGTTCTCGGTCACGACTTTGATGCGCGAACCGGGTATGGCGCTGTCGGCCAGCATCTGGGTCTTGATCTTGGTGGTCAGCCAGGCGTCGTTGTTGCGCGCCAGCAACGAGGAAGGCGCCAGCACCTGGATCTCGTTGTGGACCTTCTTGACTCGCTGCACTTCGCTGGCGGCCTGCTCGGCCAGGGCCTTGAGGTCGGCGCGCGGCGTCTGCCCGGCGAGCAGGACCACACCGTTGTAGCTGGTCACGACGACATGGGAGTTCTTGTCCAGGTCGATGTTGGCCTTGGCAATGTTCACCGATACCTTGGTTTCGATCAGCGAATCGTCGATCTTGCTGCCCAGGGTGCGGGTACCGCGATCATCGTCGATCGGGTTGTCGCGGGTGGCGGTCAGGACCGAGCTGCAGCCGGTGACGCTCAAGGCCAGGCTCAGGGCCACTAGGGCAAGGCGGTTACGCTTCATTCTTCACTCCCGAACAGTTGGCTGTCGATCAAGTCGCAGAGACAGTGGATCGCCAGCAGGTGAACTTCCTGGATGCGTGCCGTGACGTTGGCCGGCACGCGGATCTCGACGTCTTCGGGCAACAACAGGGAGGCCATGCCGCCCCCGTCGCGGCCGGTCAAAGCCACCACGACCATGTCGCGGTCGTGGGCGGCCTGGATCGCCTGGATGATGTTGGCCGAGTTGCCGCTGGTGGAGATGGCCAGCAACACGTCGCCCGGCTGGCCCAGCGCGCGGATCTGCTTGGAGAATACCTCGTTGAAGCTGTAGTCGTTGGCGATCGAGGTAATCGTCGAGCTGTCGGTGGTCAGGGCGATGGCAGGCAGGCTGGGGCGTTCGCGTTCGAAGCGGTTGAGCAGTTCGGACGAGAAATGCTGGGCATCGCCGGCCGAGCCGCCATTGCCGCAGGAAAGCATCTTGCCATCGCTGAGCAAGGCACCCACCATGACCTGGCTGGCTTGTTCGATGTACGGTGCAAGGACTTCCATCGCCTGTTGCTTGGTATCGATACTGGCCTGGAAAAGCTGGCGAATTCGGGATTGCATGTCCATCAAGGTGACCTTAAGTAGGGCGGCTGGTCGGGCAAGACCGCAACGCGGCGGTGGTTCCCGGCACAAGAATGTGCAGCCCGCAAAGCAAAGAGCAAAAACCGGTGGCAAGGGTGTCGAGTGTCAGCTGTCGAAGGCATTGCGGATCCAGTTCAGGCGCGTGGCCCGAGTGCCGGTGCCTTCCAGGGCGATCACGTCGAAACGGCATGGATGCTGGGCCCAGCGCGCTTCCTTGATGAGGAAATATTGCGCGGCCAGCACCAGCTTTTGGCGTTTGCGGGCGTCGATACTGGCCAACGCTCCACCCCATTGTGCATGCAGGCGATAGCGGACCTCGACGAATACTACTGTATCGCCATCTAGCATGACCAGATCAAGCTCGCCTCGTTTGCACAGCCAGTTCTGCGCCAGCAGCGTCAAGCCCTGTGCGCACAAGTGCTCCAGGGCTTGCTGCTCGGCCTCGCGACCCGCCTGCTGGCGGGGGCTCAGCGACATTACGGCGTGGTGTTGGGCAGGCGCTGGACCTGGCCACCGGCGAACTGCGCCCACGGCAATTGGCGCTCGATGCGTTGGCTGGCGCTCATGCCAAGGTTGCCGGACAGGCCTTCGATGCGGCTGTCGGGCAGGGCCTTGAGCTGGCCCAGGCGTGCGGCCAGGGTGTAGGCGTCAACGCCCATGGCATACAGTCGGCCCATGCTGCCGTTGGCCTGCGGCCACTGGCGGGTAACCTGCTGGCGCAACGGGTTGCTGGTGTCGAGCAACCACGGCGTCTCGCAGAAGCGGATGCCGGTCATGTCGTTGTACTGGGCCTGATCGCCGCTGGCGCTGAACACGTGCGAAGTGGCATAGACCGGCAGGTCGCCGGCGTACTGGAAGTTCAAGGTCGGCTTGATCTGCTGGGCCTGCTGCGGTGTGGCAGCGAGGAAGATGAAGTCGATGTCCTGGCGACGCGATCCCTGTGTCCCGGTGCTGCTCTGCAGGCCGCTGCCGGCGTTGCGCACGTTGAGCATGTCCGCGATCTGTTGGGCCAGTTGGACCGGCTGGTCGACGCGTTCGGCTGCAACCAGCGTGCCGCCGTTGGCTTCCCAGTCCTGGCGGAAGGCATTGAGCACACGGTCGCCCCACTCACCCTTGGGGATCATTGCCGCAGCGCTGTGCAAGCCGTCGGCACGTGCGCGACGGGACACTTCGCGCGCTTCGTCTTCGGCGGCCAGGCCGAATTGGAACAGCTGGGGTGGACCGAGTTGGTTGTTGTCGCTGTAGTTCAATGCCAGGGTTGGCAGGGGCAGCTGGGTGCGTGCCGCCAGTTGCTTGACCAGATTTTTCTCCAGCGGGCCGATCACCAGTTGCACGCCTTGCGCCTGCGCCTGGCGGTAGAAGTCGTCGAGCGAGCTGAGGCGCGAGCTGTCGATCACGTCGATGACCGGCGGCTTCTGCCCGGCTTGCTGGGCTTGGTAGTACGCCGCCATGAAGCCTTCGCGCAAGGCGCGGGCCACGCCTGCCAACTGGCCTTCCTGTGGCAGCAGCAGGGCGATTCGGGTCAGCGGCTGGCTGGCCAGGGCCTTGAGTTTGACCAAGGGGGTAGGCAGCTGTCTGGCGGCAGGGTGAGCCGCGTGCTGGGCCACCCAGGTATCGATGGCGGCCTGCTGCTGTTCCAGGGTGCCTGCCGATTTGACGGCCAGGGCCAGGCTCAGCCAGCCGGCGAAGTCGTCGGTGCCCTGGTTTTGCAGCTGCTCCACCGGCAGCGAACCCACCAGTGCCCAGATGGCTTCGTGATTCTGGCCGGCGACCTCGCCACTGAGCAGGGGTGCCACGAATACGCGCTCGCGCGCCGCAGCCAGGATCTGGCCGTCGGCTTCCAGGGCCCGAGCGCGCACCAGATGCGCGCGTACCTGCTGGTCTGCGGGCAGCTCGCCCAGGCGCTGCAGGCTCGGATGATCGAGGGCGGCAAGCGCGGCCTTGGCATCGTTGCGGGTCAGTGCGAGCTCTGCGCCCAGGGTGCTGGCCAATATCTGCAGGCCTGGCTTGAGCAGTTCGATTCGCACTTGCTGCAGGATCTGCGCGGCGCGGGTTGGATCACCCTGGCGAGCGGCCTGGTCTGCCGCGCTCAGGCGCAAGGCTGCCGCTTCTTCCGGCGACTTGCTGGCGGTGGCGCGTTCGAGCAGCTGCTCGACGGTCGCGTCCGGCGTGCGCGGCAGCTCACCGAGATTGGATGAAGGCGAACTGGCGCACGCGGCCAGCAAGGCGGCGAGGCATAGGGCAGATAGAAGCCGCAGGCAGGCTGTCATGGGTATCTTCCTGATTTACTCGATCAATAGACGGGCAAGTGTACCCAAGCATCGGCCGGGGTGCGACGAGGATGGCAAGCCTGTCCTTATATAGGACAAGCAAATGTTTCACGTCGGCCGTGCCGGATCGCTGGGCGAGCACTGGCTGGCCTGGAGCCTGTACAATGCGGGTTTGGCCGAACGACAAGGTGTGTGCTGTGACTGCTTCAAGCGCTTCTAATTCCACCCCAGGCACACTTTATGTAGTGGCTACGCCCATCGGCAATCTGGACGACATGAGCGCGCGCGCGTTGAAGATCCTGGGCGAAGTAGCGTTGATCGCGGCCGAGGATACCCGCCATTCGGTGCGTCTGATGCAGCACTTCGGGTTGAATACGCCGCTGGCGGCCTGCCACGAGCACAACGAGCGGGACGAAGGCAGCCGTTTCATCCAGCGGCTGCTGGCGGGTGATGACATCGCGCTGATCTCCGATGCGGGTACACCGCTGATCTCCGACCCCGGTTACCACCTGGTGCGTCAGGCGCGTGCGGCGGGCGTGCAGGTAGTGCCGGTCCCCGGTCCCTGTGCCTTGATCGCGGCGCTGTCGGCGGCTGGCCTGCCGTCGGACCGTTTCATCTTCGAAGGTTTCCTGCCGGCCAAGACCGCCGGTCGCTGTGCGCGCCTGGAGCAGGTCAGGGAAGAACCGCGCACCTTGATCTTCTACGAGGCGCCGCATCGCATACTCGAATGCCTGCAGGACATGGAGAAAGTCTTCGGCGGTGAACGTTCTGCGCTGCTGGCGCGCGAATTGACGAAAACCTTTGAAACCCTCAAAGGCCTGCCGCTGTCCGAGTTGCGTGCATTCGTGGAAGCCGACAGCAATCAGCAGCGCGGCGAGTGCGTGGTACTGGTGGCGGGATGGACGGCGCCGGTCAGCGATGAGGCCGTCAGCACCGAAGTCATGCGTATTCTGGACCTGCTGCTGGCAGAGATGCCGCTCAAGCGCGCTGCCGCGGTGGCGGCCGAGATCACCGGCGTGCGCAAGAATCTGCTCTACCAGGTGGCCCTGGAAAAGCAGAAGGCGTGAGATTGGTTCGGCTCCAGGTCGATCGGAGCGATAAAAGCTTGTCCTGGCCGGTGCATGTCGTTAACCTGCGCGCCGGAGAGTCGATCGGACAGTCGCTGCCTGTTTTTGTTCCGCAACCCAGGTTGCTGGGCAGAGCGGGGGGAGGAAAGTCCGGGCTCCATAGGGCAGAGTGCCAGGTAATGCCTGGGAGGCGCGAGCCTACGGAAAGTGCCACAGAAAATAACCGCCTAAGCGCGCAAGCGCCGGTAAGGGTGAAAAGGTGCGGTAAGAGCGCACCGCACGTCTGGCAACAGTTCGTGGCTAGGTAAACCCCACTCGGAGCAAGACCAAATAGGGTTCCATATGGCGCGGCCCGCGTTGGAACCGGGTAGGTTGCTAGAGGTGTCCAGCGATGGCCATCGTAGAGGAATGACTGTCCTCGACAAAACCCGGCTTACAGATCGACTCTCCACCTTTTACCTTCGCGTCCCTTCGTTGTCCCTTGCGCTGTTTCGCAGAAAAAAACGGCTACCAAACCCCCTTTGGTAATGTCGAAAAAATCTTAGTCTTGAGACTCTACTTTAAGTTCAAGACGCAGATGCTTGAACTCAAACGGCTTTGTTCCTCCCCGACGCGTCTCAAATACCGTCTTCCCTTCATTTTGCGTTCTAAATCTCCGATCTATAAGGCTTTTCCCTACAGACGCGCCTTGACGGTGTGGTGGGGGGGTTCCTATAGTGTGCGCGAGTGGCGGGAAGTGGCGAAAAGTGGGTTTTTCGAGTGTAAAAGTCTGAGTTCAGGGGAAGCGCGACGTGTTTCGTGGAGCAAATCCGATCAACCTCGATGCCAAGGGACGGCTCGCAATGCCGAGTCGGTATCGTGACGAGTTGGATTCCAAATGCGCCGGCCAGCTGATCATAACGGTCGATACCATCGACCCCTGCCTGTGTGTCTACCCGCTGGATGAATGGGAACTCATCGAGGCCAAGCTTCGCGCCCTGCCATCGCTGGTGGAAAGCAACCGGCGCCTGCAGCGCCTGCTGATCGGCAATGCCGTCGACCTCGAGCTCGACGGCAGCGGACGTTTCCTGGTGCCTCCACGCCTGCGCGAGTACGCCCGGCTGGACAAGCACGCGATGCTGGTCGGCCAGCTGAACAAGTTTCAATTGTGGGACGAGGGTGCGTGGAATGCCGTCAGTGCGGCAGACCTTGCAGCTATACAACAACCGGGCGCCATGCCCGAAGAATTGCGTGATTTGATCTTGTGACTATTGATAGCGGCTTCAACCACATCACCGTGCTGCTCGACGAGGCCGTCGAGGCTCTGGCCGTGCGCGACGATGGTTGCTATCTGGACGGCACCTTCGGCCGTGGCGGCCATAGCCGCCTGATCCTGCGCCACCTGGGGCCCGACGGCCGCCTGTTGGGGTTCGACAAGGACCCTCAAGCGATTGCCACCGGGCAAGCGCTGGCGGCCGAAGACGGCCGCTTTGTCATTGTACAGCGCAGCTTTGCCGAACTTGGCGCCGAAGTGCGCGAGCGCGGCATGCATGGCAAGGTCAGCGGCATCCTGCTCGACTTGGGTGTTTCATCGCCACAACTCGACGATGCCGAGCGCGGCTTCAGCTTCCTGCATGACGGCCCGCTGGACATGCGCATGGACCCTTCGCGCGGCATGAGCGCGGCCCAGTTCATCGCAACCGCTGCCGAGGAAGAAATCGCCCGCGTCTTCAAGGAATACGGCGAAGAGCGCTTCGCCCGGCGCATGGCACGTGCGGTGGTGCAGCGTCGCGAAGTGCAGCCGTTCGAGCGCACCGCCGACCTGGCCGAGGTGCTCAAGGTCGCCAACCCGGCGTGGGAGAAGGGCAAGAACCCGGCAACCCGCGCCTTCCAGGGCCTGCGCATTCACGTCAACAATGAACTGGCCGACCTCGAGGCAGGCCTCGAGGCTGCCCTCGATGCACTGGAAATCGGCGGCCGTCTGGTAGTGATCAGCTTTCATTCCCTGGAAGACCGCATCGTCAAACTGTTCATGCGCAAACTGACCAAGGGCGAAGCCGACAACCTGCCGCGCAACCTGCCGGTGCGTTTCGAAGCCTTCGTACCCAAAGCCAAGCTGCACGGCAAGGCGCAATTCGCCTCCGAAACCGAGCTCAGGGCCAACCCGCGTTCGCGCAGCGCCGTCATGCGTGTCGCGGAGAAGCTGCGATGAGCAAGCTCCTCAACAAGCCGCTGCCAGGCGGCAGTTTTCTCATGCTGCTGCTGTTCATCGCCGTGCTGGTTTCGGCCATCGGCGTTTCCTACAGTGCGCACATCAATCGGCAGTTGCTCAATACGCTGTACGGCGAGCTCAGCGATCGCGACAAGGCGCAGGCCGAGTGGGGGCGCCTGATCCTGGAGCAAAGCACCTGGACCGCTCACAGCCGTATCGAAACCCTGGCCGCCGAACAACTGAAAATGCGCATCCCGGATGCCGCTGAAATTCGCATGGTGTCGCCATGATGAAGCTCGACGGGGCCTTGTTCCCGTGGCGGTTCCGCCTGATGGTCGGCCTGCTGTTGCTGCTGGTCGCCGGTATCGTTGCGCAGATCGTCTACCTGCAGGTCATCAACCGTGACTTCCTGATCGGTCAGGGCGATGCGCGCAGCATGCGCCACATCCCCATTCCTGCGCACCGTGGTTTGATCACCGACCGCAACGGCGAGCCTTTGGCCGTGAGCACGCCGGTGACCACCCTGTGGGCCAATCCCAAGGAAATGCAGCTGTCCAAGGACAAGTGGCCCGAACTGGCGCGCGCGCTTGGGCAGGAGCCCAAGGCTTTGGCCGCCCGTCTCGAGGCGCAGGCGAGCAAGGAATTCATCTATCTGGTACGTGGCCTGACGCCTGAGCAAGGCGCCTCGGTGCTCGACCTGAAAACCCCGGGTGTCTACGGCATCGAGGAATTCCGCCGGTTCTATCCGGCCGGCGATGTCACTGCGCACATGGTCGGTTTCACCGACCTCGACGATCACGGCCGCGAAGGCGTCGAGCTGGCCTATGACGAGTGGCTGGCCGGCGTGCCCGGCAAGCGTCAGGTCATCAAGGACCGGCGCGGCCGGCTGATCAAGGACGTCCAGGTGACCAAGAATGCCAAGGCCGGAAAGACCTTGGCATTGTCCATTGACCTGCGCCTGCAATACCTGGCCAGCCGCGAGCTGCGCAACGCCATCAACGAGAACGAAGCCAAGGCCGGCAGCATGGTCATCATGGACGTGAAGACCGGCGAAGTGCTGGCCATGGTCAACCAGCCTACCTACAACCCCAACAACCGCCGCACCATGTTGCCGGCGGCGATGCGCAACCGGGCGATCATCGACGTGTTCGAGCCGGGCTCGACCATGAAGCCGATCTCGATGAGTGCAGCGCTGGAAACCGGCCGCTGGAAACCCACCGACAAGGTGGACGTCTACCCCGGTACCTTGCAGATCGGCCGCTACACCATCAAGGACGTGACCAAGACCGAAGGCCCGGTGCTCGACCTGACCGGCATCCTGATCAACTCCAGTAACGTGGGCATGAGCAAGGTCGCCTTCGACATCGGCGGTGAAAGCATCTACCGGGTGATGTCGGCGGTTGGCCTGGGCCAGTACACCGGCCTTGGCTTCCCGGGCGAGCGCGTCGGCAACCTGCCCAACCATCGCGAATGGCGCAAGGCCGAGACCGCGACGCTGTCCTACGGCTACGGCCTGTCGGTGACGGCGCTGCAGCTGGTGCACGCCTATGCGGCGATCGCCAACAACGGCCGCATCGTGCCGCTGACCATTCTCAAGAGCGACCAGCCGCCGACCGCGGCGCAGGTCATTCCCGAGAAGGTCGCCAAGACCGTGCAGGGCATGCTTCAGCAAGTCATCGAAGACACCCGCGGCGTGTATCGCGCACGGGTGCCTTCGTATCACGTGGCGGGCAAGTCGGGTACCGCGCGCAAGGCCACCATCGGCTCGCGTGGGTATACCGAGAACGCCTATCGCTCGCTGTTCGCAGGCTTCGGTCCGATGAGCGACCCGCGCTACGCCATCGTGGTGGTGATCGACGAACCCAGCAAGGGTGGCTATTACGGTGGTCTGGTCAGCGCGCCAGTGTTCAGCAAGGTAATGTCCGGCACGTTGCGCCTGATGAACGTGCAGCCCGACAACCTGCCACCGCCCGTGCCACAGCAGCAGGTGAACGCCGCACCGGCGACTCCATTGATAAAAGGAGGGCGCGGCTGATGACCATGCCCCTGAGCAAGCTTTTTCCCGAAGCCAGCCGCGATCCGCTGATTCGCGAGTTGACCCTGGACAGCCGCAACGTTCGCCTCGGCGACCTGTTCCTGGCCGTGCCTGGAAGCAAGGTCGATGGCCGTGCGCACATCGCCGACGCCCTCAAGCTGGGTGCCGCCGCCGTGGCCTACGAAGTGGATGGCAGCACCGTGCTGCCGCTCACCGATGTACCACTGATTCCCGTGAAAGGCTTGATCGCGCAGCTGTCGAGCATTGCCGGGCGTTTCTACGGCGAGCCGAGTCGGCTGGTGAATCTGGTCGGCGTGACCGGTACCAACGGCAAGACCAGCATCACCCAACTGGTCGCCCAGGCACTCGATGCGCTGGGCGAGCACTGCGGCCTGATCGGCACCCTGGGCACCGGTTTCTACGGCGCCCTGCAGAGCGGCCGACTGACGACCCCCGACCCGATCGCCGTGCAGTCCACCTTGTATGACCTGAAAAAGGGCGGCGCCCATGCCGTGGCCATGGAAGTGTCGTCGCACGCGCTCGATCAAGGCCGCGTGGCCGCGCTGGATTTCGACATCGCGGTGCTGAGCAACCTGTCTCGCGACCATCTGGACTACCACGGCAGCATGCAGGCCTATGCAGCGGCCAAGGCGCGGCTGTTCGCCTGGCCGGGGCTCAAGTGCCGCGTGCTCAATCTGGACGACGAATTCGGTCGGCAGTTGGCCGAGCAGGAACAGGACTCACGCTTGATCACCTACAGCCTCGCCGACAGCGCCGCGACGCTGTTCTGCCGTGACACCCGCTTCGACGACCACGGCGTACGCGCCACCCTGGTCACCGCGCACGGCGAATACAGCCTGAGCAGCCGCCTGCTCGGGCGCTTCAACTTGAGCAACGTACTGGCGGCGGTAGGGGTGCTGATGGGCATGGCCTATCCGCTTGACGACATCCTCAAGGTCATGCGCAACGTCGAAGGCCCTGTTGGCCGCATGCAGCGCCTGGGCGGCGCAAGCAAGCCGCTGGTGGTGGTCGACTATGCCCATACGCCCGATGCTCTGGACCAGGTGCTGCAAGCCTTGCGCCCCCATGCCAAGGGCCGGTTGCTGTGCCTGTTCGGCTGCGGCGGTGATCGCGACAGCGGCAAGCGTCCATTGATGGCCGAGGTGGCCGAGCGTCTCGCCGACCGTGTGCTGGTGACCGACGACAACCCTCGCAGCGAAGATCCGCTGCGCATCTTCGACGACATTCGCGCCGGCTTCTCCAGTGCAGCCAACGCAACGTTTGTGGCTGGCCGTGGCGCGGCCATCGCCCAGCTGATCGGCGCTGCCTCGGTCGATGACGTGATCGTGTTGGCCGGCAAGGGGCACGAAGACTATCAAGAGATCAATGGTGAGCGTCAGCCGTTCTCCGACCTGCAGCAGGCCGAACAGGCCCTGGCCGCATGGGGGAACGTCGATGCTTGACGCCATGACCCTCAGCCAGTTGGCCGACGCCTTGCAAGGCCACGTGCGTGGCGGCGATGCGCGCTTCGACGGCGTCAGCATCGACAGCCGTGCCATCGTTGCCGGCGATCTGTTCGTCGCGCTGGCCGGTCCTCGCTTCGATGGCCATGACTATCTCGACGAGGTGGCTGCCAAGGGAGCAGTAGCCGCGTTGGTGCAACGCGAAGTTGCTGGCACGACGCTGCCCCAGCTGGTGGTGGCCGATACGCGCCTGGCGCTGGGTCAGCTCGGTGCGCTGAACCGCGCTGCGTTCAGCCGTCCGGTGGCAGCCATCACCGGCTCCAGCGGCAAGACCACGGTCAAGGAAATGCTCGCCAGCATCCTGCGTACACAAGGTGCGGTGCTGGCCACCCGTGGCAACCTGAACAATGACCTGGGCGCGCCGCTGACGCTGCTCGAGCTGGCGCCACAGCACACGGCAGCGGTGATCGAGCTGGGCGCGTCGCGCCTGGGCGAAATCGCCTACACAGTGGGCCTCACGCGTCCACAGGTAGCACTCATTACCAATGGGGGCACCGCTCACGTCGGCGAATTCGGCGGCCCGGAAAAGATCGTCGAAGCCAAGGGCGAGATTCTCGAGGGCCTGGGCGAGGGCGGTACGGCCGTTCTCAATCTCGACGACAAGGCTTTTGCAATCTGGCAGGCGCGTGCCGGCCAGCATGCCGTGCTGACCTTCTCGCTGGACAACGCCAAGGCTGACTTTCATTCCAGCGCCCGCCACAGCGATGCGCGCGGCTGCCCGTCCTTCACCCTGCATGGGCCTGACGGCGAGGTGCCAGTCCAGCTCAACCTGCTCGGTACCCACAACGTGCTCAATGCCCTGGCAGCCGCTGCCGCAGCCCATGCCCTGGGTGTGACGCTGGCCGGCATCCAGGCAGGCCTCAACGCAGTGCAGCCGGTCAAGGGCCGCACCGTGGCGCAGCTCGCGGTCAACGGTGCGCGGGTGATCGACGACACCTACAACGCCAACCCCACCTCGATGTGTGCGGCAATCGATATACTCGCCGGCTTTTCCGGGCACACCGTCCTGGTTCTCGGCGATATCGGCGAACTGGGCGCCTGGGCCGAAGCGGGCCATCGCCAGGTCGGTGAATACGCGGTCGGCAAAATCGACGCGCTGTACGCGGTGGGCCCATTGATGAGCCACGCAGTCGCTGCGTTCGGTGCTCAGGGCCGACACTTCGCCAACCAGGCAGACCTGATTGCGGCGCTGGGCGCCGAGCAGGGTTCCACTACCACTATTTTGATCAAGGGATCACGCAGCGCGGCGATGGAAAACATCGTGGCGGCACTGTGCGGTCCTGGCGGGGAGAAACACTGATGCTGCTGCTGCTGGCGGAATTTCTGCAACAGTTCTACAAAGGCTTCGCGGTCTTTCAGTACCTGACCCTTCGCGGGATTCTGGGCGTACTGACCGCGCTGTCGCTGGCCCTCTGGTTGGGCCCCTGGATGATCCGCACCCTGCAGATTCGTCAGATTGGCCAAGCGGTGCGCAACGATGGCCCACAATCGCATTTGTCCAAATCCGGCACGCCGACCATGGGCGGCGCCCTGATTCTGTCGGCCATCGCCATCAGCACGCTGCTGTGGGCCGACCTGTCCAATCGCTACGTCTGGGTCGTACTGGTCGTCACCCTGTTGTTCGGCGGCATCGGCTGGGTGGACGACTATCGCAAGGTGATCGAGAAAAACTCGCGCGGCCTGCCCAGCCGCTGGAAATACTTCTGGCAATCGGTGTTCGGCCTGGGTGCGGCGGTGTTCCTGTTCATGACCGCGAACAGCCCGGTGGAAACCACCCTGATCATCCCGATGCTCAAGGACGCCAGCATCCCATTGGGTGCCGGCTTCATCGTGCTGACCTACTTCGTCATCGTCGGCTCCAGCAATGCGGTCAACCTCACCGATGGCCTCGACGGCCTGGCGATTCTGCCGACGGTGATGGTGGGCGGCGCGCTGGGGATTTTCTGCTATCTGTCGGGCAACATTAAGTTCGCCGAATACCTGCTGATTCCCTACGTGCCGGGCGCGGGTGAGTTGATCGTCTTCTGCGGCGCGCTGATCGGCGCCGGGCTGGGCTTCCTGTGGTTCAACACCTATCCGGCCCAGGTGTTCATGGGCGACGTCGGCGCGCTGGCGCTGGGCGCCGCGCTGGGCACCATCGCGGTGATCGTGCGTCAGGAGATCGTCCTGTTCATCATGGGCGGCATCTTCGTCGTCGAGACGCTGTCGGTGGTGATCCAGGTCGCCTCGTTCAAGCTGACCGGTCGCCGCGTATTCCGCATGGCACCGATCCATCACCATTTCGAACTCAAGGGCTGGCCCGAACCTCGGGTCATCGTGCGTTTCTGGATCATCACCGTGATTCTGGTGTTGATCGGCCTTGCCACCCTGAAGCTGAGGTAGAACGAGTGTCTCTGATCGCTTCTTCCCACTTCCGCATCGTTGTCGGCCTCGGCAAAAGCGGCATGTCGCTGGTGCGCTTCCTGGCGCGCCAGGGCGTGGCGTTTGCCGTGGCCGACACGCGAGCAGCGCCGCCGGAACTGGCGACGCTACAGCGTGACTATCCCCAGGTGGAAGTGCGTTGCGGCGAGCTGGACGTGGAGTTCCTGTGCCGCGCCGACGAGCTCTACGTGAGCCCCGGCCTGGCGCTGGCGACCCCCGCCCTGCAACAGGCGGCGGCGCGCGGCGTGCACCTGTCCGGTGACATCGACCTGTTCGCCCGGCATGCCAAGGCGCCGATCGTGGCGATCACCGGCTCCAACGCCAAGAGCACCGTGACCACCCTGGTTGGCGAGATGGCGGTTGCGGCTGGCAAGCGCGTGGCCGTGGGCGGCAACCTCGGCGAGCCGGCGCTCGATCTGCTCGCTGACGACGTCGAGTTGTACGTGCTGGAGTTGTCGAGCTTTCAGCTGGAAACCACCCATCAGCTCAATGCCGAAGTGGCTACAGTGCTCAACGTCAGTGAAGACCACATGGATCGCTACAGCGGCCTGCCGTCCTATCACCTGGCCAAGCACCGGATTTTCCGTGGCGCGCGCAAGTTCGTCTTCAATCGTCAGGACGCCCTGAGCCGGCCGCTGATCGGCGAAGGCATGCCGTGCTGGACCTTCGGCTTGAACAAGCCGGACTTCAAGGCCTTCGGCCTGCGCGAGGAAGACGGGCAGAAGTACCTGGCCTACGAGTTCGATAACTTGATGCCGGTCAGCGCGCTCAAGGTGCGTGGCGCGCACAACCAGGCCAATGCCCTGGCCGCGCTCGCTCTGGGACACGCGGTAGGTCTGCCGTTCGACGCCATGCTGGCCAGCCTGCGTGAATTCACCGGGCTGACGCACCGTTGCCAGTGGCTGCGCGAGCGCGATGGCGTGGCCTGGTACGATGACTCCAAGGCCACCAACGTCGGCGCCGCCATTGCCGCCATCGAAGGCCTGGGCGCCGATATCGACGGCCAGTTGGTGCTGATCGCCGGTGGCGACGGCAAGGGCGCCGATTTCACCGCGCTGGGCAAGCCCATCCAGCGTCACTGCCGGGCACTGGTGCTGTTGGGCCGCGATGCCCCGCGCATCGCCGCCGTGGCCGGGCCGGGCGTTCCACAAGTTACCGTTGCCTCGATCGAGGAAGCGGTTCAGCAGTGTGCCGAACTGGCGCAGCCCGGCGATGCCGTGTTGCTGTCACCGGCCTGCGCGAGTCTGGACATGTTCAAGAATTACGAAGAACGCGGGCGGCGGTTCGCCCAGGCAGTGGAGGGCCTGTCATGATCTTTGGTGTCATCAAGCCATTTCCCTCGCCGCTGATCAGTGGCCGCGGGATCGACATCGACTTCGCCATGCTCGCGGGCTGCCTGGCATTGCTCGGCCTGGGCCTGGTGATGATCACCTCGGCCTCTTCGGAAGTAGCTGCGGTCAACTCGGGCAATTCGCTGTCGATGATGATCCGGCACCTGGTCTACCTGGTGATCGGTATCGGTACCTGCATCGTCACCATGATGGTGCCCATCGCCACCTGGCAGCGCCTGGGCGGTACGCTGCTGATCGCCGCCTTCGGCTTGCTGGTGATGGTGCTGTTGCCAGGCATTGGCCGCGAAGTGAACGGTTCGATGCGCTGGATCGGCTTCGGCATGTTCAACGTGCAGCCTTCGGAAATCGCCAAGGTGTTCGTGGTGATCTTCCTGGCCGGCTATCTGGTGCGTCGCCAGCAGGAAGTCCGCGACAGCTGGATGGGCTTCTTCAAGCCGTTCTTCGTTTTGTTGCCGATGGCCGGGCTGCTGCTGATGGAGCCGGACTTCGGCGCCACGGTGGTGATGATGGGCGCAGCGGCGGCGATGCTGTTCCTCGGTGGGGTGGGCCTGTTCCGCTTCGCCTTGATGGTGGCTCTGGCGGTCGGTGCGGTGTTCGTGCTGGTCCAGGCGCAGCCGTACCGCATGGCGCGGCTGATCACCTTCACCGACCCGTGGAGCGACCAGTTCGGCTCGGGCTATCAATTGACCCAGGCACTGATCGCCTTTGGCCGTGGCCAGTGGTTCGGTGTCGGCCTGGGCAACAGCGTGCAGAAGCAGTTCTACCTGCCCGAAGCGCACACCGACTTCGTGTTCTCGGTACTGGCCGAGGAGCTGGGGGTGATCGGTTCACTGTGCACCGTGGCCTTGTTCGTGTTCGTCTGTATCCGCGGCATGTACATCGGTTACTGGGCCGAGCGGGCCAAACAGTATTTCGCCGCGTACGTGGCCTATGGGCTGTCGTTCCTGTGGATCGGCCAGTTCCTGATCAACATTGGCGTGAACGTCGGCCTGCTGCCGACCAAGGGTCTGACCTTGCCGTTTCTCAGCTACGGCGGCAGTTCGCTGGTGATCTGCTGCGCCTGTCTGGGGCTGCTGCTGCGCATCGAATGGGAAAGCCGTTCGCACCTGGGCAGCGAAGAGGTGGAATTCAGCGAGAGCGATTTCGCCGAGGAGACGCCCAATGGCCGGTAAAGGCAATGTGCTGATCATGGCGGGCGGTACCGGGGGCCATGTGTTCCCGGCGCTGGCCTGCGCACGGGAATTCCAGGCGCGCGGTTTCAGCGTGCACTGGCTGGGCACGCCGCGCGGGATCGAGAACGAGCTGGTGCCTGCCAATGGCCTGCCACTGCACCTGATCGATGTCAGCGGTGTGCGCGGCAAGAGCCGGCTGGCTCTGCTCAAGGCGCCGTTCGCCATTTGCAAGGCCGTGTTCCAGGCGCGCCGCATCATCGCCCGGCTGCAGCCGGTGTGCGTGGTCGGCTTCGGTGGTTACCTGACCGGCCCCGGTGGCGTCGCCGCGCGGCTGGCCGGCGTGCCGGTGATCGTGCACGAGCAGAATGCCGTGGCCGGTACCGCCAATCGCCTGTTGGTGCCTTTCGCCAGCCGGGTCTGCGAAGCTTTCCCCGACACCTTCGCCGCCTCGGCCAAGCGGCGTACCACCGGCAACCCGGTGCGTACCGAACTGTTCATGGAAACGCCGCGTCAGGCCCTCATCGGTCGCCAGCCACGCCTGCTGGTACTGGGTGGCAGCCTGGGCGCCGAGCCGCTGAACAAGCTGCTGCCCGAAGCCCTGGCTCAGGTGCCTGCGCACTACCGCCCCGAGGTGTTCCACCAGGCCGGCAAGCAGCACGATGAAATCACCGCCGAGCGTTACCGCACCGCCGGTGTCGAGGCGCAGGTCGCGCCGTTCATCAAGGATATGGCCCAGGCGTATGGCTGGGCCGACCTGGTGGTTTGTCGCGCGGGTGCGTTGACCATCAGCGAGTTGGCGGCCGCCGGCCTGCCGTCGTTGCTGGTGCCTTTGCCCCACGCGATCGACGACCACCAGACTCGCAATGCCGATTATCTGGCTCGCGAAGGCGCTGCCTTCCTGATGCCACAAGCGACAACCGGCGCGGCACAGCTTGCCGAGCGCCTGAAAGAGGTTTTGATGCAACCCGAAAAACTCCTGAGCATGGCGAGCACTGCCCGCCGCCTGGCCAAACCCGATGCCACGCGCAATGTGGTCGACGTCTGCCTGGAGGTGGCCCATGGTTGAGAACCAGAGAGCCATTCCGCAACCGGAAATGCGCCGTATCCGTCGTATCCACTTCGTCGGTATCGGTGGTGTGGGCATGTGCGGCATCGCCGAGGTGCTGTTGAACCTGGGCTACGATGTGTCCGGTTCCGACCTCAAGGCTTCGCCGGTGACCGAGCGACTGACGTCGTTCGGCGCGCAGATTTTCATCGGCCACCGTGCCGAGAACGCCGCCAGCGCCGACGTGCTGGTGGTGTCGAGTGCGGTCAACACCAGCAACCCGGAAGTCGCCACCGCGCTGGAGCGGCGGATTCCAGTGGTGCCGCGTGCCGAGATGCTGGCCGAGCTGATGCGCTACCGGCATGGCATTGCCGTGGCCGGCACCCATGGCAAGACCACCACCACCAGCCTGATCGCCTCGGTGTTCGCGGCCGGTGGCCTGGACCCGACATTCGTCATCGGCGGCCGGCTCAATGCGGCCGGCACCAATGCCCAGTTGGGCACCAGCCGCTACCTGATCGCCGAGGCCGACGAGTCGGACGCCAGCTTCCTGCACCTGCAGCCGCTGGTGGCCGTCGTCACCAACATCGACGCCGATCACATGGCGACCTACGGCAACGACTTCAACGTTCTGAAGAAGACCTTCGTCGAGTTCCTGCACAACCTGCCGTTCTACGGATTGGCCGTGGTGTGCCTGGATGACCCGGTCGTGCGCGAGATCCTCCCGCAGATCGCGCGGCCGACCTTGACCTACGGCATCAGCGAAGAGGCCGACGTGCGTGCCATCAACGTGCGCCAGCAGGGCATGCTGACCCACTTCACGGTGCTGCGCCGCGACCGCGAGCCGCTCAACGTGTCGGTCAACATGCCGGGCAACCACAACGTGCTCAACGCCCTGGCGACGATTGCCATTGCCACCGATGAAGGCATCAGCGACAGCGCCATCGTCCAGGGCCTCTCCGGCTTCCAGGGCGTGGGTCGACGTTTCCAGGTGTATGGCGAATTGCCGGTCGAAGGCGGCAGCGTGATGCTGGTCGACGACTACGGTCATCACCCTCGCGAAGTGGCGGCAGTGATCAGCGCCGTGCGCGGTGGCTGGCCCGATAAACGTCTGGTGATGGTATATCAGCCGCACCGTTTCAGCCGCACGCGTGACCTGTACGACGATTTCGTACAGGTGCTTGCCGACGCCAATGTGCTGCTGCTGATGGAGGTCTACCCGGCAGGCGAAGAGCCCATCCCGGGCGCCGACAGTCGTCAGCTTTGCCACAGCATCCGCCAGCGTGGCCAGTTGGACCCTATCTATATCGAACGCGGCGTCGAGCTGGCGCCACTGGTCAAGCCGCTGCTGCGCGCAGGCGACATCCTGCTTTGCCAAGGTGCCGGCGACATCGGTGGTCTTGCCCCGCAGTTGCTCAAAAGCCCGCTGTTCGCGCAGGCCTCGGAGAAATCGCAATGAACATTCTGGATCCCAGCACCCTGCGCTCGCAGATCATGCCCAGTGACTTCGGTCGCGTGGCCGTGCTCTACGGCGGCAAGAGCGCCGAGCGCGATGTGTCGCTGAAATCGGGCGCCGCGTGCCTGCAGGCCTTGCAGAGCGCCGGGGTGGACGCGTTCGGCATCGACGTGGGCGACGATCTGCTGGCCCGCCTGCAAGCGGAGAAGATCGACCGGGCGTTCATCATCCTCCATGGCCGCGGCGGCGAAGACGGCAGCATGCAAGGGTTGCTCGAGTGCCTGGACATCCCGTATACCGGCAGCGGTATCCTTGCCAGCGCGTTGGCGATGGACAAATTGCGCACCAAGCAGGTGTGGCAGAGCCTCGGCTTGCCGACCCCGTCGCACGCCGTGCTGGCCAGCGAGCAGGATTGTATTTTTGCGGCTGGGGAACTGGGCTTCCCTTTGATCGTCAAACCCGCCCATGAAGGTTCAAGCATCGGGATGGCCAAGGTGAACAGCGTCGACGAACTGGTCGTCGCCTGGAAAGCCGCCAGCACCTACGATTCGCAAGTGCTGGTCGAACAATGGGTCCACGGCCCCGAGTTCACCGTCGCGACGCTGCGTGGCCAGATGCTGCCTGCGATTGCGCTGGGCACGCCCCACACGTTCTACGACTACGACGCCAAGTACGTCGCCAACGATACCCAGTACCGCATCCCCTGCGGCCTTGCTCCCGCCAAGGAACAGGAACTCACCGAACTCTGCGCCCGCGCCTGCGATGCCATCGGCATCCAGGGTTGGGGGCGTGTGGATGTGATGCAGGACCAGCAGGGCCGTTTCTGGCTGCTGGAAGTCAACACCGCTCCAGGCATGACCGATCACAGCCTGGTGCCCATGGCGGCGAACGCGGCTGGCCTCGATTTCCAGCAGTTGGTGCTGGCGATTCTGGCTGCCAGTTGCAAGGCGCGAGGTTAAGACCATGCACGGCCCAATGATTCGCCATCAGTCACCCGCCATCGGCCGCAACAAGCCGGTGCCGCGTGGCGCCAGCCGTATGGTGGCCAAGGAGCCACTGTCGGTGCGCCTGCCCAAGGCCAATTTCAGCATCTTCAGGAAGCTGATGTGGCCGGTGCTGTTGGTGGGTCTGGGCTTTGGCACCTACGAAGGTGCCCAGTACCTGATGCCCTACGCCGATCGCCCGATCACCAAGGTGTCTGTACAGGGCGACCTGGCCTACATCAACCAGCAGTCGGTGCAGGAGCGCATCCAGCCTTATGTCGGCATGACGTTCTTCAGCATCGACCTGACCCGCATGCGCACCGAGCTGGAAACCATGCCCTGGATCGCCCACGCCGAAGTGCGTCGGGTGTGGCCTGACCAGGTGGTGATCCGCCTGGAGGAGCAACTGCCGGTCGCGCGCTGGGGCAACGAATCGCTGCTCAACAACCAGGGCCAGGCGTTCGCGCCTCGCGAACTGGGCAACTACGAACACTTGCCGCAGTTGTTCGGCCCGGTACGGGCCCAACAGCAGGTGATGCAGCAATACCAGGTGCTGAGTCAGATGTTGCGTCCACTGGGCTATTCGGTTGCCCGACTGGAACTGACCGAACGCGGCAGCTGGTTTCTCACCACAGGCGCAGGAAGCGCCGGCCCGGGCATCGAGCTGTTGCTGGGACGTGACCACTTGCTGGAAAAAATGCGCCGCTTTATCGCCATTTACGACAAGACACTCAAAGACCAGATCACGAATATCGCGCGTATCGACCTGCGCTATGCCAACGGCCTGGCCGTGGGCTGGCGTGAACCGAGCGCCCCGACTGCGGACAAGCCCGCCGTCGCGAAGAATTGACAAGAGGCAGGACCATGGCAAACGTTCAAAGCGGCAAAATGATCGTCGGGCTGGACATCGGCACCTCCAAGGTGGTGGCGCTGGTGGGCGAGGTGGCAGCCGACGGTACGCTGGACATCGTCGGGATCGGTACCCACCCCTCGCGCGGCCTGAAGAAGGGCGTGGTGGTGAACATCGAGTCGACCGTGGCGTCGATCCAGCGCGCGGTCGAGGAAGCCCAGCTGATGGCCGGTTGCCGCATTCACTCGGCGTTCGTCGGCGTCGCCGGTAACCACATCCGCAGCCTGAACTCCCATGGTATCGTGGCCATTCGCGACCGCGAGGTCAGCACCGCTGACCTGGAGCGGGTTCTGGACGCGGCCCAGGCCGTGGCGATTCCCGCCGACCAGCGCGTATTGCACACCCTGCCGCAGGACTACGTGATCGACAACCAGGAAGGCGTGCGCGAGCCTCTGGGCATGTCCGGCGTGCGTCTGGAAGCCAAGGTCCATGTGGTCACCTGCGCCGTCAACGCTGCGCAGAACATCGAGAAGTGCGTGCGCCGCTGCGGCCTGGAAATCGACGACATCATTCTCGAGCAGCTGGCCTCGGCCTATTCGGTGCTGACCGATGACGAGAAAGAGCTGGGTGTCTGCCTGGTCGACATCGGCGGCGGCACCACCGATATCGCCATCTTCACCGAAGGCGCCATTCGCCACACCGCGGTCATTCCCATCGCGGGCGATCAGGTCACCAACGACATCGCCATGGCCCTGCGCACACCGACGCAGTACGCCGAAGAAATCAAGATCCGTTACGCCTGCGCCCTGGCCAAGCTGGCCGGCGCCGGCGAAACCATCAAGGTGCCCAGTGTCGGCGACCGTCCTCCGCGCGAGCTGTCGCGCCAGGCGCTGGCCGAAGTCGTCGAGCCGCGCTACGACGAGCTGTTCACCCTGATTCAGGCCGAGCTGCGTCGCAGCGGCTACGAAGACCTCATCCCGGCCGGCATCGTGCTGACCGGTGGTACGGCAAAAATGGAAGGCGCGGTCGAGCTGGCCGAAGAAATCTTCCACATGCCGGTGCGCCTGGGCGTACCGCATAGCGTGCGGGGGCTGAGCGACGTCATCAGCAACCCGATCTATTCCACCGGCGTGGGCCTGCTGATGTATGGCCTGCAGAAACAGTCCGATGGCTTGAACCTGTCAGGTATCAGCAACAGCGGCAATTACAGCGATGACACCAAGGCTCCGGTGCTGGAACGGCTGAAGCGTTGGGTGCAAGGCAATTTCTGATTCAAAACGGCAGTAGCGGTAGGCGCACACAAATAGAGAAAGGAGAGGGCACATGTTCGAACTCGTAGACAACATCCCGCAAAGCCCGGTAATCAAAGTTATCGGTGTCGGCGGCGGCGGCGGCAACGCCGTCAACCACATGGTCAAGAGCAACATCGAAGGCGTTGAATTCATCTGCGCCAACACCGATGCTCAGGCACTCAAGAACATCGGCGCGCGCACCATCCTGCAGCTGGGTACCGGTGTGACCAAGGGCCTGGGCGCTGGCGCCAACCCTGAAGTCGGCCGTCAGGCCGCGATGGAAGACCGCGAGCGCATCGCCGAAGTGCTGCAAGGCACCAACATGGTCTTCATCACCACCGGCATGGGTGGCGGTACCGGTACCGGTGCTGCGCCGATCATCGCCGAAGTGGCCAAGGAAATGGGCATCCTGACCGTCGCGGTCGTGACCCGTCCGTTCCCCTTCGAAGGCCGCAAGCGCATGCAGATCGCCGACGAAGGCATTCGCATGCTGTCCGAAAGCGTCGACTCGTTGATCACCATTCCCAACGAGAAGCTGCTGACCATCCTGGGCAAGGACGCCAGCCTGCTGTCGGCGTTCGCCAAGGCCGACGACGTGCTGGCCGGTGCCGTTCGCGGTATCTCGGACATCATCAAGCGTCCGGGCATGATCAACGTCGACTTCGCCGATGTGCGTACCGTGATGAGTGAAATGGGCATGGCGATGATGGGGACCGGCTGCGCCAGCGGCCCGAACCGCGCGCGCGAGGCCACCGAAGCGGCCATTCGCAACCCGCTGCTCGAGGACGTCAACCTGCAGGGCGCTCGCGGCATTCTGGTCAACATCACCGCAGGTCCCGACCTGTCGCTGGGTGAATACTCCGACGTGGGTAGCATCATCGAAGCGTTCGCCTCCGACCACGCGATGGTCAAGGTGGGTACCGTCATCGACCCGGACATGCGCGACGAGCTGCACGTGACCGTCGTGGCCACCGGCCTGGGCGCGAAGATCGAGAAACCTGTGAAGGTCATCGACAACACCATGCAGACCGCAGCGCAGACGCCGCCACCGTCGCAGCAGCCGGCTCGCCAGGACGCACCGTCGGTGAACTACCGCGACCTGGATCGTCCGACCGTGATGCGCAACCAGGCTCACGCCGGTGCTGCTGCAGCGGCCAAGCTGAACCCACAGGATGACCTGGATTATCTGGACATCCCGGCCTTCCTGCGTCGTCAGGCCGATTGATGCAATTTATCAGGGGTATTAGGGTGATTGGTGTTCAGCAAAGGTTCGGTCTGCTATCATCGCCAGCCTTTGTTGATACCAGTTCGCAATTTGCGCTGAAGCGGCCAATGCCATGATTAAACAACGCACCCTGAAGAATATTATCCGTGCCACAGGCGTCGGTCTGCACTCCGGTGAGAAGGTCTACCTGACCTTGAAGCCTGCGCCCGTGGATACCGGCATCGTGTTCTGCCGTGTCGACCTTGATCCGGTCGTGCAGATTCCTGCGCGCGCCCACAATGTCGGCGCTACCACGATGTCCACCACTTTGGTCAATGGCGATGTCAAGGTCGATACCGTAGAGCATCTACTGTCGGCCATGGCGGGCCTGGGAATCGATAACGCCTACGTCGAGCTCTCCGCGTCCGAAGTGCCGATCATGGATGGCAGCGCCGGACCCTTCGTATTCCTGATTCAATCGGCTGGCCTGGAAGAACAGGACGCGCCGAAGAAATTCATCCGCATCCTGCGTGAAGTGACAGTGACGGAGGGCGACAAGCGCGCCACCTTCCTGCCTTTCGAAGGTTTCAAGGTGAGCTTCGAGATAGATTTCGATCATCCTGTCTTCAAGGATCGCACCCAGAGTGCCAGTGTCGACTTCTCCAGCACGTCCTTCGTGAAGGAAGTCAGTCGCGCTCGCACGTTCGGTTTCATGAGCGACCTTGAGTACCTGCGCAAGCACAATCGTGCACTGGGCGGCAGCGTCGAGAACGCTATCGTGGTGGACGAGGCAGGCGTCATGAACGAGGACGGTCTTCGTTACGAAGACGAGTTCGTCAAGCACAAGATCCTCGATGCAATCGGCGATCTCTATCAGCTGGGCAACAGCCTGATTGGCGAATTCCGTGGCTACAAGTCGGGCCACGCACTGAACAACCAGCTTCTGCGTCGTCTGCTCGAGCAGGACGATGCGTGGGAAGTGGTCACGTTCGAAGATGCCAGTACGGTACCGATCTCCTACATGCGGCCAGCTGCGTTGGGTTGATACAACCTCTCTTTTCTGGTTACACATTTTATAGGCCACCCATTGGGTGGCTTTTTTTTGCGTGGCGTTCGGGATGCCTAGGGCATTGCCAGCGGGTTCAGCGCACGCGTTTGGCGTGAGCTGCCAGGCGCTCCAGCGCGGCGCGCAGATTCGGATCGCTGATGCCGTCGGCGGTGGCCTGAATGTTCTCGCCCGCGCCGATGGACAGATCGATGCTGCGCTCTCCGGCCTTGCTCTGCACCATGGGCGGCTGCACCTTGAACAGGATACGGGTCAGGCTGCCGAATTCCTCCAGGGCCTGCAGGTCGCGCTGCAGGCGCTTTTGCTGATAGCGCAGGCGCGTAGCCCAGTGGCCGTCGGTGACAATCAGCAACAGGCTGCCTTCGCGCCACGAAGCAACGTAGCAATGCTCGCGCGCCGCAGGCTGCAGCTGGCTCTCGAGCAGGCGCTGCAGGTGCGACAGGCGCTGGGCGTGGCTGAACAAGGCCTTGAGCGGCTTGGCTTCGCGCAGCAGCACCGCTGGAGCCCGGGCGGGCAGGGGCCGAAAGACCATGGAGATACACCTGAGGTTACAGAGTCGGCATGTTAGCAGAATCCCTTGTCGTCACCGTTTTACGTGGGTACACCGGCGGGCCTGTGAACGTTCGAATAGATGACATCTGCAGCTTGCGGGTTGAAGTTGGCGAAAAAGCCCTTATTGTAAAACCGCCCCGTCACAACGCTGTGCCAGCATCGTGGACATCGCGCCACTTTCCTCTCCATCGTTTCCGGGTAGAATGCTCGTTCGCATGCGGCCATGAGGGCTGCACGGGCGACTCACGGGGCCGCCCTCCATCCCTATGTGTGGAAGATCCTGCCAATATGTTTGCGCCTTTGTTAAAGAAACTTTTTGGAAGCAAGAACGAGCGTGAAGTACGACGCATGCTCAAGACGGTACAAGCCGTCAATGCCTTCGAAGAGCAGATGGTGGCCCTTTCGGACGAGCAGCTGCGCGCCAAGACCGCAGAGTTCAAGGCCCGCCTGGCAAAAGGCGAGACCCTCGACCAGCTGCTGCCCGAAGCCTTCGCCGTGTGCCGCGAAGCCGGCAAGCGCGTCATGGGCATGCGGCACTTCGATGTCCAGCTGATCGGCGGCCTCACCCTGCACGAAGGCATGATCGCCGAAATGCGTACAGGTGAAGGCAAGACCCTGGTGGCGACCCTGGGCGTTTACCTCAATGCGCTGTCCGGCAAGGGCGTGCATGTGGTCACGGTCAACGACTACCTGGCCCGTCGCGACGCCAACTGGATGCGTCCGCTGTACGAGTACCTGGGCCTGACCGTGGGCGTGGTCACGCCGTTCGCGCCGCCGGACGAGAAGCGTCTGGCCTACGCTGCCGACATCACCTACGGCACCAACAACGAATTCGGTTTCGACTATCTGCGCGACAACATGGCGTTCAGCATGGAAGAGAAATTCCAGCGCGAGCTGAATTTCGCCGTGATCGACGAAGTCGACTCCATCCTCATCGACGAAGCCCGCACGCCGCTGATCATTTCCGGTCAGGCCGAGGACAGCTCCAAGCTGTACACCGAAATCAACCGCCTGATTCCGCAACTCGAGCAGCACATCGAGGAAGTGGAAGGTCAGGTCACCAAGGAAGGCCACTACAGCATCGACGAGAAGACCCGCCAGGTCGAACTCAACGAAGCCGGCCACCAGTACATCGAGGAAATGCTCACCCGCGCCGGTCTGCTGGCCGAGGGCGAGAGCCTTTATTCGGCGCACAACCTGGGCCTGCTGACCCACGTGTATGCCGGCCTGCGTGCGCACAAGCTGTTCAACCGCAACGTCGAGTACATCGTCCAGGACGGCCAGATCCTGCTGGTCGACGAGCACACCGGTCGTACCATGCCGGGCCGTCGCCTGTCCGAGGGCCTGCACCAGGCCATCGAGGCCAAGGAAAATCTGAACATTCAGGCCGAGAGCCAGACGCTCGCCTCGACCACGTTCCAGAACTACTTCCGCCTGTACAACAAACTGTCGGGCATGACCGGTACGGCCGATACCGAGGCGTTCGAATTCGCCCAGATCTATCAGCTCAACGTGATGGTCATTCCGCCGAACAAGCCGCTCGCGCGCAAGGACTTCAACGACCTGGTGTACCTGACTGCGGACGAGAAATACGCCGCCATCGTCACCGACATCAAGGAAAGCATGGCCCAGGGCCGGCCGGTGCTGGTGGGTACTGCCACCATCGAAACCTCCGAGCACATGTCGCGCCTGCTCAACCAGGAAGGCATCGAGCACAAGGTGCTCAACGCCAAGTTCCACGAGAAGGAAGCCGAGATCATCGCGCAGGCCGGTCGTCCGGGTGCGCTGACCATTGCCACCAACATGGCTGGCCGTGGTACCGACATTCTTCTGGGCGGCAACTGGGAGGTCGAAGTGGCTTCCCTCGAGGACCCGTCGCCGGAACAGATTGCCCAGATCAAGGCCGACTGGCAGAAGCGTCACCAGCAGGTGCTCGAATCCGGTGGCCTGCATGTGATCGCCTCCGAGCGTCACGAATCACGCCGTATCGACAATCAGTTGCGGGGCCGTGCCGGTCGCCAGGGTGATGCCGGTTCCAGCCGCTTCTACCTGTCGCTGGAAGACAGCCTGATGCGCATCTTCGCGTCTGACCGGGTGAAGAACTTCATGAAGGCGCTGGGCATGCAGTCCGGTGAAGCCATCGAACATCGCATGGTGACCAACGCCATCGAAAAGGCCCAGCGCAAGGTCGAAGGCCGCAACTTTGACATCCGCAAGCAATTGCTCGAATTCGACGATGTCGCCAACGAGCAGCGCAAGGTCATCTACCACATGCGCAACAGTCTGCTGGCGTCCGACAACGTCGGTGACACCATTGCCGACTTCCGCCAGGAAGTGCTGGGCCAGCTGTTCGCCCAGCACATTCCGCCACAGTCGCTGCCCGAGCAGTGGGACGTGGCCGGTCTGGAAGCGGCGCTGCAGACCGATTTCGGTGTGAGCCTGCCGATCCAGCAGTGGCTGGACGCCGACGCCAAGCTCTACGAAGAAACGCTGCGCGAGAAAGTCATGGCCGAGCTGCTGGCGGCCTACACAGAGAAGGAAGACCAGGCCAGCGCCGATGCGTTGCGCACCTTCGAGAAGCAGATCCTGCTGCGCGTGCTCGACGACCTGTGGAAAGATCACCTGTCGACCATGGACCACCTGCGTCACGGTATCCACCTGCGCGGCTACGCCCAGAAGAACCCGAAGCAGGAATACAAGCGCGAGTCGTTCAGCCTGTTCCAGGAGCTGCTGGATTCGATCAAGCGCGACACCATCCGTGTGCTTTCCCACGTTCAGGTGCGCCGCGAAGATCCGGTCGAGGAAGAAGCTCGTCTGCGTCGCGATGCCGAAGAGCTGGCTGCGCGCATGCAGTTCGAACACGCTCCTGCGCCAGGCCTGGATCAGCCTGAAGCCTTGGCGGAGGACGCCGAAGTGATTGCCGCCACAGTGTCGGAGCCGGTGCGCAATGACCAGAAACTGGGCCGCAACGAGCTGTGCTGGTGTGGTTCAGGCAAGAAATTCAAGCATTGCCACGGCAAGATCGACTGATTGCCGCACGTTGCTTCAAGCAATAGCACGCCGCGACTGACGCCGGCTCCCCGTAGGAGCGGTCAGTGGCCGCGAAAAGTACGACACGGTCTGGCAGGTATACCGCGTCGTCTGTTTCGCGGCCGCTGACCGCTCCTGCGGTGGATTTCGGTGATCCGATCGCGGCGTTCGTCCATTCAATGGCGGCGTCGACGCTACGCCGTACAGTCTTCAAAGGAGTGCTCACATGGCTGTTGGTCTTGGTCCACTGCCCACGCTGCATGCGGTTCCCGGTTTCGAGCTGGGCATCTCCAGCGCCGGCATCAAACGCCCCGGCCGCAAGGACGTGGTGGTCATGCGCTGCGCCGAGGGTTCCAGCGTCGCTGGCGTGTTCACCCTGAATGCGTTCTGTGCGGCACCGGTCATCGTCTCCCGGCAGCGCGTGGGCGGCGCTGTGCGTTACCTGCTGACCAACACCGGCAATGCCAACGCCGGTACCGGTGAGCCCGGCCTGGCTGCCGCCGAGCGCACCACGGCGCGGCTCGCCGAATTGGCCGGGGTGGACGCCAGCGCCGTGCTGCCGTTTTCCACCGGAGTGATCGGCGAGCCTCTGCCCGTGGAGAAGATCGAAGGGGCCCTGCAGGCCGCTCTCGACGACCTGTCGGTGGACAACTGGGCCGCCGCGGCCACTGGCATCATGACCACCGATACCTTGCCCAAAGGCGCCAGCCGCCAGTTCCAGCACGACGGCGTGACCGTCACCGTGACCGGGATCAGCAAGGGTGCGGGCATGATCCGGCCAAACATGGCGACCATGCTTGGCTACATTGCCACCGACGCCAAGGTCGCGCCCCACGTACTGCAGGATCTGCTGCGCGACGGCGCCAACAAGTCGTTCAACCGCATCACCATCGACGGCGACACGTCGACCAACGACTGCTGCATGCTGGTGGCTACCGGGCAGGCAGCATTGCCAGAGATCAGCGAGGCCAGCGGGCCGTTGTTCGCGGCGCTGAAGCAGGCGGTCTTCGAGGTGTGCATGGAAGTGGCCCAGGCCATCGTGCGCGACGGTGAAGGGGCGACCAAGTTCGTCACCGTCCAGGTCAACGGCGGCAGCAACCACCAGGAATGCCTGGATGTGGCCTACACCGTGGCTCACTCGCCGCTGATCAAAACCGCCTTGTTCGCCTCCGATCCGAACTGGGGGCGCATCCTGGCGGCCGTCGGCCGTGCAGGCGTGCCGGAACTGGATGTCAGCAAGATCGATGTGTTCCTGGGCGAGGTGTGCATCGCCAGTCATGGCGCGCGTGCGGCTACCTATACCGAGGAGCAGGGTTCGGCGGTGATGGCGCAGGCAGAAATCGGCATTCGTATCGAGCTGGGCCGCGGCGATTGCAGCGAGACCATCTGGACCACCGACCTGTCCCATGAATATGTGAAGATCAACGCCGAATACCGTACCTGACGGTCAGGCCCGGGTGTGCTCCATGGTGCACCTGGGCGTTGGTAGCTCAGTGCGGCCTGGAGAATGCGTGAAACGAGTGCATGTAGCCGCCGCGGTGATCCGTGGCGCAGATAACCGTATCTTGATTGCCCGCCGTGCCGATGCCCAGCACCAGGGCGGTTTATGGGAGCTTCCCGGCGGCAAGGTCGAGGCCGGCGAGACGGTGCAGACGGCGCTGGCGCGGGAGCTGCGCGAAGAACTGGGGATCGAGGTCGGCCAGGCGCGGCCATTGATCAAGGTGCATCACGACTATGCCGACAAGCAGGTGCTGCTGGATGTCTGGGAAGTGACCGAGTTCACTGGCCAGCCGCATGGCGTCGAAGGTCAGCCCGTGGCCTGGGTCAAGGCACGCGAGCTGCCGGGCTACGAGTTTCCGGCAGCCAATCGTCCCATCGTCGCGGCTGCGAGTCTGCCCGGTGAGTATCTCATCACTCCGGATGGGCTGGATAACCCGACCTTGTTGCGCGGGATGCAGAAGGCGATTGCCGGTGGTATCAAGCTGCTGCAGCTGCGCGCACCCAATGGCTACGATCCGCAGTACCGCGACTTGGCGGTGGACGCAGTGGGGTTGTGCGCCGGCAAGGCCCAGTTGATGCTCAAGGGGCCGTTGGAATGGCTGGGCGATTTCCCTTCGGCCGGGTGGCATCTGACGTCTGCGCAGCTGCGCAAGTACGCCAGCAAGGGCCGGCCGTTTCCGCAAGAACGTTGGCTGGCGGCCTCCTGTCACGACGCCGAGGAGCTGGCGCTGGCGCGGCAGATGGGGGTGGATTTCATCACCCTGTCGCCGGTGCAACCGACCCTCACGCATCCCGATGCCCAGCCGTTGGGATGGGATCAGGCGCATGGTTTGATCGAGGGCTTCAACCAGCCGGTCTATCTACTGGGCGGGATGGGTCCGCAGGATCAGGCGAAGGCTTGGGAGATCGGCGCGCAGGGCGTCGCAGGCATCCGCGCGTTCTGGCCAACCCTGTAGCCGCCCTGGCCCCTGTAGCAGCGGCGCAAGCCGCGTCAGCTGTCCCTCGAGACCCACTGACCTGACGCGGTACTGGCGACCTGCAGCCTGCGCCACTCTCACGGCTTGGCAGACTGCCAAAGAATCTCGGCAATAGCCTGACGTCGAGCGATGATCCGCGCCGCCACGAACAGCAGGTCCGAAAGCCGATTGATGTACGCCAGGCTCACCACCGACAACGGCTCCACGGCATTGAGCTGCTGACAGCGACGTTCGGCACTGCGCGCCAGGCTACGGCACACATGGGCCTGGGCGATCAGCATCGAACCGCCTGGCAGGATGAAATTCTCTAGCGCGCCGACTTCGTCATTCCAGGTATCGATGGCCGTTTCCAGGCGCTCCACTTCGCCAGCATCGAGTGCCTGGTACGCGGGCATGGCCAACTCGCCACCCAGATCGAACAGCCGATGCTGGCAGGGCGCAAGCACCTCGTACACCTCGTTCAGGCGCGGATCTTCCGCCAATCCCGCCAGCAGCACGCCCAACTGGCTGTTCAAGGTGTCCACTTCGCCAATAGCCTCGACTCGCGGATGGTCCTTGGGCACCCGACGTCCATCGCCAAGCCCGGTTTCGCCCTGGTCGCCGGTGCGCGTGTAAATCTTCGTCAGGCGAAAGCCCATGCTCATATCTCCGTGGTGGTGAGGGGCAGCGGATTGCCGGCCAACGGCAGGCGCAGGGTGAAGCAGGTGCCCTGGCCAGGGCTGGATTGCACTTCCATCTGGCCCTTGTGGTTGTTGGTGATGATGAAGTAGGACACCGACAGGCCCAGGCCGGTGCCCTGGCCAATCTCCTTGGTGGTGAAGAAGGGCTCGAACGTACGCTTGCGCACGCTTTCGGGCATGCCCACGCCGTTGTCCTCGACCTGGATTTCCGCCCACGGCGGGCTCAGCCGGGTGCGCAGGATGATGCGACCCGGCTCGTGCTCGTCGTTGCGCTGGTGAATGGCCTGCGCCGCGTTTTTCAGCAGGTTGAGCAGCACTTGCTCCAGCTCGTTGGCAGTGCCCGGTACCGGGCCCAGCGCCGGGTCGAACTGGCGCACGATGTTTTGTCCCTTGAAGTCGAAACCGATCGCCAGGTCGAAGTCGTTGCCGGCGATCTCCACCGCCTGGTCGATCAGGGCGGGCAGGTCGCACGGTGCCATTTCCCGCGTGCTGCGGCGGCTGAAGCTGAGCATGTGGGTGACGATCTTGGCTGCCCGTGCACCGGCCTGCTGAATGCCGTCGAGCAGCTGCGGGATTTCGCGCCCTTGCAGGTAGGCGTTCACTGCTGCCAGATCGACACCGGCATCGCTGGCCTGTTCGAGGTTCTTCGGCAGGTCGGCCGAAAGGCGGCGCCTGACGTTCTGCACGTTGTGCAGGATCGCGCCCAGGGGGTTGTTGATTTCGTGGGCCATGCCGGCGGCCAGCCCCCCCACCGAGAGCATCTTTTCCGACTGCACCATCATCTCTTCCAGGGACAGGCGCTGAGTGATGTCGTCGATGCGAATCACCACGCCGCGGCCGGCACCGCCCATCAGCGGATAGAAGGTCAGCGCGTAATGGTGTGGGGTGTCGTCCTTGACCCAGGTGACCCGCTCGATCTTGGCCACCGTGTGCTGTTCGACCGTGGTCTTGAGCTGCGGCAGGAACGGTTTGAGCGGGGCGAATGCAAGAAAGATCGGTTGATTGAGCGCCTCGTCCAGCGGTGTTCCGGAAAGTGCGCTGGCTTCCTGATTCCATTGGGTGACGTACAGCTGCTCGTCGAGGGCAATGAGTGCCGAAGGCATGGAGTCGATGATGCTGTTGAGGTAGTTCTGAAAGCCGGTGAGTTTCTTCTCGATCTTGCTGCGCACCTGGACTTCGAGTTCGAGCTTGCGGTTGGTGTGGCGAGTTTCTTCGGCCAGCCCCTGGGCCTGGTCGTAGGCGGCCTGGGACTCGTCGCGGGCACGCTTGAGTTGCTGTTCGCGGGCCTCGATGCGTGAAAGCATGGTGTTGAACGCTTCCGCCAGGCTGCCGATCTCGTCGTGGTTGCCGCGGCCGGCGCGCAAGGCGTAGTTTTCTTCGCGGGTGACCTGGCGCGACAGCTCTTCGAGGCGATAGATGGGTTGGGTGATCAAGCGCTTGATCTGCCGGGCGATGATCATCCACAACAGCACGCTGAACACCAGGATGCCCAGGCTGGCAGTCAGCGTGCCGGTGTAGAACGCCACGGGCAGTTCGCTGCTGGCCACCAGCAGCAGATGGCCGGCACTGGGCAGAGGCACCAACTGGGTGCTGCGGAATTCGGTGGAGCGCCAGGCTTCGATGCTGGCGAAGCGGGCCGGCATCTTCAGCCGGTCGCCGTGCTGCAACTGGGCCAGGCGCTCGCCCTGGGCGTCGTAGATGGCGGCGGCGCGCAACGGGGAATAGCTGTTGAGCTCTTCGAGCAGCGCTTCGGCGTCCTGCGGCGAGCGTACCGCCCGCTGCGCAAGGCCAGGGTTGGCCAGCAGTCGGCCGATGGTCTGCAAGGCCTGGGGCGCCATGCTTTCCTGGGAAATCCAGTAGGCGGCACTGATGAACGTCAGGTTGGCGACCAGCAGGACCGTGGTCAACAGCACCAGCAGGGCCGCCAGCAGTTTCTGGCCAACCGGCAGGTTTTCGAGTCTCTGGCGCAAGGGCATTGGCGGGTCGCTTCCACGGCAGGGCAGAGCGCCAGTGTAGCAAACCTGTTTTGCAAATCCCGCGGTTCGCCTGATACACCGCGGCGCCTGTTTCGCGGCCGATGACCGCTCCTACGCAGATCGTGCGTCCCTCCGTAGGAGCGGCCAGTGGCCGCGAAGAGCGCGCTGCGGTATGCCTGATTCACCGCGCGGCTGTTTCGCGGCCACGGACCGCTCCTACGGAGATCGTGCGTCCCGCCGTAGGAGCGGTCGGTGGCCGCGAAGGGCGCGGTCTCAGGTCTTGTTCAAGGCCCGCACCAGCCGCGCCTGCAGTGCTTGCAGATGTGGCACCTCGCAGTGCCGCTCCAGCGCGGCTTTGCAGGCGTAGCCCAGCAGATAGTCGATTTCGGTGCGCCGACCCTGGTCGACGTCCTGGTACATCGAAGAGTAATTGGCAGCGGTCGCCTGGATAACCCGTCGTACTTCCTCGTGCAGCCCCTGGGCCGCGTCCACCTGCCCGCCCGCGTCCAGCAGCTGTGCCAGCTCGGCGCAAAGGATGGCCACTTCGTCGTGATGGTCCGCCAACGCGCCATTGCGACAGCCGTACAGCACGGTCAGCGGGTTGATCGCGCAGTTGAGCGCCAGCTTGCGCCACAGGCGCGAATGGATACTGGGTGTCCACTGATGAGCGATGCCGGAACGCTTTAGGTCGGCCAGCAAGGCTGCAGGGTGGGTGGGGCAGGCCGGGTCGGCATCGCCCAGCCAGGTAAAGCCCTGCCCGGCGAAAACCGCCTCGAAATCGGCGGCACGGTAGGCGCCTTCGGTGGTCGAGGCATAGATACAGCGCGCCTGCGGCAGCATTTCGGCCACCGCCTGCTGACTGCCCATGCCGTTCTGCAGAAGGATCACTTCGGCGCCGGGTGCCAGCCGCGCGGCGACACTGGCAATGGCCGCTTGCGCATCGTAGGCCTTGCAGGTCAGCAACAGGCGGGTGATCGCGCCCTCGGCGGCCACGTCGGTGGCCGGCAGGCAGTGAACGCTGGCCTCGCCGCTTTCGATCAAGCGCAAGCCACCGGCTGCGCGGTAGGCCTGCAGGCGCGCGGCATTGCGCAATAACAGTTGCACCTGCAAGCCCGCGCGGGCCAGGCGGCACGCCCACAACGTACCTAGGCTGCCTGCGCCCAACACATGCCAGGATCGGGCTGCCGGCGGTTCTGCGACGACCAGCGCTGGTTCGTCGGCGGCCGCATTGCTTGGGGGGAGGTTGCGCATATCAGGCTCGTGTGGAAAGTGATGACCCATGCCTGAATTCAAGCGGTGGGGTGGCATTTCACGATGCCGGCTCCCTTATAATGAGCGGGCATTTCAATCGTCAAGCCAGGCGTGCTCCTTCTTTCAACGAGCCGCCGATCAATTCTGGAGGAAACACATGCCCTCGTTCGACGTAGTGTCCGAGTTGGACAAGCACGAAGTCACCAACGCGGTCGACAACGCCATCAAGGAGCTGGATCGCCGTTACGATCTCAAGGGAAAAGGCAGTTTCGCATTCAAGGAGCTGACGGTCACCCTGACCGCCGAAGCCGAGTACCAGCTGGAAGCCATGATCGAGATTCTCAAGCTGGCACTGGTCAAGCGCAAGATCGACGTGCAATGCCTCGAGGTCAAGGAAGCCTACGCCTCGGGTAAGGAAATGAAGCAGGAAGCGATCCTGCGCGAAGGTATCGAGAAGGAACTGGCGAAGAAGATCGTCGCTCACGTCAAGGACGCCAAGCTCAAGGTGCAGGCTGCCATCCAGGGTGAGCAGGTGCGCATCACCGGCAAGAAACGCGATGACTTGCAGGAGGCAATCGCTGCCCTGCGCGCGAAGGAATTCGGCATGCCGCTGCAGTTCAACAACTTTCGCGATTGATGAAGAACGGCGGGCCGGGCTGAACCTTGCCAGGCGACCGGCGTCGGAGCATCAGTGCGGCCGGAGCCTCTGGCGCCGGGCTTGCCGTGGCCTTTCAGATCGTGGCGCCGGTACGCCCGAGCCGGTCTTTGCCGGTTATCGCACGCTTTTCTTGAACGAAGCTTGAACGAAGGCGGTAGGAGAACCCCATGGATTTGAACGCGGAAGTCAATCATCTGGTCCAGGCCTCGCAGGCCTGGATTCCGATGGTCATGCAGTACGGCAGCAAGGTGATCCTCGCCTTGGTGGTGCTGTGCGTGGGTTGGTGGTTGATCAACCGAGTCACCGCCAACCTGCAGAAACTGCTGGCCCTGCGTCACATCGATCTGGCGCTGCAGAACTTCATCGGCACGATCGCCAATATCATCCTGAAGATCCTCTTGATGGTCAGCGTGGCCTCGATGATCGGTATCGAGACGACCTCGTTCGTTGCCGCCATCGGTGGTGCGACCCTGGCCATCGGCCTGGCCCTGCAAGGCAGCCTGGCGAACTTCGCCGGCGGCGTGCTGATCCTGCTGTTCCGTCCCTTTCGCATCGGCGACTGGATCGAAGCACAGGGTGTGAGCGGCACGGTCGACTCCATCCAGATCTTCCATACCGTGTTGCGCACCGGCGACAACCGCACGGTGATCCTGCCCAACGGCAACCTGTCCAACGGCATCATCACCAACACCAACCGTCAGCCCACGCGCAAGATCACCTTCGACATCGGTGTGGACTACGATGCCGACCTGCAGAAAGCTCGCGAGATCCTGCTGGACCTGGCCAAGGACCCACGCGTGTTGCAGACCCCGGCACCCGAGGCCGTCGTGGCGGCCCTGGGCGACAGCTCGATCACCGTGTCCCTGCGGATCTGGGTGAACACTGGCGACTTCGGCGGCGTGACCAATATGCTCAACGGCGAGATTCGCGATCGCCTGCGTGCCGAAGGCATCGACATTCCGTTTCCGCAGCGTGTGATTCGGGTGATGCAGGAAGGAGAAGCCAAGTAGGTTCGCAACGCTTCACGAAAAAGCCCCGGTCATCATGGCCGGGGCTTTTTTTTGTCAGGAGGGTTCTTCGTCAGGCCCGTCGCGCGCGATGCGGGCATTCTCCTGCTTCCAGTGCAGGGCGATCAGCAGCAGGGTCGGCACACCGAGCAGGGCGGTGATGAGGAAGAAATTGTGGTAGCCGAACTTCTCGACCATGACCCCTGAGTAGCCCCCGATCAGGCGCGGCAGGAGGAGCATGATCGAGCTCAGCAGGGCGTATTGGGTCGCCGAGAACTTGAGGTTGGTCAGGCTCGACAGGTAGGCGACGAAGGCCGAAGTGGCGAGCCCGGAGCTGAAGTTGTCCAGCGAGATGGTCAGCACCAGCATCTGCAGATTCGGCCCCATGTCGGCCAGCATCAGGAACAGCAGGTTGGTCCCCGCCGAAGTGATGCCACCGATGAACAGAATGGGCAGGATGCCGAAGCGCACGATCAGCAGGCCGCCGAAGCCGGCGCCGAGCAGGGTCATGATCAGGCCGAAGATCTTGCTGACGCTGGCGATCTGGTCCTTGGTGAAGCCTTGGTCGATGTAGAAGACGTTGGCCATGACACCCATCACCGTATCGGACATCCGGTAGGTCGCGATCAGGCCCAGCAGCAGCAATGCCTGCCAGCGGTAGCGCAGGATGAAATCGTTGATCGGTGTGAGCACGGGAGCCAACCCGCGGCGACCGACCGAAGACAGGCACACCGCAGTCAGGATTATGTAGAGCAGCGCACGCAGGAATGCCCGGTCCTCGAGCAGCAGGTCGATCAGGCTCTGGCTGCCGAACAGCACGCTGGCAAAATCGGTGTTGTACAACTGGGTGAACATCGCCGGCACCGACACCAGCAACACGATCAGCACGAACACCGACATCAGTTGGTGGCTGAAGCCGTAGCGCGCTGCGGACAATTGCGTGCGCAGGGCTACCGGGGGTTCGCGCATGATCAGGGTAGTGATCAGTGCCGGTACCATCAGCACACCGAACAGCAGGTACGTGTTGGCCCAGGCCTGGTGCAGATAGGCGAAGCCGGTGGAACCGAAGCCTTCGGCGAAGTACAGCGCGCCGGCGGTGGCCAGCAGCGCGGCCACGCGGTAGCCGGCCATGTAGCTGGCGGCGAGGGCGGCCTGGCGCTGGTCTTCGGCGATTTCCAGGCGGTAGGCGTCTACCGCGATGTCCTGAGTGGCCGAGGCGAACGCGACCACCACGGCAATCGCGATCAACCACGACAGATGCTTCTGCGGGTCGCAGAAACTCATGCCCACCAGGCCGAGGATCACCAGAGCCTGGGCCAGCACCAGCCAGGAGCGACGCCGACCCAGCTTGCCGAGCAGCGGCAGCCGCCACTGGTCGAGCAGCGGCGACCATACCCATTTGAAGGCATAGGCCAGGCCAATGAGGCTGGCATAACCGATGGTTTCACGGGCGACGCCCGCTTCACGCAACCACACCGACAGGGTTGAAAACACCAGCATGTACGGCAGGCCGGCAGCGAAACCGAGCAGCAGAAGCACAACGGTGGAAGGGCTGGCATAAGCGGCGAGCGCGGCGCGCCAGGTTTTACGGGGCATGGGCTGGAATCTGCCTCAGTTTGCGAAACAAAGCGCGCACTCTAACCGCATGCCTGCTCCGGACGCCAGCCATGGCGTGCCATATCCACGCGATTCTTCATGATCAGCACGCCTTCGCTACGCAGGCGTGCGCGTTGTTCGGCCCCGCTGCACGTGCCTGCCGCCAGGCTCAGCCGCCCGCCGGCGGCAACCACACGGTGCCAGGGCAGGCGGGTACCGTCCGGCAGTTGACTCAGGGTACGTCCGACCCAGCGGGCCGCCCGCCCGAGCATGGCCAGTTCGGCCAACTGTCCATAGGTCACCACTTTGCCCTCCGGTACCTGAGCCAGCACGGTGTACAGCGCAGTGCGGCGAACGGCCGCAGCCTGATCCGGAGTATTTTGCAGTTGAGAATTGAACTCGTCTGTCATCTCGGGGTCTGTCCTTGCTCGGATCTTGTCCTACCGAATAATGCCGCATTTCCTACACTTCAGAGCACCCAGAATCCGCCTATGTTGCCTAGAACCCTGCTGTGCCTTGCCCTGGCTTCCACCTCTTCCGTGACGTTTGCCGATACAGTCTGGTTGAAGAACGGCGACCGTATCTCCGGGAAGATTACCGTGTTCGACGGTGGCAAGCTGATGGTGAAGACTGAATACGGTGGTTCGATTCCTCTGGACTGGAAACAGATCAAGACTATGGAAAGCGACCAGGAACTGCTGGTCAAGCAGGATGACTACATCGGCGAGAAAACCAAGTCGTTCAAGGCCGCCGAAGACGGCAAGGTCATCCTGCAGAACGGTGATGCACCGAAGACCGTCGAGTTGGCCAGCATCCAGCAGATCATCAAACCCAAGCCGGTGGTCACCGATCTGCAGATCAAGGGCAACGTCGATTTGGGCCTGGACTACAAGCGCGCCGAAACCGATACCGACGACTACAACGTCGCCTTCAAGACCACCGCCAGGCACGGCAAGTGGCGTCATATCGGCTCTGGCGAGTACAACCGCGAGTCCCAGGACAGCATCGTCACGACCGACAATTTCGATCTCGAATACTCCCTTGACCGCTTCCTCACCGATCAGTGGTTCTGGCAGGGCCGGGTTGATTACAAGCGTGACAAGATCGAGGACCTGGAGCGTCAGCGCACCGTGGGTACCGGCCCGGGCTACCAGTTCTGGGACGACGAACTGGGTGCGTTCTCCCTCGGTGGCTTGATCAACCGCACCGACTACCAGTATGCCGACGGCGACAAGGACAACTTCTATTCGCTGGCCATGAAGTGGGACTACAACCGCTACCTGATCGGCAAGACGGTCGAGTTCTTCACCCGCGGCGAACTCGGCAAGCCGATCGGCAACGTCGCCGACTACAGCCTGGATGCCGAAATGGGCCTGCGCTACAAGGTCACCGAATGGGCGTCGTTGAACCTCAAGGCCGAGAAGGACCTGGTCAGCGGCACCAGCGGTGCGGACCTCGACACCACCCGCTACACCGCCGGTTTCGGTGTCGCCTGGTAACATTGCAATACGCCGACACAAGTCTGCGAGGCCCGGCTGGCGCGGGTTTCGCGGGACTGGCCTAAGCGACTGATGGGTCGCTACCTTGAATTAACGATTTATTGACGTCATCTAGGGTCTACTGGAAGGCATTCTTCCGTAGAGGAAACCATTTGATGCGCGCTTTTCTATTGCTGTTCCTGTTGTTCCCCGTGCTGGAACTGTACGTCTTCTTCAAGGTGAGCACGGCGATCGGGTTCTTTCCCGCGCTGCTGCTCATCATCGCCGGTTCGGCATTGGGTGTGCTGGTCATGCGCGTCGCCGGGCTGGCCACCGTCCTGCGTACCCGAGCCAGCCTGCAGCGCGGCGAGCTGCCTGCCGAGCAGATGTTCAATGGTCTGGTCACCGCCGTCGGCGGCGTACTGCTGATCGTGCCCGGCTTCATCAGCGATCTGCTGGCCGTGCTGTGCCTGCTGCCATTCACCCGACACTTCCTGATCCGCAAGGTACGCGAGCGTGCCCAGGCGCAAGCCATGCGCCAGCGCGCGTTCGCCGACGACATGCCGCCACCGGGTGGCCCGGCCCAGGCCTACCGGGCCCACGTCATCGAAGGCGAGGTGATCGAAGGCGAAGTGGTCGGTCGCGACACGTCGCGTCCGGACCGCTGAACACCTGCTGCAACCTGTCAACGGCGCCCTCGGGCGCCGTTTCTTTTGCAGCTTCGCCTGCAAATCTTTTCAGCCCGGCCCTTGTAATCGCTCGCGCCGACCTCATGTATGGGTCACCGCAAGGTTTGTGGCGATTGCGCCACACATGTTCCCGCGTCTTGCGCCGCAAGACGCGACCGGTTACGCCGGAAGATCCACACCGCCGGTACACACCGGCCGATGAAAACCATAATTAGGAGAGATCGACAATGAAGCTTCGTCCTCTGCATGACCGCGTCGTTATCCGTCGCAGCGAAGAAGAGTCCAAAACCGCTGGCGGTATCGTTCTGCCAGGTTCGGCCGCTGAAAAACCCAACCGTGGCGAAATCGTCGCAGTGGGCACCGGCAAGATCCTGGAGAGCGGCGAAGTTCGTGCGCTGGCCGTCAAAGTGGGTGACAAGGTGGTATTCGGCCCTTACTCGGGCAGCAACACCGTCAAGGTCGACGGTGAAGACCTGCTGGTGATGAGCGAGAGCGAGATCCTCGCCGTCGTCGAAGTCTGAAACCACTGAACTCCCGTTACTACCCAGTATTCAAGGAAATCGATCATGGCTGCTAAAGAAGTTAAATTCGGCGACTCCGCCCGCAAGAAAATGCTGACTGGTGTCAACGTCCTGGCTGACGCGGTAAAAGCGACCCTGGGCCCGAAAGGCCGTAACGTGATCATCGAGAAGAGCTTCGGCGCTCCGACCATCACCAAGGACGGCGTTTCCGTTGCCAAGGAAATCGAGCTCGAAGACCGTTTCGAAAACATGGGCGCGCAGCTGGTCAAAGACGTTGCCTCCCGTGCCAACGATGACGCAGGCGACGGCACCACGACCGCTACCGTTCTGGCTCAGGCCATCGTCAACGAAGGCTACAAGGCCGTCGCTGCCGGCATGAACCCGATGGACCTCAAGCGCGGCATCGACAAGGCGACCATCGCCGTTGTTGCCGAGCTGAAAAACCTGTCCAAGCCATGCGCCGATACCAAGGCCATCGCTCAGGTCGGCACCATCTCCGCCAACTCCGACAGCTCCATCGGCGACATCATTGCCGAAGCCATGGAAAAGGTCGGTAAAGAAGGCGTGATCACCGTTGAAGAAGGCAGTGGCCTGGAAAACGAGCTGTCGGTTGTAGAAGGCATGCAGTTCGACCGTGGCTACCTGTCCCCGTACTTCGTCAACAAGCCTGAGACCATGGTCGCCGAGCTGGACAGCCCGCTGATCCTGCTGGTCGACAAGAAAATCTCCAACATCCGTGAAATGCTGCCGGTGCTGGAAGCTGTTGCCAAGGCCGGCCGCCCACTGCTGATCGTTTCCGAAGACGTCGAAGGCGAAGCCCTGGCGACTCTGGTCGTGAACAACATGCGCGGTATCGTCAAAGTCGCTGCCGTCAAGGCGCCGGGCTTCGGCGATCGTCGCAAGTCCATGCTGCAGGACATCGCCGTACTGACCGGCGGTACCGTTATCTCCGAAGAGATCGGCCTGAGCCTGGAAAGTGCCACGCTGGAAAACCTGGGCAGCGCCAAGCGCGTGACCATTTCCAAGGAAAACACCATCATCGTCGACGGTGCTGGCGTTGAGGGCGACATCCAGTCCCGTATCAACCAGATCCGTGCCCAGGTTGCCGAAACTTCCTCGGACTACGACCGTGAAAAACTGCAGGAACGCCTGGCCAAGCTGTCTGGCGGCGTTGCAGTGATCAAGGTTGGCGCTGGCTCCGAAGTTGAAATGAAAGAGAAGAAAGCCCGCGTTGAAGACGCCCTGCACGCAACCCGCGCAGCCGTCGAAGAAGGCGTGGTACCTGGCGGTGGCGTTGCACTGATCCGTGCTCTGGAAGCGCTGACCAACCTGACCGGCGACAACGCTGATCAGAACGTAGGTATAGCTGTACTGCGTCGCGCAGTCGAAGCACCGCTGCGCCAGATCGCTGCCAACTCCGGCGACGAGCCAAGCGTTGTCGTCAACGAAGTCAAGAACGGCAATGGTAACTACGGTTACAACGCTGCAACTGGCGTCTACGGCGACATGATCGAAATGGGCATTCTGGATCCTACCAAGGTGACCCGTTCGGCCTTGCAGGCTGCAGCTTCCATCGGTGGTCTGATCCTGACGACCGAAGCGGCCATTGCCGACAAGCCGAAAGCCGAAGGCTCGGCTGGCGGCGGCATGCCAGACATGGGCGGCATGGGTGGCATGGGCGGCATGATGTAAGCGAGCCCCGCGCTCTACCTGTCCTCAGGTAAGAAAAACCCCGGCCAGCGATGGCCGGGGTTTTTTTATGCCTGCCCAGCCTATAAGCTGCGCGAGCCCCGCCGGGGCGACAGCAGCACTCGGAGACCTGCCCATGCGAATCCTACTGGTTGAAGACAACCGCGACATCCTGGCCAACCTGGCCGATTACCTGGGTATGAAAGGCTACACCGTCGACTGCGCCCAGGACGGCCTATCCGGATTGCACCTGGCGGCGACCGAGCACTACGACCTCATCGTGCTCGACATCATGCTCCCGGGCATCGATGGCTATACGCTGTGCAAGCGCCTGCGCGAAGATGCCCGGCGCGATACGCCGGTGATCATGCTCACCGCGCGCGACCAGCTGGACGATCGCCTGCAGGGTTTTCGTTCCGGCGCCGACGACTACCTGCTCAAGCCGTTTGCCCTGTCGGAGCTGGCAGCACGCATCGAAGCGGTCCTGCGCCGGGCCCAGGGCGGCGGTCGTCGCTCGCTGCAGGTGGGCGATCTGATCTACGACCTCGACACCCTCGAGGTCACCCGCGAGGGCCGCCTGCTCAAGCTCAACCCGGTTGGCCTCAAGCTGCTCGCCGTGCTGATGCAGAAGAGCCCCCATGTGCTGCGCCGCGAAGTGCTCGAGGAAGCTCTGTGGGGCGATGACTGCCCCGACAGCGACAGCCTGCGCAGCCACGTCCATCAGCTGCGCCAGGTGATCGACAAGCCGTTCGAGAAGCCCTTGCTGCACACCGTGCACGGTGTCGGTTACCGTCTTGCCGAAGGCCGCGATGGAGTTTAAGCAGAGCCTCGCGCAACGCATCATCATCGCGTTTGCCTTGATGAGTGCGCTGGTCGCAGGGGCGTTCGCGGTCGGTATCGTGGCTACCGTGCACCTGGTGGAGGAGCGGTTGATATCCGCAGGCCTGGGCGGCGACCTGCAGCGCCTGCTGCTGATGGACAACGCGGCCGACTGGAGCCATCGCCCCGAACCCGATCAGTTGTTCTACTACGATAACGGTCCGGGCGACTTCGCGCTCACTGCCGATGTGAGGCATCTGCCACGCGGCTTCCACGAAGTGTTTCGCGGCGACCTTTCCTACCACGCGATGATCGAGGTAGTCGACGGTCGTCGTTACGCCTTGCTGCAGGATCAGAGCGATTTCGAAGAGCGCGAAAGAGTGCTGTTCGCCGTGGTGCTGGTGGGCTTCGTGCTCAGTCTGGCCCTGGCGATCTTTCTTGGCTGGGTCTTGGCACGCAAGGTCATGGCGCCCGTGGTGCGCCTGGCCCGCCAGGTGCGCCATCGTGATCAGATTCTTGGCCTGGCACCGCCATTGGCACCGGACTATACGGCCGACGAAGTCGGCGAGCTGGCCGTGGCCTTCGATGCCACCCTTGGCCGCCTGCGCGATGCCTTGACCCGCGAACGGCTGTTTACCAGCGACGTGAGCCATGAACTGCGCACGCCGTTGATGGTGCTCGCCAGCTCCTGCGAGCTGCTGCTGGAGAATCCGGCGCTGCCGGAGCGTTCCCGTGCGCAGGTGCTGCGCATTGCCCGAGCCTGCGAAGACATGCGTGACCTGGTGCAGACCTTCCTGATGCTGGCGCGGGCCCAGCGCGACGACAGCGGCAGAGCCACGCCGGCCACTCTGGGTCAGGTAGCCGAAGCGCTGCTGACCCAATGGCGACCAGCCATCGAAAAGAAAGGCCTGGCCCTTGAGTTCGTCGCTGGCGCGCCCTTGGCGCAGACCTACAACGGTGCTTTTCTTCACGCCGTGATGGGCAACCTGCTGCGCAATGCCCTGCACTACACCGATCAGGGTTTCATTCGTCTGACGCTGGGGGCGAGCGGCTTCCATGTGGAAGACAGCGGTGTAGGGATCCCCGAGGCCCAGCGCGAGGCCATGTTCCAGCCGTTCGTGCGCGGCCCGGAGAAGCGTGGAGAAGGTCTAGGCCTGGGTCTGTCGTTGGTCCAGCGGATCTGCGAGGACCAGGGCTGGCAAGTCCATCTGGAGGCCGTCGAGCCTCATGGCTGTCGCTTCAGTGTGGAGCTGGGCCTTGGCAAGCAAGCCCTGGGGTGATGCTTGCCTCGCACCCCAGGTGCAATTATTGTAGGAAATATCCTGTATCAGCTCGGAAACTTCTGACAAATTTTTCACAATGACATGACCTAGCCATGACGGTTGGATGAATAAGGTGTGCGCCACTGTCCTGGAGGCGTGCCCATGTCCGATCCCGTGAAGCTGGAATTTTCCGATAAGTACGATCGCGCTCACGCGCAGAAGTATTTCGACAAACACCGCAACAGTTTTGCTCGACGCATGTCGCACCGACGTGACGAACAGCTGGCCCGCAAAGCCCTGGCCCTGGTCGGCGAGCCTGGATTGGTCCTGGATCTGCCGTGCGGTGCCGGTCGTTTCTGGCCGCTGCTGGCGGAGAAGCAGAACCGGGTGATCATTGGTGCGGACAACTCTGCGGCCATGGTGGAAACCGCCTGCGCTTCACAGCCGGCGCACATCGTTGGCCGGGTGCAGCCGCTGCAGACCTCGGCATTCGATGTGGCCCTGCCGGACAATTCGGTGGACAGCATTTTTTGCATGAGGTTGCTGCACCACATCGGCGAGGCCGAGCACCGCATGACGATTCTCAAGCAGTTTCATCGAGTGACGCGTGACAGTGTGGTGTTGTCGTTGTGGGTCGATGGCAACTTCAAGGCCTGGAAGCGTGAGCGGGCCGAGCAGCGTCGACGCCTGCACAACGAGCAGGATGGGTATCAGAACCGCTTCGTGTTGCCGGCGGCAACCGTTGAAGCGGAGTTCATCCAGGCCGGCTTCCGTATCCAGGAACGCCTGGACTTTTTGCCGATGTACGCCATGTGGCGAGTATACGTTCTACGTAAGGGGTAAGCAGGATGGCGGTTGAAGGCATGACGGCAGGCACGGCGAGCGGAGATGCCGACTTCGATCACTATTGGCGTCAGCAGGGTGCCTGGGTGGAAGAGCCCAATGTCAGGCGCGGCGGTGAAAGCGGCGTGCAACGCGTGTTCGCTGCCGACGGGCAGATGATCTACGTCAAGCGCCAGGTCGGGCATATCTACCGCAGCTGGCTGCACCCGTTCGGTCGCCCGACGGTGCTGCGCGAACGCGATGCGTTGACCGCGCTCTACCAGCTCGACGTCAATGTACCGAAGATGATCTTCTGCGGTACGCAGCGCGACGAGAACAATCAGTGGCGCGCACTGCTGGTGACGCGTTCCTTGGACGGTTTCGAGGAGTATGAGCACTGGCTGCAGGGCGGGGGCCGCGAACGCCACGGCGAAGCGGTCCACGAGCAGATTCTGCAGAGCCTGGCGACCAATCTGGCGCGCATGCACCGCGGCCGCTGGCAGCACAGCTGCATCTATATCAAGCATGTGTTCGTGCGCGTGACAGGCGAGGGCAGCAATGCACGCGGTGAGGTAGCGCTGCTGGACCTGGAGAAGTGCCGTCAGCGCATGACCGCGCAGCAAGCTGCCTCCCACGACATGAAGCAGCTGCGTCGCCATTCGTCGTTCAGTGCACCCGACTGGCAGAAGTTGATCTACCTTTATGAAGCGGCATTCGGCAGCTCCATCAAAGGTTTAGCGTGATGAAACTAGAAATGGCACGAGGTTTGTTTCTGGTGGCAGCCCTGGGGGTGGCCACTGCGGCGGCAGCGGCGTGGGAACAACCCCGCTCGGCCATTGTCAGTGCGGCCCACGGTGAGGGCAATTGCCCATTGCCCCGGTCGCAGAAGGCGCACATCGCAGTGACCCCGGACAAGGATTTCATCCTGTTCATGCTGGGCCTGAGCCAAGGCGTGCGCACCCAGGGTTGAATTCCCGAGCCAGTTCGCTGGCTCACGTTGCACTGGCTCAAGCAAGGTACAGGTGGTTGTCCCAAAGCCCCGATGGCAATTGCAGCGGCATGCCCACCAGCTGCGCCGCTCGGCAGTCGTAATGGCGGCAGCGGCCTTGCCCCGACGTCACCACGAAACCGTCCTCCACAGCCCCCACGCCTGCGCAGTCGGGCAAGGTGCCGTCATGCCTGACCGCACCACTGTCCATGTCCCAGATGAAGAAGCGGTTGGCCCTTGGCGCCGTCAGCGCCACCAGGCGCAACTCGCTGTGCACCGCAACGCTGGCGGTGTAGTGCCCCATTGATTGCAATTGCGTCAGCGAAACGGGAAAGGCTTCGAAGGGCTGGCCGGGACGCTTGACCGCCAACAGCGGCGCGCTTTCATGGGCAGGCCCCATGAATTGCTGGCAGGCGAAGACGGTAGCGTCGCTGCCGATTGCCAGGTGCCGCACGCTGTTCATCGGCTGTTCCAGGCACTCCTTGCTCAGCAGGGTGCCATCGCGCTGCATCAGCACCAGGCTCGGCTGCATGGCATCCAGATTCATCTCGATCCGGCTTTCGGCCTCGGTCCGAATACCGCCATTGGCCACCACCAGGGTTTCGCCGTCCGGCATCCACGATACCTGATGAGGACCGATGCCATGGGTGGACAGTTCGCCACTGTGCACCAGGCGTCCGTCGACGAAGCGGTAGACCCCCAGAACGCCACGGCCTGGATCGGTGGTGTCGTTCTCGGTGGCGTACAGCCACTCGCCATCCTTGTGCACTACTGCGTGGCCATAGAAGTGCCGGTCTGCCTGAGATGCCAGGGTCTGCAGCAACACGCCGTCGCGCAGATCGATCAAGTAGCTTTCGGTGCCTGGACGGCGAGCCACGAACAGCGCCACGGGCAGCGTCGGGTGCGTGACGATGTCATGGCAGCGTTGGCCTACCTGCGTGGCGAACACCTCGCGGCCGTCTAGCCGATAACCCACGGCGTAGTGCCCGCCATCGGCATCGTCGCGCGCAGACAACAGCAGCGGTTCGCGCTGCGGATGCCGGGCCAGCGTCCAGTTGCCCAGGGTCAGTGCCTTGAGCAGTACGTGGGTCAGCTTCTGCGCCGAGCGTACAATCATCGTCAGTCACCGTCGTTGGCATTGAAGCCCAGCTGGATGTTCAGGGCGCGGGCCAGTTCGCCTTCGTGCAGACGGTGGACCACGTTGAGGCTGTCGTAGAGGGTGTTGAGGAACTGTTTGCCGGCATCGTCGCCGAGCAGTTCACCGAGGTTGCGGGTATTGCCGTCGAGCAGCTTCATGGACGTGGCGTAGGCGGCGTCGATCTTGTCGGCCAGGGGTTTCTGCTCGGTGGGCAACAGGCCGCGCAGGCCCTTGCCGTCGACACCGACCCAGACGGTCTGGGCGGCCGCCAGGCTCGCCCGCACGCTGTGCATCGACTGCGCGCTGCGCCAGGCCTCGGCCTGGTAGGGCTGGGCGATACCCTTGCTGAGGCGGCCCATGGGCGCGCCGAGCTTTTTCTTCAGGGTGTCGAGTGCGGTGACCTGCGCACGCAGTACATCGGCGATGGCTTCGTGGGAGTCGGCGTAGCGCTGGTTGGGAAACTTGGTCATCTGCGCGAGCATGCCGTCGGCACTGTTCCAACTGGCGAGGATTTCTTCGGCCAGCGCTTTCTGCCTCTCGCCAATGGCGCTGAGCAGTGGACAGTAGCGTGCTTTCTGCGCGGCATCGGCAATTTCCGGCTTGCTGTCGAACAGGATGTACTCATAGGCCGACAGCCCCTGCACGACCACGCTGGCCTTGGCCAAACCCTGTGCGTCGATGGGTTGCTCGGCGTTGGCCAGTTGCTCGACCTGACGGCCGACGAGGTTCTTCTTGTCCGGCCAGAACTGCACCGACCAGGCTTTGTTGCCCTCGGCCAGCGGCCCGATCAGCAACGGTTGCAGCTCGGCCCAGGCTCTTTGCGCCTTGAGGAAATCGGCACGCGCGGCATCCAGTGGCTGCGTACCTTGGCAGAACGCCAGGGCGCTGGCAGCCAGTTGCCGATCGGCCTCCACCCAGCGGCTATAGGTCGGCAGGATGACCTGCTTGGCTATGGCCGCACTGGTAACGGCTTGCCGGTCTTGCGGCGAGCAGGCACCCAGTGCCAGGGCGGCAAGGCCGGTGAAGAGCAGCTTGGGACGGAACATGTAGGCTCCTGAAACGTGTGTTCATCTAGAGAGAGTTCAAGAACGCCAGCAGCGCAGCGCGCTGCTGGGCGTCGAATTGCAATACCTGTTGCCTGGCCGCTTCGGCTTCACCGCCGTGCCACAGCACGGCTTCGAGCAGGTTGCGCGCGCGACCGTCGTGGAGAAACTGGCTATGCCCGCTGACCGTTTCGCTCAGGCCGATGCCCCACAGCGGCGGCGTGCGCCAGTCCTGTGCGCCGGCTTTGAACTCGCTGCGCCCGTCGGCCAGGCCGGGGCCCATGTCGTGCAGCAGCAGGTCGGTGTAGGGGCGAATCGTCTGGCTGCGCAGCTCGGGCTCCGCCGCGTCGCTGGCCGTGGTGTATTGCGCCACGTGGCAACCCTGGCAGCCGGCCTGATAGAACAGATTCTTGCCGGCCAGGACCTGCGGCGAGTCGACGTCGCGGCGCGCAGGCACACCCAGGTTGCGGGTGTAGAACAACACCAGACGCAGAATGTTATCACTGACTTCGGGTTCCCCGCCCGGGCCATTGCCGTTGACCGCCTGGCGACAATCGGTTTGCGCCGCCGTACAGTCATCGAAGGGTCGCAGCGTGGTGGTCAGCCCCATGTCGCCGGAAAAGGCATGGACATTCTGCTGGTTCAGATTGGGCTGTCCGGCTTTCCAGCCGAAGCGGCCAGGCACGCTGCGGCCTTGGCTGTCGTCCCATACCTGGTTGGGCCGACCCTTGATCGGCCCGGCGCTATCGGCCTGGTTGCGGGCATTGGCCAGGATATCCGCTTCGCTGATCGCTTCGAGCAGGCCCAGGCCGATCATCGGTGGTGCGACCCGCGCCGAGAAGCGTGTGTCGGGATGCAGTGCGCCGTAGCCCAATTGGCTGATCTGCAACTGCGGCTGGCGCAGCTCGACCAGAGTGCCGTCCTTGAAGCGCACCGGCACGCTTTGATAGGTGACCCTCACCTTGCCTTCGGGCACATGGCCAGGGATGGCCATGTCCTGCAGCTGTGTGCCGTAAACCGGATCGGGCACCACGCCCAGGCGTTCGATCTCGCGCAGGTAATGCGGGCTGTCGGGCAGCGACAAGCGGACCAGCATGGAGACGGCGCTGAGCGCGTTGTCTTCGGGCGGATGGCCGCGGCCATCCTTGATGTGGCAGTTCTGGCAGGCATTGGTATTGAACAGCGGCCCCAGGCCGTCACGCGCGGTGGTGGTAGACGGCGCGATGACCCAGGGGCTGCGGAAGAAGCTGTTGCCCACGCTGAAATCCAGGCGTCGGACCGGCGAAAGATTGGCCGAGGGCATGGAGTAGGCGTTGACATCGAATTTGCGCACGGTGGCCTGCCCCGCGCTCTGTGCTTCGCCCGGCTCTGCCTGGGTGAAACGCGGGGCGTCGTCACACCCGACCAGGCCGCAGGCCAGGAGCAGGAAGACGACACGGGGCAGGGATGGGCGCATGAATGGAAAGCTGTGGTGAAGGAAGCGGATGTTCGGCCGACGCATGGGGGCTGCAACTGGCGTCGGCGTAGCCTTCTCCAGTGCAGCCCCCGGTTGAATCAGAACTCGTGATCGGCGGTATCCGGGTTCAGATCGGTGATGCCCAGTTTGCCGGCGGCCTGTTCGATTGCGCCGGTCTGCTTGACCAGGGCGGCGATTGCATCGCGCACCACCTGCTGGCCGGCGGCGTTGTCGGCGCTGATCAACTGGTCGAAGTGCTCGCCCTTGTTGGCGCGGTCGACGATGGCCTGCATCTTCGCTTCGGTGTCGGCCAGATCGGCCTTGAGCGCGGTATCGGCAGCCGGGTCGGCCTTGGCCACCAGTGAGGACAGGCTGGCGCCGGTCAGCTTGGTGCCGTCGGTACGGGTGTACTCGCCCAGGTACACGTTGCGGATGCCCTTGGCATTGTAGAAGGCGGAATTGTGCGTGTTGTCGCTGAAGCAGTCGTGCTCGTCTTCCGGCGAGTTGGCTTCGAGTGCGACCTTCATGCGTTCGCCGGCCAGTTCGCCGAGCGACAGGCTGCCCATGCCGAAAAGCATTTTGCGCAGGCCACTGTCGACCGGTTCGCCGACCAGCGTGGCGCGGTAGTTGTCGGCCACGTTGGGCTTCCAGTTGGCGAGCATCTCTTCGAGGTCGCTGACCAGCAGATCGGTGACGGCCTTGAGGTAGGCGCGACGGCGATCGTTGTGGCCGCCGGTGGCGCCCGCGCCGTCCAGGTAGTCGGAGGCAGGGCGGTTGCCGGCGCCAGGGCCGGTACCGTTGAGGTCCTGACCCCAGAGCAGGAATTCGATGGCGTGGTAGCCGGTGGCGACGTTGGCCTCCGAACCGCCCAGCTCGTTCAGGCTGGCAAGCTTCTCGGGAGTGATTTCGCTGACGTCGACCTTGTCTTCACCGACCTGGATTTCCTTGTTGGCGATGATGTTGGCAGTCGCGCCCGGGTTGCCCAGGGAGTGTTCGTAGCTCTTGTCGGTGTAGTCGATCAGGCCTTCGTCCAGCGGCCAGGCATTGACCTGGCCTTCCCAATCGTCGATCAGGGTGTTGCCGAAGCGAAAGGTTTCGGTCTGCAGGTAGGCAGGGCGCGAGGCTACCCAGGCGTCGCGTGCGGCCTTCAGGGTGGCGTCGCTGGGTGCGGCCAGGAAGGCGTCCACGGCTTTCTGCAGCGTCTGGGCAGTGCTCAGCGCGTCTTCGAAGGTGGCGTGCACGATGTCGGCGTAATGGGCAACCACGGCCTTGGCGGCCGCCTCGTCCAGAGTCCCGGAGGCCGTGGGCACCGCAGCCGGGGCCGCCGGGGCGGATGCAGCCGGGGCTGGGGCCTGGGCAGCGGTGGTGGTTTGCTTGTCCTTGCTGTCGCAGCCGGCAAGAGCGATGGCGATGGCCAGCAGACTGGCGGTGGCCAGGGGCGTACGAATCATGGCGAAATCCTGCGTCAAGAGTGGCGAGCGGGCGCGCCTGTGGCGCGCAAAACTGCGCCATAATGCGAAAGATTTGCATTTTCTGTAAAGGGTTAATGTGAAAAAACCTTCAGGCTGGCATGTCTGCCGCTAGGTTTGCGACGGAGTCCGCGCCAGGCTGGTACGGCTGCGCTCGGATTGCTTGAGCAGGGCGGTCAGTTCGCGAGCGGCCAGGGGTTTGCTGTAGAGGTAGCCCTGGCCCTCATGACAGCCCTGGGCGACGATGTACGCTTCCTGCTCCAGCGTTTCCACGCCTTCGGCGATCACCTGCATGTTCAGGCTCTTGCCCAGTTGGATGATCGCCCGGACGATGGTCGCGTCGTCCTCGTCGTTGAGCACGTCCTGGACGAAACTCTTGTCGATCTTGATCTTGTCCAGTGGCAGTGACTTCAGGTAGCTGAGTGAAGAATAGCCCGTGCCGAAGTCGTCGATGGCGATCAGCGCACCCGAGCGTCGCAGACTCAGCAGGTGCTGCGCTGCGGTGCTGATGTCTTCCATCAGGCCGGTTTCGGTGACTTCCAGTTCGAGGCTGCGCGGCGGCAGGCGGTACATTTGCAGGATGTTGCTGACCACCCGCGGCAGTTCGTTGTGATGCAGCTGCACGGTCGACAGATTGACCGCCATGCGCAAGCCGCTGAAACCCTGGTCGTGCCACTCGCGCAGTTGGCTGCAGGCCTCGTTCAGCACCCACTCGCCGATGGCAATGATGCTGCGGTTCTGCTCGGCCAGCGGAATGAACTGATCGGGTGGCACCAGGCCGTGCTCGGGATGCTGCCACCTCAGCAGTGCCTCGACGCCGACGATCCGGTGGTCGCGGTAGCTGATCTGTGGCTGGTACACCAGATGCAGTTGATTGCGTGCCAGTGCCTCGCGCAGGTCTTTTTCCAGCTCGCGGCGCCGGCGCATCTCGGTGTCGACGCTGGCAATGTAGAACTGGTAGCGGTTGCGCGAGCGGACCTTGGCCAGGGTCATGGTCTGCTCGGCTTTCTGCAGCAGGTTTTCGGTGCTGTCGCCGTCTTCGGGAAACAAGGTGATGCCGATGGTTGCGCGCAGGCGAATGGAGTGCGGGTCGAGCGGGAAGGCGGCATCGAGGTCGTCGAGAATGCGCTGGGCCAGTTCTGCCGCTTCGTAAGGTTGTTCGATGTCGGCCTGGACCAGTGCGAACTGATCGCCGCCCAGGCGGGCCAGGGTGCCGAACCTACCACTGTGGGCCCGCAGGCGATCGGCCAGCGCGCGCAGCAACTGGTCACCGGTCTGGTAGCCAAACTGTTCGTTGATGCCCTTGAAGTCGTCGAGGCCGACGCACAGCACCGCCACCCGCCGCTGCAGGCGATGGGCGTCGAGCAGCACCTTGTCCAGTTGCTGCTGCAATTGCACGCGATTGGCCAGGCCGGTCAGGAAGTCATGCTGGGCCATGTGCAGCATGCTGTCTTCGGCTTCGTGGCGCAGTTGGGTGTTGCGCTCGATGGAGGCCAGGAGTTGATTGGCGGTATTCACCCATAGGCCCAGCTCGTTGTGTTCATGGCCGCGCGGCAACGGCAATTGGTACTCGCCGGGGCGGTCGGGGTTGATCTGCAGCAAGTGTTTGATGATCCGCGACAACGGCTTGGTCAGCAGCCAGTGATAGATCAGGTACAGCAACAGGCCCAGGGCGAGCGCGCGCAAGGTGCCGGAGATGAAGATGATCACCGAGCTGACGATGAAATCCTCGCCATAGGTGGCGGTGTCCAGGGTGATGTGCAGGTCGCCGTAGTATTCGCTGTAGGGCCCGCGGCCGATCAGGCGTGTACTGAAGCTGCGCTCTTGGCCCAGGATGCGATCGGTCAGCCAGCGGCTGGTCAGGCTCTGCAGCGGACGCGAACGTTCGGCGAGCATGGGTTCGTCGGGATGGCCGATGGAAGCCTGGCGCACGGCATCGTCCTGGAACAACCCTTCGATGACCTGCATGCCCATTTCCCGGTCCAGGCTATAGACCGCCTGGGTCGACGGATCGCGGAACATGGCGAGGATCCGCTCGGCATCGGCGGAGATGGCCTGGCGGGTCTTGTAGCCATCGAAGACGATTTGCGCACAACTGAGCACCATGCCCACGACCAGTGCCGACATCAGTACCACGCGAAGCAACTTGACGGACAAGCTGTTCCTGACTTCCAGCTTCAATGGCAATTCCTTGTTTCGAACGCTTGGCATCAAGATGCCATGAGTATTGGCAACTTACCGTAAGCCGTAAAGCCACAAATGTGCGCGAGCCGTACCGATGGTCTTGAATACCGGAGGACGCGCCAGTGTGTCGGCCGACCCGGACGTATTCTTGAGCGGCCATGTAGCAACAAGGTAAACGAAGCGTGCCTCCGGCGTATGCAGGCAGGCACAAAAAAGCCCGGCACGAAGGCCGGGCTTTTCAACAGTGCAGCAGGTCAGGCGGTGAACGCCTGGCCTTCGTACTGCTGGGCAACGAAGTCCCAGTTCACCAGGTTCCAGAACGCCTCGACATACTTGGGACGGACGTTGCGGTAGTCGATGTAATAGGCGTGTTCCCAGACGTCGCAGGTCAGCAGCGGGGTATCGCCGTTGGTCAGCGGGTTGCCGGCGCCAATGGTGCTGGCCAGGGCCAGGGAACCGTCGGCTTTCTTCACCAGCCAGCCCCAGCCGGAACCGAAGGTGCCGACCGACGTCTTGGTGAATTCTTCCTTGAAGGTGTCGAACGAGCCGAACGCGGTGTTGATGGCCTCGGCCAGGGCACCGGTAGGCTGGCCGCCGGCGTTTGGCGCCAGGCAGTTCCAGTAGAAGGTGTGGTTCCAGACCTGGGCGGCGTTGTTGAAGATGCCACCGGAAGACGACTTGACGATCTCTTCGAGGGTCTTGCCTTCGAACTCGGTGCCAGGCACCAGGTTGTTCAGGTTCACGACATAGGTGTTGTGGTGCTTGTCGTGGTGATACTCCAGGGTTTCCTTGGAGATGTGCGGCTGCAGGGCATCGTGGGCGTAGGGCAGCGGCGGCAATTCGAAAGCCATGGTGATTCTCCTAATCAGGTCTGTTGCGGTTTGCGCAAGGCCGATCACGGGCGGCCTGGAAAACGTCGGCGAGTTTTTACTCTTTGCGACGCAGTGCCGGATCATAGCATCGGCATAGTGGCTTAACCACGCAACAACTGTGTGGAATAGAGGTTCCAGAGCCTTTGCGTGGCCAGACTGACGGTTTTAGGCGAATACCAGTTGCGCGGCTACGGCGAACATCATCACCGCCACCATCAGATCGAGCAGGCGCCAGGTGTTGGGCCGCGCCAGCCAGGGCGCCAGCCACGCCGCAGCCAGGGCCAGGCCGAAGAACCACAGCAGCGATGCGCTGGTGGCGCCGGCGACATAGGCGGCAGGCACGCTTTGCTGGGCGCCGAGCGAGCCGATCAGCAGGACCGTGTCCAGATACACGTGGGGGTTGAGCAGGGTCACCGCCAGGGCGCTGAGCAGCACCGCCCTGCGCGAGCGCAATCCGGCGGTGCCGGCCTGTTCCAGGCTTTGCCGCGAGCAGGCACGGCGCAGGGCCTTGACGCCGTACCAAAGCAGAAACAACGCACCGCCCCAGCGTGCCACCGCCAGCAAGGTCGGATTGTGCGCCAGTACCGTGGCCAGGCCGAACACACCCGCAGCCACCAGCAGCGCATCGCATACCACGCACAGCAGCGCCACGGGCAGGTGATGCTCACGGCGCAGGCTCTGCGCCAGAACGAAAGCGTTCTGCGTGCCGATCGCCATGATCAGGCCGAACGCGACCAGCAAACCGTTCAAGTAACTCTGCCACATCGCTGTATCTCCCATTTGATGCTGGCCATTGTGAAGCGCGGCGCGGTATAAGAAAAAGCAATAGTGCTGATCACTCATTAGGAAATCTGATGTTCGATTACAAGCTGCTCGCCGCGCTGGCCGCTGTGGTGGAGCAAACGGGCTTCGAGCGCGCCGCGCAGGTGCTGGGCCTGTCGCAGTCGGCCGTGTCGCAGCGGATCAAGCTGCTCGAGGCGCGGGTGGGTCAGCCCGTGCTGATTCGCGTCACGCCGCCGGCACCCACCGATATCGGCCGCCGCCTGCTCAACCATGTGCAGCAGGTACGCTTGCTCGAGCGTGACCTGCAGGGGCAGGTGCCGGCGCTGGATGAGCAGGGCATGCCCGAGCGCCTGCGGATTGCCTTGAACGCGGACAGCCTGGGCACTTGGTGGGCCGGCGCGGTCGCGGATTTCTGCATTCGCGAGCAATTGCTGCTGGACCACGTGGTGGAGGATCAGGACGTCGGGCTCAAGCGTATGCGCGCCGGTGAAGTGGCCGCCTGCCTGTGTGCCAGTGAGCGGCCCCTGGCCGGGGCGCGCAGCCTGTTGCTGGGGGCCATGCGCTATCGCGCGCTGGCCAGCCCCGAGTTCATGGCTCGGCATTTTCCCGCAGGCTTCGAACCGGCCCATCTGCCCCGCACGCCTGCGCTGGTGTTCGGCCCCGACGATTATCTGCAACATCGTTTTCTGGCGTCGCTGGGGCTGGCGGAAGGTTTTCTCCATCACCTGTGCCCGTCGTCGGAAGGGTTCAACCGATTGGCCAAGGCCGGGATGGGCTGGGGCATGGTCCCCGAGCTGCAGGTCGAGGATGCACTGGCTGACGGCAGCCTGATCGAGATCGTAGCCGGGCATCCGGTGGACGTACCGTTGTACTGGCATCACTGGCGCAACGGTGGGCAATTGCTCGAGCGCCTCACCCGGCATCTGCGCGAGGGCGCCGCAAGCTGGTTGGTGCCGCTGTGAGCCCTGCGTGCGTCTACCGCTAGCGGCCCGGTCGCCTGCAGCCAGGGTGCCGGGCAGCGAGTGACCTCGAAGAACGCTGCAGGACCTTCCCGAGGTCGTGCGGCGGTAACACATTGAACGATGCACAGCGGAGCAATTCATGAAGATTCTGGTTACCGGCGCAAGCGGCTTCATCGGCGGGCGCTTCACGCGCCTGGCGTTGGAGCAGGGGCTTGAAGTGCGCATCAACGGTCGCCGGGCCGAAGGGGTGGAGCATCTGGTACGACGCGGCGCACAGTTCATGCAGGGCGACCTGCTCGACCCCGACCTGGCCAAGCGCCTGTGCATCGGCGTCGACGCCGTGGTCCATTGCGCCGGTGCCGCAGGTACCTGGGGCCGCGCCCAGCTGTTCCAGCAGGCCAATGTCGAGGTCACCGAGAACGTCGTCGAGGCCTGCCTCAAGGAGCACGTGCAGCGGCTGGTGTATCTGTCTTCGGCAGCGGTCTGTTTCGACGGTCGCAGCCACCTGGCAGTCAAGGAAGAGCAGGTACCGGGACGTCTGCGCGGGCATGCCGCGCGCAGCAAATGGCTGGCCGAGCGCAAGGTGCTCGGCGCTGCCGAGTTCGGCCTGGAAACCGTTGTGCTGCGAGCACATCGGGTGACCGGTGCGGGCGACGGGCAGCAGTTCGCGCGGTTGATCGAGATGCAGCGCAAGAATCGCCTGCGGATCATCGGCGACGGCTTGAACAAGGTCGACTTCACCAGCGTGCAGAACCTCAACCAGGCACTGCTGGGCGCTCTGACGGCGGGCGATACCGCGCTCAACCAGGTCTACAACATCAGCAATGGCGCGCCGATTCCGCTGTGGGACGTGATCAACTACGTGATGCGTCAGCTGGAGTTGCCCCAGGTACGTCGCTACCGCGACTTCGGCCTGGCCCACGTCAGTGCTGCGGTGTGCGAGTCGGCGTGCCTGCTCTGGCCCGGCCAACCCCGACCGCGCTTGTCGCGTTTTGAAGTCCAGGCCTTGCACGAGCATTTCACCCTGGATATCAATCGCGCCCGGCATTACCTGGGCTACGAGCCACGCACGTCCGTGTGGGCATCGCTGGATGAATTCTGTGGCTGGTGGCGTGCCCAGGGCACGCCCGGCGGTTGAGCCAATCGCCCGGGTGGTCGGCCAGTGCCCGCCGTTGCAAGGGTATACTCGCGGTCCTGGCCATTACCCCGTGACACAAAGGTTTCTCACATGCGCAAAGATGCTCCCGACGACTTCGACGACAATCTGCCCAGTTTGCGTGGTGATACCCGCGACGATCACGAGTTTGCCCCAGTGGGCGGCGGGCGCGATCGCGACGCGTTGTACTCGCGCAACACGCCGGTGGTGCGCGTCAAGGCGCCCAGCACGGGTGCGCTGTGGGCGCTGATCGGCGCGTTGTTCATCGCCCTGGGCGGCCTGGGCTGGTGGAGTTTCCAGCAGATCAACCTGATGGAGCAGCAACTGGTAGCGACTCAGGAAAGTTTTGCGCGCATCAGCGAAGAAGCGGCGGGGCGCTTGCAGGACATCAGCGGCAAAGTAGCCAACACCCAGTCCACTGCCGTATCGGGTAGCGAAGCGCTGCGGGCCGAAATCAAGCAGTTGCAGGACCAGCTGGCGCAACAGACTCAGCAACAGAGTGGCGTGGCCGGCCAGCAGAGCACCTTGCAGACCCGTCTGGAACAGGCCGCGTCTCAGGTGGCTGCGCAGCAGACGCTCAACGAGCAATTGCAGACGCAGTTGAAGGCGCTGGCGACCGAGCTTGCGACGTTGAAGCAGGCACAGCCGGACACCGGCAAGTTGCAGGCACGTCTGGACAGCGTGGACGGCGAGCTAGCCGCGTTGAAGAAGAGCAATCCGGGCGCGCAGCTCGAACGCCTGGAGCAGGATCTCATCGTGCTCAAGAGCGAGCAGGACAATCGACCGGCCACCACCAGTGGCCCCAGCATCAGTGAGTTCGATGCGTTCCGCGGACAGGCCACGCGCAGCTTGAACACGCTGCAGAGTCAGGTGCAGAACCTGCAGCAGCAGATCAGCCAGCTGCGACGCTGAACGGCCGGGCACGCCTGGCGGCGGCCCGGCCTGCCGCTTACATGCGCGGGTAGTCCAGGTAGCCTGCGGCGCCCTTGGCGTAGAACGTTTCGGGGTGTGGCTCGTTCAATGGCGCGTCGGCCTGCAGGCGTTCCGGCAGGTCGGGGTTGGCGATGTACGGAACGCCGAAGGCCACGGCGTCGGCAATGCCATTGGCCAGGGCGGCGTTGGCCGACGCCTTGTCGAAACGCTCGTTGACGATGTACGGACCGCCAAACGCATCACGCAGTTGCGCGGCCAGGCTGTCCTCGCCTTCCTTCTCGCGGGCACAGATGAACGCGATGCCGCGCTTGCCCAGTTCGCGGGCAACATAGGTGAAGGTTTCGGCACGGTTGCCGTCGCCCATGTCGTGCAGGTCGGCACGTGGCGAGAGGTGCATGCCGACACGGTCGGCGCCCCAGACGTCGATGGCCGCATCGGTCACTTCCAGCAGCAGCCGTGCACGGTTTTCCAGGGAGCCGCCATAGGCGTCGGTGCGCTGGTTGGTGCTGCTCTGCAGGAACTGGTCGAGCAGGTAACCGTTGGCGCCGTGGATTTCCACGCCATCGAAGCCCGCAGCCTTGGCGTTCTCTGCGCCCACTCGATAGGCCTCGACGATGTCGGCGATTTCAGCGGTTTCCAGTGCCCGTGGGGTTTCGAAACCGGTGATCGGACGCACCAGGCTGACGTGGCCGTCGGCGGCGATTGCGCTGGGGGCCACCGGCAGCTCGCCGTTCAGGTATTGCGAATGCGAGATCCGGCCCACGTGCCACAGCTGCAGCATGATCCGGCCACCGGCGGCGTGCACGGCCTGGGTGACGTTGGCCCAGCCGCGAACCTGGTCGTTGGACCAGATGCCAGGGGTGTCCGGGTAGCCGACGCCCATGGGCGTCACCGAGGTCGCTTCGCTGAGGATCAGCCCGGCGCTGGCGCGTTGCACGTAGTAGTCGGCCATCATCTGGTTGGGCACGCGGCCCTCGTCGGCGCGGCAACGGGTCAGCGGTGCCATGATGATGCGGTTCGGCAGTTCCAGTGCGCCGAGCTTGATCGGGTCGAAAAGTGTGGTCATGTAGGACAGCCTCTATCAGTGAGTGACGGGTGCCAGGTCCGGCGTCCGGGTCTGGCGAAAAGTGATCAGGGTGACGATCAGGGCAAGCACGGCCAGCGCTGCGGCGGCCAGCGGCACGCTGGTCAGGCCCAGGCCGCCGGCGATGACGGCGCCGCCGATCCAGGCGCCCAGGGCGTTGCCGACGTTGAAGGCACTGATGTTCAGGGTCGACACCAGGTTGGGCGCCGACTTGCCGAAGGTCACCACGTTGATCTGCAGCGCAGGCACGGCGGCGAATGCCGCGGCGGCCCAGAGGAATAACGTGATTTCGGTCGGGATGACGGCCACTGCGGTCCAGCTCAGCGCGGTGGACACCACGGCCATGGCCGCGAAGACCCCGATCAGGGTGGCACCCAGGCGTCGATCGGCCAGCTTGCCGCCGATGATGTTGCCCACGGTCAGGCCCAGGCCGATCAGCAGCAGGGTGTAGGTGACCCCGCGCGGTGATATGCCGGTGACATCACCCAGCAGCGGCGCGATGTAGGTGAACAGGGTGAACATGGACGCGGCGAACAGCGCTGTCATGCTCAGCGACAGCCAGATGCCGGCGCCCTTGAGCGCCGACAGTTCGGCGACCATGTCCAGCTTGGCTTCTTCGCGATTGCCTGGCAGAAAACGCAGCAGACCGATCAGCGCGATCACGCCGATCAGGGTGACCACCCAGAACGTCGAGCGCCAGCCCGCCGCCTGGCCCAGCGCAGTGCCCAATGGCACGCCCAGCACGTTGGCCAGGGTCAGGCCGGTGAACATCAAGGCCACCGCCGAGGCACGCTTGTTGGGTGCCACCAGCCCTGCAGCCACCACCGAGCCGATGCCGAAAAAGGCACCGTGGGACAACGCAGTAACCACCCGAGCGAACATCAGCACGTTGTAGTCGCTGGCGATGGCGCAGAGCAGGTTGCCGACGATGAAGATGCCCATCAGCACCACCAGCGCGGCCTTGCGCGGCAGGCGCGCGGTGGCCAGGGCCATGAACGGCGCGCCGATGGCCACGCCCAGGGCGTAGCCGGTGACCAGCCAGCCGGCGCTGGGAATGCTGACGCCGAGGTCGCCCGCCACATCGGGCAACAGGCCCATGATGACGAACTCGGTGGTGCCGATCGCGAAGGAGCTCAGCGCCAGGATCAGCAGAGATAAAGGCATGAAAAAATCCTTGTCAGAGCTGTGCGCTCATTTGCGCGAGAAACGCCTGGATGACGTCCTCGTTGCGTTTGAAGAAGTGCCACTGGCCAACCTTCTTGCTGCTGATCAGGCCGGCCCGTTGCAGGGTGGCCAGATGCGCCGAGACGGTTGACTGCGAGAGGCCGCAGCGTTGGTCGATCTGCCCGGCACATACACCGTTTTCGGTGCTGTGGTGCTGATCGGGAAACTGCCCCTGGGGATCCTTGAGCCACGCCAGGATTTCCCTGCGCACGGGGTGGGAGAGGGCTTTTATTATTTCGTCGAGATCGAGGGACATGACGTACTCGGCTTATATCGGGACGAGGCGAAATATATATCTGTATTTCGCGATATACAAATATGAATGTGTGCTAACGACGGGTCATTCGGCTATATCGGGTTATAACGATACAGTCGCAATGGTGCTAAGCTGCGCGGCATGAACTACCTGGCACACCTTCATCTCGGCGGTCCTGCACCTGAGCAACTGCTCGGCAGCCTCTATGGCGATTTCGTCAAAGGCCCGCTGGCAGGGCGCTTCAGCGCACCCATGGAGGCCGGCATTCGCCTGCATCGGCAGATCGATGCATTCACCGACAGTCACCCGCTGGTGCTACGCGCCATCGGCCGCTTCCCGGCCGAACGGCGCCGCTATGCCGGGATCATCGTCGATGTGTTTTTCGATCATTGCCTGGCGCTGCACTGGGCGGACTATTCCCGGCAGCCGCTGACGGCGTTCACCGACCATGTCTATCGGGTGCTGGCAGCCGAAGCCGAGCTGCCGGGGCGGCTGGCGGCCATGGCGCCGCACATGATCGCCGAGGATTGGTTGGGGTCGTACCGGGATTTCCAGATCATCGAGCGGGTGCTGCAGGGGATCTCACGGCGGTTGTCCAAGCCCGAAGGGCTGGCTGGGGGGTTCGAGGAAGTACGAGCCCTGTACGCGCCACTGACCGAAGATTTCCGCGCGTTCTATCCGGTGGTGCAGGGGTTCGCGCGGGAGAGGCGGTGACTGTACTGACGTATTCGCGGGCGGCGAGCCCTCTGCCCGCGAATGACGCAACTCGGAACACCAGACTCACGCCGCCTGCCGCAGCTCCTCAACCTCCCCGAACAACGCGAAGCGCACTGCCTCCTGAGCCTCATAGGCCAGCGCCGCGCGTTCCTTGCCCAGGCTGGCGATCGGTGTCAGCACCTGGATCAACACCTGCCCGCGGGGCTGAGCAAAGATGCGCAGCAAGTGCGACAGCAGATCATCATCGCCCACAAACGGCGCGATCGGATCCAGCTCGCCGTCACGCTGATAGCGGATCGCGATCGGCTGCACCGGCACCCCCGCGTCTATGGCGCTGGACATCAGCCGCCCATGGAACGTACGCAGGCTGTGACCATCGGTGGTGGTGCCCTCGGGGAAGATCATCAGGTCCAGATCGTTGCGCAAGTGCTGGGTCATCTGCCGCCGGATCAACTGGCTGTCGCCCGCGCCGCGACGAATGAACAACGTGCCGGCCTTGAGCGCCAGCCAGCCGGCCACTGGCCAGGTACGCACTTCGGCCTTGGACAGGAACGAAAGCGGCGCCAGCATGCCGAGCAGAGGGATGTCGGTCCAGGAAACATGGTTGCCGACCCACAGCATGGGCTTGTGCGGCAACTCGCCCTGCACGGTTACCTCGAACGGCAGCGCGTTGCTCAGGCGCACCATGAACCAGCGCGACCAGCGCTGGCGACGGCCCATGCAGTCGGGCAGGCGCAGCCGCTCCAGCAGGCTGAACATCGCGGCCAGCGCCAGGCCCAGGCCGATCACCCAGAGCAGGCGCAGGATGCGCGCGTACACGCGCCAGCGCGGCATCACACAGCCGCCTTGAAGTGGCGAGCGTAGCGCGGGCATAGATCGTCGCGCTTGAGCAGGATGAACACGTCGGCAACCTGGAAATCCGGGTCCCAGCATGGCTCGCCACAGATCTTCGCGCCCAGGCGCATGTAGGCCTTGAGCAGCGGCGGCAGTTCGGCAATGACGTTGCCTGGAATGTCCAGGCTGGGCAGGGGCATCTTCGGCTCGGCGCGCAAGTGCTCGGTGCACAGGTAGCGCTCGCGCAGACGCTGCATGATCGCCTGCGCCTGGATGCCGCCATCCTGCATCGGGATGCTGGCACAGCCCATCAGGTAGTCGTAGCCACCTTCGTTCAGCACCTCCGCCAGCTCGCCCCAGAGCACCGCGATGGTGCCGCCGTTGCGGTAGGCGGGGGCCACGCAGGTGCGCCCGATTTCCAGGATCGAGCCTTGCAGGTGGCGCAGGCCGTGCAGGCTGAATTCTTCTTCGCTGTAGAAGCGCCCCAGCCGGTCGGCAGCGCGGTGGTCGAGCAGGCGTGTGGTTGCTACCAGTCGCCCGGTGGCCAGGTCGCGCACTCCGATGTGCTGGCAATGGGCATCGTAGTCGTCGATATCCAGACCCTGCTCGGCGCTCTTGAGTTTGGCGTTGAGCTCGGTGCTGAACACGGCGAAGCGCAGGGCCTGGGCCTCGTGCAGAGCTTGCGGGCCGACAAGTCGTTCGGCGTGCAGACGGCGTTCGGTACGGGTGTCGCCAGAGCGTGCGATCTGAGTCATTGCAAGTCTCCAAAAGCCGGCCGGTGAGTGCGGCAGGTCGATTTTGCTAGGCATGGCCAGCCTAGGAAGGCCCGGTGTCATCACCATGAAGCTTTGGTGATGCTTGCGTGACAGCCCTCGACTGCCATACGCCACACAACTCTTGCAGCGAACGGCTGTCATACCCGCACTGCACACTCGCTCCAACCTCGATCACGAGCCTTCCCCGCATGCCGCGTCTGCTTATCCTGTCGATCTCTCTGCTGTGCGCGTTACCGGTGGGTGCGCAGAATTGGCCATCCGAGCGATGGAGCCAGGCACCGGCACCGGCGTCGCCGGCCATTGCCGCTCTGGAGCAATACGCGTTCGTCGCCCGCGATGACGCCGTGCGCGAAGGCGTGCGCACCGATGCGCTGCTGGTGGTCCGCGACGGCGAGATCGTCTACGAGCGCTACGCCGGCCCCGGTGCTGCCGACCGGGTACATGCCACCTGGTCGATCAGCAAGAGCCTGCTGGCCACGGTAATGGGCGTGGCCTATGGCGAAGGGCGTTTTGCCCTGCAGGATGCCGCCGCCGACTATTTCCAGCCCCTTGCCCAGCACCGCGATATACGCGTGCAGGACCTGTTTCACTGGGCGTCGGGGCTGGACTGGCAGGAAGACTACGAATATGCACCGCTCAATTCCTCGGTGGTGGCGATGCTCTACACCCGTGGTCAGCGCGACATGGCCAGCTATGCCGCCAGTCACGGGCGTGCCTACCCGCCCGGCGAACATTTCCGCTACTCCAGTGGCGACAGCAATCTGCTCGCCGCAGCGCTGCGCAACATGGTCGGCCTGCACGAGTACCCGGACTATCCCTGGCAGGCGTTGTTCACGCCTCTGGGTATCGACCAGGCGGTGTGGGAAACCGATGCCAGCGGCACATTCGTCGCCTCGTCCTATGCCTACCTGACCGCGCGCGATCTGGCCCGGGTGGGCCTGCTGATGCAGCGCGATGGCCAATGGCGTGGCCGGCAATTGCTGCCGCAGGCGTGGGTGGCCTTCAACCGCACGCCGTTCGCCCCGAGTGAGCACGTTGCGAGAGAGCCCGCAGCAGGCGCGCACTGGTGGCTCAACAGCAATATGGCCTGGCCCCATGCTCCGCGCAGCACCATGGCGGCACTGGGGCATTGGGGGCAGGCGCTGTACGTGCTGCCCGAGCAACGCCTGGTGGTGGTGCGCTATGCCGACGACCGCGATGGCAGCTTCAGCCACGATGCGCTGTTGCAGCGGATCGTGGCCGCCTTCGCCGCACCGGGTGGCCAATGAGCACTGGCAAGCGCGCCTGGGCGGCGCTGGGCCTGCTGCTGTCGCTGGCGGCGGCCACTTGGCTGTGGCACGAACGCACGCAGTTGCTGGCCTTTCCCGACATTCTCAGCGCCTTTTCAGCGAAGGAATACTGCTCGTGCCGCTATGTGCTGCAAAACAGTGCCGACTACTGTCAGAGCTACATCAAGCAGTATCTGCCGCTCAGCAGCCTGAGCGAGGACGCTGGCCAGCGGCGGGTTCTGGCCAGCGGCCTGGGGCGCAGCAATACGGCGGCCTGGGTTGGGCCACGGCAAGGCTGCCGCTTGATTCCCGGGAGCGACGGATGAACCGGCCCGAACCTGGTCTGCCTGCACCCGCCACCGATGTCTCCATCCACCTGGTTACAGGACTGCCCATGCGTGAATCGAACGGCTTGCAAGCGACCCTATCTGTCATGCAGGGGCGCTGACATGGGCGGGCCGGTGTTTCCGTGGCGCGAGAGCAGCGAATTCGAGTTGCTGATCGACGGGCCGCAGTTCTTCCCGCGCATGCTCGAGCGCATCGGCCAGGCCGAGCACGCGATCGATCTGGAACTGTACCTGGTGGAGGCCGGCGCCTGTGCCCAGGCCGTGGTCCAGGCACTGCACGCGGCGGCCGCACGGGGCGTGCATGTACGCTGCCTGTTCGACCACTACGGCTCGCTGGCCTTCACCGCAGAACTGCGCGCGCAGTTGACCGACGTTGGGGTGGAGCTGCGTTTCTACAACCCGATCAGTTGGCGCCGGGGCGTGCGCAACCTCTACCGCGACCATCGCAAACTGTTGCTGGTGGACCAGCAATGGGCGATGGTCGGCGGCACTGGTGTCACCGACGAGTTCTGGCAGCCAAATGAAAGTGTCAGCGAATGGCATGAGGTGATGGTGGCCATGACGGGCACCTTGGTCGCTGACTGGCAGATGCTGTTCGACCGCCAATGGCGCGCCAACCTGCGGCGCACCGCCTGGCGTCCGCCTACCCATTTCGGCTTGGCGCGCGTGCCACCCATGCCCGACGGCGGCCAGGGGCTGGGGCGGGTCGCCTACGCCGATGCCCGGCAACATCGCGACATTCTGCAGTCACTGGTGCGCGCACTGAACAGCGGACAGCGCCGCATCTGGCTGGCGACACCTTATTTTCTGCCGACCTGGAAGGTCCGCCGCTCGCTGCGTCGCGCCGCCAGCCGCGGCATCGACGTCAGGCTGTTGCTCACCGGTCCGCGCACCGACCACCCATCGGTACGCTATGCCGGCCATAACTATTACCCGAAGTTGCTCAAGGCCGGGGTCAAGATCTATGAATACCAACCCTGTTTCCTGCACTTGAAAATGGTCTTGATCGACGACTGGGTCAGTGTCGGTTCGTGCAACTTCGACCATTGGAACCTGCGCTTCAATCTGGAAGCCAACCTCGAAGCGCTGGACCCTGGCTTGACTGCGGCGGTGGAACGCAGCTTCATCACCGACTTCGCCGCCAGCCATGAAGTCAGCCTGGCCGATTGGCGCCGTCGGCCGTTCTGGGGGCGGGTTCAGCAACGCATTTTCGGCTGGATGGATCGCCTCAGCGTGGCGGTGTTTCGGCGCCGGGGCTGAGGCCGCCCGACAACCGTGGCCTCATGCGGGGCAGGGCTCTACACTGTCGCGCAACTGCGCACAGGACACCTCAGTGACTTCCAGCATTTTCTGGTACGACTACGAAACCACCGGTATCAACCCGCGCTGCGATCGGCCCTTGCAGGTCGCCGGCATCCGCACCGATGCAGACCTCAACGAGATCGCCGCGCCGGTCAACCTGTACTGCCAGCCCAGCGACGATATTCTGCCGCACCCGGCAGCCTGCATGATCACCGGCATCACTCCGCAGCGCCTGGCCGATCGCGGCCTGAGCGAGGCCGACTTCATGACCCGGGTCCACGCCCAGCTGGCGATGCCCGGTACCTGCGGGGCCGGCTACAACACCTTGCGCTTCGACGATGAAATGACCCGCTACAGCCTCTATCGCAACTTCTTCGACCCCTACGGTCGCGAGTGGCAGGGTGGCAACAGCCGGTGGGACTTGATCGACGTGGTTCGCGCTGCCTATGCGCTGCGCCCCGAGGGCATCCACTGGCCGCAGGTGGACGGACGGGCGAGCATGCGCCTGGAGCTGCTCACGGCCGCCAACGGCATCGACCATGGTCAGGCGCACGATGCGTTGTCCGACGTGCGTGCAACCATTGCGCTGGCGCGCTTGATTCGCCAGTGCCAGCCTCGGCTATACGATTGGCTGTTCCAATTGCGTGGCAAACAACGGGTGCAGGAAAACATCCAGCTGTTGCAGCCGCTGGTACATGTTTCCGGGCAGTTCGGCGCAGCGCGACGCTATGCCGCAGTGGTGTTGCCATTGGCTTGGCATCCAAAGAATCGCAATGCCTTGATTGTCTACGACCTGGCTCATGATCCGCAGCCGTTGATCGAGCAAAGTATCGAGGTATTGCAAGAGCGTCTGTACAAACGCCGCGAGGACCTCGCGGAGGGCGAGGCGCCATTGCCTTTGAAACTTCTGCACATCAATCGCTGCCCGGTAATAGCCCCGCTTGGCGTACTGCGCGACGAAGATTGGCAACGCCTGAATCTGGACAAGCCGCTTTATCAAGCTCGGGCAATGCGTTTGTGCGATGCCCAACCGCAATGGCATTACAAATTGTCACCGTTGTATCAAGCGCAGGCGTTTTCCGAGAGTGTCGATCCGGAACAACAGTTGTATGACGGGTTCATCGGTGACCGCGACCGGTTATTGTGCGAACAGATTCGCACATTGGATCCAGAACAGTTGGCGACAGCTCAGTGGGTATTCGATGACGAACGCCTGCCTGAATTGTTGTTCCGCTACAGGGCGCGCAACTTTCCGCATACCCTGAATCCTCTTGAAACACAGCGTTGGTTGCAATTCTGCCAACAGCGCCTGAGTGATCCACTATTGGGCGCGCCCAATACTCTGCAAGGTTTCAATGCCGCGCTGGTCGACTGCATGGTCAAGGCCGATCCGGCGCAGACCCAGGTGCTGAATCACTGGCAGACCTACGCGCAGGCACTGGCGGCGCGCCTGGGCCTACAGCCGACTTGAATTGAAGTCGCGGCCATAAAAAACGCCAGTCACAGGACTGGCGTTTTTTTATCTACAGGCTGTGATCTACAGACTGCGATCCAAACGATGTAGCGATCAGCCGAGGAAACTGGCCCAGCTTTCGACCACGTCACCACCCCATTTGGCTTTCCATTCTTTCAGGGTCTTGTGGTTGCCACCCTTGGTCTCGATGACTTCACCGTTGTGCGGGTTCTTGTATTGTTTGACCTTGCGCGCGCGCTTGGTGCCGGTAACTTTGCCTGTGGCAGGGCGCGGTGCCTTGTTCAACTTGGCTTCCGGATCCAGCAGGGCAATGATGTCACGCAGTGATTTCTGGTATTCGCCCATCAGGGTACGCAGTTTGCCTTCGAATTCCAGTTCGGTTTGCAATTTGTCGTCTTCGGACAGGTTCTTCAGGCGTGCCTGAAGCTCTTTGATAGCCTCTTCGGTTGCGCGATATTCGTTGATCAGGGACATGGTCATACCTCGGTAATGCAAGTGTCAGTGGAAACAGTGTCGTGATAATAAGCATCCACCGAGGCCAAGTAAACATTTAACGGAAACACTGCGTTGATACCGACAGTGCCTGCAAACTCGAGGTGAATGATTTTTCATGTCATTACCGGGCAGATCTATTTAATACCTGTGACTCCATCGACAGTGTGCCGGCCGACCCGTTCGGTGGAGCGGGGCGGGTGTGCGACACGCTTGAAAGGCTGCAATCAATACTGCAGATTCGGCCGTCAGCCGCTAGAATGGCGCCCTTTGCGAAGTTTCTGGAGTTTGAATACATGCGCACTTTTCGGCTGGTGACCGCTTGCCCGGACCGCGTTGGCATCGTTGCCAAAGTCAGCCATTTCCTGGCGTCCCACAACGGCTGGATCAGCGAATCGAACCACCACTCCGATGACCAGAACGGCTGGTTCTTCATGCGCCACGAAATTCGTGCCGACACCCTGCCGTTCGACATCGACGCCTTCCGCGAAGCCTTCGCGCCCATCGCCGAAGAGTTCGCCATGGAATGGCGGGTCACCGACACCGCGCAGAAGAAGCGCGTGGTGCTCATGGCCAGCCGCGAATCCCACTGCCTGGCCGACCTGCTGCACCGCTGGCACAGCAACGAGCTGGACTGCGACATCGCCTGCGTGGTGTCCAACCACGACGACCTTCGCAGCATGGTCGAATGGCATGGCATTCCCTACTACCACGTGCCGGTCGACCCTCAGGACAAACTGCCGGCGTTCGCCGAAGTCTCGCGCCTGGTCGATCAGCACCAGGCCGATGTCGTGGTACTGGCGCGTTACATGCAGATTCTGCCACCGCAGTTGTGCCAGGCCTATGCCGGCAAGATCATCAACATCCACCACAGCTTCCTGCCGTCTTTCGTCGGCGCCAAGCCTTACCACCAGGCCTCGCTGCGCGGCGTGAAACTGATCGGTGCCACCTGTCACTACGTCACCGAGGAGCTGGACGCCGGCCCGATCATCGAGCAGGACGTGGTTCGCGTCAGCCACAGCGACAGCATCGACGACATGGTGCGCTTCGGTCGCGATGTCGAGAAAATGGTTCTGGCCCGTGGTCTGCGCTATCACCTCGAAGACCGCGTGATGGTGCACGGCAACAAGACCGTAGTCTTCAGCTGAGCATGGACGAGCCGGGCGACAAGGCCAGTGCCAAGCCGTTGCCGGTGCTCGGTGCGGGCTGTGCGAGCCGCTTCGATCCCGAGGCGCTGAGCGAGGAGCACGGCACCGATTTTCCGGGTGCCGAGGCGTTGTGGGCGCAGCAGCTGCGGGAACAGCCGCAGGGCGAGCCTGCCAGCGACGTCGACACGCCCGCTGCGGTCAAGCCTGGCGGGCCCGCAGCAGCTTGTTGAGCAAGGGCTTGCCCAACAGGGCGACGAACACCGGGCCGCCGGCGATCAGGTAGAAGTAGTAGGTGACCAGCCGCCAGATCAGAATGGCGGCGGCAGCGGTCGACTTGCCTACCATGGGCGCCAACAGGGCGGCCGAGGCCAGCTCGGCGGCGCCCGCGCCGCCGGGCAACAGGCTGAACTGGCCGGCGCTCAGGGCCAGCATCTGAATCAGAAAGCTCCACGCCCAGTCCACCTCGCTGCCCAGCCCCTGCAAAGTGAAATACAGCACGCTGTAGCGCAGCGTCCAGTGCACGCAGGTCAAGGCAAACACCTGGGCAAGCACGCGGCGCGGCAGGCGGAAGTTGTCAGCGAAAGCGTCGAGAAAATGCAGCAGTTTGCGCGCCCAGCGCCGTCGTGTGGCGGGCTTGATGCGCAGCAGTTGCAGGAGCCGGCCGTTGATCTTGATCACCGGGCGGTGATAGCGCGCCAGTACCGCACAGGCGATCAACGCGCCCGTCATCAGAACTCCGCTGGCCAGCAGCATGCTTTCCAGTGCCTGGCTGAGGTTGTGAAACAGCGCGTAGACCAGAATGCACAGCAGGGCGAAGAAGAAGAACATCAGGTCGTTGAGCTGGTCCATGGCGAACACGGCGCTGGTCTTGGCCGCGCCGATGCCCTGGCGTCCCAGCAAGGCCAGTAGGGTCAGTGGTGCGCCGCTGCCGCCCGGGGTGGCGCAATAGGCGAACTCTGCCGCCATCACTACCGCAACCGTCTTCAGCCGACCGATGCGTGCGGCCTGCTCGGCCAGCAGCAGCCGCAGGCGCATGGCATTCACCACCCAGCCGACGCAGATCATGCCGAACATGCCCAATAGCAGAAGCAGCGAGAACCCGCGCAGGCGCTGGAGCATTTCGCTGCCGCCCATGACGATGGGAATGAGCACGGCGACGGCGATGATCAGAACCAGCCACAGCATACGACTCATGGTAGGCGAGTCGTCGCGAGGTTCGCGGGAGGGGAAAGGCGAGTGCGCTGCATGGAAGAGTCCGTATGGGCCGGCGTCGGGCCGTCGTGGGCGAGATGATAGCCGCGTCGGCGCGATTCGTCAGCGACTTGGGTTCGCGGTTAGATCAGTGGGTCATACGTGCACTCAGGGGCCTCTTCGCGGGCAGAGCCCCGCTCCCACAGGGAACACCCCCCTTGCCCTGTGGGAGCGGGCTCTGCCCGCGAAGAGGCCGGCACTGATTCACCCAGGATTTTTTCCTGCACACCGGCCGGTTTGGCATTACGCTGGGTCAGGCTTCATTGAATAACAGCAGAGGTGCAACATGACGGATGCCCGACACGTATTGTTCGGTGCCGACCTGAGCGGCGAGCCAGTGGGTCTGGACCTGCGCCTGGCCAACCGCCACGGTTTGATTGCCGGCGCCACCGGAACCGGCAAGACGGTCACCCTGCAGCGCCTGGCCGAGGCTTTCAGCGAGGCCGGAGTGGCGGTGTTTGCCGCCGATATCAAAGGCGATCTGTGCGGCCTCGGCGCCAGCGGCAATCCGCAGGGCAAGATCGCCGAGCGGATTGCGCAGATGCCATGGCTGGATTACCGCGCTCAGGCCTGTCCGGTCACCCTCTGGGACATCCATGGGCAATCCGGCCATCCGTTGCGTACCACGCTGAGCGAAATGGGACCGCTGCTGCTGGGCAGCCTGCTGGAACTCACCGACAGCCAACAGTCCGCGCTGTACGCCGCCTTCAAGGTAGCCGACCGCGAAGGCTTGCTGCTGCTCGACCTCAAGGATCTCAAGGCGCTGCTCAACCACCTCCGGGACAACCCAGAGCTGCTCGGTGACGACAGCGCGCTGATGACCACGGGCTCGAGCCAGGCACTGTTGCGCCGCCTTGCCACGCTGGAGCAGCAGGGCGCCGAGGCGCTGTTCGGTGAGCCGGCGTTGCGCCTGGAAGACATTCTGCACCCGGACGCCGACGGCCGTGGTCGCATCCATTTGCTCGACGCCAGCCGCCTGGTGCACGAGGCGCCGAAAGTCTACGCCACGTTCCTGCTGTGGCTGCTGGCTGAGCTGTTCGAGCAATTGCCCGAACGCGGCGACGCCGACAAGCCGTTGCTGGCGCTGTTTTTCGACGAAGCCCACTTGTTGTTCAACGGCACCCCCAAAGCCCTGCAGGATCGCCTGGAGCAAGTGGTGCGGTTGATTCGCTCCAAGGGCGTCGGCGTGTACTTCGTCACCCAGTCCCCCAGCGACCTGCCCGATGCGGTGCTGGCCCAACTGGGCCTGCGCATCCAGCACGGTCTGCGGGCGTTCACCGCCCGAGAGCAGAAAGCGCTTAAGGCGGTTGCCGAAGGTTTCCGCCCCAACCCCGCGTTCGACACCCTGGCGGTGCTGACCGAGCTGGGCACCGGCGAGGCCTTGGTCGGAACGCTGGAGGAGAAAGGCACCCCGGCGATGGTCCGGCGCGTCTCGATCGCGCCGCCGCAGTCGCGTATCGGCCCGCTGACGGGCGCCGAGCGTGCCGCCGTGGTCCGCAACTCTGCACTGGCCGGGCGCTACGATCAGCCGGTGGACCGCGAGTCCGCCTATGAACTGCTGACCGCGCGCAAGCTGGCGCCCGCCGCGGACCCTGCACAGCCGCCCGCGCCAAGCCTGGCCGACAAGGCCGGCGAGTTTCTCAGTGGCGCGGCGGGGCAGGCATTGAAGTCAGCGGTGCGCCAGGCGGCCAACCAGTTCGGTCGCCAGTTGGTCCGCGGCTTGATGGGGTCTTTGCTGGGCGGCAGCAAGCGCAAGTAGCGTCACCGTTTTCCCACCCATGCAAAAAGGCGCCCGCGGGCGCCTTTTTGCAACTGTCGCTCATTACCTACCCGACCAGTTGGCTCGCCAACCAGAACAGTCCAGCCGCCAGGCCCATGGAGGCCGGCAGGGTCAACACCCATGCCAGCATGATGGTGCGCACCGTGCCGCCCTGCAGCCCGCTCTTGTTGGCCACCATGGTACCAGCGACCCCCGAGGACAGGATGTGGGTAGTCGACACCGGCAAGCTGAACACGTTGGCTGCGCCGATGGCGCACGCTGTGACGATCTGCGCCGACATGCCCTGGGCGTAGGTCATGCCTTGCTTGCCGATCTTCTCGCCGATGGTCAGCACCACGCGTTTCCAGCCGACCATGGTGCCGGTGCCCAAGGCCAGGGCCACGGCCAGGATGACCCAGAACGGCGAGTATTCGGTGGTTGCGGTGAGGTCCTTGCGCAGCTTCTCGAGGTCGGATTTCTCACGCGGCTCCAGTGCTGGCAACTTGCCGACCTTCTTCGCCGTGTCATCCAGGCAGAGCAGGTAGCGACGCACTTCGATGCGACGCTCGGCCGCCAGCGAATGGTAGTCGGAGACACCTTCAAGCGTGCTCAACAGCGCTGCGATGGTAGGTTCGGTCTGCTGCGGATTGCAGCTGAACTTCTCTGGCAGATCGCCCTGCTGGGCTTTGCCCAGCGCCAGGAACTCACCCAGGGTGGCCTGGTTGCGCTGGTAGAACTGGCTCAAGTGCTGGGTCGCGTCGCGGGTCCGCTCGATCTGGTAGGTGGTCGAGTTCAGGTCAAGTACGAACTGCTGCGGGACGATACCAATCAATACCAGCATGATCAGGCCGATGCCCTTCTGGCCATCGTTGGAACCGTGCACGAAACTCACGGCCATGGCCGACAACACCAGCACCAGGCGATTCCAGAACGGTGGGTGCTTCTTGTCGTCCAGTTTGCGCCGCTGCTCCGGGGTCTTGTGCATCTTGGACGCCGGACGCCACCATTTCAGGCCGATCAGCACCAGGGCCGCCGCCACGAAGCCGGCGATGGGCGAGAACACCAGCGAGGCGCCGATGTCGATTGCCTTCTGCCAGTTGACGCCGTCGCCCAAGGGGATGTCGTTGATCAAGGCATTGGCCAGACCCACGCCCAGGATCGAGCCGATCAGGGTGTGCGAGCTCGAGGCCGGAATGCCGAAATACCAGGTGCCCAGGTTCCAGGTAATGGCCGCGGCCAGCAGCGAGAACACCATGGCCAGGCCATGTCCGGTGTTGACGTTGATCAGCAACTCCACCGGCAGCAGGTGGACGATCGCGTAGGCCACGCCAACGCCGCCCAGCAGCACGCCGAGGAAGTTGAAGATACCGGACAGGAATACGGCCAGGTGCGGCGGCATTGCCTTGGTGTAGATGACTGTGGCCACCGCGTTGGCGGTGTCATGAAAGCCGTTGATGAATTCGAAGGTGAGAACAAACGCCAGCGCTAAGAACAGGCTGACCAACACCCACGCATCCAGTGCGCTGAATAATTCGATCATGAAGGTTTTGTGACCGGGCCATTGAGGGGGCGCGATTATGCCAGAAATCGAGGCGTTATGACCCCCCAGGCGCTGACCGGTGGGTCCGCTTTTCCGGCATTCAGCAGGCAGTGGCGAGGGCTGACGCCAATGCAGCAGGCACCTTGGCCCCGAAAATTCGGGCTCTCGGTAGCAGGCAACGTCCCGCATACAACCCTGAATAATTCAAACGGGCGTATGAAATCTGTCGCCACATGACGCATTTTTGATGGCAATTGACGTGGCAGGGCCGGCGCGGTGCGTCGTGCCACGTCAATATCAGGCGTTAGGCTGTTGCAGGTCTTTTTCGATCTTCTGGATCTCTTCCTGAAACGCCAGGTCGACAATACTGGCGCGTTTGCGCCAAGGCTTGCGTTCGGGTTCCGGCTGAGCGGCGTAGGTGGTGATCTCGCCGCCGTAGACTTCCTTGTAACGTTGTTCCTGGCGCTCCAGTTGCGCGCGCAGTTCGTCTTTCGTCACATTCATTACTCTGATAATTGGAAAGTTGAAACCCGCGGATAGGGCTTCATAAGCAACATGCCGGTCGGCGACCGCATTGTAGCGGCTCGCGGAGTTAACGGGACACGTAGGCCTGTCATCGGATGTGTATCGCGTCACTCGACACACATTGAGAAAGCGTAAACAGCGATAAGTTTCAGAACTGCCCACGAAGCGCCCGTGCCGCAGGTTTGCGATTATCGCCCGGTGGTTCGATAATCGCCCTCGATCGGTTCCGAAGAATCCAGAGGGCAGTACGATGAACGAACACACTCCACCGGCAGGCTCGACAGCGCCTCAGCGAACGGCGTTCAGCTCTCTGGCTCCGCCGATCGTCGCATCGCCGGCCAAGCGCATCCAGGCGTTTACCGGCGATCCCGACTTCATGACCTCGTTGGCCCGTGGGCTTGCGGTGGTTCAGGCGTTCCAAGAGCGCAAGCGACACCTGACCATTGCGCAGATTAGCCACCGCACCGAAATTCCGCGCGCCGCCGTAAGGCGCTGCCTGCATACGCTGATCAAGTTGGGCTACGCCACCACCGATGGGCGCACCTACTCGCTGCTGCCCAAGGTCCTGACCCTGGGGCATGCCTACCTGTCATCGACGCCCCTGGCGGTGTCGGCGCAACCGTATCTGGATCGCATGAGCGAGCAGTTGCACGAAGCCTGCAACATGGCCACGCTCGAAGGCGACGATATCCTCTACATCGCGCGCTCGGCCACGACCCAGCGGCTGATCTCCGTGGACCTGTCGGTGGGCGGCCGGCTGCCGGCGTATTGCACCTCCATGGGCCGCATATTGCTCGCCGCGCTCGACGACGCCTCTTTGCACGAATACCTGCAGCACACCGACCTTGCACCCAAGACCAGCCGTACCTTGACCAGCAAGGTGACCCTACTCGAATGCCTGGAGCGGGTCCGCCAGCAGGGGTGGTGCATCGTCGATCAGGAGCTGGAGCAGGGCCTGCGCTCGATTGCCGTGCCGGTGTACGACGCGTCGGGGCAGGTGCTGGCCGCGCTCAACGTCAGCACCCACGCCGGGCGGGTGACGCGGGTGGAACTGGAGCAACGCTTCCTGCCGATCATGCTGGCTGCCAGCCGCGACTTGAGTGCGCAACTGTTCGCTTGAACCATCGTGGCCAGCGTGGGCATTGCAGTGTGCGGTGACCGCACACATCTGCAGGTGCGCGATTGACCGGGCCGGGGCGCGCTGACTAATGTCCATCGCATCGACTGCTCAGGCATGTGTCGATGTGCCCGTCTTTCCCGAATAACTACAATGACAAGAACAATAATGAACAGACCTGCCAACGCTGCAGGGGTGTGCCTGGATGTGCAGACCCTGATCAACGACCGACCGCTGTCGCGCTACCAATGGCGCGTGGTCATCCTGTGTTTCCTGATCGTCTTTCTCGATGGCCTGGACACCGCCGCCATGGGCTTCATCGCGCCCGCGCTGTCGCAGGAGTGGGGCATCGACCGGGCCAGCCTCGGGCCGGTGATGAGCGCCGCGCTGATTGGCATGGTGTTCGGCGCGCTGGGCTCCGGGCCCTTGGCCGACCGCTTCGGGCGCAAACTGGTGCTGGTTGGGGCGGTGCTGGTGTTTGGCGGGTTCAGCCTGGCATCGGCCTACAGCAGCAACGTCGATCAACTGCTGATCCTGCGCTTTCTCACCGGTTTGGGGCTGGGCGCAGGTATGCCCAACGCCACCACGCTGTTGTCCGAATACACCCCCGAACGCTTTCGTTCGCTGTTGGTGACCAGCATGTTCTGCGGTTTCAACCTGGGCATGGCCGGTGGCGGGTTCATGTCCGCCAAGCTGATTCCTGCCTTCGGCTGGCACAGCCTGCTGTTGCTCGGCGGTGTGCTGCCGCTGCTGCTGGCGGTGGTGCTGATGGTCTGGCTGCCCGAGTCGGCGCGGTACCTGGTGGTACGCAACAAAAGCGTGGAAAAAATCCGTCGTACCCTTGCACCGATAGACCCTGAGCAAGTGGCGCGGGCCGAGCGTTTCAGCGTTCCCGAACAGAAAACCGTCAAAGCGAGCAACGTCCTCGCCGTGATCTTTTCGGGCACCTACCGTGCCGGCACCTTGCTGCTGTGGCTGACCTACTTCATGGGTCTGGTGATCGTCTACCTGTTGACCAGCTGGCTGCCGACGCTGATGCGCGACAGCGGCGCGAGCCTCGAGCAGGCCGCCTTCATCGGCGCGCTGTTCCAGTTCGGCGGTGTACTGAGTGCCGTAGGCGTGGGTTGGGCGATGGACCGGTTCAACCCGCACAAGGTCATTGCCACGTTCTACCTGCTGGCTGGCGTATTCGCCTACGCGGTAGGGCAAAGCCTGGGCAGCATCACCGTGCTGGCGACGTTGGTGCTGATCGCCGGGATGTGCGTCAACGGTGCGCAGTCGGCGATGCCGTCGCTGGCCGCGCGGTTCTATCCGACACAGGGGCGCGCTACCGGTGTGTCGTGGATGCTGGGCATCGGCCGTTTCGGTGCAATCCTGGGTGCCTGGATGGGCGCGACACTGCTCGGCCTGGGCTGGGATTTCGAACAGGTGCTGACGGCGCTGGTCGTTCCCGCCGTGCTGGCCACCGTGGCCTTGTTGATCAAGAGCCGGGTCAGCCACGCCGACGCTACCTGAAGAACGCCGCTGTACTGTTCGATAATCGAACAGATAGTCGATAATCGGATTGTTCGTGTGAGGCTGGCGCCCTAACCTGTATGCCAGCTTCATTCAAACAAGATGGCTCACAGTACCGAGGAGTCCTGCCCACATGGCTGCAATTCTGTCGCTCACCGACGCGGTGAAGCAATTCGTCAACGATGGCGACACCATCGCGCTCGAAGGCTTCACCCACCTGATTCCAACCGCTGCAGGTCACGAGATCATTCGTCAAGGCAAGAAAGACCTTACGCTGGTGCGCATGACCCCCGACCTGATCTACGATCAGTTGATCGGCGCCGGTTGCGCTCGCAAGTTGATCTTCTCGTGGGGCGGCAACCCCGGTGTCGGTTCGCTGCATCGACTGCGCGACGCAGTCGAGAAGCAGTGGCCGCAAGCGCTGGAGATCGAAGAGCACAGCCATGCCGACCTGGCCAATGCTTATGTGGCCGGCGCCTCGGGCCTGCCGTTCGCGGTGTTGCGGGCCTACGCAGGCTCCGACTTGCCCAAGGTCAACCCGTTGATCAAAACGGTCACCTGCCCGTTCACTGGCGAAGTGCTGGCCGCTGTGCCTTCGGTCCGTCCAGACGTCACAGTGATCCATGCGCAGAAAGCCGACCGCAAGGGCAACGTGCTGCTGTGGGGCATCCTCGGCGTGCAGAAGGAGGCCGCCTTGGCCGCCAAGCGCTGCATCGTCACGGTGGAAGAAATCGTCGACGACCTGCAGGCCCCCATGAACTCCTGTGTACTGCCAACCTGGGCACTGACTGCGGTCTGCCACGTACCGGGTGGGGCACATCCGTCCTACGCCCACGGCTACACCGAGCGCGACAACGTGTTCTACCAGGCCTGGGACCCTATCGCGCGAGACCGGCAGACCTTTACCGCCTGGATCGACACCTACATCCGTGGCACCCAGAACTTCAGCGAATACCAGGCGAAACTGGCCAGCGCAGCGCAGGTGACCCCATGACTTACTCCACCAACGAGATGATGACCGTCGCGGCTGCGCGGCGCTTGCGCAACGGCGCGGTGTGCTTCGTCGGCATCGGCCTGCCGTCCAAGGCCGCCAACCTGGCCCGTCTGACCTCCTCGCCGGACGTGGTGCTGATCTACGAATCCGGTCCGATTGGCGCTAAACCCACCGTGCTGCCCTTGTCCATCGGCGATGGCGAACTGGCAGAAACCGCCGACACGGTGGTGCCGACGGGTGAGATCTTCCGCTACTGGCTGCAGGGTGGACGTATCGACGTCGGCTTCCTCGGCGCCGCCCAGGTCGACCGTTTCGGCAACATCAACACCACCGTGGTGGGCGACTATCATCAGCCCAAGGTACGCCTGCCGGGCGCTGGCGGAGCGCCTGAAATCGCCGGTTCAGCCAAGAGCGTGCTGATCATCCTCAAGCAGTCGCACCGCAGCTTCGTCGAGAAGCTCGATTTTCTCACGTCGGTGGGCCATGGTGACGGCGGCGACTCGCGCAAGCGCCTGGGCCTGCCGGGCCAAGGCCCGGTCGGGATCATCACCGACCTGTGCATCATGGAACCGGAAGCCGGCACCAACGAGTTCGTGGTCACCTCCATCCACCCCGGTGTGACCCGCGAGCAGATCAGTGCTGCCACCGGCTGGAAGGTCCGCTTCGCCGACGACGTGCAGACCACGGCCGAGCCCGACACCACCGAACTGGAGGCGTTGCGCGCCCTGGAAGCACGCACCGCGGCCGCCCATGGCCAAGCGCCGGGAGAAGCATGATGCGTGACGTATTCATTTGCGATGCGGTACGTACGCCCATCGGTCGCTTTGGCGGCAGCTTGGCCAACGTGCGTGCCGACGACCTCGCCGCCGTGCCGATCAAGGCGTTGCTCGAGCGTAACCCGACGGTGGATTGGGCGCAGGTCAACGAAGTGTTCATGGGCTGCGCCAATCAGGCGGGCGAAGACAACCGCAACGTCGCACGCATGGCGCTGCTGCTGGCCGGCCTGCCCGAGGGCGTGCCGGGCGTGACCCTCAACCGCTTGTGTGCTTCGGGCATGGATGCGGTGGGCACGGCGTTCCGCGCCATTGCCAGTGGCGAGATGGAGCTGGCGATTGCCGGTGGTGTTGAATCGATGTCGCGCGCACCCTTCGTCATGGGCAAGGCCGACGCCGGTTTTTCCCGCAACATGAAGCTGGAAGACACCACCATCGGTTGGCGCTTCATCAACCCGCTGATGAAGGCCCGATACGGCGTCGATGCGATGCCGCAGACCGCTGACAACGTGGCGGACGATTACCGGGTTTCCCGTGAGGACCAGGACGCCTTCGCCGTGCGCAGCCAGCAGCGTACCGCGACCGCCCAGGCGGCGGGGTTCTTCGCCGAGGAAATCGTACCGGTGCGCATTCCCGGCAAGAAGGGCGACACCGTGGTCGAGCAGGACGAGCATCCACGTGCCGATACCACCCTGGAAACCCTGGCCAGGCTCAAGCCGGTCAACGGCGCCGACAAGAGCGTGACCGCAGGCAATGCTTCGGGTGTCAACGACGGCGCCGCCGCCATGATTCTCGCCAGCGCCGAGGCAGTGCAGAAGCATGGCCTGACGGCCCGTGGCCGGGTGCTGGGCATGGCCAGTGCCGGGGTGGCGCCACGGGTGATGGGCGTCGGTCCGGTACCGGCAGTGCGCAAGCTGCTGGAACGCCTGAACCTGACGGTCGAAGACTTCGACGTGATCGAGCTTAACGAAGCGTTCGCCAGCCAGGGCCTGGCCGTGCTGCGCGAGCTGGGGCTGGCGGACGACGCGGCGCAGGTCAATCCCAACGGCGGGGCGATTGCCTTGGGGCACCCATTGGGCATGAGCGGGGCGCGGCTGGTGTTGACCGCGCTGCATCAGTTGGAAAAAAGTGGCGGCAAGCGCGGGCTGGCGACGATGTGTGTGGGGGTAGGGCAGGGTCTGGCGTTGGCGATCGAGCGGGTTTGAGGGGGCTTCACTGGCCTATTCGCGGGCAGAGGGCTCGCCGCCCGCCCCGCTCCCACAGAAAAGCCCTCTCCCACATAGATCAAATGTTCTTGTGGGAGCAGGCTCCTGTGGGAGCGGGCTCTGCCCGCGAATAGGCCATCAAGCCATCTTCCCTGTATCAAGCAGCCACCTGACTTGTGCCTGAGGTTGTAACAGGTTATGTCTAGCCTTTACTGACCTCAATGAGAACTAAAACATGACAACAGTTCATTACACCGGTGAGGAGCGCAAGAAGCGCATATTCGCGATCGTCGGCGCTTCATCGGGCAACCTGGTGGAGTGGTTCGACTTCTATGTCTACGCCTTCTGCGCCATTTATTTCGCCCCAGCCTTCTTTCCTTCCGACGATCCAACCGTGCAACTGGTCAACACCGCCGGAGTGTTCGCCGCAGGCTTTCTGATGCGGCCGATCGGTGGCTGGCTGTTCGGCCGCGTGGCCGACAAGCATGGCCGCAAGAACTCCATGATGATCTCGGTGCTGATGATGTGCGCTGGCTCGCTGGTGATCGCCTGCCTGCCGACCTACGCCACCATCGGTGTCTGGGCACCGATCATCCTGTTGCTGGCCCGGCTGTTCCAGGGTCTGTCGGTGGGCGGTGAATACGGCACCACGGCGACCTACATGTCCGAAGTCGCCCTGCGTGGCCAGCGTGGTTTCTTCGCGTCGTTCCAATACGTGACGTTGATCGGCGGGCAACTGCTGGCTGTGCTGACCGTGGTCATCCTTCAGCAGTTTCTCGACGAGCAGGAACTGCGGGCCTGGGGCTGGCGCATTCCGTTTTTCGTCGGTGCCGTCGCCGCGATCATCTCGCTGTTGTTGCGCCGTACGCTGAAGGAAACCAGCACCGCCGAAACGCGCAACGACAAGGACGCCGGCAGCATCGCCGGGCTGTTCAAGAATCACAGCGCAGCCTTCATCACCGTATTGGGCTACACCGCCGGCGGCTCGCTGATTTTCTACACTTTCACCACCTACATGCAGAAGTACCTGGTCAATACCGCAGGCATGCATGCCAAGACCGCCAGCCTGATCATGACCGGCGCGCTGTTCCTGTACATGTGCATGCAGCCGCTGTTCGGCATGCTCGCCGACCGCATCGGCCGACGCACCTCTATGCTCTGGTTCGCCGGGCTCGGTACCTTGTGCACCCTGCCGATCCTCATGGCATTGAAGACCGTCACCAGCCCGTTCCTGGCCTTCGTGCTGATCACCCTGGCGCTGGCCATCGTCAGCTTCTACACCTCGATCAGTGGCCTGGTCAAAGCCGAGATGTTCCCGCCGCAAGTGCGCGCCCTGGGCGTCGGCCTGGCCTACGCGGTGGCCAACGCGGTGTTTGGCGGTTCTGCAGAATTCGTCGCCTTGAACCTGAAGAACATGGGCAACGAAAACGCGTTCTACTGGTACGTCACGGTGATGATGGCCATCGCCTTCCTGTTCAGCCTGCGTCTGCCCAAGCAGCCCAAGTACCTGCATACCGACCATTAAACCCAGGGGCGCGCCATCGCTGGCGCGCCCTTGCAGGGGAGCTCCATGAACCAACCGCCGAACAATCAGTTGTTCGATGTCTACTTCACCGCCCCGGCCATGCGCCAGATCTTCTGCGACCATGGCCGGGTGCAGGGCATGCTCGATTTCGAAGCCGCGCTGGCTCGCGCCCAGGCGCGGGTCGGTGTGATCCCCAGCGCGGCAGTCGCTCCCATAGAGGCCGCGTGCAAGGCCCAGCTATACGACTTCCAGGCCTTGGCGCAGGCCATTGCCAGTGCTGGCAACTCGGCCATCCCCTTGGTCAAGATGCTCGGCAAGATCATTTCCGCCACCGACGCCGAGGCCGAGCGCTACGTGCATCTGGGGGCGACCAGCCAGGATGTCATGGACACCGGGCTGGTCCTGCAGCTGCTGGCGGCAGTTGAGCTGATCGAATCCGACCTGCGCCTGCTGACCGACGCCCTGAGCCTGCAGGCTCGCCGCCATGCGGCCACGGTGATGCCCGGACGAACCTGGCTGCAACACGCCACACCCGTCACCCTGGGCATGAAGATCGCTGGCTGGCTCGGCGCCCTGACCCGCAGCCGGCAGCGCCTGCGCGAGCTCAGGCCGCGGCTGGCCTGCCTGCAGTTCGGCGGTGCCTCGGGCACCCTGGCCGCCCTCGGCGATCGAGCCATGCCGGTGGCCCAGGCGCTGGCCGAGGAACTGCACCTGAATCTGCCCGAGCAGCCTTGGCATACCCAACGCGACCGACTGGTCGAGCTGGCCTCGGTGCTGGGCTTGTTGGCCGGCAGTCTGGGCAAGCTGGGGCGTGATATCAGCCTGCTGATGCAGACCGAGGCGGCGGAAGTCTTCGAACCTTCGGCACCGGGAAAGGGCGGTTCCTCGACCATGCCGCACAAGCGCAATCCGGTCGGTGCGGCGGTGCTCATTGGCGCTGCCACCCGGGTGCCGGGCCTGCTGGCCACGATGTTCAGCGCGATGCCGCAGGAACACGAGCGCAGCCTGGGGCTGTGGCACGCCGAATGGGAAACGCTGCCGGAGATCTGCTGCCTGGTGTCCGGCGCGCTGCAGCAGGCGCTGGCCATCGCCGACGGCATGCAGGTCGACGATGGGCGCATGCTGGCGAACCTGGAACTGACTCACGGCCTGGTGCTGGCCGAAGCTGTGAGCATCGTGCTGGCCCAGCGGATCGGTCGCGACCGCGCCCATCATGTGCTGGAGCAGTGCTGCAAACAGGCCGTCGCCCAGGGCCGGCATCTGCGCGCGGTGCTCGGCGACGAGCCGCAGGTCACCGAGCATTTGGACGCCAATGAACTGGACCGTCTGCTGGACCCTTCGCATTACCTGGGCCAGGCCCGGGTCTGGGTCGAACGGGCGGTCGCCGAACACGATCTTTTGAATGCGTGAGGAGATGAGCGTGGCACAGGTACAACTCGCCGACGGCGAACTCGATTACAGTCTGCAAGGCCCCGAGGACAAGCCGGTACTGGTTCTGTCCAACTCGCTGGGCACCGACCGGCACATGTGGGACAGCCAGATGGCCGCCTTCACCGAGCATTTCCAGGTGCTGCGCTACGACACCCGTGGCCATGGCCAATCCCTGGTCTCCCCTGGCACCTATACCGTCGAGCAACTGGGCGGCGACGTGCTGGCGTTGCTCGATGCCCTGCACCTGGAGAAGGTGCATTTCTGCGGGCTGTCCATGGGCGGCCTGATCGGCCAATGGCTGGGGATCAACGCCGGCGAGCGCCTGCACAAGCTGGTGATCTGCAACACGGCGGCAAAAATTGGCACCCAGGACGTCTGGAACCCCCGGATCGAAATGGTCCTTGGGCAGGGCGAGGCGGCCATGCAGTCGCTGCGCGACGCCTCCATCGCGCGCTGGTTCACCCCGGCGTTCGCCGAAGCCAACCCGGGCGAAACCCGGCGCATCACCGACATGCTCGCGGCCACTTCGCCCCAAGGCTACGCCGCCAACTGCGCGGCCGTGCGCGACGCCGATTTCCGCGAGCAGTTGGGCGCTATCGTGGTACCACTGCTGGTGATCGCAGGCACCGAGGACGCTGTGACCACGCCCGCCGACGCGCAATTCATCGTCGAGCAGGTGGCCGGTGCGCAGTACGCCGAGTTTGCCGCAGCGCATTTGTCCAACGTTGAAGTCGGTGCGCCTTTCAGTGCCCGCGTCGTCGAATTTCTGTTGCGCTGAAGGAGCACGTCCATGGACGAAAAAGAACGCTACGAAGAAGGCCTGAAAGTCAGGCGAGCGGTGTTGGGCGATGCCCACGTGGAACGCAGCCTGAACAACCTGACCGAGTTCAACAGCGAGTTCCAGGAGATGATCACCCGCCATGCGTGGGGCGATATCTGGACCCGTCCGGGCCTGCCGCGGCATACCCGCAGCCTGGTCACCATCGCCATGCTGATCGGCATGAATCGCAACGACGAGCTCAAGCTGCACTTGCGTGCGGCGGCAAGCAACGGTGTCACCCGTGAAGAGATCAAGGAAGTCTTGATGCAGAGCGCCATCTATTGTGGCATTCCAGCGGCCAACGCGACGTTTCACCTGGCCGAATCGGTATGGGATGAGCTGGGCGTCGAATCGCGCCAGTGACGCCCGAATGGGCCGGTGCGGGCGGCATGCCCGTCACCGGCGCGAGAGTTACAGAATGCTCAGCGGATAGCTGACGATCACCCGGTTTTCGTCGAACTCGCTGGTGCTGTAGTCGCGGCGCATGGTCGAGTTGCGCCAGCGCATGTTCAGGCTCTTGAAGGTGCCCGACTGCACGGTGTAGGCCAGTTCGGTTTCGCGGCCCCATTCCTTGCCGTCGGTGACGGTGGCGGTGTGCACATTGTCGCCGCTGATGTAGCGGTTCATCAGGGTCAGCCCCGGTACGCCCACGCCGGCGAAGTTGAAGTCATGGCGCAACTGCCAGGATTTCTCCTTGGCGTTCTCGTAGCTGGAGTTGTAGCTGTCGTTGGCCAGGGTGCCGCCACTGGTGCCGTTGACGCGCATCCAGCCATTGTCGCCGGTGACTTTCTGCAGACCGACATAGAAGGTGTTGCTGCCGTACTTGGCCGACAGCAGCGCCGACCAGGTCTTGTTGTCCAGGTCACCGGCCCGTGCGCTGCCGTCCTCCTTGCCATGGAAGAAGCCCAGGTTGGCACCCAGGGTCCAGTCGCCCAAGGGCTGGCTGTGGAGAATCTGCAGGTACTGCTGCTGGTAGATGTCCTTGAGCTCGGCATTCCACAGGCCGACCAGGGTGTTCTTGCCGTTGAAGGTGTACTCGCCACCGACGAAATTGAAGCGGTCGGAAGTGATGCCGGCGCGGCCCTGCAGGAACATGTCCTCCATGCTGGCGTCGTTGCGCGGGCTGTTCTTGCGGAACTGGCCGCCGTATAGCGTCAGGCCGTCGATTTCCTGGGAGGTGACCTGTCCGCCCTGGAAAGTCTGCGGCAGCGAGCGCCCGTCATCCGAGCGCAGGATAGGCAGCACCGGCATCCATTCACCGACCTTGAGCACGGTCTTGGATATCTTGGCCTTGGCGGCCACACCCAACCGACCGAAATCGTCGGCCGGGTCATTGCCGTCATGCACAGGCAACAACTGCGTGCCATAGGTACCACGGCCGCCGTCGAGCTTGACCGAGTACATGCCCAGCACGTCCACACCGAAGCCGACCATGCCTTGGGTGTAGCCGGACTTGGCATCGAGAATGAAGCTTTGGGTCCATTCCTCGGACTTGCTCTGCGGGAAGGCCGGGTTGGTGTGATTGCGGTTGAAGTAGAAGTTGCGCAGGTTCAGCCCTACCTTGGCGTCCTCCAGGAAGCCGGACTCGGCCGCAAAGGAGGGCAGGGCGGCCGTGGCAACGGTCAGCGCAATCAGGTTGGGCAACAGACGGGGTGAACGACGGAAGTGCTGGCGCATGGGGTAAACCTATTGTTATTGATTTTATGATTGACGCACGCTTGTACGAGCAGGTCATGCATGTTTCTAAGTGTTGCGCGGATGGTGCGTTGGGGTGACGCCCGATTCAACCGACCGCACGGGAATACGTGCGATAACCGAACACTAACTAACTGGTTAATAACAAGTCAGTTATCTGGTCATCAGACCACTATTGCTCAAGATTGAACTTTCGGCCAGTCCCGTGTGACATTTTCTTCAGGGGCTACCCTGTTCGTGCCGACGTCGCCGCCTGACCTGCATAAAAAAACCACCGCAGGCGGTGGTTTTTTCTTGCAACGTTGCGCTTCAGCTTTTCGGCGCCTGCGCTGGCTGTGCCAACTGGGCCTGGCCCGTACGCTCGTACCAGCCGCCACCCAGGGCCTTGTACAGATTGACCTCGCTGGTCAGCTGCGAAAGCCGGTCGGTGATCAGCGATTGCTGGGCACTGAACAGCGAGCGCTGGGCATCGAGGAAGGTCAGGTTGCTGTCGATACCGATCCGATAGCGACGCTCTGCCAGACGGTAGTAATCCTGGTTGGCCTGTACCGAGTCACGCTGGGCCTGCAACTGCTCGTTGTAGGTCTTGCGTGCGGCGAGGCCGTCGGACACTTCCTGGAAGGCCGTTTGAATGACCTTCTCGTAGTTGGCGATGTTGATGTCCTTCTGGATCTTCGAGTAGTCCAGGCTTGCACGCAGCGCACCGGCGTTGAAGATCGGCAGGCTGATGCTGGGCGAGAACAACCAGCTGCCGGAACCGGCGTCGAACAGGCCGGACAACTGGCGGCTCGAAGTGCCGGCGTTGGCGGTCAGGCTGATGCTGGGGAAGAACGCTGCGCGAGCCGCGCCGATGTTGGCGTTGGCAGCGAGCAAGGCGTGCTCGGCTTCGAGGATGTCCGGGCGCCGGGTCAGCAGCTGCGACGGCATGCCTGCAGGTACTTCGCTGAGCAGGTCGGCATCCAGGCCACGGGCTTCGGGCAGGTCCACCGGAATGCGCGTGCCCAGCAGCATGGTCAGGCTGTTGCGGTCCTGGGCCACCTGGCGGTGGTAGCGGGCCAGACTGACGCGGGCGGTTTCCACCGCGGTGCGCGCCTGGCTCAGGTCCAGGGCCGAGGACACGCCCACTTCGGTGCTGCGGCTGGTCAGCTTGAGGCTCTGCTCGAACGCGCCCAGGGTGTCCTGGGTCAGCTTCAGCAGCGCCTGGTCGGCCTGCCAGGTCAGGTAGGCATTGGCCACGTTGGCCACCAGGCTGATCTGGGTGGAACGACGTGCCTCTTCGCTGGACAGGTAGGTCTGCAGCGCCTGTTCGTTGAGGCTGCGGATGCGGCCCCACAGGTCCAGTTCATAGGCGCTGACGCCCAGGGTGACCCCGTACTGGCTGGAGATGCCCGACTCGCCAAGCTGCGACAGGTCGGCCGGTGTGCGCTGACGCGTACCGGTGCCGTCGGCGTTGATCGCCGGGAACAGATCGGCGCGCTGGATGCGGTACTGCGCCCGGTAGGCCTCGATGTTCAGGGCCGCCACGCGCAGGTCGCGGTTGTTCTCCAGCGCCACCTGCACCAGGCGCTCGAGCGCCGGGTCGGTGAAGAACTGCCGCCAGCCTTGCTCGGCCGCAGCCACTTCGGCCGCATCGGCGGGCGCGTAGGCCTCGCCTTGCGGAAACTGCTCGGCCACTGGCAGGGCAGGCTGCTGGTACTCGGGGATCATCGAGCAGCCGCCGAGCACGAAGGCGGCGACAGCGATGGATATCAGTGACTTGCTCATTGGCCAGCCTCTTCGTGTGTAATGGCTTTGTCGTTGCCCTTGTCCTTCTCGTGTTCCTTGTCGTATTTGCTCTTGAACATCGACGACACGGCCACGTAGAACATCGGCACCCAGAAGATTGCCAGGACGGTGGCGGTGATCATACCGCCGATCACCCCGGTACCGATTGCATGTTGGCTGCCCGAACCTGCGCCGCTGGAAATCGCCAGCGGGACAACGCCGAGGATGAACGCCAGGGACGTCATGATGATCGGCCGCAGACGCATGCGGCATGCCTCGGCTGCTGCATCGACCAGGCTCTTGCCCTGTTCGTGCAGTTCCTTGGCGAACTCGACGATCAGAATGGCGTTCTTCGCCGCCAACCCTACCGTGACCAACAGGCCCACCTGGAAGAACACGTCGTTGGACAAGCCGCGCATGCTGGTGGCGATCAGCGCACCGATCACACCCAGCGGCACCACCAGGAGCACCGCGATCGGGATCGACCAGCTTTCGTACAGGGCTGCCAGACAGAGGAACACGAACAGCAGCGAGATCGCATAGAGCGCCGGGGCTTGCGAGCCGGACAGACGTTCTTCGTACGACAGGCCGGTGAACGAGTAGCCGATGCCATCAGGCAGTTTCTTCGCCAGCGCCTCGACCTCGGCCATGGCATCACCCGAGCTGTAGCCCGGTGCCGGCGTACCCAGGATCTCCATCGCCGCCACGCCGTTGTAACGCGAGAGTTTGGGCGAACCGTAGATCCATTCACCGGTGGCGATGGCCGACAGCGGCACCATGGTCCCGGAGTCGTTGCGCACGTACCACTTGTTCAGGTCTTCGGGGGTCATCCGCGCTGCCGCTTCGCCCTGCACATAGACCTTCTTCACCCGACCGCGGTCGATGAAGTCGTTGACGTAGCTACCGCCCAAAGCGATGGACAGGGTCTGGTTGATGGTCGACAAGGTGATGCCCAGGGCACTGGCCTTCTCGTCATCCACGGTGAGCTGGTACTGCGGCTCGTCGTTCAGGCCGTTGGGACGCACGCCCGCCAGGATCTTGCTCTGGGCGGCCATGCCGAGGAACTGGTTACGTGCCTCCAGCAGTTTTTCGTGGCCAACCCCGCCCTGATCCTGCAGGTAGAAGTCGAAGCCCGATGCGTTACCCAGTTCCAATACCGAAGGCGGGACCACGGCGAAGACCATGGCATCGCGGAAGCTGGCGAAATGCTTCTGCGCCCGCTCGGCGATCTTGAACACAGTCGTCTCGGCGTCGCGCTCACCCCAGGGTTTGAGCATGACGAACGCCAGGCCCGAACTCTGGCCACGACCGGCGAAGTTGAAGCCGTTGACACTGAACACCGACTTCACACCGGCGCCTTCGCCGTTTTCCCCATCCAGCAGGAAGGTGCGCATCTCGTCGATGACCTTCTGCGTCCGCTCGGCCGAGGAGCCTGCAGGCGTCTGCACCTGGGCGAAAATCACGCCCTGGTCTTCTTCAGGCAGGAACGCCGAGGGGATGCGGGTGAACAGGAAGATCATGCCAGCGAAAATGATCAGATAAACGATGAACGCCGGCAGCTTGTGCGTGACCATGCGCTTCACGCCGTTCTCGTAGCTGACCACGCTGCGGTCGAAGGTTCGGTTGAACCAGCCGAAGAACCCACGCTTGGGTTGGCCGTGTTTTTCCGGATCGATCGGCTTGAGCATGGTGGCGCACAATGCCGGGGTGAAGATCAGCGCGACCAGTACCGACAGCGCCATGGCCGAAACGATGGTGATCGAGAACTGTTTGTAGATCACACCGGTGGAGCCGCCGAAGAAGGCCATCGGCAGCAGTACCGCCGAGAGCACCATGGCGATACCGACAAGCGCGCCCTGGATCTGCTCCATGGACTTCTTGGTCGCCTCCTTGGGCGACAGGTGCTCCTCCGCCATGACCCGCTCGACGTTCTCCACCACCACGATCGCATCGTCCACCAATAGTCCGATGGCCAGGATCATGCCGAACATGGTCAAGGTATTGATGGTGAAACCGAACGCGGCGAGGATGCCGAAGGTGCCGAGCAGTACCACCGGTACCGTCATGGTCGTGATGACCGTGGCGCGGAAGTTCTGCAGGAACAGGTACATCACCAGGAACACCAGCACGATCGCTTCGATCAGCGTGTGCACGACGCCGGAAATCGACTCGGTCACGGTCGGCGTGGTGTCATACGGGTAAACCACTTTCATGCCTGGCGGAAAGAACGGCTCCAGGTTGGCCACGGTGGCACGGATCGCCTTGGCGGTGTCCAGTGCGTTGGCGCCCGAGGCCAGCTTGATCGCCATGCCCGAGGCCGGCTTGCCGTTGAACTGGGCGTCGATGCTGTAGCTCTGGCCGCCCAGGGCGATGCGTGCAACGTCCTTGAGACGTACCTGCGAACCGTCAGCGTCGACCTTGAGCAGAATGTTGCCGAACTGCTCGGCGGTCTGCAGGCGGGTCTTGCCGATGATGGTGGCGTTGAGCTGGGTGCCAGGCACGGCCGGCAGGCCGCCGAGCTGACCGGTAGCGATCTGCACGTTCTGCGCGCTGATCGCGGCGCTGATTTCCACCGGTGTCAGTTGATACTTGTTCAGCTTGGCCGGGTCCAGCCAGATGCGCATGGCGTACTGCGAACCGAACACCTGGAAGTCGCCCACGCCCGAGGTCCGCGAGATCGGATCCTGGATGTTGGAGACGATGTAGTTGGACAAGTCTTCACGGGTCAGCGTGTCGTCTTCGGCCACCAGGCCGATCACCAACAGGAAGTTCTTCACCGACTTGGTCACGCGCAGGCCCTGTTGCTGCACTTCCTGCGGCAACAGTGGGGTGGCCAGGTTGAGCTTGTTCTGCACCTGCACCTGGGCGATGTCGGGGTTGGTGCCCTGGTTGAAGGTCACGCTGATGGTCATGCTGCCGTCGGAGTTGCTCTCCGAGGAAACGTAACGCAGGTTGTCGATACCGTTGAGCTGCTGCTCGATGATCTGTACCACGGTGTCCTGCACGGTCTGTGCGGACGCACCTGGGTAGGTGACCTGGATGTCGATGGCGGTCGGCGCGATGGCCGGGTATTGGTTGATGGGCAGCTTGAGAATGGCCAGCCCACCCACCAGCATGATCACCAGGGCAAGTACCCAGGCGAAAATGGGTCGGTCGATAAAGAATTTAGACATCGATCACTCACCTTTGCCGTTGGCGGCAGGGGCGGACTGTTCAGGAGTCAGGTTGCCAGCATCCTTGACGGTCACATCGGCACCCGGCTTGACGTATTGCAGACCTTCGGTGATCAAGCGATCGCCGGCGTTAAGGCCCTTTTCGATCACCCAATAGGCGCCATCGGTGCGATTGGCCACCAGCTGACGCTGCTCGACCTTGTTGTCCTTGTTGACGATCAAGGCGGTCGGGGTGCCCTTCAGGTCACGCGTCACGCCTTGCTGGGGCGCCAGGATGGCTTCGCTGCGCACACCGGCCTGCAGCTTGGCGTGCACGAACATGCCGGGCAGCAGCACGTGTTCCGGGTTGGGGAACACGGCGCGCAGGGTCACCGAGCCTGTGGCTTGATCGACCGACACTTCGGAGAACTCCAGCTTGCCGGCCTGGGCGTACTCGCTGCCATCTTCCAGGGTCAGCTTGACCGAGGCGGCGTTGTCGCCGGCCTTTTGCAGCTTGCCGCTGTCGAGGTCGCGTCGCAGCCGCAGCATTTCGGCGGACGACTGTGTCACGTCGACGTAGATCGGGTCCAGTTGCTGGATGGTCGCCAGGGCGTTGGTCTGGCCATTGGTCACCAGTGCGCCTTCGGTCACGTCGGAACGGCCGATGCGGCCCGAGATCGGCGCCATCACCTTGGTGTAGCGCAGGTCGATCTGCGCGCTCTTCACCGAGGCCTCTGCCTGCAGCTGCTGCGAGCGTGCATTGTCGTATTCCTGGCGGCTGACGGCTTGCTCGTCGATCAGCTGCTTGTAGCGCCCGGCCAGCGACTTGGCCGACTCAAGCGTCGCCTGGGAGCTGCCCAGCGTAGCCTCGTACACCGACGGGTCGATCTGGTAGAGCTGCTGCCCGGCCTTGACCTCGGTGCCTTCCTTGAACAGACGCTTGAGGATGATCCCGTTGACCTGCGGCCGTACTTCGGCCACGCGGTACGCGGTGGTCCGGCCCGGCAGTTCGCTGGTCAATGTGTAGGGTTGGGTTTTCAGGGTAACCACGCCGACCTGAGGAGCTTGCTGAGCCTGTTGCGGGGCTGCTTCTTCCTTTTTGTCACAGCCGCTGAGCAAGGTTGCCAGGGCGACGGCGGATACCAGAGCGGTAACAACTGGCTTGAATTGCATGAAGATCCTCGGGTCGTGAGCGCGGGGGAGGGCTCAAGAATAGTGGAAAGGTAAAAAAATGTTACGACTGGATTAATAGCTTACTAACGAATATACTTACATTCGTGGTTGTTTGTAAACAACTTGATGGCCTGATGCCCGCGACGTTGCGGCGCACCCATCGATATTCCGGACAAGCCCCGCACAAAAGGGATTCCCGGCCTGAGCAGGCGCTGCGTTACGCATCGCGCGTGCATTGAAGATTGAGGTTCGACTGCCATGGTTCGCCGTACCAAAGAGGAAGCCCAGGAAACCCGCAGCCAGATTCTCGAGGCGGCCGAGCAGGCCTTCTACGAGCGCGGCGTGGCGCGCACGACCCTGGCTGACATCGCGACCCTGGCAGGGGTGACGCGCGGCGCCATCTATTGGCACTTCAGCAACAAGGCGGATCTGGTCCAGGCCATGCTCGACAGCTTGCAGGAGCCGCTCGAGGAGCTGGCCCAGGCCAGCGAGAGCGAGGATGAGCCCGACCCGCTGGGTTGCATGCGTCAGTTGCTGATCCGCCTTTTCCAGCAGATCGCCGTAGACCCCAAGACCCGCCGCCTCAACGAAATTCTGCATCATAAATGCGAGTTCACCGATGAAATGTGTGACATGCGCCGCCAGCGCCAGTCGGTCAGCATCGACTGCAATGTGCGCATCGAGCGCTCGTTGCGCAACGCCGTGAACCGCGAGCAGCTGCCGCACGATCTGGACACCGTCAGGGCGGCCATCGCCTTGCACGCCTATATAGATGGCATGATCGGCCAATGGTTGCTCGTCCCCGACAGTTTCGATCTGTACCAGGAAGCGGAGCGTTGGGTGGACCTGAGCCTGCAGACGCTGAGCCTGACACCGGCGTTGCGCAAATAAAGTTCTGAATCAAGTTGTAACAGCGCCCCCGCTCGCGCCATGATCGACCCGACACCATCCAGCCGCTGCCCGAGTACCTGCGTGCGGCGGACAGGTCACGACCGGTACCCTTTCATCATCCTGTTGCGAGCGTGTGAATGAGCGTGCAAAACCCGTTGCTCACCGGGGTCAACCAGCCGCTGCGCGGTATCGCGCTGATCTGTCTGGCAACGTTGCTGTTCGCCAGCCACGACGCCTTGTCCAAGTACCTCTCCGGGCTGTTCCCCATCGTTGTGGTGGTGTGGGCGCGCTACGTGGTGCACACCTTGCTGATGCTGGTCATATTCGTGCCGCAGACCGGGCTGTCCACGGTGATCCGCACCAAGCGGCCGGGGCTGCAGCTGTTGCGCGCGCTGTGCCTGATCGCCACTAGCCTGTTCTTCACCACCAGCCTGCGCTACATACCGCTGGCCGAAGCCACGGCGGTCAACTTCCTGGCACCGCTGTTGGTGACGGCGTTGTCGGTGCCGCTGCTCAAGGAAGTGGTGACGCGCGCGCAATGGGCGGCGGTGATCACCGGCTTCATCGGCGTGCTCATCGTGATCCGCCCCGGCGGTGCCCTGTTCACGCCGGCCATCCTGCTGCCGTTGATATCCGCGTTCTTCTTCGGCCTGTACCAATTGCTGACGCGCAAGCTCAGCAGCATCGACAGCCCGACCACCAGCAATTTTCTCGCCGGTATCTTCAACACGCTGATCATGAGCGCCGCGCTACCGTTCTTCTGGCAGGCGCCGGGGTGGATCGATGCATTGTTCATGGTCGGCCTGGGCACCTGCGGCATGCTCGGGCATCTGTTGCTGACCCAGGCCTTTCGCCATGCCGCGCCGGCGCTGCTGGCACCGTTCAGTTACGGGCAGATCCTGTTCGCCGGGATGTATGGCTACCTGATCTTCGACCACACCCCCGACATCTTCGGGGTGGTGGGCATCAGCGTCATCTGCCTCAGCGGCCTGGCCGTAGCCTGGGCCCAGCGCAAGAAGCGACCGGTTGCCTGAGCGGGCCCCTTCGCGGGTTCTACCCGCGAAGAGGCCAGGCCTGCCTTGCGCCCAAGCTACTTCTCGCCATGCCCGCGGCCGCGCAATTCCAGATTGGGCAGCGCCAGTGCCACGGCCACTCCCAGCAGGGAAATGCCGGCACTGGCCCACAGCAAGTGCTGGAAGGTCTGCGCCAGTTCCATGCGCAAGGCATCGCGAGCAGGGCCGGCCGCAGCGTTGAGCCCGGTCAGCAGCACGTTGCCACTCACCACCTCAAGCCCATGACCGCTCAGGGCACCATCCGCCAACTGCACACCGTGCAGCATGGCCAACAGCAAAGCCGACAGACAAGCCACCCCAACAGCGCCGCCTAACGAACGAAACAACGCCAAGGTACTGGTGGCCACGCCGATGTCCCTGGCCTGCACCGAATTCTGCGCGCCGACCAGCGAGGTGGGAAACTGCAACCCGCAGGCAAACCCCGTCAACAGCATGAAGGTCACGCTGAGCAGCAGGTTGTCCGGCGCACTGAACGCCATGCCCAGAATCCCCAGCGGAGCGAGTAACGCCCCGGTCAGAATGATGGGTTTGTAGCGCCCGGTCTGCGATGTGCAACGCCCGCCCAGAAAAGCCCCGATGGGCAACCCCAATGCGAGTGGCAGCAGGTACAGAGCCGCCTGGTCCGCCCCGGCACCGGTGACGGTCTGGAAGCGCAGGGGCATCATCACGCTCAGCCCGATGGCCTGGAAGCTGGTGAAAAACACCGTGCACCAGCACAGCACCGCTGCGCGATTGGCAAACAGATGCATCGGCAGCAGCGGTTCGCGGAAACGTCGTTCATGCCAGACAAAACCCAGCAGCGCTGCCGCGGCAATCACCAGCAGCGCCCACACCTGGGTGTCGTCCAGCCCATGCCCCTGGCCAACGCGGGTGATGCTCATGAGCAAGGTGCTCAGGCCGACGATCATCAGCACCGTACCCAGGTAATCGATGATCGGCGTACGCTGCGGTATGGGCAGCCCCGCCAGCTTGCGGCTGGCGTACCAACAGGCGAACGCGCCCAGCGGCAGGTTGATCAGAAACACCCAGCGCCACGACAGGTACTGCGTCATGTAGCCGCCCAGTACCGGGCCCAGCACGCTGGCGGCTGCGTACATGCTGCTGAAATAGCCCTGGTAGCGGCCACGTTCGCGCGGCGGCACGACATCGCCGATGATCGCCTGGCTCACCGAAACCATGCCGCCAGCGCCGACGCCCTGCAGCAGGCGCGCCAGCACCAGTTGCTCCATGCTCTGCGCCATGCCGCAGAACAGCGACGCCAGGGTGAACAATCCCGTGCCGATCAGAATCATGCGTCGGCGTCCATACAGGTCGCCCAGCTTGCCGTAGATCGGCGTGGCCACGGTCATGGCCACCATATACCCGGAGATCACCCAGGCCAGGCGGTCGACGTCGTTGAACTGGGCGGAGATCGCCGGCATGGAGACCGCAACGATGGTCTGGTCCAACGCGCCCAGGAAAATGGCCAGCATCAGGGCCACCAGAATGCTCTTGATGGCCGGCGGAGAGTGGCTGAGATCGGTCACAGGTAGGCCTGCAAAGAGACGCCCCGGCAAGATGGCCACGGGCTGCGGTCTTCGAGTGTACTTGATAGCTAGCTATCGGTTCTATTGGTGATCTGCGGTTTTTTTCAACCCTGCCAGCGTGACATCAGAGGCTGATGCGCAGGCGTGCCAGGTCACGCACCGGTGGTGCGCCGAAATGCCGGCTGTATTCGCGGCTGAACTGCGAAGGACTTTCGTAGCCCACGCGATACCCGGCGGCCGACGCATCGAGATCTTCGCTGAGCATCAGTCGACGAGCCTCCTGCAAGCGCAGCTGTTTCTGGTACTGCAACGGGCTCATGGACGTCACGGCCTTGAAACGGTGATGCAGGGTGGACACGCTCAGGTTGACTTCGCGAGCCAGGTCTTCGATGCGCAGGCTGCGCTGGAAATGCCGATTGATCCAGGCGATGGCCTGGCTGACCCGGTGGGTCTGGCTGTGGGCTACGGCGATTTCATACAAGCGGTGACCCTGTTGCCCGCCCAGCAGGCGATAGAGGATTTCCCGCCGCACCAGTGGCGCCAGCACGGCAATGTCCTTAGGGGTTTCCAGCAGCCGCACCAGGCGCAGCACGGCGTCGAGAAACGCCGTGTCCATCTGCTCCACGTACAGGCCGCGCTGGGTCGAACGCGAAGGCACGCCCAGCGGCCCGGCGTCGGCGATCACCGCGTTGATTTCGTCGGGGTCGATGTCCAACCGCAGGGACAAGCTAGGGTCGCCGGGGCTGGCATCAAGGATCCGTCCAGAGATCGGCATGGCCACCGACACCACCATGAAGTTCAGCGGGTCGTAGATATAGCGCTCTTCCCCCAGGCGCACCTCCTTGCTGCCGTGGGCAAGGATGCACAGCGCCGGTTGCACCAACGCCGGGAACGACTGCACGCACTCTTCATAGCGCACCAGATGCAAGCCGCTGATCGCGGTGCCATGGCAGCCGGGTGCCTGTGCGCCACGGGCAATGCGCTCGGCAAGTTCGCACCGACTTTGTTCCAGGGCAGGGTGCAGGGGCAGGGCAGCAGGTGCGGCGGGTTTCATGCAGGCTCCATGATCTGTGCATCACATGACTAAGAGGATAATCCGCGCTTAATGCCAAGGGTAGACGATAGCTGCAGGATGTTTGCCCAATCCTGCCAAGTTGTAGGAGCGTCTTGTCCGAACCCGCACGTGCACTGTGCGGATGGGCAGGAAAACCGCCACACAGGGCCGCTTGGGTTGATTGAAACTGCAACCCTGCAGGATCGGGCAAGACCTTGACAGGAAACGGCTAACCCCTGTGGTCCGGGGTTGCGTAACGTTGTCGCTGCAACCTTGTTCACCGCAGACCGTTCAATCAGGGAGAGTCGAGCATGAACTCATTATCTACCGTCAGTCACTGTGCCTTGGTCACCGCCCGGCATGGGCATTCCGAACAGGTCGGGCTGGGGTTGTCGGCACTGGTGCGGCCTGCGCTGGGCATGCCCGGCTGCCTGCATTTTGCAGTCCAGCGCAGCCACGGCGACGAGCGATTGTGGCAAGTGGCCGGCGTCTGGCGCGATCACGCCGCGATGACCGCCTGGTTCAAATCCCCCGGCATGCAGGTGTTCTCCGACCTGGTCCAGGGCCTGCTGGTCACCAGCCTCGATCTGCACACTTTCGAGGATGCCGCGATCGAACAGGCCAGCGCGGCCTGAGCTGCGTACAATCGTGGCTTTTGCATAGCTGCGAGGTACGTCATGGCACGCAAGGTATTTGAACATCACGAAGCGGTTTCAGCGGTAGTGCCCAATGAAGGCAGTTACCACGCCGCCATCGCCATCAAGGCCCTGCAGGGCGGTGGTGCGCCGCGGTTTCACAAGGTGCTCGACGGCCAGTCGTTCCGTACCGCGCACGAGGCCGATGGCGCTGCCGCCGAGATTTTGCTGACTCTGGCCGCTGTCGACGATGAAGGCGAGCCGCGCTTCGAGCCTACTTGACCTGCGGTCGGTGCATTTTGAACAGCGCCTGCGGACCGATCTCGAAATAATCGGCCGGCCCGCCGCCGCGCAGGATCGGACCGGCTGCGGCCGTGTCGTAGATCCCGTCCTTGAGCAATGACTTTGCGATGTGCACCGCCACCACTTCACCCAGGATCAGCCAGGTGGGCACTTCCTGCTGGTCGGCGCCCTTGAGCTGAATGATCTGCGTCACCTTGCACTCGAACGACACCGGCGCTTCGAGCACCCGCGGCACGCTGACGATTGTCGACGGTGCATGGTGCAGGCCACTGAGTTCGAACTCGTCGACTTCGGGGCCGACCGCGGCGCAGCTCTGGTTCATCTGCTCGGCCAGGGCACGAGTAGACAGGTTCCAGACGAATTCGCCGGTCTGTTCGATGTTGTTCAGGCTGTCCTTGCGTCCCACACTGGCGAAACCGATGATTGGCGGCGTGTAGTTGAAGGCATTGAAGAAGCTGTACGGCGCCAGGTTCAGGCGACCTTCACGGTCGTGGGAAGAGATCCAACCAATGGGCCGCGGGCCGACGATGGCGTTGAACGGGTCGTGGGGCAGACCATGGCCCTTGGCCGGCTCGTAGTAGTAGGTGTCATCCGACATCAGGGGCAATCCTCAGCGTTCAGGTGCCCCCAGTGTGCGTCGGCCATGGCGGCCAGTGCAACTGCCCCCGCCTTTGCGGCGCAGGCATGCTCAGCTTCAGTCCGTTTCGATCCGTGAGTGCTTCTTGGTGTCCTTCATGAACACGTACACCAGCAGCGAGCAGGCGATGCAGGCGGTCACGTACCAGTAGTAACCGGTTTCCATGCCGATCTGCTTGAACCACAGGGCGATCAGTTCGGCGGTTCCGCCGAAGATCGACACGGTCAGCGCATAGGGCAGGCCGACGCCCAGAGCGCGGATCTCGGTGGGGAACAGCTCCGCTTTCACCACGGCGTTGATCGAGGTGTAACCGCTGACGATGATCAGCGCCGCCATGATCAGGAAGAACGCACCCCACCAGGTTTGAATGGTGTGCAGCGTGGTCAGGATCGGAACGGTACACACCGTGCCCAGTACCCCGAACGCGATCAGGATGGGGCGGCGTCCGATCTTGTCGGAAAGGGCGCCGATCACCGGTTGCAGGCACATGAACAGGAACAGCGTGGCCGCCGAGATAGCCGTCGAGTCCGCTTTGCTGAAGCCCACCGTGTTGACCAGGTATTTCTGCATGTAGGTGGTGTAGGTGTAGAAAGCCAGGGTACCGCCCATGGTCAGGCCGACCACGGTCAACAGTTCCTTGGGATGGCGCAGCAGGGTGCGCATCGTGCTTTCCTTGGATTCCTTTTTCTGGGTGAAGGAGTCGGTCTCTTCCATGCCACGGCGCAACCACAGCGCCACCACTGCGCACAGCGCGCCGATCACGAACGGTACACGCCAGCCCCAGCTGAGCAGCTGTTCTTCGGTGAGCGTCTGCTGCAGCACGATCAGCACCGCCAGCGCGATCAACTGGCCGGAGATCAGGGTCACGTACTGGAAGCTGGAGAAGAAGCCGCGCCGTTCCCTGGTTGCCATCTCGCTCAGGTAGGTGGCGGACGTGCCGTACTCGCCGCCCACCGAGAGGCCCTGCATCAGCCGCGCCAGCACCAGCAGCACGGGCGCCCAGATGCCGATGGTTTCGTAGCTTGGTGTCAGCGCAATGACCAGCGAGCCAAAGCACATCAGCAATACCGAAGCCATCAGCGCAGCCTTGCGGCCCTTGCGGTCGGCGTACAAACCCATCAGCCAGCCACCGATGGGACGCATCAGAAAACCGACGGCGAAGATCGCGGCGGTGTTGAGCAGTTGCGCGTTGAGGCTGTCCTTGGGAAAGAACACCTGGGCGAAATACAGCGAGAATGCCGCGTAGACGTACCAGTCGTACCATTCGACCATGTTGCCGACCGAGCCACTGAAGATCGACTTGACGCGGCTGGCGGTGGTGCGAGGCGGGGCGGATGCAGCGGTTGCCCCGGCGGGCAGGGTGTTGGAGTTATCCATGATGGATCCTTCTCATTATTGTTGGTAGCGCGTTGGTTCGCGCTTGCCAAGGCAATAGCAGGAGCCGTGCCAGCCGCTGTACCCCCGATTTCAGAGGGTTCACGAAAAAAAGCCGGCGGATTCTTGCCGATACGAGAAGTGGGGTGAGCGGATTCTTGCCTACTCGCGAAAGTCGTCGCGGGCCAGGCCGTGACGCTGCATCTTTTCGTTGAGGGTGCGCCGAGGCAGTTGCAGTTCCTCCATCACCGACTTGATATCGCCGCGGTGCCGCGCCAGCGCCGCGCGCAGGCATTGGGCTTCGAAGGCTTCCTGTTGTGCCGCCAGGGACAGCCGGACGCTGACCGTTTCCGCCGCTGGCGCGGCCAGGCCCAGCACGTGGCGTTCGGCGGCATTGGCCAGCTCGCGGACATTGCCCGGCCAATCGTGGCTGAGCAACTGGGCCAGTTGCGCCGAATTGACCGGCGGCGCCTGTCGCGCCAGACGCTTTGCGGTTGCCGCGGTGAAGTGATCGAACAGCCGCACGATGTCTTCGCGCCGCTCGCGCAATGGCGGCAGGCGCAGTTCGGCGACATTCAGTCGATAGGCCAGGTCTTCGCGAAACAACCCAGCCCGTGCCTGCTCCAGCAGGTCGGGCTTGCTCGCCGCGACCAGCCGCAGGTCAACCGGAATGCTCTGGTTGGAGCCCAGGCGCTCGAGCTTCTGCTCCTGCAGCACACGCAGCAGCTTGGCCTGCTGAGCCATCGGCAGGCTCTCCACTTCGTCGAGAAACAGGGTCCCGCCGTGGGCGTACTCCAATTTGCCGATGCGCTTGCCCTGGGCGCCGGTGAATGCACCGCTCTCGTGGCCGAACAGTTCGGCCTCGAACAATGCCTCGGGAATCGCGGCACAGTTGAGCGCTACAAAGGGTTTGCCAGCCCGTGGGCCGAAATCGTGCAGGCAGCGCGCAACCAACTCCTTGCCACTGCCGGTTTCGCCACGAATCACCACGTTGACCGGCAACTGCGCCAGATCCAGTACCTGGCGCCGCAGCTGGGCGATGGCGGGCGCAGCGCCAAGCAGGGTCGCCTGCAATTGCTCGCTGAAATCGGCCCGACTGTGCAGGCGCCGGTTTTCCAGAACCAGTCGACGCTTGTCCTGAGCGCGCTGCAGGCTGGTCAACAGGCTTTGCGGGCTGAAAGGCTTCTCGAGAAAATCGTAGGCACCCTCGCGCATGGCCTGCACCGCCATCGGCACGTCACCGTGCCCGGTCAACAGAATCACCGGCAACTCGGGGTCGCGGGCCTGGACCTGTGCCAGCAGGCCGAGCCCGCCCATGCCCGGCATGCGCACGTCGCTGAGTATGACCCCGGCGAAATCCGCTGGCAGCTGCGCCAGGCAGTCTTCGGCCTGGCTGAAGCGCTGCACCGAAAAGCCGCTGAGGCCCAACCACTGTTCAACGGCGTCGCGAATGCTCGCTTCGTCGTCGATGACCATCACTTGATTGCTCATGCAGGCTCCGTATCGATGGGCAGGGCAAGGGTGAAACGTGCGCCGTGTGCCAGGTTTTCCGCGCTCAACTGGCCGCCGTGTTCGTGAGCGATCGCCAGGGAGACCGCCAGCCCCAGGCCGAGGCCTTCGCCGATGGGCTTGGTGGTGAAGAACGGGTCGAACAAGTGTTCGAGGTGCTCGCTGGCGATGCCGCCACCGCTGTCGGCAATGTCCAGCTGCCATTGCTCGCCATGAAGCTGCAGGCTGATGTGCATGTCCTTGGCAGGCACCCCTGTCATGGCGTCCAGCGCATTGCGCAACAGATTGATCAGCACCTGTTCGAGGCGAATCACGTCGCCACGGACACAGGCCGGCCGCCGGACCTGCAAGTGCAGGCGTACATCCGCCGCCTGCAGAGGCGTTTCCAGCAATTGCAGGGCTTGATCGAGTACCCGCGCCAGGTCGAGTCGTTCACGCACGCCGGCCGGGCTCTTGCGCGCGAAGGTCTTCAAATGGGTGGTCAGCGCCGCCATGCGCGCCACCATCTGTTCCAGCGGCGCCAGGGCCTGGCGCGCCGCGTCGATGCGATCCTGATCGAGCAACAGCCGCAGGCTCGCCAGCTGCATGCGCTGCGCAGTAAGCGGCTGGCTGATCTCGTGGGCCAGGGCCGCCGACATCTGCCCCAATGCCGCCAGTTTGGCCGCCTGGACCAAGCCCTCCTGGGCATCGCGCAACTCCCGGGTGCGTGCCCTGACCAGTGATTCCAATTGCTCGCGACCACGCTGGCGCAGGGCGGCCAGGCGCCGCCGCTGATTCAGCCAGAGGCCGCCGAAGACCAGGCTCAACCACAAACCGGCCGCTGCCAGCGCGGCATTGCGGCTGTCTTCGGTACTCGCCATGGGAGGCTTGAGCAAGTGCAGGGTCCAGCCTTCGCTGGCCATCGGCAACGATGCCCACAGGTAGTCGGCGGTGCCTTGAGGGCCGTTGACGCGCACGTGCCGGGCCGCTCCATCGAGGTTGCCCAGCACCTGGTGGTCCAGCGGCTGCAAGGCTTGATCGTGATACTGACGGGTGCGCTGCAGTTCGGCACGGTCGGCCTCGCTCAAAGGGTGCAAGGTGCGATACCGCCATCCCGGTCGGTTGGCGATGAACACCACCCCGCGCGCGTCACTGACCAGCAAGGTATCGGGCCCCTGCGCCCATTCCTGTTCCAGTTCGGGCAGCTCGAGCTTGACCACCATGGCACCGAGAAAGCCGTCCCGAGCGTCCTTGATCGCACTGGACAAGAAGTAGCCGGGAATGCCGCTGGTCACGCCTACCGCATAGAAACGCCCGCTGCCCTGGCTGACCGACTGGCTGAAATAGGGACGGAAGGCGTAGTTGTGACCCACATAGCTGGTCGGCAGACGCCAGTTGCTGGCTGCCACCGCCAGGCCCTGGCTGTCCAGCAGTTCCAGGGTCGACGACCGCGCCGCCGCGTTGATGCGCTCAAGCTTGCGGTTGAGCATGTTCTGGGTGGCCGGATCGATCGGCCCCTGTAGCGACTGCTGCAGCTGAGGATCCAGCGCCAGTACGGCAGGCAGGGTGCGATACCGTTCGATCAGGGTGTGCAGGCTGTTGGCGTACAGCGCCAACTGGCCATTGCTGCGTGCCGCTTCTTCGTTCTGCGCCAGCAGCTGGGCGTGACGGCCCGCCCATACAGCGCACAACGACGCGCCGGCCACGATGACCAGCACGATGACGGCCAGGCGCGGGGCGCGGGAACCGGTCACGGGCGCTATCGAGCCGTTGCCGACCTACAACAACTCGAAGGTCGCCTCTTTGACGTCCTCGGAGTCCAGCCCGATCATCACGGTGAACTGCCCGGCCTCGGCGGCCCGCACCAGTTGCTGGTTATAGAACTTCAGATCACCCTCGACGATATCGAATGTCAGGGTCTGGCTTTCGCCCGGCTTGAGCATCACCTTGCGGAAATGCTTGAGCTCCTTGACCGGTCGAGCCATCGAAGCAGCGACATCACGCAGATACAGCTGAACCACGGTCTCGCCGGCGACCTTGCCGACGTTGCGCACGTTGATGCTGGCCGTCACCTTGCCGTCGCGGCTCAGGCGCTTGCTCGACAGGCTGACGTTCGACAGGCTGAAGTCGGTGTAGCTCAAGCCGTAGCCGAAGGGGTACAGCGGGCCCTGCTCGCTGTCGAAATACTGCGAGCTGTAGTTGCCCGGATGCCCCGGCGTGAACGGTCGGCCGATGCTCAAGTGGCTGTAGTACAGCGGCACCTGGCCAACCGCGCGCGGGAAGGTGACCGGCAGTTTGCCGGACGGGTTGTAGTCGCCGAACAACACGTCGGCAATGGCATTGCCGCCTTCGGTGCCGCTGTACCAGGTTTCCAGCACCGCATCTGCCTGGCGCTGTTGTTCGCCAATGGTCAGCGGGCGGCCGTTCATCAGCACCAGCACCAGCGGTTTGCCCGTGGCGCGCAGTGCAGTGATCAAGGCTTGCTGGGTACGCGGCAGGTCGAGGGCAACACGGCTGGCCGATTCATGGGTCATGCCGCGCCATTCGCCCACCGCGGCCACGATCACGTCGGCATCGCGTGCCGCTGCCAACGCTTCGTCGATCAAGGCCTGGCCGGAGCGTGGGTCGATGGCCTGCTTCACGTGCTCGGGGTTGAAGTGGGCGATGAAGTCCAGCGTCGCACGGTCATCGGTGAGATTCGCACCCTTGGCATAAGTGACCTTGGCGGGGTCGGCCACGGCATTGCGCAATCCGTTGAGCAACGTCACCGATTGCGTTGCGACGCCGGCTGCCGACCAGCTGCCGAGCATGTCGTCCGGCGCGTCGGCGAGGGGCCCGATGAGGGCAATGCGCGCGTCTTTTTTCAGCGGCAGCGTCTGCTTCTGGTTCTTCAGCAACACCAGCGTCCTGCGCGCGACATCACGCGCTTCGGCGCGATGCAGGCGGCTTTCCGCGTTGACATCGGCCGGGTCGTCCTGGGCCTTGCCGATGCGCAGGTACGGGTTGGCGAACAGGCCCATGTCGTATTTGGCGCCAAGCACCTCGCGCACCGCGTTATCGATGTCGGCCTGGCTGATCTGGCCGCTCTTGAGCAGCCCCGGCAGATGTTCGCCGTACGCCTGGTCGTTCATGCTCATGTCGATGCCGGCCTTGATGGCCAGCTTGGCCCCCTCACGGTCGTCGCTGGCCACGCCATGCTTTATCAATTCATGAATTGCACCGTGGTCACTGATGGTGACGCCCTTGAACCCCCATTGCTTGCGCAGCACATCCTGCATCAGCCAGGTATTGGAAGTCGCCGGCACACCGTTGATGGAGTTCAGGGCGACCATCATGCCACCTGCGCCAGCATCGACCGTGGCGCGATAAGGCGGCAGGTAGTCCTGGAACATCCGTTGCGGGCTCATGTCGACGGTGTTGTAGTCGCGCCCGCCCTCGATCGCGCCGTACAAGGCGAAGTGCTTGGCGCTGGCCATCATTCGGTCCGGGCTGGCCGGGCTGGGGCCCTGTATGTTTTCCACCATCACCCGGGCGATTTTCGACACCAGGTGGGTGTCTTCGCCAAACCCCTCGCTGATGCGGCCCCAGCGCGGATCGCGAGAGATGTCGACCATCGGCCCGAAGGTCATGTCGATACCGTCGGCCGCCGCTTCGGCGGTCGAGGTTCTGGCACTCAAGGCAATGGCTTCCATGTCCCAGCTCGCGGCCAGGCCCAGGCTGATCGGAAACTGCGTCCGGTGACCGTGGATCACGTCGTAGGCGAAGAACATGGGAATCTTCAGGCGACTGCGCTGCGCGGCATCCTGCATGGGCCTGTTGTCGGCGCGAGTAACCGAATTGAAAGTGCCGCCGATGCGCCCTGCGGCGATCTCGGCCTCGATGCGCTGGTGAGTCATTTCCCCACCGATGGCGATCAGGCGCAACTGGCCGATCTTCTCGTCCAGGGTCATGCGTGCGAGCAGGTCGGCAACGAATGCATCCTTGTTCTGCGGACCTAGGGAAGGGCTATCGGCATACGCGGTTTGCAAGGCCAGGCCAACGACGACACCCAGCAGACACAGCTTGTTCATTGAGTTCTTCTCTCTGGCCTACCGCAGGGATGCCGCAGCCGATTACGGGTGACAGTGTTTTTATAGTTTGCCGGAGGTGTTTTAACGTATCGGCGCTCGTCAATCCAGTCGGGTGCCGGGATTGATACAAATGCATCCGCGCAAGCAGCGTCGAATCAAATCCCCCAAGTCCATTCACAGCCACTAAAATGCCTGCCTGAATAGACCCGAGATCCGTTTCGCCATGTCCGTCACCGACCCCCGCGCCGAATTCCTTGCCCTGCTCGACACCAGCCTGGCGCAGAACGCTTTCATCAAGCTGGTGCTGGCTCGCCATGTCGGCCAGGAGCTAGACCTGCAGCGGCTGATCGTCAAGTTGGCGACCATCAAGGGTGAAGCGTGCCTGTCGTTCGTGTACCGCTACAAGACGCGTGACATCACCAAGAACTTCAGTCTGACCGATGGCCAGCAGTTCATTGCCGACGCCTTGCCCGACACCTTCAAGAACGCGCACCTGCTGACCTTGACCGACGAGTTGCAGCTCGAATTCAGCAAGAAGAACAAGGCCAGCCTGCACCGCAACAAGCAACAGCAGGAGCGGGCCGCGCCGGAGTTGGGTCACGATCGGGAGAAGAAGCGCTACCTGGAGCTGAGCCGGCCGTTTCTGCATGACCTGGGGGTCACCGACAAGCAGCAGCAGTTGATCCCGGCGATGTCGCGCAAGTGGAAACAGATCAACAAGTTCATCGAGGTGTTTTCCCACGCCTTCGCCTCGTCCGTGCTGGCCAGGACAGATGCGCCCGTGCGGGTCGCCGATTTCGGCTCGGGCAAGGGTTACCTGACGTTCGCCATCCATGACTATGTGGCCAACTCGCTGCAGCGTCAGGCTCGGGTCACCGGCGTCGAACTGCGTCCGGACATGGTCGAGTTGTGCAATGCCGCCGCCGCATCCTTGGAACATCCGGGGCTGGTGTTCGAGTGCGGTGACGTGCGTTCGGTGGTGCCCAGCGAGATCGACGTGATGATCGCCCTGCATGCCTGCGACATCGCCACCGACTACGCCATTCACACCGGCATTCGCTGTGGCGCGGCGATCATCATGTGCTCGCCGTGCTGTCACAAGGAAATCCGCCTGCAGATCCAGAGCCCAGGCTTGCTCAAGCCCATGCTGCAATATGGCCTGCATCTGGGCCAGCAGGCCGAGATGGTCACCGACAGTTTGCGCGCCCTGCTGCTGGACGCCTGTGGCTACGAGACCAAGGTGTTCGAGTTCATTTCCCTGGAGCACACCAACAAGAACAAGATGATTCTGGCGGTCAAGCGCGACACGTCCGGCCCGTCCGCCGAAGCGCTGGCGAAGATCGAGGAACTGAAAGCCTTCTACGGCATTCGCGAGCAGCGTCTGCAGACCCTGCTGCAGGAAGACGGTCTGCTGGGCCAGGCGCTGTGAGGCATCGGGACTACAAGTCGCCGGCATTGTGACCCACCCCTGACGAGCGCCACCATGAGCGCTCAAGCCAAGGGTTGGAGTTCGCAGTGACGCTCGACATCAAGCTGACGCCGCGCGAGCAGGAAGTGCTCGTCTGGAGTGGCAGAGGCAAATCCTCGTGGGAAATCTCGCGCATACTGGCCTGCTCCGAGGCCACGGTGAATTTCCATTTCGCCAACATTCGTCGCAAATTCGCCGTGGGTTCACGCAGCGTGGCTGTGCTGCTGGCACTGGAGAAAGGGTTGATATCGCTGTGGTGAGCGCCTGGTTGCGCTCCCGTCTTCAACGACGCTTCTTCAACACCGCAGGCACGGCCACGTTCAATTGCGCACTGCCCAGGCCATGGCTGGTCGCGTCGAAGAAATACAGTGCCTTGCCGCAGCCGGCGAACAGTTCTTCGAAGCGCTGTTTCTGGCTGATGATCCAGGCATCGCTGAGCGGGAAGATCGACACATACAGGGTCTGTGCAGGCGCCTGACGCAGTGCCTGAAGAATGTGCGCATCATCGCTGTCCAGGTTGTGGCCGAAGATGCACACAGTGCCGTCTTGCCGGCTCAACTCGCCGTGGCACCAGCTCAGGTAGTCCGAATCGCGGATGGTGCGCAGCTTCTGCGCACTGGGGCCTTCGTTGACCAGCAACGGCACATCGCCAGGCGTGTTGATCGCAAACCCGTCGAGCAAGGCTTCGCCCTCGGCGGTGCGTTGCCGGGTCGTGCCGTCGCTGTTCTTGATCAGCTGCAGACCGCCGTGCAGGTACAGCACGCGGCAGCCTGTGGCGGCGGTCTGGCGAATATCGAAACCGGTGTCCACGTCCATCAGCTCGGCAAAACCCTGCGGGTCGTGCTGCACGGCCCAGGGGCAGAGCAGGTCGTAGTTGCTGCTGTACACCGTATCGAACGCGCGCAGTGCAAGGTTGAGCGCGGCCAGGCGCTGTTCATCGAGCAGGCGAAAGGGAATGTGCACGCTGCGCACCGCATGGATCAACGCTTCCTTGATCGCATAGTAGCGATTGAGCGGGGCGGTGGAACTGATCGCCAGGGCGGCATTGACCCGAACGGTGCTGTTGAGCACCGCCAGCACCTGTTCGAAGCTGCGGGTCTGCAGCGATTTGAACAACGCCAGGTCGGTCAGGCTCAAGGGTTTGTTGCGCACCTTTTGCGCGCGCTCGAACAACCCATCGTAGGCGAAGCTGCGCCATACCGCGCGGCTGGCGCCGTTGCCCAGCAACAGGCTTTGCGCAGGCTGACGGTTATGCAGGGTTTGCCAATCGTCGAGGTGGGCGTCGGAGGTGTCATGTGCCATGGTGATGATTCGTTCTACTCGTGTCTTGGGCAAGGGCGCGACTCTATCACGCCATGTCCTGTCATCCGACGCCGTCTATGCTAGGTCGGTTCACCGGCATCAAACCGCGCCGTTTTCGATCATCCGTGGAAGGACTACACATGTTGGCACACCTGTACAAGACGCTCTGCCTCACTGCTGCCATGGGCGCAGCTGCCTCGGCCCAAGGGCAAACCCCCGATCAGTTGGCTCATGCCGCCAACATTCCCCACCCTGCGGTCATTGCCCATCGAGGTGCTTCGTTCGATGCGCCGGAATCGACACTGCCGGCCTACCTGCTGGCCCGTGATCTGGGCGCCGACTATCTGGAACTCGATGTGCAGCGCACTCGCGACGGGCAACTGATCGCACTGCACGACGATACCTTGCTGCGCACCACCGACATCGCCAGCAAGTTTCCCGAGCGCAAGGACAAGCCGGCCAGCGACTTCACCCTGGCGGAGCTGAAAACCCTGGATGCCGGCAGCTGGTTCAACGCAGCGCACCCCGAGCGCGCCCGTGACAGCTACAAAGGCTTGAAGATTCTCACCCTGGATGAGGTACTCGACGTGGCGCAAGGCGGTACGCACACGCCTGGGGTGTACATCGAAACCAAGGTACCGCAGCAGTTTCCTGGTATCGAGCGTGACCTCAAGGCCAAACTCGAGCAGCGTGGCTGGCTCGACGGTCAGCACCGGGTCGTGTTGCAGACGTTCGAAAAGGGCAGCCTGGAACTGCTGGCCAAGGAAATGCCGCAGGTACCCAAGGTGCTGCTGCTATGGGTAGGCGAGGGCAGCATCGAACCCGGATCCAAGGTGACGTTCGCAGCGTCCGGCATGAAGGACAAAGCGGCTTACTACGCCCAGCAACGACCCCGCGACCGTGCCGAGTTCGAGCGCTGGCTGGACATCGCCAAAGCCAACGGCGCGGTGGGTACCGGGCCTTCGGCAGCGTTGACCGAGGGGGGAGAGCAGAGCTACATGGACCTGGTTCAGCCCTGGATGAACAAGCTGACCCACGACAAAGGCCTTCTGGTGCACGTGTATACCGCGGACGAGCCGGTCGATTTCAAGAAGGTCAGTGACGCAGGCGTGGATGGCATCTTCACCAACCGTACCAGCGAGCTGCTGAAGTTCTACAAGCGTCCTGCCGCTGAATCGGTGATCGAGGTTCTTCAACGCAACGGTTACTGATCTGCGGAAACGCCAACGGCGCGAATCCGGTTGACCTTGCAATTGCGCTTGGCAATTTGAAGGACGGAATTCGCGCCGCTGCAGAAGGTGCGGTGGGCTTATTTGCCAGCGCCGCTGCCGTTGCCGCCGCTGTTGCCCGAGCTGCCATCGCCTTTGGTCGCGCCCATCGGGGTAGGCCCACCATCGGTGGTGCCGGCATCTGCGCCCTGGCTCATCGAACCGGTCTTGCCGTCTATGCCAGTGGCGTTGCCATTGTCGGGTGACTTGTCAGTGCCTGGAATGACCTGCTTGCCCGATGGCGCTTCTGGCGTAGCCGTGGGGTTGCTGTCGTTGGACGCCGCCATCGCCGCGAACGACGAAGCCGACAGAAGACCGGCCAGAGCCAGCGAGGCAAGCTTTTTGCTAATCATCATGGTGCATCTCCGCAGTGAATGGGGGGTACAAGCATTGGGCCAGCCTCTTGCGCGCAAGGTGCCGTCGAGGCGACGAGCGGCATCTCGTAGCGGCAATGCTTCTCAGCGGTATTGGCGATGAAATCCAGGTGGATGGCGTCTGGCTGTATCAATGGAGATGGGCTGGCCGCGCTTTAGCCATGCGTCCAGGGTCTGGCAAAAGGTGTGATCACTGCAGTCGCGCAGCAGCATCAGCGGAATGTCCAGATGCCGCGCCACCGCTCGCGCGCTGTCACGCTTCTGATGCTGGAACACCTCGACTTCGGTCGGCGAAGCGTGGCTGGCCGGCAAGCGCTTCAACACCGTCCACGGATCGCTCTCCAGCAATAGAATCGCCCCCAGGGAAAGCCGCTCGAACGCCGTCAGATCGGTGCCCGACGAACGTGGGCGCTTACCCATCAACGCCACGTTTCCTTCCAGCAGCATCGACTTGCCACTGGCGGCGATGCTGGTCACGGCCAGTTCCAGTGCCTGGCGGTTGCGGTCTCGATTGGTCGCATAGCGATCATCGCTCCATTTCACACAGGCCAACACCTGCCTGACCAAACCCGAAGCGCTGCTGTGCAACACGCCCCGACGGTGCGCGTAATGCTCGCAATGCCAGGTTTTTCCCACGCCATGAATACCGGCTACCAGGATGATCATGATGGATGTCCCTATCAAGTAAGAGGGTATTACTAGGCTGGATAGGCAACTGAACCGTCAACGTCAGTGTCAGAAATTTCTTCGCAATGTTGGGTAGTTTTCTGATTGAGTTGGCGTAACTGGCTGTTTGATCGAGAAATGAAGGGTGCTGGGCGGGGGGCTTTACAAGGTTCCGGGCAACGAATCTGTGCTGATCGATGCGCTACATCTGCATCTTGTTTATCTGTATAGCTGGTGCCAATGGGACAGTTTCCACACCATGCGGTACAGCAGAGCTGGTATCAGCCCTTGAAACCTGCGAGCTGTTGCGGATAACTGCGTTTGAAACGTTCACTCCGCAGCAGGCCTTCACACGCGAGATGACAAGGTGTTCGAACTGACCAGCTATGTAAGCCTTTTCGTCGTGGCGTTCGGTGCCGCCACGCTTCTGCCTTTGCAATCCGAAGCGGTATTGGTGGGCATGCTTGTTTCGCAACACTACGCAACGGTGTTGCTCGTACTGATCGCCACGGCGGGCAACGTGCTGGGTTCTGTCGTGAACTGGTACCTGGGCCGCTCTATCGAACGTTTTCGGCACCGCCGTTGGTTTCCCATCAGTGAGCGCCACTTGGATAAAGCGCAGAATGCCTACCTGCGCTACGGATACTGGGCGCTCTTGTTCAGCTGGGTGCCGATCATCGGTGATCCCATCACTATGATCGCTGGCGTCATGCGTGAGCCGCTCTGGCGTTTTCTGGTCGTGGTTACACTGGCCAAGGCGTTCCGCTATCTGGCACTGACCGCGATCACGCTTGGCTGGGCGATATGAACGCCTTCAGCCAAACGCCTGGGGATGGCGAATTAAATACATGCCAGCCAACGCGTATCAGATGGGTAGGATCGACATCAGCCTTTGCTGTGCTTATCCGATGTTGGCGGAATGGCAACGCCTCTCGGCCCCGCGATGCCCCAGATGGCGAGTCCGACAAGGGGCAGTACAAAGATCAGCACCGTCCAGCCCAGCTTCGTGCCGGAGCTTTTGGTGCTTCGCCAGACGCTCGTCAGTACCCAAGCGTCCAGCAACAGAACGATCACGGCGGACGCCGCCCAGAAAATCGAGGTTTCCATGGTCTATCACTCCTGAGCAATCACCTACAGGAGAGGGATACCGGTCTGCGCAAGTTCCCGATCATTTCCAGTTGGCGATTGACCGTACGTTCCCGTGCTCGATTTGCATGATGTAGAAGGGGGGGCAAATCGGCGCCTGTGCATTGGCTGATGATATCCATGAGCTGGCGAAGCCGATGGCCCGAGCTTCGTTACGCCGGAGGCAGTGTTCTGCGGAGTATGGCGAACAAGGTTCGGCGGATAAGAGGCTGAGCGGGGAGGGGAAAAAATCAAAATACTGCCTGAAACATGGAGCGGGTAGAGGGAATCGAACCCTCAACTAAAGCTTGGGAAGCTTTCGTTTTACCACTAAACTATACCCGCATGACGCGTTGTTTCCGTGCCGCTGGCAGTTCATTGCGAACTCGATTGCCAGCTTGGCGACCTCGGTGCACTGCGTCTTTCGACACCTGCTCCGGGCGGCTGACTTTGTACCAGAAGCGCCTGGCAATTTGAAGCGCTAATTTTCGTTTCTCTGCTCGACTCCCCTCAAACCAGACCGATCTCCTCTGCGCTCAAGCTGCGGTACTGGCCGGGTTGCAGGCTGTCATCGAGTACCAGCGCGCCCATGCGCTCTCGGTGCAGCGTGAGCACCTTGTTCTGGAAGTAGCCGAACATCCGCTTCACCTGGTGGTAACGCCCTTCGACGATGCTCAGGCGCGCCAGGCGCGGGCCGAGGATGTCGAGGTGGGCGGGCAGGGTGGTGAGGTCTTCGAAAGCGAAGTAGATGCCCTTGGCGAACGTCTCGACGTAATGGGGTTCGATGACCTGCTCGGTCTCGACCAGGTACACCTTGGGCAGCTTGGTTGCCGGTTGGGTCAGGCGGCGTGACCATTGCCCATCGTTGGTCAGGATCATCAGCCCGGTGGTGTTGAAATCCAGTCGCCCGGCGATGTGCAACTGGTGCTTGTCGGGCACCTCGAGCAGGTCAAGAACGGTCCGATGCTGCGGATCCTGCGTGGCGCTGACGCAACCAGGTGGTTTGTGCAGCATCAGGTAGCGAGCAGGATAGCCGGCCTGCAACAACGTCTGGTCAAGCCGTACTTCGCTGAACTCAGAGACAGCATGCAGCGGGTCGCGGACCACGCTGCCATCCACCTGGACCCGTCCTGCGATCAAGGCCAGGCGCACCTGCTGCCGGTTGAAGCGTTCGAAATTGGAAAGAAATCTGTCCAGACGCATTGCTGCGCTATGCCTCCGACTCAGGCAGTTGCTCATTCACTCGCGCGCAGCGCGGACACAAGCAGGCGGCGTTGCGCAAATGCTCGGGCAAAGCTCGCAGCACAGCGGGGTCGATGCTGACCGTGTAGCACCAGCACGGCTGTGCAGCCGTCTTGGCATCGGCCAATGTGCAGTCGTTGCGGCCGCCGCAGGCTGGGCAAAGGCGGCTGTCGGTCAGCGCGAGCGTGGTCATGAGCGATCCGTGAAGGTATGAACGTGGCATTCTACTTCAGCGCCCTGCAGGTCGGCGAAAAGCGTCAATGCAGAACGCTTTGTATCAATTTATTGCCGTGTGAAATGCAGTATCTTTTCCGCTGTCTGAGTTATGCCCAGAACCATCGTTCCGGGTAACGACCAGTCGTGCTGGTTCGATCCCTCTCGCGGTCCAGGAGGCCGCTTATGTCCCCTAGAGCTCTTTTGATCGTGGTATTGGGCTTGTTGACAAGTGCCTGTGTGCCCTATGGAGGGGGAGGTTACTACCGCACCGAAGTCTATTCCGTGGACAGTTCGCCCAGAGGCGGCTACTACCCCTACAGCCAGCCCTACGGCAGTGGTTACTACGTGACGCCGGCACCGCGCTACTACGAGGGGCCGCGCTACTTTTCTTCGCCTCGGTATTACGCGGTGCCGCCGCCGCGCTACTACGGTCCGCCTGCTCCGCACTACCGGCCGGGGTTCAGGCCAGGGCGCGGCCCCGATCCACGCTGGCGCGACGGGCCGGCGCGGCATTACGGCCAGGATTGGAACCGGGGCCGAGGCTCCGACCGTGGCCCGGGCCGCGGCGGTCGACACTAGCCAGCAACGGCGCCCTCAGGGGCGCCGTTTTCGTTTTTCACCTGCCATTCAGTAATCACAAAGATCCGCCAGCGGATGACGGCCTTCCCAGGCCTTGCCGAAATGCGCCTCGACCACTGCCTGCGGTACATGGTCGACATCGGGCCAGTGCCAGTGCGGCTGGTTGTCCTTGTCGATCAGGCGCGCACGCACGCCTTCGCTGAATTCGGGATGACGGCAGCAGTTCAGGCTCAAGCTGTATTCCATCTGGAACACCTGGGCCAGCGACAAGTGGCGGGCACGGGCCAATTGCGCCCAGATCAAATGCGCGGTCAGCGGGCAGCCCTTGGCGAGGTTGCTGGCGGCCTTGGCCAGCAAGGGGTCCTCGTGTCGTTGCCATTGCACCAGTGCATGCCAGGCGCCCGGCGCATCGCTGACGTCCAGCTGGGCGTCGATGGCGGCCCGGCGCGGCAGCCACTGCGCCGCTGGGGCACTGTCGCGCGCATCGTGTTCGAGGGCCTTGAGCAGGCTGTTCAGCTGCATGGCTGTCTGCTCCTGCCAGTTCAGCTGCAGCAGGCCGTCGAGCAGATCTTCGTATTGATCGTCGCGCAGGCAACGGTCGGCCAGGCCCAGGTCAAGGGCGTCACGGGCGTTGATCTGCGCGCCGGTCAGGCCCAGGAACAGACCGAGCTTGCCGGGCATGCGCGAGAGGAATCCGCTGGCGCCGACATCCGGGTACAGGCCGATGGTGATCTCGGGCATGGCCAGGCGGCTGCTCGGCGTGACGATGCGAATGCTCGACGCCTGCAGCAAGCCCATGCCACCGCCCAGTACGTAGCCGTGGCCCCAGCAGATCACCGGCTTGGGGTAGGTGTGCAGGCGGTAGTCGAAGCGGTATTCGGCAGCGAAGAAACGCGCTGCCAGCGGCGGCACTTCGCCGGGGTGGGCGCGGCAGGCCTGAACCAGGCTGCGCACATCGCCCCCGGCGCAGAAGGCTTTTTCGCCTTCGCCGCGCAAGACGACGCAGACCACACGTTCATCCTGCGCCCACTCATCGAATTTTCCGGCGAGCGCTTCGAGCATCGGCAAGGTCAAAGCGTTTAGACTTTTCTCTGCAGCAAGCGAGACGATACCGATACGTGCGCCATTGCCGGCACTGAGTTCTTCGAAATTCAAATCCATCGTGACCTCGCATCAAAGGGGCGGTAGCCGCGGAACAGCCATAGCGAATGGCCGGCGTAGGGTGGCAGCGATCCTGTCTGCATTTGACTTTCCGTGTCCGCTTTCCTACCGTCCGCCCACTGATTTCCGGTGCCTTCTGTTTTTTGGTGCCTGCTTCTTTTTGGTGAACATATGAGCACAGACGACCGCATCAAACTCGAGCCTAGCTGGAAAGCTGCACTGCGTGAGGAATTCGACCAGCCCTACATGGCCCAGTTGCGCGAATTCCTGCGCCAGGAGCATGCGTTGGGGAAAGAAATCTATCCGCCCGGGCCGATGATCTTCAACGCGCTCAATACCACGCCGCTGGAACAGGTAAAAGTCGTGATTCTTGGCCAGGATCCCTACCACGGTCCGGGCCAGGCGCATGGTCTGTGTTTTTCGGTGCAGCCAGGCATCCCCACGCCGCCCTCGCTGGTGAACATCTACAAGGAGCTCAAGCGCGATCTGAACATCGACATTCCCAAGCATGGCTATCTGCAAAGCTGGGCGGAGCAGGGGGTGTTGCTGCTGAATACCACCATGACGGTGGAAAGGGCGAATGCCGCCGCCCACGCCAAGAAAGGCTGGCAGCCGTTCACCGACCGCATCATCGAAGTGGTCAGCGAGCAGCAGTCCAGCGTGGTGTTCATGCTCTGGGGCGCCCATGCGCAGAGCAAGCAGAAGCTGATCGACAACAGCAAGCACCTGGTGCTGACCTCTGTGCACCCCTCGCCGTTGTCGGCGCACAAGGGCTTCATCGGCAACGGCCACTTCAGCCGCGCCAACAAGTTCCTCGAACAGAACGGGCTGACCGCCATCGACTGGCGCCTGCCCTAAGGCACCGGTCGGCGCTTCTGCCACTGGCGAAACAGCGGCTCGGCCAGAAACAGCACGAACAGCAGGCGCATCACCTGCATCGCGGTCACCAGCGGTACCGACAGCTGCAGCACCTCGGCGGTCAGGCTCATCTCGGCAATGCCCCCGGGCATCATGCCCAGGGTCAGCGAGCGCAGGTCGAGGTTGGTCAGGGCGCTCAGGGCCAGCGCGCAGCCGCCGGCAATGGCCATGGTCAGGGCGGTGCTGACCAGCGTGCGAGCGAGAAACGACGGTGCGCGGCGAAAGAACGCGCGATTGAAGTGACAGCCCAGGCCGCTGCCGATCAGCCACTGGCCGATCTGGCTGCCACCGTCCGGCAGGCCGATGTGCAGATCGAAGCTTACGCTCATGGCAGCGCTGACCAGCAAGGGGCCGAACAGCCAGGGGTTGGGCTGGTCCAGTCGCTGCCAGATCCAGGCCGCCACCCCGGCGAGGGGGAAGATCAACGCCAGCCAGGCCCAGTCGACGCCGCCTTCATGGCTGATGGGTGTGCCGTCGCCCATCAGGAATTTGAACAGCGCCGGCACACACAGCACCACCGCCAGCACCCGCAGGCTCTGCCCTGCGGCGACGCGGCTGAGGTCGGCGCCGTTGCGCGCGCCCAGGTTGACCATTTCGCCGGAACCGCCCGGCATGCTGGAAAAAAAAGCCGTGGCCCGGTCTTCACCGGTGCGCAGCATCAGCCACACGCCCACGGCACTGGAAACGCTGGTGATCAGCGCTCCGAAAAAAATCAGACCGAAATGGCCGCCCACCTGCTCCATCACCAAGGGGGTGAAGTGCAGGCCGATGCCTATGCCGACGATCCACTGGCCCAGCTTGCGGCCATTGGGTATTTCCGCCAATTGCCAAGGTGTCAGGCAGCGCACCAGGATGATCGCCAGCAACGAGCCGATCATCCAGGGCAGCGGCCAGCCGATCAGGCTGGCGACATAGCCGCCAGCCAGACCTACGAACGGTGTACCCCACCAGTTGTGCAGGAACCGATCAAACATCGGCAGCGGCACGACGCATGGCAGCGCGCTTGCGCCAGATACGAACCACCGGCAGCAGCAGCATCAGAATGGTCAGGATCCAGACACCTGCGGTGATCGGGCTGCCCCAGAGGATCTGCAGTTCGCCGTTGGAAATCGACAGCGCGCGACGCAGGTTCTGCTCCATCAGGCCGCCCAGGATGAAACCGAGCAGGACAGGCGACAGCGGGAAATCCAGCTTCCGCAGGATGTAGCCGAAGATGCCGATACCGATCATCAGGAAAAGGTCGAAGGTGGTCGCGTGGACCGCGTAGACGCCGATGCCGGTGATGATGGCGATGACCGGTACCAGTGCCCAGTTCGGCACGGCGAGGATCTTGGTGAAGATGCGGATCATCGGGATGTTCAGGATCACCAGCATGATGTTGGCGATGAACAGCGAGGCGATCAGGCCCCAGACGATGTCCGGTTGCTGTTGGAACAGCAGCGGGCCTGGAGTGATGTTGTACAGCGACAGGGCGCCGATCATCACTGCGGTGGTGCCCGAACCCGGTACGCCCAGGGTCAGCATCGGCACCAGGGCGCCGCAGGCAGTGGCGCCGATGGCGGTTTCCGGTGCGGCCAGGCCACGCTTGTCACCTTGGCCGAACTTGCCACTGGCACCTGCCAGGCGCTTCTCGGTGGTGTAGGCCACCGCGCTGGCCAGGGTGGCGCCGGCGCCGGGCAGTACGCCCATGATGAAGCCCAGCACGCCGCAGCGAATGTTCACCCAGAACACCGAAGCGGCTTCCTTGAGGTTGAACATCATGCGCCCGGTGGCCGTGACGGCCACGCTGCCGTGGTGAGTCTTTTCCAGCAGCAAGAGGATTTCACTGATCGAGAACAGGCCCAGCACCAGCACGACGAACTGGATGCCGTCGGCCAGGTGGATGTTGTCGCCAGTGAAACGGTACACGCCGCTGTTGGCGTCGATGCCGACACTGGACAGGAACAGACCGATCAGCGCCGCGATGAACGTCTTCAACGGCCTGTCGCCGGCCATGCCGCCCAGGCAGACGATGGCGAACACCATCAACACGAAGTATTCCGCAGGGCCGAAGGCAATCGCCCATTTGGCCAGGATCGGGGCAAACATGACCATGCCGCAGGTGGCGATGAATGCACCGATGAACGAGCTCCACGCGGACAACGACAGCGCAACGCCGGCCAGACCCTGGCGGGCCATCGGATAGCCGTCCAGAGTGGTCATCACGGTCGATGCTTCGCCAGGGATGTTGAGCAGGATCGAGCTGATCCGACCGCCGTATTCGCAGCCCAGGTACACCGCCGCCAGCAGGATCAGTGCCGACTCCGGCGGCAGGCCCAGAGCGAAGGCGATCGGGATGAGCAGTGCCACGCCATTGATCGGCCCCAGGCCCGGCAGCAGGCCGACCACGGTGCCGATCAGGGTGCCCGACAGGGCGGTGATCAGGTTGTAAGGGGTCAGTGCAACGCCGAAGCCCTGACCCAGGTAGCCAAGAGTATCCATGTCAGTTCTCCAGAACGCTGAGCAGGCCCAAGGGCAGCGGCACGTCCATGACTTTATCGAAGAGCACGTACAGGCCGATGCTCATCAAGGTGATGATGATCACGCTGGGCACTGCGCGGCCGCCGTACAGCAGGGCCATCGGAATGCCGATCAGGATGCTGCTGAGAATGAAGCCCAGGGGTTCGAACAGCCCGGCGAACACCAGCAGCAAACCGATGCATATGGCGATCTTCTTCAGGGTCGGACGGTCCAGCGGCGGCTCTTCCTCGCTGTGCACGATCGGAGTGGGACGAAACACCAGGTACAGCAGGGCCAGGCTCATCAGGCCCAGCATCAGCAACGGGTAGGCGCGCGGGCCTACCGGCTCATAGGAAAAGGGTGCCTGGTAAGGCCAGGCCATCAGTGCCAGACCGGCACAGACAAGCAGCAACAGCAGGGCGAAAAGCCGTTGAACGATCATGATCATGGTCATGTTCCTTCGTGAAGGAGGACGATGGTGGTGTCGGCAGGGAAGCCTTCGGGGGCAGAGATCCGCTCTCACAGTGGACGTGTATATCCAACCCTGTGGGAGCGGGTCTCTGCCCGCGAATGGCTCCCCGCGGACCCAGGCCGATTACTGAACCAGGCCGAATTCCTTGGCCAGGGTCTTGTACTCGGCGACCTGTTTCTTCACGTAGGTGTCCAGCTCCTGCCCGGTCATGGCGAACGGGAACAGCTCGCGCTGGTCACGCAGCTTGGCGAATTCTTCGGATGCCAGCAGCTTGTCGAACGCCGCTTTCCACCAGTCGTATTCGGCGTCGGTCACCTTCGGCCCCAGGTAGAAGCCGCGCACCACAGGCCAGACGATGTCGTAGCCCTGCTCCTTGGCAGTGGGGATGTCCTTCATTTCCGGCTCGTCCAGACGCTTGTCGGAGAACACCGCGAGCAGACGCATGTCACCGCTGAGGATGTGCGGCATGGAGTCGGAGATGTCGGTGCTGCCGACCTGGATGTGGCCGCCGAGCAGGGCCGTGGCGATTTCACCGCCACCTTCCAGGGCAACGTAGCGCAAGTCGCGCGGGTTGATCCCGGCAGCCTTGGCGATCAGTGCGGTCTGCATCCAGTCCTGGCTGCCGACGGTGCCGCCGGAGCCGATCACGACTTTGCTCGGGTCGGCCTTGAGCGCCTTGACCAGGTCATCCAGTGTCTTGTAGGGCGAATCGCTCTTGACCGCGATGGCGCCATAGCTGGTGCCTACCGCAGCCAACCAGCGTACGGCGTTCTCGTCGAAACGGCCGAACTTGCCTTGCGCCAGGTTGAGCAGCGAGCCGCTGGACCAAGCCACCAACGTGCCTGCGTCGGCCGGGCGCTGGGCGACCACCGCGTTGTAGGCCACCGCGCCGACGCCGCCGGGCATGTAGGTGACGCGCATGGGTTTGGACAGCAGTTTCTCGTTGACCAGTGCGCTTTGGGCAAGTTTGCAGGTCAGGTCGAAGCCGCCGCCAGGCGAGGCTGGGGCAATGCATTCAGGACGTTTGGGTTCTTCCTGGGCAAGCAGCGGGGCACTGATGAACAGGCAGCTGACAGCCAGGGCAAGCGGACGCATGGCGCGAATCATGGGTATTTCTCCATTGTTGTTCTTGTTATCGAAAACGTATCGTGACGTTTGCGTGGCAGGTCTCTACGGACTCGCCTTGCTGAAACCTTATGTTGCGAACCTTTCACCAAGCTTTCAGTGGCGGTCAATCTGCCAAGACTGCTTCACAGTCCGGCACGGGCCTGTAAACTCGGGCACATAAAGCGGTTGATGAGCCTTCGCGGCTGGCTCTGGCAGCAGCGAATACCGTACTACGGCAACATCATTCCGATATAGAAAAGATTGGCCGTGAGGAATACCGATGCGTGTCCTGCTTGTAGAAGATCACCTGCAGTTGGCCGAAAGTGTCGCCCAGGCGCTGAAGGCCACCGGCTTGACCGTCGATGTGCTCCACGACGGCGTCGCGGCAGACCTGGCCCTGGCCAGCGAGGAGTACGCCGCCGCGATACTCGACGTCGGCCTGCCCAGGCTCGACGGTTTTGAAGTGCTGGCGCGCCTGCGGGCGCGGGGCAAGAATTTGCCGGTGCTGATGCTCACGGCGCGCAGCGACGTCAAGGACCGCGTCCATGGCCTGAACCTGGGCGCCGACGACTACCTGGCCAAGCCGTTCGAGCTCACCGAGCTGGAAGCCCGGGTCAAGGCCCTGCTGCGGCGCACCGTGCTTGGTGGTGAGCGCCAGCAGCGCTGCGGTCCGCTGGCCTATGACCTGGATACGCGGCGCTTCACCCTGGGCAAGGAGCTGCTGACCCTGACCTCCCGTGAGCAGGCCGTGCTCGAGGCGCTGATCGCCCGGCCAGGACGGGTGATGAGCAAGGAGCAATTGGCGGCCCAGGTGTTCGGGCTGGACGAAGAGGCCAGCGCCGACGCCATCGAGATCTATGTGCACCGCCTGCGCAAGAAGCTCGACAAGCAACCGATCGCCATCGTCACCTTCCGCGGTCTGGGCTACCTGCTGGAAAGCCGCGATGCGTGAAGTCAGCAGCCTGCGTTGGCGGCTGCTGTGGAACCTCGCCATGCTGCTGGTCTTCCTGATGCTGGCCAGCGGTCTGAGTGCCTACTGGAATGGCCGCGAAGCGGCCGACACGGCTTATGACCGGACCCTGCTGGCCTCGGCGCGCACCATTGCCGCCGGGCTGTCCCAGCGCGACGGCACGCTCAGTGCCGACGTGCCCTACGTGGCCCTGGATACTTTCGCCTACGACAGCGCCGGGCGCATCTACTACCAGGTCAACGACATCGACCACAAGCTGATCTCCGGCTACGAAAACCTGCCGGCGCCGCCGCGCGGCACTCCGCGCACGGACGACTACCCGGCCCTGGCCACGTTCTACAGCGGCCGTTATCTGGGGCAGGACGTACGTGTGGTGAGCCTGCTGAAGGCCGTCAGCGAACCGAACATGATCGGCATGGCAGAAATTCGCGTGGCCGAGACCGAAGAAGCGCGCGTGTCGATGGCCCGTAGCCTGATGGCCGACACCCTGCTGCGCCTGGGCATGCTCGGCGGCGGCGCCTTGTTGTTGGTGTGGGTCACGGTCAGCGCCGCCCTGCGCCCACTGGAGCGTTTGCGCGACGAAGTCGAAGACCGTCAGCCGGATGACCTGCGCCCCCTGCCGCTGGTCGAGGTCCAGCGGGAACTGTGGCCGCTGGTGCAGGCCCTCAACCATTTCACCGAACGCCTGCGCGTCCAGTTCGAGCGTCAGGCGCAGTTCATTGCCGATGCTGCCCACGAGTTGCGCACGCCGCTGGCTGCGCTCAAGGCGAGGGTGGAGCTGGGCCTGCGCGCCGAACATCCGGAAGTCTGGCGCACCACCCTGCAGCAGGCAGTGGAAGGCACCGACAAACTTACCCACCTGGCCAATCAGCTACTGTCGCTGGCCAGGGTCGAGAACGGCGCACGGGCCATTGCCGAAGGCGGCGCCCAGCGCCTGGACCTGAGCCAATTGGCCCGCGAACTGGGCATGGCCATGGCGCCCCTGGCCCACGGCCGAGGCGTGGCGCTGGCGCTGGAGGCCGACGAGCCCATCTGGCTGCGCGGCGAGCCGACGTTGCTCAACGAGCTGCTCAGCAACCTGGTGGACAACGCCCTGGCGCATACCCCGGCCGGCGGTAACGTCATTCTGCGCGTGCTGACCCCCGGCATCCTCGAAGTCGAGGACGACGGGCCAGGCATTCCGGCGGACGAACGCGATCGCGTGTTCGAGCGCTTCTACCGGCGCAACGCGCAGAGCAGCGGAACCGGACTGGGCCTGGCCATCGTCGGGGAAATCTGCCGCGCACACATGGCGCGCATCAGCCTGCACGATGGCGCCAGGGGCGGTTTGAAGGTGCGTGTCGACTTCGCGCTCTAGTTCAGCAGCGACTGTGCCTGCAGCAGATCGCTGGCCAGCAGCACCGGGCTTTGCTTGATCTCCAGGCGCTGGTAAGCCGGATGCTCGACCAGGATCGGCAGGCCCGTGTTGTGCGGCAAGCGCAACAGCGTGGCGATCATCACCAGATCGCCATAATCGGTTTCGGTGTTGTGCCGGTTCAGGTCCAGGAACTGGCCTGGCACCTGCGCGAGCATGGCCGGAAAGTCCCACTTGTGCAGGATGTGGTCGCCTATCCGCGGATGGATATGCTCGATCACATGGGTGAGGCTCACCGGGTCGGCCAGCAGTTCGTTGTGCTCCTGGGCGTAGGTCAGGATCGGCAATACGCCGATCTGGTGCACCAGGCCGGCAAGAGCGGCGCGGTCGGGCTTGAGCGTGGTGAATCGCCGCGCCAGCTCGGTGCACATGCCGGCCACCTCCAGGCTGGTCCGCCAGGCCTCGCGCATGCGGCTCTGCACAGCAGGCGCGCGGGCGTGGAAGATCTGTTCGATGACCAGGCCGATGGCCAGGTTGCTGCTGTAATTGACGCCCAGCCGATTGATCGCCGTACGCACGTCGGTGACCTCGAAACTGGCGCGCAGCAGTGGGCTGTTGACCACCTTGAGCAGACGCGCCGACAGCGCTGCGTCCTGAGCGATGACCTGACTCAGACGATTGACGCTGACGTTGTCGTCCTCGGCCGCTTCACGAATTTTCAGGGCGACTTCCGGCATGGTCGGCAAGACCAGTTCGTCACGGTCGATGGCGGCCAGCAAATCCCTTTGTACTGTATCGGCCAGCTGGTTCATTCGACGCCTCGGCATAGCGGGAGAGAGGTGCGCAGGCCCTGCTACGGGCCGTGTCAGCGCTGTATTTCACGGTCTCGATCAAGTGTATAGGGCAAGGTGAGAAGCGCCAGCGCAGGACCTTCGAGACTGCCCAGATGAATGCGACCATCCTCGACCGCGTTGTCCTGCAGTACGGCCAGGGCCTCGAAACCCTGCGCGGTCGGTGCGGCCAGGGCAATCTCGCCAATGGCGCTGCCATGCACCGGCGAGAACAGCGCAGCACCCGGTTCCGGACGCGTCGGGCCGGTCAACTGGACGTGGTAGAGGCGTCGCTTGACTTTGCCCAGGTACTGCATGCGCGCCACGATTTCCTGGCCGGTGTAGCAACCTTTCTTGAAACTCACGCCGCCCACTGCCTGCAGGTTCAGCATCTGCGGGATGAACAGTTCGCGAGTCGGCTCCAGCACCTGGCCGATACCGGCGCGGATCTGCCCCAGCATCCAGTCGTCGAGCGAGCCCTGGGCCAGCTGTTCGGCCAGCCGGGCGGCCAGGTTCTCGGCCTGCTCGGCAGGCGCCCACAGCTCGGCCCGCGCCGGCGAGACGCGCACTGCGATCAGCGCGCCGTGACGTACCACAGCATCGGTGTCCAGGGGCAGGTCCAGGCCCAGCGCGTTCAGCGCGCCATCGCCATGCTGCACGCCGAAGCGCACCCAGGCGTCGCTCTCGTCGGTGAGCTTGGACTTGGAGAACACCGCGTACTTCTTCAGGTCCGCCAATTGTGCTTCGAGCAGGCCGCGGGCCATGGCCAGAACACAGCCATCGCCCTGCAAAAGAATGCGAAAGCTGGACTGCATGCGGCCTTTCTGCGTGCAGCGCGCGCCGAGACTGGCCGTGTGCTCGTCCAGGTAGTTGAGGTTGCAGGTGAGCTGGCCCTGCAGGAACTTGCCGGCGTCCGAGCCGCGAACGGCGAGGACGCCCTCGTGGGTCAGGGTGCAGAACATAGCGCTATCGGACATGGGTCATCGCTGAGTTGAAAAGACTGGACGTCATCATAGAGCCCCGCGCCGGGGGAATGCTATCCCCGCCGCCCTGACACCCCACCGACGCCTCTGTATACTGCGCGCCTATTCAAGGAGCCCCCCATGGTCGAAAACGTTGAACTCAACCGGCTTTACTGGCACAGCCGCCGCGGCATGCTGGAGCTGGACGTGTTGCTGGTGCCTTTCGTCAAGGAAGTCTATCCCCACTTGAATCAGGTGGATCGCGATGTCTACGTACGCCTGCTCGAATGTGAAGATCAGGACATGTTCGGCTGGTTCATGGAGCGTAACGAGTCCGATGACCCCGAGTTGCAGCGCATGGTTCGGATGATCCTGGATCGTGTCCAGCCCAAGTAACCGCTTCGAGTGCCACTGGCAGCCCTCGCGGCGGCTGCTGGCCTTCTACGTGCTGGCGCAAGCCTCGGCGTGGCTGGCAAACGTGCTGATGGATGCGCCCGTGCTCGTGCACCTGGCCGCAGCGGCGCTATGCATCGCGCACGCACTGTACGTATTGCCGCGGCAAGTGTTGCTCGGCAGCCCCCACGCCGTGACCGGCCTGCGCCGTGATCGGAGCGGCTGGTCCGTGTGGACCGAGGCTGGTAGCTGGCAAGCGGTGCAGCTGCGCCCCGACAGCATGGCGCTGCCCCATGTGGTTGTGCTGCGCTTCCGCCTGGCCGGTCAGCGACAGGTGCGCAGCGCTTGTGTCCTGCCTGACTGCCTGGATGCAGACACTCATCGACGCCTGCGCCTGCGGCTCAAGTTCAGTCGGCAAAGGTGGGCGGTTCCAGGATAGTGTCGTGCGCCTTGTGCCCCTGACGGATGGAGCTTATGGGTTCAGTCTTCAGGCTTTCCTTGAGTTCGCCCAATCGACCAATTCTCGTATGTTCGATCTCAGTTCTGGACGATTCTCTGAGGTTCTCAACAGGGGGCTGAGGAGCGTACTGGGCGTGAAGGCTGACCGGAAGCAGACGTTCCACTCGCTGAGACACTCAATGGCGGGTGCATTAAAGGCCGCTGCTGTGGATGTTGGTATTGCTGAGGAAATCATGGGACATTCGTCGGGGTCCATCAGCTATGACCTTTATGGGGCCGGAAGCGCCGTAGAGGTGCGTCGGCTGGCTGAGGCTTTGAGGAAGGCGCTTGTGCTGTCCTGATGCAGGCGGCACGTTCAGGGGGCCAGTCCGTGCGCTACATTACTGATGTCCTTGATACAGGCCGCAGGAACCTTGCAGGCAACCATTTCGTAGCGTTGCCTGCTGCCGCTTTGTTTCAGACGATTGAATCAATATCAAGCGTATGTGGTGCGCCAATTGGACGACCTAATATTGACGCGAATACTTCACGGTCACTTGTTACTGCGGTTGGCGCCATGGCCAGTTGTTCCGCTACCCTGTTTTCTGGGTGCGCCTGCCAGCGAAGCAAGCTGTCTGCCAGTGCTTCAGCGTGTTGTGAAAGCAAACCGTAGACCTTCGCTTCGTCAACCTTCTCGATACGCAAAGTTGCCAAGCGTGCACGGGTTTCTTTCACTTTATCGACCTCTCTACTGAACGCATCAATGGCTGGTTCGTGAGTTTCGCGATATTTGTCGGGACGGGCCTGCAAGGCACGGCGTTTGTTGCGCAATTGGTCGGTAATGCGTACCAGAGCACTGTCTATGAAATCGAACTCACGCTTGGTGACCAGCGAACTCTTGAGCTTCAGCGATTCCTGAGAGCGCTTAAATGCGGCCCAGCAGTTGGGGATGTAGCCGCCCACCATTGAATGGTTACCACCGTGCTTAATACCTTGAGCAATCAATCCGGGACGGTTGGGCAGGCCATCGATTTGCTGGATGGCTAACGTGCAGGCAGCGTGCTGGGTAAGGGTGTCGCAACCGGGCTCCCAGAGGATCGAAGACATCTCCTTTCCTCCAAGCTCCACCGGAAAGAAGTGACGTAACTTGCCGTGGTGCTCATAATGTTCACCGGTCAGGTTGGTGATGCCCGTAGCAAACACCGAGAGGCCAAAAGGGACGTTTACGAAGGTTAAGGCTGCCCCTGTCGCATAAACGGATGCCTTGGTATTCATCCACGTTCCGGGCACGCTGGGCACCGGGTCGTTGTGGTTGACCATTCGGTAATGCACTAAGTCAGCAGCCCCTTTTACAAAGGTAGCGTCAGCAGCTCTTGGGGAGCCGTAGGTGTACAGCACGATGTTGTAATCATAGCCAGCCCGACGACGCAGCATCTCCGAGAGCAGCAAGGTGATTGCCCCGCCCAAGCTGTGACCGCAAATGATCAGCTTCTGTCCGGTGTAGAACTTTTCAAGATAGTTGATCGTGAGGTCGTAGACCTTCAGTGCGGCGTCATAGAATCCTCGGTGAACCTTGGCCTTATCATTTCCCACACCTTGTGTGAATGGAACCTGAAGCGCATCGGCATCCCGAAGTCCGTCAGCTAACTTTTCATTGGTGCCACGTACTGAAATCAGGATCAGCTCATCGTTGTGCGTGATAAACGCTTGGGTGTCGGTGTCGTCGCTTTGGCCTCGGTCATCAAGAAAATGAATTTTGGCCGGGGTTTCTTGATCTTCTTCTAAGTCCGGACTGTTTGAAGGGTACAGATCAGGATCAAACGGGACGATTTCCAGACGCTTGGAGTAGGGTACATCTTCGTATAACGGGTAGTACGCCTTGGCTTGTCCTGGGTCCACTTTCCAGATTTCATTGAACTTGGCCAGAGCATCACCAAACCAATTACCCATACTCGGTTTCTGGGGGAAACTGACTTCCTTCTCGCTGATCGGCGTCTTATCAGGCTCCTGGCCAAACGGGTTGTAGCTCAAGGTGGCCATGATGGCGAGTTGATATAGGTTCAGCGCGCAGAACTGCGAATCGGTGGACAGCATTGGACGCAGGGCGCGTAAAGGGCGAACTTCCAGCACGTTGTGCTTGTTTGAAAGCAGACAGACACCGCGCTCACCATACTCGCACATCAGCTTGGCCCATCCCAGACGGCGTGGGTAGCGACACTCGACCTCAGGTGGTAAATGCGCGAAATGCTCGACCAAATGACGAACTTCGACTTGGCAGAAGAAATCCGCACAGGCTTGCGCTGGGTTGCTTTGGGTCCGTGAGCCGTCTTTATGACAATGGCGAGTTTGCTCGGCGCGGACTTGAAGCTCGGTTATCGGGAGCGGGTAGTGTAGTCGCTTTTGTAAGTCTTCATAGGGGCGGGCTGTGCCACTGTATTCTTGGTCAAGAACTAATGCTATCGGCCCCGCAAAATGGTTCTCAACTTTGCCTTTCCCCGCTGCGTCAAGCTTACCTTTGTATATATGACCTTCTGAATCGATAACGTTATAAGGCAGCCCAGCGAAAGGTTGCCCTTCACCAAGTTCATCCACTAACTGAAAGCTGGTCCATTTGTCTTGAACAGGGCAGGTAAATATTCGGTTGTTTAGCGGGTGCTTCAGCGTTTCATCCAAAGTGGTCATTGAGTGATTTCCTTATTCGGTACAGCCGGGATAAATTGTACAGTCGCGGCCATCTGGCATTTTGAAGCTGCTGAAGTCTGTATAGTTGCCACGGCAATAAGCACGCTGATCCTCAAAACCTTCTCCCATACAGCGCTTCCAGCCACCGGGGACCTTGACCCAAGTGTCTCCCCAGCCGGGTCTTTCCTCCTCAGCCAGCTTGATCTTCAGCTTCACGGTTTTACCCGGCAGTTGATCCAAGGTGTAAGCCCCAACAGGACGCCCCTTCGTGACCACGCCTTGAGCGTCAACTTTTTTACAAACGAGCCCCTTCGAAAGACGACGCTTTGGCCCTTGGGTGCGAAACAACCATTGGCACTGACCATTTATGGCGTTTTCTCCAGCAGCATCAAAAGTTCGTTTGTATTGTTCTTCCAGTTGCTCCCTAAAGACCACGGCCGTTGTATCGCCGCCAAAGTCACCACGATCTTTTCCGTAAGTAGCGTTAATTTCAAAATCGACTTTATAGATAGCCAATCGGCAGCCTTTGACGGTGCGGTAAATTGGAATTTCAGACTCTGGCTTGTATTCGGTACGCCACTCTCTGTTAAAGCCAAGATAAGGATTGTCATCAAGGGTGACCGTGCAAGTTTCTCCCTTGGCGGGCGCATACTTGGCTACGGCGTAATAAGCGAAGTTGGGAGGCAGGTCGGCCGTAAAGGTAAAACTCTCCGGCTTCCCACTCCCGGTAGCACATCCTGCTGTCAGGACCATGCAGGCGCCCAAGAGCAGGCCGTTAAGTGTTTGTGTCATAGCGGGGCGTCTCCTTGCCAAAATTGCGTTGCCTGATAAACCCGCTGGAAATGAGCTGTCGGAGTTTCATCAGGGTGCGCCTGCCAGCGCTCTGCAAGTGTACCGTCTGTTTCCTTTAAACTCTGGATCAACAAAAACTCCAGTTGCTCCGGTGATTGCCAGCCCCAAGCGTCAGCCAAGGCCAACTGAGTGCTGAGCCATAGGTCGGGATCTTGTCGCTCGGCAATTTGGGCATAGGCGTCAAGATGTTCGGCCAGCAGGTAGCGACGGGCATTGACCTCACCAATGTGTGCGGACTGATCGCCCTCAACGGGAACCTCGCACCACGCAGGGCTTTCAGGAACTGGATGGTTACCCGGTGTGGGATTGCTGAGAATGTTCCAGTGCTGACCTTGCCAGTAGCAGACGCTGACAATGGGCCCCAAGTACCCCGCAATTGCCCCGGTGGTTAAGTGCTTCAGTGCGCGGGTCAACACTCGGTTGTCATGGAAGCGATAAAGGGCCTGATACGGTCGCGTCCCGACAATCAGACGCTCACGCCAATGTCTGACCAGCTCGTGTAACCCTGCCTCAGGTGGAAGACTGGCAAGCCAGCCCCAGTTCCTTTCAGGGGCCTTAAGCAGCTCGTTCAAGCGTCCATCTTCAGCGTTGTCGATAAGGAACAGGAAAGGCCCCGCATCCGCCAGATCGGCAACCGATGTCTCGCTGTACACGCTGCAATACTGGTCAGCACCTTGAGAGTCCTGCAGAGTCTGACGGGTGTGGCGTTCGTCTTCAGAGTCCAGAATCAGGCACAAGGAATGCCCGAGGCGGCGCTGTTCGATCATCCATTGCTGAGGTGTCATGCTGGTCATGCTGAGGCTCCTTCAGTCAGGCAAACACCATTTTTGCAGGCCCCGCAGATCGGGCAGAAATCAGGGTTTTTAACTTTAGAGATGGCCATCAGCGCGTTCTGGGACGGGGCAATCATCGGCGGGAGCGCTGGAGGGGTCATTAGCGCAGTCAATGCCCCCGGCAATATTGGATTGGCCACTGTTCCTCCTACAGGGGCACCGCCGAGCTGAATATCGGAACTGCTGAAGATTCCACCGGGGCCAATCACGATGTGCTGACCACCAGCTTTCAAGGTCTGGTCGTCACCAAATACCAGTGTGTGGCCTTGCTGCGAGTGTTGAAAGTGGTAGTGGATACGTTCTTCCCAGCACAGTCGCTGTACATAGTGCAGGTCGGATACGTTGTACTGGACGCAGTAATCCCGTGCTGGATAGATCGAACCCAACTGAAACCGGTAAGCGTTACTTTGAATGCCGTGCTCTTCAAGAATCTGCGCGATGATCTGTGGAACGGTTTGTTGTTGGAAAATTCGTTGGTTGATACGGTGCGCCAGATAGGCCAACTGCGGGACCAGCGTAAGACTGTAGCGGGTCAGGCGTTTACCGGAGTCACCTTGTGCAATGCGGTCAATCTGCCCATGAATTCCAGCTCCACTGTCGTTGAATGCCAGAAAGGCTTGGTTGTGCAATAGACTTTCGATGTCCAAATCAGGATGTTCGCTGACCAGTTCCAGATCAAAAGAAAAGGGAGCGCTAATCGATTCTTGGCCGGTGAGCGAGAGGACCTGAAGGTCGTGCTTGAAGTCGCTGATGGTCAGGCTGAAATGCGTTTGAGGACTTGCATTGAACATCCAATGTTCCTTTCCAGTCATGTAGCGTGGACCCACATACACGAAGCTGTCGAACGAGATGCCTGTGAATTTGCGGGAAGATAAAACGAATCAAGCTAACAAGCATGAAAAAGGAAATATGTAGGAAAAGTCCCAAATTCGGCCTGAAATGTCAGACATGCAGAGTGGCGCTTGTGACGGCGTCGCTATGTGAATTCGGTTACGTCTGCAAGGGCTTGGCCTTGGAGATGTCAAGCAGAAACGCCACTAAGCAGCGGCGGATTTAAAAACCCTCACTAATAGGGAAGAAAGGGCATTCCGTCCGACTTACTTACTAATGAGGAGCAACACCATGCTGACACCTGCCAAACTGAACCACCAGTGCATTACCCACGCCAAGCTGACCACGATCTTATCGCGGGAGCCTTGGACCCTGCCTGACCCAAACTGCAAGCCTCCAGCGCCACGAGCAACCGAGCTGTCCAAAACCATGAGCCAACGCGCTGCCGCTGCTGAGTTAGGAGTTTCTTGCCGCCAACTTGCCAAGATGCTCGAAGCTGAAGCTCAAGCCGTTGAGGATGACAACCCGTTCATCGTCGAGGCGTTCTTACCGTTGCCCCGCGTGTCCGCCATTGACCTTATCGCTGAGAAAGCTTGTCGCCCTCACGGAGCCAAATGGAACGATTACTGCGGAATCCTTGCGGGCCTCTATGGCTTCACTGAGGATGGGGGAACGGTCTTGCGAGCATGATTCCCTTAATAACAAAAGGGCGGCTCTCAGCCCCGACTACCTGCACTGGGTCTTCGTACAAGCAATCTACTCGCCCTACTCGCTCCGTTCAGTTTGGACATCGTGGCGCATCTCAGAGATGAGACCGGTGCGAGTCCCTTGCCTCAGGGCGAAAGCTTGGTGGTTACTCGACGGAGGCAAACAGCACATCAAGCAGGGGCCTCACGGCATGACTGGGAGTCTTCGTGACCGAGCAAGGGTATCTGGCCACATTTGATATTCATTTAAAAACACCCACTATAAGCAGAGGGGGGCTTAAAGTTACCCAGATAGCTCTGTCTCTCTAAGGCATCTCACCGGCTTTCCTCTCAGGTGATGAGTATCAATGACCAATACTGTTGTTGCTGGGCAATGGGCAGACTTGTTTGTCACCTGTCCGTGCGCTGGCTTGAGCATGAAGACTCAGGCGTCTCTCGGTGTCTGTACAGGCATCTGTGGTCCACTTGGTTTGACCATGAAGAGGATACCCACCGCGATGCCATGCGTTCGAGCCAGCATTGAAGCTGTTGGTGGTCGATGAGGCGCCTTGGGGTTTCCGTCAAGAGCAATCAGCAACTGTCCTGGATGGAAAGGCCGGGTGAAAAACTGAAAGAAATTTGGGAATGACCACCTCAATACGCCTACGTGCGCAGGTTCTCCCCGTAGGCCTTCGCACCTGAGCCTTAACGCGCCCACGCAGGCCTCTGGAGGTGGTGTTGTGCGGTGTCTGCGGATGCCTCTAAGCTTTCGGTGGTATGGGACAAAAGCGCTACAACGCTGTTTCAAACGGTGCTACGCTCTCGCCCCTAACGTGCCTCACTTGGTCGGGGTAAGGATCGTATCCTTTGCCTCTGACAGCAGCTCTGGATAGTCGAGCGTGTAGTGCAGGCCTCGGCTTTCCTTGCGCTGCATGGCCGACGCAATCATCAGCTCGGCCACTTGCGCCAGGTTGCGCAGTTCGATCAGGTCGCGGCTGACCTTATAGTTGCTGTAGAACTCGTCGATCTCGTCGAGCAGCAGGCGCACTCGGTGCTGCGCGCGCTGCAGACGTTTGGTGGTGCGCACGATGCCCACGTAGTCCCACATGAAGCGCCGCAACTCGTCCCAGTTGTGGGCAATGATCACGTCTTCGTCCGAATCGGTCACCTGGCTGGCGTCCCACTGCGGCAACGGTCCGGGCGGTGCGACTTCGGCCAGGCAGGAAACGATGTGCTCGGCGGCGGAGCGGGCGTAGACGATGCATTCGAGCAGGGAATTGCTGGCCATGCGGTTGGCGCCGTGCAGGCCGGTGCAACTGGTTTCGCCAATGGCATACAAATGGGGGACGTCGGTGCGTCCGTGCCGGTCCACCTGCACGCCGCCACAGGTGTAGTGGGCGGCTGGCACCACGGGAATGGGCTGGCGGGTGATGTCGATGCCGAACGTCAGGCAGCGTTGGTACACCGTCGGGAAATGGCTGCGGATGAAGTCTGCCGGTTTGTGGCTGATGTCCAGGTACACACACTCGGCGCCCAGGCGCTTCATTTCGTGGTCGATGGCGCGGGCCACGATATCGCGCGGGGCAAGCTCGGCACGCGAGTCGAAGCGAGGCATGAAACGCTCGCCGTTGGCCAGCTTGAGCAGGGCGCCCTCGCCACGCAGCGCTTCGGTGATGAGAAAACTCTTGGCCTGGGGGTGATACAGGCAGGTCGGGTGGAACTGGTTGAATTCCAGATTGGCGACCCGGCAGCCCGCGCGCCACGCCATGGCAATGCCATCGCCGCAGGCACCGTCGGGGTTGCTGGTGTACAGGTAGACCTTGGCGGCGCCACCGGTTGCCAGCACGGTGAAGCGCGCCGCGTGAGTGTTCACCGCGCCGCTGCGATGATCCAGCACGTAGGCGCCGAGACAGCGGTCCTCAGCGCGGCCCAGGCGCCGTTCGGTAATCAGGTCGATGGCCGCGCACTGCTCCATGAGTTCGATGTTGGGCCGCAGGCGCGCCGCTGCCAACAGCGTGTCGAACATCGCCGCGCCGGTGGCATCCGCCGCATGAATGATGCGGCGCTGGCTGTGGCCGCCTTCACGGGTCAGGTGAAAGGGGAAGCCGGTGTGCGCGGGATCCGATTCGTGTTCACGGGTAAACGGCACGCCCAACTCGACCAGCCACTGAATCGCCGCCCGGCTGTGCTCTACGGTGAAGCGCACGGCCTCTTCATCGCACAGGCCGGCGCCCGCTTCGAGCGTGTCCTGAACATGAGCCTCGACGGTATCGGTATCGGCCAGTACGGCCGCCACGCCGCCCTGTGCCCAGGGCGTCGAGCCATCGCCCAGCCCACCTTTGCTGATGACCGCGATGCGCAGCGTGTCGGGTAACGCCAGCGCAAGGCTCAAGCCTGCGGCTCCGCTACCGATCACCAGAACATCGTGTTGCAGTTGCTTGCCCATTCGAAGGTCATCCGCAGGTCGAAAGTAAGGTTGCGTGAAGCGCCATCCAGCGTGCCGTTCGCGCCTGTTGTGCACGTCCCGCTGGTATATCCAAGGGGGTAGCGGCACAATAGCGGCACCTTCGACGCACGGAGTCCAGGGTTTCCCGCTGGCGTGGCGCGGCATTTATAGCAGCCGCATCGACGCTTGCGCTACGCGAACAGGCGCTCGACCTGGGCTGCGCGAGCTGAATCACTTCAGTTATAGGAACGGTTGTAGGACCGAGCAAGCCGTGCGTATAGGCCTAAACCTTCGTTTTTGTGGGAACTTTCCAAGAAAGCCTGCAATCAATAGAAGGTTGCCTATAGGAAGGAAACAGCGTCGAACAGTGGTTGCATTGGCAATGCCAGGTTGCAGCGCTCGACGGAAAGATTATCGGCGCAGCCCGGCACGTTCGAGCTGCGCTTTCCGTGCAGGCTTGATCCAGGCCTGCGGGAAACTTGCCTGGAGGGGAGAACTTTTGCGAATAGCCCGAGTCTATGGTTGCAAGCCTGAACGATGGCCTGAGCAGCGCTCCTTCCGGACCCATGAGGAGTGTTCATGCTAACCCAGGAAGAGGATCAGCAGCTGGTCGAGCGTGTACAACGCGGTGATCGGCGAGCGTTTGATCTGTTGGTGCTGAAATACCAGCACAAGATTCTCGGGTTGATCGTGCGGTTCGTGCACGACACCCATGAAGCCCAGGACGTGGCGCAGGAAGCTTTCATCAAGGCTTACCGCGCGTTGGGCAATTTTCGCGGAGACAGCGCGTTCTACACGTGGCTGTACCGTATCGCCATCAACACGGCGAAAAACTATCTGGTGTCCCGCGGACGCAGGCCACCGGACAGTGACGTAAGTTCCGAGGACGCGGAGTTCTATGACGGCGATCATGGCCTCAAGGATCTCGAGTCACCGGAACGTTCACTGCTGCGCGATGAGATCGAGGGCACCGTCCATCGAACCATTCAGCAGCTGCCTGAAGACCTGCGCACGGCATTGACCCTGCGCGAGTTCGACGGTTTGAGTTACGAAGACATTGCCAGTGTCATGCAGTGTCCGGTGGGGACCGTGCGGTCGCGGATTTTCCGTGCCCGGGAAGCCATCGACAAAGCCCTGCAGCCGTTGTTGCAGGAATCCTGAGACAGCGGCGATAGCCAAGAGAGGAACGCCATGAGTCGTGAAGCCCTGCAGGAATCGCTGTCCGCAGTGATGGATAACGAAGCGGACGAATTGGAACTGCGTCGGGTACTGACCGCGCTGGACGATGCCGAAACCCGTGCCACATGGGCACGTTTTCAGGTCGCTCGTGCTGTCATGCACAAGGACCTTCTGGATCCGCGCCTGGACTTGTCGGCTGCAGTGTCGGCAGCCATTGCCGAAGACGTTGCGCCGGCAGCGGCTGCTCGCGGCCCATGGCGCAGCCTCGGTCGTCTGGCCGTGGCTGCTTCGGTGACCGTCGCCGTGCTGGCAGGCGTGCGCCTGTACAACCAGGACGACATTACCGGCGCCGAGCTGGCGCAACAGCAGCCCGCGCAGCAAGCGCCGTCGACGCCGATGGTGCAAGGTCCGGCCGTTCTGGCGGGCTACACGCCCGACAGCTCCGACGCACCAGGGCCGATGGCCAACGGTGTGCTTAAAGGTGAGGAAGGGTTGAACGACCAGCGCCTGCCGGGTTATCTGCGTCAACATTCGCAGGAAGCTGCCGCCAAAGGTTCGGAAAGCGCTCTGCCTTATGCCCGTTCCGCGAGCATGGAAAACCGTTAATCCCGATCATGCGTGCGGCTCTGCTCCTGCCATTTCTCCTTGGCCTGGCCGCACCGGCCGCTGCTGCACCCGATGCAGCTCAGTGGCTCGAAAGCATGACGCGCGCCGAGCGCACGCAGAGTTTCGAAGGCACGTTCGTCTACGAACGTGACGGTGATTTCTCCACTTATCAGGTTTGGCACCGTGCTGGCGACGGCGGGGTGCGTGAGCGTGTGCTCAAATTGGATGGTATCGCGTCCGAGCGTGTCCAGGCCGGTGGCCGTACGGCCTGCGCAACGGGCAACCCAGTGCTCGGCGTGGTGCAAGGTCCTGTTGGCTCCGATGGCGTTGTCGATCCGCTCAAGCTGATGTCGTGGTACGACCTGCGCGTTGCCGGAGCTTCCAGGGTCGCCGGCCGCGAGGCGGTGGTGGTGACTCTGGTTCCCAGGGATCGCGACCGCTATGCCTTCGAAATGCATCTGGACACACGTACCGGCCTGTTGCTCAAGTCTTTGTTGATCGACGGGCAAGGGCGACTGCTCGAACGCTTGCAGTACACGCGTCTGGCAGTGGGAACCCCTGCGTCTGCTGACTTGAAGGCGACACCAAATTGTAAGCCTGTATTGCACGCACTCGCTGCCACCGCGCCGCGCGATGTCTCCACGTGGCGCTCCAAATGGATCCCGGCTGGCTTCGAACTGGCCCAGACAGGCCTGCGCAAATCTTCCGCCAGCAATGCCAGTGTGACCAGTCTGCTGTACGCCGATGGGCTTGCGCATTTTTCTGTATTTGTTGAACCGCTCAATGGTGCATCTGCGCGCGATACCCGCGTCCAGCTTGGCCCGACGGCGGCAGTGTCGCGACAGTTGAAGACCTCGGAAGGTGAAATGATGATCACGGTAGTGGGTGAAATCCCGCTGGGCACCGCTGAGCGAATAGCCCTGTCGATGCAACGCCAGGATGTTCAGGCTCGGCGTTGAACTGTACGCGCCCAAAGGCGCCGTCCATGCTTCGCGACAGGCCTTCATGCTGGTTTAATCATCGCGACGTAACGTGAAAGCTGTTTCATGCAGGTTGCAAACCGCCGGTTTTTTTCTTATAGGTCTGTGCTTCGGGGGCGAACCGTTATGCAGTTGCTGGTTCGCTGCCGTGCGCCGCGCCGGAACACGGGATTGCCAGAGGGCCGAATCCCGGTTTTGCCGACCGCACAACCCTATTGCTCAACCATGCTCGTTACGAACGGGAGCCGTATGTCGATAACACGTTTCAACCCCTTTCTTTCACTGTTCGCGGCAGTGCTGATGCTGGGCAGCGTTGCCAGCGTGCAGGCTGAAGCGTTGCCTGATTTCACCACGCTGGTCGAACAGGCTTCGCCCGCCGTGGTGAACATCAGTACCACGCAGAAGCTGCCGGATCGCGGGGTGGCTGCCAGCCAGATGCCAGATCTGGAAGGCCTGCCGCCGATGTTTCGCGAGTTCTTCGAGCGCAACATGCCGCGCGGTGGGCCGCGTTCCCCGCAGCGCGGCGATCGTCAGCGCGAAGCGCAGTCGTTGGGTTCGGGTTTCATCGTGTCGGCTGACGGCTATGTACTCACCAACAACCACGTGATCGCCGACGCCGACGAGATCATCGTGCGCCTGTCCGATCGCAGTGAGCTGAAGGCCAAGCTGGTCGGCACCGATCCGCGCACCGACGTGGCGCTGTTGAAAATCGACGGCAAGAACCTGCCTACGGTCAAGCTGGGCGATTCGGCCAAGTTGAAAGTAGGCGAGTGGGTATTGGCCATCGGCTCGCCGTTCGGCTTCGACCATTCGGTCACCAAGGGCATCGTCAGCGCCAAGGGCCGTACACTGCCCAATGACGCCTACGTGCCGTTCATCCAGACTGACGTGGCGATCAATCCGGGCAACTCGGGTGGCCCGCTGTTCAACATGAACGGTGAAGTGGTGGGTATCAACTCGCAGATCTTCACCCGTTCCGGCGGCTTCATGGGCTTGTCCTTCGCCATTCCGATCGACGTGGCCCTAGACGTTTCGGACCAGCTCAAGAAGGACGGCAAGGTCAGCCGCGGCTGGCTGGGCGTGGTCATTCAAGAGGTCAACAAGGACCTGGCCGAGTCGTTCGGCCTGGACAAGCCGGCCGGTGCACTGGTTGCCCAGGTGCTCGAAGAAGGGCCGGCAGCCAAGGGCGGTCTGCAAGTGGGTGATGTGATCCTGAGCATGAATGGCCAGCCGATCGATATGTCGGCCGACCTGCCGCACCTGGTCGGAGGGCTCAAGGCCGGTGCCAAGGCCAGCCTGGAAGTGATCCGGGAAGGCAAGCGCCGCACGATCGACGTAACCGTTGGTGCGATGCCGGATGACGATCAGGACCTGGATACAGGCGCCAAGGCCCAGACCGAGCGCAGCAGCAATCGTTTGGGTGTGTCGGTGGCAGAGCTGACCACTGAACAGAAAAAGGCACTCGAGCTCAAAGGCGGCGTGGTCATCAAGGAGGTGCAGGACGGTCCGGCTGCGCTGATCGGCCTGCAGCCCGGCGACGTCATCACGCACCTGAACAACCAGGCCATCGAGTCGTCGAAGCAGTTCGCCGATATCGCCAAGGGCCTGCCGAAGAATCGTTCGGTGTCCATGCGTGTGCTGCGTCAGGGCAGGGCGAGCTTCATCACCTTCAAGCTGGCTGAGTAAGCAGGTTGGGTGTATGAACGAAAGGCGACCTTCGGGTCGCCTTTTTTGTGAGCGGTGGTGTGGCCTTCGCGGGCCCTGTGCCCGCGAAGACGTCCGTACAACCACCCCTCGACCCACCGCTCCCACACCCGAACGTTATTCAGGTACAATTCCCGGCTATTTTTCGTTGGGCGTTCGGCCCGCAGCCTTTTTGAGTGTTGACCCGTGAGTGATTTGAGTCATATCCGCAATTTCTCCATCATCGCCCACATCGATCACGGCAAGTCGACCCTCGCCGATCGGTTCATCCAGATGTGCGGCGGCCTGGCCGACCGCGAAATGGAGGCCCAGGTCCTGGACTCCATGGACCTGGAGCGTGAGCGCGGGATCACCATCAAGGCGCACAGCGTCACCCTGCACTACAAGGCGCAAGACGGCAAAACCTACCAGCTGAATTTCATCGATACCCCAGGGCACGTCGACTTCACCTACGAAGTCAGCCGCTCGCTGGCGGCCTGCGAAGGCGCGCTGCTGGTGGTGGATGCGGGGCAGGGCGTCGAAGCCCAGTCCGTGGCCAACTGCTACACGGCCATCGAGCAAGGCCTGGAAGTGATGCCGGTGCTGAACAAGATGGACCTGCCCCAGGCCGACCCGGACAAGGTCAAGGACGAGATCGAGAAGATCATCGGCATCGACGCCACCGACGCCGTGGCCTGCAGCGCCAAGAGCGGCATGGGCGTGATCGACGTGCTCGAGCGCCTGGTGCAGACCATTCCGGCCCCTACCGGCGATATCGAAGCACCGTTGCAGGCGTTGATCATCGACTCCTGGTTCGACAACTACCTGGGCGTTGTCTCGCTGGTGCGCGTGCGCCATGGCCGGGTGAAGAAGGGCGACAAGATTCTGGTCAAGTCCACCGGCAAGGTGCACCTGGTCGACAGCGTCGGCGTCTTCACGCCCAAGCACACCGCCACGGCCGACCTCAAGGCGGGCGAGGTGGGCTTCATCATCGGCAGCATCAAGGACATTCACGGCGCGCCGGTCGGCGACACCCTGACCTTGAGCAGCACGCCCGATGTTGCCGTGCTGCCCGGCTTCAAGCGCATTCAGCCGCAGGTCTACGCCGGGCTGTTCCCGGTCAGCTCGGAAGACTTCGAAGATTTCCGCGACGCGTTGCAGAAACTGACCCTCAACGATTCCTCGCTGCAGTACCTGCCGGAAAGCTCCGATGCCCTGGGCTTCGGTTTCCGCTGCGGGTTCCTGGGCATGCTGCACATGGAGATCATCCAGGAGCGCCTGGAGCGCGAGTACGACCTGGACCTGATCACCACGGCGCCAAGCGTGATCTTCGAAGTGGTCATGAAGACCGGTGAAACCATTTATGTGGACAACCCGTCGAAGCTTCCGGACGCCTCGTCCGTCGAGGACTTCCGCGAGCCGATCGTGTCGGCAACGATTCTTGTGCCTCAAGAGCACCTGGGCAACGTCATTACCCTGTGCATCGAGAAGCGCGGCGTGCAGCGCGACATGCAATTCCTCGGCAGCCAGGTTCAGGTTCGCTACGACCTGCCGATGAATGAAGTGGTGCTGGACTTCTTCGACCGCCTGAAATCCACCAGCCGTGGCTATGCCTCGCTGGACTACCATTTCGAGCGTTACCAGTCGGCCAACCTGGTCAAGCTGGATGTGTTGATCAACGGCGACAAGGTCGATGCCCTGGCGCTGATCGTGCACCGCGACAATGCGGCCTACAAGGGCCGTGCGTTGACCGAGAAAATGAAGGAGCTGATCCCTCGGCAGATGTTCGATGTGGCAATCCAGGCCGCCATTGGCGGACAGGTCATTGCCCGGACCACTGTCAAGGCGCTCAGAAAGAACGTACTGGCCAAGTGTTACGGTGGCGACGTGAGCCGTAAGCGTAAGCTGTTGGAGAAACAGAAGGCCGGTAAGAAACGCATGAAGCAGGTCGGCAACGTGGAAATTCCACAGGAAGCCTTCCTTGCTGTGCTCAGGTTGGAATAGTCGAGTCCTATGTCACTAAATTTCCCGCTGTTGCTGGTCATCGCCGTAGCCGTTTGTGGTCTGCTGGCCTTGCTTGATCTGGTCGTCCTGGCACCACGACGACGGGCTGCGATCGCCACCTACGAGGGCAGCGTCAGCCAGCCCGAGCCGGCGGTGGTCGAGCGCCTGGACAAGGAACCGCTGCTGGTCGAGTACGGCAAGTCGTTCTTCCCGGTGCTGTTCATCGTGCTGGTGCTGCGCTCGTTTCTGGTCGAGCCGTTCCAGATTCCTTCGGGCTCGATGATCCCGACCCTGGAAGTGGGTGATTTCATCCTCGTGAACAAGTTCTCCTACGGCATTCGCCTGCCGGTGGTGGACAAGAAGATCATCGAGGTCAACGATCCCAAGCGCGGCGACGTCATGGTGTTCCGCTACCCCAGCGACCCCAACGTCAACTACATCAAGCGCGTGATCGGCTTGCCGGGCGACCAGATTCGCTACACCTCGGACAAGCAGCTGTACGTCAACGGCGAATTGATCGCGCGGCAACTGGTCGGCAGCGAGCCGGGCAGCCTGGGCAGCGCCGAGTTGTACAAGGAAAAGCTGGGCGAAGTCGAGCACGTCATCCGCCAGGAAATGTCGCGCTATCGCGCGCCGCCCGACAGCCAGTGGACGGTGCCTGCCGGGCACTACTTCATGATGGGCGACAACCGCGACAACTCGAACGACAGCCGCTACTGGGACGATCCGTCGATTCCCAAGGAACTGCTGGGCATGGTCCCCGACCAGAATATCGTCGGCAAGGCCTTTGCCATCTGGATGAGCTGGCCCGAGCCCAAGCTCAGCCACTTGCCCAACTTCTCGCGAGTCGGGCTGATCAAGTAGCGCCGCCGGCGCCGTCCACGGACGGCGCCGAATGTTTTCAGAGGTGTCCAGCATGAACGCAGTGAAGTCCCAGCAAGGCATGTCCATCGTTGGCTGGTTGCTCACCCTGGCGGTGATCGCGTTCGTGGCCAGTACGGCTTTCAAGCTGGTGCCGCACTACATGGACTACCGGACGCTGACCCAGGCCATCGAGTCGGCGGGTGCCGACAAGTCCACCCGGGTCGATACGGTGGGTGAATTCTATGGCCACGTCAGCCGGGCCATGCAGGTCAACAATATTCAGGATCTGGATTTGAACAAGGTTTTAAGCATCACCGAGGCGGGTAACACGTTCAAGGCCCACCTCAAGTACGAAAAGCGTGAGCCACTGATCCAGAATCTGGATGTGGTGGTGAAGTTCGATCGTGAGTTCAGCGTGGTCAAGCCGTGACCGCTTCCCTGGGCCGCCTCGAACGCCAGCTGGGCTACACTTTCAAGGACCAGGACCTGATGGTGCTGGCACTGACCCATCGCAGCTTCGCCGGGCGCAACAACGAGCGCCTCGAGTTTCTCGGCGATGCCATCCTCAATTTCGTCGCTGGCGAAGCGCTTTTCGAGCGCTTTCCGCAAGCCCGCGAAGGCCAGCTTTCGCGCCTGCGCGCGCGTCTGGTCAAGGGTGAAACCTTGGCCATACTGGCCCGCGGCTTCGATCTGGGCGATTACCTGCGCCTGGGCTCGGGCGAATTGAAGAGTGGTGGCTTTCGCCGCGAATCGATCCTGGCCGATGCCCTCGAAGCACTGATCGGGGCCATCTACCTGGACACCGGTATGGATGCAGCGCGTGATCGCGTGCTGGCCTGGCTGGAAGGGCAGTTCGAAGGACTGACGCTGGTCGACACCAACAAAGATCCCAAGACCCGCCTGCAGGAGTTCCTGCAGTCGCGCGGTGCTGAACTGCCGCGCTATGAAGTGGTGGATATCCAGGGCGACCCGCACTGCCGACAGTTCTTCGTCGAGTGTGAAGTCGTCCTTCTGAATGAGAAAAGCCGGGGCCAGGGCGTCAGCCGTCGCATCGCCGAACAGGTGGCCGCCGCGTCTGCCCTGATCGCCCTGGGCGTGGAGAATGGCAATGACTGATGCACCCGTTACCCGTTGTGGCTATGTAGCCATCGTCGGCCGTCCGAATGTCGGCAAGTCGACGTTGCTCAACCACATTCTGGGGCAGAAGCTGGCGATCACGTCGCGCAAGCCGCAGACCACCCGCCACAACATGCTGGGCATCAAGACCGAGGGCGAGATCCAGGCCGTCTATGTCGACACCCCGGGCATGCACAAGGGCAATGAAAAGGCCCTGAACCGCTACATGAACAAGACCGCCTCGGCAGCGTTGAAAGACGTCGACGTGGTGATCTTCGTGGTCGACCGCACCAAGTGGACGGACGAAGACCAACTGGTTCTGGAGCGGGTGCAGTACGTGCAGGGGCCGGTGATCCTGGCGATCAACAAGACCGATCGCATCGAGGACAAGGCTGATCTGATGCCGCACCTGGCCTGGCTGCAGGAACAGCTGCCGAACGCCGAGATCGTGCCGATTTCCGCGCAGCACGGGCATAACCTCGAAGCGCTGGAAAAAGTGATTGCCGGGCATCTGCCGGAGAACGAGCATTTCTTCCCGGAAGACCAGATCACCGACCGCAGCAGCCGGTTTCTCGCTGCCGAACTGGTGCGCGAGAAGATCATGCGCCAGCTTGGCGCCGAGCTGCCGTACCAGATCACCGTCGAGATCGAGGAATTCAAGCAGCAGGGCAAGACGCTGCACATCCATGCCTTGATTCTCGTCGAGCGTGATGGTCAGAAGAAAATCATCATTGGTGACAAGGGCGAGCGTATCAAGCGCATCGGCATGGAAGCGCGCAAGGACATGGAGGTGCTGTTCGACTCCAAGGTCATGCTCAATCTGTGGGTGAAGGTGAAGGGCGGTTGGTCCGACGACGAGCGTGCGTTGCGTTCGCTGGGTTACAACGACCAGTAATTTCACATCGCGGACGACACCCTGTAGCAGCGGCGCAAGCCGCGTCACAGGGTGCAGCAGATCTTCTGTTCGTTCGCGTGGGTTCGTGACGCGGCTTGCGCCGCTGCTACAGGTTTGCGTAAGTCATGTCCAATGCCCCGACCCCACAACCTGCCTACGTCCTGCACTCGCGTGCCTATCGCGAAACCAGTGCCCTCGTCGATTTCCTCACCCCCCAGGGCCGCCTGCGCGCCGTGCTGCGCAATGCGCGCGGCAAGGCGGGCACCCTGGCGCGTCCGTTCGTACCGCTCGAGGTCGAGTTTCGCGGCAAGGGCGAACTCAAGAACGTTTCACGTATGGAGTCCGCCGGGGTGGCGGTGTGGATGCTCGGCGACGCGCTGTTCAGCGGCCTGTACCTCAACGAGCTGCTCATTCGCCTGTTGCCCAGTGAAGACCCCCACCCCCAGCTGTTCGAGCATTATGCCGCCACCCTTCAGGCACTTGGCGCAGGGCGTGCGCTGGAACCTTTGCTGCGCTCTTTCGAGTGGCGCCTGTTGGACCAGCTCGGTTATGGCTTCGCCTTGGACGTCGACGTCAATGGTGAACCTGTAGCGACCGACGGCTTGTACCGCTTGCTGGTGGATGCTGGCCTGGAACGGGTCGAGCTGTTGCAGCCAGGGTTGTTCCAGGGCGCCGAGTTGCTGGCCATGGCCCAGGCCAGCTGGGAAACGCCAGGTGCACTGGCCGCGGCCAAGCGCCTCATGCGCCAGGCCCTGGCGGTGCACCTGGGCGGTCGGCCGCTGGTCAGTCGCGAGCTGTTTCGCAAGCCCTGACCAACACGTATGCTGTGGCTTGGATTTTTCGGAGAGTTCTCGTGAATACCTGTAACCGCATTCTGCTGGGCGTCAACATCGACCACGTGGCGACGCTGCGCCAGGCCCGTGGCACGCGCTACCCCGATCCGGTCAAGGCCGCGCTCGACGCCGAGGAAGCCGGAGCCGATGGCATCACCGTGCATCTGCGTGAAGACCGTCGGCACATCCAGCCGCGCGACGTGCTGCTGCTCAAGGACGTGTTGCAGACGCGAATGAATTTCGAAATGGGCGTTACCGAGGCCATGCTGACCTTTGCCGAGCAGATTCGCCCGGCTCACGTCTGCCTGGTGCCTGAAACCCGTGAAGAACTGACCACCGAGGGCGGTCTGGACGTCGCCGGTCAGGAGGCCAAGATCAAGGCCGCCGTCGAGCGTCTGGGCAAGCTGGGGTGCGAGGTGTCGCTGTTCATCGATGCCGACGAGCGCCAGATCGAAGCCTCGAAGCGGGTGGGCGCGCCGGCTATCGAACTGCACACCGGTCGCTACGCCGACGCCCAGACCCCGACCGATGTCGCCGATGAGCTGCAACGAATAGTCGACGGCGTAGGTTTCGGTCTGGGCCACGGGCTGATCGTCAACGCCGGCCATGGTCTGCACTATCACAACGTCGAGCCGGTGGCCGCGATTCGTGGGGTCAACGAGCTGAACATCGGTCATGCGCTGGTGGCCCATGCGTTGTTCGTAGGCTTCAAGGCCGCGGTGGCCGAGATGAAGGCGTTGATTCAGGCGGCAAGCAAACGCTAGTCGCCCAGTGGTTGCAGATAGTCTTCCACCAGCCGCGCCCAGCACGCAGCGCCCAAGGGAATCACGGCGTCGTTGAAGTCATAGTGGTCGTTGTGCACCGAGCAGCCATTGAACGACCCAGTGCCGTTCCCCAAGACGAAATAGCAGCCTGGACGCTCGTTCAGCATCCAGGCAAAGTCCTCGCTGCCCATCAAGCGTACCGGCATCTGCTGCAATACATTGTCCGCACCCAACACCGCGCAGGCAGCGGCATGCATACGTGCGGTTTCTTCGGGCGCATTGACCAGCACGGGTGCCAGCAACCGGTATTCGATGGCTGCGGTGACGCCGAAGCTGGCTGCCTGCCCCTGCACGATTTCGCGGATCCGTTGCTCCACCTTTTCGCGTACGGCAGGCGTTGCGGTACGCACACCGAGCATCAGGGTGGCGCTCTCTGGAATGATGTTGTAGACGGTACCGGCGCGGACCTTGCCCACACTCACCACCGCAGCGTCGCTGGTCGAGAGGTTGCGCGAAACCACCGTTTGCAACGCAGTGATGATGCCTGCCAGGGCTGGTATAGGATCAATGGCGCGTTCCGGCATGGCGCCATGGCCACCTCGGCCTGTCAGGGTAATCTGCACTTCTTCCGAAGACGCCATGAAGGCGCCGGACTGAACCACGGCCACCCCGACCGGCAAGCCGGGCATGTTGTGGAAGGCATAGACCGCGTCGCAGGGAAACCTGGCGAACAGGTCGGCTTGCAGCATCGAGCGCGCCCCCGTCAAACCTTCCTCGTCCGGCTGGAAAATCAAATTCAAGGTGCCGTCGAATCGAGCGTCTGCCGCCAGATGCTCCGCCGCCGCCAACAAGGTTGCAGTATGCCCATCGTGGCCACAGGCATGCATGCAGCCTGGACGCTCGCTTGCCCAGGGCAGCCCGTTGCGCTCCAGGATGGGCAATGCATCCATGTCCGCTCGGATGCCCAGCGTACGTGTGGATTGCCCGCGCCTGAGTACGCCCACAACGCCTTTGCCCAAGTCGGCATGGACTTCATAACCCCATGCAGCGAGCCGTTCGGCCACGATTGCCGCGGTGCGACAGGTGTCGATCCCCAGTTCGGGGTGGCGGTGAATGTCTTGGCGCAGTGTCGCAAATCGTGTTGCAGTGCTGAGCAGGTGCGGGTGAACCATGGGCTCGCTCATGGGCATCTTCCTCTGTGTTGCAGTGTATTGAACGATCAGTCGCGGCCGGGATGCTCTGGCAGCAGGCGCAGGGCACACAGACTGAGCGCCACGGTGGCCACCAGGTACAGCGCCGGGGTCAATGGGTTGCCGGTGACGTTGATCAGCCATGTCACCAGCAGCGGTGAGAATCCACCGAACAGCGTCACACTGACGCTGTAGATGATCGACATGCCGGTCACCCGCTGTTCCCGGGGGAATGCTTCGAGCAGCATGGCCATGCTCGGCGCCAGTCCGATCGCCATCGGTAGAATCAGCAGGATGATGGCCACGATGCACAGCAGAACGTTCTCGTGGCTCAAGAGCATGAATGCCGGGTAGACCGTCAGCAGCGCCAACCCGGTAACTCCATAGAGCAACGGCTTGCGGCGAATGAAACCGTCCGCATAACGGCCGGCGATGGGCGTAATGACGACGAGCAGGGCGCTGGCCAGGCCGACCAGGGCAAACCCCAGGCTCTGCGGGCGGCCAAGTGTCTGGGTCAGGTAGGTGGGCATGTAATAGACCACCATGTACATGGTCACGGTGGTCGCCGACATCCAGGCGATGCCTAGCACCAGGGTGCGGCTTTGCGTATTGAGCAACTGTCCCAGCGAGGGTGCAGTGGCGGTGGCCGTATGCGTTTCATCCAGATGCTGGCGGATGAACCAGCCGACCGGGCCGATCAGCAGGCCGATCACGAAGGGCACCCGCCATCCCCACTCCAGCAACGATGCCTCGCTGAGACTGCTGGTCAGCAGCAAGCCCGTGCCCGCACCCAGCAATGCGGCAGCGCCTTGACTGGCGCCCTGCCAGCTGACCACGAAGCAACGGTTGTCGGTGCGGCCCGACTCCATCATGAACGCCGACGCGCAACCCACTTCGCCACCGACCGAAAGCCCTTGCAGCAGCCGGGCGATCACCAGCAGGACACTGGCACTGATGCCGATACTGGCGTAGGTGGGTGTGAAGGCGATGATTCCGGTACCCACCGTCATCAGGGCAATGGTCAGCGACAGTGCAGCCTTGCGCCCTCGGCGGTCGGCGACTCGACCGATGAGCAACGCACCCAAGGGCCGCATGACGAAGCCGACGGCAAATGTCGCCAGAGACATGAGCAGCGAGGCCATGGGTGAGGACCCGGGAAAGAACAACTGACCGATGATGACTGCGAAAAAGCTGTACACGGTGAAGTCGTAGATCTCCAGGCCGTTGCCCAGGGAAGAAGCGATGATGACCCGACGCATCTTGTTGGGCTGCGGTGCGGGCGGTGCATCGGCGACAGGAAGAGGTGAATCGCTGGCAAGAGTGCTTTTCATAGGTAAGGCCTGTACCCGGAATCGTGGTGCGGGCCAGTGTCGGGGATGGGTTCAGTCACTGCACATCACATTTAATCAAGCGCTTGTGGCTTGGTTTCGATGGAGGCGTCGACTGATACCGATGGCGCTGCTGGCGGGGAATGAGCGACCCAAAACCATCCAGACGAGTAGCGGAAAATGGGAAGGTTGGTAACCGTGGGAGGCGTTGCCTGCTGAGCTGAAGCCGTTTCATTCACTGACCGTAGGCTCTAGCCTGGGGGGTCGGCGATGTTGAGCGTCTGAAATTGCGGTCCGTGCAAGAGCTTGAGTATTGCTCAACTAGGAATGTCTGAATCCGCTGTTTTGAAGGGGTCTCCGTCAGGGCGTTGGTCCAGTTGGCCGTTTACGCAAAGCTGGCCTGCAGTTGACCGAACAACAGGCTCGCGGTCCGGGTCAGGTAGGCCTGGTTCACGCACACCACATTGACCGAAAAATCGGGAACCGCCTCTTGCAACCCAAGCGTATGCAGGTAGTTGGCCATATCGGTCATGCCCGCCCAGCAGGGCCCGAGGGCACTCTCACTGACCACCATCACGGCATCGCTCTCGATCAGCATCTTCAGCGCCAGATTCATTGCGGTGCATTCGAACACCTTGGACGGGCGGCCAAGCGCGCTGCCGGCGAACAGTTGATTGAACTGGGATTGGCTGTCTGCAACAGGATCGACGCTGATCCACTGGGCGTGCTGCAGTAACCGCAGCGATCTCACGTGGCGCAGCGGATGATCCTTGCGCACCGCCACGCTGCCGGGAATGCGGCACAGCGGCTGCCAGTCCAGGCCTACGGCATGGCTTGGCACTTGCGACGTCAGGGCAAAGTCCAGCAGGCCATCGCGCAGATGCTGCAGCAACTGGGCAGGGCGCATCTCCAGTACCTTCAGCGCGGCGTTTGGGTAGGTCTGCTGGAAACGCAGAAGGGTCTGTTGCAGTGGCGGCAGCAGCGCGGTGACGGGCGTCACTCCCAGGGTGACCTCGCTCACGGTCAGCCCCTTCATGTCTTCGATTTCCTGACGCGCTCGCCGCACGCTTTCCAGCGCCTGGCGAGCGTGGGTCAGCATGCGCTGGCCATGCTCGGTCAGGCTCATGCCTTTGTTGGAACGAACCAGAAGGGTAACCCCCAGTTCGTTTTCCAGTTCCTTCATCGCCCGGCTCAATGCCGACTGCGTCAGGTGCAGCACGTGCGAGGCGTCTTGCAGGCTCCCGGTTTCATGAATACAGACAAGTGCGCGCAGTTGATGCAATTTCATTGTGGGTTGATCTCCCTGACCTGTTCAGATGATCAACCGCACATCGAAGGGAAATCAAGGCGAAAACGGCAACACACGTTTGTGATGCGTCTGGTCGTACGCCTTCACGATAATCCCATAGGCTTCGTCGCCCACCGGCTCACCGTGGAGGAACGCGTCGATCTGCTGGTAGCTCACGCCATGGGCGTCTTCGTCCGGCTTGCCGGGCCGCAGTTCTTCGAGGTCGGCCGTTGGCACTTTCATCACCAGATTGTCCGGTGCCCCCAGCCGGCGGGCGATGGCACGAACCTGGTTTTTCACCAGCCCGCTGAGCGGCGCCAGGTCGCACGCCCCATCACCGAACTTGGTGAAGAACCCCATGACGGCCTCGGCGGCATGGTCCGTGCCGATCACCAGGCCATTGTTGGCATTGGCGATGGTGTACTGCGCGACCATGCGGATCCGTGCCTTGACGTTGCCCATGACGAAGTCGCGACGGGCATCGCTCAGACCGTGCAGTTGTGCTGTCTGCTGGGCAAGGCCTTGCACGGCATCGGCGATGTTCACCGTTTCTTCGACATCCGCCTTGATGAAGCGCAACGAGGCGGCAGCGTCGTCCTCGTCGTGCTGGACGTTGTAGGGCAGGCGCACTGCGATGAATCGGTAGTCAGGGTCGCCGCTGCTCTCGCGCAGTTCCTCGATGGCCACCTGTGCCAGGCGCCCGGCCGTGAGCGAGTCGACGCCGCCGCTGATGCCCAGTACCAGAACCTTCAAGCCGGCCGTGGTCAGACACTGCTTGATGAACGCCTTGCGGCGTTCCATTTCCTGGTCGATGGCGTGGTCATCGGCGAACGGCGGGATCACGGCCAGGGCGGCTGCGATTTCGCTTTGGCGGTTGCTCATGGGCGGACTCCTTGAAGTGGGGGGCGAGCGCGATAGGGCGAAAGCTTACATCACTTCTGATGCTTCTTGACCCACGTCTCCATCTGATCGATTTCCGCCTGCTGGGCTTTGATGATGTCCTCGGCCAGCTTGCGCATCTCAGCGTCCTTGCCGTATTTCAACTCGATCCTGGCCATGTCCAGTGCGGCCTTGTGGTGGGCCAGCATGCCTTTGGCGAAAGCGACGTCGGCGTCGGTTTCCATGCCGCCTTCGTGCATGGATTTCTGCATGGTCTCCATGCTCATCATGTACTCGTGCTGCATTGGGGTCATGTCGCTGTTGCTGTGCGACATTTCGGCGGCAAAGGCTGGGGCGGCCATACAGGCCAGGAGCAGGGCAGCGGTGGTTTTCATGGTAGTGACCAATCCGAGAGTGGGTTCGAGGGGTTGACGGGTAACCGTGGGGAAGGTTCCACGTGCGGTGTTTCGGGATGTGCGAGAACAGCGTCCGCGCGCCGAGCACAAAAAAGCCCGCTTCACGTTACCGTGAGGCGGGCTTCAGGGTCTAGCCGCCGCTTACTGGCAAGCTTCGCAATCCGGCTCGTCGATTGCACAGGCCTTTGGCACAGGAGCCGGGCCGGCTGGCGCGGCCTGCATCGGGGCGCTGTTGCCGCCACTCGACACTGCATTGAGGTTGCTGGTGCTGATGGTCGACTTCTCGGTGCTGGTCGCGGCCAGGGCACGGAGGTAGTAGGTGGTCTTCAGGCCACGGTACCAGGCCATGCGGTAGGTCACGTCGAGCTTCTTGCCCGAAGCGCCGGCGATGTACAGGTTCAGCGACTGGGCCTGGTCGATCCACTTCTGGCGACGGCTGGCTGCGTCGACGATCCACTTGGTGTCCACTTCGAACGCGGTCGCATAGAGGTCTTTCAATTCCTGCGGGATGCGTTCGATCTGCTGTACCGAGCCGTCGTAGTACTTCAGGTCGTTGATCATGACCGAGTCCCACAGGCCGCGCTCTTTCAGGTCGCGAACCAGGTAGGGGTTGATCACGGTGAACTCGCCCGACAGGTTCGATTTCACGTACAGGTTCTGGTAGGTCGGCTCGATCGACTGCGACACGCCGGTGATGTTGGCGATGGTCGCGGTCGGTGCGATGGCCATGATGTTCGAGTTGCGAATGCCTTTCTGCACGCGGGCACGGACCGGCGCCCAGTCCAGCGATTCGTTGAGGTCGACATCGATGTACTTCTGGCCACGGGCCTCGATCAGGATCTGTTGCGAATCCAGCGGCAGGATGCCCTTGGACCACAGCGAGCCCTGGAACGTCTCGTAGGCGCCACGCTCGTCGGCCAGGTCGCACGACGCCTGGATGGCGTAGTAGCTGACCGCTTCCATCGACTTGTCGGCGAACTCGACGGCGGCATCGGAACCGTACGGGATGTGCTGTTTGTACAGCGCATCCTGGAAGCCCATGATGCCCAGGCCGACCGGGCGGTGCTTGAAGTTGGAGTTGCGCGCCTGCGGCACCGAGTAGTAGTTGATGTCGATCACGTTGTCGAGCATGCGCACGGCGGTGTTGATGGTGCGCTCGAGCTTGGCGGTGTCCAGCTTGCCGTCGGCAATGTGGTTCGGCAGGTTGATCGAGCCCAGGTTGCAGACCGCGATTTCATCCTTGTTGGTGTTCAGGGTGATCTCGGTGCACAGGTTCGAGCTGTGGACCACACCCACGTGCTGCTGCGGCGAGCGCAGGTTGCACGGATCCTTGAAGGTCAGCCACGGGTGGCCGGTTTCGAACAGCATCGAGAGCATCTTGCGCCACAGGTCTTTGGCCTGGACGGTCTTGAATACCTTGATCTTGTTGTACTCGGTCAGCGCTTCGTAGTACTCGTAGCGCTCCTCGAAGGCCTTGCCGGTCAGGTCGTGCAGGTCCGGTACTTCGTTGGGCGAGAACAGGGTCCACTTGCCGTCGTCGAAGACGCGCTTCATGAACAGGTCGGGGATCCAGTTGGCGGTGTTCATGTCGTGGGTACGACGACGATCATCACCGGTGTTCTTGCGCAGCTCGATGAATTCTTCGATGTCCAGGTGCCAGGTTTCCAGGTACGCGCAGACCGCGCCCTTGCGCTTGCCGCCCTGGTTCACTGCCACGGCGGTGTCGTTGACGACCTTCAGGAAAGGTACGACGCCCTGGGATTTACCGTTGGTGCCCTTGATGTACGAGCCCAGCGCGCGCACTGGCGTCCAGTCGTTGCCCAGGCCGCCGGCGAATTTGGACAGCATGGCGTTGTCGTGGATCGCGCCGTAGATGCCCGACAGGTCGTCCGGTACGGTGGTCAGGTAGCAGCTCGACAGCTGCGGACGCAAGGTGCCGGCGTTGAACAGGGTCGGGGTCGAGGCCATGTAGTCGAACGACGACAACAGGTTGTAGAACTCGATCGCACGGTCTTCCTTGTTCTTCTCTTCGATCGCCAGGCCCATGGCCACACGCATGAAGAAGATCTGCGGCAGTTCGAAACGCACGCCATCCTTGTGGATGAAGTAGCGGTCGTACAGGGTCTGCAGGCCCAGGTAGGTGAATTGCTGATCGCGCTCGTGGTTGATCGCTCGGCCCAGTTTTTCCAGGTCGAAGGTGGCCAGCACGGGGTTCAGCAATTCGAACTCGATACCCTTGGCGATGTAGGAGGGCAGCGCTTTGGCGTACAGGTCGACCATCTCGTGGTGCGTGGCGCTTTCAGCCACTTCCAGGAAGCTCAGGCCTTCGGCGCGCAAGGTGTCCATCAGCAGGCGGGCGGTGACGAACGAGTAGTTCGGCTCGCGCTCGACCAGGGTGCGCGAGGTCATCACCAGGGCGGTGTTGACGTCGGTGAGGGCCACGCCGTCGTACAGGTTCTTCAGGGTTTCTTTCTGGATCAGGCCACCGTCGACTTCGGCCAGGCCTTCGCAGGCTTCGTTGATGATGGTGTTCAGGCGGCCCATGTCCAGCGGCGCCAGGCTGCCGTCGGCCTTGGTGATGCGGATGCTGGGGTGCGCTTCGACCGGTGCATCGGCCGGAGTGCGGGTGGCGCGCTCCTTGGAGCGCTCGTTGCGGTAGATCACGTAGTCGCGCGCGACCTTCTGCTCGCCGGCGCGCATCAGGGCCAGTTCGACCTGGTCCTGGATCTCTTCGATGTGGATGGTGCCACCCGATGGCATGCGCCGCTTGAAGGTGGCGGTGACCTGTTCGGTCAGGCGCGCGACGGTGTCGTGGATGCGCGACGAGGCGGCGGCGTTGCCGCCTTCAACTGCAAGGAACGCCTTGGTGATGGCCACGGTGATCTTGTCGTCGGTGTAGCCGACCACGGTACCGTTGCGCTTGATCACGCGCAGTTGGCCTGGAGCGGTCGCGGCCAGATCCAGATTGGCATCGTTGGCCTGCGGCGCCTTGGCCGGCGAGTTCTCGCGAGTTGTGTCGGTTTGCATGGGGTGAGTATCTCCACGTTCAAAAATTTGAGCGGACGCCAATCGTTGGGTCCGTCACCGAAAAGCTGTCCGCGGAAGGCCGAGGCCTTCAGCCGGGTGTAGGAAAGAGCGGAAAATGCGGCCGTCCGCAGGTAGCGGCAGGCGGAGAATTCGTGGGCGAAAAAACTCGGGGAAAGCACGCTGCAAGGGCTTGAGTTCTTGCTTTGACTTGTGCTTGGTTTTTCAGGCGAAACCCTACATGTAGTGGTTTTGCGCGCCGGGGATACAAGATAATGCGGTCTGGGGGTCATTGCAAGGTGCCAGACTGTGGATAACATGTGGGTATTGTGTGGGTGACGGCGCTAGCCCGCGCCGTGTCTGGACTGGAGGCAAATGACCGTTTGTCCCCAGACTTTTGGTGAACCTCGCCACAGGCCCACTAGACAACTGACGCTCACCGGGCTTGGCAAGCGACGCTGTCACTTCATGGCTCGACAGGGCGGCGACATGCCGCCCTGCGAGCAGTGTCCGCCGGGCTGGCGGCGGCAGGGATCAAGCCTCGGCAGCGCGCATCGCCAGCACCTCCTCGGCCGTGTCGTTCTCGTCTTCGCTGATGCTGTACCAAGGGGTATGGCGCTGGCGGCGCAACCAGCCCGCCGCAGTCCAGGTTTCCGTCGGCCGTCCCAGGGCGTCATAGCGCTGCAGATCATGGTAGCTGTGCTCGGCATCGCGATGGCTGGCGTCATCGATATAGCGATCACTGTTGGCGAAGTACGGACGGTACACACGAATCACCTGTCCCTTGGTGTCGTACTCCACGCGCTGGCTGACCCGCCAGCGTGGATCGGCATGGGCATCCTCGGCCAGCAGCATGCCGTCACCGTCCACCTGGTGGGCCATGCCGGGCTCGACCCGCTGCTTGCTTTGCAGGTTGCGCCCGAAGCCGTCGAAGCTCTCGATGCTCATGCGTACCTGGCGCTCGGGGTCGCCGGGGTAGCGATCGGCCTGGAACGCCGCCACGCGAACCGGCTGGCGAGGATAGCTGGCCAGTGGCGCCAGAGTCTCGGCGACCGCGTCGGCCAACAGGCCTTGCTGCCATCCCTTGCGAGCGGAGGCACGCAACTGCCCACTCAGGGTCACGCGACCGGCCATTACCTGCTCGCCCAGCGCGTAGCTGTCGGTCACACCAACGGCGGGCACCTCGCCCATCCAGGCATCGCCTTCATGGATATAGGCCATGGCCCAGTCACCCAGGCCAGCGGCGTCGTCGGCAATCGCTTCGGCAATACTGCCGGCCATGGTCTGGCCCTGCAACGGTGCAAAGCCCACCGGCTCGCCCATCTCGGTGCCGAAGAAGCTGCTCAGCGACAAGCGTCCGAAGGCGTCATAGCTGGCTTGCTGGCGATTGTCGTTGGGGTCGACCACGTCCACCGGCTGCAAGTGCCGGTAGTCATACCGTGCCTGGGTAGTGCAGCCATCGGCGGCGATTACCTTCACTGGCAGCAACTGGTAGGCATCGTACTGCACGCGTGTTTCACCCATCGCGGGGCTCTGCCGGTAGGCCTGGACCTTGTAGAACGCCTGGGCGTCGCCGTAGGTGGCATACCCCTGGCGCACCGACCACAGCACGCGGTCCGGCTCTTCGGGCAGGAATGCCGGCATGGGTCGATAACCCAGTTCCACCAGCTTGGCGTCCAGCGCCTGCGGTTCCAATACCTCTTCATAGGCTTGCAGCGCTGCTTCATCCAGCTCAGCCGCCTCGGCGAAGTCGGCCAGGGCGAGGAAACTGGCGCTGCCGTCACTGCACCCTTGATAGCGTTGCATGCTCAAGGCGGTCAGGGTCCTGGGCGCGGTGTTGCCCAACAGCCCATCGTCACGCAACAGCGCTTCGTAGCCGAGCTGGTCCAGTGTCACGTCGGCCTTGGGCAACGACCAGGCGTTGCCACGTGCCCGGTAGGGCAGGTGCAAGCGCCAGTGCTGTGGGTCATCGGCCAGATGAATGGCTTGAGCGCGGCTTTCGCTGAAGTAATAGCGATGCTGGGCCGGGTCGAACGCATCTCGCCACCAGGTCTGCTCGTGTTCGTCGCTGTAGGGTGGGGTGTCGATCTCGTGCTTGCGCCGGGCATAGGCGATGCTGACTGCGTGGGTCACTGTACCGAAAGCATCGGCGCGCAATTGCACGCTGTGGCTGCATTGCGGGTCGTCGGCGATGCGCTCGTACTGGTAGCTCAGGGTTTCCAGGGTCATGGGCAGCAGGGTGGCGTAACGCTGCCGCGCGCTGCGCGGTTGCGGCAGGCGCAGGGCAGGGCGCTGTACCTGCACCGAATAAGGCACCGCCGCGCAGGCTTGACCGTCCAGGCCGAACACTTCGGTGCGCAGCACCTGACCACTGAGCGCCCGGGCCATGTCGTGGCGCAAGCCTTCGTCCTGCTCGGTGACGATGCTGTCATTGCCGGTCTGGGCATCGTGGCGCAGCAGCAGAATCGGGCCCAGTGTCCGTGCCTGCGGATCATGCTCGACGGTGCCATGCAGGACTTCATCCACTGCTCGGCCGGTGTGGTACCAGGTCTTGGTCAGCAGCACTGGCGAGGTTGGCTCGGCACTCGCCGACGGCGCTTCGGAGTCCGTGGCGATCACCAGGCCGAAGCCACGCATCTCGCGCTCGCGGCCATCGTAATGACCTCGGCGATACTGCACGCGCTGGCTCAAGGTATTGCCGGTGATCTCGTCGTGCTGGGTCTGGCCCACCACCACGTGCACCGGAAACGGCAGTTCGGCAACCGGTGTGAGCCCTGCGGCCAGCTGTTCGGCTTTTTCATCCAGCCATTCCTGAGCCGAACTGCGGTAGCAGGCCTGGGTGTCGGCGCCCATGTTGTTGTTCGACCCCACCAGCAGGTAGGGCTTGCGACCTGAATTGAAGTCCAGCTGCCAATGCTGTCCCGGCAGGTGCGGTACGCTGAGCACCAGGCTCGAACAGCCCAGCCCTTGCAGGTCGGCAACACTGACCTGCCAGCTGTTGTCGTAGCGCAGGCCCTGGGGCCAGGCCTGCAGCACCGGTTCGGCAAAGCCATTGCCGCTCTGGTTCAGGAACACCTGCGCATGCTCGCTGCTCAGGTAGATCAGGTCGGCGGCGCCGGAGCCATCCAGGTCAGCCAGGCGTACCCGCGACGCATCGAACTCACCGAAGGCAAACGGCAGGCTGGCCATCTTGAAGCTTTTGCCGAACATGCCGCGGCCCAGGTTCGGCCAGCAGCGCAGCTCGTCATGGCGGATGCGGATCAAGTGCTGCTGGCCACTGCCAAGCACGTCGCTGAACGCCACCAACTCATGCTGGCTGTTGCTGGCCAATGGCAACGCGTCGTCGGCGTGGGCAACGTCACGGGGCAGGGCAAAGCCTTTGTCGCGCGCGCTGGGGTACAGCCGCACGCTGCGGCTGCCGATCATCGCGAAATCACGCAGGCCATCGCCGACAAGGTCGGTCATTTGCCCCTCGGCGGTGAAGAACTCCAGTGGAAAGGCATCGAACGGGTGGAAACCGGACCACGCTCGATCGTTGCCCAAGGTGAAGAAACCGCTGTACCCGGGCTGGGCGACGATCCAATCCAGGCGGCCGTCGCCGGTCAGGTCGCTGAGGAACTGGCGAGCGGGCTTGCGCGCGTCCGCGACCGGTTGCCTGGGCAATTGCTGCCAAGGTGCGTAGGCCACGGCATCTGGGTCGGCCGAGTCATCGCCGCGCACCGGTTCGCGGTAGCGCCAACTGTCGTCCTGGCGGTAGAGCACGCCGGGCAGGCCCTCGCCATACAGGTCAACCAACTGATAGGTCTGGCCATCGTCGAGGCCCGGCATCGCTTCGAACCCGCGGTAACGCGCGTCTTCGAAGCGGAAATGCTCGTAGCGAAATTCCAGCGGCGGCTGTTCGACCATCTCGGTGCCTTCACAGGCCTGAGCGATGGCGGCCGTCAGCAGGCTGTAACCGTGACACTGGCGATATTCCAGCCACAAGCGGTTGACCAGCATGGGCACGCTGCCCAGTTCGTCGAACCGATGGAACATCAGCACCTGATGGCACCGCCGCAAGGTGCGCAGTTCGAAACCGTAGGCAAAGTTGGCGATGGGGTCGGGCCGCAGCGGCCAGGGCTGGCTGGCGGCGTAGGTCGGTACGCTGCCCTGCTCGATGGCGCGTTCGCCATAGTCCAGCACCAGGTCGAAATGCCAATGCTCGGGCAGGCTCGCTTCATCCCACAAATACAGCGGTGCATGGGCGGTGAAGTTGCCATAGCGCACACGGCTCAAGTAACGCTGGGCGCTGTGGTCGCGTTCATCGCCTTCAGGCAGGCCAACGCCGTCTTCGGCGCGGTACTCGTAGACGACGTGATCGCCGGTGGGCGTTACCGATTCCTCCAGCAGCCATTCGCCCACCTGCTGCGGCGCGTGGGCTGGGAAGACGCGCGCACTGGCGCGCTTGCCGTACAGGTGCAGGCCGCCATCGCTGCCATGGACCAGCCAGAACCCGGCGTCGGCATCGTCCAGCTGCCAATGCTCGATACGCGCGAAGCTGCCTTCCACTCTAGGGCAGTGGCGAGTCACTCGGTAACTGGCCCCCAGCGCCTGGCCGCGAAAGGTATGGACGGTGGTGCTGACGATGACGCCTTGGGCGTCGCGCTGTGGCAGCAGGACATCGCCGCCCGGGCCGACCATTTCGTCGTCGACGGTGTACGCCGGTACGCCTTTTTGCGTGCGCCGGGCGATGCTCTGGCGGCTCAGCCCCCAGCCCATGCCGCAGGGGCCGTTACCGGCGCCGCTGCTGTAGCTCAAGCCCAGTTGTGGGGTGGCGCCGCGGCCAGGTGAGAGTGGCAGCGCGATGCTGAACGAGGCAGCGCCGCTGGCGCCCACCGAGCCCCAGCCTTTGCCGATGCTCTGGATGGCGCCGCCGCCTTTGGGAAGTGAAGGCGTGTTGATCGCCAGTGGGGTGTCGTGGTGTGTATTCATGAGTAGGTATCACTGAAGATGGGATAGAGACCGAGCGCGTGGCCCGGTCCTTTGAATGATGAGTCGCCTTGTTTGCGAGCCTTCTGCCCGCGAAAGCGACCGCCCGAACTACGCCGACTTCGCCGTGTAGCTAACCCGCACGATCACATCGCTCAACGCCGCCAACAGCTCGGGCGTGGAGCGGGTGAAACGCAGGTTCCAGGTCGACACCGCCCCTGTGCCCTCGAACGGCAGGTAGCGCTCGTCGTCGAAGTTCAGGGTGAACATGCCGTCGTCGTCGACGCCGCTGGACAGGGCGATCTGTTGGCTGGCGCGCATGTTTTCCCAGACGTTGGCACCCACCGTGTCGGCCATTTCCACCTTGCTGTAGGTTTGCGTAAGCACGGCCGCCAGGTCCTCGTAAGGGCCCAGCACCGCTGGCAAGGTCACGCTGAAGCGCTTGATGCGGCGCAGGTACTGGCCGGGGTAGTCGTTGTCGAAGAGGCCCTGTTCCAGCTTGATTTCCAGCCCACCGGTCTTGCCCAGGTCCTCGACGATGATCGCCCACGGCTTGGCCTCGGTTTCCTGCAGACGGCGCACAGATACGGTCTTGGTGATCTCCAGCGAGCGCGCATTGCGTTGCAGATAGGCCGCTTCCATCTTCATCAGGTTGAGCTTTAGCGACTCACCGGCGGTAAGGCCGCGGTAGCTGTCCTTCCAGGCACCCGGCTGAATGAAGCGGGTCTTCAAGTCGGCGATCTCGTACTGCCAGCACGCTTCGGCCGCCAGGCACAGCGACAAGGTGGTGTCGTAGGCCTGGTAGTAAAACGTGGCGAACTGACCGTTGAGCCATTGGTACAGCTGGGCATTGGTGAAGCGTTTGTTGAGGAACTGATAGGTGGTAGCCGCTTGGTCAACCATCAGTTCGGTCTGACGCAGTTGCTCGGCGGTGACCTTGGCCTGCTCGTCGTGCACCGCCAGCTGCGCATCGATCTGCTCGATCTCGCGTTTGGCCTGGTCTTCGGCGTGCATCCATTCCTGATGGCGACGACGGTATTGCTCGGTGCGGTCCAGTGCTTCGGCTGCACCATGGAACGCGGTGGCCATGCCCTGCGCCACGGCGGTGGCAATACCGGTGACGCCTTCCAGGCGCCAGCCGCCGGTGGTGGCGCCGACGATTGCGCCACCGGCCATGCCGGCGATCACGCCGCCCACTGCACCGACCTGGTTGGGCGCTACCTTAAGGCCCTCGCCGATGGCCTGGGAGACGAAACCCACCCCTTCGGCGACTCGACCTTGCAGGTGCAAGGCGCCGGCAGATACTTCGCCGGCGCTCACGACTTCAGAAGCCAGGGTGGCGTAATGGCTCAAGCGGTTTTCAGCGATTGCACGACTGGCCAACAGCGCCTTGCGGCCTTCGGCCTCCACACCCTGAACCAGCTGCTGCAGGACGATGGCCTGCTTGGCCATGTCCCAGGCTTGCTGCTGTTGCATTTCCTGCAGTTGAGCGTTGTCCTTGCGTTCGAGCAGCGACAGCAGCGTACTGCCGAACTGGATCAGGTTTTCCACTGCAGCACTGGCACGGTTGTGCATGACGCTGAAGCGGTAGTGCGGGATTTCCTGGCCGAGCAATCGACCGCTACCGCCCCCGGCGGCTGCAGAGCCGAACGCCGACATCAGCGCGCGTGGATCCAGCGGTGCGGCGAACAGTGGCAACTGCAGCGGCTTGCCGTCCAGGGTGCGGTTATGCCGCAGGTTGCGCAGCCGCGCTTCGGCGGTGTCCCAGTTCTGCACCAGTTCGCGGTTCAGGGCCACGCGGAAATGCGGGCTGTCGAGTTCGGCCAGCGATGGGTCGACCGCGAAAGGCATGAGCGCCAGCGGCGGCTGCTGGAAGATGATGAGTGACCGACCGTCGTTCTCGGCGGCACTTTCGGCGACCAGACGCTCCTGCTCGATCAGACGTTGCTCGAACGCGCGCAGCCCGCCACTGACCGAATCCGACAGCTTTTTCAGCGTCAGCGGCTTCCAGCCACTGACCAGGCGCTTGTCCGGACGCGGGCCCAACAGGTCCAGCACGCGCACATACCAAAGCTTGGCTTCGTTCAACGCATCCGGCGTCAACTGGCGATACGCTGCATCGCCGCGGTCCAGCAGGTTGCGAACGAAGTGGCTGTACACCGCCTTGCGGTAGTGCACCGGGTTGTCGCTGGCGATGCCGTCCGGATCGATCGGCGCGCGGGTGGCACGCTCGCGGCTCAGGTCGTCCACCAGCGGGCGCACGTTCCAGTAGTCGGGACGGCCGCTGCTGTCGGCGCGTCGGCTCGGGTCGAAGATGAAGCTGAGCCAGTGCTCGGCTTCGCTGAACTGTTGCTCGGTGTTCAGGCGGTGGCTGATAAGGAACGGCAGGTGGAAGAACAGCTCCCAGAAGTACAGGCCGTTGGCGCCTTTGAAGTCCATGGGCGGCTGAGCGGCGGCGCTTCCCAATGCCGGTTCCGGAAGTAGCTGGGTTTCCCAGGACAGCAGATTTTCCAGAGCAATGTTGGCACGTTCGATCAAGTTTCGGGCGAACAAGGTGTTCAACCGGATCGGTTGGCGATCGGCATTGTTTTGGTCATTCTTGCTAATGGTCGAGCAGGAAAAATCAATGAACTCAGCCACCCCAAGTGTAGGATTGACGGAAGTCGTAATCTTCGGGGCGAGGAGTGAGTCGCCCTCTCCATTGCGAACAAGTTCGATCTCCGTCGCTTTCAGGGCATGACCAATGGCGGTCCTACTTCCATATGCATTGACGTCATCAATATAAACTCCGTGCAGAAGCGTGAATTTCTTACCTGCATCTGGCCACGTGGAATACCACCCCGGGCGTAAGGTGTCTGGGTCCACGGCGATCTGAATACGAGCCTTGTCGACACCGGGCTTTAGTTCAGCCTTAGCCACGCCATCTATTATATTCCATCGACCGTTCAGGATGTTGGTGGGCGTTGGGTCGGCAACATCTTTGGAAAATGCAAAAAATTGACGGTAGTTGAGCGTACCGGTGAACCTCCACGCTTGGATATTGGGGATTCGTAGAAATTCTGGTTCCGACCAATTATAGATATTCAAGTCGATACTCGACTCGCCGGCTTCCAGGCTGTGAATCAGTGCCACGGAAAGCCTTTTGCCGGATAAGTCTATGGCATTCATAGAGCTGTCTCGAGTTGGGAGGCTGACGTAAGGTATAAAGTCATAATCCACCAGGCAGTTATTCATGCCATTGATCTGAAAATGAAAAGACTGTTGTGCGGTTTTTTTGAACATGTCATGGGTGGTGTAAATGAATGAATCTCGCAATAGCGTTACATAATTAGCCTCGGGATCAGGGCGGTCATATAGTAGTGTTAGGCTTATTTGGTCATTTGGCCCTGCATGATTCAAGACTATTGCTCGTTGCGTTACCTCGAACGCAGTCGATATATTTGTCTCGACTGACAGCTTCATCGAGGCCTGATCAAGCGTAATTCCGTTGCTCGGCGTCACATCCGCGATACGACTTTGCCAGCCGGAGTAGTTCCATCCTGTCACCGTCTGAGTTCCGCTGTGCGGTGAATGAGAGCGTCCGACCAACCTAATCGACGCCCCTAGTACGGGGAATTGGAGCGCCCCACGGTTGTGTTGGGCGAATAGTATGCCGATACGAAGTACGTCCAGACGTTTATCGCTTGGTGTTGTTTTGCGGGTGTCTACTCGGCCCTCCGAGGGGAACAGGGATTTCGCGTTGAAGTTTTTGTCGATTTCCAGTGTTCTTAGCAATTTGTATTTATCAGATGATCCATCCGTACTTGTTGGCACATGTGTATAACCTGCATAGACCGCCAGAAAAAGTGACTCCGGGCTGGTGCTTACATCTGTGACGGCGATTGTGTTGATATCGTTCAGTGACGCCAGGTTAAGTGTCGAGAGGTCAAAATCCACATCTATATAACATTGGGGCGCACTCCAGCTATCGTCATACTTTTTGTACGTTAGGTTTAGCCGCAGTCGCTTTGTTGCTTTGGGTTTCGAGTCGGTGAAAGGTTGGTCTGGGTAAATGCCGTCGGCGTTTGACGATGGGGCTTCCAAGTCGCCACTGTTCGCAGAGTCCGTGCTGTCAGCGGCCTCTACCCACGCAACGAACAGACGGTTGTTGAAATAGACCGGGCGAATGGTTTGCTCGATGGCAGAGTCTGAAATCGGCAGGGTGGCCCGTTTCCAGTCCGACCAAGCCCCTGGGTTCGGATTGTCCACCTTCGGCCCTTGAGTACCACTGACGTAGGTACGTTCGGCCATGTTCACCGAGCGCCAGTAGTAGGCGCCCTCGGCGCGGGACTTGCCGATGAAGTAGTAGGTGGACTCCTTGAAGTCCGTGCCGGCGATGTAACCGTTGATGATGCTCAGATTGGCCACTTCCTCGAAGCTGGCCAGGTAGTTCTGCACCGCCTCCTGAGTAGTGTCCAAACTTATGCGGTTCTGATTGATGTCGTTCTCGAGCTGCTGGAAATAGCTGGATTTCTTCATCCGCAGCGACGGATCGATGTACAGCGAGGGGTACCAGGCCAACTGTTGGTTGGCCGCCCACAGTGGGTACTGACTACGCTGGTCGCGCCATTCGCCGAGCAGCGCTTCGCTGAAGCGTACGTCGTTGTAACCCGGCTCCATGCCCAGCAGCGCGCCGTTGATGTACTGCTGCAGACTGGCGATGGCACTGGCTACGGGGCTGGTTTCCACGGCCTGGGTGACCTGGGTGTCCAGCAGCAGGTATTCGTACAGGTCGTTTTCGGTTTTCAGTTTATTGGCCAGGCCAAGGTCGGCCAGAGTGGCGTCGTTGGGCACGACTTCGCCCAGGTAGTAGGCGACGAGGGCGTCGCGAAAGCTTTCGTTGAGTGTGGCTGCGATGGTCATGCAATGAGTTCCGTTATTGAGGATGTATGGATGGGTGTCAGGCCCGGCCCTCTGCCCGCGAAGGGGCCGGCCTGGACACCCAGTGAATCAGCGGTTTACAGCCGCCATGGCCGCCTGGCCCACCGCTTGCCAGTCAGCTTCGGGGCTGTTGGCATGCAGGGAACAGGCTTTGAGCAGGGTCGCGGCGTTGAGGCCGGTTTCCAGCGAAAGGGCCTGTGCGCGGCGCACCCAGTCGATATGGGCAACGGTCTTGGCGGTTTGCTGAGGCAGCAGCGCGGTGAGCACCGCCACCTCCCTTTCGCTCCAGCCCAGCAAGCTCGCCAGTGCGGCATTGCAGGTTTGCGACTGGACCGCCAGTTGGCGTTTGCCGGGGCGTCTGGATACCAATGCATTGGCTTGCTGCACGTAACCGAGCAGGCGCTCTTCCGGCTGCCCCAAGGTGTTGAACAGGCTGTCGTAGGCCTTGAGCAGGTGCAGCGTGTTCAAGGACAACGGCCACAGGCTGTCGCACCCCAGCCACGCCGGGTTGACGACGAAGGTGCGCAATGCTGCGGTGCCAACCTTGGCCCAGCTGACAGCGCGTGCGCAGGTGCCGATCTGGCGCAGGTCGGCCAGAACCGCACTCACTTTGGCGGCATCGGGCTCGGCGTTTATTGGCCAGGCCTGGAAGGTGCGTTCGAGCAGGCGGTAAGGTGAAACATCGGCGCACTGGGCGACCCACACCGCCAATTCCGGCAGGAGCGTGGTGTGTTCCTGCAGCAGGCCTTCCACGAGCCTCTGCTGCCGGCTGAGGGCGTTGGCCAGATATGTATTCAGCGTGTCTTCGGCGATCTGGACGTCATTGGCGGCCAGCCCCAGCGCGGCGACCAGGGAGCGAACCTTTTCTGCCAGCTGCTGCTGATCGGTGTCGGTCAGCGTTGGTTGAAGCGCCTTCACCAGCCCAGCCGCATCGATAATGGCTGAGGTCCCTTTGCCCAGTTCCATGTGCCAGTCGATGGCCGCGCCGGTGGCTTTGTTGGGTAGACCGAGGGCGGAAACCGTAGCGGCGTTCACGGTCGAGGCGCGGCCCTCATCGGCCATCTGCTGCAGGCGCTCGAGCAGGGCGTTGCCTGGCTCCTGTGCAGCGTCCGTGCTCAACAAGGCGAGTAGCCCGGTGACCGTGAGTTTATTGGCCTTGAGCCAGCGCACGGCCCAGTCCAGTTCCATCAGGATGTCGAGGATGTCCTTGCCAGCGGAGTCCAGCGCTTTCAAGCGACCGCTGGCAATCGACCCGCGATAGGCGCTGCCACCCAGCAAGGTCGTCAGCTCCCAGAACTCGCTGGCCGAGAGACCGAACATCTGCGCGATACGGGCTTGGCGGTAAAGCGAGGACACCACTGCCAGCGAGCGTTTCAATGGCGTCACGGCAGTCAGGGTGTCGGCGACCAAGCGTTCGAACTCTTGGCCTGGTTGAACGCCCAGGCTTGCGCAGAGTTGCGCGACGGTTTTCTGGTGCAGTGGATCAGAGGAGTTCAGGTTGAAACCACCGTCATCAATCACCAAAGGCCTATCGAAGAGCACGGGTGTATTGAATACTTTGTCCAGAAGCGGTGTTTGCCCGGTAATGGCATAGGGGCTGACGTGGTAGACGAAGGCGGCGAAGGCGTCGACGTCGATGCCGTAATGGCGATTAAAAAAGCGGAACGTGCCCAAGGTTCTGAGTGTATTGAGGTTGATCTGCTGGTCGAGGTTCGCGTCGCCTTCTGAACGGATCGCGCTGATAAGTAACGTATCCAATTGATCAAATGTCAGCCCCACGTTTCTCTGCAGGCGGACCATCCGTTGCAGACGGTCCCAGCGTTCCAGACTTGTGTTGGTAAGATGCCAGCTCCCGTTCCCTTCCATTTGGGTCAAACCGATGGTGTTATCGTGGTAGTTGTAATTCACAGTGCCTGAGTCGAGGCCACCCATGCCGTTCACATAGCACGCACCGAAATGGTTGGATCGGGGAAATGGTTTGAGGCTGCTGGAGCCATGGACCACGCGATTGGCGGTACGGTAGTTCGGAGAACCGACCGGGGCATAGCGGTTGACTGCCAACAGGTGCTCCACTTCCTTAGCCTCGAGCGAAGTGGAGTTGGTAAAGGTATTCAACGCCGTGAGCGGATTGAACGAGGTGTGGGTAAAGGACAGGCCAAAGTGTTCCTGGAAGAACAGGACCTGTTCTGGTGTTAGCGCATAATCATCTTCAGGCGTAAAGGTAACTTTCCATTGTGCAACGACTTTTGTTTGATGGCGTGAGGTTTCCAGATTCCTAACTGCTCTTCCCTCTACAATCACCGTACATTGATAACCTGCGGCGTCCTGGAGGCTGGGCGCATCACCGAGATAGCGCAACTGCAAGGCTTTGCTGTTGCTACCCGAGGTTATCACGTGATGATTCATTACTCGGAAATAGGCAGCGGGCCCATCCTGCGAGTACAGATGCAGTATCAACTGTTTATCAGGTTTGCCAGGTTGACTGAACACCAATGCGGCGATTGTGGGATCAGTGCCCTGGCTCTGAATAAGCTCAGTAGCAGGAGGCGTGACATTACTGATCCCTGACTGGTCGCGAAGCAGAAAGCCTGAGGAGCCCACAGGCAAGTGTCGAAGAGCTTCCAGCCCAGGTAGATAGAGTCTTTTGTCATCCAGCAACCGACTGAGCCCTACATACGCATGGCTAAATAAAGAAGGCGCTTGAACCATTTTCTGCAATACCGGGTTCAAGCCAGTTAGGGCGACCTGTGCCAGATTTGTCCAGGCGTTAGTGCGAGCAAGGTTGTCGTTGAGCTTATAGTTCAACTCCCCCAGCGTCGGCTTTTCACCGCTCAACGCCAAGCTCACCTGCTGATGCGCAAAGTGATAGGGAAACACGAACGGGTGTTTCTTCTCGGCCAGCAGTTGATGAATCGGCCGGGCGTCGCCTTTCTGCGTCTGGTATTTGGCAATGCCCTGGCTTAGTACATCGTTCACCAGGTCCAGCATCGGGCGGCTCTGATAGGTGCTCTGCTCGTCGATCACCAGGCTGTCCAGATCCGGCCGGCGCACCGCCAGCGGTATCCGCAGTGGCGATGTGGACGCGCCTTCGATCTTCTGCTGGGCAAAGCGGCGCAACGAGCCCAGGTAGGCCACCGGGCCGTCCATGGCTTCGATGGCGCCGACCTTGCAGAACTGGTCCCAGTTTTCCTTGAACAGGTTGGGGTAGCTCGGGCCGATGTTGACCAGTGCACGCACGCCGGTCTGTGGGGCGATCAGTGGCAGGTTGCGGCCTGAGGACACGGCGTCTTCACGATAGGAGCGGGCGATCTGAGTGGCGTAGCACAGGGCATTGTTGTAGGCCAGGTCGCCATCGGCATCGCTGAGGGTGCGTAGCTGACGGGTGAACTCGGCCTTGGGTTGGCGAATGATGTCGAACACCGAGCTCATGCCCATTTCCGGCATCGCGTCGGTGAAGCTCATTCTGCCCGGCAGGCGATTTACCGGGGTGAGCGGAACCAGGTTGTCGAACAGCGGGTTGGGTGTTGGATCCGCCAGCTCGGGCAGCTCGACCTCGGGAGGCAGGTGGTCGCCGTCGTCGAAAACTGGGTCGGGGAGTTCAGGTGTGTTCATGGTGTGCCTCGCTCAAGGGGGTAATCAGGGCCGACTTTTTAGCGGGCCTGCCGAGAGCGGGGTATCCACAGAACTGATAGGTAGGCAAAGCGTGGCCACGCGGTTAGGGTCGCCAGTCCAGCTGAATCCGGCTCATGAACGCAAAAAGCCCGGCACAGGGCCGGGCTTCTCGGTTCAGCACGAAACGCTTACTGCACTTCCACCGCCAGGCTTTCGGCGATCCTGGCTTGCCAGATGGCCGGCCCGGTGATGTGCACCGACTCACCCTTGCTGTCGACGGCGACGGTGACCGGCATGTCCTTGACGTCGAACTCGTAGATCGCTTCCATGCCCAGTTCTTCGAAGGCCACCACGCGCGACTTCTTGATCGCCTGGGCCACCAGGTAGGCGGCGCCACCCACGGCCATCAGGTACACGGCCTTGTGGTCCTTGATCGCCTCGATGGCGCTTGGGCCGCGCTCGGACTTGCCGATCATGCCCAGCAGGCCGGTCTGGTCGAGGATCTGCCGGGTGAACTTGTCCATCCGCGTGGCGGTGGTCGGGCCGGCAGGGCCTACCACTTCTTCGCGGACCGGATCGACCGGGCCGACGTAGTAGATGAAGCGGCCCTTGAGGTCGACCGGCAGGGTTTCACCCCTGTTCAGCATCTCGACCATGCGCTTGTGCGCAGCATCGCGGCCGGTGAGCATCTTGCCATTGAGCAGGACGGTCTCGCCGGGCTGCCAGCTTTGCACCTCTTCGGGCGTCAGCGTGTCGAGATTGACCCGGCGCGCCGACGGGCCGGCTTCCCAGACGATTTCCGGGTAAGCGTCCAGGTCCGGCGCTTCGAGTTCAGCCGGGCCGGAGCCGTCGAGCACGAAGTGGGCGTGGCGAGTGGCGGCGCAGTTGGGGATCATGCACACCGGCAGCGACGCAGCGTGGGTCGGGTAGTCCATGATCTTGACGTCGAGCACGGTGGTCAGGCCGCCGAGGCCCTGGGCGCCGATGCCCAGCTGGTTGACTTTCTCGAACAGCTCCAGGCGGATCTCCTCGATGCGGTTCTGTGGGCCACGTGCCTTGAGCTCATGGATGTCGATGGACTCCATCAGCACTTCCTTGGCCATCACCGCAGCCTTTTCGGCCGTGCCGCCGATACCGATGCCGAGCATGCCGGGCGGGCACCAGCCGGCGCCCATGGTTGGCACGGTCTTGAGGACCCAGTCGACGATCGAGTCGGACGGGTTGAGCATGGCCATCTTCGACTTGTTCTCGGAGCCACCGCCCTTGGCGGCCACATCCACTTCCACGGTGTTGCCGGGAACGATGGAGTAGTGGATCACGGCCGGCGTGTTGTCCTTGGTGTTGCGGCGAGCGCCAGCCGGGTCGGCCAGGATGGACGCGCGCAGCACGTTCTCCGGCAGGTTGTAGGCGCGGCGCACGCCCTCGTTGATCATGTCGTCCAGGCTCATGGTGGCGCCGTCCCAGCGCACATCCATGCCTACCCGCACGAACACGGTGACGATGCCGGTGTCCTGGCAGATCGGCCGATGGCCGGTGGCGCACATGCGCGAGTTGATCAGGATCTGGGCGATGGAGTCGCGCGCCGCCGGGGATTCTTCACGCAGGTAGGCCTGGTGCATGGCCTGAATGAAATCCACGGGGTGGTAATAGGAAATGAATTGCAGGGCGTCGGCGACGCTCTGAATCAGGTCGTCTTGTTTGATCACGGTCATGGGGCGCGCTCCTCTTGTGGGGAACATTCGTTGAAAAAGCCGGTCAGGTCTTGCCTGGCGCATGGCTTTCGAGGTGCGTCAACTTGTAGCAGGTCGGCGCGAAAAAGGCGCGGCAGTATAGCGCGGCTGGATCGAGCTGACACTCCGCAATGGCGGGTTGGCGTGGTGTCGAGGCGGATACGCCGTTGGTCCGGTAGCCAGTAGACTTCGTCGAGCAATCCAAATTTGAATAGTTATTTCACCCCTTGGCCATTACTATGGCATCACGCCTTTGCACTATTACGGTGCAATCAGGGGAGGGATTCCCATTCAGCACAGCGAGCCTGCGAGTGACCGAGTCCACCCTGCAACATCTACTGATCAAGCGTTTCTCACTGGCCGCCGGCACTTACGCTTTGGTAGTGGCGCTGGTGTGGGTGGCGGTTCTGACGCAGTATTGCCGCGTGTCTCTGGTGACGGCGGTGGGCACCACCTGCCTGGTCGCGATCAGCCAGGGCGCGCTGTATTGGGTATTTCGCAGCGGTGCCAATCAACGTTTCAGCGATCCCAGCCTCACCGAGTTTCAAGTGCTGCTGGCAGTGGCCTGGCACACCTGGTTGATCGGCAATCTGGAAGTGGCACGCGGCACTTTCATGGTGATGTATGTGTTGATCCTGCTGTTCGGCGTTTTCCACCTGCCACGTCGCGCCTTCGTACGCTGTGCGCTGGTGGTGTTCGTCGCCTTCGTCGGGGTCAATCTGTGGGAGGCCTATCGCATGGCCCTGCCTGACCCGGGCCTGGCCACCCTGCAGATCTGCGCCATGCTGGTGGTGCTGTTGTGGTTGTGCATGTATGCAAGCTATGTACAAACCTCGCGCCAACGCATGCGCCAACGCCGTTATGCCTTGCAGGCCCATCAGGATACCCTGCGGGGCATGATGCGCCAGCTTGAAGACCTGGTCGCCACCGATGAGCTGACAGGCTTGTTCAATCGTCGACACTTCCTGCGCCTGGCCTCGCGCGAGCTGGCCACGCTCAAGCCCGATGTCGAGCATGGCCTGGCGCTGATCGACCTCGATCACTTCAAACGCATCAACGATATCCACGGCCATGCGGCCGGTGACCAGGTGCTGCAAGCCTTCGCGGCCTTGACCCAGGATTGCCTGCGCGACGGCGATGTGCTGGCCCGGTACGGCGGTGAAGAATTCGTGCTGCTCATGCCCGAAGTCGACGCAGACCAGCTGGTGCGGTGCTGCGAGCGGCTGCGCAGCGCCTTTGCCGACGCCGATCCGCAAGGGCTGGGCGCAGCCAATCTGAGTCTGTCGGTGGGCATGACGATGCTCAAGCAGGGCGATGATCTGGATGATGCGCTGCAGCGTGCCGACCAGGCGCTGTATCGCGCCAAAGGTGAAGGCCGCAACCGCTGCGCGGCGGCCTGGGACATGGCCGATGCCTGAGCTGGACGTCGGTGGCAGGCGCTGGACGGTGGCGGCGGGCAGCAACCTGCTCGACGCCCTCAACCAGGCCGGCTTGCAGGTGCCCTTCAGTTGTCGCGCCGGCAGTTGCCACGCCTGCCTGGTGCGCTGTGTTGGCGGCGAGCCACAGGACCGCAAGCCCGATGCGTTGAATGCCAGCAAACGTGAACAGGGCTGGCGCCTGGCCTGTCAGTGTCAAGTCGTCGAGGATCTGCAGGTGGCAGTCTTTGATCCACAGGGCGACGGTGTGACGGCGCATGTGATCGGCTGTGACTGGCCTTCGGCAAACGTGCTGCGCCTGCGACTAGAGGCGCAGCGCCCGCTGCGCTATCAAGCCGGTCAGCACATGCTGCTGTGGACGGTTGCACCCGACGGCGTGCAAATCGCGCGGCCCTATTCCATCGCCAGCCTCGCCCAGGCCGATGACTTTCTGGAGTTTCATCTGGACTGTCGGCGCCCCGGTGCTTTCATCGACCAGGCTCGTCGCCTGAAGGTTGGCGATACTCTGCAGCTGGGCGAAGTGCGCGGTGGAGCCTTGCACTACGATCCTGAATGGCAGGCTCGGCCATTGTGGTTGTTCGCTGCCGGCACGGGTCTGGCTCCGTTGTGGGGTGTGCTGCGAGAAGCGTTGCGACAAGGTCATCACGGCCCGATCCGATTGTTGCACATGGCCAACGAGCACTACCTGGATGAACCGTTGCGCGCGCTTGCCCAGCTTCATCCCAACCTTGCGGTAGAGCAGTTCCCGGCAGGCGAGCCACCGCCGTTGCGCCTGCTGTCGCGCCAGACTATCGCCCTGGTGTGTGGCTCGCCGATCAGCGTGGAAGAGTTTTCCCGAAGGCTGTTCCTGGCCGGCCTGCCCAGAAGTCAGCTGTATAGCGATGTCTTCGTCGGCCGCGGCTGAGTCGTAACACGCATTCGCGGGCAGAGCCCGCTCCCACAGGGGCGACGGATGACCGCTGTGGAATCACCCCTGTGGGAGCGGGCTCTGCCCGCGAAAGGGTTTAGACGATGCATCTGACCCACCGCAGTGCACCCTTCGCGGCCACAGACCGCTCCTATAGAAATGCAAAAGGCCCCGAGGTGTTCACCCCGGGGCCTTTGGTCTTTCGACGATTACTCATCAATCGACCAGCGGATCACCCACGTGCAGGATTTTCATCCCGTTGGTGCCACCCGTTTGCGCGTAGCTATCACCCTTGGTCAGGATGACCCAATCGCCCTGTTGCACGATGCCCATCTCGAGCAGCTTGTCGATGGCAGCCTTGCTCACTTCGCTCGGCGGCAGAACGGCCGGGTCGAAGTCCACCGGGTAGACCCCGCGGAACATCGCGGCACGGGCCTGGGTGGCCCGCTGTGGCGAGAAGGCGAAGATCGGCACCGATGAGCGCAGGCGCGACATGATCAGCGAGGTATAGCCGGTTTCCGTGAGCGCGATGATTGCCTTAACGCCCGGGAAGTGGTTCGCCGTGTACATGGCAGCCAGCGCGATACTTTCGTCGCAACGCTGGAACTGCGTATACAGGCGATGGCTGGACTTCTTGCTGGTCGGATGCTTCTCCGCGCCGACGATGATCCGCGCCATGGCCTGCACGGCTTCGATCGGGTAGGAGCCGGCAGCGCTTTCGGCCGAAAGCATCACGGCGTCGGTGTAGTCGAGCACGGCGTTGGCCACGTCGGACACTTCAGCGCGGGTCGGCATGGGGTTCTGGATCATCGACTCCATCATCTGGGTCGCCACGATCACCGCCTTGTTGTTGCGGCGAGCGTGCTGGATGATCTTTTTCTGGATGCCGATCAGCTCGGCGTCGCCGATTTCCACTCCCAGGTCGCCGCGGGCCACCATGACCGCGTCACTGGCGCGGATCAGGCCGTCGAGGGTTTCGTCGTCGGCGACTGCTTCGGCGCGTTCGATCTTGGCCACCAGCCAGGCGGTACCGCCCGACTCGTCGCGCAACTGACGCGCGTATTCCATGTCCGACGCATCACGCGGGAAAGACACGGCCAGGTAGTCCAGGTCCATCTCGGCGGCAAGCTTGATGTCCGCCTTGTCTTTCTCGGTCAGGGCCGGTGCGGTCAGGCCACCACCGCGGCGGTTGATGCCCTTGTGGTCGGACAGCGGACCACCGATCAGTACCGAGCAGTGCAGCGAGTCGGCGGTGGCGGTTTCCACGCGCATGACCACGCGGCCATCGTCGAGCAACAGTTCGTCGCCCACGCCGCAATCCTTGACCAGGTCCGGGTAGTCGATACCCACGACCTCCTGGTTGCCGTCGGTGAGCGGATGGCTGGTGGAGAAGGTGAAGCGGTCGCCGACCTTCAGTTCGATGCGTTTGTTGGTGAACTTGGCGATGCGGATCTTCGGACCTTGCAGGTCGCCGAGCAGGGCGACGTGACGCCCCAGGCGCGCGGCGATCTCGCGGATCAGACGGGCGCGAGCCTTGTGCTCATCCGGTGTACCGTGGGAAAAGTTCAGGCGAGCGACATCCAGACCAGCCTTGATCAGTTGTTCGATCACTTCCGGCGAGTTGGAGGCGGGGCCCAGGGTGGCAACGATTTTGGTACGGCGAACGGTCATGCACTGACTCCTTTATTGAAGCGCTGCCAAAGGCTACTCCTCAATTGCGCTGTAGTCATCGTTCCTCTGCACAACATGTCCAGGAATTGGCCGGGAGGATTTGCACGCACCGGCATCCAATGCCTGGGTATTGAAGATTCCCGGCAATGGGTCGATAAACCCTGATAACCCCCTGCGGCAGGAGAATCCCATGCGCGCGCTTGTATTGATTGCCCTGGCCATCGCCGTGTCAGGCTGCACCCGCTGGTCGATGGACCAGCACTTGAACAGCGCCTATCGCGCCTACGACGACGGCAACTGCGAGAAAGTCGTGCTGGAACTGTCCCAGGTCGACCGCAAAAGCCGGTCGCGGCCCTATGTGCAACCGGAGGTCTCGATGCTGCGTGGCCAGTGCCTGGAGCGCCAGAAGTTGTACGTCGACGCCGCCCAGACCTACCAGTACATCATCAACCGCTATCCCTCCAGCGAGTACGCCTACCGCGCCCAGGCGCGTCTGCAGACACTCGATCAACTGGGCCACGTGCGTCCGGGTGTGCCCGCGCAGCCACGGCCGGCGGCATTCTGAGGTAAATTTCCTGTACTCTGAAACGGCCTTGAACAAGGCCTGGGCTACGCTGGACGAGTGGAGCTACGAAACGACAGAGGATGAACACGACACATATGCCGGATATCTACAGCAGGCCCATCATGTACACCGAACGTCGGATCGAGCGGCATCAACTGCCGTACTACCTCAAGGTCTACAACCGTCACACCGGTCGTGCCATGGGCTACATGGGCAACGTGTCGGATGTCGGGCTGATGCTGATCAGCGAGCTGCCGTTGCTGGTCGGGCCGGTGTTCGAACTGCAGGTGAAAATCCCTTCGGTCGAAGGCGAGCCCAAGCTCATCGACCTCTCGGCGCAGTGCCTGTGGTGCCATGAAGACGCCACGCCGGGGCACTACGATTCGGGCTTCGAGCTGCAGGGCCAGGTGCCCACCGAGTTCCTCAAGCTGGTCGACGCGCTGCGTCAGTACTTCACGTTCCATCCCCATGGCACGTCGGCCTGACGGGTCATCCAGGGTTCAGGTACGCGGCTGCCGCAGGCTTCGATAGCGCATCAGCGATTCTGCGGCGATCTCGCCAGGCCATGCGTCCACGACATTCACGCCGCCTGCGGCCAGCCGATCATGCAGGCGCTGGCGCAGCAGCAGGCGCTGCATCACTCCGCAGTAGAGCAGTGCTTCGCGGCGGGTTCGGACCGGCTGTTGACGCAGGCGCTCGAGTGCTTCATCGCGCAGGCTGGCCAGCAATACCGGCCAGCGCTGCGCGGCCCTGCTCAACGCCAGGGGCCAGGTCGATTCGATGCCGGCATGAAAGCCGGTCACCATCACCAGCAATGCGTAGTCGTGTTCGTCGCGGTGCAGGGCATCCAGGACCGTGGCGGGATCGCCGTCTATCGGGCAGGGCTCGAGCTGCGCGAGCGCTTCAACCAGGCGCTGCAACTGTTCGGCGCCGGGTTGCGGTTTCAAGTGTACGGGCGACGTGCTGGAAGACACGTGCAGGCCGACGGCGAATCCGTCAGCCAGTACCGTTTCGCCCAGTTGCAGGCAAGCGTGTACGGCGTGTTTCAGGTCGCTTGAGTGGGCACCCGGGTGACTGGACCAGGCGCCACACTCGAGCAGGATCATCACCGCCCGCTCGGCCGGAACGGCGGACGGCTCGACCGTTCCCACTGCAGCAGCGACGGGGTGGCCGATCCGGGCAGCGGCCGACATCGGCCCCAGGCTGTCCCGCAAGCATTGCAATTGCGCCACGGTGCGGGTGAACACTCGAGCGGGCATCCGCCGACCGCGCACGGGCATCAGTGCGGCACCGATGCTGCGGGTCGATTGCTGCGAGAGTTGGGCCAGCACCTGCCATTGCTCGGCCACTGCAAGCGCGTCGAAACCCGGATGGTGCAGGCAGGCACGCTGCAGCAGGTCTCGCTGCAGGGCGGCCAACACTTCTCCCGGCCCCAGCTCGCGCAGGGATCGACGTCCTTGCTCACGAATGCCCCGCAACCGACCTCGGTCCAGCAGGTTCGGCGCACGCTGTGGCCGCTGTCGCGTCCTCATCCACCACAGGCCCGGCACGGCTGCCAGAAGCAGCGCGGCAAACACCCACAGCGCGTATCGCCCAGGCGGCTCAGGCACCGGCTCGAACACCCAGGTCACTTCGCTGCCCTGATTCAGGTACCACAGCAGCCAGGCATTGTCGTAGCGCTGGATCTGCTCGTCGGTCCACAGGCGGGCATCGCTGACCAGGGTGATGAGGCCCTCGCCGTAGGCCATCTGCATCAGATGCGTGGCGCCGTTGCTGTTGGCCCAGGACTGGACCTTGCCGGTCGGGTCATCCAGATGGCGTTGCGTGTCGAAACCCATGTAGGCCGGCGCCGATTCGTCTTCCAGATAGAGCTTGGTCAGCGAAGGGTAGTCGTCGCCCGCCGCAGGCGGCAGTTGCGGCAACTGCGAGCTCGACTGCACGCGAATCTGCAGGCGATCGAGCAAAGCATCCCCACTGCTGGCGCGGGCCTCGTCCCACAAGGCGTCGGCGACCGCCAGCAGGCGTCCGCCACGCTGCACCCAGCCCAGCAGACGGTCGACTTGCTGGGCCGACAGCGGCGTTTGCCGGTGCAGCAGCATCAGGCTGTGGCCGCGTGCAGGCAGCGTGTCCAGTTCGTCCCAAGTGGTGGTCGCATGGTTGCCCAGCCCTTGTGCCTGGAGAAAGTCCCGGGCACCTCGATAGGGCGTACTCACCGACGGCTGTGAAGCGAGGATTCGCGCGATGGATTGCCGTGCAGCCTGGCTGTTCAGCGTCTGATCGAGCAGGCGCGGGCTGTCGAGATCGGCGGCGCCGGTGAGGCCGCCCCACAGCGCCAGTGCAACCAGCAAGGCCGCTGCACGCCGAGCACGCTGCCGTCGGGGTGGTCTCAACGGACCGCCACCAGGCTCAACAGCTGCCCATCGAGCCAGGCGAACTGCCCGTCGATTTCGAATCCGCTGGCGAACTGCGGTGACAGGTCGAGCAGCAGGCGCAGGCGTGCCTGCCCTTGGGCAGACCAATGCAGCACTTCGGCATGTTCGAAATAGAAGCGCTTGCCGACCAGCGGATACAGCGCCTTGAACAGGCTTTCCTTGAGGGAGAACGTCAAGGTCACCACCATGGCCACCTGGTTCGGGTCCATCCGGGCCTGCTCGTCCAGGGTCAGTATTTCCGCGCGCAGCCGTTCGGCGCGCGCCAGCGGCAGCAGGTTCTCGATATCCAGGCCCAGTCCCTGGCAGTCATCGCGGCTGGCGACCACGGCTGCGGCCCGACCGCTGCCATGGGTAATCGACCCTACGGTCTGTTCAGGCCAGATCGGCGCGCGGTCGGTGCCGATGACCGGCACCTGCGCTTCGCCGGTGAGGGCCAGCAGTGCCCCGCGTGCGCAGACACGTCCAGCCAGGTACTCGGCCTGGCGCTTGGCCACCGAGCGCTGGATCGATGCAGGCGCGACGATGCCGCACCGCGCGAAATCCTCGGTCGTGAACGCGCTGTGCTCGAAACGGTTGCTGAACAACCGTGCGCCGGGCACCGATTCAGGCAGTGGCCAGTGCTGGCGCAGATCGCTCAGGCAAGCGGGGAGGGCTGTATTCATGTGCGCATTCTGCCCAGCCTCGTCGTGCAAGGGAATGACGATCATTGCACGCGCGTTTCACCGCTGAATACCAGGGTCTGGCGGCACCGCCGGCACAGGTAGCGGCGGCCTTTGCCAACCATGCCGTGGCGCTGGGCGGAAAAGGCGAAGTCGCCGTCGGCGCAGGGGCATTTGTAGAGGTAACGGATAACCTGGCGACGTTTCACCGCATAGCTGTGGCAACGGTGGGGTGTCAGCTCGTAGACACCGCGCATGATCAGTTGCCATTCCTCGCCATGGGGCGCAATGCGGTCGCCGAACAACTGATGGGCGACCAGGTGCGCGACTTCGTGGGGCACGGTCTGCCTGAGGAAGTCCTCGGTGTTCTCGCGGTAGAGCTGTGGATTGAAGCGCAGCAGGTTTTCATGCAGGTGCGCGACACCGGCTTTCTGCCCGCGCAGCTTGGTGCTGACCACCGGGCGCCGGAAAGGCCGCTTGAAAAACAGTTCGGCCTGGCAGAAACAGGCTTCGACGCGTTGATTGAGTTGCTCGGGCATTCTTTGACACACTCCAGATGCGCCGATTATGCCGCAACGTCCAGGCATTGCCGAGCCACCCGTCGGTACCACGCGCAGGTATCGCTTGCTGCGGCGCTACACCCAATACATCAAAGCGCGTAAAATGCCCGGCTTTTGTCACACACCTCGCGGATCCTGTCGCCATGGGCACTCTTTCGGTCAACCAGAACAAATTGCAGAAACGCCTTCGCCGGCTGGCCGGTGAAGCCGTCGCCGACTACAACATGATCGAAGACGGCGATAAGGTCATGGTCTGTCTTTCGGGTGGCAAGGACAGCTACACGATGCTCGATGTGCTCCTGCACCTGCAGAAGGTGGCGCCCATCGCTTTCAGCATCGTCGCCGTGAACATGGACCAAAAGCAGCCGGGCTTCCCCGAGCAGGTGCTGCCGGCCTACCTGGAACAGCTGGGCGTGGAGTACCACATCGTCGAGAAGGACACCTATTCGGTGGTCAAGGAGCTGATCCCCGAAGGCAAGACCACCTGCTCGCTGTGCTCGCGCCTGCGTCGCGGCACCCTGTACAACTTCGCCGACCAGATCGGTGCGACCAAGATGGCCCTGGGGCACCACCGCGACGACATCGTCGAGACGTTCTTCCTCAACATGTTCTTCAATGGCTCGCTCAAGGCCATGCCGCCCAAGCTGCTTGCCGACGACGGGCGCAACGTGGTGATCCGGCCGTTGGCTTACTGCCACGAGAAGGATATCCAGGCCTACTCCAACTTCAAGCAGTTCCCGATCATTCCCTGCAACCTGTGCGGTTCCCAGGAAAACCTGCAACGCCAGGTGGTCAAGGACATGCTGGTTGACTGGGAGCGCAAGATGCCCGGCCGCACCGACAGCATCTTCCGCAGCCTGCAGAACGTGATGCCATCGCAGTTGGCCGACCGCAATCTGTTCGACTTTCACAACCTGCGCATCGACGACAGCGCCCCGGTGCGGATCGCCAATGTGGTGAACCTGTAACACCGCGGCGCCCCGTTCGCGGCCGATGGCCGCTCCTACGGGAGATCTGGATCGCCGTAGGAGCGGCCATTGGCCGCGAAAGCCTAGACCCCCTGTAGGAGCGGTCAGTGGCCGCGAAGGGCGCCCCGCTATTTCTCGCCAACCGCCCCTGCCGTGACCACCTGCACACTCAGGCGCGGCGTCGCCAGGTCCAGCCCGGCCTCGTCCATCTGCCGCTTGAGTGCCAGGTTGAAGGCGCGCGACACCTCCCACTGCTTGATCGGGCCGGTCTTGAACCGCGCCCGCAGGATCGCCGTACCCGACTCGAAGCTCTCCACGCCCTGAAACTCCAGCGGCGACCAGATATCGCGCCGATGCAACGGATCGCTGCGCATCTTCTGGCCCACTTCGCGCATCATCTTGATGGCGTCGTCGATGCCCATGCTGTAGGGCACCGCCACGCGGAAGATGGCATAGCCGAATTCCCGCGAGTAGTTCTTGATGCTCTTGATTTCGCTGAACGGAATGGTGTGCACGATGCCGTCGATATCGCGCAGGCGCACGGTACGGATGGTCAGGCCTTCCACAGTGCCCAGGTGCCCACCTACATCCACGTAGTCATCGATGGCCAGGGAATCCTCGATGATGATGAACAGCCCGGTGATCAGATCCGCCACCAGCGACTGCGCGCCAAAACCGATGGCCAGGCCGATCACACCCGCACCCGCCAGCAGTGGCGTGACGTTCATGCCCATGTTGGCCAGGGCAATGATCGCCGCAATGATGAAAATGGTCACGAACAGCACGTTGCGAATCAGCGGCATCATGGTCTGCGCGCGCGCATTGGCCATGCCCTTGCGCGAGCGCGTGAGGGCATGGTGGATACCGGTGTCAGCCAGGATCCACACCAGCCAGGCGAAGATCAGCGTGCCCACCAGGCTGGCCAGGCGCACCGAGATCTCGTGGCCATCGCCTTCGGTGAAGCCGATCAGCGACATGCCCCACACGCGCAGACCCAGATCGATGAAAACCACCCAGATCAGCAGGTGCATCAAGGTGTAGGCAAAGTGACTCAAGCGCTCTGAATACAAGGCATGACGCCGCGGGCCCTTGGGCGGGCGCAGGGCGTGACGCCGGATCAGGCCATTGATGACCATGCACAGGATCAACAGCACCGCACACATCAGCGACTGGCGCAGGGCCGTGCTGGTGTCGCCGGCCGAGAAGAACGTGGCGAACAGCGAGATGCCGACCAGCACCAGCGCCGGCAGGTACCAGAAGCTGCCGAGGATCTCGATGGTGTCGCTCAAGGCTCGCCGGGTCAGGCGTCGCGACAGCGGCTGGTTGCGGATCAGGTGGGCGATGGGCCGGCGAAAGCGCAGGATGAACAGCCCGGTCGACAGTGCCGCCAGCACATTGGCAAGGGTCGCGGCGCTGTGTGCCAGGTGCTGGCCGAGCGCAGCGACCATCCGTGGGTCGCTCAACGCCTCGCCGAAGGCGGCGAAACTGCCGATCAGCCACAGGGGGCGAAACGCACGGTGACGCAGGATGTTCAGCGCGCGGTGTCGATGGGGTCCGTCGAGCAGGGAAAACGCGATCACGCAAATCGCGGAAAACAGTGTGCCGACCACCAGCGCGTAGGCCATCACCATCGCCAGGCTCTTGCCCAATGAAGAGGGCAGGGCGTAGCCCACATAAACGGTAATGACCAGCGCCACCAGCCAGGGCCCGAGCTTGCGCAAGGCAAAGCGCAGCAGGTCGAGGGTACGCGGATGCTGCGGCAACTCTTCCGACAGGCCAAAGCGCACGCGCACGCGATGCCCGATCCAGATCAAACTGTAGGCAAGCAGGCTCCACACCAGAATGATCAACAGAAATGCGCCGATGATCGGTGGCCATTCGGCCATCGGCAGGGCCAGCGCCTCTAGCTCTTCATGGGCCAGGGCGACTTCCGCGCCCCAGCGCTGGAACGGACTGTTATCGCCGGAAAACTGCTGGTCGACGTGCGCCAGGGCACTGCCGATCATGCCCAGCACGCCCTGCTCGGCCGCGGGTTGGGCTTGCCGGGTGCTGTCCCGCAGTTTTTTCAGGTCGCTCAGCAGGCGCGTGCGCTGCTGTTCGTTTTCCAGGGTCTGGATCACCTGATCCAGGGACTGACCCAGGGGTTGGGCAGGTTGCTCGGCGGGTTTCTCCGAGCTTCCCCCCAGCAATCCAGGCAAGGCAACGGCCTGAGCGGTGATCGGCAGTAGCAACAAGACTGCAAGCGCCAGGCGCAGGAAAAGGGCCATCAGTGGAATCACCTGTAGATCGGTGTTTGCGTGGTCCGCCCTGTGCCCGCCGAGGGCCGACCACGAAGAGTGTAAGCGTGAGCGTCACCTGCGTGCCGGCCGCTCACGTGCGTGCTGCTAGGGCAGCTCGTTGCTGGCATAGAACGCGCCCAGTACCTTCACCAGATGCGCCAGGTCATGGCTGCCGGCAAGCTCGCGAATCGAATGCATGGCAAACGTCGGCAAGCCGATGTCGACGGTCCTGATGCCCAGGTGGCTGGCGGTGATCGGGCCGATGGTCGAACCGCAACCCATGTCGCTGCGTACCACGAAGCTTTGCACCGGTACTTCCACGGCCATGCACAGGTGGCGGAAGAACCCCGCCGTCTCGCTGTTGGTGGCGTAGCGCTGGTTGCTGTTGACCTTGATCACCGGCCCGGCATTGAGTTTGGGCCCGTGGTTGGCGTCGTGCTTGTCGGCGTAGTTGGGGTGAACACCGTGGGCATTGTCGGCCGACACCAGCAGCGAACGCTGGATGCTGCGTACATACTCGTCGCCCTCGGGCAGCAGGCGCTGCAGGACCTGTTCGAGCATCGGCCCGTCGGCGCCACAGGCCGAACTGGAACCGATCTCTTCATGGTCGGTACACACCAGCACGCAGCTTTCATCGCCCTGGGCATCGAGCAGGGCCTGCAGGCCGGCGTAACAGGACAGCAGATTGTCGAGCCGCGCGCCGGCGATGAAATCACCGTGCAGGCCAATCACCGCAGCACTTTGCGTGTCGTAGAAGCTGAGCTCGTAATCCAGCACCACGTCGGCATTGAGCCCGTGTTCGCGTGCCAATTGCTCGGTCAGCAGCGCACGGAAATCGACCCGCTCGTCACCGGCCACCTGAGCCAGCACGGGTGGCAGTTCGTTCTGTGCGTTGATCGCCCAGCCCAGGTTGGCCTCGCGGTTGAGATGAATGGCCAGGTTGGGCACCACGGCAATCGGCAGGCGGAAATCGATCAGCTGGCTTTCGACCTTGCCGTCACGGCGAAAGGTGACCCGCCCGGCCAGCGACAGATCGCGGTCGAACCAGGGCGCCAGCAACGCACCGCCATAGACTTCGACGCCCAGCTGGAAGAAGCCCTGGCGCTGCAACTCGGGTTGCGGCTTCACCCGCAGGCAGGGGCTGTCGGTGTGAGCGCCAACCAGGCGCAGGCCGCTCAGCAGCGGTGAATGCTTGCCCAGCCTGACGGCAATGATCGAGGAATCGTTGCGCGTTACGTAGTAGCGCCCACCGGGCACCGTGTTCCAGCTCTCGCGCTCGTCCAGCCGCTGGTAACCGGCTGCCTCGAGGCGGCGAGCCAGCGTCGCGGTGGCGTGGAATGGGGTAGGGGAGGCCTTGAGAAAATCGATCAGGCCTTGGTTCAAAGCTTCACGCATAGAAAACTCCAGACAGCAATGCCACCGAGTTTACCCGATTGCCCACCCGTGTGGCTGCTGCTCCCACACAGGACCTGGCATACCGGCAGGAGCGGTCATCGCCCGCGAAAGCCTCACCGCTGTTCAGAAGGGTGCGGCGCACTCGAATTTCATCCGCTCACCCGTCACCGGATGGGTAAACGCCAGCATGCTGGCATGCAGGCACAACCGTTCGTGTGCCTGCAACGCCTCGGGGTGGGCATACAGCCGGTCACCCAGCAGCGGATGACCGATCGACAACAGGTGCACGCGCAATTGGTGGGAACGCCCGGTGATCGGCGTCAGCTCCACGCGACACCACTCGCCGCAGCGCTCCAGCACCTTCCAGAAGGTCAGCGCATTCTTGCCGTGCTCGTGATCCACCACGTGCCGTGGCTTGGTCGGCGGATCGTAGCGCAGCGGCAGGTCGACACTGCCACTGTCCAGCGCAGGCTGGCCCCAGGCCAGGGCGGTATAGGCTTTTTCCGTCTCGCGGTCGTGGAACTGACGGGACAGCTCGCGGTGGCTGTCGGCATCGCGCGCCAGCAGAATGATGCCGCTGGTTTCCCAGTCCAGGCGATGCACGATGCGCGCCTCGGGGAAGCCGTTTTCCTGCAGGCGGGTGATCAGGCAGTCCTTGTTGTCGTCGGCGCGCCCGGGCACCGACAACAACAGGGTCGGCTTGTCGATGACCAGCACGGCGGCGTCCTGGTGGATGATGCGAATGTTCGACAACGGCATGAAAGGTCTATCTCTCAGAAACGCCAACGGCGGCGCGTCGACCCTTTTCAGCAAAGGGCCGGCGGGCCGCCGTGGAGCCGAGCGCGGGGCTCAGCGGTCGGGCAGGGTAATGTTCAATTCCAGAATCGAGCAGCTACCCTGATTCTCGAGCGCAACCTGTACCTGGTCGCTCTCGATGTTCACATACTTGCGAATCACTTCCACCAGCTCTTTCTGCAGAGCCGGCAGGTAGTCAGGGGTAGTGCGTTGGCCGCGTTCATGCGCCACGATGATCTGTAGACGCTCTTTCGCGACCGACGCGGTATTGCCTTTCTTGCGGTCACGAAAGAAGTCGAAAATATTCATTAGCGACCTCCAAACAGGCGCTCGACCCAGTTCTTCTTCTTGAAATCAAGGAAGCGGTGGGGCTTTTCCTTGCCCAGCAAACGGTCGACGGCATCGCTGTACGCCTGGCCGGCGTCGCTCTGGTCGTCGAAAATCACCGGCGTACCCGAGTTGGACGCCTTGAGCACTGCTTCGGATTCCGGAATTACGCCCAGCAGGCGGATGGCCAGGATTTCCTCGACGTCTTCCACGCCCAGCATCTCGCCGCGGCTGACGCGCTCGGGGCTGTAGCGGGTGATCAGCAGGTGTTCCTTGATCGGATCCTCGCCGTTCTCGGCGCGTCGCGACTTGCTCGCCAACAGGCCAAGCATGCGGTCCGAATCGCGTACCGAGGACACCTCGGGGTTGGTCACCACGATTGCTTCGTCGGCGAAATACATGGCCAGGTGAGCACCTTTCTCGATGCCTGCCGGGGAGTCGCACAGAATGTAGTCGTGGGTCTTGGACAGCTCGGTGATGATCTTCTCGACGCCTTCCTTGGTCAGGGCGTCCTTGTCGCGCGTCTGGCTGGCAGCCAGGATGAAGAGGTTCTCGACGCGCTTGTCCTTGATCAGGGCCTGCTGCAGGGTCGCTTCACCGTTCACCACGTTGACGAAGTCATACACTACGCGGCGTTCGCAGCCCATGATGAGGTCAAGGTTACGCAGGCCGACGTCGAAGTCGATGATGACGGTTTTGTGGCCGCGCAGTGCGAGGCCGGTGCCGATGGCGGCGCTGGTGGTGGTCTTGCCCACACCACCCTTGCCGGATGTAACCACTAGAATCTTGGCCAAGGTGTATCACCCCTACTTAAAAAGGGACTGTTAATCCCCGAGAAAACATGACTTCAAAACATCGGCGGACTGCATGTGTCTGCGGTACCGGAAGCGTACCGCTCGACAACCGCGCTATTTGAAAGTTGCGCTGAAAATGGCGGCAGTATCCGTTAAAGACGGGTGATGTTCAACACATCCCCCGATAAGCTCACCTGAACGGGCGCACCCCACAGCGGGTCGCGACGCAGGTCTTCGGAGACCTTGTACTGCCCGGCGATGGAAAGCAGTTCGGCGCCCAGTTGCTGACAGAAGATGCGGGCCTTGCGGTCGCCCTTGATGCCCGCCAGGGCGCGGCCACGCATCGGGCCGTACACATGAATGTTGCCATCGGCCAGCAGTTCGGCACCCGAGCTCACCGAGCTGATCACCACCAGGTCGCAGCCCTGAGCGTAGATCTGCTGGCCGCCACGGATCGGCGTGGTGATCACGCGAGTCGGCTGGATCAAGGGCTCTGGAGGCTTTTCCGGAGGCGTCTCGGGCTTGCGCTCTTCGACTTCCAGCGGTCGTTCGCGGGCACCCGAGGGTGGCAGCACCGGCAAGTCGATGGCGATTGCCGCCGCGATGTCTTCGATGCGGCTGGCACGCAGCGCCAGGGTCCGCAGGCCATGATGACGGCAGATGCGCATCAGGCCCGGCAGGTCGATGCTGCCCTGGTTGGCGGGGAGTTTGTCCAGCGCCAGCACCAGCGGCGTGTTGCTGAAGAAGTTCGGGGCCTGCGCGACCTTGGCCGCCAACTGGCGGTCGAGGCCGGCAAGATCGTTCTTCGCCAACTCAAGCACGGTGATGGCGAGCATGCTGCCCTTGAGTTGGAACACAGGTTCCTGGTCTAGCTGATCGGTCTGGCTCATGGTCGGCAAAACGCGCCTTGTAACTAAAAAAAGTGCCGAGACTTATAGCGAGAACCACCTTCCCCTGCAAGCCGCGACGCAGCGATGGGTGGTCAACCCATGTAGAATGCCCCGCCTTGTTGCCTGTTCGGAATCGTCAATGGACCGCCCGCGTTTTCGCCGATCTTTTCTTCATCCGCGCTTCTGGCCCCTGTGGCTGGGGCTCGGCGCGTTGTGGCTGGTCGTGCAATTGCCGTATCGCGCCTTGCTCAGGCTGGGCCGCTGGCTGGGGATGGGCATGTACCGCGTGGCCAGTGAACGTCGCCGCGTGGCGGCGCGCAACCTCGAGTTGTGCTTCCCGCAGATGCCGCCCGTCGAAAGAAAACGCCTGCTCAAGGAAAACTTCGCATCCACCGGCATCGCATTCTTCGAAATGGCCATGAGCTGGTGGTGGCCACAGGCGCGCCTGGCAAGGCTGGCGCACATCGAAGGGCTCGAACACCTGCAGGCGGCGCAACGTGAGGGCGAAGGCGCAATTCTGATGGCGCTGCATTTCACTACCCTGGAAATCGGTGCAGCGTTGCTGGGCCAGCGCCACACCATCGACGGCATGTACCGCGAGCATCGCAATGCACTGTTCGATTTCGTCCAGCGCCAGGGCCGCGAACGGCACAATCCCGATTCGCTGGCGGTAGAACGCGAGGACGTGCGCGGGATGATCAAGCTGCTGCGCAAGGGCCGCGCTATCTGGTACGCACCCGATCAGGACTATGGCGCCAAGCAGAGCATCTTCGTGCCGCTGTTCGGTATCGAGGCGGCCACGGTGACGGCTACCACGCATTTCGCCCGGCTGGGCAAGGCACGGGTCATCCCGTTCACGCAACGGCGACTGGAAGACGGCTCTGGCTATCGGCTGGTTTTGCATCCACCGCTGCAGGGGTTCCCCGGCGAGAGCGAAGCGGCCGATGCCTTGCGCATCAACCAGTGGGTGGAACAAGCCGTGACCGAATGCCCCGAGCAGTACCTGTGGGCCCATCGCCGCTTCAAGTCGCGGCCAGTCGGCGCACCGAAACTGTACGAGAAGCGCTGAGCGGGGTGGGGTGGACGAACCAGCGTCGACCCCGCTCTCACAATCGCCTGAAGCTCAGCTCTCGTAGGAGCGGTTGATACCCGCGAAGAGGCCCGTGCGCGATGCGCTTACTCGGCGATCTGCAGCTTGCGCGACTCGGTGTACACGTAACGCACCTTCTCGTACTCGAACGGCGAGTTCAGCTGACCGTAGCGGAAGCTGTTGCTGTAGCGCCGATCCACGGCACGCAACGCCCACAACTCTGGATGATTGCTGCTGACCTCGGACACATTGAGGAAATTGATCTGGTTCTCGACGGCGAAGTCGAACACCAGGCCGGTGGTGTCGCGCAGGTTGGACGGCCCCAGGATCGGCAAGACCAGGTAGGCGCCGTTCGGCACACCGTAGAAGCCCAGGGTCTGGCCGAAGTCTTCGGCCTGCTTCTGCAGGCCGAACCAGGTGGCCGGGTCCCACAGGCCCGCCACGCCCAGCGTGGTGTTCACCAACAACCGTCCAGATGTATCCAGGGCACGCTTGCCCTTGAACTGCAGCAGGCTGTTGACCAGGCTCGGCACTTCGCCCAGGTTGCTGAAGAAGTTGCTCACCCCGGTGCGCAGGAACGACGGCGTGATGTACGTATAGCCGTTGACCACCGGCAGGAATACCCACTCGTCGAAACGATAGTTGAAGTGATACAGGCGCCGGTTCAGGTTTTCCAACGGGTCGTAGACGTTCAACGCCGTGAGCGTGGAGCGCTCGAACTCGCGCTGGTCCAGGCCAGGGTTGAACTTGAGTACCTGCAACGGTTGCTTGAAGCCGTCGCTGTCGACCTTCTGGACGGTGCTGTCGTCGGCCTGGGCAACGCCTGCGCACAGCAGCGTTGCCATCAACAGGAATGTTCTAGCCACGGAAGAACTCCAGCATAGCGTCGCTGTTGACGCGGTAATTGAGGTTGCCGCAATGGCCGCCATAAGGGTAAACGGTCAGGCGATCGCCAAAGGTCTTGCGCAAAAAGCCCAGGTCGCCAGGGCCCAGGATCACATCGTCGGCGTTGTGCATGACGCTGATCTTGGTGCTGTTCTGCAGGTAGTCCTTGATGCCATACAGGCTCACCTGATCCACCAGCTGCAGCAGGCTGCCACCGTCGGTGCGGGCGCGCCACATCGGAATCACCTGCTCGGTCAGGTAGCAGTCGAAGTCGCACTGCAGCGCCCGGCGCAGGAACGGCGTGAGGCTGGTGCCTTCGCTGATCGGATACTTGGGCGGCGTGATCAGCCCACGGCGGTTGATCAGGTCGGAGGTGAAGGCAATGTCGGCAGCCGAAAACCGGAACGAGGTGCCGATCAGCATGGCCATCTGCTCGTTGGAAAGGTGCTGCTTGGACTGCTGGAAATCGTAGAGCAGCGCATCGTTGAGGTCGATATAGCCCTTCTGCTGGAAGTAGCGCGTCAGCTTGTTGAGGACCAGCTCATAGAACGTCGTGCTGTTGTTGATGCCCTTGACCTGGGTCTGCACCAACTTGTCGAGGTTGGTGATCGAGGTGTAGAGGTTGACCGGCGGGTTGAGCAGCAGCACTTTCTTGAAGTTGAAACTGCGCCGGGTCTCATCCAGCTGGCTGACGAACGCTGCGTCCAGCGCGCCCAGGCTGTACCCGGTCAGGTAGAAATCGGTGATCGGCAACTTCGGATGCTGGGCACGCACGCCCTGCATGACCCGGTACAGGTCTTCGGCATCTTCGCGGGTCACGCCCGGAGTGGCGAAGCGCGACGCGGCGCTGATGAAGTCGAAGCTGGTGGGTGAGGACAACTGCACCACGTGGTAGCCGGCCTGGTAATACAGCTTTTTCAGGTATTCGTTGAGCGAACTGCTGTAGGGCGCACCGGTGCCGGCAATGAGGAAGATCAGTGGCGCGGCATGGTCCTGCTGGGCCAGGCGATAGCGCAGCTTCTTCACGGCCCAGAAATTGTCCGGCAGGATGAACTCTCGCTCCGGGCGCACGTTGAGGCTGTAGTCGGCCTGATCGATGTCTTCGTCCAGGGGCAGCTTGGGCCGTAGCTCCGGCGGTGTCGAAGCGATCGTGGCCTCGAACGGGTTGGTGAGCGGATAGCCATAGGTGGCGGGGTCGATATCCTTCGCCAACGCGGACGCACTCATGATGAGGCCGCCAAGCAGGGCAGCGAAGCGCAATGATCGGAGCATGACGGAGTCCCTAGAGGAGAATGCTGTGTTGACGTTCGAGGCTAGGACAAGCGCACTGGTGGCAAGTTGCCAAGCCGCTGGGTTTTTAACACAACAACTCGTCCTGACCGGCGGCAAGATACACTGAATTCACCACTCGATGCGCGTGCTCCGACCTGCTGCACGCCACAGTGAGCAGTGCTACCGCCGCTGCTTGCGTCGCCGCCATTGGCGACTGACCCACCAGCGCCAGTAAAACATTGTCAGGAAGTATGCCAACGCTCCCAGTACCACGCCAGTCACCACCGAGCCGAGCAGGAACGGCTGCCACAGCGTGGACATCTGGCTCATCACCCAGTCCCAGCTGTACGAGTCGGGTAGCTGCCGCGGTGGCTGACCCAGCAGCCAGGACCCTACCTTGTACGTGCAATAGAACACCGGCGGCATGGTGATCGGGTTGGTCAGCCACACCAGGCTGACCGCGATGGGCATGTTGCCGCGCACCACGATGGCCAGGGCCGCCGCCAGGAGCATCTGCAGCGGGATGGGCATGAACGCGGCGAACAGGCCGACCGCCATCGCCCGGGCCACGGAATGACGGTTCAGGTGCCAGAGGTTGGCGTCATGCAGGAGGCGACCCAGGAATCGCAGCGACTTGTGTTCACGAATCGTCTCTGGGTCCGGCATGTAGCGCTTGAACAGGCGACGCGGCATAGCGGTCTCGCACGTATCTGTCTGGATGTGTCCGGCAGTATGCACAAGTTGCCTGAAGTCCGAGCTCAGACTTTGTGACATTTGATAAGGCGCGACGCGGCCCGTTTGCCCTTAGCCTTGCCCGGCGGTTTTTCCAGGGAGGAAGGTATGCGCACAGCGATGTTGGCGTTGGCGACCGGGATGGTGTGTCTGCGTTGGCTGCCGACGCTTCCATCATTGAGCTGGCTGGTAGGCATGGGTGCAGGTGCGATGTTGTTGCTGGCAGCGCGCCGCTGGCATTGCGCGCTCGTTCTGCTGGGCCTGTGTTGGGCCTGTCTGCACGCCCACTGGGCGACGAACGGCCAGTTGGTGGCGGCGCTGGACGGACAAACCCTGTGGCTCGAAGGAGAGGTGGTGGGCCTGCCGGCAACCAACGGCAGCACGGTGCGCTTCGAACTGGCCGAGGCCTGGTCGCGCCGTGCGCAGCTACCGTCGCGCCTGCGCCTGGCCTGGTATGGCGGCCCGCGGGTCGTCAGCGGCGAGCGTTGGCGGCTGGCCGTGAACCTCAAGCGGCCGCGGGCATTGGTCAACCCCGGAGGTTTCGACGCCCAGGCCTGGGCCCTGGCCAAGGGCATCGGCGCCACCGGCAGCGTCAAGGCCGGCCAGCGGGTGCGGGCGGCCCGTCTGGCCTGGCGCGATGGCGTGCGCCAGCGGCTGCTGGCTGTGGACAGCCAGCAGCAGGGCGGCACGCTCGCCGCCTTGCTGCTGGGCGACGGTTCGGGCGTGTCCCGCCAGCAGTGGGACGTTCTCCAGGCCACGGGGACCGTGCATCTGTTGGTCATCTCAGGCCAGCACGTCGGCCTGCTTGCGGGGTTGCTGTATGGCCTGGTTGCCCTGTTGGCAAAACTCGGTGTCTGGCCGGCGCGTTGGCCCTGGTTGCCCTGTGCCTGCGCATTGGCGTTCACCGGCGCGTTGGCGTATGGGCTGTTGGCCGGCTTCCAGGTGCCGGTACGCCGAGCCTGCATCATGATCGGCCTGGTGCTGTTGTGGCGGCTGCGCTTTCGCCACCTGGGCGTGTGGTCGCCGCTGCTGCTGGCATTCACCACGGTCTTGCTGGTCGACCCACTGGTCAGCCTGCAGCCGGGATTCTGGCTGTCGTTTTGCGCGGTGGGAGTGCTGCTGCTGACGTTTTCCGGACGTCTGGGCGGTTGGCGCTGGTGGCAGGCCTGGACGCGCGCGCAGTGCTGCGTGGCGGTCGGTTTGCTGCCGGTGATGGTGGCCCTGGCGTTGCCGGTGAGTATCAGCGGGCCGCTGGTGAATCTGCTGGCCGTGCCCTGGATCAGTCTGCTGGTGCTGCCGGTGGCCATGGCCGGTGCCGTGCTGCTGCCTGTGCCCTGGGTGGGCGAAACCCTGCTGTGGCTGGCCGGCGGCGCACTGCGCGGCCTGTTTCAATGGCTGACCTGGGCCGCCGAGTGGGGGCCTTCCTGGCTGCCGCCGGGGCTGTCGCCCGGGGTATGGCTGGTGCTGGTCATCGGCGTGCTGTTGCTGTTGCTGCCGGCCGGTACTCCATTGCGCTGGTTGGGCGTGCCGATGGTCGGGCTGCTGTTGTTCAGCCCGCGTCAGGCACCGCCCGTGGGCCAGGCCGATATCTGGGTGCTGGATGTCGGCCAGGGGCTGGGTGTGCTCGTGCGCACCGCCCACCACCAGTTGCTCTACGACACCGGTCCCGGCCTGGGCGAAATCGACGCCGGCGCCAGTGTGGTGGTGCCCAGCCTGGTAGCCCTGGGCGTGCGGCGCCTGGATGCGATGATCATCAGTCATGCGCACCTCGATCATTCCGGTGGTGCCGGCACCGTTATGCGACGCCTGCCGGTCGACCAGACGCTGGCCGGTGAGCCCGACCTTTTGCCCGCCGCGTGGCAGGCGCAGCCTTGCGAGCCTGGGCGCAGTTGGGAGTGGGACGAGGTGAAGTTCGTCTTGTGGCGCTGGCCGTCGGCCGTGCCCGGCAATCCTGCCTCGTGCGTACTCTGGGTCGAAGCCAATGGCGAGCGCCTGCTGCTCAGCGGCGACATCGACGCGGCGGCCGAAAAAGCCCTGGTCGCGAGCGGTTTGCCGGTTCAGGCACACTGGTTGCAGGTGCCGCACCACGGCAGCCGGACGTCATCGAGCAAGCCATTGCTGGATGCAGTGCGTCCACAGGCAGCGTTGATCTCCAGGGGCCATGGCAATACCTTCGGCCATCCCCATGCCTCCGTACTGGCGCGTTTTCGGGCATTGGGCATCGCCACCCACGACACCGCCGAGGACGGCGCGTTGCGTGTCCGCCTGGGTACCTTTGGCCCGGTGCAGCGGCAGCGCTCCCAGCGACGTTTCTGGCGCGAGGCACCCGACCACCCCTGAGCTTTCCAACGGTCATCGCACGCTTCGACGCGCCTCACCCCTATGGTAGAGTGGCGAACTTTTTCGAGGGGATCGTACCTGTGTGGGAATTGGTTAAGTCTGGCGGCTGGATGATGTTGCCAATCATAGTGAGCTCCATCGTCGCCCTGGCTATCATCGCCGAGCGCTTGTGGACCTTGCGTGCCAGCCGTGTTGCGCCTGCCCATCTGGTCGGCCAGGTCTGGCGCTGGAAGAAAGACAAGCAACTGAGCAAGGAAAAGCTCAAGGAGTTGCGTGCCCACTCGCCGCTTGGCGAGATCCTCGCGGCTGGCCTGGCGAATTCTCGCCATGGCCGCGAAATCATGAAGGAAAGCATCGAGGAGGCGGCCAGCCGGGTCATCCACGAGCTGGAACGCTACATCAGTACCCTGGGCACCATTGCCGCCATGGCGCCGCTGCTGGGTCTGCTCGGCACGGTGATCGGCATGATCGAGATCTTCGGCTCGTTCACCGGAGGCGCCGTCAGCGGTAACCCCGGTGTCATGGCGGGCGGTATCTCCAAAGCGCTGGTCACCACGGCTTCCGGCCTCATCGTCGCGATCCCGGCGCTGTTCTTCCATCGCCTGCTGCAACGGCGCATCGACGAGCTGGTGGTGGGCATGGAGCAGGAAGCCATCAAACTGGTGGAAGTCGTGCAGGGGGATCGCGAGGTCGACCTGGCCGAGGAAAAAGCGTGAAGTTTCGTCGTCGCAGTCGGGAAAACATCGAGCTCAACCTGATCTCGCTGATAGACGTCGTGTTCGTGCTGTTGCTGTTTTTCGTCATCACCACCACGTTCACCCGCGAAACCCAGCTGCGTGTCGAGCTGCCGGAAGCGGTGAACGGCGCGCCGGAACAGGCCAGCAACCTCAAACGCATCGACATCGCCATCAGCGCCGAAGGCGTCTATGCGGTGAACAACCAGTTGCTACCGAAAAGCGACCTGCCGACCCTGCTCGACGCCCTGCGTACCGCATCGGCCGGTGACAGCTCGCTGCCACTGTCGATCAGCGCCGACGGCAAGACGCCGCATCAAGCGGTCATCAGCGCCATGGACGCGGCCGGCAAGCTGGGTTTCAGCCAGATCAGCATGATCACCGTCGAGGCGCAGGCGAATCCCTGATGAGCTTCGCCGACCGATTGTCCGCCGCCTGGTATGCCGGCCATCGCGCGCTATGGCTGTTGCGTCCGCTGGAATGTCTGTACCGCAGTGTCGTGGCGCGCAAGCGTCGGCGATTCGAGGCCGGGCAGGGCGCAATCTACCGCGCCCCGGTGCCGGTGCTGGTGGTCGGCAACATCACCGTCGGTGGCACCGGCAAGACCCCGATGATCCTCTGGCTGATCGAGCACTGCCAGGCGCGCGGCCTGCGCGTTGGCGTGGTCAGTCGCGGCTACGGCGCCAGGCCACCGAGCCTGCCATGGCGGGTCCGCGCCGATCAGGACGCTGCCCAGGCGGGCGACGAGCCGTTGCTGATCGTGCGGCGCAGCGGGGTGCCGCTGGTGATCGACCCCGACCGTGGCCGCGCCGTACGTGCGCTGCTCGAAGCCGAGCCCGTGGACCTGGTGCTCAGCGACGATGGCTTGCAACACTACCGCCTGGCGCGCGACATCGAACTGGTGCTGATCGACGCCGCGCGCGGACTGGGCAACGGTCGCTGCCTGCCCGCCGGCCCGTTACGCGAGCCAGTCGAGCGCCTGCAGTCGGTCGACGCCGTGCTGTGCAACGGTGCCGCCGGCGATTCGGCGCAAGGCTACGGCCTGACCTTGCAAGCCCGGGCGTTGATCAACGTGCGCAGCGGCGAGCGCCGGCCATTGAGCCATTTCCCGCCAGGGCAGGCAGTGCACGCCGTGGCCGGGATCGGCAACCCACAACGTTTCTTCGACACCTTGCAGGCGCTACACTGGCAGCCTGTCGCTCACGCTTTCGCCGATCATGCCACGTTCACGCCGCAGGCCCTGTGTTTCGAGCCACCGTTGCCCGTGGTCATGACCGAGAAAGATGCCGTGAAGTGCCGCGAGTTCGCCGCTGCGGATTGGTGGTACCTGGCCGTCGACGCCCAGCCTTCGCCCCATTTCATCGGTTGGCTCGACCAGCGCCTGACCAGCCTTTTGCCCTGATCCCCTTGCCTTGAAGGATTTTTCCATGGACACCAAACTGCTCGATATCCTCGCTTGCCCGATCACCAAGGGCCCGCTCAAGCTCAGCGCCGACAAGCGCGAGCTGATCAGCAAGGGCGCCGGCCTGGCCTATCCCATTCGCGACGGCATTCCGGTGATGCTGGAAACCGAAGCGCGGACCCTGACCGACGACGAGCGCCTGGATAAATGAGCACGGCCTTCACCGTGGTGATACCTGCGCGGTACCAGTCGACTCGCCTGCCGGGCAAGCCACTGCAGATGATCGCCGGCAAACCGATGATCCAGCATGTCTGGGAACAGGCCTGCAAGAGCACGGCAGCGCGAGTCGTGGTTGCCACCGACGACGTACGCATCGAGTCCGCCTGCCGGGCGTTCGGCGCCGAGGTGGTGATGACCCGGGCTGATCATGAATCCGGTACCGACCGTTTGGCCGAGGTATGCCAGGCATTGGGTCTGGATGCCGAATCCATAGTAGTCAACGTGCAAGGCGACGAGCCGTTGATTCCGCCCGTAGTCATCGACCAGGTGGCGGCCAATCTCGCTGCCAGCCACGAGGCCGCCATGGCAACCCTGGCCGAGCCGATCACGGACGTGGAAGCGTTGTTCAACCCCAACGTGGTCAAGGTGGTCACCGACCTGAACGGCCTGGCGCTGACCTTCAGCCGAGCACCGTTGCCGTGGGCGCGTGACGATTTCGCCAATAATCGCGATGCCCTCCCGGCCCAGGTCCCCTACCGTCGTCATATCGGTATCTATGCCTACCGTGCCGGCTTCCTCCAGGATTTCGTGCAGTGGGGCCCTTGCTGGCTGGAAAACACCGAGCGCCTCGAGCAGCTGCGTGCGCTCTGGCACGGGGTACGCATCCATGTGGCCGATGCCGTGCAGGCGCCGCCCGCCGGTGTCGACACCGCGCAAGATCTGGAGCGCGTGCGGCGCCTGCTGGAGGCTTGATGGCAGCCCATGGCAATGTTCCGCCAGCTGAGTCCATGAGTCTGGACATTCGCGCCAACCAGTCGCTCAAGCCCTACAACACCTTCGGTATCGAGGTGAAGGCAGCGTTTCTGGTCGCGGTGCATGACGATGTCGAGTTGATCCAGGCGTTGGCCTGGGCCACCACGAACGGTCTGCGTGCGCTGGTGATCGGTGGTGGCAGCAACCTGTTGCTGACCGCTGACCTCTCCGACGTGTTGGTAGTGCGCATGGCCAGCCGCGGCGTGCGCGTGCTCGCAGAGGCCGGTGATCAGGTGGTGCTGGAAGCCGAAGCCGGCGAGCCGTGGCACCCTTTCGTATTGCAGACGCTTGAACAAGGTCTGGCAGGTCTGGAAAACCTCAGCCTGATTCCTGGAACCGTGGGTGCAGCGCCCATGCAGAACATCGGTGCCTACGGCGTCGAGATCAAAGACGTGTTCGCCGGCCTCACTGCGCTTGACCGGGATACGTTGCAGATACGCGACTTCAGCGCCGCCGAGTGCGCATTCGGCTATCGCGACAGCCTGTTCAAGCGCCAGCCCGGCCGTTGGGTGATCCTGCGCGTGCGCTTCACGCTTTCACGTTCCGCGCCGGTGCATCTGGACTACGGCCCGGTGCGTCAGCGGCTGGCCGAACAGGGAATCCAGCACCCGACGCCCACCGACGTCAGCGCCGCCATCTGCAGCATCCGTCGAGAAAAGCTTCCCGACCCTGCCGAGCTGGGCAATGCCGGCAGCTTCTTCAAGAACCCGGTCGTGACCGCCTCGGTGCTGGACGCCATTCGCAGCGAGCATCCCGATGTGGTTGCCTATCCCCAGGCCGATGGCCTGTACAAACTGGCGGCGGGTTGGCTGATCGAGCGCGCCGGCTGGAAGGGCCATCGCGAGGGCGACGCCGGCGTGCACCGCTTGCAGTCATTGGTGCTGGTCAATCACGGCAATGCATCGGGCAAGCAGCTGCATGCCCTGGCCCAGCGCATCCAGGACGATATCCAGTCACGCTTCGGTGTGGTGCTGGAGATGGAACCCAATCTGTATTGAGCGTCCGTACGGCGCATCGTGACTATCGGAGCTTACCCCCATGTCAGCCATCACCGCCCCCTGCGCCTTGATTCTCGCTGCAGGGCAAGGGCGCCGTTTCCAGGACGCCGCAGGGCAGGGTAGCGACAAACTGCTTGCCCGGTGCAGCGGGTTGGACGGCATCGAGCGCAGCGTCATCGAACAGGTGATGCGCAACCTCGGTGATACGCTCGAGCGGCGTGTGCTGGTCACCCGTGCGCACAAGACGCAGGTGATACAGCTGGGCGAAGCCTACGGCTGCGAGGTGGTATTGCTCGACTCCGCAGGCATGGGCGACAGCCTGCGCACGGGTGTCGAAGCCAGTCTGGATGCCGATGGCTGGCTGGTGTGCCTGGGCGACATGCCGTTCGTGACTCCCGGAACGTTCGCCAGGGTACGCCAGTGCATGGCGCCGGAGCGTATCTGCGTTGCCCATGGCGCTCAGGGTCACGGGCACCCGGTAGGCTTTGGCCGTATCTTTCGTGAGCAGTTGCTGTCGCTGCAGGGTGATCAGGGGGCTCGACGATTGTTCGCCGAGGCGCACATGAACCTGGTGGTCTGCGACGACCCAGGGATCTACCGCGATGTGGATCGGCCAGGCGACCTGGTCGGGTAACAGGTCGGCGAACAAATTGCAGGCAACAAAAAAGGCCACTTTTTCAAGTGGCCTTCTTCGTTGTTTGGTTGCGGGAGCCGGATTTGAACCGACGACCTTCGGGTTATGAGCCCGACGAGCTACCAGACTGCTCCATCCCGCGTCTGTGTGGGCTATTCTACAGCGCAGCGCCTGCTTGTCAAACCCTGATTTCAAGAAAACTCTTTTCCATCAATCGCTTAGCTTTGCCGATAGTGCTACGAGTCAGGCGGGGCGGGGCTTCCAGCGGTATTGGGGGGATTTGTCGATGGGCAAAAGAATGCGCGCCGGGCTTTGGCCATGGCGCTTATCGCTGCGAGTGAGATAATACCGTTGTTTTTGTACGATCTTTTACCAGCTTGGTACCCCGCCCAGACCATGACGCAGCGCAAGATCATCCATGTCGACTGTGACTGCTTCTATGCCGCCATCGAAATGCGTGACGACCCCCGGCTGGCCGGCAAGCCACTGGCCGTCGGCGGCTCGGCGGAGCGTCGCGGGGTGATCGCCACCTGCAACTATGAAGCCCGCGCCTATGGCGTGCGTTCAGCCATGAGCTCGCGGCACGCGCTCAAACTGTGCCCCGACCTGACCATCGTCAAACCGCGCATGGATGCCTATAAAGAAGCGTCGCGGGAGATTCAGGGGATTTTTCGCGAGTACACCGACCTGATCGAGCCGCTGTCTCTGGACGAGGCCTACCTCGACGTTTCCGACTGCCCGCATTTTTCCGGCAGCGCCACGCGAATTGCCCAGGACATCCGGCGCAAGGTATCCAAGCGCCTGCACATCACCGTTTCGGCGGGGGTGGCGCCAAACAAATTTCTGGCCAAGATCGCCAGCGACTGGCGCAAGCCGGACGGCCTGTTCGTCATCACCCCGGCACAGATCGAAGACTTCGTCGCCGCCTTGCCGGTCACCAAGCTGCATGGCGTAGGCAAGGTCACCGCCGACAAGCTGGCCCGCCTGGGGATCGACAGCTGCCTGGAACTGCGTGAATGGACCAAGCTGGCGCTGGTGCGCGAATTCGGCAGCTTTGGCGAGCGTCTCTACAGCCTGGCACGCGGCATCGACGAGCGCGTGGTGCAGAACGACAGTCGGCGCCAGTCCATCAGCGTGGAAAACACCTACGAGACGGACCTGCCGGATCTGGCCAGTTGCCTGGACAAGCTTCCAGAGCTGATGCAGACCCTGGCCGAGCGGATCGACCGGATCGACAGCAGCTATCGTCCTGGCAAGCCTTTCGTCAAAGTGAAGTTTCACGACTTTACCCAGACCACCCTGGAACAGGCAGGGGCGGGCAGGGACCTGGAAAGCTACCGGCAGCTACTGGGTCAGGCCTTCGCCCGTGGCGGCAAGCCGGTGCGCCTGTTGGGCATCGGTGTGCGCCTGCTGGACCTGCGTGGGGCCCACGAGCAGCTGGAACTGTTCAGCGACGGCTGACCGGCTGGCTCAGGTCCCGGGATCGGCGACCAGTCGGCCGGTGTCCCTGCGCAGCGACTTGAGGAAATCCTGCTGCAATTCGGGGTCGTTGCGGGTCAGCTCGATCAGGCTCTGTTCCAGTTCGCTGGCTTCGTCTTCCAGGCCCAGTTCGGCCAGGCGCTTGACCCGATACACCCACTGACCGACCTCGTCACCTTCCAGGTCGTCGAAGATCAGCGTGTGCGCTTCGGCCAGTTTGCCGCGCAGGTCCGGGCTCACCGGCAGCAGGGCGCTGGCCCGGGTCTGGCTTTCCTCGTCCACCACACTCAGTTGCAGGCGTGTGACGTGGGTCAGATCCTGTTCCGCAAACGGGTTGTCGAGCAGGTTGATGCGCAACACACCGTTGGCGTCGGTTTCCAGGTCATAGGTCTTGCGGCCGGTGCCCACTTGTACCGGCCGCTCGCTCCATGGCGTGCTGTCGTGCTCCACGCGCCTGTCGGTCTGCACCTCGTCGATACCGGCAAGGTTCTGCTCGGCACGGCCGTTGGACTGCACGTTCATGAACGGATTGAGCCCGGCGAAACCGTAGCTGACCCAGTCCTTGGTCACGCTGTCGGGCAGGCTGCCGAAGGTCGCCACGTTCACCACGTTGGCGCCGACGCCGGCTACTACGGCCACCACCCCTAGCGGAATCTCGTAGACTTCACGCCAGGGTTGATAGGGGGTGTAGCGGTCGTAGTGACGTGTGGTCTCGAACGCCGTGACCTCGAAATCCTTGAGTTCACGAATGCGCACGCGGCGTTGCGGCGTCTGCAGCACCTCGGGCTTGCCCAGGTCGATCTGCACGCTGTGTTCGAGCAGCTTGCGCTCGATGCGCTCTTCGTGTTCGTTGCGCTGCGACATCTGGTTGGCACAGCCACTGACCAGCAGGGTGCTGCACAGGGCAGCACCACCGAAGGCCAAGGTAGTTCGCTTGAACATGGTTTCTCGAATCTGTCAGCGGCGCACGCGAGCCTGGATGAAAGACAGGACGTCGTCGACAGGCAAGGCCTGTGCGGCTTCCTCGGTACGGCTCTTGTATTCCAGGTTGCCTTCGGCCAGGCCACGGTCGCTGATGACGATCCGATGGGGAATGCCGATCAGCTCCATGTCGGCGAACTTGATCCCGGGGCTGGTTTTCTTGTCGCGGTCGTCCAGCAGCACTTCGAAGCCCGCCTCGGTCAATTCCGCGTACAGCCGGTCGGTGGCTTCGCGCACTTGCTCGGTTTCGTAGCGCAACGGCACCAGGGCGACCTGGAAGGGCGCCAGGGTATCGCTCCAGATGATGCCGCCAGTATCGTTGTTCTGCTCGATGGCAGCAGCCACCACGCGCGACACACCGATGCCGTAGCAGCCCATGGCCAAGGTCACCGGCTTGCCGTTCTCACCCAGTACCTGGCACTTCATGGCTTCGCTGTACTTGGTGCCCAGCTGGAAGATGTGACCCACCTCGATACCGCGCTTGATGGTCAGGGTGCCCTGGCCATCCGGGCTGGTGTCGCCGTCGACCACGTTGCGCAGATCGGCAATCTCCGGGAGGGGCAGATCGCGCTCCCAGTTGACGCCGAAGTAATGCTTGTCGTCGATGTTGGCGCCCACGGCGAAGTCGCTCATGAAAGCTACCGAGCGATCGATGATGCAGGTCAGGGGCAGGTTCATTGGGCCCAGGGAACCTGCGCCCGCGCCGATGGCATCACGCAGTTCCGCTTCGCTGGCCATGACCAGCGGATTGGCAACCAGCGGTTGGTTGGCGGCCTTGATCTCGTTCAGCTCGTGATCGCCACGGATGATCAAGGCAATCAATTTGCCTTCTTCGGCGGCGTGGACCACCAGCGTCTTCACGGTCTTCTCGATCGGCAGGCCGAAGTTTTCCACCAGTTGGGCGATGGTCTTGGCGTTGGGCGTGTCGACCAGGCGCAGTTCCTCGAGTGCGGCGCCACGCTCGGTTTCGCGGGGGATCGCCTCGGCCTTCTCGATGTTGGCTGCGTAGTCGGACGTATCGCTGAAGACGATGTCGTCTTCGCCGGACTCTGCCAGCACATGGAATTCGTGGGAGCCGGCGCCGCCGATGGAGCCGTTGTCGGCTTCCACCGCGCGAAATTTCAGGCCCAGGCGGGTGAAGATGTTGCTGTAGGCCAGGTGCATGCGGTCATAGGTGGCCTGCAGCGAGGGCTGGTCGGCGTGGAAGGAGTACGCATCCTTCATGATGAACTCGCGACCGCGCATCAGGCCGAAGCGCGGACGGATCTCGTCACGGAACTTGGTCTGGATCTGGTAGAGATTGATGGGCAACTGCTTGTAGCTGTTGAGCTCGTTGCGCATCAGGTCGGTGATGACTTCTTCGTGGGTGGGGCCGGCGCAGAAGTCACGGTCGTGGCGGTCCTTGAGGCGCAGCAACTCGGGACCGTACTGCTCCCAGCGTCCCGACTCCTGCCACAGTTCGGCCGGCTGGATGCCGGGCATCAGCACTTCGAGAGCGCCGGCGGCGTCCATTTCCTCGCGCACGATCCGCTCAACCTTGCGCATCACTCGAAGCCCCATCGGCAGCCATGTGTACAGGCCCGAAGCGAGCTTGCGGATCATGCCGGCACGCAGCATCAGCTGATGGCTGATCACGACCGCATCGGAAGGGGTTTCTTTCTGTGTGGCGAGCAGATATTGACTGGTGCGCATGGTTGACCGTTGTCTTCGCGAAATTTTATCGAGGTCTGGCATTGTACGGGGGTGATTGGGCGACGTACAGGCGTAGGGCCGGGCTTTGCCGGGCGCCGCGATCCAGACGCAGAAAAGCCCGGCAGGGCCGGGCTTTTCGAGGTGAAGCGACCTGCTGGGCTGTTACATGATGCTCAGAGGGTACTCGACGATGAAACGCAGGTCGTTGTTCGACGGACCGTAGTCGGCATCGTAGGCGTTGTTGGCGCGGTAGATGGCGCTACGCAGGCGGAAGGACATGTCCTTGATCGGGCCTTGCTGAACCACGTACTTGGTTTCGAAGTCCCACTCGTGCTCTTTGCCTTCTTCGCCGTTGCTGGCTTCGATGTTGTCGCCAGTGATGTAGCGAGTCATGAAGCTCAGGCCGGGTACGCCGTAGGTTGCCATGTTGATGTCGTAGCGAACCTGCCACGATTTCTCTTCGGCGCCGACGAAGTCGGAGTACTGAACGGAGTTGTTCAGGAACACGGTGCCGCCGCCGTCCACGCCGTAGGCGTAGCCGGTGTCGCCGGAACTGCGCTGGTAGCCCAGGGTGAACTTGTGCGCGCCCAGGCTATAGGCAACCGCGGTGCTCCAGATCTTGTTGTCGACGTCGCCGCCCAGATCTTCGCCCTGGCTCTTGGTGCGATAGGCGTTGAAGTCGAAGTTCAGCGACTGCAGGTCGTCGATCGGCAGGGTGTAGTTCAGGTTGACGTACTGACGCTTCCAGTAATCTTCCACGTCGGACGCAGCGACCGTACCGGTGAAGTTCTTGGTGAAGGCGTAGGTGGCGCCGGCGATGTCGGCGGACTTCAGGCCCAGGGAGTCGTGACCCATGCCGGTCTGCGCGCTCATCGAGGTGAAGCGACCGATGTTCAGGGTCAGGTTGTCGATTTCGTTGCTGGTGATCGAAGTGCCGGTGGCGACTTCAGGCAACAGACGGCCGTCATCGGTCGCGAAGACCGGGCTGGCAACGATTTGCTGGCCGTATTTGAGTACGGTGTTGGAGAAGCGGAACTTGACGGCCGCGCCGCCCTTGGTCTGGCTGTGTTCCAGGTTGCCTTCGTCGTCGGCTGCGAACAGGCCGTTGCTGCGGCGACCGGTACCGCCGTCCAGGCGCACCGAACCGAAGCCCATTGCATCGACACCGGCACCGATGGTGCCTTGGGTGAAGCCCGACTCGTAGAACATCTGGGCGCCAAGGCCAGTGTCTTCACGATAGCCCTTGTCGCTGCCTGCGGTAGGGTTGCCTGCGCCGTGCTTGTAGTCACGGTTCATGTACAAGGCACGCAGCTTGAGGTTCAGGGTGCTGTCTTCCACGAAACCCTTGGACTCGTCCTGGGCGGAGGCCAAAGCCAACTGCGAGGTGCCGGCTGTTACAGCCAGTGCGATCATGCTCCACTTCATCACGCGCATCGTGATTTGCTCCTTTGGTTTTTAAGAAGAGTAACCACTGCCTCACCTGTTTTTTTATCTGAGGCAGTTCTTTCTTTTTATGACGGCGCGGAACGTATACCACGCCGGTCATGTTGGCGATACTTCAAGTCCGCTGTTGCATGTTCAGGCTTACAACCACACTTGGGTTGCGTGCCTGCACTAACGTGCGTCATTGATTCACTGTTTCCGTTTGTTCCGGTTTCGTCTTCCCACGTCCCCGGTGACCGTGCTGGGATGAATGCAACAAGCGTGCACAAACGTGCCAGCAGTTCACATATTTTTCACTTTTCTTCCAGTGGTTCGGCCAAGCCCGCGTAAAACCGGCGCATCGGGACATTCCTGCTTTCCTCGGTAACGAATACCGCTGTGCGAGTGAATCCTGTTTCGCGGCGCAAACGTTACCGCAGGGTGACAAGAGTGGGTAGATTGCGAGGCCTTCATGCACCGAGACCTTCCCTGGTGGACCTTTTTGGTGCGAAAGGTGACGTCCTGAATGGCAAGGCTAGACCACCGACAGGAATTGGCAACGCTGTGCCTGCGTAAAGAAGGACCACTTGTCAGACAGTTACAAGCGGTATCGCATAAAGCGGGTGAACTGCTGCGAAAAAGTGGTCTGTACGGTTCGGTGCTGCGGGCGATCCTGGGGCGGGCGGCACCAAAACCGTGCCTCGCCTCGGGCACGGCTCCAGGTGCGCCGCCTTCCGGCGTGTCGAGCAAATAGTGGCTCACCCGGAAAAAACCGATCAGGCACGCTATCCTTGCCGCTCGATGATTCGCGGCCATGCCTCGATCCCCCATTCCTTCCTGTGGAGAACGCCCGTGTTCAGCCTGGATGCCCGACTTGCCGGAGACGCTCATGTCATCGGTGACTTCGCACTTTGTCGCCTGCTGCTCAGTAATGACGCCAGGTATCCCTGGTTCATTCTGGTGCCGCGACGCCCGGATATCACCGAGGTCTTCGAACTCGATGACGCAGACCGTGAAGTGCTGTGGAGCGAAACCAATGCATTGGCGAAGTTGCTTCACCAGCACTATGGCGCCGACAAGATCAACATCGCGACCCTGGGCAATGTCGTGAGTCAGTTGCATATGCACGTGATCGTTCGCTACCGGGCCGACGCGGCCTGGCCTGCGCCCGTGTGGGGCAAGCTGCCGTCCATGCCTTACACCGCCGAGCAATTGGTGGCGGTTCGCCAAAGGCTGGCAGGCGTGCTGGGCACCGATTTCATTTTTACGGAGGGCAGGGCATGAGTCTGGAAGATCGCGTGATGGAACTGGAGACGCGCCTGGCTTTTCAGGATGACACCCTGTCTTCGCTCAGCGACGAACTGATCCTGCAACAGCGGGCGATCGAGCGCCTGCAGATGCAGCTGGCCGCGCTGCTCAAGCGTCAGGAAGAAATGGTCGGCGAGTTCGAAACGGCTACCCAGGAGGCGCCGCCGCCGCATTACTGAAATCTTTTTTCGGCAATGAAAAACGCGGGCAATGCCCGCGTTTTTTTATTGCTGCATTGGAGTCAGCGACGTGGCGATGCCGCAATCACGTCTTCGGCCTGCAGACCCTTGTCACGGTTCATGACCGAGAACTCGACCCGTTGGCCTTCGACCAGCACGCGATGGCCTTCGCCACGAATGGCACGAAAATGCACGAAGATGTCGTCGCCGGAATCGCGGGAAATGAAGCCGAAGCCCTTCGACGTGTTGAACCACTTCACCGTACCGGTATCGCGGTTGGTCATGTCGTACTGCACGGCGCTGGGTGCCGGTGACGCGCGGTAGAAGCTGATCGACAGGTGCGCCAGGCACGCGAGCAGTGCGCACAACAGGCCCGGCAGGATGCCGATGGCCGGCAGCGGCACCAGCAACGTCAGGGTCTGGGTGATCACCGAGGCAACCAGCAGCACACTGACCAGATTTTGCAACAGATGACGTGGGCCTTTGTTCCAGCGCGGTATCACTGGAGCCAAAAGCAGGTTGAGCAGACCGAACAGCGCCAGGTAGATTGCGTCGGGTTGTTGCAGGTAAGGCGCTACATCGGCCCGCAGGCTTGGTATGAACGACAGCAGCACGGCCGCTGCGCCCGTCAGGAGGTGGACGATTTTCAACATTTGATTGGCTCACTCTAAGATCAGGCATCAGGAAGAGCTGATACCGCAACAAGCGCAGCGTTGGGGTGACAATAATTGCCGAGCATCTGCAGGGATCAGCCTATGCGCCACGGCTTGATGAATCGCCCCGGCGGCACGCGGTCTATTTAACAGCAAAGCCCGATCCTTCTCAAATCGGCCAGAGCGCCGCCCGACGCCGTCGGGCGGATAGCCTGCGCAACTTGCCCGAGGCCGGAGCTGCGTGGGTCGATGGGTCTTGGTAAAGTGGGCATCCACCCGTGGTGGTATACATTCATCGTCATCAAGGACATCACATGGCAATCGATATCGGCATCAGCGAAGAAGATCGCAAATCGATCGTGGACGGCCTGTCCCGTCTGCTTTCCGACACCTACGTCCTGTACCTCAAGACGCACAACTTCCACTGGAACGTGACCGGCCCGGCTTTCCGTACCCTGCACCTGATGTTCGAAGAGCAATACACCGAACTGGCGCTGGCCGTGGACTCCATCGCCGAGCGTATCCGTGCCCTCGGTTTTCCCGCGCCTGGCGCCTATTCGGTCTATGCCCGCCTGTCTTCGATCAAGGAAGAGGAAGGGGTGCCCTCGGCCCAGGACATGATCAAGCAACTGGTCGAAGGCCAGGAAGCCGTTACCCGCACGGCCCGCGGTATCTTCCCGCTGCTGGACAAGGTCAGCGACGAGCCGACGGCCGACCTGCTGACCCAGCGCATGCAGGTGCACGAGAAGACTGCCTGGATGCTGCGTTCGCTGCTCGAAGGCTGATCCCTGGCGACACGGCGGCGTCTTTTGCACTGCTGCGCCCGCCGTGTCGATCCAGCTTTTCCCGCTTGCCACCGGCCTGGGTACGGGGGGTTCGCTCCTACCCAACGACGCCGCTCTTCGTACGTATGCACTTCCGTATTCCCCTGTCGTCATCGTTCGCCGATACGCTTCCATAGATCCGTCAGCACACCTCCAGGGTTGGAGGGGCGATCATCTAGGAAGCACTGATCCATGGAACGGAACATCATCGTCACCCGGGCGCGCCAGCTCGATCGATCGAGCAAGCTTGCCGTCGATCCCTACTCGGACAACTTCGACATGGGCCTGGCCAGGCCCGTCTCGCGTTCGGTTCGCTTGAACGGTTTCGCCACCTGCCTGCGCCTGGAACGGATCTACTGGGAGATTCTCGAGCGCATCGCCCTGGCCAATGAATGCACGGTGAACGCGCTGCTTTCCTACGTCGACCGCGAAGTCCACCTGCGCCATGGCGGCGTCAAGAATTTCAGCGGACTGGTGCGGGTAGTCTGTGTCACCTACTTGATGGGGCGTGATCGAACGTCGTCTGTTACCTTGGACGGCTGCGCAGCGTCGATTAACCGGATATAATCCCGCGTTTCGCCCTGGCGCCGCTTGCGCCGCGGTCATTTGGTTGCCGAGACACTACCCATGCCGATGTACGACTATCAATGTGCTTCCTGCGGTCATCAGATGGAAGTCATTCAAAAGATCAGCGCCGAGCCTTTGACCGATTGCCCTGCCTGCCAGGCGCCACAACTGAAAAAGGTGCTTTCCATGCCGGGCTTCCGCCTCAGCGGCACCGGCTGGTACGAGACCGATTTCAAGACCGGCAACAAGAAGAATCTGGCAGGCGGCGACAAGGCCGAGTGAATTGCCCGGCCCCGGCCTGCTCCTGCACTATGTCCAGGGTGCCGCGTGTCCAGCTACACGCCGTCATCGAATCATGAATTACGAGAAGTGAAACCACTACTATGATGCGCAGCCACTATTGCGGCCAACTGAACGAGACCCTGGAAGGTCAGGAAATCACCCTGTGCGGCTGGGTCCATCGCCGTCGCGACCATGGCGGGGTGATCTTCCTCGACATTCGGGATCGTGAAGGCATGGCCCAGGTGGTCTTCGACCCCGATCGCGCCGACAGCTTCGCCGCCGCCGATCGCGTGCGCAGCGAGTACGTGGTCAAGGTCACCGGCAAGGTCCGTGCGCGGCCCGCCGGCGCAGTCAATCCGAACATGGCGTCTGGCGCCATCGAAGTGCTGGGCTACGAGCTCGAAGTGCTGAACGAAGCGGAAACCCCGCCGTTTCCGCTCAACGAGTACTCCGACGTGGGTGAGGAAACGCGCCTGCGCTATCGCTTCATCGACCTGCGTCGTCCCGAAATGGCCGAGAAGCTGCGCCTGCGCTCGCGCATCACCACCAGCATTCGCCGCTACCTCGACGAAAACGGTTTCCTCGACGTCGAAACGCCGATCCTGACCCGTGCCACCCCCGAAGGCGCACGTGACTACCTGGTGCCCAGCCGTACCCACCCCGGCAGCTTCTTCGCCCTGCCGCAGTCGCCCCAGCTGTTCAAGCAGCTGCTGATGGTGGCCGGTTTCGATCGTTACTACCAGATCGCCAAGTGCTTCCGCGATGAAGACCTGCGTGCCGATCGTCAGCCCGAGTTCACTCAGATCGACATCGAGACCAGCTTCCTCGACGAGAGCGAAATCATCGGCATCACCGAAACCATGGTGCGCAAGCTGTTCAAGGAAGTGCTCGACGTCGAGTTCGGCGATTTCCCGCACATGACCTTCGAAGAAGCCATGCGCCGCTACGGCTCGGACAAGCCCGACCTGCGCAATCCGATGGAACTGGTCGACGTCGCCGATCAGCTCAAGGATGTCGAGTTCAAGGTCTTCAGCGGTCCGGCCAACGACGCCAAGTGCCGCGTTGCCGCACTGCGCGTTCCAGGCGGGGCGAGCATGCCGCGCAAGCAGATCGACGATTACACCAAGTTCGTCGGCATCTACGGCGCCAAGGGCCTGGCCTACATCAAGGTCAACGAGCGCGCCAAGGGCGTCGAGGGCCTGCAGTCGCCGATCGTCAAGAACATCCCGGAAGCCAACCTCAATGTGATCCTCGATCGCGTTGGCGCGGTCGATGGCGACATCGTGTTCTTCGGTGCCGACAAGGCCAAGATCGTCAGCGAGGCATTGGGTGCGCTGCGCATCAAGCTGGGCAACGATCTCGACCTGCTGACCTGCGAGTGGGCGCCGATGTGGGTCGTCGACTTCCCGATGTTCGAAGAGAACGACGACGGCAGCTTCAGTGCGCTGCACCATCCGTTCACCGCACCCAAGTGCACGCCTGCAGAGCTGGAGGCCAACCCGGCCACTGCCCTGTCGCGCGCCTATGACATGGTACTCAACGGCACCGAGCTGGGCGGCGGTTCCATCCGTATCCACCGCAAGGACATGCAGCAGGCCGTGTTCCGCCTGCTCGGTATCGAGGCGGCGGAACAGGAAGAGAAGTTCGGCTTCCTGCTCGACGCGCTGAAATACGGTGCACCACCCCATGGTGGCCTGGCCTTCGGCCTGGACCGTCTGGTCATGCTGATGACCGGTGCGCAGTCGATCCGTGAAGTCATCGCCTTCCCGAAAACCCAGAGCGCCGCCGACGTCATGACCCAGGCGCCTGGCGTGGTCGATGCCAAGGCGCTGCGCGAATTGCACATTCGCCTGCGCGAACAGCCCAAGGCCGAGTAACTGCTGACAGGGCGCATCTTCGGATGCGCCCTTGCGTTGGGCGGTGGAAAAACCTTGCCAGGGGCAGGGTTCGTATGGGTAACACACAGAAACTGGAGTTGCGTTATGGCTGGTCATTCCAAGTGGGCGAACATCAAGCACCGCAAAGAGCGCCAGGATGCCAAGAGGGGCAAGATCTTCACCAAGTGGATTCGTGAGCTGACCGTCGCTGCCCGCCAGGGCGGCGGCGAGCCAGGTTCCAATCCGCGTCTGCGCCTGGCGCTGGACAAAGCCCTGAGCGCCAACATGAGTCGCGACATCATCGATCGCGCGATTGCACGGGGCACCGGGGCAGCCGGCAGCGACGACGTGGTCGAGCTGAGCTACGAGGGCTACGGTCCCGGTGGCGTCGCCGTACTGGTCGAATGCATGACCGACAACCGCAATCGCACCGCTGCCGCCGTGCGTCATGCGTTCAGCAAATGCGGGGGCAATCTGGGTACCGATGGTTCGGTGGCGTATCTGTTCGAGCGCAAGGGGCAGTTGTCCTTCGCCCCGGGCGTGGACGAGGATGCGTTGATGGAGGCGGCCATGGAGGCCGATGCCGACGACATCGTGACCCATGGCGACGGCTCGATGGACGTGTTCACCTCGTTCGCCAGCTTCTACTCGGTGGGCAATGCGCTGCAGGCGGCCGGTTTCAATGCCGATGAAGCCGAGATCGTCATGGCGCCGACGACCAGTGCCGAACTTGATGCGGAAGGTGCCGAGAAGGTGCTGAAGCTGATCGACATGCTCGAAGATCTGGATGATGTGCAAAACGTCTATTCCAACGCCGAGATATCCGACGCCGTGATGGAGCAGCTTGGCTGATCGGCCCGTGTGTTTCATCTAAGCCATGCTTTACCAGTGCCGGCTTCTTGGCCGGTAGATGGCTCGCCGCCCGCGGCGCTCCCACATGCTATGCACACCCATGTGGGAGCGGGTTCTACCCGCGAAGGCATCAGCCGTGTTCCTCACTACTGCAGGCTTTATGACTTTAATTCTTGGAATCGACCCAGGCTCGCGCATCACCGGGTTTGGCGTCGTGCGTGAAACCGGACGCGGTTGCGAATACGTGGCTTCGGGCTGTATTCGTACCGGCGGCGGACTGCTGCATGATCGTCTGCAGATCGTTTTTCGTGGGGTGCGTGAGGTGATCCAGACCTACGGTCCGGTGACCATGGGCATCGAGCGGGTGTTCATGGCCCGCAACGCCGATTCGGCCCTGAAGCTGGGCCAGGCGCGCGGCGCTGCCATCGTCGCAGCGGTGGAGGAGGGGCTGGAGATCGCCGAGTACAGTGCCACCCAGGTCAAGCAGGCCATCGTCGGCACCGGTGCCGCCAACAAGGAGCAGGTACAGATGATGGTCATGCACCTGCTCAAACTGACCCAGAAACCCCAGATCGATGCCTCCGATGCCCTGGCCATCGCACTCACCCACGCGCACACCCGGTCCAGCCTCATGCCCCACGGCCTGAGCGCGGCCCGCAGTCGCGGTGGGCGCCTGCGCCTGTAGCGGCTTACATCGTTTCAAACTTTTTTGCTTGCAGCTCACCTCAGTCCTGTAATGATGGCCCTTGAACTGGCCCGCATGAACAGGGCGTGACTGCGCCTTCCGACAAAGGATTCATACGTGATTGGACGCCTGCGCGGTACCTTGGCTGAAAAGCAGCCGCCGCACCTGATTCTCGACGTCAACGGGCTGGGCTATGAGCTCGAAGTGCCGATGACCACGCTCTATCGGCTGCCGCCGGTCGGCGAAAGCGTGACCCTGCACACCCACCTGGTTGTGCGTGAAGACGCTCAGTTACTCTATGGCTTCTATGAAAAGCGCGAGCGCGAGCTGTTCCGTGAGCTGATCCGCCTCAACGGCGTCGGCCCCAAGCTGGCACTGGCGCTGATGTCGGGGTTGGACGTCGACGAACTCGTGCGCTGCGTGCAGGCTCAGGACACCTCGGCGCTGGTGAAGATACCCGGCGTGGGCAAGAAGACCGCCGAGCGGCTTCTGGTCGAACTCAAGGATCGCTTCAAGGCCTGGCAGACCACGCCGAGCATGTTCGAGCTGGTGCCCAGCGGGCCGCAGGGGCCGGCGCCGGTCAACAGCGCCGAAGCCGATGCCGTCAGTGCGCTCATCTCCCTGGGCTACAAGCCCCAGGAGGCCAGTCGCGCCGTGGCGGCCATCGACGCCAAGGGGTTGAGCAGCGAAGAATTGATCCGCCGCTCGTTGAAGGGAATGATCTAAGTGATCGAAGCCGACCGTCTGATCGCCGCCACCGGCCGCGATCGGGAAGAAGTACAGGATCGGGCCATCCGCCCGCTCAGCCTGGCCGACTACATTGGCCAGCCCACCGTGCGCGAGCAGATGGAGCTGTTCATCCAGGCTGCGCGCGGGCGCAGTGAATCCCTGGATCACACCTTGATCTTCGGCCCGCCCGGGTTGGGCAAGACGACCTTGGCCAATATCATCGCCCAGGAAATGGGCGTGTCGATCAAGAGCACGTCGGGGCCGGTACTGGAACGGCCGGGCGACCTGGCTGCCCTGCTCACCAACCTGGAACCCCACGATGTGCTGTTCATCGACGAGATCCACCGGCTGTCGCCCATCGTCGAGGAAGTCCTGTATCCGGCCATGGAGGACTTCCAGCTCGACATCATGATTGGTGAGGGTCCCGCGGCACGTTCCATCAAGCTCGATCTGCCGCCGTTCACCCTGGTCGGGGCCACCACCAGGGCGGGCATGCTGACCAATCCGCTGCGTGACCGCTTCGGTATCGTCCAGCGCCTGGAGTTCTACAGCACTGCGGACCTTGCAACCATCGTCAGTCGATCGGGCAATATCCTCAACCTGGAGATCGAGGACGAAGGTGCCTTCGAGATCGCCCGCCGCGCCCGCGGTACGCCGCGAATCGCCAATCGCCTGCTACGCCGCGTGCGCGACTTCGCCCAGGTGCGTGGCAAGGGGCACATCACCAAGCCCATCGCCGACCTGGCGCTGAACATGCTCGACGTCGACGAGCGCGGCTTCGACCACCAGGATCGCCGGCTGCTGCTGACCATGATCGAGAAGTTCGACGGTGGGCCGGTGGGTGTCGACAGTCTCGCCGCAGCCATCAGCGAAGAGCGCCACACCATCGAGGACGTCCTGGAGCCTTACCTCATTCAGCAGGGCTACATCATGCGCACCCCGCGCGGCCGGGTCGTGACGCGCCACGCCTACCTGCATTTCGGTCTGAACATTCCCAACCGGCTGGGCGACATGCCGGGCAGCGATGCCATGTCCGAAGAAATCGACGCATGAAAGGCCCCTCGCACAGCGACCTAATTCGGCTTTCCGTGGTCCTAGGGGCTGACACGGCTTTTGCATGGCCCTTGCCTGCACACGCGACGAAAAAACAGTTGCCCGGGCGGATTGGCAACCTGAGGAGTAAGCACTAGAGTATGCGCGCGCAAAACGGGGTTCAGGCGTTCGCCCATCAGTGTCGGGTCTATTACGAAGACACCGACGCCGGCGGCGTCGTCTATTACGTCAACTACCTCAAATTCATGGAGCGGGCTCGTACCGAGCGCTTGCGTGCGCTGGGTTTCGTCCAGTCGCAGCTGGCAGGTGAGAACCTGCTGTTCGTCGTGCATTCGGCAGAGGCGCGCTACCATGCGCCGGCGCGGTTGGACGACGAGCTCGCGGTGACCGCCGAAATAACCGAATTGAATCGCGCCAGCCTGCGTTTCAAACAGCAGGTATGGCGGGTGAAAGATACAACGCTGCTCTGCGAAGGGCAGTTCATGGTGGCCTGTGTGCGCGCCGATAACTTCAGACCCCGGGCCATTCCCCCAGCCTTGCGTACGGCCTTTGCCGACGCAGGCGGCCTGGGCAAACAATCCAGTGCAGGAGATTAAGCGTGGAAGCTAACGTCGTCGACCATACCTCCATGTGGAGTTTGGTCAGCAATGCCAGTGTCGTGGTGCAGTTGGTAATGCTTATTCTGGTGGCCGCCTCGGTCACCTCGTGGGTCATGATCTTTCAGCGCAGTTCGATGCTGCGCGCCGGTCGTCGTGCCCTGGACAGCTTCGAGGAACGCTTCTGGTCGGGCATCGACCTGTCCAAGCTGTACCGTCAGGCTGGCAGCAATCCCGACCCTGATTCGGGTGTCGAGCAGATTTTCCGTGCTGGCTTCAAGGAGTTTTCCCGCCTGCGCCAGCAGCAGGGCGTCGATCCCGATGCCGTGATGGAAGGCGTGGGCCGTGCCATGCGCGTGGCGATTTCCCGTGAGGAAGAGAAGCTCGAACAGGGTCTGCCATTCCTGGCAACCGTCGGTTCCACCAGCCCCTACGTGGGTCTGTTCGGTACCGTATGGGGCATCATGAACTCGTTCCGCGGCCTGGCCTCGGCGCAGCAGGCGACTCTGGCCACCGTTGCGCCAGGTATTGCCGAAGCACTGATTGCCACGGCCATCGGTCTGTTCGCAGCGATTCCGGCCGTCATCGCCTACAACCGTTTCGCTGCTCGCAGCGAAACCCTGATCAACCGCTACTACACGTTCGCTGACGAGTTCCAGGCCATCCTGCACCGTAAAGTGCACACCAGCGAAGAGTGAGCAGGGATAACCCAATGACTCGAGGTCGTCGCCCAAAACGCAAGCCGGTCGCCGAGATGAACGTGGTGCCCTACATCGACGTGATGTTGGTACTGCTGGTCATCTTCATGGTCACCGCTCCGATGATCAACCAAGGTGTGAAGGTCGATCTGCCCAAGGTTTCCAGCGAAGCGTTGCCGCAGGACAACAACACTCAGGTGCTCACCATTTCCATCAAGGCCGACAAGACCTACTACTGGAACGTCGGCAAGGAAGTAGACACTGAAAAGCAGCAGGACAAGGCCATGACGCTGGCGCAGATGACCCAGGCCGCCACCGCGATCATCAACCAGGGCAATGCCAGCGGCAAGAAGACCCAGGTCTTCATTCGCGGTGACAAGACCGTGGATTACGGGGCTGTCATGGGCGCCATGGGTGGTTTGCAGCAGGCAGGTGTCGGTAACGTTGGCTTGATTACCGAGGCCCCCTGATGCGAAAGCGAGAGCATTCAGCCTCGGAAAGCTTCTTCTGGCCCACGGTCTGGGCGGTAGCCCTGCACGTGCTGATCTTCGGGATGCTGTTCGTCAGTTTCGCCATGACGCCCGAACTGCCTGAAGCGCGACCCATCGTGCAGGCTACGCTCTATCAGCTCAAGTCCAAGAGCCAGGCCACCACCCAGACCAACCAGAAACTGGCGGGCGAGGCGAAGAAGTCTGCTGCGCGGCAGACCGAAGTCGAGCAGATGGAGACCAAGAAGCTGGAGCAGGAAGCCATCAAGGCCGCGGAACAAAAGAAAGAGGAAACCGCTCAAAAGGCCGAAGCGGCGAAGAAGGCCGACGAAGCCAAGAAGTCCGATGCTGCCGCCAAGGCGGAAGCCGCCTCTGCAGCAGCGGCCAAGGCTGAGGCGGCCAAGGCCGAAGCCGCTGAAAAAGCGGCCGAAGCCAAGAAGAGCGAGCTGGCCGATATCGCCAAGAAGAAGGCCGAGCAGGAAGAGGCGAAGAAGGAGGCAGCCGAGGACGCGAAGAAGAAGGCTGCCGAGGACGCCAAGAAAAAGGCCGCCGAAGACGCGAAGAAGAAAGCCGAAGACGACGCCAAGAAGGCCACCGCGGCCGAGGAAGCGAAGAAGAAGGCCGCCGAGGACGCGAAGAAGAAGGCTGCGGCCGATGCCGCGAAGAAGAAGGCTCAGGACGCAGCTCGCAAGGCAGCGGAGGACAAGAAGGCGCAGGCATTGGCCGATCTGCTTTCCGACAAGCCTGAACGCCAGCAGGCGCTCGCCGACGAGCAGGGTGATGAGGTCGCGGGCAACTTCGACGATCTGATCCGCTCGCGAGCAGCCGAAGGGTGGGCGCGTCCGCCTTCGGCACGCAAGAACATGACCGTGGTATTGCAGATCAACATGTTGCCCGATGGTACCGTCACCAATGTCAGCGTCTCACGCTCCAGTGGCGATGGTCCCTTCGACAGTTCGGCGGTTGCTGCGGTCAAGAACATTGGCCGTTTAACGGAAATGCAGGGTTTGAAACCAGCTGACTTCAACCCCTATCGTTCCTTCAAGATGACATTTACACCTGAGGATCTTGCCTTGTGATTACCCTTCTTCGAGGACTGCTCGTCGTCCTTTGCTGCGCAGCCGGCATGGCCTCTGCGGACGAAAAGAACATTCTGGTCACCAGCGGTGCCGACCGTGCCACGCCGATTGCCGTCGTGCCGTTCGGTTTCCAGGGCGGCAGCGTGTTGCCTGACAACATTGCCGAGATCGTCGGCAACGACCTGCGCAACTCGGGCTACTACGCACCCATTCCACCGCAGAACATGATCAGCCAGCCTTCCCAGGCCAGCGAAGTCATCTACCGCGACTGGCAGGCGCTGGGTGCCCAGTACGTCATGGTCGGCAGCATCACGCCGGCCGGCGGCCGCTTGCAGGTGCAATACGCGCTGCTTAACGTCAATACCCAGCAACAGGTGTTGACCGGCAGCGTCTCGGGCACCACCGACCAGCTGCGTGACATGGCCCACTTCATCTCCGATCAGTCGTTCGAGAAGCTGACCGGGATCAAGGGTGCGTTCTCCACGCGCATGCTCTACGTGACCGCCGAACGGGCCGGCACCAATGCCACCCGTTACACCCTGCAGCGTTCGGACTACGACGGCGCCCGTGCGGTGACCCTGTTGCAGTCGCGCGAGCCGATCCTGTCGCCACGCTACTCGCCCAACGGCCGCAACATTGCCTATGTATCGTTCGAACAGCGCCGTCCGCGGATCTTCCTGCAGAACGTCGACACCGGCCGCCGCGAGCAGTTGACCAACTTCGAAGGCCTCAACGGTGCACCGGCGTTCTCGCCGGACGGCAATCGCCTGGCGCTGGTGCTGTCCAAGGACGGCAACCCGGAGATCTACGTGATGAACCTGGCGTCGCGCGCGCTGACCCGCGTGACCAACAGCCCGGCCATCGACACCGAACCCTTCTGGGGCAAGGATGGTTCGACCCTGTACTTCACGTCGGACCGTGGCGGCAAGCCACAGATCTACAAGACCAGCACATCCGGTGGCGCCAATGCCGAGCGTGTGACGTTCGTGGGCAACTACAATGCCAACCCGAAACTTTCGGCTGACGAAAAGACCCTTGTAATGATCCATCGGCAAGATGGTTTCACCAATTTCAAGGTGGCGGCGCAGGACCTGGAGCGCGGAAGCGTAAAGATCCTCACAGATTCAACTCTTGATGAGTCACCTACTGTTGCGCCCAACGGCACCATGGTAATCTACGCCACCCGCCAGCAGGGCCGGGGAGTCTTGATGCTCGTGTCGCTAAACGGCCGCGTGAGGCTCCCGCTTCCTACCGCTCAAGGCGAAGTCAGAGAACCGTCCTGGTCCCCTTACCTGAACTGACGCGGCGTAATACGTTGTACTTAACACATTGGGGTTCATTAGGAGTTTCACGATGGAAATGCTGAAGTTTGGTAAGTTCGCTGCGCTGGCCCTGGCCTTGTCCGTAGCTGTAGGTTGCTCGTCCAAAGGCGGCGAAGATGCCGGTCAAGGCGGCGCTGCTGTCGACCCTAACGCTGGTTACGGCGCAAACACCGGTGCCGTTGACGGTTCCCTGAGCGAAGAAGCTGCTCTGCGCGCTATCACCACGTTCTACTTCGAATACGACAGCTCGGACCTGAAGCCAGAAGCCATGCGCGCTCTGGACGTTCACGCCAAGGACTTGAAAGCCAACGGCGCTCGCGTCGTCCTGGAAGGTAACACCGACGAGCGCGGTACTCGCGAGTACAACCTGGCACTGGGCGAGCGTCGTGCCAAGGCCGTTCAGCGTTACCTGGTACTGCAAGGCGTTTCGCCAGCCCAGCTGGAACTGGTTTCCTACGGTGAAGAGCGTCCAGTGGCTACTGGCAACGACGAGCAGTCGTGGGCTCAGAACCGTCGCGTCGAACTGCGTAAGTAATTCGTCATGCGAACGTGCCGTCGTGCTGTAACTGTTCTGGCTTTCGCCCTGCCTGTGATGGCTTGGGGCGCGGTGCCTGTGGTCGATAGCAACAACAATGGAGGCTACGGTAACAGTGGCGCCGTTGGTGGCAGCTATCCGCCCTCAGGTTACGGTACGAACGGCGCCTCGGCCGGGACAGTCGCGCAAGCGCCTGTCTCGGCTCAGGGCGAGCTGTTCATGCAACTGCAGCAAATGCAGGAAGACATCGCACGTCTGCGAGGTCAGGTCGAAGTCCAGCAGAACGATATCCAGCGCCTGAAACAGGAAGGGCTCGAGCGGTATCAGGAACTCGATCGTCGGATTGGCTCGGGGGTTGCACCTGCACCCAGTGCCCAACCGGATAATTCTTCAGCCAGCGGCGCGTCCAGCGGCGCTGGTGCTTCATCGGCTGCCGGCCAGTCGTCCGCAGGCGCAGAGCCTGGCGATCCGGCCAAGGAGAAGCTGTATTACGATGCAGCCTTCGACCTGATCAAGGCCAAGGATTTCGACAAGGCCAGCCAGGCCTTCGCCGCGTTCCTGCGCAAATACCCGAACAGCCAGTATGCGGGCAATGCCCAATACTGGCTGGGCGAGGTCAACCTTGCCAAGGGTGACCTGCAGGGCGCAGGCCAGGCTTTCGCCAAGGTCAGCCAGCTCTATCCCAAGCACAACAAGGTGCCGGATTCGCTCTACAAGCTGGCCGACGTCGAGCGCCGCTTGGGCCATACCGACCGAGTCAAAGGCATTCTGCAGCAGGTTGTGACCCAATATCCGGGCACGTCCGCTGCGCAGTTGGCGCAGAAAGACCTGCAAAGATTGTGAAGCCTGCCATGTGATTCGAAGAAACCCGCGCCTGTCGCGGGTTTTTTCGTTAGAATTTGCCGCCATTTTATGAACACGCTTCCTTAGGCCGCGCGATCGCGGGCCGCCTGAAGTGCCCAACGGAGGCGGTCAGCCTGTTTCGCTGTCACGCCCGTGGACCCTATGCAAGACACACTACGTATTACCGAAGTCTTCTACTCGTTGCAGGGTGAGACGCGGACCGCCGGCTTGCCCACGGTTTTCGTACGCCTGACCGGTTGCCCTTTGCGCTGCCAATATTGCGACAGCGCCTACGCGTTCAGTGGGGGAACCCAGCGCACGCTCGACTCGCTCATGGAGCAGGTGGCCAGCTACAAGCCCCGTTATGTGTGCGTCACCGGAGGCGAGCCGTTGGCTCAGCCCAATGCCATCCCGTTGATGCAGCGGCTTTGCGATGCCGGCTATGAAGTTTCCGTGGAAACCAGCGGCGCACTCGACATCAGCGCGGTCGACACCCGCGTCAGTCGCGTGCTCGACTTGAAGACACCGGGTTCTCTCGAAGTCCATCGCAACCGTTACGAGAACATCGAGCTGCTGACCCGCAACGACCAGGTCAAGTTCGTCCTGTGCTCGCGCGAAGACTATGACTGGGCCGTGTCCAAGCTGATTCAGTACGGGCTGGACGGTCGTGCCGGCGAAGTGCTGTTCTCGCCGAGCAAGGATCAACTGCGCGCTACCGATCTGGCTGACTGGATCGTGGCCGACAACCTGCCGGTGCGCCTGCAGATGCAGCTGCACAAACTTCTTTGGAACGACGAGCCGGGGCGCTGAGATGAACCATACCCAACACGAGAAAAAGGCAGTCATTCTGCTTTCCGGCGGCCTGGATTCCGCCACTGTCGTGGCGATGGCCAAGGCCCAGGGCTATGCCTGCTATACCATGAGCTTCGACTATGGCCAGCGCCATCGGGCCGAGCTCGATGCCGCGGCACGTGTGGCGCGGGACCTGGGCGTGATACAGCACAAGGTCATCGGGCTCGACCTGGATGGCATGGGCGGCTCGGCACTGACCGACACCTCGATCGACGTCCCGGAAACCTTGGGTGAGGGCATTCCGGTCACCTACGTTCCAGCTCGCAACACGGTGTTTCTGTCATTGGCCCTGGGTTGGGCCGAAGTGCTCGAAGCGCGCGACATCTTCATCGGCGTCAATGCGGTGGACTATTCGGGCTATCCGGATTGTCGACCCGAGTTCATCGAGGCTTTCGAGCGTCTGGCCAACCTGGCCACCAAGGCGGGAGTGGAAGGCAATGGCTTCACCATACAGGCACCGCTGCAGAACATGAGCAAGGCTGACATCGTCAAGGCAGGCGTGGCGCTGGGTGTGGACTATGGCCTGACAGTGTCGTGCTACCAGGCCGATGATCAGGGCCAGGCCTGTGGCAAGTGCGACAGCTGCCGCCTGCGTGCCGAGGGCTTCGCTGCGGCAGGTGTGAGCGATCCGACACGCTATTTTTGATTTATTTTCTGTAGGGTGTTGAATTACCGAAAGAATTCGGTATTATACGCCCCACGAAACGGGTCGTTAGCTCAGTTGGTAGAGCAGTTGGCTTTTAACCAATTGGTCGTAGGTTCGAATCCCACACGACCCACCATTTCGAAACCCGCAGCTTGCAAAGGCTGCGGGTTTTTTTATGCCCGTGATTCGGCGCTGGTGCCTGCCACGTCTATAAGGCTTTGCTAACGGCTGGTTTCTCTGTAGCCTGCGCCAGCCCTCAAAAGCCTCACGAAAGCCAGGGCATATACTCCCAGGCCTTGTCGGCCCGGCCTATACTCGACTCTCGCGCATCAGCGCCCGCAGGTCTTGCCCCATGACGCAGATATCCGAACGCCTTCTGGTCCAGGCTCACCTGGATGCCAAGCAGCCCCGGCCTCTGACACCGGAACAGGAAGCCGACTATCGTGCTGCCATCGCCGCCGAGCTCAAGGCTCAGGATGCGGTTCTGGTTGCCCACTACTACTGCGATCCCGTGATCCAGGCATTGGCCGAGGAAACCGGTGGCTGCGTCTCCGACTCGCTGGAGATGGCGCGCTTTGGCAATCAGCATCCGGCCCGAACGGTGCTGGTGGCAGGTGTCAGGTTCATGGGCGAAACGGCGAAGATTCTCAATCCGGAAAAGCGTGTGCTGATGCCTACCCTGGAGGCGACCTGTTCGCTGGACCTGGGTTGCCCAGTGGACGCGTTCTCGGCCTTCTGCGACCAGCATCCCGAACGCACCGTGGTGGTTTACGCCAATACTTCGGCTGCGGTGAAAGCCCGTGCCGATTGGGTCGTGACGTCGAGTTGCGCGCTGGAGATTGTCGAGAGCCTGATGGACAACGGCGAGAAGATCATCTGGGCGCCCGACAAGCACTTGGGCAACTATATCCAGACCCACACCGGCGCGGACATGTTGATGTGGGACGGTGCCTGCATCGTCCACGAGGAGTTCAAGGCGCGGCAGTTGGCCGACATGCGGGCGCTGTACCCCGACGCCGCGATTCTGGTGCATCCCGAGTCGCCGGCCGAAGTGATCGCTCTGGCGGACGCCGTGGGTTCGACCAGCCAATTGATTGCCGCGGCCCGCACACTGCCGCAGCAGACCCTGATCGTGGCCACCGACCGCGGTATCTTCTACAAGATGCAGCAGGCAGTTCCCGGCAAGACCTTGATCGAGGCCCCTACGGCCGGCAACGGTGCCGCCTGTCGCAGTTGTGCGCATTGCCCGTGGATGGCCATGAACACCCTGCAGCGCACGCTGGAATGCCTGCGCGCGGGCAGCAACGAAATCACCGTGGACGCGGCGCTGATTCCCCAGGCCATTCGGCCGCTCAAGCGCATGCTGGACTTTACCCAGGCCGCGCGCCTGAAGCTGGCCGGTAACGCCTGATCAGAGGCTTTTGCCCAGCGCGACCACAGGCCGTTCGGACTTCGCCAGATCTAGCTTCGGCAACTCTGGCCGCGGACGGCCCAGTCGTTTGTTCAGTTCCAGCCATTCGGCCAGGGCCAGCATCAGGCCCGCGCCCACCAGCGCACTTGCGATCTGCATCGTTAGCTGGTCGTCGGCCAGGGCATTGGCCATGTCGGCCAACGGTGCCAGCACCACGCTGAGGCAGAAGACCTCGAGCGAATAACGTCCCATCAGCGCAACCTTGCGTGCCAGCAGATGATTCACCCACTCGCCCTGGGGTATCAGCTTGGCCACGCAGTAGGCAAGGGCCACGAAGTGCAAAAGCCGTGACGGCGAGAGGTTGGTCTTGTCGATGGGGTAGAGCAGTTCGCCAAACCAGCCGGGCACCAGCGCCTCGTGCAGCACCGGCCAGCGCCAGCCCAGGGCGACCAGCGCGCTGAATGTCACCAGTGTGGCGCACGCGAGAAACAGCGGCTGGCGGCCCAACGGGCGTGCCACCGCGACTGACGCGCGTGCCGCATGCAGCGCCGTGGCGCCACCCAGTACGAACAGCACTTGCCAGGCCAAGGGGTTGAAATACCACAGGCCGTTGTCGTGCGCCGGGATGTTCCAGCCCAGCCATTGCACTGCCAGGTACAACACCAGCGACAAGCCGATGGCCTGCGCTGGCCGCTTGATCAGCAGTGGCAGGACGATCGGCAGGCCGAGCAGCAACACGATGTACAGCGGCAAAGGGTCCATCAGGTTGGGTTTGAAGCGCAGCAGCAGTTCGTCGACCATGGCCTGTTGCGGGTTGGAGACGAAATAGGTGAGGTTCATTTCCTGGATCATGTCGCGCGTTTCGACGTGATTGTTGGCAACGAAAATGATGCCCATCAGCACCGCCAGGAGGAAGATGTGCACCACGTACAACACCCAGGCGCGGCGCAGTATGCGCACCGTGGCGACCAGGTAGCCGTCGCGCAGGGCGATCTTGCCGTAGGCCAGCACGGCTGCGTAGCCGGCGAGAAACACGAACACCTCCGCCGCATCGCTGAAGCCGAAGTTGCGCAGCGTGAAGCTGGCCAGTGGGTTTTGCGGTATGTGATCCCAGAAAATGAAGATCAACGCCAAACCTCGATAGAAATCGATCCGATGGTCTCGATCGTTAGTCATGGCGACAGGCTCTTGCGAATAGGAAGGATGTAGTAGGGATTGGGCACCGGGCATTACGGTTCCGTATCGGCGGCCATTATCGATCAGCGGCGCGGAGGTTGGCCGGTTTCGCAACGAATTGCAAAAGTTTGGCTATTACGGAATGTCACAAGGCTGAGTTGACGCAGCCCTTGTGGTCGCGGCGCAAGCTGTGTCCGGCCTCACCGCTTTCAGGCTCACCGTGCGCACCCATGACGCGGCTTGCGCCGCTGCTACAGGGATGGCTGGATCAGTTGTCGGCGCACTTCCGTGGTCTCTTCGCTCCAGTACACCGGTTTGCCTGCAATCAACGCCGCCACGGGCAGCCCGTCGCGGTACAGCACGCGGTTGCCCGGCAGCGCCGGCACACTTTTCTGGATCTGCAGGGGGTCGGCTCCGGGCAGTGGCAGCAGGGTACCGACCAGGTTCAACGGGTCGCTGGCCGTGATCGATACCAGGGTGCCATCGACCGGTCGCTTGCGCACCTCGCGCAGGGCTGGGATGGCCTCGGGCAGTGCGAACTGCTCACCGGACAAACCATCGATGAAACGCCCCCCGCGGATCTGCCCGCGTGCCTCCAGGCGCTGCAGCGCGCGCAACAGGTCGCGCCAGCTGGGCAGCCAGTCGGCTTCGCGTTGCAGCAGACGCCAGAACACCACGCCGTAGCGGCGCAGCAGCACCAGCGCGACCTGTTCCACGGCTTCATCGGGCGCGCAACCGGGCGCCTGCAGCAGAGCCCAGCGGCCGGCATCGTCCATGCCACCGATGAACGCGCCACGACCGCGGCGACTGCTGCGCGCCTGGCGTTTGCCGGCCGGGGTGATCAGCGCGCGCAGGCCGGCGAAGCTGTCGGCGTTCACGCGACCTGCAGCGACCAGCTCCTGCAAGGCGTTCTCGGCTTCGGTGCGCAGCAGGCGTGTCTGGTGGACCAAGTCGTCGAAAAACATGGCGCCTTGCGCGGCCAGGGTCTGCTCGAGCTTCTGCGCACGCATGGACAGTTCCTGCGGCTGGACTGCCGCAGCCAGGCTGCGCCACAAAGGCAGGCGCGCGCGCGGCAGCAGCACGATCGGCGTGTTGCGCAGGGTCGCACCCTTGCCACTGCTGGCCAGCCGCGCCCAGACCGTTTTGCCGCTGCGGCTGGCGCGGTCCAGCCACGACGGATCGTATCCGCGCAGTCGAGCCGGCAGCAGGTCGTTCTCCCAGGCGCTGGCCGGCGCGCTGTAGCCTTCGAGCTGGTCGAGCAATCGGCTCATTGCCGCTTCGCCTTGCAGGCGCGTACCGGGCGCAAGGCACTGCCAGTCGAGGAGGAAGCGCATGAACACTTGCAGGCTGACCGGTTCGATCTCGCGGCGCAGACGCTTCACCGTGTAGCGGTGGATGCGCGCCAGCAGGTGCCGTTCGCACCACTGGGTTTCCTCGAGGTGTGCGATAAACCGGCCACGCATGACGTAGCCCTGGTTTTCCAACACCAGCAGGGCTTGTTCGACGAGCGCGGGATGCAGGTTCAGCGGGGCGGCGATTTCACCCAGTCGCTGCGGGCCGAACCCGCTCAAGCGGGCGCGGATCAGTTCCAGTGTCGCTTCCTGCTTCGTCCACGTCTGCGCCAAGTGCGCGGGCATCCGCAATGCTGGCGACAGCTCGATACCCCCATAGATGGCCTGCAGGCAGGCCACCCGTTCCAGGGCCAGCCACAGGTGGCTGCCGTCGCCCAGGGTCAGGCGTGCCGCGCGACCTGTACCGGCCAGGGCCTTCAACAGCGGTAGCTCGCTGGCCCCAACCTCGCGTTCGGCCAATGCGCCCAGGCTCATCAACGCCTCGTGCATCTCGTCGTTGCTGACAGGGGAGGGCCATGCTTCGGCGGCCACTGCCGCGATGGCATCCTTGTCCAGTTCGCCCATGTCGTCCGCTGTGCGCGGTTCGTCCCAGCGCCGGTTGAGCACCGCCTGGGTACGTCGCTCTTCCAGCGGAGCGTCGTCGAGAAACGCATACGGCCTGGCATTGAGGATCGCTGCCGCCAGTGGCGAAGGGCGGGGCAGATCACGCTGGATGAGGCTGATCTGACCGGTTTCGATGCGCCGCAGCAGGGCCAGCCAGCCCTCGCTGTCCATGGCTTCGTGCAGGCAGTCGTCGAGGGTTTGCGCGACCAGCGGGTGGTCGGGAATCTTCCGTTCGCCGACGATGTTCTCCAGGCAGGCGATCTGGTCGGGGAATACCGTGGCGATCAGGTCCTCGCTTTTCATTCGCTGCAGCTGCGGGGCCACCTTGCGTCCGCCACTGTAGCGGGGCAGGGCCAGGGCCGTTGCGGCGTTCCAGCGCCAGCGCACGCCGAACAGCGGAGCGTCGAGCAGCGCCTGGGTCAATATCGATTCGGCGCTGTTGCTGTGCAGGTAGTGCCAGACCTCCTCCAAGGCGAAGCTGTGGCTGGTTGACAGGGATAGCACGATGGCATCTTCGCTGGCTGCCGCTTGCAGCTCGAAATTGAACGTGCGACAGAACCGCTTGCGCAGGGCCAGGCCCCAGGCCCGGTTGATGCGGCTGCCGAATGGCGTGTGGATGACCAGCTGCGTGGCACCCGAGGCATCGAAGAAACGCTCCATGATCAGCGTGTCCTGGGACGGCAGCGCGCCAAGCGCTTCGCGCGTACGGGAGAGATAATCGAGCAATTGCCCAGCGCTGTCCTGGGCCAGGTCGAGCGCGTCCTGCAGCCACGGCAGCACGGGCTCGGGTAGCCCGTCACTGAGCGCCAGGCGTTGGTCTATCAAGGCCTGCAGGCGCGCCACGCCCGCCGACAGCTCGGCGCTGCGTCCGGGCATTTCGCCGAGCCAGAAGGGAATGTTCGGCGCCTGACCGTGGGCATCTTCGACCCGTACCTTGCCGCCTTCGATGCGCAGGATGCGGTAGGAGCGATTGCCCAGCTGGAAGATGTCGCCAGCGAGGCTTTCCACGGCAAAATCCTCGTTGACGCTGCCGATGCTCAACGCCTGCGGCTCCAGCAGCACCGCATAGTCGGCGTTGTCGGCTATGGCGCCCCCGCTGGTGACCGCAGTCAACTTGCTGCCGCGCCGGCCGCGCAGGCTCTGGGTGACTGCATCACGGTGCAGATAGGCGGCGCGCACGCCCTGACGCCCGCTGTAACCTTCGGCCAACATGCGCAGCAACGCTTCATAGCGCGTATCGTCCAAGGCCGCATAGGGCGTTGCCTGGCGGAACATCTGCAGCAACGCCTGCTCTGGCCATTCCTGGCAGCTGACCTCGGCGATGATCTGCTGGGCCAGTACGTCCAGCGGCGCCTGGGGAATGCGCAGGATATCCAGTTCGCCGCGCCGCACGCAGTCCAGCAACGCTACGCATTCGATCAGGTCATCCCGAGAAATTGCAAACAGGCGGCCCTTGGGAATACCGCCGACGTGGTGGCCGGAACGGCCCACCCGTTGTAGAAACGCTGAAATGGAGCCGGGCGAGCCGATCTGGCAGACCAGGTCGACGTCACCGATGTCGATGCCCAGCTCCAGCGAGGCCGTGGCGACCAGCACCTGCAGGTCGCCACGCTTGAGCCGTTGTTCGGCATCCAGACGCTGCTCCTTCGCCAGGCTGCCATGGTGCGCCGCCACCTGCTCGCGCCCGAGCCGCTCGCTCAGATGGCGCGCCAGACGCTCGGCCAGACGCCGGGTATTGACGAACACCAGGGTGGTCCGGTGCGCCTGGGCAAGCTCGGCCAGGCGGTTGTAGACCAACTCCCAGACGTCATTGGGCATGACCGCCGCCAGCGGCACTGCGGGCACTTCGATGGCCAGGTCGCGGGGGCGGGCGTGACCGATGTCGACGATCGAACACATCCGCTGCGCACCGACCAGGAACTGCGCCACCTGAGCGATCGGCTTTTGCGTGGCGGACAGGCCGATACGTCGCAGCGGCTTGCTGCACAGTGCCTGCAGACGCTCCAGGCTCAAGGCCAGATGGCTGCCACGCTTGCTGCCGGCCACTGCATGGATCTCATCGACGATCACCGTGCCGACATCCGCGAGCATGCGGCGGCCGGAGTCGGATCCGAGCAGCACATAGAGCGATTCGGGCGTGGTAACCAGGATGTGCGGAGGGTGCCGGCGCATGGCGGCCCGCTCTTTCTGCGGCGTATCGCCGGTACGTACCCCGGCGATGAGGGTCAGCGCAGGCAGGTCCATGCCGGCCAATTGCGCGGCAATACCCTGCAGTGGACGTTGCAGGTTTAGCTGGATGTCGTTGGACAAGGCCTTGAGCGGTGAGACGTACAGCACCAGGGTGCGTCGCGGCAGCTCGCCTCCTTGCGCGAGGCCCAGTTGCACCAGCTCGTCGAGAACGGCCAGGAAGGCCGTCAGGGTCTTGCCCGAGCCGGTGGGTGCGGCGATCAGGGTCGAGTGGCCCTGCTGGATCAACGGCCAGGCCTGGGCCTGGGCGGGAGTGACGGCAGCAAATTGCCGGCGGAACCAGGCGCTTACTGCCGGATGGAAGTTGGCCAGTGCCGAATCGTGTTGTGCAGGTAGGTTCATGATCTATTGATGGGGAACGCGCAGCGAAGTTGCAACCGGCAGGGGGCCGCAGGTGCATTGCCGCAACCCACAAAAAAGGGCGACTCGCGTCGCCCTCGATCAAGCCCGTTGCATTCAACCGCGACGGCGCAGCGCTTCGATACGGTCTTCCAGTGGCGGGTGGGTCATGAGCAGGCCGGCCAGGCCATGCTTGAGTCCACCGTTGATGCCGAAGGCGTTCAGCGAGTCGGGCATCTGCACGGGAACGCCCTGCTCGGAGCGCAGGCGCTGCAGCGCACCGATCATCGCGTTGGTGCCGGCCAGCCGGGCACCGGCTTCGTCGGCGCGGAACTCACGGCGACGCGAGAACCACATGACGATGACGCTGGCCAGGATACCCAGTACCAGTTCGGCGACGATGGTCGCGATGTAGTAGGCGATGCCCTGGCCTTGCTCGTTCTTGAAGATCACCTTGTCGACGAAATTGCCGATGATTCGAGCGAAGAACATCACGAAGGTGTTCACCACGCCCTGCACCAGCGCCAGGGTGACCATGTCGCCGTTGGCCACGTGGCCGATCTCGTGGGCCAGCACCGCCTTGACTTCGTCGGGGGAGAAACGCTCGAGCAGGCCCTGGCTGACGGCCACCAGGGCGTCGTTCTTGTTCCAGCCGGTGGCGAAGGCGTTGGCCTCGTAGGCCGGGAAGATGCCGACTTCGGGCATCTTGATGCCTGCCTCGCGCGACAGCTCCTCGACGGTCTGCAGCAGCCATTGTTCGTGACGGGTGCGCGGTTGGGTGATGATCTGCGTGCCGGTGCTCATCTTCGCCATCCACTTGGAGATGAACAGCGAGAACAGCGAACCGGCGAAGCCGAACACGGCGCAGAAGATCAGCAGCTGATTGAGGTTCAGATCCACCCCGTTGGCCGCCATGAACCCATTGAAGCCAAACAGGCTCAGGGTAATGCTGGCAATCAGCACAACCGCAAGGTTAGTGGCCAGAAACAGCAAGATGCGCATCATGGTTGTAACGTTCTCCTGACGGATAGAAGTGTTGCGTATGCGCTATATAAGGCCCGAGCCCGGTCGATTCAACCGGGGGACTATTTCAAACTGTGTATATGCGCACGGACACTTGAATACGTTCGGTTTTTACTGGCGATAATTCTTCAGGAAGCGGCCGATGCGACCGATGGCCTGCTCGAGGTCGTCGACCCGCGGCAGCGTCACTACCCGGAAATGGTCCGGGTTGGGCCAGTTGAACGCCGTGCCCTGGACCACCAGCAGCTTTTCCGACAACAGCAGGTCGAGCACGAACTTCTCGTCGTTGAGGATCGGGCAGACCTTGGGATCGATGCGCGGGAAGGCGTAAAGCGCACCCATGGGCTTGACGCAGCTGACGCCGGGAATGTCGTTGAGCAGCTCCCAGGTGCGGTTGCGCTGTTCCAGCAGGCGACCGTTGGGCAGCACCAGGTCGTTGATGCTCTGGTAGCCGCCCAGCGCGGTCTGGATCGCGTGCTGGCTCGGCACGTTGGCGCACAGGCGCATGTTGGCGAGGATGTCGATGCCTTCGATGTAGCTCTGGGCGTTGTGCTTGGGCCCCGAAATGGCGATCCAGCCGGAACGGAAACCGGCCACGCGGTAGGATTTGGACAGGCCGTTGAAGGTCAGGCACAACAGGTCCGGGGCCAGCGAGGCGGTGCAGATGTGTACGGCATCGTCGTAGAGGATCTTGTCGTAGATCTCGTCGGAAAACACCACGAGGTTGTGCTGGCGAGCGATTTCCAGCATGCCCAGCAGCACTTCCCTGGAATACACGGCGCCGGTGGGGTTGTTCGGATTGATGATCACCATGGCCTTGGTGTTGGGGGTGATCTTGGCCTTGATATCGTCCAGGTCTGGCCACCAGTTGGCCTGCTCGTCGCAGAGGTAGTGCACGGCATGGCCGCCGGCCAGGCTGACCGAGGCTGTCCACAGCGGGTAGTCGGGCGCCGGGATCAGCACTTCGTCGCCATTGTTGAGCAAGGCCTGCAGCGACATGACGATCAGCTCGGAGACGCCGTTGCCCAGGTAGATGTCCTCGATGCCGACCCCTTCCACCTGCTTCTGCTGGTAGTACTGCATGACCGCCTTGCGCGCACTGAACAGGCCCTTGGAGTCGCTGTAGCCCTGGGCGGTGGGCAGGTTGCGGATGACATCCTGAAGAATTTCCACGGGTGCCTCGAAACCGAACGGCGCCGGGTTGCCGATGTTCAGCTTGAGGATGCGGTGGCCTTCCTCTTCCAGGCGCTTGGCGTGCTTGAGCACCGGCCCGCGGATGTCATAGCAGACGTTGGCGAGCTTGTTCGATTTGCTGAACTGCATGGTGAGGTCCCGAAAGATGGCAAGGCCCGCGCCGGCCCTGATGATGAAAAAAACGATTCGCTGCAACGCGGGTGACAGATTGCTGTCCAAAGGCGCAATCATACGTGCCGCCTGATCGTTGCAAAAGACACAGATCGGGCTTTTTGAACTGCCGAGGTGTACCGATGGGCAAGCTCACGCGAAGCGAAGAAGAATGGAAGAAAATGCTCGATCCCGAGCAGTACAATGTCTGTCGCCTGAGCGCGACCGAGCGGCCTTTCACGGGCAAGTACAACGACTTCAAGGGTGACGGCATCTTCACCTGCGTCGGCTGCGAAGAGCCGTTGTTCGACTCGCGCAGCAAATTCGATTCCGGCTGCGGCTGGCCGAGTTTCTCCGCACCGATCGGCGAGCAGGCGATGGTCGAGATCCGCGATACCACCCACGGCATGGTCCGTACCGAGGTCAAATGCGCTACGTGCGACTCGCACCTGGGTCACGTGTTTCCCGACGGCCCGGCCCCGACCGGCCTGCGCTACTGCATCAACTCGGTGTGCCTGGACTTCCAGCCGCGGGCCGACCAGCCGGCATGACCTCTGACAAGAAAGCGACCATGAGCAAAGATCTTCTTTCCATCCCGTGCATCACTCTGGACGGCCAGCACAAGACCATCGGCGATTTTGCCGGCAAGGTCCTGCTGGTGGTCAACACGGCCAGCCAGTGTGGCTTTACGCCACAGTACAAGGGGTTGGAGGAGCTGTGGCAGACGTATCGCAAGCAGGGCCTGGTGGTGCTGGGATTCCCCTGCAACCAGTTCGGCAATCAGGAGCCCGGCGATACCCTGGACATCGTGCAGTTCTGCGAGAAGAACTTCGGCGTGAGCTTCCCGATGTTTCGCAAGATCGACGTCAATGGCGACCTGACCCATCCGCTGTTCGTGCAGCTGAAGAGGCGCGCACCGGGGCTGTTCGGGTCTGAGAAGGTGAAATGGAATTTCACCAAGTTTCTGGTGGCGGCCGACGGCAGTGTCAAACGCTTCGCACCGCTGACCAAACCCGCCGCGCTGGCCCACGAGATCGAAATGGCGCTGCGCTGAACCTGGAAATAGCGCTGCGCTGAACCTGATTGCTATTCAGGTACCCACTGGTCGATCAGCATGACCAGTTCCTCTCGGCGGAACGGCTTGGCCAGATAGTCGCTCATGCCCGCCGCGCGGCAGCGCTCGCGTTCTTCGGGCATGGCATTGGCCGTCAGCGCCACGATCGGCAGCTGCGGCCAGCGCCCGCTTCGACGAATCTGCCGGCTGGCTTCGTAGCCATCCATGACCGGCATGTTGCAGTCCATCAGCACCAGGTCGAACTCGTGCTTCTCCAGCTCGCTGAGTGCCTCGCCACCGTGCGCGGCCACGGTGACCTCGCACCCCAGCTTGCTCAGCATGCCTTTGGCCACCAGCTGATTCACCGGGTTGTCCTCCACCAGCAGGATGCGTGCCCGCCGTTGCGCGCTGCGCCGGTTGGCCAGGTGGTCGAGCGCGGTGGGTTCGTCACCCACCAGGCTGCGGCGCAACGCCTGATACAGTGCATTGCGTGCCAGCGGCCGGGCTTGTTGCTGCAACGGCATCAGCGCGTTGGCCTGCTCGGTGGGCAGGAAGTTGCCGTAGGCGGTCACCAGCAGAATCGGTGCCTGGATACCGGGACGCAGGCCGAACAGGCAGTCCAGGCTGTCGGTGACGACCAGGTCTGGAGTGATATTGGTAAGGTCCGCGCCCAGGTCGTAGCGCTGGTAATCGATGCCCCATAGCGGCAGCAGATCGTGCAACAGTTCTGCCAGGCCGCTGCCGGCGTGCCCGACCAGCAACACCTGGCCACGCAGCAACGGCGGAACGTAGGCCGGACTGTGCGCCATGAGCGGCAGGTCGGCATAGAACTGGCTGCCGAAACCGGCTTCCGAGCTGATGCTCAAGCGCCCCTGCATGGCCTCGCAAAGGTTGTTGGTCAGGGCCAGGCCCAGGCCCGTGCCGCCGAACTGCCGGGTGATGCCGGCGCCGGCCTGGGTGAAGGGCTGGAAAATCTTGACCTGCGCTTCCTGGGCGATCCCGATCCCGGTGTCACTGACTTCGATGCGCACGCCTCCCGGGCGGGTGTAGAGGCGCACGTCGACACGGCCGAAGCGGGTGAACTTCAGCGCATTGGACAACAGGTTGCTGACGATCTGCCGTACCCGGGTCGGGTCGCCCAGGACCAGCGCGGGAAAATGCGGATCGATCAGGCAGGTCAGCTCGACGCTGGGCGCCGCGTTCTGCGACAGCAGGTTGGCGGTGTCTTCGATCAGTGCGCCGAGGTCGAAGGGGATGCGCTCCAGCTCCAACTGCCCGGCGTCGAACTTGGACAGGTCGAGGATATCGTTGAGCAACTCGACCAGCACCTTGCCCGAATCGTGCGCGATGGACAGCTGCTGACGCTGCTCGGCGTTGAGCGGGCTGTCCAGCGACAGGGCAATCATGCCCAGCAGGCCGTTGAGCGGGGTACGAATCTCATGACTCATGTTGGCCAGGAACGAGGCGCGCGCCTGGGCCATGTCCAGCGCCGTGCGACGGGCCTTTTCCAATTCTTCGTTGGACATGCTCAGGCGCGTATTGCTGGCCTTGAGCTCGGTGGTCCGCGCCGACACGATGTTTTCCAGCTCACCCAGGTACTCGGTCAAGCGATTCTCGGCACTGCGCCGCTGCTGGATCTCTGTGGCCATGCTGATGAACTGCTGGTTGGCGACCTTCACCAGCACGCCGATCTCGTCGTGCTCGTGGCCCGGCGGGTAGTCCAGGCGCGCGGGCTTGGGCTGGTGCGGATCGCTGCTGCTCAAGGCGCGGATGACCCGGTTGAGGGGCTTGGTCAGCATCAGGTAGAAAAAGCCAAGCAGCATGCCGGTGAGCAGCGCCGTGCGCAGGAAGCCGCTGGCCAGGGTGATTTCGGCGCGGCGCAGGAAACGGTTGCCGATGGCGAAGGTGTCGACGCTCAGTTGCAGGGTGCCCAGGCGGTCGTTGGGCATGTGCGACAGAAACAGGGAGTCTTCGTACTGGCGCTGGGCGTCGAAGAGTATGTCGCTGAGGAAGCGGTAGCTGCTTTCCAGGCGCGGTCGCTGCACGCTGGCGAGCACGTTGCCGTTGTTGTCCGTCAGCCGCGCGCCGGTGATCGACTCCGACTGCAGCAGGCCCAGGGTGAGTTCCTTGGCGAGTTCGGCATCGATGTTGTAGGCGATGCGCGAGGCCGGGTTGTGACTGATTTCAAGCAGCGAGCGCATCTGCCGATCGATGGCTTCGTTGACATTGGAATAATCGATGCCGATCTGGATAACACTGAGCAAAGCCCCCAGAATGAAGCCGACCAGTACCGTCAGGCGTGCTTGTTTATAGGACAGCCGCTGGGTGAATTTTATATCCATGGGTACTGGGCCAATTTCCATTCCGTGCGCAGGGCCAAAGCATGGACCATGTGTGTGCGCCGCAGCGTGCGACGGCATGTCCGCCTTGCCGAACCTTTTACACGCAACTTGCCTTGAGGAAAAGTCGTGGACTCTCGTTTGAATGCCTTTCTTGAGCGCGCCGAATCCGTGCTGGCGCGGCTCGAGCCGTTGCTGCCCGCGCTTCGCGGCGAAATCGACTGGAATCATTGCCTGGCCGCGCGCTGGCAGCGCGAAGGCCGCAGCGGCTACCTGTTGCCGCTGGAGGTCAGCCTGGACATGCGTCTGAGCGACCTCATCGGTGTCGACCAGCAGCGCCAGCAGCTGGCGCGCAACACCCAGCAGTTTCTCGATGGCCACCCAGCCAACCATGCGTTGCTGTGGGGATCGCGCGGCACCGGCAAGTCATCGCTGGTGCGCGCGCTGCTTGCCGAACACGCGGGCGCAGGGCTGCGCCTGATCGAGATCGAGCGCGATCATCTGGCCGACCTGCCGCGGGTGGTCGAGCAGTTGCAGAAACTGCCCCAGCGTTTCGTGCTGTTTTGCGACGACCTTTCGTTCGAAGCGGGCGAGGGCGACTACCGGGTGCTCAAGAGCGTGCTCGACGGCTCCCTCGAGCAGGCGCCTGACAATGTGCTGCTGTATGCAACCTCCAACCGTCGCCATCTGGTCCCCGAGCATCAGAGCGACAACGAGAACTGGTCCCGGGTCGACGGTGAGTTGCACCCCAGCGAAGCGGTCGAAGACAAGATCGCTCTGTCCGACCGGTTTGGCCTGTGGCTGTCGTTCTATCCGTTCACCCAGGAGCACTTCCTGCGTGTGGTGGAACACTGGATCGGCGAACTCGCTCGCGACAGCGGCCTGCAATGGTCGCGTGACGAGCAACTGGATATCCTTGCCGTGCGCTGGGCGACCGGACGGGGCAACCGCAACGGCCGCTGCGCCTATCAATTTGCCCGTTACTGGGTAGGCCTCAAACTGCTGGAGCAACAAGCATGATCGATTTGCACGCCGCAGGCGCGGGGCTGGAAGGCTACCGCATGCTGTGCGCCCAACTGCAATCGCTGTTGGCCGACGAGCGTGATTTCGTCGCCAATGCGGCGCAATTCTCGGCGTTTCTGTTCAACCAGGTCGACGACCTGAACTGGGCGGGCTTCTACCTCAACCGCAACGAGGAGCTGGTACTGGGGCCCTTCCAGGGGCAGGTGGCGTGCGTGCGCATTGCGTTTGGCCGTGGCGTCTGCGGGGCCGCTGCGGCGACCCGGCAGACCCAGCGGGTCGAGGACGTGCATGCGTTCCCCGGGCACATCGCCTGCGACAGCGCATCGAACAGCGAACTGGTGATTCCGCTGGTCAAGGACGGCGTGCTGATCGGCGTACTGGATCTGGACAGCCCACGTACTGCCCGCTTCAGCGAAGCGGACCAGCAGGGCCTGGAACAGCTGGCGGCGATCTTCCTCGAAGCGACCGACTGCAGCCGCTACTGAAGCGCCAGCCTGTTCAGTCGTAGTTGGTCTTCTTCTGGAATGGGTCTTCCTTCTCGTCGGCCTTCAAGCCGTCGGTGAGTTCGTTGACTTCGTTCCCGGTCGGCTCCATCTGGCTGAGCACTATGGCATTGGTGCGCTTGAGCATCTTCTGCAAGTACTCCAGCTGCTCTTGGTAGAGCGCAGCGTCGGGCTGACCCTTGAGGTATTGCACGCCCCGCTCGAATGCCAGCCGCGCGCGGCCCGGCTGGCCCTCTCCCAGCAGTTGCTGGCCCAGGTTGTTGAAGAATTCGATGTGCAGCAGGACCAGAATGCTGCGGATCTCCCGCGCCCAGTGCTTGGTCTCGGCCGCGTTGAGAAAGCCCTCCTGGGCGGCACGCGTGACCTGCGCATGCAAAGCTTCGAGCAGAAAGCGGACTTCCTTGGCCTGGTCTTCGGTCAAGATCGGGAAGGGCGGATTGCCGATTGCAATGTCATCGCCCTTGGCGATCTCACCTTGCAACTCTTCAAGGCGAGTCTTGAGCGGCGCGTTCTGCCTGTCGAGCAGCAACAGGCGCTGGCTGATATTCAGTTCGAGCCGGGTGAGCAGTTGCTTGAGGGCAGGGGTCATCAGTTGACCAGGGAACGTCTCGCCAATGCGGCCGCAGCGGCGCAGGCGGTCGGTGAGCTCGAGCTTGTCGCGCGCCTTGGCCAGCTTGTTGCTCTCGACCATATTGTTGAGCAGGCCGATGACGATAAGGATGGCGATCCCCGTTACGATGAACAGGGTGATCATGAGTGGAGTCACCGGGGAGCTCTCGAGGTTGAGTGAGGTTGAGTGAGGTTGAAGTGTAGGGCCGGTCTGCCGACACCGATAGCACAACACGCTGCAACGCATTTATAGAGGTACCAGCGCTGTCCGTCGCAACTATGGCTTTGTGCTATTACTGCTGTCAAAAGCTTATTCATGTCCACGTGTCTCGCTGCTTCATCAGCACGCCCGGCTGGCCCGCAAAGCACGGTGAAGTCATTGATTTAAATAAATTTATAACAGGGGGTTGACGACCCTCGAAAGCATCCATAGAATGCGCGCCACTTGCAGCGTAAAGCACACAGCGAAGCGCGGCAGGAAGTGAAGTTGTAGCGTGTCCCCTTCGTCTAGTGGCCTAGGACACCGCCCTTTCACGGCGGTAACAGGGGTTCGAGTCCCCTAGGGGACGCCATTGCGGGAATAGCTCAGTTGGTAGAGCACGACCTTGCCAAGGTCGGGGTCGCGAGTTCGAGTCTCGTTTCCCGCTCCAGTTTAAGCAGTGTGGCCTTAGGGCGGCACTGAGTGAAACCAGCATCCAGTCTTCGGACATGGGTCTGGGCGCCGGAATACACACCATGTGTTCCGGTCAGCGTGTCCCCTTCGTCTAGTGGCCTAGGACACCGCCCTTTCACGGCGGTAACAGGGGTTCGAGTCCCCTAGGGGACGCCATTTGCGGGAATAGCTCAGTTGGTAGAGCACGACCTTGCCAAGGTCGGGGTCGCGAGTTCGAGTCTCGTTTCCCGCTCCAAATTCAATGAAAACGCCGCTCAGAGATGAGCGGCGTTTTTGTTCGTGTGTGGTTTATGAGTCATGCACCGTGGCGTGCCTTTCGCGGCCGATGACCGCTCCTGCGCAGTAGCGCGCCGACCGTAGGAGCGGTCATCGGCCGCGAAGGGTTCACTGCGGGCTGTCAGGCTGAACCCGGCGCCGATGGGGGATGTCGTCGTCGGCAATCAATACCCGTTCCATTGCCCGCGGGAAATCACCGTAGTTGTACACCGGGTAATGCAATGCCCCACGGTTGTCCCAGAACGCTACATCTCCGGCTTGCCACTTGAAACGCACCTGGTACTCCGGGTTGCTCACTTCCTTGAGCAACAGGCCGACGATCTCGCGGCTTTCTTCCAGTGACAGACCCAGAATTTGCGGTGACATCGAAAAGTTGATGAACAACGCATCTTCGCCCGTCTCCGGATGCGTACGCACCAGCGGGTGCGCGAGGATCGGGTAGTTGTAGCCGACCTTGTCCAGCGCGGGTTTGAAGTTGTGGGTGACGAAGGCATTGTCGATGCGCTCGCGCAGGGCCGCCGGCAGGCTACGGTAGACCAGGCCGGTGTCGGCCCAGAGCGTGTCGCCGCCGGTTTCGGGCAGCGACACCGCTCGCAGCACGGCGCCGAAGGTCGGCTTGAGCATCCAGCTGGTATCGGTATGCCAGCGCCCCTTGCGCGCATCGCCATAACGGTCACGGGCTTCACTTCCCAGAATCAGGTGGGCGTTGGGACGCTCGTGGTCTTGCTTCTGGGTGGTCGGATGGTGGTACAGCTCGCCGAACTGACGGGCGAACGCCAATTGCTGGGCGGTATCGATGTGCTGGTCACGGAAGAACAACACTTTGTGCTTGAGCAGCAAGGCACGTATTTCATCACGGGCGTGCGCGTCGAGTGGGCGTCGCAGATCCACGCCCTCGATCTGCGCGCCGATGGTCGGCTCCAGCGCAGTGGCGCGGATCGCCGTGGCAGGGCGCGGTATTTTTTCGGCAAACATGGCAGATGTCCTTTGCAATCGAGTGCCGGAGCCCACGGCCACGGCGGGTGGGGAAAGGGAATTCAGGCCACTTCTTCGTTGCGGCGCGCGGTTGCGTTGCGATTGGCCGGCACCTCGAGGCCGAGGTTGTCGCGCAAAGTCAGGCCGGGGTACTCGGTGCGCAACAGGCCGCGTTGCTGAAGGATCGGCACCACGTAGCGGGTGAAGTATTCAAGGCCGTTGGGCAACAGCGAGTTGATGATGAAGCCATCGGCGGCGTGACCCTCGAACCAGGCTTGCACCGCGTCGGCGACTTCTTCTGGCAGGCCGACGAAATCCCGGTCGGGCTTGGCGAAGCGCAGCGCCACTTGGCGCAAGGTCAGGTTCTCTTCACGGGCAACGAGCTTGATACGCTCGGACGTGCCCTTGTGGCTGTTGGCGCCCAGGTCGCCCAGATCGGGGAAGGCCGCGTCCAGGTCGTGCCCGTTGAAGTTGTAGTCATTGAACGGGCGGCCGAGGGCGACGATGGCGTCTTCGATGCCCACCAGGTCTGCAGCTTCCTGATAGCGGCGCTCGACCTCGTCGCGGTCCCGGCCCACGATCGGGCTGATGCCGGGCAGGATGAACAGTTTGTCCGGGTTGCGACCGGCCTTCGCCGCACGTTGCTTGAGGTCCTGGTAATAGGCGTGCGACTCGGTGAACGACTCGTGCCGGCAGAAGATCGCATCGGCATTCTGCGCGGCGAAGTTGCGGCCGTCCTCGGAAACGCCGGCCTGGAAAATCACCGGTTGACCCTGGCGCGAGCGGGCGATGTTCAGCGGTCCCTTGACCTGGAAGAATTCGCCCTGATGGTTCAGCGCGTGCAGCTTGCTGCGGTCGAAAAACTCGCCGGTGGCCTTGTTGCGGGTAAAGGCGTCGTCTTCCCAGGAATCCCACAGCCCCTTGACCACATCCACGTGCTCCCGGGCGATGCGGTAGCGAACGGCATGGGGCGGGTGCTCGGCCTTGCTGAAGTTGTCGGCGGTGCCGGACAGCCAGGAGGTGACCACGTTCCAGCCGGCTCGCCCGCCACTGATGTGGTCGAGCGAAGCCAATTGCCGCGCCACCTGGTAGGGCTCGGTGTAGCTGACCGTGATGGTAGCCACCAGGCCGATGTGCTCGGTAGTGGCGGCCAGCGCCGAGAGCAGGGTCAGGGGCTCGAAGCGATTGAGGTAATGCGGGCTCGAGCGTTCGTGGATATGCAGGCTGTCGGCGATGAAGGCGAAGTCGAAGCGCGCCGCTTCGGCCAGCCGCGCCTGCTGTTGGTAGTAGCGCAAGTTGGTGCTGGCGTCGGCCAACGCCTGCGGATGGCGCCACTCGCCCCAGCCGTGCCCCACACCGTGGATCATGGCGCCCAGTTTCAGTTGTCGTGTGCTCATGGGAATCTCCTGTTATGGCGCGCTGGCCAGTGGGGTTTGGGTGGGTGCACGGTAGGCGTTGAAATGCTTGTCGAAACCTTGGGCAACCTTGACCGGCTGGGCCAGCACGCCTTCCTCCAGATAGATGTCGGCGGTTTGCTGCAGGTCGGCGATCACCGCGTCGGTGATCTCGGCGCGGGTGTAGCGGGTCTCGTTGACCGAGGCCAGGTGCACCGCCAGGGGCAGGCGGGTGACCTGGGCCTGGGCTGCGGCGAACTCGTCGTGGTGGGTGTTGGCCCATTGGTAGGCACGCTCCAGGCGCACGACGAAGTCCTCGACCTGCGCGCGCTTGGTCTTGGTGGCTTGCTCGGTGGCGACCAGGTAGGTGTTGTTGGTCAGCAGGTCGGTGCCCTTGCGCAGGATGCGGGCGTTGCCTTGGTTCAGCGCAATGGTGGTGTAGGGGTCCCAGGTCGACCAGGCGTCGGCGTCGCCGGACTGCAGGGCGCCTTGGGCATCGCTGGGCAGCAGGTTGACGAAGGTGATGTCGGACGTCTTCAGGCCTGCGTCGCGCAGCGCCTTGATCACAAGGAAGTGCCCGATGGAGCCACGGTTGGTGACGACGCGCTTGCCCTTGAGGTCGGCGACCGATTGCAGGGGCGAGTCTTTGGGGACCAGAATGGACGTGGTGTAGCGGCCTTCGAAATGGGTGATGCTGACGGCCTTGAGCGGAGCACCGGAACCCAGCGCGAAGACGTAAGGCGCATCGCCCAGATAACCCACGTCCACCGCGCCGGCGTTCAACGCTTCGCCCAGCGGCGCGGCGGCCGCGAATTCCGAGAACTCGATGGGGTAGGGAACGTTCTTGAGCTCTCCGGCCGCGGTAAGCAGCAGCTTCAGGGTGGATTTCTGATTGGCAACGCGCAATGGTTCGAGCTTGTCGGCCCAGGCCAGGGGGCCGGTGGCCAGCAGCCCGACGGCCAGGACGAAAGTAAGGACACGGGAACGGGTCATGGACAGCGACTCCTGAAGAGGGATTGAGTTACCTCCACCAGGCGAGGGGTCGGTCTGCATTCAAGCTAAAGCTCTAACGAGGCGCTGTGAAATGACATTTAGTTCTAAGTTAATTATTCTTTTTATGAATTCTTAGGTTATGGCAATATGCGTAGCTAGCATATTTTTGTATGGGTCTGTCTCGTAGGAGCGGTCTGTGGCCGCGAAGGGGCGCTCCGGTCGTTCAGGCGTACCGCGGTGCTTTCTTCGCGGCCGATGACCGCTCCTACGGGGATTGCGCGGAGTATTGTAGGAGCGGTCCGTGGCCGCGAATGGGCGCTGGGATGACGTGGCTCAGGCCAGGGCGCGTTGGCGCTTGCCGGGGACGGCGTCCAGCAGGGCCTGGGTGTAGGCATTCCCCGGATGGTTGAACAGCTGCGCAGTGGGGCCCTGGTCGACGATGCGGCCCTGGCGCATGACCAGCACCTCATCGGCGACGTTGGCAATCACTGCCAGGTCATGAGAGACGATGACGTAGGCGATGCCCAGCTCGCGTTGCAGCTCGTCGAGCAGATCCAGGATCTGCCGCTGCACCGAAACGTCCAGGGCCGACACCGGCTCGTCCAGCAACAGAAGGTCGGGCTGCAGTGCCAGGGCCCGGGCGATGGCCACACGCTGGCGCTGGCCGCCGGACAGCTCCCTGGGCAAGCGGTCGAGGAAGTGGGCCGGCAGATGCACCCGTTCGATCAATTCACGCGCAGCCCGATCGAGCTCCGCCCCTCGGGCCAGGCCGAACGAGACGAGAGGTTCGACGATGCTGTCGAAGATCGACAAGCGCGGGTCCAGCGCTGCGAACGGGTTCTGCTGCACCAGTTGCATGCGCCGACGCAGCGGCCGGAATTGTCGCCAGCCGAAATCGGTCACGTCCTGCTCGGCAAACTCGATGCGGCCGCTGTCGGCTTTCTCCAGCCCCAGGGCAATGCGCAACGCCGTACTTTTGCCCGACCCGGATTCGCCGACGATGCCCAGGGTCTGCCCGGCGCAGACCTTGAAGCTGACATCGGCCAGCGCCTGGAAGCGGTCGGCCTGGCCACGGACCCGTGGCAGCCGGTAATGCTTGTTCACCGCAGTCAGCGCCAGCAGCGGCGGTTGCCCTGGCGCAGCCGCAGCGCGCGGTGCGCGGGGCTCGGCGAAGGCTGGCGCGGCGGCGATCAAGGCGCGGGTGTAAGGCTGGGTCGGCTTGGCCAGTACCTGCTGCGGCGTGCCGTGCTCGACCAGCGTCCCGGACTTCATCACCAGCACCCGGTCAGCGCGGTCGGCGGCCACGCCCAGGTCGTGGGTGATGATCAGCAACGAGATGCCACGCTCGCGCACCAGCCCCTCGAGATGATCGAGAATCCGCTGCTGCACGGTCACATCCAGCGCACTGGTCGGCTCATCGGCGATGATCAAGCGCGGGTTGCCGGCCAGCGCGATGGCGATCAGCACGCGTTGACGCATGCCGCCGGAGAGCTCGTGAGGGTACTGCCGGGCGCGCAGCGTCGGGTTGTCCAGGCCGACCTGGGCGAGCAGCTCGCCGACATCGTTGTCCACCCCGCGGTAGCGCCCACCTCTGGCCAGCACCAGAGCCTCGGCGATCTGCACGCCGATGCGCTGGGTGGGGTTGAGGCTGACCATCGGGTCTTGAGGCACCAGGCCGATGGTGCGGCCGCGCAGTTGGCGCTTGACGCGTTCGCTGGCCTGGCTCAGGTCCTGCCCGGCCACCACCAGCCGACCGGCGGTCAGCACGGCGCTGTAAGGCAGCAAGCCGAGGATAGCGTTGGCCACAGTGGTCTTGCCCGAGCCCGATTCTCCGACGATGGCCAGGGTCTCGCCCTGGGCCAGGCTGAACGATACATCCGTCACCGCCTGGGTGTGCTGCGCGCCCTGGCGGTAGGCGATGCCCAGGTTGTGTACTTCAATGAGCGCGTTCATCGCTTGATCTCTTCAAGGGTGCGGGCCAGGTGATTGAGGCTGAACACCACCGCCACGACAAAGGCGCCGGGCAACAGCGCCACCCATGGCGCGGTGATCAGAAAATGCCGTCCGGTGGCGATCAGCGTGCCCCATTCCGGCGCCGGTGGCGCGGCGCCGAAACCCAGGAAGCTGAGGCCTGCGGTGGCCAGAATGGCGGCGCCGAAGTCCAGGGTGGCGAGCACGGCGACCGGCCCCCAGGCGTTGGGCAGGATGTGACGCCACAACGTCTGCAACCAGCTCGCGCCACCCAAGCGGGCGGCCTCCACGTAGGGCAGGGTCTTCACCCGCAACACCTCGGCGCGGGTGGTGCGGGCAAAACCGGGAATGATCCCTACACCCACGGCGAGGGCTACCGGCAAGGTGCCGAAGCCGATGGCGGTGACGATGGCCAGGGCCAGCAGCAAGCCAGGCAGGGCCAGCAGCACGTCGATCACGCGCATGATCAGCGCATCCACGCGGCCCCCGGCGAACCCCGACAGCACGCCCAGGCTCAAGCCGCCGAGCAGGGCCAGGCCAACCGCCAGCAGCGCTGCCTGAATCGACAGGCTGGCGCCGTGGATCACGCGGGTATACAGGTCGCGGCCCAGCTCGTCGGTGCCGAACCAGTGGGTGGCGTTGGGCGCGGTGAGCTTGGCCAGCGGCGCCGTGGCATTGGGGTCGAAGCCGCTCAGCACGCCCGGTGCCAGCGCAGCCAGCAAAGCAAAGGCGACTACCAGCGCGGCCAGCATGAAGCCGGGCCGGCGCAACAGGGGACGTGAAGCGCTGAGCAGGCGTGACCAGCGATTGCGCCGTCGCCATGGCGTGGTGGCCTCCACTGGCAATGGCGGGGATGGCGTCGTAGCCGGCAAGCGTTGTATCGACGGCGAGCCGAACCGACGGTCGAGGTTGTGCACGGCGTTGGATGAAGGCATGAGCGGAATCCTTGGCAGGCCTAGGCCGCACTGGGCGCACGGGGCGCGTGGGTGATACGGGGGTCGAACATCGGGTAGAGCAGGTCCACCAACAGGTTCACCACCACGAAAGCGGCCGCGGAGATGGCGACGATCGCCAGCACCACCGGAATGTCCTGGCGCAGTACCGCTTCCTGGGCCAGGCGCCCGACACCGTTGCGGCTGAAGATGGTTTCCACCAGCACCGCACCCGACACGGTGTTGCCGACCTGCAGGCCGAACAGCGTGAGAATCGGCAGCGCCGCGTTCTTCAGGCCGTGGCGATACTGCACCTGGGCGCGGCTCAGACCCTTGGCGTAGGCCGTGGTGATGTAGGGCTCGCGCCACACGTGCTGAAATCCGCGTTGCAGCACCTGGGCATACACCGCCGCGCTGGGGATCGCCAGGGTGATGGCCGGCAGCACCAGGCTGTCCAGGCCCTGACTGCCGGTGGCGGGGAACCAGCCCAGGCCGAAGGCAAACACCTGGATCAGTAGCAGGCCCAGCCAGAATACCGGCACCGAGAACCCCAGCGACGGCAGGCGCGCCAGGGCCGATTGCAGGGGTTGCCAGCGCACGTAGGCGGTCAGGTAGGCCAGGCCTATGCCGCCGATCAACGACAGCACGATGGCCGACCCGGCCAGGGTCAGGGTTTGTGGCAGGCGCTCGGCCAGCAGCGCAGTCACGGGCCGGTTGAGCGACAGCGACTGACCGAAGTCACCGTGCAGGGCCCGCCAGAGCAGATGCCCGTACTGCTCGAACAGGCCGCGATCCAGTCCGTAGTAGGCACGTGCCTTGGCCAGGTCCGCCGGCGACAGCGCATCGACTTCCAGGCCCGAGGCGCTGAGCATGATCGACAGCGTATCGCCGGGCAGCAGGTAGAGGATGAAGTAGGTGATGGTGTAGGCGCCCCACAGCACCAGCAGCGCCTGGCCGACACGCCCCAGCAGGTAACGGTTCATGGCGTGCCGACCTCGATGTCACCGAGGAAGGCGAAGCCTTCTGCGGTCCAGTGGAAGTTCTTCACCCGAGCCGCCGTGGCTGCCTGCCAGACACGCTCGTAGATCGGGATGGCCGAGGCCTCGTCCACCAGCAGGTCCTGCAGATCGCCGTAGGCCTTGGCGCGTTGCTCGGCTCGAGTGGCAGTGATGCCAGCGTCGAACAGCGCGGTGGCCCGGTTCAGGGTCGCCGGTTCGTAGATATTGGTGGCCAGGGTCGAGCTGTTGGCGCTGCGCGGATCGAGAATGGTCTGCAGAATGATCGGATCGGCGCGGGTCATGTAGGTGGACGTCAGGTCGTAGTTGCCCTGGGCATTGGCGGCGGTCCATTCGGCGCGGGTCACCACATTGAGTTTCAGGTCGATACCCACCTTGCGCAGTTGATCCTGCACCAGCACATCGCCGGCCGTTTCACTGCCGTTGATGTTGTAGGCCAGGCTCAGGCGCTTGCCGTCCTTGTGTCGATAGCCATCGGCAGCCGGTGCCCAGCCTGCCTCGTCCAGCAAGCGTGCGGCGCCGACAGCGTCGTAGCCAAGCTTGGCGCCCTGGGCCTTGAAGTACGGCGTGGTGCTGTCGTACACACCGTCGACGACGGGGAAATCGGCGTTGTACACGGTGCTGGCGTAGCTCTTGCGGTCGATGGCCTTTAGCAGTGCCTGGCGCACTTTCCTGTCGGCCAGTACACGGCCGTTGCGGGTGTTGGGGTAGAGGTTCAACGCGGGGCCGGGCAAGGCGCGGCTCTGAATGGTAGCGCCCTTGCTCTGGTACAGCTTGAGGTCGACTTCCGAGAACGGGTTGCGCGGCCACAGCACATCGACCTTGCCCTGCAGGAACAATCCGTTGCGTACGCTTTCCTCGGCGATGTAGCTGATTTCCACGGTATCCAGATGGGCGTCGGCCTTGTTCTTCATGTTCGCCGACGCCCAGTGGTAGCCCGGTCGACGGGTCAGTCGGGCGCCGCTCTCCGGCGTGTAGTGCTCGAGCGCGAACGGCCCGGTGCCGATGATCTGGCCGAGCGAGCGCTGCTTGGCGGTCAACTGGTAGGAGGCCGGTGCAAGAATTGCCAGGTTGGTGGTGGACGTGGCCTGGAGGAAGCCGGCGTTGGGTCGTGACAGCACCAGTTTGACGGTGAAGTCGTCGAGCACTTCGGCATGGTCGTAGCCGGCCAGGTAGGTTGCGCCGAAGGTCGCCGGCAGCTCCTGGGCGAATGCCTTGTCGCTGTCGAACGCGGCCTTGACGGCGTGGGCGTCGAAGCGCTCGCCGTTGCTGAAGGTGACGTCTTCACGCAGTTGGAAGGTGTAGCTCAAGGCATCGTCGCTGATGTCCCAGCTCTTGGCCAGCCAGGGAATGATCTTGCCGGTGTCCGGGTCCTGGTCGGTCAGTGATTCGGCGACGTTGCGCAGCAGCACGCGATGTTCCAGCCAATAGACCTGGAACGGGTCGACGCTGACCAGGGTGGTGTTGTCGCCGAAGAAGGCGATCTTGAGGGTCTTGTCGGCGTGTTCGGGGGCCGAGGGCGAGCAGCCCGCCAGTGCTGCGAGCAGTATGCCCAGTGCCAGCAGGCGGGGGCGTTGGGGCAGGTTCGAAGCCGATGGGTGGGTTGGGTGGGGCATGGGTGACTGTCCTTTGTAGTGCTGTGATCGGCTTGGGTTTGGGGTGCGGGCCTTCGCGGGCAGAGCCCCGCTCCCACAGAGGTTGGTGGTGCCTGTGGGAACGGGGCGGGCGGCAAGTTCTCTGTGGGAGCGGGGCTCTGCCCGCGAATGGCCCCACTTCGATTCAGGTAGCGAGCGCTCGTGGTCTGTTGGCTTGCGGCAAGGGTCCATCGGCCACCTGAGGCGGGCCGGCTTCCACGCCCAGCAGCCCCAACAGGCGTCGGCGAATGGCATTGAAGGCCGGTGTGCCTTTTTCCCGAGGGCGATCCAGGCCAATGGGCAGCGCTTCGGCAATGCGCCCGTTCTTGAGCACGATGATGCGATCGGCCAGCAGGATCGCTTCCTCGACATCGTGGGTGACCAGCAGCACTGCAGGCCCGTGGGCACGCCACAGGTCGATGATCAACTGATGCATGCGAATGCGGGTCAGCGCATCGAGAGCGGCGAACGGTTCGTCCAGCAGCAGCAGGCGAGGCTCGCGCACCAGGCTGCGGGCCAATGCCACGCGCTGGGCTTCACCCCCGGACAAGGTGGCGGGAAAGGCATCGAGCCGATGCGCCAAACCCACTTCGGTCAGGGCCTTGACCGCACGCTCGCGGGCCTGGGGGGTGCGCACGCCCAAGGTCACGTTCTTCCACACGCGCTTCCACGGCATCAGCCGCGGTTCCTGGAACACCGCCGAGCGGGCCGCGGGCACCAGCAGCCGGCCACCTTCGATCGGGTCGAGCCCGGCCAGCGAGCGCAGCAGGGTGGTCTTGCCCGAGCCGCTGGCGCCCAGCAGGGCAACGAACTCGCCGGGCGCGATGTCCAGGTTCAAGCCGTCGATGACGCGGTTGGCGCCGAACTGACGCACCACGTTCTGCAGGCTGACGGCGGGTTGTGGGTGCAACGGGCGGGTGACGTTGTGTGCGGTCATGGGATCAGCTCTTCACGAAGGAGGGGCGCCAGGCCAGGGCATAGTGCTCCAGGGCGCGGATGATGCCGTCGATCAGCAGCCCCAGCAGGCTGTACACCAGCAGGCAGATGACGATGATGTCGGTGCGCATGAAGTCGCGCGCGTCGCTGGCCAGGAAGCCGATGCCGGAGGTGGCGTTGATCTGCTCGACGAACACCAGCGCCAGCCAGGAGATCGCCAGCGAATAGCGCAGGCCGACGAAGAACGACGGCAGCGCGCCGGGCAATATCACGTGCCAGACCAGTTCGCGACGGTTCAGCCCCAGGGTGTTGCCGGCTTCGATCAGCTTGGGGTCGATGCTGCGGATGCCGGCGAACAGGTTCAGGTACACCGGAAAGGTGGTGCCCATGACGATCAGCGCGACCTTGGTGAATTCGCCGATGCCGAACCACAGAATGAACAGTGGCACCAGCGCCAGTGAGGGTACGGTGCGCAGCATCTGCATGGGTGAGTCGAGCAGCACTTCGCCACGCCGCGAAAGGCCGGTGAGCAGGGCCGCGACGGTGCCGATGAACACACCAATGGCCAGGCCCGACACCGCGCGCTGCAGGGATATCAGCAGATGCGCCGGGAGCTCGCCGCTGATGGTCAGCGCCCAGAACGTCACACCGATGCTCGACGGCGCGGCGATGATACGCGGCGGGATCAGCCCGACCCGCGAGGCCAGCTCCCAGAGCACCAGGATCGCCAGCGGGCTCAGCAGCCTGAGCACGAAGCCTGGCACGCGCACGCCGCGGCGGGGTGCGCTGGGGGTGACTTCGAGCATGTGGATGGGCGCTCTGGCGATCGGCGCAGAGGCGATTTCAGGTGGCATAGTCTTGGCCCTCGCGGTCCAGTTGACGGATCAAGGCGTCCCAGTGCAGTTGGATCTTGGGGTTGTCGCCGCTGGCTGCACTGGCGGACTGCTGGTGCACCTTGTCGATGGCCGCCTGCGGTGCCAGCAGCAGCTCGGCATTGCCGCCGGCCTGGGCGGCGATCTGGATGTTGCAGGCGCGCTCCAGACCATGCAGTTCGCGGAAGGCGTGCTCGACACTGACGCCTCCGGTCAACAGGCCGTGGTTGCGCAGGATGAGGATGTTGCTGTTGCCCAGGTTGCGGACCAGGCGCGTCTGTTCGTCCAGATCCAGCGCGATGCCTTCATAACCGTGGTAGGCCACGCGGCTGTAGTAGAGCAGCGCGTGCTGGGACAGCGGCAGCAAGCCGTTGCGCTGGGCCGACACTGCCGCACCATCGCGGGTATGGGTGTGCAGCACCGCTTTGAGGTCGGGACGTGCGCGGTGGATGGCGCTGTGGATCACGTAGCCTGCGTGGTTGATGCCCAGACCCAGCGGATCGTCGATCAGCTCACCGTCGATATCCACCTTGACCAGATTGGACGCGGTGATTTCATCGAATAGCAGGCCGAAGGCGTTTATCAGGAAGTGTTCCTGATCACCCGGCACGCGGGCCGAGAAATGCGTATAGATATGATCGGTCCAGCGCAACTGCGCGGCGATGCGATAGGCAGCCGCAAGCTTGACGCGCACCTCCCATTCCTGCGGCGTGACACGCTGGCGCAGCGTGGGCGTGGAATCGTGCAGAACGGACAACGAAGTCATCGGGTCTCTCCTGAAAAACGTGCGTGCCGGCGGCGACGGCACATGAGTGCGATCGCCGCTCGGTCCGGTTTCATCAGGTCCCGAGCAGCCAGTGATGTAGGGGCGTTGCGGTGTCAGATCACCTTGAAGCCGTGGGTGCCGTCCCTGGCCAGTTGCTCGACCAGGCCGAACTCCCAATCCAGGTAGCCTTGCATGGCTTGGCGAGGGTTGTCGGTGCCCTCGTAGGGGCGCCGGTAGCGGTCGCTGCGGGGCACGGCCAGATGGCGTTCGCCGGCTTCCACCGGCAGGCCCTGGGCCACCCAGGCGGCGTTGCCACCTTCGAGGAGGAACACCGGTTTGCCGGTCAACGCCTGCAGATCGGCCACCGCGAAGCGTGCCAGCAGGCCGCTGCCGCAGGTCACCACGTAGCGTTCGGCCACGGGTACGTTCTCCAGGGCCTGGGGCAATTGCGCGCGCAGTGCCCAATGGGCACCGGCGATATGACGTTGCACGTGGTTGGCGCTGCTGGTGAAGTCGAACACCTGGGTGTTGCCCTCGCGTTGCCACCGAGCGAGCGTTGCCGGGCTGATCGTCTCGGCTTCCGGCAGGGTCGGCAGGGGCGTCTGCCAGGCGCCGTCGGCCGTGAAATCGCTGGACTGTGCATCGTCCAGCACGAACACGTCCCAACCCATCTGGGCCAGCCACGACGCGCTCATGTTGGCGCGTACGCCGTCGTCGTCCACCAGCACCAGCCGCGCACCGCGCACGCTGGCGAAATGATCGGTTTCCTGCACCAACTGGCCGCCCGGGGTGGAGCGCGCCGCAGGCAGGTGCCCGGCCGCGTATTCTTCCGGGGTGCGCACGTCGAACACATAGGTGGTGCGGCCCTGTTCGGTTTGCCAGCGGGCCAGCGCTGCAAGCGTCGCGCGTTGCACACCGGCCCTGTCCGCGACAGCGCGTGCCGACTGCGCCGCTGCCGCGCGGGTGTGCTCGGCGACTTCGCCGAAGCGACGTTGCTGGCCATGTTCCAGTGCCTGACCGGCGAGTGTCCAGCCAATGGTGCCGTTGCGCAGCGCCGACACCGGGTTGGGAATGCCCGCATTGACCAGCGACTGCGTGCCGATGATGCTGCGGGTGCGACCGGCGCAGTTGACGATCACTCGGGTCTGCGGATCGGGCGCCAGTTCGCGGATGCGCAGCACCAGTTCGGCGCCCGGCACACTGATGCCGCCCGGAATGCTCATGGTCTGGTATTCGTCGAAGCGTCGTGCGTCGACCACCACCACGTCGGCCCGGCTGTCGAGCAGGGCCTGCACGTCCTCGGCCGCCAGTGAAGGCGTATGCAGCAGGCTTTCGACCAGCTCGCCGAAGGCCTTGCTCGGTACGTTGACGTCGCGAAACAGCTCGCCGCCTGCATCGTGCCAGCCGGCAAGCCCGCCTTGCAGCAGCGCCACATCGGTATAACCGAGCGCTTGCAAGCGTTGCGCGGCCACGGCGGCAAGGCCTTCGCCTTCGTCATAGACGGTGATGGCCGTATCGCGGCGCGGTACCCGGGCGTAGATGTCCAGTTCCAGCCGGGACAGGGGGATATTGGCGGCGAACAGCGGGTGAGCCTCGGCGAAAGGCGCCTCTTCGCGGACATCGATCAATGCCACTTCCTGGCCGTCCAGCAGTGCCTGGCGCAAGGTGGAGTAGGGGCGTACGGCAATCTGGCTCATGCAGGTGAACTCTCTTTTGGCTGGCGCTCTTTGGACAAGTCCCAGAAATTGGGGATACCGGCATTGGAATAACCGGAAATGAATGGCTTTTCTTCGCCGCTTTCGCTGTACACAGCGCGCGCTACCGCGCCGATATTGGCGCCGTAGACATGGATGCTGATGGACACCCGATCGTGGAAGGCATTGCTGACTTGATGGATGTCGCCGATGCTGGGTGATACCGCTTCGACCTGGCCCGGCCCGAGGCGGATCGGCGCGCCGTCGGGCACCAGGCGCCCATCGGCTTCGCGGCTGAAGCCTTGGGAAAACTCGGCACCGCGCAACATGCCGATCAGGCCCCAGACGCGATGGTCATGGATCGGTGTGCTCTGCCCAGGGCCCCAGATGAAGCTCACCACGGAAAAGCGCTGGCGGGCGTCGGCGTGCAGCAGGAATTGCTGGTAGCGTTGCGGATCGGGCTGGGCAGCGATGGCCGGCAGCCAGTCGTCGTGGCTGACCAGCCGCTGCAGCAGCACTGCGCCTTGTTCCAGCACCGCCGGCTCGCTGGGTTCGCGATCCAGCAACTCGGCCAGGTCGCCGACGAACTGGCGAAAGCGGTCATAGCGCAGTGGATGAGTCATTTCAGTAGCCCTCGAACAGATTCGTTATTACCCTAGCAAAGGGATTAAGCTTCCCGAAATTCAATTTGTTCATAAGCTAATATGCGAAAAGCGAATGAAGATAGATGACATCCAAGCGTTCCTGGCAGTCGTGCGCCTGCAGTCCCTGAGCGTGGCCGCCGAATCCCTGCAGCTGACTCAGTCCGCCGTCACCCGGCGCCTGCAAAGTCTCGAAGAGTCGCTGGGCGCAATTCTGCTCGACCGGCACACCAAGCCGATGAAACCCACGGCCATCGGCCTGCGCGTGTATGAACGCTGCCAGGGCGTGATGCGCGAGGTCGATTCGCTGCACGAGCTGGTGGCCGAAGACGCAGCGCCCTCCGGCAATCTGCGCCTCGGCGTGCCGCAGACGGTCGGTGACGCCGTGCTGCTCGATGCCCTGCAAGCCTTGAAGCAGCGCTTCGTCGATTTGCACGTGCAGGTTGCCCACGGCTGGGGTGGACAGCTGGTCCAGCGTATCCAGCACCGTGAGCTGGATGCGGCTGCGGCGCTGTTCCCGGCAGGCAAGGTGTTTCCCGACGGCGTGGTGGGTCACTCGCTGGCACGCATGCCGCTTCTGGTGGTTGGAGCCAAGGGCCTGGATTTCGGCAAACGCTGCAAGCTGGCCGACTGCCAAGGCGAAGGTTGGGTGCTGAACCCCGACGGCTGTGGCTTTCGCGCTGGTCTCTCGCACGCCCTGGCCGAGCAGGGCCTGAGCCTGAAACTGAACCTGGAGACCTTCGGCACCGACCTGCAATTGGGCCTGGCGGCCAGCGGCATGGGCCTGGGTCTGGTCCCGGCACCGCTGTTGCAGCACAGTCGCCACCGCGAACAACTGCAGGTTCTGCAGGTGGCGGATTTCAAACCCATGGTCGACCTGTGGCTGGTGCATGCAGCGTTCGTCGGCAACCTGCAAGGCGCGATCAGGCTGTTCGGGGAAAGCGTCGCGTACGGGATGAATACGGACTGATGTGGCGAGATGTGTGCGAGTTTCGCATATTAAGATATGCCTAAAATGAGCTTTACTCATGTAATGGGGATTAGGTAGATTGGCCCAAATCAATCTGCCGTGCGGTGAGTCGCGCCGTCGCCGGCCTGCCGTTATCGAACGGCACGACGGAGTTTTCCCATGACCGCACTCGACCCCATCGCCCTTGCCGCGCTCACCGAACGAATGGCACTGCACGCCGAGCGCTACGACCGCAGTGGCGAGTTCCCCCATGACAACATCGACCACCTGCACAGCCTCGGCCTGCTCGCGCTGACCGTGCCCACGGCCTATGGCGGCGGCGGGGCCGACCTGCCCACGGCGCAGAAAGTGGTGGCGGCAGTCGCCAAGGGCGAGCCGGCGACGGCGTTGATCCTGGTCATGCAGTACCTGCAGCAGGCCCGCCTGCACCAGAGCGAGCGTTGGTCTCAGGCATGGAAGCAGCGCCTGGCGCTGGACGCCGTGGAAAGCGGGGCGCTGATCAACTCGCTACGGGTCGAGCCCGAACTGGGCACGCCGGCCCGCGGCGGCCTGCCCAACACCGTAGCGCGACGTACCGCCGAGGGCTGGCGACTGGACGGCCGCAAGATCTATTCCACCGGCAGCCACGGCCTGACCTGGCTGCTGGTGTGGGCGCGCAGCGATGATGACGATCCGTTGGTGGGTTCCTGGCTGGTGCACCGAGACACCCCCGGAATCACCATCGAAGACACCTGGGACCACTTGGGCATGCGTGCCACGTGCAGCCACGATGTGGTCTTCGACGACGTGCTGGTGCCGTTCGACCAGGCCGTCAGCGTGAGTCCGGCCAGCACGCCGCAGCCGGAACTGGACGGCGAAGGCCTGCTGTGGATGGCGGTGCTGATGTCCAGTGTCTACGACGGCGTGGCCCAGGCCGCACGTGATTCGTTCATCGATTGGCTGCAGCACCGCGTACCGGCCAATCTCGGTGCCGCCCTGGCGACGCTGCCGCGCTTCCAGGAACGGGTCGGCGAGATCGACAGCCTGCTGCTGGCCAACCAGGCCCTGTTGCAATCGGCCGCCGAAGGCCGCCTGCCCGCCGAGCGCTGGCCCGCCATCAAGTACCTGGTGTGCAACCAGGCCATACGCGCCGTGACCCTGGCCATCGAAGCCGGCGGCAACCCGGCGCTGGACCGTCGCAACGCGCTGGAAAGGCACTACCGCAACGTGCTCTGCGCGCGCATTCACACGCCTCAGGATGACAGCGCCCTGGTTGCAATAGGGCGTCAGGCGCTGGCGCTCTGACACCCATCAACGGGCTCACGAAATTTTCATGTGCCGCTGATTACAGTGGCGTCCCTTGTTGGGGAGTAGCCTGCTCTGGACCTCGGTCCAGCGCGTTCGTGTCAACATTCTCGGCTGCCTGCCGTGGCACGAACACCTTGTGGTTGGTGAGACCAACGATGCATCCATGCCTAAAGCCGGGCGTGTGGTCGCGTCGTTGACTCATAGCCCGGCTGGATCTTCGACCGTGAACCCCATTTCCATCATCTTCGTCGCCCTGGCGATGTCCACCGACGCCTTCGCCGCCGCCATCGGCAAAGGCGCGACACTGCACAAACCGCGATTCACGGAAGCACTTCGTACGGGTGTCATCTTCGGTGCTATAGAGACCATCACCCCCTTGATAGGGTGGTTCATAGGCCAGGCGGCGACTGAGTACGTTCAAGACTTCGACCACTGGATCGCCTTCGTGCTATTGGTGGGACTTGGGCTGCACATGATTTACAACGGCGTCAAGGATGAAGCCCCTGAAGAAGACAAGCCGCAACAGCATTCCTTTGCCATTCTGGCCGTCACCGCCTTTGCCACCAGCATCGATGCTCTTGCGGTTGGCGTAGGCCTGGCCTTCGTCGACGTGAACATCTGGATTGCAGCCGCCGCCATCGGCGTGGCGACCACGGTCATGGTCACGATCGGCGTGATGCTGGGTCGGGTACTGGGCGTCGTGGTGGGCAAGCGCGCGGAAATCGTGGGCGGCATCGTGTTGATGCTGGTCGGTGCGGTGATTCTCTACGAGCATTTGTCTGCGGCGTAATCGGAGCAGTGGACTGCTCATGGGCTGCGTTTTCCGGCCCGGTTGGCGGCGGCAGGTGAGGGGCCGCCGCACAGATCCTGGGAGTGCGTCGTTGGATTACTCGCCCGGCGCCCACACCTCCACGTTCACCGCATCGATCCGCTTGGGAATCAGCTTCTCGTCGTGAAAGGCATCGGCGATCTTCTGCTGCTCGGCCAATCCTTCGCGGGTGACGGGCTGCACATCGTAGCTGCGGCGGGCGTTCGCCTGCTGCACCACTGCCGGGTCAAGATTGCCCCAGAGCGGACCCAGAATCGCGGCGGCGTCGGCCGGGTTCGCCTTGACCCATTTGCCAGTTTCGGCCAAGTCGTCGAACACCGTTTTCAGGATCGCCGGGTTGGCCTTCGCATAAGGCGTGCCTGCCAGATAGTAGCGCTTGTACGAGGCCAGGTTTTCGCTGCCCGCCAGTACGCGGGTAGGTTGGTGCTGCTGCGCGGCACTGAGGAACGGTTCCCACGCCACCCAGGCATCCACCTTCTGGTTTTCGAAAGCGGCGCGGCCGTCGGCGATGGTCAGGTAGGCCGGCTTGATGTCAGTGAACGTCAGATCACCCTTGCGCAAGGCCGCCAGCAGCAGGTAGTGAGCCCCTGCCGCCTTGGTGACTGCTACGGTATGGCCACGCAGGTCTGCCAGCGATTTGAGCGGCGAGTCCTGCCGCACCAGAATCGCCTGGGCCTGCGGTGAAGCCGATTCGGACGCGTAGTAGGTGAGCTTGCCGCCGGCAGCTTGAGCGAACACCGGCACCGTGTCGGCAACGTCTGCCGACAGGTCGACGTTGCCGACGTTAAGCGCTTCGAGCAGCGGCTGGCCACTGGCAAATTCGTGCCAGCTGACGCGCACGCCTTTGTCTGCCAGTTGCTTCTCCAGCGTACCTTGCTGCTTGAGCAGCACCATCAGCGTCGAGGACTTCTGGTAACCGATGCGCAGCTGGGTTTCTGCCGCTGCCGAAAAGCTGAAGGCAACGCCGAGCGCAACGCTGAGGCTGGCGGCAAGCAGGTGCCGCGGGGTGAAGAGGGTGGACATGGTTTCAAGTCTCGTCTCCGACGCATCCGCGGGGCGCGGTCGGCTCGAAGAGAACGGGGAAGGGCATGCCGGTGATCCGGTGAAGCGACTATAGAAGAACAGTTCAACGCACGGTAATGGCGTTTAGTTATCAGCTTATGCAGCCTCACCGGCCAAACTGATTCGCACTGCACTTCACCCGCCGGTTCTTTATCGATGCGAAAGGTTCTCAGTAGGCGCCTGTCATCTTCGCATATACAAATTTCTCTTTTAAAAACATACACGTACCTATCACTTCTGTCAGGCGACGTCCAAGGAAACATTACCTAGTGTGGCGGCTTCACTGCGCAGCCCGTTCGCGGGCCTGCGCCGAACAGCCAAGGTAGATAGCCATGAAAGATGAAACGCCGGCGGAACGTACCCTATCCGCACATTTGAAGAATATCGCCGTCAATGCCGAACAGCACCAGACCCTGTCCAAGGTTCAAGGCTGCACGGCAATGGAGATCGCTCAAGGCAGCGTCGACGACCTGATCAAGCTCGGCAAGGGTTTTGACGTAGATCAAGCGCAAGCCTTGCATCAGCGCGCCAGCTCGGTGGCCGTGCTCGCAGCGCGACAGATGCGCGAACAACGCCTCAAGGCCAGCGAGCCGGCTTCGGCGGCCATGGCCCGCAGCGGCGTCCGTGCGCTGGTCGACGGCCCCAGCTTCGAAAGCCAGTTCACCCCCAGTTGGTCGAGCAACTGCATGCCCGGCGCTATCGAGGCAACCTCCTCGCCTGCGGCTTATCTGACCAGTCTTTACCGTCTTGCCACCCAGACCATCGAGCCTCTGGCAATCGAAGGTGAAGCCATCACGCTGGCCAAGCGTCGTCCCGATCTGGTTGACCTGACCTTGGACCCTGTGAGCCTGGAGCGCGTCGAGCCGACTGTAGTGATCGTCAATGAGATTCTCGAGCGCGCCGCGCGCGAGTTTCTGGACGGCCGCAACCGCAGCGAAGAAGCGGTAGACGATGTACTGCTGGCCACCCGTTATCCTTTCCAGTTGCCGTATGAGCGGTATCAGGCGCAGATCAACCATGTGCTGCAGCGCAAGCGCTACCAACTGGGTGACGTGGTTCGACAACTCGATCCCAAGTTCCCCTATTTCAAGGAGCAAGGGTTGCATTCGGCGGCCTCCGACGATGCCCTGCAACTGGACGCCGCGTTTGGCCCCGAGCAGCGCGCGCTGCTGCTGGAAGCGCCTTATTTTCCGCTGACGAACCTGGCCCGCAAGGCCCCAGGCCTCCAGCGCCAGGCAGCCATGGCCGTGGCTCAGGCCAGCTTCTACAACCGTCACTACGGTGTTGCCAACGCCGAGCCGCTGGTGGATATCCCTACCTTCTGCAAGCGCACGGGCATCAACCAGGCGCAACTGGAAGACCTACTGTCCATTGAAACGCGCGCACCGGTGGCTTCGCCCAATGTGGCCGGGTTGGCGCCGGCATCGCCTGCCGTGGTCGGTTCCAGCTACATCAACGCGGGTACCGCGCCGACCTTGGGCGTGGTCAGTGAGGGTGGGGCGATGCACCGTTTCATCGGCCACACCGATGGCCATTTCGACCGCCTGCAACGCATCATTCGTCTGTCGCGCTGGATGGAGCTGAGCTTCGCCGACATCGATCTGCTGCTATCGGCAGCCTTCAAGACCGAGCACGGCAAGACCCCGCACGCTTTTCAGATCACCGAAAACACCCTGCGCATGCTGGGTCTGTTTCGCCAACTGCAGCGCGATTTCAAGGTAACCGCTGAAGACTTTTCGGCGCTCGTTCATGGCGTAGGCCTGTATGCGTGCGGCAGTGACACGCCGCAGTTCGATCGCATTTTCAATGCCAGCGGCCTGTTTGAAACGCCGTTGTGTCTGGACGACAGCGTATTTCCAATCGTCCCGGCGACGGAGAATCAGTACCGCAAGGTCGATCATCTGTGCAGCGCGCTGGGCATCAGTTTCGAAACCTACGTCTATATCGCTCGCTACATCGCTCAGGGGCTCCACAGTCAGGGCAACGAAAGCATGGCTGACTTCGATATCAACAGCTTGCGGTGGTCCCACGCTGTAGTCTCGGCGTTCTACCGCCTGGTGAAGCTGCCACGCTATCTGGGCATTTCGAGTATCGAGGCGATTGCCTTGCTGCAATTGATCAACCAGAGCGCCAACCAGTACATCAACCGCCTGGCGCAGCCCCGGCTTGCCGTGCATCAGCACTCGGAAACGACTGACACCCTGAGTGTGATCCAGTCCTTGGCCGATGTGATCAAGTGGTGCAACACGCATCAGTTGTCGGTCAACTGGTTGTATCAGCAGGTCATGCCACTGACTCCCGTTGCGGCAGCGACCGAGCACGAGATCGATCTGCTCAAGCAGATTCAATCACGTATGGGAGCGGTATTGGTCAGCCAGGCGACCTTCGTCGAAGCAGGTGCACCGCAGTATTCAGCGGGTGATGCGCCAACTGCGATTGACTGGCTGGCTGAATTCGAAGCGCTCGTTTCCGGTGACGGCCTGATCATTGATCGCAGCATCATGGCCCCCGAGTACGAGGACGAAGCCTACTATACCGAGCGGCTGCTGGAGCTGATCGATCGCGTGATGAGCCGCCATGGCGTCACAGCGATCTCCGACCTGCGCATCAAACTGTTCAGTGTGGTGATGGACGCCCGTGCCGCTCAGCAGAGCCTGGTTTGGGAATGCCTGGCCAGCACCTTGAAGGTGACTGCCGAGCAGTGCCGCGAGCTGCTGCTGTGGGCGCGTGGCACGACCTATCAGTTGCTTGCCGAAGTACTGCGGGTGTTCGCCATCGAGGGGGGCGCCGGTGTCGCGGTGCCCGTGGGCGATGAAGTGCTGACCATCCTGGCACGTCTGGCCCGCCGGGCAGCGATCGCGCAACAGCTGAACGTCAGCGCCATGGCCTTGCGCAGTTTTGTGCGTAACCCTGAGTGGTTCGGCCGCCCGGCGCAAGTTCGCCGAACCAGATCCGCCACCTGGTCGATCGACGACATCGGCTTTGCAGACCTCTACAGCCTGGTGCAGTACCAGCGAGTGGTGAAATTCAGCCGTCGCGGTGAGCAGGAGTTGCTCGACTACCTACAGCTGGTGAACAGCCTGCCCCAAGAGCTCAGCGATGCCGATGCCGAACTTGTGCGCGAAGATGCTGCGGGCAAGATCGCCGGATTTATCGGCTTCGGCACTCGCGACATTCTGCAAACAGCCGCGCTGTTGGCTGACAACGGGATTCTGCTGACGGTGCTGGAACTGGATCACCTGATCCGTATTCGCGAGTTCTGTAACGAGCTGCAATTGGGCACCACGGCAGTGGTCGACCTGAGTCGGCTGCGCAGCGACAGTTCGCGCAACGACTACCGGGCCGCTGGCGAGGGTGCCTTGGCCAGCTTGACCGCCAGCCTGTCAGGTGAAGGCAAACAAGTGGAAGGTGAACTGGGGCAAAGCGAGTCTTCATGGATCATTGTCGACCGTGAGCTGTTGGTGGCCAGGACCGACGAGGTCGCACGCTTCACCATTACCGTCAGAAACTTCCTGGGCCAGCCGATGGGTGGTATTCGAGTCGCCTGGCGTACCAGCCTGGGCGAACTGCAATTACCCGCGATGACGGAAACCGACGCCAATGGCGAAATGACCGCGACCCTGATGGCTGGCGATGAGATGGGCACCGCTCAGGTCACCGCCACCTACGGCCTGGACCGGCAGATCCAGGCGCCGCTGGTGCGGATCGATTGCGATGAAAGCACCCTTGACTTCATCGAGGTGCCCCATTACCCGAATCCTGCCGAGGCGCTGGCGGGTGACCGTGAAGAAATCGAGTTTGCGGTGGAACTCGTGGATATGCATGGCAACGTGGGTCGCGATCGTGTGGTGCGGTGGGAGACGGACCTGGGTCAATTCCTGCGTCCGCAGACGCGCACCGATAGCGAAGGCCTGGCGTATGCGACGTTGCACAGCCAGCCGTCGGGTCCGGCCAGCGTGGTAGCGGTGTTCGAGTTCAACGGTAACGAGCACGCGTTTCAACCCGTCAGGTTCCTGGAACAGCCTTACTTTCAATACATACGCTTCGCGAGCGCCATCGCGGCGACCCAGCCAGTAGAGGTCACTTGCCGCATTATCAACCTGGATGAAACGCCTGTAACCGGCGCCACAGTGACTTGGGGTTGCACCGTCGGCGGCTTTGATCAGCAAGCTACGAGCATCACCGATGGGCAGGGTATTGCCCGCATCAATTTCACCGCAGCCCAGGCAGGGTCCGTGATAGTGAGCGTTGATGCCACTGTGTCGGACACCCAATTGCGCCCCCTCGCCAGTGCTGCGACGCCTATCTTCGAGCTGCCAAGACTGGTCGAACATGCACCATTGGAGCAGATTTTCGGCATCGGCCAGTCACGCCCAGCGCAGTTCCGTGTACGCCTGGAGCCAGCATTGAGCCGCTACCCCGTGACGTGGCACCAAGGCAGTAGGGAGCTCGGAACCAGCTACACCGATAGTCAAGGTTGGACCGCATTCGAATATCGCTTCGCGGCGGGTGATCACGGCCAGAAAGTGGTGACAGCGCGAACCATTGGGGTAAACAACGCGGCTGATTTCGCAGTCGCAGTCATGCACGCTCACGAATCTTTACAAGTGTCGTCGCTGGGTGAAACGGGTGATCTGTTGAATCATTCTGATGGCAGCTCGTTCGTCATGGGGCGTGGTGGGCAGGGAGCATTGAGCGTACGTGCTGTCCGTGGGGATATCGGCGATGATCGTGCATGGGTGCAATGGAGCTTGGTTGGCGGCGCTGCCGACATGCAAGGAATTGTCATTTCACCTGCAGCGGGCGAGAAAGCCTATGCCGATGAGCAAGGGCACATGCATTTTGATTTCAATGGGGAGTACGCCGATTTCAAAGAAGGTGGTGCAGCGGATAACGTGCTTGTCTTGAGATTCGAGAGCAATTTGGGTGTCATTGAAACCCGAGAAGTGCATGTGAAGGAGATCGTGACACTTGGCATCTTTCAAGCTTGGAGGCAGCATGACTACCTAAATACCCACGGGCTCAGTGTCCAGCTGAACTCGCAAAGTGGACGTCCGCTGATAGGCGGCACGGTGCACTTCAGGCAAACGGATGGAAACCCCCGGAAAGACCTCTATTACCAAACAGTGCTGGGGGCTGTGCTTACAGAGGAATCTATACCAGTAATAACCGCTGGGATAACACGCTTACTGTACGCCCGGATACCTGCGCGGTGTTCAGGGACGGAATGAACACTGTTGATCATGTGAACTTTGTTATCCCCGAAGACCGGCGAAATCTGCCGGCGGCGTTCAGAACTGTGGCCAGTAGCAGTGATTCACGCGTACGGTTCGAAGGAAACATTGCTTATGTTCCCAAACGCGCCGAAGTGCCGATGACGGTCAGGGTTCTGTACGGTAACGAACCCGTGCTGGCTATAACTCCTGCTGGCTATAGGGTCGTCTCGACACCTGGAACCTGCGGCCCGGATGGCTACATGGAATTGATGCTGTCCGAGACTCAAACCAGTCCGTACAGCGTGATGGACAATTTCGTAGGCTACGAAATCATGAAGATCATTCCGGAATAAAAGTGTCTGGTTGATCAATTGTATTGCCCTTATTATCGAGATATTATCGTGACCGAGTTCACTGCTGCTCTATTTTCCGCACACCGCGACGCACTGGTCGCCTATTACCTAGGCCAAATAGTTCCGGAACACCCCGTGCCCGGCGCTCGCCGTCTGGAAACCCCTGAGGACTTGTACGAATACCTGCTCATCGACAACCAGGTCAATGCCCCTGTCGATACCAGCCGTATCGCCATGGGCATGGCCAGTCTTCAGCAATACATTCATGCCATCTACAATGGGATGGAGCCTGGCTATCGTGGAATTTTCGACAAGCAGGCGCAGCAACACTGGCGCGAAAGCAAGAGTGAATACGCTATCTGGGCGGGTAATCAGATGTTGCAGGATTACCCCGAGAACTACATCGAACCCACACTACGTCTCAATCAGACGCAGGCATTCACGGAATTAACCAACGACATCAATCAGAGTCGTCCGTCCAAAGATTCCGTGCAGCACGCATTGCGGCACTACTTGAACAAGTTCGAACACTTGAGCAATCTGAACGTGGTGGCCGGCTATATTGATGGCGTGGACTTTCGTAATGCCGATTACTACTTTCTGGGGCGGCAGAACGTCGAGCCCTATCAGTATTTCTGGCGCAAGGCCCAGGTACGTTTTGGCGAGGCCACCGGCCAGGCCGAAGGTGACGATTACCTGAGCCCCACTGCCTGGAGCGAGTGGTTGCCGGTAAACATCCCTTCGGGAAGCGAGATCCTGCACATCAGGCCGCTACTACTGGACGGTCGTTTGTATGTCGCGTGGATCAGCCAGCAAGAAAAGATGCGCGAACGCCCCGACGGCGACGACGTGGTAGGTACCCACGAGTCCGTGCCAAGTTACAGTCTGAACGTTGCCTACCAAATGATTGATGGCAGTTGGTCGCCAGCCATGGTCACGGTGCTCATGGATAAGCGTAAATACGATCCAGACGCCGACTATTTCGTGGCCTTTGTCAGCGAGGCCGATCCAGACGACAAGAAAATTGTCTTTGCATATGGCGTGACCGATGCAGACCAGCCTGATTATGAAGGATTGATTTTCGATGCGCGGTTCAATGTGCTGTTTCACGATGTCGTGAACCACACTGGCGTCAGCGGTTATCTGGGAAAAATGCTCAATGCCTTGCAGCATTTCTCCAACGCAGATAATTCGTTGCAACATCCGCTGGCCAGCGACCGCTGGACCCACCCTGCAGTGACTCAAGGCTATGAAGAGGCTTATCATAAAGTTGGCGCTTTGAGTGGGTGGATGCGGTTGGTGACGTGGTTCTGCATCGATAAAGAAGGGCGCTACTGCCTGCGCGTTCGTGGTCAAGTCACTAAAGCCTTCATCAACGCCACGACAGAACGCCCGCATAACGCCCATTTAATTTTGAGCTGTTATGTCAGCGGGGTGCAAAAGGCGGGGGCAGAGTTCCGCGACATCGCCCTGAACGGCAATGCCTGGACGCCGGATGTCATGTTTGTTTTTGGCGCACAACCTGGGGACATTCCGTCCACGATCGACATCAGCTTTGGCGACGTGGCGAGCACACCTTCGCGGGATCATTATGTGGTCACGCTCAATGCCTTGCCCGAGGCTCGTCCCAAACTGCGTCACGAGGCGACTGGAGGGCAGTTTCTCGACTTGACCGCGCTGCGGCTGACTGGACTGCAATACGTCCGCCTCAATACGCTGTTTGCCCGAGACCTGGTTGCCAAGGCAAACGTGTCGGTAGATGCCGTACTCAACTGGTCCACCCAGCATATGCAGGAACCGCCGCTTCCGGGTAGCACTGCGGTGAGCTACATGGACTTCCATGGCGCCAACGGACGATATTTCTGGGAGCTGTTTTTCCATGTGCCCCATGCGGTCGCCCAACGTCTGCACAACGAGTTCGATTTCTTCGGTGCCGAAGAGTGGCTCCACTACATCTTCAACCCGCAAGCCAAGATCAAGCCCACCCAGCCGCCCAGCCCCTTGTACTGGTCGGTGCGCCCTCTAGAGGAGGCCAGCAGTGGTGACTATGAAGTGGTCGGTATCACCGATCCCGACGCGATCTGCTATTCACATCCAGAGCACTACCGCAAGGCGATCTTTACCTTGTATGTGCGCAACCTCATGGCCTATGGCGATTCCCTGTACCGTCGCCTGACCCGCGACAGTTTGAACGAGGCGAAGCTGATGTGCGTGCGTGCGCTCTCGTTGATGGGTAACAAACCGGACAACCGGATGGTCGGTCGCTGGGAACCTGTCAGCCTGGGCGTGGCTGCTGAAATGAACGGGCAAACGTTCGCACGCTACGAACATCCACTGAGCGCACGCTCGCTACCCGCCATACAGGGCGAGGATCGGCCGTGGTTCGAACTGCTCGACTCCGAACGTTTCCGCCTGCCGGTCAACACCCAGCTGCTGGATATCTGGGACGACATTGCGCGGCGACTCGAGAACCTGCGCAACAATCTGACCATCGACGGCAAGCCGCTGCTGTTGCCGCTCTATGCTCCGCCGGTGGACCCGAAAATGCTGCTGCGCGCGCAGAACAGCGCCAGTGGGCTGGTACAGCGCAGTGTCGGTGGCATGGCGCCGATTCCGCCGTATCGCTTCCGCGCGCTGCTGCCGCGGGTGCAGAATGCGGTGGAGACCCTGATTCGTTTCGGCGAGCAGGTACGCACTTACCGTGAGCTCAAGGATCGTGCCGAGCAGGAAGAACTGCAACAGTCCCACGTCCTGGAGCTGTCGCAGTTTGGGATCAAGCTGCAGGAATTGGCGATCGACCAAGCTGACGCAGGTCTGGTGGCATTGACCAGCAGTCGCCAGGTCATCAAGCAGCGCTTCGACTACTACTCAAAGCTGGCCGAAGAGAACGTTTCGTCGGCAGAGGAGCGGGCCAAGGACCTGAACTTGAAGTCCGCCATCGCCAGCGCAGGCACTCAGGCCCTGGAACGTGTCGCCGGCGCGGTGAATATGGGCTCGGTGATCGTAACGGCTGTGGGCGGTGGACACACCCGTGCCGGTTCGGCCGTCCAGGCTGTGGCCGTGGTTGCCGGAATGGCAGCCGATTCCATGCGTATCAATGGCGAGATGCTTTCCATCAACGAGCAATACCGGCGTCGCCTGGTCGAGTGGGAGTTTCAGCGCGACCAGGCGTCGGCCGAGCTGTCGGCGGTGGACAAGCAGATCAATGCCCAGAAGCTGCAGATAGAATCCGCTCGTGAGCAACTGGCCCATGCCGTACGCAGCGAACAGCAGTCGCAGGACTACTATGCATTTCTGAAAACCCGCAGCACCAATGCCGGCCTGTACCAATGGCTGCTCAGTCAGCTGTCGACCTTTTACTTCCAAGCGTACGATGCGGTTGTCGCGTTGAGCCTGAATCTGGAAGCCTGCTGGCAGTATGAGCTGGGTGATTTCCAGACTCGATTCATCCAGCCCAACGTGTGGTTCGAAAACTACTTCGGCCTCACCGCCGGCGACGCGCTGAAGCTGCAACTGCTGCGCATGGAGGCGGCCTACCTGAAACGCAATGAACGGCGTCTGGAGCTGACCAAGACCGTTTCCCTCAAGTCTCTGTTCGAGAAGATAGGCAGCGAAGAGCGCTGGGAGATGGCGCTGACCCAGCTCAAGGAGCGCGGGGAACTGACGTTCGACCTTCACTGCTCGTTGTTCGACGGCGATTACCCGGGGCATTACCTGCGGCAGTTGGTCAGCGTCTCGGTATCACTGCCGGTTGTGGTCGGGCCCTATCAGCAGATCCATGGCGTGTTGACCCAAGTGTCCAGCAAAACCGTGACCAAGGCCGACCTGCGGGCGATGAATTCGCTATACGGCCTGCCGGATGCGAACACCCAGCATATCCTGTTCAACCCCCGTGCCAGCCAAAGCATCGCCCTGTCCTCTGGCATGGACGATCACGGCCTGTTCATGCTCGACTTCAACGACGAGCGCTACCTGCCGTTCGAGGGAACTGGCGCGGTTTCCAGCTGGCAACTGAAATTCCCTCGCCACGATCGTGCGCCTCAAAGCGCAATGCTCGATACCTTGACTGATATCATCGTCAACCTGCGCTACACCGCAGTGGATGGTGGGCCAGGGTTCGCCAGTCAAGTGGAGGGTCTGCTGGATCACATGTGATCTGATCCCACCTGGCTGAAACGACAAAGGGGTCGCTCGATGAGCGACCCCTTTGTCGTTATGCATCCGGCGTCCAGTCAGTGGCGAGCTTCCTGCCCCGACATCGCCATCAATTGCTTCTCCTGATTCCAGTCGAACGGTTCGTCGTTCTCCTCGGCTTCGAAACGGCGCTCTTCCAGCGCCTGGTACAGCGCGATTTCTTCGTCGGGCATGTAGTGCAGGCAGTCGCCGGCAAAGAACCACAGCAGGTCGCGCGGCACCAGGTGGGCAATCTGCGGGTAACGGGTGATCACCTGGCACATGATGTCCTGGCCCAGGTACTGGCTTTCCACCGGGTCGACCGGCAGTTGCGCGCGCAGCTCATCGAAGCGCTCGAGAAACAGCGCGTGGCTTTCCTCAGGGACCTGCTCCGCCTCGCCCAGAGCCACGAGGATGCTGCGCAGATGGTCCAGCAGGACAAGGTGGTGTTCGAGATGGTTAATGGCCATGGTGGGGTCCTCTTGAGCGAAACGGGCGCGGGAGTATAAAGCTCCACGCGCCCGCTGTCTTTTCGCAGATACTCAGCGGACCTTGTCCGCAGTGGGCAGCAGCTCTTCCTTGCTGAAGTCGTCGACGTCGATCACCTTGCGCCGCGCAGCTTCTGCCTGGTGCAGGGTCTGCGCCTCGGCGGGTTGCAGCACGCCGGCGTGCAGGGCTGCATCGATCAGCGACTGGCCGGGTGTAGCGCTGAATTGCCGCGCCTTGTAGGCCTGTTGCAGTTTCCTGTGCAGCGGCTGGCTGTCGCGCAGCAGGTCGAACGCCACTTGCAGCGCGCCGACCGGATCGTCCGCGCCCTGTGGGCGGTAGCAGCCAGCGAGCAGCTCTTCCAGCGCCGGGTCACCCTTGTGGCGACCCGTGATGGCAGCCACTTCGGCTTCCAGCTTGTCGCAAGGCCCAGTGTGTCGACGACCGAACGGGAAGACTACGCCACGCAACAGATACCCGAGTGCCTTGCTGGGGAAATTCTTCAGGATGCCATCCAGCGCGTGCTCGGCCTGGCCCAGGCTTTCTTCCATGGCCCAGCGCAGCAGGGGCCGCAGGTGCTCGGGCGAGTTCTGGTCGTGATAGCGCTTGAGCGCGGCAGAACTCAGGTACAGGTAACTGAGCACATCGCCCAGACGCGCCGACAGCCGCTCGCGACGCTTCAGCTCGCCACCGAGCAGCATCATGCTCAGGTCCGCCAGCAGGGCGAAGGCAGCTGCCTGCCGGTTCAGGGCGCGGAAATAGCCTTGGGCAAGACGGTCACCCGGCGCTTGTTCGAAGTGGCCCAGGCCCAGGTTCAAGACGAAGGTACTGGCCGCGTTACCGACGGCGAAGCCGATGTGCTTGAGCAGCAGCGCATCGAACTCCAGCAGTGCCTGAGCCTGGTCTTCGCGGCCAGCCAGGGCCATTTCCTTGAGCACGAACGGATGGCAGCGGATGGCACCTTGGCCGAAGATCATCAGGTTGCGCGACAGAATGTTCGCGCCCTCCACGGTGATGAAGATCGGTGCGCCTTGCCAGTTGCGACCCAGGTAGTTGTTGGGGCCCATGATGATGCCCTTGCCACCGTGGACATCCATGGCGTGGGTGATGCAATCGCGCCCGCGCTCGGTCAGGTGGTACTTGAGAATGGCCGAAAGCACCGAGGGTTTCTCCCCCAGGTCCACCGCATTGGCGGTCAGCATGCGGGCGCTGTCCATCAGCCAGGCGTTGCCACCAATCCTGGCCAGGGATTCCTGAATACCTTCGAAGGCCGCCAGCGGGACGTTGAACTGCTCGCGAATCTGCGCGTATTGGCCTGTGACCAGGCTGGTGTACTTGGCGGCACCGGTGCCGACTGCCGGCAAGGAGATCGAACGACCCACCGACAGGCAATTCATCAGCATCATCCAGCCCTTGCCCAGCATCGGCTGGCCGCCGATGAGGTAGTCGAGGGGGATGAACACGTCCTTGCCCGAATTCGGCCCGTTCATGAACGCAGCGCCGAGTGGCAAGTGGCGACGACCGATTTCCACACCCGGTGTGTCGGTCGGAATCAGCGCCAGGCTGATGCCCAGGTTTTCCTTGTCGCCCAGCAAGTGCTCGGGGTCGTGGGCCTTGAAGGCCAGGCCAAGCAGGGTGGCGATCGGACCCAGGGTGATGTAGCGCTTTTCCCAGGTCAGGCGGATGCCGATGACTTCCTCACCTTGCCACTGGCCTTTGCAGATGACACCGACGTCGGGCATCGCGCCCGCATCCGAGCCTGCCAGGGGGCCGGTCAGCGCGAAGCAGGGGATGTCGTCGCCCCGTGCCAGGCGAGGCAGGTAGTGATTGCGCTGCTCGTCGGTGCCGTAGTGCAGCAGCAGTTCAGCGGGGCCGAGCGAGTTCGGCACCATGACGGTAGACGCGAGGTCGCCGCTGCGGGTTGCCAGCTTCATCGCCACCTGGGAGTGGGCGTAGGCCGAAAAGCCCTTGCCGCCATATTCCTTTGGAATGATCAGGGCGAAAAAGCCATGCTCTTTGATGTGGGTCCAGGCGGCCGGCGGCAGGTCCATGTCCTGACCGATCTGCCAGTCGCTGACCATGGCGCAGAGCTCCTCGGTCGGGCCGTCGATGAATGCTTGCTCTTCTGCGCTCAACTGCACCTTGGGGTAGGCCAGCAAGGTGTTCCAGTCGGGCCGGCCGCTGAACAGTTCGCCATCCCACCAGACCGTGCCGGCGTCGATGGCATCGCGCTCAGTGTCGGACATCGGCGGCAGGGTCTTCTTGAACCAGCGAAACAAGGGCGCGCTGAAATGCTTGCGGCGCAGCTCTGGCAGCAGCAATGGCAGCGCGCTGGCAATCAGCAACAGCCAGAGCAGCGTCAGCAACCATCCAGGCGCGTGACTGGCCGCGCCCATGATCACCAGAAACACGGCGACGATACCCATGGCGGGCAGGGCGGCAATGCGCCGATGAGCCAGCCAGGCGATGCCGACCACGAGGGCGACGATCCACAACAACAACATAGTGTTTTCTCCGTGTAAGCCAGGCGGGACGAACCACCTGCAGTTGCCGTCGACACGGGGCGGCAGACGGGAAAACGGTGGCCAGGCACGTAAGCTTCGGTGTGGGACAGATCCGGTACTTGCCTGGATAGTGACCGTTGCAGGGTAGGGGAGTTCGCGGCGCAGAAGGCCGCAGGCAGTTGCCCGGAACGTTCGCTGGCCGCTGTGGCCCTATCTGCATGGGCGCTCGCGGCACGCGTGGGACTGATGTGCACTATCGACAACAGTCACTTTACGGGGGCGGTCACCGCGCCCATCATGGAGTCAGCTGTTACACATCTGGTTGCAAATCATCGCAGTCGCCCTTACTTCATCACCACTCTCAACACGGCGTATAGACCCCTTATGAGTTCTGCTCTGTCCATTCGACAGTTGACCAAGACCTACGGCAACGGGTTTCAGGCCCTCAGCGGCATCGACCTCGACGTAGCGGAAGGCGACTTCTTCGCACTGCTGGGCCCCAACGGCGCAGGCAAATCGACCACCATCGGTATTCTTTCCACCCTGGTCAACAAGACCAGCGGCACGGTCAACATCTTCGGCAACGACCTGGACCGCCAGCCGGCAGCGCTCAAGCGCAGCATTGGCGTGGTGCCTCAGGAGTTCAACTTCAACCAGTTCGAAAAGACCTTCGACATCGTTGTGACCCAGGCCGGCTACTACGGGATTCCGGCCAAGGTCGCCAAGCAGCGTGCCGAACAGTACCTGACCCAGCTGGGGCTGTGGGACAAGCGCGATACGCCGTCGCGCTCGCTGTCGGGCGGTATGAAGCGGCGCTTGATGATCGCACGGGCGCTGATCCACGAGCCGCGCCTGCTGATTCTCGATGAGCCCACCGCCGGCGTCGACATCGAACTGCGGCGTTCGATGTGGGGCTTCCTCACCGAGCTGAACGAAAAAGGCATCACCATCATCCTCACCACCCATTACCTGGAAGAGGCCGAGCAGCTGTGCCGCAACATCGGCATCATCGACCACGGCACCATCGTCCAGAACACCAGCATGCGTGAACTGCTCGGCACCCTGCACGTGGAGACCTTTCTGCTCGATCTGGGCCAGCCGCTGAACGCGGCGCCGCAGCTGCAAGGCTACCCCTGCACGCTGGTCAACCCGCAGACGCTGGAAGTGCAGGTCGACAAGGAGATCGGCATCACCTCGCTGTTCGGCCAGTTGGCGCTGTTGAACATTCCGGTGTTGAGCCTGCGCAACAAGACCAATCGCCTGGAGGAGTTGTTCGTGTCTCTGGTGGAGAAGAATCTGAGGAAGGTTGCGGTATGAGTTCCGAATTCCAGGCCAATGTGGTCGCTCTCAACACCATCGTCTACCGCGAAGTGCGGCGCTTCACGCGGATCTGGCCGCAGACCCTGCTGCCGCCAGCCATCACCATGGTGCTGTACTTCGTCATCTTCGGTAACCTGATCGGCAAGCAGATCGGTGGCATGGGTGGCTTCAGCTACATGGAGTACATCGTGCCGGGGCTGATCATGATGTCGGTGATCACCAACTCCTACGGCAACGTGGTCTCGAGTTTCTTCGGCGCCAAGTTCCAGCGCTCCATCGAAGAGCTGATGGTTTCGCCACTGTCGCCGCACACCATTCTGATCGGCTATGTCGCGGGTGGGGTGTTGCGCGGCTTGATGGTCGGGATCATCGTCACCGCACTGTCGTTGTTCTTCACCGATCTGCAGGTGCATCACCTGGGCATCACGGTGCTGGTGGTGCTGCTGACCGCCACGATCTTTTCCATGCTGGGCTTCGTCAACGCGGTGTTCGCGCGCAACTTCGACGACATCTCCATCGTGCCGACCTTCGTCCTCACACCCTTGACCTACCTGGGTGGGGTGTTCTATTCGATCAGCCTGCTGCCGCCTTTCTGGCAGACCGTGTCCCTGGCCAATCCGGTGCTGCACATGGTCAATGCCTTCCGCTACGGCATCCTCGGCGTGTCGGATATCAGTATCGGCGTGGCGGTGGCATTCATGCTGGTGGCCACGGTGGTGCTGTACTTCGCCTGCGTGAAGTTGCTGGTCAGTGGTCGCGGCATGCGCAGCTGAGTTCCCCCGGCCGGACCGCAAGGCCCGGCCATGTCGTTTCTCGACGGTTCAAGGTCGTAGGTGGAGCATGATCATCGGCGCGCGAAGTCGATGATCAGGACGCCAACATATGCCGTGCGGCATTCGTCGCGCGCAGCCTTATCGGGGAAGCAGAATGAACATGAAGAAAGTTCTCGGAGCCAGTGCTGCTCTGGTTCTGGCCATGGGATGTAGCTGGGCCAGCGCTGCCGCCAAGGAAGTCACCATCGGCTACGTCGACGGATGGTCGGACAGCGTCGCCACCACCCATGTCGCCGCCGAAGTCATCAAGCAGAAACTGGGCTATGACGTGAAGCTGCAGGCAGTGGCCACCGGGATCATGTGGCAAGGTGTGGCCACCGGCAAACTCGATGCGATGCTTTCTGCCTGGTTGCCGGTGACCCACGGCGAGTATTGGGCCAAGAACAACGACAAGGTGGTCGACTACGGTCCCAACTTCAAGGACGCCAAGATCGGCCTGATCGTGCCTGAATACGTCAAGGCCAAGACCATCGACGACCTCAAGACCGACGACACCTTCAAGAACCGCATCGTGGGCATCGACGCGGGTTCGGGCGTGATGCTCAAGACCGAACAGGCGATCAAGGACTACGGGCTGTCGAACTACAAACTGCAGGCCAGTTCCGGTGCCGGCATGATCGCGGAACTGACCCGGGCCGAAAACGCCCAGCAATCCATTGCCGTGACCGGGTGGGTGCCGCACTGGATGTTCGCCAAGTGGAAACTGCGCTTCCTGGAAGACCCGAAAGGTGTGTACGGCGCGGCCGAAACCGTCAACAGCATCGGCAGCAAGGGCCTGGACAAGAAGGCGCCTGAAGTGGCTGCCTTCCTGAAGAAGTTCCAGTGGTCGTCCAAGGACGAGATCGGCGAAGTCATGCTGGCCATCCAGGACGGTGCCAAGCCTGATGCCGCCGCCAAGGCCTGGGTCGACAAGCACCCTGACCGTGTGGCCGAGTGGACCGCCAAGTAACCAAGTAACCCCCAAAAGGGCCGCCTGTAGGAGCGGTCATCGGCCGCGAACCAGGCGCTGCGGAGCACCAGATACAGCACTGCACCATTCGCGGCCACGGACCGCGCCTACGTCGAATTGTGAAAAGGTCGCCCATGGGCGACCTTTTTTCGTTTCCAGGCCCCGATCTACTACTAAGGTCGTCTGGAGTGCGCTCCAGAGCAGCCTAAAGTGGAATACGTTCTATCCATCTATGCTGCGAGGACAAAAACAATGAACGACAGCATTTACCTCTCGATTCAAAACAGCCCACGCTTCAAGGAGCTGGTGAGAAAAAGAGAGAAGTTCGCCTGGATACTTTCAGCAATCATGCTTGGACTGTATTCGGCCTTCATCCTCTTGATTGCCTACGGCCCGCACATCCTGGGCGCCAAGATCAGTCCTGAATCGTCGATCACCTGGGGCATTCCCATCGGTGTCGGCCTCATTCTTTCCGCCTTCGTGTTGACCGGTATCTACGTCAAGCGCGCCAATGGCGAGTTCGATGACCTGAATCGCCTGATCCTGCAGGAGGCCAAGCAATGATGCGGCGTCTATTGGCAACAATGGGCGCATTCGCCCTGGCTCCAAGCGTGATGGCGGCCGATGCACTGACCGGCGCGGTGCAGAAGCAGCCGCTCAACGTGGCGGCGATCATCATGTTCGTGCTGTTCGTCGGTGCCACCCTGTGCATCACCTACTGGGCCTCCAAGCGCAACAAGTCAGCCGCGGACTACTACGCCGCCGGCGGCAAGATCACCGGTTTCCAGAACGGCCTGGCAATTGCCGGCGACTACATGTCGGCGGCGTCCTTCCTGGGGATTTCCGCGCTGGTGTTCACCTCCGGCTACGATGGCCTGATCTACTCCATCGGCTTCCTGGTGGGCTGGCCGATCATTCTGTTCCTGATCGCCGAGCGTCTGCGCAACCTGGGCAAGTACACTTTTGCCGACGTGGCGTCCTATCGCCTGAAGCAGAAAGAAATCCGTACCCTGTCGGCCTGTGGTTCGCTGGTGGTTGTGGCGTTCTACCTGATCGCGCAGATGGTAGGTGCCGGCAAGCTGATCCAGCTGCTGTTCGGCCTCGACTACGCCGTGGCCGTGGTTCTGGTGGGTATCCTGATGTGCCTCTACGTGCTGTTCGGCGGCATGCTGGCGACCACCTGGGTACAGATCATCAAGGCGGTATTGCTGCTGTCCGGTGCGTCCTTCATGGCTCTGATGGTGATGAAACACGTCAACTTCGACTTCAACGTGCTGTTCTCCGAAGCCATCAAGGTGCACGCCAAGGGTGAAGCCATCATGAGCCCCGGTGGGCTGGTGAAAGATCCAATCTCGGCCTTCTCGCTGGGCCTGGCGCTGATGTTCGGTACGGCTGGCCTGCCGCACATCCTGATGCGCTTCTTCACTGTTTCCGATGCCAAGGAAGCCCGCAAGTCGGTGCTCTACGCAACGGGCTTCATCGGCTACTTCTACATCCTGACCTTCATCATCGGCTTCGGCGCGATTCTGCTGGTCAGCACCAATCCGGCGTTTAAGGACGCTGCCGGTGCCTTGCTCGGTGGTAACAACATGGCCGCAGTGCACCTTGCCGATGCGGTCGGCGGCAGCATCTTCCTCGGCTTCATCTCGGCCGTGGCCTTCGCCACCATCCTGGCTGTGGTGGCCGGCCTGACCCTGGCCGGTGCTTCGGCGGTGTCCCACGACCTGTACGCCAGCGTCATCAAGAAAGGCAAGACCAACGACAAGGACGAGATCCGCGTTTCCAAGATCACCACCGTCTGCCTCGGTGTCCTGGCGATCGGCCTGGGTATCGCGTTCGAAAGCCAGAACATCGCCTTCATGGTGGGCCTGGCGTTCTCGATCGCGGCCAGCTGCAACTTCCCGGTCCTGCTGCTCTCGATGTACTGGAAGAACCTGACCACTCGCGGCGCCATGATCGGTGGCTGGATGGGCTTGATCAGCGCCGTGACGCTGATGATCCTCGGCCCGACCATCTGGGTGCAGATTCTGCATCACGACAAACCGATCTATCCCTACGAGTACCCAGCACTGTTCTCGATGGCCATCGCCTTCATCGGTATCTGGTTCTTCTCGATCACCGACAAGTCGGCAGCCGCTGACGAAGAGCGTGCGCTGTTCTACCCGCAGTTCGTGCGTTCGCAAACCGGTCTGGGTTCCAGCGGGGCAGTCTCCCACTGATACCTGCACCACGCTGCAAGCAAAAAAATCCGATGCCCGCGAGGGCATCGGATTTTTTCATTTCTACTATGCGGCCCGGTGCAGGCTGCACATCGGCAAGACTATATCTTGCCGAGCAATACCAGGATCAGCAGGATGACCAGTACAGTACCGATGATACCCGACGGGCCATAACCCCAACTTCTGGAGTGCGGGAATACTGGCAATCCGCCAATCAACAGCAGAATCAGAACGATGATCAGTATGGTGCCCATGGCGATTTCCTTATTTGGACAATGAGATGATTCGTCAGCGAGCCAGTAGCACTCGTCCGCCTAATAGCTCGGACTGTGACCTGCCGTAAAAAGTCCCAAAGATTTAAAAATGTTTCGGAGCTGGGTCTGGGCTGGCGTATTCTCGCGGGCTGATATTGGCTCTGGAGAGTTCGAGTGCTCAATTATGTGTGGTTTTTGCTGGCCGCCCTTTTCGAGATCGCCGGCTGCTATGCCTTCTACCTCTGGCTGCGGATGGGCAAGAGCGCGCTGTGGGCATTGGCAGGCGTGCTGAGCCTGACCTGTTTCGCGCTGCTGCTCACGCGCGTGGAAGCCGCCTATGCCGGCCGTGCGTATGCAGCCTACGGTGGCATCTACATCGTCGCTTCGCTGGGGTGGCTGGCGGTGGTCGAGAAAGTTCGGCCGCAGACCTTCGACTGGCTCGGCGCAACGTTGTGCGTGCTGGGGGCGAGCATCATCCTGTGGGGGCCGAAGCTGCAACAGGGCTAGGAGTGGCGAGTGTGGCCAAGATTGTAAATATCCATACAAAGAAAGCCTGAAGTGTATGGATCGGTACAACTAAGTGACGGCTTGCCTGCTGCAAGTGCGAAATATCTGACAGGGAATTTACTAACTTTCGTAGGCTTAAACTGTATTGCTCTGCTTGCCTTGTGATGGTCGAAAACAGGGTCCACCCTCAAGAAGCATTCATTTGAGGGAACAAAGCCATGCTGGTATTGACGCGACATGTAGGCGAGCTGATCTCGATCGGCGATGACGTCTGGATCAAGGTGCTGGACGTGCGGGGCAACACCGTGCGCTTCGGCATCCAGGCGCCCAGGGACGTGGAAGTGCACCGTGCCGAGGTCTATCGGCGAATCCAGGAGAAGCACGGCAAGCATGCCAAGGAGGTGCCGGTGGTGTGACGCTCAGTCGAACAGCTCGGGCGCTATGTCGTGCTTGAGCATCAGCGTGCACTGCTGGCTCTCCGGATCGAAAACGATGAACGCCTGTTTCTTGGCCAGTGCATGACGCACGCGTTCGACCCGGGTGGGCAAGGGTGTCTCATCGCCGTTGTCGGTTCCGTCGCGGGTCACGAAATCTTCGATCAGGCGGGTCAGGGTGTCGGCTTCGAGGTGGTCGTAGGGAATCAGCATGTTCGGCGCTCACAGGGTAGGCCGGCATTGTAACAGTGCCGCGCCTGCCCGAGGCCCCAAGCCAGGCAGCGGCAAGGGGCAGGGCGGCGGTGGTCCGGTTGGATCGGGCCGATCAATGGCTGGATTTCTGCCCCAGCACGTCTTCGACCGCAGGTACGCGGGTGTCCGATTCCATCTGCGCGTCATGCTCCAACTGATGACTGAAACGCTCGAGCGAGCCGTTGTTCGGCTTCGCATCGCTGGCGAACACCGGTGGGCTCAGCATGTAGGCGGTAAGAATGCGGCTCAGCGCGCTGAGGCTGTCGATGTGCGTGCGTTCATAGCCATGGGTTGCGTCGCAGCCGAACGCCAGCAGCGCGGTGCGAATATCGTGGCCCGCCGTGACGGCCGAATGAGCGTCGCTGAAGTAATAGCGAAACAGGTCGCGCCGCACCGGCAGTTCGTTCTCGTCGGCGAGCCGCAACAGATGCCGCGACAGGTGATAGTCGTAGGGGCCACCGGAGTCCATCATGGCCACGCTCACGGCGTGCTCGCTCGAATGCTGGCCGGGTGCGACAGGTGCGATGTCGATGCCGACGAACTCACTGACGTCCCACGGCAGAGCCGCCGCTGCGCCAGAGCCGGTTTCCTCGGTGATGGTGAACAATGGATGGCAATCGATCAGAGGCTCGTAGTCGCTCTCGACGATGGCCTTGAGCGATGCCAGCAGCGCGGCAACACCTGCCTTGTCGTCCAGATGGCGGGCACTGATGTGGCCGCTGTCGGTGAACTCGGGCAGTGGATCGAACGCCACATAGTCGCCGATGTTCACCCCCAGCGATTCGCAGTCGGCACGCGTCGCGCAGTAGGCATCCAGGCGCAACTCGACATGGTCCCAGGTCACCGGCATCTGGTCGACGGCGGTGTTGAACGCATGCCCGGAGGCCATCAGGGGCAGCACGCTGCCGCGGATCACGCCGCTGTCGGTGAAAACGCTCACACGGCTGCCTTCGGCAAAGCGGCTCGACCAGCAGCCCACCGGCGCCAGTGACAGGCGACCGTTGTCCTGCACCGCCCGTACGCTGGCGCCAATGGTATCCAGATGCGCAGACACAGCGCGGTCCGGTGAATTCTGCTTGCCCTTGAGAGTCGCGCGAATGGTACCGCGGCGTGTCATTTCAAAGGGAATGCCCAGCTCTTCGAGACGTTCGGCGACGTAGCGCACGATGGTATCGGTGAACCCGGTAGGGCTGGGAATGGCGAGCATTTCCAGCAGCACTTTCTGCAAGTACTGGATATCCGGTTCGGGAATTTTGGCTGTCATGGAAACTCCTGAGGTGGATAGGGTTATGGGGACCGCTTCGTCACGATCCCGGTAGCGTTTCAGCGCGGAGCCTGCGCAGGTCACCCCGGCAGGCTCCATGCGGGCTTTTACCTGGGGCCGCTGTGCGGGAACAGCAGATCGACGAAACGCTCTGCCGTCGGTTGCGGTTCGTGGTTGGCCAGGCCCACGCGCTCGTTGGCTTCGATGAACACGTACTCCGGCTGGTCGGCGGCCGGAACCAACAGGTCCAGACCCACCACCGGGATGTCCAGCGCGCGAGCGGCACGTACCGCTGCGTCGGCCAGTACCGGGTGGAGAATCTGCGTGACGTCCTCCAGATGCCCGCCAGTGTGCAGGTTGGCCGCTCTGCGCACTGTCAGCGTCTGGCCGCTGGGCAGAATGCTGTGCATATCGAAACCGGCGGCCTGCACGGTGCGCAGGGTTTCCTGGTCCAGCGGAATCCGGCTCTCGCCGCCAGTGGCCGCCTGGCGACGGCGGCTCTGCACATCGATCAGCGTGCCAATGTCGGTGTGCCCGTCTCCAATGATCTGCGCCGGCCGGCGGATGGCTGCCGCAACCACTTCGTAGCCGATGACCACGATGCGCAGGTCAACCCCTTCATGGAAGCTTTCAAGCAGGACCCGGCTATCGAACTGGCGAGCATGCTCGATGGCCTGCTGCACCTCGTCAAGTGTGCTCAGGTCCACGGCCACACCGTTGCCTTGCTCACCGTCGAGCGGCTTGACCACCACCCGGCCATGTTCGTCGAGGAAGTCCTGGTTGTCGTCGGCACTGCCCGCCAGCTGCTGCGCCGGCAAGCTCAGGCCAGCGGCCCGGAGCACCTTGTGGGTCAGGCTCTTGTCCTGGCACAGGGTCATGCTCACCGAGCTGGTCAGGTCGCACAATGATTCGCGGCAACGGATGCGCCGGCCACCGTGCGCCAGCGTGAACAGACCAGCCTCGGCGTCGTCCACCTGCACATCGATGCCCCTGCGAAACGCCTCGTCGACGATGATCCGCGCGTAGGGATTGAAATCGGCCTGCGGACCGGGGCCCAGGAACAGTTTCTGGTTGATGCCGTTCTTGCGCTTGATGGCGAAGGTGGGCAGGTTGCGAAAGCCCAGCTTGGCGTAGAGGTTCTTGGCCAGGCGGTTGTCGTGCATCACCGACAGATCGAGGTAGGCCAGGCCGCGGCTCATGAAGTGCTCGACCAGATGCCGCACCAGCACTTCGCCCACACCTGGGCGTGTGCAACGTGGGTCGACGGCCAGGCACCACAGGCTGCTGCCTTTTTCCGGATCTCGAAAGGCTTTGGCATGGTTGAGGCCCATGACACTGCCGATCACATGCCCGGTGTCTTCATCTTCGGCCAGCCAGTACACCGGCCCGCCCTGATGTCGTGGGGTCAGCAGGCTCTGGTCGATGGGCAGCATCTTGCGCTTGAGATAAAGCTGGTTGATGGCCTGCCAATCGCCATCGCTCTGCGCCCGACGAATACGGAACCCACGAAACACCCGCTGCGCGGGTCGATAATCGCTGAACCACAGGCGCAGGGTATCGGACGGATCGAGGAACAGTTGTTGAGGCGCCTTGGCCAACACCTGCTGCGGCGCGGCAACGTACAGAGCGATGTCCCGCTCACCCGGTTGTTCGTTGAGCAGCTCGGCAGCCAGGGCGTCCGCGTCGGGGTAGGTATGCCCGATCAGCACGCGGCCCCAGCCGCAGTGCAACGGTCGTTGTTGCAGGTCGTCGCTATGGCCTTCTTCGGCCAGCCGCGCCTGCAAGCGCTCGTAGGACGGCGACTGGCCGCGCTGCAAGCGCTGGTTGAATGCCGTGGCATGAGCTTTCATCAATCAGAGTCCTTGTTCGCTGAGCCACAGGTTCAACGCCGCCAGCTGCCACAGCTTGGAGCCGCGCAGCGGCGTGAGCTGGCCTTGCGGATCGGTCAGCAGACGGTCGAGCATGGTCGGGTTGAACAGGCCGCGGTCCTGGCTGGGGTCCAACAGCAGGTCGCGCACCCAGTTGAGTGTGTCGCCTTCGAGATGCTTGAGGCCAGGCACCGGGAAATAGCCTTTCTTGCGGTCGATGACTTCGCTCGGAATCACCAGCCGCGCCGCTTCCTTGAGCACCTGCTTGCCACCATCGGGCAGCTTGAACTTGCCCGGAACCCGAGCGGAAAGTTCGACCAGTCGATAGTCCAGGAACGGCGTGCGCGCTTCCAGGCCCCAGGCCATGGTCATGTTGTCGACGCGTTTGACCGGGTCGTCGACCAGCATCACTGTGCTGTCCAGGCGCAAGGCCTTGTCCACCGCTGCATCGGCGTCGGGCATGGCGAAGTGCTCGCGCACGAAGTCACCGGCAGCATCGTTGGCGGTCAGCCATTTGGGTGCCACGGTTGCCGCGTAGTCGTCGTAGCTGCGGTCGAAGAACGCATCGCGATAGGCCTGGTACGGATCGCTGGCGCCGTCCACTTGTGGGTACCAGTGGTAGCCTGCGAACAGTTCGTCGGCGCCCTGGCCGCTCTGTACGACCTTGCAATGCTTGGCAACTTCCCGCGAGAGCAGGTAGAAGGCGATGCAGTCGTGGCTGACCATCGGCTCGCTCATCGCGCGGAATGCGGCGGGCAGCTGCTCGATGATCTCTCGCTCCTCGATGCGCAGCTGGTGGTGCTGAGTACCGTAGTGTTTGGCGATCAGGTCGGAATACTGGAACTCGTCGCCACGTTCGCCGCCGGCATCTTGAAAGCCGATGGAGAAGGTCGACAGATCCTTCACGCCCACTTCGCGCAACAGACCTACCAGCATGCTCGAATCGACGCCGCCGGACAGCAGCACGCCCACATCCACGGCGGCCCGCTGGCGAATGGCAACCGCTTCGCGGGTGCTTTCCAGCACACGGTCGCGCCAGTCTTCCAGGGTCAGGTTGGCTTCGTCGGCATGGGGCCCATAGGGCAAGGTCCACCACGTTTGCTGTTCGGTCTTGCCGTTGGCATCGATGCGCATCCACGTCGCTGGCGGCAGTTTTTCGATGCCCGCGATCAACGTCCGTGGCGCAGGCACTACGGCGTGGAAGTTCAGGTAGTGGTTCAACGCCACCGGGTCGAGAATCGGGCTGATGTCGCCACCCTTGAGCAACGCCGGCAGGGCCGAAGCGAAGCGCAGGCGCTTGTCGGTGCGCGACAGGTACAACGGCTTGACGCCCAGACGGTCGCGGGCAATGAACAGACGTTGCGTGTCGCGCTCCCAGATGGCAAAGGCGAACATGCCGTTGAGCTTGGGCAGCAGTTTTTCGCCCCAGGCATGATAGCCCTTGAGCAACACCTCGGTGTCGCCGCCCGAATAGAAGCTGTAGCCCAGCGCTTCCAGCTCGCTACGCAATTCGGGAAAGTTGTAGATGGCACCGTTGAACGCCAGGCTCAGGCCCAGCTGGGCGTCGGTCATCGGCTGCGCGGAGCCGTCCGACAGGTCCATGATCTTCAGGCGGCGATGGCCCAGGGCAATCGGCCCTTGCGCCTGAAAACCCCAGGCGTCCGGCCCGCGTGGGGCCAGTTCATGGGTAATGCATTCCACGGCCGCAAGGTCCGCAGGTTGAAAGTCGAAGCGCAACTCACCAGCTAATCCGCACATGTTGCTTAAACCCTAGGTATTCCGGCGCGTTTGTCGCTATTGGCTTTGTGCACGTACCAAATCCGTACCACTTTCGAATCTGTCCAGCTTCTCAAGCTCTGCCCAGTCGCTCGGCGAGCTGATCCACTTGGCGTATGTCGAAAGCAGCACCTGCACGCTGTGCCCAAGCTGCGAAGCAATGAAAGCCGGGTTCATGCCGGCCATCAGGCACATCGTCGCGTACGTGTGTCGCGTGTCGTACATTCTGCGGCGCCGAATCCCTAGTTTCCGCAGCACGCTGAGCCAATAGCGTTTTGGACCTGTTTCAGATCGGACGAAGAGCTCACTTCTATCCCCCGATCCTTCTGGCGCGAACACGTAATCAGAACGCGCCTCGGTCAATGATCTGGCTTTTTCGAGTGCCTTCATTGCCCGATCGTTCAACAGAACCTCCCGAATGATCTTCGTCTTGGTCCGCTCCTGGATCTTTCCGTGAATGCGAATGCGGCACACACGGGCCGTTCGCTTGCGCTTGTCAATCTCGCTCCAGCGCAGTGCCAGCGCCTCTCCCGGCCGCATCCCGGTGTAGAAAGAGAACTCGAAAAACACTGCATAGATCTGCTGCAGTCCGCTGGTGATTTCGTACAGTTTGGTGATGATCAGGTCAGCCTCTGCGCGCGTGAAGGGATCGAGCTCGCGCTTGGGTACCCGACTGGGCGGGATGGACAGAGCAGGGTTCCTGGTTATCAGCTCGTCACGAACTGCCTGGGTGAAAATCGTCTTCACAAGCCTCACCGCATCCTTTCGCCGCACAGGAGAGGTCCAGGTGATGTCGTTGACGATTTTGCGCATCAGCGATGGCGTGATCGCATCCAGTGGCCGGTCAGCCAGGTAGGGGACCCAGTAGTTCTGTAGGGTCGACCGGTAGTTTTTCCGGGTGGTGTCTACGATCTGCAGGCTGTCCAACCAGTCCTGGGCGTAATCGAAAAAGATGGGCGCGGCCTGCGCGGAAAAGTTGCGAGACGATGGAAACAGCTCGGCGTACTTCTGTGGGGTAAGTGCGCCGAGCTTGTCCAGCTGTTTTACTTGAGCACGAAGGCCCGCTGCGGCAGCGATCCCTTTCGGGGTCTGAGGGAAGGCGAGCGTCTCGCAGCACCGCTTTTTGTTCCAAGAGAAGCGAATTCGGATGGATTGCCCGACAAGCTCAACCCCTGTTGGGAGGTCCACAGGCTTTCTACCCATTCGTCGTATCTCCGTTTGCTGTAAATGATTCGTCCATCAATTTTCGTCCAAACCCCTTCGGGAATGACGTTCCTCTCGCGCTTGCGCTGCAGAGCCTTGGCCGTGGTGCCGATGAGCTCCGCCATCTTCTGTTCGGTCACCTTGTCGTGACCCGTGTCTTCCGCCAGGTTCTGTATTGCTGCCATCTTCAATCCTCCTGACGTTTTAAGTCGGCGGCGCCGGCCGGTGCGCTGTTCTGTACCTCGATCATGTCGGTCATGGCGTCACCACACGGCGAGCCCACCAGCACACCGGGCCGTCATCGGTATCGTGGATGGCCAGGCAGAACCAGCCCTCTCCATCAGGCCTGTCTGGCTCCCAATAGCTGCAGTCGGGGTCACCTGCTTCGAAGTAGCGTTCAGATATCGCTTCGTCGCTGTGGTATTCCAGGCTGACCATTTCCACCTGCAGGCCCTGCTCGGCGATCCAGGCTTTACAGCGCTCGCCATCGCCCTCATCAAAGTCGGGCAAATCAGAGTGCTGGAAAAATCCGTTCTCATCGCGGGTCACAGGCGCCGGTTGTACCCGTGCATTTTCTTCAGGCATGACTTCGTCCTCACCGCTACAGCGGCTGACTTTGAATTGAAGGGGAAGGGGTTACTTGGCGATGACGTCGGCGCTTTTGATGAAGCGGCCGAGGGGGCTTGCGATGATGCAGCCGAAGGCGAACCACATCGCCAGGACAAGGAGGACGATCAGGGCGGTCACGATTGCTGCTCCCCATCCGCGCAGCTGGTGCAGGTCTTGTGCGTGAAACCGCATACGGTGCTTATCAGGATCTTTCTGCTCCCTCGACACTGAGCGCAGCTGGGGCTGGCAAGGTAATCGCGCACTTTCGCGCGCACGGGCCTGATGGACTTGAAAGCCGTGGCGCCCTGTTCCAATGCTGGCAGCGACTCTTGCATCAGTGCCTTCGCTTCGGCCAGGCGCTGCTGGAGGGCGTCATTCCGCGCGCGGCCTTCGGTGCGTCGCGCCCGTTCTGCCTGATAGGCGCTGGTCATTCGGGCCACATCCTTCTGTAACTCCGCCTCCCGCGCCCACCCTTCATCGCGCTGCGCGGCGAGGGCGTTGTAGTCGCCAGCATGAACCCATAAGCCCGGGCGCGGATCGTCAGCTATGGCCTCCCGCCGCAGTCTTTTCACCGTTGAGATCAACTTACGCATTTCCCTTCCTCGCTTGTGCATACCGCTGCTGGCGCTTCTTGGAGCAGGAGCGGTGGTTTCCGCGGGCGCGGTATTGGCCGCATTCGTCGCACACCCCATTGAGTTCGAGGCAGGGCGTGGGCATGGCGCTGGGTGTGGTGGTGCGGCGCAGGGCGGTCATGCTGCTACCGCGCCGCGCTCTGTGATGCTTCTGGCGGTGGCGACCCTGATACCCAGCTCACCAGCGAGCTTGGTTTCTATTCGGGCTCCCCTAGAGTTGCTCCAACCAGGAAGCCATACCAGCAAGTCGCAGGTCATCAGCTGTGCGATATCGCGCCTCATGCACTCTTGCCATGTTCCGCCGTTGGGATTGATCTCGGCAGGGCTGACGACCTCATAGCCCAGAGCGCGCAGCCGGGCCGTCTCAGCGGCGAAGGCGGGGTAGTTGAATTCTGGTAGGCCCGTCATAGGTCCGCACACGTAAATACGTGCGAATGAGCTTTCTGTAGGCATAGAATCGTCCGTCGTCTAATCTCAGATTTTTGGAATGGAGGCTTGAAATGAGTGAGAAGAAAGTGGTGAGCGAAGTGGATTTGGAGAATCTGGACACCAAGCTGTTTCACGAAGTATTGCTTGTACAGTCGCCTTCAGATCAGGCCGGTATTGCTGTGTACCAAACGCCACGAATAGCGCAGTTCGTATCACCTAATGTCGAATCAAAGGTCACTCAGACCAACTACTTGCTGGTCGTGGTTCCTGATCCTGATGACTTGGAAACCCAGAAGCGGATTCTCTCGAAAGTGCTAGCTGCTCGGGCCAACTAGGCCGAGCGACTGGACTCACTTGTACGGCTCCTTGTCAAGGATCTTTCGCCCAGGCCGGTGCCGCCATTAGCGAGATATCACTGCACGAGAAATACGCTACGATCTCGTCGTCTGGCGGATCAAAGCGAAGGCTGTATTGGGTTTTGAGGCCCCGTGGCTGTTTATTTTGATGAGTAGGCATAGGCAGCCTTTTCAGGTGGCGACCTACGTTGAAATGAGGTATTTGTAGTGCATCTGGCACAAAGCCAGGATAAGGAGTGAAAATGCCAGCTGGGACTTGTAAACTGTGTAAAAGTGATGCGGATATCAAACTTAGTCACTTCATACCGAAATTTGTAGGTAAGTGGGTAAAAGAGACATCCGCGACAGGCTATATTCGATCGAATAACAAGATAAATAAGCGCGCTCAAGACATTATCAAGGATTACTGGCTTTGCGAAAGTTGTGAACAGCTTTTTTCTGGTTGGGAACGTGAGTTTGCAAATAAGATATTCTATCCTTTTGTCAGTAAAGGGGAGTCCGAGGCAAGGTATGGAAGTTGGCTCTCTAAGTTTTGTGCATCGCTGTCGTGGAGAACGATGACATATGTGAGGAGTCAGAATGTAGTTCGATCTGATCGGGTTTCTCAGACTCTTGATGAGGCTGAGCGGGCGTTGTCGTCATATCTGTTGGGCAAAAGTACAAATTTAGGTAAATATGAACAGCATCTTTACCCGCTGGAAGGGATTTCCGAAACTAGTTTTGCCGGTGCCCCACCAAACTTAAACAGGTATCTCTTGAGGACTATGCAAATGGATCTTCTCGAGACAGACAAGAACTCAATGGTTTATACCAAGCTTCCAGGCTTTATGCTTCTGGGCCTCACAGGGCACGAAGAATCAAGCCGTATGAGGTCAAGTCGCGTAGCCCTAGCTGAAGGTCGATTGTCTCCGCGGGCTTATTTCTGGCCGACTGGCTTTGCCGGATACCTTTTTGATAAGGTTAGAAGTATCGAGGAGACTTATTCGGGTATGGATAAAATGCAGAAAGATAAAATAACACAATCTATCTTGGATAATCCGGAGCGATTTATGGCGTCGAAAACTTTCGAGGCATTTCAGTATGACTTTGATATGTTTGGCAGCAAGGCATTTTCCAAGCCGAAAGGCTCTTGAGGTAGATTTTTCCTGATGCCGGTTGCGCCTTGCATATATTAAAATGATGGTAAGTTTGTCTAAAGATACTTTCTTAAAGACAGACATGAGAGTGAATTAGGCGAGTGCTCACCTATGGATATCTATATTCCATAGTAGTGTATTGTAAATTTTTCCGGGCTGGCACTTAGGATTTGTTCATGCCAGTCCCCATTGCAGGACCCGTATAGGCGTATTCCGGCGAATGCGAAAATTATAGGTTGCGGTATTAGAAACTATCAATTCCGAAGATGAGAAAAAATGAGTAAGCAAGCGAAGTCCAATGATGAAATTGCAAAGGTGCTAGGGTCGCCTGTAGGTTTCGACATATCCGAAACGGCATCGAAGCTGCGCCGCAATTTGCTACTAGTCTCTGTCGTGGTGATAGCGCTAATAGTAGGCGATGTTCAGCCAGGTTCGGAGGTTTCGGTGTTTGGTATAAAGCTTACAGGGTTAACATCTTATAAGATAATGGTCGGCCTTTGGGTGCTTCTGGCATATAACCTGATTCATTATTTGTGGTATTGCTATGAGTTGTACTCGGAGTGGGCATTGCGCATCACAGGTACCAGGCTGGCGTTCGTGACCGGTGGTAAATATGGGAAATTAGGTGCTGACTATCCTGATGATCCTAGGCAGTCTACCCTGTACACTTGGTGGCTTCAGCAGTCAACATCTATGGTCTCATACAACGAGTTATTGTATCGCGTAGACAACTCTATACAAAACTTTAGTAAGCATACTGATCGGCTGCAGGCATTAGATATGACTACCGCGGGGACAGTAAGTACATCCATCCAAGGGATGAGGGACACGCTCGAACAGGCAAGGAATTGTCTAGCTTCCGTAGAGGCGGTTCTAACAGATGCTCGAGTACCTGAATCACTCCAACGCTTCGACAACCGCTTTAAGATGCTTCTGAAGTCGCAAAATCTGCGGTTGGTTCTCGTTGAGGTAGCAATGCCCATCGGACTCGCTTTGATAGCAGCCTTCTATCTGTTTAGATTTTTTATGGCTGACTAGAAAAAAGCGTATCGTCCGCAGGTGATTTTTATTCAGATGATAAACGCAGAGATCAACGATTTTCTTCAGACGAAGGCGTCTCAACACTGCCTGCGGGCGTGCTACGCGCGTTCGGCAATCTAGACTGGGCGGATGCTTCGAGCAACCCCCGGCGTCTTTGTAATAAGCTTCAGCTTCACCAGTGCACCAAGGCGCTCGGCGACGCAGTTCGGCGTGACGCCTGCAGTAGCAGCAAGTTCGGCAATGGTAGGGGAGTACTGGTGAGTCTCGATATACTCTTTGATGTGTTTGAGGGTTTCGAGTTGAACTTCACTGGGCTTCTTGCTGGCTGGCATTGATTGCCTCCTTCGATTGCAGGGTGGGCGGGCCCGCTACAGGCCCGCGCATTTTTAACGTGGATCGAACGAGCCCAGTGCAAGGCTCGCCGCTTCGCCAATCTTGTCCTCGAGGACCGCTTTGAATTCCTGGGCGATGTCCTCGCGCTGGACCTCTTCACCGATCCAGCGCAACTTCAGCACCGGCTGTTGGCCGCTGGTGATGACCGAGAGGCGGAATTTGATCTGCTGCTCAGTCAGGCCCTCGAACGGGATGACATTGAACAGCAGTGCCACCGGCAAGATTTCCTTGCTGCGCGCCTCGATCTGGTCCATGGCGCTGCGGCTGGCGCTGGTATCCCCGACCGTTGTTTCCGATTCGCTGGTGGCCTTCACCGTGATGGTGCGCACCGCGGCGATAGCCTTGGCGATCGCGATGGCAGTTTCGTTCTCGTCGACCGGGGTCAGGTACTGGTGCCAGTCCTCGATCCAGTCGCTCATATCCTTCTGGGTCATCGCTTTGCCGTTGACCAACTGAGCGGCCTTGTAGCCTGCAGATGGCTTCAGCTTGAGCAAGGCACGGTCATCAGCGTGGCCCGGGCTGATCTCGTCACCGATGTTGAAGAAAAGAGAGCAGGACATCTCGTCCTGGTCGATAAAGCCCTTGGCGCCGGGCATGTTGCGCTTGATCACATGGCCAACGAAGTCAGCCAGCGAATGGGTAGAGAAGGTGCCGCGGAAGCGGCTACGTCCGGCCATGTAGCGCTCAAGGTCGGCTACGCTCACGGCGTCTGGTATCAGCGCGACAGGCGTGTTGGTGGGCAGCATCTTTCCGGCGGCCGAAAGTGCGGTCTCGGTAATCTGCTGGATTGCATCTTTGGTCAGGGACATTCTTCTATTCCTGGTGGTGGGGTTCGAGATCAGGTGCGGGGTTTGATCGGGGCGTCTTCACGACTGAACAACTGGTCGTGCTTCTCTTGGAAGAGGCTGATGCGCCCGCCGGAGCCAACGTGCATCGGCGTATCCAAGCTGGTGTTCTCACTGCGCGTGCCCCGCTTGGTGGGCACCTTGTAGTCCAGCTTGTGCTTGATCTTCACCTGGTGGGATTCGCCGATCTGGCTGAAGTCCAGGGTGATGACCAGTTTCCCGGCCTTGCCGTGGTCGACGACGCCCGAGGCGACTTCGGACAGGGCGTGGCCGATCTGGCTGGCGAAAGCGCCGCCGTTCAATTCTTCGAGGAACTCGGCGGTATCCGTGGGTGTAGGCATTACGTATCTCCAGGCGATGTAGTTCAGCTAGCCCAGCGGGTGCGGTACTTCACGATGTCGCGAGCAGTGGAAACGCCGCACCCATACTTGGCCGCCAGGTATTCGTAGCCGCCAACGCCCTCTTCATACTCGGCGCGCATGGCGGATACTTGTTCAGTAGTGAGCTTTGCCCGCTGGTGGCTGGCGCCGCAGCGATGGTTTGTGTGGTTTCGAGTGATCTTTTGCATAGAGTTCGCTCGCGGGTATATCTAGCCAAGCCAGACGGCGACGCTGGTGAACGCGGCGGTTGATCGTTCGCTTCAAAGCCGATGCCCGATCGCAATACCGTTCTCACTGGCCATCAGCCGGATCCGCTTTTCGCAGGTGCCCATGGCTTCTGCGGCTTCCTTCACGCTGTAACCCTGATCGGCCAGGTAGCGCAGGGTAGGCGCGTGCTTGTCTCGCTCGGTGCGCAGCTTGGCGTGGTGATTGGCCATGGTCTGGCCACCGATACGCTCGCCTGAAACACCGATGGGCACGACCTCAATCGCCTTGCCGGCAGCGAAGAACTGGTCGATCTGGCTCGACAGGCGCTCGATGCTGAGCTGCCGAGGATCCTGCTGCGGCCCGATCACTGCACACCTGCCGTGGCCGCCTTGGCGTCGGCACGCGCTTCCAGTTCCTGGGCGAAGTTCACCGCGGCTTTGTAGGCGAAGCGGAAGCCCCGCACGCGGCCGGTGGCCAGCTCAACAATGTGGTAGGCCTTCTCGCCCTTGGTGACCACCTGGTAGCGGATCTTCTGCACAGGTGCCTCCTGCCCGATCATGGCGTACATCTGCTCGGTGGCGATGGTCATGCGAGCTCGCAGGGCCTGAAGGCCTTCGTTGCGCGCCTGGATACGTGGGTGCATGTCTTTCTCCTTGTCTGAAGGCATTGGTCAGGACCCTGGTGCAGGGTGCTGGCTCATATCGACGGCCAAAGAAAAGCCCGGACATGCCGGGCTTTGCGCTCAAGTGGTACCACCCTACGAGAGCGGTGCGTGCTGCCCTGGGCGGGCGCTGGTTTATGGCTTCATGGGTCAGCCCTCCATCCGTACGCCGCTGTGGATAGGCAGCGGCACCTCTCAAGCGCTGTACTCGAACGACTCGGCCTTGCGAATCACCCGGGCCTCTGCCACGCGGCGATCAGGTGCGCCGTGGTTGTGTCCGAAGGCTGCGAAGCAATTGGCGAGCGTGGTCGTGGGCGTGAGCCGCCGACTCCAAGCTTTGATCCGCATACTTGCGGTCACCTAGTGCTCGAAATCTTCTGGCAGTTGCAAGATGGTTGTGAGCCAATTGAAAGCAGTCTTGAACCGCAGATAGAGGCCAGGTTTCTCCCAATCGTCGGCCGGGCTGGCGTTCTATTCGTCTGGCCATGATGGCGTCCTCGGTTGTGCAACCGCATTGGTCGGATGCCAGGCAACAGGGACCAAGCTGGGCGTGAATAGCCAGCCTGGCACCCGCCGATGCGGTCGTAAGGTTTGGGGGTAGGGGTGATGCAGGGGGCCGCGTTGCGCGGTGCAGAATCGTCCGCATCCCGCTGCGCACTCGACGAATGCGCAGAAGTGATGGTCAACCTGATCCTGATTAGCGGGAATATCAGGTAGGTCGACTCCTACCCGTCAAAAAATCAGTTCGTCCAAGACGGCTTCGGCCTTCTCAGTGATCCGCACCCGCTCGCCTTCCATACAAACGAAGCCATCACGGTGCAGGTATCCCCAGAGCCTGTGCCCAATGGGGCCGTAATGGTCCAGAAAGGTGTCGAGCCTGGCGCTATGGCCTAAGCCGCGAATGTATTCAGCGGCCACCTTCATAATCGGTGTCATCTCGCAGGGATGGTCTGCGGATAAGCGAAGTGCTGTCATTTTGCGCTCCCAGCTTTGATTACAAGAGAGGCAAGGTGTACGGCTACCAGCGAAGCAGTGGTAATGAGCCGCAAAGTTCGGTTGCCGAGATCTGCCACCAGAATGGCGCGAGAGGTGTCAATCTTGGCTGCTGCGGGGATGCGAAACATTTTCTTAGATCGCATATGCGTAGCCCTCGACGCGACGGCTGATGCGCAGCTCGGCGGTACGGCGTTCCGGAGCCCGACGGTCACGGCGTATTGACTGGTCGTCAATGGCACTGTGAATAGCAATCAGCGCCGCTAGGACGATGCACATCGGCGATATTATCCGCCGTTTAATTGCCTCTGAAACCAAAGCCGTCTGCCGGTGCACACCCAGCTTGTACATAGCGTTGCTCAACCTCTTAACCACCGTGCCTGGCGCTATACCCAAGAGTTTCGCAATTTCTTTTGCTGTCATGCCTTGCGCCGTAGACAGCACGCACTGCAGTTCGCGAGTTGCCAGCCCCATACCGAGGTGGCCCTTCCAATTGCCGGTAATGATCGTCGAATCCATGTTGAATCCTCGGTGGTGTGGGGCTGCATTGGAATGTCGGGCCTGACCAAGATGCCTACTACGTCCGCCCGTTCGCATACAAACAGTTGGCCTGGATCAGCTTTTTTCACGGGGCGCCGACATTCCGATGCAGCCTTTTGCAAGGTGATCGGGCCGTCTCTTCCGGCTGTCATCCAGTCCTCGGCACTGGCGCCGCTCCGTGCCCGCCGCTGATTGCAGGTCGTGAGTAGTCGTTGGTTTGGGCCGTGAGCTTCCTCCCCGCGGCGTCAATCAGCATCTGTTCGCCGTGGATCGCAGGTCTATACAACATGCACGCTGCAGCTCGTTTGCCCGGGGAAGTGGGGCAGGGTGCATGAGGTCCGGCGCCCCTCAATGCCGAAGCTCGGGGCGCTAATTCGAATCGATGTGTCTCCCTTCTGCCGCTGGGATTCGCGGGGCGCATTGCTTGCCGGGTCTTTCGTGCCAACTGGGCTTAACGGTTTGAGCCTTTCGCTCTCGATCAGCCGTACAGGGTCGTCCCTGTCGTGGGCAGCCTTTCGGGGCTGTCTAATCGCCGGTCGCCGGTAGAGGCAATGCGGTCTGTTGTGTTTTAGCGTTGACTGTTAAAGAGCGGTCGGCCCGTAGGCCGTCGCCTGTACGTCGGCGATGTGAGAAAATTACAGCATGTAATTATCATGGTCAATACGCCGTGTAATAAATATCTGAAAAAGGGTCATGCGTCTGTTTCGGTAGGTGCTACCCAGGCAATTCGGACGACGGAATCACTGCTCTCCGTGATGCTCACGCCCTCCTGCTCAGCAATGTCGCTACGGAACTTCGCCCAGTCCTCCGCATTTTCGCCCTCGGCAATCGAGATGGTGAGCTCTCGAGACTTTTGCGCTGCGGGAGAGTTGATGAGCCGAGTAATTCGCGTGCACATAGCGCTGTAACTGGACGGGGTGGTTGTCGCACGTTTCGTCTTTGCCACTGGGTACCTCCTTGGTTTGCTGTATGGATATACAGTAAATTTCCTGTGGACCAAAGGCAAGGGAAAGCAGTACAAATTCTCCTTCCGCTGTGGAGCGGGCGTAAAAAAGCCCGCGCTTGGCGGGCTGTCTTATACAAGGTTTGGAGGCTCTAAGGCTTGTAGCCCGAAGCGTTGGTCGAGCGAACGCAACCGTTACGATCGAAATTGACGTTAAACGCTTGCTTGTAATGATCGCTCCAGTAGGTTGTGCTCCCGGCGCCAGCAGATCGCTTGTCTGTAGCGTTTCCGTAGATACTTTCTACCTGCGCTCTTGTCATTCCTGGCTGAACAACGCCTTGCACTTTGGCTTTGCGTAAATCCTGATCACCCAGCCCAGTAGAGCAGCCTGATGGCGTGGCTGCGCCTTTTGAATCTGAACGCGGCACTGCAGATGTTGTTCGGTAGGTGTCTGCCGTCTCCAGCCTCACCTTGGGGCGCGCCATGGTCGTTTCTTCTCCCCCCGGCTGATCGTAGGGTTGCGCGCGGACACAACGTCATCCAGCGCGTGGTGCGATGGGCAATTCGCGTTAGCCGTAAATGTGATTTTCCCTGCAGCGTCCACGCACTTGAACACCGTCTGCCCGCTGGCAGCGGTAGCTGTGATAGCGCACAGTAGCGCAAGCAATGATCCGGATAGATAGGGCAGTGACTTCATGCAAAATCGTCCATGACGTTGTTCCTATTCTGTGGCGAGAGAAGCGGTTACAGCTTCCCCATGACTCGAACTGCTACGCCGATGATTCGACAATCTTCGCCGCACTCAACCATCTTATAGGCTGGGTTAAGGGGTTTGAGATAGCGGATCCCGCCATCCTCGACCAGCTTCTTGAAAGTAGCTTCGTTGCTCGACGGCAGCTTGGCAATAACCAGTTTACCAGGCTTCACGTCAGCCTCTGTATCGACCAGGATCATCATTCCTTCAGGCACACTCGTTCCCGTAGGTGCGGTCATCGAATCTCCCTTCACATCAAGCCAGAACGCGGCGCCCTTCGAGTCGTAATCCGAAATCTCGTACCTGTCGGAAAATCCAGGTGGGAACGGTTCAATGGCTTCTGCCCAAGCCCCTGCTGATACCCAGCTTATGACCGGGTATCTGAAAGACATTTTCGGCTGAATCGTGGCGGCCACGTTGCTGGGTTCCGGGGCGGCGCCAACGTTCATCCTTGGAAGGTCCAACTCCTTGAGCACTTTCTGAATCATGTCCAAAGGGGGTTCACGCCGACCACCCAGCCAATGTGCAATCGCGCCCTGAGTTACGCCCACGCGCTCAGCCAAAGCCTCTTGTGTGACTTTGAGTTCTTTCATCCTGGCCTTCGCCAGCTCATACCAAGTTTTCATGCGCGCATCATTACGCTCTGTATTTAGGGCTTCAAGTGACATAGCGTAATAGTTCCTTGCCTGCCATAATTACTGAATGTAATATCCCCGGACACGCACGGAGACTCCATATGTCCAACATGAAGACGATTCGCGAGCAGGTTGACATGACGCAGTCTGCCTTGGCTGAAGCTGTCGGCCTCACGCAGGGCGCAATTGCCCATTACGAAAATGATCGCCGCAAGCCAGGGCTCGATGAATGCCGCCGGATCGTTGCAGCGCTAAACCAACGCGGTGCAAGGGTAACCCTCGATGAGGTTTTTCCTCCATCGAAGGCAGTGGCCTGACTGGTACCAATTCTGTACCTGCTGGCGCCGCGGCAGCAGTGGAATGAAATAGCTGTCGTTTCATCCAGTACTAGAAACAGCAGACGAAAAAAAACCGCCTGGCAGGGCGGCTTCTTCAACAACAAAACGTGGGACCGATTATGCACACCCAGATCACCCCCCGCAATACCCGCGATGATTCGTCATTGATGGTGCAAAACCAAACCATGACGCGCCATGTCATGTCTTCGCGCGAGATTGCTGAGCTTCTAGGCTCGCGACACGACAAGGTCAAACAGTCGATAGACCGCCTGATCGCGCGCGGCACAATTGTCCAACCCCCAGTGGGGGATGAACAGGAGCCAGACAGCCTGGGCCGTCCCCGCTCGATCAAGGTCTACCTGATCAAAAAGCGTGACACCTATGTGATCGTCGCCCAGCTCAGCCCCGAGTTCACCGCGCATCTCGTCGACCGCTGGCAGGAACTGGAAGAGCAGGGCCAGCATCCACGACTGCCGACCAACTTCGCCGAAGCACTACAAGTCGCCGCCGACCAGGCGCGCGAGAACCAGCACCTGCACCTGGTGATTGAGCAGCAAGCGCCCAAGGTGGCCGCACTGGAGCAGCTTGCCGGCACTCGCGGCTCGATCTGCATCACCGAGGCCGCTAAGCACTTGGGCATGGGCCCTTTGAAGCTTTTCGCCTGGATGGCCGCCAATCGCTGGATCTATCGTCGCACAAGCTTCGCCAACTGGTCGGCCTTCCAGCCTCGCCTTTCTGCTGGCCTGCTTGAGCACAAGCTGGTCCGTATCCCCAACAACGAATCCGAAGAGCTGAAGACGGTAGAGCAGGTGATGGTTACCCGCCGCGGTCTCGTCGTGCTCGCAGAAAAGATTGGAGCTGCATCGTGAGTGTTCAAGCAATGTCCTGGGCACTGTCCCGCCGCGACCTGGGTAAAGACTCGAGCGCGCGCCATGTGCTGCTGTGCCTGGCCAACTATGCCGCCGCCGACGGCCGTGGTGCTTTCCCATCGGCCAAGACCCTGACCGAAGACACTGGCCTGTCCGAGCGCACCGTGCGTTCGAAGCTGGACCTGCTGGAAGGTCGGGGCCTCATAGTTCGCGGCAATCAGGCCCTGGCCGCCGTGTACATCGATCGCCATGACCGCCGCCCAGTGGTGTACGACTTGATGCTCAAGCGGGGTGCAGTAGATGCACCCCGTGAAGTGGTACCGGGGTGCAGCCAGCAACAGAACGGGGTGCAACCTACGACAGAACGGGGTGCAGCCATTGCACCCAATACATCACTTAACCATCAATTAACCGAACAGCAGCAGTCGCACGAGTTTGCGGATGTCATCGCTGAGCAGGACATGGCCGCCGTTGCAGCGCTGGATGGATCTGGAGAAGCTCGCCAGCGCTTCTCGATGGACCCCGAATGGTCACCACGAACGGGAGCGCTGTCTGCCCAACTCAAGATCATGGGCATCGCCACGGAGCTCACCGATGAGACCTTCGGTTCGTTCATGGGCTTCCACATCGCCAAGCCTGATATCCGCGATACCGACGGCGGCTGGCATCACCGGCTGGCCAAGTGGATCAAGCGGCAGGCTGCCGAGAAGAGTTCGGCCCCGGACTTCAACGACACCAGCTGGGCTGATGACTTGGGGGTTCTATGACCAAGCCAAAGCCCACCCAAAGCTTCAAGGCGCTGATCGGCGACGTCCAAGATCGTACCCAACTGACCGCCAAGATGAGCAGGATCCCCGTTTCTGCGCATGCTCCCAAGCAGTTAGCGCCCGGCACCGTCGGCGTCGTGAACGCTCTGTTCAAGGAATTGCAGGCCATCTTCCCAGCCTTCAAACAGGCCTGGCCGGATGACGATGCCTTGGCCACTGCGAAGCGCAGCTGGATCAAGGCATTCATCGTTGCCGGTATCAACACGCTCGAGCAGATCAGGTTCGGCGTTGAGCGCTGCCGTGCACTGTGCAGGCCTTTCGTGCCGAGCGTGGGTGAATTCGTGGCCATGTGCCAACCGACGCCGGAGATGCTGGGTATCCCTGCATACGACAAGGCGTTCCGCGAGGCGCTGGAAAACGCCCACCCGAGTCGAGCCAGCTCCCGCACCTGGTCGCACCCAGCAGTGCGCCATGCCGCACTGCAATGCGAGATGCACAACCTGGGCGACCAAATCTCGGAGAAGGCCAGCAAGATTTTCGACCGCGCCTACGACATCACCATCCGTCAGCTGATGGCTGGGCTCCCGCTTGATGACATCGCGATCGGCATCGGGCACGACAGCCAGAAGTCCGAACTGGAGCGCGCCAATGAGCAAGCCGATCGGCAGACCCGGGAGCGAATCATTCAGCAAGGCATACCAGCAGACGGCGCCTCGGCGCGCGCGCTGCTGATGGCGAAATTTGGGAAGAGGGCTTCTTCATGACCAAGCGCAGCTGGCAGGTAGTCGTCCCTGGCTACAGCCCGTTCCGCATGGGCGGAGAACCCATGGATTACGCCGAGGCCTTGGCCACGGCTCGTTCGATTTGGCCGTTGGCCGAGGTGTACTGATGAATATTCGACAGACCAAGTTGACCAAGGCCGCCCGCGGCCGTGATTGCCAGGTGCGCGTCCCCGGTGTGTGCAACGGCAACCCTGAAACCACCGTGCTGGCGCACTACCGACTGGCCGGTACCAACGGCATGGGCTGCAAGCCGAACGACTTCCAGGCCGCCTGGGCTTGCTCGGCCTGCCATGACTACGTTGACGGGCGCGGCTCCAGCCGCCGGGGTGCCGATCGCGAGGAATCGCGCTTACTTCATGCCGAGGGCGTTATGCGCACTCAGCACATCCTGATTCGTGAAGGGAAGGTGGCATCGTGATGATCAGTAATGAGACGCGGGAGCAATTCGAAGTATGGGCGGCAACCAAGGGCATGGCTCTGCACCTGGATCGGGGCGAGTCCGGCCTGTATGTAAGCCGGGTCACGCAGAACTACATGGACTGCTGGGTTGCATCACGGGCGGCGGTGAAGCTGCCAGAGCCGTGCGCATGGATCGGCGATTACGCTGCTTGTGGCGGCGGCAAGGCCGTGTTTGATCGATTTTTAATGGAAAAGATAACTGACCGTATGTGCGAGAAGACGCCGGTATATGACATGGCGGGCTTGATGACCGTCGGCCTGATGGGGGGCGAACGGTGAAGCTTTTCGCGCCGAAGGTCATCAAGCCGCGCAAGGCGCGCGCTCCCTCGGTTGACCGCGAGGGGTTGGAGCAAGCAGCTTTGCTGCGCGAAATCGCCTTCCGCCACCCAGCCGCGTTCAAGCTGATTTATCACGTACCCAACGGCGGCCACCGTCACAAGGCTGTCGCGGTGAAGCTGAAAGAGCAGGGCGTCAAGGCAGGCATTCCCGACCTCGTCCTGCCGATGGCGCGTGGTGGGTACTTCGGCCTGTACATCGAATTCAAGGCCACGCCGCCTTTTGATGCCGCTGTATCGCCCGGCCAGGATGCCTACATCCATGCGCTGACCGAACAGGGCTATCTCGCCATTGTGTGCCGAGGGCACTTCGATGCGATCGAGCAGCTCCGCGCCTACCTGCTGCTCCCGCCGACGAGAGCTGCAGCATGAGCAAGACCCGCGCCGTGAAATTTTCCGACGCCGAGATCCGCAGGCAGGCCGCCGACCCGGACGTGCATGACTTGCGTGACCCCCGTCACCCCGGCCTGTACCTGCGCTTCGGACAGGACCGTCAGCGCGGCTCCTGGTACCTGGTCAAGGGCAAGTCCTGGAACCGTATCTCCGGCTATCCCGATCTCGGCGCCGCGGCAGTGTTGGCCGAACTGCCAGCCTTGCGTCAGCGCCTGCTGCGCGACCCGGCAGCGGCGGTCGCCCTGGGTGGTCTGGCCACGGTCGGTCAGCTGCTCGACTGGTACGGCGACCGCATGAGCCGCGATCGCTCCCTTTCAGACAAGCGCAAGGCCGGTGCCAAGTCGGCCATCGCCTGCCACCTCAAGCCGCGCCTGGAAGACGTGCCCGTGCGCGAGGTGACAGCGCCGGTGCTGGACAAGCACCTCATGTGGCCCGCTCAGGAAGACCTCTCGCTGTCCTACGTTCACCAGCTGTTTACCCTGCTGGTGCTCGCGTTCCGCCAGGCGCACAAGCTGGGCATGATCGAAGCAAACCCGGTGGCGGGCCTCAAGTTCGTCGACTTCACCAAGGCACGCATCGTGCCCAAGGCCGCACGGCTGCGCGGCGTGCACCTGGCAACCGTGGTCCCGATGCTGGCAGATCTGTTTGATACCGAGCCGGCCGAGGCCATGCTGGCGCTGATGATGCTGTGCCACGGTACCCGCGTGGGCGAGACACGGCTGGCACGTTGGCCCGACATCAGCCTGGCCGACGGCGAGTGGTTCATCCCTGCACAGAACACGAAGACCCGCACCGAGCATCGCCTGCCTCTCACCGCCCAGGCTCAGGCGCTGCTGACGCGCTACCGAGCGATCCAGATCGCCCAGGGCTACGACGGCACCTACCTGTTCCCATCACGTCGTGGCCGTGCACTGAGCGAAGGCCAGGCCAGCGCCATATTCACTCGGATGGGGAAGGGTGAGTGGACCAGCCACGACCTGCGCAAGGTGGCGCGCACCGCGTGGACCGACCTGGGCATCGACGGGCACATCGGCGAGATGTTGCTCAACCATTCGCTGGGCAAGATCGCCTCGACCTACATCAACACCCAGGCTCGGGCGCAGCGCCTGCTGGCCTTGGAAAAGTGGCATGGCTGGTTAGATGGCCGTGGCTTTCAGGCTATTCACAACCTGACAGACGCCCAATACGAAGAATCGGAAAAACCGCTGCAAGCCACGAACGACGTGGGCTGCGAGGCGATTTCGGAAATTGTGAATGGCGAGGTTTCAAAAGCATGAAAAAGAGCCATGGGCCTGCTTTCCGCGCTGCTCGCATTGAGCTCGCCAAGTGCTCGGCATGCCGTGGTCGCGCTGTGACGCAGGGCGTTTTCCATGAGCTGCCATGCGACCAGTGCAACGCGTCCGGCTGGGTTTCGGCTGAGACCGGCCAACCGCTACCGCTCGAGGCGCTGGTGACCCAGCTCAGCCTGCGGCTGCGAGCCGCCGAACAGCTGATCGAACAGTTGAAGCGGCCGGTGCCGATGAATGGCCCGGCCGCCCAGTACACACAGAACAATCGCCGCGGCGCCGGCGGCACGAACTTTACCGGCGACTGAGCCACTGTTTTTTGATTGGAGAGCACACCATGAAACTCATCGGCGCCCGTCAGGCCTGGACCGACTCGCAGCACGAATCCAATGCATCCATCACCGCCGTGGCCAGTGAGAAGGCCGAGTCGGCATCGAAAATTAGGCGGTCCCGCATAACCCGCCATGAGGTTGTTTTCCCCGCCCTGGGCGATGAGAAGGAAGAGCGCGTGCTGATGGCTCGCCAGCGTATTTCGATCAGTGAAACCCGTCGCACGCCTCTCGGTCGCTCGACTGCTCGAGCTGCACACCTGGTAACGATGGGGAAGATCCAGCGCGCCATTGGCACGTTGCCGTTCCAGGTGGAGCAGCTTGGCCACTTCCTGTACCACCCATGCATGACCATGCAGCACGTCATGAATGCGGAGAAGCTCATCCTGGCCGACACCGACTTATCCACCATGACAGCTGCCAAAGCGGCCAAGGCGCGCTGCCTGGTTACGATTGCGCTTCAGTCCTACAAGGCGACGATCACCGGCGCCCCTGAGTGGGGCCCAGCGCGCGTGGCTGAATCAATGAAGGCCTTCTATGGTGCTGCGATCGAACCGAAGCACTGGGATCGTGACTGGCTTGCCTTGTGGGAGCAGCTCAAGGCGGTGATCCATGCGAGAGATACTGAGGCTCAGGCGCCGGTATGGCAGGTGATTCACGCGGAGAAAGACGAGAACGCAGCGTAAAATCTTGACATGGTGGGGAATTGCCAGTACTTTCCCCATAGTGCGCAAGTCACGTCAGACGCACCGAACATTTAACAAAGAAACCCGGCCTTCGAGCCGGGTTTTTTGTTCCTTAAGCAGCCTCGACCGAGACGGCCAGGCGTTTACCCAGGGCCGCAAGCGCGGCTTCGACTTGCTCGATCTTCGAGCTGTGTTCGAAGTCCAAAAGGCGATCAACCTTGGTCTGCGACGACTGAAGCAGCCTAGCCAGATCGGCTTTGCGCATATTCGCCTCACGCATAGCGTTCCAGAGCGAAACCTTTGCGGCCAGCAAGGTCGGCAGATGCACAACGCGCTCGCCCTTGACAGGCGCCGAGGGTAGAGGGATCGGACGAGATTGATCCACGTAAATGGTCAAAGCCAGCTCAAGGCCTTCAACGGCATTGGCCAGCAGTTCTTCCTCTGTATCACCGGCGCTGTGCGCCTCGGGGATATCGCGGCACGAAGACCAAAAGGAGCCGGCCTCCGCGTGAACCTTTATTGCATAGCTGAACATGTGTCTTTCCTCTTCGTGTGACTGATAAGCCCGGTTCAAAGGGTAGAGCCTCAGTCCTTGAGGCCCAGTTGTTTGATGATCGTCTTCCTGAGTCCTTCGCCTATTTCCTTGGCTCCGTGGTCTGGAAGTACCGTCTGCTTGCCGTTGTAGAAGATCTTGAAGTGCTTACTACGTTGCTTCGAGATTTCCACTCCTTGTGCTAGCAGCCACCGCTTGAACTCGTTACAGCTCATCAGCCCTCCTGTGTGTCTTGCTGATGTGGTTATTATACATCATATGTGTGTGAATGCAACACTTATGATGAATATATCTCTGTTGTATCCATAGCCAGGTTGGGCCGAAAGGCGACTCCTGGACACGGTATGGCCGGTCGTCACGTGATGCGAAAGAACACCGGCATCCAAGCATCCCTTCGCTTGTTACCACCTCGGGGAGGGCTTGGTGGGCAGCGTGGGAAGACACGCACGTTATGCAGATGAATGCGCAGGCTGATGCGCACCCGCAAGAGTGACGCTCACTGACCTGCCTTTCCGAGGCAGGCTAGACCAGTCCGCCGCGACGTTAATCGCTCGTCACTCACGGAAAGCCGGAAATCAGTACCGGTCATCTGCACCTATCTCAAGCCTCGCCATACGCCGGGGCTTTCCCGCGTTTGGAGTAGCGATGGACCCGACCGACCTCGGCCCAGGCACAGCCACTTGGCTGGGCGGCACGGGCACTGTATTGCTGGGCGGATTCTTGTGGTTGCGCAAGTTCCTATCGAAGGACGCCACCGACAGGGCCATGGACAACGCCGACATTGGTACCGTCCGCCGCCTGAATGAACTGCTTGATTCCGAGCGCGCCCGGGCGAATGCCGCAGAGGCTCGCGCGGACCAGTTTGCAAAGGAACGAAACGAACTTGCTGCCGCAGTTGGCCGTATGGAGGGCAAGATCGAAGCCCTCACTGGCCAGGTCGCCCAACTTACCGCTCAGGTCACCAGCTCTAGTGCAGAGGTTGCACAGCTGCGGGCCCGGCTTGGAGGCTTTAACTGATGGACAGATGTGCAATGGAATTCATCGCCCGACGATGGTGGAGGCGAGTAGAGGTATGGGTGATTGCTGTGCTGTTGGTAGCCGGGGGCTTGGTCCTTGGCTTCCAGGCTGCTCAATGGTCGCTCGCCAGCTCCTACGTCACACAAGTCGCTCAGGTTCGCCATGCCTATGACGAAGCCCTGAAGCAGCGCGACCTTCGCCTGACCAAGCTGGCCAACAGCACTACCGAGGCGGCAGTGAAAGTGGAGCAGGCCGCCAGCAGCGCCACCCAGGCGGCCGACACCGCCAGCAAGGCCGTCGACAAGGCGACTGAAGCGGTGGATCGGGCCAGTCAGTAACACGCGTTCGAGGTCGCTATGTTCAAGCTGCAATCGAGAGGCCTCGCTGATGGCCTGGCCGAACTGACTGACATCGAGCAGCGCCAGATACCATTCGCCACAGCACTGGCACTGACCGAGACGGCGAAGCTGATCAAATCCTCGATTGAGGACGAGATGCGCGCGGTCTTCGACAGGCCAACGCCCTACACCATGAACGCCCTGCGCCTTATCCCCGCTACCAAGCAGAAGCTCGAAGCGCGGGTATGGATCAAGGACGAGGCCGACGGCGCAGCGCCAGCGACAAGGTGGCTGACACCAGAGGTCTACGGTGGCCCCCGGAACAACAAGCGCAGTGAGTCGCTATTGCGTGCTCGAGGCATCCTGCCCGAGGGCAAGTTCGTCGTGCCCGCCAAGGGCATGAAGCTGGACAACTACGGCAACATCGGGCGTGGTCAGTTGCAGAAGATACTGTCGGGCCTCGGTGCCCAGGGTGAGCGGCTGCAGAACAGCACAGACAGCAGACGCAGTGCCGGTAATCGCTCGCGATACTTCGTGATGCGCAAAGGCCGCGAGGCTATCGGGATTGCTGAACGCGTAGGCACCAGGCGCGGGGATATCCAGATGGTGCTGGCCTTTGTCAGCAAGCCTGGGTACGCCAAGACGCTCGACTTCTTCGAGATCGGGGACCGGGTCGCTGATCGTGAGCTCGCTGCGCAGTTCGAGAAGGCATTCGATCGCGCCCTGTCCACCCGGAGGCGCTGATCTCAACGCACCGCGATGGTGCAGAATGATGCAAATCGGTCATTCTGCACCAAAATGGTGCGAAAGGGTCCTTTCCCCCCACCCCCGGGGTGAGGGTAATTCGAGCCCCGTCCTTCAACTATGTATGACTTTTTTCTAGGGGGGTTGGTTGTTGTTTTTTCGCTGGGCTGAAAGACCCGTAATAGAGCGGTTTCAGCGAAAAAATACACCAACCTGACCCCCTGAAATACCAACCAAACACCAACCGGCCTGCGGTAGCTTCCCGCCTCGTCATTGGAGGAGGCATATGGAGCCGAAACCTCACTGGCTGAACAAGAGCAGCATGGCCGCCAGCCTCGGCATTACCGTGCAAGCGTTCGATAAGTGGAAGGTCGAACCCATCGCCCGAATCGGTCGCGAAAACTTCTACGACGTGCGCTCAATCCTGGACAACCGCCTGAAGCTGGCTGAGCAGAAAGCAGCGGCGGACGAGCAGCCTTCCGGTATCGATCCCCTCATTGAGTACAAGCTGCTTGAGGAGCGGCGCGGGTTGACCGCGGCTCAGCGGATCGGCCAGGAGAACAAGAACGCTGTATCAGCCCGGCAACTGGTGCCGGTCGACTTCATCACCTTCGCGCTTTCGCGGGTGGTGGCCCAGATCGGGTCCGTGCTCGACACGGTCGCCCACAAGGTGAAACGCAAGCATCCCGAGATCGGGCCGCGCCATGTCGAAGCCATGCAACGCGAAATCGCTCTCGCCCGGAACATAGCCTCTGAGCTAGGCGACCAACTACCTGAGATTCTCGATGAGTACCTTGCCACCCTGGATGACTGATCTGCGTAAAGCGATCAAGGCCGGGCTGCAAGCGCTATTCAAAGAGCCTCCACTAACGTTGGTGGATTGGGCAGACACGCATTTCTACCTCTCGTCCGAGTCTTCCTATCAAGAGGGGAAATGGGAAACGGCGCCGTTCCAGGTTGCCCTGCTCAATGCCATGGGCAATGACCTCATCCAGTTCTTCAACCTGATGAAGTCTGCCCGGGTCGGCTACACCAAAATGCTCATGGCTAACGTGGGCTACAAGATCCAGCACAAGCGGCGGAGTGTGGCCGTCTTCTCGCCGACCGACCCCGATGCTGAAGAGCTGATGAAGCAGCACATCGAGACGATGGTCAGGGATGTGCCGACGCTCCTGGAGCTTGCCCCGTGGCACGGCAAGAAGCACAGGGATAGCTCGCTGAGTTCGAAGCGTTTCCAGAACAAAAAGATGCTCTGGTGCCGCGGCGGCAAGGCCAGTCGAAACTACCGCGGTATCTCCGCCGACGAGGTCGTGTACGACGAGCTGTCCAATTTCGAGCAGAACGTAGAGGGCGAGGGCGCTCCAACGTTTCTCGGGGACAAGCGCCTTGAGGGCGCGATCTTCAAGAAATCAATCAGGGGCTCGACGCCCAAGATCAAAGGCACGTGCCAGATCGAGAAGGCCGTTGAGGAGTCGCCGTACCTGCTGCGTTTCAACATTCCGTGTCCGCATTGCGGTCGTGAGCAGCACCTGAAATGGGGTGGCAAGGATTGCGACTTTGGCATCAAGTGGGAACGGGACGAGCATGGCGAGATCACCCAGGCCTGGTATGTGTGCGAGCACACGAAATGCGTGGTCTGGTATCACGAAATGGTCGAGGCAGCTCACCGCGGGCGCTGGATCTGTGAGAAGTCAGGTATCTGGACCCGCGACAGCATTGACTGGTACGGGGCCGACGATGAGTTGAGAGCAACCCCACGAAGCGTCAGCTTTCACGTCTGGACCGCCTACAGCACTTTCACCACTTGGCTGGAAATGGTGCTGGAGTTCGACAAGGTCAAGGACAACCGCGAGAACCTGATCGCTTTCGTCAACACGACACTGGGCGAAACATGGGAAGACGACCAGGGCGAGAAGGTTGACTGGGAGCTGCTCTATGGTCGTCGCGAAGTCTACCCACAGGTGCATCCGCGCGGCCTGACCCTGATGGGCTCGATCGATACCCAGGATGACCGGTACGAGGGCAGAGTCTGGGCTTTCGGTCTGGGCGAAGAAGCCTGGCTGGTCGACAAGTGGGTGCTCATGGGCGACCCGGCCAGCGAAGAGCTCCGCAAGAAGGTACGCCTCAAGGTGCGGCAGCAATACGTGCGCGGTGACGGCGCCAAGATGGGCGTGGAGCGCTGGTGCTGGGACTCCGGCGGCCACTACACCGACGAGGTCTACGCCGAAAGCCGTGCCCTTGGCGACACTTGGGTGATCCCGGTCAAAGGTGCCAACGTTCCAGGCAAACCGATCGCCAACTGGCCGAAGTCGCGCAACGCGAAGAAGGTCTACCTCACTGAGGTGGGCACTGAGAACGCCAAAGAGTTGATCTACAGCCGTCTCAAGATCCAGCCCAACACTTCCGGTGTACCGGTACCGGGCTGCGTTCACTTCCCCGCCAATGACGACATCTGCGGTGAGGACGAGCTGAAGCAGCTCACAGCCGAAACCAAAGAACTGAAGATCGAGAAAGGCAGGCGGGTGTATCGCTGGACGGCCAAAGGTCGCCGCAACGAGGCACTCGACTGTTTCGTGTACGCCCTGGCCGCCCTGCGCATCAGCCAGCATCGTTTCGGCCTCGATCTTGAAATGCTCGCTGGCGCCAAGCGCGCTGTTCCGCAACGAGGCACCCGTAGCCGGGTACGAGGATGACAATCATGACCCCAGCGCAATCGCGCCTGGCCGCCGTGCAGGATGCAATCGACAAGATCCTGAAGGGTGGCCAGAGCGTTCGCTACGGCGAGCGTCAGGTAACCCGGGCTGACCTGGGCGCGCTGCGCAAGCTTGAAATCGCTTACACGGCGGAAGTCGCCGCCGAAGCCAACCGCTCCCGCGGCCGCAACCGAATCAGCTATATGAGGATCTGACATGGCCTGGTGGACACGTACCACTCCAGAAGAGCGGATGGTGCGTGAAGCCACGCGCGCCGTCTCCGGCCTGGTGCAAAGCCAACCCCGTGCGCAGGGCGGTGGTGGTGGAAGTGAAACGCGCTGGCGCGGTGCGTCGCGCATGTTGCGCAGCATGTCGAGCTGGATCCCGTTTCTGGGTAGCCCGAACCGCGATCTGAGTTCGCCCGAGCGCAAGACCCTGGTGGCCCGTTCGCGCGATGCCATGCGCAACCACCTCATTGCCCGCGCTGCCATCGTCCGCACGCGAACCAACGTGGTGGGTACTGGCCTCATCTGCCGGCCGCAGGTCGACCATGAGGCCTTGGGCCTGACGGAAGAACAGGCTGACGAGCTCAACGCACAGATCCAGCGGGAATGGGAGCTGTACGCCGGCGACCCACGCGAGTGTGACGCCGAAGCAACACTGAACCACTACCAGCAACAGGCGCTTGCGCTGGTCTCGGCAATGACCGGCGGCGACTGCTTCGTGGCGACGCCGTGGATCGAACGCCCGGGCACCGTTTACAACACCCGCCTGCAGCTGATCGAAACAGACCGGGTTTCCAACCCGCACGGCCAGCCCGATAACGAGCGCCTGGTAGAGGGCGTCGAGTTCGACGACTACGGTGCGCCGGTGGCCTACCACATCTGCAACGGGTACCCGGACGACAAGTTCCTGAAGTACCCGCTGCGTTGGGAGCGGGTCGAGGTGTTCGGTGCAGAGACTGGTCGGCGCCGAGTGCTGCAAATCTGGTGTGACAAGGAACGTCCAGGCCTCAAGCGCGGGGCTCCGTACCTGGCGCCAATCCTTGAGCCGTTGCAGAAGCTCGAGCGGTATGCCAGTGCCGAACTGATGGCGGCGGTGATCTCGGCTATGTTCACCGTTTTCATCAAGAAGGGGCCTGATTTCAACTCAGGCAGTGGACATGCCCAGGCTGCGTTTGGTGATGAGAGCGAAATCCCAGGCGATGTTGGGCCAGCTCCACTGGAGTTGGGAGAAGGCGCGATTGTCGACTTGGCGCCCGGCGAAGAGCCCATGGTTGCCAACCCCGCCAGACCCAACGCCCAGTTCGATCCTTTCTTCTCGGCGATCGTGAAAGAAATCGGTGCTGCATTGGAGCTTCCTCTGGAAGAGCTGATGCTGCACTACAGCAGCAGCTACAGCGCCGCGCGCGCGGCCATGCTGCAGGCCTGGCGCTTCTACACCATGCGGCGTTGGTGGCTGGTGTGCGACTTCTGTCAGCCCAGCTATGAGCTGATGTTCGATGAAGCTGTGGCGGCCGGCCGGATTCGTGCGCCGGGCTACCGGGACCCGGCTCTGCGCCGCGCCTATACCCAGGCCATCTGGATCGGCCCGGCGCGCGGTGCTATCGACGAGCTCAAAGAGGCCAAGGCGGCCCGCGAGCGCATCGACGTGGGCATCAGCAACGAAACCATGGAAACAGCGGCGATGTCCGGCGAGACCTGGCAGCAGGTCAACCGGCAGCGCGCGCGCGAGCTCAAGCAGCGCCGCGACAACGGAACAACCGCAGCAACCGTGGCTGCCGCGCCAAAGCCGCTCGTTCCCGAGCCTGAACCACCTGAAGACGAGGAATGACCCATGCCAAGAGCCTTTGAGCTGGCTTCTGCTCAGCCTTGGCTGATGCTCCCCAACGCCTTGGAGAACCTGCTCGCCATATCCGAGCGAATGGGGGATCCGGTGGCCTTGGAGACAAAGCTGGGTCGCAAGCTGGACAACAGCCACTCGGTCAGCATCCGCAATGGTGTGGCCATCGTGCCTGTGATCGGCCCGATTTTTCGCTACGCCAACTTGTTCACCGAGATCAGCGGCGCGACCAGTACCCAGGTGCTGGCAACCGACATTCGGGAAGCGCTGGATAACCCGGCGCTGCAGTCGATCATCCTCAACATCGACAGTCCGGGCGGCGTGGCAAGCGGCATCAACGAGCTTTCCGAAATGATCCACGCGGGCCGAGCGAAGAAGAAGATCGTGGCGTACATCGGCGGGAGCGGGGCGAGCGGTGCCTACTGGATCGCCTCCGCCGCGCACGAAATCGTCATCGACGACACAGGAATCGCAGGCAGCGTCGGCGTAGTGGTCGAGGCGGTGGTCGATAGCGAGAAGGCCACCGGTCGCAAGAGCTACCAGATTGTAAGCCGGAACGCACCAAACAAGCGTCCTGACCTGGCTACGGAAGAAGGCCGGGCAAAGGTCGCCGAGACAGTCGACGCGCTCGAGGATGTGTTCGTGGCCAAGGTCGCGCGCAACCTGGGCGTTGATGCAGAGAAAGTACCTGGCATGGGTGACCATGGCGGGTTGCGTGTGGGGCAGGCGGCCGTTTCGGCTGGTCTGGCTCACCGAACGGGCTCGCTTGAGGGCCTGATCACCGAGCTGTCCAAGCCGGCAGCGAAAATCACGAGGAAAAACACCATGACGAAAGTCAGCAACACCGCTGAGTTGCAGGCGGCCATCGCTGCCGGCGGCGATCTTACTGCCATCGAGGTCAGCACCCCGGAAAAGATCGATGTAGAGACCCTTCGCAAGGAAGCGGCAGCGACCGCTACCGCCAGCGAAAAGGACCGCATCACCGGTATCCAGGCGTTGGCGGCCCCCGGCTTCGAAACCGAAGTGCAAGCTGCCATCGACGGCGGACTCACTGTCGAGGCCGCAGGCCTGAGCTTGTTCAAGGCTGCTCAGGACCGCGGTGTGACCTTGGACAGCATCAAGCGTGATGCCAAGAAGGTCGATCCCGCGTCCGCATCCGCGGGCAAAGGCACGCCTGAGTTCTCCACCAAATCCATCTGGGCCTCTCGCAAAGGAGCGAAAGCATGAACTACGACATCGTCACCCAGGGCGCGCGCACCGCGGCCTTCCTCCTGAACGAGGCCTCCGGTGAGCGCTCTCGCGAGCAGATCCTGCTTCTGAAAGGCAATACCGCCTACCCGCCAGGCCAGATCCTGTCGAAGAACGCGGCCGGCAAGTACGTGGCGTTCGCCGCGCCTGCCGAGGGCGCAGCCGTTGAGATCGCGATTCTGTATGAAGGCCGTCCCGCTGATACCACTGCCGATCGCTACGCGGCCGCCGTAGTGCGCGACTGCGAGGTGGTCGAAAGCCTGCTGGTCGGTCTGACTGAACCAGCGCGTACTGCTCTGCTCGCCGCTGGCATCATCCTGCGCTGATTTTCAGCACCTCATTCCCCTAACCGCCGCTGGCGGTTTTTTTGTTTTTGGAGATCGGAATGGCCGATTTGAGCATTTTCAATGGTGATGTATTCGGCACCATTGCCATGACCACCGCTATCAACCAGCCTGTTGAAGGCCAGGCGGTGCCTACTCGCTTGGATTCGCTCTTCGAAGAAGAGGGCGTAACCACCACCGCCGTGTTCATCGAGCGCGAGCACGACAATCTGACTCTGGTACCGGCTGCCGAGCGCGGCGCGCCAAGCGATCCAACCACTGGCCCGGGCCGCGACATGATCCCGTTCCAGACCATCCACCTGCCAACCCGCGCGGTTATTCGCGCTGACGAAGTCCAGGGTATCCGTGCGTTCGGTTCGGAAAGCGAACTCGAGACAGTCCAGGCAATGGTTGAAAAGCGCTTGCTGAAAATGCGTAAACGCCTGGAAGCGACCATCCGCTACCAGCGCGTGGGCGCCATCACCGGCAAGGTGTTCGACGCTGACGGCACCCGAGTGCTGCTGGACCTGTATGCCCGATTCGAGATCGAGCAGCAGACCGTGGCTTTCACCATGGGCACCACTACTACCAAGCTGCTGGCCAAAGTGACTGAAGCCAAGCGCCGGGCGGAAGACGCTGTAGGCGGTACCGGTATCATCGCGGGCTGGCTGGGCATTGCCGGACGCAACTGGTTCGACGCATTCACGAACCACGAATCGGTGCAGAAGGCGTTCGATCGCTGGAACGATGGCCAGTTCTTGCGCGACGACCATCGCCGTGATGGCTTCAGCTTCGGTGGTGTGAACTGGGAAGAGTTCTACGGCAACCTGGGCGGCGTCCAGTTCATGGATCCCGACGTTGCCTACCTGGTGCCGGTAGGCGTGGATGGCCTGTTCATCACCAACTTCGCGCCGGCCGACTACATGGAAACGGTCAACACCACCGGTGTGCCGTTCTATGCCAGCCAGGAAATGTTGCGCCACAACAAGGGCGTGGACATGGAAGCCCAGAGCAACCCGCTGAGCATCTGTACCCTGCCGCGCGCCATCATCAAGTTGACCAAGTAATGGGCCGCTCGGAGTTCGACCAGGCCTTCGAGGGCGCGGACGACGAGCTGTTCAGCACCTTCGGCCAGCGGGGTGAGTGCTTCTACGACTCACGGGAAGGGGCGCCGCCCCAGGCCGTGAGCGTGGTGCTGCAGACAAACGTCAGCGATCCGGCTGGCGGCAGCTTCGTTGCCGTCCACCTGGCCGCCGACCTGCGCATCAGCCAGGTGCCCAATCCATGCAAGGGCGATTTGCTCACCGTTGACTGCAAACGCTACCTGCTCGATGAGTACGTGGGCACAGACGGCCTCATCAATCGCTTCTCACTCATGCCGGCGGACTGACTATGGACAACCCACTGACCCTGGGTCGAAAAGCGCTGATCGAGCGACTTACCACGATTTCCGTGGCCAACGGTTACTTCACCTCGACCGGCGCGAACGTGAAAACGGGCTGGCTCAATGAGCAGCTTCAGGCTCGCACCGTCAGCTTTCCCATCATCGTTGTGCAAAAGGGACGGGGCCAAGCGCCGATGCCCGGCCCCATGGCGCTCAAGGCCTTCTCAGGCTTCAGCATCGTGGGCGCCGTGGACGCGGGTATGGACGACTACGAGGACGCTATCGAAGCGCTTGAGCATGACCTGCTCAAATGCCTGGTTCCCGTGCAAGGCCGCGCCCTGGACTGGCTGCCGAAAGGTGTTACCGGCATCACAGTCGGTACCCCCGAGACCTTCCCGCCAGGTGAGTCACTGAAGGCCGCAACGGTCCTCATTCCCGTGCAGCTGCACACCATCATTCAGGGGGAACACCCTCATGTCCGACAAAGCCGATAAAACCGACAAGGCACCAGGCATTCGAGTGCCCAGCACCGTCAAGGCCACCGAACCGGTCGCCGAGGCGGAGCGTGCATTGCCGCGCTTCGAAGTGGAGCTGCTCAAGCCTCACACCCATGCCCGCACGGACTACGCGCCGGGCGACAAAATCAAAGTCACTGCCGAGCAGCGCACCTGGTTGAAAGACCTGGGCGTGATCGCTGGCGACACCTCGGAGAAGTAAGACATGCCACAGATTGAAACCTTCCTGGTCGGTGGCCAGGTGAAGATGCGCAAGTACGGTGTCGGCGGCCCATTCATGCCCGTGGGCCTGGTCTCGACTCTGACCCAGGCCATCGAAACCAACGACATCACACTGGCCGATACCACCACCCCGCAGGGTGGCGAGTATGACTCCATCAGCCGGATCAGCAGCATGTCGCTGACCATGAACTGGCGCGAGTTCTACACCGCGAACCTGGCGGCCATCTACTGGGGCACCATCGACCGTGTGCCTGCTTCGACTGTCACCGACGAGCCGCACAGTGCGAGCAAGGGCGGCACCATCCTGCTGGACAAGATGCCATTGACCATCACCTCGGTGAAGCTGGCGGCTGGCGGTGCGACTGCCTATGACGACGGTGACGACTGGCAAATGACAGGCTCGGGCATCGAGATACTGGAAGCGGGCGCGATCGCCGATGGCGCTCAGTTGCTGATCACCTATGCCTCTGCGTCCGTGGACATTATCGAGGCTCTGACCGGCAGCGGCGAGGTCTACGAGTTCCTGTTCGAAGGTGCGAACGCCGCGGGCACGAAAAATCGCGTCAACCTGCAGTACTTCCGATGCCAGCTCAGCCCGGCCGCCAGCGCGGACTGGATCAGCACCGATGATTTCATGGGCAGTGAGGTCACCGCCAAGGTGCTTTCCGATCCCAAGAAGACCGGCGCCGGCAAGTCGAAGTACATGCGCATCATGAAAGAAACCGCTGCGGCCTGACACCGCGCCTGTAACCCGGCCCGCTTCCGCGGGCTTTCTTTACTGGGAAGTGCAGCATGAGTGAAATGACCGCCTCGAAGGTCGCTATGATCGATGGAAGGGAAGTGATCTTCCGAGAGCTTACAGTTGCGGAGATCCGCTTGATGATGTCGGAAGAGCCTGAGTCTGACGGGCTGGGCGGTTCCTTTTTCGAGGACATCCGCCTCTCTGATTTACGGCGCTTCACCAATCTGGAAGTCGGCCAGGTGGAAGGCATGAGGCCAAGTCAGCTCCGCGCCGTAATCACCCACATAAAGGGGCAGAACCCCGATTTTTTCGCGTGGCTGGCCAGGGTCAACAACCCGCCGGCCAGGCTCTGAAGAACCTCGACGACTGCATCTGCGCCCTGATCCGAATCGGGCACCACCAGGTGCTTTCCTACCCATGGCGCCTGTTCCTGCGCGCTTTGAAGGGCTGAAATCATGCGTGACATCGAACTCCGGCTGACGGCTGACCTGGACGGCGCCACCAAGGAAGTAGCCGGGTTTCGCAAAGAATACGGCGAGATGGTCAAGGTGGTTGAAAAGCCCCTGCGCCAGGTCAATGCATTCCGCGAACTGGAATCGAACGTCGAAAAGACCGGTCGAGCTATGCAGGATGCTCGGGAGCGGGTTCGCCAGCTCGGCGCCGAACTGGCTCGAGCCGAAACACCATCTCGCAAGCTGCAGGAAACGTATCGCGCTTCGGTCCGCGATCTGGAGCGCCTGGGCCGCGTCGAGGCACAGCAGGTAACTCAGCTGAACCAAATGGGCGCAGGTTTGCGCGCCGCTGGCTTGGATACGCGAAACCTTGCCGCCGAGCAAACCCGACTCAGCACCGCATACAACAAAGCGCTGGCGGCTGGGCGGGCAGATACCTCGCTCAACAGTGCCAAAACAGCGCTTGGTGCTGGCGCGGCACGCGAAACACAGGCCGAACTGCTTCGGTTGCGGCAGCAGTATTCGCTGGTGAAGGCGTCTGGTGAGTTGTCTGCCCGCGATCTTGGGATCGCCCAAGACAACTACCGTCGCAAGGTCAGCGAAACGTTGGCACGGCTGCGTGAGATGCGTGCCGTCAACGCCGCGCCAGTGAAGACCGTGCCGGTTCTGGCTGATACAGCGCGGCAAAGCCTTGGCATCAATCAGCTCAGGGCGCTGCGCGTACAAATCGCGACCCTTACCGCCGACTACCAGCGCCTGACTCGCTCGGGAGTTCTGTCCGCTACAGAGCGGGCGGTAGCTGAAGCGCAGTATCGCCGCAAGGTCGAAGAATCTCGGCGCGCTATCGCGGCCTTGTCTGGAGAGCAGCAACGTTCCGGTTCCAGCTCCCGAGGTGGTGGCGGAGGCTTCTCGGACAATTTGACCCTGGCGCGGGCGCAGCCTCGGCCGTTGCTGTGGCGGCGGCTTACCTGCGTACGACCGACAGCGCCAAAAAGATGGACGCCCAGCTTCGGCTTACCACTTCGTCACAAGCTGAGTTCAACGAGGCTCAGCGCGCTACCTTCGAAATAGCTCAGCGCAACCAAGCTCCGCTGGCCGACGTAGTCACGCTCTATAGCCGGCTCCAGCCCGCCATGGCGCAAATGGGAAGAGGGCAGAAGGACACGCTCAGTATCATCGATGCGGTAACCCAGTCACTGCGGATCAGTGGGGCGACGGCGTCCGAAACCGGAAGCACCATTACTCAGTTCTCTCAGGCGCTGGGCTCAGGGGTGCTTCGCGGAGAGGAATTCAACTCTATCGCTGAGAACTCCCCTCGGCTTTTGAGGGCATTGGCGGAGGGGTTGAAGGTACCCACCGGGGCACTTCGGAATATGGCATCAGAGGGCCAATTGACCGCTGATGTAATCGTCAACACGCTGCTGGGACAGCTTCCGAAACTTGCGGCGGAGGCGGCGCAACTGCCGGAAACCTTCGGTGGAGCTCTTACAAAGCTCAACAATCAACTGGCTGTGTCGGTAAAGCAGTTTGATGAGTGGTCCGGACTCTCCTCGGATGCGATTGAGCTTGCGCAAGGCCTCACTGCGGCCCTCAAAGGGCTGTCCAGCGGCGAGTTCGGGGACTTCTTTCGCAAAGACAAGCAGTCCATTGCAGGCTTCAATAACGAGATCAGCGTCGTGATGGCGCGAATTCGCGATTTGCAAAATGTCCGATCGGGGCTGAAGAACGATTCTCAAACAGCCCTGTTTCAATGGAAGTTTTGGGATCGCGGTGAGATCGACTCTGAACTGGCGGCCTTGCGCAAGCTTGTGACGGATATGGCTGCCCAGCGCGACAAGCTGGAAGCGGATCAGCGCGGAAGCAACGACGAGCAAGATAGACTCGCTGCCGAGCGCTTGGCGTCTGCTCAGAAAAGCGCTGACGAACAGAAAAAGCTGCAGTCGCAGGTCGTCACTGATACGGAGGCTGCGCTCAAGGCCCAAATATCCGCCGAGAAAAAAGCCAATAGCGACCTTGAAAAAGCGAAAGCTGCCCAGCTCAAGACCCAGGAAAAGTATAGCAAGGCTCTATCTGCCCTCGGGGCAGCCACTGGGAACGACGGGTCCTTTGCCTCGGCGCAAGCGCTGAAGCTTGGGGCGCGCCAAGCGCTTCAGCGCGGGGATGTTGATGCGGCCAAGGAACAGGCGAACGCTGCACTGGATATTTTGCAGAAACTGGCCGATTCCGGTGCAAATACTTATGGGTTTGCCGGATTCATCAAAGAGCTGCAAGGAATTGAAGTTGCAGCAGATGGAATCAATGTCAAAAAGGCCGAGGACAGCATTGAAAAAGCGAAAGACAAAGCGGACGAGCTAAAGTCAAAGCTGGATGCGTTGAAATCGGTCGTCATTACGCCAATGATGGATCCAGAAGCGCTCGCAGCAGTACGCAAGCAGATTCAGGATTTGAAAATCTTGATCGGGCAGCAATTCGAAACGCCCATCAACGTAGCGCCAAGCACTGAGATGCTGGCCATCGCCGGACAGGTTCCTGCCGTACAGTTTCCTACCGCAGGGGAATCGGCACCGGCAGCGCCAACATCGCTTGTCCCGTCTAAAACCTCTACAAAATCTCAGAAGCTCAACTATCAACCGGGCGTCAACAGCTACTCGCTGCAGGATACGGTAGTCCCGGTTCAGCCAGTGGTTGAGGAGGACGCGTACCAGAAAATGGTGCGCGAGGTCGCCGCGCGCGGCAAGGTGCAGGTACCGGTAGAGCCTTTGATTCCAGATGGGGCGATAGTGGACATGGATGTCCCGGTAACTCCAAAACTGGACGAAGCCTCGGTGGATGCTGCGAAGAGCCAGGTTGCAGTTATTGCGGAACAGATGCGCCAGGCGTTGATCGTGCCTATGACTATCGTCGCACCTAACGGATCTACCAGCGTCTCCGGCCCTGATCCGGATGTTCCGCAATTCGCTCGCGGCGATATGGTTCGTGGTCCTGGTACCGGAACCAGTGACAGCATCCTGGCTCGGCTTTCGAACGGCGAATTCGTGATGCGAGCAGCTGCGGTCCAGCACTATGGCCCACAACTGCTGCGGCAACTAAACGAGCGCCGCTTGCCCAAGTTCGCAACGGGTGGGCTGGTAGCGCCGCGAATGATGCCCAGTATTCCAGCGCCCGCGGCGTCGATTCTGAATCAGATTGATCCGCCTATGCCGGAAAGCATGGGGACCGTCGCTCTCTCGGTAGGGGGCGAGACTTATCACTTGCAGGCCCCTCAACAGGACTTCCAGCGGCTGATCAGGAATCAGCGCCTCAAGTTCGGTAAGAACAATTGAGGATGTGCAACCAATCAGACCCACCTCGGTGGGTTTTTTCATTTCTGGAGTAACGGATGAGCCTGCCGCTGATCATGCTGGGGGGCATCCCCATTGTTCTGGATGCCGGCGCACCGGATCAGTCCGACAACCCGCTGCTGGGGGAATTCGTCATCCGGCTGTCCGGCGGCGAAGGCGTCAAGATGACCCACTGGGGCAAAGCCGCCGGCACCATCAGCGGCCAGGGTTGGATGCCGCCGGGGTTGGATGGCCTGGACTACAGCCAGCCGCTTGAACTGCGCCTCACCGCGCAGGAGAGCATGGTGAGCAATGCGCAGATCCTCGTGCTGCCCAGCACTCCGCGCGACGATTGGGCGCCCTGGGCATTCGCTTTGGTCGGGGCCCGGTGGGTCGAAGCGCCATGCGTGATGGATGGCCTGGTCGTGACGATCGAGAAGATGGTCGGCGCCACCAAGTACATGGCGCAGTGGATGCCGGTCTACAACGTGTTCGCCAGCAAGCCTCCCAAGACGCAGAGCTCGGGCCAAGGCAGTTTTGGCTGGACCATCGCCTGGGAAGAGGTCTGATGCTGATCAACGGATTGCCGCTCAATGCCGCGGCGCTGGGCGGCCTGCAGGGTGATTCCAGTGCAACTGAGCCACTACCGATCGTGCCGGGCCGGGCGTTCCGCTGGCGGCTGCGGGTCACCGTAGGCGGCAGTGATGTAACCGCCAGGCTCACCGGCCAGGTGCATGTCGACCGCGAGCGCGGCGCTGCCGGCCTGGCGGACTTCACGCTGCAGATGCATGCGGGGCCTGTAGTGCCGATGGATTGGGTAGGGGCCGAGGTCGCGATCGACTACATCAGCACTGCCGCGGGTGTCACCAGCGAGAAGCGCCGCTACACCGGCCGCATCGTCACCACGGAATGGGGCTCGCTAGCCAGGCTGCTGGTGTGCCATTGCGGCGATCAGCTGCAGCAGCGCGTCGAGGCGATGAGCACCGAGGCAGTTGAGGCGCTGATCCCTTCCTACTGGTCAGACGAGGTGTTCGAAGCGGTAGACGGGCGCAGCCGATGGGACTATGCCCAGGAGCGTTTGACCTCTGTGCAAGGCAGCCTGGACTCGTCAGCTACTGGCGAGCTACGGCTCACCAGCTGGTACGCGGGCAACATCGACTTCACGTTCGGCGGCGGCACCACGGTCTACGACTCGGTTGCACTGTCCTATGCCGATCTCACCAGCTTGACCAACACCGTCGAGATTGAAGCGAACTACCGTTTTCCTCGCCTGCGCCAGCTCAACGAGAACTTCACCTGGGTGCATCCAGATACCAACGGCCTGGGCGGGCTCAGCGGGTTCTGCCAATGGCGGCCCGACAGCACAGAGCTGCCGGATGTGGCCATGGTTCGCGATTCAGTCACCGGCAGTGGCCTGAGCCTGGTGCGCAACCCCGGCTACAACCGAGTGCCGCTCAGTGCCCCTGACCCGTGTGGGAACGGCCAGCCCTGGGTGAACAACTACGCCGACCTGCTGCTGGCGGCCTCGCTCACGGGCGGCCGCCGCTGGAGCCAACCGGTAACCGAGAAGTACACCCTCAAGGTGGTGGCCGAGACCAGCGTCGCGCAGGCCGGTGAGGTGATCGCCAGGGAGTCCTTGTCGATCGAGTACACCAACGATCTGGCCGATGGCTGGGAAAGCACAGCGTTCGGTATTGATGCGCCCCGGCCTGTGGCGCCCGGCACTGGCAATGGCGTGGGCGGCAATGGGGCCGGCGGCGTCGGCGGGGCGCCTGCGCAAGATGGTGGCGAGACCGGCCACAAGGACCAGCGTGATGAGGCGCAGCGCCTGGGCGCTTTCCGGTGCCTGCTGCATCAAGCCAAGACCTCGATCATCCAGGCGCACAGCGGGACCCGGGTCAGCTGGGAATCGCCGACCAGCATGGTGATGGACGTCGATCTGGTGCACACGTTGGCGATCAGTGACCAGGGCATCAGCGCAGCGGCGCGGTGCAGCCATGTCTACGACACGTTTGACCTGGCTGCCGGCAGCGCCATTACCACCCTGACGATCACCGTCATGCGTGGTGGCGGCAACGCCGAAGATGCGCTCGAGCCGCCGGCCGCCTCAGTCGAGCCGCAACCTGAGCCGGATGGGCCCGACCCCATAGGGCGGAGCCTGCCGACCCAGCTCGGCGGCAAGAGGGGCGCGCCGGCATACAAGGAAGACCTCGATGGATTCGCGGGCAACTATGACAACGCTGACCCGACGCTGGAGGTTTTCCCCCGGCGTTTTCAGGTGACCTCAATCGACATACCCGAAGAGGACACCGACGAAAAAACCGTTGATATCGCGGCGACCTACCGGGTCGTCATTCCCAACGACCTTCTGGAGTTGTAAGCCATGTCAGAGACCGAGCGGCGCGCCTTGGGCGTTGCCCTGGAGACGAATCGGCGGGCGAGTGGCGCCGCCATGGAATCATCCCGGCGCGCAATTGGCCCAGCAATGGAAGCAGAGCGCCGCGGCTCAGGGGCCCAGATTGCCGACGACATCCAGCGCCTGGGTGGAGTGCAACGCCGAAGCACGACCCTGTCGCGGATCGAGCGCCGCGGTGGGATCGGTGGGCAGACCGGATCTGGGGTCTGGGCCGCTCCCAATGTCGGCACCGGGGGTGGTATCGCCAGCCCACTTACCGAGGCCGATTACACCAAGCGCGAATACTGGCCAGACGGAATTCTCAGCAGCGATGGCCTGTTCAACATGCCGGCGCTGAAAACCTTGGTGATGACCGACAACGATGGCGCGAGTGTCACCGTCAACTTCGCGAAGCCGGTCACGCCGGCGAAGGTGCCATAGATGCGCTTCATCAATAACTGGATCACCCAGCTGACTCAGCCCATGGCGGCTGCGGCAACCACGCTGCCTGTGCCAGGCGCAGCGCTCTCGCGTTTGGCGGCCGGCACGTACTTGCTCACGCTGGTCAACTCTGCGAATGCACTGGACCAGACCCAGTGGGAAGTCATCGAAGTGACTGTGGCCAATGGCGTCGCAACCGTCACCCGCGCTCGGGAAGAAACCACAGCACGGGCCTGGCCAACCGGCACATTGATTTATTGCGGCGTTACAGCCGGCACTCTCAACCGGTTCGCACAGACGATTGAATCGCTCGTCGCGCGGGTGACGGCGCTCGAAGGCGGGGGCGGCGTCGATCCGGAGCCGGAGCCATCCGATGGCGCACTTACTGACCCTGCCGGAAGCGCTCTTACCGACCAGGCACAGAACACCCTCGTACCGGCGGCCTGATCCCCGCCGCCTTGATAAAACGGACATTCCAATGGCAAACGTTCAGCACACTGATAGCGGCACCACCGACCCACAGCTCGCACCGCCGAGCATTGGCGCCCACTACACCAATACTGCCAGCGGTCAGACTTGGGTCGCCCATGGCACGGCTCGTGTCGAGGATTGGGGTAGCCCACTTCCTGGGCACGCGCTTGTGGCGACTGGCAATGAGCTGGCCCTCAACCATAAGCAGCCGATCACCGTGTGGCGGCTGACCCCCGGGCAATTCAATCCGCTCCTGGTCCTGCCCGATATCACCGAGCCCGGATTCTATGAAGTGCTGCTGGTGCTCGAGAACACATCAGGTGTCCAGTTCGAAATCAATGTGGTGGGTGGCGGCAATACCGAGCGGATGGACGGAATACTGAGAGTTGCGACCAGTTCTGCCACCGCGTACCGCCTTCATTGCTGGGTGCCACTCGAATCAGTTGGGGGCTCTAATTTCTGGACCTTGTCAGATCGCACTTATCATGCTGAAGGTAGTGATTACATCCCGAGATCAGATAATACGTCGCTCACAATTGCCGGTGCTGACAGGAAGTTTTCATGGAGTTTCAACAATACGCGCTCCGCTGACCTCATCCTTAAGGAAGTAGGTAATAGTAATCGTATGGATCCTATAGTTGATGTCGAACTTTTGATCCTAAACTTCACCGGGGGAGTTGTTACGATCACAGTTGACACGGCTGAGGGTTATCCGCTGAAAGACGTTACTCAAATTATAGTGCAGCCCAATACTGGGCAGCGTTACACGCTCACTTTCTGTCGCAGCAGATGGTCGGTGGCCAAAATACAAGAGGTTTAGGGGGCGAGATGGAGCGAACGTTGGTTTGGCCTTGGCATGGCATGATAACCGCCGAGACATTACAACTTCCCAATGGCGCGACTCGCCCGACACAAGAACTGTCGTTTTCACCCGCCAATGCTGCAGGGCCCGGCGACAATCACAGGATTGTAGTGGAAGGGGTAGCGCCTATCTCTGACGCCGAGGCGGCGCAAGCGCCGGCTGGCGGCCAGTACTGGTCGGGTCGAGCGCTTGTTACCTCGGGTCGGCTTTATGAAAAGGAGATTGGTTGGCTATATCAGGCCTTGGATGGTAGTCGCTGGTCGGTGACTATGCCGATCCGCAATATCCAGCCAGCCACCTCAACGCTCCGGCTTACATTCAAGCGTTTTGGCGAGTTCACCAGGGCGCCGGAGTCGATAAGTCTCACTCAGCAATTTCAAGTGGGGTTGCTGTCTGAAGATGATCGGAAGTTATATTTCGCTGATTTTGGAAACAGTCAGACTCACTCTATACGCCTGCATAGCGTGAGCGACACAGGCCGCACAGCTATCATTTCATGGTGTATATCGAACGCGGGAAATGGCTTTGATCCCCATGCTCGGCCCTACACTTATCTGAAAGTCTCGCTGATTGGAAGTGGAAGTGAGATCGCCGCCAGCTACGAAATTCTGTACGACAAAACCCGAGTGCGTAGGGATGACCAACCGATAGCGATAGAGGACTACGGCTTTGCTGTAGATCCAAGCCGGAACTGGGTGGAGACCAACCGTGAGCCCTTTGGGGATGGGGGACCCAATTCAGGAACCCGGTATTTCTACGACTACGTGCCAACCACGACGTTGAAGGTCATGAAGGGGGATGACCTGTTCCCCGGTCCAGTCTCGGTAAACAGGCGTCAGACCTGGATACCCTTCATTTCTTTCCAGGGTGAGACCCCTGTCCCGTGCACTTTCAGTTGTGTGTACCGGGCTGAGCGGCCAATGCCGGTCATCAACGTAGTGACTGACGAGCAGGTCGTGCACCTCATATACACCGACGGGCACGGCGGTGTTGAGAACGACGGCAAGTACCATTTTGAGGGCAGTACCGCAGCCGAGGGCGCACTCACAATCACGATCGCTCACGGTGATTACCGCTGGACCAGGTCTTACACGTTCTCGTCGCAAAGCGTATTGAATGACCTCGTATACACCACGGCCTATTTCAACGGTGAGCAGCTTCCGAACATCGGTACCGGCCGGGCTGGATTTGGAATCATAGCAACGGGCGAGCTGTGGGCGGACGTTGGCCAGTTTCGACCGTCGGTGGGGGTCAGCATGGCTAATGTCAGCGACGTGACCTACTTCTACCTGTACAGCAACAACTGTCTGGCCCTGGCCACTGTCACCGATTACCCCAAGCACAAGTTCTATGGGGCGATTACCCCGGATGGATTTATTCCACCAGTGGGCGAGCACCCGACTGACTTCAGCCCTCACTTCGGTAGTTATCACCCTTTCACCGGTCAACTGATGCTGGGTTCTTCCAAGCCGGTCAACTGGATCTAACCCCTCTTTTGAAACAGGAGCAGCCAGCCATGCAGCCGGCCCGCCAAGACCTGCCCGTCGTTCCGGGCGCAACGTACCGCGACACGATCCGAATCATGCAGCCGGTGTTCGTGTACCGGGATATCACCGGCATTGCCGGCGCACCGGTGGTGCTGCAGGTGCCCGATCACGGCCTGGCCTCGGACTGGCCAGTGTGGGTGCGCGGCGCAGTCGGCATGCCGGACTTGAATCGGGAGCCGTTCAAGCAGCTGCCGCACCGCGCCAGGCGGCTATCAGCCGACAGCCTCGAGGTGAACAGCCAATCGGCAGTCGGGCTGCGGCCGTCGGGCGGACAGTTGGTGTACCGGCCACCGGTGGACCTGACCGATGCCACGGTGGTGCTCACCATCTTCAGCGGCGCCGATGCGCTGTTTGTCCTGGGGGAGGGGGCAGGGCTGGAAGTCACGGCGCCGGGCACCATCGCGCGCACGCTGACGGCGGCCCAGACCCTGCTCCTGGCGCCGGGCGGCATGACCTACACCTTCGACCTGCTGTTCCCCGGCGGGGTAGTCACGCGCTACTTCACGGGGGCGTTCACATGACCTGCAGCCCCAACGTCATCACCTTCGAAGTCGAGAAGGCCGGCGCCGCGGCGCTCGAGCGTGAATACGCCATTGCCATCGACTTGATCGAGCGCGAGGTCATCACGATCGGTGAGCAGGGTCCGCCCGGCGTGGGCATCCCGGGCCCCGCCGGCGGATCCGCAGTGCAGCGCCTGGCCGGCGAAACACTCAGCGCGCTGGTGGCCGTGTACGAGCTGGCCGGCGTTGTGTTCCGGCTCGACCAGGCCGACGGCGAGCATATCGCGCTGCTGCTGGGCATCACCCTCACTGCTGCCGATGCCGGCGCCACGCTGAATATCCAGCGCACTGGCGTCATCGACGATGCGGCCTGGGCCTGGAACATCGGCCGGGTATGGCTGGGCGCCGATGGTGCGCTCACCCAGGTGCCCCCCACCCAAGGTTTCAACCTGCTTATCGGTGCGGCGGTTTCGCCAACCCGCCTGATCCTCAACCTGCAAGACCCTATCGACCTGGAGTAATACCCATGCCTGCACCTCGTTTTCTTCGCCTCGTTTCCGGCATCCAAAAAATGGTTGAGGCGCTGCAGGCCTCGGCCGGCGCCGCTGATGCCGACAAGGTCGTGGCCACCGGCGCCGATGGCCGCCTCGATGCAAGCCTGATGCCCTTGGGTATCGGCGCCAATACCACCATCGTGCCGGCGTCTGAGCAGCTGACCGCTGGCAACTTCATCAACTTCTTCAACGACGCCGGCACGCTCAAGGCGCGCAAGGCCGACAACACCAACGGCCGCCAGGCGGATGGCTTCGTGACCAGCGCTTTCGCTTCTGCCGCCAGTACCACCGTCTACCCCATGGACGGTGTGAACTCGGGCTTGACCGGTCTGACCGTGGGCACCAAGTACTTCCTCGGCACCGCCGGCGGGGTCATCGCGGCGCCTTTGGACGAAACCCTGGCCGCCAACTACGGCAAGCTCTCCCAGCAGCTGGGCGTGGCCAAGTCGGCGACCGAGCTGGTCACCTCGGACTATGAACCGGTGATGATCTAATGACCGAACGGACTCCGCTCGTCCTCATTGGAGGCGTGAAAAAACAACTGCCTGCCGGGGATACACTGGCGAAGTCCATAGTGGGCCTGGGCCGGGCAGACAATACGCCCGACCTGGAGAAGCCGGTCAGTCAGCCAGTGCAGGATGCACTTGGCCAGAAGGCTGATCTGGACTCCGGTGGCAAGTTGCCGATTGCCCAGCTTCCGGCACTGTCCACCAGCAGCGTCAGCGAAGGCTCGAACCTCTACTACACGGATGCCCGGGTTCGTAGCGTGACGCTGAACGGTGTGGTGTTCACGGTGAACTCCGCTGTGGTCGCAAGTGATTCGCTGCTGGCAGCCATCGGCAAGATCCAGACCCAGCTGAACAACCGCCTGCTGACTACCGGCACGGCGGCTGCGGCCACCAAACTGGCGACTGCTCGCACCATCAACGGTGTGAACTTCGACGGCACGGCCAACATCACGATTGTCGACAGCAGCAGGATCGCCACGGCCCTGATGGGGGCGCCCAACGGTGTCGCGACACTGGACACCAGCGGCATGGTCCCTGCCAGCCAGCTTCCGTCCTATGTCGACGATGTGCTGGAGTACCCGACCTTCTCGGCCCTGCCAGCCACGGGTGAGCCCGGCAAGATCTACATCACGGTCACGCCCTACACGGACGCCAACGGAGTCACCAGCTCCCAGTTCCGGTGGAGTGGCAGTGCCTACGCCCCGATCATTGCCAGCCCTGGCAGCACGGATGCGGTGACGGAGGGCAGTACCAACGTCTACTTCACCGAGGCGCGGGTACGCAGCACCGCCCTATTCGGTTTCACCGTAGGGGGCAACGCTGCACTGGCGGCGGGCGACACGTTCCTACAGGCCTTTGGCAAGCTCCAAGCCCAGCTGAACAACAAGCTTGCCTCGACCGGTACCGCAGCGGCTGCAACCAAGCTGGCCACGGCCCGTTCTATCGGCTTGTCGGGCGATGCCAGTGGCTCGGTCAACTTCGATGGCAGCGCGGCTGTCACGATCTCGGTGACCATTGCACAGGCCACGAAGCTCAGGACCGCCCGGTTGATCGGCGGCGCGGCCTTTGATGGCACGGCTGACATCGAGGTCAATGCCAACTGGATGGGCAACACGGCTGAGGCAGCAATGCCTACGGGCACTGCCAACTACAGCGCGCGTGCTGGCCGGGCCTACATCGAAGGGATCTACGGAGGCCTCGCCAAAGGCTTTCCGATTGACTTCGGTAACCGGATTCAGATCTGTGGCCATGGCCTGGCTGTCACCGAGGTGTACACGGAATGGACCTCCGGCCGTTCTCGCATGTTTGTCCGTGCCCGGGGTGATGTGAACACCCATGTGTGGACGACTCCGAGAGAAGTTGCCTTCATGGACACGGTGCAGTCTCTGTCCGATGCAAACCTCAGCCGGTCTGGTGGGCCGGACTCCGCAATGACTGGTGAGCTCCAGAGCTCCGCCATCAACTTCTTTCGGGCTACATCCGGGAACTACGGCACGATCTTCCGGCAGGACCCCAGCTATTTCTACCTGTTGGTGACCGCCAAGGATGACAAGCAGGGCGGGTGGACCACCCAGCGTCCGTTGACTCTTAACCTTGAAACCGGTGTGCTCGGTATCAATGGCAATGCCGGGACAGCTTCGAAGCTGGCCAACGCACGCAAGATCAACGGCGTGAACTTCGACGGTAGCTCTGACATCATCATCACGGATGACACGAAGGAGCCTTCGATTGGTGGGGGCACGTCTGCCCAGTACTGGAGGGGTGACAAGACGTGGCAGGACCTTCCGAAGTTCGTTCGGGATACGGCTATTGCCGGGGTTTCGTTTGCCACGAATGCCGCAATTGCAGCGACTGATTCGGTGCTGTCGGCACTGGGCAAGTTGCAGGCACAGATCAACGCGGCTCAGGGCCTGCTGATCATGGCGCCTTTTGATGCGTTCGCCATGTGGCACTTCGACAAGGGGGACACCGAGGGCTGGATAGCGTCAGGCGCGACCCTGAACGGTGCCGGTGGCTCATTGACCGTGACTTCCACCACGGCTGACCCGTACATCGTGTCTCCGGTCATGGCGCTGCCCGGGGCGCTGTTTACCGTGCTCCGCATGAAGATCACCCGCAAGGCGGGTAGCGGCTGGGATGGCAAGTTCTACAGCAGGACGGCTTCTCACTCGTGGGGCAATTACTACAAGCAGGTGCCGAACCCGAACCTCGCTGTCGGCCAGAGTGTGATCCTCGATGTCGACATGGCTGCTCTGACCCTTGGCGGCACGGACTGGGTTGACAACATCATCCTGCAAGTGCGGCTGGACCTCGGTGCCAGCACGGCAGACGTGTTCGATGTCGACTGGGTAGGAATTGGCCGGGTAGCTCCAAACCGTGCCAGCCTGCCTCTGTCCGGTGGCCGGATGATCGGCGCCCTCGACGAAGCACCCAACGTAACGGTAGCTCTGAGCAACGGTGTGCTGGATGCAGCCTCGGCGCAGGCCAACACCGTCACTGGCACAGGCAATGGCAACCTGACCAGCTTCGGTACCGCGCAAGAAGGCGTGACCCGGAAGATCCTGTTTGCAGGGGCCATGACTATCCAGAACACGAACATTCAGCTGCCAAACGGGCTGGCCACGCTGGTCACCGAGTTTGGTGACTCGTGCGAGATCCTCGGTATGCCCGGCAACGCATGGAAACTGCTGTACTACACCCGGTACAGCGGCAGGCCCTTGCGCCCGGCGAACCTCGTCAACGTGTCTGAGCTGGGTGGGCCGTACCGTACGCAAGCCACCGGTCAGGTGAAGATCGGCAGCCTGTCCTGCACGATCACCACGGGCAACAACCCCATCCAGCTGACGTACAACTTGGTCGTGCAGCACGCGGGTAGCAACAACTCCGGGATCATGATCAAGCGTAACGGTGTGCAGCTGAGCAACGCCTCGTGGATCATTCCCGGCCCCGACACTAACTTCAACTACAAGCAGGGCTCGATTATCGATCAGCCCGGCGCTGGTACTTGGACCTACGAGTTCTACTGGAACGTTGAGACGACTGTAGACAGCTTGTCCACAGTGACGGCGACGGACTCCAGATTCACCCGGTTCATCGTTGCTCAGGAGATTTTCACTTGAATTTCATGACCTATGACGCAAAGGGCATGGTTCTGTCCCTGATGCAATGTCCAACGATCCCGCAAGGTGTCTCCGGGCTGGAGTTGACGGACGACCAGTACGCGGCGGTCAAGAAAGAGCCTTGGATGTGGGTGGTAGACCTGACCACCAAGGCCTTGATCCGTATGACCTCCGCACAGTCCGCAGCAGCGCAGCCGAAGGTGACGGCAGGGGAACGGATGGCCTTGCTGAATGACGACTACCAGAGAGCCATGGCGGGCCTGCAATCGGGGTGGCCGGACTACGAGATCAAGACGTGGACCATCCAGGCAGAAGAGGCCAAGCAGTGGGTAGCGGCGGACGTGGACACAAAGCCCTCGACGCCCTTCCTGACCCAACTCTGGACAGAGCGGCAGAACCTCGGCTGGACCGAGCCCTTCGCTGATCTGGTTTCCAGGGTGATCGCAAACAACGATGGGTACACGACGATGGTTGCGCGGTACACAGCAGTACGTCATGTGGCAGAGAGGAACATCGGGCTCGCCACCGATCCAGCAACCGTGACTTGGAGCTTTTCATGACTGTGTTCGCCACGAAGTTGCAGACGGAGCAGGACGGCAAGCTGAACATACTGCTTGGCGTTCTGCGCCTGGAGGACGATAAGCACGGCACGATTGAGGTGCCTGCAGGCTTTGTGACCAATTTCGCATCGTTGCAGGTCTTCCATAACATCCTGCTGTTCGCCGTCTATGCCCTGATGGTGACCTATGGCAATCGCGCCTGCACAGTTCACGACTACCTCTACAGCCAAGGCCAGCTCACACGCAGGGAATGCGACGACCTGTTCTACCGGGCGCTGCGCGCCGACGGCGTAGCCAAGTGGCGTGCAGCACTGTTCTGGGCCGGCGTCCGGATTGGTGGCGCTGGTCATTTCCGCCGGAAAATATAAGGCCCATCTAGCATTGATCCGAGAGCTACGAATCATTAGCAAGCAGGCGTCTACTGGTCCTGTCTAAATTGAATACGCTTGAGGCTCGGTCGGCGGCGACGTTTTTCTGTTCAACTTAAACTGCCAATATCCAACGTCATGCCATGCGCCGTGCTTGTAGCCCACCTCAGGGAAGGTTCCAATGTGTACGAATCCCATCTTCTCGTGTAGGGCAATGCTGCCAGGGTTCGGTAGTGAAATGCCCGCGAAGGCTGAACGAAAACCTTGGTGCTGAAGGATAGGTATCAGTGCTGAGTAAAGGCTGCGGCCAACGCCACTCCGCCTTTCCGCCTCCGCTATGTAGACAGTGACATCCACTGCCCAACGGTATGCCGCACGCGCCCGGTGCTGGCTTGCATACGCGTACCCTATAACCCTGTCTTCGCGTAAGGCAACCAAGTAAGGGTGCGTGGCCAAGGCGCTCACGATCCTCTGCTGCATTTCTTCAACCGATGGTGGCACCTCCTCGAACGATATCGAGGTTCCCGCAACCACCGGCGCGTAGATAGCCTGGATCTCAGAGGCGTCTTCTGGACGTGCGGCCCTTATTTCAATCGTCATGGCGGCCTCAGATTGATCGCTGGTTGACTCGGGAAGTCAGTTGCTCAGCGCTCTCTTTGCGTTCTGAGTATCGGTCGACCAGATGATCCTGGTGGTCACGAAGCAGCATTGTGAATTTCACTAGTTCCTCCATCACGTCGACGATACGGTCGTAGTAGGGAGAAGGTTTCATCCGGTCGTTGTCGTCGAACTCCATGTAGGCTTTGGGTACCGACGACTGGTTCGGGATGGTGATCATGCGCATCCAGCGACCTAGTACGCGGAGCTGGTTGACCACGTTGAATGACTGCGAGCCCCCACAAACTTGCATCACTGCCAGGGTCTTGCCCTGGGTAGGACGTACCGCTCCGAGCGCCAGTGGAACCCAGTCGATCTGCGCTTTGAATACGCCCGACATCGCCCCATGACGTTCCGGGGAACACCAAACCTGACCTTCGGACCACTGCATTAGATCTCGTAGTTCCTGCACCTTGGGATGATCAACCGTCACGTCATCTGGAAGGGGCAGCCCGGAAGGATTAAATATCCTTGTCTCAGCTCCAAAATGCTCCAGCAGTCGAGCAGATTCTTCCACTACGAGGCGGCTGAAAGACCGCTCACGGGTCGATCCGTAGAGAAGCAAAATCCTTGGCTTTTGAGTGCCTGAACTAGTCGTAACCGGATCGGAATCGAACAAATCAAGATCAAGATTAGGCAGTTGGCTTGTCATGTGTTCTCCAGATCAAAGGGTGCCGACGCGGTCAAGCTCTCGCTTTATTTCATCGCGTGTGATGGTGCCGAAAGGGATGCCGAAAAATGCTTGGCAACGCTGCTTAATGCGCGCCAGGGTTTCATCAAAGGCAGCCTCGACCTCTGCTTCATCGCCCTCAACGTCTGAAGGGTCCGCAAGACCCCAATGAGACTTGATGGCCGAGCCAAAGTAGATTGGGCAGGACTCGCCAGCCGCCTTGTCACAGACGGTGATGACGATATCCGGCGGGCAATCCTCGAACGCGTCACTGCCTTTACTGCTCAGACCCTTGATAGAGATGCCTGCGCGCTCCAGGGTGGTCAGACTGCGCGGCAGCACGGTTCCTTTGGGGACGCTTCCCGAACTCACAGCTTCGAAATCTACCGGAGCCAGATGGTTGAACATTGCTTCGGAAAGAATGCTCCGGCAGCTGTTGGCTGTGCACATGAACAAGACTCGCATGGATAGCTCCTACCGCGCTCAACGCGGGCTTTAGAGGCTTAGGCGCAGTGCCAAGGCCAAAAGGGTGATCAGTAGAACCGGGAGTGTCAGCAGCGCGCCGACTTTGAAGTAGTAGCCCCATGTGATGCGCACGCCCTTACGCTCCAGCACGTGTAGCCAGAGCAATGTGGCCAGACTGCCGATGGGTGTGATTTTGGGGCCAAGATCACAGCCAATTATGTTGGCGTAGATCATCGCATCGCGAACCAAACCTTCGGCCTCACTGCCTTGTATTGATAGGGCGCCAACCAGAACGCTGGGCATGTTGTTCATCACGGAAGACAACAACGCTGACAGCAGGCCTGTGCCGATTGCCGCGCTCCACAGCCCATGTGTGGCCAACTGATCAAATACTTGGGTCAGCAGATCGGTGAGTCCAGCGTTCTTCAGGCCGTAGACCACCAGGTACATACCCAACGAGAAAATCACCACCTGCCAAGGTGCTTCCCGCAATACTCGACGGGTAGAAATTCGGTGGCCTCGGGCGGCTACTGCAAAAAGGACTGCCGCGCAGAACGCTGCGACCGCGCTTATCGGAATGCCAAGGGGTTCAAGAGCGAACAGGCCGACTAACAGAATGAGTAGTGTCCACCAGCCCATAACGAATGTGGTGTGGTCACGAATGGCTTCCTTCGGTTGTCGCAGGGCATCGAGCGCGTAGTGCCTCGGCAGGTCACGGCGAAAGAACAGGAACAGTACCGCCAACGTGGCGGTGGTGCTAACTAGGCTCACCGGAACCATTATGGAAGCGTACTCAGCAAAGCCGATCCCGAAGTAATCTGCAGAGACAATGTTGACCAGGTTTGATACCACCAGTGGGAGGCTCGCGGTGTCTGCAATGAAGCCAGCGGCCATTACAAACGCCAAGGTCGCAGCGGGTGAAAAACGCAGCGAGACAAGCATCGACATAACGATAGGCGTGAGTATCAGGGCTGCGCCATCGTTGGCAAAAAGAGCTGACACAGCTGCGCCCAGCAACACACAAAACGCAAAGAGGCGGTATCCGCTTCCATTTGCCCAGCGAGCCACATGCAACGCCGCCCACTCGAAGAATCCCGCCTCGTCCAAGAGAAGGCTGATGATTATGACGGCGATAAAAGTCGCTGTGGCATTCCAGACGATGGCCCAGACAATGGGTATGTCATGTAGTGACACCGCACCCACAGCCAAAGCAATAAGAGCACCGAGGGCTGCACTCCATCCCACTCCTAGGCCTTTTGGCTGCCAGATGACCAAAGTAAGAGTGAATGCAAAAACAGCAAGTGCGATCAGCATGAGAGATAGGCTCGATAGGTTCAGCAGCAGGTAATTTCACGGACAGGGCGTCCGTCCATAGTCTGCAAACGGGCAGAGTTGCCCCTCAGCCACTCTTCATTTTCCCGGAGGGTCACCTGCAAAACGTCATTAATCCAGGAAGGAAGGTTTGGGTTGAGGCGGTAGTAGACCCATTGTCCCTGTCGGCGATCCAGGAGCACGCCACTGCTGCGCAGCTGTGCGAGGTGCCGACTGATCTTCGGTTGACTGTCATCCATGGCGCACATCAGCTCGCAGACACAAAGCTCACCATGGCTGGCGATCAGTAGCGTGGTACGGGTGCGAGTCTCATCAGCCATGCATTTGAAAAATTCAGGAGGAGAAATCATCAGGGGAGACCTATAGATATGCACAACTGAATATACGTATATCCATATGTTCTATGCAAGTGGTGACTCAGGATTGATCGATAGTCAGTTTCATTCAGATACCTTGACCCGCGACCAGGCGGGTTTTTTTTGCCCGGAGGAAAGTATGCCCCTCACCGAGATGCAGTTTCTGCAGATCATTCCCAACGCCGGCCAGACAGCCGGCGTTTTTGTTCCTGTGCTGAATGCGGCCATGGCCACCTTCAATATCATCACCCCGGCGAGGGCTGCAGCCTTCGTTGCCCAGGTAGGTCATGAGTCCACCAACTTCACCCGCCTGGTGGAGAACCTGAATTACTCGGTGGAGGCGCTGCTGTCAAAATTCAGCCGCGAGCGGATCACCGAGGCCCAGGCCCGACAGTACGGCAGGACCGCTGCGCGCAAGGCCGACCAAGTGTCCATTGCCAACTGCATCTATGGCGGGGAGTGGGGCAGGCTCAAGCTGGGCAACACTGAGCCGGGCGATGGATGGAAATTCCGCGGGCGATCACTGATCCAGGTAACCGGCCGCGCGAACTACAGGGCGTGCGGGCGATCGCTCGGGCTGGATCTGCTCGCAAGCCCGGAGCTGCTCGAGCAGCCCAGGCATGCAGCAATGGCCGCCGGTTGGTTCTGGTCGTCGCAGAAGCTGAATGCGCTGGCGGACGCCGGCAACTTGGGTGATATCGGCAGCGTCATCAACACCGGGAAGCCCGGGCGTGTGCCGCTGGGCGCCGAGGAACGCAAAGCCATCTATCAACGAGCGCTGAAGGTGCTGGCGTGAGCGCTGCGCAAAAGGTGCTGGCCTGCATCGCCATCGCGCTCGCCATGGTTGCGCTGAGTGGCGCTGCGCTGTATGCCGCCTACAGTCACGGCGTCACCGTGACCAATGCCGCGCGGGACGTCGAGTGGTTGCAGGCCGTGGCCACCCAGCAGACTGAACGTGCGCAGGCGGTGCAGGCCGCGCGCACCGAAGAACAACGCCTCCAGCGCGAGGCCAACCAGGTAGGAAACGATGCGAGAGAAAAGAACGCTGCTGCCGACGCTGATGGCCGCGGCCTTGATGCTGCTGGCGACCGGCTGCACGTCCAGGCCGGAAAGCTTGCCGCCAGCGCTGGCGCCTGCACCAGTGATACCGGCTCTGCCGATCGAGGCACGTCAGCCACCCGCGCCGCCATGGTGCTCTCCCAACTGCTCGAGCGCGCTGATGCGCGAGCGGGAGACTTGGCAAAGGCTTATGACCGAGCCCGAATAGCCGGGCAGGCCTGCGAGCAGGCGTATGACTCGCTGCTAACAGTGAAGACATTGCCCGTGAACTAGCGGCAACGATTCGCATCGTTGGGGTTCGCACAATTGCCCGAGCGCGCTGAGAACGATAGGGAAACCCAAAAGGGATTTATGAACGCACCCGAATAATGTGGTGGGTGAGCGATCAGCACAGCCGTTAAAGCGGATTGGAAGCTATTCGCCGTCGGTATCGACTATGTGCTTGAGATGCTTCCAAGGTTGTAGGTGCAGCTCCTGTGCAGAGCAATGCGCCGAATGTTGAAACACTGTGTCACCGAGTTCTTCAGGCTGCCCCGCGCCACATTGCCGGCAATACAGCATGTCTCCGTTCAGCAGCCAAGCATGGTGCCAATTGAGCAAATGGACAGTATTCACGGTGGTGTTCCAGAGAATGGGTGTTATCTAGACATCTCCACCTATCAATGGTTCAACTGATGTGACAAAAGCTTGACAGGGCTCTCGGGCTAGCCCTGTCCGTTGTTAAAATGTTGGCGTGCATTCCATCTGCTATCAGTATTCGCTCGTATGCAGATAGTCTAGGATGTCGCGCCGAAAAACCTTGGAGCAGCAGCATGCGTGTTTCAGTCCGAACGCTCAGCGCCGAGATCTTACCTGCCTGCCTCAGGCAAGGAGACAGCCCCTATGCCTATGAGGTGACCAGCTACGACGGCGCTGTGACATATTTCAGTACTGGAGTAGAAGCCGCAGCCTACGCGACGGTCCTACATAGACAACGTTGCGAACTGCTCGGCGTGGAAAACGATCGGGAGTTTTAATGCGCCTTTTTCGCCAACCGAATCTGGTTGGGAACCTCCTACAGGTCATTCCCAGAACTGTTTCCAACGATCCACAGCAGATCGCGCCACGGGAACCTGCTCTGACCGCCCATCAGCTTGCAAGTCGGACTGTGCACGAACGGTTTGCTTGAGTCGCGAAGCTGCTGGTACCCATCGCAGGTTCTGCAGCGAATGTGAGGGAAGGGGTCATCGTGCACGGACCAGAGCTTTGCCCAGGTGTCGATGTCACTCAGCTTGGGTGTGAGGTTCAGCCATTCCAGCGTGTCCATGTGCGCCTCCGTTGTCCTTGGCCAATGATAGCCGCCTGTGCCGTTCCTCGCCGCAGGATTGCAAAGTCTCGCTGGCTGGTGCAAGAATACTGTACATATGAACAGTATAAGAGCCATGCCATGGACAGCCCATTCCAATCCGAAGCCCTCGATATCTCCCTCGACGACCTGCTGTGCATCCGCGCGCCCGGCACCTACCTGGTGCGCGTCGCCGGTGACAGCATGACCCGCGCTGGGATATTCGACGGTGACCTACTGATCGTCGACAAGGGCGCGGAAGTGAAGAAGGGGCAGGTGATAATCGGGGTGGTGAATCAGGAGCCGATGGTGAAGCGTCTGGACTATGTTCGGGGTATGCCGGTGTTGAAGTCCGAAGGCGATGGCCACCACCATCGCTTCATCATGGAAGGCGACGAGTTCACCGTGTGGGGCGTCGTGAAGCACAGCGTGCGTCAGCATGGCATCGAGCCATGAGGTGCCAAGTGACGCGCAGGATGCGCCTGGGCACAGCGATTGAGGCGGCAGAGATCCATGGGCTGCCAGCGACCGTGAGCGATCTGCGGATTAACGAAGAGCTGTGCCAGGCCTCAGGCCGGAACCGGAATGCTGCCCTGATTAAGGGCGGGAATTTGATCGATAACCATCCGCTTCACATACCTTGTGCAATAGAATCCGCATCAGGTATTGGTTCATCAGATTGCGAACTCCCTGAAGAGCTGATTGAATATTTGAGTAGTGATCGAATGGCATTTCACCATCCAACTGCTTAACCCGCTCCAGGGAGCACGAATGCCATCACTGGAAGGTAGTAACAAGGTGGTTAAGCCTGATTCCGCATGGTCGGTGTTTTTGGTCTTCTTGCGCTTAGGACTGACGTCCTTCGGAGGTCCGATTGCGCATCTTGGGTACTTTCGTGAAGAGTTCGTTGCCCGGCGACAATGGCTTAGTGAGCGCAGCTATGTAGATTTGGTTGCCCTGTGTCAGTTCCTTCCTGGGCCTGCGAGTAGTCAGGTTGGTATAGGGTTAGGATTATCACGTGCTGGATTCTGCGGAGCTATTGCTGCTTGGGCAGGGTTCACATTGCCATCTGCCACAGTTTTGGTGTTGTTCGCTAAGGGGATGTCCACAGGTGAGAGTGCTTTCCCAAGCGGTTTGCTTCACGGCCTTAAAATTGTCGCGGTCGCTGTCGTTGCTCAAGCAGTCTGGGGTATGGCCCGCAATCTTTGCACGGATGTGCCTCGCGTTACCATCGCTGCATTCTCCGCTTGCGCTGCACTGCTATGGCCGAATGCAATGGGGCAGATTGGTGTGATCGTCTGCGCTGCCGTGGTTGGTCTGATGCTGTTTGAACCCACTACAGACCAACCCGCAGAATCTTTATCGATCTCGATCAGTCGGAAAGTTGGCATGATCTCATTGGGAGTGTTTTTCAGCTTGTTAGCTGGTCTCCCATTATTGATGGAGGCCTGGCCTACTCAAACGCTATCTATGGTGCACGATTTTTACCGAGCCGGTTCATTTGTATTCGGAGGGGGGCATGTGGTGCTGCCATTGCTCCAGACCGCAACGGTGCCTAACGGGTTGGTAGATAAAGACACTTTCCTAGCTGGGTACGGCTTAGTGCAAGCTGTACCGGGGCCGCTTTTTACTTTTGCGGCATTTCTAGGGGCCTCTATGAACGTCCACCCCTCTGGATGGGTGGGCGCGTCAGTGTGTCTCATTGCGATCTTCGCGCCATCATTCCTCCTCATGGTCGGAGTTTTACCATTCTGGGCTCGATTGCAGCATAGCTTTCGCACCCAGGCGGCGCTGACGGGTGTCAACGCAGCAGTGGTTGGGCTTCTTCTCGCGGCCTTGTACGATCCGGTCTGGACGAGCGCCATACTCAAACCCCAAGACTTCGGATTGGCGCTGATAGCCTTTGTGAGTCTAATGTTTTGGAAAGCCCCACCTTGGTTGGTAGTCATGGGCAGCGGCTTGATCGGATGGTTACTGAGCACTGTCTTTTAGGGAGACCCAATCTGCGCTGCTACAAGCATCGGCCCAGAAACCGCGCGTGATTTGACCGGGCTTCTATTGATGCGCCGTCATGATGGTGCAGGAATGTGGGGTGAGAATTGGTCGGCGGGTGTGCGGAATCTCGTACCATTTTTTGTACCAATTGGTGTTCCCTTGAGGGGGTTTCGGGGGTTTGAACTACCCCGAAGGCCCCGTAAACACCCCTATTTGAATACACCAGCTAATCCGCACATAAGTCCTTACCGGTTTTTCCGTTGGGGAATGGCCGAGTGAAGTTCGGCCAGGTATGAAACTGACCGAGGCGGGTAGCGAGAGTTTTAGAACGATCGGTTATAAGGGCGATAAGTCGCCGGGTAAGCATTCGCGGGTAGAACCCGCTCCCACAGGTCGGCGGCGCTTGACGGCTACTTGAGATTACCGCTGAGAAACTGCCGGAGGCGTTCGCTTTTCGGATTGGCCAGCACCTGGGAGGGCGGGCCTTCTTCTTCGACCAGCCCCTGATGCAGGAAAAGCACCTGGCTCGAGACTTCGCGGGCGAAGCTCATCTCGTGGGTGACCATGATCATGGTCCGGCCTTCCTCGGCCAGGCCCTTGATCACCTTCAGCACCTCACCCACCAGCTCCGGGTCGAGCGCCGAGGTAGGTTCGTCGAACAGCATGACCTCCGGTTCCATGGCCAGTGCGCGAGCGATGGCCACGCGTTGCTGCTGGCCGCCCGAGAGGAACGCTGGATACTGGCTGGCAACCCGCTCAGGCAAGCCGACCTTGTCCAGGTAGCGCAACGCGCGGGCCCGCGCTTCGTCCTTGTCGATGCCCAGCACCCGGCGTGGCGCCATGGTGATGTTGTCGAGCACGGTCATGTGGCTCCAAAGGTTGAAGTGCTGGAACACCATGGCCAGGCGCGTGCGCAGGCGCTGCAATTCTTCGGCGTCGGCAACCCGCATGCCGCTGTGGTCGCTGATCATCTGGATCGGCTTGCCATCCAGGCTCATGGCGCCGTCGTCGGGCTGCTCGAGAAAATTGATGCAGCGCAAAAAGGTGCTCTTGCCCGAGCCGCTGGCGCCGATCAGGCTGATCACGTCACCCGTGCTGGCCTTGAGCGAGACGCCCTTGAGCACCTTGTTGTCGCCATAGCTCTTGTGCAGGCCGTCGATGGTCAGTTTGTACATGCGCAACACGTCCTCAAGGTTGAAGTAGATAACCGCTGCGGCAGGCCTGGGTACCCGCGACATGGGCCACCAGCATGCCAGCGGTGGCCATGCGCCGCAGCGAGCGGGCGTACATCAGGCCAGGCTGACGATTGCGCACCGGGGTAACCGTATTGCTCAGCGGATCGATGATCTCGGCGATCAACTGGTCGGCTTCCAGGTACTGTCCGGGCATCGCGCTGTACACCAGCAGCCCACCCACCGGCGCTGTAACCGGTTCTACGGCAGCAAGCGGCGTTGCTGCGGCGAGCAACGCCGGCAGCTCGGCCGGCTGGCGGTCGATGGCACCAACGCCGGCCAGGTAGTCGAGGATGGCCTGGCAGTCGCCGCTGGCCATCGGATGGTTGACGTCGCCCTGGCCGCGCAATTCGACAGTGACCGAAAAGCTGCCCATGGCGATCGGGAAGCGCTCGCCGAAACGTTGCTGCAGCTGCCACCACAACAGGCTGAAGCACTCGTCGAACGACTGCCCGCCCGAATCGGTGGCCAACAGACTGGCCTGGGCGCCCAGATAGCGCGCCAGCGGCTCTACCTGCGGCCAGGCCTCGGGCGTGGTGTAAAGATGCTGCACGGCTTCGAAGTCGCAGTGCAGGTCCAGCACCATATCGGCGTCGCACGCCAGGCGCTGTAGGGTCAGGCGCTGCGACTGCAGGGCGGTGGCGGGCTGCAGCCGGTTCAGCCCATCTCGCAGATGCGTGCGGATCAACGCGGTATTGCGCGCGACGTCCCCACCCAGCAGGCTCTCGACGGCGCACCCGACCTGATCGGCCAGGTCGACGAAACGGCGATTGAAGTTCTCGCCGGTTTCCAGCTCGTAGCGGCCCATGGGGGTGTCCATGACGATCTGGTCGAGCCCGGCCGGGTTGGCGATGGGCACCACCACGACCTGCCAGCGCAGTTGCCCGGCGCTTTCCAGTTCGGCCAGGCGCTGACGCAGGTGCCAGGCGACTAGCATCCCCGGCAGCTCGTCGGCATGCAGCGAGGCTTGGATGTAGACCTTGCCGGCACTGGTCGGGCCGTAGCTGAAGCTGTGTATCTGGCGCGCGGTGCCCGGCAGCGGGGCCAGCAGTTCATGAATGTCGTGTTGCATGTTCAGGTCCTAGTGCGTCGGGCCGAGAAAGGCCAGCCAGCGGCGTTCGGCCAGGCGAAACAGTCCGACCAGAGCGAAGGTGACGGTCAGGTAGATCAGCGCGGCGATACCGAAGGATTGGAAGGTCAGGAAGGTCGCCGAATTGGCGTCACGCGCGACCTTGAGAATGTCCGGGATGGTGGCGGTGAACGCCACCGTGGTCGAGTGCAGCATGAGGATCACTTCGTTGCTGTAGTAGGGCAACGAACGGCGCAGGGCGGACGGCATGATCACGTAGGCATACAGCTTCCAACCGCTGAGGCCGTAGGCTTTGGCCGCCTCGACCTCGCCGTGGTTCATGCTGCGGATGGCCCCGGCGAAGATTTCCGTGGTGTACGCGCAGGTGTTCAGCGCGAATGCCAGCACCGTGCAGTTCATCGCGTCGCGGAAGAAGTCGTTGAGCAGAGGCTGCCCACGCACCGCCTCCAGGCTGTAGATGCCGGTGTAGCAGATCAGCAGCTGGATATAGAGCGGGGTGCCGCGGAACAGGTACGTGTAGAACTGCACTGGCCAGCGTACCCAGCGCCGATTCGAGACCCGTGCGATCGACAGCGGCACCGAGAACACGAAGCCGATCACCAGGGCGGCAGTGAGCAGCCACAGGGTCATCGCCAGGCCGGTGATGTTTTGCCCGTCGGAGTAGAGGAACGGTCGCCAGTATTCTTGAAGAAGCTCGATCATCGCAGGGCCTCCCGGGTGCCCGCGCTGTAGCGTCGTTCAAGCCAGCGCAGGGCGATGTTGGAAGCACTGGTGATCAACAGGTAGATGAGCGCGGCCAACACCAGGAAGTAGAACAACTGATAAGTGCTCTTGCCCGCGTCCTGGGCGGCCTTGACCAGATCGGCCAGGCCGATGATCGACACCAGCGCCGTGGCCTTGAGCATGACCATCCAGTTATTGCCGATACCGGGCAGGGCGTAGCGCATCATCTGCGGAAAAACGACATAGCGAAAGCGCTGCGAGCGCTTGAGGCCATAGGCCGTGGCCGCTTCGAGTTGCCCGCGCGGTACTGCCAGCATGGCACCGCGAAAGGTCTCGGTGAAATAGGCGCCGTAGATGAAACCCAGGGTGATGACCCCAGCGGCGAAAGGATCGATTTCGATGTAGTCCCATTCCAGCGCTTCGGTAATACCGGTCAGCCAGGTTTGCAGGCTGTAGAAAATCAGCAGCATCAGCACCAGGTCGGGCACGCCGCGAATCAGGGTGGTGTAGAGCTGCGCAGGCACGCGCAGCGCCGCAGCGCCGGACAGCTTGGCGCTGGCGCCGATCAGGCCCAGCACCACGCTGACCAGCAGCGAGAGCAGGGAAAGCTTGATGGTCATCCAGGTGCCCTCGAGCAGCAAAGGGCCGAAGCCCTTCAAGCTGAACGCAGACAACCCGAGGTACTGCAAAAGGTCATCGAACATGAATCTGGCCTTTGCCGATCAAAAAAACGCCCATCCCCGAGCAGGAATGGGCGCTGTCATCGCGGGGGTTTATTTACCGCTGTACAGGTTCAGCTCACCGAAGTGTTTCTTCTGGATTTCGCTGTAGGTGCCATCATCATGTAACGCTTTGATACCTTTATCGATGAACGCCTTGAGTTCCTTGTTACCTTTGGCGATACCCACGGCCGTCTTGGCCGGCAACAGCTCGCTATCGATAGCCTCGCTGACTTCATAGCCAGCACCCTGTGGCGACTTCAGGAAGCCCAGCTCGGCCTGCAGCATGTCTTGGATGGACGCGTCGAGACGACCCGAGATCAAGTCGGCGTACACTTGGTCCTGATTCTGATAGGCCTGGGTTTTCACCCCAGCCTTGTCGAGCACGGCCTTGGCATAGGCTTCCTGGATGGTGCCTTGCTCGTAGCCGACGGTCTTGCCCTTGAGCGACGCCACGTCGGTGCTCAGGTCTGCACCTTTCTTGAACACCAACGAAGTCGGGCCCGAGAACAGTTCGTTGGAGAAGTCGATGACTTTCTCCCGCGCCGGGGTGACGGTCATCGAGGAAATCACGCCATCGAATTTCTTCGCCTTGAGCCCGGGAATCATGCCGTCGAAATCGCTTTCGACCCACTTGCAGGTCACTTTCAGTTCCTTGCAGATGGCATTGCCCAGATCGATGTCGAAACCCACCAGGCTGCCGTCGGCGGCCTTGGATTCGAACGGTGCGTAGGAAGGATCGACCCCGAAGCGCAACTCCTTGTATTCCTTGGCTATTGCGCTGCCGGCCGAAAACGCCAGGGCCAGAGCAGAAAGGGTCAGCAATGCTTTTTTCATCGTGCAGTCCTTAAAACCAGTTGAATGCGTTGGTGAGGGCGATGTGCGTTACCGGCAAGTGCCAGACATCATTTTGATAGCAATTTCCGCACCATAGTCCCAGTGCAGACCGCTCTGAGCAAGGTTGTGTCGCGTGGCAGCAAGTTTTGCCATGGCCCGAGTCCGCTTGGATGTCCGCGCTGCGCGTCATTGGTACAGCAATGCCCTGAAATAATCCACGGCAAAAAAATGCATCTCGACGGTGCATTCAGAAGGGTCAGGCCAACAGGTCCTGCAGGGTCGCCAGGCTGTCCGCTTCAGCCACCGGTTTGTCGTGGCGCCAGCGCAACATGCGCGGGAAGCGCACCGCAATACCGCTTCTGTGGCGCTTGGACAAGGCAATGCCCTCGAAGCCCAATTCGAAGACCAGCGTCGGGGTCACGCTGCGCACCGGGCCGAACTTCTCCACGGTGGTCTTGCGAACGATCGCGTCGACCTTGCGCATTTCTTCATCGGTTAACCCGGAATAGGCCTTTGCGAAGGGCACCAGCGTTCGCTCGGACGCTTCGGGTGGGCCATCCCACACGGCGAACGTGTAATCGCTGTACAGGCTCGCCCGGCGCCCATGGCCGGCCTGGGCATAGATCAATACCGCGTCGACGCTGAACGGGTCGACCTTCCATTTCCACCAGGTGCCCATGTCCTTGGTGCGGCCGACGCCATACAGCGAATCGCGCGCCTTGAGCATCATGCCTTCCACACCCAGCGCGCGCGACGCTTCACGCTGTCGGCCGAGGTCTTGCCAATCGTCGCCGGTCAGTACCGGCGAGGGGCGCAGCACGGGGTCGGCGGCCTGCGCGATGACCTGTTCCATCCGCGTGCGACGTTCGTGCTGCGGGCGGTTGCGCCAGTCTTCCCCTGCCCATTCGAGCAGATCGTAGGCGAGCACCACCACCGGAATCTCTTCAAGGATTTTCTTGCTCAAGGTTTTACGGCCGATGCGCTGCTGCAGCAGGGCGAACGGCTGCACGGCGGGTGCATCGGCCGACGCACTCGATGACTCGTCCAGGCTGAAATGTTCAGGTGCCACATCGGTTGCTGGCGGGGTTTTCCAGACCACGATCTCACCGTCGATGACCGTACCGTCAGGCAGGCTCGCGGTCAGTGAGTGCAGCTCCGGGAAGCGATCCGATACCAGTTCCTCGCCGCGCGACCAGATCCACAAGCGCCCCTCGCGCTTGACCAGCTGGGCGCGAATTCCATCCCACTTCCATTCCACCTGCCAGTCGCTGCTGGGGCCCAGCAAGGTGTCGAACTGATCGACCGGTTGCTGCAGGGAGTGGGCGAGGAAAAACGGGTAGGGCTGGCCACCCCGTTGGGCATGTTCGTCCGCCGATTCCTGGGCGATGAGCTTGAGGTAACTTTCGGCGACCGGACGGTGCGACAGATCGGTGTAGCCCACCAGGCGCTGGGCGACGCGCTTGCTGTCGATACCGGCCATCTGCGCCAGCGCGCGGGTGACCAACAGCTTCGACACACCGACGCGAAAGCTGCCGGTGATCAGCTTCAGGCACAGCATCAAGCTGGCCCGATCCAGCTGCGCCCACAGCGGCGGCAAGCGCGCGTGGAGCTCCTCGGGCGGCAGCCCGCGCAGGGGCAACAGGGCGTTTTCCAGCCACCAGGCCAGGCCTTCGTCGCTGCTTTGCTCAGCTTCGGGCAGCAACAGCGAGAAGGTCTCGGCCAGGTCACCTACGGCTTGATAGCTTTCTTCGAACAACCACTCGGGCACGTTCGCCAGTTTGATCGCCAGCTCGCGCAGGATCTTGGTCGGCACCAGCTGCCGTGGACGGCCACCGGAAAGGAAATACACCGCCCAGGCAGCATCGGCCGGTTGCGCCTGACGGAAGTAATCTTCCAGAAACTGGCGCTTGGCATTGGTCGAGGTGGTTTCGTCGAGATTGGCATACAACTGCGCGAAAGCTTTCAAGACGCGACCTCCTGAGGTTCCTCTTCATTGCCGTACTCAGTGGTGAACCCCTGTGCGTCCAGGCCGATGTCGCGCAGATAGCGCACCAGCACCTCTACCGAGCCGTGGGTGACCATGACCCGCTCGGCTCCGGTCTGCTCGATGGCCCACAGCAGGCCTGGCCAGTCGGCGTGGTCGGACAGCACGAAGCCTCGATCCACACCGCGGCGGCGACGGGTGCCGCGCAGACGCATCCAGCCACTGGCGAAGGCGTCGCTGTACTCACCAAAGCGACGCATCCAGGTACTGCCTCCGGCCGAGGGCGGGGCGATGATCAACGCGTTGCGCAGTGCCGGGTCGGTTTTCTTGAAGTCCCCGGCGTATTGCGTTTCCGGAATATAGACGCCGGCATCGCGGTAGACGCGGTTCAGCGGTTCGACCGAGCCGTGGGCCAGAATCGGTCCGATGCCGGCGTCGATGCCATGCAGCAAGCGCTGGGCCTTGCCGAAGGCGTAGGCGAACAACACGCTGGCCTTGCCTTGCTCGGCGTTGGCTCGCCACCACTGGTTCACTTCTTCGAAGATCTCCGCTTGCGGCTGCCAGCGATAGATCGGCAGGCCGAAGGTCGATTCAGTGATGAAGGTGTGGCAGCGCACCGGCTCGAAGGGCGCGCACGTGCCATCTGGCTCGACCTTGTAGTCGCCCGAGGCTACCCACACCTCACCTTTGTATTCCAGGCGGACCTGGGCCGAGCCCAGTACGTGTCCGGCAGGATGGAAACTCAAGGTCACACCGTTGTGCTGCAGGACTTCGCCGTACTCGAGCAATTGCAGATTTATGTCCTGGCCCAGGCGAGTGCGCAGGATGCCTTCGCCGGGTGCTGCGGTCAGATAGTGTTCGTTGCCCGTGTGCGCGTGGTCGCCGTGACCGTGGGTGATCACCGCGCGCTCGACGGGCTTCCACGGATCGATATAGAAATCGCCGGCGGTGCAATACAGACCTTCGGGACGAGCGACGACAAGATCCATGGCAAGTCGGCCAGGTAATGGGTGTGTTGTTATGAGGGGGTGGGGCCGGGGAAAGTTCGAAGGCATACGCCTTGACGAGCGCTGCGCGTGGCCCGTGACGCAGGCATGAAAAAGCCCCTGCGATGAGGGGCTTGTTTCAGAATCTGGCTCCACGACCTGGACTCGAACCAGGGACCCAATGATTAACAGTCATTTGCTCTACCAACTGAGCTATCGCGGAATCTGCTGCGTATGTTACTGATTGCTAAGGGGAAGTCAAGCTTTCCCCTTAGCAAGGTTGTTACAGCACCTTGACGATGGCCTTGATCACGCCGTCGATATTGCTTTGGTTCAAGGCGGCCACGCAGATGCGCCCGGTATCCAGCGCGTAAATGCCGAACTCGCTGCGCAGGCGCCCGACCTGCTCGGCGCTCAGCCCGGAATACGAAAACATCCCCGCCTGGCGAGCGACGAAGGTGAAGTCACGGTTGGCGCCCTGGGCAGCCAGGCCCTCGACCATTTGCAGGCGCATGCCGCGAATGCGTTGGCGCATCTCGCCCAGCTCGGCTTCCCACATGGCTCGCAGTTCGGGGCTGTTGAGCACGTTGGCGACGATCATCGCGCCATGGGTCGGCGGGTTGGAGTAGTTGGTACGAATGACCCGCTTGATCTGCGACAGCACGCGCGCGCGCTCGTCGCTCGACTGGGTGACGATCGACAGCGCACCCACCCGCTCCCCATACAGCGAGAACGACTTGGAAAACGAACTGGAAACGAAGAAGCTCAAGCCCGACTCGGCGAACAGGCGCACGGCCGCCGCGTCTTCCTCGATGCCGTCGCCAAAGCCCTGATAAGCCATGTCGAGGAACGGCACGTGGCCCTTGCGCTTGACTACATCCAGCACGTTGACCCAGTCCGCCGCGTTGAGGTCGACACCGGTGGGGTTGTGACAGCACGCATGCAGCACGACGATGGAGCCTGCGGGCAAGGCGTCGAGGTCTTCGAGCATGCCTGAACGGTTCACGTCGTTGCTGGTCGCATCATAGTAACGGTAGTTGCGGACACCGAAGCCCGCAGCTTCGAACAGCGCACGGTGGTTTTCCCAGCTGGGATCACTGATCGCGACGACCGCATCGGGCGACAGCTGCTTGAGGAAATCTGCACCGATCTTCAGGGCGCCGGTACCGCCAACGGCCTGCGTGGTGACCACACGGCCCGCTGCCAGCAGGGGCGACTGGGCACCGAATATCAAGGTCTGTACGGCCTTGTCGTAGGCAGCGATGCCGTCGATGGGCAGATAGCCACGGGCCGCGTGCTGTGCAACGCGCTGCGCTTCGGCTTCGATCACCGCGCGCAGCAGGGGAATTCGCCCCTCTTCGTTGCAGTACACGCCCACACCCAGGTTCACCTTGTCGGTGCGGGTGTCGGCGTTGAATGCTTCGTTGAGGCCCAGGATAGGATCGCGGGGTGCCAATTCGACAGCGGAAAACAGGCTCATTTTTACCGTAGCTCTGATCGGGAGTAAGGAAGGGTGCACGCTTCATCCATGCTGCGCGAAGCGGTGCGCGGGTGGGATGTCAGTATAAAGACGCTTGGCTGACGGGGCGACAGGTTGCACCTGGTTTTACCTGTTTTTGCCGATTTATTTTCGACCATTGGTCCTGCGATTACTGGGGGGCTTGGGCCTTGCCCTTGAAACTCGTAGGAACAGGCGCAAACTAGGGTTAAGTACTGTCTATAAATACAGTCGGAAATGTCCGGCTGGTGCGACTCATGAGGTGTGGCATGTCCGAGTTTCAACTCGTTACCCGTTTCGAACCTGCTGGCGATCAGCCAGAAGCCATTCGCCTGATGGTGGAGGGTATCGAGGCGGGCCTGGCGCACCAGACATTGCTGGGGGTAACCGGGTCGGGCAAGACGTTCAGCATTGCCAACGTGATTGCCCAGGTGCAGCGGCCAACACTGGTGCTGGCGCCCAACAAGACCCTGGCAGCTCAGCTGTACGGTGAGTTCAAGGCGTTCTTTCCAAACAACGCCGTCGAGTATTTCGTCTCCTACTACGACTACTATCAGCCCGAAGCCTACGTGCCGTCGTCGGACACCTTCATCGAGAAGGATTCCTCGATCAACGATCACATCGAGCAGATGCGCCTGTCCGCCACCAAGGCACTGCTCGAGCGCAAGGACGCCATCATCGTTACCACGGTGTCGTGCATCTACGGCCTGGGCAGCCCTGAAACCTATCTGAAAATGGTCCTGCACGTGGACCGTGGCGACAAGCTCGACCAGCGCGCGTTGTTGCGCCGTCTGGCCGACCTGCAATACACCCGCAACGAAATGGACTTCGCCCGCGCCACGTTCCGTGTGCGCGGCGACGTCATCGATGTGTTCCCGGCAGAATCCGATCTTGAAGCCATCCGTATCGAGCTGTTCGATGACGAGGTCGAGAACATTGCCGCCTTCGACCCGCTGACCGGCGAGGTGACGCGCAAACTGCCGCGCTTCACCTTCTACCCCAAGAGCCACTACGTTACTCCGCGCGAGACCCTGCTCGGCGCCGTGGAAGGCATCAAGGAAGAGCTCAAGGAGCGCCTGGACTACTTTCGCGACAAGAACAAGCTGGTTGAAGCCCAGCGGCTGGAGCAACGGACCCGCTTCGATCTCGAAATGATCCTCGAGCTGGGCTATTGCAACGGCATCGAAAACTATTCGCGCTACCTCTCCGGCCGCCCTTCGGGCGCCGCTCCGCCCACGTTGTACGATTATCTGCCAGCCGACGCCCTGCTGGTGATCGACGAGTCCCATGTCAGCGTTCCGCAGGTCGGGGCGATGTACAAGGGCGACCGCTCGCGCAAGGAAACCCTGGTCGAGTACGGCTTCCGCCTGCCGTCGGCGCTGGATAACCGGCCGATGCGTTTCGACGAGTGGGAGGGGGTGAGCCCGCAGACCATTTTCGTCTCTGCTACCCCCGGCAACTACGAGGCCGAGCACGCGGGGCGCATCATCGAACAGGTGGTACGCCCGACCGGCTTGGTCGATCCGCAGGTCGAAGTGCGGCCGGCGCTGACCCAGGTGGATGACTTGCTGTCCGAGATCCGCAAGCGCGTCGCAACCGATGATCGCATTCTGGTTACCGTGCTGACCAAGCGCATGGCCGAGGACCTTACCGATTACCTGGCCGACCATGACGTGCGCGTGCGCTACCTGCACTCGGACATCGACACCGTGGAGCGGGTGGAGATCATTCGCGACCTGCGCCTGGGCGCGTTCGACGTGATCGTGGGGATCAACCTGCTGCGCGAAGGCCTGGACATGCCCGAGGTCTCGCTGGTGGCGATTCTGGATGCCGACAAGGAAGGTTTCCTGCGCTCCGACCGCTCGCTGATCCAGACCATTGGCCGTGCCGCGCGAAATCTCAATGGGCGTGCCATTTTGTATGCCGATCGCATGACCGGTTCGATGGAGCGTGCCATCGGCGAAACCGAGCGCCGTCGCGAGAAGCAGATCGCCTTCAACGAGGCCAATGGCATCGTGCCCAAGGGCGTGATCAAAGATGTCGCCGACATCATGGAAGGCGCCACCGTGCCCGGCTCGCGCAGCAAGAAGCGCAAGGGCATGGCCAAGGCTGCCGAGGAAAACGCACGCTACGAGAACGAGCTGCGCTCGCCGAGCGAGATCACCAAGCGCATCAAGCAGCTGGAAGAGAAGATGTACCAGCTGGCACGGGACCTGGAGTTCGAAGCGGCAGCACAGATGCGCGACGAAATCGGCAAGCTGCGCGAGCGCCTGCTCAAGGTCTGACACCGCGTCGCCCCCTTCGCGGGTAGAACCCGCTCCCACAGAAAAGCACCAACCAGCCCGCCCCCTTGTGGGAGCGGGGCAGGCGGCCCAGCCCTCTGCCCGCGAAGGCCGCACTGCGTTCCCAGCCGAGCACCCATACCCGCCGCAACACGATTCTGGAGCCTTGCCCCCAAGCCCTGCTAACATCGGCGTTTCGATTCAACCTGCTCGAGACCCTTCATGACCGTTCGTACGCGTATCGCCCCATCGCCCACCGGCGACCCCCATGTCGGCACGGCCTACATCGCCCTGTTCAACTATTGCTTTGCCAAACAGCATGGCGGCGAATTCATCCTGCGCATCGAAGACACCGACCAGTTGCGCTCCACCCGCGAATCCGAGCAGCAGATCTTCGACGCCCTGCGCTGGCTGGGCATCGAGTGGAGCGAAGGCCCGGACGTAGGCGGCCCTCACGGCCCTTACCGGCAAAGCGAGCGGGGCGACATCTACAAGCAGTACGCCCAGCAACTGGTCGACATGGGTCACGCGTTCCCCTGCTTCTGCACGGCCGAAGAACTCGACCAGATGCGCGCAGAACAAACCGCCCGGGGCGAAACCCCGCGCTACGACGGTCGTGCCCTGTTGCTATCGGCCGAGGAAGTCCAGCGTCGCCTGGCAGCAGGCGAGCCCCACGTCATCCGCATGAAGGTCCCTACCGAGGGCGTCTGCGTGGTCCCGGACATGCTGCGCGGCGATGTCGAAATCCCGTGGGACCGCATGGACATGCAGGTCCTGATGAAAACCGACGGTCTGCCCACCTACTTCCTGGCCAACGTGGTCGATGACCACCTGATGGGCATCACCCACGTGCTGCGCGGTGAAGAATGGCTGCCCTCGGCGCCCAAACTGATGAAGCTCTACGAATACTTCGGCTGGGAGCAACCGGCACTGTGCTACATGCCGCTGCTGCGCAATCCTGACAAGAGCAAGCTGTCCAAGCGCAAGAATCCGACCTCGGTCACGTTCTACGAACGCATGGGCTTCATGCCTGAAGCCATGCTCAACTACCTAGGCCGCATGGGCTGGTCGATGCCCGACGAGCGCGAAAAGTTCTCCCTGACTGAAATGGTCGAGCACTTCGATCTTTCCCGTGTATCCCTGGGCGGTCCGATCTTCGATATCGAGAAGCTCTCGTGGCTCAACGGCCAGTGGTTGCGCGAGCTGCCGGTGGAGCAGTTCGCCGCACGGGTACAACAGTGGGCTTTCAACCCTGACTACATGATGAAGATCGCTCCCCACGTGCAGGGCAGGGTGGAAACTTTCAGTCAGATCGTTCCGCTGGGCGGCTTCTTCTTCGCCGGCGGGCTGCAGCTGGACGCGCGCCTGTTCGAAAGCAAGAAACTCTCTGCGGACCAGGTGCGGCAGCTGATGCAGTTGATCCTGTGGAAGCTGGAAAGCCTGCGCCAGTGGGACAAGGAACGCATCACCGCGACCATCCAGGCCGTGGTCGAGTCGCTTGGTTTGAAACTGCGCGACGCCATGCCGTTGATGTTCGCCGCAATCACCGGGCAAGCCAGCTCGGTGTCGGTTCTGGATGCCATGGAAATCCTCGGCCCGGACCTGACCCGCTTCCGTCTGCGCCAGGCCCTCGACCTGCTCGGCGGCGTCTCCAAGAAAGAAAACAAGGAGTGGGAGAAGCTCCTGGCTGCAATCGCCTGACCCCCGACGCGGCTCGCGCCGCTGCTACAGAAGATCGCGGGCCCGGCACACCGCACGTGCATCCGATGCACCGCGATCCCTGTAGCAGCGGCGCAAGCCGCGTCCAGCCACACCACCCGTCCATCAGGCACCCCACGCCCCCTGTAGCAGCGGCGCAAGCCGCGTCCAGCCACACCACCCGTCCATCAGGCACCCCAAGCCCCCTGTAGCAGCGGCGCAAGCCGCGTCGCCCTTGGCTCCAACCGCGCATATCCGGTAAGTCCCTGTAATCGCGATAAAAAACTTCAGAATAATTCTGAAAATAAGTTTGACACCCTGGCGAGGTCGTCTTAATATGCGCCCCGTCCACACAGCAACACACTGTTTGGGGCTATAGCTCAGCTGGGAGAGCGCTTGCATGGCATGCAAGAGGTCAACGGTTCGATCCCGTTTAGCTCCACCAAATTCCAGGCTCGATGTCATACGTTGACAACGAGCCGATCAGTTCCAGACTGATCTTGGTAGAAGGTATGTCCCCTTCGTCTAGTGGCCTAGGACACCGCCCTTTCACGGCGGTAACAGGGGTTCGAGTCCCCTAGGGGACGCCAGTTGTACAGAAATGCCGAGTGAAGTCGGCATTCCGCCGCAGGGCGATAAATTCGGGGCTATAGCTCAGCTGGGAGAGCGCTTGCATGGCATGCAAGAGGTCAACGGTTCGATCCCGTTTAGCTCCACCAATTTGCCGGAGTCCGCAACAGCGGGCTTGACTGAAGGTTTTGCGTCCCCTTCGTCTAGTGGCCTAGGACACCGCCCTTTCACGGCGGTAACAGGGGTTCGAGTCCCCTAGGGGACGCCACGATTACCCGCTCTGCGGGACTTATAAGGCTCATTCGATTATTGAATGAGCCTTTTGTTTTTCTGCCCTCGCAATAATCGCCAATTCCTGAATCGCCACCGCCCAATTCTTCAGGAGCGCCCATGAACTGGGATCGGCCCACCCCCTTCGTTATCCAGCTCCAGGTCCAGTCCGACGACATCGACGGCCTCGGGCATGCCAACAACGCAGTCTACGTGACCTGGCTCGAGCGCTGTGCCTGGCAGCACTCGCAGCACCTGGGTCTGGATCTGGCAACCTACCGCCAGTTGGATCGCGCCATGGCCGTGGTGCGCCATGAGATCGACTACCTGGCCAGTGCCCACGAAGGCGATGAGCTGCACCTGGGTACCTGGATCCTCGACTGGGACCGCCGCCTGAAAATGACACGCCAATTCCAGCTACTGCGTCCGCGCGATGGTGCGGTGCTGCTGCGGGCCCGCACTACCTTCGTGTGCATCGAGCTGTCCAGCGGCAAGCCCAAACGCATGCCGCCGCAGTTTCTGGAAGGGTATGGCTCGGCGATAGCCATCGAGCCCTAGAGCCCTAGAGCCCTAGAGCCCTAGAGCCATCAAGCGTTGGCACCATCGGGTAGCAGCGCTGCCGTCGATGTGCAGGCTTTCTGCTAGAATCCGCTCCCTTTCACGCCTCTGCCCGAGAACTACCCCATGCAATTAGCTTTGGCGCCCATGGAAGGGTTGGTCGACGATATCCTGCGCGACGTCCTCACCCAGGTCGGCGGCATCGACTGGTGCGTCACTGAGTTCATCCGCGTCAACGAGCGCGTGCTCACCGCCGCCTACTATCACAAGTTCGGCCCCGAGCTGCTTACCGGTGCGAAGACCCGTGCCGGGGTGCCGCTGCGCGTGCAACTGCTTGGCTCCGACCCCTCGGCCCTCGCCGACAACGCCGCGTTCGCCTGTACCCTCGGCGCGCCTGTGATCGATCTGAATTTCGGCTGCCCGGCCAAGACGGTGAACAAATCCCGTGGCGGCGCGGTGCTGCTCAAGGAGCCCGAGTTGCTCCACCGCATCCTGCGCGAAGTGCGCGCCACCGTCCCTGCGCACATCCCCGTGACGGCCAAGATGCGCCTGGGTTTCGATACCCCAGACAGCGCCATCGAATGCGCCACGGCCTTGGCCGAGGGCGGGGCGGATGTGCTGGTGGTGCACGCGCGGACCAAGGTCGATGGCTACAAGCCGCCTGCGCACTGGGAGTGGGTCGCCAAGGTGCAGGACGTGGTGAAGGTGCCGGTCTATGCCAACGGCGACATCTGGACCGTGGCCGACTGGCGGCGCTGCCGCGAGGTCAGTGGCGCGCAAGACTTCATGCTCGGTCGGGGCCTGGTGTCCAGGCCCGACCTGGCTCGGCAGATCGTCGCGGCCCGGCAAGGCATCGAGCTGCCTGACATGACCTGGTCCGAGCTGCTGCCATTGATCCGCGAATTCTGGCGCCAGGCCCGTGCGCAACTGACACCACGCCAGGCACCGGGCCGACTCAAGCAGTGGCTGGCCATGCTGACCCGCACCTACCCCGAAGCGACCGAGCTGTTCACCCTCGTGCGTCGCGAGCAGGATTGCGACGCCGTGGAACGGCTGCTGCAGCCGGGCTAGCGGGCCGCCTTACCGCACGAAAAAATGGCTGCGCCGTTAAATTTTTTTCGTGCGAACTCTTGAAAGCCCTTGGGTGGTCCCTATCTATGGGGTACGCGATGCCGAATTCGGGTCGCGGAGACAACCACTCGCTGAAATTCAGGAGAGACACATGGCTACTGCATTTTCCCTTGCTCCGCTGTTCCGCCACTCCGTGGGCTTCGATCGGTTCAATGACCTGTTCGAGTCTGCCGCACGCAACGAGTCGGCCAGCAGCTACCCACCCTACAACGTCGAAAAGCATGCCGATGATCAGTACCGTATCGTCATCGCTGCCGCAGGCTTCCAGGAAGAAGACCTGGAGCTGCAGGTCGAGAAGGGCGTACTGACCGTCAGTGGTGGCAAGCGCGACGCCGATACCAGTGCAGTGACCTACCTGCACCAGGGCATTGCCCAGCGCGCGTTCAAGCTGTCGTTCCGCCTGGCCGACCATATCGAGGTCAAGGCCGCAGCGTTGAACAACGGGTTGCTCAATATCGACCTGCTGCGTGTCGTGCCTGAAGAGGCCAAGGCCAAGCGGATCCCCATCAACGGATCCGCGCAGACTCGTCTGCAGTAACGCTTGAAGCCGTAGAAGAAAGGGCGCCTGGTGGGGCGCCCTTTTTTATTGCCTGAAATTCTTCGGGTTGTCAGGCCTGTCGGCGCGTGTCGGCCAGCACCGGCACACTGCCTGCTGCAGGAAACAACACCAGATGGTCGGCGGCGACCTGAATACCAACTTCGGCCCCTGGCTGATAGTCCAGGTGACTGGGGAATACGGCTTCAAGTTGGCTGCCGGTCGGTAGCTGCAGGCGATACAGGGTAGCGGCGCCCTGGAAGCTCTTGCCGACGATGCGTGCCTTGAGCGAGCTGTCGGGCGCGTGCACGATGTCGTCGGGACGCAGCAGCAGATCGACGGCGCTACCGGCAGGCCATGTATAGGCGCGGTTGCCACGCAGAACACCCAGCTCGGTACCCACCGTCTCCGGATCCAGCAGTTGACCACGTATGAAATAGCCCTGGCCGATGAAGCTGGCCACGAACGGCGTAGCGGGTTCATGGTACAGGTTGTACGGCGTATCCCACTGCTCCAGCCGACCCTCCTTGAATACGCCCACATGATCGCTGACGGCGAAGGCTTCTTCCTGATCATGGGTGACCAGGATCGCGCTGGTACCTCGGCGCTTGAGAATGTCCCGCACTTCGTGACTCAAGCGACGGCGCAGCTCGACGTCAAGGTTGGAGAAGGGTTCGTCCAGCAACAGCAGCTGCGGCTCCGGCGCCAGTGCTCGGGCCAGCGCGACACGCTGTTGCTGGCCACCCGACAATTCATGGGGATAGCGCGCATCCAGGCCACCCAGGTTGACCAGTTCGAGCATGTCGCCGATGACCTGTGCCTGACGCGGGTGCTTGCGAATGCCGAAGGCGATGTTCTGGGCCACGGTCAGGTGGGGAAACAGCGCGTAGTCCTGAAAGACCATGCCGATCCGGCGTTTCTCCGGGGCCAGGGTGTGCCCGGCCTTGGAAATGACCTCGCCATCGAGGGTGATCTCGCCCTCGTGAACCGGCTCGAACCCGGCGATGGCGCGCAGGGTCGTGGTCTTGCCGCATCCGGAGGAACCGAGCAGGCAACCGATGTCGCCTGTATTCAAGTGCAGATTGAGGTTCTGCACCACGCGTTGGGCGCCGTAGCCGCAGGCCAGGTTGCGCAATTCAAGCAGCAGTGCGGTGCTCATTCAGGGCGATATCCTGGAGCGACCAGAAATTCCAGCAGCGCCTTCTGCGCATGCAGGCGGTTCTCGGCCTGGTCCCAGGCCACAGCGCGTGGGTCGTCGAGTACGTCGTGGCTGATTTCTTCGCCGCGATGCGCAGGCAGGCAGTGCATGAACAGCGCATCGTCGGCCGCCAGGTCCAGCAGCTCTCGGTTGACCTGATAAGGCTTGAAAAGCTTCAGGCGGCGGGCGGTTTCCTCTTCCTGGCCCATGGAGGTCCAGACATCGGTGCTGACCAGGTGGGCCCCACGCACGGCCTCGCGCGGATCACGGACCACGCTGACGCGGTCCGGCGCCATGGCGAGGAAACGAGGGTCGGGCTCGAAGCCCTCCGGGCAGGCAATGCGCAGTTGGAAGTCGAACTGGATGGCCGCTTCTATATAGCTGTGGCACATGTTGTTGCCATCGCCGATCCAGGCCACTGTCTTGCCTTGAATGGCACCACGGTGTTCCAGGAACGTCTGCATGTCGGCAAGCAACTGGCACGGATGCAGGTCATCGGACAGGCCGTTGATCACCGGTACCCGCGAATTGGCGGCGAACTCGGTCAGTGTCTGGTGGGCGTAGGTGCGGATCATCACCGCATCGAGCATGCGCGACATGACGATGGCACAGTCGCCGATGGACTCGCCACGGCCCAGCTGTGTATCGCGCGGGGACAGGAAAATCGCCTGGCCGCCGAGCTGGATCATGCCGGCTTCGAAGGACAGGCGGGTACGCGTCGACGATTTCTCGAAGATCATGCCCAGTACGCGGTTCTTCAAGGGTTCGAAAAGCACGCTGCGCTGGCGCAGGTCCTTGAGCTCGATGCCTCGACGAATGATGCTGATTAGCTCTTCGGGCGTGCAATCCATAAGGGAGAGAAAGTGCCTTGCGCTCATCATTGACTACCTTTTGCCACGGACCGCAGGTACTCGAAAACAGGTTTTTCGGAAAAACGAGTGAGACCTGCGGCGAAAGCCGCACGGGGCGACGAAATAAGGGAAGGCGCCATCCTATAAGGAACTGTCGCCTTTTACCAACAGCCACTGCAGTTTTGAACGGGGCCAACAAGTTTCACAGGGTTTCGATAGCTGGATGTTTCGCCCGACCATCTGACGTTTCCTAAACATCGGGCGTGGGTTATAAATGCGTCTTGGGAAACACACGGAGTTTGCGGAATGGAATCGAAAGAACAACAACTGCTGGAGCTGCTCGGCCTGACCGCGCGCACCCTGACCCACCTGACGGCATCCATGACCTCGATGTCGTTCGAACTGCTGCGCAGTTCCGACGAGGTCACACGCTCGGCCGGCAAGCACATGATCGATCGCATGGCGACCATCAGCACCGGCCTGGACGACCACTGGCGCCTCATCGGCGAACTGACCGGTGTGCATGTCGCCCAGGAAGAAGTCGAAACTGTCCTGGAAATCCAGCTGCAGGCACTGCCACCTTCGCTGCCGCTGAACTAGTTCGGCACACTTGGCAACGCCTTCGCTCTGAGCAACGGTCAGCGCAAGAGCCCGAGCGTAGCGCTCGGCTTTCCGTTACAATGCCTCACCGTGCCGACGACTGAGTCGGATATACAAGCCGAGCGAGGTGCTCCATGGATATTATCGAAACGATCAAAGAGCAGATTGCCAGCAACACAATCCTGCTTTACATGAAAGGCTCGCCGAATGCGCCCCAGTGCGGTTTCTCGGCCAAGGCTTCGCAGGCGATCATGGCCTGTGGCGAAAAGTTCGCCTACGTCGACATCCTGCAGAACCCGGAAATCCGTGCAAACCTGCCCAAGTACGCCAACTGGCCGACTTTCCCGCAGCTGTGGGTGGCCGGTGAGCTGGTAGGCGGTAGCGACATCGTGGCCGAAATGGCCGCCAACGGTGAATTGCAGACGCTGGTCAAGGACGCTTCGGCCAAGGCCGCACAGCCCAAAGCCGACGCGTGATCCGCTTGCTGGCTGGCCTTGGTGCCAGCCAGCCATGAAAAAGCCCCGCCTGTTCACACAGCGCGGGGCTTTTTCATGGTTTCGCGTCAGGGTTGGGAAGACTCAGCTTTCTTCGCCCATGCTCGACTGCAGGTAATTCTCGATCCCGACCTTGTCGATCAGGCTCAGTTGAGTCTCCAGCCAGTCGATCTGTTCTTCCTTGCCTTCAAGGATGTCTTCGAGCATTTCGCGGCTGCCGAAGTCGCCAGCGGTTTCGCAATGAGCGATGGCGCCTTTCAGATCGCCCAGGCCCTTGTATTCGATCTTGAGATCGCAGGCCAGCATTTCACCGGCGTGTTCACCGATCAGAATCTTGCCCAGTTCCTGCAGGTTGGGAATGCCCTCGAGGAACAGCACGCGCTTGATCAGCTTGTCGGCGTATTTCATTGCGTCGATCGACGCCTTGTATTCGTGCTTGCCCAGCTTGTTCAGGCCCCAGTCTTCGTACATGCGGGCATGCAGGAAGTACTGGTTGATGGCGACCAGCTCGTTTCCGAGGATCCTGTTGAGATGCTGGATGACGCTGATATCGCCTTTCATGATCAGAGAGCCTGCGCGGGTATAGGAGTAATGGCGTGAAGTTTGGCCTCAGGAACTAAGCATGTCAAACCTAAGTTATTGAATACTATATGAAAATTAATCGGAATAAGAATGACTGAGTTCCGCGTTTGTTGCTAAGTCGTTGTATTCCAGACATAAAAAAACCGGGCGGGGCCCGGTTTCTTCAAAGACGGTGGTTTTACGCGGGTGTAAATTCTGCTGGGTAGGGCAGTGCAGAGGCTTGAGCGGTCTGGATTTGAGTCAGGGTATCGCGTACCACTTCTTTGGCTAGGCAGGCACATTTACCGCACTGCGTGGCCACGCCGAGGGTTTCACGCACGTCACGAAAGCTGCAGCAGCCTTCGTAGATCGCATCGCGAATCTGACCATCGGTGACACCCTGGCAAAGACAGACATACATACGTAAGAACCGCCGCTGTGTTGGTTTCAATGCGGACGATCCTAATGTTAATGAGAATGCTTGTCAAAGCAACTCGCGACTACGTTTGGCACAAGCGATGAACGGTTGCAGCAGGGGCCGTCGATCGTTCTCGACGTTCCCTGCTGCACCGGTTCAATCGTTGAAATCCTGCCAGCCGCCCATCTGCTTCCAGCGATTGACGATGCCGCAGAACAGCTCGGCGGTCTTCTCCGTGTCGTAGCGAGCCGAGTGAGCCTCGCGCCCGTCGAAATCGATATCGGCGGCCTGGCACGCCTTGGCCAGGACGGTCTGACCGTAGGCAAGCCCTGCCAGGGTAGCGGTGTCGAAGCTGGAAAAGGGATGGAACGGGTTGCGTTTCATTTCGGTACGCGCAACCGCGGCATTGAGAAAGCCGAGGTCGAAACTGCTGTTGTGGCCCACCAGGATCGCGCGCTTGCAACCGTTGGCCTTCAGCGCCTTGCGGATGCCGCGGAAGATGTCGGTCAACGCTGTCTCTTCGCTGACGGCCATGCGCAGGGGGTGGTCCAGCTTGATGCCGGTGAACTCCAGCGCAGCGGCCTCGACGTTGGCCCCCTCGAACGGCTCGACGCGGAAGAAGTAGGTATGGTCGGCAAAGACGAAGCCTTTCTCGTCCATGCCGATGGTCGTTGCGGCGATTTCCAGCAGGGCGTCGGTGGCGCAGTTGAAGCCGCCCGTCTCCACGTCCACGACTACCGGCAGGTAGCCGCGAAAACGTGCGGCCATGGGATGGCGCGAGCCAGTGCCCGAACCGCCCGTGTCTTCGTCGTCGTAGTTGTCTTCACTCACGCATCTTTCTCCAGCAGGCGCCAGCGCAGTGTTTCACCGGCGCGCAGCGGGATGACTACCTGCTCACCGAATGGCAGGCTGGTTGGGGCGGTCCACTCGTCGCGGACCAGGGTAATGGTGTCGGTGTTGCGCGGCAGGCCGTAGAAGTCCGGGCCATGCAGGCTGGCGAAGCCTTCCAGCTTGTCCAGCGCATCACGCTGCTCGAACGCCTCGGCGTACAGCTCGATACCGGCGAAGGCGCTGTAGCAGCCGGCGCAGCCACAGGCCGCCTCCTTGGCATGCTGCGCGTGGGGCGCCGAATCGGTGCCCAGGAAGAACTTGGTGCTGCCGCTGGTGGCTGCGTCGAGCAAGGCAACCTGGTGCGTATTGCGCTTGAGAATCGGCAGGCAATAGAAGTGCGGGCGGATGCCGCCCACCAGCATGTGGTTGCGGTTGTACAGCAGGTGCTGCGGGGTGATGGTCGCCGCGACATTGGCCGGCGCGGCCTTGACGAATTCGGCGGCCTCGGCCGTGGTGATGTGCTCGAACACCACCTTGAGCGCGGGAAAGCGCTCTACCAGCCGGCGCATGTGCTCGTCGATGAAGATCTTTTCGCGGTCGAACACGTCGACATCACCACGGGTGACCTCGCCGTGGATCAGCAGCGGCATGCCGGCATCGCTGAGGGCTTCGAGCGCCTCGGTGATGTTGTCCAGGCTGGTCACCCCGGAATCGGAATTGGTAGTGGCGCCGGCCGGGTACATCTTGGCCGCCTTGACGAAGCCGCTGGCCTTGGCGGCGCGGATGTCGGGAGCGCTGGTGCGATCGGTCAGGTACAAGGTCATCAGCGGTTCGAAGGCGCTGCCTGCAGGGCGTGCGGCAAGGATGCGCTGGCGATAGGCATCGGCTTCGGCGGCGGTGCGCACCGGCGGTACCAGGTTGGGCATGACGATGGCGCGGGCGAAGATTCGCGATACATCGGCCACGGTATGCGGCAGCACGGCACCATCACGAAGATGAATGTGCCAGTCGTCGGGACGCAGAAGGGTCAGGCGGTCGGACATTGGGGATTCCAGGCGGTTCGAACTCGCCGCGAATGCTACCGGAAAACGCCGTGCACGGCATCCGCTATCAAGTTTTGCAGGCCATGTCCGATACCTTGGAAGTACCCTGTTCGAACCCGTGGAGCCTGTCGTGCGCCAGCGTTATATTGCCCTGCTCAGTGTGTTTGCCAGCCTTCCGGCCCTGGCGATGAATTTCCAGACCCGTCTGGAGAACGTCGAGTGGAAGGTCGCGGGTGACCAGTTCGAATGCCGCCTGGGCCAGCCGGTGACCAATTTCGGTTCGGCCGAATTCGTCCGCCGTGCCGGCGAGCAGGCCGTGTTTCGCCTGACTTCCGCCAGCCGCCTGCTGGGCACGGGTTCTGCCACGCTGATTGCGGCTGCGGCACCGTGGCAACCCGGTCGCGGCGACATCAATCTGGGCAGCGTACGCCTGGGCCATGGCGAAGCCCTGCTCACCAGCTCGCAAAGCCAGGCCAGCGGCTTGATCAATGGCCTGCTTGAGGGTCGCATGACCCTGGTACGCAGCCAGTCCGGAGGCGGCCAGCCGGTGGAGATCCGCCTGCTCTCGGCGCGTTTCGGCCAGGCTTTCGGCGAGTACCAGGCCTGTGCAGCAAAGTTGCTGCCGATGAACTACGACCAGATCCGCCTGAGCGAAGTAGGCTTTCCCCGCAACCTCGAGCTCGATGGGGCGGCCAAGGCGCGCCTGGACAAGCTGCTGGCTTTCATGAAGGCCGATCCGAGCGTCAATCACGTGCAGCTCGACGGGCACTCGGACAACAGCGGCAACCGCCTGGTCAATCGCGATCTGTCCAGGCGTCGGGCCATGGCCGTGCAGGAATACCTGCTGGCCCATGGCTTGAGCGACAGCCAGATCACCTTGCGCTTCCATGGCGAAAGCTACCCGCTGGTGACCAACAACACAGCTGCCAATCGGGCGCGCAACCGCCGTGTGAGCATTGAGTTGAGCCGAGCCGAAGCGGCCCCGAACGTCACCCCAGCTACCGATTCGCCCGCCGTTCTGGCCACGGAAAAACCCCCTGCCAAGCCTTTGTGATTGTCGCTTGTTCAACCAAAGCTGTCGCGCCCCTGTAAATTCGCGGCCTTGGGCGGTAGAATCGACGGCTTTCCGTAGAACCCGTGGAGTGATGGCATGGCGGACGTAAACAAGGTCGTTCTGGCGTATTCCGGCGGCCTGGACACTTCGGTGATCCTCAAGTGGCTGCAGGATACTTATAACTGTGAAGTGGTGACCTTCACTGCCGACCTGGGTCAGGGCGAAGAGGTCGAACCGGCCCGCGCCAAGGCACAGGCCATGGGCGTGAAAGAAATCTACATCGACGATCTGCGCGAAGAATTCGTGCGTGACTTCGTGTTCCCGATGTTTCGCGCCAACACCGTTTACGAAGGCGAGTACCTGTTGGGTACGTCCATCGCTCGTCCGCTGATCGCCAAGCGCCTGATCGAAATCGCCAATGAAACCGGTGCTGATGCCATTTCCCACGGCGCCACCGGCAAGGGCAACGACCAGGTGCGCTTCGAACTGGGCGCCTATGCACTCAAGCCCGGCGTCAAGGTCATCGCACCATGGCGTGAATGGGATCTGCTCTCCCGTGAAAAGCTGATGGACTACGCCGAAAAGCACAACATTCCGATCGAGCGCCACGGCAAGAAGAAATCGCCGTACTCGATGGACGCCAACCTGCTGCACATTTCCTACGAGGGCGGTGTGCTGGAAGACACCTGGACCGAGCACGAAGAAGATATGTGGCGTTGGACCGTCTCGCCGGAGAACGCCCCGGACACCCCACAGTACCTGGAGCTGACCTTTCGCAATGGTGACATCGTCGCGCTGGATGGCGTCGACATGACCCCCGCGACCGTGCTGGCGACGCTGAACCGCATCGGCGGCGAGCACGGCATCGGCCGCCTGGATATCGTCGAGAACCGCTACGTGGGGATGAAGTCCCGTGGTTGCTATGAAACTCCGGGCGGCACCATCATGCTGCGCGCCCACCGTGCGATCGAATCCATCACCCTGGATCGCGAAGTGGCCCACCTCAAGGACGAGCTGATGCCCAAGTACGCCAGCTTGATCTACACCGGCTACTGGTGGAGTCCTGAACGTCTGATGCTGCAACAGATGATCGACGCCTCGCAGGTCAACGTGAACGGTGTGGTTCGACTCAAGCTGTACAAGGGCAATGTGATCGTTACCGGTCGCAAGTCCGATGACTCGCTGTTCGACGCCAACATTGCGACCTTCGAGGAAGACGGTGGCGCCTATAACCAGGCCGATGCCGCAGGCTTCATCAAGCTCAACGCGCTGCGCATGCGCATTGCCGCAAACAAGGGCCGCACGCTGTTCTGATACAGCGCAGGCGTGTCTGCAACCCCGGTTTCGACCGGGGTTTTTTTTATCGATCAGCTCAGCAGTACCGTCCACTTCAAACGACCGGGCTGCAGCGCCGCCACTTGGCAATGCAGCCCGGTCAGGCGCGTGACCAGTGCACTGGGCAAGGGTGGCGGTGCAGCCTGGCCCACCAGCACGATCAATAACGGTCGGACGTGCTTGCGCGTTTCCAGAATATCAGCCAGCCGTTCCAGATGGGCTGCCACGCGGGTGCGCGTGGGCAACGTGCTGGTGTCGATGATATGCAGATCATTGTGCGCCAGGCGTACCCGGTTATCGGCTCGGTATTTATAAGCGTCCACTTCGTTGTCGAGACTTTCAAGAAAGTACGCTGAACTCTCGAAGTCCGAGGGCGAGTAAAGTGCACGTCGATTGAAGTTGAGCGTTGCAAAGAAAAGAATGGCCAGGAAAGTTGGAAAGCCTACCAGAAACCATATATAGATGGTCTGGCTGGTGTCGTCCAGAAACGGCAGGCTCGCCAAGGCCGATGCCTCGACCATGGCCGTGAACAGCGCGATGACGCCCAGCGGATTGGGACGGGTGATCTTCTTGTTAGCCACGTGTGCCTCGCAGGGCCGTGTCCGGCCGGTAGTTGCTGGGCCAACGATAGTAGTAGGGTCGCCGGGCCGCGCAGGATGCATAGTTATCTGCCTGCCGCTGTCGTGGTGCCCACGGGCATGCGCCGCTGCACGCGGTCGCCAAGGCTCTGGCCCGGTGTTTTCCAGCTGAAGTTGTGTAGATCGATTGCCGGTATTTATCCTGCAACAGCTTGGCCGGTTCGAGGCGCACGGCTCAATTGAAGCGGCTGGTCAATTATGCAATGCTCCTGCTCCTTGGTTTTATAAGCAGAGCTCGATGCCGCCAAACACTGTACAGAAATTTTCACCGGCTTAATATGTAGGAATATTCGTCGGGTGTTGTAGGAAGTGTCTTAGTTATTGCCTGCCCAGATTCTCTATCGTCCAAGGCGGCAGTTGTCTGGGGTAATGTGCGGGCTCTAGAATTCGAACAGCGAAAATTGGATCTTCCCATGAATAAAGTGCTGATCGTGGACGACCATCCGGTCATCCGCCTCGCCGTGCGGTTGCTGATGGAGCGCCACGGCTACGAGGTAGTGGCCGAGACCGACAACGGCGTCGACGCGTTGCAACTGGCCCGTGACCACGCCCCGGACATCGTCATTCTCGATATCGGTATTCCCAAGCTCGACGGGCTGGAAGTCATCGGTCGGCTCACGGTCAGCGAGCCTCAGCTCAAGGTGCTGGTGCTGACTTCGCAGGCACCGGGGCATTTCTCCATGCGTTGCATGCAGGCAGGTGCGGCGGGCTACGTGTGCAAACAGCAGGACCTCACCGAACTGCTCAGTGCGATCAAGGCCGTGTTGTCCGGCTACAGCTATTTCCCCAATCAGGCGTTGCACTCGGTGCGAGCGAGCCTGGGCAATGCCTCGGAAGCCGATATGGTGGATCGCCTGTCCGGGCGAGAAATGATGGTGTTGCAGCAATTGGCCAAGGGCAAGTCGAACAAGCAGATCGCCGACGGCATGTTCCTCAGCAACAAGACCGTGAGTACCTACAAGACGCGCCTGCTGCAGAAACTCAATGCTCGCTCGCTCGTCGACCTGATCGAACTGGCCCAGCGCAACGGCCTGGCCTGACAGCAGCAGGCCACCGTGCGCAATGTCGTGCGCTAGATATCGAAGTCGTAGTCGGCCAACTGGCGCTGCAACCGGCGTTCTTCGAGCAGGTTGTCGATCGTGCGCCGTTTGCTCAGGTTGCTCTTGGCAGGTTCGATGACGGGTTCGACGTCGTCATCATCGACGATGGTTCCGTCTTCGGTTTCCAGCGATTCTTTTTCGGTACTCATCAAGTCAGCTCCAGGCATGTGCAGCCGTTGGCGGACCTTATAGCGACATTCGAAGAAGACGTAAAAAAGATTTTCTCAATCGCGAAGCAAGGTTCTACAGATCGCCTCAATCGTCGCTGGTCTTGTGCTTGTATTCACACAGGTCTTCGATACGACAACTGCCACAGCGGGGCTTTCGCGCCTGACAAACGTAGCGTCCGTGCAGGATCAGCCAGTGGTGCGAGTCGAGCAGGTACGCGCGGGGCACGAACTTCATCAGTTTCTGCTCGACCTCGACCACGTTTTTCCCCGGCGCGATCCCGGTGCGGTTGCTGACACGAAATATGTGAGTGTCGACGGCCATGGTCAGTTGCCGAAACGCCGTATTAAGCACCACGTTGGCGGTCTTGCGTCCAACGCCAGGCAGCGCTTCGAGAGCTTCGCGGGTCTGCGGCACCTGGCCGTCGTGCCGTTCCACGAGCAGGCGGCAGGTTTCGATGACATTGCGCGCCTTGCTGTTGTACAGGCCAATGGTCTTGATGTAGCTCGACAGCCCTTCGACGCCCAGCGCATGCATCGCCTGGGGAGTCGGTGCGACGGGGAATAATTTCGCGGTGGCCTTGTTCACGCCCACGTCAGTGGATTGCGCAGAGAGAATGACGGCGATCAGCAGCTCGAAGGCAGACCCATAGGCCAGTTCCGTCTTGGGCTCTGGATTGTCTTCGTGCAGCCGACGGAAGATTTCCTGGCGTTTCGTCGCGTTCATCGGGTGAATAGATCCTTGGCAGGCTGGGCTAGAGTGTTTGCAGTGTGGCGAGCTGACGTTCGGCGGCCTCATGCTCGCGGCCCAAAGTGTCGAGCACGAGGAATTGCTCGAATGTTGGCGGGGTCACGAAAGCCTTCCGGGTTTTCACCAGCTGTGCGCGGGTCATGGCCACGGCAATCTTCGCCTGTTTCAGGGCGCTATCGCCACCGCTGGCCTTGGCCGCCTTCGCTGCCTTGATCCGTTCGAGTGCCGACAGGGCTGGGCCCTGCGCTAGCGCAACGGTCGCTGAACGCAGGGGCCTTGGCGCTCGCTCGGCCTGTCGGGCAGTCTCGACCCGTTGCAAGCGCTCGTTGCGGGCTTGGTAGCGTTGTCGGGCCTGATCGCGCTTTCGCAGCCGAGCGCGTTGCTGTTCGGGACCGCACGAAGGGTCGCTCGCCAGCGACGTGAAAGCCGATGTCGGCGCCGGGCGCATCTCGATGCAGTCGACGGGGCAGGGCGCCACGCACAGGTCGCAACCCGTGCATTCGTCTGCCAGTACGCTGTGCATCAACTTGGCCGCGCCGAGAATGGCGTCCACCGGGCAGGCTTGAATGCATTTGGTACAGCCGATGCATTCCGCCTCGCGTATGTAGGCGACCTGGGCGGGTGCCGTGCCGCGTTCCGGGTCCGGTGCCAGTACCGGCAACTGCAGCAACTGCGCCAGGGCGACGATGGTCGCATCACCCCCCGGCGGGCAACGGTTGATCGGTTCACCGGTGGCAATACCGGCCGCGTAGGGCTTGCAGCCGGCATGGCCACATTTGCCGCATTGAGTCTGCGGCAGCAATGCGTCGATGCGTTGGATCAGGGTCATGGGCCGGCCGGAGTGCGGATGAGGGCAGATGGCAAGGGTGACGTTGGCAGCGGCCTGGCCCGTCGTCATGCGCTGAAGATGACGGGCAGGGGGCGCAAGCCGCGGACCTATTTGATGCGCTGGCCGGGCTTGGCGCCGCTGTCGGGGCTGAGCAGGTAGATTTCCTCGCCGCCAGGGCCCGCTGCCATGACCATGCCTTCGGAGATGCCGAAGCGCATCTTGCGAGGCTTGAGGTTGGCAATCATCATGGTCAATCGACCTTCCAGCGCGGCCGGGTCAGGATAGGCGCTCTTGATCCCGGAGAAGACGTTGCGCTGCTCATCGCCGATGTCCAAGGTCAAACGCAGCAGCTTGTCCGCGCCTTCCACCGCTTCGGCCTTGAGGATCAGCGCGACGCGCAAGTCGACCGCGGCAAAGGCGTCGAAGTCGATCTCGGCGGCCAGCGGTTCCTTGGTCAGCTCGCCGTTGCCGGTGGCGGGCGCAGGTGCGACAGGATCCTGGGCAGCGGCGAGGTCTTGCTTGGAGGCATCGGTCATCGCCTGCACCTTGACCGGGTCGATACGGGTCATCAAGGCCTGGAACGGGTTGAGTCGATGGTCGGCGAGCCAAGTGGCATGGTCGTCCCAGCTCAGGGGTTCGACATTGAGGAAGCGTTCGGCTTCGCGGGCCAGCTCGGGCAATACCGGCTTGAGGAAGATGATCAGTTGACGGAACAGGTTGATGCCCACCGCACAGACGGCCTGTACCTCGTCGCCGCGGCCTTCCTGCTTGGCCAGCGACCACGGCGCTTTCTCGGCGATCCAGGCGTTGGCGCGGTCGGCCAGTGCCATGATTTCGCGCATGGCACGGGCGAAGTCGCGGACTTCATAGGCTTCGGCGATGCTTGGCGTCGCATCGAGGAACGCCTGGGTAAGCTCCGGCGCGGCATTGGCGGTGACCAGCACGCCGTCGTTGCCCTTGTGGACGAAACCGGCGCAGCGGCTGGCGATGTTGACCACCTTGCCCACCAGGTCGGAGTTGACCTTCTGCACGAAGTCATCGAGGTTGACGTCCAAGTCGTCCACGCCACGGCCCAGCTTCGATGCGAAGTAGTAGCGCAGGTATTCGGGTGCCAGGTGATCCAGGTAGGTACGGGCCTTGATGAAGGTGCCGCGCGACTTGGACATCTTCTCGCCATTGACCGTGAGGAAGCCGTGCACGTTCAGCGCGGTCGGCTTGCGGTAGCCGGCGCCTTCGAGCATGGCTGGCCAGAACAGCGCATGGAAGTTGATGATGTCCTTGCCGATGAAGTGGTACAGCTCTGCCGTCGAATCCTTGCCCCAGTACGCATCGAAGTCGAGTTCGGGGCGGCGGGCGCAGAGGTTCTTGAAGCTGGCCATGTAGCCGATCGGCGCATCCAGCCACACGTAGAAATACTTGCCTGGCTCGCCGGGAATCTCGAAGCCGAAATACGGCGCGTCGCGGGAAATGTCCCACTCCTGCAGGCCGGCATCGAGCCACTCGGCGATCTTGTTGGCCACTGCGTCCTGCAAGGTGCCGCTGCGAGTCCAGCCTCCGAGCATCTGCTGGAAGTCAGGCAACTTGAAGAAGAAGTGCTGGGAATCCTTGAGTACGGGCGTGGCGCCCGAGATCGCCGATTTCGGATCCTTGAGCTCGGTGGGTGCGTAGGTGGCGCCGCACTTTTCGCAGTTGTCGCCGTACTGATCGGCTGCCGCGCACTTGGGACAGGTGCCCTTGATGAAGCGGTCGGCCAGGAACATCTGCTTCTGCGGGTCGAAGTACTGGGTGACCGAACGCTGGGCAATATGACCGGCTTCGCGCAGTTTCAGGTAGATCTCGCTCGACAGCTCGCGGTTTTCTTCACAGTGGGTGGAGTGGAAATTGTCGAAGTCCACCAGGAAGTCGGCGAAGTCGGCGCTGTGCTCGGCCTTGACGTTGGCGATCAGCTGTTCCGGCGTGATGCCTTCCTTTTCCGCGCGCAGCATGATGGCCGAGCCATGGGCATCATCTGCACAGACATAGACGCACTGATTGCCGCGATGCTTCTGGAAGCGCACCCACATATCGGTCTGGATGTACTCCAGCATATGGCCAAGGTGGATGGAACCGTTGGCATAGGGCAGGGCGCTGGTGACGAGAATCTTGCGTGGCTCGGACATGGGGCTCGGCTACTGGAAGTGAAACGAAGACCGAACACTATAAAGGGGCCAAGGGATTTTTTCACCTGTTGTCAGGGCTTGCGAGCAGCGTTCGGTGATCCGTCCGCGTCAGTGCGATCATGCCACTGCGACAAAATGCCTCAAGTCGCTGCGAGGACGGCCGACAACCTGAGATTAGGAGACTTCCCTCATGATTTCGCCCCTGATCCCGATCAGCGTCGTGCCGGTGACCTCGCAACTGGACCCGGTCAAGTCCACGCCCAGCATCGCGCCGGTCGCGCCAGCCCAGCCCGGCTCGAACGAAACCGCCATCGACCTGCGCCATCACGATGCCGACCAGACCGCCCTGCTCCTGCGCGAGGAGCAGCGACGACGCCAGCGTGAGGGCCGGCAGCCAGACCCCGACGAGCACACGCCGGTGCCGGGTGACTCGCTCAACGCCGACAATACGGTTCCGGTGGCGCCTTTGGTCGAGGACCCGCCGCGCCAGGGGCTGTGGGTCGATATCCAGGTCTAGTCAGAGCCGTTCGCGCGCTGCATCATGGACCATCCTTTTCGCCATCCGACCCGACACTGCCATGAGCCAAGACGACAACCTGATCGATTTTGCCAGCGAACGCGGCAAGCGCATCCATGACATCAAGGACAAGCGCCTCAACGAAATGCGCCAGGCATTCGAACAGGCGCTGCCACTGGCCCAGGCCAAGGCCGGGAAGAAAGCCAAGAAGCCGAAGAAGCGCTGAAGGCCCTTCAGCCGATGCTGATGGGTGGCGGGCTGACCAGGGTCACGGTCTGCTGCTTGCGTGGCGCAAGAATTTCCGCCTCGCCGTCGACCACCAGTTCATCGCGCTGATTGAACACGCGAGTGGCAATGCGGACGCGGAACTTGGGCAGTTTCTCGAGGATTTCCAGGCGCACGGTCAGGGTGTCGCCCAGTTTCACCGGCTTCTGGAAGCTCATCTGCTGGCCCAGGTAGATGGTGCCGGGCCCTGGCAGCTCGCATGCCACTGCGGCGCTGATCAGCGCACCACTGAACATGCCATGGGCGATGCGTTCCTTGAACATGCTGCTGGCGGCGAATTCTGCGTCGAGGTGCACCGGGTTGTGGTCGCCCGACATGGCGGCGAACAGCTGGATGTCGCGTTCCTGCACGGTCTTGCTGAAGCTGGCGGTCTGGCCGACCTCGAGCGCTTCGTACGGGGTATTGGTGACTTGGGTCATGAGCGGTGGGTCCTTGGCTTGGCGACGGTCGTGGCCGCGTCAAATAGATTCACGATGTTAACAGCGGGGTCGTGCGCATTTGCGTGGGTTGCGGCAGCTGCTAACGTCGGCAGCATACCGCAGGCGCAATGGCCGGGCGGGCTTCGAATCAGAGGACAATAATAATGCATCCTGATTTCTGGAACGACAAGCGCCCACCGGGCGTGCCCCACACGCTCCCCGTCGATGAATTCACGTCCATTGTCGATGTGTTCGACCGCTCCTGCAGCACCTTTGCCGATCGTCCGGCCTTCAGCAACATGGGCGTTACCCTGACCTACGCCGAGCTCGATCGGCTCTGCAGCGCTTTTGCCAGCTGGCTGCAGCAGCACACCGATCTGGTCCCCGGCGACCGCATCGCCGTGCAGTTGCCCAATGTCCTGCAGTACCCGATCGCGGTGTTCGGCGCGCTGCGCGCGGGCCTGGTCGTGGTCAATACCAACCCTCTATATACCGTGCGGGAAATGCGCCATCAGTTTCGCGATTCCGGCGCGCGGGCGCTGGTCTACCTCAATCTGTTCGGCGACAAGGTCGAACAGGTGCTGCCGGACACCATGCTGCACTACCTGATCGAAGCCCGCCTGGGCGATCTGATGCCCACTGCCAAGGGTTGGCTGGTCAACACGCTGGTGAGCAAGGTGAAGAAGCGCGTGCCTGCCTACCATCTACCCCAGGCGGCGTCGTTCAAGACGGTTCTGGCGCGAGGCGCAGAGCTTGCGCCACGTCCGGTAGCGCCGACCCTCGAAGACCTCGCGGTGCTGCAGTACACCGGCGGCACCACTGGCCTGGCCAAGGGCGCCATGCTCACCCATGGCAATCTGGTCGCCAACATGCAGCAGGTACGGGCGTGTTTCCATCAGCTCGACGAACAGGGGCAGACGATCCTGCAGCAAGGCCACGAGGTGATGATCGCGCCGCTGCCGCTGTACCACGTGTATGCGTTCACCGCGAACTGCCTGTGCATGATGGTCACCGGCAACCATAACGTGCTGATCACCAACCCCCGCGATATCGGTGCCTTCATCAAGGAGCTGAAAAAATGGCGGTTCACCGCGCTGCTGGGCCTGAACACGCTGTTCGTGGCATTGATGGAGCACCCGCAGTTCCGTTCGCTGGACTTCTCCCGCCTCAAGGTGACCAACTCCGGCGGCACGGCTTTGGTCAAGGCCACTGCCGAACGCTGGGAAAGCCTTACCGGTTGCCGCATCGTCGAAGGCTATGGCCTGACCGAGACATCGCCGGTGGCCTGCACCAACCCGTATGGCCAGAGTGCGCGCATCGGCAGCGTGGGTATCCCTGTGGTTGGCACGGCGTTGAAGGTGATCGACGAGCAGGGCTGCGAGTTGCCGTTGGGCGAGCGGGGCGAGCTGTGCATCCAGGGGCCCCAGGTGATGCGCGGCTACTGGCAGCAGCCCGAGGCGACCGCCGAGGCGCTGGACGCGCAAGGCTGGTTCAAGACCGGCGACATCGCCGTCATAGACCCCGATGGCTACGTGCGCATCGTCGATCGCAAGAAAGACCTGATCATCGTGTCCGGTTTCAACGTCTATCCCAACGAGATCGAGGACGTAGTCATGGCCCATCCGCAAGTGGCCAACTGCGCGGCCATTGGCGTGGCGGACGCGCGTTCCGGCGAGGCGGTCAAGCTGTTCGTCGTGGCTCGGGATCCGCAACTGACCACGACCGAGCTGATGGCCTACTGCAAGGCCAACTTCACCGGCTACAAGCTGCCACGGGAAATTGTCCTGCGCGATGCCTTACCGATGACGCCCGTGGGCAAGATCCTGCGGCGTGAGCTGCGCGACGAGTGACGCGCAATGCAGGCGCCAGGCCCTGGTGTCACAGCCCGCGAACGCTGACGCCTGCTGGCCTGCGTCGTGTGAAATCAGGTGTGACCGGAATTGACGATCCGGTCACAATGGTTACCGGCGAGCCACCTTCGGCCTCTAGTCGCCTTATGGCAAAGCTGCTACTCTCGGCGCGCTTTTCGGCATTCGGACCTGTAGCGGTCGTGCTGACATATCAATAATAATCGCATCGAATGCGGTGAAGATTCGCTGGCGCTGGAGGAGTGGGCTTCCATGATCGAAAATTTCTGGAAGGATAAGTATCCGGCTGGAATCGCGGCGGATATCGATCCAGACATGTACCCCAATATCCAGGCGGTGCTCAAGCAGTCCTGCCAGCGCTTCGCCGACAAGCCGGCGTTCACCAATCTGGGCAAGACCCTCAGCTACGGCGAGCTCTATGAGCTGTCCGGTGCCTTTGCCGCGTACCTGCAGCAGCACACCGACCTGGTGCCGGGTGACCGCATTGCGGTGCAGTTGCCAAACGTCCTGCAGTATCCGGTGGCGGTCTTCGGTGCCATTCGCGCAGGCCTGGTGGTGGTCAATACCAACCCGCTGTACACCGCGCGGGAAATGGAACACCAGTTCAAGGACTCCGGCGCCAAGGCCCTGGTCTGTCTGGCCAACATGGCGCACCTGGCAGAAAAGGTCGTGCCCAAAACGGCCGTGCGCCACGTCATCGTCACCGAAGTCGCCGACCTGCTGCCACCGCTCAAGCGACTGCTGGTCAACAGCGTGATCAGGTACGTGAAGAAAATGGTCCCGGCCTATCACCTGCCGCGTGCGGTGAAGTTCAACGACGTGTTGAGCAAGGGTCGCGGCCAGGCCGTCACCGAGGCCAATCCGGCCAGCTCGGAAGTAGCCGTGCTGCAATATACCGGCGGTACCACCGGGGTGGCCAAGGGGGCGATGCTCACCCACCGCAACCTGGTCGCCAACATGCTGCAGTGCAAGGCCTTGATGGGCGCCAACCTCGATGAAGGCTGCGAAGTGCTGATCACGCCGCTGCCGCTCTACCACATCTATGCCTTCACCTTTCATTGCATGGCAATGATGCTGATCGGCAACCACAACGTGCTGATCAGCAATCCGCGCGACCTGCAGGCGATGGTCAAGGAGCTTTCCAAGTGGAAGTTCAGCGGCTTCGTCGGGCTCAACACGCTGTTCGTGGCCCTGTGCAACAACGATGCGTTCCGCAAGCTCGACTTCTCTGCGTTGAAAGTCACCCTGTCGGGGGGCATGGCCCTGCAGCTGGCGGCCGCCGAACGCTGGAAAGAGGTGACGGGCTGTGCCATCTGCGAGGGCTATGGCATGACCGAAACCAGCCCGGTCGCCTCGGTGAACCCCAACCAGCGCATCCAGATCGGCACCATCGGCATTCCAGTACCGTCCACCCTGGCCAAGATCATCAACGATGCGGGCGAAGAGCTGCCGTTGGGCGAAATCGGCGAGTTGTGCATCAAGGGTCCACAGGTCATGAAGGGCTACTGGCAGCGCCAGGACGCCACCGCCGAGATCCTCGATGCCCAGGGCTGGCTGAAGACCGGCGACATCGCACTGATACAGCCCGACGGCTACATGCGTATCGTCGATCGCAAGAAGGACATGATCCTGGTCTCCGGTTTCAACGTGTACCCCAACGAGCTTGAGGATGTCCTTGCGACCCTGCCGGGCGTGCTGCAGTGTGCCGCCATCGGCATACCGGACGAAAAGTCCGGCGAGTCGATCAAGATCTTCGTTGTGGCCAAGCCGGGTGTCACCCTGACCAAGGAGAAGGTCATGGAGCACATGCGTGCCAACGTCACCGGCTACAAGGTGCCGCGCACGGTGGAATTCCGCGACGTGCTGCCGACCACCAACGTGGGCAAGATCCTGCGGCGTGAACTGCGCGACGAAGAACTGAAGAAACTGGGTATCAAGAAATCGGCCTGATCTCTGTCCAGCTCCGGGGGCTGCCGACACAACCCCCGCAAATCTGCGACAATCGCGGGGTGTAACCTTCGACGTACCCCACCAAGACCTCTGCGTACCTGATGACCGACCAAACCGTTTCGATTGACCAGCTGCTGAAAAACCTCGACCAGGCCATGATCGGCGACCGTCACCGTCTGCGCCGGCAGTTGCACGAACTGCGCAAGCGTCCCGACGAGGCGAAGCTTGGCCAGTGGGTCGAGAAAGTCCAGGCCTCGTTCGCCCGCGTCGAGGCGCGGCGGCGCAGCGTGCCAAGCGTGCGCTACGACGACAGCCTGCCGATTGCCGCCAAGCGCGACGAGATCAAGAAAATCCTCGCCGAGCACCAGGTGCTGATCATTGCCGGCGAAACGGGCTCGGGCAAGACCACTCAGTTACCCAAGATCTGCCTGGAAATGGGTCGCGGCCAGCACGGCCTGATCGCCCACACTCAGCCGCGTCGCATTGCCGCGCGCAGCGTGGCCAGCCGGGTCGCCGAAGAACTGGCCACGCCGTTGGGTGGGTTGGTCGGCTATCAAGTGCGCTTCGAGGACCAGAGCGATGCCAATACCCTGGTCAAGCTGATGACCGATGGCATCCTCCTGGCCGAGACCCAGCACGACCGCTTCCTCGAACGCTACGACACCATCATCGTCGACGAAGCGCACGAGCGCAGTCTCAACATCGATTTTCTGCTGGGGTACCTTAAGACCCTGCTGCCACGGCGTCCCGACCTCAAGGTCATCATCACTTCGGCCACCATCGACCTGCAGCGTTTCTCCGAGCACTTCGACGACGCGCCGATCATCGAAGTGTCCGGGCGGACCTTTCCGGTGGACACCTGGTATCGACCGCTCACCGCCGAGCAGGACGAGGAAGGCAATCAGATCGAGAACGACCTGACCGTCGACCAGGCGATTCTGGCGACGCTCGACGAAATCGCCGCTTTCGAGCGCAGCGAGCGCAAGACGCCGGGCGACGTGCTGGTGTTCCTGCCCGGCGAACGCGAGATTCGCGATGCCGCCGACATGCTGCGCAAGGCGCAGCTGCGGCACACGGAAATTTTGCCGCTGTACGCGCGCCTGTCGCCGGCCGAGCAGCAGCGCATCTTTCAGTCCCATCCCGGGCGCCGTGTGGTTCTGGCCACCAACGTGGCGGAAACGTCGCTGACCGTGCCAGGCATTCGCTACGTGATCGACAGCGGCACCGCACGCATCAGTCGCTACAGCTACCGTGCCAAGGTCCAGCGCCTGCCGATCGAGGCGGTGTCCCAGGCCAGCGCCAACCAGCGCAAGGGTCGCTGTGGCCGGGTCGAGCCGGGCATCTGCATCCGCCTGTACAGCGAAGAGGATTTTCTCTCGCGCCCCGAATTCACCGATCCGGAAATCCTGCGCACGAACCTTGCGGCAGTGATTCTGCAGATGCTGCACCTGCGCCTGGGCGAAATCGACCAGTTTCCGTTCATCGAGCCGCCCGATGGCAAGGCTATCAGCGATGGCTTCAATCTTTTGCAGGAGTTGTCCGCGGTCAACCGCGAGAACCAGCTCACGCCAATGGGCCGCCAGTTGGCCCGGTTGCCGATCGACCCGCGGCTGGGCCGCATGCTGCTCGAGGGCGCGCGCCAGGGCAGCCTGCAGGAAGTCTTGATCATTGCCAGCGTGCTCTCGGTGCAGGACCCGCGCGAGCGTCCGCCCGAGCGCCAGCAGGCTGCCGACCAGGCGCATGCGCAATGGAAGGATGCCGATTCGGACTTCGCCGCGCTGGTCAATCTGTGGCGTGGTTTCGAAACCCAGCGCCAGGAGCTGGGCGCAAGCGCGTTGCGCAACTGGTGCCGCAAACAGTTCCTCAATTACCTGCGCCTGCGCGAATGGCGCGATGCGCATCGGCAACTGAGCCTGATCTGCCGTGACCTGCAGCTGGAAGTGAACAAGGACGCTGCGGACTATCCCAGGTTCCACAAGGCGGTGCTGTCCGGCCTGCTCAGTCAGATCGGCCAGAAGACCGAAGACGGCGACTACCTGGGCGCACGCCAGCGTCGCTTCTGGGTCCACCCGTCCTCGGGCATGGGGCGCAAGAAGCCTCAGTGGCTGATGGCCGCCGAGCTGGTCGAAACGACCAAGCTGTATGCGCGCATGGTCGCCAAGATCGAACCTGACTGGATCGAACCGCTGGCCGGGCATCTGATCAAGAAGAACCATTTCGAACCGCACTGGGAGAAGAAGCGCGGCCAAGTCGTGGCGTTCGAGCAGATCACGCTCTACGGCATGATCGTGGTTGGCCGGCGCCCGGTGCATTTCGGCCCCATTGACCCGGTGACGTCACGCGAGCTGTTTATCCGCGAAGGCTTGGTACGTGGCGAGATCCAGTCGCGAGCCAAGTGCCTGACGGCCAATCGCCTGCTACTCGAGCAACTCGACGAGCTGGAAGCCAAGGCCCGCCGCCGCGACATTCTCGCCGACGAAGAAACCCTCTACGGCTTCTATGAGGCACGCCTTCCTGCCGAGATTCACCAGACCGCGACCTTCGACAGCTGGTACAAGGTCAACAGTCAGAAACAACCCGATCTGCTGATCATGCGCGAAGAGGACGTACTGGCCCGCGAGGCGAGCGAAGTCACTGCCGCGCAGTACCCGGACACCCTGCGGCTGGGCGACCTGAGCCTGCAGTTGAGCTACCACTTCGAGCCCAATCACCCGCGCGATGGTGTCACTTTGTGCGTGCCCGCGCCGCTGTTGCCCGCGTTGCCGGGTGAGCGTCTGGAGTGGCTGGTGCCGGGGTTGCTGGAAGCCAAATGCATTTCGCTGGTGCGCAACCTGCCCAAGGCCTTGCGCAAGAACTTCGTGCCGGTGCCGGACTTCGTTCGCGCAGCGCTCGCACGCCTGACGTTCGGCGCAGGCTCGCTGCCGCAGGCGCTGGGGGGCGAATTGCTGCGCATGACCGGCGCGCGAGTCAGCGACGAGGCGTGGGCCGAGGCGGCCCAGCAGGTCGACAGCCATCTGCGCATGAACATCGAAGTGCTCGACGGCCAGGGCAAGTTTCTGGGTGAAGGGCGTGACCTGGCCGAGCTGACCGCGCGCTTCGCCGAGGCCAGCAGCGCGGCGTTGGCCGTGCCGAGCACGGCCAAGAGCCAGCAACCGGTGCAGGCCAAGGCGTTCGCCAAGGTCGAGCAGACTACCCAGCAGAACATCGCCGGACTGTCGATGACGGTGTATCCCGCATTGGTCGAAGAGGGTGGTACGGTCAAGGAAGGGCGCTTCTCGACAGCGGCCGAAGCCGAATACCAGCATCGCCGCGCTCTGCAGCGCCTGTTGCTGCAGCAGTTGGCCGAGCCTGCCAAGTTCCTGCGCGGCAAGTTGCCGGGCCAGACCGAGCTGGGCCTGTTGTACCGCGAACTGGGCCGTGTCGAAGCCTTGGTCGAGGATATTCTGCTGGCCAGCCTCGACAGCTGCGTGCTCGAGGGCGAGGCCAGCCTGCCGCGCGATGGCGTGGCACTGGCAACGCTGGCCGAGCGCAAGCGCGGTGCCTGGGCGGAGCATGCCGAGCGTCTGGCGCGCCTGACCCTGGATATTCTCAAGCTCTGGCACGGCCTGCAGAAGCGCTTCAAGGGCAAGATCGATCTGACCCATGCCGTGGCGTTGAACGATATCAAGCAGCAACTGGGCAATCTGGTCTATCCCGGTTTTGTGCGCGACACCCCCGCGGCGTGGCTCAAGGAAATGCCGCGCCTGCTCAAGGCTGTCGAGCTACGCTTGGAGAAACTGCCCAGCCAGGTGCAGAAAGACCGGGTCTGGAGCGGTGAGCTGTCCAATCTCTGGAGCCAGTATCAGGCACGCCTGAACAAGCATGGCCAGGAAGGCAAGCGTGATCCACAGCTGGCGGCCTACCGCTGGCTGCTGGAGGAGTATCGAGTGTCGCTGTTCGCGCAGCAGTTGGGCACCAAGGTGCCGGTATCGGACAAGCGCTTGAGCAAGCAGTGGAGCGCAGTGGACGCCTGAATCTGCCCGGGTCGATTGACCTGGGCCTGCGTGGCGTCCATGTGAATGAGTTGCCCCTAACAATAGAGGAACGAGCGTGCATAACGTCGTCATCAGCGGCACCGGCCTGTATACGCCGGCCCAGAGCATCTCCAACGAAGAGCTGGTCGAGTCTTTCAACCACTACGTCGAAGCGTTCAATGCAGACAACGCCGCCGCCATCGAGCGTGGCGATGCACAGGCGCTGGCGCCGTCCAGCGCGGCTTTCATCGAGAAGGCCAGTGGCATCAAGAGCCGCTTCGTCATGGACAAGGCCGGGATTCTCGATCCGCAGCGGATGAGACCGCACCTGCCTGAACGCGGTAACGACGAGCAGTCGATTCTGTGCCAGATGGCGGTTGCAGCCGCCGAGCAGGCCTTGCAACGGGCTGGCCGCACGGCCGCCGATGTCGACGCGGTGATCGTCGCCTGTTCCAACCTGCAGCGTCCCTATCCGGCAGTGGCCATCGAAGTGCAGCAGGCGCTGGGCATCCAGGGTTTCGGTTTCGACATGAACGTGGCCTGTTCCTCGGCCACGTTCGGTATCCAGCAGGCAAGCAACAGCGTGCAGTTGGGGCAGGCGCGCGCGGTGCTGGTGGTGAGCCCGGAGATCTGCACCGGGCACTTGAATTTCCGCGACCGCGACAGCCACTTCATCTTCGGCGATGCAGCAACGGCCGTATTGGTGGAACGGGCAGACCTGGCCACTTCGACTAACCAGTTCGACATCGTCAGCACCCGTCTGCAGACGCAGTTCTCCAACAATATCCGCAACAACTTCGGTTTCCTCAATCGGGCCGAAGCGTTGGGGGCAGGAGGCGACGACAAGCTGTTCGTGCAGGAAGGCCGCAAGGTGTTCAAGGAAGTCTGCCCGATGGTTGCCGAACTGATCAGCGCCCATTTGGCGCAGAACGACATTGCCGTGCAAAGCGTCAGGCGCTTTTGGCTGCATCAGGCCAACCTGAGCATGAATCACTTGATCGTGAAGAAGCTGCTTGGCCGCGACGCCAGCGTCGACGAGGCGCCGGTGATTCTCGACCGGTATGCCAATACCAGTTCGGCGGGATCGGTGATTGCCTTGCACACCCATCAGGATGATCTGGCGCCAGGCTCGCTCGGGGTGTTGAGCTCCTTCGGCGCAGGCTACTCCATCGGCAGCGTGATTCTGCGCAAGCGCTGATCGACTGCCGCAACACCAATGAAAAAGGCGCAACCTGCGATGAACTCGCACGTTGCGCCTTTTTCAGTAGGGCGATGTGGAGTTAGAACTTGGCTTCCAGGTCCAGTTGCAGGGTGTTCACGTCGGCATCGGTGCGGGTCCGGCTGGCAACGTCGGATTCGGCCAGGAAGTAGGTGGCACCCACGGCGAAGTTCTTGTCGATTTCGTAGCCCAGCTTGACCTTGTGGCCGCGCGAGCCGGTGAAGCCGTTGGCGAAGTCGGAGTCGGTGAAAGCCCCCACCACGGCGTTGCGCTGCACGTCGCGGTAGTTGTAGTCCAGGCCGAAGCCGGCAAACTTGGTCTTGAAGCCGGCCAGCCAGGCAGTGTCCTGCTTGCCGACCAGAGCGGTGGCTTCGGCATCACCGTTGACCACGTACTGACCATAGACCGACAGCGGCAACGGCAGGCCGGTGATGTCCAGTTGACCAAAGCCTTCGTACAGGGTGAATTCGGTGGAGGCGTTGCCGTTGACGGCCAGCACGGCGGCGGCGTTGGTGGCGTTGTCGTTGTCGTAGGAATAGACGCTGCCGCCCAGGGTCATCTTGACGTTGTCGCCCAGCGCAAAGCGCGCGCCGGCCTGGCCGGTGTACATGCGCAGGTCGTGCTCGAACTGGCGACCTTCGCCGTCGATGTTGTCGGTCAGTACGTAGTAGCCCGTGCTGCCGAACAGCTCAGCGCCGCCCAGAGGCAGCTTGTAGGTGGCGGCTACGCCCTCGGGGTTGATGTCGCCGTCCCAGATCACGTCGCCCATGCTGACCCAAGGCTGGGCCATCTTGCCGCCGATCAGGTGCAGGTCCTTGATGGCGGTAGGGTGCCAGTCGAGGTAGGCCTGGTCGAGCCAGATGGATTTCTTGCTGAAGGCGCCGTCCAGGCTCTGGTTGGTGGAGCGGGCGTCGGCGCTGCTGCCGGTGGCGACGCGGATGCCGGCATCGACCTGTGGGTTGATTTCACTGTAGACGCCGATGCGGGCGCGGATGCGCTGGCGGTCCTGGTTGCGGTCGCCGCTGGAACCATCACGCTCGCCATCGACGTTGATGCTTTCGTGGCGCAGGCGTACGTCGCCCTTGATCTGTGTCTTTGCGGCCCAGGCGACTTTCTGGTCGAACGCGCTCATCTTCTTCGATTGTTCGGCGGCGGCCACTTGCTGGGCCTGTTTCTCACCGTCGAGCTCGGTCTTCAATTCGGCGTATTGCGCAGCGTTGATCGAGCCATTGGCGCGCAGCATGTCGAGCAGCTTAGCATCGACTGCGGCACTGGCCTGGGTGCTGATGGCCATGAGGACGGTGGCGCTCAGGCTGACCTTGGTGAGTGTTGAAACACGACGCATGACATTCTCCCTATCGCAAAAAAGGCCGGCAAGCGCCGAGCCTGAAAGTACTTCCGGACGCGCCTGGCAGACGGCGTGGCTGACCCCGGAAAACTGGCGCAAGTATTGCGAGGGGTGATGACAAAATAATGTCAGAACAATGGCTTAGCGATGACACTGAAATGACTGAATAGCTTGAGCCAGAGCCTTTGCCGAATGATGGCACCGTATTCGCGGGTGACCGCGACGAGAGCCTGCGCGATACTGGGCGGCACGTCCCGTCAATTGGAGCCCTACCGATGCCGCTGCATGTAGCTGCCAGCTTGTCCGCCATCGACGCCGCGCAGTGGGACGCGCTGCTGCCTGAACCGCAGCCGTTCCTGCGGCATGCTTTTCTCAGCGCGCTGGAGGACAGCGGCAGCCTGGGCGAGCGCTCGGGCTGGGCGCCCGAGCACCTGGTGCAGATCGAAGAAGGGCGGCTGGTGGCGGCGTTGCCCAGCTACCGCAAGTGGCATTCCTACGGGGAGTACGTGTTCGACCACGGTTGGGCCGACGCCTGCGAGCGCGCCGGTATCGACTATTACCCCAAGCTGCTTGGCGCGGTGCCCTTCAGTCCGGTCAGTGGCCCGCGACTGCTTGCGCGTCTCCCTGGGGACGGGGTCGAGCTACTGCGCTGTGTGCCAGGCTATCTGGAGATGGAAGGGCTCAGTGGTGCCCACGTCAATTTCACCGACCCCGCCCTCGATGAACTGTTGAGGGCCGAGCAGGGTTGGATGGAGCGGTTGGGCTGCCAGTATCACTGGCACAACAGAGGCTATCGGGACTTCGATGATTTTCTCGACGCACTGAGCTCGCGCAAGCGCAAGCAGATGCGCAAGGAGCGGGAGCAGGTGCGAGCCCAGGGCATCGAGTTCGAATGGCGCGAAGGCAGCCAGGTGAGCGAAGCCGAATGGGATTTCGTTTATGCATGCTATGCCAATACGTACCAGGTGCGCGGGCGCTCGCCTTACCTGACCCGTGATTTCTTCAGCCTGTTGGCCGAACGCATGCCCGAGGCAATTCGCCTGGTGCTGGCGACTCACGAGCGGCGTCCGGTGGCCATGGCTTTCAGCCTGGTGGGTGGGGGCAGTTTCTACGGCCGTTATTGGGGCTGCCTGGCCGAGTATGACCGGCTGCACTTCGAAACCTGTTTCTATCAAGGCATGGACTATGCAATCGCCCATGGCATCGAGCGGTTCGATGCCGGGGCGCAGGGCGAGCACAAGTTGATTCGCGGGTTCGAGCCGGTGATCACCCGCTCATGGCACTACCTGCGCCACCCAGGGCTACGCGATGCGGTGGAAAATTTTCTGCAGGCCGAGCGGGCTGGGGTGCTGGACTACGCCGATCGGGCGCGGGAGGCGCTGCCGTATCGGCAGGCCTGAACATTCCATGGGTATGCCTGATGCATCGCGGCGCGCTTTACGCGGCCGATGACCGCTCCTACAAGGGGGGGGTGTGACATGCGGTCATGCGATCAACTGTGGGAGCGGTCAGTGGCCGCGAAGGGTGCACTGAGGTGTGTCTGGCAGACCGCAGCGTTGCCTTCGCGGGCAGAGCCCGCTCCCACAGGGGGGTGGGTGTGACATGCGGTCATGCGATCAACTGTGGGAGCGGTCAGTGGCCGCGAAGGGTGCACTGAGGTGTGTCTGGTAGACCGCAGTGTTGCCTTCGCGGGCAGAGCCCGCTCCCACAGGGGTGATCAGTCCATGCCTACGAAGCCACCGGTCTGGTGATGCCACAGCCTTGCGTACAGACCGCGCTGCGCCAGTAGCTCGGTATGGCTGCCGATTTCGACCACCTTGCCTTTCTGCAGCACCACCAGGCGATCCATCTTGGCGATGGTGGACAGGCGGTGAGCAATTGCAATCACGGTCTTGCCTTTCATCAAGGTTTCCAGGCTTTCCTGAATCGCCGCTTCGACTTCGGAATCGAGCGCCGAAGTCGCTTCGTCCATGATCAGGATCGGCGCGTTCTTCAGCAGGACACGGGCGATCGAGATGCGCTGGCGCTGGCCGCCGGAGAGCTTCACGCCGCGTTCACCCACATGGGCGTCGAAACCACGGCGGCCTTCGCTGTCGGACAGCAGCGGCAGGAAGTCATCGGCGCGGGCTTTGCGTACCGCTTCCCAGACCTGTTCCTCGGTAGCATTGGGCTTGCCATAACGCAGGTTATCGAGGATCGAGCGGTGCAGCAGCGAGGTGTCCTGGGTGATCAGGCCGATCTGCTCACGCAAGCTCTCCTGGGTCACCTCGGCAATGTCCTGGCCATCGATCAGGATGCGGCCGCTGGGCAGGTCGTACAGGCGCAGCAGCAAGTTGACCAGAGTCGACTTACCCGCCCCTGAGGGGCCGATCAGGCCGATCTTCTCGCCCGGTCGGATATCCAGGGTCAGACCCTCGATGATGCTGTCGCCCTTGGGGTAATGGAAGTGCACGTCTTCGAAGCGCACGTTGCCGCGGTCGACCTTGAGCCGTGGAGCGCCCTTCTTGTCGGTCACGCTGACGGGCTGGGCGATGGTCTGCAGGCCGTCCTGCACCATGCCGATGTTTTCGAAGATGCCGTTGACCACCCACATGATCCAACCGGACATGTTGACGATACGGATGACCAGGCCGGTGGCCAGGGCAATCGCGCCCACCGAGATGAGCGACTGCGTCCACAGCCACAGCGCCAACCCCGTGGTGGCGACGATCAACAGGCCGTTTATGGTGGTGATGGCGAAGTCCATGGCGGTGATCACGCGGCTTGCCAGTTGGGTTTTCTCGGTCTGCTCGCTGATCGCATCACGCGCGTACTGCTGCTCCATGCTGGTATGGGCGAACAGCTTGAGCGTGGCAATGTTGGAGTAACCGTCGACGATGCGGCCCATCAGTTTCGAGCGCGCGTCCGAAGACACTACCGAGCGTTCCTTGACCCTTGGAACGAAGTAATAAAGCGCGATCACATAGGCGACGATCCACAGGATCAGCGGGATCATCAGCCGCCAGTCGGCCTCGGCGAACAGCACCAGGGCGCTGATCGCGTAGATCAGTACGTGCCACAGGGCGTCGACTGCGGCGACCGCCGAATCGCGCAACGAGTTACCGGTCTGCATGATGCGTTGGGCAATGCGCCCGGCGAAGTCGCTGTGGAAGAAATTCATGCTCTGCTTGAGCACATAGTTGTGGTTCTGCCAGCGAATCAGGCTGGTCATGCCGGGACTGATCGCCTGGTGCACCAGAAGATCATGCAGGCCGATGAAAATAGGCCTGAACACCAGCGCCACCACCACCATCCAGGTCAGCTCCAGCGCGTTGTCGCTGAAGAAGTGCACGTTGGGCGTGCCTTGGGCCATGTCGATGATGCGACTGAGGTAGCGGAACAGTGCGACTTCGATCAATGCACCGATCAAGCCCACCACCAACAGGGTGGCGAAGCTGGGCCACACCTGCTTGAGGTAGTAGATGTAGAAGGCCAGGACTTTGTTGGGGGGCGTTTCCGTAGGCGCTTCGCGGAAGATATCGATCCATTGTTCGAAGCGGCGATAAATGCTCAAGCGTGCTCTCCTGTGCGGGTTGACGGTCCTGGCCGGGGCCGACGTGGCGTGCGGATCAGTCCACGCGTTTCGCCGACTTGATCATCACCGGATCACTGGGCACGTTCTGCATGCCGCGTGAGGTCGTGGTCGGTACGTTGGCGATCTGGTCGACCACCTCCATGCCCTTGACCACTTTGCCGAAGACTGCATAGCCAAAATCACGGCCACCATGGTCGAGGAAGTCGTTGTCCTTCTGGTTGATGAAGAACTGGCTGGTGGCCGAGTCCTTTACTTGAGTGCGAGCCATCGCGAGGGTTCCCCGGACGTTGTGCAAACCGTTGTCGGCTTCGTTCTTGATCGGACCCTGGGTTGCCTTCTCACGCATGTCTGCGGTGAAGCCGCCAGCCTGGACCATGAAGCCCGGAATCACGCGGTGGAACACGGTGTTGTTGTAGTGGCCCTTGTCGACGTAGGCAAGGAAGTTGGCGGTGCTGACCGGTGCCTTGGCTGCGTCCAGCTCGACTTCGATCGGGCCCATGCTGGTGTCGAGCAACACGTGAGGGTGCTGGGCGTCGGCGGCCATCAGGTGGCCCGCCAGGGACAGGGAACAGGCGGCCAGAAGGATTTTTTTCAGCATGGGTATGAAGTCCTTGAAAAGGGGAGGCAAATGCTTTGAGCCAAAAGCGGCGCAAGCGTTCGGGGCAATGTGTGGCAAGCGTGCCGCCAAAGGACGGCCACGGCGAGCCGCAGGGGCAAAATCAATGTTACCGAATGTTCGCAGAACGAGGGGGTCAGGCGCCCTGATCCAGCACCACCTGCTCCAGCGCCAGGATCGGCACGTCCAGCGGGGCGGTATCGAAAGTGCGCAGCAGTTCGACGAGAATCTGCGTGGCTGGACCCAGCGGCTTGTCCTTGTTCGAATACAGATAGAACGTGGGGTGCCGACTGCCGCCCTGTTCCAGGGGCAAGGCGGCGAGGGTGCCTTCGCGCAGCTCGCGTTCGATCATGTGTCGGGGCAACCAGGCAAAGCCCAGGCCACTGCCGACGAAGCTGGCGGCGGTGGCCAGGCTGCCGACGGTCCAGCGCTGCTCTGCGCCCAGCCAGCCGACGTCGCGCGGTTGCTGGCGGCCCGAGTCACGGATCACCACCTGCATGTGGCCGTGCAGGTCCTGCACGCTCAGCGCCCGGCCCATGGCCAGCAGGGCATGTTCGGGGTGCGCGACGGCAATGAATTCGATGGCGCTCATTTCGGCGCCCAGGTAGCCCGGAATGCTGTAGCTGCTGATCGCCAGGTCGGCGACGCCTTCCTGCAGCACTTCCTCGACCCCCGACAGCACTTCCTCGCGCAGCCGCACTCGGCAGCCGCGGCTCTGCGGCATGAACGCGGTCAGGGCACGAATCAGCCGTGCGTTGGGGTAGGCCGCGTCGACCACCAGGCGGACTTCGGCTTCCCAGCCCTGTTCCATGTGGTGCGCAAGGTCTTCCAGCTGGCTGGCCTGCTTGACCAGTTGCCGGGAACGGCGCAGCAGCACGCCACCGGCGTCGGTGAGCACTGCCTTGCGCCCGTCGATGCGCAGCAGCGGTACCCCGAGCTGGTCCTGCATGCGGGCCACGGTGTAGCTGATCGAAGACTGCGAGCGGTGCAGGGCTTCGGCCGCCTGGGCGAAGCCGCCATGGTCGACCACGGCCTGCAGGGTTCGCCATTGATCAAGGGTGACGCGCGGCGCTTTCATCTTCGACTCCTGTGTCTTGTGCGCACCGCCCGCCCGAGGGTGCAGCGATCCGTCTCGATGCGCCACAGGGTAGAGGAATGATCGGACAAGACAACTTATTTGATGGGTCGGGGCAGGTATCCAGGGGTCTTCCATCGATCCCACGCTGGCTTCACTGGCCTGACCTGCCCCAGATGCGCTAAGGTCCGCGCCTCGCAAATTCGGGGCGCACCATGCAATACCTTCTGATCGTCACCCTCATCCAGGCCTTCTCTTTCAGCCTGATCGGCGAATACCTCGCCGGTCATGTCGACAGTTATTTTGCCGTCCTCGCGCGGGTCCTGCTCGCCGGGCTGGTGTTCCTGCCGCTGACCCGCTGGCGCCAGGTCGAACCGCGCTTTCTGCGCGCCATGCTGCTGATCGGCGCGCTGCAGTTCGGCATTACCTACGTGTGCCTGTACCTCAGTTTTCGCGTGCTGAGCGTGCCGGAAGTGCTGCTGTTCACCATTCTGACGCCGGTGCACGTGACCTTGATCGAGGATGCGCTGAATCGCCGTTTCAACCGTTGGGCGCTGGTAGCGGCCCTGGTCGCGGTGGCAGGTGCCGCCGTGATCCGCTTCGACCGCGTCAGCCCGGACTTCTTCATCGGTTTCCTGCTGTTGCAGGTGGCCAACTTCACCTATGCTGCCGGTCAGGTGCTGTACAAGCATCTGCTCGCGCGCCACCCCAGCGATCAGCCGCAATACCGCCGCTTCGGCTATTTCTATGTCGGCGCCTTGCTGGTGGTACTTCCGGCATTCCTGCTGTTCGGCAACTCCGACCACCTGCCGCAGGCGCCCTTGCAATGGGGCGTGCTGGCGTTTCTCGGGCTGGTGTCGACGGCGCTCGGCATGTACTGGTGGAACAAGGGCGCAAGCCTCGTGCCGGGGGCGACGCTGGCGGTGATGAACAACCTCCATGTACCGGTCGGTCTGCTGCTCAACCTGCTGATCTGGAACCAGGACGAACCACTGGGACGGCTGTTCCTGGGGGGCGGGGTGATCCTTTTCTCGGTGTGGTTGAGCCGTCTGGGCGTGCGTGACAGCAAGGTGCGAGCATGATGAAAACAGGATCCACAGAAACGTCCACACGCAACTGGTCCAGCGTCATCGCGCTGGCACTGGCGGCGTTCATCTTCAATACCACGGAGTTCGCGCCGGTCGGGCTGCTGACGTCCATCGGTCAGAGCTTCGCCATGCCAACGGCGCAAGTAGGGCTGATGTTGACGGTGTATGCCTGGGTGGTGTCGCTGATGTCGTTGCCGATCATGTTGCTGACGCGCAACGTCGAACGTCGCCGGTTGCTGATCGGGGTGTTCATGCTGTTCGTGGTCAGCCATGTGGTGTCCAGTGTCGCCTGGAGCTACGCAGTGTTGCTGGCCAGTCGCATCGGTATCGCCTTTGCCCACGCGCTGTTCTGGTCGATCACGGCATCGCTGGCGGTGCGGCTGGCGCCACCGGGCAAGCACACCCAGGCGTTGGGGTTGTTGGCCACCGGGACGTGCCTGGCCATGGTGCTGGGCGTACCGCTGGGGCGGGTGGTGGGCGAGGCGCTGGGATGGCGCACCACGTTCGTCGGAATCGGTGTGGTGGCGACGGCGGTGGGGCTGTGGCTGGCGAAAAGCCTGCCGGCGCTGCCGAGTCAGAACTCCGGTTCGCTGCGCAGCCTGCCCATGTTGCTCAAGCGCCCGGTGCTGGTCGCGCTGTACGTGACCACGGCGCTGGTGATCACTGCGCAGTACACGGCCTACAGCTACATCGAACCGTTCGTGCAGGCGGCGGCACGCATGAGCGGGGAGATGACCACGACCTTGCTGCTGCTGTTCGGCGGCGCGGGGGTGATCGGTTCGCTGGTGTTCAGCCGCTACAGCGGCCGTTATCCGCGTAGCTTCATGGTGGTGTCGATCGCCCTGCTGGGCCTGTGCCTGATGCTGCTGTTGCCGCTGGCGCGCCACGCCACCTACCTGAGTGTCGTGAGCGTGGTCTGGGGCATATCGATCATGTGCTTCAGCCTGGCGATGCAGTCCAAGGTGCTCGAGCTGGCGCCGGATGCCACGGACGTGGCCATGGCGCTGCATTCGGGCATCTATAATGTCGGCATTGGCGGTGGGGCGCTGCTGGGCAGTGTGGTGATCACCCAGTTGGGGGTGGCGAACATCGGCAACGTCGGTGCGCTGATGGCGGGGGCGGGCTTGCTGCTGTGCTGGCACACCACGTATCGGCGTGGTCATTCGGCACCCGCCTCGGGTTGACCGGTCTGCAACACCGCGCCGATCCCGGACGCGGCTCGCGCCGCTGCTACAGGGGAATGCGGTGTTTCTGGGGTAACGCGTTGAGGCGCGATACAGGGGAATGCGGGGGGTCGGGGGAACGCGTTAAGGCCGGATGCAGGGGAATGCGGTGTTTCTGGGGTAACGCGTTGAGGCCTGATACAGGGCAACGCGGTCCCTGTAGCAGCGGCGCGAGCCGCGTCGGCGGCGCATGCGGTTTGCCTGGGTGACCGCGTGCTGGTCGGATGCAGCATCGAGGGCGTAACTAACGGTTCCGCTTGCAACCCTTTTTAAAATACAATCGATCTCATTTACATCTGACAGGTGCCGATGATGGTCGATCTTGCGGGGGCGGACGTTCGGGCGTTCGAAACGCTCTACCGCGACAATCGCAGCTGGCTGGAGCAGTGGCTCAGCCGCCGGCTGGGCAGTGCCTGGGATGCGGCGGACCTTAGCCAGGATACGTTCGTCCGGGTGCTGGCCAGCCCTCGGTCGGTGGCTGACCTGCAGGAGCCTCGCGCCTATCTCAAGACCGTCGGCAAACGTCTGCTGGTGAACTTCTACAAACGGCGCAGCCTGGAGCAAGCTTATCTGGATGCGCTCGCCACGCTGCCTGCAGACGTCGCGCCTTCGCCGGAACAGCGCTGGCAGGTGCTGGAAACCCTGCACGCCCTGGATCAGCTGCTCGATGGCCTGCCCACCGCAGTTCGCCGCGCCTTTCTGCTCAGCCAGCTGGAGGGGCTGGGGTACCGGGAAATCGCCGAACGGTTGCAGGTCAGCGAGCGCAGCGTCAAGCGCTACATGGCGCAGGCCTACGAGCACTGCCTGCTGGCCGAGCTGTGCTGAGCCCCGAGCCGAGCGACGAAGCACGTCGGGTTGCCCGGTCGGCGGCACGCTGGTGGGTGTGCATCGAGTCCGGCGCGGTCAGCGAGCAGGATCTTGCCCGCCTGCAACGCTGGCGTGAAGCCAGCGACGCCCACGAGTCGGCCTGGCGGCGGGTATCGGCGCTCAAGGGCCGCTTCCAGATCCTGCCGCCGGCGCTGGCCATGGCCAGCCTGGATCGTCCGGCGCCAGGCCGTCGCGACATGCTCAAGGGCTTGCTGGGCGTAGCCGTAGTGGCCCCCGCCGGCTGGTGGCTCGCGCGCGAGCTGCCCCTCGACGCCTGGCGCGCCGATGAGGCCACCGGGACTGGCGAGCGGCGCCGACTGACACTGGCCGATGGCAGCGTGTTGCATATCAATACCTCGACGGCGGTCGATATCGATGCCGAAAAACGGCAACTCAGGCTGCGGCGCGGAGAAATCATGTTGCACCTGGCCGACGCCACGCCGTTCCACATCCGCACGGCGCTCACCGACGTGAGGCTCGACCAGGGTGAAATCAACGTCCGCGAGGGCAGCGGCGTCTGTCGGCTGTCGGTGCTTGCCGGGCAGGCAGAGGTTCGCCCCACAGGCTTTGCCGCGCTTACCTTGCGCGCGGGGCAACGTATACAGTTATCCGACGCAGGGCCTGGTCCGATCACCGGTTTCGATCCTCGCCAACCGGGTTGGCGCGAAGGCGTGATCGTTGCCCTCAACCAGCCCCTGGGGGAGTTTCTGCGCGAGCTGGACCGTTATCGCCCCGGCATTCTGCGCTGGCAGCCCGAACTGGAAGCCCTGCGCGTGACCGGCAGTTTTCGCCTGGACGAGCCTGATCAGGTATTGAATCTGTTGGCGGTCAGCCTGCCGCTGCGCGTGCAGTGGCGCACGCGCTATTGGGCCACCCTGGTGCCCCAGGAAAAATCCGTGTAGCGCCTGTCCCCTTTTGCGCGCTCGCTTGTCATGGAAAGGTAAGCACACTCAAAGAGCCTTCAGCCATGCCCGCACGGCCCCCTCGTTCGTTTCCCCGGTCCACCCGCAAGCCACCGACCCACTATGCTCGTGCGCTGCATCTCAGCGTGCTGCTCGGCCTGGCGCCGATGCCGTTGCAAATGGCCCTTGCCGATGGCGGCGCTCGCGTCTACAGCGTGCCGCAGGGCGATCTCGCCGCTTCGTTGACACGCTTTGCCAGCCAGGCCGGGGTCAGCCTGTCGGTCGCCCCCGCGTTGGTCGACGGTCGGCGCAGCGCCGGGCTGGCCGGTGAGTACAGCGTCGAAAGCGGTTTCGCCCAGTTGCTGGCCGGTAGCGGTCTGCGTCTGCAGGCGGTAGGGCAGAATGCCTATATCCTGGTAGCTGCGCCCCAAGGGGCAGACGTCGTGGAGATCACCCCCACCACGGTGACCGGTGCCGCGCAAGGCAGCCTTGCAGGCGAGCCGTATGCCGGTGGACAGGTGGCGCGGCGTGGCTCGCAAGGCCTTTTGGGTGCGCGAGACTTCATGGACACGCCGTTCAGCATGACCACCTACACCAGCGAGACCAGCAAGAACCAGCAGGCCCGCACCCTGGGCGATCTGGTGGCCAGCGACCCGGCAGTGCGTACCACCAACCCGGCAGGCGGGCGTTTCGAACAGTTCACCATTCGTGGCTTCAGCCTGTTCAACAGCGATGTGTCGTACAACGGGTTGTACGGAATACTGCCCACGTATTCCATCGACATGGAAATGGCCGACCGAGTGGACATCCTCCGCGGACCCAGCCAGTTGATCAATGGCATTTCCCCGCGAGGCAGTGTCGGTGGCGGCATCAACGTGGTGCCCAAGCGTGCCACCGATACGCCGATCAACGAGTTCACCGCCAGCTACGCTTCCGACAGCCAGGCCGGCGGCGCGGTGGATGTCGGCCGCCGCTTTGGTGAAGATCAGCGCTTTGGTGTCCGCCTCAATGCGGTGAAGCAAGCAGGTGATACCACGTGGGACCAGCAGAGCGTGGACCGCGAGATGGCCGTGATCGGGTTGGATTTTCGCGGCGAGCGCCTGCGGCTTTCCACCGACCTGGGGCATACCGAACGTGATACCGATGCGCCGCAGGAGCGCGTCCAGGTCGGTGTCAACGCTCGCGTGCCGGGCGCCAACCACGTTCGCGACAACTATGCGCAACGCTGGAGCAAGGCGCGTACCGAGGATACGTTCGGGGCGTTCAACGGCGAGTACGATTTGAATGATTCGACTCTGCTGTACGGCAGCATCGGTGCACGGGAAAGCAACCACGATTTCCTCCGGCACAACGTGTCCGTCACCAACGATGCCGGTGACTTCGAGGTACTGCCCCGCGACTTCACCCGCGACGAGAGCGTGCGCACGGCCACGGTGGGCGTGCGCAACTGGTTCCAGACCGGCCCGGTCAGTCATGAAGTGAATCTGGCCGCCAGTCATTTCTACATGGACTTCACCAATGGCGGCGCGCGGTACGCCAGGGGGCGCAGCAACCTTTACAACCCGATAGCGACGCCGACTCCGAACAATCCCACGCGGCAGGACGCGAAGGTCTATACCGAGAACAGGTTCGACGGCGTGGCGCTGTCCGACACCCTCGGCTTCTTCGACGACCGCTTGCTGCTGACCCTGGGCGGGCGCTGGCAGCGGGTCAAGGTCGATGACTGGAGCGATGGGGTGAAAGGCGATACGGGCTACGACGAGGAGAAGTTTTCGCCTTCGGCAGGCGTGCTCTACAAACTCACCGACGAGCTGTCGCTGTATGCCAACTATCTGGAAGGCCTGAGCCAGGGCAAGATCGCGCCTTCCACCTCGATCAACGAGGACGAGATTTTCCCGCCTTTCATCAGCCGCCAGGTGGAGGTGGGTGCCAAGTACGATCTGGGCAGCCTGGCTATCACCGCGGCCGCGTTTCGTATCAAGCAGCCGGCGTACGAAACCAACACCGTCACCCGCACCTTCGGGCCCAATGGCAAGCGCGAAAACAACGGCGTGGAATTGAGCGTTTTTGGTGAGCCGCTCGCTGGCGTGCGCCTGCTGGGCGGGGTGATGTACATCGACAGCGAGCTGAGCGGTACCACGGCAGGCGCCTTCGATGGCAACCGGGCACCGGCCACGCCCGAGCTCAATGTCAACCTGGGGGCGGAGTGGGATGTGCCGGCGTTGCCAGGGTTGACGCTCAGTGGGCGCGGGATCTACTCCAGCGCGCAGTACCTGGATCAGGCCAACAGCAAGGAAATCGACAGTTGGGAGCGATTCGACGTGGGGGCGCGGTACGCGTTCAAGGTGCAGGGCAAGGCCGTCACGCTGCGCGCCAATGTCGAGAACGTACTGGACAAGCGCTACTGGGCGTCGGCTGGCGCTTCGGACGATAGCGAGCCGGGGTTGACCTTGGCCACCCCGAGAACCTACCTGGTCTCCGCCACGGTTGGCTTCTGACTGTCCGTGGGACCAGCCATCTGTGGGAGCGGGCGCTGTGGTGTGTCAGACGGTATGCGATGAAGCCTTCGCGGGCAGAGCCCGCTCCCACAGGTTGAAGCGGGACCCTGTAGGAGCGGGCGCTCCGGTGTGTCAGACGGTATGCGATGAAGCCTTCGCGGGCAGAGCCCGCTCCCACAGGTTGAAGCGGGACCCTGTGGGAGCGGGCGCTCCGGTGTGTCAGACGGTATGCGGTGAAGCCTTCGCGGGCAGAGCCCGCTCCCACAGGTTGAACCGTGAACCTGTGGGAGCGGGCTCTGCCCGCGAAAAAGACACTGCGGTGTATCGGCTTAAACCTTGAAGCGTCCGACCAACCCTTTCAGATGGCCGGAAATGTCTGTCAGCCGCCCCGATCCCGATTGTGCCGTGTGCGCGTACTCTTCGACCAACTGAGCATCGGCATGGATCTGCGCGATGTGCCGGTTGATTTCTTCGGCCACCTGGTGCTGCTCCTCTGCCGCCGTGGCGATCTGGTTGTTCTGATCACGGATCGAATCAACCGAAGTCCGAATCTTGTCGAAGCTATCCCGCGCCTGCTGGATGCATTCGACGCTGTCCTGGGACACCTGCAGGCTCCCCTGCATCTGCTGGGTGATGACCTGGGTACGACGAGCGAGATTGCCCAACAGGCCGTCGATTTCCCCGGTCGAGTCGGCGGTACGACGGGCCAGCGCCCGCACCTCGTCGGCGACCACGGCGAAACCACGCCCCTGGTCTCCGGCCCGTGCTGCCTCGATGGCGGCGTTGAGCGCCAGCAGATTGGTCTGCTCGGCGATGGAGCGAATGGTGTCCAGAATGCTGTTGATGTTCTTGCTGTCCTGCTGCAGCAGCTGCATGGTTTCAGTCGACTGTTGCAGCTCCGAACTCAGTTTGAGCACGCAGGTGGTTGCCTCGCCAATACGCTGCTGACCGTCGCTGACCTGTTGGTAGCCATTGTCGGCGCTGGTGGCCGCTTCGCCGCAGGAACGCGCCACTTCGTTGGCCGTCGCGACCATTTCGTTGAACGCCGTGCTGACCAGCTCCACCGCTTCGCGCTGGCGCCCAGCCACTTCATCCATATTGCGTGCGACCTCGTGCGTGTCGGCAGCGGCCACCTGCAGGTCGGACGATGCGGTGCCGATACGTTGCACCAGCTGCGAAATCATCCCGATGAACTGGTTGAACCACCCGGCCAACGCCGCCGTCTCGTCCTTGCCCTGAACCGTCAGCTGACGCGTCAGGTCGCCTTCGCCTTCGGCAATTTCCTGCAGGCCGTTGGCGACGCCCCGGATCGGCCGCACGATGACCCCGGCGAAGCTTGCACCGACGATGGCGAATACCACGGCAAGGGCTGCGGCGATGGCTGCGATCAGCCAGGTCAGGTTCGATGCCCGGGCCATCACCTCTTCACGCTCGATCAGGCCGATGAAGCGCCAGCCAAGCCCGGACGAGCTGACGATGTTGGCCATGTACACCTTGCCGTCGATCTCGACCTGGGTCGAACCGTCGCCGTGCCTGGCCAGCCCGGCGTAGTTGGCGCCCAGGTCGGCCAGCGGCTTGAAGTTGTGTTTTGCATCGCTGGGGTCCACCAACACGTTGCCGTTGGCTTCGATCAGCATCAGGTAGCCACTGTTGCCCAGCTTGATGTTCTTCACCAGTTCGGTCATCTGCTTGAGCGAAACATCCAGGCCCACCACGCCGACCACCTTGCCGGCAGCGTCGGTGACGCTGTGGACCGTACCGATCAACGACACATCATCGGCCGCCCAATAGTAGGCGTCCGTGCGCACGGTGGTGCCGGGCGCGGCCATCGCCGCCTTGTACCAGGGCCGCTGGCGCGGGTCGTAGTTGGCGATCTTCGGATCGTTGGGCCAACTGGCGTAGCCGCCATCGCTGAGCCCCAGGGACAGGTAGGCGGTGCTCGGATGGGTTTTGGCGAAACCGTCGAAAATCTCCAGCAAACGCTGGTTGTTTTCGGTCAGGGGAATCTGTGGGGCGTCTGCGCCCGAGTAATTCTTCAGACCCGTGGCGGCGACGATACGTGGGTCCTTGGCCAGGTACTCCACGTTCTGGCTGATGCCATCGAAGAACTGCTTCATGCCATTGTCGATCTGACGGATCTCCCGCCCGCTGCTGTCGACGAAGTCGGCCCTGGCAGCTTCGCGCAAGTTGAAGACGACTAGCACGGCGACCACGATCACTGGCAGGCAGGCGATGATCGCGAACCCCCAGGTCAATTTTTGCTTGATGTTCATGGTGTATTCCGCTGGTTTTATAGGTGTTGGTCGGCAGAAGGAAAGGCAGTGTGCTGCGTGCAGTCTCGGGAATTGTTCTTCGCATCGCTTTCAACCTATCGGCGACGAAAGGTCAAGCTGAACTGCGTCCGACGGGCGACGGACAGGCGGTCGCTTCGGCACCTGAAACGGTGATGGGCCGGCAGACCGCTCGCGGTACTTTTTCAGTCGTGCAGAGTCTACTCAGTGACTTTTCTGACAGAGCGTTCGCGCATGCCCACCGTATCTCGTCTTCCACTGTTCGCCTTCGCGCTGGCCGTGGTCATCCAACCAAGCCTGGCGGCGCCGCGCAGCGTGCCTTCCATCGATACCGAAGATGCCGCACTGGGCAGTGTCGAGATCGGCGAGGCATCAGGCCGCTTTCACCCGCAACTGAGCGTGGATGTCCGCAATGGCGACTTCGCCCGCGGCAACTACGACGATGACGCGGCAAGCCTGGGTCGCGTGCCCTTGCATGCCCAGGCCGGTTTCGCCCTGGACCTGCACCAGGCTGTCGACGGTCGTGCCAACGCCTGGCTGGTGTTCAGCACGAGCAACGGTTTCCATGATCCATCGAGCGATGAAAGGGTAAGCCCGCGGCGCTGGTACGAGAGCAACAACCTGCTGGGATTGGTGATATCGCCCGTCGAGGGGTTGAGGCTGGGGTTTGTCTACACGGTCAAGACCAGTCCGAACGATGTCGCCGACACCACTCAGGAGGCGAGCTTCACCCTGGCCTACCAGGCTGATTCGGGGTTTGGCGCATGGCGCCCGGGTTTGGCGATCACCAGCCGTACGCAGGGGGACAGTGGCCTGTATACCCAAGGCAGCGTGGAGCCGGGCGTGGACCTGAGCGATGCCGGTCTGCGCTTGAGTTTTCCCAGCACGGTCGGGATCGGCTGGAATGGATTCTATGGTCCCGATTCCGGCGACCGTCTCTATGCCCGCAGCGGGCTGGCGCTCGAGCAGCCCTTCAAGTGGGGGGAAACACGCTGGAGCGCCCGCGCCGAGGCCCTGGCAATCTACCGCGATGGCACCCTGCGCGAACTCAGCGGCCCGAACGGCGAAACCGACAGCGTGGTGCCTCAGGTGACCATGAGCCTGTCCATGGCGTACTGACCATTACCTGTAGGAGCGGGCACCGACCGCTCCTACAGATGAATCTGCTTCGGGGCCAGGGCCTGGTGCCTCTACCAGGACACACCTTGATTCAGAATCCCTGCTTCGGCAAAAACCTGTAACGGTATGATCTGGCGCATTCCCATCCCTCCCAGAGGTTTCCATGCAGTCCAGACTCATCGCTTACCCGGCCATGGTCGCGCTGACCGTCCTTCTTGCCGGCTGTGACGCGGCCGAAACCGCGGCGAACAAGGTCATCGAAACCTCCAAGACGCAACTGGTCGAAGCAGCGCGTGACACCTTCAGCGAATCGGCCAAGCAGATCAACGAGACGATCGACAAGGCGCAGCAGAGCGCCAAGCCGTGGATGACGGAGGGTGACGAGAAATCCGAAACCCGACACTCTGCAGCCGAGCAGGAAGCTAAGGAAAAGTCGGAAGGGTAAGCCTTTCCGCCTCTTCACAATTCATCAAGCATCAGGCCTGAATGCCACAGCGGGCATGACTAGATCTTGAAGCTGTCCACCAACTGCTTCAAACGGTTGGCCTGCTGGGAGAGCGCATCGCAATTTCGCAGGGTTTCGGTGAGGTTGGTCACGCCCTGCTGATTCAGCATGTTGATTTGACTGATATCCACATTCAGCGCCTCCACCACCGAAGTCTGCTCCTCGGTAGCGGCAGCAACGGATTGGTTCATGCCGTCGATCTCGCCGATTCGCTGGGTCACGATGGCCAGACGATCGCCGGCCTGGTTGGCCACCGTCATGCTTTGCTGACTGGAAGCCTGGCTGGTATTCATCGTCACCACCGCTTCGCGCGAACCCACCTGAAGCGCCGTGATCATCTTGTGAATCTCTTCGGCAGACTCCTGGGTGCGGTGCGCCAGGTTTCGCACCTCATCGGCCACGACTGCAAAACCACGGCCCGCTTCACCGGCCCGCGCCGCCTCGATGGCAGCGTTCAAGGCCAACAGATTGGTCTGTTGGGAAATACCCTTGATCACGTCGAGGATGTGGCCGATGTTGTCGGTGCCCGCGTTCAAGGTTTCAATCTGCTCGCACGACAGGCTGATTTTCTCGGATAACGTGCTTATTGCCTCGATGGTCTGCGTCATCACTTGGCGACCGTCGTCGGCCTGACCGCTGGCATCGCTGGCCTGACGCGACGCTTGCGCGGCGTTGCGGGCAATCTCTTGGGCGGCAGCACCCAGCTCGTTGATTGCAGCTGCAACGCTTTCGGTACGGGCGCTTTGCTCGTCGGAGCCTGCGATGGACTGGTTGGAAGAGTGCATGACCCGTTGGGCCAATGCATGCACTTCCCGGGTAGCCGACGACACCTCGCCGATGGAGGCATGGATACGCTCGACGAACTGGTTGAACGAGGTACCGAGTTCACCGAATTCATCACGGCTTTCAACGACCAGGCGACGCGTCAGATCGCCTTCGCCCTGCGCGATGTCACGCATTGCCCGGCCCATGGTCACCAATGGACGCATCAAGAACTTGATGAGCAAGGTCAGCAACAAGGCAATGGCGAGAACGGCAACGACCATGGCGATCACGGCCGACGTACGGAACTGGCGCAGTGGGGCGTAGGCTTTGTCCTTGTCGATCGACAGACCCACGTACCAATCCGCCGAAGGCAACCCTGTGACCGGCGTGAACGACAGCAGTCTCGCCTGACCATCGAGGGTGACCTCCTGCAGATTCTTCTCGATTCGCGGCGTGCTGCCGGGGTAGATGTCTTTCAGGTTTTTCATGACCTGATCCTTGTCCGGCGACACCAACACTTGACCGTCTGCGCTGACGAGAAACGCCTGGCCGATCCCGCCAAAATCCACCGAATTGATGATCTGCACCAACGTGTCGAGGCTCAAGTCGCCGCCGACTACGCCCATCAACTGACCTTGGCGTTTGACGGGCGCTGCCACCGTGACGACCAGGCCACCCACCGATGCCAGATAGGGCGGCGTCAGCATGACTTGATCCGCTGTCACTGCAGCTTTGTACCAGGGCCGCTGACGCGGATCGTACCCGTCAGGCATCTTGGTGTCGGGCCGCTGGATGAAGGTGCCGTCGGCCACACCCATGTAGGTGAATTGAAAGTTGGTCGTGATCACGGGCTGGTCCAGCAGGCCCGGGTAGTCCGCCTTATCGCCTTGATAGGCAATGTTCTGGCGCAGGTTTTCAATCACCAGAATCCGGCCGCTGAGCCAGTTCTTGACGCTGCTGGCGGTCAGCTCGCCCGACTGCTTGACCGATGCGCTGAGGTTCTGCTGGATGGCGCTGCGCTGCAGGTAGTCGTTGTAGAGCGTGAACAGTGCGAACGCCAGGATGACGATGCTGCACCCGGCGATCAGGATTTTATGGCTGAATTTCAAGTTCATGGACGCTAGAGGTTCCGGGGCATGAGGGGGCGAAAGCCAGGCGCCGTGCTGGGGATGCAGCAGCGCTGTCAGGCAGCAGGTCGGACTGGGGGCGAGCACCGGATGGCGGCAATCGAGTTGCGCCGACAACCGTCGTCTTCAGCGTTTCGGCTGCGCGCGCGCGAACATGAGAACTGATCGTGGTTTTCCGCCACATGGTCACCGGCCGAGGAGGGCGCACCGCGCAGTGCCTGACACACCGCGGCGGCTCATTCGCGGGCAGAGCCCGCTCCCACAGGAGCTGCGGCATCCCGTAGGAGCGGTCATTGGCCGCGGAGGGCGCACCGTATGGTACCTGACACACCGCGGTGCGCCCTTCGCGGCCACGGACCGCTCCTACGAACGGGGTTGCGTTCAGTGCGGACCGGTCACCGCCACCAACCCGCCGCGCAGATCGGCGCCGCTGGGCTTCTGGTAGACGCTCAGGCCAAACTCCGGCAGCACGGCCAGCAGGTAATCGAAGATATCGCCCTGAATCCGTTCGTACTCCGCCCACGCCGTGGTGCGGGTGAAGCAGTAGATTTCCAGCGGCACGCCCTCGGCGGTGGCTTCCATCTGACGGACCATGCAGGTCATGTTCGGCTGGATGTCCGGGTGGGCGTTGAGATACGCCAGAGCGTAGGCGCGGAAAGTCCCCAGGTTGGTCATGCGCCGCTGGTTGGCCGAGAGTTCCGCGACCTCGCCCTGCGCCGCGTTCCACGCCTTGAGTTCGGCCTGCTTGCTGCTGACGTAGCCGCTGAGCAGGCGAATCTGGGTCAGGCGCAACTGCTCCTGTTCGTCGAGAAAGCGTATGCCGCTGGCGTCGATGTGCAGGCTGCGCTTGATGCGCCGTCCGCCGGACTGCTGCATGCCGCGCCAGTTCTTGAACGACTCGCTCATCAGCCGCCAGGTGGGGATGGAGACGATGGTCTTGTCGAAATTCTGGATCTTCACGGTGTGCAGGGTGATGTCGACGACGTCGCCGTCGGCGCCCACCTGGGGCATCTCGATCCAGTCGCCGACGCGCAGCATGTCGTTGCTGGTCAACTGCACGCTGGCCACGAACGACAGCAGGGTGTCCTTGTAGACCAGCAGGATGACCGCCGACATGGCGCCCAGCCCGGACAGCAGCAACAGCGGCGAGCGGTCGATCAACGTGGCGACGATGATGATGGCACCGAAGATGTACAGGATCATCTTGGCCAGTTGCACGTAGCCCTTGATCGAGCGGGTGCGGGCGTGCTCGGTGCGCGCATAGATGTCGATCAGTGCATTGAGCAGGGCCCCCAGGGCCAGTACCAGGAACAGGATGGTGAAGCCCAGCGCGATGTTGCCGATGACGTGCTTGCTGTTGTCGCTCAGCACCGGGATCAAGCCCAGACTGAACTGCACCACCAGCGACGGCGTCATTTGCGCCAGGCGATGGAAGACCTTGTTGTGCAAAAAGTCGTTGAGCCAGTGCAGCGATGGCCGGCGACTGAGCAGCTTGACCGCGTGCAGGGTCAGGAAGCGCGCCAATCGGCCCAGGGCGAAGGCGGCGATCAGCAGCAGGAACAGCGACACACCGGCCTGCAGGACCGGCTGGTCGTCCAGGCCAGTGATGAAAGTGACGGTTTGGTGCCAGAGCGATTCGATGTTCATGGGGTGGCGTGCAGCTCCCGGATTGAAAAGGGGCGGGGATTAAAGCCCATCGAGTGGGGCAATCGCCACGCCTGGAAAGATTTGCACGCAATTTACCGACTTACGGGTAAAGAAATTCGGCTAATCGTGCGCAAACCGGTACCCTATGCAGTCGAATTTATGTACTCCGTCGAGGTAACACCCGTGTTTTCCCAATTCGCCCTGCATGAACGCCTGCTCAAAGCCGTCGCCGAGCTGAAATTTGTCGAGCCGACGCCGGTGCAGCTGGCCGCCATTCCCCTGGCATTGCAAGGGCGCGACCTGCGGGTGACGGCGCAAACCGGCAGCGGCAAGACTGCCGCATTCGTCCTGCCGATTCTCAACCGCCTGATGGGCCCGGCCAAGGTGCGCGTCGACATTCGCGTGGTGATCCTGTTGCCGACCCGCGAACTGGCCCAGCAAACCTTGAAGGAAGTAGAGCGCTTCAGCCAGTTCACTTTCATCAAGGCGGGCCTGATCACCGGCGGTGAAGACTTCAAGGTGCAGGCAGCCATGCTGCGCAAGGTACCGGATATCCTCATCGGCACCCCTGGGCGCCTGCTGGAACAGCTCAACGCCGGCAACCTGGACCTCAAGAAGGTCGAGGTGCTGGTGCTCGACGAAGCCGACCGCATGCTCGACATGGGCTTCTCCGAAGACGTGACGCGCCTGAGCGACGAGTGCGGCCAGCGTGAACAGACCCTGTTGTTCTCGGCCACCACCGGCGGTGCCGGGCTGCGCGACATGATCGGCAAGGTGTTGAAGGATCCCGAGCACTTGCTGATCAACAACGTCAGCCAACTGGCCGAGGGCACTCGCCAGCAGATCGTCACCGCCGACCACAACGTCCACAAAGAGCAGATCCTCAACTGGCTGCTGGCCAACGAGACGTACCAGAAGGCAATCGTCTTCACCAACACCCGGGCCATGGCCGACCGTATCTACGGGCGCCTGGTGGCGCAGGAATACAAGGCGTTCGTGCTGCACGGCGACAAGGACCAGAAGGACCGCAAGCTGGCCATCGATCGCCTCAAGCAGGGCGGCGTGAAAATCCTCGTGGCTACCGATGTGGCGGCCCGCGGCCTGGACGTCGACGGCCTGGACCTGGTGGTCAACTTCGACATGCCGCGCAGCGGCGATGACTACGTGCACCGCATCGGCCGGACTGGCCGCGCCGGCAACGAAGGCCTGGCGATCTCGCTGATCTGCCACGGTGACTGGAACTTGATGTCCAGCATCGAGCGCTACCTCAAGCAGACCTTCGAGCGCCGGGTGATCAAGGAAGTCAAAGGTACCTACGGCGGACCGAAAAAGGTCAAGGCGTCGGGCAAGGCGGTCGGCGTGAAGAAGAAAAAGACCGACAAGGACAAAAAGGGCGACAAGAAAAGCGTTGCCAAGGGCCCGACCAAGCGCAAGAGCGTCAACCGTCCCAAGTCCGATGCACCGGCGTTGGTAAGCCAGGACGGGCTGGCACCGCTCAAGCGTCGCAAGCCGGCTGTCAGCGAGTAAACTGCGCCAGGCAGGCTGGCTTCCCGGCGGAGGCCAGACCTGCCAAAACACCCCGCAAAGCTGTCTTCGCGCAACTCCCCCGCACCCACCCGGTCCCATACCTGGCAAGCCCTTTCACTCATGTGTTGGAGGTTCTTCCGGATGACCACTTACGACTGGCAGTTGATCGAGCGGCTGTTGCACGAAGTGCAGAACGGCGCCAATCAGGATTTCACCCCGCACCGCTATGCCCAGGACCACGCCGATGCAGCCACCGCTCAGGGTGACACGCCTGCTGCTGTCGACCAGTTGCAAACCCAGGCCCGCGACTATGAGAAGCTGTTGCTGGAGCGCGGGTTCATCGAGCAGCGTCCTGACAGCGAAGGTGGCACGGGCCGCAATTTCCAGTTGACGATGCGTGGCTCCAGCCTGCTGAGCCTGCTCGACAGCAGCATCCCCGATAACGATCACGGGCTGGAAGTGCTCGACGAGCAGGACGATGCGCTGGACCCGGCCACCTTCGATGAGCTGGCCAGTAAGCCGCAGATTGTCTGAGCCTTTGGCATGGATTGAAACCGTCTTGCTCTCTTCGCGGCCGCTGACCGCTCCTACGAGGGCGGAATGCGGTGTGCCGATGTAGGAGCGGTCAGCGGCCGCGAAAGCCTTGTGACGCGTGGCTTGTTACACTGGCAATTCCTCATTGCCTGAAGGCATCGTCATGTCGTGGTCAATTCGCCGATGAGCATCGAACGCCGTCAACCCGATGGATTCGCGCTCAAGGTCATGCTCGGGTTGTGCCTGATCTGGGGTATCCAGCAGGTCACCATAAAATGGGCCGCGCCCGATATCGCTCCGGTGATGCAGGCGGCCATGCGCTCGGGCATTTCCGCGGTTCTGGTGGCCGCACTGATGTGCTGGCGCGGGGGCTGGGCGCACATGCCCTACACCTGGCGCGCCGGGCTGCTGGCCGGCTCACTGTTCGGGCTGGAATTCTTGTTCATCGCCGAGGGCCTGAAGCTGACCTCGGCAGCGCACATGTCGGTCTTTCTCTATACCGCCCCGGTGTTCACGGCGCTTGGCTTGCACGCCCTGCTACCCGGAGAGCGCCTGCGGCCCCTGCAATGGCTGGGCATTGCCCTGGCGTTCAGCGGTATCGCCTTCGCTTTCGCCGGCGGAATTTCCTGGCAACATCTAGACCGACGCATGCTGCTGGGTGATGCACTGGGCGTGATGGCAGGCTTGTGCTGGGGCGCGACCACGGTGGTGGTGCGCACCTCGCGCCTCTCCGAAGCACCCGTGACGCTGACGCTGTTCTACCAGCTGATCGTCTGCGTGATCGGATTGTTGCTCATCGCCCTGGCCACGGGGCAGTTCACGCAGGTCAGTTTTACCCCGGTCGGCATCGCCAGCGTATTGTTCCAAGGGGTGGTGGTGTCTTTCGCCAGCTTCCTGATCTGGTTTTGGCTGCTGCGACGCTACCTGGCGTCCAATCTGGCCGTGTTCTCGTTCATGACCCCGCTGTTCGGCGTGACGTTCGGTGTGCTGCTGCTGGGCGAACCGCTGAGCGTGAATTTCATTCTGGGCGCGCTGTTCGTACTGCTTGGCATCACCTTGGTCAGCGCCGAGCAGTGGGTGCGCCGACGATTACGAACGTGGATAAGGTAATGAATTACTTGCCCGGCAGATGATCAATACGTAGGACTGCGACTTTTCGACACAAGTGCGTGAATGCATCCTACGTCGCTTAGCGCTATGATCGAACAGAAGCGACGGACCATGACCGTCGTTCGGGCTTTTCCCTGAAGGGGGGCGATATGAACGGTAACTTGTACAACTGGCTCCACGATCTGGCTGTCGCACTGGGGCTGGTGCCGCCGCCACCACAGCCTGTGCCTATCCCGGCCGACAACCACCGGCCTCGGCAGCGCCCTCGGCGCTGAGCCCTCCGGGCCCGTCGCGCGCCATGCAAAACGCCCCTTACGGGGCGTTTTTCGTTGCTGACAGCGCTCAAGCCGCCTGGGTATTGGCCCGGCTGGCGTCGACTTTCGCCAGGTAAGCATCCAGGCGAAGCGCGGCCGCATCATCGACGAACAGCCCCAGCTTGCTGCGACGCCACAGCACGTCTTCGCTGCGGGTGGCCCATTCCTGCTCGTACAGGTAATCGACTTCGCGGCTGAACAGCCCCGTGCCCAATTCCTCGCCCAGATCGACTACCGACTGTGCACCTTCGATCAAACGCCAGCTGCGGCTGCCGTAGCTGACCGCCCAACGCTCGGCCAGGCCGTTTGGCAGCCAGGGAGCTTTCACCCGCATGTCCTGAGCCAAGGCCTGCGGCGTGCTCATGTCTTCGCCACCGGGCAGGGCACTGGTCGCCGTCCAGCTACCGCGCATCTGCGCGAAGAATGGCTTCAACTGTGCCATGGCCGACTCGGCCAGCTTGCGGTAAGTGGTCAACTTGCCGCCGAACACCGAAAGGATCGGCGCCTCGCCGTGGCCGCCGCTGAGCGACAGGGTGTAGTCGCGGGTGATGGCCGATGGGTTGTCCGACTCGTCGTTGCACAGCGGTCGAACGCCCGAATAGGTGCGCACCACATCGCTGCGGCTGACCTGTTTCTTGAAGTGGGCGTTCACCACCTTGAGAATGTAGTCGGCCTCGGCGTCGGTGATCTCCACCTTGGACGGGTCGCCTGTGTATTCACGGTCGGTGGTGCCCAGGATGGTGAAGCGATCCAGGTACGGGATGGTGAAGACAATGCGCTGGTCTTCGTTCTGCAGGATGTGCGCCTGCTCGCCTTCGTACAGGCGTGGCACGATCAGGTGGCTGCCCTGGATCAGGCGGATGCCGTATGGGGATTGCAACTGCAGGTCGTCACGAATGAACTTCGCTACCCAGGGTCCGGCCGCATTGACCAGCGCGCGCGCCTTGAGGGTGAATGTGCTGCCGTCCTCGCGCTGCAGATTGACCTGCCACACACCGTCTACACGCTTCGCGTCGACACAGCGGGTGCGGGTATGGATGTGTGCGCCTTTTTCCCGCGCTGCCATGGCGTTCAGTACCACCAGGCGAGCGTCGTCGACCCAGCAGTCGGAATATTCGAAACCGCGGGTGATTTCCGGCTTCAACGCACTGTCGGCGCCGAAGCGCAGGCTGCGTGAGCCTGGCAGCTTTTCTCGCTTGCCCAGGTTGTCGTAGAGGAACAGCCCGGCGCGGATCATCCAGGCAGGACGCAGATGGGGCCGATGCGGCAGGACGAAACGCATGGGCTTGACGATGTGCGGAGCCTTGGCCAGCAACACTTCGCGTTCGGCCAGTGCTTCGCGTACCAGGCGAAATTCGTGGTGTTCCAGATAACGCAGGCCGCCGTGGATCAGCTTGCTGCTGGCCGAAGAGGTGTGGCTGGCCAGGTCGTCCTTCTCGCAGAGAAACACGGAAAGCCCACGCCCGGCAGCGTCGGCGGCAATCCCCACGCCATTGATGCCACCACCGATCACGGCGACGTCGTAGATTTCAGCCAGCGGTTGGCGGGGCAAGGTCGAATGGGGCATGGCAGCCTCCTGCGTTTATCAAGGAGCGTTCGAATGAGTGCTTTGAATTCGAACATCAATGTTCAATTTCGAAAATACTAGCCCAATACGAAGGGCTTAGCCAGTCGAAGATGATTGAAATTGTTGATCGAAGGGGGTCAAAGCGAAGAAATACGAACATCAGAAGCGAAGCTGATGCGCCGTGGGCGTTGCCAGGTGGGGATTGTGGACGGGCAGGGCGGCTTGCGCCGCTGCCACAGGGTCAGACGATCTCGAGGCGGATCTTGTGTTGCTGCAGCAATTGCAGCAAGGCGGGCACGGGCGGTTGGTCGGTGACCAGGCAATCGATCAGGCTGATCGGGCCCAGGCGGACCATGGCATTGCGGCCAAACTTGCTCGAGTCGGCGGCCAGAATGACCTGGCGCGCATTGGCAATGATCGCCTGGCTGACGCGAACCTCTTGATAGTCGAAGTCCAGCAGGCTGCCGTCTTCGTCGATACCACTGATGCCGACCAAGGCGAAGTCGACCTTGAACTGGGTGATGAAGTCGATACTCGCCTGGCCCACCACGCCGCCGTCACGGCGTACGTTGCCGCCGGCCAGCAGTACGTCGAAGTCGTCCTTGCCGCTGAGGATCGAGGCCACGTGCAGGTTGTTGGTGATGATCTTCAGGTGGCTGTGGTTGAGCAGGGCGCGGGCGATGGATTCGGTGGTGGTGCCGATATTGATGAACAGCGAGGCGTGGTCGGGGATCTGGGCGGCAATCGCCTCGGCGATGCGCTGTTTCTCGTCGCGCATCTGGTCGGCACGCATGGCGTAGGCCGTGTTTTCGATGCTCGAATCGTAGGCGGCGCCACCGTGATAGCGACGCAGCAGGTTGACCTCGGCCAGCTGGTTGATGTCACGCCGGATGGTTTGCGGCGTCACGACGAACAGTTGGGCCATTTCCTCGATGCTGACATAGCCGCGTTCGCGTACCAGTTCGAGGATCTGCTGTTGGCGGGGAGGCAGGTTCATGGGGCTTCCTTTGGCTGCCATGCAAAAGCATGCATGATGCCGCAGGAACGGGCCCCATCGCCAGAAGTGATTCCATGGACCGCACTTGCGCAGGCCGGAACCGCCCGGTCTGCGCCTTCACTCGGTCACTGCTCTTCGTGCGGTTCCCAGTCACGGGTGCGTTCGACGGCCTTTTTCCAGCCGGCGTAGAGTTTTTCCTTGCCGGTTTCGTCGAGCAGAGGCTCGAAGGTACGCTCGATCACGGCCTTGCCGCGCAACTCATCCAGGCTGCCCCAGAAGCCGCACGCCAGGCCCGCCAGGTAGGCGGCACCCAAGGCCGTGGTTTCGCGCATCTGCGGACGCTCCACCGGAGTGCCGAGAATGTCGGCCTGGAACTGCATGAGGAAATTGTTGGCCACCGCGCCGCCGTCCACGCGCAAGGCGCTCAGGCGCTCGCCGGAGTCCTGTTGCATGGCGTCGAGCACGTCGCGGGTCTGGTAGGCAATCGATTCGAGCGCCGCGCGAATGATGTGGTCGACGCGTACGCCGCGGGTCAGGCCGAACAGCGCGCCACGGGCATAGGGGTCCCAGTAGGGCGCGCCCAGGCCGGTGAACGCCGGCACCAGGTAGACACCGTTGGTGTTCTTCACCTTGCTGGCGAAATATTCGGTGTCGTAGGCGTCGTTGACGATCTTCAGTTCGTCGCGCAGCCACTGCACGGTCGAGCCGCCGTTGAATACGGCGCCTTCCAAGGCGTAGGCGACTTCGCCACGCGGGCCGCAGCCGATGGTGGTGAGCATCCCGTGCTGGGACGTCACGGCCTTCTTGCCGGTGTTCATCAGCAGGAAGCAGCCGGTGCCATAGGTGTTCTTGGCCTGGCCAGGCTCGACGCACATCTGGCCGAACAAGGCGGCCTGCTGGTCGCCGGCGATCCCGGCAATGGCGATGCCGCTCTTGGTATGGCCGTAGATTTCCGACGACGACTTGACCTCTGGAAGCATCTCGCGCGGGATGTCCAGGGTCTGCAGCATCTTCTCGTCCCACTCCAGGGTGTGGATGTTGAAGAGCATGGTGCGCGAGGCGTTGGTGTAGTCGGTGACGTGCACCTTGCCGCCGGTGAATTTCCAGATCAGCCAGCTATCGACGGTACCGAACAGCAGCTCGCCGTTGCGTGCGCGCTCGCGGCTGCCTTCGACGTTGTCGAGGATCCATTTCAGCTTGGTGCCGGAAAAGTACGGGTCGACCACCAGGCCGGTGGTCTGCTTGATGTAGTCTTCCAGGCCGTCGCGCTTGAGCTGCTGGCAGATCTCGGTGCTGCGTCGGCACTGCCAGACCACGGCATTGTAGATCGGGCGACCGCTGTTCTTGTCCCACACTACGGTGGTTTCACGCTGGTTGGTGATGCCGATGGCCGCAACCTGGGCGTGGCTCAGCCCGGCCTGGGCCAAGGCCTCGACCATGGTCGCGCTCTGGGTGGCGAAGATTTCCATCGGGTCGTGCTCGACCCAGCCGGCCTGCGGATAGTGCTGGACGAATTCGCGCTGCGAGGTGCCGACGACATTGGCGTCGCGGTCGAAAATGATCGCCCGGGAGCTGGTGGTACCTTGGTCCAGGGCAATGATGTAGTTCTTGTTGTCGGTATCGGTCATGTCGATGGCCTTGCGCAAGTGTGCAATAAATGCGGAATGTGGTGTTTGTGCAGGCTCAGGAGGCCTGCACCTTCGATGCGGACGCTTCGGCCGACCCGTTGTTCGAGTTTGGCAAATGGCGTGCGATCAGTACCCGGTACGCGCCGGCGCCCAGGCAGGCACCTACGATCGGCGCCACGATGGGAACGATGAAATAGGGAATCGTGCGGCCACCGGTGAAGGCTATTTCACCCCAGCCGGCGATGAACGTCATCAGCTTTGGACCGAAATCCCTGGCCGGGTTCATGGCAAAGCCGGTCAGCGGCCCCATGGCACTGCCGATCACGGCGATCAGCAAGCCCACCAGCAGGGGCGCCATGGCCCCGCGCGGAAGACCATTGTGCTCGTCGCCCAGGGCCATGATCACCGCCATCAGGATGGCGGTGATGACCATCTCGACTAAAAAGGCCTGACCGATAGACAGCGCCGCATGGGGGTAGGTGGAGAAGATGCTCGCCGTTTCGAGGCTCGCTTGCGTGCCCCTGACGATGCCGTGGGTTTGTTCGTAATCGAAGAACAGGCTGCTGTAGAGGGTATAGACCAGTGCTGCGGAACAGAACGCGCCTGCCACCTGAGCCAGAATGTAGAAGGGCAGCTTGCGTTTCTCGAAGCCGCCGAACAGGCACAGGGCGATGCTGACCGCAGGGTTCAGATGGGCACCGGACACGCCCGCCGTCAGGTAGATCGCCATGCTCACGCCGACGCCCCAGATGATGCTGATTTCCCACAGGCCGAGGCTGGCACCTGCGACCTTGAGCGCCGCGACGCAGCCTGTGCCGAAGAAGATAAGCAGTGCGGTGCCGAGAAACTCGGCAGTGCACTGGCCCGACAGGGTCGGTTGTTGCTGTGCGGTCATCGTGTATTACCCCAATTGTTTTTTTTGTCTGACGCCGTTTTCGGCGCCTGGAATCTGTCGTCGTACGATCCCCATCGCACGTCGCAGTACAGCCTTCGAGCACATTGTACTATCGTGCCTATCTTCACAAACGAAAAAATATAGACAAGAAACGCCGCTGTCAAAGGTCGAAAGCGAACGAGTTCGTTCATTGCCTGCGAACTTTTCCGCGCATTTCCGGCAAAGCCACGGTTGGCGTGGCTTGCCCGCCTGTGTCCTAATGCCGGGCATGTTTTTTATTTGTCTGGAGTCCCTGCATGACCCCCGCCCTGGACCTCTTGAAGAAGCACCGCGCCGAGCATCGAGTGCATGCCTATGAACACGATCCCAAGGCAGCTTCCTATGGGCTGGAAGCGGTGGAAAAGCTCGGTCTGACCGCCGCGCGGGTGTTCAAGACCCTGCTGGCGGCGAGCGAAAGAAGCGAGCTGCTGGTGGCAGTGGTGCCGGTGACCGGCACCCTGGATCTCAAGGCGCTCGCGCATGCGGCCGGCGTGAAGAAATGCGAGATGGCAGATCCGCAGGCTGCGCAGCGAGCCACGGGGTATCTGCTGGGCGGGATCAGCCCGCTGGGGCAGAAGAAGCGCTTGCGGACCTTCATCGACCAAACCGCCGAGGCATTGCCCAGCATGTTCGTCAGCGCCGGCAGGCGCGGGCTGGAAGTCGAGCTGGCGCCGCAGCTGCTGGCCGAGCACACCCAGGGTCGCTTCGCCGATATCGGCCGCCCTTGATGCACCAAGGAAATTATTCATCGACTCGACGAGTCGAACGCCGATAGCCAGACGGCTTGGCCGCCACCCCTTTCCGCAACAGCGAGGATTGCCATGCAACTGGATTTCCATCAGGTCGATGCGTTTACCCAACAGCCTTTTGCTGGCAACCCGGCAATGGTCTACCGCCTCGACAGCTGGCTGGCCGACGAGCTGATGCAGAAGATCGCCGCCGAGCACAACCTGGCGGAGACCGCGTTTTTGGTTCGCGAAGCGCAGGGCTGGCACATCCGCTGGTTCACCCCGCGCACCGAGGTGCCCTTGTGTGGCCACGCCACCCTGGCCAGCGCCTACGTGCTGTTTCATGTCTATGGGGAGACAGCGTCGAGCCTGTCATTCGCCAGCCGCTCGGGCAACCTTACCGTCAGCCGCGAGGGCGACCGGCTGTGGCTGGACTTCCCGGCGATGATGCCCGAGGAGCAGTTGGGCCTGACCTTGGAGGTTGAGCGTGCCTTGGGTTGCGAAGCGGTCGACGTAATGGCGGCGGCGTCGCTGTTCGTCCTGCTGGAGTCGGAGCAGGCGGTACGCCAGTGCCGCCCGAACATGGCGGCCCTGGCACGCTTGCCCTGGCCCGGGGTGATCATTACCGCCCGGGGCGACCATCAGGACTTCGTTTCGCGCTACTTCGCACCTGCCATCGGCATCGACGAGGACGCGGTCACCGGCTCCACCCATTGCAGCCTCATCCCGTACTGGTCGAGGCGTCTGGTCAAGACCAGCCTCACTGCCTACCAGTGCTCGGCGCGGGGTGGCGAGCTGTTTTGCCGGATGGAAGGCGAACGAGTCAAGATCGGCGGCTACGCCACGTTGATCAGCAGCGGCCGGCTACTGCTCGGTGCCCAGCCCTGATTGCGCCGAAGCCAGTGTGCCGGCCTGGTCGTCGAGCAGCGCCATGAAGGCCCGTGCCGCGTTCGACAGGGTCCGTTCGGTGTGCAGGATATAGCCCAACTGACGGCTCAACTGCACGCCGGGTAGCTGGAAGCGTGCCACTTGCTCGTCGAGCATGGTGCGCGGCAGCACACTCCACGCCAGGCCGATCGACACCATCATCTTGATGGTTTCCAGGTAGTTGGTGCTCATGGCGATGTTCGGGCTCAGGCCTTGCGCCTCGAACAGGCGGCTGACGATGTGGTGGGTGAAAGTATTGCCGCCCGGAAACACCGCCGGATGTTCGGCGATATCGCTCAGCTTCACCACCGCCTGCAGGGCCAGCGGATGTTCCGGGGCGGCGACGAAATCCAGCGGGTCATGCCACACCGGTACCGAGCGCACCAGGTGATGGGGCTCGGGCGCCAGGGTGATCACCGCCAGCTCCGCACGTCCGTGCAGGATCTCCTCATAGGCCACTTCCGAATCGAGAAACTGGATGTCCAGGGCGACCTTGGGGTACATCCGCGTGTAGGTGCGCAGCAGCGAGGGCAATCGGTGCAGACCGATGTGGTGGCTGGTGGCGAGGGTCAGGCGGCCCGTCACGTCGCCGCTCAGGTTGGTCAGGGCGCGGCGGGTGTCTTCCAGCACATCGAGAATCTGGTAGGCGCGTGGCAGCAGGGCCCGGCCGGCCTCGGTCAGATTGACTTCGCGGCCCAGGCGATCGAACAAACGCACGCCCAGCTGCAATTCCAACCCGGCGATGCGTTTGCTGATCGCCGGCTGAGTCAGGTGCAGCCGATCCCCGGCCCTGGAAAAACTGCCCACTTCGGCGATGGCTATAAAGGCATTGAGACTGGCCAGGTCCATGCGCGAATTCCTTTTGGTTATCCAAAGTATGAAAATTATGAATTTGAGTTATTCAAGATAACCTCATAGCATCACCCCTACAAGCCAAGCGGTTATAGGCATAGAAAAGACAGCAAGACTGATGAGGAAACGTCTGATGGCCGGCAAAACGCTCTACGACAAGCTCTGGGATTCGCATTTGGTCAAGCAGCGCGACGATGGCTCGGCGCTGATCTACATCGACCGTCACATCATCCACGAAGTGACTTCGCCCCAGGCGTTCGAAGGCTTGCGCCTGGCCGGCCGCAAACCGTGGCGCATCGACGCCAACATCGCCACGCCCGACCACAACGTGCCGACTACCCCGGAGCGCAAGGGCGGTATCGGCGCGATCGCCGACCAGGTGTCGCGTCTGCAGGTGCAGACCCTGGACGACAACTGCGACGAGTACGGCATCACCGAATTCAAGATGAACGACGTACGCCAGGGCATCGTCCATGTCATCGGCCCGGAGCAGGGCGCGACCTTGCCCGGCATGACCGTGGTCTGCGGCGATTCGCATACCTCGACCCACGGTGCCTTCGGTGCCCTGGCCCATGGCATCGGTACCTCGGAGGTCGAGCACGTGCTCGCCACGCAGTGCCTGGTGGCCAAGAAAATGAAGAACATGCAGGTGTTGGTCGAAGGTACCTTGCCGTTTGGCGTGACCGCCAAGGACATCGTGCTGGCCGTGATCGGCAAGATCGGCACCGCCGGCGGCAATGGCCATGCCATCGAGTTTGCCGGCAGCGCCATTCGCGACCTGTCGGTGGAAGGCCGCATGACCATCTGCAACATGTCCATCGAGGCCGGCGCCCGCGTGGGCCTGGTGGCTGCCGATGAAAAGACCGTCGCCTACGTCAAAGGTCGGCCGTTCGCGCCCAGCGGCGCCGATTGGGACAAGGCGGTGGAGTCGTGGAAAGGGCTGGTATCCGACGCCGATGCCCACTTCGACACCGTGGTGCGCCTGGATGCCGCGCAGATCAAGCCGCAGGTCAGCTGGGGGACCTCGCCGGAAATGGTCCTGGCCGTTGACCAGAACGTGCCGGACCCGGCGCGCGAGTCGGATCTGGTCAAGCGCGGTTCCATCGAGCGGGCGCTGAAATACATGGGCCTGACCGCCAATCAGGCGATCACCGACATTCAGCTCGACCGCGTGTTCATCGGCTCGTGCACCAATTCACGCATCGAAGACTTGCGCGCCGCCGCAGTGATCGCCAAGGGCCGCAAGGTGGCCTCGACCATCAAGCAGGCCATCGTCGTGCCAGGCTCGGGCCTGGTCAAGGCGCAGGCCGAGCGCGAAGGCCTGGACAAGATTTTCCTCGAGGCGGGCTTCGAATGGCGTGAGCCGGGCTGCTCCATGTGCCTGGCGATGAACCCGGACCGGCTGGAGTCGGGCGAGCACTGCGCATCGACCTCCAACCGCAACTTCGAGGGCCGCCAGGGCGCCGGTGGGCGTACCCATCTGGTCAGCCCGGCCATGGCCGCCGCAGCCGCCGTCGTCGGTCGTTTCGTCGACGTTCGTGAATTGATCCAGGGGGACGCAGCATGAAAGCCTTCACTCGACACACCGGCCTGGTCGCTCCGTTGGATCGTGCCAACGTCGACACCGACCAGATCATTCCCAAGCAGTTCTTGAAGTCGATCAAGCGCACCGGCTTTGGCCCGAACCTGTTCGACGAATGGCGCTACCTGGATGTCGGTCAGCCTTACCAGGACAATTCCAAGCGTCCATTGAACAAGGATTTTGTCCTCAATCACCAGCGCTACCAAGGTGCCAGCGTGCTGCTGGCGCGGGAGAACTTCGGTTGCGGTTCCAGCCGCGAGCATGCGCCGTGGGCGTTGGATGAGTATGGCTTTCGCGCCGTGATCGCGCCGAGCTATGCAGATATCTTCTTCAACAACAGCTTCAAGAACGGCTTGCTGCCGATCATCCTCAGTGATGAGCAAGTCGATGAGTTGTTCCAGGAAGTCGAGGCCGCGCCGGGTTACCAGTTGACCGTGGACCTGGCGACCCAGAGCGTGACCAGCCCGAGCGGCAAGGTCTACAGCTTCGAGATCGACGAGTTTCGCAAGCACTGCCTGTTGAATGGGTTGGACGATATCGGCCTGACCTTGCAGGACGGTGAGGCGATTGCGACGTTCGAGGCCAAGCATCGGGCCAGCCAGCCTTGGTTGTTTCGTGATTGATTGATGTAGGCAGGTTTGGCCTCTTCGCGGGCAGAGCCCGCTCCCACATGGGCGGCGAGTCCTCTACGCGCGAAGAGGCCCGCAAGGCCACCGAAAACCCAGGCACAAGGAAGCCCAGCCCATGACCCAGCACACCCAAGTCGTGCAGAAACAGTTCGGTGAACAGGCTTCGGCCTACCTGAGCAGCACCGTTCACGCCCAGGGCGCGGAATTTGCGCTGCTTCAGGCGGAGCTGGCGGGCCAGTCCCAGGCTCGGCTGTTGGACCTGGGGTGTGGCGCCGGCCACGTCAGTTTTCATTGCGCGCCACTGGTCAAGCAGGTGGTGGCCTATGATCTGTCGCAACAGATGCTCGACGTGGTCGCCAGCGCTGCCAGCGAGCGGGGGCTGGGCAATGTCAGCACCCAACTCGGCCCGGCCGAGCGGCTGCCGTTCGCCGACGCCGCCTTCGACTATGTGTTCAGCCGCTACTCGGCGCATCACTGGAGCGACCTCGGCCTGGCCCTGCGCGAAGTGCGCCGTGTGCTCAAACCCGGTGGCGTGGCCTGCTTCATCGACGTGATGTCGCCGGGCAGCCCGCTGCTCGATACCCATCTGCAAAGCGTCGAAGTGCTGCGCGACACCAGCCATGTGCGCGACTACAGTGCCGGCGAATGGCTGAGCCAGGTCAATGAAGCGGGCCTGCAGGTACGCGGGCACACTCGCCAGCGCCTGCGCCTTGAATACGCCTCGTGGGTCGAGCGCATGCGCACGCCCGAGGTCATGCGCGCGGCCATCCGCGCCTTGCAGCAAGCCGTGGGCGCCGAGGTGCGCGAGTATTACCAGATCGACGACAATGGCTCGTTCAGTACCGACGTGCTGGTGTTGTGGGCCCAGCGTTGAGCATTTATTCACGGCCCGCCCGAGGGCATGCCGTATTACCGGAATTAACGAGGAACGCATGAGCAAGCAGATTCTGATTCTCCCAGGCGACGGCATCGGCCCGGAAATCATGGCCGAAGCGGTCAAGGTGCTGGAACTGGCCAACGCCAAGTTCCAGCTGGGCTTCGAACTGGCCCACGACGTGATCGGCGGCGCTGCCATCGACAAGCATGGCGTGCCGCTGGCCGACGAGACCCTGGCACGTGCCCGTGCCGCCGACGCGGTGCTGCTGGGCGCGGTGGGCGGGCCGAAATGGGACAAGATCGAGCGCGATATTCGCCCGGAACGCGGTCTGCTGAAGATTCGCTCGCAGTTGGGCCTGTTCGCCAACCTGCGTCCTGCCATTCTCTACCCGCAACTGGCCGATGCTTCCAGCCTGAAGCCGGAAATCGTTGCCGGGTTGGACATCCTCATCGTCCGTGAGCTGACCGGCGGCATCTACTTCGGCGCGCCGCGTGGTGTGCGCGAACTGGAAGGCGGCGAGCGCCAGGCCTACGACACCCTGCCGTACAGCGAGAGCGAAATCCGCCGCATCGTGCGCGTCGGCTTTGACATGGCCCAGGTGCGCGGCAAGAAGCTGTGCTCGGTGGACAAGGCCAACGTATTGGCTTCCAGCCAGCTGTGGCGCGAAGTTGCCGAGGAGATCGGCAAGGATTATCCCGATGTCGAGCTGAGCCACATGTACGTCGACAACGCCGCGATGCAGTTGGTGCGCGCGCCGAAACAGTTCGACGTGATGGTCACCGACAACCTGTTCGGCGACATTCTTTCCGATGAGGCGTCGATGCTTACCGGCTCCATCGGCATGTTGCCTTCGGCCTCGCTGGACGCCCACAACAAGGGCATGTACGAGCCCTGCCACGGTTCGGCGCCGGACATCGCCGGGCAAGGCATCGCCAACCCGCTGGCGACCATTCTGTCGGTGTCGATGATGCTGCGTTACAGCTTCAACCAGCACGATGCTGCCGCTGCCATCGAGCAGGCGGTCAGCCTGGTGCTGGATCAGGGCTTGCGCACCGGCGACATCTGGTCTGAGGGCACCACACGGGTCGGTACGCAGGAAATGGGCGATGCAGTAGTCGCCGCGCTGCGGAATCTGTAATCTCTTGGGCCCGCTGCGACTTTCCATCGACAGCAGCGGCCCACTTTTCAAGAAGGTGTAGTTGCGATGAAACGTGTAGGTCTGATCGGTTGGCGCGGTATGGTCGGTTCCGTGCTTATGCAGCGGATGCTGGAAGAGCAGGACTTCGATCTGATCGAGCCGGTGTTTTTCACCACTTCCAATGTCGGCGGCCAGGGCCCGGCGGTCGGCAAGGACATTGCCCCGCTCAAGGATGCCTACAGCATTGAAGAGCTGAAGACACTCGACGTGATTCTGACCTGCCAGGGTGGCGACTACACCAGCGAGGTATTCCCCAAGCTGCGCGAGGCCGGCTGGCAGGGTTACTGGATCGACGCGGCTTCCAGCCTGCGCATGCAGGATGACGCAGTGATCGTGCTCGACCCGGTCAACCGCCGGGTGATCGACCAGCAACTGGATGCCGGCACCAAGAACTACATCGGTGGCAACTGCACCGTAAGCCTGATGCTGATGGGCCTGGGCGGGCTGTTCGAGGCCGGGCTGGTGGAGTGGATGAGTGCCATGACCTACCAGGCGGCTTCGGGCGCCGGCGCACAGAACATGCGCGAGCTGATCAGGCAGATGGGCAGCACCCATGCCTCGGTTGCCGATGACCTGGCCAACCCGGCCAGCGCCATTCTCGACATCGATCGCAAGGTCGCCGAAGCCATGCGTGGCGAGGGTTACCCGACCGAGAACTTCGGTGTGCCACTGGCTGGCAGCCTGATTCCCTACATCGACAAGGAACTGCCGAATGGGCAGAGCCGTGAAGAGTGGAAAGCCCAGGCCGAGACGAACAAGATTCTGGGACGGTTCAAGAGCCCGATCCCGGTGGATGGTATCTGCGTGCGTATCGGTGCGATGCGCTGCCACAGCCAGGCGCTGACCATCAAGCTGAACAAGGACGTGCCGATGGCGGACATCGAAGGGCTGATCAGCCAGCACAACCCATGGGTCAAGCTGGTGCAGAACAGCCGCGAAGCGAGCATGCAGGAACTCACGCCTACACAGGTTACCGGCACGCTGAACATCCCGGTCGGGCGCCTGCGCAAGTTGAACATGGGCTCGCAGTACCTGGGCGCGTTCACCGTCGGCGACCAACTGCTGTGGGGCGCCGCCGAGCCGCTGCGTCGCATGCTGCGGATCCTGCTGGAGCGCTGATTCCTCCAGCGTGACCGCATCCATCGCCGACGCGGCTTGCGCCGCTGCTACGGGGGCTTAGATCTCTGTAGCAGCGGCGCGAGCCGCGTCCGGATCCAACGCGTTCGTCCAGGATTACCGCATCCACCGCCGACGCGGCTTGCGCCGCTGCTACGGGGGTTGTGGTGGGGTGGTGTGCTTATTGGGCTGGGAAGGTTTCCAGCGCATGCTGCAGGCTGGCTTTCGACAATTCGCCGAGATGGCTGCCGAGCAGCTTTCCTTCGCTGCTGTAGAACAGCGTGGTCGGCAGCGCGACCGAACCCAGCGCGCGGCCCAGTTCGCCTTGGCGGTCGAATAGCACCTGAGTCAAATCCAGCCCCGTCGTCCCGGCGAAGCTCGCCACGATCTGCGCGGTTTCGCCATGGTTCACGAACAGAAAACGCACCTCAGGGTGAAGTTTCTGCATTTCCAGCAGCACCGGCATTTCTCGTCTGCAGGGTGGGCACCAGCTTGCCCAGAGGTTGATTACCATAGGTTTGCCATCGTAGCTGCGCAGCGCTACGGGTTGGCCTGTGGCGGTGTGCAAGGTGACCTCGGGCAACTGCGAGTGCCGCGCCTGCTGATACCCGTGGCTGCCGAGGCTGGCGACCGTCCAGAACAACAGGCCGCTGGCCAGGCTCCAGCCCAGCGTGCGGCGTATTAACGGGCGCCGCCAGGCATACACCAACGCCGTCAGACCGCTGACCGCCAGCCCGGGCCACAGCAGGAAGCCACCGTCGCGGATATCGGGAATCTGCCAGAGATCCTGCCGATACTGCGCCCAGTAGCGCAGCACGAAAGCCCCGCGCGCGACTACCAGGCACAGCAGGAACAGGCGAAATATCAGCGCTTCCGGATTGCTGCCAAACCCCTTGCGCGCCAGCTGCCAGCCCACGAGGCTGGCCAAGCCCAGCGCCAGCAATATCAGCAGGTGATGCAGGGAAAGGGCGAAAGGCCCTACGGCAAGGCTCAGCATGACAACAGATCCTGATGAAGTGATCCGACAAGTATGGCTGCATCAAGGTTAACCGATGGTTAACCAGCTCCAGGCCATTGTCACTGTGTGCACTCGATATCTCTCTGTAGGAGCGGTCCGTGGCCGCGAAGGGGCGGCGCGGTATATCAGACAGACCGCAGCGCCAGCTTCGCGGCCGATGGCCGCTCCTACAGGGGGGCGCTGTTCAGCGCATTGTGGGAGCGGTCCGTGGCCGCGAAGGGGCAGTGCAGTTCGCACAGATGCACCGCGGTGCGTTTTTCGCGGCCAATGACCGCTCCTACCCTGTATCAGGGGCATAATGTTGTGTTAATCACGGCCCGTCACTGTGCGGCCTTTATTCTTCGAGCGCTGTCATGCACGTATTGCTTTGCGAAGACGACGACCTGATCGCCAGCGGCATCGTCGCCGGGCTCAATGCCCAGGGGCTGAACGTCGACCGGGTGGCCACCGCCTCGGCCGCGCAGGCCATGCTGCAGGCAGCCAGCTTCGATGTGCTGGTGCTGGATCTGGGCCTGCCCGACGAAGACGGCATCAAACTGCTCCACCGCCTGCGCCAGCGTGGGGTGGCTCTGCCGGTGCTGGTATTGACCGCCCGCGACAGCGTCAGCGACCGGGTCGCCGGGTTGCAGGCAGGCGCCGACGACTACCTGCTCAAACCCTTCGACCTGCGCGAACTGTGCGCGCGGCTGCACACCCTGCAGCGCCGCGTGGCTGGCCGCACCTTGAACATGATCGAACATGGCCCGCTGCAGCATGATCCCAGCACCCGGCAGACCTGGCTGGCCGGCCAGGCGATCGACCTGTCCCGCCGCGAACAGGCGCTGTTGTACGCCCTGCTGCAGAACCGCGGCCGCGTCCTCTCCGGCGAACAGCTCAAGGACAGCGTCTACGGCTTCAGTGACGAAGTGGAAAGCAATGCATTGAACGTGCACATTCACCACCTGCGCCGAAAGCTGGGTAACGGCATCGTCGAAACCGTCCGCGGGCTGGGCTACCGCCTGGGCCCGGCCCACACCGAACCAAAAGAGGCCCCATGAGCCTGCGTCTGCGTTTGAGCCTGATCCTCGGCGCGGCCTTCGTGGTCATCTGGGCACTCGCCGCCACCTGGATGTTCCGCGATCTGCGCAGCCAGATGATGTTCTCTCTGGACCAGCGTCTGGTGGCCTCGGCACGCATGGTCGCCGGCATGGTCGACCGTTTGCCGCAACCGCTTGCGGCACAGGGCGAAGGCACCCGTTTCAGTGCCGATCAATGGAGCATTCCTGACGGCATCGCCTGCCAGATCAGCTCGTTGCGCGGCGAAATCCTTGCCCGCAGCCACAGCAATGCCGACCAGGTGCTGGACGATCAGCGCACCGGTTTTCACGATCAGGCCATCGATGGCGAGCACTGGCGCAGTTTCACCCTGGCCCGTGACGATGTGCGAATCACCACCGCCGACCGCGAATTGGAACGCGAAGCCTTGAACCGTTCGGTCATGCTGGCTGCCTCCGCGCCGGTGCTCATGGCCCTGCTCGGCAGCATCGCGATGCTCTGGCTGGGTATCGGCAAGGGCCTGGCGCCTCTCAACCGGATGTGCGAGGCGCTGCGCAAGCGCGATATCGATGCCCTCGACCCGCTGGTGCTGAAGTCGCTGCCCAGCGAACTGCAGCCGTTGCTGGACACCCAGAACCAGCTGTTTCTGCGCATCGGTCGCACCCTCGAGCGCGAACGACAACTGACAGGCGATGCGGCGCATGAGTTGCGCAGCCCGCTGACCGCGATCAAGACCCACTTGCAGGTGGCCCGCATGACCACCGGCCTTGCCCATGAGCAGGCTCTGGCGCACGCCGAGGAAGGCGCCGACCGGCTGCAGCGCACGCTCGAGCAGTTGCTGCTGCTGGCGCGGGTCGAGGGCAGTCTGTCGTTCGACGATGGCGCACCGTGCAGTGCCGAACATGTGGCGCGCCTGGCCATCGGCGATGCCAGTCAGACGGATCGTTGGCGGGTCGAGTTGCACATGCCGCCGCAGTTGCCGTCGATTGCGTTGGGCATGCCGTCGACCCTCGCGGTACAGGCGCTGCGCAACTTGATCGACAATGCCCTGCGGCACAGCCCCGACCGGGCGCCGGTCTGGCTGACACTGGCCACCGAGCCTGGCTGGGTTTGCTTCACGGTGCGCGACTTCGGCCCTGGCATCGGTGCCGAAGATTTGCAACACCTCACCCAGCGTTTCTGGCGCAGCCGCGCCAGTGCCGGCTGCGGGCTGGGCCTGGCGATCGTTCAGGCCATCGCCCAGCGTTGCGGGTGTAGCCTGGACTTCGACAGTGGCGAAGACGGCCTGCGCGCCATTTTCAGGATACCGGTCCGGCCGGTGTGAGCGGCAGTGGCTCAGCGCGCCGAGAGCGCGCTGGCCAGTTGCTGCGGGTCATTGAAGGTCTTGATGTCCACCACTACGCCATCCTTGAGTTCCAGCCACTGCACGGTTTCCCGATCACCGTTGTAGCGCGGCGCCACTCGGCCTTCTTCGTCCAGCAGGATGCGGTAGTTGAGTTTCTTCATGCCCGGGATGGCGATCCACTTGGCCACCGAAGGCATGTGCTCGATATCCGCGATGTAGGCCGCATGCCGTGATTCGAGAAAGTCCTTGGGTCGCTTCTCCATGGCAGTCCCCATCAGCTGGGCGGCGTCCATGCTGCGGGCGACGATGATCAACTGGGTCTGGTCGCTGAGCGAGTAGGGTTGTTCGAATTGGTCGAGCAGGGTCCACGGGCCCAGGCGTTCACCGATCTCCGTGGCCTGGGCAGTAAGGGACAGCAAGCTGAGAAGTAATGCGCAGCAGTATTTCATTGCGGCAAGGTCCTGGGACAGTGGGGTTTACATTAGAGCGGATCGGCCACGTGGGTACAAAGGTTTAGCGGCACCCTGGGTGACTTTTTCCGTGCTGGTCGATCGAGCAAGGTGTTGCCTGTTCGCCGCGCCGTGGCACAATTGCGCATGTCCAGACCCCAATGCCCTCGCTGCCACCGCCCCCTGGCCCAGTGCCTGTGCGCCCTGATCCCGAACCTGCCCAGCCATACGCGGGTGCTGATCCTGCAGCACCCCAGCGAAGTCGATCACGCCCTCAACACCGCGCGCCTGGCTGCGTTGGGCCTGCAGCAGTGCGAAATTAGAGTCGGCGAAATCTTCGAAGACCTGCCCCGGTGGCTGGCCCAGCCGGGATATCAGCCCTGCCTGCTGTTTCCCGGGGAACACAGCGAAGCATTGAGCGCCTACGAGCCCGCCGCCCAGCCCAGGCTACTGGTGGTACCGGATGGTACCTGGCGCAAGGCACGCAAACTGCTGCACCTCAATCCGTTACTGGCCGCCTTGCCCAGGGTTCAGTTGGCAACCGCCGAGCCTTCGCGCTATCGCTTGCGCAAGGCACCCGGCCCCGGCGCATTATCGACCCTCGAAGCCATCACCCAGGCGCTGGAAGTGCTCGAATCACCGGCATCCTTTCAGGCTTTGCTCAAGCCCTTCGACGCGCTCATCGAAGGTCAGATCGCTGCCATGGGCGAAGAGGTCTATCGGCGCAACCATCAGCGCCATTGATGGATCGGCCAGCCGGCCTGTTCGGCATGCTCGCGCAGCACCGGGTCGGGGTTGACCGCATGAGGCGACGGTACTTCCAGCAGCAGCGGCAGGTCGTTGCGTGAATCCGAATAGAAGCTTGCGCCGTGCAGGGTTTCACCCTCGTCGTGCATCCATTCGCGCAGGCGCTTGATCTTGCCCTCGCGGTAGGTCAGTACGCCTACCGTATTGCCACTGTAGGTGCCGTGCTTGAGCTCGAGCTCGATGGCCAGTACATCGTCGACGCCCAGCCGCGCCGCGATGGGCCCGACCAGGTGAATGCCCGAGGCGGAAATGATCAGGATGCGGTCACCGGCCGCGCGGTGGGCGGCGATGGTGCGGGTGGCGTCGCTGAAAATGATCGGCTCGATGAAATCTTCCACCCACGGCTCGACCAGGTGTTCGACCTCTTCCGGCGTGCGCCCGAGCATCGGCTCCAGGCTGAACGCCATGTAGTCTTCCATGGCCAGCCGACCCTCGTTGTAGGCCTGCATCAGCTCGTGGTCGCGGCGCATGAAAGACTCGGGATCGACCCAGCCGAGGCGACCCATCTGTTCGCTCCAGAGCGAAGCACAGTCGCCGTGGATCAGGGTTTCGTCGAGATCGAAAATCGCTAGAGCCATGTGGAACCTCCCGTGGAAAGACGCTCAGGCTACCTCACAAAGTGCGTCGGGCCCAATCGTCAGGGACACCCTTTGGCCGTCGGGCAGCAGGTCGGCGGCCGTGCGGTTGAGCACGTCCACCAGCAGCTGCACGCCGTGGGCCTGCACCCGGTAGCGGATCACGTTGCCCAGCAGGCTATGGCTGCGGATCTCGCCGTCCAGGGCACCGTCAATCCCCAGTTCGATGGCTTCCGGGCGAATCGCCACGCGGGTGTGGATCGGCCGCTGCAGCAGGGCGCTGGCTTGGGCGGCATCGAGCAGGTTGTAATTGCCGATGAAACCGGCAGCGAACGCATCGACCGGCGCCGTGTACAGGCTCTGCGCATCCCCGCTCTGGACGATGCGGCCCTTGTTCATCAGGAAGATGCGGTCGCTCATGGTCAACGCCTCTTCCTGGTCGTGGGTGACGAAAATCGTGGTCAGACCCAGTTCCCGCTGGATCTGCCGGATCTGCTCGCGCAGGTGCTTGCGGATACGTGCATCCAGGGCCGACAGGGGCTCGTCGAGCAGCAACAGGCGCGGGCGGGTGACCAGCGAGCGGGCCAGGGCGACCCGTTGGCACTGGCCGCCGGACAACTGATGGGGATAGCGCCCGGCAAACTCACCCAGCTCCACCAGTGCCAGTACCTCGGCCACGCGGCGTGTGCTTTCGGCGCCCTTGACCTTTTGCATGCGCAAGCCGAACGCGACGTTCTGTTCCACGTTCATGTTGGGAAACAGGGCATAGCTCTGGAAGACCATGCCGATATCGCGCTTCTGCGGGCCAAGCGGAGCAAGGTTTTGGCCATCGAGCAGGATTGTGCCGGCATTGATCGGGGTCAGCCCGGCAATGGCGCGCAACAGGGTCGACTTGCCGCAGCCGGAGGGCCCGAGCAGGGTGATGAATTCGCCTCGCTCGACGGTGAAGCTGATATCGCTGAATACCTCGGTAGTGCCGTAGCGCTTATCCAGTCTTTCGACGCTGACGAAGCTCATATCAGTCTTTGTCCTTGTTCAAGCGATTGGCACCCCAGGTGAGCAGCAACACGAAAAGAAAATAGGAGATCACCAGCGCACTGTTGAAGTGGCCGCTGCTGTTGCGCATGTTGTTCAGGTAGACCTGCAGGGTTTCGTAGCGCGTGCCTACCAGCAGGTTGGCGAACACGAACTCGCCGAACAGGAACGAGAACGAGAGCAGCAGGGCGATCATCAGGCCCTTGCGCAGGTTGGGCAGCACCACCAGAACAGCCGCCTGGAACGTGCTGGCGCCCAACAGCTGCGCTGCGTCCATCAGGTCGCGCAGGTTGATCGCCTGCAGGTTGTTGGTGATGGCGCGGTACATGAACGGCAGGGCCACGGTGAAATAGCAGCCGATCAGGATCCAGGGTGTGCCGACCATGGCCAGCGGTCCCGAGCCGTACAGGTTCAACAGGCCCACCGAGGACACTACCGGGGGCACGGCAAAGGGCAGCAGGATGAGAATGTTCATCAGCGCATCCAGCCGCGGAAAGTGGTAGTGCACCACGAACAGCAGCGGCAGGATCACCAGCACCGACAGCACCAGCGCACCGACGCAGACCACCAGCGACTGGCCAAAGGCCTGGAGGAATCGCGGGTCGCCCCACAGCTGCAGGTACCACTTGAAGGTCAGCCCGCTGGGCAGGATCGATGCCGACCAGCTGGTGGCGACCGAGTACAGCAGGGTACCGGCCAACGGCAGCAGCAGAATCAGGAACAGCAGCCAGACCACGGCCCGGTGGTAGAGGCCGGGTGCGTCGAGTTCAGCGCGCGACATGGTAGCTCCTGCGCAACAGCCATTGATGGACAAGGGTGACCAGGGTCATCAGCCCCACCAGGATCATGGCCAGGGCGCTGGCCAGGTTGGGGTCCAGACTGATGTCGCCGGCCACCATGGCGGCGATGCGGATCGGCAGCACGTTGAAATTGCCGGTGGTCAGCGCGTACACCGTGGCGTAGGCACCCAGGGCATTGGCCAGCAGGATGACGAAGGTGCCCAGCAGCGCCGGGGTCAGCACCGGCAGGCCGATGTGGCGCCAGTAGGCCCAGCCGCTGGCCCCGAGCAGGGCGGCGGACTCGCGCCAGTCTTCGCGCAACGCGTCGAAAGCGGGGTAGAGCAGCAGTACGCCCAGCGGGATCTGGAAATAGGTGTAGGTGATGATCAGGCCGGTCTTGGAGTACAGGTTGAAATCGTCGATCAGGCCGCTTTGCTTGAGCATCATGGTAATCGCGCCATTGAAACCCAGCAGGATGATGAAGGCGAACGCCAGCGGTACGCCGGAAAAGTTGCTGGTCATGTTGGCGAAGGCGCTGACGAAATCCCGTAGCCGTGAGTCGACCCGTCGCAGTGAACTGGCGCCGATGACGGCGATGACGATGCCGAACAGGCTCGACCAGAAACTGATTTCCAGGCTGAACTGGATGGCCTGGCGATAGAACCGCGAGCCGAAGGCCTTGCTGAAGTTGTCCAGGCTCCAACCGGCGTCGGTCTGCACGCTGTGGATGGCCACCCAGGCCAGTGGAGCGATCTGGAAGACGAAAAAGAACAGGGCGAAGGGCACCAGCAGTAGCAGGGCCAGGGTTCTGCCGCGGGTGGGGGTGGTCACTGTTGCATGGCTCCGGGGTGTCAGGGATGTCGGCGTTGGCGGCTTCGCGGCCGCTGACCGCTCCTACAGATGTTGCGGGGTATCGGAGGTGATCGGTGTTGGCCTCTTCGCGGGCAGAGCCCCGCTCCCACAGGGATCGACGCTCCTGCTCATGTGGGAGCGGGCTCTGCCCGCGAAGAGGCCCTACCTGATGCACCTCAGGCGATCACTGCATCTCGAAGATCACCTGTTCCTGCCACTGCTGTGGCAGGGCCTTGGAGCTTGCTTCCCAGACGTCCGGATTCTTGATCGGCGTGACATGGCGATACTGCTCGGCTGGCAGCAGCTTGGCCGCGACATCATCCGGCAGCTTGATGTGGTCGGCACGGATCGGCCGGGCGTAGCCGCGCGCCAGGTTGATCTGCCCGGCATCGCTGAGGATGTACTCGCGGGCCAGCTTCGCGGCATTCGGGTGCTTGGCGTACTTGTTGATGATGGTGGTGTAGCCGGAAATCACCGACCCATCCGAAGGGATCAGCACATCGAAGCGTTTCGGATCGATCTGGTCGCGATAGCTCAGGCCATTGAAGTCCCAGACCACACCCACTTCGATCTCGCCTTTTTCCAGGGTCTGGATGGTCGGGTTGGCCAGGGACAGGCGTTTCTGCTTGGCCAGTTCGGTGAACAGTTGCAGGCCCGGCGCCAGGTTGCTTTCATCGCCCTTGAAGGCGATTGCCGCCGCCAGCACGCCATTGGCTGCCTGGGCCGCGGTGCTGACATCACCGATGGCCACCTTGTACTTGCCGTTCTTCAGGTCTGCCCAGCTTTTCGGGGCATCTTCGGGTTTGACCAGTTGCTTGTTGACGATGAACGCGATGGTGCCGGTGTACGCCAGCATCCAGTGGCCATCGGCATCCTTGGCCCAATCGGGGATCTGCGCCCAGGTGGAAGGCTTGTAGGCCTGGGTCACGCCCTGTTTGGTGGCGATGGGGCCGAACGCTGCACCGACATCGCCGATATCGGCACTGGCGTTGTCTTTCTCGGCAGCGAACTTGGCCACCTCTTGCGCCGAGCTCATGTCGGTGTCCATGTGCTTGAGGCCGTACTTGCTGGCCAGGTCGTCCCAGGTGCCCTTCCAGTTGGCCCAGGCGTCGGGCATGCCGACGCTGTTGACCATGCCTTCGGTCTTGGCCGCGGCTTCAAGGGTTTGCAGATCGGTATCTGCGGCCGAAGCCAGGTTGCACAACGCGATGCTCGAACCTAACAGTGTGGCCAGGAAAAGCTTTTTCATCCGGTGCTCCTATGGGCGCCTATCGAAACGAGGGGACTGTCGACGACTGGATTGATCTGGATTCAGCAATACCCGAGCCAACGTAGGTGACGCTCATGACATTTTGACGTCGAGCACGTCGGCCACAGGCATGCCCAGGGCAGTCGTGCCCTTGGAGGCTAAGCGTAGACGAGATTTGCCGCTTCGATCGGTGCTAAGGAAAGGCAGTTGCAAGCGGACATGTACACAAGGGTATGCACGGACACGCTGTCGCGGGACAGCAGCAGAGCAGGACCGCGAGCCGGGCCCTGCAACCAAACGGATGCATCAGTGCATCAGTGCATCAGTGGTTCACGGTAAAGGCGAGCATCGCCGAGAGCTGGCACATCGGTCGACCGCTTTCGGCATGCCACTGATTGAATGCCGCCTGGACCGCCGCCTGATCGCGTTTGGAACTGGGCACTTTGTCGACGATCTTCTGGGCGCTCAGCGCCGCTACCACGTCCCAACTGGGAATGAAGGTGTCCTTGCCCACCATGCGCAGGAAGCGTGGCGCCGACAACCCGCCCATCTGGTTGCCATGCTTGGCGATGTACTGCCACAGCCCGGTGATGTCCTCTACTGGCCAATCGGCGATGAAGTCACCGAAACTGCCGTGTTCCATGGCCACGTCGAGAATCATCTGGGCGTTGCGCGGCACGCTCTTGAGTTTGCCGAAATGGCGGATGATGCGCGTGTCCTGCATCAGCCGTTCCAGGCGCTCGGCGCCCATCAGCACGATTTTCTCCGGATCGAAGCCGAAGAACACCTCTTCGAAGGCAGGCCATTTCGAGTCGACCAGGCTGTGCTTCAAGCCTGCGCGGAAGACCCTCAGGGCCATGGTGGACAGGTAGCGGTCGGCGCTGATTTTGCGCAGCTGTGCCGCTGACTTGGCCGTCGGCAAACGCGCTTCCAGCGCCTTCTGCGAGCCGAAGCGATTCAGGCAGTACTCGTTCAGCCACTTGTAGTCATGCATGGAACCGGTGTCCTCAACTGCTGGATGAATGCACGGGCAGCTCGCCTTCGCGCAGCCAGACCTCGTCGATGCGGTGGTCCGGTGCCTTGTGCAGAATCATCTGCGCCCGATCGCGGGTCACCAGGATGTTTTCCGTGAGGTTCTTCAGGTTGACCTCTTCCCACAAATAGTCGGCGCGCGCCTGTGCAGCGTCGCCCGATAGAGTGGTCAGGCTCATGAAGCGTTCCATGTACCAGTGACGAATGTCCGCAGTAGGCGCATCCAGGTAGATGGAAAAGTCGTGGGCGTGGTCCAGCTGCAGGATGTTCAGGCCTTCCAGAATGAGAATGTCGGGCTGGTCGATCAGGTGGAAGTGCGAGTCGATGTCCTTGAGCGCCTGGGAATAGACCGGCACCTGCAAACCGCGCGCACCTTGCCTGAGGTCATGCAGAAACGCCTTCAAGTCGTCGGTGCGATAGCTTTCCGGGAAGCCCTTGCGGGGCATCAGCTGGCGTTGTTCCAGAATCCGGTTGGGATACAGAAAACCATCGGTGCTGACCACCTCGACCCGCGGTGCCTGCGGCCAGCGCTCGAACCGCTCCTTGAGCAGCGTGGACAGGGTGCTCTTGCCCACGGCGACGCTGCCGGCGATGGCCACCACGAAGGTGTGCCGATGGCCCAGATAGTGCTGGTGGATGTGTTCACTGATCCAGGCCAGCGGCGACTCGTCGCCGAGGGCCGTGGCGGGGTACTTGGTGTAGGTGTGGATACTCAAGCGTGACCCGCCATCGTGCGATTCAACCTGCGATTCAACCCGAGATTCAACTTAGCCACGCGGTGTGCTCAACAGTTGTGCGGTCTGGCCCAGACGCTTGCCCAGCGCCCGGCAAAGGGTCTTTTCGTGCTCGTCGAGCAGGCGCTTGCCGTCGGCGCCGGCGTGGTGGCTGGCGCCATACGGGGTGCCGCCGCCCTGGGTTTCCACCAGTGCCGACTCGCTATAGGGCAGCCCGGTGACGAGCATGCCGTGGTGCAGCAAGGGCAGCAGCATGGACAGCAGGGTGGTTTCCTGGCCGCCGTGCAGGCTGGCGGTGGAAGTGAATACCCCGGCCGGCTTGCCGACCAGGTCGCCACTGAGCCACAGGCTGCTGGTACCGTCGAGGAAGTACTTGAGCGGCGCGGCCATGTTGCCGAAGCGCGTCGGGCTGCCCAGGGCCAGGCCGGCGCAGTTCTTCAGGTCGTCGAGGCTGGCGTATACCGCGCCTTGCTCGGGAATTGACGGTGCGACGGCCTCGCACTCGGTGGAGATCGCCGGCACGCAGCGCAGACGTGCCTCAAGACCGCTGGCCTCGACGCCGCGGGCGATCTGTCGGGCCATCTCGGCGGTCGCGCCGTGGCGGCTGTAATAGAGCACCAGGATGTAAGGTGTGTTCACGACAGAATCTCCAGTACGTTTTCCGGTGGCCGGCCGATCACCGCGCGCTCACCGTTGACCAGAATCGGACGCTCGATGAGTTTCGGGTGGCTGGCCATGGCTTGCATCAGTTGTTCTTCGCCCAGCGTCGCGTCGGCCAGGTCCAGGGTCTTGTATTCCTCTTCGCCGGTGCGCAGCAAGGCCCGGGCGCTGACGCCCAGCTTGCCCAGCAGGGCGTGCAAGGTGGCCGCATCGGGAGGCGTTTCCAGATAGAGCACCACGACGGGCGCAAGCCCGCGGGCGTGCAGCAGCTCCAGCGCCGCGCGTGATTTGGAGCAGCGCGGATTGTGGTAAAGGGTCAGTTGGGTCATGGGAAAAGTCGCCTCCGGCATCCAGTGGCGGGTATTCTAACCACGTGGCGGTATTCGGTCGCCTTTTTCGCATGGCCTCAGGAATAAGGAAGGATAGACCCATGAACTGGCGTATCAAGACCCACATCGCGCCGCTGGCTGGCCTGTTGCTGGGCGCCCTGCTGCTGGGCGGTTGCGGCGGCGACTACGGGCCCGATCAGCATGGCACGCAGGTCGGCGCCAAGACGCTGGACAAGCAGTGGCTGGTGATCAACTACTGGGCCGTATGGTGCGGGCCGTGCCGCCGCGAGATCCCCGAACTCAATGCGCTGTCGCAGAGCCTGGAAGGGCAGGGCGTGCGCGTGCTCGGGGTGAATTTCGACAACCTGCAGGGCGCCGAATTGAGCGCCGCCGCGAAGACCCTGGGAATCGACTTCACGGTGCTGGCCCAGGATCCGGCACCGCGCTTCGAGCTGCCCCGCAGCCAGGCCTTGCCCGTCACCTATATCATCGACGCCCAAGGCAAGGTGCGCGACCAGTTGCTCGGTGAGCAGACCGCCGCCGGCATCAAGGCGCGCCTGACAGCCCTGCAGCGCGGCGAAAGCTGAGAAGCCGCAGGTAGGGGGTTTGCCTGATGTTGCACTCCGGCTCTAAGGGGCTGGCTGACTCATACGCGGCTTCGCACAGCTGATGGATGCTGCCTGCGTGCGTTGAGCCCAGGCATGCGGGTGCTAGTATTCACAGATGCCGCCGCGAGGGGGAAATCGATCACGAGGATCGAGTCCGTCCATGGATGTAATGACCGGATTAAGGATGATTATTTTGAAGGATCGAAGCATAGAAGTTACTTATGAGAAAATGTATGCCTATGAAGAGGAGATAAAGAACAGTATTTCCATCAAGACCCAATTGATATTCACTGCCATCTTCGCGCTCTTGTCCGTATCTGCGTATTTGGCTAGATTTCTGGACTTCACTGAACGTCATGGTATTGCTTATGTGATCGCTTCTTTGATTCTATTGGTGATTGTCATTATTTCGGTTTCTGTTTATTTCAACTGCAGGGCATTCAGTGGGTCTGAGTTCAATCGAATGCCATATGCCGCTGAGGTAAAGAAATACCATGACGACCAACTAAACTATAACAGTGAGGTCAAGAAATATAATTTCCAGGTCAGCCATGCCGAACAACTTGATCTCGTAGACCCCATACATGAAACCGAGTCTTATATTTCCCAAACCTACGTGCGGTGCGCAACTCATAACGCATTGGTCAACGAGCAACGTTCAAGATGGGTCTTCAAATCGGTTGCAGCCTTCCTGATCGCGTGCATACCTCTCGTGTTGGCAAGCGTCCTGTTCGTTGTCTTTGATATGGATACATCGTCTCCGAGAAAAAACCTGTCTATCAGGGACAGCTATGTAGGAGATGAGATCTCGTCGTTAAAGAATCAGCTCCTTGCTGGTCCTGGACGTAATCAGATAGCAGATTTGGAAAAAAGGACTATAATTCTGGAAAATGCTTTGCTTGCAATGAGGTCGAGAACATTGAGTGACTCTGAAAAAGCCACTGCTGAACAGCAGTCAAAGCCTCCAGCTCCAGTCAAACCTGCAGCCCCCCCTCGTCGAATGACATTGGATGAGGCGCCACCAGGAGAAAGAAAATGAAACCCGACAACGAGAAATCCAAGCCGAATGGCTATATCAAGCCGATTCCGCCGAAGAAACCTTCTGTCCCGGTAGTAAGGCGCGTGGTCAATGAAAAGGTGATCAACAGGAGCGAAATTGCTTTAGGTGGCTGAAGCGCTGATCAATGGTCATTGATTGGCCGCAGACTCACTGCACCAGATAGATGATGCCTGGGTGCGCTCATGATCAACTGTAAGGCTTGGCGCTTTTTTTTACGTTGTCCATCTTGCTGAGTCGCTGAGCACCCACGGTGCATAGCGCGCCTCAACGGTGCGCCGCACCTGAAAATTCCTGACCCACTCAACCGCGCTGACCCTCGTTTAACGTGATCCGCTCGATCCGATGGGGTTGGCGCATGTATTGCAAGCACCCTCGCACACAATGCAATCGATGCCGATTGCCCCCCACACGACAACGGTGCCGTGCTGCCCGCTCTGATGAGCGAAGGCAGCCGGCGCCGTTTTTGTTTTGTAGCCAGCAGCGAGGAACGCCGATGACCCGCACTTCTGTCCGTAGCGTGTGCCCGTACTGCGGGGTGGGCTGCGGTATCGTCATGACCGTCGAGAACGATCGGGTGGTCAAGGTCAGCGGTGACAAGCAGCATCCGGCCAACGCCGGGCGCCTGTGCACCAAGGGCAGCAGCTGTGCCCAGCCGCTGACTGATCCGGGCCGGATGCAGCATGCCTACGTGCGCCACGGGCGCGACCACGAGCCGGTGCAATCGAGCATGGACGCGGCCATTGCGGACGCCGGTGGCCGTTTGCGGCAGATCCTCGATGAACATGGCCCGGATGCAGTGGCTTTCTATGTTTCCGGGCAGATGTCGCTGGAAGCCCAGTACCTGGTCAACAAGCTTGCCAAGGGCTACGTTCGCACTCGGCACATCGAGTCCAACTCGCGGCTGTGCATGGCCAGTGCGGGGAGCGGCTACAAGCTGTCGTTGGGTGCCGATGGCCCGCCCGGTTCCTATGATGATTTCGATCACGCCGACGTGTTCCTGGTGATCGGCGCGAACATGGCCGACTGTCATCCGATCCTGTTCCTGCGCCTGTTGGACCGACTCAAGGCGGGAGCCAGGTTGATCGTGGTCGACCCGCGGCGCACGGCCACCGCCGACAAGGCCGACCTGTTCCTGCAGATCGAGCCGGGCACCGATCTGGCCTTGCTCAACGGCTTGCTGCACCTGTTGCATGCCGATGGCGGTACCGACCCGGCGTTCATCGCGGCACACACCGAAGGTTGGGAGGAATTGCCAGCGTTTCTGGCCGACTACACGCCGGCGCGGGTCGCCGAGATCACCGGCCTCGATGAAGGAGCGATCCGTCAGGCCGCGCAGTGGATCGGCGGCGCGGCGAACTGGATGAGTTGCTGGACCATGGGGCTGAACCAGAGTATCCAGGGCACCTGGAACACCAATGCGCTGTGCAACCTGCACTTGGCCACGGGCGCCATCTGCCGTCCGGGCAGTGGGCCGTTTTCCCTGACCGGCCAGCCCAATGCCATGGGCGGACGCGAAATGGGCTACATGGGGCCGGGTCTGCCCGGCCAGCGATCATTGCTGGTGGACGCGGACCGGGCCCATGTCGAGCGGCTCTGGAACATCCGTTCCGGCAGCCTGCGCAAAGAAGGCAACGCCGGTACCATCGACCTGTTCCGGCAAATGGGCGAGGGCGCAATCAAGGCCTGCTGGATCATCTGCACCAACCCGGTGGCCAGTGTCGCCAACCGCCGGCAAGTGATCGAGGGCTTGCAGGCCGCCGAACTGGTGATCACCCAGGATGCGTTTCTCGATACCGAAACCAACCGCTACGCCGACGTCCTGCTGCCGGCTGCGCTGTGGGCCGAGGCGCAAGGGGTGATGATCAACTCCGAGCGCAACATGACCTTGATGCCCAAGGCCGTGAACGCACCGGGACAGGCCCTGGCCGACTGGCAGATCATCGCCCGTGTGGCCTGCGCCATGGGCTTCGCCGAAGGCTTCGACTACGCCAGCGCCGAGCAGGTCTATGAAGAGCTGCAAGGGTTCGACAATCCGCAGAGCGGCTATGACATCCGCGGCGCAAGCTATGCGCAACTGCGCAAGCAGCCAAGGCAATGGCCCTCTGCGCCTGGCCAGGACGCTCCGCGCAGCCCGATTCGCTACCTGACCGACGCCGGGCCGCGCTTTCCCACCGCCAGCGGGCGCGGACGCTTCTTCGCCCGTCCGCATCTGCCGCCCGCCGACCTGCCCGACGGCCAGTTCGCGATGGTGCTCAATACCGGCCGTCTGCAGCACCAGTGGCATACCCTGACCAAGACCGGCAAGGTCGCTACGCTGAACAAGCTCGACCCTGGCCCGTTCATCGAAATCCACCCCGACGATGCCGAGCGCCTGAGCATCGGCGAGGCTGATCAAGTGCAGGTCCGCTCGCGGCGCGGCCAGGCGGTATTGCCGGCACGCATCAGCGACCGAGTGCGGCCAGGCAATTGCTTCGCGCCGTTTCACTGGAGCGATGTCTACGGCAGCGACCTGGCCATCAATGCGTTGACCAGCGACGCCAGCGATCCGCTGTCGCAACAGCCCGCGTTCAAATTCGCGGCCGTGGCCCTGCAACGGGTCGGCTCGCCGAAGATCACCCTGCACGACCTCGATCCAGCGCTGGCCGACGCCGTTGCGCCGCTTGCCGGGCAAGCGGGGACCCTGGTGCTCTGGGCCTCGCAGACCGGCAACGCGCAAGCCATCGCCGAGCGCTGCGTGCAGACTCTGCGCGAGCGCGGCGCGCCGGTGCTGCTGCGCGGCATGGACGAGATCACCACCGCCGACCTGCTGGCGGCGCGCGACGTATTGCTGGTGACCAGCACCTTCGGCGACGGCGACGCACCCGACAACGCGGTGCGCCTGTGGGCGCAGCTGCAGGCCGAGGGCATCGAGCCCTGCCCGGACCTGCGCTACGCGGTGCTGGCGCTGGGCGATTCGAGTTACGGACAGTTCTGTGGCTTCGCCCGCAAGCTGGACGCACGCCTGCAGCAGTTGGGTGGGCAGCGCCTGCTGGCCCGCGTCGAGTGCGAACCTGACGATCAGGAACTCGCCGAGCAGTGGACCAAGGCCGTTGGCCTGCTGCTGGCGGGCGCCCCGCTTGGCGAAACGACCCCGTTGGCGACCCAGGCCCCGCCGCTGTACACCCGCAAGCGGCCATGGCTGGCGCGTGTCCTGCACAATCAGGTGCTCAATGCGCCGGGCACCGAGAAGGAAGTTCGCCATGTGGTGTTCGACCTCAAGGACAGCGGGCTGGTGTACGAGGCGGGGGATGCGCTTGGGGTGTGGCCGAGCAACTGCATGAGCCTGGTCGAGGAACTGCTGGCGTGCCTGGGCCTGGACAGCAGCGAGCGGGTGATGCTCAAGGGGCAGGGTGAACAGCCGCTGGCGGTGGCGTTGCACAAGCATCTGGACATTACCCGCATCACCCCGCAGTGGTTGGCGTTCATTGGCCAGCGCTGCGCCGACCCGCTGCTGGCCACGCTGCTCACGCCCGACCGCGCCGGTGAGCTCCAGCAATGGCTGTGGGGTCGGCAACTGATCGACCTGCTCGACGCCTTTCCCGTCACACTCACCACGCAGGAACTGCTTGGCCTGCTCAAGCCGCTGCAGCCGCGGCTGTATTCCATCAGCTCGAGTGCCCGCACCGACCCGCAGCAGGTGCACATCACCCTCTCGACGGTGCGCTATCACTGCAACGAGCGTGTACGCAGCGGGGTGTGTTCGGGCTTTCTGGCGGATCGCTCGGCGGCGGCGCTGGTACCGATCTTCGTGCACAAGGCCACCGGGTTTCGCGTGCCCAGCCAACCCGAGACACCGATGATCATGGTCGGACCGGGTACCGGCATAGCGCCGTTTCGCGCCTTCCTCCACGAGCGGCAGGCGCTCGGCCACAGCGGACGCAATTGGCTGCTGTTCGGCGAGCAGCGCGAGCTCAGCGACTTCTACTACCGCGACGAGCTGCACGCCTGGTTGCGCAGCGGCCATCTGCATCGGCTCGATACAGCGTTCTCCAGGGATCAGGCGGAAAAGATCTACGTCCAGGACCGCTTGCGCCAGCAGGGTGCCCAGGTCTGGCAATGGTTGCAGCAAGGTGGCCATTTCTATGTCTGCGGGGATGCCAGCCGGATGGCCAAGGATGTCGATGCGGTGCTGCGGCAGGTAGTGGCCGAGCACGGCGGCATGAGCGAGGTACAGACCGAGGCTTATATGGCGCAGCTCAGTCGCGACAAGCGCTACGTGCGGGATGTGTACTGAAACGGTGCGTGGTGCACTGGGATGGGTCTTGTTGTCAGTGAGGGCTTCTTCGCGGCGAGCCCTCTGCCCGCGGAAAGGCCCTACCTGACACACACCAAACCACCCTGGCACGCAATCTGCTTTCACCTTGGCCAAGTCCCGGTGATCAACGACGATCACCCTACCGGACAACCTCAATCCGACCATCAGGCAAAGGCGCCTGGAGCATTCGCTCCAGGCGTTTTTTTTGCCCGATGGTCAGGACACCGTGACCCGCTTGGAGATACCTATGAATGCGCTCGTGAACCTCAGGCCCCGGCAGAAGCTCATCGTTATCGGCAACGGCATGGTCGGTCATCATTGTGTCGAGCAGCTGATCGAGCGCAGCGCGGTCGATCGCTACGAGATCCATGTCTTCGGCGAAGAACGCCAGCGCGCCTACGATCGAGTGCACTTGTCCGAATACTTCGGCGGCTCGTGTGCCGAAACCCTGGCCTTGGGCGATGCCCAGCTGTATGGCCTGCACGGCGTCACCCTGCACCTGAGCCAGCCGGTGCTCGAGATCGACCGCCAGGCGCGCGAAGTGGTCACCGCCACTGGGCGGCACGGCTACGATGTGCTGGTACTGGCCACCGGCTCGTTCCCCTTCGTGCCACCGATTCCAGGTTGCGAAGGCAACGCACGGCTGGTCTATCGCACCCTGGACGATCTGGACGCCATTCGTGCAGCCGCGTGCGGTGCGCGCCGTGGTGTGGTGGTCGGCGGCGGTCTGCTCGGCCTCGAAGCGGCGAATGCCTTGAAGTCGCTCGGGCTGGAAGCTCATGTGGTCGAATTCGCCTCGCGTCTGATGCCCGTGCAATTGGACGTCGACGGCGGCGCTGCCTTGCGTGCGCGCATCGAGGCATTGGGGGTGGGCGTGCACACCTCCCGTGCCACGCAGAACGTCGAGGCCGGCGAGACCCATCGCTACCGGATGAACTTCGACGGCGGCGAGTTCCTGGAAACCGACCTGATCGTGTTCTCCGCCGGGATTCGTCCCCAGGATGCGCTGGGCCGCGCCTGCGGCCTGGAGATCGCCGCCCGCGGCGGCATCGTCATCGACCCGCACTGCCGCAGCAGCGACCCGGCGGTGTATGCGATCGGCGAATGCGCTTCGTGGAACGGCAGCGTCTTCGGCCTGGTGGCGCCAGGCTACAGCATGGCCCGAAACGTGGCTTGCGAGCTGGCCGGGGAGGCACCGGTGGCCTTCAGCGGCGCCGACATGTCGACCAAGCTCAAGCTGCTGGGCGTCGACGTCGGCTCCATTGGTGATGCCCATGCCATTACGCCGGGCGCCAAGAGCTACCGTTTCATCGACGAAGCCAACGCCAGCTACCGTCGTCTGGTGGTGGACGCCAGTGGCAAACACGTTCTGGGCGCTGTGCTGGTCGGCGACAACAGTTACTACGACACCCTGCTGCAATATGCCCAGAACGGCATCGCCTTGCCGGCCGACCCTTCGACGCTGATCCTGCCGTTGTCCGACGGCGCACCGACCCTGGGCGCCGATGCGTTGCCGGACACCGCCATGATCTGCTCCTGCCACAACGTCAGCAAAGGGGCGATCTGTTCTGCCATCGATGGAGGCTGTGGCGACCTGTCGGCGCTCAAGTCCCAGACCAAGGCCTGCACCGGTTGCGGCGGCTGCGCCGCGCTGCTCAAGCAGGTGTTCGAACATGAGCTGATTGCCCGCGGCGTCAGCGTCGACAAGAGCCTGTGCGAACACTTCGCCTACACCCGCGCCGAGCTCTATGCCCTGGCCCGTGTCGAGGGCATCGCCAGCTTCGAGGACATGCTTGCCCGCCACGGCCGCGGCGCAGTGGGGTGCGACGTGTGCAAGCCCACCGTCGGCAACATCCTCGCCTCCTGCTGGAACCAGCCGATCATGGACCCCTCGCTGGTGCCGCTGCAGGACACCAACGATACGTTCATGGCCAACATGCAGAAGAATGGTACCTACTCGGTAGTGCCACGCATTCCGGGTGGTGAGATAACCCCGGACAAGCTGATCGCCATCGGTGTGGTGGCGAAGAAATACGACCTCTACACCAAGATCACCGGCGGCCAGCGCATCGACCTGTTCGGTGCACAGTTGCACGAGTTGCCGGAGATCTGGAGCGAGCTGATCGAAGCCGGCTTCGAGACCGGTCATGCCTACGGCAAGTCGACCCGTACCGTGAAATCCTGTGTGGGCAGCACGTGGTGCCGCTACGGCGTGCAGGACAGCGTGGCCATGGCCTTGCGCATCGAGGATCGCTACAAGGGCCTGCGCTCGCCGCACAAGCTCAAGTTCGCCGTGTCCGGCTGCACCCGCGAATGTGCCGAGGCGCAGAGCAAGGATATCGGCGTGATTGCCACCGAGAAGGGCTGGAACCTCTACGTGTGCGGCAACGGCGGCATGCGTCCGCGGCACGCCGAACTGTTCGCCACCGATCTTGACGATGAACAGCTGATTCGCTACATCGACCGCGTCCTCATGTTCTACATCCGTACCGCCGACAAGCTGCAGCGCACCTCGGTGTGGCGCGAAAGCCTGGAGGGCGGGCTGGAGTTCCTCAAGCAGGTCGTGCTGGAGGACAGCCTGGCCCTGGGCGCCGAACTCGAAGCGCAGATGCAGCGGGTGGTCGATCACTATGAATGCGAATGGGCCAATGCCCTGAAGGATCCGGAAAAGCTCAAGCGCTTCCGCACCTTCGTCAACGACAAGCGTGCGGACCCGGGTGTGCAGTTCGTCAAGGAACGTGGCCAGCGTCGCCCGGCGCAGGCGGGCGATGTGGTCACGTTGATCCCGGTGATGGAGGAGGTGTTGTGATGCAGGCGGCCAAGGCGGTGCAAGCGATGGACTGGCAAGCAGTGTGCGATCGAGCGGACTTGATCGCCAATTCCGGTGTGGTGGTATGGCTGCACGGCGACCAGGTGGCAGTGTTTTACCTTCCCGACGCGGGCGAGGGCCGGGTGCTGCACGCCATCGACAACCACGACCCGCGCTCGGGCGCCAATGTGCTGGGGCGTGGCATCGTCGGGTATCTGCAGGGCGAGCTGGTGGTGGCTGCGCCGCTGTACAAGCAGCATTACTGTTTCAGCGACGGGCGCTGCCTGGAGGCGCCGGAGCAGGGCATCAGGGTGTGGCCGGTGCGCTTCAATGGTGATCGGGTGGAGATTGGCAGGGTCTAGGGTGGTCTTGCGGGCCTCTTCGCGGGCAGAGAGCTCGCCGCCCGCCCCGCTCCCATATTGGTGTGCGTACGCCGGACCATTGTGGGAGCGGGGCGGGCGGCGAGCTCTCTGCCCGCGAAGAGGCCCTGACTACCAAAGCAAACCCCATGGCCCAATGCTACGATTGGCGCCATGAACCTCGACAGCCGCATCAAATTCCGCCACCTGCTGTGCTTTCTCGAAATTGCCCGCCAGGGCAGCTTCGCCAAGGCTGCCGATGGCCTGTCCATCAGCCAGCCGGCGATTTCCAAGACGCTCAAGGAACTCGAAGACCTGCTGCAGACCCGCCTGTTCGACCGCGACAAGAGCGGCGTCGAACTGACCGCCGCCGGCGTGCGCTTCATGCGTTATGCCGGGCCCTGCGTGCAGGCCTTGCGCGACGGCGTCAGCAGCCTGCGCGGCGAGCCCCACGAAGCCCCCCAGGTGCGCATCGGCGTGCTGTCGACCGTGGAAAGCCAGCTGTTGCCCGAAGTACTCTGCCGCCTGCACGAACGCCACGCCGCCCTGGTGGTCAGCGTGGCCACCGGGCCGGGTGCCTATCTGCTGGCGCAACTGCACGTCGGCGAACTGGACCTGGTGATCGGCCGCATGACCGACAGCCCGCAGATCCAGGGTCTGTCGTTCGAACACCTGTACAGCGAATCCATGACGCTGGTCGTGCGTCCGGCGCATCCGCTGCTGCAGATGCGCCCGCTGAGCGCCGAACAGGTCGGCAGCTACCCCTGGGTGCTGCCGCTGGCCGGTACGACTATTCGCAAGCATGCCGACAGTTTGTTCGTGCAATGCGCCATCACGCCCTCGGCGCAACGTCTAGAAACGCTTTCACCGACCCTCAGTCGACGCTACGTTGCAAGCAGTGACGCCATCTGGGTGGCCCCGCGCGATGCGGTGCAGCGCGATATCGCCACCGGCCAACTGTGCGAACTGGATCTGGGCGTGCACGAGCCGGGTGGTTCGGTGGGTATCTGCCGCAACGCCGCGCTGCCGCTGGCCTTGCCGGCGCAGTGGCTGTGCGAGGTGGTGCGTGAAGTGGCTGCGCACTACGGCCAGGCACCCAGCCCTGCGTGACACATGTTTCATCCAGCCGCTGCCGCACCACTTTCCTTTTGCTGGCCTGAACTTATCGTCTTTTTGCCTCTCTCATGCCGGTAGCCATTGGTCGTGGCCGCCTGATAAGCTCGCGGCCTCATTCGATTGCCCTTATGGCGCATGAACAAGGAAATAGCATGAAACAGCATCGGTTGGCGGCGGCAGTTGCCTTGGTCACCCTGGTCCTCGCAGGTTGCGATTCCCAGACCAGCGTCGAGCTCAAAACCCCGGCGCAGAAAGCTTCCTACGGTATCGGCCTGAACATGGGCAAGAGCCTGGCTCAGGAAGGCATGGACGATCTCGACTCCAAGGCCGTTGCCCTGGGTATCGAAGACGCCGTCGGCAAGAAAGAGCAGAAGATCAAGGACGACGACCTGGTCGCAGCCTTTGCCGATCTGCAGAAGCGCGCCGAAGAACGCATGACCAAGATGAACGCCGAGGCGCAGACCGCCGGCAAGAAGTTCCTCGAGGACAATGCCAAGAAAGACGGCGTGGTCACTACCGCCTCCGGCCTGCAGTACCAGGTCATCAAGAAGGCCGAAGGCGCCCAGCCCAAGCCGACCGATGTGGTTACCGTTCATTACGAAGGCAAGCTGATCGACGGCAAGGTCTTCGACAGCTCCATCGAGCGCGGCGCGCCGATCGATCTGCCGGTCAGCGGCGTGATCCCGGGCTGGGTCGAAGGCCTGCAACTGATGCACGTGGGCGAGAAGGTCAAGTTGTTCATTCCGGCTGATCTGGCCTACGGCGCGCAGAGCCCGAGCCCGACCATCCCAGCCAACTCGGTGCTGGTGTTCGACCTCGAGCTGATCGCCATCAAGGACGCAGCCAAGGCTGCCGCTGACGCTGAAGCTGCAACCGACGACGCTGAAGTCGAAGAAGCAGCACCCGCCAAGTAAGCTGCTTCGTTTCCCGGAACGCCCCGTCTCGACGGGGCGTTTTCGTTTGAACCGGGTCTGTGCCAATGGGTCTTAAAGGAAGCGGCAGTAGCTGTTATAAGAACGCCGCGTCAAGGATTTTCGTGGGTTTTTTGTGTGAGTAAAAAACGCCCGATTTGACCTCAGCCCTTGAAAACCGGGCAGGTCAGGCGCGAAAAGCGGCTCTGTTCACAAGGTTATCCACAAATACTGTGGATAACCTCAAACCATCATTCGGCACCGGAGGGCTCATGAAAGCACCTTGGAATTTCACTCGTTTCCTGCCCATTGCCGAACGTGTCCTGAGTCGAGGCCGCCTGCCGGCCCTGATCTTCGCCGTGGCACGCAAGGGCAAGGGCTACCGGTTGGGCGCTTTGAAAGAGGACGTGCAACTGCTGCAGGCCCTGTGCCTGGCGTACTGGCGCGGCGAGTACCGCAGCATCAGCCCCAAGGCGCTGGTGTCCATCGTTGCCGGACTGGTCTATTTCGTCAGCCCCATCGATGCAATCCCCGACTTTTTGATCGGTGTCGGCATGCTCGATGACATTGCTGTTTTGGCCTGGGTGATGAAGACCCTGTCCGGGGAACTCGATGCGTTCCGTGCCTGGCGTCAGCGTCAGTCGCCGGAGAAACTGCGTGTGCTCGAACGCCTGCCAGCCTCGGAAAAGGATCTGGAACTGGAAAAGTCTCACCGCTGAATCCGCCCCGCTGGCTTTGGCGCGCAGTTAACGCCCCGGAGTCGGCAATCCCCTGTTAACATTCCGCCATTACGCTCGCATCGTCCGATGTGCGCGCTCATCGGGCGGGAGGATGCAATGGGGGTTCAAGTGATCAGCCGCGACGGCCAGCCGGAGTATGCGGTCGTGCCATGGGACGAGTATCAGCGGTTGATTGCTGCAGCTGCGGTCAACCCGGTTGGCGCCTCTGCCGACGTCGCAGCCTCGCAGCCTGCTGCCGACCCTGTCGGCGCTGCGCCGCTCGCGCCCCCGCCAGGCTTCGAGCGTCTGCGCGAACTGCGCGAGGCGCAGGGCCTGCCGCTTGAAAGCCTGGCGCGCGCCGTGGGCATCAGTCCCTCCTACCTGTCGATGATCGAAACCGGCGAGCGGGAGCCGGATGCCGCCATTCGCCGCAGCCTCGCCTGGGAGTTGGGGGTGCCGGGCTGGAGCACCCGCTCGTGAGCGTGCGCATCAGTCGGCAGCAATGGGACGGCCTGCTCGGCGAGCTGGACCACGCTCGCCGCCAGCGTCACCTGCTCACCTACCGCGCGCTGCTCGAACGCCTGGAATTGCCCACGCCCGCTATGCAGACACTGACGGCGGCACTCGAATACCTGGCCATGATCGACGCCCGCGCCGATCAGCCACTGCGCAGCTCCCTGGTGATCAGCCAGGGCGCCAGCCGCTTGCCGCGTACCGGTTTTTTCGAGTGTGCGGAAAAACTCGGACGTTTCTGTGGACCGTCGGATGGCGTTGCCGCCGCCTCGTGGCACGCCTCGGAAGTGGCGCGGGTGTTCGAATACATCTACCCGCCCACTACGACGGCCTGAGTCGTCAGGCCGACTCGGCGAGCTGCGTGTCGATCACGTGCACACTGGACCCCAAGACTTCTTTGGCCAAGTGCTTGGCCTGCGAAGCCATTTCCGCCAGTTGACTGCCATCCATGAGGCTACAGGCCTCGACCCGCAGATGAACCACGCCGATGGACAGCGACAGCAGGGCAAATCGTTGCTGCTCGCCGCGACGATCCGTGGCCAGAAAACAGCCTGCTTGCAGATGCTCGGGGCGATAGAAACGCCGGCACTGGTGCTGGAAATCTTCCTGTAACTGACTCAGGCGCCGGCACCAGTCGGCCGGACTGATGACCAGGATGAAATCGTCGCCACCGATGTGGCCGACGAAGTCCCGGCTCGGATCCACGCGCTCGCTCAGGCACTGGGCCAGGCACAGCAGCACCTCATCGCCACGTGCGTAGCCATAGATGTCGTTGAAGGGCTTGAAGTTGTCGATGTCCACATAGCAGATGATCGCCTCGCGGCCCTGTTCCAGCACACGGGTCAGGCACTGCTGGATCGGCACGTTGCCAGGCAACAGGGTCAAGGGGTTGGCATGCCTGGCCTGCTGGATTTTCAGCTCGGTGATCAGCCTGAGCACGTCGATGACCCGGCCCAGCCCCAGGTAGCACCCACCCTGGATGACGATGAAGTCTTCCTCGATCCGCTGCCGCGCACGCCCGGTGAGCAAACGGCTGACCTGTTGCAGCGATTGCTTGCAGTCCACTGCCAGAAAATCATTGCTCATCAGTCGGCTGATCGGCTTGCGCGCGAACAGCTCGGTGGCGAATGGCTTGAGCAATGCATCGGACAGCGAGTGCCGATGAACGATGCCGCAGGGGCGCCGCTCGCCGTCGACGACGGCGAGGGTGTTCAGGTTGGCCTGCAGCCGGAAGGCTTCCAGGACCTGCTGAGTCGGCGTATCGCGATGCACCGCAGCCTGCTCGATGATCAACGGTGCGAGGTCGCTGCCGTTGTCGCCAAGCGGCGGATTGCCGTCCTCGAGCCGCGGGACCAGCCCACGTGCGTCCCGTGGCGGCTGTTCCTGAGGGCGGCAGAGCAGATAACCCTGGACCAGGTCGACACCCATTTCGATCAATACCAGCAACTCCTCGACCAGCTCGATGCCTTCGGCGATCACCTGGGCCCGGGAAGCCTTGGCGATCTGCAGGATCGAACCGACGAATTCGCGCTTGAGCGCATCCTGGTGAATGCCGTCGATGAAGTGTCGGTCGATCTTCACATAGTCCGGACGCAGCTCGGACCACAGGCGTAGGCTTGAATAGCCTGCGCCCAGATCGTCCAGGGCAATCGAAAAGCCCATGGCGCGGTAGTGATGCAGGGCGTTGAACAGCAGTTGGAAATCGTCGGTAGGAGTCTGCTCGGTGAGTTCGATGACCACCTGGCTCGGGCTGATGCCGTAGCGCTGCAACAGCTGCAACGTGCGGCCGTCCTCGTGCAGCGGTTCGAGCAGCGACTCGGGCGAGACGTTGAGAAACAGCTTGCCGTCCAGGCGCTGTTCGCTGAAACGGCGGCAGGCGGTTTCCCGACACATCACTTCCAGCTCGTTGAGCCGACCGGCCTGGCGTGCCACCGCGAACAGATTGATGGGCGAATGCAACGGGCTGTTCGAAGGCCCCCGGCTCAATGCCTCGAAGCCCAGTATCTGCCGTTGCGACAGTGACACGATCGGCTGGAACAAGCAGTGCACACCGCTTTGGGCAAGAATGGTGTCCAGGGCGCTGAGCTGTTCTATGACGGTCATCGGTTCCTACCTTGCTGAATGTCGTGCTGGCCGGTCGCGCGAACGGGTCGAAAGCCGCGGGCCAGACGCAAAAAAAGACCCGCTGCAGGCGCAGCGGGTCCCTATTTCACGACAGCTTCATGTCGGTTTGATGACCGTCCTGTCACCTATCCGTCAATGCAGGGCCATGCTCTGGTCAATGCTTGGCCACCGACGTGTTGAGCTTTAGGTAGTCGAGCAGAATGCGCCCGGTTTCCGCGAGGTAGGCGTCATCTTCCGGCTTGGTCTTGTCCGGATCGGCACCCAAGGCATCCTCGTCTTCCTTCTTCAGCTCTTTCAGCGGTTCTTCGCCTTTGGCCTTGCGTCGGGTGTTCTCCAAAGCCAGTTGCTTGGCTTCGATATCGCTGTGCTGCGCGCGACGATCGGCTTCGTTCAGGCTGACGGTCTTCTCTTTCATCAACTGCTCGGCCAGGGCCAGGCGATCGCGAATGTAAATGAATTCCGGGTCCTTGACGGTGCGGGCGTCGTGGTCGGCGGTCAGCTTGGCCAGGTAGGGCTTGAACGGATCGCTGGCCGGCTTGATGGCCGGGCGGATGGTGTCCCAGGGCATGGCTTCGGGCAGGGCGCTTTCACCGATTTCCTTGGTGTCGATGATCGACGGATAGGCGATGTCCGGCAGTACACCCTGGTGCTGGGTACTCTGCCCGGAAACACGGTAGAACTTGGCCAGGGTCAGCTTGAGCTCGCCATGGTTGAGCGGCTGGATGGTCTGCACTGTGCCCTTGCCGAAGGTCTGGCCGCCGACGATCAACGCGCGGTGGTAGTCCTGCATGGCGCCGGCGAAAATCTCCGAGGCCGAAGCCGACAGGCGATTCACCAGCAGCGCCAGCGGGCCCTTGTAGAACGCACCGGGGTTTTCATCTTCAAGTACGTCGACGCGGCCATCGGCGTTGCGCACCAGCACGGTCGGACCTTTCTCGATGAACAGGCTGGTCAGCTCGGTAGCTTCCTGCAGGGAGCCGCCGCCGTTGTTGCGCAGGTCGATGACCACACCGTCGACTTTCTCTTTCTGCAATTCGGTAAGCAGCTTGCGCACATCGCGGGTGGTCGACTTGTAGTCCGGGTCACCGGCGCGGAATGCCTTGAAGTCCAGGTAGAACGCAGGGATCTCGATCACGCCCAGCTTGTAGTCGCGGCCGTTTTCCTTGAGGTTGAGGATCGACTTTTTCGCCGCCTGCTCTTCGAGCTTGACCGCTTCGCGGGTGATCGAAACGATCTTGCTGGTCTGGTCGTTGGGCGCATTGGTGTGCGGAATGACTTCCAGGCGCACGGTGGAGCCTTTCGGGCCGCGAATCAGCTTGACCACCTCATCCAGGCGCCAGCCGACCACGTCGACCATTTCCTTGTCGCCCTGGGCGACACCGATGATCTTGTCGGCAGGGGCGACCTGCTTGGTCTTGTCGGCCGGGCCCGCGGGTACCAGGCGGACGATCTTGACCTGGTCGTTGTCGCTTTGCAGGACCGCACCGATACCTTCGAGCGACAGGCTCATGTTGATGTCGAAGTTTTCCGCGTTGTCCGGAGACAGGTAATTGGTGTGCGGATCGTAGGACTGGGCGAAGGTATTGATGTAGGCTTGGAAGATGTCCTCGGCGCGGGTCTGGTCCAGGCGCGCGAGCTGGTTCTTGTAGCGCTTGGACAAGGTGTCCTGGATCTGCGCTGCGTCCTTCCCGGCGATCTTCTGGCGCAGCACTTCATCTTTCACGCGCTTGCGCCACAGGTCGTCGAGTTCGGCCTCGTTTTTCAGCCAAGGGGCATCCTTGCGGTCTACCAGCAGGGTTTCCTTGGTGGTGAAGTCGAACTTGTCGACGCCCTTGTTCAGTTCGGCCAGGGCGAAGTCCAGGCGTGCCTTGACCCGGTCCAGATAGCGCTTGTAGATGACGAAACCGGGATCCAGGTTGCCGTTCTTCAGGAAGTCGTCGAACTGGGTCTTCCACTTGTCGAATTCGGCGATGTCGGCCGCAGTGAAATAACTGCGCGAGGGATCGAGCAGCTTGATGTAGCTGTCGTAGATGATGACCGAGCGCGCATCGTTGAGCGGCGGCTTGCTGTAATGATGACGCTTGAGCAGCTCGACGACATTGAGGCTGGCCACCACTTCGTCGCGATCCGGCTGAAGTTTGTCCCAGCTGTTGGCAGCGAAGGTATTGGCGGACATCGACAGGGTGCCGAGGCCGATACACAGCGCCAGGGCACTGCCGGGAATGAAATGCTTCATGCTGATTCGACGTGGGGGCAATTGATCACGCATATTAGGCCGTCTTTGAATTCGCCGGTTCCGTTGAAGCCGGACGCATAATGCGAAAAGCCCGACGCCAAAGCGTCGGGCTCAGTCATGACTCAACTATGGAGGCACCGTGAAGGCATTGCAAGGCGTGGAAGGACATGTGGAGTGGCTCGAACAACCGAGCCCGACGTGTGACGTAGGTCAAGTGAAGATTCGGGTAGCCGCGGCCGGCCTCAATCGGGCCGACCTGATGCAGCGCGCAGGCTTGTACCCGCCGCCGCCAGGCGCGAGCGATATCCTCGGCCTGGAATGCGCAGGCGTGATCAGCGAGGTCGGCGTGGGGTCGTCCTGGCAGGTCGGCGACCGGGTCTGCACCTTGCTGGCCGGGGGTGGCATGGCCGAAGAAGTGGTGGTCGATGGTCGCCATGTGCTGCCTGTACCCGAGGGACTGAGCCTGCACGAAGCGGCGGGCATCGTCGAAGTCTACGCGACGGTGTGGCTGAACCTGTTCCAGCTGGCCGACCTGCAGCCGGGCGAGAAGGTCCTGCTGCATGCCGGTGCCAGTGGCATTGGCTCGGCGGCGATCCAGCTGTGCAAGGCGTTCGGCAACCCAACCTGGGTCAGCGTTGGTTCCGCCGAGCGCCTGGCCTATTGCGAAGCGCTGGGCGCCCAGGGCGGTGTGGTACGCGGCGACGGGCTTGAAGCGCTGAAGGACCTGGGGCCCTTCAATGTGATCCTCGACCCGGTCGGCGCCAACTACAGCGAGCTGAACCTGGACGTAGTGGCACTGGACGGGCGCTGGGTGATGATCGGCCTGATGGGCGGTCGCGAGGCGCAGTTCGACCTGGCCAAGGTGCTGGCCAAACGGGTGCGCCTGCAGGGTTCCACCTTGCGCAGTCGTGACGATCAGTTCAAGGCCGACCTGCTCAGTGACCTGGGCCAGCAGGTATGGCCATTGTTCACCGAAGGGCGTTTGAAGTCGCAGTTGGCCAAGACGTTTCCGATTGCCGACGCCGAAGCGGCGTTCGAAGCGCTGGCGAGCAATCAGATTTCCGGGAAGGTGGTGCTGGTGATCGACGAAACCCTGAGCTGAGCCCAGGGCTTTCGTCATGCGAACCCCGTGACCGGCTGCGAACGAGCGGTCACGGGGTTCGGCGTAGCGGCAATCAGCGCATGTCTGGCAGGCGCGCTTCGCTCTTCACTTCGCTCAGGGCAACGGCTTCGGCTGGCAGCACGACGCGGGTCTTGGCCAGCAGCTCACCCATGCTCGAGAGCACGCGGTACATCGAGTATTCCTCGGTGTAGCGCACTTCGGCGTAGCGGGTGTTGGCGGTGTACAGCTCGTTCTCGCTGTCGAGTACGTCGAGCAGGGTACGCTGGCCCAGGCCGAACTGGTCCTGGTAGGCCGCTCGCACGCGGGTGGTGGTTTCGGCGTATTCACGGGCGTACGGAATCTGCGTGCTGGCGTTTTTCATCGCGTTCCACGACAGCGCCATGTTCTCGTTCAACTGACGCAGGGCATTGTTGCGGATGTCCATGGCCTGGTTGATGCGATGTGCATCGCCCTGCAGACGAGCCTTGTCGCTGCCGCCACGGTACAGGTTGTAGCTCATGCTCACGCCGGCACGCCAGTCGGTGTTGTTGTGACCGCGCTCGCCCGAGAGGTTGTTGTTGGCACCGGTGGCCAGTTCAGCGTCGATCCGTGGGTAGAACGCGGACTTGGCGCCTGCGTACTGGCTTTCGGCAGCCTGTACGTCGGCTTGGGCCGATTTGAGGTACGGATTGTTTTCCATCATCGACTGGCGGGCGGCGTTCAGGTCGGCCGGCAGTTCGCCACGCATCGAAGGCAGGGGTTCCAGTTCGTCGGGCATGCGGCCCACGGCGCTGAAGAAGGCCGCTTCGGCATCGGCCAGGTTGACCTGAGCGGTGTTGTAGTTGTTCTCGGCCAGGGCGCGACGAGCACGCGACTGGTCGACGTCGGCGGTGCTGCCCACGCCGCGCTCGCTGCGCAGGCCGATCTGGTCGTTGACGCGCAGGTGCGCCTGCAGGTTGTTCTTGGCCAGGGTTACCAGTTCACGGTTGCGCAGTACGTCAAGGTACACCTGAACGGCGCGCAGGGCGAGGTCCTGGGCGGTAGCCTGCACATAGTAGGCACGCGACGTGGCGGTCGAGCGGGTCCGGCTGACTTCGCTGGAGGCGCTGGAGCCGTCGAACAGCATCTGGCGCAGGCGCAACTCGGACTGGGTGTAGTTCAGCGTTTCCTTGTTGTGATTGCCGCGTGCGCGGGTGTTCAGGTTGTCCGAACGCTCGCGACCGTAGCCTGCAACGAAATCGACGCTGGGGCGGTAGGCACCCTGGGCAATCTTCGTGTCCTCATCCGCGGCAAGGCGACTGTTGATGTTGGATGCCAACTCAGGGTGGTTATCCACGGTGCTCTGGATCGCCTCGGTGAGCGACATGGCTTGCGCGTGCGAGCACGCCATGGCCAACAAAATCGCGCTGCAGATGGGGGTGAAAACGCGCATTCGGGTGCTTCTCCGTGATGTGTGAAGTCGTGCAGACGCCAGAATGTTGGCGAATAACTCGTTTAAAAGTCCGTTTCGGGTTTGTAACAAGCGCAACCGAGGCGCCGAAAGCAGCGCGTTCAACGGAATTTTCACATGATATAGAGCAAAAAACACTTATGCCATCATTCGTTTCGATGATGGCAAATAGATTTCACTGCTCCTGAGGCGCGCGGTGTGAGCGGGGTTCGGCGATAAAGAAGGCGCAACGCCAGCGTTTTCGGGGGTCGCGGGGCATAGGCGAGAGAAGACGGAAAATTGCAGTCGGTTAGTGACGGAAAATTGTCACAGTGAATACGGGGTGTATCACCGTTGATCCATTCCGGGAGATGAGATTAGTCATTTGATTTCATTCAGGTTTTGTCGAGTGTCGACCGTTCGTCGACATCATTGCCCAACTGACGCTGACCCTTTAAGGCACTTGTCTTCAGACGAGCAATATAGACAGTCACTGCCAGTGCGATGCCCACGAGCAGCACACGCAGCCACGGCCAAGGCACCAGCCAGCAGGACACTGCGATGCTGACCCACGTGGAACCAATGGCCAGCACCTTGGCTTTGCGCGGAATGCCTTCGCCGCCCAAGTAGGCCTTGAGCAAAGGGCCGAGTTGCGGATGGCCGAGCAGCCACGCATGGAAGCGCGGCGAGCTTCGCGCGAAGCACGCTGCAGCGAGGAGCAGAAAGGGGGTAGTGGGCATCACCGGCAGGAAAATCCCAATGACACCGAGTGCAACGCTGATGCAGCCGATGCCCAGCAGCAGGTAACGCAGCCAGGCAGGCCGAGCCGGCCGCATGGCGCGAGACTTAGTGATGACGGGGCTTGAGGATGGCCGGTTTCTCGTCCGGAGCGTTGCACAGCAGGTAGAGGGCAGTGAGCGCTTCGGGGATCTGCACGATCATGTCGTCCATGAGATTGGCATCGGCGGCAATGTCGGAAAACTCCGGCTGCTCGTCGAACAGGCCGGAACCGACCATGATCGGCAGGAGCATCTCGCTGACTTCGTCTTCGGCGGTTTCGAACCAGGCGGCCTCGCGCAGGAATACCCCTTCCATGAAGCCGATGCACCAGCCGCGCAGGTCGGAATCATCCGGCTCGTCGCCCAGGTCGAGCTCGCAGGGCAGCTCGAATTCCTCGTCGCTGGCCAGTTGGCGCGCGATATGCGCCTTGAGCTGGATGAGGCTGCCTTCGATCTCTTCGCGCTGGGCATCGTCGCTGTAGTGCGGCGGCTCGGCGAACAAGGCGTCGATCCACTCGCGCTCGGGCACCTCTTCGGAGCAGATGGAGAGGGCGGTCAGGTAGCCATGGGCGGCGACGTAGTCCAGCGCCTCGTCATGCAGCTCATCGGCGTCGAGGAAGGCTTGCAGGCGGGTCAGTTGCTCGGCGAAGGACATTAACAGGTTACCTTGGAAGACTATGCGGATACTGAATTCTAGGCCTTGTTAGGCCCTGTGCGCCACCCAAGGGGTGAAATGGCAGGATGGGCGGGTGCTGCGCCGCGGTGCTGGCACTGGGGTATACTGCCGCGGTCTTTCGCTCAGGCCCCGAGTTCACGGGGCGGTAACCCCCGCTTACGCAAAGGCGGATGCGGCAAAAGCGCTTTTCATCCAGCCTGTGCGGCCCGGGTGGTTTTACGATTTCTGGAGTGACCCATGCTCGAACAGGCTCAACGCGTTCTTAAGGACATCTTCGGCTATGACAGCTTCCGCGGTCGCCAGGGTGCCATTATCGAGCGTGTGGCCCGCGGTGGCGATGCCTTGGTATTGATGCCCACCGGCGGTGGCAAATCGCTGTGTTTTCAAGTCCCGGCCTTGCTGCGCGACGGCCTGGCAGTGGTGGTTTCGCCGCTGATCGCCTTGATGGACGACCAGGTCGCCACCCTCGAGGAACTGGGCGTGGCGGCGGCGGCGCTGAACTCCACGCTCAGCTCCGATGAGCAGCGCGAGTTGGCCGCGCGCATCCGCCGGGGCGAAATCAAGATGCTGTACCTGGCGCCGGAGCGCCTGGTGCAGCCGCGCATGCTGGATTTCCTCCGCGGCCTGGACATAGGCCTGTTCGCCATCGACGAGGCCCACTGCGTTTCCCAATGGGGGCATGACTTCCGTCCCGAATACCTGCAGCTGGGCCAGTTGGCCGAACAGTTTCCCCAGGTGCCGCGAATCGCCCTGACCGCCACTGCCGACAAGCGCACGCGCGAGGAAATCGTCACCCGTCTGCACCTGCAGGACGCCGAGCGGTTCCTGTCCAGCTTCGACCGGCCCAACATCTTCTACCGCATCGTGCCCAAGGAAAGCCCGCGCAAACAGCTGCTGGCGTTCCTCACCGAGCGGCGCAGCGATGCCGGCATCGTTTACTGCCTGTCGCGCAAGAAAGTCGACGAAGTCGCCGCGTTCTTGTGCGAAAACAACTTTCCGGCGTTGCCGTACCACGCCGGTCTGCCTGCTGCGACGCGGGCCGCCAACCAGAAGCGCTTCCTAAACGAGGAAGGCCTGATCATGGTGGCCACCATCGCCTTCGGCATGGGCATCGACAAGCCCAACGTGCGTTTCGTCGCGCACCTGGACCTGCCCAAGTCGCTGGAAGCCTACTACCAGGAAACCGGCCGCGCCGGCCGCGATGGTCTGCCGGCAGACGCCTGGATGGCCTACGGGCTGCAGGATGTGCTGATGCTCAAGCAGATGCTGCAGAATTCCGAAGGTGACGAGCGCCACAAGCGCCTTGAACAGCACAAGCTCGACGCCATGCTGGCGCTGTGCGAAGAAACCCGCTGCCGCCGTCAATCGCTGCTGGCCTATTTCGACGAAGAGATGCCCAACCCCTGCGGTCACTGCGACAACTGCGTCGACGGCGTGCAGACCTGGGATGCCACCGAGCCAGCGCGCCAGGCGCTGTCGGCCATCTACCGCACCGGGCAACGCTACGGCGTCGGCCATCTGGTGGACGTGCTGCTGGGCAAGGACACCGAAAAGGTGCGCAGTTTCGGCCACGACAAACTGGCAGTGTTCGGTGTCGGCAAGGGCCGCTCGGAAGGCGAGTGGCGGTCGCTGTATCGCCAGGTGGTCGCGCGCGGTCTGGCCGATATCGACCTGGAGGGCTACGGCGGCCTGCGTTTGAGCGACAGCTGCCGACCGCTGCTGCGCGGCGAGGTGACGCTTGCGCTGCGCAAGGAAATCAAGCCGCAGACCTCTGCCCGCGGCAGCGGCTCGGCAAGCCCCGCCAGCCAGTTGGTGCGCGACGAGGAGCGTGAACAGTGGGAAGCACTGCGCACTCTGCGGCGCAACCTGGCGCAGGAACATGCGGTACCGCCCTACGTCATCTTCCCGGACTCGACCCTGCTCGAAATGCTCCGCAGCCAGCCGACCAGCATGGCCGATATGGGTCGGGTCAGTGGCGTAGGCGCTCGCAAGCTCGAGCGCTACGGTGAAGCGTTCCTGCAGGTACTGGCGGGCTCGGGCGGGGCAGAGGCGCCACGCGAGGTGGCCGATATCCGCCACGAGCTCATCAGCCTTGCCCGCGCAGGCATGACGCCGTTGCAGATCGCTGGCCAGTTACAGTGCAGTGAGAAGAATGTCTACAGCCTGCTGGCCGAAGCCATCGGCCAGCAGCAGCTGTCGCTGGAGCAGGCGCTGGATCTTCCCGAGGAACTGCTCAGTGAAATCCAGGACGCCTTTCTCGACGGCGAAGGGGAATTGCCAGGCGTCGCCGAGATTGCGGGGCAGTTCACCGGCCGTGTGCCCGAAGGCGTCCTGTATTGCATACGTGCGGCGTTGCAGTCCGAATTCGAGGTGTGAACGAGGCTGCCACTCGGCATGAGTCTTGCCTGTGGGCTAAGGTCATGATTAGCTGACTAATCATCAGCTCCGACCTTCACGCATGTGCTGCTTGTGCAAGGCTGTTTTTTCAAGAGAGATCTATGCCGTTAACTGATCAACATCGCTTCGGAATGCAGCTGGCGCACATGTCCCGTGGCTGGCGGGCCGAACTGGACCGTCGGCTGGCGGGCCTGGGATTGTCGCAGGCGCGCTGGCTGGTCCTGCTGCACCTGGCGCGGTTCGGCGAAGCGCCGACCCAGCGCGAGCTGGCGCAGAGCGTGGGCGTCGAGGGGCCGACCCTGGCACGCTTGCTGGACAGTCTCGAAGCCCAGGGCCTGGTCGAGCGCCAGGCCGTGGTCGAAGACCGTCGAGCCAAGAAGATCACGCTGTGCGCGCCCGCCCGGCCGCTCATCGAGCAGATCGAAACCATCGCCAACGCCTTGCGTGCCGAGCTGTTCATGGGGGTCGACGAAGAAGAACTGAGCACCGCCATGCGGGTACACAGCCGCATCCTGGCGAATCTGGAAAAGAAATCCTGAAGTCAACGGGCCGTCACCCGCTTGGAGCAAGTGGGCCGTACGGGCTATAAAGTTATTGGATGTCGGTCTTCAAGGGATTCCCATGCAAGTGCGTATACCGTCGCGTACCAGGTTTGCTTCACGTCGTCTGCTGGCATCGGTGTGGGCCATGGCGCTGTGCTATTCCACGGCCGCCTCCGCGCTGGGCCTTGGCGAGCTGACCCTGCGCTCATCGCTCAACCAGCCGTTTCGCGCCGATATCGCCTTGCTCGACACCGCAGGGCTGGAGCAGGACGACATCCGTGCCAGCCTGGCGACGGCCGAAGAGTTCGCCAGGGCGGGGGTGGAGCGCAGTTTCTTCCTCAACGACCTCAAGTTCTCGCCCGATTTCAGCGGCGGGCGCAAGGTCATTCATGTCAGCTCCAGCAAAGTGGTCACCGAGCCCTTCATGAGTTTCGTGATTCAGGTCGGCCGGCCGAATGGGCAGCTGCTGCGTGCCTTCACGGTATTGCTCGACCCGCCGGGGATGGGGCCGGGCCTCGCCGACCGCGCGCCGCAGCGCATCCAGCCAGTGCAGGCAAGTGCCCAGCCGCCCGCAGCAGCGCCGACCAAGCCCAAGGCCGCGACTGCCGCTGCGCCGACCGCCAGCGAGCCTGCGAAACAGGGGCCTGCCAGGGCCGCCGCGCAGGACGCTGCGCAACTGGCCGCCGCCGCCCTGGAAAACCAGCAACTGCAGAAGAGCTTCGACGAAGTGCAGGCGCGCTTGCAGAGCCTGGAGGCGCAGGTAGCCGACAAGGACAAGCAGGTCGCCCAACTGCAGGCACGCATGGCCGAGACGCCGGCGGCCGAGGCCGAGTCGCCCGTCGCTCCCGCAACGGCACCCGCTGCGCCTGCGGCAACGCCTGCGCCATCGCCCGCATCTGCCCCACCCGCAACGGTTGCCACGCCAGCACCGGCACCAGCGGAAGACGGCAGCGGCTGGTTGAACATCCTGGCCCTGGTTGCGGCACTGCTGCTGATCATTGCCCTGTTGCTGCTGTTGCGCCGCCAACGGCAGCGCAAGTCGGCCGCGCTGCAGGACGCGTTCGAACCGGTCGTCACCCAGCCGGTCCGCGCGATGCCGACCGCCAGCGTGCCGGCCACTGCGCAGGTGGCCGCCACGGCGCCGATGCGTGCCGAGCCTGCGCCGGTGGTACGCCGTGAAACGCCGACGGCCACTGACGCCCTCGACGGTGCGAGCATTTATATTGCCTACGGCCGCTTCAACGAAGCCCTGGGCATTCTGCGTGACGGGCTGGCCAAGCAGCCGGAACGTACCGACCTGCGTGTGCGCATGCTCGAAGTGCTGGGCCAGCAAGGCAATGCGAAGGGCTTCGCCGAGCAGGAAAGCCTGTTGCTGGCGGCAGGCTTCAGCGCCGCGACGCTGGCCGAGATGCGCAGCCGCTTCGCCAATCTCGAACCCGCGCCAGCAGCGTCAACGCCAACCGCTACCGCGGGTCTGTCACCGGCAGTGGCAGCGACTGCAGTGACGCTGGCGTCCACTGCAGCAGCCGCGGCGTCGGTGCAGCCCGCTCCGAAGCCTGAGCCCGAGCCGGACCCCGAGCCGGAATTCGAGCTGCCCGATCTCGACCTGGCAGCGCCTGAGCCATCAGCTCGGTCAACCCGCGGCGCGAGCAGGAAGACGAATTCCAGCTCAACCTCGACGACCTGTCCATGGACGCCGATTGGGCGTTGGTCAGCCCATTCGATGATGCGCCGTCGCCCAAAGGCAAGCCGGTGGTCGTCGAGACACCGCCCGAAGTCGAGATGGACCCGGCGTTCACCAGCAATCTGAACGAACTGCCGGAAGTCTTCGAGATGCCCGACGAGCAGTTCCTCAGCGACTTCGCCGATGTCGAGGACGAGCCGTTCCTCCAGCAGGACGAGGCCCCGGCCGGGAAGACTCAGGACGACATCGACAACGATTTCCTCGACAGCTTCATTGCCGATAGCGACCTGCCCGAGCTGGATGCTCTGACCGTCGATTTCGACGACCTGGAACTGCAGCACGCTTCGGCGGAGAAACTCGATCAGGCCCAGCAGTTGCTCGACGACGGCGATACCAGCGAAGCCAGCGTGCTCTTGCACGAACTGCTGCGCGAAGGCGATGACTCGTGCAAGCAGGCGGCCCGGCAGTTGCTGAATCGGATGGACGAAGCATGAGCCAAGCCATCGCATCCAAGCCTCAGGTGGTGATCACCTATTGCACACAGTGCCAATGGCTGCTGCGCGCCGCGTGGCTGGCCCAGGAGCTGCTCAGCACTTTTGGCGAGGACCTGGGGCAGGTGGCGTTGGCGCCCGCCAGTGGCGGTCGCTTTCTCATCACCTGCGACGGCGTGCAGGTTTGGGAGCGCAAGGCCGACGGTGGTTTCCCCGAGGCCAAGGTGCTCAAGCAGCGCATTCGTGACCTGATCGATCCCGAGCGCGACCTGGGCCATAACGAATCCAGAAGTCCGGCAGCCGAGTAAGCCTCTGCCGGCTCATGCTCAGTGTCGCCAGAACGCCGGCATGCACAGGATCAGCACGGTGATGATTTCCAGTCGGCCCAGCAGCATGCCCAGGGCCAGGATCCACTTCGCCGCATCGGGCAGCGTGGCGAAATTGCCGGCCGGCCCTATCACCTCGCCCAGCCCCGGCCCTACACCGGAAACCGTGCTGGCGGCACCGGTCAGGGCGGTCATCCAGTCCAGCCCCAGCAGTGACAATGCCAGGGCAATGATGCCGACGGTGAAGCCGAAGAAGAACGAGAACGTCAGGATCGACCGGACGATTTCCTCATCGAGGCGATGGCCGTTGTATTTCTGTTTGATCACCGCGCGCGGATGGATCAGCTGGTTGAGGTTGGACTTGAGCAGGATATAGGCCACCTGGAAGCGGAATATCTTGATCCCGCCCGCGGTCGAGCCCGAGCAGCCACCGATGAAGCCCAGATAGAAAAACAGCATCAGCGAGAAATTGCCCCACAGGCTGTAGTCGCCCAGGGCGAAGCCCGTGGTAGTCACCACCGAGGTGACGTTCAGGGCCACGTGACGAAAGGCCGTCCACCACGGCAGCTCGGTGGTGGCCCAGTACCAGGTACCCAGCACCAGCCAGGTGGCGATCAACAGAATCAGCATGCCCTGCACCTGCTGGTCGCGCAGCAGCGCCTGGCGGTTGCCGCGCAGGGTCGAGACGTAGAGCGCGAACGGCAGGCTGCCCAGAATCATCACCACGATGGCCACCCAGTGCACGGCCGGCTGCTGCCATTTGCCCAGAGACAGGTCGGACGTCGAGAAGCCGCCAGTGGAAATGGCCGACATCGCGTGGTTGACCGCGTCGAACGGGCTCATCCCTGCCAACCAGAACCCCAGGGTGCCCAGGGCGGTGAAGCCGACATACACCAGCACGATGTACTTGGCGACCATATGCGAGCGCGGCATGACTTTTTCGGAGCGATCGCTGGATTCGGTCTGGAACAGCCGCATGCCACCAATGCGTAACAGCGGCAGAATGGCCACGGCCATGCCGATGAAGCCGATGCCGCCCAGCCAGTGCAGCATCGAGCGCCACATGAGGATGCCCGGTGACATCTCGTCCAGATGACTGAGCACCGTGGAACCCGTGGCGGTAATGCCCGACATGCTTTCGAAAAAGGCGTCGGTGTAGCTGATGTGCTGAGTCAGCAGGAAGGGCAGGGCGGCGAACACGCACACCACCACCCAGCTGCTGACCGTGAGCAGGTACATGTCGCGCGGCCGCAGGTTGACGTTGTCGGGGCGGCCGGGCAGCACCAGCAGCAGGCCGGCGACGAAGGTGATCAGGCTGGCCCAGAGGAACGACTGGATGTCCTCGGTGCGTTCGAACACCACCAGCGTGCCCATGGGCACGACCATGCTCACGGCCAGGGTGATCAGGAAGATGCCGATAATGAAACCGATGATGCGCAGGGTCGGCAACGCCATGGGGTCAGCTCTGGCCATGAAGGAAAGGGCCGCCATTCTACCTGCGGGCCACAGCATGTAAACCCGGCAGGCGAAGGCCGCTTGGGTCTAGAATAGCGGCTTATCGTTCGACAGGAGGTTGCCCATGGAGGCGCTCGAGGTTTTGCTCAATCGTGTTTCAGCTCCCCGGCTCATGGCGCCCGCGCCGACGGCCGCGCAGCGTGAAGTGCTGTTCCAGGCCGCGCTGCGCGCGCCCGACCACGGCCAGCTGCGGCCATGGCGTTTTCTCACCGTCGAAGGGGAAGGCTTGCAGCAGCTCGGCGAAGTCCTGGCCGAGGCCACTGCGCTCAACCCCGAGGCTGGCGAAGCGGCGTTGGAAAAAGCCCGCAACATGCCGTTGCGCGCGCCCCTGGTGGTGGTAGTGATCGCCCGCTTGCAGGAGCATCGCAAGGTGCCGCAGAGCGAACAACTGCTGGCGGCTGGCTGCGCCGCCCATGGCATTCTGCTTGCCGCGAATGCTCAAGGGCTGGGTGGGGTATGGCGCACCGGCGAGCTGTCCTATGCGCCTTATGTGGCCGGCAAGCTGGGCCTGATCGAAGGCGAACAGATCATCGGCTTCCTGTACTTGGGCACGCCGGCGCGAGAGTTGCGCGAAGCGCCGGCGCTGGCTACCGCCGACTTCGTGCAAGCCTGGGGCGTCGAGGCCTGAAGCGTTAAGGCCCGAAACCAATGAGCGCGGCGGTCTAGGCCACTACCACCGGCACCGGCGGCAGGTCCAGGGTCGCGATCAAGCCGCCTTGGGGGTGGTTTTCCAGGTGCAGGCTGCCGCCATGTCGCTCGGCGGCGCGGCGCGCGATGGCCAGGCCCAGGCCATGACCAGCGGCGCTCTGCCCTGGCGCGCGAAAGAACGGCTCGCTCAGGCGCGCCAGGTGTTCCTCCGCCACGCCCGGACCGTGATCGCGAACGCTGATGCGCACGCGCCCTTCCACCTGTTGCGCCGACAGCACGACCGGCGCGGGCCCGGGGTTGAAGCGCAGGGCGTTGCGCAACAGGTTGTCCACGGCCCGTTCGATCATGGTCGGCCAGCCCTGCAGCGCAAGGTGCGCGGCAATGTCCAGTTCGATGGCCTGCTCCGGGACCGCGATCAAGGCATCCTTGCGTACGGCCTGCAGGAGTGATGGCAGGTCCACATCCTCGGCCGTGGCCTGTTCCGCGTCGACCCGCGCCAGCACCAGGATCTCGCTGATCAAGGCTTCAAGCCGATCGCATTCACGGGTCAGGCGCGGCCACAACAGGTCGCGCTGGGCGGGCTCGGCCCGTTCCGCCAAGGCCAGGGCGATGCGCAGCCGCGCCAGGGGCGAACGCAACTCGTGGGACACGTCGCGCAACAGCTGTCGCTGGCTGCCGATCAGGCTCTGCAGGCGCGCACCCATGCGGTTGAAGTCGCGGGCCAGCACGCCGAATTCGTCGCGACGACTGGCCAGCTGCGCCAGGCTGTTCTGCTGATAGGTGGTCTGCCCCAATTCGTGCACGGCACCGCGCAGCCTGCTCAATGGGCGCGTGATGGACAACGTCACCATCAGGCTGAACAGCGTCAGTACGACCAATGCGATCACCAGTGCGCTGATCGGCATGAGCAGGGAGTCGCGGTGCCACGAGTCGAGTTCGGGGTGCGGGATGCGGTAGATCAGCAAGTAGGTGTCGCCCGTGGTGGGGCTGGTGTAGTCCGCCGTCAGTCGGCGCCACGGCAGGTCGCGATCGGCTTCGTTGTGGCGCGCCTCGAAGGCTTCGGCGCGACGCGGGAAGGTCCCCGGTACCACGGCCTCGCCGGCTTCGTTGAGCACTTGAGTGTCTATGCGATAGCGGCGCTTGCGCTGCTCGAGCAGTTCCTGGGCCGCCTCGGCGCCTTTGCTTTCGTAACGCTCCACCCAATCCTGGGCGAAATGCTTCACCGCCGGGTGCCGACTGAGGATCCAGGTGTCCTGGTTCAACATGTGGCCCAGCAGCACCGAGAGGCCGGCTACCAGGGCGATGGCCAGCCAGAAGCTGGCCAGGATGCGCCAGAACAGTGAACGCAAGGCAAATTCCTCAATGAAAGAAGCCCGGTACGCATGCGCGGACCGGGCTGGGGGCTTGCGCCGATATTACTGGGTTTTCTTGCCTTGCTGGGCTTTCCAGGCCTGGAATTCGGCCCATTCGGCGCGGCGCTCGTCCTGCTTCTTTTTCATTTCGTCGAACTGCTTCTGCTGTTCGGGCTTGAGCACTGCACGTACGTCGGCCTGGGCCTTGTCGTGGTTGGCCTTGATTTCATCTTCCATGGCCTTGCGATCGGCCGCCGGCAGCTTGTCCAGGTACTTCTTGGTGATGTCGCGCTGCTGATGGCGTTCTTCGCCCATCAGTTTGCCCACCTGGGTGCGTTGCTCGTGGGTCAGGTCGAGCTGGGCGAATGGCTCGCCGCCACGGGGGCCTGGGCCGCCCTTGCCTGGGCCTGGGCCGAAACCGTCAGGGCCGCCCTGCGGCATGGCCAAGGCCAGGGTTGGCAGGGTAGCGGCGAACAGCATTGCGAGTGTGGTCTTGCGCATGGTGAATCTCCTGTCTGGTTCCCGGTGTTTACCGGATGTGCCCAGTCTATGGAGATCAAGGTCAGGCGCGGTCAATGCCGCGTAAGGCTTGTGTAAAGACATGACGCGGGTGGCATTTACAAACCAGGCCGTTCGCGCCGCACGCGGCGGCAGCTATTGCGCATAGAAATAGCCACGGCTGCGCAGGGCCATGATCCGCGGGCGTCCGTCGGCATGCGGGCCGATCTTCTTGCGCAGATTGCTGACGTGCATGTCGAGGCTGCGATCGTAGAGGGTAAGCTTGCGGCCCAGTGCGATCTGCGCCAGCTCCTGTTTCTCCAGGGGCTCGCCCGGCTGGCGCATGAGTGCCTCGAGCAGGCGGCTTTCGGACACCGTCAGGTTGATGTTGTGTTGATCGATGCTGACCACGCCGCGCGCCGGACTGAAGCACAGGTCGCCCAGCTCCATCTGCCCCGCCACGGCAACCGGGTGGCTGCGGCGCAGTACCGCGCGCAGGCGGGCGGTCAGTTCGCGCGGATCACAGGGTTTGGCCAGGTAGTCGTCGGCGCCCAGCTCCAGGCCCAGGATGCGATCCAGCGGTTCGCCCCGCGCCGAGAGCATCAGCACTGGCAACTCGGCGTGTTCGCTGCGCAGCTGCTTGAGCAGTTCCAGGCCGCTGCCGTCGGGCAGCATCACGTCGAGCACCACGGCCGCCGGTGCCAGCTCGGCCAAGGCCTTGCGTGCGCTGCTGCCATCGTGGCAGGCGCGGACCTGGAAACCTTCCTGGCTCAACCAGCTGTTCAGCAGTTCACACAGCTCGACGTCATCGTCGATCAGTAGCAGATCGCTCATCTAGACCTTCATTCGGGCGCAGGCAAAGTCTGCTTGAAGGGTTTGACCAGCACGTCCTTGTACACCCCGGCGGCAACGAACGGGTCGGCGCCGGCCCAGGCCTGGGCTTCGTCCAGGGACTCGAAGCGGGCCACGATGAGGCTGCCGCTGAAGCCGCTTTCGCCTGGGTCGTTGCTGTCGATGGCCGGGTGTGGCCCGGCCAGTACCAGTTGCCCGGCGGCTTCCAGCTGTTTCAGCCGTTCCAGGTGCTCGGGCCGTGCGGCCAGGCGCTTTTCCAGGGAGTTGGGCGTGTCGGTGGCAATGATGGCGTAGAGCATGTCAATCCTCGGTTTTAGGTGTTGTACGATCGGAATCATGCAGGTGACGGGACAGGTAGATACCTTGGCCCACCAGGAACAGCAAGGTCATGGCCAGGCTGCCGAACACTTTGAAGTCGACCCAGAACTGCTCGAAAGTGAAAGCCACGAACAGGTTGGCGGCGCCGCAGAACAGGAAGAAGACCACCCACGCAACGTTGAGTTTCGCCCAGATCGGGTCCGGCAGGGTCAGCGCATGGCCCATCATGCGCTTGATCAGCAGTTGCTTGCCGATGAAATGGCTGCCGGCGAACGCCAGGGCGAACAGCCAGTTGACCACAGGCGCCTTCCACTTGAGGAAGGTTTCGCTGTGGAAGGCCAGGGTCAGGCTGCCGAACACCAGGCAGGCGATCAAGGTCAGCCACTGGCCCTTTTCCAGCTTGCGCTGCTTGAGGAACAGCAGGCCATAGACGATCACCGAACTGGCGATGAGCACCTTGGTAGCACTGAAGATGCCGCCCAGTTCGAAGCTGTACCCCGCCAGGTCGACCATGTGCGGGTCGGTCTTGTAGACGATGAGGAACAGGAGCAGCGGGATGAAATCGATCAATTGTTTCACAATGGCAGCCAGAAGCAGGATGTGACGGCATAATAACAAACATCAATGACTGCGAAAGCGCCACTATGAATGTTGACCTGCACTGCCACAGCACCGCCTCCGATGGCGCCCTCGCGCCTGCCGTTCTGGTGCAGCGAGCGTTCGATCATGGCGTGCAGACCCTGGCCCTGACCGACCACGACACCCTGGAAGGCCTGCCAGAGGCCCGTGCGGCGGCCACAGCACTGAACATGCAGTGGGTCAGTGGTGTCGAAATGTCGTGCACCTGGGGCGGTGCGACCATCCACGTGCTCGGTTACAATTTCGCTCTGGATGCACCGCCGCTGGTGGCCGCGCTCGACAGCCTGCACCACGGTCGCTGGCTGCGTGCCGAGGAAATCGACCGACGCCTGGCGCTCAAGGGCATGCCGGGTGCGCTGGACGGTGCTCGGGCCATCCAGAAGGGTCTGGGCGACAGCGGCAATGCGCCGGCGCGCCCGCACTTCGCCGATTTCCTCGTGCAGCAGGGCCACGTCAAGGATCGCCAGGAAGCGTTCCGCAAGTGGCTGGGGGCGGGCAAGCTGGGTGACGTCAAGCAACACTGGCCCACCCTCGAGGACACCGTGCGCACATTGCGCGAGGCGAAGGCCTGGATCAGCCTGGCTCATCCACTGCACTACGATTTCACGCGCAGCAAGCGGCGCAAGCTGATCGGCGACTACATCCAGGCCGGTGGCCATGCGATCGAGGTGGTCAACGGCATGCAGGCCGCCGAACAGGTCGGCACGCTGTCCATCCTGGCCCGCGAATTCGGCTTGATGGTCAGTGGCGGCAGCGACTTCCACGGCCCGGGCACGTGGGGTGAAATCGGTGTCTATCGGCCATTGCCCGTCGACCTGCCGCCGTTGTCCGCGCGGTTCAAGCACGACCCGTCAACCTCCGCCTGAACAGGATGCCAACGTGAGTCAATTCTTTCAGATCCATCCGCAGAACCCGCAGCCGCGGCTGATCAAGCAAGCGGTCGAGATCATTCGCGGCGGTGGCATCGTGATCTACCCCACCGATTCTTCCTACGCCATCGGTTGCCAGATCGGCGACAAGAACGCCGTGGAACGGGTGCGTCGCCTGCGTCAGCTGGACGACAAGCACAATTTCGCGATCATCTGCTGCGACCTCTCGCAACTGGGGCTGTTCGCCAAGGTCGACACCGCGGCGTTTCGTCTGCTCAAGGCGCACACGCCGGGGCCCTACACCTTCATTCTGAGCGCCACCCGTGAAGTGCCGCGCCTGCTGCTGCATCCCAAGCGCCGGACCATCGGTTTGCGCGTGCCCAGCCATCCGATCGCCCTGGCCTTGCTGGAAGAGCTGGGTGAGCCGTTGATGAGCGTGAGCCTGATCATGCCCGGCGCCAAGGAGCCGCTCAGCGACCCTTACGAAATGCGCCAGTTGCTGGAAAAGCAGGTCGACCTGATCATCGACGGCGGTTTCGGCGGCACCGAGGCGTCCACCGTCATCAACCTCGCCGATGGCGATCCGCAAGTGGTGCGCGTGGGCTGTGGCGATCCGGCACCGTTCGCGGCCATGGCGTGAGTGATCTGAGCGCGGTCGACAATCCGCCGGCGAATCTCGCCCAGGGCTCGCCCGAGCAGCTGCAACTGGCGCTGGTCTACGGCCAGGCGTTCACCCAGATGCCGCAGGACCTGTACATCCCGCCGGATGCGCTGGAGGTGTTCCTCGAAGCGTTCGAAGGCCCGCTCGACCTGCTGCTGTACCTGATCCGCAAGCAGAACATCGACATCCTCGACATCCCCGTGGCGGAGATCACCCGTCAGTACATGGGCTACGTCGAGCTGATGAAAACCGTACGCCTGGAGTTGGCCGCCGAATATCTGGTGATGGCCGCCATGCTTGCGGAGATCAAATCGCGCATGCTGTTGCCGCGCAGCGCCGTGGTCGAGGATGACGAGCACGACCCGCAGGCCGAGCTGATTCGCCGCCTGCAGGAATACGAGCGCTTCAAGGCCGCCGCCGAAGGTATCGATACCCTCAAGCGGGTAGGCCGTGACCTCTACGTGCCCAGGCTCGATGCACCTCAGGCCAAGGTACGCAAGCTGCTGCCCGAGGTCAGCCTGGAAGAGCTGCTGATGTCGATGGCCGACGTGTTACGGCGCAGCGACATGTTCGAAAGCCATCAGGTCAGCCGCGAGGCCCTGTCGACCCGCGAACGCATGAGCCAGGTGCTCGAACGCCTGCGCGGCGGTGGCTTCGTGCCTTTCGTCAAGCTGTTCGGTGCCGAGGAGGGCAAGCTGGGCGTGGTGGTCACCTTCATGGCCATTCTCGAACTGGTCAAGGAGCAGTTGATCGAACTGGTGCAGAATGACGCCTTTGCCGCTATCCATGTGCGCGCCCGAGCCGAACAATGAATCTGACTGACCCGCGCGATCTGGCGCCACTGCTCGAAGCCTTTCTGCTGGCCTCCGGAAAGCCGCAGTCTCTGGAACGCCTCCATGAGCTGTTCGAGGAAGCCGAGCGGCCGGAGCCGGCGGTGTTCAAGAAGGCCCTGGAGGTGCTGGGCAAGTCCTGCGAAAAGCGCGCGTTCGAGTTGGTGGAGGTCGCCTCGGGCTACCGCTTGCAGATCCGCGAAAGATACGCGCCCTGGGTGGGTCGATTGTGGGAAGAACGCCCGCAGCGCTACTCCCGCGCGTTGCTGGAAACCATGGCGTTGATCGCCTATCGCCAGCCCATCACCCGTGGCGAGATCGAAGACGTGCGTGGCGTGGCGGTCAACAGCAATATCGTCAAGACGCTGGTGGAACGCGAGTGGATCCGCGTGGTGGGCTATCGCGACGTGCCGGGCCGGCCGGCGATGTTCGCCACCACCAAGGCGTTTCTCGACCATTTCAACCTCAAGAGCCTCGATGAGCTGCCCCCATTGGCAGTGCTGCGCGAGATGGAACCCGAAACCATCCTCGAAGACCACGACGACGATGCGCCAGTGCCTGCTCATCTGCAGGCGCTGGCCGATGCCAGCGCCGAGGGCGAAGCCCCGGCCAAGGACGAGACCAGCTTTCGATCGTTGCTGGTGGAGCTTGATTCCATGGAACAGGGCCTCAAGATCGACTTCGACGACCTGCTCCAGAACCCCGCGCCGACCGACGACGACCGCTGATTGCAAGGCAGACCTGCGGGAGCGGGCTCTGCCCGCGAAAAGGGCGGCGCGGTGGGTCAGGTGGACCGCATCGAGGCTTTCGCGGCCACTGACCGCTCCTACGAGGGAGGGGGTGAACATGCTCTGCCAAGGTGCGCCCTTGGCCTGTGTGCTGCGTCCGGCAGCCGCCATACCGTACGCTTCCTGCGTTTGCCAGATGCACCAATGCGGGCACGTACTGCCCTCCTGTGGAGCATTTAATTCATTAAAATTAGTTCTTGAAGTATTTGATCCTTAGCCCTAGTCTCGTTCTCGACAGGCCTGCGCAAGCACCCAGGCCGCCATTGGCACTGACGTGAATCGGGAGCTGGACATGAGCGTGAAATTACTTTTGAGCATGGCTGTGGCCACTGCGTTTTCGGCCTCGGCACTGGCTGCCGATTGGACCGTCGGTGCCAACGTGGGCAATGTGCCCTGGGAGTTCCAGGACGCCAAGGGCGACATCGTCGGCTTTGAAGTCGACGTGGTGAAGGAAGTCGCCAAGCGCGCCGGCAAGACCGTGGAGTTCGTCAACATCCCGTTCAATGGCCTGTTCAGCGCCGTGCAGTCCAAGCGCGCCGACATCGCCATTTCTTCCATCACCATCACGCCCAAGCGTCTGGAATCGGTAGGGTTCGCGCAGCCGTACTACGACAGCGACCAGTCGCTGTCGGTGCTGACCAAGTCCGGCATCAAGGGCCTGGATGACATGAGCGGCAAAGTGGTCGGCGTCGACACCGGTTCGACCGGGGACATGTGGGCCGCCAAGCATCAGGGTGAGTACAAGTTCAAGGACATCTCGCGCTACGAAGGTCTGTCGCCGGCCATGCTCGACCTGGCGTCCGGGCGCATGGATGGCTACATCAGCGACATTCCGGCCGTGCTCTATTACATCAAGGACAAGCCACAGTATGCCGTGGTCGCGCGCATTCCCACCGGCGAGAAATACTCGCTGATGCACGCCAAGGGCTGGGCCGAAGGCGCGCGAGTGAACACGATCATCAGCGAGATGAAAAAAGACGGGGTGATCGCCGACCTGCACAAGAAGTGGTTCGGTGCGGCCGCCGCAGACGACTCCAGCACCGTGAAAGTCGTCGACGTTCCGCAATAAGCACCGCGCTTCGGCCCGCCCGCTACCGGCCCACGACCAAGGTAACCGTTCATGGAGTTGCTACAGACTTTCTTCAACTGGGACGTGTTCGTCGACGCGCTGCCTTTGATGCTGCGCGGCCTTGGCGTGACCATATTGCTCGGCGTGGTGAGTATCGTGCTGGGCCTGGCCGGCGGTCTGCTGCTGGCCATGCTCAGATTGTACGGCTACACCCCCGTGCGCTGGCTGGCACGGGTGTACATCGATGTGCTGCGGTCCATACCGCTGCTGGTCCTGCTGGTGTTGATCTACTATGCATTGCCCTTCGTCGGCATCCGCCTGTCGTCCTTCGCTGCTGCCACGGCCGCGCTGTCCCTGGTGTCGTGCGCCTATTCGGCGGAGATCTTCCGTTCCGGCATCGAGGCTATCCCCAAGGGTCAGTTCGAGGCGGCGGCTTCCCAGGGCATGAGCTTCTTCAACACCATGCGCGACGTGATCCTGCCCCAGGCCATGCGCATCGTCTTGCCGCCCATGACCAGCAACTGCATCAACGTCATGAAGGACACGGCACTGGCGTCAGTGGTCGCCATGCCCGACCTGCTCAAGCAGGCCACCCAGGCCCAGGCGCTGTCGGCCAATCCAACGCCGCTGGTGGGGGCGGCGATCATGTACCTGTTGTTGCTGCTGCCACTGGTGCAGATGGTCAGCTGGGTAGAGCGTCGCAACGGCAGCGGAGGCAAGCGCGCATGAGCAACGTCATCGAAATCGAACGACTGGACAAGTTCTACGGGCCATTCCAGGCCCTCAGCGACATCAACCTGACCGTCGCCCAGGGCGAAGTGGTGGTGATCCTGGGGCCTTCGGGGTCGGGCAAGTCCACCCTGATTCGCTGCATCAACCTGCTCGAGCCCTACCAGGGTGGCGACATCCGGGTGTCCGGGCAGCGCGTGGAAACCGGCCCCAAGCTTGCCGGCATCCGCTGCGAAGTGGGCATGGTGTTTCAGAACTTCAATCTCTACCCCCACCTCACCGTGCTCGCCAACGTGGCCCTGGCGCCGGTGCGCGTGCGCGGCATGAACCGACGTGATGCCCAGGAGCGCGCGCGGCTGTTGCTGGAAAAGGTCGGCATGTCCGCGCATGCCGACAAGTACCCCAGCCAACTGTCCGGGGGTCAGCAGCAACGGGTCGCGATCGCCCGGACCATGGCCATGGAGCCACGGGTGATCCTGTTCGACGAGCCGACCTCGGCGCTGGACCCGGAAATGGTCGGCGAAGTACTCGACGTGATGCAGAACCTGGCCCGTTCCGGGGTGACCATGATCGTGGTGACCCACGAGATGGGCTTCGCGCGCAAGGTCGCCGACCGGGTGATCTTCATGGAAACCGGTCGCATCATCGAACAGAACCATCCCCAGGCCTTCTTCACCGCGCCCCAGGAACCCCGTACCCAGGCATTCCTGCAGGCCATCCTGCACCACTGACAGGCTCTACCCCTAACAAGCAAACGGGAGACTCACTTTGACTGCCCTCGATATCGACTACGTCCGTCGCCAATTTCCCGCACTCGCCGACGGCTACGGCTACCTGGACAACGCCGGCGGCTCGGCGGTGCTCAAGCCGGTGGCCGAGCGCATCACCGAGTACCTGCTCAACCACGCGGTGCAACTGGGCGCCTCGTACGCGCCATCGGTCAAGGCCGGTGAGAAAGTGCTGGAAGCACGCGCCTCGGTGGCCCAGCTGATCAACGCCCGCCACTCTGAAGAGTGTGTGATGGCCGGTTCGACCACCTTGTTGCTGCAGCTGCTGGCTCGGGCGATTGCGCCGTCGATCGGCGCGGGCGACGAGATCATCGTCACGCACAGCGACCACGAAGCCAACATCGGCCCCTGGCAGCGCCTGTGCCAAGAGCGCGGGGCCACCCTGCGCGTATGGTCAGTGGATCCGTCGAGCCTGGAGCTGGAGCTGCGCGACCTGGAGCAACTTCTCGGGCCGCGCACGCGTTACGTGGCGATGACCCACGCGTCGAACATTCTGGGCAGCGTCAACCCGGTGGCGCAGGTCGCCGAGCGCGTGCACGCCTGCGGTGCCAAGCTGGTGGTGGACGCGGTGGCGTACGCACCGCACCGTCTGGTCGATGTGCAGGCCAGTGGCGCCGACTATTACGTGTTCAGCTTCTACAAGGTGTTCGGCCCGCATTTCGCAGTGCTGTGGGGCAAGCGCGAGCTGCTGCTGGAACTGCCCAGCCTCAACCATTTCTTCATCGGCCAGGACGTGCTGCCGTACAAGCTGCAGCCGGGCAATGTCAACTACGAACTGTCCTACGGTTGCATGGGCATCAGTGACTACCTGCTGGACATCGGCCGGCGCCTGGGCACCGCAGGCAGCGAGCGGCAGATCATGCAGGCGGCCTTCGATGCGTTCGAGGTGCAGGAAAACCTCTTGGCCGAGATTCTGCTGGGCTATCTGCGCGAGGCCGACGGCGTACGCATCATCGGCAAACCACGGGTGACCGCGGGCGACCGGGTACCGACCATCAGCTTCGTCGTCGAGGGCGTGCAGTCCGAGGCCATCGTGCGACAGGTGGACGCGGCACGCATCGGCATTCGTTTTGGTGACTTCTATGCCCGTCACTTGATCGAAGAACTGGGCCTGGCACCTCAGGGAGGGGTGGTACGCGTTTCCATTGCGCACTACAACACCGTCGATGAAATGACGCGGCTGGTGGAATGCCTGGCCCGAGCCATCGCAGACCTGCGTCCCAGCTGACCGCCATCGAGCCACTGAACCATGCCATTACCGCACACCCTTGAAGAACTGCGCAGCGCCATTGCGGTGGGGCAGGACAAACTCACTGCGCGCATGCGCGATGCCGCCCAGTACGTGATCGAGCACCCCCATGATGTGGCGCTCAACACGGTCGCGGCCCTGGCCGCGCGTTCGCAGATCCCCGCTTCGGCGTTCATTCGTCTGGCCCAGGCCTTGGGCTTTGGCGGTTTCAGCGACCTGCAGCGGGTGTGCAAGGCGCCGCTGGAGAAAGCCGGGCAGGGCAGCTTCAAGGAACGTATTCGCCACTATCGAGGCGAACAGTTGCTCGACGACCCGACCGATGTGGGCGCCATGCTCGGCGCCTTCAGCCGGGCCAACATCGTCTCCCTCGAACACCTTGCCGAAGGGCAGCAGGTGCAGGCGCTGGAACAGGCCATCGGCTTGCTGCAACAGGCGCGCACCACGTTCGTGGTGGGCATGCGCCGTTCGTTTCCGATGGCTGCCTACCTCAGCTATGCCCTGAGCCGTGTCGGCCGGCGCGCCGTGCACATCAGCGGCCTGGGCGGCAGCCTGCGCGAGCAGGTCGGCGCGCTGCACGGTGACGACGTGCTGGTGGCGGTGAGCTTCCCTCCGTATGCCCAGGAAACCATCGACGCCTGCAACCAGGCGGTGGCGGCCGGTACGCCTATCGTTGCCATCACCGACAGCCTGCTCAGCCCCATCGGCCAATGCGCCTCGGTGATGATCGAAGTCGACGACGCCGAACTGCTTGGCTTTCGCTCGTTGACCGCCGCGTTCTGCGTGGCCCAGACACTGGCCATGGGCCTGGCCTTCGCCGCAGGTGAAACCTTTGGCGGCATCGACCACGACGCTTTGAAAGATATCGACTGCTGAGGCCCCAGGCCCGGCATTTTGCCCAACCTGCTGGAGAGCCGTACCGTGACATCACCCCTAAGAGATCTGGTCGGCTATGGCCAGCAACGTCCCCAGGGTACCTGGCCCAATGGCGCCCGGCTGGCGATCAGCCTGGTCATCAACTACGAGGAAGGCTCCGAACGATCCCTGGCCATGGGCGATCCCGATCAGGAAAGCATGACCGAGTGGGGCAGCTATCAGTTTCCCGATGGCGTACGCAACCTGGCCATGGAATCGATGTACGAATACGGCTCGCGGGTCGGTATCTGGCGCATCCTGCAGATTCTGCAGAAGGCCAACGTGCCGGCCACGTTCCATGCCTGCGCGGTGGCCTTCGAGCAGAACCCCGATGTGGCGCGGGCGGCGGTCGAGCTGGGCCATGAAGTATGCAGCCATGGCTACCGTTGGGAGGAAGTGTTCCGCCTCACCGAGGAGCAGGAGCGCGAGCACATTCGCCTGGCCATCGAGTCCTTCCAGCGCACCTGCGGCAAGCGCCCGGTAGGCTGGTACTGCCGCTATGGCGCCAGCGTGCGCACCCGTCGCCTGGTGGCCGAGGAGGGCGGTTTCCTCTATGACTCCGATGCCTACAACGATGACGTGCCGTACTTCGTCGACGTCGAAGGCAAACGCCGCCTGGTGGTGCCGTACACCAGTGACGTCAATGATTTCCGCTACTGGAATTCGCCGGGCCTGTCCCAGGCTTCCGACTTTCTCGAGTACATGAAGGAAAGCTTCGAGGTGCTGCACGAAGAATCTGCAGACGGCCTGCGCATGATGTCCGTCGGCCTGCACCCGCGCATGGTCGGACGCCCGGGCCGGATACGCGCCTTGCAGAAGTTCATCGAGTACGCACAGGGCCACGAAGGCGTGTGGTTCGCCACTCGCGAGCAGATCGCCCAGGCGTGGTTGGAGCGTGACGCCGCGGCGGCGCTGTAAGGGCGGCAGCATTCAGCCGAAGACACTTTCCCACCTGATTGCGCTGTGCTGTTCCTGACTCAGGTCCAGCACCCCTTCGACATGGGCCAGATGATGAAGCATCAGGGCGATGGCACGTTTTTCGTCCTGGGCTTCGATGGCGGCGACGATCGCGCTGTGTTCGTCCTCGGGGCAGGCATGCATCTGCGGACCGTCGTAGAGCGCGTGCATCAGCGACGTCACCGGACACAGCTGGCGCATGATGCGAGTGATGAAGCTGTTGCCACCGATCTCGGCCAGCAGGCTGTGGAAATCCCCGGACAGCTTGATCAGCGCGCGCCGGTCCTGGTTCTTGCGCGCCAGGGCCTCCTTTTTCAGGTGGGCATGTAAAGGCTTGCGCTGGGCCTTGGTCGAGCGGTGGATGACGTTGCGAATGATCTCCGGTTCCAGCAGCCGGCGGGTGGCGAACAGGTCACGGGTTTCCTGCACAGTGGGGCTGGTGACGAACGCGCCGCGGTTGGGGTGCAGCTTGACCAAGCCTTCCTTGGCCAGCGCCATGAGCGCCTGGCGAATCTTGTTGCGGCCCACGCCAAACGCGATCGCAAGTTTCTCCTCGGCCAGCTTGATACCCGGCGGCAGGCGGTGCTCCATGATGGCGATGGTAATGTGTTCGGCGATGCCATCGGCATCCTGTGGTGTGTTCAGATCCATATCCGTTTCCTGACGTACCCTTGCCCGCGGTCAGCCGCGGATGCGCCGACTGATGCCGGTCAATTTTTCCATCACTACCATCATCACCAGGGTGACGATCACCAGCACGCTGGACAGGGCGGCAATGGTGACGTCCAGTTTGCTCTCCAGGTCCTGCCACATGCGGATCGGCAGCATGTCGGTGCGTGCGTCGCGCAGGAACAGCGAGACGGCAGTGTTATCGAACGACGACATGAACGCAATGAATGCCCCGGCCGCGATGCCTGGCGCAATCAGCGGCAAGGTAATGCGCCGCAACGCGTGCGCTCTCGAAGCACCCAGGCTGGCAGCGCTTTCCAGCAGCGCCGGCGGCAACTGCATCAGCGCCGAAGAGGTGGTACGGATGACGTAGGGTACGCAGACCACGGTGTGACCGATCACTAGCGTCGTCATCGATACCGGCACGCCCAGCTCGCTGAAAAAGATCAATGCCGACAGGCCGAACGCCAGCCCCGGCAGAATCAACGGTGACATGAACAGCGCATCGAGACAGCGCGCTGTCTTGCTCGTGGAACGGGCGATGGCCAGCGAGGCGGCAGTGCCCATGACCACACACAAAAGCGTGGTCATCGACGCCACCAGAAAGCTGTTCCACGCCGCGAAATGCAGGGTGAACGCCTTGAGCAGGGCGACATACCAGCGTGTCGAGAAGCCCTGAGGCGGAAAGCGCAGCGAGTAGCTGTCGGTGAACGAGACGATCAGCACGATCAGCGTCGGTGCCAGCAACAGGATAAGGGCGGCCCAGGCCACTAGATAGAGGGTGCCCTTGAGGGCGATGTCCGACAGGTCGTTTCGACGTCCCATGCTCATGTGGTCGCGTACCCCTTGCTGAGGCGGCCCAAATAGCTCAACAGCGTCACGCAGCCGATCACGGCCACCAGGAACACCAGTGAGATGGCCGCCGCGTATGGCCAGTTCTGCAGGGCCGACGCCTGCTGGTAGATGTACATCGGCATGAACAGCATCTGCCCGCCGCCCACCAGAGACTGGGTAATGAAGGCGGTGATGGTCGCCGAGAAGGTCAGCAGGCTGCCGGCGATGATGCCCGGCAGCGACAGCGGCACGGTGATCCGCCGGAAGGTGCGCCAGGCATTGGCGCCCAAGGCGGCCGAGGCATCCTCAAGATTGCTTTCCAGGCGTTGCAAGGTAGTGATCAGGGGTAGGGCCATCAGTGGCAACTGCACATTGGCCAGGGCCCAGATCAACCCTTCGCGGGAGTAGAGCAGGCGCAGTGGCTTGTCGATCCATGCCCAGCCCAGCAGCAGTTCGTTGACGATGCCCTGGCGCCCAAGGATCACTACCCAGGCGAAAGTGCGCACCACCACGCTGGTCAGCAGGGGCATGACGATGATCATCATCAGCACCTTCTGGGTGGTCGGCGAGCTGCGCACGTAGGCCCAGGCCAGAGCGTAGCCCAGGGCCAGGCACAGCACGGTAACCTGCACGCCGAGCCACAAGGTATCGCCAAGCACGCGCAGGGCCAGGCCTTCACCGAATATCTTCACGTATTGCGCTACGCCCCAGACGCTGACGGCGGTGTCGTCGTGCAGGCTGACCAGCACCAGCAACAACAGCGGCGTGATGAAGAACAGCACGAAGAATGCTGCCAACGGCAGGCCGTAGCGCAGGCTGTACACGGTGACGTTATGGTTTCGGGCGCTCACGTGCCGGACTCCTCACAGCGGGAAGGGATGGCTCCAGGCATGGCTCAGACCTGGATGTCCTTGTTGAAGCGCTCGATCCAGGCCGCCCGGTTCGGATTGATCACCTTCCAGTCCTGAAAGCGAAACCGCGACTTCATTTCTGCCTGATCCTTGGCCAGTGATTCGGCTATCTCGCCAGACATCTTCACCTGCATGTTGGTCGGCACTACCAGGTAGGGCGCTTCCATCAGCTGCGATTGCACCTGGGGCGACATCGACGCCTCGATCAAGGCGAAAGCCAGATCGCGATTCGGTGAGTTCTTGACGATATGGATACTGGTCTTGAACGCGATCGCGCCTTCCTTGGGCGCCACCCATTCCACCGGTACGCCACGGGCCTTGAGGATCTGGATGGCGTTGAAGTTGCCTGGGCTGATGTCGATCTGGCCTTGCTGGAACAGCGACGCCAGTTGACCGGGGTTGGCGGCGACGGCGGCCAGGTTGGGCTTGAGTTTGGCCAGCAGTTCAAAGGCCGGTTCGATGTTGCTGTCCGAGCCGCCATGCAGTTTGGCCAGTTCGATCATGAAGCCGGTGCCCAGGGAGGAGTTCATGTTGGTGATGCCTACCCGGCCCTTGTACTCGGGCTTCCACAGGTCCATCCAGGAGTCGGGAGGGGTCTGGATAGTGTCGGGGTTATAGGTCAGGCCAACGATCTGATAGAAGATGCTCGGCCCCATCGGGTCTTGGGCTTCGGGCATCAGCTGCTGGTAGTAGGCGCTGTCCGCCACCGGGTAGGGCTCGATCAAGCCCTGTTCGATGGCGGTCAGGGCAGGGCCCGGATCGTGCAGCATGACGTCGATGGGCGGATGTTCACGGGAGGCCATGACCTTGGAGATCTGGTCGACAGAGATCATCGGGTCGAGAATGATGTTTCCGTCTTTCATGTGTTCCAGCGCGGCAGGCACCAGCACGGCCTTGTGTGCTTCTTCCCAGCTGCCGGTAAACGTCGCGAACACCAGATTGCGCGCCTGGGCCATGGTCAACTGCGGGAAAAGCTGCAGTGCACCCAGGGCCAGGGCGGATTGCATGATGCGTCTGCGGGATATATCCATCGTCGATTCCTCGTGCGGGTCAGTTCAGGGCTACAGGCTGGGCGCGGTAAACGTAGTGATCGCGTGGGCGCTGATAGGCCTCAGGCTTACCTGAGTGCCGGGCTTCAATGGCTCGGCACCCAGGCCGCGTGGCGAAGCGATCTTGATCCGCTGTCCGCCGGGCGTGAGCATTTCGTGGACGATCGAAGGGCCCAGCGGCAGGCCGAGTTCGACCTGTGCGGGAAATCCGTCGCCTGCCTCCGTCAGCTCCAGATTCTCCGGACGAATGCACGCCACCACGGCGCTGCCGGGCCGTGCGTCGCGCGGCGTACGGCAGGCCAGCAGGCTGCCGTCGGCCAGGCGTATCCGAGCCGACTCCCCGGCGTAGCTTTCCAGGGTCCCGGGCAGCACGTTGGCGCTGCCGACGAAGGTATTGACGAACAGGCTGCTGGGCGAATCGTAGATCTTCGATGGCGCGGCGAACTGCTCCAGCCGGCCGGCGTTGAGCACCGCCACGCGGTCGGCCATCGACAGCGCTTCCTCCTGGTCGTGGGTGACCATCACGCAGGTCACGCCCGACTGGCGTTGGAGCCGCTTGATCTCGATCTGCATGTCCATGCGCAGGCTTTTGTCCAGGGCCGAAAACGGTTCGTCGAGCAACAGGATGCGCGGTTCCACGGCCAATGCCCGGGCCAGCGCCACGCGCTGCTGCTGGCCACCGGAAAGCTGGCGCGGATAGCGGTCGGCCAGATGACCCAGCTGGATCATCTCGAGCATTTCATCGATGCGCTGCTTGCGCCGCGAGCGTGGCACGCCGCGCGCATCCAGACCGTAGGCGATGTTTTCGGCCACGCTCAGGTGAGGAAACAAGGCGTAGTTCTGGAACACGATGCCGATGTCGCGGTGATGCGGGGGCAGGTGGTCGATGAGCTTGCCGCCGATCACCACCTTGCCCGAGGTCTGCGGCTGGAACCCGCCAATGATGCGCAGCAGGGTGGTTTTGCCACAGCCGGAGGGGCCCAGCAGCGCCACCAGTTCGCCGGCGGCTACTTCCAGGGTGATGTGGTCGACCGCCGGAGCTGCACCGGCGTACTGATGGAAGATGTCGTCCAGGGTAAGGTCGAAACCGGCGGTGGCAGTCGTCATGCGGTGGCTCGCAGTGCTGAACTAGGTTATCTGGCTCGAAGCAATGCATGTGCCAAGCAGTGCAGAGCCGGTCATCCCACGGCTTAACTCGTTGTTTTAAATGAACCGATAGCTGGATGCGGGTTACCCTGGTATCAGGATTGTGCACAAAATAGTTAACTAAATATTGCACTGAATCAGTGCTCAATCTAATCATGTTCACCATTATGTCGCTCGCCAGCCGCCTTGACCTGCTTGCCCGCACCCGCTGTTACGGGCCCTGCGTCCGGCGGCGCGGATCTTGCTGAAACAGCGGTATCAGCCTTTCGCAGTGGAGTGACCCATGGATATTCATCGTCTCAAGGCGCAGCAGATCGCTCACCTGGTCAACACCCGTCAGCTGAGCGCGGTCGAGGTGGCGACAGCGGTGTGCGATCGTCTCGAGCGGTTGAATCCGACGCTCAATGCGTTCATCGATTACCAGCGGGCCGACGTGCTGGCTCGAGCGCGTACCAGCGACCAGCGGGTCGCCGCCATGCAATACCTGCCTTTGGCCGGCGTACCGTTCAGCGTCAAGGACAACCTCTGGTTGGGCGGCCGACCGGCGAGTTTCGGTTCCAGGGTGTTTGCCGACTTCGTGGCGCCACGCGATTCGTGGTGCGTGCAACGCCTTGGCGAACTGGGCGGCGTGGCGCTCGGGATGACCAACTGTTCCGAGTTTGCCTGCAAGGGCATCACCACCAATCCGCTGCACGGCACCACCCGCAACCCGTGGAACCTCGAGCTGACCCCCGGCGGGTCGTCGGGCGGCGCGGTGGCTGCAGTGGCGGCTGGGTTGGGACCATTGGCCCTGGCCACCGACGCCGGCGGCTCCACCCGGCGACCGGCCGCGCACACCGGGCTGGTCGGCTTCAAGCCGAGCCTGGGTGCCGTGCCCAATCCCTGGGGGTTCGCCGACCCGAACCATCTGCTCTCAGTGATCGGCCAACTGGGACGCGATGTCGAGGACGTTGCACTCATGGCCCGCAGTTTGTTCGCCTGGTGCCCCTCCGACCCGTTGTCGCAGCCACATTTTAGCGCTCAGTCGCTAGCCCCGACGCCGCGAGCGCCGCGCTCGCTGCGCATTGCCTGGTCGCCAGATCTGGGGCTGGGCCTGCCACTGGACAGCGATGTTGCCAGTGCGATGGTTGCCGCGCTGGCAACGCTGGAGCGCGATGGCTGGTCCATCGAGCTGGCCAGCCCGCGCTGGCCAGGCGGCCTGGAAGGCTATGCGCTGCTGGGCTTGCAGCACACGGCGCTGGCTGCGCAATTCGGTGCGCTGGCGGATGAGCAGTTGCAGCAGCTGGATCCGGATATTCTGGCGCAGATAGAGCTGGGCAGAGCGTTGTCCGGGGTGCAAACCGCGCGTCTGCTAGCGTTGCGCAATGGGTTGTCGATAACTCTGGCCGCGTTTTTCGATGACTACGATCTGCTGTTGTGCCCGACCGCGCCGGTGGAAGCCTGGGCCGTGGGGCAATTGGGCCCCGCCACCATTGGCGGTCAGCCCGCCGGGCCGCGCGGACATGCCGGTTATACGCCGGTGTTCAACTACTGCGGGGTACCCGCACTGTCGTTGCCCTGCGGGTTCGGCAAGCAGGGACTTCCGGTAGGCCTGCAGGTGATCGCACCGCGCTACATGGACGGGCGCGTGCTTCAGGCCGCCGCGGAAATGGAGCGGGTGCTGGGCCTGTCGTTCGAGGCGCCCATGCTGCGCAACCAAGGTATCCCCCAACCCCTGTAGCAGCGGCGCAAGCCGCGTCGGCGGCACATGCGGTTTGGCAGGCACACCGCGGTGAACCCGGACGCGGCTTGCGCCGCTGCTACAGGAGGGCCTGCAAGCCCGCTGGCAAGCCTTGGTTGGGTTTGGCGGGTGGGCGGGCGAAGCTGCCTTGGGTGGCCCGACCGGCCTGCAGGCAGTGCAACAACTGCGCCTGAGCCACGCCGCACGACACGCCGTCCACCACCGGAACCGGCAACCGACCGGCCAACCCCCGTGCCAGCCCAGCCAACGGGGCACCGGCGAGGATCAGCACGTCGGCGCCATCTTCGTTCACCGCCAGGTGGCTGAGCTCCAGTAGGCGCTCGGCATGATCTTCCTGAACGCTGCCGGCATCGCGCAACGGGCGGTCCAGGTGACGAATGCTGGCCAGGCGGTCGAGCATGCCATTCTGTGCCACGCACTCGCGGTACCAACTGGTGATGCGCCGGGAGATGGCGATGATCGAGATCCGCTGGCCCAGCTGCGCGGCCGTCATCAGGGCCGCTTCGGTCATGCCCACCACCGGCACGTCCAGCACTTCCTTGAGTGCGAGCAGGCCCGGATCGCCGAACGCCGCCACCAGCACGGCGTCATAGCTGCCCTGACGATCTCCGGCGATAACGGCGGCCGCGTGGGCGCCGAGCAAGGCTTCGAAGCGGGTTTCGATGTAGGCCACGCCACTGGGTGCCGTGGCCATCTGGATCTGCGTGTCCGTCGCTGCGGTGCGGCGCGCTTCCGTCTCGATCAGGTCGGTGACGCTCTGGGAGATATTGGGGTTGATGATCAGCAGTCTCATGGCGACTCCGGGCGGTCGGGTGGCGTTAGCCGAAAATAGCGTGCAGGTCGACCTCGGCCTCATCTTCCAGCGACAGGTCGAGCGTGGCCTCGATGTGGTCGAGGTGGCCCAGCATCAAGCCGATGGCTGCCTCGACCTCGCCCTGTTCCATGGCCTCGACGATTTCGGTGTGCTCATGGTTGGGGCAGGCAGGCACGTTGGGCGAGTCGTACAGCAGAATGATCAAGCAGGTCAGCGAAGACAGTTCGCGCATCAGTTTGATCAGCGGCGGGCTGTCGACCATCTGTGCGATCAACAGATGAAACTCGCCCGACAGGCGAATGACCGCGCGTTTGTCGCCTGTCTCGCGCGCGGCGCGTTCTTCGGCCACATGGGCGTGCAGGCGCCGAAACTGCTGGCTGTCGGCCTTGGCCACCAGGCTGCGGATCAGCGCGGGCTCGAGAATGCGCCTGGCCTGGAAAATATGCCGGGCTTCTTCCACCGAGGGGCTGGCAATGAAGGCGCCGCGATTGGGGATAGTGGTGACGATCCCTTCGTGGGCCAACCGCGCGAGCACCTCGCGGATGCGTGTGCGATTGACCTGGAACACCCCGGCCAACTTCTCTTCCACCAGCTTGGTGCCGGGGATCAGGCGATGTTCCATCACGGCGTTGAGGATGCGCTCGTAGATTCCATCGCGGGTACTGCCGGTGCCCAGGATCTGCCCAGTGCTGCGGGCCTTGCGAGGTGCAGGAGAAAGTGTTTCCGAGTTGAGCACGTGCGCGATCCTCGTCAGCCTGATTACGGTCAATGGTCGATTGTCACAAAATGGTGAGCGATTGTCCAAGCATGCACCGTCGCAACTCATTCGCCGCTACGGACTGCTTTATTGAGCCTGCTCATCTCGTCACCACGGGAGCCGCCGCCGAACGTGAAAGCGCCACCGCGCGATCACACAAGCCCCGCCGTACAGGGCCTGGACCCCATGGGCGCCCATGGAAAACCATGCGGTTTTCAAGCGGTGCCACGAACATGGCATAGCCGTTGCAAACTCTTTGCCACAAAGCCTCAGCCTTTAGTGACAATTGGAGAAGCCCGATGCCAGCTATTCGTTCGTCCACTGCCTTGCTCAAGCGTGCCGTTTCGGCCTTGGTGTTGAGCCTCGGCATGATGGCCATGTCCCACGCCGACGAAGCCAAGCCGGTCAAGCTCGGTTATGCCAAATGCGCCCACTGCACGCCGTTGTCCCTGACGCCGCAAAACGCCACCGGGGTGAAACTCGACGCCATTGCCTTCAACACCGGCAACGATGTCCTCACGGCGCTGCTGTCCAAGAGCATCGACGTGGCGCAGGTCACCTACCTGCATTACGCCACGGCGCTGGACAAGGGGTTCGACGTGGTGGCCGTGTCCGGGCAGATCAACGGGGGCTCGCAGATTCTGGTGGGCAACGACCTGCCGGTGCAGGCAGGCGACTGGGTCGGCTTGAAGGCGCTCATCGACAAGTACAAGGCCGAAGACAAGCCGTTCCGGGTCGCCGCCTCGCGCGGCAATGCGCAGGATATCCATATGCGAGGGGCGTTCCTCAAGCACGGCATCGACATCAACAAGGATGTGCAATTCATCAACATCCCCAACCCGTCTGACCACGTGCAGGCACTGCGCCGCGGCGAAGTAGAGCTGATCACGTCGGTGGACCCGTTCGCCACCCAGATCCGCGAGGTCAAGGCGGCCAAGTTCTTCGACTTTCCCTACGACCAGGCGGCTGGCAAGTTGACCAACCTGATCGTTACCCGCTCCGATGTGATCGAGGACAACCGCAAGGGCGTCGAGGAAACCGTGCGTTCCATCGTCAAGGTCAATGACCTGATGGCCAGCGACAAGCCGCTGTTCATCGACACCATCCAGAAAGTCACCGGCCTGGACAAGGCCATCGCCACCGGCGCGGTCGACAACCTCTACCCCGACTACGCCATGCACCGCGCCTCGGCCGTAGCCATTGCGCAAATGATGCGCGACCTCAAGTACATCAGCACCGATGTCAGCGAGCAGGTAGAGAAGAACCTGGACTACAGCTTTCTGGAAGCGGTGACCGGCAAGCCGAAAACCGAGCTGGGGTATTGAGATGAAAAGTACCGCCATCAAGGCGCACGGGGTCGGGCGAGGGCATGGCCCGTCCCTGGCCCGGCGCCTGTACAAGCGCATCGAACGCGGCATCGTGCCGGTGTTGCTGCTGGTCGGCTGGGAGATCTTTTCCCGCTCCGGGATTTTGCCGCGCGCGCTCCTGCCGGCGCCGTCCCAAGTCATCATCGCCTGGGCAGACTGGGTCTTTGCCACCGATGGCAATACGCAAAGCTACAGCGGTCACTGGATCCTCGATGTGGCGGCCAGTTCGTTCCGGGTGTTCGCAGGCTTTGCCCTGGCCGCCTTGCTGGGCATCGGCGCGGGCATGGCCATCGGTTGGTCGCGCACCGCAGAAAACCTGTTCGAGCCGGTGCTGCAGATTCTGCGACCGATCCCGCCGGTGTCCTGGATTCCCCTGGCGATCATCTGGTTCGGCATTGCCGACAAGCCGGCGATCTTCCTGGTGTTCATGGGCGCATTCTTCCCGGTGCTGTTGAGCACCATTCACGGCGTCAAGAACTGTGACCGCAACTTGTTGCGGGCAGGCGCCATGACCGGTGGTACGCCAAGCAGACTACTGCTTTACATCGTCTTCCCGGCGGCGCTGCCGAGCATCTTCTCCGGCCTGCGCATCGCCATCGGCTCGGCGTGGATGCTCACCGTCACCGCGGAAATGGTCGCGGTTAAAAGCGGCGTCGGTTACGTGCTGTGGGATTCCTATTACTTCCTGCGTTACGACATCGTCATCGCTTCCATGGTCAGCATCGGCCTGCTGGGCTTTCTCAGCGACTATGCGATCAAGCGCGTGGGTGCGTACCTGCTGCGCTGGCAACGTGGTTCCACGTTGCAGAAGGAGGGCTGAGGCATGGCACTGATCACCATCGACCGCGTCTCGCGCGTGTTCGAAGACCCCAAGCGACCCACCGGCATCGTGGCCCTGGACGATGTCAGCCTGACCGTGGCACGCAACGAATTTCTCTGCCTGCTGGGCCCCAGTGGCTGCGGCAAGTCGACCCTGCTGAACATGATCGCCGGCTTCGACCACCCCACCCATGGCACGGTCAGCGTCGGCGGGCAGTCGATCACCGCACCGGGGGCAGACCGTGGCGTGGTGTTCCAGCAGGCCAACCTGATGCCTTGGTTGCCGGTCTGGGAGAACGTTGCGTTCCACTTGAAGATGCGCGGTGTGGGCAAGGAGATACGCCGGGAGAAGGCGCAGAAATTCATCGAAATGGTGGGCCTGGCCGGCTTCGAGAATCACTTCCCCAGCGAGCTGTCCGGCGGCATGAATCAGCGCGTGGGTATTGCCCGAGCCTTGCTGATGAACCCTGAGGTGATCCTCATGGACGAGCCCTTCGGTGCGTTGGACGAGCAGACCAAGATGGACATGCACGCCGAGCTGATCCGGATCTGGCGCGAAAGTCAGAGCACCATCGTGTTCGTCACCCATGGTATCGATGAGTCGCTGGCCCTGGGTACCCATGTCGCCGTGATGTCGGCACGTCCGGGACGCATTCGCGAGCTGCTGCCGATCGAGCTCGAACGTCCGCGCGACCCGACCAGCAAGGCCTTCAATGACTACAAGCGGCACATCCTGTCGCTGCTGCGGCCGGAACCTGTGCGGGAAAGCGCCTGAGATGAAGACGCTGATCACCGGCAGCAGTGGCTTCGTCGGCCTGGCGTTGAGCGAGCACTTGCTGGCGGCGGGTGAGGACGTGATCGGCTTCGACCTGGGGCCGATACCTGCGCAGGCGCAGGCTGCGTTCGCCAGACTGCCGGGGCGGTTCACCGAGCATCGAGGTGATGTGCGTGACGCGACGGACCTGCGCATGGTCATGGGTCGTCATCGCCCCCAGCGAGTGGTGACCCTGGCCGCCATCACCGCCGATGCCGAGCGCGAGCGATTGGCGCCCCAGGCGATCTTCGAAGTGAACGTGGGCGGGGTGCTTGCGGCCATCGGCGCGAGCGCCGAGTGCGGCGTGTCGCGGCTGGTGCACATCAGCTCGGGCTCGGTCTACGGCACCACCGGGCGTCACGCGCCGTTGCTCGACGAAGCACGTTCCGCCTTGGCCCCCGAGGGCCTGTACGGCCAATCCAAGCGCAGCGCCGAGGACGCGGCGCGGCGCCTTGCCCAACTGCATGGGTTGCCCTTGGTTATCGGCCGCCTGGGCACTTGCTTCGGGCCCTGGGAAGCCGACACCGGCGTGCGCGACACCCTCAGCGCACCGCTGCAGTTGTTGCAAGTGGCCCGCCGTGGCGGCACGGCGATCCTGGCGCGCGACAGCCTGCGCGACTGGCTGTATGTCCGCGACGCCGCGCGGGCTATCGGCTGCCTGCTGGACCAGCCGCAGTGGCGATATCCCCTCTATAACCTGGCGGCGGGTTTCCAATGGCCGCTCAGTCAATGGTGCACGCGCCTGGCCACACGCTTCCCGGACTTTCGCTGGCGTCTTGCGGCGCCGGGTGAAACACCGAACATCGAGCTGTACGCCGACTACGACCGGGCGAGCATGGCGCTCGACCGTCTGCGCGAAGACTGCGGTTTCGTTCCGCGATTCGACATCGACGCTGCCGATCACGACTTTCATCACTGGCTTGCCCACGTGGCAGGCCCCCAGACAACGGTGAACCCATGACCCCCACCCCTTTGGCGAACTCATCGAGCATGGCGGGCCAGGTGTGCATCGTCACCGGTGCGGCCTCCGGCATCGGCCGCGCCATTGCCTGGCACCTGGCAAGCCACGGCGCCCGCGTGGTCATCGCCGATATCACCACGGCTGTCATCGAGGGCGGCGAGCCAACCGCCGATCTGATTCGCGCCGCTGGCCATCAGGCCCTGTTCGTGCAGACCGACGTCGCCGACAGCGCGCAGGTCGAAGCGTTGGTCGAGACCACGGTAGCGCGCTTCGGGCGCCTCGATGTGCTGGTCAACAACGCCTGCATCCGCCACGCGCGGCCCTTGCTCGAGCTCGACGAGGCCGACTGGCAGCGTGTCCTGGACGTCAATCTGGGTGGTGTCTACCGCTGTTGCCGGGCTGCCGTGCGGCACATGGTCGGCCAGGCGCTGGTCGGCGAAACCCGCGGGCGCATCGTCAACCTGTCTTCGCAACACGGCATGATTGCCGCACCCCAGGACTTGGCCTATGGCGTGAGCAAGGCGGCTGTGGATTACCTCACCCGGCAGGTCGCCAGCGACTATGCCGAGCAGCGCATCGTCTGCAACGCGGTGGCGCCCGGCAAGATCCAGACCGGCGCCGGTGGCCGGGCGGTCGACCCGGCGGTGATGGAGCGGGCCACGCGGCGTACCCCCTGGCCGCGGTTGGGCCATCCCGACGATGTCGCCAAGGCCGTGCTGTTTCTGGCCAGCGCCGAGGCCAGCTTCATCACCGGCACCACGTTGATGGTGGACGGCGGGTGGATGGCCGCATGATCGACAACCCACTGGATCTACTGATTACCGGCGCGGTGCTGCTGGACCCGGTCGACGGCCTTGCGCAGTCCGCAAGCCTGGGCATCCGTGGCCAACGCATCGCCCACGTCGGGCCTGCCGACCAGCCTGCACCCGAAGCCGTGCGGCATCTGCACTTGCCGGGCCGGGTGGTGGTGCCCGGCTTCATCAATACCCATTACCATGCCGGCCTGAATTTCGTCCGGGGGGTGGCGCCGGACTGCGGCTTCGCGCCGTCCTACACCCCCGGCCTGCCACAGGCTTCATGGCTCAGCCCGGAAGAAGCACTGGCGTTGTCCCGCCTCGGTGCACTGGAAGCGCTGCGGGCGGGTTGCACCACGCTTGTGGACAGCTTCGTGCATGCCGAGCACACCGTGGCAGGCATGGCCGAAACGGGTGTGCGCCTGTTCGCCAGCCAACGTCTGGCCGATGTCGATTTCGCTTCGGTGCTGCAGGGCACGCGGCGCTTCGACCTGAAGCGTGGCCTGGCCCAGCTGGATCACGCCGAGGCTTTCGTCGAACGCTGGGCAGGGCAGGCCGACGGACGTATCCAGGCCCACCTGACCGCTCACGCGCCCGATACATGCTCGCTGGACTTCCTGCGCCAGATCGATGCCTTGGCCCGCCGCCATGGTCTGCAGATCAGCACGCACCTGGCGCAAAGCCAGGAGGAACTCGATTGGGTGCGCGCCACCCATGGCCGCTCGCCGGTGCAACTGCTCGATGAGCTGGGCATGCTCGATTCGCGCCTGCTGGCCGGTCACTGCATTCACGTGGATGACGAGGACATCGCCCGCATCGGCGCCTCCGGTGCCCATGTCGTGCACATCCCGGTCGGCAACGCCATGTCCGGACGGGTAGCGCCCACGCGTCGCTTGCTGCAGGCCGGCGCGCGCCTGTGCCTGGCGACCGACACCATGCACGGCGACATGATCGAGGTCATGCGCTGGGCGCTGGCGGTAGGGCGGTTGAGTGCCGGGCGGGTGGCCGACGATTGGCAACCACGCGACGTGCTGCGCATGGCCACCGTCAACGGCGCCGCGGCGCTGGGTTGGGGCGAGCATCTGGGTCGATTGGCGATCGGCCAGTTGGCTGACCTGGCCATCCTCGACTACCGACAGCTCCACCTCACTCCCTGCATCGATGCGTTGGGCAGTTTGGTGCACAACGCCACCGGGGCCGACGTCGAAACCGTGATCGTCGACGGTCGAGTGGTGATCGATCAAGGCCGCTCGACCCAGGTCGATGAAGCCTGTGTACGTGCCGCAGCCGATACCGTGTGCCGCGGCCTGTGGCAACGTTGCGAAAACCCTCTGCGCGCCTATCCTTCCTCGCACGCGATCACTGGAGGTACAGTATGACCCGCCGTATTCGCCTGGGCGTGCTTACGCCTTCCTCGAACACCGCACTGGAGCCGCTGACCCAGACGTTGATAGCCAGCCTGCCGGAAGTCAGCGTGCATTTCTCACGCTTCAGTGTCACCCAGATCGCCCTCAGCGCCGACGCGCTGGGCCAGTTCCAGCGCGAGCGGATTCTGGACGCGGCGCGCTTGCTGGCCGATGCCCATGTCGATGTCATCGGCTGGAGCGGTACCTCTGCCGGATGGCTGGGTTTCGATACCGACGTGGCGCTATGCCAGGCCATTACCGAGGCCACGGCGATACCGGCGACGACCTCGGTGCTGGCACTGAACAAGGCGCTGCACCGCTTCGGCATTCGCCGCCTGGGCCTGGTCTCGCCGTATCTGGCGGATGTACAGGCAAGGATCGTTGCCAACTATGCCGCTCTGGGTATCGATGCCAGCGCCGAAAGCCACCTGTCGCTGCAGGACAATTTTTCCTTTGCCGAAGTGGACGAAGCCACCCTGGATCGTCAGGTGGCCGAGGTGGTCGCGGCCGGTGCCGAGGCCATCTCCACCTTCTGCACCAACCTGCACGCCGCCCACCGCGCCGAGTCCTGGGAGCGCCAGCACGGGGTACCGGTGTTCGACACGGTGACGACGGTGCTCTGGGACATGTTGAACATGACCGGCGTGGACACACGTCGCTTGACCGGCTGGGGCCGGCTACTGCTTGAAGAGGCTTGATATGCAACCTTTCGATACGGTTATTCGCAACGCTCGCGTGGTCACTGCCGCAGACACCTTCACCAGTGACATCGGCATTCGCGACGGGCGCATCGTTGCCCTGGCCCTGGAGCTGCCCCCAGGCCTTGCGGAAATCGACGCGGCCGGCCGGCACGTGACCCCCGGCGGCATCGACAGCCATGTGCACCTGGACCAACCCACCGGCGACGGCTCGGTGATGGCCGACGACTTTTTCAGCGGCACGGTGTCGGCGGCCTGCGGCGGGACCACCACGGTGATTCCTTTCGCCTGTCAGCAGAAGGGTGAAACCCTGCGTGCAGCAGTGGATGACTACCATCGCCGGGCAGGCAACAAGCCGGTGATCGACTACGCCTTCCACCTGATCGTCACCGACCCCACGCCGCAGGTCCTGCGTGAGGAATTGCCGGCACTGATCGCCGAGGGCTATACCTCGTTCAAGATCTACATGACCTACGACGCGCTGAAACTGGGTGACCGAGAGATTCTCGAAACCCTGTCCGTGGCCCGCCGCGAAGGCGCCATGGTCATGTTGCATGCCGAGAACAGCGACTGCATCGCCTGGCTCACCGAGCGGCTGCTGGCGGCCGGGCTCAGCGCGCCGCGCTACCACGCCAGCTCGCGACCGATGCTGGTGGAACGCGAGGCCACGCACCGGGCCATTGCCTTGGCCGAACTGGTGGATGTGCCCATCCTCATCGTCCACGTGTCGGGTCGCGAGGCCGTGGAACAGATTCGCTGGGCGCAGAACCACGGTTTGAAGGTGTATGCCGAAACCTGCCCGCAATACCTGTTTCTGACCGCCGACTCGCTGGGCTGCGACGACAGCTTCGAAGGCGCCAAATGCATCTGCAGCCCACCGCCTCGGGACGCCGCAAACCAGCAGGTGATCTGGGACGGGCTGGAAAACGGTTCGTTCGAGATCTTCTCGTCCGACCACGCGCCGTTTCGTTACGACGGCCCCGATGGCAAGAAGGCCCACGGCGAAGACGTGTCGTTCGACCAGATCGCCAACGGCATTCCCGGTGTGGAAACACGCATGGCGCTGTTGTGGTCCGAAGGCGTGCGCACTGGGCGCATCACTGCGCAAAGTTTCGTCGCGCTGACGTCGACCAACGCTGCGAAGATGTACGGGCTGTACCCGCGCAAGGGCAGTATCGCCATCGGCGCCGATGCCGATCTGGTGATCTGGGACGAAGGGCAGCCGGTGTCGATCAGCAACGAGATGTTGCACCACAACGTCGACTACACCCCTTACGCCGGCATGCAGCTGAGCGCCTGGCCGGCCATCACCCTGTCGCGCGGCGAAGTGGTATGGGACGGTGAGCCTCGGGGCGAAGCGGGGCGGGGCCAGTTTTTGCCCTGCGAGCGTCCGGCACCGGCGCAGGTGCGTCGGCGCAACACCGAGTTGCCGCTGTGAGCGCGGTCGAGCAGGTGGCGCAGCGGCTCATTCGCGCCTGGCGCGAGGGTAGGCGGCAGCCGGTCGAAGGCTTGCGTCTGGACAGCGAGGCGCAGGCGTATGACGTGCAGCGGCGGGTGGCCGAGGCGATGGGCTGGTTTGCCCACGCGCCCGCGCGGGCCTGGAAACTGGGAGGTGCGCCGGGCAGCCTCATCAGTGCCGCAGGCGTGCCGGCCGGTACCGTGCGCGCATCCGGTTGGCAGGTGCCGCCCGGGCACTGCCACGCGTTGGGTATCGAAGGCGAGCTGTTCGTGCGCTTGTCCCGGGATCTGGACGAACACACCGACCTGGCCGCCGCCTATGCGGCCATCGACGCCTGGATGCCGGGCATCGAGTTGTGCGATACGCGCTGGGTCGACGGCATCCAGGCCGATGCCCTGCTGCGACTGGCCGACCAGCAGCTCAACCGTGAGTTGATCGTTGGCCTGCCTGTAACGCTGGCGGCCGTCCCCGACTGGTCGGCCCAGGCCGCCACGCTGCACGTCGACGGCGAACAAGTGGTACGTGGGCTGGGTAGCCACCCGTTCCGCGAACCGTTGAACTCCCTGCCGTGGCTGGCGCGACACGCTGTCGCATTGGGCAACCCGCTGCGCGCGGGCGATCTGATCGCCACCGGAAGCTGGACCGGCATCCACTGGGCGCCCCCAGGCGCCAGCATCGAAGTCGACTTCCCCGGCATCGGCACCGTAACCCTCGCCACCTGAACCACCGCGTTGCGCCCTTCGCGGCCACGGACCGCTCCTGCGGGGAGGGGGGTGGCGCCGGTCGTTGCCCCCGCGCATTCGCCGGGAAAAAAGAGTAGAGTGGCGCGCTTTTCCGATCTGCCCAAAGTTTTTCCATGAAAAGTTCCGCACCCGCTGCACCCAAGCGCTTCACCCTCAAGGTCGCCCTCTGGCTGCTCGACAGCCCCCGCCTGGGCCACAAGGTCAACGTCAAGCACCTAGCCGGGCGCATGCTCAAGCAGCCCGCGCGCGAAGGCGTGGTGGTCGCGCAGAGCCGCCTCGGCCAGTTGATGTGCCGCGATTGTGGCAACGCCCGTGACCAGCGCATCGGTCAGCAACTCCTGCGGCAGGCCGCCCGCGCCGGCGATGCGGGCGCACAGAACGCACTGAGCGATCTGCGTCGCGACTGACACTCGGTTTGCCCCAGGCGGCCAATGGCCTCAGACTGCCGCTCATCGAATTCGCATGAGAGCACACCATGGCCCTGGACGTGACCAGCCTGTTGATCGGCCTGCTGGCTGCCGCCTTGCCGTGCCTGGCGCTGGCCTGGCAGCTGCAGCGCAAAAGCAACGCCGCCCTGGCCCAGGTCGCCTTGCTCGACGAGCGCCTGAGTAACGCCCAATTGGCTCAGGACGGCCTGAGCGCGCAGCTCGACGCCTGCCGCGATGAGGTCAGCGATCTGAGCCAGGCCAACTCGGCCAAGCAAGCCGAACTGGCCAGCCTGCGCCGCGAGGTCGAACTGTTGCAGAACGAACGCGACAATGCCCGCGATGCCGCCCACGCCTGGAGCCTGGAGCGCAGCACCCGGGAAACCGAGTTGCGTCGCCTCGATGCCCAGTGCGCCGGGCTATCAGCCGAATTGCGCGAACAGCAGGACAGCCACCAGCAACGCCTGAACGACCTGCAGGGTTCACGGGACGAACTGCGCGCGCAGTTCGCCGAACTGGCCGGCAAAATCTTCGACGAGCGCGAGCAACGCTTTGCCGAAAACAGCCAGCAACGCCTGGGCCAGTTGCTCGATCCACTCAAGGAGCGTATCCAGTCGTTCGAAAAGCGCGTTGAAGAGAGCTACCAGAACGAGGCCCGCGAGCGCTTTTCCCTGGGCAAGGAACTGGAGCGCCTGCAACAGCTCAACCAGCGCCTGAGTACCGAAGCCACCAACCTGACCCAGGCCCTCAAGGGTCAGAAAACCCAGGGCAACTGGGGCGAGCTGATTCTGGAGCGGGTGCTCGAGCATGCCGGGCTGGAGAAGGGCCGCGAGTACCAGACCCAGGTCAGCCTCAAGGGCCCGGATGGCGAGCGCTTCCAGCCCGACGTGCTGATCATGCTGCCCGGCGACAAGCAGGTGGTGGTCGATTCCAAGGTCAGCCTCACTGCCTATCAGCAATACATCGCCGCCGAAGACGGTGCCATTGCCCAGGCGGCCTTGAAGCAGCACGTGCTGTCGCTGCGCAATCACGTCAAAGGCCTTTCCGGCAAGGACTACAGTCGCCTGGACGGTTTGCACAGCCTGGATTTCGTCCTGCTCTTCGTGCCCATCGAGGCGGCATTCTCGGCCGCGTTGCAGGCCGAGCCCAACCTGTTCCAGGAGGCCTTCGACCGGCAGATCGTCATCGTCAGCCCGACCACCCTGCTGGCTACTCTGCGCGTCATCGACAGCCTGTGGAAGCAGGAGCGGCAAAGCCAGAACGCCCGCGAGATCGCCGAGCGCGCCGGATGGCTGTATGACAAGTTTGTGTTGTTCATCCAGGACCTCGACGAAGTCGGTAACCGCCTGCAGCAGTTGGACAAGGCCTACGGCGCGGCGCGCAACAAGCTCACCGAAGGACGTGGCAACCTGGTCAGCCGCAGCGAGCAGCTCAAACTGCTGGGCGCCCGCGCCAGCAAGAGCCTGCCGCCTGACCTGCTCGAGCGCGCCATGACCGAGGCCCATCAAGACAGCGGCGCCGAGGCCGACGCCGACGGCGTGTCAGTGCCGGCCCAGGTGCCGGTTGAGTAGCGCCCGCAAGGCCGCAGGCTTCACCGGTTTGGCCAGGTAGTCCAGCCCGGCGGCGTGCACCAGGGCGACGGTTTCGGGGCGCGCGTCGGCGCTGATCACCACGCCCGGCACCGGCTCGGCCAGCGCAGTGCGCAGCCAGGCCATCAGTTGCGTACCGGTTTCGCCCTCGTCCAGGTGGAAATCCACCAGCGCCAATTGCGGCCGCTTGCCGGCGGCCAGCAGTGCTGCGCACTCCTGGCGATTGCGTGCGGTCCATACCTCGCACCCCCAGCGGCTGAGCAAGCTGTGCATGCCCAGCAGGATGCTGTCTTCGTTGTCGACGCAGAGCACCCGTGCACCACCCAGCGGTTGGCTCATGGGCGTCGGGGCGGGCAGGGCGGTTGCCGTGTCTGCGCCGGCCAGGGGCACGGTCACACTGAACACGCTGCCATGGCCAGGCCATGAGCGCACCTGCAACGGGTGGCCGAGCACCCGGCACAGGCCGTCGGCAATCGCCAGGCCCAGCCCCAGGCCTTTTTCGGCACGGGTCTGGTGACTGTCCAGGCGCTTGAATTCTTCGAAAATCATTTCCAGCTTGTCGCGGGCAATGCCCGGGCCTCGGTCCCACACCTCCAGGCTCAGCGCACCTGGCTTGCGCCGCACACCCAGCAGGATCGGACCGCGCCCATAGCGGAAGGCGTTGGTGAGGAAGTTCTGCAATACACGGCGCAATAGCTTGATATCGCTGTCCACCCGCAGCGCGCTGCCCCGCAGGCGAAAGTCCAGGCCCTGTTCCCGAGCCTGGGCCTTGAACTCAGGGCCCAAGGCGTCGAACAGTTCGTTGAGCGCGAAGCCCTTGCGGTCCGGGCTGATCTTGCCGTTCTCCAGGCGGGAAATATCCAGCAGGTCGCTGATCAGGTCTTCGGCCGAACGCAAGGAGTTGTCCATGTGCTGCACCAGCTGGCTGGCTTCGGCCGACAGGCCCGGCTGATGGGACAGCGCTGCGGAGAACAGCCGCGCCGCGTTGAGCGGCTGCATCAGGTCGTGGCTGACCGCTGCCAGGAAGCGCGTCTTGGACTGGTTCGCCGACTCGGCATGGCCCTTGGCTTCGGTCAGCGCCTGGTTCAGCTGGGACAGCTCATGGGTGCGCTCGGTCACCCGTTGTTCCAGGCCTTCGTTGGCGTCCTTGAGCGCCTGCGCGGCTTCGCGGTAGGCGGTGATGTCGGTGAAACTCATGACGAAGCCACCGCCCGGCATCGGGTTGCCGATCAGCTCGATGACCCGCCCGTTGGGAAACAGGCGCTCGGAGGTGTGCGCGCGACCCTGACGCATCCAGTGCAGGCGCCGGGCAACGTGTACCTGCGCCTCGCCGGGCCCGCACAGGCCGCGCTCGGCGTTGTAGCGGATGATGTCGGCAATCGGCCGGCCCACGCTGATCAAGCCTTCCGGGTAATTGAACAGCTCCAGGTAGCGGTGATTCCAGGCCACCAGGCGCAGCGACTGGTCGATCACGCTGATGCCCTGGGTGATGTTCTCGATCGCGCCCTGCAGCAGGGCACGGTTGAACTGCAGCACTTCGCTGGCTTCGTCGGCGATACGCACCACGTCTTCGAGCTGCATGTCGCGGCCTTCGATGGCCGCCTTCACCACCGCGCGCGTCGACGAGCTGCCCAGCACGCCTGCCAGCAGCCGTTCGGTATGGGCTATCCACTGGCCATCGGCATTCTGGTTGGGGTTGAAACCCTTGCCTTGCCGATAGGCGTAGCGCAGAAAGCTTTGCCGTGCGCGCTCCTCGCCGACGAAGCGTGCCGCCAGGTTGAGCAGGTCATTGATCTGCACCGCCAGCAGCGAGCGGCCATGGGGCCCGGCATTGATCTCCTGGCCGATGAATCGCCCGGCTTGCCAATGTTCGCTGACGCGGGTACGCGAGAGCACCGAAACCCAGGCGAACAGAATGAAATTGCCGGCCAGCGACAGCACCACCCCTTGGGTCATGGGGCTGATGGGCAGGCCGAACGGGTTGCCGTGAATCCAGGCCAGGCCGGGGAACACGTCCAGCGGCAGGTTCAAACTGTGCGCCGCCACCGGCAGCACCAAGGTGTAGAACCAGAGAAAGATGCCCACCGCCAACCCGGCGAAAACCCCGCGACGGTTGGCCTGTTTCCAGTACAGCGCACCGAGCATTGCCGGGGTCAGCTGGGTCACGGCGGCAAAGGCAATCTGGCCGATGGTGGCGAGGCTGGCGGTGGAACCGAGCAGACGGTAGCTGACGTAGGCCAGCAGCAGGATCACCACGATGCTCACTCGGCGGACGCTGAGCATCCACTGGCGAAACACTTCGAAGGGCCGTTCCGCGCTTTGCCGACGCAGCAGCCAGGGCAGCAGCATGTCGTTGGAAACCATGGTCGACAGCGCTACGCTGGCGACGATGACCATGCCGGTCGCCGCCGAAGCACCGCCGATGAAGGCCAGCAAGGCCAGGGCCGGGTGGGCTTCGGCCAGCGGCAGGCTGATGACGAACGAGTCGGGAATCACCGAGCTGGGCAGCAGCATCTGCCCGGCCAGGGCGATCGGCACCACGAACAGTCCGGCCAGGATCAGGTAGGCGGGAAACACCCAGCGTGCGAGGCGCAGGTCCTGCGGGTCGGTGTTCTCCACCACGGTCACGTGGAACTGCCGCGGCAGGCAGAGAATGGCCATCATCGCCACGCCGGTCTGCACCACCATCGAGGGCCAATTGATCGTCTCTTGCCAGTACGCTTCCAGGCGCGGCGCCAGCATGGCCTGGTCGAGCAGGTCCTCGAAACCGTCGTACAGCCCATAGGTGACGAAGATACCCACGGCGAGGAACGCGAACAGCTTGACCAGCGCCTCGAAGGCGATCGCCAGGACCATGCCGCGGTGGTGCTCGGTAACGTCCAGCGTGCGTGTGCCGAACAGGATGGTGAACAGCGCCAGCACCAGCGTGACCACCATGGCGGTGTCCTGTACGCGGGTACCGGTGGCGTCGGCACCGGCGCCGATCAGCAGGTTCACGCCCAGCACGATGCCCTTGAGTTGCAGGGCGATGTAGGGCAGCACGCCGACCAGGCAGATCAGCGCCACCACCACGGCGAGGCTCTGCGACTTGCCATAGCGCGCCGCGATGAAGTCGGCAATGGAGGTGATGTTCTCCTGCTTGCTGATCATCACCATTTTCTGCTGCACCCAGGGTGCCAGCAGCATCAGCAGCACCGGCCCCAGGTAGATCGGCAGGAACGCCCACAACTGCTCGGCCGCCTGGCCCACCGCGCCGAAAAACGTCCAGCTGGTGCAGTACACCGCCAGCGACAGGCTGTAGACCCAGGCCCGTACACGGGGCGGCAGGGGCGTGCTGCGGCGGTCGCCGTAGAAAGCGATGGCGAACATCACGGCCATGTAGGCCAGGGCGACGGTGGCGATCAATCCGCTGGACAACGACATCGATGACTCCGGAACGGGGCGGGCAGGCACCCGTCGAAGCGGGCACCCGCCAGTCTCGCACGGCGCACGCTGCGCCGTCAGCGCCGACCATGGTCGCAGCCACTGTCATCGAGTTGGGCGATAGGCGGTATAGCGTTATGCTGTGCGCCGACGATGCCGCCGCTGCCCGCGGCCTCGTCCCCCCGCCAGAGCCCAGTCCACGCGGCATCATTCAGGTACAGGATCGATGAGTCAGCAGTCGCAGTTCGCCTTGCTCGGCAAGCGCCGTTTCCTGCCGTTTTTCGTGACCCAGGCCCTGGGTGCTTTCAACGACAACATCTTCAAGCAATCGCTGATCCTGACGATCCTCTACAAGCTTGCCATCGAGGGCGACCGCAGCGTCTGGGTCAACCTCTGCGCGCTGCTGTTCATCCTGCCGTTCTTTCTGTTCTCGGCGCTGGCCGGGCAGTTCGGCGAAAAGTTCGCCAAGGACCGCCTGATCCGCGCCATCAAGCTGGCCGAGATCGTCATCATGGCGGTGGGGGCAGTAGGGTTGGCATTCGACCAACTGTGGTTGATGCTGGTCGCGCTGTTCGCCATGGGGACCCACTCGGCGCTGTTCGGCCCGGTCAAGTACTCGATCATGCCTCAGGCCCTGCGACCCGAAGAACTGGTAGGGGGCAATGGCCTGGTGGAGATGGGCACGTTTCTGGCGATCCTGGCCGGCACCATCGGAGCGGGCATGATGATGTCGTCCGCCAACCACGCCGGCGTCGTCGCCACCGCCGTGCTGTCGGTCGCCGTACTGGGCTATGTCGCCAGCCGCAGCATCCCGCCGGTCAGCGCCGCCAATCCGGGGCTGGTGCTGGACTGGAACATCGCCCGGCAGACCTGGTTCACCCTGCGCCTGGGCCTGGGTCAGACCCGCGCGGTGTCGCGCTCGCTGGTCGGCAACTCCTGGTTCTGGTTCGTCGGCGCGGTCTACCTGACCCAGATTCCCGCCTATGCCCAGCAGTGGCTGGACGGCGACGAAACCGTGGTCACCTTGATCCTCACCGTGTTCTCGGTGGGCATCGCGCTGGGTTCGATGCTGTGCGAGCGGCTGTCCCGGCACAAGGTCGAGATGGGCCTGGTGCCCTTGGGGGCGCTAGGCCTGACGCTGTTCGGGCTGCTGCTGTGGTGGCATTCCAACGGCGTCGTGCAGGCCGCGCAGCCACAAGGCTGGCTGACGGTGCTGGGTCATGATCAGACCTGGTGGGTATTGCTGGACATCCTCGGCCTGGGCGTCTTTGGCGGGTTCTACATCGTGCCGCTGTACGCGCTGATCCAGTCACGTACCGCCACCGAGCAGCGCGCCCGGGTCATCGCTGCCAACAACATCCTCAATTCGCTGTTCATGGTGGTGTCGGCCATCGTGTCCATCCTCTTGCTCAGCGTGGCGAAGCTGAGCATTCCCCAGCTGTTCCTGGTGGTGTCGCTGGCCAATCTGGCCGTCAATGCGTACATCTTCAGCGCGGTGCCCGAGTTCGCTTCGCGCTTCCAGCTCTGGCTGCGTGGTGATTGACCGCTGCGGCTCCGCTGTACCGAGCAGGCCTACAGCGATTCGGGCCGTCCCAGCACCACGCTGAGCGCGTTGCGTGCGTCGTCGAGCTGGACCAGCGTGGCATGTCGGGCACCCAGGGCATCACCGTTCTCGATGGCCGTCAGAATTGCCTTGTGCCGCGGCAGGGCCAACTCATGCAGGTTGGGCCGCTGGTTGGAATGCCGCAGGGCCTCACGCAAGGCCAGCGACAGCATGTTGCACAGGTGCGCGAGCAGGTCATTATGCGTGGCATCGGCGATGCGGCTGTGGAAATCCAGGTCCGGCTGGAGCACGTCATCGACCGACCCGGCCGCCTCCATGCGCTGGTAGGCCTCGCCGATCGAAGCCACCTCGGCCTCGGTGGCGTGCTGGGCGGCCAGCGCCGCCGCTGCCGGCTCGATGATGCTGCGCACGCTGGTCAACAGGGCGAAGAATTCGTTCTGCGGCGTGCTCTGCATCACCCAGTGCAAGACATCGGGGTCGAGCATGTGCCACTCACGGCGCGGCTTGACCACCGAACCCACCCGCGGCCGGGAGTACACCAGGCCCTTGGCCACCAACACACGGGTCGCCTCGCGCAGCACCGGACGACTGACCGCGTATTCTTCACACAGCAGGGCTTCGGCGGGCAGCCGATCGTCAGGCTTGAAGCGGCCGGAGACGATCTGCATCCCCAACTCCTGGACGATCCGCGAGTGCATGCTTTTGCGATCTGAAGGCTTGCGATAATCCATGGGGTGCATTCGGTCCTTGGGGCAGGTAATGCGCGATGATAGCACCTGCGCGCCAAGTCTTCGGACGGGGTGTCAGAGCCCTTGCTGCAGGTTCTTGCGCAGCGACAGCAGGCTGGTCTGCAGCGCGCGCAGTTCGGCACTGCTGTGGCAGCTGGCCTTGACGATGTTGAGCGGCACCGACTCGGCCTTCTCGCGCAGCGCACGACCCTGCGGCGTGAGCTCGACGATGACCACGCGCTCGTCGTCCTTGCTGCGGGTACGGCTGAGCAAGCCTTCGGCTTCCAGGCGCTTGAGCAGCGGCGTCAGCGAGCCGGGGTCGGTCAGCAGGCGAGTACTGATTTCGCCCACGGTCATGCCGTTCTTTTCCCACAACACCATCATGGTCAGGTATTGCGGGTAGGTCAGGCCCAGTGCCTGCAACAAGGGCTTGTACACCTTGGTCATCAGCAGCGATGTCGAGTACAGCGAGAAGCACAGCTGATTATCCAGCAGCAGGCTGTCGTCGGCGCTGACTGCCTCGTCGTGAGTGGATTCGGTGTTCATGCTGATCCTTTTTCCAATGGTGCAAGTGCATTAGGCGATCCGCCGTTCGCAGGTGTCGGCGCTTCGCTCGTTCCTTCGTGAAGCTGGTGTTGATTTCGAGCTACAAACACCGTGCATAGTTCGTTCGAGGTTGTGCAGCACTTCTACATCCTTCGGCGGCGGTCACACTGGTAGGATGCACGGCTGGATGAGGCGCGGCGGATAGAGAGAGACAGTATGTTCGAAACATTGCTCTACATTGCCTTGGGTGCGGTGATGGGCACGCTGGGTGGGGTGTTCGGCATCGGCGGGGGCTTGATCGCGATCCCGGCACTCGGCGTGCTGTTCGGCGTGGACCAGCAACTGGCCCAGGGCACGTCGCTGGTGATGGTCGTGCCCAATGTGCTCCTGGCATTATGGCGCTATCACCAGCGTCGTCCCATACCCTGGCGCAATGCCTTGCCATTGGCCAGCGGCGGACTGGTGTTCGCCTGGCTTGCCTCGGTGCTCGCGGCAGGGCTGGACCCGGCGTCGATGCGGGTGGGCTTCGTGGCCTTCCTGTTGGTGCTGGTAGTCTACAACATTGCGCAGATGTTCCTGCGCCCCGTGAACGGTACGGGCGAGATGCGTCATTCCTGGCCGTGGCTGGGTGTACTGGGTGGCTTTTCCGGTGTGATCGGAGGCTTTTTCGGAGTTGGCGGCGCCGTGCTGGCCACACCCGTACTCACCAGCGTTTTCGGCACCACCCAGATCATGGCCCAGGGCCTGTCGCTGGCCCTGGCCGCGCCCAGCACCAGTGTGACACTCCTGACCTATGCCGTGCACGATCATGTCGATTGGGCCATGGGCGTGCCGATGGCCATTGGCGGCCTGTTGAGCATCAGCTGGGGGGTGAAGATCGCCTATAGCCTGTCGGAAACGGTCCTGCGCGGCAGCTTCTGCGTGTTTCTGCTGCTGTGCGCCATCCTGCTGCTGTTCAAGGTCTGAGGCCTGGCCCACCACACCAGGTGCCGGCTCGGGTGGATTAATGCCACAATCGGCGCTTTCATACGTCGTGACGAGCCTCCAGGTGGAAGACCAAGACACCCTGCAACCCCGCGAACGCACCGAGCGCATATTGGCCGAGGTGCACGACGCCTGGGGCATGATCCGCGTGCTGGAAGTCGCCGACTACCGCTTCCTCGAATTCGGCGATGCCATAGAACAGAGCTGCACGTTCACGGCCGACCCCAGCTGGCTGGAATACGACTACACCCGCGCCATGCTGGTGGGCGCGCTTTGCCATGCGCAACCTGAAAGTGCCCTGTTCCTGGGTCTGGGTGCCGGTACCCTGACCCAGGCCTGCCTGAAGTTCCTGCCCCTGGAAGACGTCGAGTGCATCGAACTGCGCCCGGACGTGCCTCGCCTGGCCATCGAATACATGGGCCTGGAAGACGATCCAAGGCTGTACATCCGCGTCGGCGACGCGCTTGAACTGCTGCCCACTGCCGAAACCGCCGACCTGATCTTCGTCGACCTGTACACCGACCACGGCCCGGCCCCCGCCCACCTGGCCTGGCGGTTCCTGGAACAGTGCCAGCAACGCCTGAACCCCGATGGCTGGCTGATCATCAACCAGTGGGCCGGTGACGACGGCAAGCCGCTCGGGGCCGCCTTGCTGCGCGGGCTCTACCAGCGTCACTACTGGGAATTGCCAGTCAAGGAGGGCAACGTGATCGTCATGGTGCCGGCCGATGTCGAGCAGGTATTGGACATGGCCGGCCTGTGCCAGCGCGCCGAGGCCCTTGCGCCCCGGCTGGGTTACTCGCTGCAGGGCCTGATCGACCTGGTGCGCCCGGCCAGCTGAGGCAGTGCGCCGCACCACTGGCGACGCTACTGGCCCTGGAACAGGGCAGGGCGCTGCTGCTGCATGGCCGCCAGACCTTCGCGCGCGTCCTCGCTGGCGAACAGGCGCCCGCTGGTTGCCGCCAACTGGCGGCTGGCGGCGCCTTCGCCTTCGCTCACGGCCAGGCGTGCCGACGCCAGGGTCGCCTGCACGCCCAGCGGTGCCTGTCGGGCAATCCGCTGAGCAAGCTGCAGGGCGTTGGGCAGCAGGTCTTCGCTGGCCATCACTTCCTGCACCAGACCCAGGCGCAAGGCTTCATGGGCATCGAACTCATCGCCGGTCAGCAACCAGCGCATGGCGTTGCCCCAGCCGGCTATCTGCTGCAGGCGCAGCGTGGCGCCGCCGAACGGGAACAAGCCGCGCTGCACTTCCATCTGGGCAAAACGGGTATTGCTCGCGCACAGGTTGATGTCGGCCGCGAGCATCAGCTCGATGCCCACGGTCAGGCAATAACCCTGGGCTGCGACGATCACAGGCTTGCTCACCACCGGCCCACCCGAGACTCGCCAGGGATCGCAGCCCCCAGGCGGTACCTGCCAGCCCTGGCTCAGGCGCGTGCTCACCTCGGCCAGGTCCAGCCCCGCAGTGAAGTGCTCGCCATGGCAGAACACCAGGGCCACGCGTGCCGCCGGCTCGCGCTCGAACGCGCCGTAGGCCAGGCTCAGGGCGTCGAGCATGGGCAGGTCGAAGGCGTTGCGCTTGGCAGTACGGTCCAGGCCGATGAGCATGACGTGCTCGCGCAGCTCGCAGCTGACCTTGCCGGGGCAGGGGGTAGGCATGACGGCATCCTCGGAATGGTTTGAGTGAAAGGTTTCAGCTGCCGCACCTGCGCAGGCGCCTCTGCTAAAATAGACTGCGCCGCCGATTCGCGCAAAGCCCGTGTGGCTCAGGCGTGCACGCGGCACGATGGTTCAAAAAAGTCTCACGTCGCGGCCATTTTCAGGTATAGTGCGCGCCGGTCTTTAACCAGGCCACGTTTAGGTAGCGCAATCCCCCGAAGACAGCTTCGGCTGCATGTCCGTTCCGCGGACTCTCCCTAACGATTCTTTCATTCAATCGTTTTCGCAAATCCCCGCCGACAAAGCTGCCAGGGTGACTCTCGAGTCTTACAAGGCATGCGCAGCTTTGGAGCATGGGTCTTTGCGGATGCACTTAGAGGCAGACCCATGACCCAGGAAATCGGCGGCTTCGCCGCTCTCGAACTTCATCCGAACATTGTTGCTGCTGTAGTCGCTACCGGCTACGAAGAGCCTTCGGCTATCCAGCAACAATCGATCCCGATCATTCTCGCCGGTCATGACATGATCGGCCAGGCGCAGACAGGCACCGGCAAGACCGCGGCCTTTGCTCTGCCGATCCTGCATCGTATCGACCCGAGCAAGCGCGAGCCGCAAGCCCTGATCCTGGCGCCAACCCGTGAGTTGGCGCTACAAGTAGCCACTGCATTCGAAACCTACGCCAAGCAGATGCCTGGCGTTACCGTAGTGGCCGTGTACGGCGGTGCCCCGATGGGCCCGCAGTTGAAAGCAATCCGCAACGGCGCGCAAATCGTCGTCGCCACCCCCGGCCGTCTGTGCGACCACCTGCGTCGTGACGAGAAAGTCCTCGCCACCGTGAACCACCTGGTGCTCGACGAAGCCGACGAAATGCTCAAGCTGGGCTTCATGGATGACCTGGAAGTCATCTTCAAGGCCATGCCCGAGACTCGCCAGACCGTACTGTTCTCGGCCACCTTGCCGCAGTCGATCCGCGCGATCGCCGAGCGTCACCTGCGTGACCCCAAGCACGTCAAGATCCAGACCAAGACTCAGACCGTCACCGCGATCGAGCAGGCTCACCTGCTGGTTCACGCCGACCAGAAGACCTCGGCTGTCCTGCGCCTGCTGGAAGTCGAAGAGTTCGACGCCCTGATCGCCTTCGTGCGCACCAAGCAAGCCACGCTCGACCTGGCCAGCGCCCTGGAAGCCAAAGGCTACAAGGCCGCGGCACTCAACGGTGACATTGCCCAGAACCAGCGTGAGCGTGTCATCGAGTCGCTCAAGGATGGCCGCCTGGATATCGTCGTCGCCACCGACGTCGCTGCCCGTGGCCTGGACGTACCGCGCATCACTCACGTGTTCAACGTCGACATGCCGTACGACCCCGAGTCCTACGTGCACCGTATCGGTCGTACCGGCCGTGCCGGTCGCGAAGGCCGTGCTCTGCTGCTGGTCACCCCGCGTGAACGCCGCATGCTGCAGGTGATCGAGCGCGTGACCGGGCAGAAGGTTGCCGAGGTTCGCCTGCCCAACGGCCAGGCCGTGCTGGATGCGCGCATCAAGAAGCTGACCAACAGCCTCGCTCCGCTGGTCGCAGACGCCGAAAGCACTCATGGCGAGTTGCTCGATCGCCTGACCGCCGACATCGGTTGCACCCCGCGCGCCCTGGCCGCAGCCCTGCTGCGCAAGGCCACCAATGGCCAAGCGTTGACCCTGGATGCGGTCGAGAAGGAGCAGCCTCTGGTTCCGACCAGCGCTCCGCGCGAACGTACCAGCAGCGGTGATCGTCCTGAGCGCAGTGACCGTGAGCGCCGCGCGCCAATGCCCCTGGGCGAAGGCCGCGCACGCTGCCGTACGGCCCTGGGTGCTCGCGACGGGATCGCCGCGAAGAACCTGCTTGGCGCCATCCTCAACGAAGGCGGGCTGGCCCGTGAAGCCATCGGTCGCATTCAGGTGCGCGACAGCTTCAGCCTGGTCGAGCTGCCGGAAGATGGCCTGGAGAGTCTGTTGAGCAAGCTCAAGGACACCCGTGTCGCTGGCAAGCAGCTGAAACTGCGTCGCTATCGCGAAGACTGATTGCCCATAGTCTTCAGGCATAAAAAATCCCCGACTGGTTCGGGGATTTTTTTTGTCTTGATCGCGGCTCGTTCATCGCCAGCTCGAGCTCGCTCCTGTGGGAGCGGGCCCTGCCCGCGAAGCGGACAGCGCCGATCAATCAGTTCTTGGCTGGCGGCACTTGGGTAGCCGGAGTAGTACCTGGTGCGACCGGCATGCTCGAATCGGACTTGGTAGCTTCCTGAGCTGCAGCCTTGTTCGATTCCATGGCCGCTTCGTTGGCCTTGGCGTTTTCCTTGGCGGCGTCATTCATCTTGTCTTGAGCCGAATCCATTTTCTCTTGCGCTTCCTGACGGTGCTCGGCAGCGTCCTGGGCCTTGTCTTCGGATTTCTTGTCGCATGCGGCCAAACCAAGGGTGGCAGCCAGCATCAGGGAGTAAGCGAGTGTCTTGCGCATGATGTTTCTCCTTATTGGGTATCTACGAGGCTAAGAGGGTGTGCGCCGGATATAAGTTCCGTCACTGCGGTTATATATAAGTATCGGATCGCAATGAGGTTTTTCCATGACCTTGCTGTACCGTTCAAGCATCCACCCGGTTTTCACGGCGGTCTTGGGTGAAAAGGTCGATGCACGAGCCCTGGCTGGCTCGCCTGTCGAAGCCACCCTTGAAATCCCGATCGGCGGCCCCATCTCCTTGTCATCCCGCCGCTCATCGGCGGCACCTGCCATCTGATTGGAGTTTGATGACCATGAGTGTGGAAACTCAAAAGGAAACCCTGGGCTTCCAGACCGAGGTGAAGCAACTGCTGCACCTCATGATCCATTCGCTGTATTCCAACAAGGAAATCTTCCTTCGCGAATTGATCTCGAACGCCTCCGACGCTGTCGACAAGCTGCGTTTCGAAGCGCTGGCCAAGCCTGAGCTGCTCGAAGGTGGCGGCGAGCTGAAAATTCGCATCAGCTTCGACAAGGACGCCAAGACCGTCACCCTGGAAGACAACGGTATCGGCATGAACCGTGACGATGTAGTGACCCACCTGGGCACCATCGCCAAGTCCGGCACTGCCGACTTCATGAAGAACCTCACCGGCGACCAGAAGAAGGACTCGCACCTGATCGGTCAGTTCGGCGTGGGCTTCTATTCGGCCTTCATCGTCGCCGACCAGGTGGACGTGTACAGCCGCCGCGCCGGCAGCCCTGCCAGCGAAGGCGTGCATTGGTCCTCCAAGGGCGAGGGCGACTTCGAGGTCGCCAACGTCGAGAAGGCCGAACGCGGCACGCGCATCGTTCTGCACCTGAAAAGCGCCGAAGACGAATTTGCCGACGGTTACCGTCTGCGCAACATCATCAAGAAGTACTCCGACCACATCGCCCTGCCGATCGAGCTGCCCCAGGAAAGCTCGCCCGTCGAAGGCGACGAGGCACCGGCGCAGGAGTGGGAAACCGTCAACCGCGCCAGCGCCCTGTGGACCCGTCCGCGTACCGACATCAAGGACGAGGAATACCAGGAGTTCTACAAGCACGTCGGTCACGACTACGAGAACCCGCTGAGCTGGAGCCACAACAAGGTCGAAGGCAAGCTGGAATACACCTCGCTGCTGTACGTACCTGCGCGCGCGCCGTTCGATCTGTACCAGCGCGAAGCACCGCGTGGCCTCAAGCTGTACGTGCAGCGCGTGTTCGTCATGGACCAGGCCGAATCCTTCCTGCCGCTGTACCTGCGCTTCATCAAGGGTGTGGTCGACTCCAACGACCTGTCCCTGAACGTTTCGCGCGAGATCCTGCAGAAAGATCCGATCATCGACTCGATGAAGACGGCGCTGACCAAGCGTGTGCTCGACATGCTCGAGAAGTTGGCCAAGAACGAACCCGAGCAGTACAAGGGCTTCTGGAAGAACTTCGGTCAGGTCCTCAAGGAAGGTCCTGCGGAAGATTTCGCCAACAAGGAAAAGATCGCCGGCCTGCTGCGCTTCGCTTCCACCAGCGACGACAGCGGCGAGCAGAGCGTTGGCCTAGCTGACTACCTGGCCCGGGTCAAGGAAGGTCAGGACAAGGTCTACTACCTGTCCGGCGAGTCCTACGCACAAGTCAAGAACAGCCCGCACCTGGAAGTCTTCCGCAAGAAAGGCATCGAGGTGCTGCTGTTGACCGATCGTATCGACGAGTGGCTGATGAGCTACCTGACCGAATTCGACGGCAAGGGCTTCGTCGACGTTGCCCGTGGCGACCTCGACCTGGGCAAGCTGGATTCCGAGGAAGACAAGAAAGCCCAGGAAGAAATCGCCAAGGACAAGGAAGGCCTGGTCGAGCGCCTGAAAGCGGCGCTGGGCGATTCGGTCAGTGAAGTGCGGGTTTCCCATCGCCTCACCGATTCGCCGGCGATCCTGGCCATCGGCGAGCAGGACCTGGGCATGCAGATGCGCCAGATCCTCGAAGCCAGTGGGCAGAAGGTGCCGGACTCCAAGCCGATCTTCGAATTCAACCCCAACCACCCGCTGATCGCCAAGTTGGATGTGGAGCAGAGCGAAGATCGTTTCGCCGACTTCTCCCATATCCTGTTCGATCAGGCGGCCCTGGCGGCCGGTGACAGCCTCAAAGATCCTGCCGGTTACGTTCGACGCCTGAACAAGCTGCTGGTCGAGTTGTCCGTTTAAACAGTCCAGGTAAAAAGCCCGCTTCGGCGGGCTTTTTCGTTTTCAGTCATGACCTTTTGGAGATGCAAGCGTGAGCACATTGACCGTTCAATCCGTTGTCTACCAAATCGACGGGCAGGCGTACGAAAGCCGCCTGGTCTACGACACTGATATCGTGTCGCCACGTCCGGGCCTGGTGATGGCGCCGAACTGGATGGGCGTCAGCGAAGGTGCCGAACGCATTGCCCAGTCGGTGGCTGCCAAGGGCTATGTGGTGTTGCTGGTCGACTTGTATGGCCAGGGCGTGCACCCGGGCAACAACGATGAAGCAGCGGCTGCCATGATGCCGCTGAAGAACGACCGTGCCTTGCTGCGCAAGCGCATGCAGGTTGCGCTGCAGCAACTGCACGAGCAGACGCATGCCGCTGTCGATCCGGCGCAATCGGCGGCCTTCGGTTTCTGCTTTGGCGGGTGCTGTGCGCTGGAGCTGGCACGTACCGGCGCGGCGCTCAAGGCAACCGTCTCGTTCCATGGCACACTCGACACGCCCAACCCGGCCGATGCCCATGACATCAAGGGTTCGGTCCTGGTGCTGCACGGTGACGCCGATCCCCTGGTGCCTGCCGAACAGCTGCCGGCCTTCCGTTCCGAGATGAACTCGGCGGGTGTGGATTGGCAGTTGACCAGCTACGGCGGAGCCTACCATTCGTTCACCGACACCGAGGCCAACAACCCGGGTGTGCAGATGTACGATGCGAAAGTCTCGGCTCGCGCCTTTCAGGCCATGCACAACCTGCTCGAGGAAGTGTTTCAGGCCTGATTCGCAGGCCCATGGGGGCGGTACGTGGCCGCGAAGAGGGGCGAACCGCCACCCATGTGCCTGGCTGCTAAGCCTCGGCCAGGTACGTCTCGATATCGATCACTGCACTGGTCATCAGCTTGTGCACCGGGCAGTGGTCGGCCACTCGGTCCAGGTCATGACGCTGCGCTTCCGTCAGGTTGCCGAGCAAGGTGAGCTTGACCTGCAGGCGGTATTTGCCAGTGGGCTCCTCGCTCGCATCGCGTTTGACCTCCACATTCACACCCGTGAGCGGGATGTTCTTGCGCTGGGCATAGAGCTTCAGGGTCAGGGCCTTGCAGGCACCCAGTGCGGCGTCGAAATAGTCATGGGGAGAGGGCGCCGAACCTGCCCCACCCAGGGCTTCCGGCAAGTCGGTGTGAAAAGAGTGGCGGCCATCGATGTCGATGCTGTGGCGAAATCCGTCGCCAGGTTCGGTAGTCACGGTGATAGCCATGGAAATCCCTTCGTTGGTGTGCTCGAGTCACACTGTATAGAGGGTTGCGCCATCCGGGGGGTTCAACCGCAGTCAATCGACCGATTTCAGGCAAAAAAACGGCGCCCGCAGGCGCCGTCCTTCAGTAGGGCTGCGAGCCTTACTGACCCTGCCAACGCTTGAGTACCAGCGTGGCATTGGTACCGCCGAAGCCGAAGCTGTTGCTCATCACCGTATTGATTTCGACGTTTTCCTGGGTGACGGTCTGCACTGGCAGATCGGCCACGGCAGGGTCCAGTTCGTCGATGTTGGCTGACCCGGCAATGAAGTTGCCTTCCATCATCAGCATGCAGTAGATGGCTTCGTGCACGCCAGCGGCGCCCAGCGAGTGCCCGGACAGGCTCTTGGTCGAGCTGATGGCCGGATACTTGCCGGCGAAGACTTCCCGCACACCCTTCATCTCGGCCACGTCGCCCACCGGTGTGGAGGTGCCGTGAGTGTTCAGGTAGTCGATCGGGGTATCGACGGTGGACAGCGCCTGCTGCATGCAGCGGATGGCGCCTTCGCCGCTCGGCGCGACCATGTCGTAGCCATCCGAGGTGGCACCGTAGCCAACGATCTCGGCATAGATGTGGGCACCGCGGGCCAGAGCGTGTTCCAGCTCCTCGACCACTACCATGCCGCCGCCGCCGGCGATGACGAAGCCATCGCGGTCGCTGTCGTAGGCACGCGACGCTTTTTCAGGCGTGTCGTTGCGCTTGCTGGAAAGGGCACCCATGGCGTCGAACAGGAACGACTGGCTCCAGTGTTCCTCTTCGCCGCCGCCGGCGAACACCACGTCCTGCTTGCCCATCTGGATCTGCTCCATGGCCGTACCGATGCAGTGCGCGCTGGTGGCACACGCCGAGGCGATGGAGTAGTTCAGGCCCTTGATCTTGAAAGGGGTGGCCAGGCAGGCCGAGACGGTGCTGCTCATGGTGCGGGTGACCCGGTACGGACCGACGCGCTTGACGCCTTTCTCGCGCAGGATGTCCAGCGCTTCCATCTGGTTCAAGGTAGAGGCGCCGCCCGAACCGGCGATCAGGCCGGTACGCGGGTTGGAAACCTGCTCGTCGGTGAGGCCGGAATCCTTGATGGCATCCTGCATTGCAAGGTACGCGTAGGCGGCGGCATGGCCGACGAAGCGGTACACCTTGCGGTCGATCAGCTCTTCCAGGTTGAGGTCGATGGAACCGGAAACCTGGCTACGCAGACCCATTTCGGCATATTCCGGGTTGAAGCGGATGCCAGGGCGGCTTGCACGCAGGTTTGCGGAGACGGTGTCTTTGTCATTGCCCAGGCACGAAACGATGCCCAGACCAGTGATAACAACGCGGCGCATGCGGATAACCCTTAGAAATTTTCGGTGGATGTAAAGACGCCGACCCGAAGGCCGTCGGCGGTGTAGATCTCGCGGCCGTCGACGCTGACCGAGCCATCGGCGATGGCCATGTTCAGCTTGCCCTTGAGCACGCGCTTGATATGAATGTTGTACGTGACCTTCTTGGCCGTCGGCAGCACCTGGCCGAAGAACTTCACTTCACCCGAACCCAGCGCACGGCCACGGCCCGGCAGATCCTGCCAGCCGAGGAAGAAACCCACCAGCTGCCACATGGCATCCAGGCCGAGGCAGCCCGGCATCACCGGATCGCCCTCGAAGTGGCAAGCGAAGAACCACAGGTCCGGATTGATATCCAGCTCGGCGACCAATTCACCCTTGCCGTACTTGCCACCTTCGGCGCTGATATGGGTGATGCGGTCCACCATCAGCATATTCGGGGCGGGCAGTTGCGCGTTACCTGGGCCGAACAGCTCGCCACGACTGCAGCGCAGCAGATCTTCCCGAGTAAAGGCGTTTTGTTTGGTCATGCGAGCTCCTCAATAGTCCCTGGTGGCAGGGGGCAGATCTTCCCGACCGACCAGAAGAATCAACGCCTGGGTCGGCAGCCTACACATAGACTATTGCGTTGTAGTGAAAGTCACAGCGCAAGCGATACGGAAGTACACTTGTTCACTGAAATTATAATGCCAGACAGCAGGCTTTGTCCGAATGGATGTACAAGACTGCCGCACTTTAGCATTTCTTGCCAGCAACTGGCGCTGTCACGAGGACATCCGGCATCCCTTCCACGGCGCTGGTTCAGCTCGTCCAGCGCAGCAGAACCTGTTGCAGATCTGCCCGTTTGAACGGTTTCGCCAGGTAATCGTTCATTCCGGCATCCAGGCAGGTGGCGCGGTCGCCCAGCAGCGCGTTGGCGGTCAGGGCGATGATCGGCAGCTCTGCGCGGCCAGCAATCTGGCGAATCTGCCGCGACGCCTCGTAGCCGTCGAGGACCGGCAGGCGACAGTCCATCAGCACCGCCGAATAGAGGTGCGCACGCACCTGGCTGACCGCTGCTGCTCCGTCGCTGACGACATCGACGGCGTAGCCCAGGCTGCGCAGCATGGCTTCGATCACGGTCTGGTTGACCGCGTTGTCTTCCACCAGCAAGACACTGTGGCCGACGCCGTCGTCGTTGCCGGACAGGTTGGGCACCGCTGCGGGGCGGGCCAGGCTCTGCTGGCTCAGCGCCAGCGGCATTTCCAGGGTGAACAGCGAGCCTTGCCTTTCCTTGCTTTGCGCACGCAGCGTGCCCCCCATGCGTTCGGCCAGCGTACGCGCGATCGGCAGCCCCAGGCCGGTGCCGCCGTAACGGCGCGAAATCGAACTGTCGGCCTGGGCGAACGCGTCGAACATGCTTTCCAGTCGATCTTCGCCGATGCCGATGCCAGTATCGCGCACGGTGCAGGTCAGCCATATCAATTGATGATCCAGCACCTGCCAGCGCACACCGATGTCCACACCGCCTTCATCGGTGAATTTCAGCGCATTGCCGATCAGATTGACCAGGATCTGCCGGATGCGCGTCGGATCGCCCTCGACCTGCAACCCCTCGATGCCCTCGGCCAGCGTCAATTCCAGCGCCAGCTTGCGTTGCCTGGCGGTGTGCTGGAAGGCCTGCACGCAACTGGTGATCAGCTCGTGCAGGCCGAAACCGATGTGCTCCAGCTCCATCGCCGCCCGCTCGATGCGGGAAAAATCCAGAATGTCGTTGATGACCTTGAGCAGGTGTTCGGTGGACTCGGTGGCCACCTGAGCGTAATCGCGCTGTTCATGGCTCAGTACGGTGGTTTCGAGCAGCTGCAGCATGCCCAGCACGCCATTCATGGGGGTGCGCAGCTCGTGGCTCATCATCGCCAGGAAATCCGACTTGGCGCTGTTGGCGCGCTCGGCCTCCTCGCGGGTCTGGATCAGTTGCTGCATGGCCTGATGCTGTTCGTGGCTGGCCTTGGCCAGGGCGCTGGCAAGGTTGTTGATATGCCCGGCCAGATGCCCCAGCTCGCTGTCGTCGATGATGGGCAGCGGCCGGTCGAACTCGCCCTGGCCTATGGCCTTGACCACGCGGCTCATTTCACTGATGGGCTGGGCCAGGCTGCGCGCCAGCCGCCGGGCCAGCAGATAGGTGAACAACAGTGCGAACAGTGCCAGCACGGCGGCCTTGAGGACAATTTCCTGCTGGCGCTCGCTGAAGGCGTCGTCGGACATGCCGACGATCACCCGGCCCAGGTAATCGCCGCTGCTGGCACTGCCCATGTGCTGCTGCACCTGAGCCTGATGGTCTTCCAGGAAGGCCCCACGGATCTGGATCGGTGCCTGGAACACTTCGACATGGGCCGACCGGTGCTCGTTTCTGACTCGCTGTTCGACATAGGCCAGGCGCCGGTCGGTCTGGTCCTGAATCTCCAGGAAACGTACGTGAGGGGTGGCCAGGGTTGCGCCGAGCAGCCCTTCGAGTACCGCGGCATTGTCGGTGACCACGCCGTATTCCGCGGCGGGGGCGAGCTGGTTGGCGATCAACTGGCCGGTGTGATTGAGTTCCTGGCGCAAGTCCTGCAAACGCACGAAGGTGAAGAAACCGATCAGTAGCAGGGTCAACAGCAGGGCCGGCCCGACGCTGATGATCTGGGTGCGTGTATGAATGTCGCGGTTCAGGCGCAACTTCATGTCGGGGCGCAGGGCAATGGGAAAGTGGCGGACACGACAGGGCCTGAATCGAGTTGAACAGTCAGGCATGTTAACCGGTCAGAGCGACAATTCCAGTCGTATTGTTACCGGGGCGCAGGCCGGGACTGGTCGTGTCGAGGTGGCTCCGTATAATGCCCCTCATCGCCCTCAACTCGACCAAATGGATGGGATATGACTCAAGAGCAGCCGATAGCCGTGCTGGGAGGAGGTAGTTTCGGCACCGCCGTGGCCAACCTGCTGGCCGAGAACGGCCATTCGGTCCGTCAGTGGATGCGCGACCCGGAGCAGGCCGAGTCGATTCGCCTGAACCGGGAAAATCCGCGCTACCTCAAAGGCATCAAGATCCTGCCGGGGGTGATCCCGGTCACCGACCTGCCCGCGACCATCGCCGGCAGTGCGCTGATCTTCGTCGCGCTGCCCTCGAGCGCCTTGCGCAGCGTGCTGGCCCAGCATGCCGATCAGCTGAGCGGCAAGATGCTGGTCAGCCTGACCAAGGGCATCGAGGCGCAGACCTTCAAGCTGATGAGCGAGATTCTCGAAGAGGTTGCGCCAGACGCGCGTATCGGCGTGTTGTCCGGCCCCAACCTGGCTCGCGAGATCGCCGAACATGCCCTGACCGCCACGGTGGTGGCGAGCGCCGACGAAGCCCTCTGCGAGCGCGTTCAGGCCGTGCTGCATGGGCGTACGTTCCGCGTCTATGCCAGCAGCGACCGCTTCGGCGTCGAGTTGGGCGGCGCGCTGAAGAACGTCTATGCGATCATCGCCGGCATGGCTGTGGCATTGGGCATGGGCGAGAACACCAAAAGCATGCTGATTACCCGTGCCCTGGCCGAGATGACGCGTTTTGCCGTCAGCCAGGGCGCCAACCCCATGACCTTTCTCGGTCTGGCCGGTGTGGGCGACCTGATCGTGACCTGCTCGTCGCCCAAGAGCCGCAACTATCAGGTAGGGTTTGCCCTGGGCGAAGGCCTGAGCCTGGAGGACGCCGTGTCGCGCCTGGGCGAGGTGGCCGAAGGGGTCAACACGCTCAAGGTGCTCAAGGCCAAGGCTCAGGAGCTTCAGGTGTACATGCCGCTGGTGGCGGGCTTGCACGCAATCCTGTTCGAAGGGCGTACGCTGAACCAGGTGATCGAGCTGCTGATGCGGGCCGAACCCAAGACCGATGTCGATTTCATTTCCACCAGTGGCTTCAACTGAGGAACACGTCATGAACCGTCCTTTCAACGACCCGGGCCGCGAGGCTATCCTTTTGCGCGTGCTCTGGATGCTGGTGTTCGTGCTGGTCTGGCAGGTTGCCCAGTTCCTGCTCGGCGCGCTGGTGCTGGTGCAACTCATCCATCGCCTGGTCCAGGGCGCGCCGAACGCTGCCATGATGACTTTCGGCGACAGCCTGAGCCGCTACCTGGCCCAGATCGGTCGCTTCGGCAGCTTTCACACCGAGCAGAAACCCTGGCCGTTTTCCGATTGGCCACAGGCGCGTCCCGCCGACGGCGAAGCAGCCTATGACGCAGGCGCGGCTCGTCCCGTGGCCGACGAGCCCAAGCCATGAAGCTCTGGGTACTGCGCCACGGCGAAGCCGTCAGCCATGCCCGCAGCGATGCCGAGCGGGCCTTGACCTCGGTGGGCGAACGACAGGCGCTGGCCAGCGCGGCGCGCCTGCACGATCAACCTCTGGATGCCATTCTTGCCAGCCCGTATTTACGCGCGCAGCAGACCGCCGCTCTGGTCCATGGCGTGCTGCACGGCGCCCCGGCGGTGCAGACCGTGCCGTGGCTGACGCCTGAAAGCGATCCGCTGGAGGTGGCCGGGCACTTGCAGGCGCTGGGTCTGGAGAACGTGCTGCTGGTCAGCCACCAGCCGCTGGTGGGCAATCTGCTGAGCCTGCTCGTCCACGGCAACTTGCGCGAGCCGGAACCCATGCAGACCGCCAGCCTGGCCGAGCTGCACGGCGACTGGCCCCTGGCCGGGCTGATGTCCCTGTACGCCGTTCACCATCCCTAACCTGTCAGGAATCCTCCCATGAGTTTGTGGCGCACCGAACCGGATCTCGAACGCTTGAATGCGGCGCAGAAAAATACCATCGGCGAGTTGCTGGATATCCGCTTCGAAAGCTTCGATGCGCACTCCCTGACTGCCAGCATGGCCGTTGATGCCCGGACCCACCAGCCGTTCGGTCTGCTGCACGGTGGCGCCTCGGTGGTGCTGGCAGAAAGCCTGGGCTCCATGGCCAGTTTTCTGTGCATCGACACCGAGGGTTTCTACTGTGTAGGCCTTGAGGTGAACGCCAACCATCTGCGCGGGTTGCGCAGCGGCCGGGTGACGGGCGTGGCCCGTGCGGTGCACATTGGCCGCAGCACTCACGTCTGGGACATTCGCCTGCAGGGCGACGACGGCAAAGCCAGCTGCATTTCGCGCCTGACAGTGGCCGTGGTGCCGCTGGGGCAGAACCCGCCGGCCCGCTGAGTCATGACTGCGCCGGTCCGCGAAATCCGCCTGTCGCTGCCTCATATCGAGCTGGCCGCCCAGGTCTACGGACCCGAAGACGGCAGGCCGGTGCTGGCGCTGCACGGCTGGCTGGACAACGCCAACAGCTTTGCCCGTCTGGCGCCGAAGCTGGCCGGGCTGCGCATCGTCGCCCTCGACCTGGCCGGGCATGGACACTCCGGGCATCGTCCGGTTGGCGCCGGTTATGCCCTGTGGGATTACGCCCACGATGTGCTGCAGGCGGCCGACCAGCTGGGATGGCAGCGCTTTTCCCTGCTGGGGCACTCGCTGGGCGGGATCGTCGCCACCTTGCTGGCGAGTGCCTTGCCCGAGCGAATAGAGCGCCTGGCGCTGATCGACGGCGTGATACCGCCGCTGGGCGCTGCCGAGGAGGGGCCACAGCGCCTGGGCGAAGCCCTGCATGCGCAGCAGGCGTTGGGTCATAAGCGCAAATCAGTGTATGCCGACATCGATCGGGCCGTGCTTGCGCGCATGCAGGGTCGTATCGCCGTCAGCCACGAGGCGGCCGAATTATTGGCGGCGCGAGGGCTTGAAAGGGTGGCAGGTGGATTCAGCTGGCGTAGCGACAGCCGTCTGACGCTGCCATCGCCGGTGCGCTTGAGCGAAGATCAGGCACTGGCGTACGTGCAGGCGATTCGCTGCCCGAGCCTGTTGATCCTCGCCGAGCAGGGCCTGCTGGTGAAAAATACTGCGCTGCTGGCCCGGTTGGGGCTCCCCCTGCAGGCGCTCCCCGGAGGCCATCACCTGCACCTGAATGACGACACCGGGGCCAGGCTTGTCGCAGACTGTTTCAATCGCTTTTTTGCGATACCTTGACTTGCAGCAGGCAACTGCCGAGGCTTGTCAGGTTGAAACAGGAGAAGACCTTGATGGAACTCGCTGCTACGCTCGTTTACAGCCCTCCGGGCCACCACGCCTTGCTGCCCTCATGAATGCCTCGAAGCGGCTGCTACCGGTACTCGCCGCTCTGCTGGGCAGCGCCGCCCTGAGCACCTCAGCCATGGCCGCCGAGCTGCCCGCGCCGCCGGACGCCAAGGTCGTCGACCAACGTCCTGCGGTCGACAAGGAGCGCATCTATCCGCTGGGGTCGCTGCGCAAGATCAGCGGCAAGCTGCGCATGGACGGCCAGGTCAACGCCAGAGGCCAGGTCAGCGCCACCACGTATGAACTTCCCGAAACCCAGACCGCGCGACAAGCCTTCAACGATGCCCGCGAGGCGCTGCAGCAGGGGGGCGCGCACACGCTGTACTGGTGTCAGGCGCGCGACTGCGGTGAAAGCAGCCTGTGGGTCAACGATGTCTTCGACGGCGCGCGGCTGTCGGGGGCCGACGATCAGCAGGCGTTCGTGCTGCTGCGCCAGGCCGCTCCAGACGACAACACCCTCACAGCCATCTATGCCATTACCCGTGGCAACCGTCGCGCCTATCTGCACGTCGAAAACTTCGTTGCCGATGCGCCACTGGGCGAGTTGTTGCCCACCCCGGCCACGGTGCTGCACGAATTGCGCAGCACCGGCGATCTCGATTACCCAGCCATGGGCGAAACGCCCGATGACACCTGGGTGGCCTTGCTGGCCCGCAGCCTGCAACTCGACAGCTCGATTCGGGTGAGCGTATCCGGTGTATCGAACGCTGCGGCCGCTGCATGGCGCGATGCGCTGGTCGCCAAGGGTGTGCGCGCGGCTCGCTTGGAAACCGGTACCGAAAGCGTCAAGGGGCTGCATCTGGAAATCATTCGTTGAGCCTGCGTCGCCTTTGGAGCATTGATGCCGAGTAACGATCGCCTGCTGGTACAGATTGTCTTGCTGGCACTGCTTGGCGCCTGCCTATGGGTACTGGCGCCGTTTTGTTCAGCCCTGCTGTGGGGTGCGATCCTGGCCTACGCCAGTTGGCCGCTGATGCGGCTGCTGACCCGCTGGCTCAATGGCCGCGAGTCGCTGGCAGCCGGTATTCTCACCGGCTGCTGGATGCTGCTGGTGGTCTTGCCGCTGGTCTGGTTGGGCTTCAACCTGGCCGATCACGTGCGCGATGCGACGGCGTTCATTCGCGACGTGCAGGTCGACGGGCTGCCCGATGCGCCTGGCTGGCTGGCCGGCATTCCTCTGGTCGGTGCGAGCCTGGTCGGTATCTGGGACACCCTCGACGAGCAGGGCGCGGCGTTCCTGGCCAGCGTAAGGCCGTACCTGGGGCAAGTCGGCAATTTCCTGCTGGCGCGCAGCGCGCAGATCGGCGGCGGGATCCTCGAACTCACGCTGAGCCTGGTCTTCGTGTTCTTCTTCTATCGCGACGGGCCGCGCATGGCAGCCTTCGTGCTCCGGCTGCTGGAACGTCTGATCGGAGAGCGTGCCGGGTACTACATCGATCTGGTGGCGGGTACGGTGCAGCGGGTGGTCAACGGGGTGATCGGTACCGCCGCCGCCCAGGCGATCCTGGCCTTGATCGGCTTCCTGATCGCCGGCGTGCCTGGGGCATTGGTCCTCGGCATCGTCACCTTCCTGCTCAGCCTGATTCCCATGGGGCCGCCGCTGGCGTGGATTCCGGCCACCGCCTGGCTGGTGTGGCAGGGCGACTATGGCTACGCGATATTCCTCGGTATCTGGGGCACCTTCGTCATCAGTGGCGTGGACAACGTGCTCAAGCCCTACCTGATCAGCCGCGGCGGCAACTTGCCGTTGGTGATCGTGCTGCTGGGGGTGTTCGGCGGGCTGCTGGCTTTCGGCTTCATCGGCCTGTTCATAGGTCCGACCCTGCTGGCAGTGGCCTACAGCCTGCTGCACGACTGGACCCATACCGAACACAAGCCACTCTAGATACCCACCCTGTGGGGATCATTTTGGGTACAGCGGCGGCAACCCGGCGTTTTCCGCGGAGGGCTCCAGGGGCGGGTCGGTGCGCAGGAGGCTGCCGATCGCCCGCCACAGCTCTTCGCCCTGCCAGTATTGGCCGCTTTCGCTGTAGAGCGCGCCATTGAGCCCATCCAGAGCGTCGGACAAAGGCACGAAGCGCGCCGTCATGTCGGCCAGCGTCTCCGGCTGCTGCCGGGCCCAGGCATCCAGAGCCTGGCGGGTGGCCTGGGGGTCGTTGGCCTGGCAGGCGCGCTTGAGGTCATCGAGCAAAGTGCGCGGGCTTGGTCCGCTTTGTGCCGCGCGCAGGACCGCCGGCTGCCCACGGGCACGCCACCACAGGGCGAAGCCGATCATCGTGGTGAACGCCAGCATGACGCTGACCAGCTTCCACGGCCAGGCCACGTCCGGCTCGGCATCACGGTTACCGACCGGCGCATCGACCATCAGCCCGGCGTTGCCGGCAACCTCCAGACTGCGCGCCGGCAGACCGGTACGCTCCAGATGGTCCTCATGGGTGTTCCACCAGACCATCTCGACGCTCGGCAACTGCAGGGTGCCACTGCGCGCCGGCACCAGCGCCTCGCGTTCCTGGCGGCTGCCGATCAAACCTCGTTCACCGATCTGGTTGTTCAACTGGGGCTGATCCGGGTAGCGTCGCAAGCCTTCCACTTCGGTACCGGGCAACGCCGGCAGTTGCGCACTGGACAGCCCCTCGGCCTTTACCTCCAGTGTGCGAGTCAGAGAATCACCAACCTGGCTGCTCGGCGGGTCGGGGTTCCAACTTTCACTCAGGCTCAGGCTGCGTGCCGGCAACCACGGCGTGTCGGCGGGGTAGGCCGCTGGCACGCCCTTGACCGTCAGGGACATCTGCGCGGACGTCACCTTCATCAGCTTGCCGGGCCGCGGCGTGCTGTTGGCGCTGTCGCCAGCTGCGGGTGGCTCGACGGTGGTGGCGGTGAATGCCAGGGCGGGAATAATCAATTCGCCACTGCGTTGCGGATAGATTGCATAACGCATCTCGATGACCCCGTGGCGGACGCCGTCGATGATCTTCTCGAAGGTGCGTGATCCGCCCAGCGGCTCGATGCGCGCCTCGGCCAGTTGCAGAGGTGTGAGGCTGCTGTCGTCGTACAGGGGCACCGAGTGATAGATGCGCAAGGTCAATACTGCCTGGGCCTGCACATAGACACTGTCTTCATCCAGGCTGGCGTCGATGAACACCGGGGCCATGTTCGCGCGCAACGGCGGGTCGCTGTGCAGCACCTGCAGGACGATCGGCTGGCTGCGCAGTTCGCCCAGTTGCAGCGCAGCGATGGTAACGCTGCCGGTCTGTCGCGGGAGCAGGGTGATAATCCAGCGGGTGGTGGCCTGGCGGTCGCCGTCCAGGCTGGTCAGGCGATTGACCTGGCGCGTGTCGCGCACATCGAACGAGCCTTCGAGTGGCGTCAGGTCGGGCTTGCCGAATTGCGTGACGTCGGTGGTTTCCAGGGTCAGCTCGACCGTTTCCCCCGAGTTGAGACGCGAGCGATCGACGCTGGCCACCAACGTGGCGGCATGCGCGCATTGGCCAAGCACGGCCAGGGTTGCACTGATGCAGAGGGCGCTGAAGCGACTCATCGAATCTTGTCCTGATGTTGTTGCTGTTCATACCAGAATTTGCGCCGCAACAGCTCGGCCGGGTCGTCCGGGATCTGTCGCAGCCACTGCTCCAGGGCCTGACGCTGTTCGGCATCCAGGGTGGCCTGGGTTGGTCGTGACGGTGGCCGGGTCGTGGATTCGTCGCTCGGTGGCTGCGCCGGTGCCGGGGATTGTGCCTGATTCTGTTCTCCCCCCGCCTGACCCGAGGGGTTTTCCCGGCTGCTCTGCGCGTCGTTGTTGCCTGGGGAAGCGTCGGCGGCCGTGGACGCGTTCGGATCCTCGGCGTCCGGCGCCGTGGCGCCTGGTGCGCGGGGCTGGGCGGCCTGTTCTGCGGAAGCGGCGGGAGGCTCGGCCGGGGTCTGGCGCAGAAGCTGTTCCACCAGCGTGCGGTTGTCCAGCGCCGGCTGCAGGTCCGGCTGGCGCTCCAGCGCCTGCTCATAGGCGTCGAGGGCAGCTTCCAGTTCGCCGCTGCGCGCCAGGGCGTTCCCGCGGTTGTAGTGGTCGCGGGCGCTGTCGCCCTGGGCGAACCGCTCGGCGGCCGCTTCGTAGTCGCCCGCTTCGTACAGCGCCATGCCTTGCCACTGCGCATCGGCGAAGCGCCGCGCGGCCTGGGCCGGACGCTGCTGTTCGAGCAGGGCCTGGCCTTGCTGATCGCGGCGCAGCCAAAGGTCCTGAACATCGAAGGCATAACCTGGCTGCGGCACGATCAGCAGGCATAACGGCAAACAGAACAGCCAGCCGCGGCGGCCAGCCAGCGCCGCCAGCAACAGCAGAGGCAGCAACAGCCAATGACCTTGATCGGCCCAGCTGTCCAACTGCTGCGTCGTGCCGTTGCCGCGCAACAGCGTGGGGCGATCGAGCAAGCCGAGGTTGCGCAGGTCCAGATCATCCAGACGCGCTTGTCGGTACAGGCCGCCGACATCGGCAGCGAAGCTGCGCAGGCCGACACTGTCCAGGCGCGGCAAGCGAATCGCGCCTTGCTCGTCCTTGAGAAACTCACCGTCTTCCTGCTTCACTGGCGCCCCGTCACGGGTGCCGATACCCAGGATCAACAACTGTGGCGAGTGATTGTCCAGCCGCTGGGAAATCCCGCGACGTTCCGCTTCGGACAGCTGCGATGCCAGCAGCAGGATGCGGCCCTGACCCTGTTCGGCCTGGTCGAGCAGTTCCAGTGCGCGCTGCACGCCGAGGTCGGCGCGCTGGCCTTCGACTGGCATGATCGAGGGCTTGATCGCCTCCAGCAGGTTGCGACTGGTTCCCAGGTCGTCGGACAGCGGCACCAGCACGTGCGCGCTGCCGGCGTAGACGATAATGGCCGTCTGCGCATCGCGGCGTGCGTCGAGCAGGTCCAGCAGCTTGCGCCGCGCCTGCTCCAGGCGATTGGGTGCGACATCGGTGGCCAGCATCTCCGGGCTCAGGGCGAGCACCACCACCAACGGGTCGACGACGGTCCTGCCCGGCTGTTCGATACGCTGCCAGCTGGGTCCGAGCAGGGCCACCGCGGTCAACAGCCAGGCCAGGCCCAGTACTATCCAGGGCGCCTTGCTCTGCCGACCGCTGCCCCCGTCCAGCAGGACTCCGTGAAAGTGGCGGGGCAGCAGCAATTGCCAGCGACCCGCGCGTTTCTGCCGGTGCCACAATTGCCACAGCAGCCAGACCAAAGCTGGCCAGGCCAGCAGCCACCAGGGGCGGAACCAATGCGGCCATGCATCGATCATTTGCGCCTCCGCAATTGCAGCCGCTGCAGGCGCTCGCGCCACTGCGGAGCTGTCGGCAGAAAGCGACGCTTGCGCAGGAACAGCTGCAGGGGGTTGTTCGGCCAGTTCTGGCGCACGACCAGCAACACACTGAGCAGCAATGCCGCGCTCAGCGGCCAGCTATACAGCGCTTGCGCCGGTCGCGCCTGGGTGGGCTTCTGGTCGACCGGTTCGAGGGTGTCGAGGCTGGCGCCGATGGCTTGCAGCTGGTCGCCGTCGCGAGCACGGAAGTACTGGCCGCCGGTGATCTGCGCGATCTCGCGCAACGAGGGCTCGTCCAGGTCCAGGCTGGGATTGAGGCCGAGCATGCTCAGCGCGCCATCGGCACTGGGGTCGGCACCGATGCCGATGGTATGGATGCGCACATGCTCCTGGGCCGCCAGGCGCGCGGCAGTGATGGGATGGATCTGACCACCGTTGTTGGCGCCATCGGTGACCAGAATGAGCACCCGGCTTTGCGCCGGGCGCAGGCGCAGACGTTTGAGCGCCAGGCCGATGGCGTCGCCGATGGCTGTATTCTTCCCGGCAATGCCGATGCGTGCTTCGTCGAGCCAGGTACGCACGGTGCGTCGATCGAAGGTCAGCGGTGCCTGCACGTAGGCCTTGCTGCCGAACAGGATCAGTCCGACCCGGTCGCCCTGGCGATGTTCGAGAAAGTCACCGAGCAGGCGCTGCACCAGCTCCAGCCGACTGATGTCTTCGTTCTGCCAACGCATGTCGGGGTAGTCCATGGATCCGGACACATCCACGGCCACCAGCAGGTCGCGCCCGCTGGCAGCGATGGGCAGGGGGTCGCCCAGCCATTGCGGGCGCGCCGCCGCGATCAGCAGCAGCAGCCACAGCAGCACGTACGGCGCCTGTTGCTGCCAGGTCGGCAGGCTGATGCGTGCCCGGCGCCCGGCCAGCCCCTCGAGTTCATCGAGGAAGCTGACCTTGAGCGCCGCCTCGCCGCTGTCGGCGGCCGGCAGCAGCACGCGCAGCAGCCACGGCAGCGGCAGCAGGGCGAAGACCCACAGCCAGGCGAACTCAAACATGCTTGCGTATCCAGGTTTCGACCGACTGCTGCAGGCCGGCGATGGCCTTGTCGTCCAGCTTGCACTCAGGCTTGTAGACCCCCTCGACCAGTACCATCCAGCGCGTCAGACCGGCAGCCGGGCAGCGGTTGTCGAGGAAGGCCAGCCACTGGCGGCCATTGAGCACATGGCTGTTGGCGTTCGGGTAGTGGTTGCGGCACAGGCGCTTGAGCAGGCCGTTGATCTGCTGCAGCCAGGCTCCGGCAGGGGCGCCATCGTAGGGTCTGGGCAAGCGCGCCAGCTCTTCCAGCGCGCCTTGGCGCACCGGATCCAGGGGTTGCTCGACGGTGGCCGGCATCACGGCTTTGCGCCGCCAGCGGTGCCGCCAGTGCCAGGCAGCCCAGCCCAAGGTCGGCAGCAGCACGACCAGCAGCCACCAGCCAGGCGCCGGTGGCCACAGGCCGATAGGCGGCGGCGCGATCAATGGCTGCAACTGCTCAAGGGTACTCATTTGAGTTTGCCCGGCCGCTGCGGGTTGAGGTACTCGCGCAGCTGCTCGATCATCTCGCTCTGCGTGCTCAGGGGCATCAACAGTACACGCAGTTTTTGCCCCAGACGTTCCCATCGGGCGATGCGCGCCTCGCTCAGCGCGCGGTAGGCCAGGCGCATCTCCGGGTTCAGTGTATCGATTTCCATCTGCCTGCCGCGCTGGGCGAAACGCAACAGCCCGGCAGCCGGCAGCGCATGATCGAGCGGGTCGGAAACCGGCAGCAACAGCAGGTCGCAGTGGCGCGACAGCAGGCTGAGCTGCTGCTCGGCGCCATCGGTCAGCGCGCGCTCATCACAGATGACGATGGCCAGGCTGCCGGGGCGCAACACTTCGCGCGCCCGACGCAGGGCCATGCCCAGCGCGTCCTTTTCCGGCAGCGCTTCGGTGTGCAGCGACTGGTTCACCCGCACCAGGCGGTTGAGCAACTGCAGCAGGCTCTGCTTGCTGCGCCGGGGCTTGATCTCGTAGTGCTCGCCGTCGCCGAATACCAGCCCGCCGACTCGATCGTTGTGCCCCAGCGCGGCCCAGCCGATCAACGCCGCGGCCTGCGCGGCGAGCACCGACTTGAACATCTGGCCCGAACCAAAGAACAACCGCCGGCTCTGCTCGACGAGAATGAAGATGGGGCGCTCGCGCTCTTCGTGGAACAGCTTGGTGTGCGGCTCCTGGGTGCGCGCCGTGACCCGCCAGTCGATGCTGCGCACATCGTCACCTGCCTGATAAACGCGCACCTGGTCGAAGTCCACGCCGCGGCCGCGCAGTTTGGAGTGGTGCAGGCCGATCAACGGGCTGCGCTGGGCCGGGGTGGAGAACAGCTGCACTTCGCGCACCCGATGGCGCATTTCGATCAGCTCGGCCAGGCTGATGCGAATGCCAGGCTCTGGCCGCGGCTCCTGGGTCATGGGGCTAGGCGACGGCCACGACGTCGAGGATGCGCTGGATCACGCGGTCCTGATCGACCCCGGCGGCTTCCGCCTCGAACGACAGGATGATGCGATGACGCAGCACATCGAACAGCACCGCCTGGATGTCTTCCGGGCTGACAAAATCGCGCCCCGCCAGCCAGGCATGGGCGCGTGCGCAGCGATCCAGGGAAATGGAGCCCCGCGGGCTGGCGCCATAGGCCAGCCATTCGCCGAGCTCGGCGTCGAACTTGCTCGGGGTGCGCGTCGCCATGACCAGCTGCACCAGGTATTCCTCCACCGCATCGGCCATGTACAGCCCGAGGATTTCCTTGCGTGCGGCAAAGATGGCCTGCTGGCTGACACGCCGCTCGGGCTTGGTTTCGCCATTGAGCGCTTCACCGCGAGCCTGCTGCAGGATGCGCCGTTCCACGGCTGCATCCGGGAAGCCGATCTTGACGTGCATCAGGAACCGATCGAGCTGTGCCTCGGGCAGCGGGTAGGTGCCTTCTTGCTCGATCGGGTTCTGCGTCGCCATCACCAGAAACAACGGCGACAGGTCGTAGGTACTGCGACCGACACTGACCTGACGTTCGGCCATGGCCTCGAGCAGGGCCGACTGCACCTTGGCCGGCGCACGGTTGATCTCGTCGGCCAGCACCAGGTTGTGGAAGATCGGCCCCTGCTGGAACACGAAGCTGCCGGTCTCGGGTCGATAGATCTCGGTGCCGGTGATGTCGGCCGGCAGCAGGTCCGGGGTGAACTGGATACGGTGGAACTGAGCCTCGACGCCTTCGGCCAGTTCCTTGATGGCTTTGGTCTTGGCCAGCCCCGGCGCGCCCTCGACCAGCATGTGACCGTCCGCCAGCAGCACGATCAGCAGACGCTCGACCAGTTTCTCCTGGCCAAGGATCTGCGTTGAAAGAAAGGTTCGCAGCGCCATCAGCGCTTCACGATGTTCCATCGTCGACGGTTCCTGAAAAAGGGACCGAGTACGCAGGTGAGGGCGTCTTGGCCGGGGGTCACTACTTTAATGCATTGGCGGGTGGCAGAGAAATCGGTGTGTTCGATCGGGCACCTCTGGATCCCGTAGGAGCGGCCAGTGGCCGCGAAGAAGCTTGCACGGCCAGAGAGATCGGTTGGGTTGGCCGGCCATTTCGCGGCCACTGGCCGCTCCTACACGTATACAGATATACAGAGCTGCGGAGAGCGAGGTCAGCCGATTTCCAGCGTACCCACGCCCTCCAGCAGAATCCTCAACGTCTCTTCGATCTGCGCCAGCTCTGCCGCGTCGCTGGCATGCACGATCTCCAATAGGTCATCCCCACCGAACACCGCGGCATCCCCGGCTGCCACGGCCACCAGCAGGCGGTCGGCGCTCAAGGTGACCTTGAGGTCGCGCAGCAGGTAAGGGTCGTCGCCGAGGGTGATCTCCAGCTCTTCTTCGTCCGGAAAGCGCGTCATCAGAAACATTTCGTCTGCGCTGCCGTGGCAGCACAGCAGCGCCATGTCGTCTTCTTCCTCGTCACGGGGGTTGGCCAGCAGCAGAGTGGCGGTGATGCGCATACGGGGGAACCTGTCATATGAATATGCCATGATTATACCCGACTACTGTCCGATCGGCTGGAACGCCCGTACCAGCGGTCTCGTACGACAACTCCTGCATGACCGAATATGTCGCCGCACCGCAAGAGTGCATGCCGGGCTCTGGGTAAGCTAGGTCGTTGGACCTCTTGAAATGTCGCCCCGCAGCGCCGGATTGGCTATGGTTGATCCGAACCGGGGTGACTTGCGACGCTTCACCCAATAACAAAGCCCAAGCGGAGTACCACAGATGGCGTTCTTCACCGCAGCCAGCAAAGCCGACTTCCAGCATCAACTGCAATCGGCCCTGGCTCAGCACATCAGCGAACAGGCACTGCCACAAGTGGCGCTGTTCGCCGATCAGTTCTTCGGCATCATCTCGTTGGACGAGCTCACCCAGCGGCGCCTCAGCGACCTGGCCGGTTGCACCCTGTCGGCCTGGCGCCTGTTGCAGCGCTTCGATCATGCCAAGCCAGAGGTGCGCGTCTACAACCCCGATTACGAACGTCACGGCTGGCAGTCCACCCACACCGCCGTCGAAGTGCTGCATCACGACCTGCCGTTCCTGGTGGACTCGGTGCGCACCGAGCTCAACCGGCGCGGCTACAGCATCCACACCCTGCAGACCACCGTGCTCAGCGTGCGCCGCGGCAGCCAGGGCGAGCTGCTCGAAGTGCTGGCCAAGGGTGCCCAGGGCGAAGACGTCCTGCATGAATCGCTGATGTACCTGGAAATCGACCGTTGCGCCAACGCCGCCGAGCTCAGCGTGCTGGCCCGGGAGCTGGAGCAGGTGCTGGGCGAAGTGCGGATGGCGGTGCAGGACTTCGAGCCGATGAAGGCCAAGGTCCGCGAAATGATCACGTTGGTGGAACAGACCGCGTTCGCCAGCGACGAGCAGGAAAAAGCCGAGATCACGGCGTTCCTCGAATGGTTGACCGACAATCACTTCACCTTCCTGGGCTACGAAGAGTTCGTGGTCGATGCCGATGCGCAGGGTGGCCAGCTGCGCTACGACCCGCAGTCGTTCCTGGGCCTGACCCGGCTGCTGCGTGCCGGCCTGAGCAGCGAAGACCTGCATATCGAAGACTACGCCGTGCAGTACCTGCACGAGCCGATGCTGCTTTCCTTCGCCAAGGCTGCGCACCCCAGCCGTGTGCATCGCCCGGCGTATCCCGACTACGTGTCGATCCGCCAGATCGACAGCGATGGCAAGGTACTCAAGGAATGCCGCTTCATGGGCCTGTACACCTCGTCGGTGTATGGCGAGAGCGTGCGCGAAATCCCCTACATCCGGCGCAAGGTCGCCGAGATCGAACGCCGCTCCGGTTTCCATGCCAAGGCGCACCTGGGCAAGGAACTGGCCCAGGTGGTCGAGGTGCTGCCGCGCGACGACCTGTTCCAGACCCCGATCGACGAGCTGTTCAGCACCGTCATGTCGATCGTGCAGATCCAGGAACGCAACAAGATCCGCGTGTTCCTGCGCAAGGACCCCTACGGGCGCTTCTGCTACTGCCTGGCCTACGTGCCGCGCGACGTGTACTCCACCGAAGTACGGCAGAAGATCCAGCAGGTGCTCATGGAGCGCCTCAAGGCCAGCGACTGCGAGTTCTGGACGTTCTTCTCCGAATCCGTGCTGGCCCGCGTGCAGTTGATCCTGCGCGTGGACCCCAAGAGCCGTCTGGACATCGACCCGCAGCAACTGGAAAACGAAGTGATCCAGGCCTGCCGTTCATGGCAGGACGACTACGCCAGCCTGACCATCGAAAGCTTCGGCGAGGCCGCCGGCACCAATGTGCTGGCCGATTTCCCGAAAGGCTTCCCGGCCGGTTTCCGCGAGCGCTTCGCCGCGCATTCGGCAGTGGTCGACATGCAGCACCTGCTGGCGCTGTCCGAATCGCGCCCGCTGGTCATGAGTTTCTACCAGCCTCTGGCGCAGGGCGGCGAACGCCAGCTGCATTGCAAGCTGTACCACGCAGACACGCCACTGGCGCTGTCCGACGTGTTGCCGATCCTCGAGAACCTGGGCCTGCGCGTACTGGGCGAATTCCCCTACCGCCTGCGTCATCGCAGTGGTCGCGAGTACTGGATCCACGACTTCGCCTTTACCTACAGCGAAGGCCTGAATCTGGACATCCAGCAGCTCAACGACACGCTGCAGGATGCCTTCGTGCACATCGTGCGCGGCGACGCCGAGAACGATGCGTTCAACCGCCTGGTGCTCACCGCAGGCCTGCCATGGCGCGACGTCGCCTTGCTGCGCGCCTATGCGCGCTATCTCAAGCAGATACGCCTGGGCTTCGACCTCGGCTACATCGCCAGCACCCTGAACAACCACACCGATATCGCCCGGGAACTGACGCGGCTGTTCAAGACCCGCTTCTACCTGGCGCGCAAGCTGGCCGGCGATGACCTGGACGACAAGCAGCAACGCCTGGAACAGGCCATCCTGAGTGCCCTGGACGACGTTCAGGTGCTCAACGAAGACCGCATCCTGCGTCGCTATCTGGACCTGATCAAGGCCACCCTGCGTACCAACTTCTACCAGCCCGATGCCAACGGCCAGGTCAAGTCGTACTTCAGCTTCAAGTTCAACCCCAAGCTGATTCCCGAACTGCCCAAGCCGGTGCCCAAGTTCGAGATTTTCGTCTACTCGCCGCGAGTCGAAGGCGTTCACCTGCGCTTCGGCAACGTCGCCCGCGGCGGCTTGCGCTGGTCGGATCGCGAGGAAGACTTCCGCACCGAGGTGTTGGGCCTGGTCAAGGCGCAGCACGTGAAGAACTCGGTGATCGTGCCGGTGGGCGCCAAGGGCGGATTCGTCCCGCGCCGACTGCCACTGGGCGGCAGCCGCGACGAGGTGCAGAACGAGGCGGTGGCCTGCTACCGCATCTTCATCTCCGGTCTGCTCGACATCACCGACAACCTCAAGGATGGCAGCGTGGTGCCGCCGGCCAATGTCGTGCGTCACGACGATGACGACCCGTACCTGGTGGTGGCTGCGGACAAGGGCACCGCGACCTTTTCCGACATCGCCAACGGCATTGCCATCGACTACGGCTTCTGGCTTGGCGATGCGTTCGCCTCCGGCGGCTCGGCGGGCTACGACCACAAGAAGATGGGCATCACCGCCAAGGGTGCCTGGGTCGGCGTGCAGCGCCACTTCCGCGAACGCGGCATCAACGTGCAGAAAGACAGCATCACCGTCATCGGCATCGGCGACATGGCCGGGGACGTGTTCGGCAATGGCTTGTTGATGTCCGACAAGCTGCAACTGGTGGCGGCATTCAACCACCTGCACATCTTCATCGATCCCAACCCCGAGCCTGCCAGCAGCTTCGCCGAGCGTCAGCGCCTGTATGACCTGCCTCGTTCGGCGTGGAGCGACTACGACACCTCGATCATGTCCGCCGGTGGTGGCATCTTCTCGCGCAGTGCCAAGAGCATTGCCATCAGCGCGCAGATGAAAGAGCGCTTCGACATCAAGGCCGACAAGCTGACCCCGACCGAGCTGCTCAACGCGCTGCTCAAGGCGCCGGTCGACCTGCTGTGGAACGGCGGTATCGGTACCTACGTCAAGTCCAGTGACGAGAGCCACGCCGATGTCGGCGACAAGGCCAACGACGCCCTGCGCGTGAATGGCAACGAACTGCGCTGCAAAGTGGTGGGCGAGGGCGGCAACCTGGGCATGACCCAGCTGGGCCGTGTCGAGTTCGGCCTCAACGGCGGCGCGACCAACACCGACTTCATCGACAACGCGGCCGGGGTGGATTGCTCCGACCACGAAGTCAACATCAAGATCCTGCTCAACGAAGCCGTGCAGGCCGGGGACATGACCGAGAAGCAGCGCAACCTGCTGCTGGGCAGCATGACCGAGGAAGTCGGCCATCTGGTGCTGGGCAACAACTACAAGCAGACCCAGGCGCTGTCCCTGGCGGCGCGCAAGGCCTACGAGCGACTGGCCGAGTACCGCCGCCTGATGGCCGACCTGGAGGCGCGTGGCAAGCTGGACCGTGCCATCGAATTCCTGCCGACCGAGGAGCAGCTCAACGAGCGCGTCGCGAACAAGCAGGGCCTGACCCGAGCCGAGCTGTCGGTGCTTATCTCCTACAGCAAGATCGACCTCAACGAAGCGCTGCTGGCTTCGGCAGTACCCGACGACGTCTATCTGACTCGTGACATGGAGACGGCCTTCCCGCCGTCGCTGGTCAGCAAGTACGCCGAGGCCATGCGCAGCCATCGCCTCAAGCGCGAGATCGTCAGCACCCAGATCGCCAACGACCTGGTCAACAACATGGGCATCACCTTCGTGCAGCGCTTGAAGGAGTCCACTGGCATGACCCCGGCCAGTGTGGTCGGGGCCTACGCCATCGTGCGCGACATCTTCCACCTGCCGCACTGGTTCCGCCAGATCGAGGCGCTGGACTACCAGGTATCCGCCGATGTCCAGCTGGCTCTGATGGACGAGCTGATGCGCCTGGGTCGACGGGCCACCCGCTGGTTCCTGCGCAGCCGCCGCAACGAGCTGGACGCCGGTCGCGATGTGGCGCATTTCGGTCCGCACATCGCAGCGTTGGGGCTCAAGCTCGACGAACTGCTCGAGGGTCCGACCCGCGAGCGCTGGCAGACCCGCTACCAGGGTTATGTCGAGTCTGGCGTACCGGAGCTGCTGGCGCGCATGGTTGCCGGCACCAGCCACCTGTACACGCTGTTGCCGATCATCGAAGCGTCGGACGTCACCGGCCAGAATGCCGCCGAAGTGGCCAAGGCGTTCTTCGCCGTGGGCAGCAAGCTGGACCTGACCTGGTACCTGCAGCAGATCAGCAGCCTGCCGGTGGAGAACAACTGGCAAGCGCTGGCACGCGAGGCCTTCCGCGACGACATCGACCTGCAGCAGCGGGCAATCACCATTTCCGTGCTGAAAATGCAGGATGCGCCGGGTGACGTCGAAGAGCGTCTGGACCTGTGGCTGGAACAGCACGAGGTGATGGTCAAGCGCTGGCGTGCCATGCTCGACGAGATCAAGGCCGCCACGGGTACCGATTACGCCATGTACGCAGTGGCGAATCGCGAACTGATGGACTTGGCGTTGAGTGGGGGCGTGCAAGTCAGCTGAGGCGAGGTTGGCTTTTTCGCGGCCGATGACCGCTCCTACGGGTTATCCGTAGGAGCGGTCATCGGCCGCGAAGCGCTCACCGCCCATCTCTGACCCGATCACCGCCCACAAAAAAACCCGTCATTCGACGGGTTTTTTCGTTCAGCTCATTTCAGCGTGGCATCAAGCCTGAACCACCGGAATGTTCGCGTTGGCCGCAGCATCGCGGAACTCGGCGATCTGGTCGAAGCTCAGGTAGCGGTACACATCGGCAGCCATGCTGTCGATGCTGGCCGCATAGCCCATGTACTCTTCGACCGTCGGCAGCTTGCCCAGAATGGACGCGACAGCGGCCAGCTCGGCGGAGGCCAGGTACACGTTGGCACCATCGCCCAGGCGGTTCGGGAAGTTACGGGTCGAGGTGGACACCACGGTGGAGTTGGGTTCCACGCGGGCCTGGTTACCCATGCACAGCGAGCAGCCCGGCATCTCCATGCGTGCGCCAGCCTTGCCGTAGATGCCGTAGTAGCCTTCTTCGGTCAGCTGATGGGCATCCATCTTGGTCGGCGGCGACAGCCACAGGCGCGTCGGCAGTTGGCCCTTGACCTTGTCGAGCAACTTGCCGGCAGCGCGGAAGTGGCCGATGTTGGTCATGCACGAACCGATGAACACTTCGTCGATCTTCTCGCCCTGAACGGTGGACAGCAGACGTGCATCGTCCGGATCGTTCGGTGCACACAGGACCGGCTCTTTCAAGTCGCTCAGGTCGATCTCGATGATCTCGGCGTATTCGGCGTCGGCATCGGCACTCAGCAGTTCCGGGTTGGCCAGCCACGCTTCCATGGCCTGGGCACGACGTTCCATGGTCCGCGCATCGCCGTAGCCTTCGCTGATCATCCAGCGCAGCAGGGTGATGTTGGACTTCAGGTATTCGGCAATGGCCTTTTCCGGCAGCTTGATGGTGCAACCGGCGGCGGAGCGCTCGGCCGAGGCGTCGGACAGTTCGAACGCCTGTTCCACGGTCAGCTCGTTCAAGCCTTCGATTTCCAGGATGCGGCCCGAGAAGGCGTTGATCTTGCCTTTCTTCTCGACGGTCAGCAGGCCTTTCTGAATGGCGTAGTACGGAATCGCATGGACCAGGTCGCGCAGGGTGATGCCTGGCTGCATGGTGCCCTTGAAGCGCACCAGCACCGACTCGGGCATGTCCAGCGGCATGACGCCGGTAGCGGCCGCGAAGGCCACCAGGCCGGAACCGGCCGGGAACGAGATGCCGATCGGGAAGCGGGTGTGCGAGTCACCACCGGTGCCGACGGTGTCCGGCAGCAGCATGCGGTTCAACCAGCTGTGGATGATGCCGTCGCCTGGACGCAGGGATACGCCACCACGGGTGCGGATGAAATCCGGCAGGGTGTGGTGGGTGGTCACGTCGATCGGCTTCGGATAGGCCGCGGTGTGGCAGAAAGACTGCATGACCAGGTCGGCGGAGAAGCCCAGGCATGCCAGGTCTTTCAGCTCGTCGCGGGTCATCGGGCCAGTGGTGTCCTGGGAACCGACGGTAGTCATCTTCGGTTCGCAGTAGGTGCCGGGACGCACGCCCTGGTTCTCGGGCAGGCCGCAGGCCTTGCCGACCATCTTCTGCGCCAGGGTAAAGCCCTTGCCGGTGTCGACCGGGGCTTCGGGCAGCTTGAACAGATCGGTTGGGCCCAGGCCGAGTTCGGTACGCGCCTTGTCGGTCAGGCCGCGGCCGACGATCAGCGGGATACGGCCGCCTGCGCGGACTTCGTCGAGCAGTACCGGGGTCTTGAGCTCGAACGTGGTGATCACTTCCTCGCTGTCGTGCTTGCAGACCTTGCCCTGGTGCGGGTACAGGTCGATCACGTCACCCATGTTGATGTTCGACACGTCGAACTCGATCGGCAGGGCGCCGGCGTCTTCCATGGTGTTGTAGAAGATCGGGGCGATCTTGGTGCCGAAGCAGAAACCACCAGCGCGCTTGTTCGGCACGTACGGGATGTCGGTACCGAAGAACCACAGCACCGAGTTGGTCGCCGACTTGCGCGACGAACCGGTACCGACCACGTCACCCACGTAGGCAACCGGGTAACCGTCGGCGTACATCTGGGCAATCTGCTTCATCGGGCCGATCGAGCCCTGCACGTCGGGCACGATGCCTTCGCGGGCCATCTTCAGCATGGCCAGGGCGTGCAACGGGATGTCCGGGCGCGACCAGGCGTCGGGCGCAGGCGAAAGGTCGTCGGTGTTGGTTTCGCCGGTGACCTTGAAGACGCGCAGGCTGATCTTGTCGGCCAGGGTCGGACGCTTCTTGAACCATTCGCCGTCCGCCCAGGATTGCAGTACGCCTTGAGCGTGGGCATTGCCGTTCTTGGCTTTTTCCGCAACGTCGTGGAAGGCATCGAACATCAGCAGGGTGAACTTGAGCTGTTCGGCAGCCACCGGCGCCAGGGTGGCGTCGTCGAGCAGTTCGACCATGGTGGCGATGTTGTAGCCACCCTGCATGGTGCCGAGCAGTTCAACGGCACGCTTGCTGTCGATCAGCGGCGAAGTGACTTCGCCCTTGGCCAGGGCAGAAAGAAAACCGGCCTTGACGTAGGCGGCTTCGTCGACGCCCGGTGGCACGCGGTTGGTGATCAGGTCGACCAGGAAAGACTCTTCGCCGGCGGGAGGGTTTTTCAGCAGCTCGACCAGGCCTGCGGTTTGTTCGGCGTTAAGCGGCTGGGGCACGATACCCTGGGCGGCACGCTCTTCGATGTGTTTGCGATAGGCTTCAAGCACAGTTATTACCCTCATCAGTGGTCCCGGAAGGGACGCTCATCCAGAGAACGCCTGCATCCATGCGCACGGTCTTTTCGGCCGTTCAGTCAGGAGGGCAGGTGTTCCATGCAGAAGCTGTTTTCAAAGTTTTACGCCGGTAGAAGGGAAATCTGATGAGGGCTGGCACCGGACGAGCGGTGCCAACACCCTTCTACTGGATCAACTGTGCTCGTGACGCTTTGAAAACAGCTTCCAATGGACATTGGCGCCTAAAAAGGCTGCATGATTCTACTTTATTTCGCGCAGGAAGTTAAGTTAAGCCCCACGATTTCTGGGGTGACCCCTGTTAGACAAAGGACTAACATGCGCCCGGTGTTCCACCGTCCAGCGTGCCGATCCACCATGTCCAACCATTCCATCAAGACGCCCTGCGTGGGCCTGTGCTCCACCGTCTACGGTGACCTGGTATGCCGGGGCTGCAAGCGCTATCACCATGAAGTCATCCACTGGAACGGCTATGACGAAGCGCAGAAACGCGCAGTGTGGATCCGTCTGGAGCAGTTGCTGGTGCAGGTGATGGTGGCCAAGGTGGAAGTGTTCGACCCATCGAAACTGCGCCAACAACTGGAACAACGCAAGATCCGTTTCGTCGAGCGGCAGTCGGAATACTGCTGGGCCTACCAGTTGATCGCCCGCGGCGCCCGCGTGATCAACAACCTGGAGGCTTACGGTCTGGTGCTGCTGCCCGAGTTCCGCGACTGGGATCTGCCGCAGCTGCGCGATGCCATCGATCGGGAGTTCTTCATTCTGTCCGAGGCGCATTACCAACGTTATATCGCGCCGGCGTTCGTGCGCGAGCTGACCGAACAGCGCATTATCTGAAGTTGACCCTGCGCTGAGGCCTTCGCGGGCAGAGACCCGCTCCCACAGGGTCCGCACCAGTCTCTGTGGGAGCGGGTCTCTGCCCGCGAAGAGGCCCGCCCTGACACACTCACAACCCCGGACACCCCCATGCTCATAGTCGCCGACGAAAACATCCCGCTGCTCGACGCATTCTTCGAAGGCTTCGGTGAAATCCGCCGCTACCCGGGCCGAGCGATCGACCGGACGGCTGTCGCCGATGCCGATGTCCTGCTGGTGCGCTCGGTAACCCAGGTCGATCGCACCCTGCTCGAAGGCAGCAATGTCCGCTTCGTTGGCACCTGCACCATCGGCACCGACCACCTCGACCTCGATTACTTCGCCGCAGCCGGTATCCACTGGGCCAGCGCCCCGGGATGCAATGCCCGAGGCGTGGTCGACTACGTGCTCGGCAGCCTGCTCACCCTGAGCGAAATCGAAGGGCTGGCGTTGCCCCAACGCTGCTACGGCATCGTCGGCGGCGGCCAGGTGGGCGGGCGGCTGGTACAGGTACTGCGCGGCCTGGGCTGGGATGTGCGGGTGTGCGACCCCTTGCGTGCGGCAAGGGAGGGCGGCGACTTCGTCAGCCTGGAACACATCGTCGAGCACTGCGACGTGATCAGCCTGCACACACCGCTGACCCGCGACGGCGACCACCCCACCTGGCACCTGTTCGACAGCCCGCGCCTGCGCGCGCTCAAGCCGGGTACCTGGCTGATCAATGCCGCGCGTGGCGCGGTGATCGACAACGCTGCATTGCTTGAAGTGCTGCTCGAACGCGAAGACCTGCAGGCGGTGCTCGACGTCTGGGAGCACGAACCCGCAGTCGACCGTGCGCTGGCCGACTGCTGCGTGATCGGCACTCCGCACATCGCCGGCTACAGCCTCGACGGTCGCCGTCGTGGCACGGCGCAGATTCATCAGGCGTTGTGCGACTTTCTCGGTCGCAGCGTCGATGTCCACCTGTACGACCTGCTGCCCAGGCCCTGGCTCGGCGAAGTCAGCCTGAGTGCCGACAGCGATCCGGCCTGGGCGCTGGCCATGCTCTGCCGTGGTGTCTACGACCCGCGACGTGACGATGCCGATTTGCGTCGCAGCCTGGCCGTCGACAGCCCGCATGACCTTCCTCATGAAGCCGACGATGCCCGGCAGCGGCTGGCCTTCGACCAATTGCGCAAGCACTACCCGCCGCGTCGCGAAATCGAAGGGCTGCGCGTGCGCATCGACGGTCCTGCACCGGAGCTCGAACGCATCGTCGTAGCTCTGGGGGCGGTGCTGGTCCGGACCGACACCTGAGACTGGGTGCCAGAACGTCGAAACCCGGCATCAGGGCCGGGTCTCGTGGGCAGCAGGGCGGTTGGGTCGATCAGTCTTTGCCGACCGGCTTCACCACGTGTTCTTCCAGTTCGCGGCAGGCGTCCTGCACCATGTTTTCGGTGATGGGTACTTCACGCCCCTGTTCATCGATGATCGCGCCCCCAACGGGCTCCTGGGGTTTCACACGTAGCACGTCGATGCGTTTAGGCGTGTCGTCATGCGAGCTCATGGCCTGTCTCCTCTTCAGATGTGTGCGCCGTCTGTTTCGGGCTGCTTCCTAGCTGACTTTGTCCGTTTGCTGGAGTTCCACTGTAGTCGATCGGGCGTCTGGGTGTAGGCTTGCAGATCATCTGAAAACGGATCACCTCCCTTGCAGCTATTGTCTTCGGGTCAGCGTCGCGGTTTGCGCCTGGCCTGGCGCTTCATGCGCCCCTATCGCTGGCAGGCCATCGGCGCGCTGCTGGCACTGCTGGTTACCGCCGGCATCACCCTGTCCATGGGCCAAGGCATTCGCATGCTGGTCGACCAGGGCTTCATGACCCAGTCGGCACACCTGCTCAATCGTTCCATCGCCGTGTTCATGGTGCTGGTACTGGCCCTGGCCACGGGAACGTTCGCGCGCTTCTATCTGGTGTCCTGGATCGGCGAGCGCTGCGTCGCCGACATCCGCAAGCAGGTGTTCGACCATTTGGTCCACTTGCATCCGGCGTTCTACGAAAACAACCGCAGTTCGGAAATCCAGTCAAGGCTGACCACCGACACGGCGTTGCTGCAATCGGTGATCGGCTCGTCGCTGTCGATGTTCCTGCGCAACCTGCTGATGGTGGTCGGCGGGGTGGTGCTGTTGTTCGTCACCAACCCCAAGCTCACCAGTATCGTGGTGGTCGCCCTGCCGCTGGTACTGGCGCCGATCCTGATGTTCGGGCGACAGGTACGACGCCTGTCGCGGCAGAGCCAGGACCGCATCGCCAATGTCGGCAGCTACGTGGCCGAAACCCTGACCCAGATCAAGACCGTGCAGGCCTACAACCACCAGGCCGAAGACCAGAAACGCTTCGCCGTCACCGTGGAGCAGGCGTTCGACACGGCCCGGCAACGCATCGTCCAGCGTGCATGGCTGATTGCACTGGTGATCGTGCTGGTGCTGGGTGCCGTCGCGGTGATGCTCTGGGTCGGTGGCATGGATGTGATCGGCGGGCGCATTTCCGCAGGCGAACTGGCCGCGTTCGTGTTCTACAGCCTGATCGTGGGCAGTGCCTTCGGCACCTTGAGCGAAGTGGTCGGTGAGCTGCAGCGCGCCGCCGGTGCCGCGCAGCGCATTGCCGAGCTGCTGCAGGCGCGCAGCGACATCCAGCCGCCCAGCGTCGGTCTGCAACAACTGCCGCCGCGGGTCACGGGGGCGCTGGCGCTCGACGAGGTGATATTTGCCTACCCTGCGCGCGACGCGGCACCCGCCATTCGCGGCCTGAGCCTGCAGGTCAGGCCGGGCGAGACCCTGGCCCTGGTCGGGCCCTCGGGCGCAGGCAAGTCGACGCTGTTCGATCTGCTGCTGCGTTTCTACGACCCGCAGCAGGGCCGCATTCTCATCGACGGGGTGGACCTGCGTCAGTTGGATCCGCAGGACGTGCGTCGGCAGTTCGCCACGGTGTCGCAGACCCCGGCGCTGTTCTTCGGCAGCGTCGAGGACAATATCCGCTATGGCCGGGCCGACGCCACGACCGAGCAGGTCGAGGACGCCGCGCGCATCGCCCATGCCCACGACTTCATCATGCAACTGCCGCAGGGCTACCAGACGCCGCTCGGCGATGCTGGCCTGGGGCTTTCGGGAGGCCAGCGTCAACGCCTGGCGATTGCCCGCGCCTTGCTGGTCGATGCCCCGATCCTGCTCCTGGACGAGGCCACCAGCGCCCTGGACGCGCAAAGCGAACACCTCATCCAGCAGGCCATGCCGACGCTGATGCAGGGTCGCACCACACTGGTCATCGCCCACCGCCTGGCCACGGTACAGAACGCCGACCGTATTGCAGTCATGGATGAGGGGTGTCTGGTGGCGCTGGGAACCCACGCCGAGCTGGTGGCCAGCAATGCGCTCTACGCGCGCCTGGCCCACTTGCAGTTCGGTCGCTAGCGCAAGCGGCCCCCAAGGCTGGGGGCCGCGATCATCAACGGTATTGGCAGAGGTAGGCGGTTTCCACTTCCACGGTCAGTTGGAATTTGCTGTTGGCAGGCACGTTGAACTGGCTGCCGGCAGTGAAGGTTGTCCATTCGCTGGCATCGGGCAGCTTGACCGTGAGGGCGCCGGAAACCACGTGCATGATTTCGCTCTGGGCTGTACCGAATTCATACTCGCCCGGTGCCATGACGCCGATGGTGGCAGGGCCGTCCGTTTCGGAAAAAGCAATGGACTTCACGGTGCCGTCGAAGTACTCGTTGACCTTGAACATGAGGCGGTTCCTTGCGGAGGATTGGAAAGGGCTGGCCAGTATGCCCAAGCCCTGGCAGGTCGTCATCCGCTTTACGGCGCGAGCACCATGGGCAGCAGCCGCGCCGTGTTGCGTGCGTCTTCGAGGGCGCGGTGCTGCTGGCCGCAGAACTGCAGTCCGGCCAGTTGCAGGGCACTTGTCAGGCCGAGCGGCCGCGGCAGCTGGCGAGCCTTGGCAAAGCGCTGCTTGAGGTTGATGTGGGGCACTCGCGCCAGTGCGCTTTCCAGGTTGAGCCGCTGCCAGTCCTGCAGCAACTGCAGCCGGTCGTAATCGCCCCAGCTGACCCAGCCCTGCAGTTGCCCGCGGTGGGGTGACAGCCACTGCTCGAAGCTTTTCCACACCTGGGTCAACACCGCCGCGGCGTCCACGTCCGCTTGCTCGATGTGGGTCAGCGTCCGGCAGAACGGGGTCAGGCTGGGGCGTCGCAACGGTTTGACGAATCGCTGGAAGTGATCCACCTCGCGTCCGTCGCGGTTGACCAGGCTTGCACCGATCTCGATGATTTCCATTTCAGTGACCGGCCAACCACCTTCATCGGTGGTGGCTTCCAGGTCGATGACCAGCCAATGCGGCATACCAGGCTCCCAGGCACATGCGCTTAGAGCCTAGAGCACAACCGCAGGCAAAGAGTTCCGATATCCCTGCAACCGCGCAATAGCGCAGTTCGATGCTGCCTGCCGCAGGCGGACGGGGGAGTGCCGGGCACCGGCACAGGGTTTAGCAGTTGTCAGCCCGACGTAAAACCCCTAGCGTACGTGCTTCGCGAAACGGCTGGTGGGGGTTTTCTGTCTTGAAGTACGGTTATGTTAAGGCGGCCCTGCCACGTCTGTTGCTGGCTGCACTGGTTCCATGGGTAGCGGCCCTGTGGGCATCGGGCACGCAAGCGGCCCAGGAAGTGCGCATCGGCGCGGCGCATTTTCCGCCGTACGTCGTGCACCCCGAACAGGGTCGCAACGAAGGCCTGTTGCCCTCGCTCATCGAACAGCTCAACCAGGTGCAGACCACCTGGCACTTCGTTCTGGTGCCGACTTCGATCGCGCGACGCTATCAGGATTTCGAACGTGGCCGGGTCGACATGGCGATCTTCGAGAACCCGCTGTGGGGGTGGCAGCGCATCAAGCACAGTGCGGTCGATCTCGGGCTGGAGGATGCCGAGGTGTTCGTGGCGCTTAAGCAGGGCAATGATCAGGACTTCTTCGCCGATCTGAATGGCAAGCGCATGGCGCTGTTCTACGGTTATCACTACGCGTTCGCGGATTTCGACGCAAACCCGCAGTATCTGCTGCGCAGGTTCAACGCCGTGCTCACGTATTCCCACGAAAGCAACCTGATGATGGTGGTGCGCAAGCGGGCCGATATTGCGATGGTCACCCGGTCATTTCTGAGCGATTTCGTCGCACGCAACCCGGATATCGGCTCGCAGCTGCTGGTTTCGCAACGGTTGGACCAAATCTACCGACACTACGCGCTTATTCGCCCCGGTGCGCCGATCAGTGCCGAAGAGTTCACCACCCTGATGCAGCAGATGCACGCCAGCGGCAGATTGCTGCCTATCTTTGCGCCAGCCAAAGTGGCCGTGCTGGCGCAACCTGCTCGCCGTGTAGTGGTGCGCAACCCTGCAGCCAAGCTCTGAAAGGCCTAGCGATAGGATTGACGCCCCGAGACGCGAGAGACATACGCCCGGCTTTCGCGTTCAGCTTCCTCGCGGGTCGCGAAGGGGCCTTCCAGAGTCTTTTCCCGAGTGCTGAAAAAATAGAAACCGTTGACCGTGCTGAATCGTTCGGCACGAAAGTGCGTGGTTTCAACAAGGTCCTGCGCACGCTTGCCAAACATGATGTGCGTCCTGTGTAGAAATGGATCTTGGATGTGGATCGGGCGAGTTCGCCGCCGGCATCATCGTTGGCAAACGATGATGCCGGCGGCAAGAGCTTAAAGCATTTCTTCGGGCCGCACCCACTGGTCGAACTCGGCTTCGCTCAAGTAGCCCAGGGCCAGTGCCGATTCGCGCAGTGTCAAGCCTTCAGCGTAGGCCTTCTTGGCGATCTCGGCGGCCTTGTCGTAGCCGATGTGCGGGTTGAGCGCGGTGACCAGCATCAAGCCACGCTCGAGGTGCTCGCCCATCTGCTGCGCATCCGGCACCAGACCGGCGACGCAGTGTTCCTGGAAATTGCGACAGCCATCGGCCAGCAGCTTGATGGACTGCAGCAGGTTGTGAATGATCACCGGCTTGTACACGTTGAGTTGCAGGTGACCCTGGCTTGCGGCGATGCCGATGACCACGTCGTTGCCCATGACCTGGCAAGCGAGCATGGACAGCGCCTCGCACTGGGTCGGATTGACCTTGCCGGGCATGATGGAGCTACCCGGCTCATTGGCCGGCAGTTTGATCTCGGCCAGCCCTGCCCGAGGCCCCGAACCCAACAGGCGGAAATCGTTGGCCAGTTTCATCAAGGCCACGGCGAGGGTCTTGAGAGCGCCCGAGAGGCTGGTCAACGGCTCGTGGCCGGCCAATGCGGCGAACTTGTTCGGCGCGGTGACGAACGGCAGCCCGGACAGCGCCGCCAGCTCCGCGGCGATGGCTTCACCGAACCCCTTGGGTGCATTGAGCCCGGTACCCACCGCAGTGCCGCCCTGGGCCAGCTCACACACGGCGGGCAAGGCGTTGCGGATGGCCTTCTGGGCGTATTCGAGCTGCGCCACGTAGGCCGAGACTTCCTGGCCGAAGGTAATCGGCGTGGCGTCCATCATGTGCGTGCGGCCGGTCTTGACCAGCTGCGTGTGGCGTCCGGCCAGCTCGGCCAGGCCTTCGCCGAGCACCGCGATTGCCGGCAACAAGTCAGCCTGCACGGCTTGCACGGCGGCGATGTGCATGGCGGTGGGGAAGCAGTCGTTGGAGCTCTGTGAACGATTGACGTGATCGTTGGGATGCACTGGCGACTTGCCGCCGCGGCCCTTGCCGGCCAGTTCGTTGGCGCGCCCGGCGATCACCTCGTTGACGTTCATGTTGCTCTGGGTGCCGCTGCCAGTCTGCCAGACTACCAGGGGGAACTGGTCGTCATGCTCGCCTGCAAGCACTTCGTTGGCGGCTTGCTCGATCAGTCGGGCGATGTCGGCCGGCAGGTCACCGTTGCGATCGTTGACCCGCGCCGCGGCCTTCTTGACCAGCGCCAGGGCGTGCGAAACCGGCAGCGGCATGCGCTCCTCGCCAATGGCGAAGTTCACCAGCGAACGTTGGGTCTGGGCGCCCCAGTAGGCCTCTTCAGGAACTTCGACCTGTCCCAGGCTGTCTGTTTCGATACGACTCATGCGGTTCATGCTCCTTGTTGTCGATCTCGCGTCACACCCCGATGATGCACGGGCGGGTCTCGCTGCAGTTCATCGGCAGCCTTGCTGTTAGGGTACGTACCTGGCGTCAGGTTCCATGAAACTGCACCTGCGGTTCGCAGTCTGGGGTTGAGAGACGCACGAGCTTGAGCGCAAAATGATCGTTTCTGGGGTTTTACCTCGCCTGCTAGATAAGGAAACTCGATGACTCGTTTTCGCGCCATCTGCACCGCGGCAGTTCTCGTCTGTGCCAGTGGCCAGGTACTCGCCGACACCGCCAGCCACAATGCCAGCGCCGAAGCCTTCCTGATGATGGCTCATGCGGACAAACTGGGTACGCCGGTGTACATGCAAGTGCAGCAAATGTTCGCTCAGCGCTTCGAGCAGACCAAAGCCCCGGCCAGCAAGCAGGCAACCCTGGAAACCTACCAGGCCAAGGCCAATGCCGCGTTGGACCAGGCCATCGGCTGGCCCAAGCTCAAGCCAGACATGGTCAAGCTGTACACCACCAACTTCTCCGAGCAGGAGCTCAAGGACCTGGTCAAGTTCTACCAGTCGCCGTTGGGCAAGAAAGTCCTGGAAAAAATGCCCGCCGTGACCCAGCAGTCCGCCCAGCTCACCCAGCAGAAGCTGGAAAGCGCAGTGCCAGTGGTCAACAACCTGTTGGCTGACATGACCAAGGAACTGGACCCACAGGGCGCTGCCAAGGCTGCTGCCGGTCCGGCCAAGCCAGCGAAGCCGTAACGGAGTCGTTGCTGATGTCTATGAAGGAACGCATCGTATCCACCCTGCAGATGCTGCAACCCGCACATCTGCAGGTGCTGGACGAAAGCCACATGCACAGCCGAGGCACCGAGACCCACTACAAGGCGGTGCTGGTCAGTGACCGCTTTGCCGGGCTCAACAGTGTCAAGCGTCACCAGTTGGTGTACGGCACGCTCGGCGAACTGATGGGCGAGTTCCACGCGCTGGCGCTGCACACCTATACGCCCCAGGAATGGGCGCAGGCAGGGGCCGCACCGGCGTCGCCCACCTGCGCCGGCGGTGGGCACTAGGCAACGGAATTTGCTAGACTCTGCGACCCGCCAGCGGCATGCCGTTGGCGGGTTTTTTCATTTCTGTTCACTGACCTGTCGCCTGGCTCGTCCGGTGAACTGTCCCCCAAGAAAATCCGGTCCGGCCCTTGCGCGGTCGACCACCTGGAGCGTTTTACCCATGACCCAAGCGATCGTCGTGGCGGCACTGTACAAGTTCGTCACCCTGGAAGATTACGTCGAAATGCGTGAGCCGCTGCTGCAGGCCATGCTCGACAACGATATAAAAGGCACGCTGCTGATAGCCGCAGAAGGCATCAACGGCACCGTATCCGGTACCCGCGAAGGCATCGACGGCCTGTTGGCCTGGCTCAAGCTCGATCCGCGCATGGACGACATCGACCACAAGGAATCGTACTGCGACGAGCAGCCGTTCTATCGCACCAAGGTCAAGCTGAAGAAGGAAATCGTCACCCTCGGCGTCGCCGGTGTCGACCCCAACCGCACGGTTGGCACCTATGTCGAGCCGCAGGACTGGAATGCGTTGCTCGACGATCCTGAAGTCCTGCTGATCGATACTCGCAACGACTACGAAGTTGCCATCGGCACCTTCCACGGCGCCGTGGATCCCAAGACCGCGTCTTTCCGCGAATTTCCCGATTACATCAAGGCTCATTTCGACCCGGCGGTGCACAAGAAGGTCGCCATGTTCTGCACCGGCGGTATCCGCTGCGAAAAGGCGTCCAGTTACATGCTTGGCGAAGGCTTCGAAGAGGTCTATCACCTCAAGGGCGGCATTCTCAAGTACCTGGAGCAAGTGCCCCAGCAAGAGAGCAAGTGGGAAGGTGATTGCTTCGTCTTCGACAACCGCGTCACGGTGCGCCACGACCTCAGCGAGGGCGATTACGATCAGTGCCATGCCTGCCGCACACCGATCAGTGTTGAAGATCGTGCCAGCGAGCACTACGTGCCAGGCATCAGTTGCCCGCACTGCTGGAACAGCCTGAGCGAAAAGACCCGCAAGAGCGCCATTGATCGTCAGAAGCAGATCGAACTGGCTCGCGCGCGCAATCTGCCGCACCCTATCGGCCACAACTATCGCAAAGCTGCCCAGGACTGAGCCCATGTCGCGCAACCGCCTGATCTACGTGATGGACCCGATGTGCTCCTGGTGCTGGGGTTTCGCGCCCGTGGCCCAGGCCCTGATCGATCAGGCCGAGGCGGCAGGGGTCAAGACCCATATCGTGGTGGGCGGGCTGCGCAGCGGCGGCGCGGCGCTGGAGCCGACCACCCGCGATTACATCATCGAGCACTGGCATGCGGTGCACGAGGCCAGCGGCCAGGCCTTCGAGTTCGAGGGCGCACTGCCGGCAGGCTTCGTCTACGACACCGAGCCGGCTTGCCGAGCGATCGTGGCGGTGCGCGAACTGGCCCCCGATCTGGCCTGGCCGTTGGTCAAGCTGATCCAGCAGGCGTTCTACACCCTGCGCCTGGATGTGACCCAGCCGGTGCAGTTGGCTGCCCTGGCCGAACAGGCCGGTGTGCCGCGCATCGAGTTCGTCGAGGCGTTCGACAGCGATCGCAGGGTACAAACCACCCAGGCCGATTTCGCCTGGGCGCAGGGGCTGGGCATCGCCGGCTTTCCGACCTTGCTCGCCGAGCGCAATGGCCAGCTGGCTTTGCTGACCAATGGTTACCGACCGTTGGCCGATCTTGCGCCGTTGTTGGCGCGCTGGCTGGAACGTGCTGCCGATGCATGAGCGACCGGGCCCCGTCGGGGTGGCAGGGTCGCAAACCACGCCCGTGGCAGACCGCCTGAGTTGGGGCGAGATACGCCGATTGGCATTGCAGCACAAGCGTACGCTGTGGACCGCCAATGGCGTCGCCGTACTCGCTACCTTGTGTAGCGTGCCGATACCCCTGCTGTTGCCGCTGCTGGTCGATGAGGTCTTGCTCGGGCATGCCGGCAGTGCCACGCGCTGGATGAGTCAGGTGTTGCCCGCCGCCTGGCAGATCCCCGTCGGCTTCATAGGGCTGATGCTGGTGATCAGTTTCACCCTGCGTTGTGGGTCATTGCTTTTCAACGTCGTGCAGGCGCGGCTGTTCGCCGGCCTGGCCAAGGACGTGGTGTATCGCCTGCGTCTGCGTCTCATCGAACGGCTCAAGCGCATCTCCCTCAGCGAATACGAAAGCCTGGGCAGCGGGACGGTCACTACCCATCTGGTCACCGACCTGGAAACCCTCGACAAATTCGTCGGCGAAACCCTGAGCCGCTTCCTGGTGGCGATGCTGACCCTGGCCGGCACCGCGGGCATCCTGATGTGGATGCACTGGAAGCTGGCGCTGCTCATCCTGCTGTTCAACCCCCTCGTGGTGTACGCCACGGTGGTGCTGGGCAAGCGCGTCAAACACTTGAAGAAGCTCGAGAACGACAGCACCGCGCGCTTCACCCAGGCGCTCGGCGAAACCCTGGACGCCATCCAGGAAGTCCGCGCCAGCAACCGTCAGGGTTATTTTCTGGGCCGCCTCGGCCTGCGCGCTCGCGAAGTGCGCGACTTTGCGGTCGCCTCGATGTGGAAGAGCGACGCGTCGGGCCGCGCCAGCGCGCTGCTGTTCCAGTTCGGCATCGATATCTTCCGCGCTGCAGCCATGCTCACGGTGCTGTTCTCCGACCTCAGCATTGGCCAGATGCTGGCAGTGTTCAGCTATCTCTGGTTCATGATCACCCCGGTCGAACAGCTGTTGAATCTGCAATACGCCTACTATGCTGCAGGTGGTGCGCTGAAGCGGATTAATGAATTGCTCGCTCGCGCCGATGAACCCAGGTATCCGGGCGGCAGCGATCCGTTCCGCGATCGCGAGACGGTGGGTATCGAGATCCGTGGCCTGACCTTCGCCTATGCCGAGGACAAGGTGCTGGACCGCCTGGACCTGAGCATCGCGCCCGGTGAAAAGGTCGCCATCGTCGGCGCCAGCGGGGGTGGCAAGAGCACGCTGGTGCAATTGCTGCTCGGGCTCTATACGCCACAGGCCGGGGAGGTGCGCTTTGGTGGCACGCTGCAGCAGGCGATGGGCCTGGAGACCCTGCGCGATAATGTCGCGGTGGTATTGCAACATCCATCGCTGTTCAACGATACGATTCGTGCCAACCTGACCATGGGGCGCACTGCCAGCGATCAGGCCTGCTGGAATGCACTGCAGATCGCCCAGTTGGACAGCACCGTGCGGGACATGCCCCACGGCCTGGACAGCATTGTCGGCCGGTCCGGCGTACGCCTTTCCGGGGGTCAGCGGCAGCGTCTGGCGATTGCTCGAATGGTGCTGGCCGAGCCCAAGGTGGTCATTCTCGACGAAGCCACCTCTGCGCTCGATGCCGCCACCGAGTACAACCTGCACCAGGCCCTCGCGCGTTTCCTGCGAGGGCGCACTACCTTGATCATTGCCCACCGGCTCTCTGCGGTGAAGCAGGCCGACCGCGTGCTGGTGTTCGACGGCGGCCGGATCGCCGAAGATGGCGATCACCAGCAGCTTATCGCCGAGGGCGGGCTGTATGCGCGTCTGTACGGTTATCTGCAACAGGTCTGAGTCCGCGGCTGGCGGCGCGCCCAGCCATGAAAAAAGATTCGGCACCGACGAAAACTGTGCCGGTCCTTTCCGAAACTAGCCTAGAGTGTGCCAGTGGTGATTGAAGTTCTGACTTGGACGTTGCCTGGATCGCTGAAGCAAGGAACCTCATGAAGCACACACAGACTCTCGATACACCGAGATTGCTGGGGATTGTCTGGCCATTCATCGCCGTCGTGGGGTTGATGGCAATGCTGGGTTGCATCAGCCTCTACGCACTGTCCGCGGTGCGCAGCTATGTCGCGGGCGAAAGCTTCTGGTCCAAGGGTCAGAAAGACGCGATCTACTACCTGAACCTGTATGCCGACAGCCGTGACGAGGAAGTCTTCCAGAAGTACCTGCGCGCCATCGCCATTCCCCAGGGCGGTCATCAGCTGCGCCTCGCCCTCGACCAGCCCGAGCCCGATCTGGCGGCTGCACGGGCGGGCATCCTGAAGGGCAACAACCACCCTGACGACATGCAGAACATCATCTGGCTGTACCGTCACTTCAGCGATGTGAGCTACATGTCCAGAGCCATCGCGCACTGGAAGATCGGCGACACCTACCTGGTCGAACTCGACGCCCTGGCGCAGCAGATGCACGCGGCGCAGCAGGCCGGCACCGCCAGCGAGGCGGATATGGCGCGCTGGAAGCACCAGATCATGCTTATCAATGATGCGGTCACGCCTGCCGCGATGGCCTTCAGCGTGGCATTGGGCGAAGGCTCGCGCGCGGTGCAGTACCTGCTGGTGGTCAGCAACCTGCTGGTGGCACTGCTGTTGATCGTGTTGGCGCTGTGGCGCACGCGCAAGTTGCTCAACCAGCGCCATGCCTTCGCCTATGCCTTGCAACTGGAAAAGGACCGCGCCCAGGTAACTCTGGCGTCCATCGGCGATGGGGTGATCACTACCGATGTCGAGGGCGCGATCCTCTACATGAACCCGGCCGCCGAGCGACTGACCCACTGGAGCGCCGATCAGGCCGTGGGGCTGCCGCTGGCGGCGTTGTTCAACCTGCTCGACGAAAACGCCGAGAAGGACAGCTTCACCCTCATCGACCACATCGTCAGTGGCGACCTGCGCGGCGGCAGCGAACACGCCAAGCTGATCCAGCGCCTGGACGGCAGTACGGTCTCGGTGACGCTCGTCGGCGCGCCGATCCAGACCGACCAGCACATCAGCGGTACCGTGCTGGTGCTGCACGACATGACCCAGGAGCGGCAATACATCGCCAACCTGTCGTGGCAGGCCACGCACGATGCATTGACCGGGCTGGCCAACCGCCGCGAGTTCGAGTTCCGTCTCGAACAGGCGCTGGCCGCGCTGCAGCGTTATCCTGGCTGCCACTCACTGATGTTCCTCGACCTGGACCAGTTCAAACTGGTCAACGACACCTGCGGTCACGCGGCGGGCGACGAACTGCTTCGCCACATCTGCGCACTGCTGCAGTCCGGGCTGCGCGAGGGTGACACCCTGGCGCGCCTGGGCGGTGACGAGTTCGGCATCCTCATCGAGAACTGCTCGGCCGCCGAATCGGAGAAACTGGCCGAAACACTGCGCCACACCGTGCAGAACCTGCACTTCGTGTGGAAGGGGCGCCCGTTCGTCACCACCGTCAGCGTCGGCATGGTGCACCTGACCCAGGCGCCGATCACCCTCGAAGCCTCGATGCGCGCCGCCGACATGGCCTGCTACCTGGCCAAGGAGCGCGGCCGCAACCGCGTTCAGGTCTACCACGCCGCCGACAGCGAACTGACCGTGCGGGTCGACGAGATGGCGTGGGTCCAACGGTTGCACATGGCCCTGGAGGAAAACCGGTTCTGCCTGTACGCGCAGGAGATCGCCGCCCTGGGGATACAGGACGGCCCGCCGGGTGGGCACATCGAGATCCTCCTGCGCCTGAGCGATGAAACCGGCCGCATCATCATGCCCGAGGTGTTCATCCCGGCTGCCGAGCGCTACGGCCTGATGACCGCCCTGGACCGTTGGGTGGTGCAGAACGTATTCAAGGTGGTGCGCCAGACGCTCGACCAGCCCGACCAGGGGCCGTTGGCGGTGTGTGCGATCAACCTTTCCGGCATCAGCATCGGTGATGACGAGTTCCTCGAGTTCCTGCGTGAACAATTTCGCCTGCACGCCATTCCGGCCGAGCTGATATGTTTCGAGATTACCGAGACCAGCGCCATCGCAAATCTTGGCAGCGCGATCCGTTTTATCAATGAATTGAAGGGCTTGGGTTGTCACTTTGCACTCGACGACTTCTGCGCCGGTATGTCTTCGTTTGCCTATTTGAAACATTTACCTGTCGATTATTTGAAAATCGACGGCAGCTTCGTTAAAGATATGTTGGACGACCCGATCAATCGGGCGATGGTGGAAGTGATCAACCATATTGGCCACGTCATGGGCAAGCGCACCATTGCCGAGTTTGTCGAGACGCCTCTGATAGAACAGGCCTTGCTGGAAATTGGTGTGGACTACGCACAAGGATATTTGATCGAGCGACCGCAGGTTTTCACCTGTGACAGTCTGCGCCGTCACCTGGGCAGACTGCGGCCGTTGCGCTTTGGCGTTCCCGACACTTTCCGATAAGGGCAATTTGCCGCTGTTCTTCACTTAATTAAATGGAGGTTTGCCAGTGAACGATCCTTTTATTCGCCTGGGTCCGCTGATGGACGCAAAAAGTTATCCCGAGTGGGCACAGAAACTGATCGAAGACTGTGCGCCGAACAAGCGTCGGGTCGTCGAGCATGAGGTTTACGCGCGCATGCGCGACAACCAGCTGAGCTCGCGCACCATGCGTCATTACCTGATCGGCGGCTGGCCCGTGGTGGAGCAGTTTTCACTGTACATGGCGCAGAACCTGACCAAGACGCGTTTTGCCCGGCATCCGGGCGAGGACATGGCGCGGCGCTGGTTGATGCGCAACATTCGAGTCGAACTCAATCACGCCGATTATTGGGTGCATTGGAGCCAGGCGCATGGCGTCAGTCTCCAGGATCTCATCGCCCAGGACGTGCCGGCCGAGCTGCACGCGCTCAGCCATTGGTGCTGGCAGAGCTGTGCCACCGACTCGCTGGCGGTTGCCATGGCAGCCACCAACTATGCCATCGAGGGTGCAACCGGCGAGTGGTCGGCGGTGGTCTGCGCCGACGACACCTATGCCCAGGCGTTTCCCGAGCAGAACCGCAAGCGCGCCATGCGCTGGCTGAGCCTGCACGCCCAGTACGACGACGAGCATCCGTGGGAAGCTCTGGAGATCATCTGCACCCTGGTTGGCAACCATGCCACCGAACTGCAGCAGGCCGAGCTGCGCAACGCCATCTGCAAGAGCTACGACTTCATGTTCCTGTTCCTGGAACGCTGCATGGCGCTGGAGCTGCAGCGCACCACCACCCTGGACAAAAGGGTCGTGGCTTGAAACAGGCTAGGGGCATGACGCAGGACTAGCAGGATCGCCTCAGGCGGCACCACGGTTGCGCGACAGGCTGGCTGGCCGGTCGTTACAGCGGCGGGTGCCCGCCCTGAGGACACATTTCACTGGGCGTCCAACGCCCGGCCATTGACCCCGATACTGTCGGGTCCCATCAGGTACAGATACACCGGCATGATCTGTTCGGGCAACGGGTTGCGGCCAGGCTCCTCCGCCGGATAGGCCTGCGCGCGCATGGCCGTGCGCGTGGCACCGGGGTTGATGCTGTTGGAACGTACCGCGCTGACACCCTCCAGCTCGTCGGCGAGGGTCTGCATCAGGCCTTCGGTGGCGAACTTCGACACGCCGTAGGCGCCCCAGTGGGCGCGCCCCTTGCGACCGACACTGCTGGAGGTGAACGCCACCGAGCCATCTGCCGCCTGCTTGAGCAGAGGCAGCAGTGCGCGAGTGAGCATGAACGTGGCGTTCACGTTGACCTGCATCACCTGGACGAACTCTTCGTCGGGCAGCACGTCCAGTGGGGTGCGCGGGCCAATGATCGAGGCGTTGTGCAACAGGCCGTCGAGGCGGCCGAAGGTGGTCTCGATCATCTGTGCCAATTGCGCGTACTGTTCGCTTCGCGCGCTCTGCAGGTCGAAGGTGATGACCACCGGCTGGGCATGCCCGGCGGCTTCGATTTCGTCGTACACGGAGGTCAGGTTGGATTCGGTCTTGCCCAGCAGCAGCACGGTGGCGCCATGGGCGGCGAAGGTTTTCGCGGCGGCAGCGCCAATGCCACGGCCGGCACCGGTCACCAGGATGATGCGCCCGGCCAGCAGGTCGGGGCGGGCTGAGTAATCGAACATGGAAACTCCTGGAAAGTAGTACGGTTCAGCAGCCGCAAAGGGCCTGGTCGAGCACGCGGCGCAGATCCGACGGGTGATCGACCACCACGTCGGCGCCCCAGTGATCCGGGTTGTCGTCGGGATGGATGTAGCCGTAGCGCACTGCGGCGGTCCTGGTCCCGGCATCGCGGCCCGACTCGATGTCGCGCAGATCATCACCGACGAACAGCACGCTGGCCGGGTCCAGGTCGAGTCTGCTGCAGGCCAGCAGCACGGGTTCGGGGTCCGGCTTGCTGCGCGTTACATGGTCGGGGCAGATCAGCACCGCCGAACGCTGTGCCAACCCCAGTTGCTGCATGATGGGCTCGGCGAAGCGCAACGGCTTGTTGGTCACCACGCCCCAGATCAGCTTGGCCTGCTCGATATCCGCGAGCAGTTGCGCCATGCCTTCGTAGAGATGGCTGTGGACCGCGCAGCCGTGTTGGTAGCGCTCGAGGAACTCCAGGCGCAAGGCTTCGAACTCAGCTGACTCGGGTGCCAGGTCGAACGACGCCTGGACCATGGCCTTGGCGCCACCGGAGATCACGTCGCGCACACGCTGCTGGTCGATTGGCGCCAGGCCGCGTTCGGCGCGCATGGCCTGGCAGATGGCGACGAAGTCCGGCGCGGTATCGAGCAGCGTGCCGTCCATATCGAAAAGTACCGCTCGAAGGCGCATGCTCATTCCTCGCGAAGGGTCTGGATCATGTAGTTGACGTCGACGTCCGAAGCCAGCTTGTAGTGCTTGGTGAGCGGGTTGTAGGTCAGGCCGGTGATGTCCTTGACGGTCAGTCCGGCCTCGCGGCTCCACGCGCCGAGCTCGGAAGGGCGGATGAATTTCTTGAAGTCGTGGGTGCCGCGCGGCAGCAGCTTCATGATGTACTCGGCGCCGATGATCGCGAACAGGTACGCCTTGGGGTTGCGGTTGATGGTCGAGAAGAACACCTGGCCGCCAGGCTTGACCATGCGGAAGCAGGCGCGGATCACCGACGAAGGGTCTGGCACGTGTTCGAGCATTTCCAGGCAGGTGACCACATCGAAGCGCTGCGGGCATTCGGCCGACAGGGCTTCGGCGGTGATCTGGCGGTATTCCACTTCCACCCCGGATTCCAGCTGGTGCAGGCGGGCAACCGCCAGCGGCGCCTCGCCCATGTCGATCCCGGTGACCTTGGCGCCGCGCAGGGCCATGGCCTCGCTCAGGATACCGCCGCCGCAACCTACATCCAGGACCTGCTTGCCCGCCAGGTTGACGCGCTCGTCGATCCAGTTGACGCGCAACGGATTGATGTCGTGCAGCGGCTTGAACTCGCTGTTGCGATCCCACCAGCGGTGCGCCAAGGCTTCGAACTTGGCGATTTCAGCGTGGTCGACGTTGCTCATTGGGTGTCCTCTAAACGATGTGATTCTTGAATTCTGTAGGGCCGGGCGGCGCAGTCGTCATCGCTCGGCGGCGATACGCTCGCCCCAGGCGCATGCCTTGTCACGCAGCAGTTGCTCGTCCAGGCGGGTCAGGCGACCTTCGTCGAGCAGTTGCCTGCCGGCGACCCAGACATGCCGGACACAATCGCGGCTACTGGCGTAGATCAGTTGCGACACCGGGTCGTAGACCGGCTGCTGAGCCAGTCTGGACAGATCGAACGACGCCAGGTCCGCAGCCTTGCCGACCTCCAGCGAGCCGATGTGCGTCTCCATGCCCAGGGCTCGGGCGCCATTGAGGGTGGCCATGCGCAGTGCGCGATGGGCATCCAATGCGGTCGCCGAACCGGTCACGGCCTTGGCCAGCAGCGCTGCGATGCGCGTGTCGCCGAGCAGGTCGAGGCTGTTGTTGCTCGCCGCCCCGTCGGTGCCCACGGCCACATTGACGCCGGCCTGCCAGAGCTTTTCCACCGGACAGAAGCCACTGGCCAGCTTGAGGTTGGACAGCGGACAGTGCACGACGTTGCTGTTGCTTTCCACCAGCAGCGCGAGGTCGGCGTCGTCTATCTGAGTCATGTGCACCGCCTGGAAGCGCGGCCCCAGCAGGCCGAGGCGGGCCAGCCTGGCCAGCGGACGCTCGCCGCTCTGTTGCAGGGCATCGTGCACTTCGCCTGCGGTTTCGTGAACATGCATGTGGATGGCGGCATCCATTTCGTCCGCCAGTACCCGGATCTTTTCCAGGTTCTCGTCGCTCACCGTATAGGGCGCATGGGGGCCGAAGGCAATGCTGACGCGTGGATGGTGCTTGAGGTCGTTGAACAGCTCGACACCCTTGTGCAGCGCCTCGTCGGCATCACGCGCGCCGGGAATGGGGAAGTTCAGCACCGGCACGGTGATCTGTGCGCGCATGCCACTGGCGTGCACGCGCTCGGCGGCCACTTCGGGAAAGAAATACATGTCGGAAAAGCAGGTGATGCCGCCTTGCAGTTGCTCGGCAATGGCCAGCTCGGTGCCGTCGCGGACGAACGCCTCGCTGACCCAGCGTGCCTCGGCGGGCCAGATGTGTCGTTCGAGCCAGGTCATCAGCGGCAGGTCGTCGGCCAGGCCGCGGAACAGCGTCATGGCCGCGTGCCCGTGGGCATTGACCAGCCCCGGAGCGAGCAGCTGGCCCGGCAGTTCGCGGGTTTCTCGCGCCTGCAGCCGGGCGGCTGCGCTGCGCGGGCCGATGAATGCGATCTGGCCGTCGCGGATACCCAGGGCATGGTCTTCGAGCACGACACCGGCGGGCTCGACCGGTACCAGCCAGGTGGGCAGTAGCAGCAGGTCCAGGGCGGTATCGACATCGGGCATGGCAAGTTCCGGGGCTTCGGCAGGTGATGGCGAAGTATACCCGAGCGTCTTGGACGGGGGCTCGCTATAATCGAGCGCTTTTGGTGTCTGAGTACGGAGTGGGGCATGCGTGATCGATTGTTGGCGGCGGAACGGGTCAAAGCCGTTGATTGGCGAGGTGACGCGTTGCACCTGCTCGACCAGCGCGCGCTGCCTGCGCAGCAGGTCTGGCGCCCCTGTATCGATGCACCCGGCGTGGCCGACGCGGTGCGCATCGGGGTCGTGGCCGGTGCCTCGGCCGTTGCCATCAGCGTTGCCTATGCGGTAGTGCTGGCGGCACGCCTGCACCGTGCGGCCGGGCCTGACTGGCGCACCGCGCTGGACGAGGACCTGCGCCTGCTGGCGGCGATCCGCCCGGCCACCGCCGATCTGTTCTGGGCGCTGGAGCGCATGCGCGAGCGCCTGGGCCGGGTGCGTGCCGGCGAGGACCCGCTGCCCGCGCTCGAGGCCGAAGCCTTGGCCATTCACGAAAGCGACCGCGAAGCCAACCTGACCATGGCTCAGTTGGGCGTGGAATTGATCCGTCGGCACCAGGGCAATCTGCAGACCGTGCTGACCCACGCCAATCCCGGTGCTCTGGCCAACGGCGGGTTCGGCACGGCGCTGGGGGTGGTGCGCGCCGCGTTCCACGACGGCATGCTCGAACGCGTCTATGTCGGCGAAACCCGGCCGGGCCTGCAAGGCTCGCGGCTGACCGCCTGGGAGCTGTCCAGCGAGGGCGTGCCGGTGACCGTGGCCGCCGACTCGGCAGCTGCGCACCTGATGAAAAGCAAGGGCATCACCTGGGTAATCGTCGGTGCCGAGCGGATCGCCGCCAACGGCGATATCACGGCCCGGATCGGCACCTACCAGCTGGCGGTCTGCGCGATGCACCACGGTGTTCGTTTCATGGTGGTAGCCACCAGTGCGGCGATCGACATGGCGCTGGAGAGCGGCGATGACATCCCCCTGCTCGAACGCGATGGCCGAGAACTTCTGGAAGTGTCCGGGACAGGCATCGGCGCGGATGTCGAAGCGTTCAATCCGGTCCACGACGTGACGCCGGCCGACCTGATCGACGTGATCGTCACTGAAAAGGGCATCGTCGAGCGGCCTGATACGGCCAAGCTGGCGCAGCTGATGTGTCGCCGGCGCCTGCATTGAGTTCGCCGCACCGACAAATCGGCCTTTTTCGATGCGGTGCTGGCCTAGCAGCGCCGCAGCGCCGTGTGAGAGGCTTGATCTCACCCGATCAAGGGTCCTGTCAGGGTTTAAGGGGATAGGTGTCTGACGGCGATTGTGCTACCATCCGGCGGTTTTCGGGGGTGCATCGCGGTGTCCCCCCAACGCCGCAGGTCCAAGGCGTAACTCGTTGATTTGTCGTAAGTCGCCGTTGGCATCGGCCAGCGGTGGCAAGCTTCGTTCTTCTCACAGGGAGGCAACGGAGTTTCACCAGAAAAAGGAATCAGGCTTCTCATGGGCGAACTGGCCAAAGAAATCCTCCCGGTCAATATCGAAGACGAGCTGAGACAGTCCTACCTCGACTACGCCATGAGCGTGATCGTCGGTCGTGCACTGCCTGATGCACGTGATGGCTTGAAGCCCGTGCATCGCCGCGTTCTGTTTGCGATGAGTGAGCTGGGCAACGATTGGAACAAACCCTACAAGAAATCGGCCCGTGTGGTCGGTGACGTGATCGGTAAGTATCACCCGCACGGTGATACCGCGGTCTACGACACCATCGTGCGCATGGCCCAGCCGTTCTCGCTGCGCTACCTGCTGGTCGATGGCCAGGGCAACTTCGGTTCCGTGGACGGCGACAACGCCGCCGCCATGCGCTACACCGAAGTGCGTATGACCAAGCTGGCCCACGAGCTGCTGGCCGACCTGCACAAGGAAACCGTCGACTGGGTGCCCAACTACGACGGCACCGAGTTGATCCCTGCGGTCATGCCGACGCGCATCCCCAACCTGCTGGTCAACGGTTCCAGCGGTATCGCCGTGGGCATGGCGACCAACATCCCGCCGCACAACCTGGGCGAGGTGCTCGACGGCTGCCTGGCGGTCATCGACAACCCGGACGTCACCATCGATGAACTGATGCAGTTCATTCCCGGGCCAGACTTCCCGACTGCCGCCATCATCAACGGTCGCCAGGGCATCATCGAGGCCTACCGCACCGGTCGTGGCCGGATCTACATGCGCGCCCGCTCCCATGTCGAGGATATCGACAAGGTCGGCGGTCGCCAGCAGATCGTCGTCACCGAGCTGCCGTACCAGTTGAACAAGGCCCGCCTGATCGAAAAGATTGCCGAGCTGGTGAAAGAGAAGAAACTCGAAGGCATCTCCGAGTTGCGCGACGAGTCCGACAAGGACGGCATGCGCATCGTCATCGAGCTGCGCCGCGGTGAAGTGCCGGAGGTGATCCTCAACAACCTCTACGCCCAGACCCAGCTGCAGGCCGTGTTCGGGATCAACATCGTTGCCCTGATCGACAACCGTCCGCGCATCCTAAACCTCAAGGACCTGCTCGAAGCCTTCGTTCGCCACCGCCGTGAAGTCGTTACCCGGCGCACCGTGTTCGAACTGCGCAAGGCGCGCGAGCGCGGCCACATTCTCGAAGGCCAGGCGGTTGCGCTGTCCAACATCGATCCGGTCATCGCCCTGATCAAGGCCTCGCCAACGCCGTCCGAGGCCAAGGAAGCGCTGATCAGCACGCCGTGGGAGTCCAGCGCCGTGGTGGCCATGGTCGAGCGTGCCGGTGCCGAGTCCTCGCGTCCGGAAAACCTCGATCCACAGTACGGCCTGCGCGACGGCAAGTATTTCCTGTCGCCGGAACAGGCCCAGGCCATCCTCGAGCTGCGCCTGCATCGCCTGACCGGTCTGGAGCACGAAAAGCTCCTGGCCGAGTACCAGGAGATCCTCAACCAGATCGCCGAGCTGATCCGCATCCTCAACAGCGCCGAGCGGCTGATGGAAGTGATCCGCGAGGAACTGGAACTGATCCGCTCCGAATATGGCGATGTGCGCCGGACCGAGATCCTCGATTCGCGCCTCGACCTGACGCTGGGCGACATGATCCCGGAAGAAGAGCGCGTGGTGACCATTTCCCACAGTGGTTACGCCAAAACCCAGCCGCTGTCGTCCTACCAGGCCCAGCGCCGGGGCGGCAAGGGCAAGTCGGCCACCGGCGTCAAGGACGAGGACTACATCTCGCACCTGCTGGTCGCCAACAGCCATGCCACGCTGCTGCTGTTTTCCAGCAAGGGCAAGGTGTACTGGCTCAAGACCTATGAAATTCCCGAGGCATCCCGTGCTGCGCGCGGCCGTCCGCTGGTCAACCTGCTGCCGCTGGATGATGGCGAGTACATCACCACCATGCTGCAGATCGACCTCGAGGCCCTGCAGGCCACCGCCGGCGCCGACGAAGACCTCGACGACGCCGACGATACCGTCCTCGAAGGCGAAATCGTCGAGGCCGAAGAAGTCGTCGAAGCCGTTGAAGGCGACGAGGGCGACACCCCCGAGCTGGTGGCCGAGCCTACCGGTGCCTATATCTTCATGGCGACCGCCTTCGGTACGGTCAAGAAGACGCCGTTGGCACAGTTCGCCCGTCCGCGCTCCAGCGGCTTGATCGCCTTGAAACTCAAGGAAGGCGACACTCTGATCGCCGCAGCCATCACCGACGGCGCCAAGGAAGTCATGCTGTTCTCCGACGCCGGCAAGGTGATCCGCTTCGCCGAAGGCGTGGTGCGGCAGATGGGCCGTGGTGCCCGCGGTATCCGCGGCATGCGCCTGGGCAAGGGCCAGCAGCTGATTTCCATGCTGATCCCCGAATCCGGCGCGCAGATTCTCACCGCCTCCGAACGCGGCTTCGGCAAGCGCACGCCGTTGAGCAAGTTCCCCCGTCGCGGCCGTGGCGGCCAGGGCGTGATCGCCATGGTCACCAAGGAGCGCAACGGCAAGCTGGTTGGCGCGATCCAGTCCCAGGAAGGTGAAGAGATCATGCTCATCTCCGACCAGGGCACGCTGGTGCGCACCCGTGTTGGCGAAGTCTCCAGCCTGGGCCGCAACACCCAGGGCGTGACTCTGATCAAGCTGGTCACCGACGAGAAGCTGGTGGGCCTGGAGCGAGTCCAGGAGCCATCGGAAGTCGAGGATGACGAGCTGGAAGAGGGTGTCGAAGGCGTTGAAAGCGCCGAAGGCGGCGATGCGGTCGATTCCGAAGTGGCCCAGGGTGATGTCGAGCCCGATGCCGCCGACGAAGCGCCCGAGGAGTAAGCTGTAGGGCAGGGGATTGGGCGGTGCGCCCTTCGCGGGCAGAGCCCGCTCCCACAAGTTCTCCGTTGCATCGGGAGCCTCGTGGGAGCGGTCAGCCGCCGCGAAGACAGCACTGCCGATCTTCCGGCGGACACACCCGGGCCAGGCCCGAATTCAAGCAGAGCGAGAGTGGATGTGAGCAATCGAGCCTTTAACTTCTGCGCAGGCCCCGCTGCGCTTCCCGAAGCTGTGCTGCAGCGCGCCCAGGCGGAAATGCTGAACTGGCGTGGCAAGGGCCTTTCGGTGATGGAGATGAGCCATCGCAGCGAGGACTACACCGCCATCGCCGAAAAGGCCGAACAAGACCTGCGCGACCTGCTTGGCGTCCCGTCCAACTACAAGGTCCTGTTCCTGCAGGGTGGCGCCAGCCAGCAGTTCGCCGAAATCCCCCTGAACCTGCTTCCCGAAAGCGGCACGGCGGACTACGTCGAAACCGGTATCTGGTCGAAGAAGGCCATCGAGGAAGCGCGTCGCTACGGCAACATCAATGTCGCTGCCAGCGCCAAGCCCTACGACTACCTGGCCATCCCCGGCCAGAACGAGTGGAAACTGACGCCCGGCGCGGCCTACGTCCACTACGCTTCCAATGAAACCATCGGTGGCCTGCAGTTCGACTGGGTGCCGCAGACCGGTGATACGCCACTGGTCGTCGACATGTCCTCGGACATTCTCTCGCGTCCCATCGACGTGTCCCAGTTCGGCTTGATCTATGCCGGCGCGCAGAAGAACATCGGCCCCAGCGGCCTGGTCGTGGTGATCGTGCGCGAAGATCTGCTGGGCAAGGCGCGCAGCGCCTGTCCGACCATGCTCGATTACCGGATCGCTGCCGACAACGGCTCGATGTACAACACGCCTGCGACCTACTCCTGGTACCTCTCGGGCCTGGTGTTCGAGTGGCTCAAGGAGCAGGGCGGCGTTGCGGCCATGGAAGCCCGCAACCGTGCCAAGAAAGACCGCCTGTACGGCTTCATTGATGCCAGCGATTTCTACAGCAACCCGATCTCGGTCAACGCCCGGTCCTGGATGAACGTGCCGTTCCGCCTGGCGGACGAGCGTCTGGACAAGGCATTCCTGGCCGGCGCCGATGCGCGCGGCTTGCTCAACCTCAAGGGTCACCGTTCGGTCGGTGGCATGCGCGCCTCCATCTACAACGCCCTGGGCCTTGACGCCATCGAAGCGCTGGTCGGCTACATGGCGGAGTTCGAAAAGGAAAACGGCTGATGTCCGAACATGAACTCAAGGCCTTGCGGGTACGCATCGACAGCCTCGACGAGAAGATTCTCGAGCTGATCAGCGACCGCGCCCGCTGTGCCGAAGAAGTCGCGCGGGTGAAGATGGCCGCGCTGGCCGAAGGCGAGGTGCCGGTGTTCTATCGGCCCGAACGCGAGGCGCAAGTGCTCAAGCGGGTCATGGAGCGCAACAAGGGGCCGCTGAGCAACGAGGAGATGGCGCGCCTGTTCCGCGAGGTCATGTCATCCTGCCTCGCGTTGGAGAACCCGCTCAAGGTCGCCTACCTGGGCCCCGAGGGCACCTTCACCCAGGCAGCTGCCATGAAGCACTTCGGCCACGCTGTGATCAGCAAGCCCATGGCGGCGATCGACGAAGTGTTCCGCGAGGTGGTTGCAGGTGCGGTCAACTTCGGCGTGGTGCCGGTGGAAAACTCCACCGAAGGCGCGGTGAACCACACCCTCGACAGCTTCCTCGAACACGACATGGTGATCTGCGGCGAAGTCGAACTGCGCATCCACCACCACCTGCTGATCGGCGACAACACCAAGACCGACAGCATCAGTCGCATCTATTCCCACGCACAGTCGCTGGCGCAATGCCGCAAGTGGCTGGACGCGCACTACCCGAACGTCGAGCGCATCGCGGTCGCCAGCAATGCCGAGGCGGCCAAGCGGGTCAAGGGCGAATGGAACTCGGCGGCCATCGCCGGCGACATGGCTGCCGGCCTGTATGGTCTGGAGCGCCTGGCCGAGAAGATCGAAGACCGTCCGGACAACGCCACACGGTTCCTCATCATCGGCAGCCAGGAAGTGCCGCCCACCGGCGACGACAAGACCTCGATCATCGTGTCCATGAGCAACCGGCCGGGTGCGTTGCACGAGCTGCTGGTGCCGTTTCACGACAACGGCATCGACCTTACCCGAATCGAGACACGGCCATCGCGCAGCGGCAAATGGACCTACGTGTTCTTCATCGACTTCATCGGCCATCACCGCGACCCGTTGATCAAGGGCGTGCTGGAGCAGATCAGTCAGGAAGCCGTGGCACTCAAGGTGCTGGGCTCATACCCCAAAGCGGTTCTTTAACAGAAGGGTTAGTACGCATGACCGATTTCCTTGCCCTGGCCCAGACCGGCGTTCAACAACTGTCCCCCTACGTTCCCGGCAAGCCGGTGGATGAGCTGGCCAGAGAGCTGAACCTGGATCCGGCCAACATCATCAAGTTGGCCAGCAACGAGAACCCGTTGGGTGCAAGCCCCAAGACCCGTGCCGCGATCGAACGCGAACTGGCCGAGCTCACACGCTACCCCGACGGCAACGGCTTCGACCTCAAGACCCTGCTGGCGCAGCAGTGTCGCGTACAGCTGGACCAGGTGACCCTGGGCAACGGCTCCAACGACATTCTCGAACTGGTCGCCCGAGCCTACCTGGCACCGGGCTTGAACGCGGTGTTCAGCGAGCACGCCTTTGCCGTCTATCCATTGGTCGTGCAGGCCGTGAATGCCGGTGCGCGGGTCATCCCGGCCAGGCAGTTCGGCCATGACCTGCCGGCGATGCTGGCAGCGATCGACGACAAGACCCGCGTGGTGTTCCTGGCCAACCCGAACAACCCGACCGGTACCTGGTTCGGCCCGCAGGCGCTGGAAGACTTCCTCGCCGCGGTCCCGCCCAGCGTGGTCGTGGTGCTCGACGAGGCCTATATCGAGTACGCCGTCGGTGGCGAGCTGCCCGACGGCCTCGACTACCTGGCGCGCTACCCGAACCTGCTGGTCTCGCGCACCTTTTCCAAGGCTTATGGCCTGGCTGGGCTGCGGGTAGGCTATGGCTTGTCGTCGCCGGTCATTGCCGATGTGCTCAATCGTGTCCGCCAGCCGTTCAACGTGAACAGCCTGGCATTGGCTGCCGCCTGCGCCGCGCTGACGGACACCGACTACCTGCAGCGCAGCCGCGAACTCAACAGTGCCGGCATGCAGCAGCTGGAGGCGGGGTTCGCCGAGCTGGGCCTGGACTGGATTCCTTCCAAGGGCAATTTCATTGCCGTGGACGTGGGTCGCGTTGCCGGGCCGGTATATCAGGGGCTGCTGCGCGAAGGGGTGATCGTGCGCCCGGTGGCCGGCTACGGCATGCCCAACCACTTGCGCGTGACCATCGGCCTGGCCACGGAAAACAGCCGTTTCCTGGAGGCGTTGCGCCTGGTGCTGGCCCGTGTCTGAGTTCACGCAATTGCAACCGGGCGCTGCCAGAATAGGCCGCCTGGTGGTTGTGGGGCTGGGACTGATCGGCGGCTCGTTCGCCAAGGGCATCAAGCAAAGTGGCTTGGCCGACGAAGTGGTGGGGGTCGATCTCGATTCGCGCGCCTGCCTGCGGGCCGTCGAGTTGGGCGTGGTCGACCGCTGCGAAAGCGAGCTGGCCCGTGCCTGTGTCGGCGCCGACGTGATCCAGTTGGCGGTGCCGATCCTGGGCATGGAAAAACTGCTGGCGGCCCTGGCCCGGCTTGACCTGGGCCGAGCCGTGATCACCGATGTCGGCAGCGCCAAGGGCAATGTGATACGGGCCTTTCGCGACGCTTTTGGCGGGGACCTGTCACGCTTCGTTCCGGGCCATCCGATCGCCGGTTCAGAGCAGAGCGGGGTAGAGGCGGCCAATGCCGGGCTGTTCAAGCGGCACAAGGTGATCCTCACGCCGTTGGCCGAAACCGCGCCCGATGCGTTGCAACGCGTCGATGGCCTGTGGCGCGCCCTGGGTGCGGACGTCGAGCACATGGAGGTCGAGCGTCACGACGAGGTGCTTGCCGCCACCAGTCACCTGCCGCACCTGCTGGCGTTCGGCCTGGTCGATTCGCTGGCCAAGCGCAGTGAAAACCTGGAAATCTTCCGCTACGCTGCGGGCGGTTTCCGTGATTTCACGAGGATCGCCGGCAGTGACCCGGTCATGTGGCACGACATCTTCCTCGCCAACCGCGAGGCTGTACTGCGCACACTCGATACATTTCGCAGCGATCTCGACGCCCTGCGCGACGCGGTCGATGCAGGGGATGGGCATCACCTGCTGGGCGTGTTCACACGCGCCAAGGTGGCCCGCGAGCATTTCAGTAAAATCCTGGCCCGTCGGGCCTATGTGGACGCTATGAATTCCAACGACGACCTGATCTTCCTGGGCAAACCCGGTGGCAGCCTCAAGGGCCGCATTCGCGTACCGGGTGACAAATCCATTTCGCACCGCTCGATCATGCTCGGCTCCCTGGCCGAGGGCACTACCGAAGTCGAAGGCTTCCTCGAAGGCGAGGACGCCCTGGCGACCCTGCAGGCCTTCCGCGACATGGGCGTTGTCATCGAAGGTCCCAACCAGGGCCGGGTGACCATCCATGGTGTCGGTCTGCACGGCCTGCAGGCGCCGCCCGGGCCGATCTACCTGGGCAACTCCGGGACCTCGATGCGCCTGCTCGCCGGCATTCTTGCGGCGCAGAGCTTCGACACCACGTTGACCGGCGACGCCTCGCTGTCCAAGCGCCCGATGAACCGCGTGGCCAATCCACTGCGGGAAATGGGCGCGGTCATCGAGACGGCGGCCGAGGGTCGTCCGCCGATGGTGATCCGCGGCGGGCAGCGGCTCAAGGCGCTCGACTACACGCTGCCGATGGCCTCCGCACAGGTCAAATCCTGCCTGCTGCTGGCCGGATTGTGGGCCGAAGGCAAGACCACCACCACCGAGCCGGCACCGACCCGCGACCACACCGAGCGGATGCTGCGCGGCTTCGGTTATCCGGTCGAGGTCAATGGCCCGCAGGCGTCGGTCGAGTCCGGCCACACGCTGAAGGCGACCCACATCGAAGTGCCCGGCGATATCTCGTCTTCCGCATTCTTCCTGGTGGCCGCCTCGATCGCCGAAGGCTCGGACCTGACCCTGGAGCACGTGGGTATCAACCCGACGCGCACCGGTGTCATCGATATCCTGCGCCTGATGGGTGCCGACATCACCCTGGAAAACCAGCGTGAAGTGGGTGGCGAGCCGGTTGCCGACCTGCACGTGCGGGCGGCTCGACTCAAGGGTATCGAGATCCCCGAGGCGCTGGTCCCCCTGGCAATCGACGAGTTCCCGGTGCTGTTCGTGGCTGCGGCCTGCGCCGAAGGGCGCACCGTGCTGCGCGGCGCCGAAGAGCTGCGCGTCAAGGAATCCGACCGTATCCAGGTCATGGCCGACGGCCTGCTGGCGCTCGGTGTGAAATGCGAGCCGACCGCAGACGGCATCATCATCGACGGCGTCGGTCATGGGCTGCCGGCCATGGGCGGCGGCGAGGTCCACGGCCACGGCGATCACCGCATCGCCATGGCCTTCAGTGTTGCCTCGCTGCGCGCCAGTGCGCCGATCCGCATCCACGACTGCGCCAACGTCGCCACTTCGTTCCCCAACTTCCTCGGTCTCTGCGCCCAGGTGGGTATCAACGTGGCCGAAGAGGGCGCGTCGTGAACCAGGCGCCGGTCATCACCATCGACGGGCCAAGCGGTTCGGGCAAGGGCACCATCGCCGGTATCCTCGCCAAGCGCCTGGGCTGGAAGCTGCTCGATTCAGGCGCGCTGTATCGCTTGCTGGCCTACGCGGCACGCAACCATGGCGTCGATCTGAGCAACGAAGCGTCGCTGATGGTGATGGCAGCCCATCTCGATGTGCAGTTCATCGCCGCCGCCGACGGCCAGCCCCAGCGCATCGTGCTGGAAGGCGACGACGTCACCCGCGATATCCGCAACGAGCAGGTGGGTGCCGGCGCCTCCCAGGTCGCGGCCCTGCCGGCAGTGCGCGACGCGCTGTTGCAGCGCCAGCGGGCATTCCAGGAGTCGCCGGGCCTGGTGGCCGACGGTCGCGACATGGGCACGGTGGTGTTCCCCGAAGCGGCGTTGAAGGTGTTCCTCACCGCCAGCGCGGAGGAACGTGCGCGCAGGCGTTACTTGCAGTTGAAGGCAGCGGGCAACGATGTTAGTCTGTCGAGTCTGCTAGATGAGATACGTGCACGCGATGAGCGTGACACCCAGCGCGCAGTGGCCCCGCTCAAGCCGGCGGCCGATGCCATACAGCTGGATTCCACGGAGTTGTCCATCGAGCAGGTGTTGGAACGCATCATGAGCGAGATCGCACTACGCGACATCGCCGGGTGACGAAGAAGCCATACGGGAACCCAGTCAACATCCCGGTGGCTTTCTTTTACTTGAACGAAACCCACGTTGTCTGGAGCGTGGCTGATGGGCGTATGTTTCGCCCAAATCTACAGGAATTAAAATGAGCGAAAGCTTTGCAGAACTCTTTGAAGAAAGCCTAAAAACTCTCAATCTTCAGCCAGGCGCAATCATCACCGGTATCGTTGTCGATATCGACGGTGACTGGGTTACTGTCCACGCCGGCCTGAAGTCCGAGGGTGTCATCCCGCTCGAGCAGTTCTACAACGACGCTGGCGAACTGACCATCAAGGTCGGTGACGAAGTTCACGTTGCGCTGGACGCGGTAGAAGACGGCTTTGGCGAAACCAAGCTGTCCCGCGAAAAAGCCAAGCGTGCCGAGTGCTGGATCGTTCTGGAAGCAGCTTTCGCCGCCGAGGAAGTGGTCAAGGGCGTTATCAACGGTAAGGTTAAAGGCGGCTTCACTGTCGACGTTAACGGCATCCGTGCGTTCCTGCCTGGTTCCCTGGTCGATGTCCGCCCTGTGCGCGACACCACCCACCTGGAAGGTAAAGAGCTCGAATTCAAGGTCATCAAGCTGGACCAGAAGCGCAACAACGTTGTCGTTTCCCGTCGCAGTGTCCTGGAAGCCGAGAACTCCGCCGAGCGCGAAGCTCTGCTGGAATCCCTGCAGGAAGGTCAGCAAGTCAAGGGTATCGTCAAGAACCTCACGGATTACGGCGCATTCGTCGATCTGGGTGGCGTCGATGGCCTGCTGCACATCACCGACATGGCCTGGAAGCGCATCAAGCATCCATCGGAAATCGTCAACGTTGGCGACGAGATCGATGTCAAGGTCCTGAAGTACGACCGCGAGCGCAACCGTGTTTCCCTGGGCTTGAAGCAGCTGGGCGAAGATCCATGGGTTGCCATCAAGGCACGTTACCCAGAGAGCACCCGCGTCATGGCGCGCGTCACCAACCTGACCGACTACGGCTGCTTCGCAGAGCTGGAAGAAGGCGTGGAAGGCCTGGTACACGTTTCCGAAATGGACTGGACCAACAAGAACATCCACCCTTCGAAAGTCGTACAAGTCGGCGACGAAGTGGAAGTCATGGTTCTGGACATCGACGAAGAGCGTCGTCGTATCTCCCTGGGCATCAAGCAGTGCAAGTCGAACCCGTGGGAAGACTTCTCTGGCCAGTTCAACAAGGGTGACAAGATCTCCGGCACCATCAAGTCGATCACCGATTTCGGTATCTTCATTGGTCTGGACGGCGGCATCGACGGTCTGGTTCACCTGTCCGACATCTCCTGGAACGAAGTGGGCGAAGAAGCCGTACGTCGTTTCAAGAAGGGCGACGAGCTCGACACCGTCATCCTGTCGGTAGATCCAGAGCGCGAGCGCATCTCCCTGGGCATCAAGCAGCTGGAAGAAGATCCGTTCTCCGACTACGTGTCTGCCAATGACAAGGGCGCCATCGTTCGCGGTATCGTCAAGGAAGTCGACGCCAAGGGCGCTGTCATCACCCTGGCCGACGACATCGAAGCCACTTTGAAAGCTTCCGAAATCAGCCGTGACCGCGTTGAAGACGCGCGCAACGTTCTGAAGGAAGGCGAAGAAGTCGAAGCCAAGATCATCAGCGTCGACCGCAAGTCCCGCGTCATCCAACTGTCGATCAAATCGAAAGACGTTGAAGACGAGAAAGAAGCTATCCAGAGCCTGCGCGAGAAGCCAGCCACTTCGGATATCGCTGCCGGTCCGACCACTCTGGGCGACCTGCTGCGTGCTCAGATGGAAAAGCAGAACTAAGTTCTGTTTGACCTGTAGAAAAAGGGCGACTTCGGTCGCCCTTTTTTGTGCCTGCGATTCGTGCCGTGTCGAGAGTTGAACGCGGCGGGCGCCGAACTAACCCCGACCTCGGATGCTCAAAGGGATAAGTGAATACCCAAGGATCTCCAGGGATGAAAACCGTAGTAACCGCAGTGCTGTTCGTCGTAGTGGGTCTGACATCCGCATGCTCCACCACGTCGGTGGTCAAACGAGATTATCGGGGCATGCAGGCATTGCAGATCAATTGCAGTGGCCTGGGCTCGTCCTGGGGCAAGTGCTATGACAAAGCGCAGCATGCCTGCCGCGCGATGGGCTACAAAGTCCTGGCGAAGACTTCCGATATCAAGGAAGAGCCCGAAGACGGCTTCCTTGGCTGGAATCCGGGCATGGCCAGCCGAACCATGTTCGTGCGCTGCAACGGTCAAGGTTGAGTAGCCCTTGAAGTTGCTCCAGCTGACCTGCGGCTGGTAAATGACATACGAATGGTTACAAACTTTTCCGTCACGTCTCTGACACCCGCCTGAAGTAAATTAGTAATCGGCCATCTACTTGGATAGGGTAGGTGGTGTATTGCCAGTCATCGTTTTCGATTGAATTCCTGCTCCTTGAACCCGTGTCCCTCCCAGAAGTAGACAAGGCCCGAGTCATGAAATTTACCCTGCTCATCGCAGCATTGCTGCTGGTGACCGCCTGCGCCGCCACCTCCACGTCCCACGGCAAGCGCGGCAGTCGTGGATTGCACATCACCTGTTCCGGACTGACCTCGTCCTGGGCCCAGTGCGAGAAAGAGGCCGAATCGGCCTGCGGCCCTGCCGGTTACCGTACCCTCGCCAAGTCCAGTGACGTCAAGGAAGAACCGGACGACTATGTCTTCGGCCTCAACCCCGCGGGTTATTCCACGCGCAGCATGATCGTCAAGTGCCGCAAGAGCACTGCGTTCAAATAGGGCACGCACAACTCATTTTCAAGAAGTCAAGAGTCGGGCTGTTCAAATCTGTCAAGCCATGCTAAAACCTTCTAAGCACTGATCTAGCTGCTTGATAAAGAAGGGAAAAATATGACGAAGTCGGAATTGATCGAACGTATTGTCACCCATCAAGGTCTACTTTCATCCAAGGATGTGGAATTGGCCATCAAGACCATGCTCGAGCAAATGTCGCAGTGCCTGGCCACAGGTGACAGGATCGAGATACGTGGTTTCGGCAGCTTTTCCCTGCACTATCGCGCCCCTCGGGTCGGACGCAATCCCAAGACCGGGCAGTCGGTGAGCCTGGATGGCAAGTTCGTTCCGCATTTCAAGCCCGGCAAGGAATTGCGCGATCGGGTGAACGAAGACGAAGAGCTCGCTTGATCGACGTTGAAGGAGAAGGCTTTGCGTAATCTCAAGAAGTTGCTGCTGGTGCTGATTTTCCTGGCAGTCGCTGCTGTCGTGCTGGTGTTCGTACTGGAGAACCAACAGGCCGTTGCGTTGAGCGCTCTTGGTTGGTCCACCCCGTCGTTGCCAGTGTCTGTGTTCGTCTTGGCAGGCGTGCTGGCAGGCATGCTGATCGGGCCATTGTTCGGCTGGTATATCGCCCTGAGCAGCAAGCACCGTTGGCGCAAGCAGCTGCGCGCCAAGGCCCGGGCGGAGCAACGTGCAACCCTGGCCGCTGCATCCACCGATTCGAAAGCCACTGTTGCCGCACCCCAGCAGGCGGTGGTCAAGTAATACGTCCTGAGGGTTCCGTATCCACTGCGGAAACATCGCGTATTACCGCGTGTCCTGAGCGAACGGCATTTCCTGCGCCGTGCCAGCGCGTTCTGTTGCACAATAGCCGCAGACCGTTTTCCAGGACCCATAATGTCATTTCCATTCCGTTACGGGCGACACCTTCCAGGCGCCGTGCTGGTTCTTGCATGGCTCGGCCTGGCAGGGTGTTCCTCCCCCAAGACCGCCATCTACGAACATGAAAATTTTGCTGACTCAGGTACGTTTTCTCGAAACTACCCGGTCAGCGATATCGCCTCCTGTGAAGCCGCGCGTCGGGCATTGCTGAGCCAGGGCTACATCATCACCAGCAACGATCCGCGTCAGGTGAGTGGACACAAGAGCTTCCAGCAGACCGGCGAGAGTCATCTCGAGATCAGTTTCAACGTAGTCTGCGTCGCCGATGCCAACAGCGAGCACAGCTCCACGCTGTTCGCCAATGCGCTGCAGGATCGCTATGCGCTGAAGAAGGTCAACAACTCGGCAAGCGTAGGCGTGGGGGTGCTGGGTTCGGTCTCGATGCCGATCGGTTCCACCGACGATTCCATGGTCAAGGTGGCCAGTGAAACGGTGGCGTCGGACAAGTTCTACGACCGTTATTTCTCTCTGGTGGAGAGCTTCATGCCCGTGCAGGCGAAGAAGGTCGTATCGACCCCGCCTGTCAAGGATGAGCTGGGCATGCCGGACACTGCACCTGCGGCCCCCGCTGCATCTATAGCGCCTGCGACTGCGAAGCCAGTCGTGCCTGTAGCCGCGCCGCTGGTTCCGCCGACTCCGCCCGCTCAGGCGCAGCAGGCAGAGGTGGTGCCCGAGCAGGAGGCTTCGCAGCCTGTCGCGCCCCCGGCACAACCGGCCCCCATCGAAGTCATCGCGGTTCCCGAGGCCACCGAGGCCACCGAGGCGACCCCTGAGGCCGTACCGCAGGCGCCCTCTGTAGAGGCGCCCGTTTCGCAGCCCTGAGCGAGCGCTGGGGTCACTGACGGCTGGCGCGGCGGTACTCGCCGGGCGTCATTGCGCACCAGCGCTTGAAGGCGCGCTGAAAAGCCTCGGCCGATGTGAATCCCAGCAGGTAGGCTATTTCGCCGAATGCAAGTTCGGTGTCGCGGATGTAGGTCTGCGCCAAGTCACGGCGGGTGTCGTTGAGAATCGAGCGGAACTGCGTGCCCTCGTGGGTCAGCTTGCGCCGCAAGGTCCAGGCCGGCATCTTCAGGCAGGCAGCGATTTCGTCCAGCGTCGGCTCGCGTCCGCCGTTGAGCTGTGAACCCAGCAGTTGGGCGACCCGCTCGCCAACGGTGCGCACGCGCGTCAAACGCTCCAGTTCCTGTTCACACAGCTGCAACAAATGCTGCCAGGTGCTCGGGCAGTGCTCGGGGTTGCGCAGGTTCAGGCTGGCATGGGTCAGGCGCAGCTGGTTGTGCTCGCAGTTGAAGGCGGTATGGGCGGGGTAGTGTGCTGCATAGCCGGGCGGGTCGAACTCGATTTCCATCCGCTGTGCAATCACGTTCTGCCCGGCAAGTGCAGTCAGTTGCTGCAGCCAGCCGGTCAGCAGCGAGTCCACCACAAAACGGTTGTAGGCATTGTAGGGACTGATCGAATAGAACCGCAGCCAGGCGCCTTCGCGGTCTTCGTGAAAACTCGATTGCCCGCGATAGTTGGCGGCGTACAGGGGTTCGAAACGAATCAGCGTACGGGCTGCCTCGCGCACTGTCGGTGCCTGCGCGGCCGTGACGCCGGCCAGGCCTGCCTGGCTCAGGCGGCTTGCCTGGCCGATGCGCAGGCCCAGCGCGGGGTCGCCGGTAAGGGCGATCGCCGCATGGCCCAGGCGCATGTAGCGGGCGATGGTCAGTCGCGCTCCGGCGACGTTGAGCCGGCTTGGCTCCAACCCATACTTGGCCAACAGGGGCAGCGGGTCGTGGCCATGGCTGCGCACTGCCTGTGCCAGGCTCTGGGTGAAGCCGACCGACAGGTCGCCGAGTTTGATCCGCTGGCCGCTCACGCGCCTACAGCCACAGATTGATCAGGCGCGCGCCACGCCCGTCGCCGACCTGGCCGAAACGCTCGCGTTGGCGGGCGAAGCTGTGCCCTTCGTAGAACTGATTCCAGAAGTGCCCGCCCATGAACACGGTCATGCTTGCCAGTGGCGCGCTTTCTGCGACCAGCCGTTGCCAGGCCTGGGCCTCGCTGACCTCGCCGGGCAACAGGGCGACATCGCTCGGCGTTGCGTCGATGCGAAAGCCGCGCCAGGGCTCGGACCAGCGCCCACGCCCGAGTACCGAGGCGGGCACCGCGAGCAGCTGCACGTCTTGCTGGCGCAACTGGGCGTGACTCGCCGGATGCCAGCTGTCGGTGCCGATCAGGACGGCCAGTTTGCCCGCCGGGGTGTCGAACACGTTGAACGGTGCGTCACCCAAGGGTTGCACGTAGCGGCGAGTGGGATGGCTGGTGAAATGCTGGAGCTGTGGCTGGCCCAGCACGGAGCCATCGGGTGCGAACACGACACTGGCGTTGTACAAGGCGCCGTTCCCGGTTCGCAGGCGACCCTCCACGACAGAAGGGTTGGGCAGGATGATCGAGCCTGCCACCAGGGTCACCCTGAATTGCCTGGCCAGGCCGCCAAACAGCTGCTGGTACTGCTCGGCCATGCTCGCGGCCTTCATGCGCAGGTAGGCGTCGGCGAAGCGGTCTTCGCCCTCGGCCATGGCCCAGCCGCCAAGCAGGCGCAATGGATTGCTGGCGGCCAGCCACTGTTCGGCATCGCGACGATGCACCACTTGGTAGAACTCGTTCTTCTCGCCCACCGCCCATAACCAGGTACCGATGTGCTCGGGCAAGACCACGATGGTCTTGCTGCCGACAAGGCCTGCATCCTGGGCATGCTGCAGGTATCCGGCCAGTTTCAGGCGCAGGCGCTCGACGCTCTGGTAATCCGCCGGGAACAGCTCGGGCTGGATCCCCAGCAGATTGCCGCGCTCGGACGGCGCGCCGTCGACACCATCGAGCTCGATGCGCAGGTCGGACAGGTAGTGCCCGGCGGGGCGCTGGGTCGTCCACAGCGCGTAGGTACTCAACGCCGCCAGGCAAAGCAGGGCAACCACGGACATCAGGATTTTGCGCATGAGGGACAACAACCAGCTCCTGTTCGTGAATCCGCACTAGGGTAGACGTCGCGTGCAGCATGATCAATGACTTGTCATTTCAGGTCATTGAGGCGTGCGGCTCGGGTGTCTACTGTTTGACCCTACCTGTGACCGAGCCCGCCGCAAGAGGCTTGGCACTTTTCCGTGATCCGCCTGTGGAGTTCCCATGGCCGCTGCTTCCTATCCTCATCTGCTGGCACCGCTGGACCTGGGCTTCACCACCCTGCGCAACCGAAGCTTGATGGGCTCCATGCACACGGGTCTCGAGGAAAAGCCCGGTGGCTTCGAGCGCATGGCGGCGTATTTCGCCGAGCGTGCACGGGGTGGGGTCGGCCTCATCGTCACCGGCGGCATCGCCCCGAACGAAGAGGGCGGGGTGTATGCCGGGGCGGCGAAGCTGAGCACGCCTGAGGAAGCGCAGCGGCATGAAATCGTCACCCAGGCCGTGCACGCGGCGGGCGGCAAGATCTGCCTGCAGATACTGCATGCCGGGCGCTATGCCTACAGTCCCAAGCTGGTGGCACCCAGCGCCATCCAGGCGCCGATCAACCCGTTCAAGCCGCTGGAACTGGACGAGCAGGGCATTCGGAAACAGATCGCCGATTTCGTAAGCTGTGCCCGGCTGGCCCAGTCGGCCGGCTACGACGGCGTTGAAATCATGGGGTCGGAAGGCTACTTCATCAACCAGTTCCTGGCGGCTCACAGCAACCAGCGCAGCGATCGCTGGGGCGGCAGCTATGCCAATCGCATGCGCCTGGCGGTGGAGATCGTCGGGCAGGTGCGGCAGGCGGTCGGGCGCGAGTTCATCATCATCTTTCGCCTGTCGATGCTCGACCTGATCGAAGGCGGCAGCATCTGGGAGGAAGTGGTCGAACTGGCGCAGGCCGTCGAAGCTGCCGGGGCCACCCTGATCAACACGGGCATCGGCTGGCACGAAGCGCGCATTCCGACCATCGCCACCAAGGTGCCACGTGCGGCGTTCAGCAAGGTCACCGCCAAGCTGCGCACGGCGGTGCGCCTGCCGCTGATCACCACCAATCGCATCAACACCCCGGAGGTGGCCGAGCGCGTTCTCGCCGAGGGCGACGCGGATATGGTTTCGATGGCCCGGCCGTTTCTGGCCGACCCCGAATTCATCAACAAGGCTGCGGCCAGCCGCGGCGACGAGATCAACACCTGCATTGGCTGCAATCAGGCCTGCCTTGACCACACCTTCGCCGGCAAGTTGACCAGTTGCCTGGTCAACCCACGCGCCTGCCATGAGACCGAACTCAATTACCTGCCCGTGACTCAGGTGCGCCGGATCGCCGTGGTCGGCGCCGGGCCGGCAGGGCTGGCCGCAGCGACCGTGGCGGCCGAGCGCGGACATGCGGTGACCCTGTTCGATTCCCGTGATGAAATCGGCGGTCAGTTCAACGTGGCCAAGCGCATTCCCGGCAAGGAAGAATTCAACGAAACCCTGCGGTATTTCGATCGTCGGCTGACCCGCCTCGGCGTCGACGTGCGCCTGGGTGCGCGGGTCGATGTCGCTGCGCTGGTCAAGGGTGGCTTCGACGAGATCGTGCTGGCCACCGGGATTGCCCCGCGGCTGCCCGACATCCCGGGCATCGACCACCCCATGGTGCTCGGCTACCTCGACGTGCTGCTCGAAAGGCGGCCCGTGGGCCCGCGTGTGGCGGTGATCGGCGCCGGTGGCATCGGCTTCGACGTCAGCGAGTTCCTGGTGCATCAGGGGCCTTTCACCAGCCTCGATCGCGAGGCCTTCTGGCAGGAATGGGGTATCGACCTGACGCTGCAGGCCCGCGGTGGCGTGGCCGGGGTTGCGGCGCAGACCCATGCACCGGCGCGCGAGGTGTATCTGCTGCAGCGCAAGGCCGGCAAGGTGGGCGACGGCCTGGGCAAGACCACTGGCTGGATCCATCGCGCCGGTCTGAAGAACAAGGGCGTGCGCATGGTCAACAGCGTCGAGTACCTGAAGATCGACGACGACGGCCTGCACGTTCGGGTCGCCGGGGGCGAGCCACGGGTGCTGCCAGTGGACAACGTAGTGATCTGCGCAGGGCAGGATCCGTTGCGCGAGCTGGAGCAGGGGCTGCGCGAAGCCGGGCAGCGCGTGCACCTTGTCGGCGGCGCCGACGTGGCCGCCGAACTGGACGCCAAACGGGCCATCGATCAAGGCTCGCGCCTGGCGGCGGTGCTGTAGAATCGGCTGCCGCGCCGGACCCGACGCGGCCCTCTTCGTTTCCTTCGGCTGGCCAGGCATCCATGCTTCTCGATCTACCGCGTGCACCGCTGCAACCCTTGCGACTTTCCTGGCTCGGCGCGGCCGGCATAGAGGCTGCCGTGCTGCGCCTGGACCTCGTCGACCCGCTCATCAGCGGCAACAAGGCATTCAAGTTGCAGCATCACCTGCTGGCCGCCCAGGCCAGTGGCTGCAGCGGCATCATCAGCCTGGGCGGGGCCCATTCCAATCACCTGCATGCCCTGGCTGCCGCCGGCAAGCGCCTGGGCCTGCGCACGGTCGGGCTGCTGCGCGGCCATGCTCAGGCCACGCCGACCGTGAGCGACTTGCAGCAATGGGGCATGGAGCTGCACTGGCTGGGTTACGAGGGCTATCGTCAGCGCCACCGGGACGACTTCTGGGCCCCCTGGCAGGCACGCTACCCCGATCTGCGGCCGGTACCCGAGGGCGGCGTTGGGCTGCTGGGCGCCAAGGGCTGCGCCGTCCTGCCCTTGCAGGTGCAGGCGCAGCTCGCAGACATGGGGTGGGACGATTTCGATGGATGGTGGCTGGCCGTGGGTACCGGTACGACATTGGCTGGCCTGGTCCTCGCCGAAGCCGGCCGCCGCTTGGTGTACGGGGCGGTGGCGGTAGGGCCGAAGCATGGCGTGAGCGAGCAGGTCAATGCACTTTGTGGCGACCAGGGTCATAGCTTGATCGACGCCAGTCGCGGCGGCTTTGCCAGGATGGACAGCGAACTGCTCGCGTTCATGCACGCCTGTGAAGCCGAGTCGGGCATTCAATTGGAACCGGTGTACACGGCCAAGGCGCTGTGGGCCTTGCGCGATGCCTGTGCGGCAGGCTCGCTGCGGCCGGGTTGTCGTCTGGTGTTCGTGCACACCGGTGGCTTGCAGGGATGGCGCGCCGCCGCCTGAACGGTCAGTCGCGGTGCGGCAGCATGCGTCGCAGGGTGTTGTCATGGCGCAGGTAATGGTGGGCCAGGCCCAGCACGCCGTGCAGGCCGATCAACCAATAGCCCCAGCCGGCAATGCTCATGTGCCATTCCTGCAAACGTCCGCCGAGGTCGCGGTCTTCGGCGATCAGGTGGGGCAGTTCGATGCCCCAGAACGATACGGACCTGTTCTGTGCGCTGAGGATCAGCCAGCCCAGCAGCGGCAGGCCGATCATCAGTGCGTAGAGTGCGGCGTGCATCAGGCTCGCCAGACGCGTCTGCCACACCGGCAGCGGCGGCACGATGCGCGGCGTGACACCCAGGCTGCGCACCAGCAGACGCAGCCAGACCAGCAGCCCCACGCTCAGGCCCAGCATGAAGTGGAACTGCACGATCAGCGCGCGGGCGCCACTGCCTCTGACGAACTGGCCACGCAGCTCGATGCAGGCATAGGTGGCGGCCAACAGGACCAGCATCGACCAGTGCAGGGCGATGGACAGGCTGCCATAGCGGGCGTGGGTGTTTCTCCAGTTCATCGGGTGACTACTCGGGCGGTCATGCACAGGGTATCGGGCCGGCCGTGGACATCTTTAGCCGCCCCTGCGATTCACACGCCCGACAGGGCCGGCCAGGCATCGGCGACCAGGAAAACCCGTTCGGCTTCCTGCCAGTCGCCGTGGTCGTCGCGGGTCAGGCGCACGAGCATCTGCGCCGCGGCGAGCGGGTCCAGTTGCTGCATCCAGGCCTTGAGCTGGTCGGGTGCCCAGGCGTCGGCGGCGGCGAGCCGTGCCGGCGCCAGCCAGGCATCGCGCGGCAACGGCTGCCAGCGACCGTCCGGGCGTTGCTCGACGAAAATGGGCCAGTCGCGCTGATGCACCCAGCTGCCGCGCAGATGATCAGGGTGGGCGTGCTCGGGTGCCTGTGCCTGGCCGGGCCAGGGATGGAACAGATAGCCGCCGAGCCACAGGTGCGCGTCGAACTGCTCGATGCCCAGGGCCAGCATGGCCTCGCGACCCTCGCTGGAGGTGGAGATGGGCAGCTGGTGCTCGGTCAGGTGGGTCAGCTTGCGACCCAACCGATCCTGGCTGTTGGGCCCCAGCCACTGGAAGACATCACGACCGTCGGCGGCGACCGGGCCCAGGTAAAGCTTGATCGCCAGTTCCAGATGATGCACCCCGTCGCGGTCGCGGATCACCATGTCGAGCTCGCCCAGGGTGTGCTTTTCACGGCGGATCGGCAGGTTGGCCGCCAGCGGCTCGATACCGGGAGCCTGCTGCAGGGCGAACTGCCAGAGGCGCTCGTAGTAGAGGCCCAGGCGCCGGGTAGGGGCCTGCGCCAGCCAGTCGAGCAGCGGTTGGCTGGCGTCGTCCAGACCGTTCAGCCACGCCTGCAGGTGCTCGGGCTGTTCGGCCCAGGTGCTGCCTGCCAGTGGATGACGTTGCTGCCAGGGCGCCGTGTGCAGCAGGGGTGGGGCGAGGATGACCCACGCCAGGTCGCGCACCTGGGGCTGGCGCAGGCGGCGCGGAAAGTCGGCAAGGGCAGCGAATGGATTCATGGGACGGTCCCGGTCAATGGCGCGGTGGTGGAAAGGGTTTTGTGCGGCAACGGCTTTACTCCATAATCCAGATCCGTATTTGTGTCCGCAACCGGCGGTTGCGCGACAGCGTTGTGGAATGTGCCTGGCGCATCCCGATAGCCAGACCAGACCCGAGCAGGAGCCTCATGGAGCAATTTCGCAACATCGGTATCATTGGCCGCCTCGGCAGCTCGCAGGTGCTCGATACCATTCGCCGCCTCAAGCGCTTCCTGCTGGACAGGCACATGCATGTCATTCTCGAGGACACGATCGCCGAAGTGCTGCCGGGGCACAACCTGCAGACGTCATCGCGCAAGATGCTGGGCGAGGTCTGCGACCTGGTCATCGTGGTCGGCGGCGACGGCAGCCTGCTGGGCGCAGCGCGGGCACTGGCGCGACACAACACGCCGGTGCTGGGGATCAACCGCGGCAGCCTGGGGTTTCTAACCGACATCCGCCCCGACGAGCTCGAGGTCAAGGTGGCCGAGGTGCTCGATGGTCACTACCTGGTCGAAAACCGTTTTCTGCTCGAGGCCGAGGTTCGCCGCCATGGCGAGGCCATTGGCCAGGGCGACGCGCTAAACGATGTGGTACTGCACCCCGGCAAGTCGACCCGCATGATCGAGTTCGAGATCTACATCGACGGCCAGTTCGTCTGCAGCCAGAAGGCCGACGGCCTGATCCTGGCCACGCCGACCGGCTCCACCGCCTACGCGCTGTCGGCGGGCGGGCCGATCATGCATCCCAAGCTCGATGCCATCGTGATCGTGCCCATGTACCCGCACACCCTCTCGGGTCGGCCGATCGTCGTCGACGGCAACAGCGAGATGAAAATCGTTGTCTCAAAGAACATGCAGATCTACCCGCAGGTTTCATGCGATGGCCAGAACCATTTCACTTGCGCTCCGGGCGACACCGTCACGGTGCGCAAGAAATCGCAGAAACTGCGCCTGATCCACCCTCTGGACCACAACTACTACGAAGTGTGCCGGACCAAACTCGGCTGGGGCAGCCGGCTCGGCAATACCGGAGGCGATTGATGCTTGACCCGGCGCGAAGTTATGACCTGATCGGCGATGTGCACGGATGCGCGCATACCCTCGAACATCTGCTCGACCGGCTGGGCTATCAGAAACACGGTGGCGTGTGGCGGCATGCCTCGCGCCAGGCGCTGTTCCTGGGCGACATCATCGACCGCGGGCCGCGTATCCGCGAGTCGCTGCACATTGTCCACGACATGGTCGAGGCCGATCAGGCGCGCTGCATCATGGGCAATCACGAGTTCAATGCGTTGGGCTGGAGCACCCCGGCATTGCCCGGCAGCGGCAAGCAGTACGTGCGCGAGCACGTGCCGCGGCACGAGCGTCTGCTCCAGGCGACGCTGGACCAGTTCGCCCACCACCCCGGCGACTGGCACGATTTCCTCGGCTGGTTCTACGAGTTGCCGCTGTTCCTCGATGCCGAGCGCTTTCGCTTGGTGCACGCGTGCTGGGATGCCGGCCTGATCGAACCTTTGCGCCGTCAGCACCCGGATGGCTGCATCGACGCCCATTTTCTCCAGGCATCGGCGGTCAAGGGCAGCTTTGCCTGCCAGGTCTTCGATCGGTTGTTGCGCGGCACCGACATGCGCCTGCCCGACGGCCTGACGCTGACGGGCGCCGATGGCCTGAGCCGTGCGTTCTTTCGCACCAAGTTCTGGGAAGACGACCCGCAAACCTACGGCGACGTGGTATTCCAGCCCGATGCACTGCCTGACGATGTAGCCTGCGCGCCGTTGAGTCCTGAACAGAAAAGCGCTCTGCTGCGTTATGGGGTCGACGAGCCATTGCTGTTCGTCGGTCACTACTGGCGCAGCGGGCGACCGGCGGCGATACGCCCGAACCTGGCCTGCCTGGACTACAGCGCGGTGTTGTACGGCAAATTGGTGGCGTACCGCCTGGATCAGGAAACCCGCATCGATCCGCGCAAGTTCGCGTGGGTCGAGGTCGAGCGCCCGGAGGCGTTTTGATGAGTGCAATTGCTGTAATGCGTCTGCCGCTGAACACCGATCTGAGTGGCTTCGTGGGCCTGTTGAGGCGTCTGAAGGTGCCCCATCGCGTCAGCGAGGAGCAGGGCAGTCAAGTGTTGTGGGTACCGGACGAGCGTCTGGCCCAGGATGTTCGCGAGCTGTACCAGCGCTACCCCGAGGGCAATGCCGAGGTCGATCCTGAATTGATGGCCCGGCATGCGCCGGTGCGCGGTCCGGGGTTTGCCCAGCAGCTCAAGTCCAGCCCTGCCACCGCCCTGGTGCTGCTGGCCTGTCTGGTGGTGGCGGGGTTGACGCTTCTGGGCGAGAACCTGGGTAACCTGCGCTGGCTGACCTTTCTCGATTTTCAGGTCAACGGTGAATACATCTATTTCACGCCTTTGGCCGATACCTTGGCCAGCGGCCAGTGGTGGCGGCTGTTCAGCCCTATGCTGATTCATTTCGGCTTGTTGCATCTGGCGATGAACGCCTTGTGGTACTGGGAGCTTGGGCGACGCATCGAGGCGTTGCAGGGGCGCATCAATCTGATCGGTCTGACCCTGTCGTTCAGCCTGGTCTCCAACGTGGTCCAGTACCTGGTCAGCGGGCCCAGTCTGTTCGGCGGTTTGTCGGGCGTGCTGTATGGCTTGCTGGGGCACTGCTGGCTGTACCAGTGGCTGGCGCCCAACCCGATCTACCGACTGCCGCGCGGCGTGCTGGTGATGATGCTGGTGTGGCTGGCGCTGTGCATGAGCGGGCTGGTCAGCGTGCTGGGCTTCGGCGAAATCGCCAATGGCGCGCACGTCGGTGGCCTGCTGATCGGCTGCGCGACCGGCCTGGTCGGCGGCTTTCTGGCCCGCCGCAAGATTCGCTGAACGCAAGCCGCGTCGGCGGTGGGGGTGGTTGGAAATTGGTCGGCTGCTCTTTCGGTCCGGGGTAACTGCGGGCACAATGCGGGTCCTTTTTTTGGCTGGCCATGCCTGGGGCCTCGAAATGATCAATACGCCGTACTACCTCATCGACAAACAGAAGCTCTTGGGCAACCTGGAGAAGATCGCCTACGTGCGTGAACACTCCGGGGCCAAGGCGTTGCTGGCGCTCAAGTGCTTCGCCACCTGGTCGGTGTTCGACCTGATGGAGCAGTACATGGACGGCACCACGTCGTCGTCCCTGTACGAGCTCAAGCTGGGTCGGCAGAAGTTCGCCGGCGAAACCCACGCCTACAGCGTGGCCTGGGCCGACGACGAGATCGAGGAGATGCTCGCCAACTGCGACAAGATCATCTTCAACTCGATCGGCCAACTGCAGCGTTTCGCCCAGGCGTCCCAAGGCAAGACCCGCGGTCTGCGGGTCAACCCGCAGGTGAGCAGTTCCGACTATCTGCTGGCCGATCCGGCGCGTCCGTTCAGCCGCCTGGGCGAATGGGACCCAGCCAAGGTCGAGACGGTGATCGAGCAGATCTCCGGCTTCATGTTCCACAACAACTGCGAGAACGGTGATTTCGCCCTGTTCGACCAGATGCTGGGGACCATCGAAGAGCGCTTCGGTCACCTGCTGCACAAGGTCGAATGGGTCAGCCTCGGTGGCGGCATTCATTTCACCGGCGAAGGCTATGCTCTGGACGAGTTCTGCGCCCGGCTCAAGGCCTTTTCGCAGAAGTACGGCGTGCAGGTGTACCTGGAGCCTGGCGAGGCGGCGATCACCAACAGTGCCTCGCTGGAAGTCACCGTGCTCGACACCCTCTATAACGGCAAGCACCTGGCCGTGGTCGACAGCTCGATCGAAGCGCACATGCTCGACCTGCTGATCTACCGGCTCAATGCGAAGCTTGCGCCCAGCAGCGGCGAACACACCTACATGGTGTGCGGAAAATCCTGCCTGGCCGGGGACATTTTCGGCGAATACCCGTTCGAGCGCCCTCTGGCCATCGGTGATCGCCTGTCGTTCGTCGACGCGGCGGGCTACACCATGGTCAAGAAGAACTGGTTCAACGGCTTGAAGATGCCGTCCATCGTAGTGAAACAACTCGACGGTACAGTCGAGGTGGTTCGTGAGTTTGGTTTCGAAGACTACCTGTCCAGCCTTTCGTAAGCGGACAGCCGAGGAGAAGTGAATAAATTGAAGAAGAACGTTCTTATCATTGGTGCAGGAGGTGTTGCCAAGGTGGTGGCCCACAAGTGCGCGCAGCACAACGATGAACTTGGTCGTATTGCCATCGCGTCGCGCAACATCTCCAAATGCCAGGCCATCATCGACAGCGTCAAGGCCAAGGGCAGCCTCAAGCAGCCCGCCGACATCAAGGCTTTCGCGCTCGATGCGCTGGATGTCGAGGCGACCAAGGCGCTGATCGTGGAAACCGAATCGCAGATCGTCATCAACGTCGGTTCCGCCTTTCTGAACATGTCGGTACTGCGTGCCTGCATCGGCACCGGCGTGGCCTACCTGGACACCGCCATCCACGAAGAACCAGGCAAGGTCTGTGAAACGCCGCCCTGGTATGGCAACTACGAGTGGAAACACCTGGAAGAGTGCCAGCAGAAAAACGTGACTGCCATTCTGGGTGTGGGCTTCGATCCGGGCGTGGTCAATGCCTATGCCGCGCTGGCGCAGCAACAGCATTTCGATCGGATCGATTCGATCGATATCCTCGACGTCAATGCTGGCTCCCACGGCAAGTATTTCGCCACCAATTTCGATCCGGAAATCAATTTTCGCGAATTCACTGGGCAGGTCTGGAGCTGGCAGAACAGCCAGTGGACCAGCAACACCATGTTCGAAGTCAAGCGCACCGATGACCTGCCGGTGGTGGGTTCGCAGAACCTGTACCTGACCGGACATGACGAAGTGCATTCGTTGTCGAAGAATCTCGATGTGCCCAACGTGCGCTTCTGGATGAGTTTCGGCGAGCACTACATCAACGTGTTCACGGTGCTGAAGAATCTCGGTTTGCTGTCCGAGCAGCCGGTGACGACTGCCGAAGGCCTGCAGGTAGTGCCGCTCAAGGTGGTCAAGGCAGTCCTGCCGGATCCGTCGTCGCTGGCACCGGGCTATACCGGCAAGACCTGCATCGGCGATCTGGTCAAAGGCACTCGCAACGGCCAGCCGCACGAAATGTTCATCTACAACGTTGCGGATCACGAAGACGCCTACGCCGAAACCGACAGCCAGGGTATTTCCTACACCGCGGGTGTGCCGCCCGTGGCTGCAGCCTTGCTGGTTGCCCGCGGCGAATGGGACGTGCAGCGCATGGCCAACGTCGAAGAGCTGCCGGCCGAGCCGTTCCTCAGGGCGCTCGACGCCATGGGCCTGCCGACGCGCATCAAGGACGCCTCCGGCGACCGTGCCTGGGATGCCAGTGCGTAATCCGCTGTAAATGCTGTTGTAGGAGCGGTCTGTGGCCGCGAAGAGGGCCTCGCGGATTGTCTGGTGGACCGCGGTGTCTGGTTCGCGGCCACTGGCCGCTCCTACGGGACGGTGTGCAGAGTGATTCCCGAGAGTAGCAACTGGGGTCGCGGTATTTAGTGGATTAACCGTTCGTCTGGCGCGAGTCGGGAATTTTGGAACATCACGTTGCTGTCAGCGGCCTGATATTTCGTAACGTTCCCACTCTCGTGCGAGGCAATAACAATGATCAAGACTGACCGCAAATGGATGGTAGCGCTGTGCGCCGCCGGCGTGGCAATGGCGTTGAGCGGTTGCGCTCGCGATCCAGAAAAACGCTCGGTTTCCGAACTCGCCGTAAGCGGCACCAAAAGCATGTTCCGCACCGATTCGGACATGCAGACCGTTCTGAACAAATTCGCCAGCTTCGATGCCAAGGCCGTAGAGAAGATCACGGCAGTCGAGGCACGGCAGCAACCTACCATCGCCGACGCCGTGAAAGGCGTGCTCGCCGATGAGAAACGCGACAGCACTCCGACTGCACTGGTCCCCGGTGTTACCACCCGCGACATCACCGTGCCTGGCGCCGCAGGTTCGTTGCCAGCAACCGTCTACACGCCTGAAGGCACCGGCCCGTTCCCGGTGGTCCTGTATTTCCACGGTGGTGGCTGGGTGTTTGCCGATCGCAAGGTGTATGACGGCGGCGCTCGCGGGATCTCCAAGCAAGCCAATGCCGTGGTCGTCTCCGTGGACTACCGCCGCGCGCCCGAAAACAAGTTTCCTGCAGCTCACGAAGATGCTCTGGCGGCCTATCGCTGGTTGAGCAAGAACGCCGCTTCGCTCAACGGTGACGCGAAGCGCCTGGCACTGGCCGGTGAAAGCGCTGGCGGCAACCTCGCCGTGGCAACCGCCGTGGCCGCACACAAGGCCGGGTTGACCGCGCCCAAGCACGTGCTGTCGGTCTATCCGGTCGCTCAGTCCAACACCGAAACCGAGTCCTATCGCAAATACGCCGACGCCATGCCGCTCAACCGCCCGATGATGCTGTGGTTCATCGACAACGTGACCAAAGGTCCGGCCGACGCCAAGGATCCACGTATCGACCTGGTGCACGCCGACCTCAAAGGCCTGCCACCGGTCACCGTGATCAACGCCGAAATCGACCCACTGCGTGACGATGGTGCCCAGCTGGAACAGGCGCTGCGTACTGCAGGTGTCAGCGTCGAGCGCAAAGTCTATCCAGGCGTGACCCACGAATTCTTCGGCACCGCAGCCGTGGTGAAAAAAGCCGAAGAAGCGCAGGCCTATGCCGGTGAGCGTCTGAAAGCCGACCTGGCCAAATAACAAGAACATCCACCGTGATAAAGACCTGAACCGAGCCGAGGTGTGTACATGAGCCATTCTTCAGACACTCAATATCCAGACAGTCAATTGCCAGACAATCGACTGACCGTCACTCCACTGGTGTTTCAGCCCTCATTCGAGCAGGTGCCCGACGACGAGGAAGACACCAGCCGAGAGCTGACGGAAGTGATGCGCAGCATTCTGGACACCACGTTCGAAGATGGCGGCCACGCGTTGCGTGGCGTGCATGCCAAGGCTCATGGGTTGGTACGCGGGCACATCACGGTGCTCGATGGCCTTCCTGCGCCGTTGGCGCAGGGGGCTTTGCCACCCCTGGAAGGTTGCCCGTGGTAATGCGTTTTTCCACCAATCCCGGTGATCTGCTGGACGACAAGGTTTCGACCCCACGGGGCCTTGGCTTGAAGATCGTTGGGGTACAGGGTGCGCGTTTGCCGGGCAGCGAGGGGGACGTCACCCAGGATTTCGTCATGCAGAACGCCAAGGCGTTCACGGCAGCCACACCCAAGGCTTTCCTGAAGAATCTCAAGCTGCTGGCCAAGACCACCGACAAAGGTCCGGGCTTGAAGAAAGCTTTTCGGCGCTTCTGCGCGGTGTGGAGTCGGTGATCGAAACCATGGGCGGCGAGAGCGGCACGCTGAAGAGCATGGGTGGGCATCCGCTGACCCATGTGCTCGGTGAAACCTTCTACAGTGTGGTGCCGTTTCTGTATGGCGAGCATTACGCCAAGCTGGCGGTGGTGCCGGTAGCACCGACGCTGACCGAGTTGACGGATCAACCTGTCGACCTGGACGATAAACCGGACGGCCTGCGTGAAGCGGTCAGTCATTATTTTGCAAGCCATGGGGGTGCGTGGGAAGTGCGTATCCAACTGGCCACCGATCTCGACGAAATGCCGATCGAGGACGCTTCGAAAGTCTGGTCCGAAGAGTTGAGCCCCTACGTCACCGTGGCGCGAATCGAGGTGCCGGCGCAGGAGGCCTGGAGCGAAGAGGCTATTCAGACCATCAACGAGCAGATGTCATTCAGCCCGTGGCACGGTCTGGCCGCGCACCGTCCTCTGGGCGGCGTCATGCGCGTGCGCAAGCCGACCTATGAAATGTCCACAGGCTTTCGCGCCCAGCACAACGGCTGCCCGATTCACGAGCCGCGCTGAACCTCCTGGCCGGGGGTCAATGCCCGGCCGACGCGTAGGCGGGAAACCGGGTGGTGAAGGTGGTGCCGGCTTGAGCGCTGGACACTACCTCGACGATACCGCCGTGGGCCTTGGCAATCTCGCTGACGATGAACAGGCCAAGGCCCACACTGCGTACTTCGCGGCCTGCCTCCGAGCCCCGTGTCATGGGCGAGAAGATCGAACTCAACTGGGCTTCGTCGATCGCTTTGCCCTGATTGTGCACGGTGATTTCGACCGCGCCCTGAGCTGCCGCGACTCGCACCTCGATCGGAGTGGTGCCATCGCCATAGGTCATGGCGTTGGACACCAGATTGCCCAGCAACTGTGCCAGACGATCTGCATCGGCCTGGCAGAACAACGCTTCGTCGCTGGCGCTGAAAACGATCGTCCGTTGCGGGTAGAGCAGGCGCAATGAATCCACGGCGGCCGCAATGGCGCGGTCCAACTGTACCGGTGCACGGCTGACGGCCAGGCCCTGGCCGATGCGAGCCTGGGTAAAGTCCAGGAGATCGTTGATCAGCCGCTGCGACCGTGCGGTGGCATCGCTGATATGGCCGAGCATTGCGCTCTGGCGCTCGGACATGTCCAGCGAACGCAGATACTGTGCGGCCATGGAAACCACTTGCAGTGGGTTGCGCAGGTCGTGGCTGACGATGCCGATCATCTGCTCGGCGAACAGTGCGCGGTCGACGGCCAGTTCACGTTGCCGATTGAGTTCGTGCTCGAGCGCGACATGACGCTGCAGGGCGTCCTCGGCCTGTCGCTTGGCTTGCAGCAGTTCCTGTTCGAAACGGATTCGGTCGGCGACGATGAACGCCGATATCTCGTCGAACACACCGCCGTTGTGATCGCGGCGACTGGCGTTGAGTACCATCGGCGTGACCTTGCCGTCGGCCGTCAGGAAGTCCAGCTTGACCTCGGCAATCGAGCGCTGCATCACCAGCAACGGCATCCAGTGCGTTTGATAGAAGATGCGGCCGCCCACGGTGAGCAGCTCCTGCAGCTTGCGTACCCCGATCAGCTGTTCGCGGGTGTAGCCCAGCCAGTGGCAGAAGGTCTGGTTGACCTGAAGGATCAGGCCCTTTTCGTTAGTCAGCAGCAGGGCGCATGGAGCTTGCTGGTAGAGCGCCTCGGCGTCGGGCTCGGCGGTCATGCGTGCAGGCGGCCGCAAGTCTGGGTCAGGAACGTCTGGATGGCGCCGATGCAGGCTGCGGGCTGGCTCAGGTGCGGGCAGTGGCCCTCGTTCTCGATGACCACCATGCGGCAGTCGGTGATAGCTTCGGTCAGGTATTGGCCAACGGCCTTGGGCGCAATGAAGTCGTCCGAAGACTGGATCACCAGCACCGGCTCGCGCAGCTCGCGCACGTCCGCACGGCTATCGGTGAGGAAGGTGACGCGGGCAAAACGCTTGGCGATGTCCGGGTCGGTCTGGCAGAAACTGTTGGTCAGCTCGACGCCCAGTTCCGGATGTTCGGGATTGCCCATGATGCTCGGCGCCATGGCACTGGACCAGCCCAGATAGTTGCTTTCAAGGGTCGCGAGCAGGGCATTGATATCGTCGCGGCTGAAGCCGCCGGGATAGTCCGCATCGGTAATGTAGCAGGGCGATGGGCCAACCATGGCATGGGCGCCGATCAGTCCGGGGCTGCGCTTGGCGGCCATGGCGCCGGCCATCGCGCCGACCGAGTGACCGATGAACACCACCGGGCCCTCGCCGAACTCCTGGATGATCTCGACGATGTCGTCGGCGTAGCCCGCCAGTGTCGAGTACTTGTCGATGTCGTAGGCGCTCACGTCCGAATTGCCGCAGCCGACCATGTCGAACAACACGGTCCGGTAATGCTTGGCAAAGGTCGGCTCGACCAATCGCCACATGTTCTGGTCACAGCCAAAACCATGGGCGAACACCAGCGTCAACGGACCTTGGCCCTTGATCACCACGTTGTTGCGAGCCTGAACCGACATCCGTGAAATTCCTGTTTGCGCAAGCGAGCATGCGGGGCCAATCGGACCGCTAGTCTACCGGAGCATAGCCACCAGCGTCAGGCTCGCCAGCGTTTTCAAACGGTGTTTTTTCTCACGTGTTCGAGCAGTGCCTGCAGCGGGTGACGGACCGTGTGACCTTCTTCGCGCTTGACCTGGCTGCGGCAGGAGTAACCGTCGGCAAGCAGATTGCCAGCGTCATGATAACGGGCCAGCAACGGCTGCCAGGACTGCCCGTAGATGACCTTGGAGGTGGCGACATTGCGCGCTTCGTGGCCATAGGTCCCGGACATGCCGCAACAGCCACTCGCCAGCACCTGCAGGGTCGCGCCCAGACGGCTGAACACCTGTTGCCAATGGGTGATGCTGCCGGGCTCGTTGGTCTTTTCGGTGCAGTGCGGCAACAGCTGGTAGACCCCGGCGGTGCCCGGCTGCTGGGTTTGTGGCAGCACCTGGGCAAGCCATTCCTGAGGCAACAGCACGGTAGGGGCGTGGTCCTGGCCCAGGGTCTTGGCGTACTCCTGGCGATAGACCAGGGTCATGGCCGGGTCCAGGCCGACCAGGGCGATACCGCTGGCCTGCAATTGGCGCAGTGATTGCGCGTTGTGCCGCGCGGCCTTGTCGAAAGCACCAAGAAATCCCTGCACCTGCAGCGGCTTGCCGTTGGCCGCGAAGGGCGCCAGGTAGATATCGAAACCCAGCCGCGCGATCAGTTCGAGCCAGTCGGCCATGACCGGTGTGTCGAAGTAACGGGTGAAGGCATCCTGCACCAGGACCACGCTACGCTGACGCTGCTCGGTGGTCAGCCGGGCGAGCTGCTCGGCGCTCGCCGGGCGTACGTTCCAGTCCCGGCAGTGAGCCTGGAAATCGACCAGGCTGAGCAACGGGCTGTCGACCATGCCGGCCACGTGTTGCAGCGCATGACGCACCGGCGAGAACGACATGACCGCGTTGTAGGCCCTTGGAAAGCGTGCCAAATACGGAATGCTGAATTCCAGCGAACCGATCAGGTAGTCCTTCAGCGGCCGTAGGTAGCGGCCATGGTAGAGCTGCAGAAAGCGCGAGCGGAATTCCGGCACGTTGACCTTGACCGGGCATTGTCCGGCGCACGACTTGCAGGCCAGGCAACCGGCCATGGCGTCGTAGACCTCATGGGAAAAGTCTTCGCGGCCCATTCGCCGAGCCAGGCTGTTGCGGGCGCGTTCGAACAGGCTGCCGCTGGCGGTGTGCAATACGTTGGCGCCGTGCAGGCCCTGCAGGCGCAGCCATTCGCGGATCAGCGAGGCGCGTCCCTTGGGCGAATGAATGCGGTTGCGTGTGGCTTTCCATGACGGGCACATGGCGTCGTTCGGATCGAAGTTGTAGCAGGCACCGTTGCCGTTGCAGTGCAGCGCACTGTCGTAGCTGCGCCAGACGCGCTCGTCGATGCGGCGATCCAGTTCGCCGCGCAGGGTCACCTCGTCGACTTGGGTAAGGCGTGCACTGGCAACGCTGGCCGGCGTGGCGATCTTGCCGGGGTTGAGCTGGTTGAACGGGTCAAAGGCGGCCTTGAGCGCCTGCAGGGCAGGGTACAGCTCGCCGAAATACTCGGGCACGTATTGCGAGCGCAGGCCTTTGCCGTGCTCGCCCCAGAGCAAGCCGCCGTGGCGCTGCGTGAGGGCCGCGACCTGATCGGAAATGGGCCGGATCAGGGCCGCCTGACGCGGATCCTTCATGTCCAGGATCGGCCGCACGTGCAGCACCCCGGCATCGACATGGCCGAACATGCCGTATTGCAGGCCGTGACTGTCGAGCAGGGCGCGGAATTCGCCGATGTAGGCCGCCAGGTTGTGCGGCGGGACCGCGGTGTCCTCGACGAACGGCTGCGGCCGGGCCTCGCCCTGGACGTTGCCGAGCAGGCCGACCGCCCGCTTGCGCATGGCATACACGCGCCCCACCGCCAGGGCGCCGACCGCCAGGGTGTGCCCCAGGCGCCGTACCGTGGTGTCCTGCTGCAAGTGGGCGATGAACTGCTCGACACGCTGCTCGACCACGTCCAGGTCGTCGCCGCTGAATTCCACCAGGTTGATGCCCAGGGTCGGCGCCTGTGCGTCAGTGGGGAAGTATTCGGCCACGCCATGCCAGACGATGTCGTTCATCGCCAGCAAGAGGACTTTGGAGTCGACGGTTTCGATCGACAGCGGCTGGTGCGCCATCAATGCGTTGGCATCGTTCAGCGCGTCCATGAAGCCGGCGTAGCGCACGTTCACCAGGATCGAATGCTTGGGGATCGGCAACACGTTCAACTTGGCCTCGACGATGAAGCCCAGCGAGCCTTCCGAACCGCACAGCACGCTGTTCAGGTTGAAGCGCCCGTCGGCCTCGCGCAGGTGGGCCAGGTCGTAGCCGGTGAGGCAGCGGTTGAGCTTGGGGAACACCGCGTCGATCAGCTCGGCCTGCTCGTCGGCGATGGTCGATGCGCAGCGATAGACTTCGGCGATCCGCCCGTCGCCAACCCGATTAGCCTGCAATTGCGCGGCATCGAGGGTATGGCTGTGCAGGCGCTCGCCACCCAGCAACAGGGTGGTCAGTTCCAGCACGTGGTCGCGGGTCTTGCCGTAGGTGCAGCTGCCCTGGCCGCTGGCGTCGGTGTTGATCATGCCGCCAATGGTTGCGCGGTTCGAGGTCGACAGCTCCGGTGCGAAGAACAGGCCGTGGGGTTTCAGGGCCGCATTGAGCTGGTCCTTGACCACGCCGCTCTGCACTCGCACCCAGCGCTGCCCGACGTTGATCTCCAGCACCTGATTCATGTGCCGGGAGAGATCCACCACCAGGCCATCGGTCAGCGACTGGCCGTTGGTGCCAGTACCGCCGCCGCGCGGGGTCAGCACAACGCCGCGATGTTCCGGCTGGCTGGCCAGGTGCGCGAGCAGTTGCACATCGGCCTCATGCCGGGGGAACACCGCCGCCTGGGGCAGGCGCTGATAGATCGAGTTGTCAGTGGCCAGGACCGTGCGGGTGGCGTAGTCGTCGACGATCTCGCCCTGGAAACCCGCACCTTCGAGCTGGCGCAGCAGTGCCTGGTAGGGCGCAAGAGGGGCTTTCTGGCGGGACAGTTCGGCGATCATGGCAGGCGGTATCCGGCTGGTTTGAAGGGTCTGCATTCGAAATATGCGGGCTGGCAGTGGGCACTGCTTACCGCAGTCGCTCTGCAGAGACAGGCCTGCCCATGCTGCAGGTTGCTTGCAACACAGGGGGTGTGGACGTATTTTCGCGAATGCACGACGAGCTGGCAAACGTATATCCTTCGGTTTTTGCATGAGTTCAATGAATGAATCCCAGACGGCTCACGCCCTCCATGTCGTTGTTGCTGGCGTTCGAAGCGGCCGGCCGCCACGGCAGTTTCACTCGGGCGGCGGCCGAGTTGGCCCTGACCCAGAGTGCAGTGAGCCGACAGGTGCAGGTGCTCGAAGCGCTGCTGGAAGTGACGCTGTTCAGGCGTGACGGCAGGCACATCGAGCTGACGGCGGCGGGCGCGCTGTATCAGCACGAACTGGCCGGAGCGCTGGCGCGCATTCGTGGCGCTACCCTGCAGACCATTTCGCACCGTGCCGAGGCCGATACCCTGCAACTGGCGGTGCTGCCGACCTTCGCTTCCAAATGGCTGATGCCGCGGATGGGCGATTTCTACGCTCGCCATCCCGGCAGCCTGGTGCATATCCATTCGAGAATCGTGCGTGGGGACCTGTCCGAAGGCGCGCAGGACATGAGCGCGATCATCTGCGCGGGGTCGGGGCAGTGGCCGGGCTATATGGCGCACCGGCTGCTCTCGGAGAAGCTGGTGGTGGTGGCCAGCCCCAGGGCCCTGCCTGGGCATGCGCAGGTGTCGCTGCAGGACGCCGCTCGGCAATTGTTGCTGGGCGTGGTGTCGCGCCCCCACGCCTGGTCGGACTGGTTCGCCAGCGTCGGGCTGGCAGGCTCGCCGAGCATGCGCCTGGGGCCGAGCTTCGAGCACACCGCGCATTTGATTCAGGCCGTCATCGCCGGGATCGGGATCGGCCTGGTGCCGCGCATCCTGGTGCAGGACGAGATCGCCCAGGGTGAGTTGGTGACCCTGTTCGAACCCATGGAAAGCGGGCGCGGCTACTACCTGGCGTACCCGACGCACAACCAGCAGCTGCCGTCGCTGGTAGCCTTCCGCGAGTGGTTGTTGTCCATTCCGTTTCCGGACAGTTGATCGGATACCCGATCCCCTGTGGGAGCGGTCATCGGCCGCGAAGGGCGCCCTGCGTATTATCTGCCGTACCGCGGCGCTCATTTCGCGGCCACAGACCGTTCCTACATGTTCTGTAGCAACTTCGCCAACCAACCATCGAAGCGGCTAGCTGTCAGAGTGCCACTGACCATGAGGAATCCCTGTGTTTCATATCTATGCGACTGTCGCCTTCCTGTATGTTGCGCTGCGCTTCGTCTACCCGCTGCCCCTGGCCACCGGCTGGCGCGTGCTGATCGGCCTGGCACTGCTGGCCGCGTCCAAGTACCACATGTTGATCCTCGCCTTCACCGGGACGATGTACTCGCCCGAAGTGCCGTACGCGGTGGCCTATGGCGCCGGATGGGCCTTCACTGCGTTTGCCCTGTTGTTCGTGTTCGTGCTGGTGCTGGACCTTGGCATCCTGTTCACCCGTCTGGTCCGGCGCCATCGCCCGTCGCGCGAAGCCCTGGTCAAGTGGCGCTGCGGCGTCGCGGCCCTGGCGGTAGCAGTCTCGGGTTTCGGCGTTGCCCAGGCCACCCGCGTACCCGAAGTGCGTCAGCTGGAACTGCAGATTCCCGGGCTTGCCGCGTCGATGGACGGCTTCAGGCTGGTGCAGTTGTCCGACCTGCACATCAGCGTGCTGTTTCCCGAGCCCTGGGTGGAAGAAGTGGTCAAGCGCAGCAACGCGCTGGCGCCTGATCTGGTGGTGATCACCGGCGACCTCATCGATGGGACCTTGCAGGCGCGGGCTACCGATGTGAGGCCGTTGGCGCAACTGCGCGCCCGCAATGGCGTGATCGCCATCCCCGGCAACCACGAATACTATTTTGGCAACGAAGGCTGGATGGCCAGATTCCGCGAAGCCGGCATGCACAGCCTGATCAACCAGCATGAAGTGGTTGGCGACGCGCGCGGGCAGTTAATCATCGCCGGTATCACCGACAAGGTCGCCACCCAGTACGGCGGCAGTGCGCCGGACCTGGATCTGGCCCTGCGCGGCGCACCGGCCGGGGCGCCGGTCGTCTTGCTCAACCACCGACCTGCGGGGATCGATGAGGCGATCGCTGCCGGGGTCGACCTGCAGCTTTCCGGGCACACCCACGGCGGGATGATTCGCGGCTTCGACCAGGTAGTGGCCAGGGCCAACGAAGGCTTCGTCTCGGGTCTGTATCGGCGCGCCGGCCTGCAGTTGTACGTCAGCAACGGCAGTGGGTTGTGGAACGGCTTTCCAATCCGCCTGGGCGTACCGTCCGAGATCACCGAGTTCACCTTGCGCGCAGTACCGTCCGGCCAATGAAACGGCAGCGCAGGGGAATCAACGGCGCAGGCCGTACTCACTTGTCTGACGCGTGTTCAATCACAACAGGGGCGAGCAGATGAGCAATGCATTCAAGGTCGGCGATGCGGTGCGCTGGAATTCCGAAGCAGGGGAGATTCACGGCAAGGTGACCAAGGTCCACGTCAAGGATGTGGAATTCATGGGCAAGCACCGCCCGGCGTCCAGGGACGAACCGCAGTACGAGGTGAAGAGCGACAAGACCGGGCATTCGGCGCTCCACCACGCCGATGCCCTGCACAAGGCGTGAAGATCCAAGCCGCACCCCCTGTAGCAGCGGCGCAAGCCGCGTCGGCGCTGCACGAGGTGGGTCAGGCGCAACATGGGTGAGGGCCTGACGCGGCTTGCGCCGCTGCTACAGGGAGCGCGCAAGCCGCAGGGGGATGCATGCGCAGGGGCAAGCTCGGGGTTATCTGAAATCCGCGGCGCTATGCCGTTCCGGCACTTGGGTCGCTTCATCGCCCCAGGTGCGGTTGACCCGCTGGCCGCGCTGCACCGCAGCGCGTTGTGCGATGTCCTCGGCCCAGCGCTGTAAGTGAGGGTACTCCTCGACCGACAGAAACTGCGCGGCGTCATACAGATTGCCGCGCACCAGTTGCCCGTACCAGGGCCAAATGGCGATGTCGGCAATGGTGTAGTCGGCACCGGCCACATAACGGGTCTGGGCCAATTGCTGGTCCAGTACATCGAGCTGGCGCTTGGCTTCCATGGTGAAGCGATTGATCGGGTATTCCAGCTTCTCCGGTGCATAGGCGTAGAAATGCCCGAAGCCGCCGCCCAGGTAAGGCGCCGCGCCCATCTGCCAGAACAGCCAGTTCATCGCTTCGGTACGGGCGACGGGGTCCGCCGGCAGGAACTCCCCAAATTTCTCCGTTAGATACAACAGGATCGATCCCGACTCGAACACCCGCACGCTTGCGCCTGCGCTGCGGTCCAGCAGCGCGGGAATTTTCGAGTTCGGATTGATTTCCACGAAACCACTGGAGAACTGATCGCCATCGCCGATGCGAATCGGCCAGGCATCGTATTCAGCCTCGGCGTGGCCCAGTTCCAACAGCTCCTCGAGCATGATGCTGACCTTCACACCATTGGGCGTCGCCAGTGAATAGAGCTGCAGCGGGTGCTTGCCCACCGGCAATGGCTGTTCGTGGGTGGCCCCGGCAGTGGGGCGATTGGTCTTGGAGAACTGGCCGCCGGAGTCTGCGTCGTTTTTCCAGACCTTGGGCGGAACGTAGGGGGTAGGGCTCATGCAGTGCGCCTCCTGATGGGCTTGAGATGTGCCTTCACGGTGCTTGAACACCCGTGCCTGGCATGGGAAGTATGTGGTGAAGATAGGACTTGGCCCGGGCCGGTACAGTTCATCCCCGTACCGTTCGGGACCCGTTGCAGTACCGTCGAATAGCAACCAGCTGTTTTTCAAGAATATTTGTTGCGCATGGGGTTTCCTGTGGAAAAGAAACCTGATAAATTCCCGCTCGTTCATGCAGAGGCCAGCAATTGGCACTTCTTGCACCGGATACAGGGGCGTCGCCAAGCGGTAAGGCAGCAGGTTTTGATCCTGCCATGCGTTGGTTCGAATCCAGCCGCCCCTGCCATTAACCGGTCACTTGAACCAGCATTCTCGTCCCATCCTCTCTCTACCCACAATATACTGTGCATCGATCCCGTTGCGATCGCTTCTATTGACGGCACCTCGAACATTGCGTGGCGAAACGCCTGTGGTCGCTACCTTGGCCTTCTGGCATCGCTTGCGTCTGGAACTGTGCGGTCAGGCCACTGCCTATAAGGCATAGCGATGCAACCATTGATATCACCTTGATAGGGTAGTTGGAGGCGTTCTGAATCACACGACAAACGTGGCAACTGCTTCCCAGGTCGAGCGTCTGCGCCGGGTATTGCAAGAAGCGGGTTTCGATCCGAGCGACGCTCGGACCCGTGCCGCCCTGGAGCAGCTGCAAGCGTCGGTTCCACATCCAGAGCTCGCAGACGATGACGCTGAAGGTCTATCGCAGGCCACGAGTGATGCCCGTGAACGAGCGGCCCTCGAAAGCTTCAAGGAAACCCAGGAGCGTTACCGCCTGGCCGTCAAGGCCACCAACGACGCGATCTGGGATTGGGACCTGAGCCGCAACCATGTGGTGTGGAACGAGGCGCTGGAACAAGCTTATGGGCATCCTCTGGCTTCAGTGGAAGGCACCGGCGAATGGTGGATCGAGCACATCCACCCAGAAGACCGCACCCGCGTCGACACTTCCATCCATGCGGTGATAGACGGCACGCTGTCGGCTTGGTCCGGTGAATACCGTTTCCAGCGGCACGATGGCAGCTATGCCGAAGTGCTCGACCGCGGCCACGTGATCCGCAATGCCGAAGGCCGGGCGGTGCGCATGATCGGCGCGATGCTCGACCTGACCCGCACACGCGCTGCCGAAAGCGCGCTGCGTGAAAGCGAAGAGCGCTTCCGCAAGATTCTTGAAAACATCGAATCGGCCTTTGCCATCGTCGAGGTCAAGTTCGACGAGCAGGATCTGCCGGTCGATTACCGGTTCCTGGAAGCCAACCCGGCCTTCGAGCGCCAGGCCGGGGTCAACCTGCGTGGGCGTTGGGTGACCGAATTCGCTCCGGACCTGGAACAATTCTGGTTCGACACCTATGGCCATGTGGCCAAGACCGGCGAGCCCGCGACGTTCGAGAACTACGCCGAAGCGTTCAAGCGCTGGTTCGATGTGCGGGCGGTGAAGTTCGGTTCCAGCGACGAGCGCATCATAGCCATCATCTTCAGCGACGTTACCGAGCGGCGTAATGCCGAGGAGCGGTTGCGCGCCAGCGAGGCCGTGGCCCGGGAAAACATCGAGCGCGTCCAGCTGGCACTGGCGGCCGGGGCCATCATCGGGACGTGGCACTGGCATCTGCCAACCGATCGTTTTGCGGTCGATGAGGGGTTTGCGGCGGCGTTCGGGCTGGACCCGAAACTGGGCCGCGAAGGCCTGAGCCTCGAGACGATCGTGGCCACTGTGCATCCCGATGACCAGGAGGGCTTGGCTGCCGCCATCGATGAAGTGATCCAGCGCGGTGGCAGTTATTCCCATCAGTATCGCGTGCGCCGGGCCGACGGCCACTACTACTGGATCGAGGCCAACGGTCGCGTCGAGAACGATGCCCAAGGCCAGCCACTGCGTTTTCCAGGCGTGCTGATCGACGTCGAGGCGCGCCGCTCGGTCGAGGCCGAGCGCGATCGGGCCCTGTCTGCGTTGCGCGCGCTCAACGATACGCTGGAGCAGCGAGTCACCGAACGCACGGTCAAGCTGATCCAGGCCGAAGAAAAACTGCGCCAGTCGCAGAAAATGGAAGCGGTCGGCCAGCTCACCGGTGGTCTGGCCCATGATTTCAACAACCTGCTGGCGGGCATTTCCGGCGCGCTCGAGCTGATGAGCACGCGCATCGCCCAAGGCCGCTGGATGGAAACCGACAAGTACATCAGCACTGCCCAAGGCGCCACCAAGCGCGCGGCGGCGCTGACCCACCGTTTGCTGGCCTTCTCGCGGCGACAGACGCTCGACCCGCGACCTACCGACGTCAACGTGCTGATGGAAGGCATGACCGAGCTGATCCAGCGCACGGTAGGCCCCAGTATTCGCGTGGAGACGGTCGGCGCCATCAACCTGTGGCCGACCCTGGTCGATGTCAGCCAGTTGGAAAACGCGTTGCTCAACCTGTGCATCAACGCCCGCGATGCCATGCCCGATGGCGGTCAGATCACCATCGAGACGGCCAACCGCTGGATGGACCGGGAGGCGGCCCGTACCCATGACATTCCCGAAGGGCAATACCTGTCGGTCAGCGTCACCGACACCGGCACCGGTATGTCGCCGGATATCATCGCCAAGGCGTTCGATCCGTTTTTCACCACCAAGCCCATCGGCCAGGGCACAGGCCTGGGCCTGTCGATGATCTATGGCTTCGCCAAGCAGTCGGGTGGCCAGGTGCGGATCTATTCCGAGCTGGGGCAGGGCACCACCATGCGCATCTACCTGCCACGTTATTATGGCGAGGTCGATGACGAACTGCCGGAAACCCGCGAGTCGCTGGCTGCCGCGGCCCATGCCGGAGAAACCATCCTGGTCGTCGACGACGAACCGACGGTGCGCATGCTGCTGATCGATGTGCTCGGCGATCTGGGCTATACCCTGATCGAGGCGGCGGACAGCCTCGCCGGGCTCAAGGTCCTGCAGTCGGATGTGCGCATCGATCTGCTGATCACCGACGTCGGTTTGCCAGGCGGCATGAACGGCCGGCAGATGGCCGATGCCGGGCGTGAGGTGCGCTCCGACCTCAAGGTGCTGTTCATCACTGGCTACGCGGAAAACGCAGCGATCGGCAACGGCTATCTGGGTCCGGACATGCAGGTGCTGACCAAACCGTTTGCCATGGATACCCTGGCTGCCAGGGTCCGGGAGCTGATGAGCCTTTGAGCCGCGCGTCGTAGCGCAGGCCTTCGCAGGAGTTGTCGATGAACCGATTCGTTGCCACCACGGCAGATCTGCAACCCGGCTGGCAGTCGCGATGCCGCCTTGGCTCAGTGGAAATCCCCGCGCACTACATGCGTGGCGGTACGTCGACTGGCGTTGTCCTATGGGAGCCGTTGCTGCCTGCCGACAGCGTGCTGCGCGAGCAGCTGCTGCGCCAATTGATGGGTGTGCCGGCCGCGGGCAGCTATGCCGGCAATCGGCAGATCACCGGCCTGGGCCGTGGCCCGGCGACCAGCAACAAGGTCTTCGTGATGAACACCGAGCGCGTCGGCGACGGTGTCCGTTTGATCAGCACCCTGGCGCAGCTGGCCAGCGATCACGCGCAGATCGACTGGAGCGTCAACTGCGGCAACATGTCCAGTGCGCTGCTGCTGTGGGCGCTGGACATGGAGCTGCTCGAAGCATCGGCCAGTGGCCTCTGCGAAGTCGACATTCGCAATACCAACACCGGCGTGATCACCACGGCGCGCATGCAGCGTGATGCGCAAGGACGTTTCACCGAAACGGCGATTCCCGGCGTGATGGGCGAGTATCCGGCGGTCGATCTGTTTCTCCATGCACCGGTGGGCAACAAGACCGGCGCCCTGCTGCCGACCGGAGCGGTAATCGACCGCATCGAGGGCATCGAGGTGTCCTGCGTGGACGTAGCGGTGCCGATGGTCATCGTGGAGGCGAGCAGCCTGGGCAAGACCGGCCATGAACCTGTGGCGACACTGGCGGCCGATCAAGCCTTCATGGCCAAGCTGCGTACCCTGTGGACCCAGGCCGGATTGAAAATGGGCCTGCGCCGCAAGGATGGCGTGTTGATGACCGCCGCCGAACTGGGCCGCAGCGAAACCATTCCGAAAATCTGCATCGTCGCCGCCCCACGCGATGGCGGCAACATCGCGGTGCGCTACTTCACGCCTCAGACCGGCCACGCCTCCATGGCCGTATCCGGCGGTTGCTGCCTGGCTGCCGCCTGCCTGCTGCCGGGCACCACTGCCCACCGCGTGGCCTTGGGTATTGCCACACCGGGTGTATCCCTCATGGACATCCAGGTCAGCATCGAAAACCCGGCCGGGCGCCTGGACACCACGGTTGTGGCGGCCTTGGACGCTGGGCACCTGCAGATCCACAGCGCGGCCTACCGCCGCAGCACGCAGATCCTAATGCGCGGCCATGTGCCGCTGTCCGGGGCTTCGAGTGAACTGCAACAGGCACTGCTCGGCGTTCGATCCTGAGCCACCGAGCCCTGCAGGGCCCGGCAGCAGCGGGTAGCTACGGCATGCCCAGCCAGTTCGGCAGGGCCAGGGAGATGAAGGGCACGTAGGTCACCAGCAGCAGGAACATCAGCAGGATCGACAGCCACGGCAGGGCGGCGCGAATGGTCTGGCCCAGGGTCAGTCCGGTGACGGCCGAGGTGACGAACAGGTTCAGGCCTACCGGCGGATGGACCAGGCCGATCTCCATGTTGACCACCATGACGATGCCCAGGTGAATCGGGTCGATGCCCAGCTCCATGGCGATCGGGAAGAAGATCGGCGCCAGGATCAGGATGATCGCCGAAGGCTCCATGAAGCTGCCGGCCACCAGCAACACGATGTTGACCATGATCAGGAAGCCCAATGGCGTCAGTCCTTCGGACAGCACCCAATTGGTGATCTGCTGCGGTATCTGTTCGGTGGTCAGCACGTGGGCGAAGAGCATGGCGTTGGCGATGATGAACAACAGCATGATCGTCAGCCGGCCCGATTCGAGGAGCACCTTCGGGCATTCGGCGAGGCGCATGTCCTTGTATACGAACAGCGCGATGAACGCCGAGTAGACCGCCGCCACGGCGGCCGCTTCGGTGGGAGTGAACATGCCGCTGTAGATGCCGCCGAGGATGATCACCAGCAACAGCAGGCCCCAGAAGGCACGACGGGCAGTGCTCAGCCATTCGCGGAAGGTGGCCCTTGGCTGCGCCGGCAGTTTCTTGATCCGCGCAACGATGTAGATCACCACCATCAAGATCACGCCGAGCAGGATGCCCGGAATCACCCCGGCCATGAACAGCTTGCCCACCGAGGTCTCGGTGGCCGCCGAATACACCACCATCACGATCGAAGGCGGGATGAGAATGCCCAGGGTGCCAGCGTTGCAGATGATGCCGGCGCCGAACTCGCGTGGATAGCCGGAGCGCACCATGCCGGCTACGGCAATCGAACCGACCGCTGCAACGGTGGCCGGCGACGATCCGGACAGCGCGGCGAACAGCATGCACGCCAGCACCGCAGCGATCGCCAGGCCGCCGCGGATATGGCCCACGCAGGCGTTGGCGAAATCGATCAGCCGTTGTGCCACGCCGCCGGTGGTCATGAAGGCGCCGGACAGCAGAAAGAACGGGATCGCCAGAAAGGTGTAGCTGTCCGAGGTCTCGAACAGTTTGATCGCCAGCGAGCTCAGAGAGTCCTGGCTGAACAGCAGGATCGACACCGCGCCGGACAGGCCCAGCGAAATGGCGATGGGCACGCCCAGGAACATGAACACGAACAGCAGCAGGAACAGGCAGATAACGGTCATCAGCGTTGCTCCTCGCCAGGGTGGGCCAGCTTGCTGGCTTCAGCAGCCTCGTCGGCCAGGCCCAGCCCGGTCTGCCGATGGCTGTAGATGCGGTACATGATTTCCAGGTAGCGGGCGATGATCAGGGCGAAGCCGATCGGCACGATCAGCGCGATGTGGCCGACTTCGATGCCGTAGCGATCCAGGTCCTCGGCACCGATGCCGGCCACCAGAACCGCCGACACCCACTTGATGCTGGCGACCAAAAACAGGCCGGCATACAGCAGGCAGCAGCCGCAGGCGATCATCGCCAGGACACGCTGGGCCGGCTTGCTGGTTTTCTTGACCAGCACGTCGACTCCCAAGTGGCCGGCAGTACGCACGCCATAGGCGATGCCGAAGAAGATCAACCAGCCGAACAGTGCTTTGGTCAGCGCGATGCTCCAGGTCATTTCCTGGGCGTAACCCATCAGGTGATCACCGATACCGGCGAACAGATCGCTGCTCCACGCCCATTTGTCGCTGAGGACGTAGAACATCGTGTAGAGGTTGTTGAGCGCGACGTAAGTGAACGTCACCAGTGTCATGGCAGCCAGCAGGAAGGCGATCATGCCTTCTTCGAAACGCTCCCAGACTTGCCTGAGCGATTGCATAGGAATTCTCCGAACGTCGTGAGAGCGACCGCCGCCCACCGGGCAGCCGCGCGTCCATCACCGCTGGCCCTAGCCAGCGGATGCAGGGTACGGGACAGGTGCTTACGAGGCCTTGTTGGAGGCTTCGGCTGCCTTGATCAGGTCGGGTCCGATCTGCTCGGAGAATTTGTCCCAGACCGGGCGCATGGCTTCGCGCCACTGTTCGCGTTGCTCGGCGGTCAGTGGGTCGATCTCACTGGTCTTGGCATCGATGATTTTCTGCCGGGCGGTCTGGTTCAGGGCCTCGGCCTGCTTGTTCACCTCGACGGTGACCTGGTCCATGAGCGTTTGCAGTTCGCCGCGGACATCGTCGGGCAGGCCGTTCCAGAACTTGGAGTTGGTGATCACCATGTAGTCGATCAGGCCATGGTTGGTCTCGGTGAAGAACGGCTGGACCTCATGGACCTTCTGGCTTTCGTAGTTCGACCAGGTGTTCTCGGTGCCATTCACGGTGCCGGTCTGCAGGCCCTGGTAGACCTCGGCGAAACTCATCTTGCGCGGGTTGGCGCGGATCGCCTTGAACTGCTCCTCGAGTACGCTGGAGGCTTGCACACGGAATTTCAGTCCGCGGGCGTCCTTGGGCAGGATCACCTTCTTGTTCGCCGACAGTTGCTTCAGGCCGTTGTGCCAATAGGCCAGGCCATGAATGCCCTTGTCGTCCATCGAGGTCAACAGCGCCTTGCCCTGCGGCCCCTGCTGGAAGCGGTCGACCGCAGCCAGGTCATCGAACAGGAACGGCAGATCGAAGATCTGCACCTGCTTGGTGTAGTGCTCGAACTTGGCCAGCGAGGGGGCGAGCATCTGCACGTCGCCCAGCAACAGTGCTTCCATCTCTTTGCCGTCGCCGAACAACGAGGAGTTGGGATAGACCTCCACTTTCACCTTGTCCTTGAGCTTGGGGTCGGCGGCCACCAGTTTCTGGAACAGCAGTGCGCCTTGGCCCTTGGGGGTGTTCTCCGCCACCACATGGGCGAACTTGATGACGACGGGATCGGCGGCCTGGGCCAGGGTTGCCATCGAAACGGCGGCGGCGCAGAGCAGCGCCTGGGTCAGCTTGAACATCGAGATCACCTTGTTATTGTTGTAGGACAATCCATTTTCGGCGGCTGTTTCGAGCCAACCGGCCCGATGCAGCGTAGAAGTGTTTTCAGCTTCAGGGTCGCTCAATCGCGCCTGTGGCGAAAATCTGTATTTGCATAACCCGGCGTTCGGCTCTGGCGAACGCCAATGTGCAGGCTAGCCGCCCGACAATTGCACCAGGCGTCTGGCACGCAGCAGTACCGGTGCATCGATCATCTGGCCCTCGAACTGGAAAGCCCCCGCACCTCCCGCAGCCGTACTGGCCGCCAGCACCGCATGAGCCCATTGGAGCTCTGCCGCGCTGGGCGCCAGTGCGGCATGAATGACCGCCACCTGTCTGGGGTGAATGCACAGTGCACCGCCGTAGCCGAGGTTGCGCGCGTGTTCGATGGCGCGTTGCAACCCCGGCGTGTCGTCCAGGGCGGCGAACACACCGTCCAGGGGCGGCAACAGGGCGGCGGCCCGCGAGTGCAGTTGCACGCTCATGCGGCCCTGATCCAGAAAAGCCTCCGCCGCGGGTGTACCGTGGCTCAGGCCCAGATCCAGGGCCAGGTCCAGACTGCCGAAGCACAGGCGCTGCACCCCGGGGCCATGGGCGATCGCCTGCAGCGCCAGCAAGCCTTTGGCGCTCTCGATGATGGGCCACAACGGTTTGCCGCTCTGGCAGGCCGTGGCGAGTTGCGCGCAGGTCTCGGTCTTGGGCAGCACCACCCCCACCACACCAGGATAGTTCGCGCAGAAGGCCAGGTCGCTGGCGTGCTGGGCATGCCCTGGGGCATTCACTCGAACCATGACCTGCGCCGTGTCGGTGTGCCGGAGGAAATCTGCAAGGTGCTGACGCGCGTGGGGTTTGAGTGCTTCTTCCACGGCGTCTTCGAAATCGACGATCACCGCGTCGGCGCCAGCGGCCAGGGCCTTGGCGAACCGTTCGGGGCGGCTGCCCGGCACGAACAGCGCCGAGCGAAGGGGAGAGGTCGGCATGGCGCGGATTCCCGTGTTGGTCGTGGCACGCCGCAGCAGGCGGCGGCGATACCGAAGGTGCCGGTTGGTGCGTCAGATCACGCCGCTGGCGCTCATCTGCGCCCGTTGATCGGCGGAGTAGCCCAATTCCTCGAGAATCCCCGCCGTGTGCTGTCCCAGCGCGGGCACCGCGTCCATGCGCGGGACGAACGCGGTGTTGCTGGCCGGCGGCAACAAAGCGGGAAGCTTGCCGGAGGGGCTGTCCACCTCACGCCAGCGCTCGCGTGCGGCGAGTTGCGGATGCCGCCAGACGCCGGCCATGTCGTTGACCTGGGCATTGGCGATCTGTGCGGTTTCCAGACGGGCCAGCACCTGTTCGACCGACAGCTGCGCAAAGCTGTCGACGATGATCTGCCGCAGTTCATCGCGGTTGCGCGAGCGTTCGAAGTTGCTGGAAAAGCGCGCGTCGTCGGCCAGCGACGCATCCAGCAGCACCTTGTCGCAGAACAGCGCCCATTCACGCTCGTTCTGCAGGCCGAGCATGATGGTCCCGCCGTGCCCGGTCGGGAACGGTCCGTACGGATAGATCGTGGAATGCGCCGCACCGGCGCGGGCGGGCGGTGGCGCACCCTTGTAGGCGTAATACAGCGGATAGCCCATCCACTCCACCAGGCTTTCGAGCATCGACACGTCGATCCGGCTGCCCACCCCAGTCTTGTCGCGCAGCATCAACGCCGAGAGCACCCCGGTGTAGGCGTACATGCCGGCGGCGATGTCGGCGATCGAGCAGCCGGCCTTGGCCCGCTCGTCTTCGCCGGGGCCGCCGGTCACCGAGAGAAAGCCGCCCTCGCTCTGGATCAACAGGTCGTAGGCTTTTTTCTTCTCATAGGGGCCGCCTTCGCCGTAGCCGGAAATGTCGCAGACGATCAGTCGCGGATAACGCGCGTGCAACGCCTCGAACGACAGGCCCATCCGCGCTGCAGCGCCGGGTGCCAGGTTCTGCACCAGCACGTCGGCCTTGGCCAGCAGGCCGTGCAGGACCGCGTCGGCGGCTTGCTGCTTGAGGTCCAGGGTCAGGCTTTCCTTGGAGCGGTTGGTCCAGACGAAATGCGACGCCAGGCCGTCGACACGCTGGTCGTAGCCACGGGCGAAGTCACCGCTGCCGGGGCGTTCGATTTTCACCACGCGCGCACCGAGGTCGGCCAGTTGGCGGGTGCAGAACGGCGCGGCGATGGCGTGTTCCAGGCTGACGACGGTGATACCGTCCAGCGGACGCGGGTTGAGCTCGGTCATGGGGTCACCTGTGGGTCAGAACAAATCGTTCAGGGTCGATGCGTCGCGCAGGTGCCAGATCTTGTCGATCAACACGCGCGCCTGGCTCGCTGTACGTGCACCGGAAAAGGCCAGCAGACGCAGGAACTTGTCTTCCAGTTCTGCGCGCGAAAGGGTATTGCCAGGGTCGCCCTTGGGCTCGTCGATCGCGGCGCTCAAGGTGCGGCCATCGGTGCTGGTGACGACGACCCGTCCCAGCCAGCGCGCGGGGTAGGCGGCGTCGACCTCGCGGTCCAGCTCCATGCTGACCTTCTCTCGGAAGCCGTCGACAGCAGGGTCGGTCAGCGCCAGATCGCGGAACTCGATCAATTGCGCACTGCCGTGTACGGCAATCAGACCCAATACCGCGCCCATGGAAAACTTGGCCTGGTGCACCGTGCTGGGCTTGACTACCCGCCCGAGCACATCGATGGCAGCCTGATGGACGCGCGTGACGACCTTGGCGATCTGTTCGTGCTGCAGGCCCTCGCGTTGCATCAAGTGCAGCAAGGCGTCGGCGGCAGGGTGGGTGTGGCGGCACGATGCGTGGAACTTGAACGAGGTTTCCGCCAGCGCCCAGCGGCTGCCGAGCCGATCGTCCAGGCGGGTGGCGTCGGCGTCGCTGGACATACCGGCCGCCAGGCCTTGCTCGCCTTCGAGGATGTTGCGCGCACCGCTCAAACCGTCTTCGGTCATGTACGCCGCCAGCAAGCCATCGGCAGCAGCCTTGGCGGCGTGCAACTGCTTGGAATCGGCCGCATCGCGCAGGAATTCCCAGAGCCCGGCGGCCTGGGTGCCGGCAGTGCCCAACAGGTTGATGAACTGTTCGTGGTCGAACCTCAGCAGCTTGCCCACGGCCACGGCGGCAGCCAGGGTGCCGACCGTGGCTGTGGTGTGGAAGATCCGATAGTGGGAGCGGCCCATGAACTCGCCGATGCGGATGCCGGCCTCGTAACCGGCCACGGCCGCCAGCAGCAGCTCGCGCCCCGACTTGCCGCGATCCTGAGCCGCAGCCAGGACGGCGGAAAACACCACCGTGGCCGGGTGCAGTACCGAGCTGTTGTGCAGGTCGTCCTGCTCGACCAGGTGCGACGCGGCACCGTTCACCAGCGCGGCGAAGTAGGCCGATGTGCCTTGGCCGCTGCCCAGCATCCTGGCGGGGCCGTCGCCGGGCCCCATGCGCCGTGCATAGCGCTCGAACAGGGGAATGGGATGGGCACCCTGGCTGGCCAGCGCCGAGCCCATCCAGTCCAGGAACAGGTCTTCGCAACGGGCGAGGACGGGCTCGGGAATGTGCTCGTAGTGCAGGTCGGCGAGGAAGGTGGCCAAACGGTGCGTGGCGTTCATCGACAGCTCCTCAGAAACTGCGTGGCAATTCGAGCAGATGCTCGGCCACGTAGGACAGGATCAAATTGGTGGAGATCGGCGCGACCTGGTACAGGCGGGTTTCGCGAAACTTGCGCTCGACGTCGTATTCGCAGGCGAAACCGAAGCCGCCGTGGGTCTGCAGGCAGGCATTGGCGGCCTCCCAAGAAGCCTTGGCCGCCAGGTACTTGGCCATGTTGGCGCTGGCGCCGGCGTTCTGCCCGCTGTCATATTCGACACAGGCGCGCCAGCGCATCAGGTCGGCTGCTTCGATCTCGATGTGCGCTTCGGCAATCGGGAACTGCACGCCCTGGTTCTGTCCGATCGGCCGGCCGAAGACCACTCGATCGCGGGCGTAGGCACTGGCCTTTTCGATGAACCAGCGACCATCGCCGATGCATTCGGCGGCGATCAGCGTCCGCTCGGCATTGAGGCCGTCGAGGATATAGCGAAACCCCTTGCCTTCTTCGCCGATGAGGCTGTCGGCGGGCAGTTCGAGGTTGTCGAAGAACAGCTCGTTGGTCTCGTGGTTGACCATGTTGGCGATCGGCTGCACGGTCAGCCCCTTGCCGATCGCTTCACGCAGATCGACCAGGAAGATCGACATGCCTTCGGATTTCTTCGTCACCTGGGCCAGCGGTGTAGTACGCGCCAGCAGAATCATCAGGTCCGAATGCTGCACTCGGGAGATCCACACCTTCTGCCCATTGATGACGTACTTGTCGCCCTGGCGCACGGCGGTGGTCTTGATCTTGGTGGTGTCGGTGCCGGTGGTCGGCTCGGTTACCGCCATCGATTGCAGGCGCAATTCGCCACTGGCCAGCTTGGGCAGGTAGTGGCGCTTCTGCGCCTCGCTGCCGTGGCGCAGCAAGGTGAACATGTTGTACATCTGCCCATGCACCGTGCCCGAGTTACCACCGCAGGCGTTGACCTCTTCGAGGATCACCGAGGCCTCGGCCAGGCCCAGGCCCGAGCCGCCGTATTCGCTGGGAATCATCGCCGAGAGCCAGCCGGCATCGGTGAGGGCCTTGACGAAGGTTTCAGGAAAACCCTTCTCCTCATCGATCTTGCGCCAGTAGGCTGCGTCGAATTCTGCGCACAGGGCACGAACGCCCTCGCGGATGGCATTGAGGTCTTCTTCATCGTAGACGGACATGGCACGGTTCTCGGAGTCGATGATGGGTTCGCGGTCAGTGGCCGGACTGGGGCGGGGAGCTGGAGTCGAAGGTGACATCGGCGCTTTGCGCGACGCCCGCCTCGTTGCCGGCCCACAGCCGCGCCTTGCCCTGTTCGAGCAGGCAGCCACTGAGCTGGAACGCAGTGGGCACGGTCAAAGGGCGTACGCCGCGGTAGGCGAAGTGGCGCACAGGCTTTCGAGGGTTGGCGCGGATGAAGCTGCGCAGCAGCAAGGTGGCGATCAGCGGCCCGTGCACCACCAGGCCAGCGTAGCCCTCGACGTCAGTCACGTAGGGGTGGTCGTAATGGATGCGATGGCCGTTGAAAGTGACGGCCGAGTAGCGGAACAGCAGGGTCGGGGTCGGCTTTACCGTTTCACTCCACTGCGCAGCGACCGGTGCAGGGTCACTGGACAGTTTGGGAGGGTTCGGCTCCCGGTAGACGATGTCCTGCTCTTCGCGCAGGCACAGGCGGCCGCCCTGGGTGTAGTCGTGGCGCACCGTGACGAACAGCAGCGCGCCGGTGTGGCCGTGCTTTTCCTCGATACGCAGGATAGTGGACAGGCGCTCGGCGGCGCTGCCCACCGTCAGTGGCGCGATGAACTCCAGACGGCCACCGGCCCACATGCGGTTGCGATTGTCGGCGGCGGGCAGAAAGCCGCCGCGCAACGGGTGGCCATCGGTGCCCAACTGGTCTTCCGTGACTGGCGCCTGGAAAAAGCACCACTGCCACAGGGGCGGCAGCGGCTCGCCGTCTTTTGGCGCAGGTTCGCCGAAGGTCGCGGCGATGCGCTCGGCAATGTTCTGGCTGAGCACATCCTGCGCCTGTTCGGTGCGGCCCATCCAGGCGCTGTAGTCGATGGCTGAATCTGATGCGCTCATGGTGGCCTCTGCATTTTTGTTGTGCTGCGATGATGCGAGGGCCGCGGCATTCTGTGAATTTGCATTTGCGTAAGGCGGCGTTCATATTTGCCGAACGCTTGAAGGTAGGATCCCCACCATGCACTTCGACCTGGCCGACCTGCGCCTTTTCATCCATATCGGCGAATCACCCAGCCTGACCCAAGGCGCGCGCCGGGCGTTCCTCTCGCCGGCTGCGGCCAGTGCCCGGATCAAGGCACTGGAGCAGCAACTCGATACGCGCCTGCTGTACCGTGACAGCCGCGGCGTAGAGCTGACGCCGGCAGGGCAGAAGCTGCTCGTGCATGCCCGGCTGATCATGCGTCAGGTCGACTACCTCAAGGCCGACTTCACCCACCTGGGCGCCGACTCGGCCGGGCACATCCGTATCTTCGCCAACACCACGGCGGTGACCGAGTTCCTGCCCGAAGTGCTGGCCGGTTTTCTCGCCCGGCGCCCCGGGGTAAGCGTAGATCTGCAGGAGCGCCTGTCGCGCGACATCGTTCGCGGCGTGCTCGACGGCAGCACCGACATGGGCATCATCGCCGGCCCGGTCGAAGCGGCGGGGCTGCAGGTAATGCATTTCAGCACCGACCGGCTGGTACTCACCGTGCCCGTGGGGCACGAGCTGGCACAGTGCAGGCGCATCAGCCTGAAACAGACCCTGGCGTTTCAACACATTGCCCTGCACGAAGGCAGCACCTTGCTCAGCTTTCTGCGTGAGCACGTCGAGCGAATCGGCCAGGGGCTGTCGCTGCGCATCCAGGTGTCGAGCTTCGAAGCGATCTGCCGGATGGTCGAGGCCGGGGTCGGCATCGGTATCATTCCAGAGTCGGCGGCCCTGCGGCACAGCCGTACCATGCGCCTGGTGACCATCGAACTGGACGAGCCCTGGGCGATACGCGAGCGCAGCATTCTGGTACGCGAGCTCGAGGCGTTGCCCGGCACGGTTCGCGCGCTGATCGCCACTTTGATGCCGACACCGGTGCCGGATTGAGATGATGCGTTGCAACTTGGCCCCAGGCTTTCTATCATCGCCGCGGGTGCACCGCTGCATACGGCAGGGGGCAGGTTAAAGTTCAGCGTTGGTCGGGCCGCCAGCGGAGAGCCACCGTGCCTGCAAAAAGACCGGCGACACCTGCCATCCCCCGTCCTCAACAGCTCACCGAACGCGCCCTGGCGGCGCTCGAACGCTTCTCCCACATCGAGGCCGTCAGCGGCATCGTGTTGCTGCTTGCCGCGATCACCGCACTGGTCTGGGCCAACAGCTCGATAGGGGATTCCTACGAGCACTTCTGGCATACCCAGGTCACCTTGGGCCTCGGCGATTTCAGCGTTTCGCAGTCCCTGCATTTTCTGGTCAACGATGGCCTGATGACCATTTTCTTTCTGGTGGTGGGTGCCGAGATACGCCAGGAAATCAAGGATGGCGCGCTGGCCAACCTGCAGCTGGCAGCCCTACCGCTGGGTGCGGCACTGGGTGGCGTGCTGATGCCCGCCTTGCTCTACCTTGCTCTCAACCACGGCACACCGGCCAGCGCCGGCTGGGCAGTGCCGACCGCTACCGACATCGCTTTCGCCGTGGGCGTGCTGGCGCTGCTGGGTAAATCCATTCCCGCCAGCGTGCGGATCCTGCTGCTGGCACTGGCGATCATCGACGATATCGTGGCCATCCTGATCATCGCCGTGTTCTATACCGCCAGCCTCGACTACCTGGGTCTGCTGGTGGCCGTGGCCGGGTTGCTGCTGGTGCTGCTGTTCCAGCGCATGGGCATCAGCAAGGCATATGCCTATGTGTTGCCGGGCGCGATCGTCTGGTTCGGCCTGCTCAAGACGGGCGTCCATCCCACCCTGGCTGGGGTGATTCTGGGCTTGATGACGCCGGTCTATTCGAAGCCGATGAGCGAGCGCCCGGTGGATATCATCCGCCGCAATTTCAACGAGCTGATGGAGCGCTTCACCCCCGGCAGCGACAACCGCGAGGCGGTTGCCGAGCCGCTCAGGCAGTTGCGCGATGCGCAGCGCGAAGTGCTGCCGCCGGTGCAGCGGATACAGGTCGGGCTGCATCTGTGGGTGGCGTTCGGCGTCATGCCGTTGTTTGCGCTGGCCAATGCCGGGGTCAGTTTCGCCGGCGCCAACCTCAGTGACGCGGTGTCGCAGCATGTGTTTGGCGGGGTGATGCTGGCCCTGGTGCTGGGCAAACCGCTGGGCGTGCTGCTGTTCAGCTTTCTGCTGGTCAGGCTGAACATCTGCAGGCTGCCCGAGGGTGTGACCTGGAGTGGGGTAGGCTTGGTCGGTCTGCTCGCCGGGATCGGCTTCACCATGTCGATCTTCATCGCGTCGCTGGCGTTCTCCGACCCGACCCTGCTGGCTTCGGCCAAGCTCAGTGTACTGGCGGCGTCCACGGTGGCGGCGGTGCTGGGTCTGGTCTGGGGCAAGCTCACGTTCGGCAAGAAGCGGCCTGCGTGATAGCGATGGCCTGAGGTTGCGCTGGCCTTGGTGAGAGGCCTGAGCTTGTTCTGGCTTTTGTGGGAGCGGGCTCTGCCCGCGAAGAGGCCAGCGTGGACCTCTTCGCGGGCAGAGCCCGCTCCCACATGAATCTGCTGCTGGTCACATGAGTCTGCTGCAGCCCACATGAATCTACTGCTGGCCATATGAGTCTGCTTTGGCAAGAGCCTAGGTGTTCATGGAAGGTCGCGGCTGGCCGATAGCCTTGTATCGGTTCCGCGCATTCTCTTTCAGGCCATCCATGCTCAAGTCCAGTTTCACCTCTCCGGCATCCTCCGCCAGGCCTGCGAGCAGCACCGCCCTGGCGCAGACCTCGTTGGTCACCTTTTGCGCCAGCCTCGCCGTGGTCTTTGCACTGGCAGTCGCTCTGTCCCTGTATTTCGCCCACGGTCTGGATCGCACCGAGCGCGTCCAGGGTCAGTCGATGGTGCAGAAAAGCATCGAGTCCGAGCGCCGGCTTCTGCAACTGACCATCAAGGACTACTCGTTCTGGGGGGAGGCCTATCGGCACCTGCATCTCAAGGTGGACATGGAATGGGCCTATGTGCGGGAAAACTTCGGTCCGGCGTTGTACGACGATTTCGGCTACCAGGCCGCGTTCGTCATAGGGCCGGGCAACCGCTCGGTGTATGCGGTAATCGACGGCAAGTATGAAACCATAGCGGCTGCGGATTGGCTGGGCCGCCCCGTCGATGAGTGGGTCGCCGCCGCACGCGCCCTGGCCGACGACGAAAAGGTCTTCACCGCACTGACCAGCCTGGCCGGAACACCGGCCCTGGTGGTGGCGGCAGCGATCACGCCCAGCACCGACCCTACGGTGCAGACCGACGACCGGCCGCCGTCGGTCATGCTGGTGGTCAATCGGCTCGATCCGCAGCGGCTTCAGGCGCTCGGCGAGAGCATGGGCCTGCGCGGGCTGCGGGTGGCCCGTACCGATGACACCACGGCTGCCCACGCGCTGGTCGCGGCCGAGCACGGCATGACTCTCGACATGCAGTGGGACGCAGCAAGGCCGGGACGACAGATGATCATCGTGGTATTGCCCATGATCATCCTGGCGACGCTGATCATCCTCGGCATGACCTGGGTCATGCTGCGGCGCAATACCCGCGCTGCGCGCGCCCTGGACGGCAGCCACGAACTGCTGCGCGACAGCCAGGTGGCGCTGGCGCTGAGCGAGTCGCGCTTTCGCGACGTAGCCGAAGCCAGCTCCGACTGGATCTGGGAAACCGATGGCGATGGTCATGTCACCTACCTGTCCGACCGCTTCGAGACGGTCACTGGCGTGGGCAAGGCGCAATGGCTGGGCATCTCGATCGACGACCTGGTCGAATTGCCCCAGGGCACGCTCCTGGCGTGGCTGCGCGGCAATCCAGGGCAGGGCAACCTGACCACCGAATGCAGCTATATGGACGTGCATCGGCAACGGCGTACGGCGCGGATCGCTGCGCGGACCATCGGCGATCAAGGCTTTCGGGGTACCGCCACCGATGTCACCGAGGAGATTGACGCGCGGCGACGGGTCGAGTACCTGTCGCGCCATGACGTGCTGACCGGCCTGCCCAACCGCAGCCAGTTGCGCGACTACCTGGAAAGCCGTCTGGAAAACGCGCTTGCCGCCCGCCAGCCCCTGGTCATGCTGACCATCGACCTGGATCGCTTCAAGCCGGTCAACGACTTGCTCGGCCATGCTACCGGCGACCGCGTGCTGTACCAGATCGGCGAGCGCATCAGGCAATGCGTGCGCAGCCAGGACATCGTCGCCCGGGTCGGTGGCGACGAGTTCGTCATGGTCGTGGCGGGCGCGGTCGGGCATGCGGAGATCGAGGCACTGTGTCGACGGCTGATCGAGCTGATCGAGCAGGTCATCGAGGTCGACGACCAGGACATCCATGTCAGCGCCAGTATCGGCATTGCCGTGTCGCCGGGCGATGCGGCGCACGCCCCTGAACTGCTGCGCTATTCGGACATCGCCTTGTACGAGGCGAAGGCGAGCGGGCGCGGCACCTGGCGTTTCTATGATGGCGACATGAATGAGCGGATCATCGAACGTCGGCGCCTGGAAAGCGACCTGCGCTATGCGATCAAGCATGGCGAGTTATGCCTGCAATACCAGCCGCGCTTCCGCATTGCCGACGGCCAGATGGTCGGGGCCGAGGCGCTGGTGCGCTGGCAGCATCCACAGCGTGGCCTGCTGGCGCCTGATGCATTCATTCCGATCGCCGAAGACACGGGCTTGATCACCGCACTTGGCGACTGGGTGATGAACGCGGCCTGCCGGCAGGCCAGTCAATGGCCTGAAGAGCTGTTCGTGTCGGTCAACGTGTCTTCCAAGGAGTTCCAGGGCGGACAATTGGTGGAGCGGGTCAGGGCCGCCTTGTTGAGGTCGGGCCTGACGGCGGCGAGGCTGGAGCTTGAGGTTACCGAAAGCGTGATGCTCGAAGATGCCGACAATGCGTTGACCCTGATGCGAGCGCTGAAGGGCCTCGGCGTCCGGCTGGCCATGGATGATTTCGGCACCGGCTATTCATCGCTGAGCTACCTGCGCACGTTTCCCTTCGATGGGCTCAAGATCGACCGCAGTTTCGTCGGCAGGCTGGGCGACAGCCAACCCGACCTGGCCATCATCGAGGCGGTGATCGGCCTGGGTCGGGCACTGTCGCTGACGGTGACGGCCGAAGGCGTGGAAACGCTGGAACAGCTGCAACTGCTGGATTCGGTGGCTTGCGACGAGGGCCAGGGTTATTACCTGAGTCGGCCCCTGGACGGCGCGCGGTTCGAAGAGCTGCTGCTGGCCAGTTGCGCGCGTTGATCGACCAGGCCAACCCTCCAAAGCCCGCGGGTATCGCATGCACCGCCGACGCGGCTCGCGCCGCTGCTACAGGGGCTGCGCGTGACTGCTGACGCGGCTTGCGCCGCTGCTACAGGGGCTGCGCAGGTGTGTGGGGGTGTGCGTGACCGCCGACGCGGCTTGCGCCGCTGCTACAGGGCTGCGGGGGTGTGTGGGGGCGCCTGCACTCCCCGTAGGAGCGGTCATCGGCCGCGAAGGGGCGCTGCGGATTATCTGGCACACCGCGGCAACGGCTGCGCGGCCACAGACCGCTCCTGCGAAGGCCCTGCGGGAACGCCTGTGTCCCCTGTAGCAGCGGCGCGAGCCGCGTCCGGGGGCAACGCGTGGCTGCGGGTACACGCCCACCGTCACTGACCGGGCCGGTGCAGCTTTTCCAACGCCTGCAACTGCATCAGCAACGGATGATACGGCGCGCGGGTACCTGCACCGTCGGCGTCGCCGAACACGCCTGCGGGACAATAACGGCCGTCATCCCAACCCGGATAGTCCAGGAACGGGTACCAGCACAGCCCCTGCACATCGACCCCGCGTTGCAGCGCCACTGCCAGCTGACTGCCCACGTAGTCCAGCCACGGCCCTCGCGCATCACCCTCGGCGCCGGTTTCGGCCAGCAGGATCGGCCTTCCATAACGCCGATGGAGCTCAGCCAGCAGCCCGGCCAGCGGGCGGAACTCGGGGTGCCCGCGCAAGATCCGTTCGCCATTGTACCGCCACTGATTCTGCGGGTAGAAGTTGGCCCCGATGATGTCCAGGTACGCTTCACAGCCGCCCAGCCCCGGCCACTGCCGACCGGCCAGCATGTCCCAGGCCTGGAACTGCGACAGCCGCTGACCCTCGGCGCGCTCCTGGTCCACGGCGCGTGATGAGTCCGGCACGACGTGAATCAGCGGGTCGCACTGAACCAAACGCGCCGCAGGCGCCTGCGCGCGAATGGCCTCGATCGCCTCGATGCTGGCCCGCACCAGCTGATGCTTGAGTTCCAGCCCACGGCCATGCGCGCCGGGGTTGAAATAGCCGACGTCGCCGCCGGCCCAGCTCCAGAACGACATCTCGTTGACGGGGGAACAAAAGGGCGCCTCGAAGCCTTCATCGACCATCAGCCGTGCCGCGGCCCCGGCGAAGCGCGCAAAGCGTTGGACGAATTCGGGTCGCCAGATATCCAGGCCATCGGGGTAGCCGTAGTGACACAGGTCCCACACCACCTGCAGATTGCACTCGCGGGAGGCGCGCAGCAGGGGCAGGAAACTGCTCCAGTCGTAATACCCTGAACGCTGTTCGATCACATGCCAGCGCAGGCCGTCGCGCGCGGCACCAATGCCACTGGCCAGCAACTGACGATAGTCATGGGCCGCCCAGCGCAGATGGCCGGTGCTGACCTGCACATCCACACGTTCACCATCGCGCCGCCGCTGCGCGGCGCATTCGTAGCCGGCCATGATGAAGGTATTGAACAGGCCAGGCGGCTTCAAGCGCCTTGCTCGTCGAGCGCCGTCGACGCCCCGGCTCCCTCGGTCGGCAAGGCTTGCTGCTCGATCCGTTGATACAGTGCCAGCGCCTGGCCCACGACCTGATCCATGTTGTAGTACTTGTAGGTGCCCAGTCGCCCGAGGAATGTCACCCCCGGCGTGTCGTCCGCCAGCGCCTTGTAGCGTTGATACAGCTGGGCGTTTTCGGCTCGCGGAATCGGGTAGTAGGGGTCGCCTTCGGCGCAGGGGTATTCGTAGGTGATGCTGGTGTGCGGATGTTGCTGACCGGTGAGGTGCTTGTATTCGGTGATGCGCGTGTAGGGCACCGCTTCATCGGGGTAGTTGACTACGGCCACCGCCTGCAACTGTGGTTGCTGGAGGGTCTTGTGTTCGAAGCGCAGCGACCGGTAGGGCAGGCGACCCAGGCGGAACTCGAAGTATTCGTCCACCGGGCCGCAATAGATCAGCTGGGTGCACGCCAACTGCTCGCGCACCTGGGCGAAATCGGTGTCCAGCAACACGTCGATGCGGGGATGGTCGAGCATGTTCTCGAACATGCGCGTGTAGCCATCGAGCGGCATTGCCTGAAAACTGTCGGTGAAGTAGCGGTCGTCGACGTTGGTGCGCGTGGGGATCCGCGAGGTCACCGACTTGTCCAGCTGCGAAGGGTCCAGGCCCCACTGCTTGCGGGTGTAGCCCTGGAAGAACTTCTGGTAGAGCTGCTCGCCGATCTGATTGATCACCACATCCTCGGAGGTGCGGATGCATTCAACCGGCTGCGCCCGTTCGGCAAGAAAGCGCTCGGCCCCGGCCTCGTCCATCTGCAAGTCGAACAGCGTATTGAGCGTGGTCAGGTTGATCGGGATCGGCACCAGGTGGTCGTCGACCTGGGCCAGCACGCGGTGCTCGTAAGGGCGCCACTGGGTGAAACGCGACAGATAGTCGACGATGCGCTGGGCGTTGGTATGGAAGATGTGCGGCCCGTAGCGGTGGACCATGACGCCCGCTGCATCCAGGTGGTCGTAGGCGTTGCCGCCGATATGCTCACGGCGGTCGATCACCAGCACGTTCATGCCAAGCCCTGCGGCCAGGCGCTCGGCAATGACGCTGCCAGCGAAGCCGGCACCCACCACCAGGTAATCATAAGGGCGTCCATCGCCGTGAGCGGACGGACCACGGCAGGCGCTGTCGAGGGTTACCTGAGGCATTCGATCTGCTCCTTCATGGCGTTGCAGGTCTTGTCCCACGACATGCCATCCAATGCGGCATCGGCCTGGACGACCACGCTGTCACGGGCTTCGGCACCCAGTGCGCGTTCCACCGCAGCGATGAATGCCGCGGGGGTGTCGGCGATGCTTACGACACCGCTGGTGCCATAGCCGCTGATCACGTCGGCAATCGGTGTCGACACCACCGGGCGCCCGCCAGCAAGGTATTCGGGGGTCTTGGTCGGGCTGATGAAGCGCGTGGAAGCATTGATCGCGAACGGCATGAGGGCAACGTCCCAGCCGGCCAGGTAGTGGGGCAATTGCTCATACTGCTTCGCCCCGAGGTAGTGAATGTTGGCGCGTCTTGGCAAGGTCTGCGGATCGATCTTCACCACCGGGCCGATCAGCACGATCTGCCACTGCGGCCGCTGCCGGGCCAGCTCATCGACCAGGTGGATGTCGAAACGCTCGTCGATGACACCGAAGAAGCCCAGCCGCGGGTGGCCGATCGCGGCCTGATCGGCCGGATCGGGCAGCAACGCCCGGGCCTGGGCGAAGTGGGCGATGTCGACACTGCTGGGCATGGCGTGGGCGTTGCCGTGCTGATGGCGCTTGGCCACCCATAGACTCTGCCCCCCGGTGAACACCACGTCGGCACGCGCCAACAGTTGGCGTTCCCTTTCGATGAGTTCCGGCGGAGCGCCCATGAACGCGGACAACTCGTCCATGCAATCGAAGATAGTCACCTGGCCGTGCAGATGGTCAGTGAACGCCAGGCTCATCGGGGTCAGGTACCAGAGCAGCAGTTCGGCGTCGCGGTGCTGGGCCAGGTAGCCATCGAGCAGGTCGCGCTGCATCGCGATGACCTGGTCGTGAGGGGTGCCCGCCGGCAGCTGCGGCACCAGCACGGTCACGCCGTGTGCTGGATGGCTGGCCAGCAACTGCGGTTGCACATGCTCGGCGAACAGCGGTTCTTCGAAGAACAGCACGTCGTAGCTCTGCGCCAGGCGTGACATGAGGTGCTGGGGTCGCTGGTAGACGAACCCCCAGCGCAAGTGCGACAGACATAGCATCAGCGGTCGGCCTGTGGGCGTCGCGGTGCGCGCTGGAGTGGACAGTGGGGCAGGGGTGAAGCCGGGCGGCGCCACATCGGTCATGGGGGTGTCCTTGGTCAGTGCCTGAATCGGGACTGAAGCCAGGTTGAGCTGGGCTTCGACGCCACCCGTATGGATGTTGCAAGGCAGTGCGGCGAGCGAGTGCATGCGCGCGGTGCGTTGGTAATGATTGAGACGCCGTCGCTGCAGGAGGCGTTCAACTTTGATTTGCCGACCGCCTGGGATATGCCAACCGTCTGGCTGCCGCCTGGAACTCCGCGCCACCGCGCGCGCCCATAGTTTCATAGGCCTGATCCCGTCGTCGTATCACGCAGGTGCTATCCCTTGATCTTGACCGGTGCGCCTGCGGGCGACGGGAGCGACGGCGATGATTCTGGTCACAGGCGGTACGGGTTACATCGGCGCACAGGTGGTGCTGCAACTGCTTGCTCATGGGCAGACTGTGGTGATCTTCGACAACCTCTGCAACAGCTCGCGTGCAAGCCTGGAGCGTATTGCCCGGCTGGGCGGACGGCGGGCCCGGTTCGTACTCGGCGACGTGCGCAACCGAGCGCAGCTGGATGCCCTGTTCGCGGATTTTCCCATCGCTGCGGTGATTCACTGCGCAGGCTTGAAAGCGGTTGGCGAGAGCGTGCGCGAGCCGTTGCGCTATTACGACAGCAATGTCGGCGGCAGCATTGCGCTGTGCCAGGCGATGGCGGCCGCCGGTGTCTTCACGCTGATTTTCAGCTCTTCGGCGACGGTCTATGGCGACTGCGCCACGATGCCCATCGACGAAACCTGCGCCACCGGATTGCCGACCAACCCGTACGGGTTTTCCAAGCTGATGGCGGAGAACGTCATGCTCAGCCTGGCGGCTTCGGATGCGCGCTGGTCGGTCGGGCTGTTGCGCTATTTCAACCCCATCGGCGCCCATGAATCGGGCGAGCTGGGCGAGGCGCCGGCACAGGTGCCGAACAACCTGCTGCCGTACCTGCTGCAGGTGGCCAGTGGGCGGCGCGACGTGCTGCAGGTGTTCGGCAACGACTACGCTACGCCGGACGGCACCGGCGTTCGTGATTACGTGCATGTGATGGACCTGGCCGAAGGGCACTGGCGGGCTTTGCAGGCATTGTTGGGCGGCAGCGGGGTGCGCGTCTGGAATCTGGGAACCGGGCGGGGGTATTCGGTATTGCAGGTGGTCGATGCTTTCACCCGCACCTGCGGAGTGCCCATCGCCCTGGCCTTCGAGCCCAGGCGCACGGGCGACGTGGCGCAGTGCTGGGCCGACCCAGGCAAGGCGCGCCGCGAGCTGGGCTGGCAGGCCCGACGCAGCCTGGACGACATGCTGCGCGACGCCTGGCGCTGGGAGTGCCGCCTGGCAGAGGAACACCGGCCCATCGTCTATACAACCGAAACCTCTACCCCGATCCCTGTAGCAGCGGCGCAAGCCGCGTCCGGATACGCCGCGGTGTGACAGCCGGATAGCATGCACCGCCGACGCGGCTCGCGCCGCTGCTACAGGGGCTGCGATGGTGTGGGGGGATGTGCGTGACCGCCGACGCGGCTTGCGCCGCTGCTACAAGGGGCTGCGGTGGTGTGGGGGATGTGCGTGACTGCCGCCAGCACCCTGCGTAGGAGCGGTCATCGGCCGCGAAAGGGCACCGCGGATGGTCTGGCACACCGCGGCGACAACTTCGCGGCCACGGACCGCTCCTACGAAGGCCCTTGAGGAACACCTCCGTCCCCCTGTAGCAGCGGCGCAAGCCGCGTCCGGACACGCCGCCGTGTGACAGCCGGATAGCACGCACCGCCGACGCGGCTTGCGCCGCTGCTACAGGGGCTGCGGTGGTGTGGGGGGGTGTGCGTGACCGCCGACGCGGCTTGCGCCGCTGCTACAAGGGGCTGCGGTGGTGTGGGGATGTGCGTGACTGCCGCCAGCACCCTGCGTAGGAGCGGTCATCGGCCGCGAAAGGGCACCGCGGATGGTCTGGCACACCGCGGCGACAACTTCGCGGCCACGGACCGCTCCTACGAAGGCCCTTGAGGAACACCTCCGTCCCCCTGTAGCAGCGGCGCAAGCCGCGTCTGGATACGCCGCGATGTGACAGTCGGATAGCATGCACCGCCGACGCGGCTTGCGCCGCTGCTACAGGGGGCTGCGGTGGTGTAGGGAGATGTGCGTGACCGCCGACGCGGCTTGCGCCGCTGCTACAGGGGCTGCGGGGGTGTGGGGAGATGTGCGTGACCACCGACGCGGCTTGCGCCGCTGCTAGAGGGATTTCAGTGCATCGGTCGCTGCGGGGTGTTGGACACCCCGCAACACTTGTATTTACAACACCACGCTCGGCAGCCAGAGGGAGATGGCCGGAATGTAGGTGACCAGCATCAGCACCAGGAACAGCGCCAGGTAGAACGGCAGCAGCGCCTTGACCGTGGCTTCGATGGTCACCTTGCCGACCGCCGCACCGACGAACAGCACCGCGCCGACCGGCGGTGTGATCAGGCCTATGCCCAGGTTGACCAGCATGATCATGCCGAAATGCACCGGATCCACACCCACGCTGACGATCACCGGCAACAGGATCGGTGTGAGGATCAGAATCAGCGGCGCCATGTCCATGATCGTGCCCAGCATCAGCAACATCACGTTGATGCACATCAGGATCACGTAGCGGTTGTCCGACAGCGTCAGGAACGCCGTGGTGATCTTCATCGGGATTTCCATCAGCGTCAGGATGTAGCCGAAGCTGGCAGCGAAACCGATCAGAATCATCACGATGGAAATGGTCCGCGCCGCCCGGTGCATCAGCTTGGGCAGGTCGCGCCACTTGTAGTCGCGGTAGATGAACATGGTCACGAAGAACGACCACAACACGGCGATGGCTGCCGATTCGGTCGCGGTGAACACGCCCGAAAGAATGCCGCCGAGAATGATCACCAGCGCCATCATTCCCCACAATGCCTCACCGGCGATCTTAAGCGCCTGGCGCATCGGAATGACTTCGCCCTTGGGATAGTTGCGCTTGCGCGCAAAGATCATGCACAAGCCCATCATCACCGCACTGAGCAACAGCCCTGGCATGATCCCGGCCATGAACAGCGAAGCGATCGACACCGAGCCGCCAGCGGCCAGCGAGTACAGCACCGAGTTGTGGCTCGGTGGCGTCAGCAGGGCCTGGACCGAGCCGCTGACGGTCACGGCCGTGGAGAAATCACGCGGATAGCCGGCCCGTTCCATTTCTGGAATCAACACCGAACCCACCGACGCGGTATCGGCGACCGACGAGCCGGAGATGGCCCCGAAAAAGGTCGAAGCGACGATGTTGACCAGCGACAACCCACCGCGCACGAAACCCACCAGCACGCCGGCGAAGGCTACGAGCCGGCGCGACATGCCGCCTTCGGCCATGATCGCACCCGCCAGCACGAAGAACGGAATGGCCAGCAGCGAGAATTTGTTCACCCCACCGGCAATCTGGATCATCAGGGCGTCGGCCGGGATGTCGATCCACCAGGCACCTATCAATGCCGACAGGCCCAGCGCATAGGCCACCGGCATGCCCACCAGGATCAAGGCGATGAAGCTGCCCAACAGTATGAGAGCATCCATTTACGCGGCACCTTCACTGGCTTCTACGACGTCGAACCGCATCACGGCGCGGTGGCTCTGGTCACCCAGGAACAGCTTCTCGAGGATGAATACCAAAGTCACGATGCCGCCGATCGGGATGGGCAGGTAGGAAATGCCTACCCGCATGGAAGGAATTTCACCCAGGTACTGGTTCCAGGTGTTGGCGCACAGCTTGAAGCCCTTGAAGATCATGAACAGCGCGACCACCGCCATCAGGAGCTGAACCGCGAATGCCGCCACTCGGCGAATCTGCGCCGGCATGCGGTCCACGGCCATGGCTACCGCCATGTGTGCGCCGGCGCGGTAGCTGGCGGCGGCGCCGAAGAAGGTGAAGACCACCATCAGCAGGATTGCCACCGGCTCCGGCCAACTGGAACCGCTGCCCAGTGCGTAGCGGGTAAAGATGCCCCATGGAATGATCAGGGTCATGGTCAGGACCGACAAGCCGGCGATCCCGATGCACACCCGGTAAAGCAGGTCGTTGAAACGCAGCACAGTGTTTTTCATGAGGCTCACCCAGCGGCGGGGGAGCGGGCACATGCCCGGTCCCCCGTGGTGTTGACGGACAGACTTACTTGACGGCTTCGATGCGGGTGATCAGCTCTTTGTACGGCGCGCCGTACTTGTCGCGCACTGGCTGGGTCGCATCGTAGAAGGCTTTCTTCTGCTCGGGCGTGAGGGTGATGAACTCTACGCCACCGGCCTTGAGCTTGGCTTCGGCTTCGCTGGATTTCTTGTCCCACAGCACGCGCTCTTCCATTTGTGCTTCGCGAGAGAGCTTTTTCACCAGCGCCTGTTGCTCGGGGTTGAGCTTGTTCCAGGTGATCTTCGACATCACGATCGGCTCGGGCAGGATCAGGTGTTCAGTGAGCGTGTAGAACTTGGCGTTCTGGTAGTGGTTGTGTTCGAGCATGGTCGGCGGGTTGTTCTCGGCGCCGTCGATCACGCCGGTCTGCAGGGCGCTGAAGATCTCGCCGGTGGCCATGGCGATGCCGTTGCCGCCCATCTGGTTGATGGTGTCGATGAACACCGGGTTGCCTTGCACGCGGATCTTCATGCCCTTGAGGTCACTGATCTGCCGTACCGGCTTCTTGGTGTAGAGGTTGCGCGTACCGCCATCCATCCAGCCCAGCGCGACCAGGTTGAATTCGGAGTTGGTGATCTTGTCGAGAATCTCCTGACCGATCTCGCCGTCGATGATGCTGCGCATGTGGGCTTGGTCGCGGAAAATGAACGGCAGGTTGAACACGTTCACGTCCGGTACTACCGGGCCGACGATGCCCAGGCTGACGCGGGTCATCTGCACCGCGTTGCTCTGCACCTGCTCGACCACTTCCTTCTCGGAACCCAGTACACCGCCTGCGAACATCTTGAAGCTGATCTCGCCCTTGCTCTGCTCTTCGAGTTTCTTGCCCATGGCCTGCTCGGCCACCACCGGCGGGTAGCCGGCCGGGTGCACTTCGGCGAACTTGATCTTGATCTCGGCCTGCGCCAGCCCGGACAGGCAGAAGGCGAGCGGGAGAGCGGCTACGAGTAACGTGCGTTTGAAATCCATGGATAACTCCAGCGTTGTTGTTGTTTTAAAGTCGCAAAGGATTCAGTTGTCGCCAAACGGCCCGGCGGCCACGAAGGCGCCGCCCTGATAGACCCTCGCCGGGTCGTCGGCGGCAGGCATCGGCTGAGCTTCGATCTTGTCGCGGAACACTTCCGAGCTGTCCTTGGGTGTGAAGCCCAGGTGCGCGGCAAAACGGTTGTCCCACCACAGATCGCGGTTGGCCGAGGCGCCATACACCACCGTGTGGCCGACGTCCGGGGTGAACAGACTCAGCTCGATGAGGCGGGTCAGGTCGTCGAAACTGAGCCAGGTGCTCATCATTCGGCGATTGGCTGGCTCGGGAAACGAAGAGCCGATGCGGATGCTGACGGTTTCGATGCCGTAGCGATCGAAGTAGAACGTTGCCAGGTCTTCGCCGTAGGACTTGGACAGGCCGTAATAGCTGTCCGGACGCCGGGGCGAATGGGCGTCGATGGTCTGGTCCTGCTTGTAGAAACCGATAACGTGGTTGGAGCTGGCGAATACCACGCGTTTGACGCCATGCCGGCGTGCGGCTTCGTAGATGTGGAAAACCCCGCAGATATTGGGCCCCAGGATGTCTTCGAACGCGTGCTCCACCGACACCCCGCCAAAATGCACGATGGCGTCCACGCCCTGCACCAGCTCGTGCACTGCCTGCTTGTCGGCGAGATCGCACAACTGGAATTCTTCCTGGGTATCGGAACGAGTAGCTGTATCGGTAGAGGCGGGAAGCGGGACGATATCGGAGAGCCGCAGGGTACGGGCGAAGGGTTTCAGACTTTCTCGCAGCACCTTCCCCAGACCGCCGGCGGCGCCGGTCAGGAGAAGGCGATCGAAGGGATTCTGGACGGAGTGAGTGCCTGTCATGAGCGAGTCCTTTTATCGTTATTATTTTGTCATCTGTTGTCGTATGACTTATTTCGGATTATCGACAGCTCTCGGCGATCTTGTCAACGCGACTAATGTCGAAATACACCAAGGTCGAATGCCGCTTGCGGTCGGCACGGCCTGGCTACAGGCGAATCCAGCGCTGGCGCATCCAGCCGCTCAAGGCATCCACCGCCAGCACCAGGGCCAGCATGGCCAGAATGAGCGTGCTGGCCCGTGCTTCCTGGAACAGGCTCAGGCTCACGTAGAGCATCTGTCCCAGCCCGCCGGCACCGACGAAACCGAGGATGCTGGCCATGCGAATGTTGTTTTCCCAGCGGTACAGGGTGTAGGCCAGCAGTTGCGGCCACAGATTGGGCAAGGTGCCGTAACAGAAGGCCAGCCAGGCATTGCCGCCCTGCAGGCGGATGGCGGCGGCGGGTGCGGCAGGGGTGTTTTCCAGGGCCTCGGCAAACAGACGGCCGAGGACCCCGGCGGTGTGCAGCGCCAGGGCCAGGGTGCCGGCATTCGGCCCCAGGCCTGCGGCGAGCACCATCAACACCGCCCAGACCAGTTCGGGAATGGCCCGCAGGGCATTGAGCACCAGTTTCGTCACGCCTTGCGCCAGCCAGCCCAGGCGCCCGGCTGCGGGGATGGCCAGCAGCAGACCGGCGAGCGCCGCCAGCAGCGTGCCCAACGCCGACATCGCCAGGGTTTCCAGCGCGCCATGGCCCACCGCGCGCAGGTGGGTGGCACTGAGGTCAGGCGACATGAAGCGTGCCGCGTAGCTGGTCATGTGCTGCAGGCTGTCGACATTGGTCAGGGTGAACAGGTCCAGGCCCAGATAGACGAAGGAGCCGACCACCGCCAGCACCATCGCCAGCACCAGCAGCAGGTTGCTTAGGCGCCTCATGCGAAGCGTCCCCTGAGCAGGCGGCTGAGCAGGTCCGCGAGCAACACCAGGGCGATGAACGTCAGCAGCATGCTGGCCACCTCGGCCGAGGCGAACATGCGCATCGACAGGTCGATCTGCTGGCCCAGGCCGCCAGCGCCGACGAAGCCCATCACCACCGAGGCGCGCACGGCGCATTCCCAGCGGTACACGGTGTAGGAGGTCAGCTCGGCGGCAGCGGCCGGGAGAATGCCATAGGCGAACGCGGCCAGGCGGCCGGCGCCGGCGCGCAGCAGCGCCTGGGCCGGGCGCTGGTCGACCGACTCACAGATCTCGGCATACACCTTGCCGAGCATGCCGGCGTAGGTGATGGCGATGGCCAGCACGCCGGCCGTCGGGCCCAGGCCGACGGCGCGGACGAACAGCAGGGCCCAGACGATTTCCGGCACGCTGCGCAGAAAAATCAGCACGCCACGCACCGGCCAGCGTACGCAGGTGCCGGCCCAGCCGGGTTGGCCGCCGAGGTTGGCAGCCGACAGCGACAGCGCGCGGCTGGCCAGCAGGCCGGCGGGAATGGCCAAGGTCAGCGCCAGGGCCATGCCGGCCGTGGCGATGGCCAGGGTCTGCAAGGTGGCGTCCAGCAGCAGCGTCAGAAACGCGGGGTCATGCGCGGGCGGCCAGAAGTCGGCGAGAAAGGCCCCCATGGACTGGGTGCTGGCCGGGTCGAACAGGACCCATGGATCGAGCTCGGCCAGGCGTATGCCGGGCCACAACAACAGCACCGCCAGGGCGGCAAGCAGAAGGCGCGGCAGCGCGGCAGGGTCGCGTCGGTCCCTTTTCAGCATCGCGGCAGCCAGTGAGCAGGGGTGTCGACCGGCGTTTGCACGCGGCTCAGGTGTTCGTTCGCGTACAACGCCTCCAGGCGCTGCGCGGTGACCTGCGTGGCCTCCAGGTCGAAAGCGATCTGGCCGTCGCGCACGCCGACGATCCGTGGGAAGCAGGCCAGCGCCAGCTCCACCGTGTGCAGGCTGGCCACCAGCGTGACGTGCTGTTCGCTGGCGTGCTGACAGAGCATGTCCAGCGTGTGCCTGGCCAGCCGTGGGTCCATCGCCGAGACGGGCTCGTCGGCCAGCAACAGCTCCGGCGCCTGGTACAGGGCGCGGGCGATGCCGACACGCTGCAACTGGCCGCCGGACAATTGCTGGCACTGGGCGAACAACTTGTCGTCCAGGTCCAACCGCGCCAGCAGCGCGCGGGCCCCGTCGATGTCCACCGGGTGCAGCAGGTTGAGCAGGCTCTTGCCCAGCCCCCATTGCCCCAGCTTGCCGGCCAGCACGGCAGTCACCACCCGTTGCCGCGGCGGCAGCGGCGGGGCCTGATGGATCAGCGCGATACGTGCGCGCAGACGCTGGCGCGCGCGACTGCCGAGGCGCCAGGGCTGCATGCCCAGCACCTGCAGCTCACCGGCGCTGGGCGGCAGAGCGGTTGCCAGCACGTTGAGCAGGCTGGACTTGCCGGCGCCCGAAGGGCCGATGATTGCCACGCGCTCGCCGGGCTCGATGCTCAGGTTCACATCGCGCAGGGCCTGCACACCGTTACGGTGGCGCAGGTCAATGGCCGACAGCCGCAGGGTCATTTCAACAGGTCGGCAGCGCGAGCGGCGTCCTCGATACCCTTGTAGTTCTCAGGCTTGGTGGCGATGAAGCGGCTGGCCGCCTGCAGGTCGAGAATGGCCTTGTCGTCGGGCTTGGCCGGGTCGAGGGCGAGGAAGGCCTGTTTGATCTTTTCTGCCAGGGCCGGGTCCAGGGTACCGCGCACGGTCCAGTTGTAGTCGAAGTAGGTCGGCGTGGTGGCGAACACCTTGACCTTGCTGGTATCTACCTTGCCGCTGTTGACCAGCTTGTCCCACACGCTGGCATTGAGCACGCCGGCGTCGACCTTGCCCGCCTGTACCCACGCCGCGGTGGCGTCATGGGCGCCGGAGTAGGCAACCCGGCTGAAGTAGGTTTCCGGCTTGATGTTGTCCTGCAGCATGAAGTAGCGCGGCATCAGGCTGCCGGAGGTCGACGAGATCGAACCGAAGGCGAAGGTCTTGCCCTTGAGGTCGGCCAGCGACTTGACGTTCGGGTCGCTGGTGATGAACTTGCTGGTGAACTGCGCATCCTGCTCGCGCTGTACCAGGGGAATGGCGTTGCCGGTCTTCAGGTTGACCTGAACGAAGGTGAAACCGCCCAGCCAGGCCATGTCCAGGCGATCGGTCGCCAGCGCCTCGACCACGGCAGGGTAGTCGGCCACCGGCACGAACTCGACCTTCATGCCGATCTGCTTTTCAAGGTAGGCGCCCAGCGGCTTGAACTTGCGCAGCAGTTCGGTGGGCGCCTCGTCCGGGATGGCCGAAACCCGCAAGACATCGGCAGCGAAGCTGGTGACGGCGCTGGCGCAAAGAGCGAGGCCGGCGACCAGTGACAGGGAGCGCTTGAACATGGTGGGTCTCCGAAAGATGACGCAAGCAGCGCGGGCAAGGCCCGGCACGCGTGGATACGAGGTGGCGCGATTATAAGAGTCACTGCAGGAAAGGCCAGCTTTGATAGAATTCGCAGCCTGATTCCAGGACGTCGAGAATGCTGCCATGAATTCGCCTATCCGTTTGACCCAGTACAGCCATGGAGCCGGTTGCGGCTGCAAGATTTCGCCCAAGGTATTGGAGGTGATTCTGGCCGGCAGCGGCGCACAGAACCTGGACCCGAAGCTGTGGGTCGGCAATGCTTCGCGCGACGATGCCGCGGTGTATGCCATCGACGACGAGCGCGGTGTGGTGTCGACCACCGATTTCTTCATGCCCATCGTCGATGACCCCTTCGATTTCGGGCGCATTGCCGCTACCAATGCCATCAGCGACATCTATGCCATGGGCGGCGATCCGTTGATGGCCATCGCCATTCTCGGCTGGCCGGTCAACCTGCTGCCCCCGGAAGTTGCCCGCGAGGTGATCCGCGGCGGTCGGGCGGTGTGCGATGCTGCCGGCATTCCCTTGGCCGGTGGCCATTCGATCGACGCTCCCGAACCCATCTTCGGCCTGGCGGTGACCGGTCTGGTCGACAAGCGCCACATGAAACGCAACGACACCGCCCAGGTCGGCGACCGCCTGTATCTGACCAAGCCGCTGGGCATCGGCATTCTCACCACGGCGGAGAAGAAATCCCGGCTACGTGAAGAAGACGTGGGCGTGGCCCGCGACTGGATGTGCACGCTGAACAAGCCCGGCAGCCGCTTCGGCAAGCTGCGCGAGGTCACCGCGATGACCGACGTCACCGGTTTCGGCCTGCTCGGGCACCTGGTCGAAATGGCCGACGGTGCCCAACTGACCGCACGCCTGGAATACGCCGCGGTGCCGCGCCTGCCCGGCATCGACCACTACCTGCGCGAGGGCTGCGTGCCGGGCGGCACCCAGCGCAACTTCGACAGCTACGGCGAACGCATCGCCGCGTTGAGCGACGAGCAGCGTGACCTGCTCTGCGATCCGCAGACCAGCGGCGGCCTGCTGGTAGCCGTCAGCGCTGCCGGCGAAGCCGAGTTCGTCGCGCTGGCCGCCGAACTGGGTCTGCACCTGGCGCCCATCGGCACCTTGATCGAGCGCCAGCCCCACGCTGTCGAGGTGTTCTGATGCGCGAAGACAGCAGCGACTACCGCGCGTTGTTCCTCGGCGAGGTAGCGATGATGGACGCGCGCGCGCCGGTCGAATTCGACAAGGGTGCATTTCCCGGGGTGCACAACCTGCCGTTGATGGACGACCTGGAACGGCAGAAAGTCGGTACCTGCTACAAGCAGCACGGCCAGGAAGCCGCCATCGAGTTGGGGCACCGCCTGGTGTCCGGCGAGATCAAGGCACGCCGGGTCGAAGCCTGGGTGGCATTCGCCAAGGCCAATCCCGAGGGCTATCTGTATTGCTTCCGCGGCGGCCTGCGCTCGCAGACGGTGCAGCGCTGGCTGCGCGAGGCAGGCGTCGAGTACCCGCGGGTACTGGGCGGCTACAAGGCCATGCGCAGCTTTCTGCTCGACACCCTGGAACAAGCCGTCGAACAGTGCCAGTTCGTCGTGCTGGGCGGCATGACCGGCACCGGCAAGACCGACGTACTGGCGCAATTGAGCAACGCCCTGGACCTGGAAGGCCATGCCAACCACCGCGGCTCCAGCTTCGGCAAGCGTGCGACCGGGCAGCCTGCGCAGATCGATTTCGAGAACAGCCTGGCGATCGACGTGTTGAAGAAGCGGGCTGCCGGCATCGAGCAGTTCGTGCTCGAGGACGAAAGCCGCCTGGTGGGCAGTTGCAACGTGCCGTTGAGCCTGCATCAGGGCATGCAGGCGTATCCATTGGTTTGGCTGGAAGACAGCTTCCAGAATCGCGTCAAGCGTATCCTGCGCGACTACGTGGTAGACCTGTGCGCAGACTTCGTCGGGTTGTACGGCGAGCGCGGTGAAGCGCTGTTTGCCGAGCGTCTGCTGCAGAGTCTGGACCGCATCCACAAGCGTCTGGGCGGCGAGCGCCATCAACGCCTGCAGGGGCTGATGCAGGCCGCGCTGGAAGAGCAGCGGCGCTATGGCCTGGTCGACCTGCACCGCGGCTGGATCGAAGGCCTGCTGCACGAGTACTACGACCCAATGTACGCCTATCAACGCGAGAGCAAGGCGGCGCGCATCGAGTTCGCTGGCGATCAGGCAGCCGTGGTCGACTACCTGCGCGAGCGTCTGGCCAGGGGCTGAAGACGGCGAGTGCAGCCTTCAGCCTGGCCAGCCTTGGCTCAGTTGATCCGCGGGTGCTGTTGCACCAGCACTTCGCGCTTGGCTTGCAGCGCGGCGATCTCGCTGTCGATGTCCTCGATCTTCTGCTCGATGTTATCGTGGTGCTCGACCAGCAGTTCTCGGGCTTCGGCGATGTCCGAGGCCGCTGGCGCAGCGCCGCGCAACGGCTTGTTGGCCGTCTCCTTCATGGTGATGGCGGTGATGAAGCCGACCACGGCGAACACCATCAGGTAATAGGCAGGCATGTACAGGTCGTCGGTGCTTTCCACCAGCCAGGCCACGGCCGTCGGTGTCAGGCCGGCAATCAGTACTGATACGTTGAATGCACTGGCCAGGGCGCTGTAGCGGATGTGCGTGGGGAACATCGCCGGCAAGGTCGAAGCCATGACGCCGATGAAGAAGTTAAGCACCACGGCCAGCATCAGCAGCCCGGCGAAGATCCAACCGATCTGGCCACTGTTGATCAGCATGAAGGCCGGGATGGCCAGGATGAACAGGCCGATGCTGCCGAACAGAATGAAAGGCTTGCGGCCGAACTTGTCGCTGGCGAAGCCGATCAGCGGTTGGGCGAACAGCATGCCGACCATGATCGCGATGATGATCAGCACGCCATGGCTTTCGCTGTAGTGCAGGTTGTGCGACAGGTAGCTGGGCATGTAGGTGAGCAGCATGTAGTAGGTGACGTTGGTCACCGCGACGATGCCGATGCAGGTCAGCAGGCTGCGCCAGTGCTTGGTTGCCACTTCCTTGAACGATACCTTGGGGCCGCCGGCCAGGCCTTCGCGGTCGCCTTGTTCGAGCTTTTCGACGTGCTGCTGGAAGGCCGGGGTTTCTTCCAGCGCGTGGCGCAGGTAGAGGCCGATCATGCCCAGCGGCAGGGCCAGGAAGAACGGCACGCGCCAACCCCAGTCAAGGAACTTCTCTTCGCCGATCACTGCGGAGATGCCCACCACCACGCCTGCACCGAGCACGAAACCGGCAATCGAGCCGAAGTCCAGCCAGCTGCCGAGGAAGCCGCGTTTGCGGTCCGGAGCGTACTCGGCCACGAAGATCGAGGCGCCGGTGTATTCACCGCCCACCGAGAAGCCCTGGGCCATCTTCGCCAGCAGCAGCAGGATGGGCGCCCAGATGCCGATGGAGGCATAGGACGGAATCAAGCCGATCGCGAACGTACTCAACGACATGATCACGATGGTGGCAGCCAGGACTTTCTGCCGTCCGTACTTGTCGCCCAGGGCGCCGAAGAACAGGCCGCCCAGCGGGCGAATCAGGAAGGGTACCGAGAAGGTGGCCAAGGCCGCGATCATCTGCACACTGGGATCGACGTCCGGGAAGAACACTTTGCCCAAGGCGTAGGCCACGAAGCCGTAGACGCCGAAGTCGAACCATTCCATGGCGTTGCCAAGCGCGGCGGCGGTGATCGCCTTGCGCATCTTGACGTCGTCGACGATGGTGATGTCGTTCAACCCGATCGGGTTGACGGTTTTTCTGCGAGATTTCATGGGTGTTTCTCTTGTGTCAAAGCGGCTTGTCCCCATGAGATACAAAATGACACTAAATAATTCACTGATGACGGCGATTTAGTATCGCAGCGGTTGTCCGGGCGCCAGCGTACCCATGGGAGCGACAGATCGCCCAAGACGGAGACGCCAAAAAACCGGATAATGCCGGCCATTCGTTTTAGCTGTCATCAGGTGCTGCCCCATGGAAATCAAGGTCAATTTTCTCGACAACCTTCGACTTGAAGCCAAGTTCGACGATTTCACGGTGGTGGCCGACCAACCGATCCGCTACAAGGGCGACGGCTCGGCGCCGGGCCCGTTCGATTACTTCCTGGCATCCTCGGCGTTGTGCGCGGCCTACTTCGTCAAGCTCTACTGCAACACCCGCAACATTCCCACCGACAACATCCGCCTGTCGCAGAACAACATCGTCGACCCGGAAAACCGCTACAACCAGATCTTCAAGATCCAGGTCGAACTGCCTGCGGACATCTCGGCCAAGGATCGCCAGGGCATCCTGCGCTCGATCGACCGCTGCACCGTGAAGAAGGTCGTGCAGACCGGCCCGGATTTCATCATCGAGGAGGTCGACAACCTCGACGCCGATGCCCAGGCCTTGCTGATGCCCGCGCAGGCGGAAGGGGCGAGCACCTATGTGCTGGGCAAGGACCTGCCGCTGGAGCAGACCATCGCCAACATGTCTGGCATCCTCGCCGGGCTGGGGATGAAGATCGAGATCGCCTCGTGGCGCAACATCGTGCCCAACGTCTGGTCGTTGCACATCCGCGATGCCTACTCGCCGATGTGCTTCACCAACGGCAAGGGTTCGACCAAGGAAAGCGCGCTGGCGTCGGCCCTGGGTGAATTCATCGAGCGGCTCAACTGCAACTTCTTCTACAACGATCAGTTCTGGGGCGAAGACATCGCCAATGCCGCCTTCGTCCACTACCCCGACGAGCGCTGGTTTCAGCCGGGCCGCAAAGATGCGCTGCCTGCCCAGATACTCGATGCCCACTGCCTGGCCATCTACAATGCCGACGGCGAACTGCGCGGCTCTCACCTCTACGACACCAACTCGGGCAACGTGGAGCGGGGTATCTGTTCGCTGCCTTTCGTGCGCCAGTCCGACGGCGAGACGGTGTATTTCCCGTCCAACCTGATCGAAAACCTCTACCTGAGCAACGGCATGAGCGCCGGCAACACCTTGGCTGAGGCCCAGGTGCAGTGCCTGTCGGAAATCTTCGAGCGCGCAGTCAAGCGCGAGATTCTCGAGGGCGAACTGGCGCTGCCCGACGTCCCGGCCGAGGTGCTGGCGCGCTATCCCGGCATCCAGGCCGGCATTCAGGGGCTGGAAGAGCAGGGCTTTCCGGTGCTGGTCAAGGACGCCTCTCTGGGCGGTCGTTTCCCGGTGATGTGCGTAACCTTGATGAACCCGCGCACCGGCGGCGTGTTTGCCTCGTTCGGCGCCCATCCAAGCCTTGAAGTGGCGCTCGAACGCAGCCTCACCGAATTGCTCCAGGGCCGCAGTTTCGAGGGGCTCAACGATTTGCCGCAGCCGACCTTCGAAAGCCATGCACTGATGGAGCCGAACAACTTCGTCGAACATTTCATCGATTCCAGCGGCGTGGTGTCGTGGCGCTTCTTCAGTGCCAAGGCCGATTTCGCCTTTATCGATTGGGATTTCACCGCACAGGGAGAGAGCGCCAACGCCGAGGAAGCGGCGACGTTGTTCGCGATCCTCGCCGACATGGGCAAGCAGGTGTACATGGCGGTCTACGAGCACTTGGGCGCCAAGGCGTGCCGGATCCTGGTGCCGGGGTATTCGGAGATCTATCCGATCGAAGATCTGATCTGGGACAACACCAACAAGGCGCTGTTTTTCCGCGAAGACATCCTCAATCTGCACCGGCTCGATGACGACGCGCTGGGCGACCTGCTGCAGCGCCTGGAAGAGTCGGAGCTGGACGACTACACCGATATCCGCACCTTGATCGGCATTGAGTTCGACGAGAACACGGTGTGGGGGCAGTTGACCATTCTGGAGTTGAAGGTGCTGATCCAGCTGGTGCTGGAGCGCTTCGACGACGCCAAGGAGCTGGTCGAGATGTTCCTGCAGTACAACGCCAATACGCTGGAGCGCGGCCTGTTCTTCCAGGCGCTGAACGTGGTGCTCGAGGTGCAGCTGGACAGCGACCTGGACATGGCCGACTACGAGTTCAACTTCCGCCGCATGTTCGGTGACGCGCGGATGGAGGCAGCGCTGGGATCCGTGGATGGCAGCGTGCGTTTCCACGGCCTGACCCCGACCAGCATGAAGCTCGAAGGGCTGGACCGTCACCTGCGCCTGATCGACAGCTACAAGAAACTGCACAGCGCCCGCGCCAGGGCCTGATCCCCCGCGCTGCCCTTTTCGCGGCCACGGGCTGCTCCTACGGAAAAAGGCTACACCGTCTTCAAAGCGCGGCAGGCAGGTAATGGTCCAGCAGACGCTGGATGGAGCCGTTGCGGTGCAGCGTCTCCACCGCCTTGCGCAAACTGCTCACCACGCGCGGCGAGCATGTCTTCGAACACGCCAGGTACAGGTCCGTGGTCATCAGCACCGGGCTCATCAGCAGCGGCTGCTTGGAGACCTGGCGCCAGATGTACTGCGATTCCGGCACCCCGTTGAACCAGGCATCGACCCGTCCCAGCAGCAGCATCTGCGCCGGATTCTCACCGATGCGCAACGGGTAGATCTGCGACGCATCGAACCCTTCGTCGTACAGCTTGCGCTCCTGCGCGCTGCCCATGCCCACGGCGATCCGTCGATAGGTCCGACGTGCCTGGGCAAAGCTGTCGACGCGCTTGTCGAGGGTGAAAAACGCCCGGTCCATGCTCATGATCGGGGCGATCCAGGTGTAGCTGGTTTCCCTGTCGGGAGTTCGCGACAGCGGCACGATAAGCATGTCCTGCCCGTGCTGCACAGTCCGTTGCGCGCGAAGCCAGGGCAGCACATTGATATTCATGTGATAACCCGCCAACGTCATGGCCTGCCGAGCGGCGTCAGCGACAATACCTTGCTGGCCCGCATCCCCCGCCATGCTCAGCGGCGGCGCCTCGGGCATGTACAGATCGAAGGTGCGCGGGTGCGCGGCCCAGGCAGCGGGGAGGAGAGCGCTGCACAGCAGCAGACCGCAGACAGACTTGAACAGCAATCCGCAAGTGCGGTTCAGATGACCCATGGCAACGATCCGATGACTTTCAATGGCAGGCTCCTGGACGGCCAGCATAGTCGCTAATGACGCTACCTGCTCGCATGGGAACCGCGTCGACCTCAGCCCATCCATATCCGATATATACCTACGCACTGAGGACACTCCAGGTGGAGACCAAGCAAAGCTGGTCGTTCGATGCAGCGCAGATCGCGCAGGCGCAGCGCTTCAACAAGACCCTCGAGCGGCTGCCGCGGTTCCGCATCCGCCACCGCGTCACGCCAATGCTGATCCAGACACTGCTGCGTGCCGGCCAGCTGGGCAAGGCGCTGAAGCCTGTCAGCCATGGCCTGGCCATCGAGAACCGCGTGCTGGTCAGCGCCGATGCCGTTCCGGTAAGGGTGCGCATCATCCGCCCGCAGGGGCCAGCCAAGGGCTTGGTGCTGGATTTCCATGGCGGCGGCTGGGTGATCGGCAACGCGCAGATGAACGATGACGTGAACATCGCCCTGGTTCAGGCCTGTGACGTGGCGGTGGTCTCGGTGGACTACCGGCTGGCCGTGTCGACCCCGCTGCAGGGTTTGCTCGATGACTGCCTGGCGGCCACGCGCTGCGTGCTCGGTGGCGGCTTTCCCGAGCTCGAGGGCCTGCCGGTGATCATGGTCGGTGAGTCCGCCGGTGGCCACCTGGCAGCGGCCACGCTGCTGCAGCTCAAGCGATGGCCGGCGTTGCTGCAGCGCGTCTGCGGGGCGCTGCTGTATTACGGGGTATTCGACCTGACCGGCACGCCCAGCGTGCGCGATGCGGGCCCCGAAACCCTGGTGCTGGACGGGCCAGGCATGCTCGAGGCCTTCCGTCGGCTAACCCCCGGCCTGGACGACGAGCAACGGCGGCAACCGTCGCTGTCGCCGCTGCATGGCGACCTGGATGGACTGCCGCCGGCGCTGATGTTCGTCGGTGAACTGGACCCATTGCGCGACGATACCCTGCTGATGGCCGAACGCTGGGGCAGGGTGGCCGGCGTGGAGCTGCGCCTGTTGCCGGCCTCGCCCCATGGCTTCATCCACTTCCCCACACCCATGGCCGCGCGGGCGCTGGCATACAGCCGTGAATGGGTCGTGGGCCTGCTGGCGGCACGCGCTGCGCAGGATCCTGCCGGATGAGTTGAAATACGCCGGCGTGCTCGCCAGAATGCCCGCCCATGCGGGCCTGAACGGCACGCGTTGAACCTGGAGAATCGTTGCCTCGTGAACCCGCAGAGCTTGTCTCACCGCCTGGAGCAGGTCGCCGCTCAGGTCCCCGCCGGCGCGCGTCTGGCTGACATCGGTTCGGATCATGCCTACCTGCCGGTGGCCTTGGTGTTGCGCGGCATCGTCTCTCGGGCGGTGGTCGGGGAGGTCGCCCGGACACCGTTTCTGGCGGCCCGGCGCAGCGTTGACGAGAACGGGCTGGCGCATTGCATCAGCGTGCGCCAGGCCGATGGCCTGGCGGCAATCGAAGCGAGCGACCGGATCTCGGCGGTGACCTTGTGCGGGATGGGCGGCGAAACCATTCGCGACATTCTGCAGGCGGGCAAGGCTCGTTTGTGCACCGGCGAGCGGTTGATCCTGCAGCCCAATGGCGGTGAACGCCACCTGCGGCAGTGGCTGATGGACAATGGCTATGGCATCCGCCATGAAGAGGTGCTGCGGGAAAATCGCTTCGACTACGAGATCATCGTCGCTGACCCTGGCGAGCCGGTCGCGTACAGCCCACAGGAATTGTTTTTCGGGCCCTTGCAACTGCAGCAACGCACGCCGGCGTTCCTGGCCAAGTGGCAACGCCTGCTGCACCTCAAGCGCCGCACCCTCGAACGCCTGGCCCACGCCCGGCAGACCGGGCTCGACGGCAAACGCATGGAGCTGGCCGAACACATCGACTGGATCGAATCCCTGAATCCCCGCTAACCCTACGCATAAAGCACGGTTTTACCAATCGATCGCCTGCCCATCCCAGGCCCAGAAGCTGCCGGTCTGCGTCGGTCCGTGCTGGCCGATCAATTCGAGCAGGCAGCGTGCGGCGAAATCGGGGTCGAACAGTTTGCCGGCCGGCACGTTGGCTTGAAAGGGCTGGGACAGGCGGGTGTCGGTGGTGCCCGGGTGCAAGGCCAGGACCGTGGCGGCGGGGTTCAAACGCTTGAGCTCGATGCTGGCGGTGCGCAGCAACTGGTTGAGCGCCGCCTTGCTGGCGCGATAGCTGTACCAGCCACCCAGACGGTTGTCGCCGATCGAACCGACGCGGGCCGACAGCGCCGCGAAGGTCGCCGGCTGTTTGCGCAACAACGGCAGCAGATGCTTGAGCAGCAGCACCGGCGCAAAGGCATTGGTGGCAAAACTGGCCTGCAGACTGCTCAGCTCCAGTTGCGCCAGACCTTTTTCCGGCCGCGCGCCGTCTTGATGCAGAATGCCCAGCGTGCTGATCACCAGGTGCAAATGATTGCAATCGCCCGCTACTGCACTGGCCAGCCGCTGCAGCGCCTGCTCATCGCGCGCATCACAATCATGGGTGACCAACCGCGATCCATGGCGCTGGGCCAATGCCGCGAGTTCGACGCTCGTGGTGGCCTCGCGGGAGACCGCAAACACCTGCGCGACATCCTCACGCTGCAACAGCTGCTCGCATAACGCCAAGCCGATGCCCTGACTGGCACCACAGATCAGCGCGCAGGCGCCACTGGATAGATCGGGTATCAACGCCATGCTGCACCGCCCGGGACAAGGATCATACCGATAGGACCCGGCACTGCGGTCGAACGTTCTTGGGGGCGTTCATGGATAGCTACCCTGCGCCCTGACAGGCGACCGCACACTGCCGCCGCATGGCCCGTGACGCGCCACCCGAACTCGCGTCAGTCCTGCTCGGCGGCCGGGCGCGGGGCATCGTCCTCGAGCGCCAGCTTCGCCCGATCGGCCTTGCTGATGTAGCGGTCCTTGCTCTGTGGTGCCAGCTTGGCGCTGGCCTTCTTGGCGTGTGCCTGCAACAGCTGTTTGATTTTCTTGCGGCGATTCATGGCGTGGCCCAGGCGGAAAGTGGGGCGATGATACCAGTACGGCTCATCGACCCGCTTGTTGCGCCCGATCAGAAGCTGTACTTGGCCGTCAGCATCAGGTTGCGCGGATTGCCGTAGCTGTCGCCGCCATAGCTGGTCGAGTTGGCGATGGCATTGTAGTACTTGCGGTCGAACACGTTGTTGGCATTCAACTGCAGGTCCAGGTTGCGGTTGACCTGATAGCCGGCCATCAGGTCGGTGATGGCATAGCCACCCTGTTCCAGGCGGTAGCGGCTGCCGTCGGCCAGGTCGATGTCGTTGTACAGGCGGCTCTGCCAGGACAAGGTGCCGCCCACGCGCAGTTTTTCCAACGGGCCCTGGAAGCGGTAGCTGGTGGTGACCTTGAACAGGTGCTCGGGAATGTCGGTGTCGAAACGCTGGTTTTCATTCTGTGGGTTCGCGTTGTCCTTGAGCGTGTGGACCCGCGCGTAGGTGTAGCCACCGCCCACCTGCCAGTTATCGGTCAGCGCCCCTTGCAGCTCGAAGTCGATACCCTGGCTGCGCACCTCGCCCGAGGCTTCGTAGCAGCTGAGTTGCGGGCAGTTGTCGACGAAGATCTGCACCGCGCGGTTTTCCTGGTCGACCCGGAACAAAGCCAGGCTGGCGTTCAAGGCGCCGTCGAAGTACTCGCCCTTGATGCCGATTTCGTAGTTCTTGCCCACGATCGGCTTGACCGGCGTGCCGCTGGTGTCCTGCGCGCTCTGCGGGGTGAAGATATCGCTGTAGCTGGCGTACACCGAATGGTGGTCGTCCAGCGTGTAGATCAGGCCGGCGTAGCGGGTGACGTTGCGAGTCACCTTGTAGTCGCCTTCGCCGTCGCGATTGTCATAGTCGTACCAGTCCACCCGACCACCCAGGATCAGCTTCAGCGGGTCGGCAAGGCTCAGCCGCGTGGTCAGGTACACGCCATCCTGGGTAGTGACTTCGCGGCCGTTGTCGGTGTGGGTGAAGTTCGGCTTGCCGGCGTCGATCGGCCAGTTGGTGTCGTACGGGTCGTAGTTGTGGGTGGTCATGTCGTAGATGCGCTTGCTGGCCCCCACGACCAGTTCGTGGGTCCGCCCGAACGCCTGGAACGGGCCGCTGGCAAAGGCATCGAGGCCGGCCTGGTTTTCGTCGTGGGCGGACTGGTAGACGGTACGTGCCAGCGTGTTGTTGACCCAGCGCGACTGATAAGAGCCGGAGAACAAGCCGTTCTGCTCGGCGTAGTTGGCGTTGACCTGCAGGTTCCAGTCGTTGGCCAGGCGCTGGCGCACTTCGGCGAACACGGTATTGATTTCCTGGTCCTTGTTTTCCCAGTCGGTACCCGGATTGTAGGAACGCGGCAGGTCCAGATGATGGCCGTCCTGGCCGATCATCGAGGAGCCCCAGAAGTAGTTGGTCTTGTCTTTCTGATGGGAGAAACCGAGGGTCAGCAGGGTGTCTTCGCCCAGGTCCGCCTCGGTGACGGCGTAGAACAGGCCGTGGTCCTCTTCGACGCCGTCGATGAAACTGTTTGCGTCTCGGTACGAACCCACCACTCGGCTCCGCAGCGTGCCGGCCTCGTTGAGCGGGCTGGACGCGTCGATCTCGCCACGGTAGTCGTCGTGGCTGCCGGCAGCGCCGGTCAAGGTCACCTTCTGCTCGGCCAATGGCCGTTTGCGCACCAGGTTGATCGCCGCCGAGGGGTTGCCGGCACCGGTCACCAGCCCTGTCGCGCCGCGCACGACCTCGACCCGATCGAACATGGCCAGGTTGGGCTGGGCACCGATGGTGACGCCCGAATAGCCGCTGGGTATGCCGTCGTACATCAGGTTGTCGATGTCGAAGCCGCGCGCCGAATAGGCCTGGCGGCCGGGGCCGTTGGCATAGTTGAGGAACAGGCCCGGGGTGGCGCGCACCGCATCGTTGATGCTGGTCATGGCCTGGTCATCCATGCGCTGACGGGTGATCACGGTCACCGATTGCGGCGTTTCGCGCAGGCTCAGCGGCAGCTTGGTGGCGGTTGCCATGGCGCCGGTGGTGTAGGACTGCGAGCCTTCGGTGAAGCTGCCCAGCTGGAACGAATCCGAGGTGATCTGGCTGGCACCCAATTCGATGACACCCGGGGCCGTCTGTCCTTGGGTCTGGGTGCCATCGGCGGCCAGTGCCGGGGCCATCGTGGCCATGCAGATGGCCATGGCCAACAGATTGCGCGGAGCGTGGGGGCGTTGCAGCGGGGTAGGGCGTGACATGTAAAGCTTCCTGGCCAGACAAGGTTAATGCGAATCGTTAGCACTATTGTCTCAGAAAATTCCTACACATGGCGCAGGCGTATCAAAAAAACCGCCTTCCTTTCTGCGAATTGCTCGCTGGCTTGTAGGAGCGGTCATCGGCCGCGAACCCGGCGCCACGATGCATCAGCCGATCCGTGGCGCTCCATTCGCGGCCAATGACCGCTCCTACGGGGTCCCGGATGTACCGGTGGTCGCGGCCAGGGCCTACAGGGCCGACGCGTCACCCATATGTCACATTTCATGTCTAGCTTCGATCATCACACCCCGGGCGCCGGCCTTCTTCCCTACCGCAAAGAGCCGCCATGGAAATCGATATCTTCAAAGACCTGCTGGTCCCCGTCATCGGTGGTCTGGGCATCTTCATGCTCGGCCTGGAGTTCATGTCCGATGGCATCAACAACCTGGCGGCCAACCGCATGCGCGCCTGGCTCGCCAAGCTGGCCGGCACGCCGGTGAAAGGATTGGCCGCCGGCACGGTGATCACCGGCGTGCTGCAGTCGAGCACGGCCATGACGGTCATGGTGGTTGGCCTGGTCAATGCCGGCGTGGTCGGATTGCGACCCGCCATCAGCGTGATCATGGGGGCCAACATCGGCACCACCCTGGGCAACGGCCTGATCGCCATGCCGCTGGGTCCGCTGGGGCTGATCTTCGCCGGGGTGTTCGCCCTGGTCTACGTGTTCAGCAAGAGCGAGAAAACCCGTCACCTGGCGCTGGCCATCATTGGCTTCTCGCTGATCTTCTATGGCCTGAACCTGCTCACCGGCGGCCTCAAACCCCTGCGCGGCCTGCCCGAGGTGATGTCGGTCATTTCCAGTCTGCAGGCCGACAGCTATACCGGGCTGGCCATCTGCGTGCTGACCGCCGCGGGCATCACCGCGATGATCCATTCGTCCTCGGCCACCATCGGCATCGTCATGGGCCTGGGCGCCGCGGGCATCCTGGACTGGCAAACCGCCGTCGCGTTCTCCCTGGGCGCCGACCTGGGCACCACCGTCACCTCATGGCTGGCTTCGCTGAACCTGTCGAAGAACGCCAAGCGCGCCGCTTACGCGCACATCGCCTTCAACTTCATCGGCGTCGCAGTGATGTTTCCGCTGTTCTTCCTGTCCATGGACATCCTGCAAGGCGCCATGGGCCTGTTCGGCATGGACGTCACCCGCTCGGAAATGGTCGACGGCAAGGAAAGCTTCCCGCTGGTGCCCGTGGCAGTGGGGCTCTATTCAATCGGCTTCAATATCTTCAACACGGCGCTGATGTTTCCCTTCATCGGCGTGTTCGACCGCGTGCTGTCGCGCATCGGCGCCAGCCGCAGCGACGAGGAGGACTACGCCGTGCCGCGCTATCTCGACCGCGCCGCGCTGGCCAGCGTGAACACCGGTGTCGCGGCGGTCAGCCAGGAACTGACCCGCCATGGCCAAGGCATGGGTTTGCTGCTGGATGCGGCGCGTGGCCAGTCCCAGGCGCTGAAGAACGCCACGGAACATGAGCACGCGCTGGACACCCTGAGCCAGGAGATCCGCGGCTACACCGCGCAGATGTTCAAGAACGATCTGACTGCGCGCCAGACCAACCTGCTGGCCAGCCTTATCGAGGAAGAGGATTTCAGCGCGAGCCTGACCCGAACCCTGTCGCAGATCACCCGCCGCATCGAGCGTCAGGTGTTCAGCGCCAACGCGCGCAAGATCATCGACGCCATCCTCGATATCGTCGAGCCGGCAGTGCGCAAGGGGCCGCAAGGGGTCTACCTGCCGAATGCCCACGCCAAGGACTTGCTGGCCTTGCGCGAACGTTGCCTGCAGGGCGAACAGAAGCTTGGCTGGGATGAACGCGGCGCGATTCTGGCATTGCTGGGCAGCGCCGAGCGCGCGCTGAATCTGGTCCAGCGTATCGCTGAGGAACGCCTGTCGGTGTCGCGTGAACTGGACCAGGGCGAACCAGCCACGGCGGCCGACCATGCCCCGGCAGGGGTGTTGGCCAAGCCGCTGTAACCGACCTGGGGCTAGCGCGCAGCGGCCGCTGGCGAAGCGTGATACCAGGGTCGCAGCAGGCTGAGCAGGCCCAGCAGCGCCATGCCTGCGCCCACCCAAAGGGGCGCTCGCAGGCCCAGCCCGGCATCGATCACCGCGCCGCCGGCCCAGCTGCCCAGTGCCAGCCCGGCAGTGATGACCGAGGTGTGCAGGGTGTTGACCAGTGCGCCGGGCTCGGCGGCTTTCATCACGCGCGCGACCATGGCCGGGTTCAATGCCACCCCGGTCAGGCCGACCGTGAGGAAGCAGGCCAGGTTCAGCCAGAACACCTGGCCGGCCAGGGCGAATCCGCCCAGGGCCAGTACCAGCAGCGCCAGGCCCCAACCCAGCGCCGCGTAGGTGTGCCGATCGGCGATGCGCCCTACCACCATGTTGCCGAGCACGTTGGCCACGCCGTACAGCGCCAGCAACGGCGCCACCTGGGCGGGCGCCACGCCGACTTCCTCGATGAGGATCGGCGTGCAATAGCTGAAGGCGGCGAAGGTGGCGCCGATGATCAGTCCGCTGGTGACATAGGCACCCCACAGGCTGCGATTCTTCAGGCTGATCCACTGGCTGCCCAGCGACGGCTCGTCTCCAGCCTCGGCGCGAGGCAGGCGGGTGGCAACCAGCACCGTGCACAGCGAGGCCAGCGCCACTACCAACCAGGCACTGGCACGCCAGCCATAGTGATGCTCGACCCAGGCGGTCGCCGGCACGCCGGCCACCGGCGACAGCATTAGCCCGGCCAGCACCACCGAAATGGCCCGGCCGCGGTCCTGCAGGCTGACCAACCCCGCGCACAGGGTCATGCACAGGCCGATGCAGGCCGCGCTGGAAACCCCCATGACGATCCGGGCCAGTGCCAGCACCGTATAGGTGGGCGCGGCCGCGGCCAAGGCGCCAGCCAGCACATACACCGCCAGCAGCCCGACCAGGGCGCGCTGATTGCTGATCCCGCGCGACAGCAGCAGAACCGTGACCGGCGGTCCGCCCAAGGCCATGCCCAGCGCATACAGGGCGATCAGGTTGCCGACCTGGGCCAGGCTCACGGAAAACGCCGAGGCCAGGGCAGGCATCATGCCCGCCACCATGAACTCGGCAGTCACCAGCGAGAAAATCGTCAAACCCAACAGGTAGACGGTTGGCGGAAGCTTGGAACGGGTGGTCATGGGCATCTCGGACAAAAATGAAGCTGGCTACCCTAGGGATTCTTGAACGAATGGTCAAATAACCATTGGCGCTGTACTCATGCCCGGCGACGGTCGGCGCCGACGCTTGCATCGCGCGAGCGGCGCGGCGATGCTCACAGGCTTTTCCAACCGAGAGCGCTGTCATGCCCTGCGTAACGCAAAGCCCTGCCGAACTGGCCATGGATGAAACCCTCTGGAAGGACGTTGCAGCGCGTTACCCGCGCGACGATGGGCCAATCAACCTCGATGGCGGCTATTTCGGGCGCATGAGCGAGGGCGTGGTACAGGCCTATGAAGATGCGATCAGGCAGGTCAACCGCGGCAACTCGGTGCAGGTCCGTGAGCATTTCGACAAGCACCAGGCCGAAGCCATCCGCCAGCAACTCGCCGAGCTGATGGGGGTACCCGCCGACGAGCTGGCTTTCGCCCGCAGCGCGTCGGAAGCCCTCTATTCCCTGATCCGCAATTACCAGCGTCTGCAGCCGGGCGACCAGGTGCTGATCAGCGACCTGGACTACGGCTCGGTACAGGGCGCTTTCGACTGGCTGCAGCAGGCGCGCGGGGTCGAGCTGGTCACCCTGGTCCATGCCCACCCTGCAACCCACGACGGCCTGCTGCACAGCTACCGTGAGGCCTTCGCCACCCACCCACGGCTCAAGCTCATGGCGTTGACCCACGTTACCCATCGCACCGGCCTGGTCATGCCGGTCAAAACCATCGCCACCGAAGCCCGTGCGCATGGGATCGACGTGATTCTCGACGGCGCGCACTCACTGGGCCAGATGGAGGTCGATCTCGCCGACATGGGCGTGGAAATGGCGGGCTTCAATTTGCAGAAATGGATCGGCGCGCCGCTCAGCCTCGGAGTCATTCACGTACGCCGCGAGCGCCTGGCCGATTTCGCTCCCGATATGGGCAACCCCAGCTACCCGGCCGACGACATACGCTGCCTCACACCCTATGGCACCCCCAATGTACCGGCGCTGATGAGCCTGCCGACAGTGTTCGCCGAACACCAGGCACTGGGGGGCTGGCAGGTGAAAGGTGCACGCCTGCGCTACCTGCGCGACCTCTGGTTGCCGGCGGCGCGTGCGCTGCCCGGCATTGAAGTGCTCACGCCGGACGATCCGCGCCTGGCGTGCGGCATCGCCTCGTTCCGCTTTCGCGACGTCGAGGATCAACAAGGCAAGATCGACCAGTTGCTGGCGCAGTTCAATATCTTCACGGTGGCCCGCGCCGGCTCGGCGTGCGGACCCTGCATACGGGTGACGCCAGGCATCAACACCACGCCAGCCGACATGTATGCCCTGGCGAGCGCCTTGACGCTGATGAGCAAGTGACTGAACGCGGTTGCACTACAAGATCTGCGCGGCGGGCGCCGCGCAGATCCAGATCACCCAAGGGCAGGGCGCCCCCAGGCCGGCCTCAACGGTTGGGGGTGACCCGCCAGATGGTGTTGGCCAGGTCGTCGGCGATGATCAGCGCACCGCGAGGGTCGACCGTGACGCCCACCGGGCGGCCGCGGGTCTTGCCATCGTCGCCGCGGAAGCCAGTGGCGAAGTCGATAGGCTCGCCGGCGGGTTTGTCACCGGCGAACGGCACGAAGATCACCTTGTAGCCCACGGGATTGTCGCGGTTCCAGCTGCCGTGCTCACCGACGAATGCACCCTGGGCAAATTTCTCGCCCATGGCCGGGATCGAGAAGTCCACACCCAGTGCAGCCACGTGGGAGCCCAGGCTGTAGTCGGGCTTGACCGCAGCGGCGACTTTCGCCGGGTTCTGCGGCTGAGCGCGGGAATCGACGTTCTGGCCCCAGTAGCTGTACGGCCAGCCATAGAACTGGCCTTCACGTACCGAGCTCAGGTAGTCGGGCACCAGGTCCGGGCCCAATTCGTCACGCTCGTTGACCACCGCCCACAACTGGCCGGTCCCCGGCTGAATGGTCAGCGCTGTCGGGTTGCGTATACCGGTCGCGTAGGGCTTGTGCGCACCGGTCTGCGCATCGATCTGCCAGACCATGGCGCGGTCGATCTCGACCTCCATGCCGCGTTCGGTCACGTTGCTGTTGGAGCCGATGCCCACGTACAGGTAGCGCGCGTCGTCACTGATGGCCAGCGACTTGGTCCAGTGGTGGTTGATCGCCGACGGCAGGTCGGCCAGTTTGGTCGGTGCCGCGCTGGCTTTGGTCTGCCCGTCGGTGTAGTCGAAGCGCACCAGGGCATCCTGGTTGGCCACGTACAGTTTGCCGTTGGCATAGGCCAGGCCGTAGGGCGCGTTGAGGTTTTCCGCGAACACCGTTTTCAGCTCATAGGTGCCGTCGCCATCGGCGTCGCGCAGCAGGGTCAGGCGGTTGCCGCCTTTGACCTGGGTGTTGCCCTGGGCCTTGATGTAGCTGGCGATCACGTCCTTGGGCTTGAGCTTGGCGGCGCTGCCGCCGCGACCCTCGGCCACCAGGATGTCACCGTTGGGCAAGACCAGGGTCTGCCGCGGGATGGCCAGGCCGGTGGCGATCGCGCTGATGGTATAGCCTTGCGGCACGGTCGGCTTGCTGTCACCCCACGCCACCGGCTCGGCGATCTTCATGCTCGGCAGCAGGCCGCGCTGCGCTTCCGGCAACTTCGGGTCGGGCCCGCGTGCCTGGGTGCTGTCGGCTTCGCTGCCGCAGCCGGCGAGCAACAGCGCCATGCTCAAGGCCGTCAATGCGCCTGAATATTTCATCGAACACCTCCCGAACGCAGATTGCTCAAGCCGATCCATGCCGCCACCAGCGACAGTACGGTCACCACCACCGACATGACCAACCCGGTGGGCATCACCGCCCAGGCATCCTTGGCATGCTCGAAGGCGTTCACCAGGCCCAGCACCCACGTGACCAGCAACAGCAGAAAATACAGCACCGCACGGCCGCCCTTGTGCTCGGCACGGATCAGGTTGATCAGCGCAAAGACCAGCGCCAGCCCGCAGAACACCAGGCCACCGGCGATGAGCCAGGCGGCGAAGTTGCTCCATTGGATCTGGTAGCTCTGGTAGTAGGCGATATCACTGAGCAGGGCGCCGAGAAACAGCGGCACGGTGCCGGCCAGAAAAATCGCATGCAGCGGGCCTGGCCTGTGTCGATAGGCGAGTTGGGTAGAAGTGGTCACGATTGTTCCTCATCGTTGGACAACATCGGCACGGGTGTACCGGCTCGTCAGGGGCGCAGGGTGCGCATAGCAAGGGATCGCCGACGCCAACTGTTAGTTCACCAGGCTTCGTGTCGAAATATTTTAAGCGGCGCATGCGCAGCCCTGCGCAATGGCCCGAGCCAGACGCCACCGGCCGTCGGCCGCCGCGATCTTCATTCAATCAATCGCCTCGAGTGGCCGATACAACGCCAGCCCATGCTTTCGCAGGGTTCCCCTTCTCGAGGTCTGTCATGTTCAAAACGTCTCTGCGCGCACAGGTCCTGGCGCTGCTGGCCACTGGGTTGCTGATCCTGCTGCTGATTGCCCTGGGCAGCTTCAAGTTTCTTGCGGCCAGCCTGGACGACTACACGGCGCTGGTGGCGGGGCCCCTGCGCGCCACTGAACTGGTCGACCGGGCCAACGTTCAGTTCAAGACCCAGGTGCAGGAGTGGAAGAACGTACTGCTGCGCGGGAAGGATGCCAAGGCGGCGGACAAGTATTGGGCGCAGTTCGAGGAGCAGGAGCGCGCGGTGGCGGCGACCTTGCAAGCGCTTGGCGAGCTGCCGGGGGTGCCCGCCGGCATCAGTCAGAATGCGCAACGCCTGCGCGCCGAACACGCGGTGCTGGGTGCGGCCTATCGCAAGGGGCGCGACGCCTTCCTGGCCAGCGGCGCCGATGCTGCCCGCGGTGACCGCGCCGTGGCAGGCGTCGATCGCGCTACCAGCGAGCAGCTCAATGCCCTGGTCAGCGAACTGCGTACACTCGCCGACGAACAATCGCTGCTGATCAACCACCAAGGCCACCAGGCGATCATCTGGGGCATCGCCATCATGCTGATGTCGGGCCTGTTGATCACGGCCCTGAGCCTGTGGCTGGTCAACCGCAACCTGGTCACCCCGGTACGCGATCTGATCGACTACGTAGCGCGCCTGAGCCAGGGTCATCTGGCCGAGCGCGTGGTCAGCCATCGTCGTGACGAGCTGGGTCGCCTGGCCGTGGCGGCGAACACCCTGCGTGATTTCCTCGCCGACACCTTCACCCGCCTGCAACGCAGCACGGCCGATCTGGACCAGGCCAGCGGCGAGCTCAACACCATCGCTGCAGTCATGCTGCAGGGCACCAGCGAGCAGTTCGAACGCACCGACCAGGTGGCCACGGCGATGCAGGAAATGTCTGCGACCGCCCAGGAAGTCGCACGCCACGCCGCTGGCGCAGCCACTGCGGCGGATGACGCCGACCGCGAAGCCCAGGACGGCGAGCAGGCGATGCAAGCCACCATCCATACCATCACCCGCATGCGCGGTGAAATTGCCGTGACCGGCGATGTCATTCGTCAGTTGCGCGACGACAGTGGCCGCATCGGCAAGGTATTGGAAGTCATCCGCGGCATTGCCGACCAGACCAATCTGCTCGCGCTCAACGCCGCCATCGAAGCCGCGCGCGCGGGCGATGCCGGCCGCGGGTTTGCCGTTGTGGCCGACGAAGTGCGTACCCTGGCGCAGCGCACCGCCGCCTCCACCCAGGAAATCCATCAGATCATCGACACCGTGCAGACCGGCGCGGTGAACGCCGTGCAGGCCATCGAAAGCGGGCAGAAGCGCAGCGACGAGGGCGCCGAGCAAGTGGTGGCGGCGGGTCAGACTCTGACCCGCATCACCCAGACCATCGAGTCGATCAGGGACATGAACCGGCAGATTGCCACCGCTGCCGAGGAACAGAACGCGGTGGTCGAAGACATCGCGCAGAATCTGGTGGAAATCACCGCCATCGCCACCACCAACCAGGGCAGCGTCGAGCGCACGCAGGCTGCCAGCAGCCACCTGCATCAATTGTCGGCGGAACTGGCTCAGGTCACCGCGCGTATCAAGGCGGCCTGATCAACCGCCTCGCCGCCAGCTGGCGCTACGTGCCCTTGGGCAGCAGCCGCGCCAGCTTGCGCATCTCCACTTCGGCCTTGGCCAGCTCCGTGGCCGACGCTTCTTCCCAGACCCGCTGCAGCGGCTGCAGGTCGGGCTCGACCTTGACCTTGATGCACCACTGGTGATGGTCGTGCCACGAGCCCAGTGCCGACTGCACCGCCTTGAGGGATTTCTCCGCCTTGGGCGACAGCGGCGACAGGTCCCCGAACGCCTGGATCAGGTAGCGAGTGCGCTTGACCAAGATCCGCAGTTCGTGGCGGTCGAACTCGGCATCCTTCAAGGCGTGCCGCAGCTTGCGCACGTGCTTGTCGAGGGTCTTGACCACGAGCTTTTCGAACGCTCGCGAGTGGCTGCCCAGTTCGCTGGCGCGGAACGCGGCCGACCAGGTGTCCAGCGCACTGAACAGGGCGTTCAGGCTCGAATGGTCGACGATCCCCCGATGCTCGCCTGCAAGCCGCGCGCGACGTTTCTCGGTCGCGCCGTGCAAGCCACGCCGCTCCAGCTCCTGCACCATGACTTCCAGATCGCGGGTGGGCGTGGTGAAGCGGCCCACGTTCTTGGCTGCGCTCAGCAGCGGTTGCAGCGCCGGCAGCGCACGAACCGGTATCAACAGGCTGCGAATGCGCCGTACGGCAATGCGCAGATCGTGCAGCGCCTCTTCGTCGGTCGCTGCCTGCAGACGTACCCGCGCATGAAAGAGCGCCACTTCCAGTGCGATGATCTCTTTCACATAGCTGTCGACAAATGCCATCGAATCCTCCAATAGATAGTCACGCAGCGTCGTCGCGAACGCCTGTTCAGTGATAGACCGGAAGGCCTGGCCAACGTTGCCCAAGTGCACGGATGAATATGTTTGCAAATACATCAACCGCAAACGGGTGACTGATTTTCCTGTCCGCTAAACCTCGAGGGCCCAGTGCGGTCACACCTACACTTTCCACCGCAGGCAAGCGCTGCACGTCCCACCAGGAGCTTTTCGATGACTGTGAAGTCAGACCCCGTCAAACCCTCGACCCTCAACCCACCGGTATTCTGGATATCGGCCATCTTGCTGTTGCTGCTGGTGCTGTTCGCCAGCCTGATGCCGCGGCAGGCGCAGACCTTCTTTGCCGTGGTGCAAGACTGGATTTTCACCAACGTCAGCTGGTTCTACATCCTGGCCGTGGCGATCATCCTGGGCACCGTGGTGTTCCTGGGCGTGAGTCGCTACGGCGACATCAAGCTGGGCCCGGACCACAGCACCCCGGACTACAGCAGCATGACCTGGTTTGCCATGCTCTTTTCGGCAGGCATGGGCATCGGCCTGATGTTCTTCGGCGTCGCCGAGCCGGTCATGCATTTCCTCAACCCGCCCTACGGGGAGGGTGCCACGGTCGCTGCGGCGGGCGAGGCGATGAAGATCACCTTCTTTCACTGGGGCCTGCATGCCTGGGCCATCTACGCCATCGTCGCCTTGATCCTGGCGTATTTCAGCTTTCGCCACGGCCTGCCGCTGACGCTGCGTTCAGCCCTCTATCCGCTGATCGGCGAGCGCATCTACGGTCCCATCGGGCATGCCGTGGACATCTTCGCCATCATCGGTACGGTGCTGGGTGTGGCCACTTCGCTGGGCTTCGGCGTGGCGCAGATCAACACCGGCCTCAACGCGCTGTTCGGCGTGCCGGTGTCGATCCCGATCCAGATCGCCCTGATCATCGGCACCACGGCGCTGGCCACGCTGTCGGTGGTGTCCGGGCTGGACAAGGGCATTCGCCGGTTGTCCGAGCTCAACCTCGGGCTGGCCGTGCTGTTGATGGCCATGGTGATGATTCTCGGCCCCACCGTGCTGATCCTGCAGACCTTCGTGCAGAACACCGGCGGGTACCTGAGCGAAATCGTCAGCCGTACGCTCAACCTCAATGCCTACCAGCCCACCGACTGGATCGGCGGCTGGACCCTGTTCTACTGGGGCTGGTGGCTGGCCTGGTCGCCGTTCGTGGGGCTGTTCATCGCGCGCATCTCGCGCGGCCGCACCATTCGTGAATTCGTCACCGGCGTGCTGCTGGTGCCTACCGCGTTCACCCTGCTGTGGATGACCGTGTTCGGCAACACCGCGATCCACATGATCCTCGAGCAGGGCATGGTGGACCTGGGCATTGCCGTGGACAAGGACACCTCCCTGGCACTGTTCGCGTTTCTCCAGCACTTCCCGTTTTCCGGGGTGATCAGCGCGCTGGCGATCATCATGGTAGTGGTGTTCTTCGTGACGTCCGCCGACTCCGGCGCCATGGTGGTCGATATGCTTGCGTCCGGTGGTTCGGAAAACACCCCCGTACGCCAGCGCATCTTCTGGGCCTCGAGCATGGGCCTGGTGGCGATCGCGCTGCTGCTGGCCGACGGCCTCAAGGCCTTGCAGACCGCAACCATCGCCAGCGCGCTGCCCTTTACCCTGGCTTTGCTGCTGAGCATGCGCGGCCTGCTCAAGGCGCTCAAGCTCGACGCCACCAAGCGTGACCTGCGTCACCAGGCGCTCGCCATCTCGCCAAGCACGCCGCGTACCGGCGGCACCTGGCAGCGCCGCCTGCGTACCCTGGCGATGTTTCCGCGGCGTGCCCACGTGATTCGTTTCATCGAGGACGTGGCGCGTCCGGCGTGCCTTGGCGTTGCCGAGGAATGGCGCCTGCAGGGTTACGACTGCACCGTGGAAGACGGCGAGGAGGGCGGCGTGCGCCTGAGCGTCGGTCCTACCGACACCGCTTTCATCTACGAGATCAGGCCCCATGCCTATGCCACACCCAGCTTCGTCATGAGCGGGCCGCCGGGCGAAGAGCGCAAGTACTTCCGCGCCGAAGTGCATCTGCGCGAGGGTGGCCAGGATCACGACGTGATGGGCTGGTCCCGCGACGAGGTGATCGGCGACATTCTCGACCACTACGAGCGGCACATGCACTTCCTGCACCTGGTGGGTTGAGCTTCACGCCGTTTCAATTTGCAATGGCCGGGCGGTAACATGCCGGCCATTGCCATCCCTCATTTCAGGAGCCACCCATGGCCCATTCCGACATCACGTTCCTGCCAGACCCCGACCCCGAGTCGATTTCCTCGGACGTCGCAGGTTTCGGCGGCCTGCTGGTAACCACTCAGATCCCGACCCGCGCCGACGGCAGCCTGGAGCTGGGCAGCATCACCGAGCAGAGCGAATGCACGCTGCAGGCGCTGAAAGTGGCGCTGGAGGCGGCGGGCAGTTCGCTCGATCGCGTCCTGCACCTGACCATCTACCTGACCGACATGGCCGATCGTCCCGCGTTCAACGAGGTCTACCAGCGCTTTTTCGCCAAGCCCTGGCCGGTGCGTGCGGCGGTGGGCATCACCGCGCTCGCTGCCACAGGCATGCGCGTGGAAGTCACCGCCATGGCAGCCAAGGGCTGATCGTGCAGGAGAGCAGCATGATCGAAGTCACCGAGGTTTCCATCGCGCAACTGCGCGCCGCGCTGGAAAGCGGCCAGACCACCGCTGTCGAGCTGGTCCAGGCCTATCTGCAGCGTATCGCCGCCTACGACGGCGCCGACACGCCCACCGCGCTGAACGCGCTGGTGGTGCCGAACCCCTCGGCGCTGGCCGAAGCCCGCGCGGCGGATGCACGTCGCGCCAGTGGCCAGACGCTGGGGCCGCTCGATGGCATCCCCTACACCGCCAAGGACAGCTACCTGGTCAAGGGCCTGACCGCAGCTTCCGGCAGCCCGGCCTTCGCCGGGCTGGTGGCGCAGCGCGATGCGTTCACCGTCGAGCGCCTGCGCGCGGCCGGGGCGATCTGCCTGGGCAAGACCAACATGCCGCCGATGGCCAACGGGGGCATGCAGCGCGGTGTCTATGGACGCGCCGAAAGCCCGTACAACGCCGACTTTCTCACGGCGCCTTTCGCGTCCGGCTCGTCGAATGGCGCCGGCACCGCGACCGCCGCCAGTTTCGCTGCCTTCGGCCTGGCCGAGGAAACCTGGTCCAGCGGGCGCGGCCCTGCGTCCAACAATGGTCTGTGCGCCTACACACCCTCGCGCGGGATCATCTCGGTGCGCGGCAACTGGCCACTGACGCCGACCATGGACGTGGTTGTGCCATTTGCTCGCACCATGGCCGATCTGCTGGAAATCCTCGACGTGGTGGTCGCCGACGACCCCGACACCCGGGGCGACCTGTGGCGCCTGCAACCCTGGGTGCCGATACCCCAGGTCGCCAGCGTGCGCCCGGCGTCCTACCTGGAGCTGGCCGCGCCCGCCGAGGCACTGGCGGGCAAGCGTTTCGGCGTCCCGCGCATGTACATCAATGCCGACCCGCTGGCGGGCACTGCGGAGCAACCGGGCATCGGCGGCCCGACCGGGCAGCGCATCCACACCCGTGCCTCGGTGATCGAACTGTGGCAGCAGGCACGGCGCGCCCTCGAGGCTGCCGGCGCCGAAGTCGTGGAAGTGGACTTCCCTCTGGTGTCCAATTGCGAAGGCGACCGACCGGGTGCGCCAACCGTGTTCAACCGCGGCATCGTCGACCCGGCGTTCCTTCACCATGAGCTGTGGGACCTGACCGCCTGGGCGTTCGACGATTTCCTGCGCGCCAATGGCGACCCGGCGCTCAACCGTCTGGTGGACGTCGATGGGCCGCTGATCTTTCCGCACGACCCCGGCACGCTGCCCAACCGCGAAGGCGACCTGGCCGCCGGTATGGACGAGTACGTGAAGATGGCCGAGCGGGGCATCACCCCGTGGGACCGGATCGACACCCTCGCCGACGGCCTGCGTGCACTGGAACACACCCGCAAGATCGACCTGGAAGACTGGCTGCAGGCACTGCAGCTGGATGCCGTGGTGTTTCCTACCGTCGCCGACGTGGCACCGGCCAATGCCGACGTCGACCCGGCCGCGGCGGACATCGCCTGGAGCAACGGTGTGTGGGTGGCCAACGGCAATCTGGCGATCCGCCATTTGGGCGTGCCGACCGTGACCGTGCCGATGGGCGTGATGGCCGACATTGGCATGCCGGTGGGTCTCACGTTCGCCGGCCGCGCCTACGACGACACGCAACTGCTGCGGTTCGCCGCGGCCTTCGAAGCCACGGGCAACCGCCGGGCGATTCCACCGCGCACGCCACCCCTGCAGCGCTGAGCGTACGGACGACACCCGGGCGTCATGGCGCTCCGGTGTCAGCCGCCGCGCTGGCCATCGGTGCGGTCCATGAGCTCATTCCAGATGTACATGACGGCGTAGGCACGCCATGGTCGCCAGTCTTCGCTGCGCAGCCGTTGATGACCGGGCTTGAGCAGCTCGGGGTGTGCGCGTGTGATCTCCTGCATGATCACCAGATCGCTGCCCGGCCAGGCGTCGGCGTCGCGCCAGGCACGCATCGCCACATATTCGACCGTCCACGGGCCAATACCCGGTAGCGCCAGCAGGCCTTGGCGCAGGGGCGTCAGGTCGGTACGTGTGTGTTCATCGACGAACGCTTCGATCTGTACCTGATTGCAAGCCACTGCAGCGGCGAAGTTCTGCAGCGCGGCCACGCGCTTGCCGGGCATGCCGATGCGGTCGAGGTTGACCTCGGCCAAGGCAGCGGGAGTGGGAAACTGCCACGCGACCTGTGGGTGCTGTGGCAGCGCAACCGGCCGCCCGGCCCGCTCGGCCAGACGCCCGGCAATGGTGGTGGCCGCCTTGACGCTGACTTGCTGGCCGACGATGGTGCGCACGATCAGCTCGAAGGTCGACCAGGTGCCAGGCACGCGCAGTCCCGGCGTCTGCAGCAGCAGGCGACCAAGCCAGGGGTCGCTGTCCAGCGCCGCGTGCAACCGCTGCGGGTCAAGATCCAGGTCGAACATGCGCCGCAGGCGTGGCACCAGCGCGGGCAGGTGAACGCTGGCCGGTCCATCGATACGCGCGATCAGGCAGTCACGGGTGGGGTCCTGGCGGACACTTAGCAGGCCTTCGTCACCCTGCCATTCGACGGTACGCAGGTAGACGCCGTCGATGACGGTCTCGACCAGGGCGCTGGAGCGTCCGCCGTAGAACCTGAGCAGGCGCTGCCAGTCGAAAGGCGGCTGATAGAACAGCTCGATGTCGGTACTGAGTGAGGGCATGGTGAAAAACTCCTTGCCGGTTCAGACCGTGCATCCCGCCACTTTGCTGCATCCACAGCCGACGCGGCTCGCGCCGCTGCTACACCCACTCCCCACCGACCTGTAGCAGCGGCGCAAGCCGCGTCTGGCCTCACCGTGTTCATCCAGACACACCACCTTGCCCGCCGACGCGGCTCGCGCCGCTGCTACACCCACTCCCCACCGACCTGTAGCAGCGGCGCAAGCCGCGTCCGGCCTCACCGCGTTCATCCAGACACACCGCCTTGCCCACCGACGCGGCTCGCGCCGCTGCTACAGACATGTGGTTACCTGGCTGCTGCGGGGCGCTTGATCATCAGCAGGGCTACGATCAGCGCCAGCACCGCCACGCCGGTGGCCAGCAGACCGAGGGATTCCAGGCCGAACTGACGAATGCCCACGCCACCGAAAATAGCGCCCAGACCAATGCCGGCATTGGCCGCCGAGATGTTCAGCGACGCCGCCAGGGCCTGGGCCTTGGCGCCAGCCTGCATGACGCGTACCTGGCAGATCGGAAACAGCGCCGTATAGGCGATGCCCCAGGCAATCAGTGCCGCGATCAACCAGGCGCGCTGCTCGGCCAGCGCTACGGCAGCGGTCATGCCTGCGCCCAGCACCAGCAGAAACACCACCATCGCCCCCAGCGGGCGTCGGTCGACCATGCTGCCACCCAAGTGGTTACCCAGCATGCCGACTGCGCCGAAGCCCATCAGCCACCAACCGACCTGACCTGCCGGCACACCACCCAACCGCTCGAGGATGTCGGCTAGGTAGGTGTAGGCAGTGAACATGGCGGTAAAGGTCAGCACCGACAGCAACACATGGGCCAGGAAGCGCGGCTGACGCAGGATCGCCGTCTGCTTCTCGCCGACCGCGGCGGCGGGCGAGCCGGGCAGTTTCGGCATTACCAGATGCATCAGTACGCCAATCAGCAGCGACACCCCAGCCAGCACCCAGAAGCTCCCGCGCCAGCCGATCAGGTCGGCGGCCACGGTGCCCAGCGGAACGCCGAACACCAATGCTGCGGAAATGCCCAGGTACACCTTGGCCACGGCCTTGCCGGATTGTCCGGGCGCAGCCAGTTGGCCGGCGGTTTCACTGGCGGTGCCCCAGAACACCGGTAGCGCCAGGGCAGGGATGAAGCGAGCGATGGCCAGCACCCAGATATTGGTGGACACCGCCGCCAGCACATTGGACGCCGCGAACACCAGCAGAATCAGGGTGAACAGCTTCTTGCGCTCGACGTGCGCCAGACGCGCCGTCAGATACGGTCCGAACAGCATCACGGTGAACGCGAACAGGGTCACCACCTGACCGGCCAGGGCAATGGAAATGTCCAGGTCCCGCGCCAGGCTCGGCAACAAGCCGACGATCAGGAACTCGGTGGTCACGATGATGAAGGCCGCCACGGCCATGATCAGGATCTGCACGCCGGAAGCGCCGCTGCTCGAGGCAGACGGCGCGGCCTCGGCCATGTGGGAAGAAGACATCGAACTTAACTCCGGAAAGATTTTGTAATAGCCTATTGGGGAAGTCCTGGAAAATCCCGGCCATTAATTACCTTGTGAATTGAACTGAATTCACCAATCGGAGATGCGATGTTTTCCTCGGAGCGCCTCAAGGGCATCGACGTCTTCGTCAGCGTCGCCGACCTGGGCAGTTTCACTGCCGCCGCCGAACGCCTGAACCTCAGCAACTCGGCGGTCAGCAAAGGCGTTGCGCGCCTGGAAGCGCGGCTCGGCGTACGGCTGTTCCAGCGCACCACGCGGCGCCTGGCGCTGACCGAGGCAGGGCAGACCTTCTACCGCACCTGCACCAGCGTGCTCGCCGACCTCGAAGAGGTGGAACTGGCCATGAGCGCCGAGCAGCGCGAACCCCATGGGCGCCTGCGCATCGACCTGCCTGCGTCCTACGGCCGATTGCACGTGCTGCCTCTGATTCTCGAGTTCGCTGCGCGGCATCCGCGGCTGCAGCCTCACGTGTCGTTCTCGGACCGCTTCGTCGACCCTGTCCAGGAAGGCATCGACATCGTCGTGCGCATCGGGGGTTCCGATGCCTGGCCCAGCAACGTCGGGCGACGCTTTCTGGGGCGTCAGCGACTGGTATTCTGCGCAGCACCCGCCTACCTGCACGAGCACGGTACGCCACAAGGTGAGCGTGAGCTGGAACAGCATCGCTGCGTTGGCTATGGGCAGACCGATGGCACGGTCTATTCGTGGTACTTCAAGGGCCGCCAGGCCGGCGACATGGAGCGGCGGACCATTCATCCGCACGTGGCCGTTGGCGACGGCGAAGGGCAGGTGATGGCCGTGCTTGCCGGGCAGGGCATCGCCCAGCTGCCGACCTGGCTGATCCAGCGGCATCTGGACAGCGGCGCCCTGGTCGAAGTGCTCGCGCCATTGGCCACCGACGGCCTGGCAATGAACCTGGTGTGGCTGAAAAGCCGTGAAGCCCTGCCCAAGGTGCATGCCCTGCTGGAATTCCTCACCGCGCGACTGACCCCGGCCGGCTCGGTTCCCTAGCGGTCTAGGGCCGGGGACCGGGATTTCGCTTTACGCACTCGGTACACCGTTTAAAATGCCAGCATCCATTGGAGGCCTCCGCATGTCGTCATTCGCCCACATGATCGAAAACATCACCCCTGATATCTACGAAAGCCTCAAGCTGGCCGTCGAAATCGGCAAATGGTCCGACGGCCGCAAGCTGACCGCCGAGCAGAAAGAACTGACCCTGCAGGCCATCATCGCCTGGGAAATGAAGAACCTGCCCGAAGATCAGCGTACCGGCTACATGGGCCCGCAAGAGTGCGCCTCGAAGTCCGCGCCGATCGAAAACATCCTGTTCAAGTCGGATTCGATCCATTGACCTGCGATCTCTTTGCGCAAGACACCCTGCAGGAGCTCGGTCGCGGTGCGGCCAGCAAGATGTCCGCACAGCTCGAGGCGCCAGTGGTGCAATACCAGCTGCGTCTGGGCGATACGCAGATTGCCGTCAATCCCTTGATCGGCAGCAAGCTGCGCCTGGAGTTTCTCGGCGCCATCCACTGCGTGAACTGCGGACGCAAGACCAAGACCAGTTTCAGCCAAGGCTACTGCTACCCCTGTATGACCAAGCTGGCCCAGTGCGATGTGTGCATCATGGCTCCGGAAAAATGCCACTACGACGCCGGTACCTGCCGCGATCCGGCCTGGGGCGAGCAGTTCTGCATGACCGATCATGTGGTCTATCTGGCCAACTCTTCAGGGGTCAAGGTCGGCATCACCCGCGCCAGCCAGTTGCCTACCCGCTGGCTCGACCAGGGCGCCAGCCAGGCACTGCCGATCATGCGCGTGGCGACCCGCCAGCAATCCGGGCTGGTCGAAGACCTGTTCCGCTCGCAGGTCGCGGACCGCACCAACTGGCGCGCGCTGCTCAAGGGTGACGCCCCGGCGGTGGACCTGGTGGCCATCCGCGAGCAACTGTTCGACAGCTGCGCGGCCGGTATCCACATGCTGCAGGATCGCTTCGGCCTGCAGGCGATCCAGGCCCTGAACGATGTGGACCCCATCGAGATCCGCTACCCGGTGCACACCTACCCGAGCAAGATCGCCAGCTTCAACCTGGACAAGAACCCCATCGCCGAAGGCACGTTGCTGGGCATCAAGGGTCAATACCTGATCTTAGACTCCGGCGTCATCAATATTCGCAAGTACACGGCTTACCAATTGGCCGTGCATCAGTAGAAGGGTTTTCGCATGCGTACCGAACAACCGAAAATGATCTACCTGAAAGACTATCAGGCGCCCGATTATCTGATCGACGAGACGCACCTGACCTTTGAGTTGTTCGACGATCACAGCCTGGTTCACGCGCAGTTGGTCATGCGCCGCAACCCGGCGCGCGGGGCCGGGCTGCCACCGCTGGTGCTCGACGGCGAGTTGATGGAGCTGCTTGGCGTCAAGCTCGACGACAGCGACCTGGGTGCCGCCGACTACCAGCTGACCGCCGACAGCCTGACCCTGCAGCCGCGCAGCGAGGCGTTCACCGTCGACACCAGCGTGCGCATCCACCCCGAAACCAACACCGCACTGGAAGGCCTGTACAAGTCCACGGGCATGTTCTGTACCCAGTGCGAGGCCGAAGGCTTCCGCAAGATCACCTACTACCTTGATCGTCCCGACGTGATGAGCCGCTTCACCACCACGTTGATCGCCGACCAGCAGCAGTACCCAATCCTGCTGTCCAACGGCAATCCGGTCGGAAACGGTCCCCAGGAAGATGGCCGGCACTGGGCCACCTGGGAAGACCCGTTCGTGAAACCGGCGTACCTGTTCGCGCTGGTGGCCGGTGACCTGTGGTGCGTGGAAGACAGCTTCACCACCGTCAGTGGTCGCGATGTGGCGCTGCGCATCTATGTCGAGCCGGAGAACATCGACAAGTGCGCTCACGCCATGACCAGCCTGAAGAAGTCCATGCGTTGGGACGAAGAAGCCTACGGCCGTGAGTACGACCTGGACATCTTCATGATCGTCGCGGTCAACGACTTCAACATGGGCGCCATGGAAAACAAGGGCCTGAACATCTTCAACTCCAGCGCCGTGCTGGCCCGCGCCGAAACCGCCACCGATGCCGCCCACCAACGGGTCGAGGCCATCGTGGCCCACGAATATTTCCACAACTGGTCGGGCAACCGAGTGACCTGCCGCGACTGGTTCCAGTTGTCGCTCAAGGAAGGCTTCACCGTCTACCGCGATGCAGGCTTCAGCGCCGACATGCATTCGCCGACCGTCAAGCGCATCCAGGACGTCGCCTACCTGCGCACCCATCAGTTCGCCGAAGATGCCGGGCCGATGGCTCACGCGGTGCGCCCCGACAGCTTCATCGAGATCTCCAACTTCTACACCTTGACCGTGTACGAGAAGGGCTCGGAAGTGGTCGGCATGCTGCACACTCTGTTGGGCGCCGAAGGCTTCCGCAAGGGCAGCGACCTGTACTTCGAGCGTCACGATGGCCAGGCCGTGACCTGCGACGACTTCATCAGTGCGATGGAAGACGCCAATGGTGTCGAGCTCAAGCAGTTCAAGCGCTGGTACAGCCAGGCGGGCACGCCACGCCTTCAGGTAAGCGAACACTTCGATGCGCAAGCTCGCACCTACAGCTTGACCCTGCGCCAGAGCTGCCCCGAGACCCCGGACAAGGTCGAGAAGCTGCCATTCGTGATTCCCGTTGCGCTGGGCCTGCTGGACGCCAGTGGCCGCGAGCTGCCATTGCGTTTGCGCGACGAGGCCGCGGCGGTCGGTACCAGCCGTGTGCTGGCGGTGACCGAGGCCGAACAGACGTTCACTTTCGTCGACATCGCCGAGCAACCATTGCCGTCGCTGCTGCGCGGCTTCAGTGCGCCCGTCAAGCTGATCTTCCCGTATACCCGTGACCAGCTGATGTTCCTCATGCAGCACGACAGCGACGGTTTCAACCGCTGGGATGCCGGCCAGCAGCTGTCGGTCCAGGTGCTGCAGGAAATGATCGGCCAGTACCAGCGCGGCGAGTCGTTGTCGATGGATCCACGCCTGCTCACGGCCCTGGCCAGCGTGCTGGAGAATCCGCAACTGGATCCGGCGATGGTTGCCGAGATGTTGTCGTTGCCCAGCGAGGCCTATCTGGCCGAGATCAGCGAAGTGGCCGATGTCGACGCGATCCATGCCGCTCGCGAATTCGCCCGCAAGCAGCTGGCCGATGGTCTGTTCGATGGGCTGTGGACGCGCTACCAGGCCAATCGCGAGGTCTCCAGGGCCACTGCGTACGTGGCCGAGAAAGAGCATTTCGCCCGCCGCGCGCTGCAGAACATCGCGTTGTCCTACCTGATGCTCAGCGGACGTCCCGAAGTGCTCGCCGCTACCCTTGAACAATATGATGCCTGCGACAACATGACCGAGCGCCTGACGGCCCTGGCAGTGTTGGTCAATTCGCCGTTCGAAGCGGAAAAGGCGCGTGCACTGCAAGCCTTTGCCGAACACTTCAAGGACAATCCACTGGTCATGGATCAGTGGTTCAGCGTGCAGGCGGCCAGTGGCTTGCCGGGCGGGCTGCAGCGGGTGAAGGCGCTGATGCAGCATCCGGCGTTCACCCTGAAGAACCCGAACAAGGTGCGTGCGCTGATCGGTGCCTTCGCGGGTCAGAACCTGATCAACTTCCATGCGGCCGATGGCTCGGGCTACCGTTTCCTGGCCGACCTGGTGATCGAGCTCAATGCCCTGAACCCGCAGATCGCCTCGCGGCAACTGTCGCCGCTGACCCGTTGGAGAAAGTACGACAGTGCGCGGCAGGCACTGATGAAAGCCGAGCTTGAACGGATTCTCGCCTCCGGCCCGCTGTCCAGCGACGTCTACGAAGTGGTCAGCAAAAGCCTGGCTTGATGGATCGATTGGTGGGGATTCTTCGCGGGCAGAGCCCGCTCCCACAATGAATGCGGGTACATCGTCTCATTGTGGGAGCGGGCTCTGCCCGCGAAAAGGGCCCCGCAAATTGGCTGACGCACCGCAGCGCTCGGTTCGCGGCCACAGACCGCTCCTACAGGAGCGTTACAGGGTCAGGTGCTGACCTTCAGCCCCACCAACCCCAGGATGATCAGACCCACACTGACCATCCGCATCAGCGCCATCGACTCGCCAAACAGCACGATACCGGCAATCACCGTACCCACCGCACCGACCCCGGTCCAGATGGCATAGGCGGTGCCCAAGGGCAGCTCACGCATGGCCAGGCCGAGCAGGCCGAGGCTCGCCGCCATGGCGGCAACGGTCAACACGGTAGGAAGGGGGCGGGTAAAGCCGTCGGTGTACTTCAGGCCGATGGCCCAGCACACTTCGAACAGACCGGCGAAGAACAACAGTAACCAGGACATGGAAAAACCCTCATCGAAGATGGGGTCGTCCCCGTTTGCAGGAAAAGTGGCGCCGGGTCGTCCCGGCGCCGAACACCATGTTGCCCATCCTTGCCCGATGGATCAAGTGCGACCGGTCAAGGTTCGGTCTTCAACGCGCCCGGCTCGGTGCCTTCCATGCGCCGGAAATAGGTCGAGAGCAGTGCTCCGGAAATATTGTGCCAGACGCTGAACAAGGCGCTGGGCACCGCCGCCAGCGGTGAGAAGTGAGCACTGGCCAAGGCCGCGCCCAGTCCCGAGTTCTGCATCCCGACTTCCAGGGCCAATGACTTGCGCTGCGCCAGCGGCAGCTTGAACAGCTTGCCGGTGAAGTAGCCGAGCAGGAACCCGAAACTGTTGTGCAGAATCACCACCGCCATGATCAACAGGCCCGACTCGGCAATGCGTGCCTGGCTGGCCGCGACCACGGCGCAGACGATCAACACGATACTCACCACCGACACCAGCGGCAGCACATCGACCGCCAGCTGGACCCGCGCACCGAGCAGCTTCTGGGCAACGACGCCCAGAACGATCGGCAGCATGACCAGTTGCAGGATCGACCAGAACATTTCCATGAACGATACCGGCAGCCAGGCCGAAGCCAACAGCCAGATCAGGGCAGGGGTGAGCAGCGGGGCGAGCAGGGTAGTCACTGCGGCGATGGCCACCGACAGCGCCAAGTCGCCCTTGGCCAGCCAGGTCATCACGTTGGACGAGGTGCCGCTCGGGCAGCAACCGACCAGAATCACACCGACGGCGATCTCCGGCGGCAGATGGAACACCTGGCACAACAGCCAGGCGACACCTGGCATGATCACGAAGTGCGCAACCACGCCCAGCGCCACGCGCCACGGATGACGCCCTACCTCGGCAAAATCGTCGAGCTTGAGGGTCAGGCCCATGCCGAACATCACCAGGCCCAGCAGCGGCACGATCAGCGGCTTGAGGCCGATGAACCATTCAGGCGCCAGAAACGCCAGTATGGCGAACAGCAGGACCCAGTAGGCAAAGGTATTGCCAACGAAGCGACTCAAAGCGGCCAAGGCGCGCATGGGGTAGTTCCTTCTTATATAGAATCATCATGTTGGTACCCACGAACCCCTGTGGGAGCGGTCCGCGGCCGCGAAAGCCACACCACGGTCTGCCTGACACACCGCAGCGCCCCTTCGCGGGCAGCGCTCACTCCCACAGAAATCGCGCACCCCCTGTAGGAGCGGTCCGCGGCCGCGAAAGCCGTACCACGGTCTGCCTGACTCACCGCAGAGCCCACTCCCACAGAAACCACACAACCCCTGTGGGAGCGGGCTCTGCCCGCGAAGGGCGCGCTGCCGGTCAAATCCCCTGGGGCAGCTCTTCGCCGCCCAGCGCCTCGAACAGCACAGGCAGGAATTCACCGAAGGTCAGCATCATCAAGGTAAAGCTGGCATCCAGCTGCCCCAGCGCTTCCTCGCCACCGTCCTGCTCGGCTTGATCCTGCAGCAATTCCTCGAACTTCAAACGCTTGACCACCATCTTGTCATCCAGCACGAATGACAACTTGTCCTGCCACGCCAGCGACAACTGGGTAACCTGCTTGCCAGTGCTCAGGTGCAATTGGATCTCGTCGCTGGTCAAATCCTGGCGCTTGCAACGCACGATACCGCCATCTTCATGGGTGTCGCGCAGCTCGCACTCGTCCAGAACATGGAAGTCATCGGCCGCTTTCTGCGTCTTCACCCACTCGGTCATGGTCGCGGTCGGCGCCACCTTCACGGTCAGCGGGCGCACCGGCAACGAGCCGATCACTTCACGCAGGGTCGACAGCAGATCTTCGGCGCGTTTCGGGCTGGCCGAGTTGACCAGGATCAAGCCTTGCTTGGGCGCAATGGCGGCGAAGGTCGACGAGCGACGAATGAACGCGCGCGGCAGGAAGGCCTGGATGATCTCGTCCTTGATCTGGTCGCGTTCCTTCTTGTAGACCTTGCGCATCTGCTCGGCCTCGATCTCCTCGACCTTCTCCTTGACCGCGTCACGCACGACGCTGCCCGGCAGGATGCGCTCTTCCTTGCGTGCGGCGATCAGCATGAAATCCTGGCTGACATGCACGAACGGGGCGTCTTCGCCTTTGCCGAACGGCGCCACGAAACCATAGGTGGTCAGTTCCTGGCTGGCACATGGGCGTGCCGGTTTAGTCGCCAGTGCGGTTTCCAAAGCCTCGGCGTCGAAGGGGATATCCTGGGTAAGACGGTAGACAAGCAGGTTTTTGAACCACATGGGGTGAAGCACTCCTCAACATTAGGCAGGCATTATTCTCCGTGTGCGAAGCCGACGCCATCCCTGTGCTAAGTGTTTGGAAGGCCTCGAAAATTTTTTTGAAAAAGTGCTTGCCAGAGTTTGGGTCGCTCCGTAGAATGCGCGCCACACCGAGAGACAAAGGGTGATTAGCTCAGCCGGGAGAGCATCTGCCTTACAAGCAGAGGGTCGGCGGTTCGATCCCGTCATCACCCACCAATCTCTCTCAGTGTTACGCGCAGCGGTAGTTCAGTCGGTTAGAATACCGGCCTGTCACGCCGGGGGTCGCGGGTTCGAGTCCCGTCCGCTGCGCCATTAATTCCGCCTCAGAGCCCTTGAACTCTCTGAAGCAAAAAAAAGCGACCTTCGGGTCGCTTTTTTTTGTCCAGAATTCCTGCCCGCAGGCAGCCCGTGGGATCAATGTGTGGGAGCGGGCCGCGAAATTTGTGGGAGCGGGCTCTGCCCGCGAAGCAGGCGCTGCCGTGTGTCAGGGGTAGCACAGCTCCCACAGGGTTTACCACGCTGGCTGCTTCATTCGCCGCGGATGTACTGCTGCAGCTGCTCGATCAGGCTGGCTTGTTCGGCGATGGCTTCCTTGACCAGGTCACCGATGGATAGCAGCCCCAGCAGTTGGCCGTTGTCGACCACCGGCAGGTGGCGCAGACGACCCTCGGTCATCAATGCCATGCAATGATCGATGTTCTGTTGGGGAGTCACGGTGATCACATGGGCGCTCATGATCTCGCTGACCGGCGTGCCAATCGACGAGCGCCCCAGCAGCACCATCTTGCGTGCATAGTCGCGCTCGCTGACGATACCCACCACGCGCCCCTCGACCACCACCGGCAGGGCGCCGACATTCATCTGCGCCATGAGCTTGAGGGCATCGAACACCGTCTGTTGCGGCTCGATGGTGTGCACCTGCTGGTTGTGCTGGACTTTACTCTTCAACAGTTCCGCGACGGTTTTCATGGGCTATGGCTCCAGGGAAAGGCGAGTGCAGCTAAAGCGCCCTCGTGTGCCGTGGCGCCATGTCAATTAGTCCACGTTCCGCATCGCCCGCTGCATCCCCAAAGCGAACACCACATGCCCAACTGCGTTATGCGGCTGCCGCGTTCAGCCCGCCGGGGCGGCCTGGCACTGTCGGCAGACATGCTTGCCATTGCGATTGGCCCAGCCCAGCTCGGCAATGCGCGCCTGCGCTGCAGGTTTTTGCGCCTTGGTGCCGAGCTTGGCGTCCACCGCAAACTCGAAGTCGAGGACCTTGCCGCAGCTGTCGCAATTGACTTTCCACTGATGGATCGCCAGTTCGCCGAACACCGGACCGGTGGCCACGGCCACCCACTGGCCAGGCGGGTTGATCAGATGACGGACCTTCTCCACCACCAGGCGCATCGAAAGATCCTTGCTGCCCTTGAGGGTGACCAGCAGGGTGTCGGTGTTGTGGATGGAGCCGCCGTTGCCGGTGACCTGGTAACGGCCGGGCATGAGCGCGCGGCACTCGATCAAGGTGTGCTGCGGGTTGAGCAGACTGAAGCGGAAATCGTGTTCGACCATGGGTCCTCCAAATAGACGCGACATGCTAGCACGCCGGCCACGGCGGGGCCTCAGGCCATCGCGCGGGCCTGTTCCTCGAGGCGAGTGATGGCGTCGTCCAGTTCATCCAGCGCCGCCAAGGCTGCCGGATCGTTCTGCTTGAGCAGGGTTTCGCTGCGCAGGCAGGCCGCACGCAGTTGCGGCACGCCGCAGTAGCGTGTGGCGCCGTGCAGGCGATGCACCCGCTCGATCATGGCATTCTGATCGGCATTGATTCGCGCCAGTTGAATGGCTTCGCGGTCGGCCTGCAGTGACGCCAGCAGCATCGCCAGCATGTCGGCGGCCAGATCGGCCTTGCCTGCCGCCAGGCGCAGGCCTTCGGCGGCATCGAGCACCTGCAGGGTATTGCTTTCCAGCGGCAGGTCCGCGGTCTTGTCCAGGGACTGCGCGCTGAGCGCCAGCCCGGTCCATTTCAGCACCACCTGGGCCAGCTGGCGTTCGCTGATGGGCTTGGTCAGGTAGTCGTCCATGCCGCTCTGCAGCAAGGCCCTCTTTTCATTGGCCATCGCATGGGCAGTCAGCGCCACGATGGGCAGGGCGGCACCGGTCTGGGCACTTTCCCACAGCCGGATGCGCTCGGTGGTTTCGCGGCCGTCCATCTCCGGCATCTGCACGTCCATCAGCACCAGGTCGAGCCCGCCTTCCTGTACGGCCTTGATCGCTGCCGCACCGTTGTCCACCGCTCGCACCTCGGCGCCGAGGTCTTCGAGCAGGGTCTGCACCAGCAGCAGGTTGGCCGGATTGTCGTCCACGCACAGCACGCGCGGTGCGCGCTCGCCGCTGCCCTCGGGGCTTTCGTAGCGCAATTGCTTGGGGTTGATCAGGTCCGCCAGCGCTCGGCGCAGTCGGCGTGTGCAACTGGGCTTGGCCTGCAGCTGACGATCCGCATTGGGCACTGCGGCATGGAACAGCGCTTGCTCGGTAGTCGGGCACAGCACCAGCACCTGGCAGCCGCTCTGCTCGATCTCGCGAATCTGCACGCCCAGGCGTTCCGGCGATATCTCATGGGCGGTGATGCCCAGCACGGCCAGGTCGAGCGGCTGGCCTGCCTGCCGCGCAGCGTGGGTGGCCAGTACCAGCTTGTCCAGCGACTTGAAGTCGGTGACGTCCAGGCCACAGTCTTCGAGCTGATGCTGCAGGGCCTGCCGCGCCAGTTCATGGCCATCGACGATCGCGATGCGACGGCCGAGCAGGGGCGCCGACGGCAGGTCCTCGGCATCGTCGCGGGCCTTGGGCAGATTGAGGCTGATCCAGAATTCCGAGCCCTCGCCGGGCGTGCTGTCGACCCCGATCTCGCCGCCCATCTGCTCGACCAGACGCTTGGAAATCACCAGCCCCAGGCCCGTGCCGCCGGGCTGCCGCGACAGCGAGTTGTCGGCCTGGCTGAAGGCCTGGAACAGCGCCCGCACATCCTGGCCGGACAGGCCGATACCGGTGTCCTGGACACTGATGCGCAGTTGCACGCTGTCTTCGTTCTCGTCCTCCATCATGGCGCGGGCGACGATGGTGCCCTCGCGGGTGAACTTGATGGCGTTGCTGACCAGGTTGGTCAGGATCTGCTTGAGCCGCAGCGGGTCGCCGATCAGCGACAGCGGAGTATCGCGGTAGACCAGGCTGACCAGTTCGAGCTGCTTGGCATGGGCGGCGGGTGCGAGGATGGTCAGCGTGTCCTGCAGCAGGTCGCGCAGATTGAAGGGAATATTGTCGAGTACCAGCTTGCCCGCCTCGATCTTCGAGAAGTCCAGAATTTCATTGATGATGCCCAGCAGGCTGTCTGCGGATTTCTCGATGGTGCCCAGGTAATCCAGCTGGCGCGGGGTGAGCTCGCTTTTCTGCAGCAGATGAGTGAAACCCAGTATGCCGTTGAGTGGGGTTCTGATTTCGTGACTCATGTTGGCGAGGAATTCGGATTTGATCCGGCTCGCTTCCAACGCTTCCTTGCGCGCCAGGTCCAGTTCGATGTTCTGGATCTCGATGGTTTCCAGGTTCTGCCGGACGTCTTCGGTGGCCTGGTCGATGCTGTGCTGCAGTTCTTCCTGGGCATCCTGCAGGGTTTCGGCCATGCGATTGATGCCGGCGGCCAGGGCGTCCATTTCATGGCTGCCCATGGCCGGTACGCGACTTTCCAGATTGCCGTCCTTGATCTGCGTGACGGTGTCCTTGATCTGCCGAATCGGCGCACTGATGCTGCGACTCATGTGCGCCGCGAGCAGCGCGGTGATGCTCAGCCCGGTGAGGATCAGCAGCAGGCTGGCGAACAGGCTGCGGTAGCCGCGCAGCAAGGTGCCGTCATGGGACAGTTCCAGTTCGACCCAGCCCAGCAGGTGATCGACTTCGCCGGGCACCTCGTCACTGGCCAGGTCGCGATGGCGGCCGAACACGGGCATCAGATAGCGCGTGGCGTCGAAGCCGCTGCGCTGCAGCGAGTGCGTGCTGTTGCCGATCGGCACCGCGTTGAGCATCATCGGCCCGGCATGGGCGAGCAGGGTCCTGTCCGCTCCCAGGAAGGTCACCGAGCGCACGTCGGTCAGCTCCAGGGATTGCGCGGCGATGCGCTCCAGGCGCTCGCGGTCCTTGGCCGCCAGTGCCGGTGCGGCCAGCGGCGCGAGCTGTTCGGAAATCATGTCGCCGCGCTGCAGCAACTGCCGCTGCAGGTCGGATTGCTGCATCCAGGTGAAATAACCCCCCAGGATCAGCGCCATGCAGGTGGCCGGAATGAGCGCGAGCAACAGCACGCGGGTTTTGATACCGAGTTTCTTCAACACGCCGCAGGCGCCTTTCTGACTGAGCAATGCTGGGAAAATACAGCGGGGCGTGCCGATGCGCCAGTCGCGCGCGCCGCGGCGTTGGGCCAATGGCATGTGCAAGGTCGCCAGGGGCTGAACCAGAACGACCAAAGGTGATGGAAGGGCATTGGACTTGCGCGTGTGAAGGTGCCGCACCGGTTGCTTATGCTTTCGCGCTATAAGGTGCGCACTTTGCGTGATATGGGTAGGCGCCGTTTGCCGGTATGATAGGCTACCCCCGCAGTCTGGATTGCGAATACGCCATGACCCCGCAGTACCTAACCATCGCCGACTGCGTCGGCAACACGCCGCTGGTGCGCCTGCAGCGCCTGGCCGGCGAGACCAGCAACACCTTGCTGCTCAAGCTGGAAGGCAACAACCCGGCCGGTTCCGTGAAGGACCGCCCGGCGCTGTCGATGATCAGCCGCGCCGAAAGCCGCGGGCAGATCCAGCCCGGCGACACCCTGATCGAAGCGACCTCCGGCAATACCGGTATCGCCCTGGCCATGGCGGCGGCGATCAAGGGCTACAAGATGATCCTGATCATGCCCGACAACTCGACAGCCGAGCGCAAGGCGGCCATGACCGCCTATGGCGCCGAGCTGATCCTGGTCACCCGCGAGCAGGGCATGGAAGGCGCGCGCGACCTGGCCGAGCGCATGCAGCGCGAAGGGCGCGGCAAGGTCCTCGACCAGTTCGCCAATGGCGACAACCCCGAGGCGCACTATCGCAGCACCGGCCCCGAGATCTGGCAGCAGACGGCCGGTACCATTACCCATTTCGTCAGTTCCATGGGCACCACCGGCACCATCATGGGCACCTCTCGTTTTCTCAAGGAGCAGAACCCCGCGGTGCAGATCGTTGGCCTGCAACCCATGGAGGGGGCTGCCATTCCCGGCATCCGCCGCTGGCCGGAAGAATACCTGCCGCGCATCTACGAGGCCGATCGGGTCGATCGGATCATCGACATGGCCCAGCACGAAGCCGAAGAAACCACCCGTCGGCTGGCGCGCGAAGAAGGCATCTTCTGCGGCGTGTCGTCCGGCGGCGCGGTGGCAGGCATGCTGCGCCTGTCGCGCGAAGTGAGCAATGCGGTCATCGTCGCGATCATCTGCGACCGCGGCGACCGCTACCTGTCCAGCGGCATCTTCGACGCGCCCAACTGATGGCCAGAACCAAACCGGGCCTGCGCTTCCAGCCGACAGGCGGCACCCGTGCGCCACAGGTACCGACCGGCAAGAAACAGCGCCTGCCGATCGAGCGCCTGGCCAACGACGGCCGCGGCATTGCCTTCTTCGAAGGCCGGACCTGGTTCGTCAGTGGCGCCCTGGCCGGCGAGCAGGTCGAGGCGCGGGTGCTCAATGCCCACGGCAAGATCGTCGAAGCGCGCTGCGAGCGCGTGCTCGTGGCCAGCGAGCTGCGCCGCCCGGCGCCGTGTCCGCATTTCGGCACCTGCGGTGGCTGCAGCCTCCAGCACCTGCCGCACGACCGGCAGTTGGCGCTCAAGCAAGGTCTGCTGGCCGAGCAGTTGTCGCGCGTGGCCGGGGTCGCGCCCGAGCAATGGGCAGCACCGTTGAGCGGGCCTGAGCTGGGCTATCGCCGACGCGCCCGGCTGGCAGTGCGCTGGGATCCCAAGGCGCGTCATCTGGCCGTGGGCTTTCGCGCTGCAGCCAGCCAGGACATCGTCGACATCAGCCAGTGCCAGGTGCTGGTGCCGGCGTTGCAGCCGGTCATCGAGCAGTTGCCACAGCTGCTGCGCAGCTTCGTCAAACCCCAGTCGCTGGGCCACGTCGAGCTGTACGCGGGTACCGCACTGGCCTTGCTGCTTCGTCATACCGCCGCGCTGGCCGATACTGACCTGGCGGCGCTGCAGGCCTTCTGCACGGACCTGGGCCTGCAGTTGTGGCTGCACGGCGAAGGCGAGCCGGCACCGCTGGTCGCAGGCGCAACGCTGGGGTTCGCCCTGGCCCCCTGGGGACTCGAGCTGGCGTACCGACCCGGTGACTTCGTCCAGGTCAACGCGGCCGTCAACGATGCCATGATCGCCCAGGCGCTGGACTGGCTGGCACCCGAACCCCACGAGCGAGTCCTGGATCTGTTCTGCGGGCTCGGCAACTTCGCCTTGCCCCTGGCCCAGCGCGCGCGCGAAGTGGTGGCGGTCGAAGGCGTGGCGGCCATGGTGCAGCGTGCTGCCGACAATGCCGCTGGCAACAATTTGCATAACACTGGTTTTTACCAGAGCGACCTGTCGCAGCCTCTGGACGCCGCCGAGTGGGTGGGTGAAGGTTTTTCTGCGGTACTCTTGGATCCACCTCGCGACGGTGCTTTCGAGGTGGTGCGCACGATCCGCGCACTGGGTGCGCAACGTCTGGTGTATGTCTCCTGTAACCCGGCAACTTTGGCCCGCGATACGGTCGAATTGTTGAGGCAAGGCTACAGGCTAAAACGAGCCGGGATCCTCGACATGTTTCCGCAAACTGCGCATGTCGAGGCCATGGCGTTATTCGAAGCGGGCCAGGATGGCCCGTCCAATCCGACTGGCGCGCGAAACGCCTGACCATTGCCGGCCCAGCATTGGTCATAGCCAGCGACTGTTGATGCGCTTCGGCGTGTTGTAGGGAAAGGTAAGCAAGATGGTACAGGTGAGAGCACGCCAGCCGATCAACACCGACGGCAGTATCAATCTCGATGCATGGCTGGATCATATCGTCAGCGTGGATCTGGTGCTGGATCGCGAGGCCCTGAAGCAGGCCTGCGAATTCGCCCAGGCCGCCGAACTGGTCGGCAACCCGGCCCAGCATTCCTGGGCCGACGGCACGTCGTGTTTCCAGGCGGGGCTGGAGATCGCCGAGATTCTCGCCGACCTCAAGCTAGACCAGGATTCGCTCATGGCCGCGGTCATCTACCGCGCGGTCCGCGAGGGCAAGGCGAGCCTGGAAGAGGTCGGCCGGCGCTTCGGCAGCACCGTGTCCAAGCTCATCGACGGCGTGCTGCGCATGGCGGCCATCAGCGCCAGCCTCAGCCCGCGCCAGTCCATGGTGCTGGGCTCGCAGGTACAGGTCGAGAACCTGCGCAAGATGCTCGTGGCCATGGTCGACGATGTCCGCGTGGCGCTGATCAAGCTGGCCGAGCGTACCTGCGCGATCCGCGCGGTGAAGAGCGCCGACGACGAAAAGCGCAACCGCGTGGCCCGCGAGGTGTTCGACATCTATGCACCGCTGGCGCATCGACTGGGCATCGGCCACATCAAATGGGAACTCGAGGACCTGTCGTTCCGCTACCTGGAGCCCGACCAATACAAACAGATTGCCAAGCTGCTGCACGAACGCCGCCTGGATCGCGAGCGTTTCATCACCGAGGTGATGAGCCAGCTGCACAACGAACTGCTCGACACCGGGGTCAAGGCCGACATCAGCGGGCGGGCAAAACACATCTATTCCATCTGGCGCAAGATGCAGCGCAAGGGCCTGGAGTTCAGCCAGATCTACGACGTGCGCGCGGTTCGCGTGCTGGTTCCGGAAATGCGCGATTGCTATACCGCGCTGGGCATCGTGCACACCCTCTGGCGGCACATCCCCAAGGAGTTCGACGACTACATCGCCAACCCCAAGGAGAACGGCTACCGGTCGCTGCACACTGCGGTGATCGGCCCCGAGGGCAAGGTGCTTGAAGTGCAGATTCGCACCCACGCCATGCACGAAGAGGCGGAGCTGGGTGTTTGCGCGCACTGGCGCTACAAGGGCACCGACGTCAAGTCCGGGTCCAATCAATACGAAGAAAAGATCTCCTGGCTGCGCCAGGTGCTGGAATGGCACGAGGAGCTGGGCGACATCGGTGGCCTCGCCGACCAGTTGCGGGTCGACATCGAACCCGATCGAGTCTATGTGTTCACCCCCGACGGCCACGCCATCGACCTGCCCAAGGGCGCTACGCCCCTGGACTTCGCCTACCGCGTGCACACCGAGATCGGTCACAACTGCCGCGGCGCCAAGATCAACGGCCGCATCGTCCCGCTCAACTACAGCCTGAACACCGGCGAGCAGGTCGAGATCATCACCAGCAAGCACGGCACGCCCAGCCGTGACTGGCTCAACTCCAACCTTGGCTACGTCACCACGTCCCGCGCACGGGCGAAGATCGTCCACTGGTTCAAGTTGCAGGCCCGCGACCAGAACGTCGCCGCCGGCAAGTCGCTGCTCGAGCGCGAGCTCAGTCGCCTGGGCCTGCCTCAGGTCGACTTCGACCAGTTGGCCGAAAAGGCCAACCACAAGGGCGCCGAGGACATGTTCGCCGCCCTCGGCGCGGGCGACCTGCGCCTGGCGCATCTGGTCAATTCGGCGCAGCAACTGGTCGAACCCGAGCGCGGCAACGAGCCGATGGAGCTGGTCACCCGCAAGGCCACCGGTTACAAGCCTGGCAAGCGCGGCGATATCCAGATCCAGGGCGTCGGCAATCTGATGACGCAGATGGCCGGCTGCTGCCAGCCGCTGCCGGGCGATGCCATCGTCGGCTACATCACCCAGGGCCGCGGCGTGAGCATCCACCGCCAGGACTGCGCATCGGTGCTGCAACTGGGCGGGCGCGAGCCGGAGCGGATCATTCAGGTCAGCTGGGGCCCGGTGCCGGTGCTGACCTATCCGGTCGATATCATCATCCGTGCCTACGACCGTTCGGGCCTGCTGCGCGACGTTTCGCAGATCCTGCTCAACGAGCGGATCAACGTGTTGGCGGTCAATACCCGCTCGAACAAGGAAGACAACACCGCCTTGATGTCGCTGACCATCGAGATCCCCGGCCTCGACGCCCTCGGACGCCTGCTCGGACGCATCTCGCAGTTGCCGAACATCATCGAGACACGCCGTAACCGGACGCCGTGAACCGGCGGATCCCGACACCTTTGCAAAGAGCCCGAGCATGTACACACTGCAAGACCTGCTCAACCTCATGGCCCGGCTGCGTGATCCGCAGCACGGTTGCCCGTGGGATGTGAAGCAAACCTACGCCAGCATCGTGCCGTTCACCCTGGAAGAAGCCTATGAGGTGGCCGACGCCATCGAACGCGAGGACTTCGAGCACCTCCAGGGCGAGCTTGGCGACCTGCTGTTCCAAGTGGTCTATTACAGCCAGCTGGCGCGCGAGGAAGGCCGTTTCGAGTTCGATGGCGTGGTCGATGGCATCACCCGCAAGCTGATTCGCCGCCACCCCCACGTGTTCCCCACCGGCGAGCTCTACGCGGCCCTGGACACGCCGCAGCTGGACGAGCAACAGGTCAAGCAGCGCTGGGAAGAAATCAAAGCCCAGGAGCGTGCCGAGAAGGGCGGGGCGGGCGAGCAGCTGTCGCTGCTTGACGACGTGCCCGCAGCGCTGCCGGCGTTGTCGCGTGCTGCCAAGTTGCAGAAGCGTGCCGCGGTTGTCGGTTTTGACTGGCCGGGACCGCTGCCGGTGCTCGACAAGGTCCGGGAAGAACTCGACGAGGTACTGGAGGCCATGGCCGCCGACGATGCGCCAGCGGTGGCCGAAGAAATCGGCGACCTGTTGTTCAGCGTGGTCAATCTGGCCCGCCACCTCAAGGTCGACCCGGAAAATGCCCTGCGCGGCGCCAACGTCAAGTTCGACAGGCGATTCCGCTTCATCGAGCAGGCATTGCGCGACACCCATACCAACATCCAAGATTGCACCCTGGAAGACATGGACGCCCTGTGGGGCGAGGCCAAACGTCAGGAACAGAATCTGCCCAGCTGTGGCTGAGCCGTTTTATAAGTGAGCAGAACACCATGAGCCTTTCCCTCCGCGACCAATTGTTGAAAGCTGGACTGGTCAACCAGAAGCAGGTCAAGCAAGTCAGCAAGGACAAGCAGAAGCAGAAGCGTCTGGAGAACAAGGGCCAGGTCGAGGTGGACGACACGCAGCAGCGTATTGCCCAGCAAGCCATGGCCGAGAAGGCGCGCCGCGACCAGGAGCTCAATCGCCAGCAGCAGGACAAGGTCGAGGAGAAGGCCCGTGCCGCGCAGGTCAAGCAGTTGATCGAGGCGACCCGACTGCCCAAGCTCACCACCGAGGACTACTACAACTTCGTCGACGACAAGAAGGTCAAGCGCCTGTCGGTCAACAACCTCATGCGCAGCAAGCTGAGCAACGGTTCGCTGGCGATCGTGCAGCATGGCGGAGGCTATGAGGTGATCCCGCGCGAGGCCGCGCTCAAGGTCCAGGAGCGCGCGCCGCAGCGCATCGTCATGCTCAATGTGGCCACCGAAGAAGTCGAGTCGGCAGAAGATCCATACGCCGCCTACAAGATTCCGGACGACCTGATGTGGTAACGGCCTGAAACGACAAACCCCGCCTGAGCGGGGTTTTTCTTGCGCGGCGAACGGTCAATTCGAAGCGCGTTGGCTTTCGAGTGTTTCCAGTTCGTTCTTGTAGCTGTGGGCATCGTTCTCGTTGTGGAACATCCCTACCAACAGGTCCTGCTGATAGACATCCCAGATCTGGATGCCTGCCGCCACGCCTTCGTGGGACATATGGGCTTCGTCGCGTTCGGTCACTTTTACAGTCATGGGAAAGCTCCTTTCTCGAATATCTGCAACCTGGCGTGTGCAGGTCTTTGTTATAGAGTTGGGTAGCTTGCTAAGTAAACAGACGAATCCTGCAACAGTTTTTTACCGAAACAGCAGCAATCGGCAAACGCCCGTAGGGCGTGCGCTGCGGCGGATTGTCGCAGCGGGTTCAGTGCTGTGAAACAAATTTCATCCAACAAAAAACCCATCCGAAGATGGGTTTTTTTTTATCGCTGCACGGGATCAGCGAAGGGTAGTGCTCTGTGGCGTGGTGTCGGCATCACGGCCTTCGGCAACGCCCAGGTCGTCTTCCGGACGGCCGTCGACGATGGCGCGGCCACCGGAAGCCAGCTCGGTCTGCAGGACTTTCTCGTCCAGCTCGCCTACCCACTTGGCAACCACCAGCGTGGCAACCGCGTTACCGACCAGGTTGGTCAGTGCGCGTGCTTCGGACATGAAGCGGTCGATACCCAGGATCAGTGCAAGGCCTGCGACCGGCAGTTGGCCAACGGCCGACAGAGTAGCGGCCAGCACGATGAAGCCCGAACCGGTGACACCGGCAGCGCCCTTGGAGGACAGCAGCAGTACCAGCAGCAGGGTGATCTGGTGAGTCAGGTCCATGGTGGTGTCGGTCGCCTGGGCGATGAACACGGCGGCCATGGTCAGGTAGATCGAGGTGCCGTCCAGGTTGAACGAGTAGCCAGTCGGAATGACCAGGCCTACTACCGACTTCTTCGCACCCAGGCGTTCCATCTTGATCAGCATGCGAGGCAGTGCCGATTCCGAGGAAGAAGTGCCGAGAACGATCAGCAGTTCTTCACGGATGTAACGGATCACCTTGACCACGCTGAAGCCGTGGGCGCGGCAGATGGCGCCCAGCACCAGCAGCACGAACAGTACGCAGGTGACGTAGAAGCAGATCATCAGCTGGCCCAGCTGCACCAGCGAACCGACACCGTAGGCGCCGATGGTGAAGGCCATGGCACCGAACGCACCCAGCGGCGCCAGCTTCATAATCATGTTGATGATGTTGAACATGGCGTGGGCGAAGCGATCGATCAGGTCCAGCAACGGCTTGCCGTAGGCACCCAGGCGATGCAGGGCGAAACCGAAGATCACCGAGAACATCAATACCTGAAGGATATCGCCGTTGGCGAAGGCGCCGACGATGGTGTTCGGGATCACGTTGAGGATGAAGCCGACGATGCTCTGGTCAGCGCCTGCCGAAACGTAGCTGGCGATCTTGCTGGCGTCCAGGGTCGATACGTCGACGTGCATGCCGGCACCGGGCTGGACCACGTTGACCACGACCAGGCCGATGATCAGCGCCAGGGTCGAGACGACTTCGAAGTACAGCAGGGCGTAGCCACCGGTCTTGCCGACCGACTTCATGCTCTGCATGCCGGCGATGCCGCTGACCACGGTGCAGAAGATGATGGGGGCAATGACCATCTTGATCAGCTTGATGAAGCCGTCGCCGAAAGGCTTGAGCTTGACCGCGAACTGAGGGTAGAAGTGGCCGATCAGAATACCGATGATGATCGCGACGATCACCTGGAAATACAGCGATTTGTACAGCGGCTGACGAGTCGTCATTTTGCAAGTTCCTCAAGTGTATCGCCTGGCACCCGTTCCGGAGTGTTCGCGACACCTAAAGCACGAACCCTCCTGTCTGGAGGGATTTGTTGTGGGCGAGTTGCACGGTGGCAAACCTCTGCGGAATGTATTGCAGGTGCCGTGCCATAGTTGCGTACTGATGGCACAACACGGGTGGCTGCGGCCTGGGCAGGCGTATGGTTGTCGTCACATAGCTGTACAAGTGGCGGGAATCCGCCCTGTGCGCCTCCCCGCGCCGAAACCGTGGCGGATATCCGCCCACGAAAAAGGGCCCCGCAGGGCCCTTGTCGTTACCGCAAGGCAGCCACTCAGCTGCCCTTTACCGATTTGCCGTCCACCGTGCCGTCCTGCAGCATGATGTTGTACTCCTTGCCGTCGGTCTCGACCTGCTGCAGGCGCACCAGCAGGTAGTCCCAATCCTTGGCGAACCAGAGCACGGTGATGCGCTTGCTTTGGGTGGGATCGCGCACGCGCTCGACCTTGATCGCGTCGACCTGGCCCGCCTTGGTCTCGACCTTCTCGGTACCCAGCACGCGGAAGTCGTAGGTGTCGATCTCGTCGCCATCGACCACTTGGTAGCTCATGCTCTTCTTGCCTGCGGCAACGTCGTGCTGCAGAGCCAGCTGATAGGTGGATTTGTCCAGGACGCCGGTGTTGAGGGGCAGGTTGATCGGGTCGCCACGGTCGGTACCGGTGACCTTCTTGGCCGCCCAGTCGAAGTCGAGGTTGACCTTGCGGGCCTTGCCCAGCCCGCCACGTTCGAAATTGTAGGTCTCGGGCAGCATGGCTTCCTTGTCGACACGCAGGGTGCTGACTTCACTCAGGCTGGCGATCATCATCGAGGCCTTGAATGCCAGCGTCCAATCGCCATTGGCGCCTTTGCTCAGGCTGCGCTCGGCAGTGCCGCTCATGGGCAGCTGTTTCCAGTCGGCCGTGTAGCTGGCGGAAAAGGGCTTGAGCTCTGCGGCGTGAAGCGGAAGGGCCAGCAGGGCAACGGCGAAGAGCAGGGCGCGACGCATATAAACTCCTAGAGTCGAATCAAATGGCCACAAGCCGGTAACGGCTGGCCATCGAGCAGTGCACCCTGTTCGCCCAGGCGCACACGGCCTTCGGCGAACCAGCGCACTGCCAGCGGGTAGATCTGGTGTTCCTGGGCATGCACCCGTTGCGCCAGGGTGTCTGGCGTGTCGGTCGACTGTACCGGAATCACTGCCTGTACGACCAGTGGCCCGCCATCGAGTTCCTCGGTGACGAAGTGCACACTGCAGCCATGCTCCCGGTCCCCGGCCTCGAGCGCGCGACGGTGGGTATGCAGACCCTTGTAACGCGGCAGCAGGGAGGGATGGATGTTGAGCAGACGGCCCTGGTAGTGGCGCACGAAAGACGGGCTGAGGATGCGCATGAAGCCGGCGAGGACCACCAGGTGGGGTTGGTACCGGTCGACGAGGTCGATCAGGGCAGCATCGAAGGCTTCGCGGTCGGCGAACCCCTGATGCTCCAGTACGCGTGCCTCGATGCCTGCATCGCGTGCGCGCTGCAGGCCAAGGGCATCGGCCCGGTTGGAAACCACCGCGGCGATGCGGGCGGGGTTGCCTGCCTGCAGGCTGTCGAGCAAGGCCTGCAGGTTGCTGCCAGTGCCCGACAGCAGCACCACGACGTTACAGGTCGAAGGCATCAGTGAGCCTTGAGGTTCTTCAGTTCGACCTGTGCGGCACCTTCAGCGGCCTGGGCGATTTCACCGATGACCCAAGGTTGCTCGCCGGCGGCGCGCAGGGACGCCAGCGTTTTCTCGACATCGGCCTGGGCCACGCAGATGACCATGCCGACGCCGCAGTTCAGCACCCGGTGCATCTCGTGCTCATCGACGTTGCCCTGCTGCTGCAGCCAGTCGAACACCGCAGGACGCTGCCAGCTGGCGACGTCGACCACGGCCTGGGCACCCTTGGGCAGGACCCGCGGGATATTGTCGAGCAGCCCGCCGCCGGTGATGTGCGCCATGGCCTTGACGGCTCCGGTGTCCTTGATCAGTTGCAGCAGGGGTTTGACGTAGATGCGCGTGGGTGCCATCAGCAGGTCGGTCAACGGCTTGCCGTCGAGCTCGACGGTCTCGATGTCGGCACCGGCGACTTCGATGATCTTGCGCACCAGCGAATAGCCGTTGGAGTGAGGGCCCGAAGACGGCAGGGCGATCAACGCGTCGCCGTTGGCGACCTTGCTGCCGTCGATGATCTCGGCCTTCTCGACCACACCCACGCAGAAGCCGGCCAGGTCGTAGTCTTCGCCTTCGTACATGCCCGGCATCTCGGCCGTCTCGCCGCCTACCAGAGAGCAGCCGGCCAGTTCGCAGCCGGCGCCGATGCCGGTGACCACGGTGGCGGCGGTGTCGACGTTGAGCTTGCCGGTGGCGTAGTAGTCGAGGAAGAACAGCGGCTCGGCGCCACACACCACCAGGTCGTTGACGCACATGGCAACCAGGTCGATGCCGATGCTTTCATGGCGATTGAGGTTCAGTGCCAGGCGCAGCTTGGTGCCCACACCGTCGGTGCCCGACACCAGCACGGGCTGCTTGTAGCCGGCCGGGATTTCGCACAAGGCACCAAAACCGCCCAGGCCGCCCATGACCTCGGGGCGCGCGGTACGCTTGGCGACGCCTTTGATGCGTTCGACCAATGCTTCACCGGCGTCGATGTCTACACCGGCGTCCTTGTAGCTCACGGAGGGTTTATTGCTCATGATCCAGGCCTTTAAAGGAGGGAGTCGGGGGAGTCGACCGTCGTCGATCCACGAAGGCGCGCGATTTTATCAGGCTTGTCCGAACGTCACCAGCGCGGTTCGACGGTTGTGCCGTTGCCGGCCTGCGCCCGCCCGCAGCCAAGGCGCGCGCGGGCATGCTACATTGGGCGCCGAGATTGACCACTGAGCTTTTTGCCGATTGTACGGTCACAGCCTCAATCCGCTATTACCGTCGGGAAACGTCCATGCGTCTGCGCCACTACCTGCTAGCCACCTGCATCACCCTGTCGAGCGTGTCGCTGCACGCCGAAACCATCAGCAACCTGTATCAGGTGCGCGAGCCCGTGGCCAGCCAGACGCCCGAAGAGCGTACCCAGGCCACCCAGCGTGCGCTGGAAACCCTGGTGCTGCGCCTGACCGGCGATGCCAAGGCGTTTGCCAGCCCAGGCCTGGCCAGCGTGCGCAAGGATCCACAGCAGATCATCAGCCAGTACGGCTACGATGCAGGCCCGCCCGAGTCGCTGCAGGTCGATTTCGACATGGCCAGCACCGACGCCGCCTTGCGCTCGGCGGGTCTGCCGACCTGGGGCAGCAATCGGCCTTCGATCCTGGGCTGGTGGTTGAGCGACAGCGTCGAGGGCAGCAGCCTGGTCGGTGACGGCCAATCCGCCGCCGAGCCGCTGCGCCGCGCCGCACAGCATCGCGGTCTGCCATTGCGCCTGCCCCTGGCCGACCTCGGCGAGCAGGGCGTGGGGACTGCACAGAACCTCGAAGCCAGCGACCCGGCGGCGCTGCGTGGCGCGTCCGAGCGCTACGGTGCCGATGGCCTGCTGGCTGTGCATGCGCGCGAGGAGGAAGGCAAATGGTCGGGCACCTGGCGCCTGTGGCTGGGCAACCAGCGCGAACAGGGCAAGGCCGAGGGCGCCGACCAGGCGGCCCTTGCCGATGCCGTGCTGCTGGCCGTCAGTCAGCGCCTGGCCACGCGTTTCGTGGCCAAGCCCGGCGCCAGCAGCGAAATGACCCTGGCAGTCGAAGGCATGAACCTGGAGCGCTACGCGCAGATGGGTCGCCTGCTCGAATCCTACGGTGCGCGCCTGCGCACGGTGGACGGCGACAAGGTCGTCTACCGCGTGACGGGCAGTGCCGAGCAGTTGCGCGCGCAACTGGGCCTGGCCAAGCTGCAGGAGGTGCCGTACCAGGCGCCCGCGGTACCGGTCGATGCCCAGGCGGCTCCCGGCATGCCGGCGCCAGCGCCCCAGCCCGCGCCGGACCTGAGCTTTCGCTGGTAAGCCAGCGACGCCAGTGCGGCGCCGCACTGGCGTCGCACCCAATTCCCGTTTTGTCTCTTCTATATATAGCTGGGCTGTCCGATGACTGATATGCGCCGTTGGTTCTGGCTGGGAGCAGTGCTGCTGCTCTGCGTGTTCTTCTACCTGCTGCATCCGATTCTCTCGCCTTTCCTGGTAGGTATCCTGCTGGCTTATCTGGCGGATCCGCTGGTCGATCGACTGGAGAAATGGAAGCTGTCGCGCACCTGGGGCGTGGTGGTGGTGTTCGCCCTGTTCACGCTGCTGTTGGTGCTGGCGCTGCTGGTGCTCATCCCCATGCTCGCCAAGCAGTTGGTCAGCCTGTACCAGATGGCCCCGCAGATGCTCGACTGGTTGCAGCATTCGGCGCTGCCATGGGTGCAGACCCGGCTGGGCCTGGCCGAAGGATTCTGGAAATTCGACCAGATCAAGGCCGCTATCAGCAGCCATATGGGACAGACCACCGATGTGGTCGGGGTGATCCTGTCCCAGGCCACGGCCTCCGGTCTGGCGTTCATGGCCTGGTTGGCCAACTTCGTGCTGATCCCCGTAGTCGCCTTTTACCTGTTGCGCGACTGGGACCTGATGATGGCGAAAATCCGTGGCCTGCTGCCACGGCAACGGGAAGGGCAGATCGTGCGCCTCGCGGGTGAGTGCCACGAGGTGCTGGGCGCGTTCGTGCGTGGTCAGCTGCTGGTGATGCTGGCCCTGGGTGTCATCTACGCCACCGGATTGATGCTGGTGGGCCTGCAGTTGGGCCTGTTGATCGGCGTCGTCGCCGGGCTTGCGGCCATCGTGCCGTACATGGGCTTCGTCATCGGCATCGGTTCGGCGATCATCGCCGGCCTGTTCCAGTTCGGCCTGGACCCGTTCCACATGATCGCCATCGTCGCCGTATTCATGATCGGCCAGGCGCTGGAGGGCATGGTGCTCACGCCTTTGCTGGTGGGCGATCGCATAGGTCTGCACCCGGTGGCGGTGATCTTCGCCATTCTCGCCGGCGGCGAGCTGTTCGGTTTCACCGGCGTGCTGCTGGCGCTGCCGGTGGCTGCAGTGATCATGGTCCTGGTGCGGCACATGCACGACCTGTACAAGGACTCGAACATCTACGCCGGCTCCGAGGATCCAGACCTGTGAGCGCGGCGGGCCCTGCGGGGCTCGCTGCAGTCAAACTGTAAACCTTTGATTTTCCAAGCAGTGTTGCGCATTGTGCGGCTGCCCGGGCAGGTATAGACTTTGCACACTTCACATTGAGGCCCTTTGCAGCTCGATCCCAGGGCTGTTCAGCCAGCATGAAACCGATTCAGCTGCCCCTAGGTGTGCGTCTGCGGGATGACGCGACCTTCATCAATTACTATCCAGGCGCCAATGCCGCGGCACTCGGCTACGTCGAGCGCCTGTGCGAAGCCGACGCCGGTTGGACCGAAAGCCTCATCTACCTGTGGGGCAAGCACGGGGTAGGGCGCACTCATTTGCTGCACGCAGCCTGCCTGCGTTTCGAGCAACTGGGCGAACCGGCGGTGTACCTGCCGCTGGCCGAACTGCTCGATCGTGGCGTCGGCATCCTCGATGATCTGGCCCAGTACGAGCTGGTATGCCTGGATGACCTGCATGTGGTGGCCGGCAAGCCGGAGTGGGAAGAAGCCCTGTTCCACCTGTTCAACCGCCTTCGCGACAGTGGCCGCCGGCTGCTGATCGCCGCTTCCCACTCGCCCCGCGAACTGCCGGTGAAGCTTGCCGACCTGAAGTCGCGCCTGACCCTCGCCCTGATCTTCCAGATGCGCCCGCTGTCCGACGAGGACAAACTGCGCGCCCTGCAACTGCGTGCATCGCGTCGCGGCCTGCACCTGACCGACGAGGTCGGCCATTTCATTCTCACCCGCGGAACGCGCAGCATGAGTGCACTGTTCGAGCTGCTCGAGCGCCTCGATCAGGCCTCGCTGCAGGCGCAGCGCAAGCTGACCATCCCTTTCCTCAAGGAAACGCTGGGGTGGTAGAAAAGGCAGGTCGATTCAGCCGCTCTATGACCTGTTTCACCGGTGTTCCAATCGGTTCTAAGTGCGCCTCTGCAGCATGCTTATCTGTATAGACGTCCAGTCATGATGGTGGCATTTTGCGATTATCTTTCGGCCAATGAATTCGGGGATTCGGCGTCATTACCGTGCAACGGGGTGCGAGGGGGGCTGCAAAATGGGGCGTTAGATGTCACCGTAATTCTCCTGAGTCACATTTCGTTCGATTGAATTTGCAAATAATCGCGATACAGGTATAGTCGCTTCTCTTTCACTATTCCTCGTCACGGTCGTGCCCATGCTCAATCGCTTAGCACCCCTCGTGCCCATCGCACTGTTGACCCTTCTGGTCGGTTGCGCGGCGCAAGCGCCGGTCTCCCAGCAGCAGGTCCTGGACCCGGTCACCGCCGTCCAGCCGCATCAATCCCCTTCGAAAGCCTCGCTGCTGTTCGAAGAAGAAATTGCCACCGAAGACGAGCTGGCCCAGTTCGACGGCAGCAAGGGCTACAGCTTGCCGATCCTGGCCGACAGCATCCTTGAGCGTGGCAAATCCCTGATCGGTACCCGCTACCGTTTCGGCGGCACCGACAAGGCTTCCGGTTTCGATTGCAGTGGTTTCATCGGCTATCTGTTCCGCGAAGAGGCGGGCATGAACCTGCCGCGCTCGACTCGCGAGATGATCAACGTCAAGGCCCCACTGGTTGCCCGCAACAAGCTCAAGCCCGGTGACCTGCTGTTCTTCAGCACCAACGGCCGTGGTCGTGTCAGCCATGCCGGCATCTACCTGGGCGATGACCAGTTCATCCACTCCAGCAGCCGCCGCAGCGGTGGCGTTCGCGTAGACAGCCTGGGCGACAGCTACTGGAGCAAGACTTTCATCGAGGCCAAGCGGGCCCTGGCCATGGCGCCCACCACGATGATCTCCAGCAAATAACGGATGCAGCGCAACAAAGCGGCGGTGAGGTGAAAATCTCAGCGCCGTTTGTGTTTTCGGGTAATGAATCTAGTCTATTACGGCAGTCGGCTCAGGATGGTTCGGTACATGTCTACCCAGGCACGCGTTTTCGCTTCAATCGCATTGGCTGCCGTGCTTGCCGGCTGCGCCAGTGCGCCTCCGGCCAAGGTAGTCAGGCCCAAGGTCATCAACCCGATCGTCATGAACCCCAACAACGACATGGTCGGCGCCGCCGACGACGTCTTGTTCCGGGCCTTGGGATTGGTGGGCACGCCGTACCGCTGGGGAGGCAATACGCCCGACTCCGGGTTCGACTGCAGCGGCCTGATCAGCTTCGTTTATCGCGACGCCGCCGGCATTGCCCTGCCGCGCTCGACGCGGGAAATGATCGTGATGCGCTCGCCGGATGTCGACCAGTCGCACCTGCAGTCCGGGGATCTGGTGTTCTTTGCCACCAGCGGTGGCTCGCAAGTCAGTCACGCCGGTATCTACGTAGGGGAGGGGCGTTTCGTGCATGCCCCGTCGAGCGGCGGCACGGTCAAGCTCGATTATCTGAACAAGCCCTATTGGCAAAAAGCCTATCTCAACGCCAAGCGGGTGCTGCAACCTGGCCAGTTGGCGCGCAATCCGTGACCCGAACGGGGCGAGTGATCTCGCCCCGGCCTGGCTCGATCACTTGGCGGCAGTGACTCGCCAGATCTTGTTGCCCACATCGTCGGCAACCAGCACACCGCCCTTGTGGTCGGGCAGTACCGCAACCGGGCGACCCATGGCTTTCTCGTCGCCATTGAGGAAGCCACTGAGCAGGTCGATGGGCTGGCCGCTCGGCTTGCCATCCACGAACGGTACGAACACCACTTTATAGCCGCTGTGCGGCTTGCGATTCCACGATCCATGCTGGCCGATCAGTGCGCCCGTGGTGAAGGGGGCAGGCAATCCGCTGCCGTCGGCGAAACTCAAGCCCAGCGATGCCGTATGCGGCCCGACTGCATAGTCCGGCGCGATGGCCTTGGCCACCAGTTCGGGATTCTGCGGCTCGACGCGTACGTCTACATGCTGCCCGTAATAGCTATAGGGCCAGCCGTAGAAACCGCCATCCTTGACCGAGGTGATGTAATCCGGCACCAGGTCGCTGCCGATCTCGTCGCGCTCGTTGACCGCCGTCCACAACTTGCCGGTCTTGGGTTGCCAGGCCATGCCGTTGGGGTTGCGCAGGCCGGAGGCGAAAATCCGGTGCTGGCCCGTGGCAGCATCCACTTCCCAGATTGCTGCGCGGCCTTGTTCCTGATCCATGCCGTTCTCGCCCACGTTGCTGTTGGAGCCAACGGTGACGTACAGCTTCTTGCCATCTGGGCTGGCGATGACGTTCTTGGTCCAGTGGTGGTTGAGCGTGCCGCCCGGCAGGTCCACGACTTTCTCGCCCGCGCCGCTGATCGAGGTGGCGCCATCGGTGTATTTGAAGCGCAGCAGCTTGTCGGTGTCCGCCACATAGAAATCGTTGCCGACCAGGGTCATGCCGAACGGCGAATTGAGGTTGGCAATGAAGACGGTACGGGTCTCGGCCACGCCATCACCGTCCTTGTCGCGCAGCAGCGAAATCCGGTTGGCGCTGGGCACGCCGGCGCCCGCCCGGCTCATCACCTTCTCCATGACGAAGCCGCGAATACCCTTGCTGTCGTCAGGCTTGGCCGGCGAGTTGGTTTCCGCCACCAGCACGTCACCGTTGGGCAGCACGTAAAGCCAGCGCGGGTGGTCCAGGTCTGCGGCGAATGCGGCCACCTGGGTGCCGGGCGCCGCCGTTGGCTTGCCACCTTCGGGCCAGCCCACCGCCGGCGCGATGTTGACGGTAGGGATCAGGGTCTTGTTAGGCTCGGGCAGCTTGGGCGAGGGGCCCGTCCCGTCGCTGACCTGCAATGACGATGTTTCGCCACAGGCGGCAAGGCCGGCAGCCAGCAGGATCAATGTAGCGAGGCGGGTCTTGTGCATGGTCGGGCTCTCTGAGGTTTTGTTCACAGAAGGTAGAGGCACTGGCGGTTGGCAAGGTTCAACCGCGTTGCCGATCAGCGGCAGCAGGGGATCAGGTGCTGCGGATCAATTGACGCTCCTGGCTCAACCCTCTAACCTGCGCGGCTGTTCCAGGTGCTCGGCGATCGGACGATCCAGACGAGTGAAACAGGGAAGCCGGTGCGCAGCGTTCGACGCGCCATCCCGGCGCTGCCCCCGCAACGGTAGACGAGTCAAGGCTGCACACGATGCCACTGAAGTGATTCGGGAAGGCGTGCGGCCTGGGTGTGTACAGCCCCGCTCGTGAGCCCGGAGACCGGCCTGGTCCACCTTTACGGCACGCTGCAGGGCCGGCGCTCATTCTCGGGCGTCGTTGCGCCGGGCCGTGCCCTGACCCATGTACTGTCGCGCGGGGAGAGCGGCATTGACGTTCACTGTTCGGCCAGCCGGCCGCGGTGTCGCGTCGATGCTGCCTGCGTGCAGGTGTAGCGGAGAGCCACCATGAACGAAACGACCGAACGCGACGCACGTCACCTGGCGCGCATGCTGCGCAAGAAAGCCGTGATGGACGAACGCATCGCCAATTCTCCCAACGAATGTGGCTTGCTGCTGGTGCTCAGCGGCAACGGCAAGGGCAAGAGCAGTTCCGCGTTCGGCATGCTCGCGCGAGCCATGGGCCACGGCCTGCAGTGCGGCGTGGTGCAGTTCATCAAGGGGCGCAACAGCACCGGCGAGGAACTGTTCTTCCGGCGCTTTCCCGAGCAGGTGCGCTACCACGTGATGGGTGAAGGGTTCACCTGGGAAACTCAGGATCGGCAGCGAGACATCGCGGCGGCCGAGGCTGCCTGGGACGTCTCCAGGCAGCTGATGAGCGATCCGGCCATTGGCCTGGTGGTGCTCGACGAACTCAACATTGCCCTCAAGCATGGTTATCTCGACCTGGACACCGTGCTGCATGATCTGCAGGCACGTCCGCCCATGCAGCATGTGATCGTCACCGGTCGCGGGGCCAAGCCCGAGCTGATCGAACTGGCCGACACAGTCACCGAAATGGGTGTGGTCAAGCATGCGTTCCAGGCCGGCATCCGTGCCCAGAAGGGCATCGAGCTATGACCGAGCCGCGCCAGTGTCCGGCGGTGCTGATCGCCGCCCCGGCCTCCGGGCAGGGCAAGACCACGGTGACTGCCGCCCTGGCGCGCCTGCATCGCAATCAGGGGCGGCGGGTGCGGGTGTTCAAGTGCGGCCCGGACTTTCTCGATCCGATGATCCTCGCTCGCGCCAGCGGCGCGCCTGTCTATCAGTTGGACATGTGGATGGTCGGCGAGCAGGACAGCCGGCGGCTGTTATGGGAAGCGGCGCAGGAAGCCGACATCATCCTCATCGAAGGCGTCATGGGCCTGTTCGACGGCACGCCGTCCAGCGCTGACCTGGCGCGTCATTTCGGCGTTCCGGTGCTGGCCGTGATCGATGGCACCGCCATGGCGCAGACGTTCGGCGCTCTTGCCCTGGGCCTGGCCTGTTACCAACCCGATCTGCCGTTCGCCGGCGTCCTGGCCAACCGGGTCGGCACGGTGCGTCACGCGCAACTGCTCGAGGGCAGCCTGACCCAGGGTCTGCGCTGGTACGGCGCGTTGTCCCGGGAAACCGGGATCGAACTGCCGAGCCGCCATCTGGGGCTGGTCCAGGCCAGCGAGCTCAACGACCTGGATACCCGCCTGGATGCCGCTGCCGCCGCCCTGGCCCAGACCTGCCAGGTGGCCTTGCCGCCTGCGGTCACCTTCGCCGCCCCGGTCGAACGCTCGGTGGCGCGCCTGCTCGATGGTGTGCGCCTTGGTGTGGCCCGCGATGCCGCGTTCGCCTTCGTCTACGACGCCAGTCTGGATGTGTTGCGCGACATGGGCGCCGAGCTGGTGTTCTTCTCGCCGTTGCACGACCTGCGGCTGCCGCCATGCGACAGCCTGTACCTGCCCGGTGGCTACCCCGAGCTGCACCATTTGGCGCTCGCCGCCAACGTTTCGATGCTCGACGATATCCGCGCTCACCATGCCGCGGGCAAGCCGCTGCTGGCCGAATGTGGCGGCATGCTCTACTTGCTCGACGCGCTGACCGACGTCGAAGGGGCCCGCGCGCAACTGCTGGGTCTGCTGCCCGGCGAAGCAGTCATGCAGAAGCGTCTGGCGGCCCTGGCCTTGCAGGCGGTCGAGCTGCCGGAGGGGGTATTGCGCGGGCACACTTATCACCACTCGCTGACCAGTACCGAGCTGCAGCCGATTGCTCGTGGCGTCAGCCCCAATGGCGGTCGCGGCGCCGAGGCGGTTTACCGCCAGGGACGGATGACCGCCTCTTACGTGCATTTCTATTTCCCGTCCAATCCGGCGGCGGTGGCCGCACTGTTCGCGCCCGATGATCGCGCGCCTGCAGCCGGGCATCGGGCGGCGTCATGAGCGAGCCCTACAGCGACAGCGAGCGCGCCGCCATCTACCGAGTGATCGCCGAACGCCGCGACATGCGTCACTTCGCCGGCGGCAGCGTCCCCCCGGAGCTGCTTGCGCGGTTGCTGGCGGCCGCCCACCAGGGGCCCAGCGTCGGCCTGATGCAGCCCTGGCGATTCATTCGCATCAGCGACGCGGGTGTGCGCGGACGCATCCAGGCGTTGGTCGAGCAAGAACGACTGCGCACCGCACACGCCATGGGCGAGCGTTCGGACCAGTTCATGCAGCTCAAGGTCGAAGGGATCGCGGACTGCGCCGAAGTGCTGGTTGCGGCGCTGATGGACGATCGCGAGCGCCATGTGTTCGGCCGCCGGACCTTGCCGGAAATGGACCTGGCCTCGGTGTCCTGCGCCATCCAGAACCTGTGGCTGGCGGCGCGCGCCGAGGGTTTGGGCATGGGTTGGGTGTCGCTGTTCGATCCCCGTGCACTGGCCGAGGTACTGGGCATGCCCGCTGGAGCCAAACCGGTGGCGGTACTGTGCCTGGGGCCGGTCGAAGGCTTCTACGATGCGCCGATGCTGGAACTTCAAGGCTGGGCTGCCCCCCAGCCGCTCGAACACATGCTGTACGAAAACCAATGGGGAAAATCGTTGTGAGCATTGCGTTGATGACGGCGGCCGGGGTGGCGCTCGATGCCCTGTTGGGCGAGCCGCGCAGGCACCATCCGCTGGTTGCCTTCGGCCGTCTGGCCAACCGGATCGAAGCACGTTTCAACAGCGCCGGGCGTGGCTGGCGCAGCCACGGTGTCACCGCCTGGTTCCTGGCCGTGGTGCCCCTGACCCTGTTGGCGACATTGCTGTCCTGGCTGCCGCTGGTCGGCTGGCTGGTGGAGATTGGCGCGCTGTACCTGGCGCTGGGCATGCGCAGCCTGGGGGAGCACGTGATGCCCGTGGCCCAGGCTCTGCGCAGCGACGACCTGGCCAGCGCTCGTCAGCGTGTCGGCTATCTGGTCAGCCGGCAGACCGATGAGCTGGACGCCGAGGCAGTGGCCCGGGCCGGCACCGAATCGGTGCTGGAAAACGGCAGTGATGCGGTGTTCGCGGCGATCTTCTGGTTCGTCGTGGCCGGCGCGCCCGGGGTTGTCCTGTATCGCTTGAGCAACACGCTGGACGCCATGTGGGGCTACCGCAACGAACGCTTCGAGCGTTTCGGTTGGGCGGCGGCGCGGATCGACGACCTGCTCAACTACATCCCGGCGCGCCTGGTTGCGCTCACCTATGCCGTGCTGGGCAAGACCCGCCTGGCCTTGCGCTGCTGGCGCCGGCAGGCACCGCAGTGGGACAGCCCCAACGCCGGCCCGGTGATGGCGGCAGGGGCCGGCGCATTGGGCGTGCAGCTGGGCGGTCCGGCTATCTATCACGGCGAGCTGCATCAGCGGGCCGTGCTGGGCGAGGGTGCGCCGGCCGATGCCGACAGCATCGAGCGCGGCTGGAACCTGGTCCAGCGCGGCGTGTGGCTGTGGCTGTTGGTGCTGTGTCTGGGAGGCTTGCTCGATGCTTGAACACGGAGGGCGCTTGCGCCAGGCGGTGCTCGAATACGGTATCGCCGAAGACGACTGGGTCGACCTGTCCACCGGTATTGCGCCATGGGCTTTCCCCCTGCCCGAGATCACGGCGCGCGCCTGGGCGCGGCTGCCGGAAAACGAAGACGGCCTGGAAGACGCCGCGCGCAGCTACTATGGCTTCGCGCACGTGCTGCCGGTGCCGGGCTCGCAAGCGGCCATTCAGACACTGCCACGCCTTCGTCGCAGTGGTCGGGTAGGGGTGCTGTCGCCGTGCTACGCCGAACATGCCGAGGGCTGGCGACAAGCGGGGCATGTGGTACGCGAAATCAGCGAAGACGAGGTCGAGCACTTCATCGACAGTCTCGACGTGCTGGTCGTCGTCAACCCGAACAACCCCACTGGCCGGCTGTTGTCCGCCGACTGCCTGCTGGCCTGGAATGCGCGTCTGAACAGCCGGGGCGGCTGGCTGGTGGTCGATGAAGCGTTCATGGACAACACCCCGCGTGCCGGTCTGGCTCGCTACGGCGTACAACCTGGGTTGATCGTGCTGCGCTCGTTCGGCAAGTTCTTCGGGCTGGCGGGTGTACGGCTGGGCTTTGTCCTCGGCGAGCCGCGCCTGCTGCGCTTGCTGGCCGACCTGATCGGGCCTTGGGCAGTGAGCGGACCGACACGCCAGCTGGGGCAGGCCTGCCTGCTCGACCAGCCGTCGCAGCAGGCGCAGATCGCCCGCTGCGCCGCCGCCAGCGAGCGCCTTGCCCAATGCTTGCGGCGCCACGACCTGGCGCCACAGGGCGGCTGCGCACTGTTCCAGTCGGTGGCGTACGAAGGGGCCGAGCGCCTGCAGGATTTCCTCGCCCGTCGCGGCATCCTCGTGCGGCTGTTCAAGCAGGACAGCCGCCTGCGCTTCGGCCTGCCTGCCCGCGAGGGCGACTGGGCACGACTCGAATCCGCCCTGGGCGAGTATCGCAAGGAGCATGCATGAGCACATTGATGGTTCAGGGCACCACGTCCGATGCAGGGAAAAGCACGCTGGTCACCGCGCTGTGCCGCTGGCTGACCCGTCAGGGCGTGGCGGTGGTGCCGTTCAAACCGCAGAACATGGCCCTCAACAGTGCGGTGACTGCCGACGGCGGCGAGATCGGTCGTGCCCAGGCGGTGCAGGCCCAGGCCGCGGGTCTGCAGCCGCATACCGACATGAACCCGGTGTTGCTCAAGCCCAACAGCGACACCGGCGCCCAGGTGATCATCCACGGGCGCGCCGTGACCAGCATGAACGCCGTCGCGTATCACGACTACAAGGCCATCGCCATGCAGGCGGTACTGGCTTCGCACCAACGCTTGAGTGGCCGCTACGAGGTGGTGATGGTCGAAGGGGCCGGTTCACCGGCCGAGATCAACCTGCGCGCCGGCGACATCGCCAACATGGGCTTCGCCGAGGCGGTGGACTGCCCGGTGCTGCTGATCGCCGACATCAACCGCGGCGGCGTGTTCGCCCATCTGGTTGGTACCCTGGAACTGCTTTCGCCGACTGAACAGGCGCGGGTTCAGGGCTTCATCATCAATCGCTTTCGCGGCGACATCGCCTTGCTCCAACCCGGCCTGGATTGGCTGGAGGCCCGTACCGGCAAGCCGGTGATCGGTGTGCTGCCGTATGTCATGGACCTGCACCTGGAGGCCGAGGACGGCCTGGATCGGCGTCAGTCAAGCAAGGCCGACAAGGTGCTCAAGGTGATCGTGCCGGTCTTGCCGCGCATCAGCAACCACACCGATTTCGACCCGCTGCGCCTGCACCCGCAGGTCGACCTGCAGTTCATCGGCGTGGGCGATGACATCCCCCCGGCCGACCTGATCATCCTGCCCGGCTCGAAGAGCGTGCGGGCCGACCTGGCCCACCTGCGTGCCCAGGGCTGGGAACAAGCGATCGCCCGCCACCTGCGTTATGGCGGCAAGGTGCTGGGCATCTGCGGCGGGCTGCAGATGCTCGGCACGCGCATCGACGACCCGCTGGGCCTCGAAGGCGCTGCCGGTTCCAGCGCGGGCCTGGGCCTGCTGGAGTTCACCACCGAACTGCAGGCGCAAAAGCAGCTGCGCAACGTGACCGGCCAGTTGACCCTTGAACAGGCCGCCGTCAGCGGCTACGAGATCCATGCCGGGGTGACCACCGGGGCGGCGCTGGATCATCCGGCGGTGCAATTGAGTGATGGTCGCCGCGACGGCGCGATCAGTGCTGACGGGCAGATTCTGGGGACTTACCTGCACGGCTTGTTCGAAGCGCCGCAGTCATCGGTGGCCTTGCTGCGCTGGGCGGGGCTGGCCGACGTGCAGTCGGTGGATTACCACGCGTTGCGCGAGGCCGACATCGAGCGCCTGGCCGACCTGGTCGAGCAGCACCTGGACACCGCGCGCCTGCGCGAGCTGTGCGGCTTGCCTGGGGGAGGTGCCTGACATGCTGCAACTGATCCTCGGCGGTGCCCGCTCCGGCAAGAGCCGCCTGGCCGAACGGCTGGCCACCGACAGCCAGCTGCACGTCGTATACATTGCTACCAGCCAGCCGGTGGATGGCGAGCTTGACCAGCGGGTGGCCTTGCACCGCGAGCGCCGTCCCGATCATTGGGGGCTGGTGGAAGAGCCACTTGCTTTGGCCGACGTGCTGCGTGCTCAAGCGCGCAGCGATCGCTGCCTGTTGGTTGACTGCCTGACCCTGTGGCTGACCAATCTGCTCATGCTCGACGAGCCCGAGCGCTTGAAGGCAGAGCGTCAAGCTCTGCTGGAAACACTGCCTGGCCTGCCGGGACACATCCTATTCGTCAGCAACGAAACCGGCCTGGGCGTCGTGCCGCTGGGTGAACTGACCCGGCGCTACGTCGACGAGGCAGGCCTGCTGCACCAGGCCTTGGCCGAACGCTGCGAGCGAGTGGTGTTCACCGTGGCCGGCCTTCCCATGGTATTGAAAGGACCTGCGTTATGAACTCAGCCTGGTGGCTGCACACTGCCCGTGCCGCCGATGCCCGCATTCATCGCGAGGCGCTGGAGCGTCAGCAGCAGTTGACCAAGCCGGCGGGCTCGCTCGGCGCGCTGGAACAGGTGGCCGTGCAACTGGCCGCATTGCAAGGGCGGCTCAAGCCCTCGGTCGAGCAGGTCTGGATCTCGGTGTTCGCTGCCGACCACGGCATCGTCGCCGAGGGCGTCTCGCCCTATCCGCAGGAAGTCACTGCGCAAATGGTGCACAACTTCGTCAACGGCGGTGCGGCCATCAGCGTATTGGCCCGCCGCCTGCAGGCACGCCTGGAAGTGGTGGACCTCGGTACCGCGACGCCGCTGGGCGATCTGCCTGGCGTACAGCATGTGCGGATCGCTGCCGGTACGCGCAATTTCATCGACGCGCCGGCGATGAGTGTCGAGCAGGGTACGCAGGCACTGCAGGCCGGTCGCGACAGTGTGCTGCGGGCGAAAGCCAGCGGCACCGAGCTGTTCATCGGCGGTGAGATGGGCATTGGCAACACCACGTCGGCCACCGCGCTGGCCTGCGCCTCGCTGGCGTGCGCCGTGGTCGATCTGGCCGGGCCGGGCACCGGTCTGGACGCCGCTGGCGTGACCCACAAGGTGCAGGTCATCGAGCGCGCCTTGAAGGCCCATGCCGGGCTGCCCGACGAACCACTGCAGCGCCTGTTCTGCTACGGTGGCTTCGAGGTTGCCGCGCTGGTCGGCGCCTACCTGGCCTGTGCCCAGGAGGGCATCGTGGCACTGGTGGATGGTTTCATCTGCAGTGTCGCGGCGCTGTTGGCGGTGCAGTTGAACCCGTCCATCCGGTCTTGGCTGCTGTTCGCTCACAACGGCGCCGAACCCGGCCATCGCCATGTCCTGGCAGCCCTCGAGGCGCAACCGTTGCTGCAACTGGGCTTGCGCCTGGGCGAAGGCAGTGGCGCCGCCTTGGCCGTGCCGCTGTTGCGCCTGGCGTGCGACCTGCACGAGCAGATGGCGACCTTCGCCGAAGCGGCTGTCGCGGACCGTCCGGCATGATCTTGCACCTGGATCTGCTGCGCCATGGCGAAACCGAGATCGGCGGGTTTCGCGGCAGCCTCGATGACGCCCTGACCGAGCGCGGTTGGGCCCAACTGCACGCGGCGGTTGCCGACCGTTCCGGTTGGGACCGCATCGTCAGCTCACCGCTGCAGCGATGCGCACGCTTCGCAGAGGTGCTGGCCGGACAGCGCGGACTGCCGCTGACCTTCGAAGGCGGTCTTCAGGAGCTGCATTTCGGCGCCTGGGAAGGCCTGAGTGCGGCGCAATTGATGCAGACCGACGAAGCCGGTCTGGGGCTGTTCTGGGACGACCCCTACGCCTTCACGCCACCCGACGGCGAGCCCATGCTGGATTTTTCCGCGCGCATCCATGCCGCGTTGCGCAGGTTGCACCTGCAATATCCGGGCGAGCGGTTGCTGCTGGTGGTGCACGGCGGGGTCATGCGCCTGTTGCTGGCCGAAGCACGCGCCCTGCCACGCGAACAGCTGCTCCAAGTCGAGGTCGGACACGCTGCCTTGTTCAGTGTGGTGATGGCAGCCGACGGCAGCCTGAGCGAGCCGTCCTGAGCATGCTGCCGTTCTGGATCGCCTTGCAGTTTCTCAGCAGCTTGCCGGTGCGCCTGCCCGGTATGCCCAGTCCAGAGGCTTCCGGGCGCTCGCTGTTGTTCTATCCTGCCGTGGGGCTGCTGTTCGGCGTGCTCTTGTGGGCCGCCAGTGCGCTGCTCGCCGGAACGCCAGTGCTTCTGCACGCCGCGCTGTTGCTGGCGCTGTGGGTGGTGCTCAGCGGTGGCCTGCACCTGGACGGTCTGGCGGACAGCGCCGATGCCTGGCTGGGCGGATTCGGCGACCGCGAACGCACCTTGCTGATCATGAAGGACCCACGCAGCGGTCCCATGGCCGTGGTGACGCTGATGTTGGTGCTGCTGCTCAAGTTCTGTGCGCTGCTGGCCTTGCTCGAGCAGGGCCAGCAGGCCGCGCTGATGCTGGCCCCGATACTGGGGCGGGCCGCCATGCTCGGCCTGTTCATGACCACGCCCTACGTGCGCGCTGGCGGGCTGGGCCAGGCCCTGGCCGACCACCTGCCGCGTCGTGCCGGCGCCTGGTTGCTGGCAGGCGTGGCACTGGTCAGCCTGGCGTTCTGCGGGGTTTGGATCAGCCTGCTGGTGCTGGCTGGCTTCGTGGCGCTGCGACACCAGATGATCAAGCGTTTGGGCGGCACCACCGGCGACACCGCCGGCGCCATGCTCGAGTTGCTCGAACTGTTGCTGCTGCTGGGCGCTGCGCTGTAGAACCTGCCTCGCAGATGGTTGCATGCGGCGCTGCCTGTCGGCGATGAACAGGCATACAATCGAGCGGCCTGTCCCCTCATGCCCGGAGCACACAATAATGACATCGGTATGGCGTACCAGCGGCTGGGTCCTGCTCGGCGCAGCCCTGATCCTTGCCCTGTCCCTGGGCATTCGCCACGGCTTCGGGCTGTTCCTGGCGCCCATGAGTGCGGAGTTCGGCTGGGGCAGGGGCGTATTCGCGCTGGCCATCGCGCTGCAGAACCTGATCTGGGGCCTGGCCCAACCCTTCGCCGGCGCCCTGGCGGATCGCTTCGGCGCCGGGCGGGTGGTTGCGGTGGGTGGTGTGCTCTACGCGGTCGGCCTTGGCTGCATGGGGCTGGCCAACTCCGAGTTGAGCCTGAGCCTCAGCGCTGGCCTGCTGATCGGCCTGGGGCTCTCCGGTACGTCGTTCTCGGTGATTCTGGGCGTGGTCGGGCGAGCCCTGCCCGCCGAACACCGCAGCATGGGCATGGGGATCGCCAGTGCAGCCGGCTCGTTCGGGCAATTCGCGATGCTGCCCGGCACGCTCGGCCTTATCAGTTGGCTGGGCTGGTCGACGGCCTTGCTGGTGATGGGCGTACTGGTGGCGTTCATCGTCCCCCTGGTACGCATGCTCAAGGACCGGCCACTGCCAGCCCAGGCCCACGATCAGAGCCTTGGCCAGGCGCTGCGTGAGGCGTGCGGCCATTCAGGGTTCTGGCTGCTGGCGCTGGGCTTCTTCGTCTGTGGTTTCCAGGTGGTATTCATCGGTGTGCACCTGCCGTCCTACCTCGTCGACCAGCACCTCCCGGCAAGCGTCGGCACCACGGTTCTGGCGCTGATCGGGCTGTTCAACATCTTCGGCACCTACATCGCCGGCTGGTTGGGTGGACGCATGTCCAAGCCGCGTTTGCTGACCGCCTTGTACCTGATGCGCGCCGTGGTGATCGTGCTGTTCCTGTGGTTCCCTGTCACTACCGTCAGCGCCTGCCTGTTCGGCATGGCGATGGGGCTGCTCTGGTTATCCACCGTTCCCTTGACCAACGGTACCGTCGCAACGCTGTTTGGCGTGCGCAACCTGTCGATGCTCGGCGGCATCGTGTTTCTCTTCCACCAGCTGGGGGCGTTTCTGGGGGGCTGGCTGGGCGGCCTGGTGTACGACCAGACCGGCAGCTATGACCTGGTCTGGCAGCTGTCGATTGCGTTGAGCCTGCTCGCCGCTGCGCTCAACTGGCCGGTGCGCGAACGCCCCGTTGCCCGGCTGCAGGCGCAGGGAGCGAGCGCATGAGCAGGCTCCGCAGCGTGCAACTCGCCATGGCATGCGCACTGGCCGCGCTGCTGGGTCTGGCGTGGTGGGGCTGGCAGCAGGGCGGACTGGCCCTGCTGCAAATGAACATGAGCCTGTGCTGACGTCACACATGAAAAAGCCCCGAACCGGTCGGGGCTTTTCGTATTACCTGATCGATCAGAATCGATAGGTCACTGAAGTACCGAAGCCATGTGCGCTGTTCTCGTACTTGGCCTGGTAGGCACCCTTGGTGGCGCTGACCAGATTGATCTTCGTGTCTTCTTCCTTCAGGTAGGAATAGGCGAAGTCGAAGGTCAGGTCGTCCGTCGGGCTCCAGCCAGCACCCAGGCTGAGGATGGCGCGGTCGCCCGTCGGGATGCGTGGCGAACGGTTGGTGTTGTTGGTCGGCGACTGGTCAACCGAAAAGCCCGTGCGCAGTGTCCACTGTTTGTTCAGTTTGTAGGCGGCGCCCACGGCATGGGACCAGGTGTCGTGCCAGTTCTGTTCTTCGGTGATGGTGCCGATCGATGGGCGCAGCGCGGCAGGCACGCCTTCGTTCTCGACCGAGATTTCCTTCAGGCGGCTCCAACGGGTCCAGGTGCTGCCTGCGTACAGGGTCCAGTCCTGGTTGAGTTCGTGGGTGACCGAGAAGTCCATCGACTCAGGCGTGTCGATGTCCAGCGATGCATCGTACTTGCTGCCGTTGAACGGCCCGAACCCCGAACCTTCGACCTTGGTATGGCCGTCCAGCTTGTACTTGACCTTGGAGTGGTAGGTCAGGCCCACGCGGGTATCATCAGTGGCCTGAACGAGCACGCCGACGTTGAAGCCCACGGCGGTATCGTCGCCCTTGATCTTGACTTCGCCGTCGTTGCGGCCTGGCGTCGCGCGGTTCAGCGCGGCCGACGTCAGCTCGCCTTCAAGGCGGTTGAAGGTAGGACCGAAGCCGATCGACACACGCTCGTTGAAGGCATAGCTGACGGTAGGCTGCAGCGTGACGACCGCCACATGGCTCTTGTCGCCCCAGTAGCGGCCGGCAAAACCACTTTCATAGTCGGTGACCAGACCGAAAGGCGCGTACAGACCGAAACCGACGGTCCAGTTGTCATCCAGGGGTTTGACGTAGTAGCCCATGGGTACACCGACGAACGGCACCATGTCGCCGTCGTTGCTGCCGCCGAAGGTTCCACGGCCGCTGATGTCGGTCTTGGCGACGATGGCCGCCGCGCCGACGCTGACCTGTTCACGTTTGATGCGGGACATGCCGGCAGGGTTGCCATAGACAGTGCTGGCGTCCTCGGCGGACGACGAGCGACCGGCGAAGCCGGTACCCATGCCGCTGATGCTTTGTTCATTGAGGGCGAAGCCGGCAGCGAAAAGCTGGCTGGATGCCAGGGTGACAGCGAAGCCGAGAGTGGTCTTGAGCATTGGTCTTTTCATTGTTTTAACTCTAGGGGGGCACTGAGGCGCAAGCTACCAACATTTTCACTGCAACGCTATAGCCTGAAACACTCTGGCTAGAGCGGTTTTGTAGGACAATCCGACCAGAATTTACGGGCGCCCGAATGCAGCTTCCAGGGGCCGCGTATGCGTCACGCCTGTGCCATGGGCGCACGCCGGTGCCTGGTAGATTCCACGCAGCTGTCTAGCTCGGGCAAGACGGGGTCATTGGCGTGCAGAAAAATGACGTCAGATTTTCGATTGCGCGGCAGTGGGCGACGCGCGGTGGTCCTTCGGCCGGACTGGCGAACTGTAATGTGCGTTTACAGTTGCATGCATCGACGGCATGCCAAGGCCTGCGCGTCCCTTGAATCGCAGGCATGAAAAAGCCCCGACGGGTCGAGGCTTTTCTATACATCACATCGTGGTGCATCGTTGCAGCGATCAGGCAACCAGGGCCTGACGCGTACGGTCGATCACGGCCTGCAGCGGTTCGGCACTGGAGTACTGTTCCGGGTACAAGCGCTCGCTGTGACGGGCGATACCGTGCTCATTGACGATGGTGAAGCTGAAGCAGCCTTTGCGCGCGGCCATGATCAGGCAGTTCATCGGAGCGAAGGCGTGGGTGAGGGTGCGGATGGCATCCTGGGTCTGGATATGAGTCATGTTGTTGTATGTTCCTGCAATGGTCACGACTTGGAGCCGTGATCGATAAAAACGTTCCAGTAGCGCGGGCCTTTGGGCCGGGCGAAGAACCTGTCTGGAACAAGACAGCCAGTGAACAGCGCTTTATCGTTTTGGCTGTTGGGCTGACTGGTAGGTACTTAGGAGGGCAGGCAACATTCCGGGCTAAGGTTCGGGGCCCTGGATGCAGATCCTGATCAATCGTAGGTTGGTCGGGGCAGAGTAATTCGCTTGATGCCGGACTTGTTCGCAAGTCGGGGAGCGTTACCTGGAGACCATCATGTTGGTCGAGCCCGTGTGAACAGGGTGGTCGACCTGAATTGACTTTCAGCTTGGTACTAACGGGTCGAAGACTATCGCATCGGCTATGAGAAGCGCAAGCGATATTCCGAAAAAATACCTTATCGCTACCTTGAAGACGCAAACGAAGACCCGGTCACTGCAAGTGCAAGAAATCATGTCTGTCCGGTCTGATCGTGCCTCGTCGATCATGGCTACTCGGTATGACTCACGCAAGTCAATGAAAAAAAACGTCTTTTCGAGTTGGTGAAAAAATCGACAGTTTGACTTCAGGCCCCATTCCATATGGGTTTGCGAGGGGCAGGGGGGGTTGTCCACTGACTTATCCACAGCTTCTGTGGATTGTCCCAAGGACGCGCTCTGGCACGGGGTTGGTCGCCTCCGAAAGGGCAGACATCTGTCACCTGGGGCTAAACCCTCGGCCATTGCCGCCGATAACACTACCATGACCCTGATGCCGGTGCCTTATGTTCAACAACAAACTCAAGCAGCAACTCAGCGCCCAAGCCGACGAACTGGTGGAATTGCGTCAACTGGTAGCCGGCATGACCCACGAGATGCTCAGCCTGGACATCGATGCATCGCTGCGCATCATCGCCTGCAACGACTTGTTTGCGACCACTTTGGGCTATACCGAAGCCCAGCTGGTTGGCAGGCTGATGACCGAATTGGTCCCCACCTACGTGACCAAACTGCCGTGCTATAACAACTTCCGTGCGGCGGTGGCAGCGGGCACTTCGGTGTCGGACAACTATCGCTACCTCAGGGCGGACGGCAGCCTGGTCTGGGTCAATGCGCACTGGAAGCCCATCCGCAATGCGGCAGGTGTGCTGATGCACATCAAGTGCTTTGCCACCGATGTCACCAAGAGCATGGAGAAAGCAGCGGAGAACGCTTCGTTCATCGACGCCTTGCTGCGTTCCACGGCGGTCATCGAGTTCGACTTGAAAGGCACCGTGCTGTCGGCCAACGACCAGTTCATGCGCGGCATGGGCTATACCCTGGCGCAGGTGCAGGGCAAGCATCACCGCATGTTCTGCCACAGCGAAGAAACCAGTTCGCCGAGCTACACCGAATTCTGGGCAAACCTGAACCGCGGTGAGTTCGTCGCCGGGCGCTTCAAGCGCCTCGACAGCATGGGCCGCACCATCTGGCTCGAGGCGACCTACAACCCGGTCTACGACACCGAAGGCAAGCTCTACAAGGTGGTCAAGTTCGCTACCGTGGTCACCGAGCAGGTCGAGCGCGAGGCCGAGGTCAATCAGGCCGCGCAGACCGCCTATGAAATCTCGCGCAGCACCGACATCAGCGCCCAGCGTGGCGCGGTGGTAGTGACCGATACCGTGCAGACCATGCGCAAGATCGCCGACGACATGCAGTCCGCGTCCAGCGGTGTGGAAGCGCTGGGCAAGCAATCGCTGCTGATCAGCTCGATCATCCAGACCATCAGCAGCATCGCCCAACAGACCAACCTGCTGGCGCTGAACGCCGCCATCGAAGCGGCCCGCGCCGGCGAACAGGGGCGCGGGTTCGCCGTGGTGGCCGACGAAGTCCGGCAACTGGCGGGCCGGACCAGCACCGCCACCGACGAGATCGCCGCCGTGGTGCAGCAGAACCAGGCACTGGTCGACGGCACCGTGCGCGACATGGCCAACAGCAGGCAGCAGGCTGAGCAGGGCGTACAACTGGCCGGTCAGGCCGGTGACGTGATCGTCGAAATCCAGGACGGGGCGAAGAAAGTGGTGGAGGCGGTGGCACGTTTCACCAACCTCTGACGGCCTGTACGGCACCTTCGCAGCGGTTGTATTAGAATGGGCCACGTTCATTCAGCGAAGGTAATCGATATGACAGTCCAGACCGAAACCGCTCTGCTGGCGGGTGGCTGCTTCTGGGGCATGCAGGACCTGATCCGTCGTTATCCGGGCGTCCTGGAGACGCGGGTCGGGTACAGCGGCGGCGATGTCGCCAATGCGACCTACCGCAACCACGGCACCCACGCCGAAGCCATCGAGATCGTGTTCGATCCCAGCGTGATCGGCTATCGCCAGATCCTCGAGTTTTTCTTCCAGATTCACGACCCGTCCACGGCCAACCGCCAGGGCAACGATGTAGGCCTGAGCTACCGCTCGGCGATCTTCTACAACACCGAGGAGCAGAAACGCGTCGCACTGGAAACGATCGCCGACGTCGATGCCTCCGACCTGTGGCCCGGCAAGGTCGTCACCGAGCTTGTCCCGGCAGGTGATTTCTGGGAAGCCGAGCCCGAGCATCAGGATTACCTGGAGCGTATTCCCAACGGCTACACCTGCCATTTCGTACGTCCCGACTGGAAACTTCCCGCGCGCGGCTGATCTGGTTGCGCCAATAGCTAGACATATCCAGTAATAATTTCCCGGCGGTGGCGTTCATCACTGCCGGGACATCCATCCTGACGCCCCCTGCAACGACCCCTCTCCATCGTGCAGCCCGCACGCTCTGCGCTCTTCATACGCACTTATTCAGCCTGCGCGCTCGCTGGCAAAGACCAATGCTTCTGGTTGGCAGCCGCGAATGCTTGCCAAGTGCCATGAATTATCATTTACATTTTTTTGACATTTGCATAGCCTTGCGCCGCTTCCGCATTCAACGCGGTTTCGCACACAAGTTTGCGCGGCTTCCTACAGCCTGCATTCGAGTCTTCGCCCGGGGGGGGCAGACCGCCTTGTGTGGGTTCCTGAGGTCATGCCATGAATCATTTTCCGTTGCGCAGTGTTGCGCTGTGCATCTCTTTGTCCATTGCCGGCCTGGCGCAGGCTGCTCCGATTGCGCTGAATCTGCCCGCGCAGCCCTTGGGCGAAGCGCTGAACCAGTTGGGTCAGGCCAGCGGCCTGCAAGTGGTGTTCGAACCAGCGGCGATTGCCGGCAAGACGGCACCTTCGGTCACCGGCCGGATGGAACCCGCATTGGCACTGCAACGCCTGCTGGCCGGCAGCGGCCTGGTCGGTACGGTGCAGGGCGACGTGGTCAGCGTCACCGCGCCCGCTACAGCGTCCACTGGCGGCGCGGTGGAACTGGGCGCGACGGCCGTCTCGGCCGCCAGCAGTTCCATAGCCGGCACGGCCACTACCGAACACTCCGGCTCCTACACCACCGGCAGCATGAGCACCTCGACCGGGCTGCCGCTGTCGATCCGCGAAACCCCGCAGTCGGTCAGCGTCATCACGCGCCAGCGCATGGACGACCAGGGCATGAACGACCTCAACGATGTGGTCAAGTACGCGCCCGGCATCACCTTGCGCAAGTTTGGCGGCGACCGCCAGGCGTTCCAGGCGCGCGGGTTCAACATCGACAACATCATGTACGACGGCCTGCCGACCAGCATCGGCCAGTTCACCCTGGACACCATCGCCGGTGCCGACCTGGCTTTGTACGACAGGGTTGAAGTGGTGCGCGGCGCCACCGGCTTGATGACCGGTGCCGGCAGCCCGTCGGCAACCCTGAACCTGGTGCGCAAGCGTCCTACCGCTACCCCTCAGGTCAGCATCACCACCAGCGCCGGTACCTGGGACCGCTACCGCACGCAAGTGGATGCGTCGAACCGGCTCAACGAATCCGGCACCCTGCGTGGCCGGGTGGTGGCCGCCTACGAAGATGACAACAGCTACATCGACGAGCGTGAAAAGCAGCGCCAGACCTTCTACGGCGTATTCGAAGCGGACCTGAGCGAGGCGACTACCCTGACCCTCGGGGCTTCCAAGCAGCGCGATGATGCCACCTCTGACTGGGGCAGCCTGCCGTCAGGCCCGAATGGCGAAGACCTGCATCTGTCGCGCTCCACCTTCCTGAGCAATGACTGGGCCTACTGGGATCGGGACAACGTCAGCGTGTTCACCGACGTCACCCACCGCTTCGACAACGGCTGGACCGCCAAGGCTGCGGCCGCGAAGATATGGGCCGAGTCCAACACCTTTTCCAGCTATCTGACGGCGCCCCGCAATGGTGTGTACGGGCAGGCCACAGGCGCCTACGACACCACCGACGTGCAGACCAACGTGGATGCCTCGCTCGCTGGCCCGTTCCAGTTGTTCGGGCGCGAGCATCAGTTGACCCTCGGCGCGAGCCGTCGCCAGGAAAAGTTCGACCAGACCGGTGGCTACTGGAACGACTCCACGCCCATCGATATCTACAACTTCGATCCGGGTGTCATTGCCAAGCCTTCGCGCACTCGCAGCGACTATCGGCTCTACGAGAGCAAGAACACGGCAACCGAAAAGGGTGTCTACGCCGCCGCGCGTTTCAACCCGCTGGACCCGCTGCATATCATCGTCGGCAGCCGGGTCAGCTGGTATGACTACGACAACCGCTCGGGCACGGGTGATTACAAAGTGACCCAGGAAGTCACGCCCTACGCCGGCATCATCTATGACCTGAACGATACCTACTCGGTCTACGCCAGCTACACCGAAATCTTCAAGCCGCAGACGCAGCAGGATGTCGGCGGCACGGTGCTGGACCCGATGACCGGTGAAAGCTATGAGATCGGCATCAAGGGCGAGTACTTCGATGGCGGACTGAATGCGTCCGTGGCCATGTTCGACATGACCCAGCAAAACCGCGCCTACGCCATTCCTGATCAACCGGCCAGCTGCCGGGCCACCAACCGCACCTGCTACGAGGCTGCGGGCGAGGTACGCAGCCGTGGCCTGGATACCGAAATCAGTGGCGCCTTCACGCCCAACTGGCAGTTCTCGGCCGCCTATACCCTGGTGCTCAGCCAGTACGTGAAAGACCGTACCTACGAGAAAGGCAATCTGTTCGCGCCCAACCAGCCCAAGCATCTGTTCAAGGCCGCAACTACTTACCAATTCGAAGGTGCCTTGGACAGGTTGCGTATCGGTGCCGACGTGCTGGCGCAGAGCGCAACCTACGGCCGTGTCGGAACCGGTCATGCGGAGCAGGATTCCTACGCGGTACTGGGCTTGATGGCCGGCTATCGCTTCGACGAACACTGGGACGCCCGCGTCAACTTCAACAACGTGCTGGACGAGAAGTACTGGCAGGGTATTCCTACCGCGACCGGCAGTGGCACCTACGGCGACCCGCGCAACCTGATGTTCTCGCTGAAATGGTCGCTGTGATCCAGTGACCGAGAGGGCGGGCGTGCAATGCGCCCGCCCGTCGATCATCACAGGCATTCGTAGCAGATGCCCATACGTGTCAAGGCCGAAAGGGCGTGTACAGCTGGAATTGTGCCAATTCGCGCAACCCTGTATTCACCTTGAAACGGACGCTGTAAGGTCTGGCATGGGCCAGCTGTGAAGAGAGGCCCCTATCGGCACTGCCATAGGCGCGTTGTGGTGAACTGTCCACGGAGCACTTTTGAAAACACTCCTCATCATCGGCATCGGCGCTGGTCATCCCGAGCACGTCACGGTGCAGGCGGCGCGTGCCTTGGCACGGGTCGATGTGTTCTTCCTGATGGACAAGGGCGATCACAAGGGCAAGCTCAATGCCCTGCGCAAAGAGATCCTCGAGCGTCATGCAACGCCTGGGGCGTATCGGGTGGTCGAGGTGCGGCAGCCCGAGCGTCCGGCCGGGCCGGACTATCGGACGTCGGTGGATACCCTGAATGCGCGCAAGCAGGCGGCCTTCGAGCGGCTGCTCGATGATCAAGTGGCGGACGGGGAGTGCGCGGGCGTTCTGGTGTGGGGCGATCCGTCGCTGTACGACAGCACGCTGCGCATTGTCGAGGCGATCGCTGCCAACGGCGCGCGAGCGGTGCACTATGAGGTGTTTCCCGGGGTGACCAGTATTCAGGCACTGACCGCAGCGCACCGCATTACCCTGAACAGCATCGCGGGTGCCGTGCAGATCACGACCGGTCGACGCCTGGCGGCGGGGATGCCCGAGGGCGTCGACACGGTGGTGGTCATGCTCGATGCACAGGACAGCTTCAAGGCGCTGGTCGGCCAGGATCTGGATATCTATTGGGGAGCTTACGTCGGTACGGCCGATGAAGTGCTGCTGTCGGGAAGGCTGGACGACGTGGCGCAGACCATTGCCGATGCGCGGCAGCAGGCGCGTAGCCAGCATGGCTGGATCATGGACAGTTATCTGCTCAGGCGGCGTGTCTGAAGTTGCGCAGGGTTGCCGGACGCGGCTTGCGCCGCTGCTACAGGGGCTGTCTGGTGTTTTGCGGAGCTGCCGGACGCGGCTCGCGCCGCTGCTACAGGGGCTGTCTGGTGTTTTGCGGGGTTGCCAACGCGGCTTGTCGGTCTTGCGCGCGCGGATTTCGCGTTGCGCAGGCTTGTATTACGTAAACGCCAACGTCACCATCAGGGCACCCTGCGTTCCGCTGTGAGCCGATATGCCGACCCAGCCTCCCGAACATTTTCGCGCCCCCTCCGTACCTGAGGAGACACCCGCCCAAGATGCCGCCGAGCGCCTGCAGCTGGCTCTGGATACCGGGGCCATCGTCGGTACCTGGGTATGGGATGTTGCGGCCGACCACTTCAGTGCCGACGAACGCTTCGCCCGCACCTTCGGTCTGTCCGGCAAGGTCTGTGCCCAGGGCCTGCCGCTGGAGCAAGCGATGGCCAGCGTCCATCCGCAGGATCGCCCGCGGGTCGAAGCGGCCGTGTTCGAGACCCTCGGCAACGGCGGTCACTACCGTTGCGAGTATCGCGTGCTGCAGAGCGACGGCAGCTATCGCTGGATCGAAGCCAACGGCCACGTCGAATTCGACGAGGCGGGGCGTCCGCACCGTTTTCCCGGCGTGCTGCTGGACATCCAGCAACGCCGCAGCGCCGAGGCCGAGCGCGATCGCATGACCCACCTGCTGCGCACCTTCACCGCCGCGGTGCCCGGTGTGGTGTACGCCAAGGATCGCCAGGGCCGGATGCTGGTTGCCAATCGCGGCACCACCGAACTCATCGGCAAACCGCCCGAGCAATACATCGGCCGCACCGATATGGAGTTCCTGGAAGACAAGGTCCAGGCACGGGTGATCATGGAAACCGACCGGCGCATCATGGAAGGTCGGCACACCCAGGAGGTGGAAGAGGAGGTACGCCAGGCCGACGGCACCGCCGCGACCTGGCTGTCGCTGAAGACGCCTCTGCTCGACGAGGACGGCGAAGTCATTGGCCTGATCGGCTCCTCCATCGACGTCACCGCGCGCAAGAAGGCCGAGGCTGCGGTGCGCGAGCTCAATCAGACCCTGGAAGAGCGCGTGCGCATCGCCATTGCCGAGCGGGAAAAAGCCGAGGCAGCGTTGCACCAGGCGCAGAAGATGGAAGCCGTGGGCCAGCTTACCGGGGGTATCGCCCACGACTTCAACAACCTGCTGGCGGGCCTGTCCGGCAGCCTCGAATTGATGCACATGCGCTTGAAACAGGGCCGTACCGCTGACCTCGAACGCTACCTGGACGTAGCGCAGGGGGCGGTCAAGCGCGCCGCGTCACTGACTCATCGCCTGCTGGCGTTCTCCCGTCGGCAGACCCTGGCTCCGGTGCCCACCGACGTCAACGCGCTGATCCACGGCCTGGAAGAACTGGTGCGACGTTCGGTCGGACCCTCCATCGAACTGAGTGTGCGCCATACCCAGGGTCTGTGGACGGCGCTGATCGACCCGACCCAGCTGGAAAACGCCTTGCTCAACCTGTGTATCAATGCCCGCGATGCCATGCCCGGTGGTGGGCGGATCACCATCGAAACCGCCAATCAGTGGCTGCCTCACAGCGATGCATTCAATCACGAGGTACAGGCCGGCGAGTACCTGGTGGTTCACGTGACCGATAACGGTTCGGGGATGAGCGAGGAGGTCATGGCCAAGGTGTTCGAGCCGTTCTTCACCACCAAACCGGTGGGCGAGGGCACCGGCCTGGGTCTGTCGATGATCTACGGGTTTGCCAGGCAGTCCGGCGGACTGGTGAAGATCCAGTCACGGCCGGGGCTTGGCACGACGGTCAGCCTGTACCTGCCCAGGCATTGTGCCGGTATCGAGACAGAAGCGGTGGTGCCCAGTCAGGCGCCCATCGACCTGGGTGGCAGCGGGGAAACCGTGCTGGTGGTGGACGACGAAGCCTCGGTGCGCGGTTCCGTAGCCGAGCTGCTGGAAAGCCTGGGCTATGTGGTCCTGCAGGCCGGCGACAGCGCCCAGGGTCGAGACCTGCTGCAATCGGCTGCGCGCATCGACCTGCTGGTCACGGACGTAGGCTTGCCCGGCGGGCTCAATGGCCGGCAGATGGCCGAGCTGGGGCGCTCGGCCCGGCCAGGCTTGCCGGTGCTGTACATTACCGGCTACGCGCAGAACCTGGCGTTGGATCAGTGTCATCTGCAGCCCTGCACCGAGGTGCTGACCAAGCCGTTCGCCCTGGAGGCGCTGAGCGAGCGCGTGTGCATGCTTATCACGCAACGGCAGCCATGAAACCTGTTCTGCGGCCATGAAAAAGCCCCGCCATGGCGGGGCTGCTCACAACCAGCGGGCTCATCGAGTCAACCTGGCGTTCAGGATCGCGTCGCGCACCAGCGGCCGGCAGGCTTCGACGAAGGCGATCAACTGGCTGGCCGGGATTGTGCCCAATGCACTGACAGGGGTATGGCGGATGGTGTTATATTCCTGCGCTGACATGGCGGATACCTCTCAAGGGTTTCATTCGATGTGTCACCCGAGCCGCCGGGACTCTCACCTCCCGGTGGCTCTCCTTTACTTGGTTCGCCGGGCACGTGAAATTGTTCAATCTTTAAGATGGCCAGTCGCCGTACGGTATGTTAGGCCCTTCCCCTGCTCTATTCGGTAATCACTCCCTCGCGAACACCATGGCCTTGAGGCCGCTGGCTGGATCTATGTCGGCAAACTCAGGTGGGTTGTCCAGGCGCCGCTGCAGGCGCAGCTGCGGTGCTTCGCGGCGCAGCTCGTCGACGAGAAATTCAGGGCCCAGCGCCGGGTCGTTCATGCACGCCAGCACCACGCCCGATTCGCTGAGCAGTTCCGGCAGGCGGCGCAGTACCCGCTGGTAATCCTTGGTCAGCAGGAAGCTGCCTTTCTGGAACGACGGCGGGTCGATGATCACCATGTCGTAAGGGCCGTCCTTGCCGACCCGGCCCCAGGACTTGAACAGATCGTGGCCCAGAAAGCTGACCTTGCCCAGGTCGTGGCCATTGAGGTGGTGGTTCTCGCGTCCCCGGGTGAGGGCGGCGCGAGACATGTCGAGGTTGACCACATGGGCTGCGCCGCCAGCGATGGCGGCCACCGAGAAACCGCAGGTGTAGGCGAACAGGTTGAGCACACGTCGACCCTGGGCGTTTTCGCGTACCCAGTCGCGACCGTGGCGCATGTCGAGAAACAAGCCGTTGTTCTGTTTACGCCCCAGGTCGATGCGGTACTGCAGGCCGTTCTCGACCAGGATCACCTGCTCTTGCGCTTCTCCGATCAGCCAGTGCACGTCGCTGCCGGGCAGGTAGCGATGCTGCAGGGCCAGACCGCGCGCACCGCTGGCGGCCCACGCCGGTTGCTGCGCCAGTCGGGCAAGCAGCTGTTGCAAGCCTGCCAGCTGTTCGGCAAGCGGCTCCTTGAACAGCGACACCAGCACGATGCCCTGCAGCCAGTCCACGGTCAGTTGCTCCAGCCCCGGCCAGCGCCGACCGCGGCCGTGAAGCAACCGGCGAGTTTCCAGCGGCGGCTGGGCGAGGGCTTGCAGCAGGTGTTGGTGCAAGGTGGCGAGGGCGTCGGCGTTCATGGCAAGGATCACGGCTTCGAAGGGCCGGCATTCTACGTCAGCTCAGGTATTTTTCGAACCAGCCCAGCGTGCGCTCCCAGGCCAGGTCGGCGGCGGCCTTGTCATAGCGTGGGGTCGAATCGTTGTGGAAGCCATGGTTGGCGCCGGGATAGATGTACGCCTCGTAGGTTTTGCCTGCCGCCTTGAGCGCTGCCTCGTACGCGGGCCATCCTTCGTTGATGCGCGTGTCCAGTTCGCCGAAATGCAGCAGCAGCGGCGCCTTTATCTTCGCTACATCCTTGGAATCGGCCTGACGGCCATAGAACGGCACCGCGCACGCCAGCTCGGGATAGGCCACCGCCGCCGCATTGGACACACCGCCGCCATAGCAGAAACCGGTCATGCCGACCTTGCCCGTGGCACCCTCGTGCGCCATCAGCCAGGGGATCGCAGCGAAGAAATCATTCATCAGTTTGGTCGGGTCGACCTTCTCCTGCAGCGCCCGACCCTTGTCGTCGTTGCCCGGATAGCCGCCGACCGAGGTCAGGCCATCCGGGGCCAGGGCCATGTAGCCGGCCTTGGCGACCCGCCGTGCGACGTCTTCGATATAAGGGTTGAGTCCGCGGTTCTCATGCACCACCACCACGCCTGGCACCTTGCCGGTGGCCTGGGCCGGCCGCACCAGGTAGCCACGCACCTGGCCATGGCCATTGGGCGAGGGGTAGGTGACGTATTCGGCCACGATCTGTGGATCGGTGAATTCCACCTGCTGGGCCAATGCATAGTTCGGGCTCAGGCTGGCCAGCAATGCGCCTGCCGTCAGCCCCCCAAAGGTGAACAGCGCCGCGCGGTCGAGGAACTCGCGGCGGTTGATCTTGCCATGGGCATAGAAGTCGTACAGTTCCAGCAACTCGGGGGAAAAATCCTTGGCACTGAGGCGATCCATCGGGCACTCCTATCGGAAGACACCAAGCGGTGAGGGTTGCACTCATTAAAGCAGCGTTTCGCACCCTGGCCAGCGCTTCGCGCGTCAGCGGCGATGCAGCAGGTTCCAGTGGTCCGCGACCTGGCCCATGGTCTTGGCTTCGCCACTTTTGAGCCAGGCCATGAAGGGGCGGTCGAAATGAAAGTTCGGGCCGCATGCCTCGGTCAGGAAACGCCGCACGTTCTGAGTGTTGCGATAGCCTCTGTCCAGGGGGGTGTAACGGGTGATGGGAGCACTGTGCCAGTCGAAGTTCATGAATCGCTATCCTTCGCGAAAAGATCATTGAGTATAGGGGAGGGGGCGAGCCGCGCCTGCACGCTGACGTCGTGCACGCCATCATGCACAGGGCACTTTTCCTGTGCCGCGTTTTGCCTCAGAGTCTGTGAATCGCCAATAGTGCCAAACGTCGACGGAAGGATGATGAGCGAAGATCAGTGGAGCCAACGCATGCAAGACAACGGCTGGCTGTGGAACCCTGCCCAGACTGGCGCGCAGGCGCCGTGCCTGATCCTTGCGCACGGTGCCGGCGCGCCGATGGACAGTGCCTTCATGAACAGCATGGCCGAGCGGCTGGCCGCTGGCGGGGTCAGCGTGGTGCGCTTCGAGTTTCCCTACATGGCCCAGCGCCGCAGCGGCGGCAGCAAGCGTCCACCCAGTCCGCAGGCAAGCCTGCTGGAAAGCTGGCGACAGGCCTATGCCCTGGTGCGACCGCTGGTGACGGGAACCCTGGCCGTGGGGGGCAAATCGATGGGCGGACGGATGGCCAGCCTGCTGGCGGACGAACTGGGTGCCGATGCACTGGTGTGCCTGGGGTATCCCTTCTACGCGGCCGGCAAGCCGGAAAAGCCGCGAGTCGAACACCTGGCCGACCTGCGCACGCCAACCCTGATCATCCAGGGCGAGCGCGATGCGTTGGGCAACTGCGAGACAGTGGCAGGCTATGAGTTGTCGGAGCAAGTCGAGCTGTACTGGCTCAGCGCCGCCGATCATGACCTCAAACCCTTGAAGTCATCCGGGTTCAGCCACGACCAGCATCTGCAGACCGCGGCTGACCGGATCGTGGCCTTCCTGTCCTGACACGCCTGGCCGACAGGCAGCCAGCCACGCAGGCTTGGCCGCCACGGCGAGGGTCGCTCAGCGGTTGAAGCGCTCCACCAGCGAGTACTGGCTGTTGGCGGTCTTGGTCAACTCTTCACTGAGCAGTGCCGAGTTCTGCGCCTGTTCGCTGGTTTCATCGGCCAGGTGCGAGATGGTGGTGATGTTGCGGCTGATCTCCTCGGCCACTGCACTTTGCTCTTCAGTGGCTGCGGCGATCTGGGTGGTCATGTCGGTGATGTTGGCGACCGCCTCGCTGATGCCGATCAACGCTTTGTCGGCTTCCAGCACGCGGGCCACGCCTTCCTCGGCCTGACGGTGGCCGGCATCCATGGTCTGCACGGCATTGTTGGCGGTCTGCTGCAGCTTGGCGATGAGCCCATGGATCTGCCCGGTCGACTCGCTGGTGCGTTGTGCCAGCTGACGCACCTCGTCGGCGACCACGGCGAAGCCGCGGCCCATTTCGCCGGCGCGTGCCGCTTCGATGGCTGCGTTGAGCGCCAGCAGGTTGGTCTGGTCGGCGATGCCTTTGATCACATCCACCACGCCGCCGATCTCGTCGCTGTCCTTGGCCAGCTGAGTCACGGTCTGCCCGGTTTCCCCGACGACCACCGACAAGCGCTGGATCGCCTCGCGGGTTTCGCCGGCGATGTCGCGCCCGCGGCTGGTCAGGCGGTTGGCCTCCTGGGTGGCGTCGGCAGTGCGCTGCACATGGCTGGCCACTTCCTGGGTAGTGGCCGCCATCTGGTTCACCGCAGCGGCTACCTGCTCGGTTTCCAGGCGCTGACGGTCCAGGCCCTGGGAGCTCTGGTGTGCAAGGGCGTCGGATTGCCGGGCTTGACCGGTCAGGTGCTCGGCGGTGTCCTGCAAACGGGTCAGGCAGGTCTTCAAGCGCGCTTCCTGGCTCAGAATGGCCATTTCCAGGCGCGCCTGGGCGCCCCGGCTGTCGGTGTACATCTGCGCGATGAGGGGGTCCGAGGTGGTCTGGTCCGCCAGATCGAGCAGGCGCTTCATCCCACGCTGCTGCCAGCTCAGGCCCATCAGGCCCAGCGGCAGCGACAGCCCGGCAGCCAGGGCGAACCCCCACGAGGTATCCAGCCAGGTGCCGATCATGAAACCAACCTGGCTGACCAGAATGAACGGTACCCAGTTCTGCAGCACCGGCATCCAGCGATCGCGGCCGGGTACCGCCGACCTGCCGTTGTTCAAGCGTTCGTAGAGCGACTGGGCACGGCGGATCTGCTCGGCCGTCGGCTTGATCCTGACCGATTCGTAACCCACCACCTGCTTGTTTTCCAGCACTGGGGTGACGTAGGCGTTGACCCAGTAGTAGTCGCCGTTCTCGCAACGGTTCTTGATGATGCCCATCCATGGCAGGCCCTGGCGCAGCGTCGCCCACATGTGCTCGAACACCGCCGAAGGCACGTCCGGGTGGCGCACGGTGTTGTGCGGCGCGCGAATCAGCTGCTCGCGGGTGAACCCGCTGATCTCCACGAAAGCATCATTGCAGTAGGTGATCATTCCTTGGGTGTCGGTCGTAGAAATCAGGCGCTGCTGGGCAGGAAAAGTCCGTTCGCGCTGAGTGATAGGCTGATTGTTACGCATGAGTGTCCATTCATTCCGTGGGGCTTTGACAGGTTCTCGGCCAGGTCGGGAAAAGATTGAATCGGATATCGGCGAAGGGAGGGGGAGGGGCTTGGAAAGTGATTGCTGAGCAGGCCCGGAAACCGCAGCCTGCTTACGGCAGGGAAGGGTCAAAGGGCCTGGATGACGGCGCTCATGTGAGCCTGCAGGTCGGCGATCGGGTCGTCGCTTTCCTCGGCCAGCACCAGCAGCTTGCTGCCTGCGGCAGTGATCACCGCCTTGACCGCTTCGGGCGGTTGGCGATGGTCGATGACCAGGGCTACGTCGTTGTCCTTGAGCGTCATGCTCAGGCTTTCCAGCTGCGCGGTGTCCCATTGTTCGTCGTTGAGCACCTGGGTGGCCACCGTGTCCAGATTGAGACCGGCTGCAAGGTAGGCGAAGCGATCACTGAGGCTGACCACGCTGACATTGTCCGCCTTTGCCAGGCGCGCCTCGCTGTCGGCGCTGAGCTTGAGCAGTTGCTGTTTGAGCGCGGCCAGGTTGGCGTCGATCCGTGGTTTGGCGGTGGGGGCCAGGCGTACCAGGTCGGCAGCCATGACATCGGCCATGCGCCCCATGTTGTTGCTCGACAGCCACGGCTGACTGTTCAGTCCGCCCACGCCCGGCTGTACCGCGATACCAGGCAGCACCCCGTCGACCGGGCGCGCCGCGTCGATCTCGACGATGCGAATGTTGCTGCGGCGCGCCAGCGGGTACAGGGAATCGTCCGGCCATAGCGAACGCAGCCCGATCACCGCATCGGCGGAGCCGGCCAGTCCGGCCAGGGCTTGTGCGCCGCGGCCGGTGAAATAGGCATTCTGCCGGGAGCCGGGCAGGTTGGCAGCGGCCGCGCGTTGCAGTTGCACGCCGCTGTCCTTGAGCAGCAGTTGGCCCAGGCCGTAGGTGATCGGCAGGCTGGCGAGGACTTTCACCGGCTCCGCCGCCTGGATCGCAGGTGCGAGCGCCGCACACAGGGCCAGGGCCGCTGTCAGTTTGCGCAGAGTAGGCATTTATCCGATGTTCCCTTTGAGGCTGGGCAAGGTGCCGCGGGCGATGGCGGCGAGAGCGAAGGCGATGCCTGCAACCAGGATGATGGCGGCCCCGGAAGGCACCGGCAGATCGAAGAGGATCGGCAACAGGATTCCGCACAGGGTGCTCACCGTGGCAATGATCACCGAGATCCAGAAGAAGCCCTTGAGCGACTGGCTCAGCAGCCGTGCCGCCGCTGCCGGAATCACCAGCAGCGCACCGACCAGGATCGCGCCGATGACCTTCACCGCTGCCACGGTGATCAGCGTCACCAGAATCACGAACAGGTAGTCCAGTGCTTTCACCGCCACCCCGCGCACTGCGGCCAGCTGCGGATTGAAGCTGGCCAGCATGATGCGGTTGTACAGCGGCAGGCTCAGGCTCAGGACCAGGGTACCGACCACTGCCAGTACCAGCAGATCGTTGCCGTTCACGGTCAGCACGGAGCCGAACAGCACGTTCTCGAGGATGTGCACGTTGATCTTGCCGGCCAGGGTCAACAGCAGGCTGGCACCCAGGGCCAGCGAGACCGACAGAAACACGCCGATCAGCGTGTCCGGCGCCAGGCCGGTGCGATTGCGCAGGTAATTGAGCACGATGCCGAACAACAGGCAGTAGCCGAACAGGCTGCCATAGGGCCCGGTATAGGGTTCGCCGAGCAAAATGCCGATGGCCACGCCGGTCAGCGCGGCATGCCCCACCGCTTCGGAAAAGAACGCAAAGCGCTTGACCACCACCAGCGTTCCCAGCCCACCCAGTACCGGACCGATCAGCAGCCCGGCGATCAAGGCGTTGACCACGAAACCGTAGGCCAGTGCAGCAGGCAGATAGCCGTCCGAGGCAAGGCCCTGGATGGCCAGGCGGAACTGTTCGTAGTCCATCAGGCGAGGCCTCCGGCGCGTGGATGGGTGGAGAACAGCGTCAACAGCCGGTCTGGCGTCAGTGCATCGGCTGGCTTGGCGTCGAACAGCACGCGTCGATTGAGCCCGGTGACGTGGTCGGCCAGACGCTTGACCGCTTCCAGGTCGTGCTCGATCCACATGACGGTAATGCCAGCCTGCTGCCAGTCCAGCAACAGCCGCTCGAACACCTGGATGCCGGCTTCGTCCAGCGCCGACATGGGCTCGTCGAGGATCAGCAGCTGCGGCGCCGGGATCAACCCCTGCGCCAGCAGCACGCGCTGGCGTTCACCGCCCGACAACGCGCCCATGCGGCGCTTGCGCTTGTCCTGCATGCCGACGCGCTCCAGCGCATCGCCAATGGCCCCGGCATAGCGTTTCGACAGGCCGAGAAAGGCGGGCCGACGCTGGCACATGGCAGCCATGAAATCGTCGACCGTCATCGGCAGGCCACGGTCGAATTCCAGTGCCTGCGGAACATAGCCAATCACTCCGGGGCTGCCTGGCCACTGCAAGCTCAACTGGCCACGATGGGGCATCTGCCCCAGCAGGGTCTTGATCAACGAGCTCTTGCCACCGCCATTGGGTCCGACCAGCGCGTGCACGCTGCCGCTGGCCACGCGAAAGGAGACCTGGTCGAGAATCAGCGTGCGGCCCAGCACCAGGCCCACTTCGGCGAACTCGATGGCGGGGCCGCTGCGGGCGAGGGCGAGGGGTTCGGCGGCCGTCATGCGCCAGCCTCCTGGATGGCCCGGACCACGGTGTCGAGGTTGCCGCCCATTTCCTTCTCGTACTTGTCGGCGCTGTACTCGCCATAGGAGATGTGCGAGAGGGGGTACATCTTCACTCCCGACTCTCGCTGGATGGTTTCGACATAGGTCGAAGGGAAATCCATTTCCGAGAAGATCACCTTGACGTCCAGTTCACGCAGCTGGTCGATGGTCTTCTTCAGCTGGCTGGGGCTGGGCTCGATGCCGTGCGCCGGCTCGACCACGGCGGTCACTTCCAGGCCGAACTCGCGCAGCAGGTAGTCGTAGGCCGCGTGTACCGTGGCCACCCGCAGCTCGGCGTTGGGCGCCTGGGTCAGCTTGGCCAGGGCGTCGGCGCGCAGGGTGCGCAGGCGCTTGCCGTAGGCCCGGGCATTGGCGGTGTAGAACTTGGCGTTGTCCGGGTCGAGCTTGCCCAGTTCGCGGGCGATGTTGTTGACCTGGGCGATAGAGGCACTGATGGACAGGAACGTGTGCGGATTGACCACTTTGCCGGCGCCACGCGCCATCGTCCCGGTGGCCGCCAGCAGGGGCACGTCGGCATTGGCCTCGATCACGTGGATATCGGGTTTCTCGCTGGCTTCGATCATGCGGTCGGCAAAATCGTCATGGCCGACGCCATTGAGCACGATCACGTCCAGGCTGCCGATGCGCTTGATGTCGTCGGCGCGTGGCTCGTAGGCATGGGGGTTGAACCCGGCCGGGATCAACGGCACCACTTCGGCCTTGTCGCCGACGATGTTCGCTACATAGCTGTAGTAGGGGTGCAGTGTGATGCCGATACGCAGCGGCTTGCCGTCGGCGGCCCAGGCGGTGCTGGCGAACAGGGTGCCCAGCACGGCAACGGACAGGAGTCGCAGCAACGGACGGCGGGCGATAGATCTGGGCATGAAGAATCCTGGTGAAGAGGGCGTATTCAATGGCGATGCTGGCGGGTGACACCGGTGTCGAACTGGGCGATGACCTGCTGCCAGCCGGTGTCGGCAAGCGACGTGTCGTCCAGCAGCGCCGGTGCACTGGCGGAGGGTGCGCGGTTGAGCCAGACATCGGCGTCCGCGCCGTTCATGCGCAGCAGGAACGAGCCCGCCACCTCTGGCGCCTGGCTCAGGCCCACGTAGGCACCCTGGACCATCTGCCAGGCGTGGCTGCCGCGGCTGACCGAGCTGGCGTCCTGGGCGAAGGGTGGGAAGCCCTCGCGGGCCAGTTGCTCGGGCGTGACCGGATCGGACTGTTCCTCGGCCAGCAGGCGGACCTCGTCGAGGGTCACTCGCAGGTCGGCGTAGATGCCCTGTTCGGCGGCGCTCAGGTCGCGTCGGGCGTCGAGCTGGTGGGACGGTACCGCGACGGCTTCGTGGCTGACCCCGTGCCAGGACACGACGCCGGCCGCCGCCAGCAGGATGAACAGGCACAGCAGGCCGACGTACAGGGTTTCATGGCCCGCACCGGCCGGGCGCACGATGTGCGTGACGGGCGTGCTCATGGTGCCTCGATGTCGGCTTGGTCGATTTCGACGACGTGGCCGGGGCCGGCATCGAACAGCACATAGAACTCGGCATCCGGACGCTTGAAGGTCACGGTCGAATCGCTGCCCAGCTTGCCGGGTACCAGGATGCTTTCGTCATAGCCGACCACGTCTAGGGTCACCCCCGGCGCGCCGCTGCCATCGGAAAATCCGCCGGTGCAGCGGATCTGCTGGTCGTCGATCTGCTTGCATTCGCACATCGGGTTGTGCGCCAGGGCCACGCCGCTGCAGGCGGCAGCGAGCAGCCCCAGTGCCAGGGCGGGCCAGCGGATGAATGAAACGCGGGTCATGGTCGGGTTCCTTGACGGTTCAGCCAGGCCACCGTCGCGGGTGATGCCTGGCTCAATGGAATGGAGGTCTGGTGCATCGAGCCGTCCCAGCCTTCCATGGTGATCCACAGCTGAGCATCGGCCTGGGTTTTGGCCGGCACTGGCAACCCGGCGAACATGCGGTAGCCACTGCCGAAGAAGATCACGCCTGCAGCCCTCAGGCTGCGTGGCTTGCCGATGCGCAGGTAGGTGGCCTTGACCTGGTCGATGCAGGTCTTGCACAGGGCCGCGTTGAAGTACTTGATGTCCTGGCCGCTTTCGGCGGTCGGGCCTTCGATGCGGCGTTCGGCCAAGGTCAGGCTCCACGGCCCGACGGCGATGTCGCCTACTGTCCGCTCGCCCAGGCCGCTGTCGCCGCGATCCATGGCGTTCTCGGCGAAATAGTGCGGCATGAAGCTCAGCGGGATGAACACCAGCAGCACGTTGATATGGAACCGCCACTTGCGCCAGAAACGCGACAGGGGCGAAGGCGTGGGGGCACTGAGGACTCGGCTCACAGGCTGCGCTCCGCGGTCTTGTGGGCAATCGGGTGCAGGCTGCCGACGGGCGTCTGCGCAGTTTCGTGGCGGGCGCCGCGCTTGAACGCCTGGGCAGTGGCCAAGGCGGTGCGCTTGCTCCAGATCATCAGGCCGCTGAGCACCATCATGCTCAGCAGCAGACCGAAGAAGGCCCAGATCAGCTTGATCCACAGCCCGCCGAAGTCACCGGTGTGCAGCGGCCGCATGGACTCGGTTACGAATTCCAGTGCATTGCGGTCGCCCAGCAGGTGCGAGCTGATCAACTGCCCGGTGTAGGGGTTGATACTGGCGGTCTGGAACATCAGCGGGTACCAACTGCGGCCACCCACTTCCATCGGGCTGTAGGCGTTGAGCGGCAGCGACACGTAGCTGGCATCAAGGCCCGGCACTTGCTGCTTGACCACGGCAATGGCCTGCTCGACCGGGATCATCGGTGCCGGCGTGCCGTCGGCCACCAGCGGCACGTCGGCTCGGGCAATCACCGAGGTGACCGGCGAGTAGCTGGAGATGCTGATCTGGTTGTCGTAGAGGATGGCGCGAATCAGGAACCACACGCCGGTAATGGCGATGACCGCGATGAACCAGATCGACCAGATACCGCTGAGGCGGTGGAAGTCACCCCAGAACACCCGTGCGCCCTGGTTCAGGCGCAGGGTGGGCTTGAGAAAGCCCTTCCAGAACTTCTTGTAGACCACCAGGCCGGTGATCAGGGACACCAGCAGCGGCAGGCCGAGGAACGACACCAGGTACCAGCCCCAGGAGAAGCCGTTGGTGAAGGGCACCAGCCACCAGCCGTGCAGGGCGCGGGTGAAGGCCGGGAAGTCGAACGCCGGACTGACGCCTTGCAGCACGCCGGTATAGGGGTTCACATAGACCGTTGGCGAGCGGCCGTCCGGGTAGGTGACACTGGCGTTGACGGCGAAGTAGTCGCCGTCGGGGTGAACGAGATTGCTGACTCGCAGCTCGGGATGATCGCGCTCGATGGAGGCCATCAGTTGGTCGTAGTTCAACGGCTGGGCGTCGTCGGACGGTTTGTTGGCACGCATTTCCGGATTGATCAGCCACATGATTTCGGTGCTCACCACGGCCAGGGTGCCGGTCACACATACGATCAGCACGAAAAACCAGATCGGCAGGGCCAACCAGCTGTGCACCAGGAACCAGATTTTCGAGCGGGATTTCTTGGACATGGGAAAACGTTCTCGATTCACGAAGCCGGTCGCCTGACGAGCAGGTCGCGGATCCAGTGAACAGGTGGCCACAGATTTGGAAGGCCGCTATTGCACTGGATAAACAAGAATGAGAACAAGAACCAAATGAATTACGGGTGCAATCATTTGAAACCTAATGTTTCAGAAAGCGCTGCAGGCCCCGTTGTGGTTGATACCCGCCGGTCAACGGGAGCAATCCCTTCGATCCCCCGTAGGAGCGGTCCGCGGCCGCGAACCAGACACCGCGGCATGTCAGATCATCCGCGGTGTTCTTTTCGCGGCCGCTGACCGCTCCTACAGATGCTTTACACCACCGGGTTCCCAATCAACTGGCGCAAGACGTAGTGCAGGATACCGCCGGAACGGAAATACTCCACTTCGTTGAGGGTGTCGATCCGGCACAGCAGTTCGACGGTTTCCTGCTGGCCGTTCTCACGGCGGATTCGCAGGTCCAGACGCATGTGCGGCTGCAGCCGGGCACCACTCAAACCGACGATGTCCAGGGTCTCGCGGCCGGTCAGGGCGAGGCTCTTGCGGCTCTGCCCGTCGGTGAACTGCAAGGGGAGCACGCCCATGCCCACCAGGTTGGAACGGTGGATACGCTCGAAACTCTCCGCCACCACGGCCTTGACGCCCAGTAGATTGGTCCCCTTGGCAGCCCAGTCGCGGCTCGAACCGGTGCCATACTCCTGGCCGGCAATGATCACCAGCGGTGTGCCGGCCTGCTGGTAGCGCATGGCCGCATCGTAGATCGGCAGCTTCTCGCCCGTAGGAATGAACAAGGTGTTGCCGCCTTCTTCACCCCCGAGCATTTCGTTGCGGATACGGATGTTGGCAAAGGTCCCGCGCATCATCACTTCGTGGTTGCCCCGGCGCGACCCGTAGGAGTTGAAATCACGCGGTTCCACGCCCTTGTCGCGCAGATAACGGCCCGCCGGACTGTCAGCCTTGATGTTGCCCGCAGGGGAGATGTGGTCAGTGGTGACCGAATCCCCCAGCAAGGCCAGAATGCTTGCGCCCTGCACGTCGGCGATCACGGGTGCGGGACCGGCGATATCCTCGAAAAACGGTGGATGCTGGATGTAGGTCGAATCGGCCTGCCAGACGTAGGTAGGCGCCTGCGACACTTCGATTGCCTGCCATTGCGCATCGCCGGCGAACACCTCGGCGTACTCCTTGTGGAACATCGCGGTGTCGACCTTGGCCACTGCGTCGGCAATCTCCTGCTGGGTGGGCCAGATGTCGCGCAGGTAGACCGGCTGGCCGTCACTGCCGGTGCCCAAGGGTTCACTGCTGATGTCGGTACGCACACTGCCGGCCAGGGCGTAGGCGACTACCAGTGGTGGTGAGGCCAACCAGTTGGTCTTCACCAGCGGGTGCACCCGGCCCTCGAAGTTGCGGTTGCCCGAGAGCACCGAAGCCACGGTCAGGTCCGCGCTCTGGATGGCTTGCTCGATAGGCTCGTCCAGCGGCCCCGAGTTGCCGATGCAGGTGGTGCAGCCATAACCGACCAGGGCGAAGCCCAGCGTGTCCAGATACTGGGTCAGGCCCGCAGCCCGATAGTAGTCGGTGACCACTTTGGAGCCGGGGGCCAGGGAAGTCTTGACCCACGGCTTGGTGGTCAGGCCTTTTTCGACCGCCTTCTTCGCCACCAGCCCGGCGGCCATCATCACGCTGGGGTTGGAGGTATTGGTGCACGAGGTGATGGCCGCAATGACCACTGCGCCGTGCTGCAGACTGTGCGTCTGGCCGCGCCAGGTATACGGCGTGCCCTCTGTCTGGTCGGCGTTGCCCACCGCCACGCCACCGCCGCCCTCGCTTTCCAGGCGGCCTTCTTCCTTGCTGGTCGGCTTGAGCTGCAGGCCGATGAAATCGTCGAACGCCGCGCTGACCTTGGGCAGTGCCACGCGATCCTGCGGGCGCTTCGGCCCGGCCAGGCTGGCCTCGACCTCACCCATGTCCAGCCCCAGGGTATCGCTGAATACCGGTTCCTGGCCGGGCAGGCGCCACATGCCCTGCGCCTTGCAATAGGCTTCGACCAATTGCACGGTGGCTTCCGGGCGTCCGGACAGGCGCAGGTAACCCAGGGTCACCTCATCCACCGGGAAGAAACCGCAGGTGGCACCGTACTCCGGCGCCATGTTGGCAATGGTCGCGCGGTCGGCCAGGGGCAGATCGGCCAGGCCATCACCGTAGAATTCGACGAACTTGCCCACGACGCCTTTCTTGCGCAGCATCTGCGTCACGGTCAGTACCAGGTCGGTGGCCGTGATGCCTTCCTTGAGCTTGCCGGTAAGCTTGAAGCCAATGACCTCGGGAATCAGCATCGACACCGGCTGGCCGAGCATGGCGGCTTCCGCTTCGATACCGCCGACGCCCCAGCCCAGTACCCCCAGGCCGTTGATCATGGTGGTGTGGGAGTCGGTACCCACCAGGGTGTCGGGAAAGGCGTAGGTGCGGCCGTCTTCTTCCTTGGTCCAGACGGTGCGGCCAAGGTATTCGAGGTTGACCTGGTGGCAGATGCCGGTGCCCGGCGGGACCACGCTGAAGTTGTCGAACGCGCTCTGACCCCAGCGCAGGAACGCATAGCGCTCGCCATTGCGCTCCATCTCGATGTCGACGTTTTCCTCGAATGCCTGCCCGGTGGCATAACGGTCGACCATCACCGAATGGTCGATCACCAGGTCCACCGGCGACAACGGATTGATTCGCTGCGGGTCACCGCCGGCCTTGGCCACGGCCGCGCGCATGGCGGCGAGGTCGACCACCGCCGGTACCCCGGTGAAATCCTGCATCAGCACCCGTGCCGGGCGGTATTGAATCTCGCGATCGGAGCGGCGCTCCTGCAGCCAATCGGCCAGGGCCTGGAGGTCGGCACCGGTCACGGTCTTGCCGTCTTCCCAGCGCAGCAGGTTCTCCAGCAGGACCTTGAGCGACATCGGCAGTTTCTGCAGGTCACCCAGGCTGTTGGCAGCATCGGGCAGGCTGAAGTAGTGATAGGACGTGCCCGCGACGTCGAGCGTCTTCAGGCTTTTCAGGCTATCGAGGGAGGACATGGATCAGCTCCTTTTCACGCCCGCACGGCACGGGCTGGATAAACAGGTTGTTTCAGTCAGGGACTTCCAGTGCATGCTCAGGGTTCCGATTTCCTTTATCATGCGCCGATTTGAGCCCCCCGGCGGTGAAAGTCCCTTTATGAATACGCTGTTTATGCATTGCCGCCCCGGCTTCGAAGGCGAGGTCTGCTCGGAGATCGCCGAACACGCCGCACGGCTGGGGGTTGCCGGGTATGCCAAGGCGAAGCCGCTGACCGCCTGCGCCGAATTCATCTGCCATGAACCGGCCGGTCCGGCGCGGTTGATGCGCGAGTTGCGTTTTAGTGACTTGATATTTCCACGGCAGTGGGCAAGGGGCGATTTCGTGCAGTTGCCCGAAACCGACCGCATCAGCGTGCTGCTCGACCACCTGGCGGCCTATCCAGTGTGCGGCAGCCTGTGGCTGGAAGTGCTCGACACCAACGATGGCAAGGAGCTGTCGAATTTCTGCAAGAAGTTCGAGGCGCCGCTGCGCAAGGCCTTGCTCGGTGCTGGCAGGCTAGTGGACGATCCTGCCTTGCCGCGCCTGTTGCTGACGTTCAAGAGTGGTCGCGAAGTCTTCCTGGGTGTGGCCGACGCGGGTAATTTCGCCATGTGGCCCATGGGCATTCCGCGGCTCAAGTTCCCCCGCGAAGCGCCCAGCCGCTCGACCCTGAAACTCGAAGAGGCATGGCATCACTTCATTCCCCGCGAGCAATGGGACGAACGCCTGCACGGCGACATGACCGGTGTCGACCTGGGCGCCGCACCTGGTGGCTGGACCTACCAGCTGGTACGCCGCGGCATGCTGGTTACCGCTATCGACAACGGGCCGATGGCGCAGAGCCTGATGGACACCGGATTGGTGACCCATCTGATGGCCGACGGCTTCACCTATCGGCCCAAGCAGACGGTGGACTGGATGGTCTGCGACATCGTCGAGAAGCCGGCGCGCAACGCCGCCTTGCTGGAAACCTGGCTGGGCGAGAACCTCTGCCGCGAAGCGGTGGTCAATCTGAAGCTGCCGATGAAGCAGCGCTATGCCGAAGTCCGGCGCTTGCTCGAGCGCATCGAAGAGGGTTTCAAGGCGCGCGGCATCAAGGTCCAGATCGGCTGCAAGCAGCTGTACCATGACCGCGAGGAAGTCACCTGCCACCTGCGTCGACTCGACGGCGGCCGGCGCTGATCGATCCGAGCGCTGCGGCCTGACGTCGCACGCTGCACTCGGACCGCGCGCTGGCGCTACACTGTTGGTTTCGAACGTGCGCCTGAATGCCCGCTTGACCTGGAGCTTTTCATGACCCAAACCTTGCCTGCCGACCGTACCCTGGATGCCACCGGCCTGAGCTGTCCGGAACCGGTGATGATGCTGCACCAGCATGTGCGCGACCTGCCTGCGGGCGGTCTGCTGAAAGTCATCGCCACTGACCCCTCGACCCGTCGCGACATTCCCAAGTTCTGTGTATTCCTGGGCCATGAGCTGGTTCAGCAGGACGAGGAGGGCGGTACCTACCTCTACTGGATCCGCAAGAAAAGCGACTGATCGCCTCACAGCGCCGGTCGTTCGGCGCACATACCCAGTTGCAGGCGAGCTGGGTATAATCGCCCCCTTTTTTCCAGGTGCCTGGCCATGTTGTCTGAAATTCATGCCTTTCTCGGCTGCCCTACGCCCGATGCCTGGGTCCAGGCCGCGCTGGCCGACCAGCACACCCTGCTGATCGACCACAAGAACTGCGAATTCAAGGCAGCCTCCACGGCCCTGAGCCTGATCGCCAAGTACTGCACCCACGCCGATCTGATCAACATGATGTCGCGCCTGGCCCGCGAGGAGTTGGTGCACCACGAGCAGGTCCTGCGCCTGATGAAGCGCCGCAAGATCGAACTGCAACCCCTGTCGGCGAGCCGTTATGCCTCGTCGCTGCGCAAGCAGGTGCGCAACCACGAGCCCGTCAAGCTGGTCGACACCCTGGTGGTTGGCGCTTTCATCGAAGCGCGCAGCTGCGAGCGTTTCGCGGCCCTGGTGCCGCATCTGGACGAAGAGCTGGGCACCTTCTACAACGGCCTGCTCATGAGCGAAGCGCGGCATTACCAGGGCTATCTTAAACTGGCGCATCAATACGGCGATGCCGCCGATATCGCCCAGACCGTCGACAGGGTTCGCGTGGCCGAAGCCGAACTGATCGAAACGCCCGACCCCGAATTTCGCTTCCACAGCGGTGTGCCGGCCTTCGCCTGACCGCTGCCGATGACGCGCTCCCAGGATCGCGTCCCGAGACTTCCCGCCCCTCGATAGCACAGCGGCGTGTATTGACAGGCCTTTCGCTGACGTTTACGTTAACGTAAAGCACCAGGAAGTCGATCGACGTGAGCGCGACCTACAGCATTTCCGACATAGCCCAGTTGTTGGACGTAACGCCCAGGACCCTGCGTTTCTATGAAGAGCAGGGCATGGTCACGCCGACGCGCCGTGGCCAGGAGCGGATCTATGCGCCGCGCGACCTGGTGGCGATGAAACTGATCCTGCGCGGCAAGCGCATCGGCTTCTCCCTGGCCGAATGCAAAGAGCTCATAGACATGTACGACCCGTCGGGCAACCGCAAGCAACTCGACCGTTTTCTGGAGAAGATCACCGAGCGCCGGGCGCAGTTGCAGCAGCAGATGCTGGACATCGAACAGATGCAGGTGGAGCTCGACACCGCTGAAGAACGCTGCCGCGCCGCGCTGCAGACTTGACCGGAGCGCGCCCGCGCGCGGTGCCCCCTGTAACGTTTCCTGCAAGATGATTGTGCTCAACAGCTTTCTCCCCAAAAAAAACAACAAGTGGGTGGCGAACATGATTTCAGTACCGGGACTGGATTTCTTCCTTGGCGAAGACATCGACATGCTGCGCGATTCCGTGGCCGCCTTCGTGGCGCGCGAGATCACCCCGCGTGCCGCCGAGGCCGATCGCAGCGACCAGTTTCCTGCCGACCTGTGGCGCAAGTTCGGTGACATGGGCCTGCTGGGCCTGACCGTGGCCGAAGAGTGGGGCGGGACGGGCATGGGCTACCTGGCGCACATGGTCGCCATGGAGGAAATCTCCCGCGGCTCCGGAGCCATCGGTTTGTCCTACGCCGCCCATTCCAACCTCTGCGTCAACCAGATCAACCGCAACGGCACTGCCGAACAGAAGGCCCGCTACCTGCCGAAGCTGATCAGCGGCGAACACATCGGTGCACTCGCCATGAGCGAGCCCAACGCTGGTTCCGACGTGGTTTCCATGCGCTTGCGCGCCGACCTCAAGGGCGACCGCTACGTGCTCAACGGCACCAAGATGTGGATCACCAACGGCCCGGACTGCGATGTGCTGGTGGTCTACGCCAAGACCGACATGGCGGCCGGCGCCAAGGGCATCACTGCGTTCATCCTGGAGAAAGGCGCGCCTGGCTTCAGCGTCGCGCAGAAACTCGACAAGCTGGGCATGCGCGGCTCGCACACCGGCGAGCTGGTGTTCCAGGACGTCGAAGTGCCGCTGCAGAACGTGCTGGGCCAGACGGGGCAGGGCGTCGGTGTGCTGATGAGTGGCCTGGACTACGAGCGCGCCGTGCTCAGCGGTGGCCCCCTGGGGTTGATGCAGGCGGCCATGGACCTGGTGTTGCCGTACGTCCACGATCGCCAGCAGTTCGGCCAGAGCATCGGCGAGTTCCAGCTCATCCAGGGCAAGCTGGCCGACATGTACACCACCCAGCAGGCATGCCGGGCTTACCTCTACGCCGTGGGCCGGCACCTCGATGCACTGGGCCAGGCACCCGTGCGCCAGGTGCGCAAGGACTGCGCCGGGGTCATTCTGTATGCCGCCGAAAAAGCCACCTGGCTGGCCGGTGAAGCCATCCAGATCCTGGGCGGCAATGGCTACATCAACGAATTTCCCGCCGGGCGGCTATGGCGTGACGCCAAGCTGTACGAGATCGGCGCAGGCACCAGCGAGATCCGTCGCATGCTGATCGGCCGCGAGCTGTTCGAGCAGACCCGCTGAGCCCGCAACCGCTGACGCGTCCCTCTGGTGCCGTATTCGCACAGGAAATGCCCATGGCCATTCTGCACACCCAGATCAACACCCGTTCCGCCGACTTCGCCGCCAATCGCGAAGCGATGCTGCGGCAGCTCGAAACGCTGCAGCAGTGCGCGGCGCAGATTCACCAGGGCGGTGGTGAAGCGGCGCAGGCGCGGCATGTCGCGCGCGGCAAGCTGCTGCCGCGGCAGCGTATCGACGTGCTGCTCGACCCAGGCTCGGCCTTCCTCGAAGTGGGCCTGCTGGCCGCCCATGAGGTGTATCCCGAACAGGTCGCCGCTGCCGGTTTGATCACCGGTATCGGACGGGTGTCCGGCGTCGAGTGCATGATCATCGCCAACGATGCCACGGTCAAAGGCGGCAGCTATTATCCGCTGACCGTGAAGAAGCATTTGCGCGCCCAGGAAATCGCCCAGCATAACCGCCTGCCCTGTTTGTACCTGGTCGACTCCGGGGGCGCCAACCTGCCGCGTCAGGACGAAGTGTTTCCAGACCGCGAGCACTTCGGGCGGATCTTCTTCAACCAGGCCAACATGAGCGCCCAGGGCATCGCCCAGATCGCCGTGGTGCTGGGCTCGTGCACGGCCGGGGGCGCCTATGTGCCGGCCATGAGTGACGAGACCATCATGGTTCGCGATCAGGCGACCATCTTTCTGGCCGGCCCGCCCCTGGTCAAGGCCGCCACCGGCGAGGTGGTCAGCGCGCAGGCCCTCGGCGGTGCCGACCTGCATTGCCGGCAGTCGGGGGTGGCGGATCACTACGCCGAAAACGACCAGCACGCACTGGCCATCGCCCGACGCTGCGTCGCCCATCTGAACGGACGCAAGCAGGGCTGGCTGGCCTGTGTCGAACCGCGGCCGCCACGCCATGCCGCAGACGAGATCTACGGCTTGGTCCCCACTGACCCCAAGCAGCCACTGCCGATCCACGAAATCATCGCGCGCATCGTCGACGACTCCGCCTTCGACGAGTTCAAGGCGCTGTTCGGGCCGACCCTGATCTGTGGTTTCGCGCATATCCATGGCTACCCGGTGGCCCTCCTGGCAAACAACGGCGTGCTGTTCGCCGAAGCCGCGCAGAAGGGCGCGCACTTCATCGAGCTGGCGTGCCAGCGTGGAATACCCCTGGTGTTCCTGCAGAACATCACCGGCTTCATGGTCGGCCAGAAATACGAGGCCGGCGGTATCGCCAAGCACGGCGCCAAGCTGGTCACGGCGGTGGCCTGCGCCAAGGTGCCCAAGTTCACCGTGATCATCGGTGCCAGCTACGGCGCGGGCAATTACGGGATGTGCGGGCGCGCCTACGATCCGCGCTTCCTGTGGATGTGGCCGAACGCCAAGATCGGCGTGATGGGCGCCCAGCAAGCGGCCGGCGTGCTGGTCCAGGTCAAGCAGGAGCAGGCCCAGCGCCAGGGTCAGGCGTTCAGCGACGAACAGGCCCGGCAACTGGCCGAGCCCATGGTGGCGCAGTACGAACAACAGGCCCACGCGTTCTATTCCTCGGCACGTCTGTGGGACGACGGCGTGATCGATCCTGCGCAAACCCGAACCGTACTGGCGCTGGGTTTATCGGCGGCGTTGAACGCGCCGCTGGTCGAAACCCGCTTCGGCGTCTTCCGCATGTAGCCCATGCACTTATCAGGAATCGGGGATCAGGGTATGCACGAATTCTCCACGATACAGCTGCACATCAGCGCCGAACACGTGGCCAGCGTCTGGCTCGATCGACCGGACAAGAACAACGCACTCAATGCGCTCATGCTGGAGGAGCTGCGCCAGGCCTTCGACCACATCAGCCAGCGGCCAGGGTTGCGCTTCATGTTCCTGCGTGGCCATGGGCAACACTTCAGCGCCGGTGCCGATCTGGCCTGGATGCAAGCCAGTGCCCGGCTGAGCTACGCGGAAAACCTCGCCGAGGCCACGCGTCTGAGCGAGCTGATGGAGCAGCTGCAGCGCCTGCCGCTGCCCACCGTCGCGGTGGTGCAGGGCGCCGCGTTCGCCGGGGCAATGGGCCTGGTCAGTTGCTGTGACATGGCCATCGGCGCCGACGACGCGCTGTTCAGTCTCAGTGAAGTGCGCCTGGGCCTGGCGCCGGCGGTGATCAGTCCCTACGTGGTCCAGGCCATCGGCTCGCGCGCCGCGCGCCGCTATGCGCTAAGCGCCGAGCGTTTCGATGCCGCGCGGGCCCGCGAACTGGGACTGCTCGACGAAGTGTATCCGCGCGCCGAGCTGGAACGGGCGGTACAGGCGTGGCAACGGCGTCTGCTGGGTAACGGTCCCGAAGCGATGCGCGCCTGCAAGGCGCTGCTGCTGGCTATCGGCGATGGCCAGGTCACGGCGCCACGCCAGGCCCAGGCGCAGGCCCTGATCGCCCGGCTGCGCACCGGCCCTGAGGGCCAGGAAGGCATGCAGGCTTTCTTCGACAAACGCGCGCCCGCCTGGGCAGAGGTAACCCCATGAAGCCACTCCCGCAGACCGTGGCAACGCTGCTGATTGCCAACCGTGGCGAGATCGCCTGCCGCATCATCCGCACCGCCAGGGCCATGGGCATCCGCAGCGTGGCCATCTACAGCGACGCCGACGCCGATGCCCGCCATGTGCACGAGGCCGATCTGGCCATCCCCCTGGGTGGCAGCAAACCCGCCGACAGCTACCTGCAGATCGACAAGGTGGTTGCCGCTGCCTTGGCCTGTGGCGCCGACGCGGTCCATCCCGGCTACGGCTTTCTTTCGGAAAACGCCGCCTTCGCCCGGCGCCTGACGCTCGAGGGCATCCTGTTCATCGGCCCGCCCGCCGAGGCCATCGAAGCCATGGGCAGCAAGTCGGCGGCCAAGGCCCTGATGGAACGCGCCGGAGTGCCGCTGGTGCCGGGATACCACGGCCAGGCCCAGGACCTGTCGACCTTCGCCGATGCGGCGCAGCGCATCGGCTACCCGGTGCTGCTCAAGGCCGCTGCCGGCGGTGGCGGCAAGGGTATGAAGGTGGCCGAGTCCGCCGCCGAACTGGCACCTGCCCTGGACTCGGCGCGGCGAGAGGCCGTGGCAGCCTTCGGGGACGGTCATATGCTGGTCGAGAAATACCTGGTGGCACCCCGGCACGTGGAGATCCAGGTCTTTGCCGACGCACAGGGGCATTGCCTCTATCTTCACGAGCGGGATTGCTCCATCCAGCGACGGCATCAGAAAGTACTGGAGGAAGCACCGGCACCGGGGCTCGATGCCTCCCTGCGCCAGGCCATGGGCGAAGCCGCGGTGCGCGCAGCCCAGGCGATTGGCTATGTGGGCGCAGGTACGGTGGAGTTCCTGCTGGATGGGGAAGGGCGTTTCTACTTCATGGAGATGAATACCCGCCTGCAGGTCGAGCATCCGGTGACCGAAGCGATCACCGGGCTGGACCTGGTGGCCTGGCAGATTCGCGTGGCGCGTGGTGAAACCCTGCCGCTGAGCCAGGCGCAGGTTCCCCTGTTCGGGCACGCCATCGAGGTGCGCCTGTATGCCGAAGATCCAGCAGGCGGGTTCCTGCCGGCCAGTGGGCAATTGGCACTGTATCGGGAACCGGCAGCCGGACCCGGGCGGCGAGTGGACAGCGCGGTGCGCGAAGGCGACGTGATTTCGCCATTCTATGATCCGATGATCGCCAAGCTCATTGCCTGGGGTGAAAATCGCGAAGAGGCCCGGCTGCGCCTGCTGGCGATGCTCGCCGAAACGGCGGTCGGCGGGATCAAGAGCAACCTGGCCCTGCTGCAGCGCATCCTTGCCACGCCTGCGTTCGCCGCGTCCCGAATCGACACCGGCTTCATCGAACGCCACGCCGACGCGCTGTTGCCTGCGCCACCGGCGCTGACCGAAGCGTTCTGGCACAGCGCCGCGCGTGCCTTCCTGCGTTCGGCCCCGCTTGTTGCCTGTGAACAAGACCCGCATTCACCTTGGAGCGCTGCCACTGGTTGGCGTCAACTCATGCCTGCGCAAGCCACGCTCGACCTGCGCTGTGGCGCCCAGAGCCGATTGTGCACGGTGGCTTTGAGCAACGCTTGCGCCGGCCCGGATGAAGCACGGCTGATCGGCCGCCGCGGCGACGTCGTCTACCTCCAGTGGCAAGGCGACCCCTACGAGGTCGCGCTGGTTGACTCCCTGGCGGCGGACAGCGGTGTCCATGCGTCCGACGGTTCGCTCGCTGCGCCCATGAACGGCAGCATCGTCCGTCTGTTGGTCAGTCCGGGCCAGCAGGTGGCGTTGGGCGATGGCTTGGTGGTGCTGGAGGCCATGAAGATGGAGCACACCGTGCGTGCCAACCGCGCCGGCGTGGTTCAGGCGCTGTGCTGCGAAGAGGGCGAGATGGTCAGCGAAGGCAGGGTGTTGATCGAGTTGCAGGAGGCCGAACATGCTGCCTGAACGGGTGCGGATCGTCGAGGTCGGGCCCCGTGACGGGTTGCAGAACGAGCAGGGCCGTGTACGCGTCGAAGACAAGGTAGCGCTGGTCGACGCGCTGGTCGCGGCGGGCTTGCAGCATGTCGAGGTCGGCAGTTTCGTCTCGCCGCGCTGGGTGCCGCAGATGGCCGACAGCGCGGCGGTCTTTTCCGCCATCCAGCGTTCGCCGGGGGTGACCTACGCGGCACTGACGCCGAACCTGCAAGGCTTCGAGGCCGCCATTCAAGCTGGTGCATCGGAGGTGGCGGTGTTCGCCGCGGCGTCTGAATCCTTCTCCCAGCGCAACATCAACTGCTCCATCGCACAGAGTCTGCAGCGCTTCGAACCGGTTCTGGCGGCCGCCGCCCAGCACGGTATCAAGGTGCGTGGCTACGTGTCATGCGTGCTCGGGTGTCCGTACGAAGGCCAGATCGCTGCGATGCAGGTGCGCGACGTGGCCAGCGCCATGCTGCAGATGGGCTGCTACGAGATTTCCCTGGGCGACACCCTCGGCGTCGGTACGCCTGGGGCTGCGCGACAACTGATCGAAGTGGTCGCACAGCGCGTGCCGCGGGCGCATCTGGCCGGACACTTTCACGATACGTATGGCCAGGCCGTGGCGAACATCTACGCCTGCCTGCTGGAAGGCCTGCAGGTGTTCGACAGCTCGGTGGCGGGGCTGGGCGGTTGCCCCTACGCGCCGGGCGCCAGCGGCAACGTCGCGACCGAGGACGTCCTCTACCTGCTGCACGGGCTGGGCATCGCTACCGGCGTGGATCTGGCGCAAGTCGTGCAGGCAGGGCAGTCGATCATGCTCGCGCTGGGCAGGCAGAGCGCATCGCGCGTAGCGCGCGCCCACGCCGGCGCAGCGGTACCCCGTTAGCGAATCGCGCCCACAAAAAAGGCCATCCGAAGATGGCCTTTTTCAGTGGTACATCAAGCTGCCGAATTGATCGGCTTCTCTGGGTACCAGGCGTCCAGCAACGGGCTGACTTCGACGCGGGTCAGTTCGCTGCGACCCTTGAGCCAGGCTTCGACGATAGCGCGGTGCTCTTCGGTGACGGAACCACGCTTGGCCAGGCAAACCAGACCGAAGTCGTCGCCGCCAACGTAGTCGAGGCCGTTGGCGTCCATTGCTTCGGTCAGGAACGCATCGAGGAATGCGTCGATCTGCTCGTCAGCCAAATCCTCCTTGAAGTCCAGGTTCAATTCGAAACCCGATTCCTGGAATTCGTCGACGCACAGTTTTTTGCGCAGACGACGGGAGCGGTTAGTGGCCATGAAACAATCCTCTTAGGTAATATCGCGGCGCAGTCTACCAGTTAAGCCAGGCGCCTGCCTGATTCAGTGACAAATGACTTGCCCTGCACCTACTCGCCCAGCCCGGCCAGTGCCAGGCGCAACTGCGTCTGCAATTCCAGCAACGCCAGGTGCAAGGCCTCACGTCCCGGACGCAGATCGTCCCATGGGTGGCTTGCTTCCAGCGCCAGGCACGCTTCATAGACCGCGTGCGCCTGGACGATGCGAGCGGCGCCATTGATCTTGTGAGCAATCTCCACCACGCCCTGGTGGTCGTCGTCGGCAATGGCAAGCAGTCGCTGGCTATCCTCCGTGCAACTGCGCAGTACTTCCTCGAGCAGTCGCCGCGTGAGCACGCTGTTGCCGCCGGTCAAGACGTTGAGTGGGTCGATGATGTTCATGTGTGCAATCACACCAGCGCGTTGCGCTTGGCCATTTCGATAAGTTCAACCAATGAGTTCGCCTGAAGTTTCTGCATCAGGCGTTTCTTGTAGGTACTGACTGTCTTGTTGCTGAGAAACATGCCTGTGGCAATTTCCTTGTTGCTGCGGCCCTGCGCAAACAACTGCAAGACCATCAACTCGCGGTCGTTGATGGTCTTGAACAGTTCGAGTTCCTGAAGTTGGCCTTCATCTTCTCGTGACGGAATCAACGCTTGGCTGGGAAAGTAGTTGTAACCAGAGAACACTGCGCGGACGGCACTGATCAACTCGCTCAGGGCCTCCTGCTTGCAGACGAAACCGGCGGCGCCCGACTGCATGCAGCGTATGGCGAACAGGGCCGGGGCCTGAGCGGTCAGTACCAGGATCTTGTAGGGGACGTTCATGCCATGGAAGCGGGTCAGTACTTCGAGCCCGTCGAGCTTGGGAATGCTGATGTCGAGAATCAGCAAGTCAGGCTGGCACTCGCGCACCATCTGCATGGCATCCACCCCGTTGTCGCTTTCGCCTACGACGCAGTAGCCTTCGTTTTCCAGAAGCATTCTGACGGCGAGCCGAATGACAGGGTGATCATCGATGATGAATACATTACGCATGCAGCCTCTCCTGAACGATCCAGTAAAAGCGCGCACCTTAGCCCAGTTGCTTCGAAGGGCATACGAATGGACTCGGGAAAGAGTGATTCTAGGAAACTTCCTACAGATATAAACGTAACGGAATACAAAGATAGTTTGATTCCAAAGAGTCAACTATCGTTTGTATTCGTTTATTTCCACGCTACAGACTAGAACGAGTTCGAGCGTCCGGTCATTTCGCCGGCCATTTCTGCGGCATAACTGTCGGTCATGCCTGCGATGAAATCGATCATGCGCAGGAACGACTTGTGCAGCGGCCAGTCCGGCTGCGGCGCGTTGTGCCCCAGCAGATCGAGAATGCGCTGGTGCTTGAACGACAACCTGCCTGTGGTGTGCTGCTCCAGCGCCGCCCCGCAGAACGCATTGAGCAGCACTTCGAGGGTGGTGTAGGCGCCGATCTCGTGCAGGGTCTTGCGCTTGTCCTGGAAAATCTTCTTGCGCGCCATGTCCTTGGCGTCGAGCACGCAGCGCTTGGCCGGACCGTGCATGTGCTCGACCAGATCGCCGCTCAGCTGGCCGGCCAGCAGCGCCTGCTGCTGTTCGACGAACGCGCGCGCGGCAGCGTTGGTCAGGTGCTCGATGGCCTTGCCGCGCAGGATCGCCAGCTTGCGCCGCCGCGAGTCCAGTGGGCCGAGCTGGCGATAGGTGTCCGGGATGTCATCGCCTACCAGGTCGAGCAACAGTGCCTCGACTTCGGCGTAGTCGAGCAGCTCCATTTCCAGGCCGTCTTCCAGGTCGATCAGGCCATAGCAGATGTCGTCTGCGGCCTCCATCAGGTACACCAGCGGATGCCGGGCCCAACGCTGCTCTTCGAGCAATGGCAGACCCAGCTTGCCGGCGATCTGTTCGAGCAGCGGCAGTTCGCTCTGGTAGCAGCCGAACTTGTGCTTCTTGTAGCCCAATGCATCGGCGTGGCGCGCCGTCCACGGGTATTTGAGGTAAGTGCCCAGAGTTGCGTAGGTCAGCCGGGTGCCCCCGTCGAACTGGTGATACTCGAGCTGGGTGAGCACCCTGAAGCCTTGGGCATTGCCTTCGAAATTGAGGAAGTCGTCACGCTCCACTTCGCTCATTGCGTCGAGCCAGCCACGCCCGGCTGCCTGGCGGAACCAGTGGCGAATGGCGTCTTCACCGGAATGCCCGAAGGGCGGATTGCCGATGTCGTGCGCCAGGCAGGCCGACTGCACGACCATGCCCAGGTCGCTGGGCTCGCACCATTGCGGCAGCTGGTCGCGCAGGGTTTCGCCCACGCGCATGCCCAGGGAGCGGCCCACGCAACTGACTTCCAGCGAATGGGTCAGGCGCGTATGGATGTGGTCGTTGCTCGACACCGGGTGAACCTGGGTCTTGCGCCCCAGCCGGCGGAAGGCGCCGGAAAAGATGATGCGGTCGTGATCCTTGTGGAACGGGCTGCGGCCCAGTTCTTCCGGGCTGTGCAGGGGCTTGCCCAAGCGTTCGCGTGTAAGCAGTGTGTGCCAATCCAAGGCGATTCCTCCGGGACCCGATCGAGCCTGCAGTGTCGGCCTGCGTGGGCTGGCTGGCAAGGCTGGCATCGGGCCTTGAACGTATTGAGCAGGTAGGTGAAGCAGGAATGTCGGGCAAAAAAAAGCAACCCGGATACGTTTACGACCGCACCCGGGTTGCTCTTTCAGCCAAGCCTAGCGTCTGCGCGAAGAGCCCTGCATGGCCAGCTTGATCACCGGCAACAGCAACGTGCCGACCTTGGCCAGCCGCGAAAGACGGCCCGGACCACGCACCGGCGCGACTACCGGCGCACGAGCGCTGTTACCAGCCCCGCGTCCGGTCAGGAAACCCATCAGGGTGACGCCTGCTATGCCCCACAGCGAGGCATGCTTGATACCCATGCCGGTCTGCACCGATTGACCCAACCCGCGCAGGCGGGTGAGCGGATTGACCAATTGCCGCGACTCGTGCCGCAACTCCTGGCGATGCATTTCCATGCGCAGGCGAATCAACGACTTGCGCATGTCGCGCCGTGACTGGGCGCTGGTAGGTTCGTTTCGGCTCATGGCAGCAGGCGCTCCCGGTCATTGGCCAGTTCTTCCAGTGTCCCACTGAATGGCGAGGATTCATCGAACACAGCCGCCTTGAGGCGGAATGCGCAGAAAATACCTGCCAGTACGTAGAACACCGCCAGGCCGACCATGCCGGCCATGCGGTAGTTGTCCCACAGCAGAATCAGAATGAGCCCGGACAACGCCACCAGTGCCAGCAAGGCGAAGACCAGGGCCAGGCCTGCGAACAGCAACAGGCTGACGGTTCGAGATTTCTGCTCCTGCAACTCGATGCCGAACAGTTCGACATGACTGCGAAGCAGGCCGAGCATGGCAGCACCCAGGCGCCGAGAGGTGGAGCCGGTGCTGTTATCTGTGGTATCCGAGTCGAGGAGGGACATATCAGTGCCTTGTGGCCAGCAGGCCCAGAAGGAAGCCTACGCCTGCGGCGATGCCGACGGACTGCCATGGGTTTTCCTGAACGTAGCCTTCGGCTGCGACTACGGCCTCCTGGCTGCGCTCGGCTGCGGTTTCTTTGGTCTGCTGCAGCGATTCGCGAGCCTTCAGCAGGCTCTCGTTGATCTGCGCGCGCAGTTCTTCGGCCTGGGTGCCGGCGATGCTGGCGGTGTGTTCGAGAAGTTTCTCGGTGTCACGGACCAGGGTCTGAAAATCGGCTTTGAGAACTTCTTGGGCTGCTTTGGTGCTCGGGGTGGCCATGTTGATCTCCATATGGGTGGCGTCTGGATATTTCGAGTGAGGGTGATCCCGAAGGTTCAGTGCCATTGCGCGGCATAATCCTTTGTATAGCCCATTATCGACATGTCGGGGCAATTGACGGGTCTCGGACGGCTGCCTTATGCTGTATAAAGATACAGTATATGGATAATCACTCGCCCATGCTCAACGTCGAACAACTCAAGTACAGCGTCAACCGCATGGCCCCGGACGTGGTTCGCGAAGCCGTGCTGGAACTGCGTCTCGACGGCCTGGTTACCGAAGGCAAGACCCCGTTTAGCAAGCTGCACTTCAACACCTGCTTTGCCGAGGTCGAGGCGCTGTTCCAGCGTGCCGGCTATCACCGACCGCTGGATGTGGTCGGCTACAAGGGCCTGCTGTACGCCTTGTACGACCCAACTCGCTGGGAAGCGGTCGAGGTGCTGCGTTGGCTCAAGGAATTCACCGAGGCAGCCGAGGCTGTCCACGCGCGATGACAGCCGTAACGCCGTGGGCGATACTCGCGGCCTGAAACCATCGTGGATCTAGGCATGTCTGCACCCAAATTCGACCCTGCTGCGCATCAGGCCAGCACCCTGTGCCTGCCACCCGGCAAATGGGCAACCGTGCTGGATTGCCTGTGCGAACATTTTCCGGCCATCGATCGCGCTCAGTGGCTGAGCCGCATGGCCAGGGACCGGGTGCTGGACGCCGACGGCGTACCCATCGGACCTGCCCATGCCTACCGCCAGGGCCTGCGCATCCACTACTTTCGCGAAGTGCCGAACGAACGGCCGATCGCTGCACAGGAGCAGGTGTTGCACGTCGACGAGCATCTGGTGGTGGCCGACAAGCCACACTTCCTGCCGGTGACACCGACCGGCGAGTACGTCGAACACACCTTGCTGCGGCGGCTCATCCGCCGTCTCGACAACCCGCACCTGGTGCCGCTGCACCGCATTGACCGGCATACGGCAGGTCTGGTGCTGTTCTCGGCCAATCCGCAGACGCGCAGTGCCTATCAGCAGCTGTTTCCCACTCGACAGATCGAAAAGCGCTACGAGGCCATCGCGCCCGCACTGCCCGACCTGGCTTTTCCGTGGGTGCACCGCAGCCGCCTGGAGCATGGCGAGCCGTTTTTTCGCATGCGCGAAGTGCCGGGGCCGAGCAACAGTGAAACTCGCCTGGAGGTCGCCGAAAAAGGCGAACACGTGTGGCGCTACGTGCTCAACCCGGTCACCGGCAAGACTCATCAGCTGCGCGTCCACATGACCGCGCTGGGGGCCAGCATCTGCAACGATCCGTTCTACCCGCAGCTGAGCAATACCGAGGTGGACGACTATGCCCGGCCGTTGAAGCTGCTGGCACGCTCGCTGCAGTTCCACGACCCGCTCGACGGTCGCCTGCGCAATTTCGAGACACAACTGAAGCTGACGTTCTAGAACGACAAAGCCCGCCAGAGGGCGGGCTTTGTCTTGCAACACTTAAACTCTGTTTGATCAGAGTTCCTTGACGGTACGTACCTGGTCTTTATTGACACGGGTAGTCTTGCCGTCCAGCTGCTCGAACTCGTAGAAGCCAGCGTCTTCGTCGTAGGAGGGCGTGTCCACCGCCTGGATTTCACGACCGTCGTTCAGGGTGATCACGGTAGGCGATGCGCAACCGGCAAGCGATGCCAGGCCCAGCGCGAGCATGAAAGCGGGAAGGATCCGGTGAGTCATTGTGTTTCTCCACAAAACAAAAAAGGGTGCTGGCGTATACGGGAATAAGACGCTGCTTGCGCCAGCAAAGTTCCGTTGGTCCGACCGGTGCAGTCTAGCGTTTGCCGACCTGCTCAGCGACCCAGCAGTTGAGGCGTATTGAAATTGGCCAGGCGCGGATCGTTCTCGGCACATTGCAGCGGCTGGGCGTTGAGTGCCAGCAAGACCTTGCGCGGGCTCCGTTCGCCGGCATCCCAGGCTTGTCGCACGAGCGGTTGATGCACCTTGCCAACGATGCACAGCAACGGTTCCCAGAACTCACCCTGACGCACCATCAGCGGCTGGGTTGGATGAGTTTGCTGCGCATGGCGCATGGCGTCGAGCAGGGCCTCGTCCACGCCCGGCACATCGCAGGGCAATACCAGCAGCAGCGGGTGTCGAGCGGCGGCCAGGCCGGCCAGAATGCCCGCCAGCGGTCCGGGAAAGTCGCTGCTGTCGTCGTGCACCAAGCGGTCAGCGAAGGCTGCGTATCGCGGATAATTGCGGTTGCACGAAATGATCAGGTCATCGGTCACGGGTCGCACGCGTTGCTGCAGGTGCTCGATCAAGGGCCGGCCATGCCAGTCGATCAGGCCCTTGTCGCGGCCGCCCATGCGTTGTCCGCGGCCGCCTGCCAGCAGCAGGACAGAGCAGGGGGGCAAGGTGTCGGCAGGGTTCATTCGGGGCCTCGGACAGTGGCTGTGGGGCTGTGATATAACACCGTCCATCCCGCCAAACAACCGGACCCAGCCAATGAAAGCCAAGGCAGATGTACCCTTTGTGCCGCTCAATATTGCAGTGTTGACTGTCAGCGACACCCGCAGCGTGGAAACCGATACCTCTGGCCAATTGTTCGTCGATCGCCTGAGCGCGGCGGGCCACGGCCTTTATGCCCGCGTGCTGCTCAAGGACGACCTGTACAAGATCCGTGCACAGGTTGCGCAGTGGATCGCCGATGACCAATGCCAAGTGGTGCTGATTACCGGCGGCACCGGCTTCACCGGCCGTGACAGTACGCCGGAAGCCGTGGCCTGCCTGCTGGACAAGCAAGTCGATGGCTTCGGCGAGCTGTTCCGGCAGATCTCCGTCGCCGACATCGGCACCTCGACCGTGCAGTCGCGTGCGCTCGCCGGGCTCGCCAACGGCACCCTGGTGTGCTGCCTGCCCGGTTCGACCAACGCCTGCCGTACCGGCTGGGACGGCATTCTCGCCGAGCAGTTGGACGTGCGTCACCGGCCGTGCAATTTCGTCGTGCACCTCAAGCAGGCCGAGCCCTGCGTCAGCCGTGGCTGAGTTGCCGGCGGCGCAGCCGCTGCTTCCGGTAGAACAGGCACTGGCGCAACTGCTGGCCATGGCCGATGGCACGCCGGTGCGCGAGCGCGAAAGGGTCGCCCTGGCCCAAGGCGTCGGTCGCGTGCTGGCCACTGACCTGATCGCCACGCTCGACCTGCCGCCCTGGCCCAACAGTGCCATGGACGGCTACGCGCTGCGCCGCGAAGACTGGCAGGGCGAGCCGTTGCGGGTCAGCCAGCGCGTGTTCGCGGGCGCCGTGCCCGCGCCCCTGGAACCCGGCACGTGCGCACGCATCTTTACCGGCGCGCCGCTGCCCGAAGGCGCCGACTGCGTGGAAATGCAGGAGAACGTGCAAATCGTGGACGACCAGCGGGTGAGCTTCGGCCAGCCCTTGAGGGTCGGCCAGAATATCCGTCCCCAGGGCCAGGAAACCCGCATCGGCGAACGCCTGCTCGAAGCTGGCAGCCGCTTGGGTGCGATCGAACTGGGCCTGTTGGCCTCCATGGGGCATGCGCACATCGACGTGGTCCGTCGGCCACGGGTGGCGGTGCTGTCCACGGGAGATGAATTGGTCGAGCCAGGTCAGCCGCTGGGGCCAGGGCAGATCTACAACAGCAATCGTCAGGTGCTGTGCAGTGCCTTGAGTGGTTTGGGCTGTGAGGTGGTGGATGCCGGGATTCTGCCCGACGATCTGCAGCAGACACGCCAGCGCCTGGCGGCTCTGGGTGATGTGGACCTGATTCTGTCCACGGGGGGTGTCTCGGTGGGTGAAGCCGATTTTCTCGGCATCGCCTTGCGTGAGGAAGGGCAGTTGGCCCTCTGGAAACTGGCGATCAAACCCGGCAAGCCACTGACGTTCGGCCACTTCCGTGGCGTACCGGTCATCGGCCTGCCGGGCAATCCGGCATCGACACTGGTCACTTTCACCCTGCTGGCACGGCCTTACCTGCTGCGTCGGCTGGGTGTTCGCGACGTTGCGCCGCTGAGCTTCCAGGTGCCAGCCGGGTTTGCCTGGCCGCGCGCCGGTACCCGTCGCGAGTACCTGCGCGGGCGTATCGAGCAGGGCCGGGCTGTGATCTACCCCAACCAGAGCTCCGGCGTGCTGCTCAGCGCGGCCTGGGCCCATGGGTTGGTGGAAATACGCGAAGGCTGCACATTGAATGAAGGCGAACTGGTCGCCTTCATTCCGTTCAGCGAGCTTTTTTAAGCGTTGCTCTTGGTCGCTTCGACGGCCGCCGGTGCGCGGCCGTAGATGTCGGTGAAGCGCACGATATCGTCTTCGCCCAGGTATTCACCGCTCTGCACTTCGATCATGACCAGGTCGATCACCCCGGAGTTGACCAAGCGGTGCACGTGGCCCTGCTTGATGAAGGTCGACTCGTTGGTGTCGAGCAAAAACTCGTTGTCACCGTTGGTGACTCGGGCCATGCCGCTGACCACGATCCAATGCTCGCTGCGGTGGTGGTGCATCTGCAGCGACAGGGTGCCGCCGGGCTTGACCACGATGCGCTTGATCTTGAAGCGCTTGCCTTCCTCGAGGATGGTGTACGTGCCCCATGGCCGAGTGACCGTGCGGTGCAGGCGGAAGGCATCGTGGCCCTGGCGCTTGAGCTGCTGGGCGAGGAACTTGACGTCCTGGGTGCGGCTGCCGTCGGCGATCAGCAGTGCGTCGGGCGTATCGATCACCACCAGGTTGTCGAGGCCGACGGCGCCGACCAGGCGGCGTGGCGAGTCGATGTAGCAGTTGCTCACGTCATGCAGCACGGTTTCGCCGTTGCACTGGTTGCCCTGTGCGTCGGCTGGAGTCAGCTCGCGCACCGCCTGCCACGAACCGATGTCGCTCCACCCCATCTGGCAGGGAATGACCGCCACCTTGTCGGAGCGTTCGAGCAGCGCGTAGTCGATGGAAATGTCCGGCGCCAGGGCGAAGGTGCTGCTGTCCAGCTCGACCTGCAGCTCGCGGTTGCCCTGCTTGCTGTGGCTGACCTGCAGGCAGGTGGTGGCCGCCAGCAGCACGTCCGGTGCGTGCTTTTCCAGTTCGCGCAGAAGCACGTCCACGCGCATGCAGAACATGCCGGCGTTCCACAGGTAGTCGCCGCTGTCCAGGTAGGCTTGGGCGGTGGCCTGGTCCGGCTTTTCCCGGAAGTGCGCGACTTGATAGCTGCCATCGCCCAGGTCGGCGCCGCGCTCGATGTAGCCGAAACCGGTTTCCGCCGTTTGCGGCACCAGGCCGAACGTCACCAGCCAACCCTCGTCGGCTTTCTTGCGTGCTGCACTGACCGCGGCCTGGAAGGCGTCGATGTCGCGGATGAGGTGATCGGCCGGCAGTACCAGCAATTGCGCCGACGCGCCGTAGTGTTTGGCGGCATGCAAGGCGGCGCTGGCGATGGCTGGCGCAGTGTTGCGGCCCGCAGGTTCGAGAATGAAGTCGAGCAGGGCATCGCGGTCGTTCAATTGGCGGTAGTCGTCCAGCGTGCGGAAGAACACCTCACGGTTGGTCACCGTCAGCACCCGCTCCACGCCTGGCAATTGCGAGGCACGGGTGAAGGTTTTCTGCAGCAGGCTTTCGCCGTCCGGCAGGCGCATGAACGGCTTGGGCATGGCTTCGCGCGATACGGGCCACAGGCGGGTGCCGGAGCCGCCGGCGATGATGCAGGGAATCAGAGTCGTCATAGGTCGAGCCTCGAGTTGAAGGTGGCGGACGGCACCTGCGAAGGCAAGCGCACACGTCCAGCCGGGCTGGATGCATGAAAAGGTCGATGAAGAAGGGCAGGGCGCAGGATTCGGCGATTCGACAATGCTACCGCCCGCCTGGAGACGGGCTGGACGTGCAGGAATCGGGAGGTAACGGCGACTTCGATAGTGGCCAGTTGCTTCGCAGTAAAGCCTAAACGAGAACGGTTGGCGAGTGGTAAATGTACGAATGGTTAAAAACTTTTCGTCGGGGCTTTTTTTCCTGCGGCTGTGGTCACATCAGGCACAGTTCCACTTACTGGCCACCGGAGACATGCAGCATGAGCGAGCGCAAGGCAATTCTGATATTGCACGGCAAACAAGCTTCCAACGAAGACGTCCGCAGCGCGGTGGAGCATCACCGGGAGCAAGGCAACGCGCTGGACGTGCGTCTGACCTGGGAAGGCGGCGACGCCCAGCGTCTGGTCGATGAGGCACTGCGAGCCGGCTACACCCAGATCATCGCCGGCGGTGGCGACGGCACCCTGCGCGATGTGGCCGAAGCGATGGCGCTGGCCAAGACCGACGCCAGCCTGGCGTTGATGCCCCTGGGCACAGCCAACGATTTCGCGCGTGCCGCCGGCGTTCCCCTCGAACCCGAACACGCATTGGCGCTGCTTGCCCGCGAGCCTCAGGCCATCGATCTGGGTGAAGTGGGCGGGCAGGTGTTTCTCAATATGGCAACCGGTGGTTTCGGCAGTCAGGTCACGGCCAATACCTCCGAAGACTTGAAGAAGGTGCTCGGTGGCGCCGCCTACCTGTTCACCGGGCTGTCGCGGTTCAGCGAATTGCGCGCTGCCTCCGCTTCGCTCAGCGGCCCGGACTTCCATTGGGAAGGCGATCTGCTGGCGCTGGGCATCGGCAATGGACGCCAAGCCGGCGGTGGCCACGAATTGTGCCCCGAAGCCGTGGTCGACGACGGACTGCTGGAGATCAGCATTCTGCCGGCACCGACCGAAGTGGTCGGCACCTTGAAAAGCCTGCTCGGCGGCGGCGGACTGGAAACACTGTTCGTGCGTGCGCGGCTGCCGTGGGTTGAAATCAACAGCAAGGAAAACCTCGACATCAACCTCGATGGCGAGCCATTGCGGGGTGAAAACCTGCGCTTCAGCACCATGCCCAAGGCATTGAAAGTTCATTTGCCCGCGGGGTCGCCGCTGCTGAGCCATGGACAACTGACTTAACAGCGCCGACGGCAGTCAAGATATTCGCGCCAGCGCCGATAGCCCGGTACCTCTTCTTTCACTTGGGCTTTGGAGTTTTACATGGCCGGCATTCTTGACTCGGTTGACCAACGTACGCAGCTGGTGGGTGAAAACCGTCTGGAGCTGCTCATGTTTCGCCTGGCCGGCAGGCAACTGTTCGCGATCAACGTGTTCAAGGTCCAGGAAGTCCTGCAGTTGCCCAAGCTGACGCTGATGCCGCAGCGCCATCCGTATGTCTGCGGTGTGATCAACCTGCGCGGGCAGACCCTGCCAGTGATCGACCTGTCCCAGGCCATCGGCATGCGCCCGCTGGTGCCGGGGCCGAGCAGTACCATCATCGTCACCGAATACAACCGCTCGATCCAGGCCTTCCTGGTCGGTGGTGTCGACCGCATCGTCAACATGAACTGGGAAGCCATCCTGCCGCCTCCGGCCAGTGCCGGGCGCCAGCACTATCTGACCGCAATCAGCCGGGTCGACGAGCAACTGGTCGAGATCATCGACGTGGAAAAGGTGCTCGCCGAAATCGTCCCCTACAACGCCCGCGTTTCCCGCGACAAGCTCGACGACCCCTTGCTGGCGCGCGCTCGTGGCCGGGAAGTGCTGCTGGTGGATGACTCGACGGTGGCACTGGCTCAGCTGCGCGATACCTTGTCGCAGCTGGACATCAAGATGCACGTGGCCAGCGATGGCCTCAAGGCGTTGAACAAGCTCAAGGCGTGGGCCGACACCGGCGAGCGCATGACCGACAAACTGCTGATGGTCTTCACCGACGCCGAGATGCCGGAAATGGACGGCTACCGGCTTACCACCGAGATCCGCAACGATCCGCGACTGCGCGACCTCTACGTGGTGCTGCACACCTCGTTGTCGGGCAGCTTCAACGAGTCGATGGTGAAAAAGGTCGGCTGTGACAACTTCCTGTCCAAGTTCCAGCCCGACAAACTGGTCGACGTGGTTCGCCAGCGCCTGGAGCTGGATCAACGCTGACAGGCCCTCGTTATTCTCCTGCCGGTTCCGCTAGACTGGGTTTTTCTCTGTCCTGAGGAGCCGGGCCATGTCGAGCCTTGCCGCGCTGTACCGTTACCCGCTCAAATCGGCCATTGGCCAGTCGCTGCAGCAGTCGCCTGTGGATGGCCTGGGGCTGCTCGGCGATCGGCGCTGGATGCTGGTCGACGCCCAGAGCGGTCGGTTCCTCAGCCAGCGCGCAGACCCTCGCCTGGGGCAGTTGGGTACGCAAGTCGGTGAAGACGCAGGCCTGCGCCTGAGCGCAAGCGGATACCCCGAGCTGAACGTCGCGGTCCCGGAGTCAGGCGAACTGCGCGGAGTCACGCTGTGGAACGACAGCTTCCGCGTGCCCGACGCCGGCGAGGAAGCAGCGCGCTGGGTCAGTGATTTCGTCGGTAAGCCGACTCGGCTGGTGTACGTGCCCGCCGAGCGCGCCCGTACCGTCAGCGCCGGTTACGGCGAGGGCGGCGACAAGGTGGCTTTTGCCGATGGCTTTCCACTGTTGTTGATCGGTCAGGGCTCGCTGGACGACCTGTCCGCACGGGTCGGACGGACGCTGGAGATGGCGCGGTTTCGGCCCAATCTGGTCATCCAGGACAGCGCCGCCTTCGCCGAGGATGGCTGGAAGCGCATTCGCATCGGTGGCCTGGACTTTCGTGTGCTCAAGCCCTGCGCGCGCTGCATTCTGACCACGCTCGACCCGCACACCGGCGAGCGCAGCGCCGATCGCGAGCCCCTGGCAACCCTCAAGCGCTACCGCCAGCAGGACGGCCACGCCATGTTCGGCCAGAATCTGGTATGCGATGGCGCCGGCGTGCTGGAAGTGGGCATGCCGATCACCGTGCTCGAGTGACAGGCCGGCAGCCGGCGGGCTGCCAGGCTCGGCTCACTGGTCGTCGAAGAAGCGTTCGTGCCAGTCCACCACCGGCTGCGGCGCGTTGAGCTTCTCGCCATAGATGACCGCGTAGGACAGCACGTTCTGCACGTACTGGCGGGTTTCATCGAATGGAATGGACTCCACCCAGACATCGAAGCTCAGGTGATTCGCGCCTCTGAGCCACTGCCGTACGCGCCCGGGGCCCGCGTTGTAGGCGGCCGAGGCCAGTACCCGGTTACCGTTGAACTGGCTGTGTACCTGGCTCAGGTATGCAGCACCGAGCTGGATGTTGGTGTCGGGATCGAGTACCTGCTGGGGCGACGACAGCGGGATGCTGAACTTGCGCGAGGTTTCCTTGGCGGTGCCCGGCATCAACTGCATCAATCCCATGGCGCCGGCGCCGGAACGGGCGTCGTCCATGAAGGCGCTTTCCTGACGGGTGATGGCGAACACCCAGCTGGTGTGCAGGCCTCGCACATTGGCTTCGCGAATCAGGGTGTCGCGGTGGGCCATCGGGAAGCGGATGTCCAGGTCGTCCCAGTACTGCGCCTGGCTGATCGTGCGAATGGCCGGAAAGTACCAGCGCATGTCGTAGGCCAGCTTGGCCTGGGCGACCATCTCGTCGCGGTCGAAATGGCGGCTGACGTGATACCACTCGCGTCGCGCATCGACGATCTGGCCACGTGCGTAGAGCTCGAGCGAACGACGTACACCGGCGGTGTTGCGCACCTTGTTGACCAGCGCCTGGCTCATCACCAGCGGCTTGTTGTTGAGCGAGTAGGGCGCCTGGATGCGGTCGGCCGCCAGAAAGCCGTAGAAGTCGCGCTCCTTGGCCACCGCCTTGTACAGCGAAGGCACCTTGGCACTCTGCGGCTGGGCCAGCTCCAGGCTGCGCGCCTGCCAGTACTGCCAGCGGTTGGTCTTGGCCAGGTCCTTGGGCAGGCGGGTGGTCAGGTCGTAGGCGTCCTGCCAGCGGCCCAGGCGCAGCAGCAGGCGCAGGCGCCATTCGGTCACGGTGTCGTCGCGCAGCTCCGGATCGTAGCGAGTCATCAGCTCCAGCGCCCGCGGATCGTAGCGCCGCGCCAGGGTCAGGCCGATCTCGCGGGCGATGGCAACCTTCTCCTCGGCCGAGAAACGCATGTTGCTGGCATAGCTGTCGAGCATGCGCATGGCTTTTTCCGGGTCCTGACGGGCCAGGCGGCGCAGCCCCAGCCCGACCACGTCGGACATGGCTTCGTCGACCGGCATGAAACGCGCCGGTTGGTCGAGCAGTTCGGGTTTCTGCGCGACATCCAGCAGCAGTCGACCCTGGCTCGACAGGCTGGTCAGGCTTTGCACCAGGCTGGTGGCCAACGGGTAGTTGCGCTCCTGGGCCGCCAGCTTGGCGCGCTGCCAGCGCTTGTTCTCGGTCAGCTGGCCTTCGCTGGCCCAGCGCTGGAACAGCCCGTCGCAGGCCGTGGGCAGCGATTTGCCGGTGAGCCACAGTTTGTCGGCATTGGCATAGCCTTCGGCGCGCAGCTGGCTGTTGCTCAGCTGGTACTGGCCGTACAGGCAGTCGAGCTCCTTGAAGTTGAGCTTGGGGTCGTAGTATTTGACGAACGGCGCCCACTCGCCGCGCTCGGCCAGCTGTCGCAGCCAGCGCAGTTTCATCCAGTTGGCCTGGGGCAGGTCGCCGTGCTTGGCGAGAAAGCCTTCGATCTCGGCGTTGCTGGCGCTGCGCAGGCGCGGGGTGAGCTCGTCGTAGGCCAGGTAGGCCTCCAGCGGGTAGTCCTGAAGCTCGGCGGCGTAGCGCATGTACGGGCCGCTGTCGCCCTTGGCCAGGGCGCGCTTGGCCTCGTCGTAGTATTGACGCTGCGTGGCCAGGTCGGCGGCCTGGACGTTGGCGACACTGGATGCGGAGAGGATGAGGCAGGACAACAAGCTGAACAGGCGACTGCGCATGAGACTTCCAGGCAGAAAAGACGTGACAAGTGTCGGCAGTGCCAGCACTAAAGAAGTGAGCCTAGCTTAGCCTCTAGGGCAGGCGCGATGAAAGCGTTCAGGATCATTCATTTTATTGCCGCCTTCGGTCTGCCAGGGCAAAAGTCGGTTAGAATGCGCGCCCGGTTTTTGGAGAAGCTCATGACCCTGCTCAAATTCAGCGATGTGTCCCTTGCATTCGGCGCGATGCCGTTGTTGGACAAGGTGTCCTGGCAGATCGCCCGTGGTGAGCGGGTGTGCATCATCGGCCGCAACGGCACTGGCAAATCCAGCATGCTGAAGCTGGTCAAGGGCGTGCAGAAACCCGACGACGGCGCCGTCTGGCGTGCGCCGGGGCTGAAGATCGGCGAGCTGCCGCAGGAACTGCCGGTGGCCGACGACCGGACTGTGTTCGACGTGGTTGCCGAGGGCCTGGACGGGGTCGGCGCGCTGCTGGCCGAGTACCATCACCTGAGCCAGAACATCGTCACCGACGAAGACCTGAACAAGCTCATGCACGTCCAGCAGGATCTCGAAGCCCGTGACGGCTGGCGCTTGCAGCAACTGGTCGACAGCACCCTGAGCCGCCTGCAGCTGCCTGCCGACAAGACCTTGAAGCAGTTGTCCGGTGGCTGGCGCCGCCGCGTCCTGCTGGCCCAGGCGCTGGTGTCCGAACCTGACCTGCTGCTGCTCGACGAACCGACCAACCACCTGGACATCGGCGCGATCGCCTGGCTCGAAGAAGCCCTCAAGGATTTCCAGGGGGCGGTGCTGTTCATTACCCACGACCGTTCATTCCTGCAGAATCTGGCCACGCGCATTCTCGAGCTCGATCGCGGCGGCCTGATCGACTGGAACGGCGACTACGCCAGCTTCCTGGTGCACAAGGAGGCCATGCTGTCGGCCGAGGAAACCGCCAACGCGCTGTTCGACAAGCGCCTGGCCCAGGAAGAAGTGTGGATCCGCCAGGGCATCAAGGCCCGACGCACCCGCAACGAAGGCCGCGTGCGTGCGCTCAAGGCATTGCGTGTGGAGCGTGGCGAACGCCGCGAGCGCACCGGCAAGGCCAACATCCAGCTCGATACCGCCGACAAGTCCGGCAAGCAGGTGATGGTCCTTGACAACGTCAGCTTCGCCCATCCGGGTGGGCCGATGCTGATCAAGGATTTCTCCATGGTCCTACAACGCGAGGACCGTATCGGCCTGCTGGGGGCGAACGGTACCGGCAAGACCACGCTGCTCAAGCTGATGCTCGACAACCTGCAGCCCACCAACGGTTCGGTCGACGTCGGCACGCGCCTCGACGTCGCCTACTTCGACCAGTTGCGCCACCAGCTCGACCTGGAAAAGACCGTCATCGACAACGTTGCCGAGGGCCGCGATTTCATCGACATCGACGGTCAGAGCCGCCACGTGCTGAGCTACCTGGGCGACTTCCTGTTCAGCCCCCAGCGTGCACGCACGCCGGTCAAGGCCCTGTCGGGCGGTGAGCGTGCGCGCCTGTTGCTGGCCAAGCTGTTCAGCAAGCCGGCCAACCTGCTGGTGCTGGACGAACCGACCAACGACCTCGACGTCGAGACCCTCGAACTGCTCGAAGAAGTGCTGTCCGCTTTCAAGGGTACCGTGTTGATGGTCAGCCACGACCGGGCCTTCCTCGACAACGTGGTCACCAGCACGCTGGTGTTCGAAGGCGAGGGCAAGGTTCGCGAATACGTCGGAGGCTACCAGGACTGGATCCGCCAGGGCGGCTCGCCCAAGCTGCTCGGCGTGACCGAGAACAAGTCAGGCAAGGCCGAGCTCAACAGCGCCGTGGTCAAGACCGCAGAGCCTGCACCTGTGGAAGCACCGGCGCCCGCCAAGAAGAAGCTCAGCTACAAGCTGCAGCGCGAGCTGGAAGCCCTGCCGGGCCAGATCGAAGCCAAGGAGCAGGAAATCGCTGCGCTGGAAGCCGAGATGGCCGATGCCGGGTTCTATCAGCGGCCTGCCGCGCAGACGGCGGAAGTGATGGCCAAGCTGGAAGCCTCGCAGGCCGAGCTGGAAGTCATGGTCGAGCGCTGGGCCGAACTCGACGCCTGAACCTCGAGCTGACCACTCACCCCGAACCGGCATGAATGCCTGGTCCGGGGTGACGCACGTCACTCGGCGCGCTTGACCAGGCGCACCGCCAAAACGTCGCACGGCGCTCCGTGCAACACGTCGTTGGCCGTCGAACCAAGCAGCAATGCCAGGCCATGACGGCCATGACTGCCGACCACCACCAGGTCGCATTCCGATTTCTTCGCCAGGTTGTGAATCTCCTGACGCGGCTGGCCGTAGGTCAGGTGGCAATCGCCGACGACCAGGTCCGGGTACTTGACCTTCAGCGTTTCCAGGCGCTCCTTGGCCTGATCGAACTGCTGCTGCTGCAACTGCGAGAGGTCCATCGGCACGTCCCCGCCGAAAGCCATGGCCATGGGTTCGACGATGTGCACCAGCGAGAGCTTGGCGCCGTTGCTGACCGCCAGCTCCCGGGCCCGCTTGATGACCGGGTCACACTCCTCGGTGAGGTCGACGGCGACCAGAATGTGTTGGTAGGGCATAAGAAGCACTCCTGACGATTGCGATAGCTTGAGTATGGACTGTTTGGGCGGGGCGCGACATGAACAACCCTCGCCGATCTATTTGAAACGCTTAGCGGGTGTACTCTTTATGACGGTGTGGATAGTCGTGTCAATCCTTGCGCTGATTCTCAGCCCCATGGTATGGCTGCGGCCGTCGCGCAGCCAGAGCGGCCGCATGGCCGTGCGCCTGCAGGCGCGGCGGATGGGCCTGGCCATGCAGCTGGCTCCCCAGCAGTGGCCGCACTGGCTCAGCGTCGAGCCACCCGACCCCTGTGCGCAATACCATCGGCCACGCCGCAAGGGCAGGGTCGACAGCTGGAGCTACTGGCAGACCGAGCCGGGGGTCTGGTGCAACCAGTGGCGCGAAGCCTGTATCGATCCGCTGCTGCTGCCTCACCTGGCCACGTTGCCCGCCGACGTCTACAAGCTCGAAGCCGGGCCGCAGATGCTCGCCCTGTACTGGGGCGAGAAGGGTAACGAAAAGGTGCTTCAGGATATTGCAAAGGTCCTGCAAGCACTGGCTTGATCGTTGTCTCGAGCTATCGTCATATGCCTGCGGCAGGCTGTCGCAGGTGCGCGTTTCTGCGCATTCCAGAAATGACCGCAAAGTCGCGTTTTCTCGCGGCTGGCGCGGCATTTGACAATCGCCCGCAATTCCGTGAATGTACACGCAGCCCAATCAAACGGGCGTATGAATCGAGCGTTTTTCAGTCACGCTCCAGCACTATCCCGACTACCGCGCTGACGGGTATGCCTGGCTACAGAGAGCGGCGGCCATGTATCGCCCCCTTTTATCCAGCGTCAGGCGTGTACTGTTCAGCTTCCATATCGTGGAGATCAGTGGATGATTTACGAAGGTAAAGCCATCACGGTGAAGGCTCTTGAAAGCGGCATCGTCGAACTGCGGTTCGACCTCAAGGGCGAGTCCGTCAACAAATTCAACCGGCTCACGCTCGAAGAGCTGCGCGAAGCGATCGCGGCAATCAAGGCCGACGCTTCGGTCAAGGGCGTGATCGTCGCCAGTGGCAAGGACGTCTTCATCGTCGGTGCGGACATCACCGAATTCGTCGAGAATTTCAAGTTGCCCGAAGCCGAGCTGGTCGCGGGCAACCTGCAGGCCAATCGCATCTTCAGCGACTTCGAGGACCTCGAAGTGCCGACGGTCGCCGCCATCAACGGCATCGCCCTGGGCGGCGGCCTGGAAATGTGCCTGGCTGCCGACTACCGGGTCATGTCCAGCGAAGCGAAGATCGGCCTGCCCGAGGTCAAGCTGGGCATCTACCCAGGTTTCGGCGGCACGGTGCGCCTGCCGCGCATCATCGGCGCCGACAATGCCATCGAGTGGATTGCGTCGGGCAAGGAAAACGGCGCCGACGATGCGCTCAAGGTGGGTGCGGTCGATGCCGTCGTGGCGCCGGACAAGCTCGAAGCTGCTGCTTTAGACCTGGTCAAGCGCGCCATCAGCGGCGAATTCGACTACAAGGCCAAGCGCCAGCCCAAGTTGGTCAAGCTCAGGCTCAACGCCATCGAACAGATGATGGCGTTCGAAACCGCCAAGGGCTTCGTCGCCGGCCAGGCCGGGCCCAACTATCCGGCGCCGGTCGAGGCCATCAAGACCATCCAGAAAGCAGCCAGTTTCGGTCGCGAGAAAGCCCTCGAAATCGAAGCCGCCGGCTTCGCCAAGATGGCCAAGACCTCGGCCGCGCAAAGCCTCATCGGCCTGTTCCTCAACGATCAGGAACTCAAGCGCAAGGCCCGTGGCTACGACAAGGTGGCCCGCGATGTGAGTCAGGCGGCCGTGCTGGGCGCTGGCATCATGGGCGGTGGCATCGCCTATCAGTCGGCGCTCAAGGGCACGCCGATCCTGATGAAGGACATCAACGAGAAGGGCATCGAACAGGGCCTGGCCGAGGCGTCCAAGCTGCTCGGCGCGCGCGTCGAAAAAGGTCGCCTGACCCCGGCGAAGATGGCCGAAGCGCTCAACGACATTCGTCCGACGCTGTCTTACGGCGATTTCGGCCATGTCGACATCGTCGTCGAAGCGGTAGTGGAAAACCCCAAGGTCAAGCAGGCAGTGCTGGCCGAGGTCGAGGCGCAGGTCAAGGACGACACCATCCTGGCGTCCAACACCTCGACCATTTCCATCAACCTGCTGGCGCAGGCACTCAAGCGTCCGGAAAACTTCGTCGGCATGCACTTCTTCAACCCGGTGCACATGATGCCGCTGGTCGAAGTGATCCGTGGCGAGAAGTCCAGTGAGGTTGCCGTGGCGACCACCGTTGCCTATGCCCGCAAGATGGGCAAGAACCCCATCGTGGTCAACGATTGCCCCGGCTTTTTGGTGAACCGCGTGCTGTTCCCGTACTTCGGCGGTTTCGCCCGGCTGGTCAGCGCCGGTGTCGATTTCGTGCGCATCGACAAGGTCATGGAGAAATTCGGCTGGCCCATGGGCCCGGCCTACCTGATGGACGTGGTCGGCATCGACACCGGCCATCATGGCCGTGATGTGATGGCCGAAGGCTTCCCGGATCGCATGAAAGACGAGCGTCGCTCCGCCATCGACGCGCTGTACGAGGCCAACCGCCTGGGGCAGAAGAACGGCAAGGGCTTTTATGCCTACGAAACCGACAAGCGCGGCAAGCCGAAGAAGGTGGCCGATCCTGCGGCGCTGGACGTGCTCAAGCCGGTGATCTACGAACAGCGCGAGGTCTCCGACGAAGACATCGTCAACTGGATGATGATCCCGCTGTGCCTGGAAACCGTACGCTGCCTGGAAGACGGCATCGTCGAAACCGCAGCCGAGGCCGACATGGGCCTGGTCTATGGCATCGGTTTCCCCCCGTTCCGCGGCGGTGCGCTGCGCTACATCGATTCGCTGGGCGTGGCCGAATTCGTCGAGCTGGCCGACCGCTACGCCGAACTGGGTCCGCTGTACCAGCCTACGCAGAAGCTTCGTGAAATGGCGCGTGCTGGCCAGACCTTCTTCGGGCAAGCGGCCAACGTACAGAACAAGGGTGAATGACTGATGAGCTTGAATCCTAGAGACGTGGTGATCGTCGACTTCGGTCGCACCCCCATGGGCCGCTCCAAAGGCGGCATGCACCGCAACACGCGCGCCGAGGACATGTCGGCGCACCTGATCAGCAAGCTGCTGGAGCGCAATGCCAAGGTCGATCCGGCCGAAGTCGAGGACGTGATCTGGGGCTGCGTCAACCAGACCCTGGAACAGGGCTGGAACATCGCCCGCATGGCTTCGCTGATGACGCAGATCCCGCACACTGCGGCCGGCCAGACCGTCAGCCGGTTGTGCGGCTCGTCCATGAGCGCGCTGCACACGGCCGCCCAGGCGATCATGACCGGCAACGGCGACGTGTTCGTGGTCGGCGGCGTCGAGCACATGGGCCATGTCGGCATGATGCACGGCGTGGATCCGAACCCGCACATGTCGCTGTACGCCGCGAAAGCCTCGGGCATGATGGGGCTTACCGCCGAGATGCTCGGTAAAATGCACGGCATCACTCGCGAACAGCAGGATGCCTTCGGCGTGCGCTCGCACCAGTTGGCTCACCAGGCCACGGTCCAGGGCAAGTTCAAGGACGAGATCATCCCGATGCAGGGTTGCGACGAAAATGGCTTCATCAAGGTCTTCGACTACGATGAAACCATTCGTCCCGACACCACCCTGGAAAGCCTCGCCGCGCTCAAGCCTGCCTTCAACCCCAAGGGCGGCACGGTCACGGCCGGTACCTCGTCGCAGATCACCGACGGTGCCTCGTGCATGATCGTGATGTCGGCGCAGCGCGCCCAGGACCTGGGCATCACGCCATTGGCGGTAATCCGCTCCATGGCAGTGGCCGGCGTCGACCCCGCGATCATGGGCTACGGGCCGGTTCCGGCCACTCAGAAAGCGCTCAAGCGCGCAGGTCTGGGCATTGCCGACATCGACTTCATCGAACTCAACGAAGCCTTCGCCGCACAGGCCCTGCCTGTGCTGAAGGATCTGAAAGTGCTCGACAAGATGAACGAGAAGGTTAACCTGCATGGCGGCGCGATCGCCTTGGGGCATCCTTTTGGCTGTTCAGGCGCACGAATTTCCGGCACCTTGCTCAATGTCATGAAGCAGAATGGCGGCACTTTCGGCCTGTCCACCATGTGTGTAGGCCTGGGGCAGGGCATCACCACGGTCTTCGAGCGCGTCTAGTCCTGACGAGCGAGTCGAACGAACCGGGGCCCAGTGTCCCGGTTTTGTTTTTTCCCGGTTCATTCGAAAAAGTATTTCAAGCGAGGCGCAACATGCATATACAACCAGGGCTCTATCGTCATTACAAAGGCCCCGAGTATCGTGTCTACGGCGTCGCGCGCAGTTCCGAGGACGAACAGGAAGTGGTGTTCTACCAGGCGCTGTACGGTGAATTCGGCCTCTGGGTGCGCCCGCTGAGCATGTTCCTGGAGTCGGTCGAGGTTGACGGCGAGAGCGTCCCGCGCTTTGCTTTGGTGAAGGCCGAACCCAGCCTGTTTTCCGTTCAGCAGGCGCCGACCGCTTGAACCTCGGCGCTTGACCTCACGTTCTCACCACTATATATAGCGGGGCCTCGCAAGGCGCCGCATGCCTTTCATTTCAAGTATTCAGGAATTTTCCGATCCATGGGCAAATCGCTGGTCATTGTGGAATCCCCGGCTAAGGCCAAGACCATCAACAAGTATCTGGGTGACCAGTACGTGGTGAAGTCGAGTATCGGCCATATCCGAGACTTGCCCACCAGCGGTTCGGCGAGCGCCAGCAAGGAGCCGGCCGCCAAGCGCGGCAAGGCTGCGGCTGCCGACGCGCCGGCCCTGTCGCCCAAGGAAAAGGCCCGCAAGCAGTTGGTGGCACGCATGGGTGTGGATCCGGACCAGGGCTGGAAGGCCAAGTACGAGATCCTTCCCGGCAAGGAAAAGGTCATCGAGGAACTGCGCCGGCTGGCCAAGGACGCCGACACCATCTATCTGGCGACGGACTTGGACCGCGAGGGGGAAGCCATTGCCTGGCACCTGCGCGAAGCCATCGGTGGCGATGACAGCCGCTACAAGCGTGTGGTGTTCAACGAGATCACCAAGAAGGCCATCCAGGAAGCTTTCTCTCGCCCCGGCGAGCTGGACATCGACCGTGTCAACGCCCAGCAGGCGCGGCGTTTCCTCGACCGCGTGGTTGGCTACATGGTGTCGCCGCTGCTCTGGCAGAAGATCGCCCGCGGGTTGTCCGCTGGTCGCGTGCAGTCTGTCGCGGTGAAGCTGGTGGTCGAGCGTGAGCGTGAAATCCGCGCGTTCAATCCCGAGGAATACTGGGAAGTGCACGCCGACCTGGCGTCGGCCAAGGCCGCCAAGGTGCGTTTCGAAGTGGCTCGCGAGAACGGCGAAGCCTTCAAGCCCCTGAACGAAGCCCAGGCCATGGCCGCGCTGGCCAAGCTCAAGGATGCCAGCTACAGCATCGTCAAGCGCGAAGACAAGCCGACCAGCAGCAAGCCGTCGGCCCCGTTCATTACTTCCACGCTGCAGCAGGCCGCGAGCAACCGCCTGGGCTACGGCGTGAAGAAGACCATGATGATGGCGCAGCGTTTGTACGAGGCCGGCTACATTACCTATATGCGTACCGACTCGACCAATCTGTCGGTCGACGCCGTGGAGATGGCCCGCGCCTATATCGAGAACGAGTTCGGCAAGAAGTACCTGCCGGAAGCACCGATGGTGTACGGCAGCAAGCAGGGCGCCCAGGAAGCGCACGAAGCCATTCGCCCATCGGACGTGAACACTCATCCGAGCAAGCTGAACGGCATGGAACGCGATGCCGAGCGCCTCTACGAATTGATCTGGCGCCAGTTCCTCGCCTGCCAGATGCCGCCTGCCCAGTACCTGTCGACCACCGTCACGGTGGCAGCGGGTGATTTCGAGCTGCGCGCCAAGGGTCGTATCCTCAAGTTCGACGGCTACACTCGCGTGCTGCCGCAGATGAGCAAGCCGGGCGACGACGACGTGCTGCCGGAAATGAACCAGGGTGAGCAGCTCAAGTTGCTGCAGCTGGACCCTACCCAGCACTTCACCAAGCCGCCTGCGCGCTATTCCGAAGCGAGCCTGGTCAAGGAGATGGAAAAACGCGGCATCGGTCGTCCGTCGACCTACGCGGCGATCATCTCGACCATCCAGGACCGTGGCTACGTGGCGCTGCACAACCGTCGCTTCTACTCGGAAAAGATGGGCGACATCGTCACCGAGCGGCTGTCCGAAAGCTTCTCCAACCTCATGGACTACGGCTTTACCGCCGGCATGGAAGAGAACCTCGATGACGTGGCGCACGGCGAGCGCGACTGGAAGAACGTTCTTGACGAGTTCTACGGTGATTTCAAGGGCAAGCTGGACGTTGCGGGTGCGGCCGACAGCGGCATGCGCGCCAACCTGCCGACCCTGACCAACATCGCCTGCCGCGAATGCGGTCGGCCGATGATGATCCGCACCGCATCCACCGGGGTGTTCCTGGGCTGTTCGGGCTATGCGCTGCCACCCAAGGAGCGCTGCAAGGCCACCATCAACCTGATTCCAGGTGATGAGATAGCGGCCGACGACGAGGGCGAGTCCGAGTCGCAGATTCTGCGCGGCAAGCATCGCTGCCCGGTCTGTGCGACCGCCATGGACGCGTATCTGCTGGATGAGAAGCGCAAGCTGCACATCTGCGGGAACAACCCCGACTGCCCGGGCTACGAGATCGAAGAGGGCAACTACCGCATCAAGGGCTACGAAGGGCCGAGCCTGGAGTGCGACAAGTGCGGCAGCGAGATGCAGTTGAAAACCGGCCGTTTCGGCAAGTTCTTCGGCTGCACCAATCCGGAGTGCAAGAACACCCGCAAGCTGCTCAAGAGTGGCGAGGCGGCGCCGCCCAAGATGGACGCGGTGAAGATGCCCGAGCTCAAGTGCGAGAAGGTCAACGACACCTACGTGCTGCGCGATGGCGCATCGGGTCTGTTCCTGGCAGCCAGCCAGTTTCCGAAGAACCGCGAAACCCGTGCCCCGCTGGTGCTGGAGATCATCCCGCACAAGGATGAGATCGATCCCAAGTACAGCTTCCTGTTCGACGCGCCGATCAAGGACCCGGACGGCCGTCCGACCGTGATCCGCTACAGCCGCAAGACCAAGGAGCAGTACGTGCAGAGCGAGGTCGAGGGCAAGCCGACCGGTTGGAAGGCTTTCTACGACGGCAAGACGTGGAAGGTCGAAGACAAGCGCTGAAGCGCCGGCAGCACCAAGGCCGCACCGTCCCCAGGACAGTGCGGCCTTTTCATTTGTGGCTTGCACTGGCTGGGCAGGTTCCCGACACTGTTGCAGTCGAGTGTTCACTGCGGAGATCGCCAGCATGGCCTATGAGCTCTATACCCGTACCAACCAGAAAATCTATTTCGCCGGGCTGGCGCTGGAAGCCATGGGCAAGGCCGAACTGGGCCAGGCCATCAATGCGCAGGCTCAGCTGCAGGCGCAGCGCGAATCCGCGCTGTTCCACCTCTACGGTGCATTGTTGGGGCTGTGTCACGAGATCGCTGGTTATTACCGCCTGCCTCAGGCCGGCACTGCCCGTGCGGAAAACCTGCTGACCCCGCAAGCGCTCGACGGCACGTCCATTCCCGAGCTGGCGGAGTTGGTGGAGCTGGCCCAGCATTCGCATACCTGGCTGGCGCAACTGCTTGCGGCGCACAGCGCGCTGTTCGTGCCGCCCAAGGCGCCCAAAAAGCCCAAAGGCGATGTGACTCAGCCACTCATCCAGGCAGTCAATCTGGATGAAGTCGAAGAGCAGGAACTCAGCCGCGAGGTGCTCGAAAGCTGGCGTCAGCAGCTCAAGGGCCTGACCGTTCGTTTCCGCGAAGGGCTGAGTGAGTGCTGATTTGCACTGGCACTGCTACAATGCCCGCCTTTCGTGGAGAACATGTCCTTATGCCAACGTCCTTTCTTGAGATTGTCGAGCTGCCTGACGGCCGCATCGAGTTGCGTCGTGCCGAGGACGAAGGTTCGCTGGTGACGCTGAATTTTTCCGAAGATGCCAAGGCATTCCTGCAGGGCCAGCACGTGGAAGTGGCCAAGGCCATGCTCAGTGTCGGTGTGCAGATGGCCGGCAAGCTGGTGGAAGGCGAAATCGACAAGGACGACGGGCCGCACGTCCTGCACTGATCCTGCCACGCAGCGAGCGCCTTGCGCTGGCCTTGGCGGGCAGTATCGTTTGACCGCAGGTATCACCCCAAACGGATGTTCAGGCTCTGTGCGCTGCCCTGGCGCGCCGCTGCCATCAATTGCTGCCTCGCCACGGAGGGCAGTGGGTTGAGCCAGCTCACCACGGTATGGCTGCGCCCCAGGCGCAGCGCTTCGCACGCCAACTGCTGGGCGCTTTGCATACCGCGCGGCTGCAGCAGCAATATGCGTTCGCGATTGAGCCCTGCATCGCGCAGCCAGGCCTGCGTCAGGCTTGCCGGCGGAGCGATCAGCGTCAACCAGCGCGCGTCCTGCTCTTCGCTCAATTCCCGCAGCATGGGTGCCAGCAGGTTCAGGCAGTTCCCCGCGGCACCACGCAGAGACATCTCGCTGAATACATCCGGATCGGCGACAGTCCAGGGCGATTCTACGGCCTCCTTGAACAGCGGCGTTACCGGTGCAGCCATGAATGCTTCGAACAGCGACATTTGTGCTTGTTGGGGTGACAGGGGAAACTGCATGATGCCTCCTTATCGACGAATGACGCCGACGCTCAGACCTTCAATGACCAGATCCTGATCCTTGAGGTCGACTTCAATGGGTGCGAAGTCGGGGTTTTCCGCAACCAGGAAAACCTTGTTGCCTTCGCGCTGGAACCGTTTCACGGTGACTTCGTCGCCGATGCGCGCCACCACGATCTGCCCGTTGCGGACTTCGCGGCAGGTGTGCACGGCCAGCAGGTCACCGTCGAGAATGCCGACGTCACGCATGCTCATGCCCTGTACGCGCAGGAGGTAGTCGGCGCGAGGATGGAAGAAGCCCGGGTTGATCTTGCAGGACTCTTCGATGTGTTCCTGCGCCAGAATCGGCGCACCTGCAGCAACGCGCCCGACGACTGGCAGGCTGGCGTCGTCGTTGCGGGCTTCGGAGCCGGGGATGCGGATGCCGCGCGAGGCGCCCGGGGTCATTTCGATGGCGCCTTTTCGCGCCAGTGCCTTGAGGTGTTCCTCGGCCGCGTTGGGTGACTTGAACCCCAGTTCCTGAGCAATTTCCGCACGGGTAGGTGGAAAGCCATTGTCGTCAAGGCAGCGCTTGATGAAGGCCAGAATTTCAGCTTGGCGTGGCGTCAATTTCAACATGTCGATGGCTCTGTCTTTTTGTACAGTGACTGGGATTATATACAGTAGATGGCCCTTGGCAATACCGTTTTCCGGGCGCGTCGCCTGCCGAAGTTCGCATGCTGCGCTAAGGCGATGAATTTGTATGCTTTAATACGTGACCCACGGCCACAAAAAGGCCGTATGGACTTGACAGTTACGCACTTTGAAACGTATGTTTCAAACAAGTGTTTGTCAGGCGGAGTTGCCATGGCCCAGTCGGAAACCGTTGAACGCATCCTCGATGCCGCAGAACAGCTTTTTGCGGAAAAAGGCTTCGCGGAAACCTCGCTGCGCCTGATCACCAGCAAAGCCGGGGTCAACCTGGCGGCAGTGAACTACCACTTCGGTTCGAAGAAAGCGCTCATCCAGGCGGTATTCTCCAGATTTCTCGGACCCTTCTGCGCCAGCCTCGACCGTGAGCTGGAGCGGCGGCAAGCCAGCGCGATGCCCAAGGCCAGCCTGGAAGAGCTGCTGGAAATTCTGGTAGAGCAGGCACTCGTCGTTCAACCGCGCAGCGGTAACGACCTTTCCATCTTCATGCGCCTGCTCGGCCTGGCCTTCAGCCAGAGCCAGGGCCACTTGCGCCGTTACCTGGAAGACATGTACGGCAAGGTCTTTCGCCGGTACATGCTGCTGGTCAACGAAGCCGCACCACGCATTCCCCCTCTGGAACTGTTCTGGCGCGTGCATTTCATGCTGGGTGCTGCGGCGTTCAGCATGTCCGGGATCAAGGCGCTGCGTGCCATTGCGGAAACCGACTTCGGCGTCGATACCTCGATCGAGCAGGTGATGCGCTTGATGGTGCCGTTTCTTGCCGCAGGCATGCGCGCGCAGAGCGCGGTAACCGACCAGGCCATGGCCGCCGCTCAACTGCGGCCACGCAGCAAGAGCACCCCGGCTGCTGCCAAGGCCTGACGTGTGCCGGGTCGCCCTCCAGCTCCCTCTCTACAAGGAAAATCCATGAGCGCTCGTCTGCAAGGCTCCCTGATGGTCGACGTCGCCGGTACCTGGCTCAGCGCAGAGGACCGCCATCTGCTGCGCCAGCCCGAAGTGGCCGGGTTGATCATTTTCGCGCGCAACATCGAGCATCCGCGTCAGGTACGCGAGTTGACCGCCGCCATCCGCGCGGTGCGGCCCGACCTGATCCTGGCGGTGGACCAGGAGGGTGGACGCGTGCAACGGCTACGCCAGGGCTTCGTGCGTCTGCCGGCCATGCGCGAGCTGGCCTACCACGCGGATGCGGCCGTCCTGGCCGAGCACTGCGGCTGGTTGATGGCCGCCGAAGTACTGGCGGCTGGGCTGGACCTCAGTTTTGCGCCGGTGCTGGACCTGGATCACGGGCACAGCGCCGTGGTCGGCACCCGCGCGTTCGAAGGCGATCCCGAGCGGGCCACGCTGCTGGCGGGCGCGTTCATCCGTGGCATGAATGCGGCAGGCATGGCGGCATGCGGCAAGCATTTTCCCGGTCACGGCTGGGCGGAGGCCGATTCTCATGTAGCAATTCCCACCGACGAGCGCAGCCTCGAGCAGATTCGCGCCTGCGATCTGGTGCCATTCGCGCGGCTGGCGGGCAAGCTGGCGGCGGTCATGCCGGCCCATGTCATCTACCCCCAGGTAGACAGCAACCCAGCCGGCTTTTCGCGCCGTTGGCTGCAGGACATATTGCGCGGCGAGCTGGGCTTCGAAGGGGTGATCTTCAGCGACGACTTGTCGATGGCCGGCGCCCATGTGGTCGGCGACGCCGCCAGCCGTATCGAGGCGGCCCTTGGCGCTGGTTGCGACATGGGCCTGGTGTGCAACGACCGCGCGGCGGCCGAGCTGGCCTTGAGCGCGGCGCAGCGCATGGGCGTGCAGCCCTCGCCACGCATCGCCGCCATGCGCGGGCGGAGCCACGCCGACGTCGAGTACCGCCGGCATCCGCGTTGGCAGCAGGCGACAGCGGCATTGCGCAGCGCCGGCCTGATCGACTGAGGCCTGATCGACTGAGGGTTGCGGTCAGCGGGTCAGCAGGCGCACTGGCTGGCCCGAATGCCAGGCCAGTATGTCTTCGATCATCTGGCTGAAGAACAGCCGATAGTTGTTGCCGCTGACATAGCCGATGTGCGGCGTTGCCAGCACATTGGGCAGGGTCCGGAACGGATGGTCCAGCGCCAGGGGCTCCTGATCGAACACGTCCAGCCCCGCGCCGCCCAGGTGGCCATCACGCAGGGACTGAATCAACGCTGCTTCGTCGACGATCGGGCCGCGCGACGTGTTGACCAACCGCGCGCCCGGCTTCATCCACCCCAGCGCCTGGGCATCGACCAGCCCCCGGCTGCGTTCGCTCAGCACCAGGTGCACGCTGAGCACATCGGCCTGCTCGAACAGTTGCTGCTTGCTCACGTATTCGACGCCCACCTGCGCGGCACGCTCGGGTGTCAGGTTCTGACTCCAGGCAATCACGCGCATGCCGAACGCCTGACCGAAGCGCGCCACCTTTTCACCGATACTGCCCAGGCCCAGCAGGCCCAATGTGCTGCCGTGCAGATCGCCACCCAGGCCAATCTGCCAACCGCCAGCGCGCAGCGAGTTGGCTTCGCCGAGCAGATCACGGGTCAGTGCCATCAGCAGCGCCCACGTCAGTTCCGGCGCAGCATGCTTGTAGCTGTCCGTGCCGGCCACCTGAATGCCCAGGCGGTCTGCGGCCTGCAGGTCGATGGCTGCGTTGCGCATGCCCCCGGTCACCAGTAGCTTGAGCTGCGGCAGTCGTTCCAGCAGGCCGGCGTCGAACAGCGTGCGTTCACGCATCACGCAGATGATGGCGTAGGGCGCAAGGCGCTCGGCCAGCACTGCGCTTTCGCCGGGGTAATCGTGGATGAAATCGAGCTCGCCTACGGCTTGCAGCGGGGTCCAGTCGACCACGCTTTCAGCCACCGATTGCCAGTCGTCGATGACGGCTATTCGCATGGGGGTTGCCTCTTGTCACAGCGGTTTCTGGGGAGTGTCCAGCCAATCGAGCAGGGCCTTGTGGAAGCGCGCCGGCTCCTCCATTTGCGGTGCATGGCCAAGCCCGGCAAATTCCACCAGGGTGCTGTGAGGAATCAGCTGGTTGGCCTGCTTGCCCAGCACGGTGTATTTGCCCAGCGTGGCCTTGACCTGGGGTGGCGCGATGTCGCTGCCGATCGCCGTGGTGTCGGCGTCGCCGATCAGCAGCAGGGTCGGCACCTGCAGGTCCTTGAACTCGTAGACCACCGGCTGGGTGAAGATCATGTCGTAGATCAACGCCGAATTCCATGCCACCAAGGTATGCCCCGGGCCCTTGTTCAACCCCGCGAGCATGTCTACCCAACGGTCGTATTCGGGCTTCCAGCGACCGCCGTAATAGGTGCTGCGCTCGTAGTTGCGGATGCCTTCGGCGGTGACCTTGGTCTCGCGTTCGAACCACTGGTCGACGCTGCGATAGGGCACGCCCATGGCTTTCCAGTCTTCCAGGCCGATGGGATTGACCATGGCCAGGCGCTCGGTGTCTTCGGGGAACATCAGGGCGTAGCGAGTTGCGAGCATGCCGCCGGTGGAATGACCCATGATCACCGCTTCCTTGACCCCGATGCGGGTCAGCAGGTCATGGGTATTGTTCGCCAACTGCTGGAAGCTGTATTGATAGTGCTCAGGCTTGCTCGAGGTGCAGAAGCCGATCTGGTCGGGCGCCACCACGCGGTACCCGGCATCGCTGAGCGCCTTGATCGAGCTTTCCCAGGTGGCACCGCAGAAATTCTTGCCATGCATCAGGACCACGGTGCGGCCGTTGGCCTTGCCGTTGGCAGCGACGTCCATATAACCCATCTGCAGGCTTTTGCCCTGGGACTCGAAGGCGTAATGTTGCAGCGTGTACGGATAATCGAAGCCCTGCAGTTCGGGACCATAGGTGGGCGATGAATCGGCGGCCAGCAGTGGCTGGGCAAAGATGCCGGCGAGCGCCAGCGTGGACAGGCGAAGCATGGGGGACCTCCTGGAGTGGGCTGTGAAGTGACGTGGACACGCCGGCACAGGGTGTCGCAGGTCTGTACCGTAGCATCCATTGGAGGTTTGCACGCCCAGGTGGTGCCGAGCTGCAGCGAAAGAATGTCCGCTATCAGGTTTCAGAATGCTACAAACACGACGCGATCCTGGGCAGTTCGCCGCCCAGAGATCGATACAACAATAATCAGCGGGGCAGAAAATGCCTCTATCTGGAGACAATGCCATGGCTTTTGAAACCATCCTCTTGGAAACACGCGGCCGCGTAGGCTTGATCACGCTCAATCGACCGCAGGCGTTGAATGCCCTCAACGCGCAGTTGATCGACGAATTGAACCAGGCCCTCGATCGCTTGGAAAGCGATCGCGAGATCGGCTGCATCGTCCTTACCGGATCTGCCAAGGCGTTTGCCGCCGGCGCCGACATCAAGGAAATGGCGGAGCTGCGCTACCCGCAGATCTACCTCGACGATCTGTTCCACGAGAGCGACCGGGTCGCCAATCGGCGCAAGCCGATGATCGCTGCCGTGGCCGGCTTTGCCCTGGGCGGGGGTTGCGAGCTGGCGTTGATGTGCGATTTCATCCTTGCCGCCGACAATGCCAAGTTCGGTCAGCCGGAGATCAAGCTCGGCGTGCTGCCGGGCATGGGCGGCACCCAGCGTCTGACCCATGCGGTGGGCAAGGCCAAGGCCATGGAGCTGTGCCTGACCGGCCGCTTGATGGGCGCCGAGGAAGCGGAGCGGGCAGGGCTGGTTGCCCGTATCGTGGCCGCCGACCGACTGCTCGACGAGGCGCTGGAAGTTGCGCAGCAGATCGCAGCCAAGTCGCTACCGATCGCCATGATGGTCAAGGAGAGCGTCAACCGCGCTTTCGAAGTGAGCCTGTCCGAAGGCGTGCGCTTCGAGCGGCGGGTGTTCCACGCGGCGTTTGCCAGTGAAGATCAGAAAGAAGGCATGGCGGCGTTCATCGCCAAGCGCGAGCCGCAGTTCAAGGGTCATTGAGCAAAAAGGGGGACTGGTCGTCGACCAGCCCCCCTCGATGGCAGGTGTTGCATGCGGCACTACAACAGATAGTTGCGCAGCTCGCGCGCGATCAACATGCGCTGGATTTCGCTCGAGCCTTCGTAGATCTGGGTGATGCGTGCATCGCGGTAATACTTTTCCACGGGGTAATCTTCGAGATAACCGTAGCCCCCGTGCACCTGTACGGCGCTGGAGCAGACCCGTTCGGCCATTTCCGAGGCGAACAGCTTTGCCTGCGAAGCTTCGGACAGGCAGGGCAGACCGGCACTGCGCAGGCGTGCGGCGTGCAGCACCAGCAGGCGTGCAGCGTTGACCTGCACCTGCATGTCGGCCAGCAGGTTGGCCACGCTCTGGTGTTCGATGATCGGCTTGCCGAACTGCACGCGTTCACGGGCGTAACCCAGCGCCGCTTCGAAGGCGGCCCGTGCGATCCCAAGCGCCTGGGCAGCGATGCCGATGCGGCCGCCTTCGAGGTTGGACAGGGCGATGTTCAAGCCCTTGCCGCGTTCGCCGAGCAGATTGGCGGCCGGCACGCGACACTGGCTCAAGGTGATTGCGCAGGTGTCGGAGGCACGGATGCCGAGCTTGTGCTCGCTGCGGTCGACGCTGAAACCTGGGGTGTCGGTGGGCACCAGGAAGGCCGACAGGCCTTTCTTGCCCAGCTCCGGGTCGGTGACCGCAAACACGATGGCCAGCTTGGCCCGTCGCCCATTGGTGACGAACTGCTTGGCGCCGTCGATCACCCAATGTTCGCCGTCGAGCACGGCGCGGGTGCGCAGGTTGTTGGCTTCGGAACCGGCCTGGGGCTCGGTGAGGCAGAAACAGCCAATGACCTCGCCGCTGGCCAGCCCGGCCAGCCAGGTGTCCTGCTGCGCCGGGCTGCCGTAGTTGAGCAGCGGGCCGCAGCCTACGGAGTTGTGCACGCTCATCAATGCACCCAGCGCGCCGTCGGCAGCGGAGATCTCTTCGACGGCCAGGGCGTAGGCGACATAATCGGTGTAGCTGCCACCCCATTGTTCGGGCACCACCATGCCCAACAGGCCAAGGGCACCCATCTGCGCCACGAGGGTATCGTCGATCCAGCCTGCCTGTTCCCAGGCACGGGCATGGGGCGCCACTTCGGCGCGGGCAAAGTCGCGCGCCATGTCGCGGATCATGATCTGTTCTTCGCTCAGTTCCAGGTCTTGCATGGCAGACTCCGGCCTCAGAGGCCTTGGAAGAATGGCTCGACGCGTGCGCGGGTAAGCCGGTCTAGCGTCGGTGGGTTCCAACGCGGGTTCTTGTCTTTGTCGATCAGTAAAGCACGCACGCCCTCGATCAGGTCACCCTGTTCGAACCACTGGCGGTTGAGATGCAGCTCCAGGGCAAAGCATTCCTCGAGGGAGCAGTGGCGACCGCGGCGCAGCAGCTCCAGGGTGACCGCCATGGCCAGCGGTGAGCGGGTGCGCATCAGCCGCGCGGTGTTCTGTGCCCACGCCTGGCTGTCGGCGACGTTCACGTGTTCCAGCTGTTCGACCAGGCTGGTCAGGTCGTCCTGGCCGAAAAAGTGGTCGATGGCCGGCCGCAAGCGGTGCAGCGGGGCATCCGCGAGCGTTTGCACACCAAGGCGGGCAAGCACACCCTGCAGGTCCTTGAGGGCGTTGTCGCTCCATTGCAGTCTGTCCAGGCGCTCGTCCAGCAGGCCCAGGCGGTCGCTTTCCAGGTACCAGTCGGCCAAGCCGCAGTAGAGTGCATCGGCCGCCTCGATCTGGATGCCGGTAACCCCCAGGTAAGTGCCGATTTCGCCGGGGATACGGCTCAGGAAGTAGCTGGCGCCGACATCGGGAAAATAGCCGATGGCCACTTCGGGCATGCCCAGTTTGCTGCGTTCGGTGACTACCCGCAGCTCGGCTGCCTGCGCCAGGCCCATGCCACCGCCCAGGGTATAGCCGTCCAGCAGCGCCATGACTGGCTTGCGGTACAGATGCAGGCATTGGTCCAGCGCATATTCTTCATTGAAGAACACTTCGCGCAGGGCGTCCTGGTTGAGATGGCTGTGGTAAAGGCTGCGGATGTCGCCACCGGCGCAGAAGCCACGGTCGCCCGCGCCGCGCATTACAACGGCATGGATGTGCGGGTCCAGCGCCCAGGCATCCAGGTAGCCGCGCAGGGTACGGATCATGTCGAGGGTGAGTGCATTCAGACCGGCTGGCCGGTTGAGGGTCAAGTGACCGATATGGTTGCGGACTTCGCCGAGTACCTGATCGTCGAGCCCCAGGGAAGAGCGCTGGGGCGGGGGAAAGACCTGAGCTGTCATCGCTGAATCCCTGCTTGTTATTGATTTCCTGAGATAAATAAGCGGACCAGGCGATCGTGACAGGCAAGTTTGCAGCTTTCAATGCAGATTAATGCAGGCGTTGCCTGCAAATTTGCACGGGTTGTACGCGCTGGTCGGCATTCAGTAGACCGACCCGCAGTGGTGGGGTTCGTTGTTGTTTCGGTGCCAGATGCGTTGAGGCCGGACGCGGCTTGCGCCGCTGCTACAAGGGGTCGTGGTATTCCTGTAGCAGCGGCGCGAGCCGCGTCGGCGATCAATGCGGTGGATCAGGCCACCGCTTCGATGACTTTGCCTTGCTTCTCGTAGAGGAAGCTGAGCACCGCCAGGCGGTACTGGTTGTACCTCGGGTCGTCGGCCAGGGCCAGTCGGCTGCGCGGGCGCGGCAGGTCGATGGTGAGGATTTCGCCGATGGTCGCCGCCGGGCCGTTGGTCATCATCACGATGCGATCGGAGAGCAGCACTGCCTCGTCGACATCGTGGGTGATCATCATCACGGTATTGTGCAGCTCGCTCTGGATGCGCATCACCTCGTCCTGCAAATGGGCGCGGGTCAACGCGTCCAGCGCGCCGAACGGCTCGTCGAGCAACAGCACCTTGGGCTGCATCGCCAGCGCGCGGGCGATGCCGACGCGCTGCTTCATGCCGCCGGATATCTCGCTCGGACGCTTGTGCAGGGCGTGGGTCATGTTGACCATTTCCAGGTTGTGCAGGGTCCAGGCGTGGCGTTCGCTTTTGCTCTTGCTGCGTTTGAAGACCTTGTCCACCCCCAGCGCGACGTTTTCATAGACGGTCAGCCAGGGCAGCAGCGAGTGGTTCTGGAACACCAGGCTGCGATCGGGCCCCGGCTGGCGCACTTCCTTGCCGTCGAGGATCACCGCGCCATTGCTCGACTCGATGAGCCCGGCGACGATGTTCAGCACCGTCGACTTGCCGCAGCCTGAATGGCCGATGATGGAGATGTACTCACCGCGCGCGACGTTGAGGTTGATGCCGCGCAGCACCTGGCTGGTAACGCCATCGCGCTCGAAGTGCTTGTCGACGTTTTCGATACTCAAGTAATGGCTCATGTTGCCTCCTCAGCTTTGCGAAGTGCCGCGGGTGACCAGGCGTCCGACCATCGCCACCAGGCGGTCGAGGCAGAAGCCGACCACCCCCACGTAGGCCAGGGCGAGGATGATGTCGCTGATGCGCGAAGCGTTCCAGGCGTCCCAGATGAAGAAGCCGATGCCGACGCCGCCGATCAGCATCTCGGCAGCGATGATCGCCAGCCACGACAGGCCGACGCCAATGCGCAGGCCGGAAAAGATGTAGGGCGCGGCCGCCGGCAGCATGATCTTGCTGAAGTATTCCGCGCCATTGAGGCGCAGCACCTTGGCCACGTTGCGGTAGTCCTCGGGGATGTTGCGCACGCCGACCGAGGTGTTGATGATGATCGGCCAGATGGCGGTGATGAAGATCACGAAGATCGCCGAAGGGTAGCTGTCCTTGAAACCGGCCAGCGACAGCGGCAGCCAGGCCAGGGGTGGCACGGTGCGCAGGATCTGGAACAGCGGATCGAGCCCGCGCATCGCCCAGGTCGACTGCCCCACCAGCACGCCCAGGCTGATCCCCACCACCACGGCCAGGGCGTAGCCATAGGCGACCCGCGACAGGCTCGCCAGCAACTGCCAGGCCATGCCCTTGTCATTGCCGCCGTTGTCGTAGAACGGATCGACGATCAGTTCCCAGGTGTCGGTGATCACCTGGGTAGGCGGCGGCAGCGCAGCGCCCTTGCCACTGCAGACCAATTGCCAGACCAGCAACAGCAGGGCACCGATCACCACCGGCGGCAGACACTGCTGAAGCACGAAGCGACGGGTGTTCTTCAGCAAGCCCGCCAGTACCGGCGGCTTGACCTGAGCCTTGGCAACCGCTTGCGCGGCGCTGTGCAGCTTCTTCACTTCAGCATTCATGATGACCTCCGGTACGTGCGGGAAACATCAGGCCAGGGCCTTGATGGACAGGCTGTCGAGATAGGCCTGCGGGTTCTGTGGATCGAAGGTCTTGCCGTCGAAGAAGGTTTCGATGCCGCGCGAGTCGGAATCGGGAATCTGCGCCGCTGGCACGTTCAGTTCCGCAGCGGCCAGGCGCCACAGGTCGGAGCGATTGACCTTGGCGACCAAGGCCTGGCTGTCGAAGTCCTTGGGCAGGTAGCCCCAGCGCTTGTTCTCGGTGAGGAACCACAGGTCGTGGCTCTTGAATGGGTAGGAGGCGAAGTCGTCCCAGTAGCGCATGATGTGTGGACTGTCGTTGACCACCTTGCCGTTGCCGTAATCGAAGTTGCCTTTCATGCGCTCGGTGATGTCGGCGACAGGCGCGTTGATCCAGCGCCGCTTGGCGCAGATCTGCGCGACTTCTTCCTTGTTCTGTGGCTGCTCGCAGAACATCTGCGCCTCCATCACCGCCTTGAGCAGTGCTTTGGTCGCGTTGGGGTTCTTGTCGACGTAGTCGGCGCGCAGGGCCAGGGCTTTCTCCGGGTGCTTGTTCCAGATCTCGCCGGTGGTGTTGGCGGTGTAGCCGATCTTCTGGTTGATGAGCTGGGCGTTCCACGGCTCGCAGACACAGAAGCTGTCCATGCTGCCGACCTTCATGTTGGCAACCATCTGCGGCGGCGGCACGACGATGGTCGACAGGTCCTTGTTCGGGTCGATCCCGCCTGCGGCCAGCCAGTAGCGCAACCACAGGTCGTGGGTGCCGCCGGGGAAGGTCATCGCCGCGTTGACGGCCTTGCCGCTGGCACGCTTGCTGGCCAGCGCGGCCTTGAACGGCGCGGAATCCAGGCCCAGTGCCAGGTCTGCGTGTTCGTTGCCCACCGAGATGCACTGGCCGGCCAGGTTCAGCCGCGCGACGATGTACATCGGCACCGGCTGGTTGTTGGGGGTGACCTTGCCGGCCGCGATCAGGTAGGGCATGGGGGTGAGAATGTGTGCGCCGTCGATGCCATTGGCGGCCGCGCCCAGCACCAGGTTGTCCCGCGTGGTACCCCAGGAGGACTGCTTGAGCACTTCCACTCCGGTCATGCCATGCTTGGCGAAAAAGCCTTTCTCGTCGGCGACGAACAGCGGCGCGGCGTCGGTCAGGGCGATGAAGCCCAGCTTGGCCGTGGTGGTTTCCAGGCCGTCGCTGCCCGCCGCCCACACCGCCGAAGACAGCCCCGGTGGCAGCAGGCCGAGGGCGGCGCCGGCACCGGCGACGGTCAACGACTGCTTGAGAAAGTGCCGACGCTTGGCGTCGTGTGCGCTTTCCGGGTGTCCTTTGAAAGGCTTGTCATCCATCGCTGATTCCCCTGCTGGTGGCGGCCAAAAAAATGCAAAAAAAACGGTGTTCACCCGTTCCTGGCAGTGCTGCCGGGAACGCGTGGACACCGTTGTCCAGGATTCGAAATGTCGACCGCAGGTGGCTGCGGTCCTGCAGGTCTCAAAGCAGATTGCGTGCCAAGGCGGCTGCAGCCACGTGCTGTGGCTGTTTGTCAGCGATCGGCCGCGCCGCCGTGCACGGATGCGGAGCATGCCGCCCTTGGGATGTGCAAATAGGGCGCAAGGTCGGCCTCAACCCTTGCCGGCCACGGCCAGTACGTTCTGCGCCATGTCGACCATGCGCAGCCCGCGCGACATCGCCGATTGCCGCAGTCGGGTGTAGGCCTCGCTCTCGCTCAACGCGTATTCGTTCATCAGCAACTGCTTGGCGCGCTCCACCAACTTGCGTTCGTTGAGCGCCTGGCGTGCTTCGTCCAGCTGCAGGTTGGCGTCCTGCAGGCGGTGGGTCTGGGCCTGCAGCAGATCCAGCAACGAGCGGCCCATCTGCGGGCCGTGGCCGTCGGGCGCCGGGCTGTCGAGATCGCTGGCCTGCACGCTGAACAGGCGGGCATCGCCACAGCCCATGGTTTCCAGGCTGGCCAGGCGTTGCAGCAGCACGCGGTGGTTGTCCAGGTCGGCATTGGCCAGCTTGATGCTGCTCTGGCAGCTGGCGAGCAGTTGTTCGGCCAGGTGTGTCTCTACCTCGTGCATCTGGTCGATGCGCTGGCTGTGCAGCTCGAACCACAGCTGCGACAGGCCGGGGTCCACGGGGTGTTGTGCCGAGGTGCGCATACCCACTTCGCGCAGGCGTAGCAATTGTGCGGTGATCTCGCTGTGCTGCAGGTCGGCCCAGCGCTGCCCGGCCACTGGGTCGGCGAACTCGCCGAAGGTCTGGAAGCAGCGCTGCTGGCTTTGCGTCAGGTGCAGGATGCGCTCCTGCACACCGGCATCGAAGAAGCCTGCCGAGAAGCCCGCCACGCCGGTGGCGCGTTCCTGGCCGGCCAGCTCCTTGCCCTGCATGAAATTGAACAGCGCCACCAGCACTCGGGTGATACTCGGATCAATGGCGGTGTCGGCCGCTTCGAACACCACGGCCATGAGCCCACCCACCAGGCGGGTCAGGGCCGCCGTGGCGACGCTGGGGCTCAGCAGACGTTCGCGGATGCGACGGCGCAGGCCGGGCAGTTCGTCGAAGCCGTGCAGCACGTAGGCCACACGATTGAACAGGCGGGCACGGTCGGCAGCGCTGGCCGCGTTCAGGTCCATGGCCTGCAACCGCTGCAGCACGTCCTGTTCAAGTGCCCGCGCCTGTTCCGTATGCAGGTCGAGTTGGCTGCGGTAGGTTTCGACCTGGCTGCCCAGGTAGACATTGGTGTAGCCCCGCTCGCGCTGCAGCGCGTGGACCAGGCGGCTGATCAAGGTCACCAGTTCGCAGGTGTCGGCAAGTCCGCGCAGACCTTCCAGCTCGCTGCGGCGGGCGGCCAGCATGAAGCGCAGGGCAGGGGGCATGGGGCGGTCTGGCAGGGCGCGGTCGGGCATGGCGGGCTCGCAACTTCGATGATGGACAGCCCGACTGCATGCAAGTCCCGGTCCGATCCCCGTTGGCCGCTTGTACGCCGCTGCGTATGCCGGCAGCCGCGTAACTGCTATAACGCCCCAGCCAAACAATAAAAAAGGAGTTCACGATGTCCCCCATTCGTCTCGGCGTGGTCGGCTACGGCAAGATCGCCCAGGATCAGCATGTGCCCGCCCTGCGCGACAACCCGGCCTTCGAGCTGGCCGCAGTGGCCACGCTGGGGGCACCTTGCCCCGGTGTCGCGCACTTCGGCAGCCTGCGCGAGCTGCTCGATAACGGCCCGGACATCCAGGCGCTGGCCTTCTGCACGCCGCCCCAGGGCCGTTATGCACAAGTGCGTGAAGCCCTGCAGGCCGGCAAGCATGTGCTGGTGGAAAAACCACCCTGCGCCAGCCTCGGTGAGGCCATGGCATTGGTCGAACTGGCCGCCGAGAAGGGCGTGACGTGCCTGTTCGCCTGGCACTCACGCTTCGCCGCAGGCGTCGAGGCCGCGCGGGCCTGGCTGGTGGGCAAGCAGCTGCAGGCGGTCACGGTCCAGTGGAAGGAAGACGTGCGCAAGTGGCACCCGGGCCAGCAGTGGATCTGGCAGGCCGGGGGGCTGGGTGTGTTCGATCCGGGTATCAACGCCCTGTCGATCATCAGCCACGTGTTGCCCGAACCGCTGTTCGTCACCCACGCCAGCCTGCGCTTTCCCGGCAACCGGCAGGCGCCGATTGCGGCCGACCTGACCATGAGTGACGCCACCGGCCTGACGGTCAGCGCCGCGTTCGACTGGGACCACGGCCACGACGAACTCTGGCAGATCGAGGTGCGCTGCGCCGAAGGCTGCCTGCGCCTGACCCATGGCGGTGCACACCTGCTGATCGACGACGTGCCACAGACGCTCGCCACGACAGGCGAATACCCATTGCTCTACCACTACTTCGCGCAGTTGATCGAGGCCGGTCGAAGCGATACCGACTTGCAGCCTCTGCGCCTGGTGGCCGATGGGTTCCTGCTGGGGCAGCGCGAAACGGTCGCCGATTTCCTCGACTGAACCTGCATTCAGCGGCGCTGGGAGGGAGGGCTGGGCAGCGGTGCGAGCAGGGCGTCGATATCGTCGCCCTGCAGGCGCCAGTCGCTGCCTTCGCGGGCATCGAGAACGCCCGCCGCCAGGGCCGACTTTTCCTGCTGCAGGCGCTGGATCTTTTCCTCTACCGTGCCACGGGTGATCAGCTTGTAGACGAACACCGGTTTCTCCTGGCCGATACGGTAGGCGCGGTCGGTGGCCTGGTGCTCGGCTGCGGGGTTCCACCACGGGTCATAGTGAATGACCGTGTCCGCCGCCGTCAGATTCAGGCCCACCCCGCCGGCCTTGAGGCTGATCAGGAAGATCTGCAGCTTGCCGTCCTGGAAGTCCTTGACCGGGGCCCGGCGGTCGCGGGTGGTGCCGGTGAGCAGCGCATAGGGCACGCCGCGCTTGTGCAGCTCCTGTTCGATCAGGCCCAGCATCGAGGTGAACTGGGAAAACAGCAGAATGCGTCGACCGTTGCCCAGCAGTTCGTCGAGCAGTTGCAGCAGACTGGTCAGCTTGCCCGAGCTGTGCCCTGGTGCAGGCGGGGCAACACTGTTGACCAGACGCAGGTCGCAGCAGACCTGGCGCAGCTTGAGCAACGCTTCGAGAATGATGATCTGGCTGCGTGCCAGGCCCTTGCGGTCGATCTCGGCCCGGACCTTCTTGTCCATGGCCAGGCGTACCGTCTCGTACACGTCGCGCTGTGCGTCATTGAGTTCGACCCAGTGGACGATCTCGCTTTTGGCCGGCAGCTCGGTGGCCACCTGCTCCTTGGTCCGACGCAACAGAAACGGCTTGATGCGCGCGTTCAGATGCTGCAAGCGTGCCTCGTCGCCCTGCCTTTCGATCGGCACGCGGTAGTTGCGGCTGAACTGTTTGCTGTCGCCGAGCCAGCCGGGCATGAGGAAATGGAACAGCGACCACAGTTCGCCCAGATGGTTTTCCAGGGGCGTGCCGCTCAGGCACAGGCGTTGCCGCGCGTTGAGCTGGCGCGCCGTCTGCGCGGCCTTGCTGCCAGGGGTCTTGATGTACTGGGCTTCGTCGAGGACCAATACGTGCAGCGGCACCCGCTCGAGCACCTCGATGTCCTTGGGCAGCAGGGCATAGGTGGTCAGCAATACGTCGTAGTCGGCCAGATGGGCGAAGTGTTTCTTGCGCGCGGCACCGTGCAGCGCGAGGACCTTGAGGGTCGGCGCGAAGCGGGCAGCCTCGTCCTGCCAGTTGGGCACCAGGCTGGTGGGCATCACCACCATGGCCGGGCGATCCAGGCGCCCCGCCTGTTTCTCGATCAGCAGGTGGGCGAGGGTCTGCAGGGTCTTGCCCAGGCCCATGTCGTCGGCCAGGATGCCGCCCACTTCCAGCTGCCGCAAGGCCTGCATCCAACTCACGCCCTCCAGCTGGTAGGGGCGCAAGGTTGCATTCAGGCCCTCGGGCGCTGCCACCGGGCAATGGCGAATGTCACGCAGCCGTTCGGCGAAATGGCGTACCTGCTCGCCGCCTTGCCAGTCCAGGGACAATGCCTGCAGCCCTTCCAGGCGCGTGGCATCGGCTGTAGCCAGGCGGATCGAGGTTTCCCCAGGCTCGCGCAGGTAGAAGTCGCCCAGGGTGGCCAGCACCGGCTTCAGCCGCCCATAGGGCAGGGCGACCTGCAGGGTTCGCTGGAAGCCGAGGTGGGAGGTGTGGATGGGCACCAGAATCTGCTCGTCGTCGCGCCGTCGCGCCAGGTGCGCCGAGTTGAGCAACTCAGGGTGGCTGCGCAGCAGGTTGAGCAGGATCGGCAGCAGGCTCAACGGCTCGCCGTCGACCACGATGCCCAGCTCCAGATCGAACCAGTCGCGTTCCGGCCCTTCTTCGATTGCGGCGTACCAGCGCTCTACCGGCGTCAGGTCGAACGCGAAATCCTCGGCGTATTCGATTTCCCAGCCTTGCTCGCGCAACCCCGGCAGTTCGTTGAGGATGAAACGCAGCCAGGCGGCATCGCTGGGCAGCTCGAAGATTTCGCCGGCGCTTTCGGGCAGAGCCTTGCTCTGACGGGTGGCGAGTTTGAAACCGATGCCCTGCAGCTGCTCGCGCAAGGCCCGCTCGGCGGCCGGCTGGCGCTGGATCCGAGCGCTCTGGTTGTTCCACTGGCGTGCCACGGCAGTAGGCCGCGGGCCGCTGACATACTCGCCCGCGTAGCCGTAGGCCAGCGCTGCGCGGTGCTGCACGTAGCGCTGCATCTTGCCGTTGCGCGGTTCGAAAGCGCTGAACTCGACACTGCCCAGCCACAACCGAGGGCGCGGTTGCAGGGTATCGATCAAGCGCTCATCGGGCATATCAACCGGCTTTCGGCGTGAGGCGTTCGAACAGCGCCTCGATGACGTTGAAACGCTCCTCGGCGCGCTCCATCGGCACCATGAACTTGAACAGCGTGGCGCCTTCGAACTTGTAGCGCTTGGGCTGGCTCTGGATCAGCTTGATCAGGGTCAGCGGATCGACCGGCGTGCTGGCGCCGAACTCGATACGTCCACCCTGCGGGCCGCCATCGACCTTGGTGATGCCCAGTTGCTCGGCCTGAAGCTTGAGCAGGGTCAGGCGCACCAGGTTCTTGGTCGGCTCCGGCAGCAGGCCGAAGCGGTCGATCATCTCCACCTGCAGGTCCTTGAGGCCGTCCTCGTCCACCGCCGAGGCGATGCGCTTGTAGAGAATCAGGCGGGCGTGCACGTCGGGCAGGTAGTCCGCGGGAATCAGTGCCGGCAGACGCAGGTTGATTTCCGGCCCGCCACCCAGCGGCTGGTCGAGGTTGGGCTGCTCGCCCTTGCGGATCGACTTCACCGCGCGTTCGAGCATTTCCATGTACAGGGTAAAGCCGACTGCCTGGATCTGCCCGCTCTGGCCTTCGCCGAGGAGCTCGCCCGCACCGCGGATCTCCAGGTCGTTGGTAGCCAGAACGAAACCCGCCCCCAGGTCCTGGGTATTGGCGATGGCTTCCAGGCGCTTTTCGGCGTCCGGGGTGATCTGCTGGCGCGGCGGAGTCAGCAGGTAGGCGTAGGCCTGGTGGTGACTGCGCCCCACACGGCCGCGCAGCTGGTGCAGCTGGGCCAGGCCGAACTTGTCGGCACGCTCGATGATGATGGTGTTGGCGCTGGGCACGTCGATGCCGGTCTCGATGATGGTCGAGGCAATCAGTACGTTGAAGCGCTTGTGGTAGAAGTCGCTCATCACCTGTTCGAGCTCGCGCTCGCGCATCTGTCCGTGGCCGATGCCGATGCGTGCCTCGGGCACCAGTTCGGCGAGGTCGGCGGCGCATTTCTCGATGGTCTTCACATCGTTGTGCAGGTAGTACACCTGGCCACCGCGCAACAGCTCGCGCAGCAGTGCTTCCTTCACGGTGCTCTTGTTCTGCTCCATGACGAAGGTGCGCACCGACAGCCGCCGTGCCGGCGGCGTGGCGATGATCGACAGGTCACGCATGCCGGCCACGGCCATGTTCAGGGTGCGCGGGATCGGCGTGGCAGTCAGGGTCAGGATGTCGACTTCGCTGCGCAGCGCCTTGAGCGCTTCTTTCTGGCGCACCCCGAAGCGGTGCTCCTCGTCGATGATCACCAGGCCCAGGTTCTTGATCTTGACGTCGTCCTGGAGCAGCTTGTGGGTACCGATGACGATGTCGATCTTGCCCTCGGCCAGTTGCGCCACCGCGCTGTTGACCTCTTTGGTCGACTTGAAGCGGCTCATCACCTCGACGCTGACCGGCCAGTCGGCGAAGCGGTCACGGAAGCTGTTGTAGTGCTGCTGGGCGAGCAGCGTGGTCGGCACCAGAATGGCCACCTGGCGACCACCGTGCACGGCGATGAACGCGGCGCGCATGGCCACTTCGGTCTTGCCGAAGCCGACGTCGCCGCACACCAGGCGGTCCATCGGCTTGGGCGCCAGCATGTCGTGGCGCACCGCGTCGATGGCCGATTGCTGGTCCGGGGTTTCCTCGAAGGCGAAGCCGGCACTGAACGTGGCGTAGTCCAGCGCCGGGTCGGCGAAGGCATAGCCTTTGCGGGCAGCACGGCGCGCATAGATGTCGAGCAACTCGGCGGCCACGTCGCGGACCTGCTCGGCCGCCTTGCGCTTGGCCTTCTGCCAGGTTTCCGAACCGAGCCGGTGCAGCGGCGCCAGTGCATCGTCGCTACCGGTGTAGCGGGCGATCAGGTGCAGGTTGGCCACCGGCACGTACAGCTTGGCGTTCTCGGCGTAGGCCAGGGTCAGGAACTCGGCAACCTGATTGTCGATCTCCAGCGTCGCCAGGCCCAGGTAGCGGCCCACGCCGTGGTCGATGTGCACCACCGGCGCGCCTTCACGCAATTCGGTGAGGTTCTTGATGACGTTGTCGTTGGCGGCGTCGGCACGCTTGTCGCGGCGCCGCCGCTGCATGACACGCTGGCCGAACAGCGGGCTTTCGGCGATCAGGGCCAGGGCCGGGTCGAGAATCTGCAGGCCCTCGTCCAGTGGCGCGATGGTGATCGCCAGGCGCTCATTGCCCTGGGCGAACTCTTCCCAGCCGTCCACGGTCCTCGGGCGGACCTTGAGCCGCTCGAGCAACTCCAGGAGCACTTCGCGGCGGCCAGCCGATTCGGCGGTGAACAGTACCCGCCCGGGGAACTGGTCGAGGAATCCGGCCAGCGCGGCGAGGGGCTGGCTGGCCTTGGCCTCGATGGCCAGGTCCGGCAGTTTGGCTGCAGCAAAGCGCTCGCGGCCCGGCCCCGGTTCCAGATCGTCCTGGCTGACGATCACCCGCGGCCAGGTCTTCAGTTGCGCAAAGCAGTCTTCCACCGGCATGAACAGCTCTGCGGGCGGCAGCAGGGGCCGCGCGGGATCGACCCGGCGCTCTTCATAGCGGTTGCGCACATCGCTCCAGAAATGCTCGGCGGCCTGTTCGATGCCGGGCAGCGAAAACACCTGGGTGTCCTGGGGCAGGTAGTCGAACAGGGTCGAGGTTTCTTCGAAGAACAGCGGCAGGTAGTACTCGATGCCAGCAGGCGTGATGCCGCTGCTCAGGTCCTGGAAGATCGGGCAGCGCCGGAAGTCGACGTCGAAGCGTTCGCGAAAGCGCGCCTTGAAGCGGGTTACCGCCTCCTTCTGCAAGGGGAACTCACGTGCCGGCAGCAGGCGGATCGATTCGACCTTGTCGATGGAACGCTGGGTCTCCGGATCGAAGGTGCGCAGGGTCTCGATCTCGTCGTCGAACAGGTCGATCCGGTAGGGCAGTTTGCTGCCCATGGGGAACAGGTCGATCAGGGCGCCGCGCACGGCGAACTCGCCGTGTTCATAGACGGTGTCGACATAGCGATAGCCGCTGGCTTCCAGGCGCGTGCGCATCTGCTCCACATCCAGACGCTGGCCAACATCCAGCACCAGGCTGCTGCCGAGCAGAAACTGGGTCGGTGCCAGCCTGTGTAGGGCAGTGGTGATGGGCACTACCAAAACCCCGTGTGCCAGCTCGGGCAGGCGGTAGAGGGCGGCGATGCGCTGGGAGATGATGTCCTGGTGCGGCGAGAACAGGTCGTAGGGCAGGGTTTCCCAGTCGGGGAAGTGCAGCACCGGCAACTGCGGGGCGAAAAAGCGCAGTTCCTGTTCCAGCCGATCGGCGCTCTGGCTGTCGGCGGTCAGCAGCAGGGTGAAGCGCTTGGCAGCGTTGGCCGCTTCGGCGATCGCCAGGCTCAGGGCGGCCCCGGGCAGGTTGCCCCAGGCATGTTTGCCTGCCGAGGCAGGGAGTTGCGGAAGGCGCAGAACAGGCACGGGAGGTTGAGCTCCAAGCGTTGCGGCGGAAAACCGGGATTGTACCGGGGCGGCGGGGGGCTGTCAGGTGCTGTGATGGGGTTGTGCCATTGTGCGGCTTCTACAAGCAGACCCTGGAGGATCCGGGCATTGATTTTCTTGTTCGAACGCGGAGGAATCGGCCCGCCGAGGGCGCGCCATGGTCCCTCGCCATAAAACCGCCGGGTGTCACCTACCTCATTGGTACACCTCGGTTTTTTTGACGGCCCGATTCGCCAAACTTCACGACGCCGATAAGCGCGGATTGCTCCGGCCGCGCGGCGAAGTCATAATGTAGCCCGTTTTCTCAGCCCCTACATGTGGAAGGTTACCGTGACTCAGAAGCCCGACCAGTGTCTTGGTGAATGGATCGATCGTGAAGCACTCGCCGAAGCGATGATTCCGTTGATCGGCCAGCTCTACCGCAATAACAACGTAGTCACCTCCATCTACGGCCGCAGTCTGATCAACCGTTCGGTGATCGAACTGCTCAAGGCGCATCGCTTCGCTCGCCACCGCCAGTCCGATTCCTCGGAGCTGTCGGTGCACGAGACGTTCCCGCTGATCAAGGCGATGAGCGAACTCAAGCTGGGCGCCGCCTCCGTCGATCTGGGCAAACTCGCGGTCAAGTTCAAGGAAAGCGGGAGCGGGCGCACTGCCGAACAGTTCGTGCGTGAAGAACTGGCAGACGTGGTCGGCAAGCAGAACGAAGGCGAGCGTACCGGTACCGACGTGGTGCTGTACGGTTTTGGCCGCATCGGTCGCCTCCTGGCGCGCATCCTGGTGGAGAAGGCAGGTGCCGGCGATGGCCTGCGTCTGCGGGCGATCGTCGTGCGCAAGGGCGCCGACAACGATCTGGTCAAGCGCGCCAGCCTGCTGCGTCGCGACTCGGTGCACGGTTCGTTCGACGGCATCATCCATGTCGACGAAGCCAACAGCACCCTGACGGTCAACGGCAACCTGATCCAGGTCATCTACGCCAAGAACCCCAGCGAAGTCGACTACACCCAGTACGGCATCAAGAATGCTCTGCTGGTCGACAACACCGGCGTCTGGCGCGATGCCGACGGCCTCGGCCAGCACCTGGCCTGCCCCGGCATCGACCGAGTGGTGCTGACCGCACCGGGCAAGGGCAAGCTGAAGAACATCGTGCACGGCATCAACCACGGCCAGATCACCGCAGACGACAAGATCGTTTCGGCGGCGTCCTGCACCACCAATGCCATCGTGCCGGTGCTCAAGGCGGTCAACGACAAGTTCGGCATCATCAACGGCCACGTCGAAACCGTTCACTCGTACACCAACGACCAGAACCTCATCGACAACTTCCACAAGGGCGACCGTCGCGGCCGTTCCGCGGCGTTGAACATGGTCATCACCGAGACCGGCGCCGCCACCGCTGCCGCCAAGGCACTGCCTGAACTGGCTGGCAAGCTGACCGGCAACGCGATCCGCGTGCCGACGCCGAACGTCTCCATGGCCATCCTCAACCTGAACCTGGAAAAGGCCAGTACTCGCGAAGAAATGAACGAGTACCTGCGTTACATGGCGCTGCATTCGGACCTGTCCCGGCAGATCGACTTCGTCAACTCGCAGGAAGTGGTATCGACCGACTTCGTCGGCTCGCGCTACGCCGGTGTGGTCGATGCCGAAGCCACCATCTGCAACGACAACCGCGTCGTGTTGTACGTCTGGTACGACAACGAGTTCGGCTACAGCTGCCAGGTCGTGCGCGTGATGGAAGACATGGCGGGCGTCAACCCTCCAGCTTTCCCTCACTGAGCCTGACCGCTGAATGAAAACGCCCCGACTGGTTCGGGGCGTTTTTGTGTGTGGGTGTCAGTCAGGACCCCGTCACGGGCAGAGCCCGCGTACTTTTGTGGGAGCGGGTCTCTGCCCGCGAAGGCCGCGCCACCGTTTCACGCCTGCGCTGCCAACGCAGTACGCTGCGCATGGCGGTCGCCACGAAACAGCACCAAAGTCGCCACCAACCCCAACACCGCCGCGCCACTGAGCCAGATGCCTGGTGCCGCCTTGTTGTCCAGGGCATGAATCAGGTAGGTGCAGGCGACCGGGGTGAACCCGCCAAACGTCGCCGTGGCCAGGCTGTAGGCCAGAGAAAACCCGGTGGTGCGCACGTCCAGCGGCATGATCTCGGTCAACGCCACAACCATGGCACCGTTGTACGAGCCATACAGGAACGACAGCCACAACTCGACCGTCAGCAGACGCGCGAAGCTGGGGTCAGCCACCAGCCATGACAAGGTCGGATAGGCCGTCAGAATCGCCAGCACCGTGGCCGCAAGCAGCAACGGTTTGCGCCCGATCCGGTCCGACAGCGCGCCCATGATCGGCAACCAGATGAAGTTGGAAATGCCCACCGCCATGGTCACCAGCAACGCATCCATGTCCGACAGGTGCAGCTCGTTCTTGCCGAACGTCGGCGTGTAGGCAGTAATCAGGTAGAACGACACGGTGGTCATCACGACCAGCGCCATGCCCGCCAGCACCAGACGGAAATTCTGCGCCACCGAGTGCACCACCTGCTTGAGGGTTGGGCGGTGGGTGCGAGCCTCGAACTCCGGCGTCTCCTCCAGCGAACGGCGGATGAAAAAGATCACGGGTACGATCATGCAACCCACCAGGAACGGCACCCGCCAGCCCCATTCGCCCATCTGTCGTGCATCCAGGAAGTGGTTGAGCAATACCCCCAGCAGGCCGGCGAAGACCACGGCGACCTGCTGACTGGCAGACTGCCAACTGACGAAAAAGCCCTTGCGCCCTGGTGTGGCGATTTCCGCCAGATACACCGACACCCCGCCCAGTTCGACGCCTGCGGAAAAGCCCTGCAGCAGCCGGCCGAGCAACACCAGTAAAGGCGCCGCAACGCCCAGGGTCGCATAGCCCGGCACGCAGGCAATCAACACCGTGCCCATGGCCATCAACGCCAGGGTCACGATCAGCCCTTTGCGGCGCCCGTGCCGATCGATGTAGGCACCCAGAAAGATTGCCCCTAGCGGGCGCATGAGAAACCCGGCACCGAAGGTGGCCAGCGATAGCATCAGTGAAGCGAAGGCGCTGTCGGTCGGAAAGAAAGTCTTGGCGATTGCCGTGGCATAGAAGCCATAGACCATGAAATCGAACATTTCGAGAAAATTGCCGCTGACAACGCGAAAGATCGCCTTGCCTTTACCCACCTCAGACGTCATGGCCGTGCTCACTCTACTTGATCTTGTTGATGACCCCTGGGTTCGAACACCTGGCCGATCGGGCACAGCTGTCCAACTCCGGGAACATATCTTGTAACAATATGTTCCAGATCAACCTCAGGTAAAGTGAATTCGTTCGCTAGCTAAGTTTTTCCAGCCACATTGCCGCGTGAGTAATCCGAGCGCCGAGCCTGCTCAGGCAGGGCGCCAGCTCACCGCGTGAATGCCGAATTTCTCGGCCGAGGGCTGGCTGGTCTTGGTCACATGCTCGCGGCCGAATCGACCGATGCGGCCAACGCCAGCATCGCAGCTCGCCCAATGCCAGGCTTCGCTGTTGTCCATTTTCTCGGCTCTGATGACGAAGGATTTGGGATCGCCGTGAAGGGTATAGTCGATGACGAACAGTTTCGCGTTGTTCATGGGGCCGAGGTTCTTCCTTGTGATGAGCGGCGTGATGTGCGTCGGAGTATGGCCCGCCAGAAAAATTCCGTTGGATTGGCGCGCCCGCGCCAATCCGCAGATTGCCTGGTAGCTCGCTCAGCTCAGCTCAGCCCAGGCCGGCCTGGCGGGCCAGCGCGGTTGCCAGGCTCGGAGCCAGCGGCAAGGTCGGCAACAAAGTTGCCTGGTAGGCATGGTAGAGATCAGGCTTGCCCGGCCAGATGGTCCCTGCCGGTCGATTGCGAGCGTCGAGTTCGTGATGCCAGCTGCCGTGCTCGCGGTCGATCAGGTAGAGGTCGATGTAGTCCCAGAACTCTCGATACCAGCGCTCGTAAGCGGCATCCGCGGTGCGCTGGTGCAACGCCGCGGCGGCGGCCACTGCCTCGGCCAGCGTCCAATGCAGGCGCTGCGCGACCACTGGACGGTGCTGCCAGTCGATGGTGTAGACGATTCCCGGCTGCCCGTCCACAGCCCAGCCCAGGTCGCAGGCTGCGGCGAACAGACGCTGGGCGTCGTCGGCCAGCCAGCTCGGGTTGGTCAGGCCGATGCGGTGCCTGGCGGCCTCCAGGTGCAGGAGCAATCGCGCCCACTCGAATGCGTGCCCTGGGGTTTGCCCGTATGGGCGAAATTCGTCGGCGGGGCGCTCGTGGTTGTAGTCCGCCAGGGGTTGCCAGCAGGCGTCGAAATGTTCGACCGGCAGGTAGCTGGCCGCAGCCGCGTGGTGGTGAATCAGCCGTTCACTGATTGCCAGCGCGCGATCCAGCCATTTGTCGTCGTTGCAGACGTCGGCCAGCGCCAGGCACGCTTCCACGCCGTGCATGTTGCTGTTGCCACCGCGGTAGCTTTCCGGATCGCTCCAGTCCTGGGCGAAGGACTCCAGGAATGCCTGCTCCTCCTCGCACCAGAAGCGTCGTTCCAGCACATCGACCGCATCCGCCAGCAACGCTGTCGCGCCGGGCCGTCCGGCGGCAACCGCCGAGCTCGCCGCCAGGGCAACGAAGGCATGCAGGTAGGCTTGCTTGCGCTCTGCAGCCACGGGTTTCTCGCTGGCATGCCAGCCGCCATTTCGTGCATCACGCAGTGGGCCCTGCAGCGTGCGAATGCCGTGGTCGACCATGGCTGCGCTGCCCGGGATCCCCTGGAGGCAGGCGAGGGCGAAGCTGTGGGTCATGCGCGCGGTCTGAATGGTCAATGCGCCGCTGGACAGCAGCGGTCGGCCACGGTGGTCGAGGTCGGCGAAACCGTTCTCGATCCGCGCGGCCTTGGCAAATTCCAGCAATCGCTGCCCCTGCAGGGCCAGCCAGTGCCGGTGGGCGGGAAGGGTCAACCAGCTGTTTGCAGCGGGAGTAAGGGGCTCCATCTGTACCAATGCCTCGCTAGGGGATGCAGGAGGCATCCAGCATAGCGGCCAGTGTTCCGTCGCGGGGAGCACTGACCCGTACAGTCATGCTTGTGGCCGATTCGACCTATTCATAGGCGTCATCTTGATCATCTTCGTCGTCAAGCGGCACGGGGGCATTGCTCGTGCCCGATCCGGGGTCTTCGTTGCCTGGATCGTTGATGAAAGGCACGCCGTTCGGGCCTTTCTCTTCAGTACCTTCGGTTTCCGGTGTCATGGTCATTCTCCTGTAGAAGAAATACGTCGCGACCTGCACGGGTCGCCTCAGACGTTGGACGCTCGGGCACGCACGACGTTCATGCTGACCATGGCCACCACCGCAACCAAGGCAACCAGCACGCTGAAAAACTCCGCCGAATGATGCAGGCCGAACTGTGGAATGCTCACGCCGACCGCAATCACCGGCACCGACATGGACAGGTAGTAGACGATGAACAGCGCCGAGGTCACCCCGGCTTTCTGGCCGGCCGGCGCGGCGTTGGCCACCGCGCCCATGCCGGCGCGGAAGGTCAGGCCCTGGCCGATGCCGCTCAAGGCGCCGCCCAGTACCAATAGCCACAGCTGCGCGCTGGCGATACTCATGCCCAAACAGGCCACGCCCACGATCAGCACGCTGCAACCGATGCTCATCTGTGCACTGTCGCGGATCCGCCGAACCCAGGCCTGGCCGACGACCGAGCCCGCGAACAGCACGAAGATCACCGCGCCGATCACGACCCCGCCGTCGTGACCCATGACCTGACGCATGATCGACGGTACCAGCGAGGTGAACAGCCCCGTCACGCTGAAACCGGCGAGGCCGGCAATGGCCGCAGGAATGAACGGCCCGCGCACCGCCGCTGGCAGGCTGGGACGCTGGAAGGCAAGCCGCGGCTTGGCCGGGCGTTGGACGGTTTCACCGACAGACAGAATGGCTGCGGTAGCCGCCAACAGCAGCACCAGGTGGACGACGAACGCCAGGTGTACCGGCCACGGCAGGAATTGCGAAGTCAGCCCGGCCAGCAATGGCCCGAGGCCCAGGCCCAGCATGTTGGCCGCGGTGGCGACCAGGGTGGCATTGCCCTGCCAGCGCTTGGGCGCCGCCTCGATCACCGCCACCGTGCCGGTACCGGTCATGATGCCGGCCGAGAACCCCGAGATCAGCCGACCGACCAGCAGCCCGCCGATGGAGTCGGTGCAGAGGAAGATCAGCGCACTGAGCGCGCCCATGGCCAGGCCGGCCAGCAGCATCGGTCGCCGGCCCAGTTGATCGGACCAGCTGCCGACCGCCAGCAACGCAAAGATCACGCCGGCGGCATAGATGGCGAAAATCAAGGTCACCCAGGTTGGACCGAAACCCAGGTGTTGTTGATACAAGGCATACAGCGGCGTTGGCAGAGTGGTGCCGATCATGGTGATCAGAAACGCCAGGGCGATCAGCCAGAAGCGAGTCCGGGCACGCCGGTCGTTGCAGGTGTCGTCGGTGACGCCAGGGTCTTGCGCAGGTGTTCGAGTCATCGGTTTCAGCCAGATCGGAGAAGGCAGTCGGAGTACCCGTCGGTTGCATTTGGCCGGACGCCCGTCAGCAGCGGCGGTCGGCCATGCATCACGGGTGCTTGAAGTGCGCGCCACGGCGCAGCCGGATCGGCCCTTCGGCTTCAGTGTCCGGGTCGAGCCGCACATCGCCTTGAGTCACGTCGATGATGCGAGCGGCGGCCAGGGCCCTGGCCACCCGGCGAACCTCGGGCATCAGCGCGCGCCACTGCGGTTCATCCTGCTCCAGCGAGCGAGCCACTTCGGAGGGGCAGATCGAAGCGCCGGGAGCGCGCTGTTCCAGCAGTTGCAGGACGCGGCTGGCGATGACGTCGTCGGGATGGGTCATGGAGGGCGTTCGTCCTTGCAGGCAACATGGCGAATATGAAAACAACTTCAGCCATGTTACCTGCAACGTCTCGCACTGGACATATCGACCCGTTGCCGGCTCAGGCGCTGGCGGCCTCGTCCGGAGTGAATTCCTTCTCCATGTGCCGTTCGATCTGCTCCAGCGACTTGCCCCGGGTTTCCGGCACGCAAGTCATCACGAAGATCAGCGACATGACGTTGATCACCGCGAACAACATGAAGGTATAAGGGCCGAAGCCGGCCAGGGCGATCGGGAACATGAACGCCACCGACGCATTGCACAGCCACTGGAAGCACACCGCCGTGCCGGTCATCAGGCCACGCAGGTGCGAGGGAAACAGCTCGGACATCAGCAGCCAGTAGACCGGAGCGATGAAGGTCTGCATGAACAGCAGGAACATCAGGATGCAGGCCAGTGCCAGGTAGCTCTGCAACAGCGAGGCGGGCAGCATGGTCAGCACGCAGCAGAGCAGCACCTGCGCGAGGATCACGAAGAACAGGCCGGTCATCAGCATCGGCCGACGGCCGTGACGCCCGACCAGCCAGATGCCGATCAGGGTGGCGATCACCGAAGCCACGCCGTTGCCGATGGTGGCGGTGAGTGCCGCGTTGGTACCCAGCCCGGTGGACTTGAGGATGACCGGCGTGAAATACATGAACGCATTCACCCCCGTCAGCTGAGCCACGAAGCCCAGCCCCATGCCCACCAGCAGCAGGCGGCGCAGCCAGGGCTCGGCCCAGATCGAGGACCAACTGACATCGGCGCGCTGCTCTTCGTTCTGGGCAATGATTTCCTTCATTTCCTTGTCGACCTGCTTCTTGCTCGAACGCAGCCTTTCCAGCACTTCGCGTGCCTCGTCCATGCGGCCCTTGCTGGCGAGCCAGCGCGGTGAGGTGGGCACGAAGTGCATGCCGATCCACAGCAGGGCAGCCGGAATCACCGCGATGGCGAGCATCCAGCGCCATACATCGGGGGTGTGGGCAAAATGCGCGAGCAGGGCGTTGGAGACATAGGCCACCAACTGCCCGGTGACGATCATCAACTCATTCTGGCTGACCAGCCGCGCCCGCTTGTTGGGGCCGGCGATTTCGGCAATGAACATCGGCACGATCGCCGATGCCCCACCGACTGCCAACCCCAGCACGAAGCGAGTGGCGATCATGATCGCCACCGTCGGCGCGAGGGCGGAACCCAGGGCGCCGATCATGAACAGGATGGCCAGGCCTTTGAGCGCCGTCAGGCGTCCGTATTTGTCAGCCAGATGGCCGGCGAACAATGAGCCGAAGGCGGCACCCAGAATCAGCGAGGAAGCCACCAGGCCCTCGGTGAACGGAGTGAGGCCCAGGCCACCTTGGTCCGGCCCCTGGGTCATGAAGGGCAGGGCGCCGGAAATCACCCCCGTGTCGTAGCCGAAGGCCAGCGCGCCCATGGTGGCGATGATCGCCACACGCACCACTATCTGGCCGGGAGAGGTGCGTGTGGCGTCATTTTCCTCGCCTGCAGGTGAAGTGTCGGGTGTTGTGGTGTTGGAACTGGACAAGGCTCATTCCTTTCATTGCGCGCAGGCAATGCGTCGTGATGCGCCACGCAGGATCGCGCACGAAAGGGGCAAGGCAGGTATCAGCGTTCGGTGTTGCGGTGCCGGCCCGGGAAGGGAACACTCCCTAAGGCCGTCGGCTCCAGCGGATATTATGATTATGTCGAACTGCTTGAATGTTGAAGTCTTCGGGCCGCATTCGATCATGCTGCCGAAGACACTGCCTGTGCGCTTTTCGCGACCATCTGCCGGTATGGCGCTGGGCTGTGAGTCTTATGAACGAAGTGGTTACAAAAAGTTTTGTATCGTTTGAAATTAAATGATGTCGGCGTGCGCCGCCCAGGCACGGCAGCGGCGCTCTGCTAGCATAGAGGCTTGAATCCCAGGAGAAACCCGTGAGCCGCAAGAATCTGAACCGCACCCCCGAGCAAGTTGCCTTGGCCCGCCGCGCAGGGGCGCTTGCCGCTGACGTACTGCGGATGATTGCACCGCACGTACAGGCCGGCGTCACCACCCAGTACCTGGACGAGTTGTGCAATGCCTACATCGTGAACGAATTGAAAGTAATCCCGGCCAACGTTGGCTATCACGGGTTTACCAAGACGGTGTGCATTTCGGTGAACGAAGTGGTTTGCCACGGTGTGCCCAGCAACGAAGTGGTGCTGGCCGACGGCGACATCGTCAACATCGATGTGGCCGTCATAAAAGACGGCTGGTTCGGCGACACCAGCCGCATGTACTACGTCGGTGAGCCGAGCGCGCTGGCAAAGCGACTGGTGGACACCACCCACGAGGCGATGCTGGCCGGTATCGAAGTGGTCAAGCCGGGAGCGACGTTGGGCGATATCGGCCACGCCATCCAGAGCGTGGCGCACCGCGAAGGGTTCAGCGTTGTACGCGAATACTGCGGGCATGGCATCGGGCAGATCTACCACGACGATCCGCAAGTGTTGCACTACGGCCGCAAGGGCGAGGGGATGCGTTTGAGCCAGGGCATGATTTTCACCATCGAGCCGATGATCAACGCCGGCAAGGCTGGAACCCGCCAGTTGGCCGATGGCTGGACCGTGGTGACCCGCGATCGGTCGTTGTCCGCGCAATGGGAGCATATGGTGGCAGTGACTGCCGATGGCTACGAAATCCTCACGCTGTAACGCGCGAGCGGCGGCTTTTGCGCCTAGGCCGGATCCAGCGGCACCAATTCGCGCACGCGTGCTACCACTTCGTTGATGTCGAAGGGCTTGTCGTATACGGCGTTGAAAAGTTCGGGCGTTGCCCGGCCGACATTGCCTTGGGCGCCACTCATCAAAAGAATGGGCACAGACTCGAACGAAGCGTGACTACGGATCTTCTGCGCCAGTTCGAGGCCGTTCATCCCAGGCATCATGAAGTCGGTAATGACCAATGCCGGACGCTCGCGATCGAGGATCTCAAGCGCACGCTTGCCATTACCGGCCTTGACGGCCATATAGCCTTCGTCTTCCAACGCGTAACCAAGAATGTCGGCGATGAGATACTCATCGTCGACGATCAGGATAGTGGGCATGTCAGTTCGACCCCGGCAACATCACGGATTCGAAATCGTGGAGGCACTACCCGATAACACTGCCTCTGCATTTGTGAACGCCTTTCTCAGGTCGATTCCATGACCATGGATGACCAGCTCCAATAGCGACGGATCATAATAACTGTCTCTGATTTTAAGAATGGAAAGCAGGCGTTTTAGTTCAGACTCATGTTCGACGAATCGCGTCAGCAGGATGTTGTCGACGATGCTGGAGAGGTCTGGCGCCGGCGAGGTGATCTCCGGACCGAACAGGCCGCGAACCTCCCACGTGGCGAACACCGTGACGCCACGGGCGCGCAGCTCGCTCATCAGGGTACTGAAGAACTCGGTCAGGCGTACGGTGCTGGTCGCCGTGCGGGCCATGCCGCCCAGGCTGTCGATGAGCAGTCGCTTGATGCCATGGACCTCGACATGGCGCAGCAGCCTTGCCCCCAGACCGTCGAGCAGCCCTTCGGTGGTTGGCTGCCAACACACGTGCAAAGCGCCGCTGGCTTGCAGCGCCTCGAAATCATGGCCAAGCGATCGCGCCTTGACCTGCAGGCGGCGCTCGGACTCGTACATGCCAAACAGCATGCCCGGCTGTTCGGGCGTGGACGCCGACAGGAAGCTGATTCCCATGCTGGTCTTGCCGATGCCCGACGGGCCCATTACCAGCGTCACCGAGGAACGCGGCAGACCGCCGCCAATCAGGTTGTCAAGCGCCGGAATGCCGCTGGGTATGCGGGTAAGATCGGTGGGGTCAGGGCACGAGGGGTGGCTGTACAGGCTTTCCAGGCGCGGGTACACCACCAGCCCATCGTCGGTGATCTCGCATTCGTGCAACCCTGACAGCGCGCCGCTGCCACGGGTCTTGCGCAGTTGGATGCGGCGCACCGAACGGGTGTTGAACAGCTCCTCGCCCAGTTCGATCACGCCATCGACCATGGTGTGCTCTGGGCTGCCGTCGTCCAGTCGCGAGCTGGTCAGGAACAGCACCGTACACCCGGCGAACGCCGCATGGCCCTGCAGCTCGGAGATGAATTTCTTGGTGTCGATCTGCGAGTCGGCCTTGGAGCGGGCATTGAGCACGCCATCAACGATCAATACCGTCGCTTTCTGCCGACTGATCTCGCGGCGCAGCAGCTTGACCACTTCGTCCAGGCCTTCGTTTTCCAGGGTGTCGAATGCGCTGACGAACTGGATCTCGTTGCCGATTTTCGAGGCATCGAAAAAGCTCAGCGTGGACAGGTACTGGAACAGCCGCTCATGGGATTCCGCAAGCAGGGTGGCGACCAGTACGCGGCCACCCTGGCTCACGTGATTGAAGCCCAACTGGTTGGCCAGGATGGTCTTGCCCGAACCCGGACGGCCCTGCACGATGTATGACGCACCGGCCACCAGCCCACCCTTGAGCAACAAATCGAGCCCTTCAATCCCGCTTGCGAGGCGCTTTAGCTGTTCCAATATCCGATCTGCCTGTATGGGTTGTACGCGATCGGCCATGTCTGCACGACGGTGACCGATCCATCAAATGCTGGGGATTCTATACCTTTTTGACCGAGCCAGTGCATCCAAACCCATGCCCCTGTAGCAGCGGCTTGCGCCAACGGTATGGCAGGTGTTCGCACTCCCTGTAGCAGCGGCGCAAGCCGCGTCCAGCAGCACCGCGGAGCCCCTGATCCACCTCAACCACCGCTAGACGGATTTCCGCCGACGTTCGTAATGTTCCAGCAACGGCTGGGTGCTGATGCCATGCACCAGAATGCTCAAGGCCACCACCGACAACGTCAGGCTGATACACACCTGCTCGACCGACTCCGGCAGTTCGTGGGCCAGTGCGTAGCACAGGTAGTAGATGGAGCCGATCCCGCGGATGCCGAACCAGCCCAGCAATGCTCGCTGATGGCCATCGAGCAGGCGGCGGCTGACCAGCAGCCATACGCTCAGCGGGCGAATCACGCAGAACAGTGCCGCCGCCAGGCCGACCGCACGCCAGTCCCAGTAGGCAGAAAGCGTTGCCCCCAGAATGGTGATCAGCAGCACTTCCATGGACCGTTCCACCAGATTGCCGAACACCAGGATGTCACCCATCATCACCCCAGCGGCCAATTGCCCGTCCTCCAGATCCTTGGGATGGGTGACGGTACCTTCCTCGGGCGCCAGGTCGCGGTGCCCCACGACCGGCTTGGCCAGATGCTCCGAAGGAACCTCGGATCTCGACGTACGCACTTCTGCCTGACGCAGGCCCAGGCCGGCCGCGAACACTGCGAGAAATCCGAAAGCGCCCAGGGATGCGGCGCCAAAGTACGACAGGGCAATCAGCGCCAACGCCAGAAAGTCGTTGGGCGAGTTGGTACTGTCGGCATTGCGCACACGCAGGTAGATCATCAGGTGACCGATGGCCCGGCCCATCCCGTAACCGACCAAGAGCCCGACCGGCACGCCCCACAGCAGATTCTCCAAGGCCCACTGGCCCAGCCAGTGGCTGTCCAGGCTGCCATGGTGCAGCATCAGCAGGCTGAGGATCACGAAGGGAAAGGCCGTACCGTCGTTGAGCCCGGCCTCACCCGACAGCCCGAAGCGCACACGGTCGAAGTCCTGCGCGCTATTCACCTGGACCATGGATGCCAGCACCGGATCGGTCGGCGCCAGCATGGCCCCCAGCAAGGTACTCACGCCCCAGGATAAGCCCAGGCCGTAGTGCGCCACCAGGCACACGCCCAGAATCGACACCAGCATGACCGGACCCGACAGCATATAGGCCGCTCGCCACGCGCTGCGCCCCAGGCCAAGTCGCAGCTTGATCCCGGTGCTGAACAGCGAGAACAGCACGGCAGCCTCCGCCAGGCGCTCGAGCCACGAGGCGGTGTCCTTGAAATCGGTGGTGAACAGACCCAGCCCCATGGGACCGATGGCCACGCCGAATGCCAGGCACACCGCAGAGGTCGTCACCGGCAGCCAGCGCAAGTAGGACGCCGTCAGCGCCAGCATCAACAGCAGGACGCCAAGAACGGCCATCCACAAAATAAAGCTCATCAGGCCTCGCCGGGCTTGCGCCCCTGAAATGGCTACAAAATGTAACCGCTTCAGATGTGACTGCCTGGCAGAGCGTTAGTTGAGTGGCAAAACGTCGCGGCCAGTGGCTACTGGCACAGGCGGCGAGCTGGCGTTATGGATTGCCCGAGATACCATAGCTCTGCTTGACGCGGTCCATGATCCCCGAGCGATTCGACGCATTGACTGTCTTCATCTGCCCCATGAGGTTTTCACCGGTCTTGCTCGCAAGCAGATCCTCATGAGTCTTGGCAATCTCTCCAAGCTCCTCCGCGCCATGCACCACACCGGTCACGGTCCACGCCGTCGACAACACCTTGAGTCCGAACTTCGCTACTGGATGCGGCACCACCGCAGCAGCGCCGTCCAGGCCTGCCTTGACCGTAGCGCCGAACGACAGGCCGGTGATCAGCTTGTCTTGCGTCAGCTCCTGCAGGTCGTGCAGTGACGCTTGCAGTTCCTCGGCCTTGGTTTCGGACAAGGTTGCCAGCTCGGCGGTGCCTTGCACGGCTTTCTGGGTATTCTTGATAGTGGCCTTGATGCTGTGCGCAACGCCGTTCACCGCATCCGTGGCAATAGCCCCCGCCAGAGGTGCCTTGTTGATCTGCGAGAGGTCGCCGGTCTGGCTGAACTCGACCACGGTGCCAACGCTTTCAGCGCCCTTGAGCACTGCACCGACGCCCGGCACTTGCCCATGCGCGAGGTGATCTGCCGTCTGCGCACGGCCCTTGGCGCTGTTCAGAATCTGCTGCCCCGGGCTGAATTGGTCCTTCATGCGCTGAACCTTGCCCATGGCGTTGTCCGCACGCTGGTCGCCCATCGAGGTGCTTGGCGGAGCAGCAGCTGGCTGTGCTGGCGCTTGCGACTGACGTTCGTGGTACTTGTACGCCTCGTAGCCGATACCCGCTGCGCCGACGCCGCCTTTGAACAAGGCACGCATCATCCGGCCATCGTCATCCACTGCAGACGACGGTGAGTTGCGCACCATGGCATACAGATTGAGCCCATCCACCGTCCCCGCCGGATCGGCGCTCAGCCAGCGTCCGGCCCAGGGCTGATAGTAGCGGTAGCCATAGTAGTAGAGCCCGGTGTCGTCGCGTTCCTTGCCCGAGTAACGGACGGTCTTGTAGCTCGCTTCGACTTGGTGGCGGCAGGCCCAGACCGAGGTGGCGCCGAACGGAAAGAATTCCTCGCGGCTGATGACTTGACCGTCGCCGTCGAGTTCCAGGCCATGACTGCCCAGCAGGTCGGTGTAGCTGTAGCGCAACTGATCGTTGGCCAGGCCCTCGGGACTGCCGTCTGGCCAGTGCAACAGGCGAATATGTTCGGCTACCTTGAGGCAATGCAGGGTCTGGCCGTCATGCTGGCGCAATTCCAGCCCCGGCAGGTAGCAAGTGCTTCCCTGCGCGTGGGTCTTGCGCAGTCGCTGGTGCTGCTGGCCGTAGAGGTAGTGCTCGGTGCCGGCCCCGGCGCGCGTCACGCTGGCCAGCTGCATGCGACTATTCCAGGCGACAGATTGGGAGCCGTCCAGCCCGCGTTGTTGCCCGGCGGCATCGAACTGGCGGTCGACCAGTGCCGGGTCATCGCACACGCTGCTCAACACGGCCCGGTTGGTGCACGCCGAGGTCGTCAGTCTGACCGTGTAGCCGGAATCGGTGGCTGGCACGGTGTGCCGAATGCTCTGCAGGTTGCCGGCCTCGTCGTACGCGTAGCGACGCTGGTACAGCGCATGGGCGTGGGTATCGATAGGGAGTGCAGATGGCAGGCTGCTGCTCATCTGGCCGAGTGCAGCCATCTGCCGGCCGCTGGCCAGGATCAACTGCGACAGCGAGTCGTAACAGTAGTCTTGCTGCGGATCGATTTTCTGATTGCGCCAGAAGCGTGTCTGCTCCGCTTGGTTGCGCACCTGAGTCACCCGACCGGTCGGGTCATAGCGGTAGCGCAGGTCCTGCAAGGTCTGGCGGTCGCTGGCGCGCTGGGTACGCATGCCGACCAGGCGTTGGGTGTCGGCTGCATAGGAATGGGTGATGACGACACCGTTGGCGTGCCGCTCGACTTCTTTCTGCCCCCCGGCTGTGTAGGTCACGTCCAGCACCACCGGCGTCTCCAAGCCGCCATTGCGAGTGACCCAACTGGCCCGGTACTGCCCGCAACGGTCATGGCCATGGCGTTGCCGATGGCCCCTGGCATCCTCGCTGGCGATGATTGCGCCGCAGGCATCGAAGCTCACCGTACTGGTCAGGCCTTGCGGTTCCAGGCACCGCGCCTCGCCTTGGGCATCGTCCTGCGCCCAGTCGCATTCGGTGTGGCCAGCTAGCAGTTGCAGGGTCTCGCCGGCAATTGCGCCGAGTAGGCTGCGCGCTTGCACGACGTGTCTGCCAGCGCTGTCGAAACGCGTCTGGCAGTGCCCGGCCAGGTTGAACGCTTTGGCCTCTGCGTCAACGCCCGCCCATTGCCAGCGCTCGGCGGTGCGAAAGGCGCCTTGGGCAGAGCGCTCCCGGATCGACAGCAGCCGGCCCGGCAGTGCCGCAGGTTCGTAGCAGCGCGTCTGCTCGACACCGTTCGCCAGCCATGTCATCGCCTCGCGGCCACACGCGTCGTACAGCGTTTGCGTGTTGCCGGCATCGACACTGCGGGTGTACAGGCATCGACCGCTCAAGCTGCGCACCTGTACCAGGTTGGCGGCCACTTCGGGACGCTTGGCCTGGGCCGCGTGAAGGCGCGGATCGATACTGCTGATCAATTGCCCGCTGGCGTCATGGCCGTAGCGGGTGATGCGGGCCTGCGCAGGACCCGCTTGGTCGCGGTGGTAGGCAATCTCGCGCAGCACCCGCGCCCGGCCGTCGAAGCAGCGCAGGGCAGGGGTTGCAGCATGGATGGTGTGAGCAGCACGTCAGTCATGGCAGTACCGATAAACAGGAATCAGGGATAGGCTTCCCGTTGTTGTAACCTGCCGTGTTTCGGCCCGCCTCGAGTGGGCGCTGTGATGACCCGTGCTACAGCCCTCGGCACCGATTGACAATTCTCCGATCCCTGACCATAGTTCCTGTCACGCAAACGTTTGCGGGTTTCCGCAAGCTGCGCTCGATAACAATCATAAGATCGGAGTAAACCCATGAAGCTGCCCTTCGCCGGACGCCTGCTCGCTGTCTCCCTGATGGCTGCCATCGGCGCCATCGCCCCGTTGCAATCCTCTTTCGCCGATACCCAGAAGCCCAAGGTCGCGCTGGTCATGAAGTCCCTGGCCAACGAATTCTTCCTGACCATGGAAGACGGCGCCAAAAGCTACCAGAAAGAGCACGCTGCCGATTTCGACCTGGTGTCCAACGGCATCAAGGACGAGTCCGACACTGCCAATCAGATCCGTATCGTCGAGCAGATGATCGTCGCCAAGGTCGACGCGCTGGTCATTGCCCCGGCGGACTCCAAGGCACTGGTACCCATCATCAAGAAAGCCATGGATGCAGGCATCAAGGTCGTCAATATCGACAACCAGCTCGATGCCGGGGTGCTTAAGAGCAAAGGCATCCAGGTGCCGTTCGTGGGCCCCGACAACCGCAAGGGCGCCAAGCTGGTGGGTGACTACCTGGCTACGCGCCTGAGCGCCGGCGACCAGGTCGGCATCATCGAAGGCGTACCGACCACCACCAACGCGCAGATGCGCACCGCCGGTTTCAAGGACGCCATGCAAGCGGCGCAGATGAACATCGTCTCGGTGCAGTCGGGTAACTGGGAAATCGACAAGGGCAATGCCGTCGCTTCGGCCATGCTCAACGAGTACCCGGACCTCAAGGCGCTGCTGGCCGGCAACGACAGCATGGCGCTGGGTGCAGTGTCTGCAGTGCGCGCCGCCGGCAAGGCGGGCAAGGTCCAGGTGGTCGGCTACGACAACATCAATGCCATCAAGCCGATGCTGAAAGACGGCCGCATACTGGCCACGGCCGACCAGTTCGCCGCCCGCCAGGCAGTGTTCGGCATCCAGAACGCCTTGGCCCTGGTCAAGGGCGACAAGCTCGACGTCGACGCCAACGGTGTCATCCAGACCCCGGTCGAGCTCGTCACCAAGCCTTGATGCAGTGCACCTCGCGGCAGGTCTGGCCAGTGCCGGCCTGTCGCCTGCAGGTGTGCCTGGAGAAACCTATGACATCCAACGTTGTGCTGTCGGTAAGTGGCATCGGCAAGACCTATGCCCAGCCGGTGCTGTGGGACATCGACCTTGAGTTGCACCGCGGCGAAGTGCTGGCCTTGACCGGCGAGAACGGCGCGGGCAAAAGCACGCTGTCGAAGATAATCGGTGGCCTGGAAGCACCCACCACCGGCCAGATGCAGTTCCAGGGCCAGCCATGGCTGCCGGGCAGTCGCACTGCAGCCGAGCGCGGCGGGGTGCGCATGGTCATGCAGGAACTCAACCTGTTGCCTACCCTGACCGTCGCGGAAAACCTGTTCCTCCATGATCTGCCCAGCCGTGCTGGCTGGATCGACCGTCGCCGCCTGCGCGAACAGGCCCGCCAGGCCATGGCGCAGGTGGGCCTGGATGCCATCGACCCGGACACCCTGGTCAGCGACCTTGGCATCGGCCATCAGCAGATGGTCGAAATCGCCCGCAACCTGATCGGCGACTGTCAGGTGCTGGTGCTCGACGAACCTACCGCCATGCTCACCGCACGCGAGGTCGACATGCTGTTCGCGCAGATCCTGCGGCTGCGCGAACGCGGGGTGTCGATCATCTACATTTCCCACCGGCTGGAAGAACTGGCGCAGGTCGCGCAACGCATCGCCGTGCTGCGCGACGGACGCCTGGTGTGCGTCGAACCGATGGCGCGCTACGACAGCGAACAGCTGGTGAACCTCATGGTCGGGCGCGAACTGGGCGAGCGTATCGACCTGGGCGAGCGACGCATCGGCGCGCCGATGTTCAAGGTGCAGGGCATGACCCGTGGCGACAAGGTCAAGGACGTGTCCTTCGAGGTGCGCCAGGGTGAAATTTTCGGTATTTCCGGATTGATCGGGGCTGGGCGTACCGAGCTGCTGCGGCTGATCTTCGGCGCCGATGCCAGCGATGCCGGTACCGTCGCGATCGGTCAACCACCCAAACCGGTGAGCATTCGCAGCCCGGCCGACGCCGTTGCTCATGGTATCGCCCTGATCACCGAAGACCGCAAGGGCGAAGGCCTGCTGCTGTCGCAGTCGATCAGCGCCAATATCGCCCTGGGCAACATGCCGGCCATTTCCGCGGCCGGTATCGTCGACAACAAGGCCGAGCGAGGCCTGGCCCAGCGCCAGATCGAGGCCATGCGCATCCGCAGTTCCAGCCCGGCGCAGACGGTGGCCGAGCTTTCCGGCGGCAATCAGCAGAAGGTGGTGATCGGCCGCTGGCTGGAGCGTGACTGCAACGTGCTGCTGTTCGACGAGCCCACCCGTGGCATCGACGTGGGCGCCAAATTCGACATCTATGCCCTGCTGGGCGAGCTCACCCGTCAGGGCAAGGCACTGGTGGTGGTGTCCAGCGACCTGCGCGAGCTGATGCTGATCTGCGATCGTATCGCGGTGCTCTCGGCCGGCCGCCTGATCGACACCTTCGAGCGCGAACACTGGAGCCAGGATGAACTGCTGGCAGCCGCGTTCGCCGGTTATCAAAAACGCGATGCGCTGCTGGCCGAGCCTGCAGCAAGGACCCCTGCATGAAAACTTCGACACTGCCCAAAGACACTCCCGGCGCAAAAACCGGCGGCACTTACCTGGGCCTCGGCACCTATCTGGGTCTGGCTGGCGCATTGCTGGCCATGATCGTCCTGTTCTCCCTGCTCAGCAGCCATTTCCTTTCGTACAGCACGTTCAGCACCATCGCCAACCAGATCCCCGACCTCATGGTGCTGGCCGTCGGCATGACCTTCGTGCTGATCATCGGCGGCATCGACCTGTCGGTGGGTTCGGTGCTGGCGCTGGCGGCCTCGGCGGTCAGTGTGGCGATCCTCGGCTGGGGCTGGAGCGTATTGCCCGCAGCCCTGCTCGGCATGGGTTGCGCAGCGCTCGCCGGCACCATCACCGGCTCGATCACCGTGGCCTGGCGGATTCCTTCGTTCATCGTCTCCCTGGGTGTGCTGGAAATGGCCCGCGGGGTTGCCTACCAGATGACCGATTCGCGCACCGCCTATATCGGCGATGCTTTCGCCTGGCTGTCCGACCCGGTAGCGTTCGGCATAGCGCCCTCGTTCCTGATCGCCCTCGGCGTCATCGCCATTGCCCACCTGACCCTGACTCGCACCGTGTTTGGCCGCTACCTGATCGGCATCGGTACCAACGAAGAAGCCGTGCGCCTGGCCGGCATCAACCCCAAGCCCTACAAGGTGCTGGTGTTCTCCCTCATGGGCCTGCTGGCAGGCGTGGCCGCGTTGTTCCAGATATCCCGGCTGGAGGCGGCCGACCCGAATGCCGGTGCTGGCCTGGAACTGCAGGTGATCGCCGCCGTGGTGATCGGCGGCACCAGCCTGATGGGCGGGCGCGGCTCGGTCATCAGCACCTTCTTTGGCGTGCTGATCATTTCCGTGCTGGCGGCCGGCCTGGCGCAGATCGGCGCAACCGAGCCGACCAAGCGCATCATCACCGGCGCGGTGATCGTCATCGCCGTGGTGCTCGACACCTATCGCAGCCAACGCGCACGCAAGCGGGGCTAGCATGGCGACCATCAAGGACGTGGCGGCGCGAGCCGGTATCTCCTACACCACCGTCTCGCACGTCGTGAACAACAGCCGGCCGGTCAGCGCGCACGTGCGGCGCAAGGTCGAGTCGGCGATCGCCGAGCTCAACTACGTTCCCAGTGCGGTGGCGCGCTCCTTGAAAGCGCGCAGCACAGCGACCATCGGCTTGTTGGTGCCCAACAGCGTCAACCCGTATTTCGCCGAGCTGGCGCGTGGTATCGAAGACTGCTGCGAGCGCAACGGCTACTGCGTGATCCTCTGCAACTGCGACGACGACCCGCAGAAGCAGCGCAACTACCTGCGCGTGCTGCTGGAGAAGCGCGTCGACGGTATTGTATTCGCCTCGGTGGGTGGCGATGCCGCGCTGACCGACATGCTCGCGGCGGTGCGCACGCCCATGGTCATCGTCGACCGCGGCCTGCAGCAGGTGGCAGCCGACCTGGTGTGCATCGATCACGAACAGGGTGGCTACCTGGCCACCCGGCATCTGCTCGAACTGGGCCATCACGCCATCGCCTGCATCAGTGGCCCGCAACATACCCATGTGGCGCAGCTGCGCCTGGACGGCTATCGTCGTGCGCTCGCCGAGTACGCCGTGCAACCCGCGCCCGAGCATGTCCTGCACAGCGATTTCACCAGTCCGGGTGGCTACCGTGCAGCGGTCGAGCTGCTCGCGGGGCCGGTGCCCACGGCGATCTTTGCGGCCAACGACATGATCGGCCTGGGCGTGCTGCGCGCGGCCGCCGAGCGTGGCGTCCGGGTACCCGAACAGCTGTCGGTCATCGGGTTCGACGATATCCAGCTCAGTCGCTATGTGTACCCGGCCCTGACCACCGTCGGCCAGCGCATCGGCGAATTGGGTGAAGTGGCTGCCGAGCGGCTTCTGGCGCGCATCGCCGGAGCGGCCGGTGCGGCTGCGACGCAACACGTCATCGCGCCACAGATCGTGGTGCGCGAGTCCACGGCGCGATACGCCGGTCTTTCCCATGAATTGCGCTGAGAGTGGTAGATGATGCAAGCAAACGTATTGGTAATAGGCAGTCTGAACATGGACCTGGTGGCGCAGGCCGAGCGTTTGCCGCAGGCGGGAGAAACCCTGCTGGGCCAGTCCTTCGCGACCGTGCCGGGCGGCAAGGGCGCCAACCAGGCGGTCGCTGCCGCGCGGCTGGGCGGGCAGGTGGCGATGATCGGCTGCGTCGGCGCCGACGCCTATGGCCAGGCGCTGCGCCAGGCGTTGGCCGATGAAGGCATCGACTGCCAGGGCGTACGGGTGGCTGAAGCGGTAGCGACCGGGATCGCGATGATCGTGGTCGATGCCAACAGCCAGAATGCGATCGTCATCGTGGCGGGCGGCAATGGCCAGCTCGAATGCGCCGACATCGAGCGTTTCGACCGCCTGCTGCTGGCCGCCGATGTGGTGGTGTGCCAGCTGGAAATTCCTCATGCGGTGGTGGCTTTCGCCTTGCAGCGCGCTCACCAGGCTGGCAAGACGGTCATTCTCAACCCGGCGCCGGTCAGCGGGCCGTTACCGCAGCAATGGCTGGGCTGGGTCGATTATTTGATCCCCAACGAAACCGAAACTCAGGCGCTCACCGGCCTGAGCGTCAGCTCGGTGGCCGAGGCCGAGCAGGCGGCCAGTGTTCTGCGCCAGGCCGGCGCCGGCAAGGTGCTCATCACCCTGGGTGAGCAGGGCCTGCTGTTTGCCGACGGCGCGCAGCCCCGGCATTATCCTGGACGCAAGGTGCAGGCGGTGGATACCACGGCGGCTGGCGATACGTTCGTCGGTGGCTTTGCCGCGGCGCTGGCCAGAGGCCTGGACGAGTCACAGGCCATTGCGTTCGGCCAGGCCGCCGCTGCACTGTCGGTCACCCGCGCCGGCGCCCAGCCTTCCATCCCGACCCTGGCGCAAGTGGAGCAGGTTGCATCGTGAAAAAGACCGCCTTGTTGAACATATCGCTTTCGCAACTGGTTGCGTCCCTGGGCCATGGCGATATCGTCGTGATCGGCGATGCCGGTTTGCCGGTACCACCGGGCGTGCCCTTGATCGATCTGGCCTTGACGCCAGGCATTCCCAGCTTCATCAGCACGCTGGACGTGCTGCTCAGCGAAATGCAGGTGGAAAGCCACGTGATCGCCGAGGAGATGCTGCAGGTGCTGCCGCCGGCGTTGGCGCGAATCCAGCAGTTGCACGAGCAGGGCGCCCTCGGTGTGCGCCAGTCGGTCAGCCATGCGCGGTTCAAGGAGCTGTCGCGGAACGCTCGCGCCATCGTGCGCACTGGCGAATGCCAGCCCTACAGCAATATCGCCCTGTTGGCGGGCGTCACTTTCTAGACTTACCACTGAGCACAAGGAGTGCAACATGCAACGTTCCCTGCTGACCCTGCTTCGAGGATTTTCATTGATGGCCCTGCTGACCAGCGCTGCCGCCACGGCGGCCGACAAGATCGATCTGATCATCGACACCGACCCCGGCGCCGACGATGTCGTCGCCTTGCTGCTGGCCCTGGCTTCGCCCGAGGAGATCAACGTCCGCGCCCTCACGACCGTGGCCGGCAACGTGCGCCTCGACAAGACCTCGCGAAACGCACGCCTGGCCCGTGAGTGGGCGGGTCGCGAAGATGTGCCGGTCTATGCCGGTGCCCCCAAGCCGCTGGTCCGCGAGCCGATCTATGCCGCCAACGTGCATGGCGAGGAGGGCGTGCCTGGTATCGCCGTGCATGAGCCGAGCAAAGGGCTGGCCCAGGGCAACGCGGTGCAGTATTTGATCGACACCCTGAGCAATGCCGAACCCCACAGCATCACCCTGGCAATGTTGGGGCCACAGACCAACCTGGCGCTGGCACTGATCCAGGCGCCCGGCATCACCCAGGGCATCAAGGAAGTGATCGTCATGGGGGGCGCGCACTTCAATGGCGGCAATATCACCCCGGTGGCCGAGTTCAACCTGTTCGCAGACCCTCACGCCGCCCAGGTGGTACTGGCCAGCGGCGTCAAGCTCACCTACGTGCCACTGGATGTCACCCACAAGGTTCTGACCAGCCCGGCGCGCCTGCAGCAGTTGGCTACCTTGCAAAACAAAGCCGGGCCGCGGGTGGTGGATATTCTGCAGGCGTACGTCAAGGCCGACATGGAGCACTACGGGCTGCCCGGCGGCCCGGTTCACGATGCCAGCGTGATTGCCTATCTGCTGGCGCCAGAGCTGTTCAGCGGGCGCAAGGTCAACCTGACCATCGACAGCCGGGAAGGCCCGAGCTTCGGCCAGACCGTGGCCGACTGGTACGGTACGCTCGAGCAGCCGGCCAACGTGTTCTGGGTGAACGAGGGAAATGCACAGGGCTTTTTCGATCTGCTGACCCAACGCCTGCAGCGTCTGCCCTGACCGGCCGAAGCGCCGGTGCATCACGGGCTATGGCGTGGGCACGTTCTTCAAGGGATGCGCCACGGTATTGCCCGTCGCTGCCACGTGTTCGTGGGCGTAACGCTCGAACACCTGCATGACGAAGCTGCGCGCCGCATCGGTGCCCAATGCCTTGACCAGCACGTCGACGCCGATGATCGCCAGCTCCTCGGGCGTACCGGGGCTGAAGGAGCTCTGGCCCTGAGGCCACTGGACCTTGATGTCCGCCTTGATTGATACGTTTGCCATGTTGCTCTCGCCAACGGTCACGAGCGAACGACGTTCGCTCCACGTGGCCAAGTAAAGCATTTTCGCCAGCGCTTTACACCGGCCCTTGGGCAGATGGCAGGGCGCGTGTCAAACTTTGGTCAAATCTTCGCCATGGAGGCTCATGTGCACATCGATCTCAAGCAAAACGATTCACTCACCCTGGATGCGGTCCGTGCGCTGATCGCCTCGGGCAATCCGGCCATCCACACCCAGCTGCGCGTGACCCGCGAAGGCATCGCCTTCCTCTCCACCGAGGCGGTCGGCGGCACGGATATCCAGGGCCTGTGCTTCCGTCTGGAAACCTGGGCCGCCGGATCCGGTTACGTTGGCGCTGCTGCGGCATCCGACGCTACCTGGGTGAAGCAGATCCACACGGCCCTGCAGACACACTGGCCCATGCCCCTATCCGACTACATTGACTTGTACTGATCCGCAGACACACATCCAGTGACGATTTCTCTGACACCGCGTAACGATGCGCTCGGGCAGACTAGGCCAATGTGCAACCAAATCGGCCAGAGGCGGTCGCACAACCTTACCTACCAGAAAAACCCACTGAAAAGAGGAGGCTGCATGCCTTTCCCGCGCAAGACCTTGTTGATCCTGATGGCAGCCCTGGCTGTAGCTGGCTGTTCTACATCCGGAACCTCGACCGGACAGTCTGCCGCTGCCGCCCCTGCATTCGATGGGCGCTGCAACGCCGACGGCGCACGCTACACCGTTGGCAAGCCGGTTTCCGCAGACCTGCTCGAGCAGGCGAGGGTCAAGGCAGGCGCACAGGTCGCCCGCGTCCTGCGCCCGCACGACATGGTGACCCTGGAATACCGTTCCGACCGTCTCAACCTCAACGCCGATGACAGCGGCCAGATCACCCGTGTCAACTGTGGCTGAGTAATCGTCGCACTCGACACGAATCGCAGGCGAAAAAAAACCCGTCACATGGACGGGTTTTTTTCAGTTGCCGAGATTACTCTGGGCGAACTTGAGCAGCTTGCATGCCCTTTTGGCCTTTCTCAGCCACGAACGAAACGGTCTGGCCTTCTTTCAGGCTTTTGAAACCGTCGGATTCGATAGCTTTGAAGTGTACGAACAGGTCGTCACCGCCACCTGAAGGAGTGATGAAGCCGAAGCCTTTCTCATCGTTGAACCATTTTACGGTGCCGGTCTGGCGATTAGACATGGTGAATCTCCAAGAAACATAATATTCAGTAGTGCTGTGCTGCTCAGGCCAACTGGGCACACGGGGCCTATCATAGTCCAAAACCTGGACTGTGAACCCCCTTTGATTGGCGCAAGAACCAAAGTTGTCGCAAATTGGCCTGTCCAAAACTGCTAAGCCCCTTATTTCATTGAGGTTTGCAGCTGAAAAATGTTTTAAAAAAAAACCGCATCAAGTCGCACTTGATTCGATTGACCGCAGCCGTCGACCCCCAGTAGCGCCATTGGCGTCTCTCGGGGCCGTCCTGCGATGCTGCTGAAAGCGCTACTGGTTATTGCAAACCAGCACTTCCTTCATCAGCTTCTGGCGCAGCGCCATTGGCGGTTCGACCTGCTTGTTGGTGAGCTGGTCGATCTCGGCCTTGCTGAATTTCTCCTCGATCACTTTCGCGCCACAGCTGCAGTGTGCCTGCGCCTTGGCGGCGTCCACGCCTTGCTGCACGGCTGCGGCCTGGCACTGCGCGGTATATTCGGCCTTGGCATCGGCGGACAGCGCGGCAGCCTGGGCCGCGAATGGAAGCACCAGGGCCAGGCAGGCACTCAGGGGAAGAAGTCGTTTGAGACCCATAATGAATAGCTCCTTGTTCTCAGGCGGTTTTGACTCATGTCATCTGAGGGGTGAAGAGGGCAGCAAGTTCAGCGACGGGCCCAGTTGCCGTATCGTGCATATGACGCAGCAAGTCGACGCATCTTCTGTGCTAGGATGTTCGGCCCTGCGTTCGGCGCTGCCTTGAGTAGGCGCCGAGGCGCGGGATTCACCTTTTTCGATTGCTCCAGTCACTCTGGTTCGTGCTCCGGTCGGCCGCAAGGCTCCTGCCAATGTAAGGCGGGCATACCGGGCGAATCGCGTACTGGCTCATCCCAACCCATGTGACCTTTGGTAGGGGTCACCACTAGGAGAGGAGGCGCCATGCCCACCATTACTCTTCCCGACGGCAGTCAGCGTTCGTTCGATCACCCGGTTTCCGTCGCCGAGGTCGCCGCGTCCATCGGCGCCGGTCTGGCCAAGGCCACCGTTGCCGGCAAGGTCAACGGCCAGCTGGTCGATGCCTGTGACCTGATCACCGCCGACGCCACCTTGCAGATCATCACGCCAAAGGACGAAGAGGGGCTGGAGATCATCCGTCACTCCTGCGCCCACCTCGTCGGCCATGCGGTCAAGCAGCTGTACCCCACTGCGCGCATGGTGATCGGTCCGGTCATCGAAGAAGGCTTCTACTACGACATCGCCTACGAGCGGCCTTTCACGCCAGACGACATGGCGGCGATCGAGCAGCGCATGCAGCAGCTGATCGACACCGAATACGACGTGGTCAAGAAGGTCACGCCGCGTGCCGAAGTCATCGACGTGTTCACCGCTCGCGGTGAGGACTACAAGCTGCGTCTGGTCGAAGACATGCCGGATGAGCAGGCCATGGGCCTGTACTATCACGAAGAATACGTCGACATGTGCCGTGGTCCGCACGTGCCGAACACGCGTTTCCTGAAATCCTTCAAGCTCACCAAGCTGTCGGGCGCCTACTGGCGCGGCGATGCCAAGAACGAGCAGCTGCAGCGCGTCTACGGCACCGCGTGGGCCGACAAGAAGCAGCTGGCGGCCTACGTCAAGCGCATCGAGGAAGCCGAGAAGCGCGATCACCGCAAGATCGGCAAGCGCCTGGGCCTGTTCCATCTCCAGGAAGAAGCTCCGGGCATGGTCTTCTGGCACCCCAACGGCTGGACCGTGTACCAGGTGCTCGAGCAGTACATGCGCAAGATCCAGCAGCAGAACGGCTACCTGGAAATCAAGACGCCCCAGGTGGTCGACCGCAGCCTCTGGGAGAAATCAGGGCACTGGGCCAACTACGCCGAGAACATGTTCACCACGGAGTCGGAAAACCGCGACTACGCGATCAAGCCGATGAACTGCCCGTGCCATGTGCAGGTGTTCAACCAGGGTTTGAAAAGCTACCGCGAGTTGCCGCTGCGCCTGGCCGAGTTCGGTGCCTGCCACCGCAACGAGCCTTCGGGCGCGCTGCACGGCATCATGCGCGTGCGAGGCTTCGTGCAGGACGATGCGCACATCTTCTGCACCGAAGAGCAGATGCAGTCCGAATCCGCAGCCTTCATCAAGCTGACCATGGACGTCTACGCCGACTTCGGCTTCAAGGACATCCAGCTCAAGCTGTCGACGCGCCCTGAAAAGCGTGTCGGTTCCGACGAGCTGTGGGATCGCGCCGAGTCAGCCCTGGCTGCGGCACTCGACGCGGCCGGGCTTCCCTACGACCTGCAGCCGGGCGAGGGCGCCTTCTACGGCCCCAAGATCGAATTCTCGTTGAAGGATTGTCTGGGTCGCGTTTGGCAATGCGGTACACTGCAGCTCGATTTCAACCTGCCGATCCGCCTGGGCGCCGAATACGTCACCGAAGACAACGGTCGCAAGCATCCCGTGATGCTGCACCGGGCGATCCTGGGTTCGTTCGAGCGATTCGTCGGGATCCTGATCGAGCACTACGAGGGCGCATTCCCGGCCTGGCTGGCGCCGACACAGGCAGTGGTGATGAATATCACTGATAAACAAGCCGATTTTGTACAGCTTGTCGAAAAAAATCTGACGGAAAGCGGGTTTCGTGCCAAGTCCGACTTGAGAAATGAAAAGATCGGCTTTAAAATCCGTGAGCATACTTTGCTCAAGGTTCCTTATCTCCTGGTCATCGGGGACAAGGAAGTTGAAACGCAAACTGTCGCTGTGCGTACCCGTGAAGGCGCTGACCTGGGCTCCATGCCCATCGCGCAATTTACCGAGTACCTTGCACAAGCGGTTTCCCGGCGTGGTCGCCCAGATTCGGAGTAATTATTATTAAGCGTGAAATGAGACAAGATAAACGAGCTGCACCGAAAGCCCCGATCAACGAGAATATCTCGGCACGCGAGGTTCGGTTAATTGGCGCTGACGGCGAGCAGATTGGCATCGTCTCTATCGATGAAGCGCTTCGTATCGCTGAAGAATCGAAGCTGGATCTGGTGGAAATCTCCGCTGACGCCATCCCGCCCGTATGCCGGGTGATGGACTACGGCAAATCGATCTTCGAGAAGAAGAAGCAGGTTGCCGCAGCGAAGAAGAACCAGAAACAGATTCAGGTTAAAGAAATCAAGTTTCGTCCAGGGACGGAAGAAGGGGATTACCAGGTAAAACTCCGCAACCTGGTACGTTTCCTGAGTGATGGGGACAGGGCCAAGGTATCCTTGCGATTCCGCGGCCGTGAGATGGCGCATCAGGAGCTGGGTATGGAGCTGTTGAAGCGGGTCGAAGGTGACCTGCTCGAATACGGTTCCGTCGAACAGCATCCGAAGATGGAAGGACGCCAGCTGATCATGGTCATCGCCCCCAAGAAAAAGAAGTAACCACCAGGGCACGGCAGGCCTTGCGGTTATGTTTATCAATTGAATGTGGAGTACCCGAACATGCCAAAGATGAAAACCAAAAGTGGTGCAGCTAAGCGGTTCTTGAAAACCGCTAACGGCATCAAGCACAAGCACGCTTTCAAGAGCCACATCCTGACCAAAATGTCGACCAAGCGTAAGCGTCAACTGCGCGGTAGCAGCTTGCTGCATCCGTCTGACGTGGCAAAAGTCGAGCGCATGCTGCGCCTTCGTTAATTTCGGTCAAAGATAGAGGACTAACTCATGGCTCGTGTTAAGCGTGGCGTCATTGCCCGTAAGCGTCACAAGAAAATTCTGAAACTGGCTAAAGGCTACTACGGCGCTCGTTCGCGCGTATTCCGTGTTGCCAAGCAAGCGGTAATCAAGGCAGGCCAATACGCCTACCGTGACCGTCGTCAGAAAAAACGTCAGTTCCGCGCCCTGTGGATCGCTCGTATCAACGCCGGTGCTCGTGTAAACGGTCTGTCCTACAGCCGTTTCATCGCTGGCCTGAAGAAAGCGTCCATCGAGATCGACCGTAAGGTTCTGGCTGATCTGGCAGTGAACGAAAAAGCGGCGTTTGCTGCGATTGTCGAGAAAGCTAAAGCCTCGCTGGCCTAAGTACCCCGACAATCACTCCAGCCTGCCGTCGGCGGGCTTGGGTGTTAAACGTCATGAATAGGGGAAGAGCCTTCAAGCTCTTCCCCTATTTCGTATCTGGAGTCTGTACATGGAAAACCTGGATGCGCTGGTCTCTCAAGCTTTGGAGGCCGTGCAACACGCTGAAGACATCAATGCCCTGGAGCAGATCCGGGTTCAATTCCTTGGCAAGAAAGGCGAACTGACCCAGGTGATGAAGACCTTGGGCAACATGCCTGCAGATGAGCGGCCCAAGGTGGGCGCGCTGATCAACGAAGCCAAGGAACGTGTCACAGATGTCCTCAATGCGCGCAAGACGGCATTCGAAGAAGCCGAACTGAGCGCCAAGCTCGCCGCCGAGCAGATCGACGTCACCTTGCCTGGCCGTGGCCAGACCACTGGCGGCCTGCATCCGGTTACCCGGACGCTGGAGCGTATCGAGCAGTTTTTCACCCACATAGGCTACGGCATCGCCGAAGGCCCCGAGGTGGAAGACGACTACCACAACTTCGAAGCGCTCAACATCCCAGGCCATCACCCGGCCCGTGCGATGCATGACACCTTCTATTTCAATGCCAACATGTTGCTGCGTACCCACACCTCACCGGTGCAGGCGCGGACCATGGAGTCGCAAAAGCCGCCGATTCGGGTCGTCTGCCCGGGACGGGTCTATCGCTGCGACTCGGATATCACCCACTCGCCGATGTTTCATCAGGTCGAGGGGTTGCTGATCGACCGCGACATCAATTTCGCGGACCTGAAAGGCACCATCGAGGAATTCCTGCGGGTGTTCTTCGAAAAAGAGCTGGCAGTACGCTTCCGGCCCTCGTTCTTCCCCTTCACCGAGCCTTCGGCTGAAGTCGATATCCAATGCGTGATGTGCAGCGGCAAGGGCTGCCGGGTCTGCAAGCAGACCGGCTGGCTGGAAGTGCTGGGCTGCGGCATGGTGCACCCGAACGTGCTGCGCATGTCGGGTATCGACCCCGAAGAGTTCCAGGGTTTTGCTTTCGGCATGGGCGCAGAACGTCTGGCCATGCTGCGTTACGGCGTCAACGACTTGCGCCTGTTCTTCGACAACGACTTGCGGTTCCTCGCGCAATTTCGCTAGCCGTAACGAATCTTTCAGGAGAGCAGGATGAAATTCAGTGAACAATGGCTGCGCGGCTGGGTAAGCCCGCAGGCCTCGCGAGACGAGCTGGTTGCACGTCTGTCGATGGCAGGTCTGGAAGTGGACAGTGTGACCCTGGCCGCAGGTGAGTTCAGCGGCGTGGTGGTGGGTGAAGTGCTTGCCACGGAGCAACACCCGGACGCCGACAAACTGCGTGTGTGTCAGGTCAGCGATGGCAGCGAAACCTTTCAGGTGGTTTGCGGTGCGCCAAACGTGCGCCCCGGCCTGAAGATTCCGTTCGCCAAGATCGGCGCCCAGTTGCCGGGCGATTTCAAGATCAAGAAAGCCAAGCTGCGCGGCGTCGAGTCCAACGGCATGCTCTGCTCGCAGTCCGAGCTGCAGGTCGGCGAGGGCAACGACGGCCTGATGGAGCTGCCGGCCGATGCCCCTGCGGGTGAGGATTTCCGGGTTTACCTGGGCTTGGACGATGCCAGCATCGAGGTCGACCTGACGCCCAACCGCGGCGACTGCCTGTCGCTGGCGGGCCTGGCGCGGGAAGTGGGCGCGCTGTATGCAGCCCCAGTGACCCGTCCGGTCATCGCTGCGGTAGCCCCGGTCAGCGAAGACGTGCTGCCAGTGGAGGTGTTGGCGCCTGCCGCCTGTCCGCGCTTCCTCGGCCGAGTGGTGCGCAACGTCGACCTGTCCAGGGCCACTCCGTTATGGATGGTCGAGCGTCTGCGTCGCAGCGAAGTGCGCAGCATCGATGCCGCGGTAGACATCACCAACTACGTGATGATCGAGCTGGGCCAGCCGATGCATGCCTACGACCTTGCCGAAATCGACGGCGGCATCCGCGTGCGCATGGCCGAGGAGGGCGAGAAGATCACCCTGCTCGACGGTCAGGAAGTAGCACTGCGCGGCGACACGCTGGTCATTGCCGACCACGCGCGCCTGCTGGGTATCGCTGGCGTGATGGGTGGCGAGAACAGCGGCGTGACCGCCAAGACCCGCGACGTGTTCCTCGAGGCGGCGTTTTTCGAACCGATCTCGGTGGCCGGCAAGGCCCGCTCGTACGGGCTGCATACCGATGCGTCGCACCGTTTCGAGCGCGGCGTCGATTCGAATCTGGCTCGTGAAGCCATGGAGCGTGCGACCGCACTGTTGCTGGAAATCGCCGGCGGCGAACCGGGTCCGATCGTCGAACAGGTCAGCCAGGAGCATCTTCCGCAGATTGCGCCGATCACCTTGCGAGCCGATCGGGTCAGCCAGATGCTGGGCCTGGAAATGGGCGCCAGCGAAATTGAAGGGTTGCTGACCGGCTTGGGCCTGGGTGTCACGGCCGGCGGGGAAGGGCAGTGGTCCGTGGAGGTGCCGAGCCATCGCTTCGATATCAGCCTGGAAGTCGATCTGATCGAAGAGCTGGCACGGCTCTATGGCTACAACCGCCTGCCCGTGCGCTACCCGCAAGCGCGGCTGGCGCCACAGGCCGCCCCGGAGGCACGTTCCGACTTGCCGGCCCTGCGCCGCCTGTTGGTTGCACGTGGTTACCAGGAGGCTATCACCTACAGCTTCATCGATCCCAAGCTGTTCGAACTGTTCAGCCCCGGCGTCGAGCCGCTGCTGCTGGCCAACCCGATCTCGGCCGACATGGCAGCCATGCGCTCGTCGCTGTGGCCGGGTCTGGTCAAGGCCCTGCAGCACAACCTCAATCGCCAACAGGATCGCGTGCGCCTGTTCGAGAGCGGCCTGCGTTTCGTCGGTCAGCTCGAGGGCTTGAAGCAGGAGCCCATGCTGGCGGGCGTGGTGTGCGGTAGCCGCTTGCCCGAAGGCTGGGCGCAGGGTCGCGAGACGGTGGACTTTTTCGACGTCAAGGCCGACGTGGAAGCTGTGCTCGGCTTCGCCGGTGCGCTGGATGCCTTCACCTTCGTCCCGGGCCAGCATCCCGCCTTGCATCCTGGCCAGACCGCCCGGATCGACCGCGATGGTCAGTTGGTGGGTTATCTGGGCGCATTGCACCCGGAACTGGTGAAGTCGTTGGGTCTGGACCGCGCCGTCTTCGTCTTCGAGCTGGTGCTTGCAGAAGTGTCCGAAGGTCGTCTGCCGAAATTCCAGGAGCTGTCGCGCTTCCCCGAAGTGCGCCGCGACCTGGCGCTGCTGGCGGACCGGGACGTTGCCGCCAGCGCAGTGCTCGCGGTCATTCGCGAGAATGCAGGGGAATGGCTCACGGACCTCAGGCTGTTTGACGTCTACCAGGGTAAAGGCATTGATCCTCATAGAAAAAGCCTGGCTGTTGGCTTGACCTGGCAGCATCCATCGCGCACTCTTAATGACGATGAGGTGAATGCCACGACTCAAACAATCCTCACCTCGCTCGAACAAAGGTTGAACGCCACGTTAAGGAAGTAGCGCATGGGGGCTTTGACGAAAGCTGAAATGGCGGAACGTCTTTATGAAGAGTTGGGCCTGAACAAACGAGAGGCCAAGGAATTGGTCGAGCTTTTCTTCGAAGAAATCAGGCACGCTCTTGAAGACAACGAGCAGGTCAAATTGTCCGGTTTCGGCAATTTCGACCTTCGGGACAAACGCCAGCGGCCTGGCCGCAATCCGAAAACCGGTGAAGAAATCCCGATCACGGCTCGCCGCGTGGTCACCTTTCGTCCAGGGCAGAAGTTGAAAGCCCGAGTTGAGGCCTATGCTGGAACCAAGTCATAACGACGAACTCCCGCCCATTCCCGGCAAGCGCTACTTCACCATTGGTGAAGTCAGCGACTTGTGTGCCGTCAAGCCACATGTGCTGCGGTATTGGGAGCAGGAGTTTCCTCAGCTCAACCCCGTGAAGCGTCGCGGAAACCGTCGGTATTACCAGCGCCAGGATGTGCTGATGATTCGCCAGATCCGCGCGCTGCTGTATGACCAGGGCTTCACCATCGGCGGCGCGCGTCTGCGCCTGTCCGGCGACGAGGCCAAGGATGACACTACGCAGTACAAGCAACTGATCCGCCAGACGATTTCCGAGCTCGAAGATGTGCTGAGTGTCCTCAAGAAGTGAATTTCTGGAAAAGAATACTTCCATAATTCAAATGCTTAAGGTATATTCCTCGACGTTCTCAGAGGTTCTGGAACAGCTTTACGCTCGGTCGGGGCGTAGCGCAGCCCGGTAGCGCACTTGCATGGGGTGCAAGGGGTCGAGTGTTCGAATCACTCCGTCCCGACCATTTATTCCTGAGTAAAATCAGACAAGAAAGCCACTTCTCGAAAGTGGCTTTTTTTTGTCTGCATTTTCACACGAGCCGTTATATCGAGGGCAGCCCCAACGGCAGGGCTGCTGGTTGTGCTTGATTCATATAACGCGCATGAGCTTGCGGATGTCGGTTGGTCCGGTGATCAGGAAATCAGATGCCGCCACGAACGACAGGAAGTGCGGCGAAGCCATGTGCTCGTCCAGTGCAGCTTGGCTTGCCCACCCTTCATAGAAAACGAAAACGCCTGGAAGGTCTGGGTCGATATGCAGCGCATATTGCAGGCAACCCGACTCTTCTACCGAAGCACGGACCAGTTGCGTCAATGCTTCGAGCAACTCGGCTTCCTTACCGGGTTCAGCATTCACGGTCGCGATGATGTGGATGGGCGCGACTAAGGGTTCGGGGTGGTTCATGGTTTGGCTCTCAATCGTGAACTGGGCATGGATTCAGGTGGGTTATGTATTTTAGCGTTCGATGATGACTTTGCCGATTGCTTCGCCCGACTCCAGCCGCGCATGTGCGGCGCTGGCCCCGGCAACCGAGAATTCATGACGCTCGTCGATAAGCGTTTTTACCAAGCCTCTATCGACCAGGATCGCCAGTCTTTCGAGGATATTGCCATGGTGCTTGCGGCCTTCGTTGTGGATGATCGAGATGGCCATGAAGACGAAATCGAGCCGCAATGCCTTGAAGTGCATCTCGCTCAGGTCATACGTGTCGTAACCGATGAGCGATACAACGTGGCCTTTGCGTTTGGCGGCGATGAAGGAATGTTGCAGAACATCGCCTCCCAATGTGTCGAACACCGTGTCGAAGCCGTCGCCTTGGGTGATGCGCTGGACATAGTCCTGCGTGGATTCATTACGGTAGAAAATGATGCTGTCGGCGCCAAGACCCCGTGCAATCACTGCTTTGGCTTCTGTTGAAATGGTTGTTGCAACCTGGGCACCCATGACTTTGGCGAGCTGAATGCCAATATGTCCGACGCCGCCGGTCCCGCCGTGCACCAGCACGTGGTCCCCGGGCTTTATCGACGCTCTGTCGATCAACGCTTCCCAGGCTGTTATGCCTATCAACGGCAGGCTCGCTGCATCACCGAACGACAGCGAGCGAGGTTTGATCGCAAGCATGTCGGCGTCAGCTTCCAACTGATCTGCCAGCGCACCTGGAATGCCAACGATGCCGCCGAACGCGCCGTAGACTTCGTCTCCAGGTTTGAAGCGAGTCACTCCGTCACCAACAGAGCTCACGACGCCCGCAACGTCGATATGCAGAACCGCGGGAAAGGTCAGCCCTTGAGTGCCTTCGCTACCACGACGAATCTTTGTGTCCACGGGGTTCACGCTGGTTGCGCGTACATCTATGACCACATGGCCTGGCCGCGCGAAGGGCGCTGGCACGTTGATCTCCATGAACGAATTGCAGTCACCGTGGTGACTGATGGCAATCGCTTTCACTGTAATGCCTCCACATCTTATGTTCAGTCGTAAGTGAGGCGTGTCGGCCGCTCACTCATGCACGCGAGTTCAACCATCGCCTTCCGAGGAGAGGTGCGTTTGCCTGGCTGCAGGATTAAATATTCTGGGCTTTATGCGAGCGCAGTGTTTGCAGGGTTCGGCCGACATTTTGCCTAAATCAATCGACTTATCCTGTTATTCACTGCGGTTGTCACCGGCGGCCATGGCCGTAAGGATGAGCAATTGGATTGGGCAAAAAACGGCGCTGAAAAGGCAAACCAAAACACCAAGGGCCGCAGATACTCTTGCTCATGATACTGCCGGTCAGTGAGCTCGGCAGCCCTGGGTCATCCTGGAGAGCACGCATGGCAGACCGACTGAACCTTCATCTTTCCTTCAACGGTGGACGCATCGAGCTTGATCTCGACCCCCGAACCACGTTGCTCGATGCGCTGCGTGAGCACACGCTGCTGACAGGCACCAAAAAAGGGTGTGACCAGGGGCAATGCGGTGCCTGCACCGTGCATGTCGATGGGCTGCGCGTGTTGAGTTGCCTGACGTTGGCAGCCCAGGTCGAGAGCCGCGAGGTGACCACCATTGAAGGGTTGACTCAGCCAGACGGAACGTTGCACGCCGTGCAGGCCGCCTTTGTCGAGTTCGATGCGTTCCAGTGCGGCTATTGCACGCCAGGGCAGATCATGTCAGCGGTGGCGTGCATACGCGAGGGTCACACGGGCAGCGATGAGGATATTCGCGAGTATATGAGCGGCAATCTCTGCCGCTGTGGCGCTTACCCACACATCGTTACCGCCGTGCGCACTGCGGCGGCGCGTCTGCAGGGGAGCAAGGTATGAAGGCATTCGACTACGTTCGCGCCACCGATGTGGCGCATGCTCGCCAGCAAGCAGGTCAGCCTGATACCCGGTTCCTGGCCGGCGGTACCACCTTGCTGGACCTGATGAAGTGCTCTGTGGAACGTCCGTCGCGGCTGGTTGATGTCACCCACTTGCAAGGCTTGAGTGAAATCGACGTGGCCTCCGGGCAGATCGATATCGGCGCCCTGGCGAAGATGAGCCAAGTCGCCGCCGACGTCCGTATCCAGCAGCACGCACCTGTGATCAGCGAGGCGCTCTGGCGAGCGGCGTCGCCGCAGCTGCGTAATATGGCATCGATTGGCGGCAACCTCATGCAGCGCACCCGCTGCACCTATTTCCGCGACCCCACCGCTTATCCCCAGTGCAACAAGCGGGCACCGGGCTCAGGTTGCGCGGCACTGGAAGGTATCAATCGCAACCATGCGGTGCTGGGCACCAGCCCCGACTGCATTGCTATTTATCCCGGTGATTTGGCGATCGCGCTGGTCGCGTTCGACGCCACTATTCTCATCGCTGGGGCTACGCAACGTCAGGTGCTGGCCGATGACTTCTATCGACTGCCCGGCACGCGCCCGGATATCGAGCACGATCTCGCACCGGGTGAAATGATCGTGGGGATACAGATTCCGCAATCGGCATCGCTCGAGCGGTCGCACTATCTCAAGGTACGTGACCGAGCCTCTTACGAATTTGCCGCTGCCAGCGCTGCGGTGGGTATCGAACTCGAAAAAGATGGTCGTACGCTCAAGGCTGTTCGCATCGCAATGGGCGGAGTGGGCACCAAGCCGTGGCGTGCGCGTGCGGTGGAGCAGGCGCTGGTCGGGAAGGTATTCGACGAAGACGTCATTCGCAAGGCCTCGACGCTGGCCGTCGAAGGTGCCCAGGCACGCGAACACAACGGCTTCAAAATCACGCTTGCCCCTCGGGTAGTGGCGCGAGCATTGATGACCGTCGGAGGTCTGGCATGAACGATGTTTTCAATCCCAAACTGCAGCGGCGTACGTTATTGAAAACCGCTGCCGCTGGCTCCGCAGTAGCCTACGCGGGTCTGGCATTCAACCCGTTGACCGGTGAGGCCGCGCCTTTGGTTGCAAAGGACCTCAATGGCTCCGTCGGCGAGCGAGCGGTGCGCCAGGATGGCGGGCTGAAAGTCAGCGGTCAGGCGCGTTACGCGATAGAACACGCAATCGAGGGGATGCTCTACGGTGTTGCCGTGCAGTCAACAATACCCGCTGGCCGCATCACAGCCATTGATACGCAAGCCGCCAGTAATGCGCCGGGCGTGGTTGCCATCTACACGCATCTGAATCCGCTGGCGATCAACCCGGCAACGCCGTTCATCAAAGGTGGCGCTGCCACCGAAAACTTCACGCCCTTGCAGGATGACGTCGTGCGCTGGAACGGCCAGCACATCGCGTTGGTAGTCGCGCAGACTTTCGAGCAGGCCACCGAAGCGGCCAATCTGGTGAAAGTCAGTTACGCCGCGACCCCGGCCATCATCGATCCCGATGACAGCCGCGCTAAAGCACAACCTATCGACGATCTCCAGGCGAGATGGGGCGATGCACCGGCGGCCCTGGCCTCGGCGGCGGTCAGGGTCGAGGGTGTCTATACCACGCCGCGTGAATACAACGTCCCCATGGAGCCCCATGCGTGTATTGCCCACTGGCAGAACGAGAAGCTGACTGTGTACGAATCCAGCCAATGGGTGGGTGGCGCGCGCAACGTGATCGCCCAGTGGATGGGACTGGAGATGGGCAGCGTGCGAGTCGTCTCGCCCTTCGTCGGCGGCGGTTTCGGCTGCAAGGTCGCTCCCCATCCCCATGTCGCCATGGCGTGCTCGGCCGCCAGGTTGCTCGGCCGGCCACTGAAGGTTGCACTGACTCGGGCGCAGACGTTCACCAGCTACGGCGGGCGCCCGCGCACTGGGCAGCGACTAGCGCTGGGGGCAACTCGAGAAGGTATGTTGTTGTCGGTCGTGCATGACGGCTGGAATGAGACGGCCATCGATGACACTCATCTGGAGCCTTCCACCTCGGTGACCGCGTTGATGTATGCAACGCCCAACATGCTCGCCCGCCACAGCATTATCCCGGTCAACACCGTTAATCCTGGCTGGATGCGCGCTCCGGGCGAGAACATCAGTACCTATGCGCTTGAAACCGCCATGGATGAGCTGGCGGTCAAGCTCGATCTGGATCCCATTGAGCTCCGGCTCCGCAACTGGGCAGCGCAGGACCCAAAGGCTAATATTCCCTGGACCAGCCGACGGCTGCGCGAAGCCTACGCCGCAGGGGCCAACGCATTCGGTTGGAGTGAGCGCAATCCCAAGCCTCGCTCGATGCGCCAAGGCCGTGAACTGATTGGTTGGGGTATGGCGGCAGGCACCTATCCAGTATGGCGGACGCCTGGAGAAGCCAAGATCGTCATCCATCGAGACGGGCGTATCGAAGTGCTCAGCGCGGGCACCGATCTGGGCACGGGCACCTACACCATCCTCGCACAGACCGCTGCCGAGGTACTCGACGTGCCTACACGCTCGGTCAAGGTCAGCCTGGGTGATACCGACTTGCCACGTGCGCCGATCGCGGGGGGCTCGCAACTTGCCAATAACCTCACCGGTGCTGTCTACGCAGCGGCGAAACTGGCCCGCAGCGAGCTGATCAGGGTAGCGACCAGGGATCCGAAATCGCCGCTGCATGGCATGGTCGCCGCGAACCTGGTTTTCAAGAATGGGCGTATCAAACCTTCACAGAGACCGGGGGAGGGCATCAGCTTCGGCGATTTGCTGGCAGCGTTGGGCAAGGAGCGCTTCGAAATTTCCGCTGATACATTCAAGGCGGGTGCCACGGAGGCAGACCGCCACGCGGCAGCCCATGGCTTCAGCCAGATGCAGTTGCCCACTACCGGGGGGGTATCGGCGCACAGCTGGGGCGCACACTTCGTTGAGGTGCGGGTCGACGAGGACTTCGGCACGATCAGGGTCAAGCGCATGGTGGCGGCGTTCGACAGCGGGCGAGTCTATAACCCCAAACTCGCGGAAAGCCAATGGATGGGCGGCATGATCATGGGTATTGGCCAGGCGCTTTTCGAGGAGGGCCATATCGATCGCCGTGACGGTCGTGTCGTCAATGCCAGTTTTGCCGATTACGTTGTACCGGTAAACGCTGACGTGCCTGAGATCATCACCATCGATGTCGGCTTGCCCGACCTGCAAGCCAGCGCACTGGGCGGCAAAGCGGTCGGCGAGCTCGGGATTGTGGGGGTGGCCGCAGCCATTGGTAATTCGGTTTATCACGCGACGGGAAAACGCATACGCGATCTACCGTTCACCCTGGACAAGCTGTTGGCCTGACGTTCGCCCGAGGCCGAGTTGTAACCAGTAGGCATTGCCTTGGAACAGGCAACTTTATGACTGGAAACGGCAAATCCAAACGCATGTGCCCCGACATAATTCTTCCTTTTTCTCACCCTGCGATGCGGCTGCCGAGCCCATCAAGAGGGGGAAGAGGGGAGGGTTAACGTGGCGACAGATAAGGTGCATTTTGCGTGCAATGGCTGCGGTGCCTGCTGCAAGCAAAGATTGATCCCCCTGACGCTGGAGGAGGCTCGACAGTGGCTTGAGCGTGGCGGCCACGTGGCGGTCATGCTCGAAGCGTTTGCGGCTGAAGAACATCCAGTGAATCCGGCTCAGTACGCTCACAATGTTGTTCGTGGTGCGCAGGTTGATTGCGGTTCGAGCACGGTATACGTGATCGCCATTTTCGCTGGTAACGCGCTGACACAGTGCCCGAATCTGAAGCCAGATAATCTTTGCGGTATCTACGAACAGCGACCTTTGGTTTGCCGGATCTATCCTGCGGAAATTTCTCCGTTCATCAAGATGAATCCTGCGGACAAGATCTGCCCCCCAGAGGTGTGGGGGATCGGTGAGCTTATTCATTCCGATGGCGGTCCGACGGGTGTTCTGCCAAGGCTGATCGAGCAATCTCGGACGGCAGATCGGCACGATGCTGACGTCAAGATTGCTATTTGTGAATTCATGGGCATGATCACGGCGGCTTGGAAAGACAATGCCTTGGCGATCTATCTGCCTGATCGCGAACAGTTGCTGACCGCGATGCGCGAAGCCGCCGCTGACGCCGCATTACCTGGCGCGAGTAAATGGACCCTGCGAGTCGATGATCCTTCACTGCGTCGGGTAATTGCCGACCAAGGCTTTGCTTTTGATTCCGGCGGCGACAGGGGCTTCATTTTCTATCCGCTTTAATTACGTTGATCGCTGAATCAGGCAGCAGGATAGACCGAAATATTCAGTAATACATGGCTACATGGGTTTTCCGTTAGCTCCAAATCGTCAGATCATGCAAGTAGTCGCTCTGATCAGGCACTTCTGGGTTAGGGGAGATCTGCATACTGGTCTCACTCCCATCTGCGTCAGTGGCCCCCCTATGAGCTCCCTGAGTGATTTGGCTGCATCGGCTCCATTCGTGCAATCAGTAGACTTTATCGTTCCGTCGGACTGTTTGTCGGGGCTGGTTGGCGCGCTCGCTGAGCGCATAGAGCTTCATAGCCGCGCTTATCCAGGTTTTCTGGCGGGGTGTCTGCATTTCAGCGGTCAAGCGGGGCACCAGGTCGGGGAGGTGCAGATGCAGCTCAAGTGGAACTCCACTGCTGACGCCCAGTTGGCGCTGCAGTCGCCACGTGCAAATGAGCCGGATCTATTTCAGATCGCGCTCAAGCACCGCACCAGGAGCATCGTCTTCAGAACGTATCAGCTGGCAGCAGAGGTGAGGTTTCCGGCCACGCGCTAACGCACCACCGCTCGCGCGATGCCCATGTCGGTATCCGGAGCTCGCAAGCGTCCATCATGTTTAGTTAACAGGAGTTTGATCATGAACAAGTCGCTAGCCAAAACAAGCGTCGCAGTCGTTTTTCTGGCTGTGCTTGGATGTGCACCCAATGCGTTTGCGGCGGAGCCCGTCACGCGCTTGCAGCAGGCGGCCGGTCAACCTGCGCCGGGTGTTCAGCATCCGGCCTGGAAGGCGGACGAGTTGCAACGGATCATCAAGGCAGACGACCTCAAGGTATCACCGTTTCGGGAGGATGGCGTAACGTACGGGACCCCCACCTGGATCTGGTGCGTAGAAGTCGACGGCAAACTCTATGTGCGTGCCTATTCCGGAACATCATCGTCTTGGTACAACGCGGCGGTGAGGGAAAAAGCAGGGCGCATCATTGCCGTAGGCATGACGCGTGAGGTGACGTTTGCCCCAGAGCAAGGCTCTGTCAATCAGAGAATCGATGAGGCCTACTCGCAGAAATACAGTAGCAGCCCTTATCTGCAAGGCATCATCGGTGAGCAGGCACGGAGCGCAACCGTGGTGATTACGCCCAAGGCACAATGAAATGGCGTCCGGTTCATTGCCGCCGTTGAACAAAAAAGCCCTGATACCCGCGGTATCAGGGCTTTTCGTTGGCATTCAGGCCGACCAGTTCTGCAGCCAGAAAGCATAGGGCGTGGGCAGCACCGCTTCGGGCTTGTCTATCCCCAGTTCCTGAGCGGCGTGGAACACCCAGTGGGGATTGGCCAATAGCGTACGGGCAAAGAACACCAAGTCCAGTTTGTCCTCACGGACGAAAGCGTCGGCCTCTTTCGGGTCTGTAATCATCCAGCTCGTCGCAACCGGCAGCCCTGTTTCCAGTCGCACGCGTTCAGCGAACGGGACCATGAAGTTAGGGCCCCAAGGTACTGGGTCATTGGCGCTGGTGAGGGCCAGGCCTACGTCGACCAGGTCCAGCCCGGCTTCTTTTGCCCACTTCAATAGCTGCAGGGATTCGGAGAAAGACCGGTTGGTGTTTTCGCCGAACTCGGTCACGCCCAGGCGCATGGTCAGTGGCAGATGCTCCGGCCATACTTCCCGCACTGCCTCCAGGGTCTCCAGAAGGAACCGGGCACGGTTTTCCAATGAACCGCCGTATTGATCTTCGCGGACGTTAGATTGTGGCGACAAAAATGTTTGCCCGAGAAATCCGTGCGCGAAATGAAGCTCAAGCCACTCGAAGCCAGCTTGTAGAGCACGGCTGGCGGCGTCAACGAAGTCCTGTTGGGTTATCAGAATTTGCTCTGCGGTCATTTCGACCGGCACATAGTCCGATCCAGGCACATAGGGCAAAGGGCTTGGGCCAACAGGTGTCCAGGCGCGTGGGTCGGACCGTTCCAGAGGCGCACCGCCTTCCCATGGCGGCGTGCAGCCTGCTTTGCGACCAGCATGCCCGATCTGTATGCCAGGGACGCTGCCGGCGGCCTTGATGGACGCGGCCACGGCTGCGAAACCTGCCACGTGCTCGCTGCTCCACAAACCCGCATCGCCCGGCGTGATTCGACCTTCGGGGGCGACGGCGGTGGCTTCGACGATTACCAGCCCGGCACCCCCGCGTGCCAGCATGGTGTAGTGGGCTTGGTGCCATTCATTGAGTATTCCATCCTGCGCCTGGTACTGGCACATGGGCGAGGCGACGATACGGTTACGCAGCGTGATGCCTTTGACGGCGAGAGGATCAAAAAGAGAGGCCATGACTGAGGCTCCAGAAAAGTGGTAGCCCACGTTAAAAGCAAACGTGGAACCAGGGTTGCCCTATCCATGGTCATGATTGCCTAAAATGATTTTTTACCGCCTCAGGGATGCTCTGCGCGTGCTGTTCCCTTCAAGCAATGCAGTACGAGTCATCAGTATGGGCAATCATCGGCTTTGATCCGGCAACCCTCGCCAGCGCTGCGAGTGGACACTGAGGGTGGGATCTGACGCCGTCAGCGCGATTGCTCGCGGCTACTTCAGGTTGTCCTCGAAAACCGGCGCCCCCTCGTCGCATGAATAGCGATGGCGGCGGCCTCAATGGAGCAGGATCACATGAACTATCGAACGCTGGGTCATTCCGGACTGTCCGTATCCAGCCTCATTCTGGGCACCATGGGTTTTGGTACAGAAACAAATGAGAAAGAGGCATTTGCCATACTGGATGCGTATCTCGATGCCGGTGGCAATACCCTGGATACGTCCGACGTCTATGGTAAAGGTGCTTCCGAAGAGCTGATCGGTCGATGGAGAAAGAGCCGGACCGGCGATATTGCCGACCGCACGATCATTGCCACCAAGGTTCGCTTCGGCAACGGGCCGGATGCCAACGATGTTGGATTGTCACGCCGCCACCTGCAGCGTTCACTCGACAAATCACTCGCCCGACTGGGTACGCAAAGCATCGATCTGTACCAGCTGCATGGCTGGGATCCACTTACACCTGTCGAGGAAACCTTGTCTTTTCTGGATGCAGCCCTCCGCGCAGGCAAGATCCATTACGTGGGCGTATCCAACTTCACCGGTTGGCAACTACAGCTTTTCATCTCCACCGCCAAAGCCATGGGCGTGCCCGTACCTGTGACGATGCAGCAGCAGTACAGCCTGGCCTACCGTGAACTCGAATACGAGATCATTCCGGCCGCCATCCACAACGACGTGGGCCTGCTTCCTTGGTCGCCATTGGCCGCAGGATTCTTGACGGGCAAATACGTACGCCATAGTGAATCCGGGGCTGGCGGCCGGCTGACTTCCGATAACCCCATGAATCAGCATATAGCCAGGCATCTGCATGTGAGCGAGCAGAAGTGGGCGACTCTCGAAGTGGTCAAGGACATCGCCCGACAACTCGGCGCTACACCCAGCCAGGTGGCGCTCAGCTGGCTGGGCTATCAGCCTTCGGTGACCGCCCCCGTCATCGGTGCACGCACGATCGAGCAGTTGCAGGACAACCTCGGGGCAGTGGATGTCGTGCTCGATGCCGCAGCACTGCAATGCCTCGGCGACGCCAGCGCTCCAACCCCCGATGATTACCCGTATGGGCGTTTTGGCATGCTGCAGCGTGAGCGCTATGTCGACTCAAGCGAGCAGGCGTTGCGCGAACTGTAAGGCCGCAGGAGTAGCAGAAGTCCGTGCCGGAGAAGATAAGCCGGCGCGGACATGGCGGGCTTACTGCACCCGCATGCGCTTGATATCGCGCTGCGGCGGATGACCGAACAGGCGGCTGTATTCGCGGCTGAACTGTGAAGAGCTTTCATAACCTACCAAACCACCGGCACTGCTGGCGTCGATGTTCTCGCTGTACATCAAGTGGCGCGCAGCCTGCAGACGTAACTGCTTCTGATACTGCAACGGGCTCATTCCCGTGACGGTGCGAAAGTGCTGACGAAACGTGGACGGGCTCATGTGGGCTGTTGCAGCCAAGTCATCCATGCGCAGTGCCTGGGTGTAATGAAGCTTGAGCCAGGCCACTGCCTTGGCGATATTCTGGCTCGGCGACCCAGCGCTGACAACATGCAGAATGTGCGGACCATGGGCACCATTCATCAGTCTGATGATGATTTCTTCCTTGATCAGCGGGGCCAGGGACTTGAGCAGCTCGGGTTGATCGAACAGTGCTATCAAACGCTCTAGTGCCTCCAGAACACCACTGTCCAGTTCATTCACGGACAAGGGCTTGAACGCCTCGTCCTTGAGCCGCTGTGACAACTGAAGCCGCTCGGCAATTTCCACGACCAAAGCGTTCTCGAAAGTCAACATCATGCCCAGAAAAGGCTGTGCAACGCTTGCCTGGATGACATTGGAAATCACCGGCATATCGATGCTGGTGACCATCGACTGCCCGGGCGAATAAGTCATCAGTTCATCACCGACGATCACCTGCTTGCGCCCTTGCACGGTCAGGCCGATGCCAAGGCCGTAGATGCAGTGCAATGGCATGGTCAGTTTGTGACGGCGGTGCAGTGTCAGGCCGGCTACGGGCGTTTCGTGATCACCGTCGCTGCGTGCCCATCGGCTCAAGGCCTGGGCCAGCCTGCGGGTATCGTTGGCCACGAGCGGGGCGGCATTGCCGGAAGAACTGTTGCGCGGGTTGACCGCATCGCTACTGTGTTCAAGGCGAGCCACAAGCTCTTCCTCCATGCTTCGTCTGGAAAGATGCGCAAGAAAGCGCCAGGGCGCCCCAGCCAGTGTAGGTGTTTCAAAAGCGTCTTGGGGATCAGGCCAGAGGTGCGCTTGCAGGCTGTGCACGCTGCTCGATCGGCTTTCACCGAAGGTCAGTATCGCAGACGCAATCGGCGGGTAAATTGCCTGAATAAACGACTTTGTTGCCTATTCCAAGGGTAGGTAGAAAGAGCAAAGCCATAGGTAGCAAGGTGTTACGAAGCTCAAACCGTGCGCCGGTAGGTAGCATGCGCGGCCTTGCAGCTCGACACTCTAAGCATCTGTGAGTGCACAGTAGCTATTGAGCGGTGAAACCATCGTCCTCTGAAAGACCAGTACCAACGACAAAGCTGGATGCAGGGCTGCACAGCCGCAATACAGTAGCCGCCAATTCTTCGGATTGACCCTGCGGAGATGATGGGCGCGCATGTTTAGAAAGCTGTGATTACCTTTCAGGATCGCCGCCAAAGCGCATGGGTGAGCTGATTCAACGCTGGCCAAAACCGTCTCGATAGAGCGATGGCGCAAGCCCGACTGCCTTGCGAAAGGCCACCCTGAAGCTTTCCACCGAGGCGAATCCGCATCGCTCGGCGATTTGCTCGGTATTGAGAACTGTGCTCTCAAGCAGCGAGCGAGCCTGAGTCATGCGTGCATGTTGCAGCCAGCCTTTGGGTGTCATGCCCGTTGCCTCACTGAAGCGACGCAGGAACGTTCGGTCGCTCATCAATGCTTTGGCGGCCATCTCGGGAATTGTCAGCGATTCGCTCAGATGCTCGCGCGCCCAGTCCAGAACCGGGGCCAGATCATGCCTGGATGCCCTGGCGACCGGAGCGGGAATGAACTGAGCCTGGCCTCCGGAACGCAGCGGCGCCATGACCAGGCGTCTGGCTACCGTATTCGAGGTATGGGCGCCGAAGTCCCGCTCGACCAGATGCAGGCAAGCGTCAATACCGGCAGCACTGCCTGCTGAGGTGATGACCTGCCCGCTGTCGACGTAGAGTACGGCTGAATCCACTTCTATGGCCGGGAAACGGGTTGCAAGCTCGTCGCAGTAGCGCCAATGAGTCGTCGCGCGCTTCCCGTCAAGGAGCCCGGCAGCTGCCAGCACGAAAACGCCGGAGCAGATAGACAACAGCCGCGCTCCGAGTGCATGCGCCTTGCAAAGTGCATCCAGCAACGCGTGGGGTGGAGGTTCATCGCGATTTCGCCATCCGGGGATGATGATAGTGCCCGCCTCGCCAAGCGCTTCATGGCCCGCGTCTGCGGTAACTGCAATGCCGCCCAGCGCGCGCATTGGGCCTTGGTCTACCGCGACTACGCAGTGTCGATACCAGGCGAAGTCGAACTCCGGCCGTGGGAGCGCGAAGATCTCGATGGCAATGCCGAATTCAAACGTACAAAGCCCGTCGTAAGCCAAAATGGCTACCAAACCAGGAAACTCATTCATTTGGCGGAAAATTCCCACTGGCTGTCGAGTTGGCCACTGTAGCGCACTCATCGAAGCGCCTAAAGTGACCAAACTCAATTCTGCGAGGAACGACGATGACCAGCTTGATCAGCCAAATCCCACCCGCCAGTGCCGACGAAGTCGTTGCCCATTTCAGTAACCGCTTGCGCTTTGAAACCGACTGTTCCGACGTCCACTACAGCCAGCAGAACGGCCAGGTCGACTACGTATTGGTTGATGTGCGCGGTACCGCTGCCTTCGCCAATGGCCACGTTCCAGGCGCCGTCAATCTACCTACAAAAACCATCACCACCGAGCGCCTGGCCGAGTTTCCTGCCGATAGCCTGTTTGTCGTCTACTGTGCCGGCCCTCACTGTAACGGTGTGCACCGGGCAGCTGCACGAATAGCTCAGCTCGGTTATGCGGTGAAGGAAATGATCGGTGGTGTCACCGGCTGGCTCGATGAAGGCCTTAGCCTCTCGAATACCGACATTGTGCAGAGCACCTCCACTTCGATCTCTTGCGCGTGCTGACCTCAGGCTCGGCAGTTCGCGCAGCCGCTGCGACCGATGTCCCTGTACTGATCGAACTGATGCGCGCTTTGGCAGCATTCGAAGACTACCTGGATGATTTCAGAGTGGATGAGCAAAGCCTGCTGGCGCGCGCCTTTGGGCGCGAGGTGGTCGGCGAACTTCGCCACTATCACCGGATGAGTGTGTCATCCATCCTCATCTGATCGCCAGGTCAGTACCTTCCGGGTTCGCGGCAATGATTGCCCGGTTCGACGAGCTCGCAGCATCGCGCTTGGTTTAGCCTCGAGGTCGCAAGAAATAGGCAATAACCCGCGCGGATCGGGCAACTTTGGAAAGTCGCTCCAACACATACTGAATCGGGTATTCGCAGCCCACCTCATCGCTCGGGTTTCTGCAAACACAGTGGACCGTAAGCCCCATGAACAACCTTGACCTCCAAGTAGTCCAGCAAGGGCAGCAGTGGCTTGAACAGGGGCAGTGCGTGTGGCTTTGCACTGTTCTTTCTACGTTTGGCTCTGCGCCACGGGGGCCAGGGGCAATGCTGGTTGCGCTGGCCAGTGGAAGTTTTTGCGGGTCCCTTTCAGGCGGTTGTGTCGAGGACGACTTCCTCGAGCGTCTTGCGCGTGACGAGTTCGGGCCCGACAACCAAATCGTTCGATATGGCGAAGGAGGTCTGGCGCCTTCAATGGAGCTGCCGTGTGGAGGCGTCCTTGACGTACTCGTTGAGCAGTTCGGCCCCGGCTGTCAGTCACTCGAGCACTTTTCCTCGATGTTGCACGCGCTGCAAGGCCAGCAACGGATCATCCGTAACGTTTCTCTGGTCAGCGACGACCGTGCACTCGACACCTCTTCTGCGCAGGGTCAAACCGTCGAAGTATTCGACCAGCAGGTCGCCATTCGCATTGGCGCAGCGCGGCGGCTATTGATAGCGGGGCTGTCGCCTGTGGCAGAATTTTGCGCAAGTTTCGCCGTGTCATTGGGCTATGAAGTCATTGTCTGTGATCCGCGCACCGAGCTGCTCCACAGGTTTCACGTGGAAGGGGTGAAAGTCATCGAGCAACTACCCGCGGTCTTCATCGCCAAGGGTGGCTGCCACGCGGGCACCGCCGTTGTCGCGCTCACCCACGACCCACGCCTGGATGATCTGACGTTACTTGAAGCGGTGCGAACGCCCGCGTTCTACATCGGCGCCATGGGCTCACGACGTACCAGCGAAAAGCGCCTTGAACGCGTTCGCCGCATCGGCGCTCTGGACGATCGGGCAATTAGCCGTATCAGCGCACCGGTAGGCTTGAGCCTGGGAAGCAAGACACCGGCGGAGATTGCCCTGGCTGTAATGGCTGACATCGTTCGTGTGAGTAATGGCATCTCCCGGGACTCGCTCTGAGCCATTATCCCTGCCGTGCAGCGACTGGTGATCCCCAAGCTTTTGCAGGCGAGTGGGTCAGGAATTTTCAGCGGCGCAACAGGAGCGCCATGGAAGGTCATAATGGAGCGCTTGAGCCTGCGCGTGTCTGAAGCCCGCCCTTGGCGGGCATCTGGATTCATTTCAAGCAACCAGGCGCTGTACCGCTGCAATCGCATCTCCATGCTCCAGCTCTGCCTTGCGTAACTCGTACGCTGTTTGCAGGTTGAGCCAGAACTCTGCAGTGGTATCCAGGCAGACGGCCAAGCGCAAGGCCATGTCAGCCGATACGCCACCACGCTCAAGCAGAATGTTATTCACGGTCGGCGTAGATACGCCTAAAGCACGGGCCAGAGCAGCGGCACTGAAGCCCATTTCGTGCTGGAAATCCTCGCGAAGAATCTCGCCGGGATGTATGGGACGCATGCCATTCTTGAACATGATGCACCTCAGTGATAGTCGACAATCTCAACGTGTTCAGGGCCGTTCTGGGTCCATATGAAGCATACCCGCCACTGCATGTTATGCTGGCCGGCTCTGTCACCTTCCAAGGTGTGAAGCCGGTTTCCGGGCGGTGAGCGCAAGTCTCGAAGCTCTTTCGCAGCATGCAGTGCGGCCAGTTTACGCTCCGCGACTGACTTGATGTCTGCCCAGCGCCTTGTCCTGCCGGTGGTGAAAAGTGCTTCCGTATCGGCGCATGCAAAGCTTCGAATCATGGATTGAACGCTTAACGTTATTCGTTAAGAGCGAGCATACGCCTTTCAACGCCGTATTCAACTCATTGTTGAACAGGGTGTCCGGCAATCATTCGAGCAACTATTTCGAGATGGGTTTCGGCGATACTTTCTAGCGAGGTGGCGATGAAACAGCTCCGCTCATGCTCACTGAGGCCATTACCTAACCACGACAAACGCTCTCAAAACCTGTTCAAAGGAATCTTCAGGCTGCACAACCCACTTTCATCGGCAGGGGGCAGATTGCCGGCGCGGATATTCACTTGGATCGCCGGCAGCAACAGCGCCGGGACCGACAGGCTGACATCGCGGGCTGTGCGCATGCGTACGAACGATTCAAGATCGGACGCGTCACCGACATGAATGTTGTTCGCGCGCTGCTCGGCAACGGTGGTGATCCAGGACGCTTCCCTGTCGGCAGGAGGATAGTCGTGGCACATGAACAGTGTGGTCTGGGGGGGTAGGCTCAGCAGCCGTTTGATCGAGCCATACATCTGTACGGCGTCCCCGCCGGGGAAATCGCATCGGGCAGTGCCGACATCCGGCATGAACAGCGTATCGCCGACGAAGACCTGTGTATCCCCAACTCGATAGGCGACGTCCGCAGGCGTATGGCCAGGCACGTGCAGAACCTGCACCGGTATGTTGCCGACGTGGAAGATCTCATCCGCTTCGAACAGCGTGTCGAACTGAGAGCCATCCAGCAGGAAGTCGGGTTCGAGGTTGTAGATATCCCGAAACGCGCCCTGCACGACGGTGATCTGCGCACCGATGCCGATCTTGCCGCCTCGCTTGGCTTTGAGGTAAGCGCTGGCCGAGAGGTGATCGGCATGAGCGTGTGTTTCCAGTAGCCACTGCACCTGCAACCCATGGCTGTCCACGAAGGCGACGATGCGGTCCGCGCTATCGGTGCGGATCCGCCCGGCTTTGGCATCGTAATCCAGCACCGGATCCACGATTGCACATGCCCCCCCTGACGCTTCGAAAATGACATAGCTCACCGTCGAGGTGGCGGTGTCGTAGAAACCTTCTATCTGAGCCGTCATCGGGCAACCTCTTCGATTCACGTCATTACACTATATTGAAACATATACTATTCAATCGTAGACTGTCGACCGGTCAACCATCGGGGCTTTCCATGACTGCTCAATTGTCCACCGAAGAAATCGGTCTGTTGCGCGATTCCGCGTCCAAGGCGTGTGCCTTGCTCAAGGCCTTGGCGAACGAAGACCGTCTGTTGCTGCTGTGCCAATTGACCCAGGGCGAGCGAAACGTAGGGGAATTGGAGGCACTGTCCGGGATCAGGCAGCCGACGCTGTCGCAGCAGTTGGGTGTGCTGCGCGACGAAGGAATGGTCAACACCCGCAGAATGGGCAAGTACATCTACTACTCGTTGGCCAGCTTCGAGGTGGTTTCGCTGATGCAGACCTTGTCGGGACTTTACTGTGGCCAGGCGCTGAAGAAGTAAGCCTCTGCATGACCCGTTGCTCGTCGCTGCGCCATCGCACCTCGCGTGGCTCGGCCGGGGCGCGTTGTTGGAACTCTCACACGGTGGCTATGCCCGGGGTTTGTAATGGAGCAAGTGATAAAGCGAATAGACGCATCGTTCTCGGTGGCGGGCCAACTCGATCCGCAGGATGTGCCTGAGGTGCGAGCTCAAGGGTTCGCCAGCCTGATCTGCAATCGCCCTGACGATGAAGGTGGGGCTGAGCAACCCAGCCACCAGGCCATGCAACGAGCGGCTGTCGCGTCGGGGCTGGAGTTCCGATATCTACCCGTAGCGAGCTCCGGTGCTACGCCAGCACAGGCTCAAGCGCTGAACGCGCTTCTGGAGCAGTTGCCCAAGCCGGTGCTTGCCTACTGCCGCACCGGCAATCGGTCCGCCAAGCTGTACGAGGCGGCAACCAAAGGCAGCCCCCCGACCCAGCAGTACGATGTAGTGGTCATGGGCGCAGGCTCTGCCGGTATCACCGTTGCGGCCGGTCTGCTCAAGCGAGATTCGTCTTTACGCGTTGCGATCGTCGAACCTGGCACCGAACATTACTATCAGCCCGCCTGGACGCTCGTGGGCGGGGGCGCTTACCCCATCGATGCCACCGTCCGCCCCATGCAAAGCGTCATTCCTCAAGGCGCATGCTGGATCAAGGCGTCGGTGTCGGCCTTCGCCCCAGACCGCAAGCTGGTGTTGCTCAGCGACGGCAGCGAGCTGGCCTACCAGCAACTCATCGTCTGCCCGGGTCTGCAACTGGCCTGGGAAGAAATCCAAGGGCTTGAAGACACCCTCGGCAAGCATGGCGTGACGTCGAACTACCGCCACGACCTGGCCCCCTATACCTGGGAACTGGTGCGCTCGCTGCGCAGCGGGAAGGTCTTGTTCAGCCAGCCTCCCATGCCGATCAAATGCGCGGGCGCGCCGCAGAAGGCGATGTACCTGTCCTGTGATCACTGGCGCAAGGAGGGCGTGCTGCAGTCGATTTCGGTCGAGTTCAACCTGGCAGCTCCCGTGCTGTTCGGGGTTGCCACGTTCGTCGCCCCGCTGATGAAGTATGTCGAAGCCTACGGCGCGAAACTCGCCTTCCAGTCCAATCTGGTCAGGGTCGATGGCCCGAGCAAGACCGCATGGTTCGATGTGACAGACGCGGCCGGAAACGTGACGCGCGTGGAAAAACGCTTCGATGTACTGCACGTCGTGCCACCGCAGCAAGCGCCGGATGTGATCCGCCGCAGCGAGCTCGCCGACAAGGCTGGATGGTTGGCGGTCGATCCAGCCACGTTGCAGCACCCGCGCTACCCTGAAATATTTGCCCTGGGGGATGTCTGCGGCACTAGTAACGCCAAAACCGCAGCGGCTGCGCGCAAGCAGGCGGTGGTGGTCGCAGACAACCTCATCGCACTGCGCAAAGGCCTGGAACCGCCTCGCCGTTATGACGGTTACGGTTCGTGTCCGCTCACGGTCGAAAACGGCAAGGTCATATTGGCCGAGTTCGGCTATGGCGGAAAATTGCTGCCAACGTTCCCAATGGACCCGACCATCGCGCGTAGGTCGGCGTGGTTCCTAAAGGCACGATTGCTACCGTGGTTCTATTGGAATGGCATGCTCAAAGGGCGTGAGTGGCTCACCGACTGCTCTTCGAAGTGATCGGATGCTGACATTCATATTGGGGGCCTGTGTCGGTCTGGTGTTGGGGCTCACCGGAGCAGGTGGTGGCATTCTGGCGATTCCGGCGCTGACCCTGGGTCTGGGTTGGTCGGTGACGCAGGCCACGCCCGTCGCGTTGCTCGCGGTTGGCAGTGCTGCCTTGATCGGCGCGATGCAGGGGTTGCGCCAGGGCCTGGTACGCTACAAGGCAGCAGCCACCATGGCTGCCGCCGGATGGATGGCAGCTCCTCTGGGGATTCACGTGGCCGCGCGCGTACCCGGTACAGCATTGACGACAGTGTTTGCGCTGGTCATGTTGGTTGTAGCGTGTCGAATGTACCTGCAGTCCAGACGCGACGACGAGGCCCAGGGCGCGCTGCAGCGCAACTGTATGCTCGACCCTGCAACGGGCAAACTCGATTGGAATGCCCGCTGCCTGGCGACGCTGGCTTCGATTGGCGCGGGTTCGGGGTTCCTGACCGGCTTGCTGGGGGTTGGAGGAGGTTTTTTCATCGTTCCCGCCTTTCGAAGGTTTAGCGACGTGCGTATGCATGGCGTGGTGGCTACATCGTTGATGGTCGTCGCATTGGTCTCGCTGGGTACCCTTGGCCATATGTTCAGCCAGGGGGTTACGTTGTCTTCGACGGGCACCTTGTTCACCGTTTCGGCGCTTGCCGGGATGGTCGCTGGTCGGGTCGCGGTCCCAAACTTGCCCGCGCGCCTTTTGCAGCAGATGTTCTGCGTGCTGTGCGTTGCCGTGAGCCTGATCATGCTTGGCAAAGTTTTCAGCAGTGTGGGTTGATGGGCGGCCGTCCACTGCGGTACGCGCATCGGCACCAGCGCTGCGCGTTCTATTAAGCAGGCAAGAGGGATGGCAGCCCGGCCAGTCTGCTTTGCTTGCTGCTTTCACTCCCGTACCAGGCTCAACGCCGCCCGTGCAAATTCAGCCGGCGCCTCCTGCGGCACGTTATGCCCCACCCCTTCCAGGATCGAGCGACGAACCGGCCCGGTGAATCGACGTAGAGCCTGCCGCTCTTCTTGAACAGGTGTAACTCCATCGCTGGCTCCAGCCAGTATGACCGTGGGCACGGATATGCAGGGCTGATCCGCCAGCTTGCGCTGGATAGCCGCATACTGCGGATCGCCATCGACCAGTCCAAAGCGGTGCCGATACGAATGTGTAACCACGTCGACGAAGTCCGGGTTCTGGAACGATTGCGCCGTTGCTGCAAACGTCTGGTCGGTGAATTCCCAGGCTGGCGACCAGAGTTTCCATAACAGCTTGCAGAACGCGTCACGATTGGCTTGCAGCCCTGCGTAACCACGGGCGCCATGCAGGTAGTACTGGTACCACAAGCGTTGCTCTGCCTCCGGTTCGGTGGGGTTTGCCGAATGGGCGATGTCCTGAATGTTGTAGCCAGGCTCGCAGCTGATCAATCCAGAGACGCGCCCAGGCCACAGGGCTGATACCACGCAGGCTGCACGGCCCCCCCAGTCGTAGCCAGCGAGCACGGCTTGAGGAATGTTCAACGCATCCATCAGCGCCAGCAGGTCGGCGCCGAGCGCGGCCTGCTCTCCGGAGCGGGGGGTGTCGGCGGAGATGAACCGGGTCCCGCCGTAGCCACGCAGGTAGGGAATGATGCAGCGACACCCGGCGGCCGTGATCAGATCGGCCACGCTGTCGTAGGTATGGATGTCATAGGGGAATCCGTGCAGCAGCACGACTGTCGGACCGTCGGCCGGGCCAATGTCCCGATACGCGACGTTGAGCACGCCTGCTTGAATCTGTTTCACGGTCGCATTCTCTTGCGGGTAATGGGGGTATGACAACAATGGCAACTGCACGTCACCGCCGACGGTGATTACCACAGCGCCTTCTGGGTAAGTACTTGCCGAGTGTCATCCCGATAGCCGAGCAATACGTTGTAATCGTCCAGCACTGTGTCCTGCACCGTCTCGATGCCCAACACTGCAGCGACCTCGGGCAGGTTGGCCAGAGCGGCGTTCATGGCTGTTCTGATCAGTGCGGGCTCTGGCCCGTGGAGGCTGGTGACATACGGCAATGTCGGCGCATTGGCCGTACGTTCCACGACCCGCACGCCGGCGACTTCATTCGGGGCATGGCGAGCCAGATAGGCAAAGGTCACGCTGTCGATGGCCGCCAGGTCGGCGATGCCTGTGGCGACGTGGGCAATGCTCTGGCGATGACTGCCAGTCGCTTGAACGCTTTTGAAGAACCGACCCTCCCGCACATGGGGGATCAGCGCATGGCGTAGCAGGTTCATGCCACTGTTGGAGTCGAGGCTGTTGTAGGCGCCCCGGCAATCGAAGAATTCGGCGAGGGTCTGCCGTGGGTCATCGAGGCGAGCGATCAGCAGGCTGCAATGTTGTCCGGCCTGTGCCTCGGGTAGCGCGAAATGAGGTCGGCCGACGATACGGACCCGATGCTTGAGTTCGGTGATCAAAGGCAAGCCGCAGGTCTGCGCCAGCAACAGTCGTGGATGCAGCCACAGCTCCGCGAGTGAACCCGGCCAGGGCTTGGGGCGGTCGGTGCCCAGCAACTGCAGGGTTTCCTCCAGCCAGCGCTGGTACGCCTCACCGATTACGGCGGGCGTGGGATACATGGGCAGTGCAGCGATTACATCGGCGCTCATGGCTGGGTGCCTCGACCTAGAGGATGCAGAGGACTGTCGACGGGGGACACGGCATAACGCCGAAACAGCTCGCTGTAGCCATTGACCAAAAAATGTCCGCTGCGTTGCAGCCAGTCCGCGCGGCGCTCGCGGTACACGCGGGGCAGGTAGTACCAAGGCAGCCCCGGCAGGTCGTGGTGCACCAGGTGCAGGTTGAGGTTGAGGAACAGCCAGCGCCACGGCCAGCCCGCCTCGTTGAGCACCGAGCGCTGCTCGGGTGCCTCGGCAGGGCGATGTTCGTAGTAGGAACGAACCATGGACAGCGCCAGCGCCAGAATGCTCGCCAGCAGGTAATCGAAGACAGCCACGCCTTGGGCGCTGATGAACCCGAACAGCGTCAGCACGCAGAGCAGATGAGCACCCCACATCAGCCACGCTTGCGCCTCGCCGCGGACCAGGCGGCCGCACTGCTCGTGAATCAAACCGGCAAGCGCCAGGGCCGGGCCTACGCAGAGACGGCCCAGCAGGGTCTTGTTCAGCCAGTGCAGCGTCCGGCCGGGCCCCGCGCTGCCTGACCAGGCCCGGGCATCGAGGTATCGGCTTTCCGGGTCGTGGCGCGGCAGCGTGATCGTCTCGTCGCGGTGATGGGCCAGATGGCTGTCGCGGTACAGCGTGTAGGGGTACCAGATGGCCAGCGGGGCATAGCCCAGGACCTTGTTGACGCTGCGCCAGCGGGTAGGGTGGCCATGCAGAAGCTCATGCTGCAGCGACATCCACAAGGTAAGCAGCGGCACCAGCAGCAATACGGTGAGCGGTCGCCCGATGGCCGAACCGAATTCGATCAGCGCCCACCAGGCGCCATAGGTGCAGAGCAGCAGCAGCCAGGTTGGCCAGTCGCTGCGCGCGGTCCAGGTATTCTGCAGTTTCAGGATCGATTGGCGGTGACGGGAATCGAGATAATTGGGCATAAGGACGACACGAATGCTGATCGGTATGTCGTCGACACTAGCATTGGTGCTTATGCCTGGATAATCACTAAACGGTTTCAGTAAATTCCTGAATGGAATAAGAGGCTTGTATACTGGACTTTGTGGGATACGAGGCTTTTCGAGCTACGCCGCCTTGGCCATCCTGGACGCGGCCCCTTTTAGATCTTGAATGGACAAGGCCAGAGCGCCCGCCTGGTTTTCAACGAGCAAGACATCATCTATGAGATGGTCGATGTTTCTGCTGCGCAGAAACAGGGCGTGGCCGCGGAGCATTTGGTAGATCATTTCCAACTGACGTGCCGCGTCATGGACGTCTTCCTGCATTTCCGTAATGTGGGTGGTGGGCATGCGGTGCTCCGAGGGCTCTATCTTGGTGTAGGCGTCCTGGCCACGGGATGAGCGTTGTTTCATTTGAGTGTGATCAGTCTATCGGCCATGGCCCGCGTAGCTTAAATAGTCTTTTCCGATAGAGGCTATAGGCCATCATGTTGCTGGATGGGATCGGATACGCCAGCATCGAAGAACAGGGCCTTGCATGGCCGGCTGTTTTGCTAAAAGAGGACTTTCCGATGAGCGACGTCAGATACCGCCGCCTGGGCCGCCATGGCCTGCAGGTTTCCGAAATCACCCTGGGTACGATGATGTTCGGCGGCCAGACCGACGACGCCACCGCCAAGCGTATCGTCGACGATGCCTTGGAGCAGGGCATCAATGCCATCGACACGGCGAACAACTACAACGACGGCGCTTCGGAAATCGCGGTGGGCAAGCTGATCGCCGGCCAGCGCTCGCGCTGGGTGCTGTCGAGCAAGTTCGTCAACCCCAACCCCGGTGTGCAAGGGCCGAATGGGCGCGGGGCTTCGCGCCACAGCGTGATCGAGTCGGTGGAAGGCAGTCTGCGCCGCTTGCAGACCGATTACCTCGACCTGTACTACGTGCACCGTGAAGACCCTTTCACGCCGGTGGAAGAGACCGTGCGCGCCTTGGCCGATCTGATTCGCGCCGGCAAGATCCGCGGCTACGGGCTGTCGAACCACAGCAGTTGGAAGCTTGCCGAATTCTGCCGGGTGGCAGACCTGCTGGGGGTCGAGCGGCCGACCGTGAGCCAGCCACTGTACAACCTGGCCAATCGGCAGATCGAAGCCGAGCATCTGCCGGCAGCCGAGCATTATGGCATCGGCGTGGTGTCCTACAGCCCGCTGGCGCGAGGCGTGCTGACCGCCAAATACGACCCCGGTGCCGAACCGGGTGTCGACACGCGGGCGGGGCGCAGCGACCCGCGCCTGCAGCAGACCGAGTGGCGCCCAGAGTCGCTGAACCTGGCGCAACGCATCAAGGATCACGCCCAGGCCCGCGGCATCACCTCGGGGCAGTTCGCGCTGGCCTGGGTGCTCAACAACCAATTGATCAGCTCGGCCATCGCCGGGCCTCGCACCGAACAGCAATGGCGCGACTATGTGCCGGCGTTGCAGTACCGGTTCACCGCAGAGGACGAGGCGTTCATCGACGCCCTGGTGGTGGCGGGCCATAGCTCGACGCCTGGCTACACCGACCCGAGCTACCCGGTGACCGGGCGTCGGGTTCAGTTCTGAGCTGCGGCGCAGACCGTCAACGGGGCATGGACGGCGGCGGCGATGGTGCTCCCTGCCTGTGGGCGGCCATATAGATAGCCCTGGGCATAGTGGCAACCATTTTCCGCCAGCCATTTCGGCAGGTAGGGCAGGTGGAAGTCCTCGATGCCTTCGGCCGTGACCTTCATTTTCAGGCTGCGTGCCATCCCCAGGATGGCTTCCACCATGGGCAGGTGGTCAATGCTGCCGGCCTCGAAGAAGGACCGGTCTATCTTGATCTTGTCGATGGACAGCCGCGTCAGATGGTACAGGCCCGAATAGCCGATGCCGAAGTCGTCCAGCGCCACGCTGATGCCGTAGGCGTGCAGCTTGCTCAGGTTCCGCTGGGCGGCGTCGAGGTTGCCCACCAGCGCTTCTTCCGTGATCTCCACTTCGAAGCGCTCGTAGGGGAAGCGTTCATGCCTGAGTTGCTCGGCCAGGCGATCGGGGAACAGCTCGTCGGTGATCATGGTGGCGCTGACATTGAGCGACAGGTGCAGTGTGTCGTCCCAGAAGCTGGCCGCCCTGCAGGCCTGCTTGACCAGTGAGCGGGTCATGGCCGGAATCAGGCCAAGGCGCTCCAGTATCGGGATGAAGTCGGTAGGCATGCCGGTGCTGCCGTCGGGCCGGGCCCAGCGTGCGAGCACCTCGAAGCCTACGATCGTCTGCGACGGAAGGGTGACGATGGGTTGGAAGAACGGCACGATTTCCTCGCGCTCCACCGCGTGCCTGAGGGCTTGGTCGAGGTCGGCTTGGGCCCGCAGCTGCCGCTCGTATTCATTGTCGTAGAAATTGAACATGGAGCGGCCAGCGTTCTTTCCCCGGTACATCGCCGTATCGGCGCAGTGCAGCAGTGCGGACGCCTCGGTGGCATCGATCCAGGAACGCGATATGCCAATGGTCGCGCCCAGCCGCACGGGGGTGGAGGGTTCGACAAAGGCCTCGCTGACCCGCTGGATGGTGGTTGCGGCAATGTCGCTCAACTCGCGCGCATCCCTGTAGTCCAGAAACAGCAGGCAGAATTCATCCCCACCCAGTCGGGCGGCGGTGCCACCGTGCAAGCGTGCGATGTGCTTGAGCCGGTCGGCCACCTCGACCAGCACGCTGTCTCCGCCAGAGTGGCCATGCTGGTCGTTTATGGCTTTGAAGTGGTCCAGGTCGATCAGCATGATCGATACGCAACGGTGCTGTGCAAGCCGTTCGCACAGCAGGTCCATGAAGCCGCGACGGTTGATCAAGGCGCTGAGGGAGTCGTACTTGGCCAGGGTTTCGGTTTGAAACTGGATCCGCTGCAGACGCCGGTAGCTGAGTTGAGTACTGGTGACCATGCGCTTGAGCACGATGGTCGGCACGATCAGCGAAATCATCGAGAACCCCGAAGATGTCAGCACGAAACGCCAGCGTTCGGCATCTTCGAAGTCACCGTCGTAGGGCAGGTTCAGCCAGTGCATCACATAGGCTTCGAGGTGGAACTCCCACAGGATGGAGAGCCCCACGATCGTGAGCAGCGTCAGCGATAGAAGCATCGGCAAGCGGCATGGATTACGGCGGTTGAGGTCGTTCATGGGTGGCATCGCAAGGTCTTGCGGATAGAGTGATGTCAGACAGCCATCATCTCATAAGCGTTCATACCGCTGATCGTATGGCAGGTGCATTTGGTCGCCACGACAGAAGGTAGGCCCAAGTGGCCACACGGCCTGCGAACACTATTCAAGCTTCCTGCGGCGATGCCGATAGCGGGTTCATACCGCCCACGACGCTAAGGAAAGTGCCGAACCCGGGGCTTTTTTTGGTGGACCTGACAGGATACCTGTATGACGTGGCTTCGCGATGCAAAGTTATCTTCCAAACTGATTGCGGCCTTCGGGTTGTGTGCGTTCATTACCCTCGGCGTCGGCATGCTGGGTAGCCGCGGCGTCAGTCAGCTGTCGGACAGCCTCAAAGGGGTGTTCTCGAACAACCTGGTGTCGGTTGCCAAGACGGCCGAAGCCAAGAGCAAGGCCATCGCCCAGCTCAAGGACCTGTACGCCCTGATAGCCGCCCATGCGGAAAACGATTCGCAGGCCGTCAAGGACTCGATTCGCCAGAGCATGAACACCAACCTGGCTGACAGCGAGAAGGCTTTTGCGGCGTACCGCAAGACGCCACTGGCCGACGACGAGCGTGCCGCCGGCGACAAGATGGAGCGTGACTGGCCGCTGTATCAGGCGCAGCTGCAGAAAGTGCTGTCGGTGCTGGACGCCGGTGACGTTTCGGCTGCGCGCTCGCTCATGTCGGGCGAGATCCAGCCGGCCTATCGCACCGTCATGGACGAGCTGACCGTGATGGTCGAGTCGAACAACCGGCAGATCCAGGAAGGCGCGCGTGATGCCGACGAGCAGGAGCGGGCGGCGATCACCGTGCTCTACATCGGCATCGCGCTGGCCTTTCTGGCAGCACTGGCACTGGGGCTGTTCATGAGCCGCCTGATCAGCAGGCCCATCGCTACCGCGGTGGCCAGCGCGAAATTGATTGCCAAGGGTGATCTGACCCACAGCATCGGCAGCTCGGCCCGTGACGAAACCGGACAGCTGCTCGCCGCACTCGGCGAAATGCAGGAAGGTCTGAAGGCGACCATTCACCAGATTGCCGACGCCTCGAACCAGCTCGCGTCGGCAGCCGAAGAGTTGAACGCGGTCACTGAAGACGGCAGCCGTGGGCTACTGCGTCAGAACGACGAGATTCAACAGGCGGCCACGGCCGTCACCGAGATGACGTCGGCCGTGGAAGAGGTCGCGCGCAACGCCATTTCCACCTCGGAAGCCTCGAAGACCGCCAGCAGCCAGGCCACCGATGGCCTGACGCAGGCGCGCAATGCTGTAGAAGCGGTGAACAATGCCACCGTCGAAATCCAGTCCTCGACCACCATCGTGGAAGACCTGGCGGTTCAGGTGCGCGATATCGGCAAGGTGCTTGACGTGATTCGCGGTATCGCCGAACAGACCAATCTGTTGGCCCTCAACGCGGCCATCGAAGCGGCCCGCGCCGGCGAACAGGGGCGTGGGTTCGCGGTGGTTGCCGATGAGGTCAGGGCACTGGCGGCACGTACCCAGTCGTCCACGGGCGAGATCGAAAGCATGATCGGTGCAGTGCGTTCGCGGGCAGACCAGGCAGTCGCTGCCATGGGCAAGAGCCAGGGGCTGGTGGGGGACACTCAGGTATTGGCCAAGGCCACCGGCGATGCGCTGCAATCCATCGCCACCGGGATCGCACAGATCAACGACCGCAACCTGGTCATCGCCAGCGCCTGTGAAGAGCAGGCCCACGTGGCCCGTGAGGTCGACCGGAATCTGATCAACATCCAGGATCTATCGACGCAGACGGCCGCAGGCGCTCACCAGACCAGCGCATCGACCCAAGATCTGTCGCGCCTGGCCATCTCGTTCAACGATCTGGTGGGTCGCTTCCGTCTCTGAATTCGTCTGCGAAGTAGTAAAAAATCGTACAACCGATTCAGCAAACGCTCACGATAGTCCGTACAATTGAGATGGGACGCATTCGCGTCTTCTATCCAGTACGGAGTTACACGCGTGGTCAAGTCGTTGAATCGGGCCCATTCCTGGGTGCTGTTGTGCTCAGTCCTGCCTTGCCTGGCCATGGCGGCCACCGAGCTGCCATCCAGTGTCATCCAGGCTACCGGCGAAGGTGAGGGCGATGACGGCTACGCCCGCGTGCGCGGCGAAACCGCCAGCAAGAGCGCCACGCAGAACCGTGATGAAGCGCAGACCATCAATTCGGTGACGGCACGCACGCTGGACGACTACCAGGTCAAGGATTTGAACGACGCGATGCGCTTCGTCAGCGGTGTCACCCAGACCAACACCCTGGGCGGCACCAAGGATGCGCTGATCAAGCGCGGCTTTGGCAGCAACGACGACAACTCGATCCTGCGCGACGGCATCCGCTCGGCCATCGGTCGCAACCTGGGGGCGACCACCGATCATGTTGAAGTGCTCAAAGGGCCGGCCTCGCTGATGTATGGCGCGCTCGAACCGGGCGGGGTCATCAACGTTGTCAGCAAGCAGCCGCAGTTCACCCGCAGCACCACCCTTGGCGCATCCGGCTTCAGCGAGGGTGGCGGTTCGCTGTCGCTGGACACCACCGGCCCGCTGGGCGATACCGATCTGGCCTACCGGCTGGTGGCCGAGCGCAGCCACGAGGATTACTGGCGCAACTATGGGACCGACGAGCACACCCTGATCGCTCCGTCGATTGCCTGGGTCGGTGAGCGGGCCAGTGCTTCGCTGGCCTATACCTACAACGACTACGCCAGCCCGTTCGACCGTGGCACCGTGTTCGTCGCTGGGCGACCCGCCGACATCAGCTACCGCGACCGCCTCGACGAGCGCTGGGCCAAGACCGTGGGCATCAGCCAGAGCACCACAGCGAAGTTCGAATACCAGCTGGGGGACGCCTGGCGCAGTCGCCTGACCTACGGTTGGACCCAGGATCGCTACAGCCTGGCCATCGCTCAACCCAACACGCTCACCGGCAACACGCTTCGGCGCATCGCCAATGGCGGTCACTACGATTACGAAAGCCGCTACACCGCGCTGGACCTGATCGGCGACCAGCAGCTGTTCGGCCAGCGGCATGAAATCGTGGTGGGCCTGGACAACGAGTCGCTGGACAAATACCGCGGCAAGACCTACCGCAACGCCAATACCGCCGCCGGCAATATCGACATCCGCAACCCGGTCTATGGCCGTCTGGCCGAGCCGGTCACGGTCAGCGCGGCGCAGAGCAATGCCGAGAACAACCTGGTCACCACATCCCTGTACTTCAAGGATAACTGGCACCTGAACGATCGCTGGATCCTGGTGTTCGGTGGGCGGCAGGCGCATTGGGACCAATACAGCGATCAGGGCCTGGGCCGCTCGTATGCGCCCGGTGCCGATTCCAACGGCGACGAGTTCATTCCGTTCGGCGGGATCGTCTACCAGCCCAGCGAAACGGTGGCGCTGTATGCCAACTACAGCCGCTCGTTCGTGCCCAACGATGCCGACGATGCGGGCAACAGCTTCAAGCCCACCGAGGGTCGCAGCTACGAAGCCGGGGTCAAGTACACGCCAACCGCTGCGCTGAACGTGAACCTGGCGGTGTATGACATCGAGAAGAAGAACCTGGTCAACAGCGTGCTGCAGAGCAATGGCGACAGCCTCGACGAGGCGGTCGGCAAGGCGCGCTCGCGCGGTGTCGAGCTGGATGTCACCGGTCGGATAGCCGAGAACTGGAGTGTGATCGGCACTTATGCCTACAGCCACACCGAAGTGCTGAAGAACGCCGAAGCGCCCGAGCAGGAGGGCAATCGGCTGCCCAACGCGCCGATGCACACGGCCAGCCTGTACCTGACCCATCACCTGGCCATGCCCGCGCAGACCGGTCAGTGGCATTTGGGCGCCGGCGCGCGCTACGTGGGCGAGCGGCCGGGCGACAGCGCCAACAGCTTCTGGATGGACAGCTACACCCTGGCCGACGCTTTCGTGCGCTGGGACCTGCCCACCCAGGGTTACGAAACGCGCCTGCAGCTGAACATCGACAACCTGTTCAACAAGCAGTATTACCCAGCCACCACCGGCAGCAGCACACTGCAGGTGGAAGAGGGCGCGTTGCGCACGGCGCGTCTGACGGCAACCGTGAAGTTCTGAGACGCGAATGCGCCTGCGGCCTCAAAGCAGCCACAGGGCGGCGATCAGGGCCGGCGGCATGACCACGGCGCCAAGCTTGAGGAACGTCCAGGCGCTGATTTCGACCCCTTCGCGGCGCACCGCGATCAACCACAGCAAGGTCGCCAGGGAGCCGGTGACCGAGAGGTTGGGGCCCAGGTCGACGCCGACCACCAGCGCGCCGGTGACAGTGGGCGGCAGGTGCGCCAGCTCGTTGATGGATCCGCTGAGCAGGCCCACCGGCAGGTTGTTGCCGATGTTGCAGGCCAGCGCCACCAGGCCTCCTGCCCACCAGTGCGCCTGGGCCGGCGCGTGCCTGGCGGCCTGTTCCAGCCAGTTGGCAAGCTGACCGGTCACGCCGGTCTGGCCAATGCCTTCCACCAGCACGAACAGCCCCGCTACCAGCGGCAGCACGCCCCAGGCCACGCCTTTGCACACCGGCCAGGGATTGCTTCTCTGGTACAGGTGGACGACGGCGAGGGTGATGACAGAGGCGAGGAACGTCGGCAGGCCCAGCGCTTCGTCCAGGGCCGATACGGTCAACAGCAGCACGGCCGTGACAGCCAGCCCGCAGGCGGTCAGCCGAGCACCTGCGCTCAGGTGGGGCAGTTGTTCGACAAGTTCCAGACGCTGCTGCAGATGGCGACGCTGGGTCAGGCGCAAAACCAGATAGGTCATGGCGATGGCCGCCAGGGACGGCAGGCTGAACATGGCCAGCCAATCGAGCAGCGGCGGCATGTGCTTGCCGAATATCACCAGATTGGCCGGGTTGGAAATCGGCAGGACGAAACTGGCAGCGTTGGCAATGAACGCGCAGACGAACAGATACGGCAACGGGTTGACGCGTGCTGCCCGGGTGGCCGCGTACACGGCCGGGGTCAGCACCACGGCCGTGGCATCGTTGGACAGGAAAACAGTCACCACGGTGCCGACCACGAACACCAGATCGAACAGCCGTTGCGCACTGCCGCGGGCCTGGCGGGCAGCGACGGTCGCCAGCCAATCGAACAACCCTTCACGGCGGGCCAGTTCGGCCAGCAGCATCATGCCCACCAGAAACAGGTAGACATCGATACCTTTAAGTACCGCTGCCAGTGCCGAAGACCAGGCGATCAAACCGCCAGCGACCAGACCGATCGCTGCCGCCAGCGCCCAGAAGTATTCGGGGATGCGCAATGGCCTGGTGATGATGCCCAACGTCGCGAGGAGGCTGACGCCCCAGATGATCAAGCTGGCGTGGGGCAAGGCGTGGCTTCCTGTTCAGTGGTGCGGCGCAGGGTTTCCGGCATGGCAGTGAGCAGCAGGACGAAGGCCACCGCGGCGACCCCGGCCAGGGTCAGGAAGGCTGCGCTGTAGCCGGCCTCCTGCACGACCAGGCCGGCCAGGCCATTGCTCAGCGCAGCGCCCAGGCCGAACGCCGTGGTCAGGGCGCCCAGGCTGACGTTGAAACGCCCGGTACCGTGGGTGAGGTCTTTGACCACCAGCGGAAACAGTGCACCGAACAGGCCGGCGCCGATGCCGTCGAGCAGTTGCACGCCCACCAGCCAGTACGGATCGTTGGAAAACGTATAGAGCACGCCGCGAATCGGCAGGATCAGGAAGCCGGCCAGCAGCAGGGGCTTGCGCCCCCATTGATCGGCGCGCGCACCCACCAGCAGGGCCGCAGGCACCATCACCAGTTGCGCGGCGACGATACAGGCCGAGGTCAATGGGGTGGCCATGCTCAGGTCGATCTGCGAAAGCTTCTGGCTCACCAGCGGCAGCATCGCCGCGTTGGCCAGGTGGAACAACGCACAACACACCGCGAACACCAGCAGCGCACGGTTGCCCAGCAGCACCTTGAAGCCGGAGGGCTGTTCGTGACCGTCCTTGTGGTGTGCCTCCAGCCCGCGGGCGACGTCGTGGTCGATGGCATCGGCCTTCACGCAGCTCACTGCCAGTACGCTGGCCAAGGCCATGGCGGCCATCAGGTAGAACACCGCGACCGGTCCGAACAGGTAGGCAAACCCGCCCGCCAGCAGGGCGGCGAAGGCGTTGCCGGCATGATTGTAGGTTTCGTTGCGACCGGTACGCCGGGTGAAGGCCTTGGGCCCGGTGATGCCCAGGGAGATGGCGGCGATGGCCGGAGCGAACACCGAGCCGGCGATGGCGCCAAGCGCCTGGGTAGCGGCCACCAGGCCGAACGAAGTAATGAAAGGCAGTACCACGCAACTGGCGGTGACCAGCAGGGCGGCAACCACCACCACCGCACGTTTGTGCCGGGTCTTGTCGATCAGGGCGCCGGCGGGTGTCTGCGTGAGCAGCGCGGCCAGCCCGGCAAGGGTCATCACCAGGCCGATACTGCCGGGGTCCCATTTGTGCACCGCCAGCAGGTAGATTGCCAGATAGGGTCCGAGCCCGTCACGGACATCGGCCAGGAAGAAATTCAGGCCGTCGAGAGACAGCGCGTTACGCCGCGAAGTGGCAGATGTGGCCAAGGCAGTGGTCTCGAATGAGGGCAGGCAGGTACAGAACTGAGTCGGCGGATCGAGCGTAAGTTCCGGGCTCTGCCGCGCAATCGAATGAAGATTTTGCTAGCGGGTTTTGGGCCTGAGAAATATCGCCAGAAAGGCAGGCAGGGCAAAGGCGAAAAGGGCACCGGTGACACCCATGGCGCCCATGGCTGCACCGAACAACGGCGCGCCGGCCGTCTGCCCGAGTGCCAGACACAGGAACGGAAAACCCAGGCCCAGGTCGGGTCGATCCGGCAGCAGTGCAGTACCCTGGATCAGGTACGCACCCGAGGACATGATGTAGGCCGCGCCGAACAGGCCCATGGCGACGAAGCCATAGGCGATGCTGAACTCGCTAGCGGCCAGGGTCAGGATCGCTGTGACGATGGCCAACAGCGAGCCGCCATGGATGACGGCCGTACCGAAGCGGTCGATCAGCACGCCGGTGGCAGCGCCGCTGACCCCGGCTGCCCCCAGCACGATCCAGGCCCAGGCAATGCCGCTGTCGCTGACCCCGAACGCGCCGCGCAATATGTCGGCGCCGAAGGTCCAGATGGCGGTGCTCGACAGGCCCATGGCGAAAGCACTCAGGCAGAGCAGGGCCAGCCCCGGTCGGCCAAGCAGTTTCAGGGACATGCCAGCGCCGGTTTCACTGCCACCACCCTGCGGCAGGGCCCGCCACAGCCAGACGGTGATCGCTGCGCCGATCAGGGCGAACACGGCATACAGCTCACGCCAGGCGTTCACAGTCATGGCCGCAGCGGCACCTGAGAAGACGATGCCGGCAGCCGTGCCGGCGTTGATCGCCGCATTCGCCTTCGCGCGGCCGGCAGCGTTGAACCGAGCGGCGACTGCACTCGCCAACGGTGGCGAGGTCAGTCCGGTGCTCAGCCCGGCAAGCGCCACTCCGGCGCCCAGCATCCACCCCGATGAAGCGGTCACTATGCAGGTCATTCCAGCCGTGGCGGCCAGACCCGCGAGTACGGCAAGGGTGCGAGGAGTGAGCGTGCCGTTGCATACGAACGTCAGGACGATGCCGGCGCAGTAGGCCGCGAACGCGCCGCTGCCGATCCAGCCTGCCGCCGTGGCGTCCAGCGACAGCTCCACGCGCATCTGCGGCAACAGCAGGCCATAGGCGAAACGCGCCAACCCGTACGACAGCGCGGTGAGGGCAAATGCGGCGGCGACCAGGTTGCGACCGGAGTTCATGATGCCCGGACCTTTTTTGCGTGAATCGCGAGGGTCAGCGCCGCCTGCCTGACCTTATAGATGGCAGCCACGCCAGCCACACTGGCGGCAGCCATGGCACCGTCGAACAACCGCTGGAATTTCTGAGTTCTTGTCCATCAGGCGACTGTAAAGCGATGGTGTTGAGTGTCAACTCAATGATACAACTCACAGCGGAATTAGTTTGATAGCGTTTAGCTATCATTGCTTCGCGAAATGCCAATTGGCTTCCTTGCCAGCAGCGCCGTAACGTCCGCCGCTTCGGCGCGACTCGACCTCCGGTTCGCGCGTCTTTTCCGTCCTCATCGGGCGAACTTTCGAGCCTGCCATGAAAAAACCTCTGTCTCTGGCCACGCGCATAGCCCTGAGCTTCGCGGCCATTCTCGCCTTGTTGGTGATGATCACCGCCATCGGCATCCAGCGCGTTGCCTTCATCGATTCCACGTTGAGTGACGTGAGCGAGAACGCGGCAAAGATCCAGCGTTACGCCATCAATTTTCGTGGCAGTGTGCACAACCGTGCCATCGCCATCCGTGACGCAGTGTTGGTGGACAATGATCGCGACCTGGAGAAACACCTGGCGCAGGTGGCCTCGCTGGAAAAAGACTATGTCGATTCGGCGGCGCCGATGGAGCAGCTGTTCCAGAGCGCTGGCGTAACAGGCGAGGAGCGTCAGTTGCTGGCGGCCATCAAGGGCATCGAGCGGCAGACCCTGGAGTCCACCCGCACGCTCATCGAGCTGCGTCGGGGCGGTGATGTCCAAGGTGCCCAGGCTTTGCTGCTGCGCCAGACTTCGGCTGACTACAACGAATGGCTCAAGCGTATCAACGCGCTGATCGACTACGAGGAGGCCGCGATCAAGGCCAAGCTGGGTGATGTGCAGGCCACTGCCAGCCAGTTCAGCACGCTGATGCTGGTGGCCACCGGTATCGCGCTGCTGCTGAGCATCGTGCTGTCGATCGTGATCATTCGCTTCGTCAAGTCGACGCTGGGCGCCGAGCCGGCCGACGTGGCCCTGGCAATCGAGCAACTTGCCGCGGGCAACCTGAACCAGACCATCGTGACCGATTACCCCGGTAGCGTGATGGGGGTATTGCAAACCGCCTTGGGCCATTTGCGCGAGACCATCGAGCAGGTGCGTACGGCGGCGCGGGAAGTCACTCACTCTTCGGCGCAGCTGTCGGCGACCTCCACCGCCAACGACGCGCATATTCGCCTGCAGACCCGTGAGGCCGAACAGGTAACCACCGCCATCACGCAGATGGCGGCGACCGTGGGCGAAGTCTCCGGGTACGCTGCCCAGGCTGCGGATGCGTCGCGCCTGGCGGATATCGAAGTGGAAAGCGGCAATCGGCTGGTGGCCAGCACCACGCAGGCTATCGAGCAGTTGGCGCTCACCTTGGAGCAGACCACGGACACCGTCGACCAGGTGTCGCGCCACAGCGAAAAGATCGAATCGGTCATCGACGTGATCAACTCGATTGCCGCGCAGACCAACCTGCTGGCGCTCAATGCCGCCATAGAGGCCGCCCGCGCCGGCGAGCACGGCCGTGGCTTTGCCGTGGTCGCCGACGAAGTGCGCTCGCTGGCCAATCGCACCCAGCAGTCGACCGAAGAAATCCGCGAGATGATCAGCACCTTGCAATCGGGCACCGAGGCGGCCGCGCAGACTATGCGCAACAGCTGCGAACTGGTGGGGCAGACCGTCACCCAGACGCGCAGTGCGCAGGAGGCCCTGGCCAAGATCAGCGAGCAGGTGGGTGCGATCAACCTGATGAACGCGCAGATCGCCAGCGCGTCCGTGCAGCAGAGCGCAGTTGCCGACGACGTCTCGCAGAACATCACGCGCATCCATGGCTCGACGGTGCAGTCAGCGACCGGCTCGCAGCAGGTCGCGACCGCCAGCACCGAGCTGGCTCGCCTGGCGGACCGGCTTTCGCAGAAGGTGGCCTTCTTCGGCGCTGTCTAGGGAGACGAAGGGCAGTGGTGCTCTTGGGGCAAAGCTGTATACAGTTCCCGGAAAGGCTGCCGATACAGGGATGCAGCCTTGTCTTGAGTGCCTCCCTTTGCGACTGACCATCGGGCAATGAATACCGTGATGACCCACTTCGCTCCACCTTTCCCGGACAACGAGCGCGAGCGCGTTCGCCGCGTAGCCGAGCTCTGCTACCGCGACGCGGTCGACGACGAGGTGCTGGATCGGATCGTGGCGCTGGCCGCTGAAGTCTTCGGCACGCCGATAGCGCTCATTTCCATTCTCGAAGAACAGCAACAGTGGTTTCGGGCGAAGGTCGGCATCACCGTTTCATCCACGCCGCGGGATGTGTCCTTCTGCGGTCACACCATTCTGGTCGAAGACTTCTTCGAAGTGCCGGACACCCACCGCGACCCCCGCTTTCGACACAACGTGCTGGTCACCGGACCGCCGGGCATACGCTACTACGCCGGGGTACCGCTGCTGACCGATGACGGTCACGCCCTGGGCAGTCTGTGCGTCATCGACAAGCAACCGCGTGCGCCGATGTCAGCCGGCCAGCGGGAAAGCCTGCGGCACCTGGCGCAGTTGGTGGTGCACCGGCTGCACGACCTGCGCGCCGACTCGTTCATCGACCGGCCCACCCGCCTGATGAACCGTATTCGTCTGGAAGACGACATCCATCGGCATCTGAGCGCTAGGGAAGAGCCGTTGCTGGTCGCGGTCGATTTCCTCTCGCCCAGTTTCGTCAACGATATCGTCAAGGCGCTGGGCTATTCGTTTTCCCAACGTCTGGTCAGCGAAATCAGCCGTCGGGTGGCGGGCTTGATCGGCCACGACTGCGTGCTGTACCGGATCGGTCTCACCCGTTTCGCATTCATCAAGCCGCGTGACGAATGCCTGGCGACCTTGTACGCGAGGTTTTCCACGGCCTTCTCCACGCCGGTCGAGCATGACGGGATTCCCATTCGCACGCAGATCGGCATGGGTGCGCTGGAGCTGGACTGCCATACGATCAACGACCGTGACTGGGTGCGTCTGGTGGTCAGTGCCGCCGATTACGCGCGTGACCGCGGCATCGGCTGGGCCAGGTACCAGGCGGAACTGGACATCGCCCAGCAGCGTGCCTTCGTGCTGCTCAGTTCATTGTCGTACGCCCTGGAGGAGTCCGAGCAACTGGGCCTGGTGTTCCAGCCGCGCATCGACTTCGCCAGCGGACGCTGCTGCGCGGTCGAGGCGCTGTTGCGTTGGACCCACCCGACCCTGGGGCCGATAGGACCGGACGAATTCATCCCGCTGGCGGAGAAGACCGACCTGATCCGGCTGTTGAGCGTGTGGGTGGTCGAGGCGGCCATCAAGCAGACGAGGCACTGGCGCGATGCGGGCTACGACTTCAAGGTCGCGATCAATATCAGCCCCTGCGATCTCGAGGGGCCGGCCTTCACCGACCGGCTGATCCAGACCCTGGAACGCTATGGCGTCGAGGCTGCGACCCTGGAGATCGAGTTCACCGAAGGCGCGTTGATCAAGAACCCCGCCGAATGCCGGAACCAGCTGACACGCCTGCGTGCGCTGGGCATCGAGATATCCATTGACGACTTCGGTACCGGCTACAGTAACTGGACCTACCTGCGCGAACTGCCTGCCACGTCGGTAAAGCTCGACCGTTCGCTGCTCAAGGACATCGAGAGCCAGGAAAAGGATCGTCGCCTGGTCACCACCCTCATTGATCTGGCGCAGCGTCTGGGCTACAAGGTGGTTGCCGAAGGCATCGAGAACCAGGCCAGTTTCGACGCGGTGAAAGGCTGGGGTTGCAACGAGGGGCAGGGTTACTTCATTGCTCCGCCGATGGCCAGCGAACGACTGATCGAGTGGATCGAGCGCGAAGGCGGTGCCGCTGCCGTCGCACAGCCCCCACGCGAAGTGTCTTGCTGAGGCCTGAGATCATACCCAGCCGAGGAACCTGAATGCCTTTCCCGAGTGCAAGCCAAGCGTTCATCCAGGGCATCCGTGCACTGCTGCCGTTGACCCCTGGGGTGATTCCGTTCGGCCTGGTCACTGGGGTGATGGCGGTCGAGCTGGGTCTGTCGCCAGGCACCAGTATCGGCATGACGTTGCTCTTCTACTCGGGTTCAGCGCAGATGGTCGCCTTGCAGCTGCTGCACGTCGGTGTCCTGCCCGTGGCGATCGTCGCTACGGCATTGATCATCAACCTGCGCTTCATCATGTACAGCGCGTCTCTGGCGCCGCATTTTCACGGCCTGCCGCGGCGCTGGACCTGGCCGCTGTGCTACCTGCTGTCGGACCAGGCCTACGCGCTGTGCACGCTGAAGTTCGACAGCGGCGAACTGGGCCACCATGCTCACCATTACTACGCTGGCACCGCAGTGGGCATGTGGCTGGCGTGGCAAGTGTCGGTACTGGCAGGCGTGTACCTGGGGGCGAGCATCCCGCAGAGCTGGTCATTGAGCTTCGCCATACCCTTGTCCTTCCTGGCGCTGCTGGTGCCTGGCATCCGCAGTCCGGCGACCTTGGGCGCGGCCGTGGTAGGCGGGGTGCTCGCCGTGCTGGCGGTGAACCTGCCTTACAACCTTGGACTGGTGATCGCTGCGGTGGGTGGCATCGCTGCGGGCCTCGCCATCGAAACCTGGCGCGACCGGGTGGCCTCGCGCGCTGGCGCCGACCCCGAGGAGCGAGCCTCGTGAGCGACCTGGGCCTGTGGGCGCTGTTCGTTGCCGTAGGCGTGGGAACCTTCGCCATGCGTCTGTGCTTCGTCGAGCTGCACGGCCGCTGGCGCATGCCCGAGCTGCTCAGTCGCGCCTTGCGCTACGTGCCAGCCAGCGTCCTCGCCGCGCTGGTACTGCCGGCGGTGATCTACCCGAGCGGACAGGGTGCACCGGTGCTGGACAATCCGCAGATTCCGGCGGCGATCGCCGCCGCGGTGGTGGCCTGGAAGTTCAAGAGCACGGTGCTGACCCTGGCCGTCGGAATGGCCGTGCTCTGGGGATTGAAGGCCCTGGCGAGCTAGTGGATTGCACGCCGCGCGCGCTTGCCGAATGCACCGTTCTTCGCAAAGGCGCCCATCGCGACCCACGAGTGCGCCATTAAGTGGCAGAATCTGCGCCACTTGATTCCGATGGAGACCCCCATGCTTCGTGCATTCGAACGAAGGCTCGACCCTTTCCCACCCGATGAAGTACCGCCGCCACCCGATGGCCTGGCCCGTTTTCTCTGGGCCTGCACGCGCGGTGCGCGCGGCTATATCCTGGCATTTGCGGTGCTCAGCGCTGCGGTGTCGGTCTATGAAGCCTGGCTGTTTTCCTTTCTTGGCCAGGTCGTCGACCTGCTCACCACCTGGCAGCAGGGCGGCGATGCCGCTGCCCAGGAAAGCCGCGTGTTGTGGGGCATGGGCCTGGTCATGGTGGGCAGCATTGCCCTGGTCGCCTTGCGCACCATGGTCCAGCACCAGATTCTGGCGATCAACCTGCCGCTCAGGCTGCGTTGGGACTTCCACCGGCTGATGCTGCGGCAAAGCCTGTCGTTCTTCTCCGACGAGTTTTCCGGCCGGGTCACCACCAAGGTGATGCAGACCGCCCTGGCCGTGCGCGACGTGCTGTTCACGCTGATCGAGATCCTGCCGGGCATCGGCGTGTATTTCATCGCCATCATCGCTCTGGCCGGTGGTTTCGCACCCAAGCTGATGCTGCCGTTCGTGGCCTGGCTGGTGCTGTTCGGCCTGGCGATGCTGTATTTCGTGCCGCGCCTGGGCAAGGTCGGGCAAGAGCAGGCCCACGCGCGTTCGTCGATGACCGGACGCATCTCCGATGCCTATACCAACATCGCCACGGTCAAGCTGTTCTCCCACTCCAACCGCGAGGCGCACTTCGCCCGCGCGGCCATGGAAGACTTCAAGAACACCGGCTTCCGCCAGATGCGTCTGGTCAGCCAGTTCGAGATCGTCAACCAGGCACTGGTGGTCGGCCTGCTGATGGCGGCCGGTGGCTACGCGCTGTGGCTGTGGCACCTGGGCGAGATCGGGACCGGCGCCGTCGCGGCGATCACTGCCATGGCGCTGCGTATCAACGGCATGTCGCACTGGATCATGTGGCAGATGACCTCGTTGTTCGAGAACATCGGCACGCTGCAGGATGGCATGGGCACGCTGACCCGCGGGGCGAAGGTGCAGGACGCGCCCGACGCAGGTGCCCTGACTACTTCCGGCGGGGCGGTGACGTTCGACAACGTGAGCTTCAACTACAACGGCGAACGCCAGGTGCTCGACGGTTTGAGCCTGGACATCCGTCCGGGCGAGAAGATCGGCCTGGTCGGGCGCTCGGGTGCGGGCAAGTCGACGCTGATCAACCTGCTGCTGCGCTTCTACGACGTCGACAGCGGCGAGATCCGCATCGATGGGCAGAACATCGCCCATGTGACACAGGACAGTCTGCGCAGCGCGATCGGCATGGTGACCCAGGACACCTCGCTGTTGCACCGCTCCATTCGCGACAACATCGCCTATGGGCGTCCCGATGCCACCGATGAACAGGTGCGCAGTGCGGCCGCCAGCGCCCAGGCCGATGAGTTCATCAGCCAGCTGAGCGACCGCCAGGGCCACAGTGGCTACGACACCCTGGTGGGCGAGCGGGGCATCAAGCTGTCCGGCGGCCAGCGCCAACGCGTGGCGATTGCGCGGGTGATGCTCAAGAACGCGCCGATCCTGTTGCTCGACGAGGCCACCAGCGCGCTGGACTCGGAAGTCGAAGTGGCCATCCAGGAAAGCCTCGATCACATGATGCAGGGCAAGACCGTGATCGCCATTGCCCACCGCCTGTCGACCATCGCCGCCATGGACCGGCTCATCGTCATGGACCAGGGGCGCATTCTCGAACAGGGCACCCATGCCCAGCTGCTGGCGAAAAACGGTATCTATGCACGCCTCTGGCAGCACCAGAGCGGCGGTTTCCTCGGCGAGGACCAGCAACTGACCGAGGGCGTCAATCAGGACTGAGTGGCGCGCCATGTCTCCTGCGCCGCGTCGCAGATCATCCTTTTTTCAATAGATATCGAGGCTGCCCCATGACTGCTCTTAGCGGAATCCGTGTCATCGAGATCGGAACCCTCATCGCTGCGCCGTTCGCTGCGCGCATGATGGGCGAGTTCGGTGCCGAGGTGATCAAGATCGAAACCCTGGGGCAGGGCGACCCCCTTCGCAAGTGGCGAAAACTCCACGAAGGCACTTCGTTGTGGTGGTACCTGCAATCGCGCAACAAGAAATCCCTGGCGCTGAACCTCAAGTCCGCCGAAGGCATCGAGATCGTCAAGCAACTGGCCGAAAGCGCCGACGTACTGATCGAGAACCTGCGTCCCGGCGCCTTGGAGAAACTCGGCCTGGGCTGGGACGTCTTGCATGCGCTGAACCCGAAGCTGACGCTGGTGCGCATCTCCGGCTATGGCCAGTCCGGCCCTTACCGCGACCGGCCAGGTTTCGGCGCGATCGGCGAGGCCATGGGCGGCATTCGCTACACCACCGGCCACCCGGACTCACCGCCGGCACGGGTGGGGGTCAGCCTGGGTGATTCGCTGGCGTCCATGCATGCGGTGATGGGCGCGCTGATGTCGTTGCTGCGGGTCAAGACCGGTCAGGGTGACGGTCAGGTGGTCGATGTCTCCCTGGCCGAAAGCGTCTTCAACGTGATGGAAAGCCTGGTGCCCGAGTATGCCATGCTCGGTCATGTGCGCGAGCGCAGCGGCGGCGCTTTGCCCGGTATCGCCCCATCCAATACCTATCCCACTGCCGATGGCGGTTATGTGGTGATCGCGGGCAACAGCGATCCCATTTTCAAGCGCCTGATGAACGCCATCGGTCGAGCCGATCTGGGCGACGACCCGGCGTTCGCTCACAACGACGGCCGAGCTGCGCAGAGCGACCTGCTCGATGGCGCCATCAGTGCCTGGAGCGCCCAGCGCCCTATTGAGGATGTGTTGCAGGCACTGGAAAGCGCCGAGGTGCCTGCCGGGCGCATCTACTCGGTTGCCGATATCGTCGCCGACCCGCACTACCAGGCCCGCGGCATGATTCTCGATGCGCAGCTGCCCGGTGGCGTGGCAACGAAAATGCCCGGCATCGTGCCCAAGCTCTCCGCCACGCCGGGTGTGGTCAATTGGCAGGGGCCGAGCCTGGGACAGCACACCCAGGCCGTGCTGACCGAGCTGGGCCTGAGCGAGAGCGCTATCCAGCGCCTGAAGGATGAGGGGATCGTGCAGTGATCAACGACTACTCGCAACGTCTCATCGTTCAGGAAGTGGCGCCCCGTGATGGTCTGCAGATCGAGCCGATCTGGGTTGCCACCGCAGACAAGATTGCCTTGATCGACCAGCTTTCGCTGGCAGGCTTCAGCCGCATCGAGGCCGGTTCCTTCGTTTCGCCCAAGGCCATTCCAGCCCTGCGCGATGGCGAACAGGTGTTCCATGGCATCGCCCGCCAGCCGGGTGTGACCTACGTGGCGCTGATTCCCAATCTCAAGGGGGCGCAGCGCGCGCTCGTCGCCAAGGCGGATGAACTCAACCTGGTGTTGTCGGCCAGCCAGAGCCACAACCGCGCCAACATGCGCATGACCCGTGAACAATCCCTGGCAGGCTTCACCGAAGTGCTCGAGCTGGCCCGCAGTACGTCGGTCAGCCTCAATGGCACCATCGCCACGACCTTCGGCTGCCCGTTCGAAGGCGCCATCGATGAACGCGTGGTGATGGACCTGATCGATGCCTATCAGCGGCTCGGCATGCAGGGCGTGACCCTGGCCGACACCACGGGCATGGCCAACCCGCGCCAGGTCTACGCATTGGTCCGGCGGGTGCTGGAACAGTTGCCCGCCGAAGCGCTGACCCTGCATTTCCACAATACCCGCGGGCTGGGATTAAGCAACGTCCTGGCTGCCTACGAAGCCGGTGCGCGGCGCTTCGATGCGTCGCTCGGGGGGTTGGGCGGATGCCCGTTCGCGCCGGGCGCCTCGGGCAACATCTGCACCGAAGACCTGGTCAACCTGTGTGAGGAGATGGGCATTCCCACCGGCATCGATCTGCCCCGTCTGCTCGACCTTTCCCGCACCTTGCCAGCGCTGCTGGGGCATGAAATGCCGGGGCAGGTGGCGAAGGCGGGGCGCAACGCAGACCTTCATCCGCTGCCGCCGGGACTTGGCTGAGCAGCACCGCAGCATCGTCGTTCGTTACCCAGACAACAACAAAAGAGCACCCCGCTCAGGGACCGCGATCGAATGTGGGAGCGGTCCGTGGCCGCGAAAGGCGCACCGCGTTGCATCAGGCATACCGAGGCGCGCTCTTCGCGGCCGATGACCGCTCCTACAAGGGAAACGCGATCGTGAACAACCGCGGTTTCGACGTGGCCCTGGTGATCATCTTCGGTCTGCTGGGGTATCTGTTTCGCAAGGCCAAGTGCGAGCCCGGGCCGCTGTTGCTCGGCTTCGTACTGGGGCCGTTGCTGGAGACCAACCTGCGCCGCGCGCTGTTGATCTCTCAGGGTGACCCTGTCGTGTTGATCGAGCGCCCCATCAGTGCCGTGCTCTTCGCCGCGTCCGCCATTCTGCTGGTGATGATGGTGCTGCCAGCGTTTCGCAAGAAGCGCGAAGAGGCCTTTCAGGACGAAGAGGTCTGAAGCGCTGAGGGGCCGCCGAGCGTCGACCGAGCACGCTTCAGCCGTTGAGATGGCGGCAGATGTGCTTAACGACGCAGGCCTCGACAGCGCCTTCGCTGGTGTCCTGGGCGAACGCTGCATAACTGGCGCAGACGTCACCCAGGCAGCCTCGGTACACCGCGACGACGCTGCCGGGCCCGCAGCCGGTATGCCCTGCCAACACCACACCGCCGTCCACCGGACCGCGCATCAGCCCCAATGCATAGCCCGGTGCCCTCCAGGGTCTGCCGGCAATCGGGCCGCCCAGGGTGTGCGTTTCCTGCATCGCCTGCAGCAAGTCGCCAGGCAGCAGGTGTTCGCTGAACAGACGGTCAAGCAACAGCACGGCCTGTGACAGCGGGCCGATCAGCAAGCCGTGATACACCCAGCCTGGGTCGTAGGTGGCGAGGCCGGTGCAGGCTTGCTGCAGATCGGCTCGAGCGGTGGCGAAACGCACGTTGGCGATGCCCAATGGCAACAGCACGCGCGCGTGCACTGCATCGGCCAGCGGCAGGTCGGTAGTGCGTTCGATCAGCCTGGCCACCATCAGGTAGCCGACGTTGGAATAACGCCAGCCCGCGCCAGGGCTGTAGCGAAGCCGATCGGCCTGCAAGCGCTGCAGCATCTCTTGTGCCGACCAGGCCGGCTCATGGTTGGCGACGGCGGTATGGTATTCGGCCAGCTCGGCATAGTCTGCCAATCCCGCCTCATGGCGCAGCAGCTGGCGCAACGTGTAGTCGTTGCCCGTCAACGGCTCGTCCAGGTCCAGCCTCCCGTCACGGACCAGGGTCAGCGCGGTGGCGGCAAGCACCGTTTTGGTGAAGCTCCACCACGGCAGCATCGGCTCGGGGTGCTCTGCCAGCAGCAAGGGCTGGCCGTTGAGGACTGCGGAAATCAGCATGCTGGGCTCTTGGGCGAATGAGTGGGCGGATGCAGGCTTCGCGACTGGCGCATTGCCTGCGCCCGTCCTATGGTAGACCAGACCCGACCGCACTGTGCCTACCCATTTTCGATGTCATGCGGCCCTGCAGATCGCCAGCAAGCTCCGTCTGCTGATCGGCTGCAACGGAACAATGAATGCATGCACGGGAGATTCAGCATTGAAAAAATACTGGACGCGCTATCTGGATCTGCTCGACAACGACTTGAACACCCGAATTTTCGACAGCTTCAAGAACATGGTGCTGTGCGCGCTGTTGTTCGCAGCAGGCACGAACGCGGTGCAGACTGACCACCGCGTCTTCTTGAGTCTCACTGCGTTGAATCTGGCAGGGTGGGGGATCATTGCAGTGTCTGCCGCACTGATGGTCCTGAACATGAGCGACGGTATCCGGCGGCTGGGCAAGCTGCGCTATCACCTCGTCCTGCAGATCCTGATCGTCGTGATCTATCTGGTCATCTCCGAACGTGTTGTGGAAATCGTGTGGAGTTTTCGAGCGACTTAGCTTTGCGGCGGCAGCTTCGCTATCACCTTGATCTCGAAATCGAACCCATACAACCAGGTAACGCCCACGCAGGTGATGTTGGGGAAGGGGTCTTGTCCCCAGTATTCGGGCACCACTTCCCAGATGGTCTCGAACCTGGACTGCGGATCGACGATGAAGACCGTGACGTCCACCACGTCATCGAACGTGCAGTCGGCCGCCTGCAGTACCGCATTGAGGTTCTGGAATGCCAGGCGCACCTGGTCGCGCAGGTCGGGCTCGGGCGAGCCGTCCTCGCGGCTGCCGACCTGGCCAGACACGAACAGCAGGCCATTGCTGCGAACGGCGGGGGAGTAGCGGTTGCGCTCATAAAGCGCCTGGCGGCCGGCTGGAAAAACGACGTCACGCTGGGTCATGGGATTGCCTCCTGGGGCGGGCCGGGTGACCCGTCATCTATCGTGCAGCCACAGTAGAGGCTTGCCAGGGCTGCATAAACGGGCAAGTCTGACCAGGACTGTTTGGGTTTTCCAAACAATGACCAGTCAAAACGAGGTTCCAATGGACCGTTTCGATGCCATGCAGGCCTTCGCGCGAGTGGTGGAGACGGGTAGCTTCACCCGCGCGGCGCAGACCTTGCACATGAGCAAGACCACCGTGACCCAGTTGGTGCAGCAGCTCGAAGCGCGCCTGAGGGTGAAGCTGCTGAACCGCACCACGCGCAGGGTCAACGTCACCGCCGACGGTGCCGTATACTATGAGCGAGCGATACGCCTGCTGGCCGATCTGGACGATGCCGAAACCGGCCTTTCCAGTGCCGCGATCGCGCCGCGCGGCAGGCTGCGGGTAGACGTACCGAGCCCGTTCGCCAGCCATGTGCTGATGCCGGCCATGCCCGACTTTCATCGGCGCTATCCGGATATCCAGATCGACATGGGCGTCAGCGACCGCATGGTCGATATCATCGGCGAGAATGTCGACTGCGTTGTGCGTGGCGGTGAACTGACCGATCAATCGCTGATGGCGCGTCGCTTGGGCGACCTGCAGTTGGGGGTCTATGCCTCACCCGGCTACCTGCAGCGACTCGGCACGCCGCAACATCCCAGCGAGCTCGACGCCACGCAGCACCGCGTGATCGGCTTCCTCTGGGCGCGCACGGGCCGGGCGTTGGCCTACACGCTGCGCCGCGACAATCAAGGCGTCACCGTACGTGGCCAGCCGGTGCTTTCGGTCGACGACGGCAACGCCTACCTGGCAGCCGGTCTGGCTGGCATGGGTGTGCTGTGGCTACCCGAATACATGGCCAGGGCGCCGCTGGCCCGCGGCGAGCTCGTGCCTCTGTTTCAGGAGTGGCAGCTGGACACCATGCCCATGTACATCGCCTATCCACCCAACCGGCACATCAGTTTGAAGTTGCGGGTATTCATCGATTGGGTGGTGGAGTTGTTGCCATTCGAGGGGCCTGCACAGGGGCGCTGACCTGGCGCGCTCAGCCGATGATCACCGTACCCAACGCGATCACCGTACACGCCAGCACCTTGCGCACGGTCAGGCTCTCACCGAGGAAAAAATAACCGATCAAGGCTGCAAACAGCACGCTGGTTTCACGCAGCGCCGAGACCATGCCCATCGGAGCGTCGGTCATGGCATAAATGACGATACCGTAGGCCAGCAGCGAGACCAGCCCACCGGCGGCTGCAGTTGCCATTCCAGAGCGCCAGGCGAACAGGCTGCGCGCGCCACGACGTGCGATGTACACCGCTGGCATCAGCACACCCCACAATGCACACATCCAGACGGTATAGGCCATGGGCGCGCCGGACAGGCGTGCGCCGATGCCATCGGTGACGCTGTAGGCCGCGATGAAGGCGCCTGTGCCCAAGGCGTAGGGCAGGCTAGGCACAGCGAGTTTGCCCTTGCTGAACGCCAGCAGGATGATCCCGCCCGAGACCAGAAAAATGCCCAACAGGGCACTGGCCTGGATCTGTTCCCCGGCGAACAGTGCTGCGCCGACGGTGATCAGAATCGGCGATGAGCCGCGTGCTACCGGATAGGTCTGGCCAAGATCGCCCACCCGGTAGCTGCGCACCAGGAACAGGTTGTAGCCAACGTGCAGCACGCCCGACAGCACCGCATACGGCCAACTCGCCTGGGCTGGCGCGACCATGAACAAAGCCAGGGTGATGCAGGTGACCGCCACGGCCAGGCACATGACGGTCATGGACCACAGGCGGTCTTGGCCGCCGCGCAACAGCGCGTTCCAGCCGGCATGCAGCAGGGCGGCGAACAGTACGAGGGAGATGATGGAGATAGGCATGCGCCATGTTAGGCCGCCCATCAGTGGATGTAACAGAGAAGTCTGCTCATTGCGTCATGAGCAAAACCTCATGGGGTATCACGATCGTAGGCCAGTTGTGCTTGCGTTGACTGCTAGCTCAACCATTGCCGGAATGAAACCACGTGGGGTTGGGTTTCGATACCTTTCGGGCAGACGAAGTAGTACGCCACCGGCGAGGGGAATGGCACCTCGAAGAGCCTGACGAGGCTGCCATCGGCGATCTGTGACTCGACGTGGCCGCTGCGAACCAGAGCAATGCCTTGTCCCAGCAGGGCAGCGTCAACGGTCATGTTGGTGTCTGCGAACCGGACATTTTCCTTGAGCATGGAAATGCTCAGGCCGACGTGCTGGAACCACACTTCCCACCGTGGTACCAGATCGTTTCCGTCACGGGTCAGCAGCGGGTAGCGCAGCAGCTCGCCAGGGTGCTGCGGCAGCCCGAAGCGCGCGAGCAAGGCAGGGCTGGCGACGGGGAAGATATGTTCGCGGAACAGAAACTCGGAGTAAAGGCCGGGGTAGTTACCGGTGCCTAGGCGGATCGCAACGTCAGGGTCGGTGCCGGAGAACTTGATTGCCGTATCGGTGGTGTCCAGCGTCACCAATATGTCCGGGTGCTGCTGGGCCAGACTCGGCAATCGCGGCAGCAGCCACTTCAGTGCGTAGGAGTAGGTGGTGCTGACCTTGAGCCGCACTCTTCCCTTATGCTCCCTCAGTTCGGCGAGCATCGCCTCCAGGTCCGCGAAAAAACCACGGACGATGGGCGCCAGAGCCGCTCCGGCGGGTGTCAGGGTGAGCGACTTGCCCCGTTCGAACAGCTTCAACCCCCACAGATCCTCCAAGTGCCTGAGCTGATGGCTGACGGCGCTTTGGGTTACATGCAGTTCTTCGGAGGCCGAGGTGAAGGTGGCATGCCGCGTTGCCACTTCGAAGGCGCGCAGGCTGGCGGTTGGTGGCAGGTCTTTCATGGCAGGCTCATGACTGATGCACAGGTGGGCAATATGAGTGAATGCTCATGATAGGCGTCTGGCGGAAACGCATCAATGCACGTCAGAGTGAGCTGGGCAGAAAAGTTGCAAGCGAGGCTGTCAGTAAAATATTCAGCCCGTGACGTACAGGCGAACATCCATGGTTAAAGTATGAACCCACTCTTTCTCCATAATGACGACAAAACACATCTTCTGGTTGTTGGGGCAGCCTTCAGTCCATGTATTGATATTTTTGAGCTTCCAGCCGTCCTTGCTGTACTTATTTAGGTATCCCATTAATTCAGACAGCGGTAATAGATAAGTTGAGTACTCTATCCCTGCTGCTAGAGAAGTGTTCAACAGCAGCCAAGCGCCAATGAGCCAGGTTTTACGCCACGCCAATGATTTCACTTGATTGATCCTTTTGGTCCGGGCTTCCGGATAGCGGCCACTTAATTGGGGGTTCGACTAGTCCGTGTCAACCCTCAAGAGAGACAGGGCATTATCGAAGTCGTAGGGTGTTGACCGTCTCGTACGAAGCCTCTTGTGCTCAATAGACCAACGGCAACTTCTTGCAGGCATCGGAAAGCCAGAGTTCCAGCGGTGGGCTGGTGAGCGTTGATTTCGCGAGCTCGGCGCTAAGTTTGATGGGGCATCCTTTCGATATAAAGAATGCTTCGGTGGAAGCCACCAACGATAAAGCAGCTTGTTCATCCTCGGGCTTGAAATACTTCACCAGAGATCTGTAGTTGCCTTCAAGTCGCTCGGCGCCGGGGGCCGAGTAGTGTTGTGCAGCCAACGCTGTCCGCAAGTCGTTGATCACTGACCTGCTCAAGTCACCTTGGAATTGGATATAGACCAGATGACGTTTCAGCAGGGCCGGGTTTGCTGCTTTAACCTGCGTAGTCAGTACCGCCAAGCTGTCTCTGAGCTCGGTGGCGGCCTTGCTGGCATCGGCTTCTTCCTTTCTAGCCTTGTCTCGCAGTTGGATTGCGGTGGCGACTTCTTTCGTTGCTGCCGCTATGGAAGCTTCGGCGATCTCGGCTTGCTTGGTGGCCTGGGCGGATTTGATTTCGGAAAGCTCCACCTGGTTTTGCGCCACAAGCAAACTGCCAACCGCCGTGATGACTCCCCCAACGCCCAAAACGATCACCCCGCACATCTTGGCCGCTTCAGACCAATAGGCACCTTTGTTCCTCCTTGGAGCGGCTGCGGTTTCGTCTTCGAGCTTTTTTCTTTCAGCCTTGAACTTGTCTGTCTCGGCGCGCAATCTTTCGATCTGGGCAACTTTCAAGTCGGAGTCTTCGCGTTCAGGCGGGGCTGTCATGATGGTCTCCTCACGTGGTCGATAGCCCTTGTAACCGGCGGGGCTATGGTCGTGTAGGGCTGCACGAACACCGCTGTAGAACCAGTGGTTTTTCAACCGGTGCCGACTGTTGTCAAACTCCGCTATCCGGATAGGGAAACGCGGCAGGTTTGCTCAACTCGGGATCGAAGTGAGTGCGCAGCGCAGCGTCGGTCACTGCATAACCCCAGTTGATCAAGCGCTCCTGGAGTTCGTCGTCCATGCGTTTCAAGCGCGTCGCTGTGGTGGCCAGCTCCTGAGTTCTATGCAGCGGGCAGCTGAGGTTGAGCGCGCGATGGGTATAGGAGGCGTAGTCAGTACCGATCCCCCAATAAGCGCCTGAGCGCTTGCCAGCGTCATCGGGTTTTGCCTGGTAACTCGCTATCAGCGTGCGTTTGCGCAGGCTGCGTACCTGATTGTCGACCAGGTCGAGCACCCGGTAGGCATGGCGTGGCCAATCACGTTTGGGTTCTTCTTCGGGTTTGATCTTGGCGCCGGCATCGCTGACAAGCACCGTCCGATACCGTTTCCACACGGTCTCGAGCGCCAGGTTGTCGTATATGCCACCGTCCGCCAATGCAACGACCGAAGTAAACGGAGGCCGTTGCAGGTCCTCGCCCGAGTCGATTTTGAAGGAGGCTGGATGCAGTTCGATCGACATGGGCGAAAGGATGGGGGGGAATGCAGAAGACGCCGCCACCGCGCGCGCGACTGAAAAATCGGGGTTTTCGATACGGCCCACGCGGTAGTCTCCCATATAGGGTTTGGAAAACCGCCACAGCGCACCGGACTGCAGGTTGGTGGCATTGAAAATGAAGCGCGGCGCGTTCGGCAAATCGCGCAGCTTGGCACCTTTGAACAGGTGCTCGTCGTACGCGTCGGCCACGCGATCCGCGATGCTTCCGGGAAGCAGAATGCCCCCTATGAGGGCCTCGGCATCGAGTGTTCGCCGCGCCAACGCACGTATCGGGGTGACGACGAGCGTGTCAAACGGCTCAGTTGCGCCATTGAAGGGTAGATGTTTCCATGCAAGCGCCAGCACCGCATTCGTGATCGACCCTCCCGAGACACTCGAGATACGCTCGACCGAGAAGAGCAATCCGGCTTCATACAGCCGCCATAGACTGCCGACGTGAAACAGCATGGCGCGGTAGCCGCCGCCGGACAGGCACAGGCCCATGCCTGGCAGGAGTGGGCGAGACACAGACTCAGGTTGCCCAGTCATCTCGACGCTCAGAGGCTCGACATGGGTGGCCGCTGCCTCGCCCACATCGGCGTGATCGGTGATGATGTCGAAGGTCGCATCGCCGTCGACTGCCATTGGCTGGTTTTCCAGCTCGAGAACGGCAGGGTGTTGGGCATTGGTCAATTTGCCAGCGCTGTCGAACGTTGCAGCCATCAGGTAGTTGACTTCCAACCTGGTATAGGCCGGGTCCCAATGGGTATTTTCTGGGACGTGACAATGCCCGAAATGCCCACCCTCGGCCCAGTTCATGGTACTGCGCAAATGGCCGCCCGGGTCTTTGCCATCCCGCGAAGGCTTGGGCGGCCCGGCTGGCCAGACTAATGGCACAGCGTGGATCTGCTCAAGCCAGCGGCACAGGCGAGCAAGGTTTTTCAGCGCGGCTTTGTTTTTGGCCTTGCCGGCGAATCCAACCAACTCGATCTGCAGAGCTCGGTCGCGATTGGTCTGAGCCCCGCCGAGAGCATTGCGCAGCGAGCGGGCCGCGGTGTCGGTATCGATATGCTGGTAGACCTTGCTGGCGTCCACCGTGAAGTGCGGATCGGAACGATTGTTCTTGAAGGCCGCGAAAGCGCCGTCCGCGCTACCACCTTCCGTGGTGTGATGGACGATCTTGAAGACCCCGCCCGTGTAACTTCCGCTCGAACCGCTGATCGGGTGTTGTTCCGCAAATGGACATATGGCCATGATTCATCTCCCGTCAGACAGCGTCCAGTTCAACACCGGCGATGTATTTTTCGCGATAGGCATTCATCTTTGCAGCGAGTGGAGGCTGCAATGCCTTCAAGGCGTTGCCGTCGATGGAGAGGACGCCCTCGCTGCGCCGTAGCGACATCTCTCCGCTTTGTAGTTTGAAGAACAGAATTTGAGTCAGCTGGGTGTCGGTCTCGAGTACAAAGGCCATGGCCCGGGCCATGAGGCCTTGTTCTTCGTCCGCATAGACATAGGTGAACTGGAAGCGACTCACACTTTCATGGTGGCGCTGACTGTTGAAAAGGGTGATGAACGGGGTATCTGCCGACATCTTCTGCAACCCCTTGAGCACTGCGAGGACCGCCACGGCTGCGCCGGTAATCGGGCTCAGGAAGGAGGTGATCACCCCGATCATCGCTTCGTGAACATCCAGGGCGTCTGCCGTGTAAGAGAGCTCAGCCGTTTCCTTTTGCCGTATCAGCCAACCTATTTTCACCAGCGTGCCAAAATAGGCATCGAAAAACGCGAGTGGATTGGGATCGTTACCGATTGATTTGGCAGCAGCGAGTTGGGCGAAGAGAGACGAATCCGTGAGCGCCTGGCGTGCACCGGCATCTACGCCTGTTTTGAACGACATGATGTTGGAACCCACAACCAGTGACTGCGCCTTGGCTGTTTCGAGCGCCGGTACACCCATCCCGGCGGTGACACTGAACATCTCGGGCTTGGCGGGCAAGCCGGTCGTAGTGATGAATTGCTTGGCCTGCTGAAGATCGAAAACCATTGGGCTCACCTGTCGGATCAGAGGACGGTGTATTCGATATAGAGGTTGGTGGCGTTCAAGGCGGTGTTGAGCTGTGCGGAACGGGCGCTCAGAACGTCGTCGTTGCGAAACGTCCGGCCCTTGGTCGCGGCTACGAGGGCGTCAAGTGTTTTGCGGGCCGGCATGCGCCAACCGTTGATTCCCTGTTGGCTGGCAAAGGCCTCATCTGTTGATATGAACGCAATCAAATCTGGATGCGTCATGAGGTCCACGCCTCGTTCCTTCAGCGAGGCATTGTGACTGCCGTGGTGCGCAACTTTAAGGAAACGCACCTGACCGAGAATCTTCGTGGCTGTCAACTTCCGTTCGCCGTCTATGTAGGTTTGATCGTGCCATGACAACCAGTTACCAACCTGTGCATCGCCCGGAAACAGCATGAAGGTCTGGTCGGGAAGTTCGAACGCCAGCACCAGGCTCGTGTTGTTGGTATCTGAATCCAGCTTCATGGCCAGTGGACCGGCCGCGCCAAGCCAATCGGCGTCGATGCTGCGTCGAGATTGATCGCGACCATCACTGGCTGTGTCGGTGTAATAGCGCTCGTCCAGCCAGCGCAGCACTTCCTCATCTGCACTGACCTCGCCGCCCGCTGCGGTCTTGGACGCGCCGCGCACGTTATCTGGCTTGATGCGTTGGAATTGGCTGCTGAATGGCAGGTCATCGTCGGTGTCGAGGGCTTCACCCTCGACCAGTCGAAACAGCAGATCTTCCAGTGCCGTGTTGTCCAGATAGGTTTCCTTGCCCAGACCCGATGAAGGTTTGTCTTGTTTGAGCCGATCCAGCCTGCGCGGTGGGCCGAGCACAAAAGCCTTCAATAGTCCTGGCGCTTCGATTACCTGACCGGGTGAAAGGAATGCAGTCTGCAGCGCACAGGCCTTGAGTTCCTGCATGATGTCTTGGCTTTTGAGCCGTTTGCGCTTGCCTGAAGCAACCGCGAAAGGCGCCTGGGTAGCTGGCGCAGAGACGGATGCAAGTGGACCCAGGAACGCGTCAAGGCCTGCCAGCGCAACCTGCCTGTCGGCGGCGAACGGGGAAAGCGCAGGGGTGTCAGGTGCGTTTTGCATGAGTTCGGACAGCGCTGCAAGCGACACGCTGCGTCTGTCGCGATCAAGGCGCAGTTGCCTGGCGGTCGCATCGTCGTCGTCCTCGGTCCAGGCCATCCAGAGCTTATGGATGACAAGACCGTCAGAGATAATGTCCCTTGCCTGCGAAAAACCCGAGATGTGATCCCAGTGTTCATGGGTAATCACCAGCAAATCCAGCATTCCTTTCTTAGTTACCTTGCCGTGTTCGTCGATCACGCCACCGGTAGTTTCGACGATATCGCGAGCGATCTGGCGCATACGGATGTCAGCCTGCGCACTGCCGGTGAGGATGCCGAAGTCGATCAGAATGTGTGCGGGCGGATGATCGGCATCGAGCACGCGGATGAGAAAGCAGTCACCCAGGTACCCGCTGTAAGGGCTACCTGGTACGCCCAGAGCTCGGTACATACGGACGATGATCTGAAGTTTGGCTGTCTCCAAACCGGTGTTTTTCACGACATTCATTCCAGGCTCCTGTGCAGCAAGGCAAAGGGTTCGGGAGTTTCACTCACCCGGAAGCCCATTGCCTGCCCTGATGTTTTGCCGATGCGAAAATCACGTTGAGCGGCCAGGCGGCGGTTGTCGCAGACATCTTTTCTGATGATGCGAATCAGCTTGCCGTCGCGCAGGTCGATATGAAGGGTCGCGCCTCCGCGGAACCAGAAGTCAGGTTCACGGGACAACACACTCGAATCGCCGTGATCTGCTTTGTCTTGATCTGCAGGATCGTCGTAGCCGCGCCGCTTTTGGGTCATCTGGATGATGAGTTGATGCGTTTCCTGCCCATCCGGGCCTGCTCGCCGGGCAATACGCGCGGAGTGCACCTCCAGCCTGGGCACCTTTGGAAGCTCGCCCGCCGCATTGGGTTTGCCGGTCCACAGCGTAGGGATATCGACTACCGGAACCTTGCGAAGTGGATCATCGAAGGCAAGCAGACGCATGCCCACCAGCTTTTCCCAACCCTCGTCATACGGGCTGTCTTTTTTGAACCATTCGTAGATGCGTGCCTGGTTGCGTTGGATGACACCGACCGCGGTTTCCCGCAGGTTACGCCGGCCGCCTCCGGAGGTTCCGTGTACATGGTTGGAGCCCCAAGGCTGAAGCGAGACGGAAAGCTCGAGGGAAGCCAGCAGATGGGAAAAGACATTGCTGAGCCCGTCTTCGGCATCCGCAGCCGTCTTACCGAACTCAGGTGTTTCAGCAAGATCGGGGGCATCCCACAACAGGCTGTCAGGCGCCATAGAGATGCACCCGGGCACTGTAATCCCGCGCTTTCTGAAGGCTTCTACAAAAGCAATGCGATAGCGCATCGGATCGTTGCCGACCAGATCCGTGTCGGCCGTGATGATGGCTCGCAGGTACTCACCAAAGTGCAGATCGACTGGCGGGGTGTAGTCCAGTCCTCGGACACACATGCGAAGCACTTGATCCGCAGCTTTTCCGGCTTCGCGGGCCAGGCGGTCAACCAGTTCCCCAGAGAAATAGTCTTGATTGGAGACCGCGCTGGCTCGCGCCAGACGGAAGAGGTCGGCTGTTCGACGCTCGTAGATTGTGACGAAGGCATCGAAGATCGCCGCAACCAGAAAGCCTCCACGCGCATGAGCCTCGGACGTGTTGGATAGCGTCTTGGGCAAAGATTCTTCGCTGCCGCGTTCGCCGTCGGTCGTTGCGTTGGCCGTCGCTGGAACGGGCGGTTCCAGATACTGCAGCGCATAGCGCAATGCGCCCCGACGGCCGGTGGCATGTCCGAACTGCAAAGCGAGGCCGTTCAACAAACCAGGCTCGCGCAACGAGCCCCTGCTCTGCATCAGCTGATGACGGACCACATTGGTCAGGCTGAAGTGCTGCAGCAATGCAACGATATCGGCGAACGCCTCATGAAACGCGAGTGAATCGAAGTTGGACGCTTCGATGGAGCGTTGCTGCATCCCGTGAAGAATCGCATGAGTCGTTTCATGGGCAACGATGTCCTGCGAGAGGCAGGTGAAGACCCAGCTACTGAAAGCGGTTTTGCCTTCGACATGCTTGAAATAGCCGAACAATAGCGCGCGTTTGGTGGGGCTATAGTAAGCATTCCGTTCCCGCAGGGCATGGGGATAAATCCGTAGTCGCCTTGTGAAGTTTCGATCAAGCGAGAACTTGGGGGCGTCTCGGTCTCCGGCCCAAAGTACCACCCGCCCCAGAGCTCGCTCGAAGTTACGCACAGTACGCATGGCCACTGCGAACACCATCTGCTGATGGAATTGGGGGTTCCCCTCGGAGGGCGAAAATCCATCCTGAGCCAAAAGAGACGGGGCGTTCAGATCGACCGGCGCATAAAATAGATCCGAACTTGGATCGTAATCGATCACTTCGAGATAGTCGTTGGTCGGGCCAGGTTCCAACTTGTCTTCCCAACGCGTCTCCCAAGGAAGTTCGATGACGGTATCGTTGATAATGGCAGTGTCGAGTTCGACTGAAGATTGTGGATCGAAAGCGTACACTCGCAGTCGACGCACGGAGGGTTGGGGAATGATATGAGTGAGCCGCCGCATACCCGTCATTGTTTTTATCCTTGAGCACTGTAACGACCCGAGCGTGTTCGAACCCAAACTGCAGGCGTCGACGTTTCTTGTATCGCGTGTGATAAGAGTGATTCGCGAGCATGCCTAGTGGATCCCGCTCCCCAGTGCTTAGCCACTGGGTACGGCACGACGGCCAATAGACAAGGATCCCGCCGCCGACCTTCGTTCAAGGGAGGCACAGCGATGCAGGAAAGATTATTTGGAAGGAATGCTGCGTAATGATGCCGACTGAGCGGCTAAAGCTCGCACCCAACAAGTTCCCACCTCGATGGGACAAGTTTCGCGTGGAGTCGCAGACTGCTTGAGCGTTTCATGCGAAGTCTGAATCTGAGTACTAGTCATAGTTGAGATGTGCGCCATCGTCCAGCGCCATCTGCCACTCGACGACAGAAGGTCTTCATCAAGCGCGGTGCCAAACACCTCAATAAGGGCGTAACCTGCCAGCTAGCCCCAGCTTGTGTGAAAGCGAGGTTGGCCATCATCCCCAACCCGAACCGTCCAACGAGATCGCTCCCATGCCGCCAAGACGCTTCGCCGCTCACGACATGGACTTCGATCTTGGCCCCGATGCCGCAGCCAATTGGTCTGACGTCATGCTCGAGCACCACGGCCTGTACTGCCGGTTCGACGACTCACGCGTGCAGGCTTCCACATCGAAAAGTTGGACATTGGGTCACATAGGCCTGACCCAGGCCGACCTGGCGTGCGTCGTGCTGGCGCCGGTGGGTGAGGAGCAATCCTCGTGGCAGGGCGATTGGCTGTACTTGAAGCTGATGACGCAAGGGCATGTCGACATCGAGGAAGCCGGGCAGCAGCACCGATTCGATGCCGGGAGCATGTTTTTCATCGATCCCGAACGGTCTTTTCAAGAGTCTTTCACTGAACGCGCCCAGATGACGGTGCTGCGTATTCCCAAGAGCAATCTGCGCGAACGCGGGCTCAGGCATTCCCTGCCCAGGCCGGTGATTACCGATTCGAGCTCGGCCGACACGCGCGCCGCCCGCGCCCTCATTCACTGCATCGCACAGCAACAAGTAGCGCCCAGTCCTGTGATTCGCGATCTGATGGGTCGACAACTGCTGGAGTTGATCGACGCGTTATTGGGTGCTCCGGGGGACAAGGCTACTTCGCGCAGTGCGGAAGTCGTACTGCTGCGGGCCCGCCGCTACATCCACACAAGCCTGGCGCACACCGGGCTGGACACTTCGGCGATCGCCGCCGCCGCGCACGTATCGGTCAAGCACCTGCAACACGTGTTCAGAAGCCAGGGCACTACCGTCATGGGCCATGTCTGGCACGTTCGGCTGCAACAAGCGCAGCGCCTGCTGAGCGCCAGTCAGACGCTCACCCCCAGCGCTCAGGAAGTCGCCTGGCAATGCGGATTCGCGACCGCCGCCCATTTCAGCCGGGCCTATCGCGCCGAATTCGGCATTTGCCCCTCGCAGGTCCGAGCCAATACTCGCTGAACGCTTTTACCTTCGGCCTGCACTCTTCAAACGCATTGAAAAGCGCCTTCCGGACAAGCAGCAAGCGCCTCTCGGGTAACGGGTCGGGGTTCTTCGCGCCCTAGAATCGGTCGTGTCTTCGTAGACGGATTGTTTCCCCGGCGGCTGTGCCAGCGCCCTTGGTCGTACACCTGCACCTCCTTGCAATGGCTGGCAATGTCGTTCGTTGTCACCCGCCTGAGGTGGTGTTCAAAGGCACCTACATGAACAGCTATACAAGCGCTATGCACAACGCAGATTTCTCGCGTCGTGTCGAACACAATCAACGTCAACTAAAGGCCCGGCTGGCCGACGCTTATGACTACATCGTCTGTGGCTCGGGTACGTCCGGATCTGTGGTTGCCCGCCGCCTGGCCGAGAACCTCGACGTCAGAGTGTTGCTGATCGAGGCCGGCGGCACGGACGAGGTGCCCAGTGTCATCGATGCCAGCCAGTGGTTCGTCAACCTGGGCGGTGAGCGCGACTGGCAGTTTCAGGCACAACCTAACCCCCATCTCCACGACCGTGCCATTCCACTGTCCATGGGCAAGGTGCTCGGCGGGGGCGCGTCGATCAACGTCATGGTCTGGTCGCGCGGTCACAGCAGCGACTGGGACTATTTTGCCAGGGAGGCTGACGATCCAGCCTGGAACTACGCTTCAGCCTTGGCAACCTTTCGACGTATCGAAGACTGGCAAGGCGCACCGGATCCGCTGCGGCGCGGCACGGGAGGGCCGGTTTTCGTCCAGCCTGCGCCAGACCCCAATCCGGTTGCACCGGCCATGCTGCGCGCCGCCGCATCGCTTGGCCTGCCGGTCTACGACGATCAGAACGGCGCAATGATGGAAGGACCTGGAGGCGCCGCGTTGGCCAACCTGTGCCTTGAAGACGGCCGCCGTCGTTCGATCTTTCGCAGCTATGTGTACCCCTTGATGGCCCAGCCCAACCTGACCGTGCTGACGCATACTCATGTGCTGCGGGTGTTGCTGGACGGCAAGCGGGCGGTGGGGGTGGAGGTGCTTCACGAGGGCAAAGTCATCAGGTTGGGGGCTCGACACGAGGTCGTGCTGTCTCTGGGCGCCATCAATACGCCCAAGGTCCTGATGCTCTCCGGAATCGGCGACACGCGGCAGTTGAACGCGCAGGGTATCGATGTGGTTCAGGACCTTCCAGGTGTCGGTCAGAACTATCAGGACCACATCATGGTTTCCGGGTGCATCTGGGAGTATGAGCGACCCCAGCCACCGCGCAACAACGCCGGCGAGTCGACGTTCTTCTGGAAAAGCGATCCATCCCTGGATGTCCCCGACATCCAGACCTTTCTCGCGCAAATCCCCATAGCCACGCCCGAGGCTCAGGCCATGTTCCAGCCACCTGCTGCTGCGTGGTCGCTGCTACCGGGCCTGGTGCGGCCCAAAAGCCGGGGCTCGATCACCCTGGCGAGTCCCAATCCAATGGATGCCCCGCTCATCGACAGTGGCGCGCTGTCGGATCCTGAAGACTTGCAGGCCCTTGTGCGGGCAGTCGAGTTTTGTCGCGAGCTCGGCAACAGTTCGGCAATGGCACCGTTTGTACGGCGCGAAGTCATGCCGGGGGCCATGAGCCGCAAGGCGCTGGAGTCATTCGTGCGCAATACGGCCTCGACCGTCTGGCACCAGTCGTGTACGGCCAAGATGGGCAGGGATGCCATGTCCGTAGTGGATTCACAGTTGCGGGTCTACGGCATCAGCGGCCTGAGGGTGGCAGACGCCTCGATCATGCCGCGGGTGACCACGGGAAACACCATGGCGCCTTGCGTGATCATCGGAGAACGCTTGGGCAGTTTGCTGACCCAGACCGTGGAAGCTGAGGGTGAAACGGCAAACGTTCGACCCACAGGTCGAGCGTTTGCCGTTCAGAGGGAGAGAGCCGTCGATTGACGACCGTCTGTATCCCGCCGAGGCAGCACTTCAGTCCGGTGAGTGATTCAGACGGTGACGTGCAGGCGAACCTCGACATTGCCGCGCGTGGCGTTGGAGTACGGGCACACCTGGTGGGCGGCTTCGACCAGCGCCTGGGCATCGGCCTGTTCGAGACCCGGCAGGTTGATGTTCAGGTCGATGTCCAGGCCGAAACCGCCGGGAATCTGGCCGATGCCCACCTGGGCAGTGATCGAGGTGTCGGCTGGGATGCTGCGTTTGTTCTGGCCGGCGACGAATTTCAGAGCACCGATGAAGCAGGCCGAGTAGCCGGCAGCGAACAGTTGCTCGGGGTTGGTGGCTTCACCGCCGGCGCCGCCCAGTTCTTTCGGCGTGGCCAGCGCCACGTCGAGAATCTTGTCGCTGGAAACGGCACGGCCATCACGGCCGCCGGTGGCAGTTGCAGTAGCGGTGTAGAGAACGTTCATGGCTTTTTTCCGTTGATGGCTGGAGGAGGTGCCGTCAGCCATGTATTCGCACGCTGACTGGCTGGGTTTAATCTATCGCGCTAATATTTAGTGCGCAAGATATATTTCGTGATGATGTAGTTTGCGTTGTGACGCTGGCTTCCAGGTGCCATGCCCGAAACTTGGCATGTCGCCGTTCAGTCGGATTTCCGTTCGCCAGGCTCGTCAGCGATAACGCCGCACTCACGGCCAATGCTCGCATTCAGGCTATCCCACAGCGCCATTATCTGATCGACCGCGGTGTCCAGCCTGGCAGCCGGCACACCGTCGCGCGCCAGGGTCGACAAGCCAAGCATGAAACTGTCGAACGTGGTGGCGAGCACCTCGGGGACCACCGTCTTCGTTAGTTCGCCAGTGCTGACGGCTCGCTCGACACACGCCACCAGACCGGCCCGGTTCACGTTTCTCGTACGCGCCAATGGCTCGGATATCGCCTTGCTTTCCTCGGAACATGCGCTCATGAGGCCCAACGCGACCAGGCACCCTCTGGGATGACCGGGCTCGCATTGCATTTTCGCCGAGCGGCGCAGGGTGAGCTCGATCGCCTTGCGCGGCGGAAGGGTCGTATCGAACAGGCTTTCGGTGACTCGACCATGGGTGTCGAGATAACGCTCGATCACCTCATGGAACAGCGCCTGCTTGGAGCCAAAAGCGGCGTAGAAACTGGGCGCACTGATGCCGCCCCCGATTCTGGCCTTGAGCTGGCTCAGCGAGGTGGCGTCGTAGCCATGCTCCCAGAACAGATGCATCGCTTGGGTGATTGCGACATCACGGTCGAACGTACGCGGGCGTCCCATCTGTGCCATGTCGAGTCTCCTTCTGCAAGACTTGAATACTAACCGATACATAAGTCGTTGACCACTTGACGCTATCGCCTTACATTTATACCGATCAGTATATAAATCGAAGGGGACAGGCATGACTACACATGAGCGACACAGCGAAAAGCTTCCGCTTGGCGCATTGCTGGCTTTGGCGATGACCGGTTTCATCTGCATCGTCACCGAGACATTGCCGGCCGGATTGCTGCCGCAGATCAGCAGCGGCCTGGACGTCTCGCCATCACTGGCAGGGCAGATGGTCACCGTCTATGCATTGGGTTCGCTGCTGGCGGCCATTCCGCTGACCATCGCCACCCAAAGCTGGCGACGCAGAACGGTGCTGTTGATGACGATCGTAGGGTTTCTGTTGTTCAACTCCATCACTGCATGGTCTTCCAACTATGAGCTGACCCTGGTGGCCAGATTTTTCGCGGGCGTCTCCGCGGGGCTGGCCTGGAGTTTGATCGCTGGCTACGCTCGACGCATGGTGGTACCGCGACTGCAGGGCCGTGCGCTGGCGGTGGCGATGATCGGAACGCCGATTGCCTTGTCGCTGGGCGTGCCACTGGGGACCTGGCTGGGCGGTTTCATGGGTTGGCGTATGGCCTTCGGATTGATGTCTGGAATGACCTTGGTATTGATCGTCTGGGTGCTGATAAAAGTGCCCGACTACCCGGGGCATTCGTCCTCGCAGCGGATGGCGTTGCGCGAGGTCTTTTCCACACCGGGCGTGCGACCGGTGCTGGGCGTGGTGTTCACCTGGATGCTGGCGCACAACATTCTCTATACCTATGTCGCACCTTTCGTTTCCAAGGCCGGGCTGGCGAATGACGTGGATCTGGTCCTGCTGGCCTTTGGTGTGGCAGCGCTGGTGGGCATCTGGGTCACGGGACGGCTGGTCGAAGATCATCTACGAAGAACAGTCCTGGTCAGTTTGGCCACCTTTGCGGCGGTCGCGGTCTTTCTCGGCGTGTTCTCGGCGTCGGCGTTGGCCATCTATGTCGGCGTTGCGATCTGGGGCCTGACCTTCGGTGGTGCCGCGACGCTGTTGCAAACAGCGCTGGCCGACTCGGCAGGCAGAGGCGCAGACGTCGCGCTGTCGATGAATGTCGTGGTGTGGAACAGTGCGATAGCGGGCGGCGGGTTACTGGGTGGCGTGTTGCTGGGCCACTGGGGCGTGAGTTGCTTTCCCTGGGTGTTGCTGGTGCTGGTATTGATCAGTCTGGGCATCGCCGCGCAGGCTCGGGTGCATGGCTTCGTTGGAGGAACCAGGGCGTCTGGCCAGATGGTCAGTGGTCACTGATGCACGGGCTGGGCGAGCAGGGGGCGCCGCGCCTGGAACGCCCCCGTGACTCGGCCCTTCGAGCTCAGGGCTTCAAGGCAGCGCTGACGGACTGTGCAATCGGTGTCGTGGGGCGTCCCAACAGTTGGCTCAACTGCCGGCTGCCGTCGTACAGATCGCCCTTGGCTGCTGCTGCATCCGAGTTAGCCAGCATTACCGCCAATTCATCGGGTAATCCAATGCTGACGAGGGCCTCTTTGTACTGCGCCTGCGGCAAGTCGTTATAGGCAACCGCCTTACCCGATTGCTGCGCCACTTCTGCGGCCAACTCAGTCAAGGTGTAGCTGTCGTCGCCGGCCAGTTCGTAGATCTTGCCGGCCTGGCCGTCTTGGGTCAGCACACTCGCGGCGGCCTCGGCGTAGTCCGCCCGAGCCGCCGAGGAGATTCGACCTTGCTTTGCGCTGCCCAGGATCGCGCCATGCTCGACAGCCGATGCGACGCTGGCGGTGTAGTTCTCGTTGTACCAGCCATTTCGCAAAAGCACATGGCTCAAACCGGATTCGGCCAGTGCCTGTTCAGTATCGCGATGCTCCGCTGCCAATCCCAATGTCGATGTGTCTGCGTGCAGCAAGCTGGTGTAGGCCAACAATGCCACGCCTTCTGCCTGCGCGGCGGCGATAACGGCGCGGTGTTGTGCACGGCGCTGTCCCACCTCGCTGGAGGAGATCAGCAACAGGCGGTCAACACCTTTCAACGCGCTGGCCAGGGTTTCAGGCTTGTTGTAATCCGCCGCTCGGATCTCGATGCCTTTGGCGCGCAGATCGGCTGCCTTTGCCGGGTCGCGTACCAGCGCGATCAGCTCGGCAGGATCGATGGTTTTCAGCAGCGCGTCGAGAACCAGACGGCCCAGTTGGCCATTTGCACCGGTGATAGCAATCATGAAAGCACCTTCGTCCGAGTTTGAGAACGTCCGATGCTAGAATATAAGCTTACGAAAAGTAAGTACGTACATAAAGGTAAGTGCAATGGTTGATCTCGAATCCGCTTCCCATACGTTCTCCGAGAAAGTCCGCCGCGGTGAAGTGCTGCAAGCCGACTGCCCGTCTCGGGAAATCCTCCAGCACATGACCAGTCGATGGGGCGTTCTGGTGATGGTGGTCTTGCTGGAAGGTACGCATCGATTCAGCGAACTGCGGCGCAAGATCGGCGGCGTCAGCGAAAAGATGCTCGCCCATACGCTGCAACGGCTGGAAGGGGATGGACTGGTGCTGCGCGTGGCCCGGCCAGTGGTGCCACCGTATGTCGAGTACAGCCTGACACCACTGGGGGCGGCGGCGGCTGCGAAACTGGAGATCGTCGTTGATTGGATCGAGGACAACCTGTCTGCAATCCTGGCATTCAGAAGGGCGCACGAACCGGGTGATGAAGGCCAGGCATGACTTCGGGCAGGCCCTATGAGCCCTGGGTGTCGACCTCAAGCTCGGTCAGCAAGCCTGACATCGCCTCTCTGAGTCGTTCCTCATTGCGCCGGTAGTAGGTCCACTTGCCAACCTTGCTGGCCTCGACGAACCCTTGGTCGAGCAAGGCCTTGAGGCAGATCGAGGTGGCCGGCTGCGAGAGGCCGGCTTTGTCCTGGATCAGGCTGGCACAGACGCCATGCACGCTGAAATCGTACAGCTGGCTGTAGCCTTCGAACGAGCGATGCGGGTCCTTGAGCCAGGTCAGAACGGCCCGTCGCGTGGGGCTGGATAGAACCTTGAGTGCCTCGTTCAATGCCGTCATTTCGCTGCCTGACCCTTTTGACCGGCGGGATTTATCCCACCGAGGAGTGGCTATTTTAGGGCGTCGCGAAGGGATAGTCGACGTAACCTGTCTCACCGCCGCCGTAAAGAGTGGCGTAGTCGACGGGATTGAGCGGCAGGCCCCGTTCGAATCGCTTCGGCAGATCGGGGTTGGCGATGAACGTGCGGCCGAAACCGAACAGGTCGCCATGGCCGTTGGCAAGCACGCGCTCGGCCTTTTCCTGGGTGTAGCAACCCGAGTACATGATCGGCCGGGTGAACGTCTCGCGCAGCGCCTTGCGAAACGACTCGGGCAGTTCCGGGGCGTTGTCCCAGTCGGCCTCGGCAATGGACAGGTAACCGATACCCAGCTCATTCAACATGGCCGCTGCCTGGATGTAGGTAGCCTGCGGGTCGCTTTCTACCAGGCCCAGGTAGACGCGTTCCTCAGCGGTTGTCTCGAACAGCGGCGCAAAACGTACGCCGACACGCTCGCTGCCGAACACCGAGATCACCGCTTCGGTCACCTCGCGCAAGAAGCGCAGGCGATTGTCCAGCGAACCTCCGTATTCGTCGGTGCGAAGGTTGGTGTGTTCCGAGATGAACTGATTGAGCAGATAGCCATTGGCTGAATGCAGTTCGACGCCGTCGAACCCCGCTTCCCTGGCGTTGACTGCCGCGACGCGATACAACTCGACCAGCGCCTGGACCTCCGCAGTTTCCAGGGCCCTGGGCATGCTCGGATCGGCCAGCGCACCGGCGTCAGGACCGGTTTCGATGAAGACCTTCACGGCCGTTGCGCGAATGGCGGAGGGGGCGACGGGGGGCTGGTTGTCAGGTTGCAGGCTGTCATGAGACACGCGCCCGACATGCCAGAGCTGACAGAAAATCACTCCGCCTTGTTCATGGACGGCGCGGGTGACCTGCTGCCAGCCAGCGATCTGTTCCTGGCTGTAGATGCCTGGCGTCCAGGCATAGCCCTGGCCACGCGGCTCTATCTGGGTGCCCTCGGTGATCATGAACCCGGCGCTGGCGCGTTGCCGGTAATAGTCGCTCATCAAGGCATTGGGCACGTCCCCGGGCTGGGTACTTCTGGACCGCGTGAGCGGGGGCAGGGCAATCCGGTTCTTGAGGGTCAGGCCACCGAGTGTGAGGGAGGTGAACAGGCTGGAGTCGATCATTTCAGTTCCGTAGGACAACGAGAGTAACTTCACATTAACACATTCGAATGCGTTTATGTGATGCGTATCGATATCCATGAGAAGCACGCGCTAGCTCGCCTTGGATGCAACCCCAGGCACCTGCGCGCGCGTGACCAGCGCGATACCGACACACACCAGCACCAGGGCTGCCAGGTTCTTCCATTCGAAAATGCTCTCGCCGAGGAACATCGCCGACAGCCCGGCCCCGAACACCGGCACCAGGAATGCGAACACACTGACCCTGCCGACGGGGTTGTATTTGAGGAGCAGGCTCCACAGCGTGAACGCCACCGCTGACAGCAGGGCCAGGTAGATGAGTAGCAGGGTCGACGTGGCTGTCATGTGACCCAGGGTTCCGCCGGTCGCGTACCCGCCCACAAGCAATGCCAGGCCACCAACGGCCAGCTGCCAACCCGTCATCACCATGGCATCCATACGGTGGGAGACATATTTGCCATAGATGGACGCCGCCGACAGCACGAAAGCGGCGATCACGATGAAGCCCTCCCCGTGCACGGACGGCAAGGCATCGAGCGGACCCGCGCCGGCGTTCACCGTCAATACACCGGCAAATCCGAGCAGGCAGCCCACGCTCTTGCGCGTGGACAGTTTGTCGTTGTGGTAGACGAAGTGCGCCAGCAGCACGCTGAAGAAGGTGGTGGTGGCATTCAGAATCGACGCGCGGACGCCCGTCGTGTAGGCCAGGCCAATGTAGAAGAACACGTATTGCAGCCCCGTTTGCACCAGACCCAGCAGGGCCACCTGGCCAAATGTGCGTGGGCTCAGGCGCAAGACAGGCTTGCCCATCATGACCGCCAGCAGCAACAGGCACAGGCCGGCCAGGAGGAAACGATAACCTGCGAAAATCAGCTTGGATGGCACGTCGTTCGGGGCAATCTGCAGCAACTCGTAGCCGTTCTTGATCGCCGGGTAAGAGCTGCCCCAAAGGGCACAACACAGGGTAGCCAAAAGCAATACGGTTCTGGGGTCGGAAAGAAACTGCGACACGGGACGCGTGGCGGATGCGTTCATGGGTGGCTCGTCAAAGGATAGAAGGAAGGGCGTCGCCGCACATGCCTGTCTGTGCGGCTGGGGAGGGTTTGGCTACTGGGGAGCCTGTAGCGAGACCAGCCCGATTGCTACGAGGTGAACGTCGTCCCACGCGTGTTCACGAACAGCGAGTAGATCGAATGACTGCTGGCCATGAACAGTCGGTTGCCTTCCCGTCCGCCAAAGCACAGGTTTGCGCAGCGTTCTGGCAGCGAAATGTGTCCGATCGCCTTGCCTTGGGGGTTGAACACGCGCACGCCGTCCAGTTTTTCCAGGTCGGCCTTGGGATCGCCATTGCCGCCCCAGCCGCACCACAGGTTGCCTTCTTCATCACATTCGATTCCGTCGATGGCGGCGTAGTCGAGCCCCTCGATATGCTTGCGGCGCTCGCCAAGGGTGCCGTCGTCCTTGACCGCAATGGCCCAGACCAGGCGGTTGGGTTTGGCCCGGCCTTCGACGACGTACAGGGTTTTTTCATCGGGGGAGAAGCACAGGCCGTTGGGGCCATCGAGGTTGTCGATGACCCGAGTGACCTTGCCACTGTCGCCGTCGATGCGGTAAACGCCATGGGGTTGAACCGGCGTGACCTTGTGGCCTTCGTAGTTGTTGTGGGTCTGAAAGGGCGGGTCGGTGAACCAGATCGAGCCGTCGCTTCTACAGACGATATCGTTGGGCGAGTTGAAGGGCTTGCCATCGTAGCTGTCGGCCAGCACGGTGAGCGTTCCGTTGTATTCGGTGCGCGTGACCCGGCGACCCTCGGCAGTGGTGGTCGACCCTTCGCAGACCAGCAAACGCCCTTGGCGATCGCGACACATGCCATTGGAAAAGTTGGCGTGCTCGCGGTACACCGAGAAGCCCTCGGTGACTTCGTCCCAGCGCATGATGCGATTATTGGGAATGTCACTGACCAGCAAGTAGCGGCCATCGCCCACCCAGACCGGGCCTTCTGCCCACCGCATACCGGTGGCGAGCTTTTCCACGCTGGCGTTGAACACACGCAACGCCATGAAGCTATCGTCGAGGGCGTGAACCAACGGGTCGGGGTAGCGCGAGCTCAGTGGTTCGGCGGCATCCGACAGTTGGGGCAGGGCGGCGGCGCCCATTGTCGCCAGCGAGGCAGAGACGGCGAGGGACTTATGCAGGAAGCTGCGGCGGGTGTTGCCTTGAGCAGGGCGTTCAGGCAAGGCGGACAAGGTTGAGTCCATGTAGCGATCTCCGTGATCTTGTTTTTTTTGGAGATGCAGTAATACCGCGTGATAAGACATCGTACAAGTACGGATGGACTATGCCGGTAGTGCGCCGGTGCAGCCTCGCCTCATATCCGATGTTGAGCGAGCGAGAAATCCACGAATACCCGCACCCTGCAGCATCAATCCACCCGATACCGCAACGCCTCGACCAGCAACGCAAACGCCGGCGACGCTTGCCTGCGGCTTGGGTAATACAAGTGGTACCCCGGGTGCCAGGGGCACCAGTCTTCGAGTACGACCTGCAGTTGCCCGCTGGCAATGTAGGGCGCAGCCATGTCGTCTGGAACGAAGCTCAAGCCGAACCCGTCCAGGGCGGCGTCGAGCAGTTGGTACGCGCCGTTGTAGATGACCTGTCCAGACACCCGCACGTTGAGGGTTTCATCGTCCTTTTCGAACTCCCACGCATACAGTCCGCCGTGAGTGGGCAGGCGCAGGTTGTTGCACAGATGGTTGGGCAGGCAGCGCGGTGTGACCGGGCGCTCGCGTCCGGCGAAGTAGGCCGGTGAACCCACCACGAGCATGCGCATGTCGGGACCGATGCGCGTGGCGATCATGCCATCGGCGACAGCCTCGCCCAGTCTCACGCCGGCGTCGAAGCCCTGGGCCGCGATGTCGACGAAGTTGTAGTCGCAACAGACTTCGATGGAGATGTCGGGGTACTTGGGCAGAAAGGTTTTCAGCACTGGGCGCAGAACCAGCTCCAGGGCATGGTCCACGGCATTGATGCGGATGTTGCCGGCGGGACGGTCGCGCAGTTCGCTGAGTGCCGCCAGCGCAACTTCGATATCGGCGAAACTGGGGCCAACCGTGCTGATCAATCGCTGGCCAGCCTCGGTGGGGGATACGCTGCGGGTCGTGCGCGTCAGCAGTCGCAAGCCCAGGCGCGCTTCCAGGGCTCGCACTGTGTGGCTGAGCGCAGACTGCGAAACGCCAAGCTTGCCGGCGGCCTTGGTAAAGCTGCGCTCCTTGGCAACCGCGAGGAAGGCAAGAAGATCGTTGGCATTGTCGCGAAGCATTCATGAGTCCAGTTCATTTATCCATGCTGATTATAGTGGCTAATCAGACGGACATCTAACGGGTAGATTGGAGTTCTTCGGCAAAGCACAGGAAGATTCTTGGTGAAATCACTCGCAGCCGCCGCGCTCTCATTGTCCTTGTTAACGTTTGAAAGCAAAGGAGCCCAGCCCATGAATGGCACTCACTCCCTCAATGTCACCGTAACGCCCGCAGGCTCGCAGCCGTCCGCGGTCGGGCCCGCCGAGTACTTTACCGGCAAGGTTCGGGTCGATGCCCCATTCAAAGGCACCGACGGCGCTCGCATCGGCGGCGCCACGGTCACTTTCGAGCCCGGCGCGCGTACCGCCTGGCACACCCATCCGCTGGGCCAGACGCTGATCGTCACCGCAGGCGCCGGCTACGTGCAGCAGGAGGGCCAGGCCCGCCTGCTGATTCGCCCCGGTGATACCGTGTGGATTCCTCCCCAGGTCAAACACTGGCACGGCGCGCGGCCCGATACTGGCATGAGCCATATCGCCATTGCCGAGGCACTGGACGGCAAGGTGGTGGATTGGCTGGAGCAGGTCAGCGATGCGGAGTACGGCCAGGCGCAGTGAGGCCAATGTCCAGCGTGCATTGGCAACAATCGCCCGTGCACCGAACGGCTGCTGACTGCAAACCCGACTTGCTATAAAATCGATGCCAAAGTGCCATGCCGTTCGACGCTCAGTCGACCACCGGACAGCGGCACGTCTTTGCTCTGACAGGGCACATCGATAGCAAAGGCGGGGAGCCTTGGTATGCCGCTCAGTCGCCAGGAGTTGGGGAGAAGTTTCGCGCGCCGTATCTACGGGCCGCGCTCGATAGGGTGCCTGCTCAGTGCGCTCTTCATCGGTGCAGTGTTGCTGGATCAGCCCGGCACGCCCACGTGGGTATGGGCAGCGATGTTGGCCAACCTCGTGGCCTGGCCAACCGGTGCGTACCTGCTCGCACGCAATGCCTCGGATCCCTTCGCTGCCGAACAGCGCAACCTCATGCTGGACGCCCTGTTCGCCGGCGGCTGGGCAGGGCTGATGGCGTTCAACCTGCTGCCGTCGGTGCTGCTGCTTGCCATGGTCGCCATGAACGCGATGGCCGCAGGCGGTTGGCGCCTGTTACGGGCCAGCGTTGCGCTGCAGGTTGTGGGTGTGCTTATGGCGCTGAGCCTGAATAGGTTCGAGTTGTCGATGGCGACCACGGCGCTGCAGCAACTGGCCTGTCTGCCGATGCTGATCATCTACCCGCTGATCGTGGCCCGCGCCAGCTACGGCGTTTCGGTGCAACTGGCAGTGCACAAGAAGGCCTTCAAGCTCATCAGTAAACTGGACGGCATGACCCGCCTGCTCCATCACGCTTCGTGGAGGGAAAAGCTGGACGAAATCTTTCCTCGCTGCAGGAGGGGCGAGGTGACGGCGATGCTGGCCTTGATAGACATCGATAACTTCAAGCGCATCAACGATGAGCACGGTCATCTGGTGGGCGATGCCATCATCGGCCGCCTGGCCAACCTGCTGCGTTCAGGGCTGGGGACCTCTGCAGTACCGGGACGCTACGGCGGCGACGAGTTCTGTTTGCTGCTGTTCGATGTCAGCGTCGCGGAAGCGACCCGGCAGTTGGACGATATTCGCCAACGATTCGCCGACTGGGCTGACCTGACCGTGCCCGTAGAAGTGACCCTGAGCATTGGCCTGGTGCCTTACTCCCATGAATATGCCAGCGAACGTGATTGGATAAAGGCCACGGACGAAGCACTGTACCGGGCCAAGCGCAGTGGCAAGAATCGGCTTTGTGTGCAGCCGTGGCCGGCCAGCGTTGAGGGCTGATGGCTGCTGCGGGGTCGTACCTACTCGGCCCCCACCGCAAACTCGGGAAGCACATACTCCTGCAGCTCCGCGATCACTTCCAGCGCCGGGCGACGTGTTGGCTTGAGGTTCAAGGCAACATGGTTGACGCCGGCATCGCGTTGGCGCGCGAAGAAGGCCTTGAGGGCATGACGGCCGCCGCGCAGCACTCGACCGGTCTGCAACGGTGCGTTGGCATCGGTATCCAGGTCGAACATCGCGCCATAGCCGAACGGTACGAAACCACGCGACGCGGTCACTTCACGCCAGTGCGGCACCACCTCCGACATACGCTGGGCATCGCCATGCCAGATCCAGGCGTCGACGTGTTCGCCCAGCCACTCCAGGCTCTGGCCGGCACGGCCAATGGCGATGATGGGGATGCGTGACGCCGCAGGCTTGGGCACCAGGTCGATGTCGCCGCGCAGATGGCCGAAGTGTTCGGTTTTCAAACGCGGGAAGGATACCGAGGTCAGGGTCTTGATCAAGGCCACCGCTTCGCGATAGCGCTCCACGCGCGTGGCGAAGTCGACCCCGAAGGCGGGGTACTCGGTGGGCCGGTCACCGGACGCCATGCCGGCCAGAAAACGGCCGCCCAACAGTTGGTCGGCGGTGGTGATCTGCTTGGCGGTGATGACCGGCTCGCGCAGGGGCGTGACGAACCCGGCCGTGCCGATTGCGATCCGTTGAGTGAGCGCGGCCAGCCAGCCGGCGTACACCAGCGGGTCCAGCACCTGGCCGGTGTCGCCGAACGACGGGTCGTAGAAGGGTACATCGCGCAGCCACAAGGCTGCAGCGTCACTGCGATCCAGGCTTTGCACGATCTCGGCCTGGTCCGACAGGCCTGGAAAGGGGCTGTCGGGGTAGCCACTGGCCGGGGAAATGAAACCAATGGTCAATTGACCCTGTTGGAAGGTGCGGCTGAACGCGTCGTGGCCAGCCAGATCGTGTAGAGGTTTTTCCGGATTCATAGTGCCTGCCCAAGATCCAAGAGATATCACCAGTTTAACGCCAGGGTGGATGCCTTTTTCGGACCTTTCGGATGGACTGTGATGAATTACTTTCCCCAATCTAGGGTGGAAATCGACCCAGGATGCAATGATGCCAGAAAGACATTACCCAGCCTAAAAAGTTCAAAACCTTTACATAAATAAAAATATGTACAACTTTTTGTAAAGTTATTGGGGTTTCTACCGATAGGGACGTTTGACCGCAGAATGATTGCGATCAGCCTCATGGGCCACGCAGAGCTCAGGCGTCCGAGAAATGGACCGTTCTCACCCCAAGACCCATTACGAACCTTCCCATTTCGGGCTGTGAGAACCTCATGAACATCCTTGCTCCTGCCGTAGCACTGGCCAACCGATTACGCTTTCCGACGAAGTTTGCGGTACTGGCAATCATCGTTCTGATCCCCCTGGCGCTGCTGGGCACCCGTTTCATCGTTCAAATCAACGAAAGCCTTGCGGTCATCCGTTCGGAGCAGGCAGGCCAGCGTTACCTGCTGGACGTCACGCCCATCCTGCGCTTGTCCATGATGCAGCGCGCCCTGAGCAATCGCCTGCTCAGCGGTGATTCGACTGCGCAAGCCGATGTACTGGCCAACCAGGCGAAGCTGGAGGATGCATTTTCGAAACTGGCCGCCACTGACCGCCAGTTCAACGAGCCGCTGGAAACCGGTGACCGCGTCCAGGATCTGCACGCAGCAGCCACGCGGTTGATGGCGCAGGCCAAGCCGGGCGCCGACCAGAGCGGCGTGTTCGACGCGTGGAACGACCAACTCACCGAGACGTTGAATTTTGTCTACTACGTGTCGGCCACGTCGGGGATGGTGCTGGATGAGGATTACGCATCGCTGTTCATGATCGACCAGAGCACCTTGCGCCTGCCCCGCCAGATCAACATCGTCGGGCAACTGCGTGGGCTCGCCAGCGGCCTGCGTGAAGGGCAGGTGTTGAGCCCGGCTACGCGCGGCGTGATCAAGTCGATGCTCAAGAACGAACTGCTGATCCACAAGGAACTGCAGCAAAGCCTGGCCTTGCTGCGTCGCCGTGAGCCTGCGCTCGCCGATCGGATCCAGGCACCCATCAGCAGCGCTTTCGCAAGCCTTGAGGGCTTCCGTGCGGACCTCGAGGCAGTGACGTCCTCTACCAGCGATACACTGGGCAACGTGCAGAACGTACCCGCCAAGGGCAATGCAGTGGTGGCTGAGTTGTACAAGGCCCAGGACACTTTGCAGGAGGAGTTGCTGAACCGGCTGGAGCATCGTGTCGAGGAAAAGAATGCTCAGCGCCAGTTCATCATTGGCATGTTCGCGCTCGTCGGCCTGCTGCTGGTCTACGTGTTCTGCGGCATCTACAGCGCCATGCGCCGTACCATTCAGGATGTCCTGTTGGCCACCCAGCTCATTGCCCAGGGCGACCTGAGCACGCGCGTCCAGGTCCGCGGCAAGGATGAAATGGCCGACGTGGGCAACAGCCTGAACCATATGGTGCAGGCCTTCAGTGGCTCGCTGGCTCAGGTCGAGCGCAGCTCGCAGTCGGTGTCCGATGCCGCCACGCGCATGGGTGTATCCATCGACCGCGCCAAACGCTCGATGAATACCCAGCAAAGCGAAACCGAGCAGGTGGCCACGGCCATCAACGAAATGACCACCAGCGTTGCCGACGTCGCGCAGAACACCGAAGGTGCCGCCCACGCCGCCGAACAGGCCAGCCAGTCGTCCCATGCCGGGCTGGCGCAGATGCACGAAACCAAGGTCACCATCGAGGCCCTGGCCGACGAAGTGGAGCGCAGCGCGCAGAAGGTCTCGGCGCTTGCCCAGCACAGCCAGCAGATCGGCGGGGTCATCGAAGTGATCCGCAACATTGCCGACCAGACCAACCTGCTGGCCTTGAACGCGGCCATCGAAGCCGCCCGCGCGGGTGAGCAGGGCCGCGGCTTCGCGGTGGTCGCCGACGAAGTGAGGACCCTGGCATCGCGTACGCAAAACTCCACCGAAGAGATCCGCCGGATCATTCAGGAACTGCAATTGGCTACCGCTGCTGCCGTCGAGCAGATGAAGGCTGGAAAGCAGCGCGCCCAGGAATGCCTGCAGTCCGCCGATGCGGCCTCGACCAGCCTGGATGCCATCAGCGATGGCGTCGAGCAGATCGTCGGCATGAACACCCAGATCGCCAGCGCGGCCGTTCAGCAGCACGCCGTGTCGGAGGACATCAACCGCAACGTGACCGAGATTCGCAATGGCAGCCTGGCGTTGATGGAAGGTATCGAAGACAACGCCGTGACTGCAGAAGAGCTATCACTGCTTGCAACCGAGCTGCGCACCGTGGTGGCGCGGTTCAAGCTATAGGAAGGCGCGCCGGGGAGCGCCGATCAGTGCCCAGGGGCAGATCGGCGCGCTGTGGTCTATCGGCGCTGACGGTCGCAGCGCTACAGGGATGCAGCCAGCTTGGTGGCCGCATCCAGAGCGGCATTAAAGCTGGCCTCGGCCGTTGCGGCATCGCCCAGCGTCGCTTCCGACTCCACCGTGTCGATGGCTGGAATGCCCACCATCCGTGCCCAGGTCCTGAGGAATGCAACCTGATGGTCGTAATCCTCGGTGGGATAGTCCTCGCCCAGCACCACCCCGCGGGTGGCTAGCACCACCACCTTCTTGCCCTTGAGCAGGCCGCACATGCCCTGTTCATCGAAATCGAACAGCACGCCGCGCTGTGACACCGAGTCGATCAGGTGCTTGAGACGGTAGGGCACACCGAAATTCCACATCGGCACACTGAAGACAATCACATCGGCGCGATGGAAGCGCTCGCCCAACGCGTGGATCTGTTTCCACACGGCTGCCTGTTCGGGAGTCATTTCCACGCCTTCGAGGTCGGCGTACTTGGCATTCAACGCAGGACCGTCGAAAGGCAGCAGATCGGTGGTCCACACATCCAGCACGTCGACGGTGGCGTCAGGCTGATGCGAAGCGACGGTTTCGAGGTAGCGTGCGGCCAGTTTCAGCGAGGCGGAACGCTCGCCACGCGGAGAGCTGGCAATGTGAAGAATATGCATACAGGGGTTTCCTATGTGGCGCAGCTGCGCGGGGTTTCGATTTAGTCCTGTGCGCGAGCGCCGATGTTCAATTCTGCAAAGCGTACCTTCGGCAGTGCTCCAGGTACCCTTGCTCATGACTGCCCACCAGATGAACCACGCTGGACCACAGCCAGGACGGCGCGTCCAGCGTGTTCGAGCGATTGGTCTGTAGCTCGCGCATCCAGTCAGCCCTGGTCGAAAGGTCCATCTGCCGTGCGTGAGCAGCACCCACGACCCTGGCCAGGTAACTCGCCGCGCGCATGGCTTCGGTTTCGCTCAACTGGTCGAGCTCAAGCTTCATGTCCTGGGGCAGCAGTTCACGAATGAAGAAGCCATGGTCGAGCATCCGCGTGGCCAGCATCCGATTGCCTAGGCCCGGAGACAGATGCCGGGCGCCTTCGACCACGCGCCGGCCGTTATCGCGCGGCATGCCTACGCGAACCGTGCGCGGTGCTGCGGCAGCGACCGCTTCCTTGACGTCCAGGAGACACAGTTCCTGGTCATCGTCGTCGCCCACGCCGAGCAGCACGGCATAGCGCTTGAGGCCCAGGGAGCTGCAACCCTTGACCCAATAAGCCGAATCCAGCAACTCGACACTGTCACTCCCCGAGCGGCCCTTGAGGGACGTGACCAGGGCATGGATCTCGTCGGTGGCGCACAAGGTCTTGATGGCGCTGCGCTCGGTTTTGGAGAGCGCCCAGAAATGCTTGCCCAACGGAATCGTCGGACGCATGTCTTCGATGCGTTCCTGCGCCAGATGCTTCCACGTACGCTGCACAGCGCTGCGCATGCCAGCCTTGACCTGCGCGGGACGCTGCGGCTGTTCTTCCTGGTTGTTCTCGAAGGCTTGCTCGTAGCCCACCATCATCTCTTCGAGCATGCGCGCGGTGGCCACGCCGGGCAGGTCCGAGCCGCGAGCGGCGGTCGCCAGCGACAAGCCGAGCCGGACCAGGTCGTGGACAGGGTTGCCGATCACCGTCTGGTCCAGGTCGCGGATATGGATGTCGATGCGACCCTTCAAATCGCCGGTCGGCCCGAGGTTGCCGGCGTGACAGTCGCCACAGATCCACACCGGCGGCCCACTGGGCAAGCGCCGACCGGACTGGGACTGCAGCCATTCATAGAATTGCACGGTGCTGCCGCGCACATAGGCATGCGCGGATCGGGCCATCTTCAAATTGCGCAGTTGCTCGAGGGGTTCCAGGCGTGCGGCAGGACGGGGCGTTTTCATGGAATAGTCTTTGGGGGAAAGACTATGGAGTGGTTATCCGAGGTGCATGTTTCAAAATGTTTCTAGTTTTTTATCCGGGCAAAAACACGACGAGAAGTGCATATGGCTTTGGCAGGCGCTGAACTGTTCGATGCCGGCAGGTAGCGGGCCACCGGCGCAGATGGGTGCAGGGTTCATCCAATACACGTGGGCTTGGGTTCCTCGATGAATACATCTGGCTTGGTATGGAAGCGCTGTGCTAGCGCATAGGCCATCTTGTGGCTGATGGGGCGCGTCCCGGCCAGCACCTTGGACACCACATGCTTATCGCCAATTTCGGGCAAATCCGAACCGGTAAGCCCCAGCATCTCCATGAAGTCACGCAACAGCTGCACGGCAGTGCTGGTGGGTTTCAAATGGGCGTTGATGGCCTCGAACTGCTGCGAATCACGCTCGTAATTAAGAAGCGCATCCTCGAGCTCGACCAGTACCTGCTCTTCATACTTGTTCAGGGTATGGCCATCAGTCAGCTCGTCGAGCAGCGCAGACGCACGCGCGTATTCGGCGGGGCTATGGATGCCGCCAACGAACGACTCACGTAGCTGCTCAACCAATACTTGAAGGCTTTCCAAGGCAGCACGGATGCTTTGAGGATCTTGAAGTACGGTGGTCATGGTTTCGCCCCTTGGTTGTTTCTGGCATACCAGTTATTTGCAGCGTCATATTCAGCATGGGTATAGATGTGTTTGACGTACAGCTTTTGCCGCTTGTAATTGACGCCTGCGATCAATCTCAATTTGTTGCCGCCGATATCGATCACAACCCACCCCACCTGTGCCCGGGGCTTGAGTAGATCCAACCGGCTCCCAAACAGGTCTGCCAGATCGTTGTAACAGCTGGGTTCCAATGCACACAGAATTCGATAGCAGGCTTTGAGGGCAGTGGCGCAGGTAGGGTGCCTACGGCATGCGTCGTCAAATCGATCCTTCTTCAGAACATCCATATGTCTTCCTGGCGTTTATCATCATGATACGCCAGTTGTCATTTTTGGCAACTTCAAGCTGGCCGTAGCAGTGATGTGCGAGCTAGGGCCCCAAGCATTTGCATGTCAGCCATCAATTCTATGACGAGCCAAGTCGGAACTGCTCTCAACGCGGCCCGGACCGTGGCCGCTTTTGCCCAGCACTGTTCGCTTCGGGAACTGCACAACTGCCGTTCCTGCAGCGAGCACTGCCGTCCGGGTGGGGCAGCCAGGCCAGATGCGGACGCCAGCGGCAGAACAGCCGATAGCCAACGTTGAACAGCGGCCTGGCCCACCGCCAGGACAACGGCGCGGCCCAGAGGCCAAGGCCTGCGGCGCGCCAGCTCCAGAGTGTCGCGTCCAGGCCGGTGACCCATGTTCCATCGCTGAACCGGGCATGAAGCAACGATTCCATGTGCGCCCGGGTGAAGCCCAAGGATTGAGCGTCGAACGCCGGATCGCTGATATCGGTGAAATGCAGGCGTTCGGGCAAGGCACGCGCCCTCAGAACCTTGATTTCGTGGGCGCAGAGGGGGCAGTCACCGTCGAAGTAGAGGGTCAGCGGCCACTTTATGCTGTCGTGCATCGATGAGTGTCCTGGGTGGGTGTGCGAATGAAATGTCTGAAATCGAGCGAGGTGTGCTTGATTGGAATAGACACCCGGTTCTCCCTTTCACTCGTTTTTTTTCGTTAGCGCGCAGATTGTTTCGCGCAAAAGCGCGTTCGATCAGCGCCCAAGCGCCTTGCCCCACCCCTGATCCCTGGCATGCCGCCAATCGCGGTCTTCCTTGCTGTCGATGCCGACATGCCGTTGGAAGTCGGCGACGGCGCTGGCTTGGCATTGCCGGAAGCCGTCGTCCCAGCCGGTGGCGTATTGACGATCCGAAAGGTAGACAGGCACGTTCTTGCGAAATTCGCCCAAGGCTTGCGCGGCGTGCCGACCACTGCCGCAGCCGTCCTCGAAGCCGCTGGCGAAGGGGGCAGGGTAGCCCTCGGCCAATAGCCGCTCCCGGGTCGTTTGGCAGGCGCTCAACACTACTGCCGATAAGGCTAGGCTCAGCAGCACCCCAGTTCGTCTACCAGGTCTCCACAGGGCGTTCATCGCCGGTACCCGTCGGGCACCAGGGCCGCAGTCGACACAGGTGAAGGCTGTGTCGAGGGGCGGTAGAGAATCCAGCGATAACACAGCACGCAAATGACCCAATCGATCAGCAGCGTCCAGATGTTGTGCGAAAGGAAGTGCGCACCTTGCGCCATTCGCCCCAGCGAAAAGACCGATCCCAGCATCAGCGCCACCGCCAGTGCGATTCGCGCAGTGCGTGGGCGACGATCGCGGCAGAAAAAGAACAGGGCGAGCAACGAGAAGCCGCTCGACGCATGGCCGCCGGGCCAGCACAGACCAGGCTTTTCCGTTGCGGCGCGGGGGCTGAGCAACGGTGTATAGGTTTCCTGGCCGCCGAACTCTTTCAGGCTCCAGGGGCAATGCACGGCTGTCAGCACTTTGAGCGGCGTCACCACCGACGTAGTCAGCGCCATCGCCAGCACCACATACCCCAGTGGTCGACGCCATTGGCGCAGGCGCGTGGCCCACAGACTCGCCACGAAACCTGCAAGTGCAAGTACGGCAAAGGCGATCACCGCCTGCTTGGCGCGATCATGCAGAATGTTTTCCAGCCAGTAGCTCTGGCGTCCGATGAAGCCAACCCCCGGCACGTAGAAGATCTGCGCCAGGGCGAAGTCGAAGGCGGGTGGATACAGCCACAGCATCGTTGCCATCAGCACGAGCGGAATGCCCAGCGCCAATCGAAAGTCAAAATGCCGGGACGCAGCGACAGGTAATGCGATAGCCATGACAGGCTCCGATCCAATGATGAAGAACAGGTGAAAGTTACGTGGGGAAGTAACGACGGCGGCCTGTCATCAATGATCCATCGGCCGCTTGCGTTACGAGCGACGATAAGTTTGCGCCGTTCAGAACGAAGTGAACGAACTGTGAAAAATACGTGGAAAGTAGTGCTCGCCTCGGCTGCAGGAAGCGATCGCATTGCTGTGTTCCAGCGCATGCCTTGAAACGGACTCGCGACGAGCTTTTCCTCGCGAATCTTTCACGAAAATTTGAATTATCCGCGTCTAGAGTCCGCGCCATCGACAACCGTAGCACGGCGCACGGCTCGCTTCTTTGCCCGACGGCAGACTCCCATGTTCAAACTCAAACCTGTACGCCCGGAAACCGCGACGGTGCTTGCCAGTGTCTTTCTGCTGGTGGTATTCAATGTGCCCCTCTGGCAGCATCTGGCTGCAATTACCGGGGAGGGGGGCGCTGGAACACAACTTGCCCTTGCTTTTGCCATCATGCTGTTGGGCGTGTTCAATATCGTCCTGACGATAGTGGCGTTTCCAATCATATTCAAACCGGTATTGACGGTGCTGTTTCTTACCAGTGCTAGTGTCACCTACTTCATGAGTCACTACGGTGTGCTCATGGACGTTGGCATGCTTCGCAATCTGGTGGAAACCAATATCACCGAAGTACAAGGCTTGTTGTCTCCGATGCTCTGGGTCTATGTTTTGCTGTTGGGCGTATTGCCGTCGGTGCTGTTGTGGAAAACGCCCATCGCCTACCGCAAAGTGCATCGCCAGTTGGTCAGCAAGGCACTGGTCGGCGCGGGCTCTGCGGCGGTCATTGCCGTGGTCGCGCTGGTGGACTATCAGGGGCTGTCGTCACTGTTGCGCAATCATCACGAGTTGCGCCTGATGGTGGTGCCGAGCAATTACATTGGTGCCTCGATCGCCTATGTACGCGAACAAGTGTCCACGGCACGACAGCCATTCCGGGCCATCGGCGAAGACGCCGTGCGAGCCGTCAACGTGGCCAGCAATGCGCCCAAGTCACTGACGGTACTGGTGGTAGGGGAAAGTGCGCGCGCCGAGAACTTCGGCATCCTGGGTTACGAGCGCGAGACCACGCCGCAACTTGCTCAGGAACAAGGGCTGGTGGCCTTTACCGACATGCACTCCTGCGGCACCGAAACGGCTGTCTCTGTGCCATGCATGTTCTCCAACATGGGCCGCAAGCAGTACAAGGCGGACATTGCGAAAAACCAGGAAGGCTTGCTGGACGTGCTCAAACGCGCGGGGCTGGATGTGGTGTGGTGGGACAACCAGTCTGGCTGCAAGGGGACGTGCGACCGGGTCACTTTTCTGGACGTCAGCCATGACAGAGATCCCGCATTGTGCGCGGACAACGAGTGCGGGGACGAAATTCTGCTGCAAGGTCTGCAGGCCTTCATTGACCATTTGAGCAAAGATACCGTTCTGGTATTGCACCAGATGGGCAGCCACGGGCCCGAATATTTCAAGCGTTACCCCAAGGCGTTCGAGAAATTCACGCCGGTGTGCAAGAGCAATGCGCTGGATGCGTGCAGCAGAGAGAGTATCGTCAACGGCTATGACAACACCTTGCTGTACACCGATCACGTGCTGGCTCGGCTCATCGATGTACTGCGCAGCAACCAGGATCATCTGGCCACCGCAATGATCTATCTGTCGGATCATGGCGAGTCGCTGGGCGAGTACAACCTGTTCCTGCATGGCACGCCTTACATGCTTGCCCCCGATCAGCAGAAACACGTGCCGCTGCTGGTATGGCTTTCCGAAAGTTATCAGCGCGCGCTCACGGTCGACAGCCGCTGTCTGCAGCAGACGCGTCATGAACCGCTGAGCCAGGACAATCTGTTTCACTCGGTGCTAGGCTTGCTGCATGTGCAGACCCGTGTCTACGACACCGGGTTGGATATGTTCGCCAGTTGCAGGGGGATCAACGGGCATGCGGCTGACGCGGCGAAACAACTGGCGGCCGGCCGCTGAGCGGGTGACCTTTTCCGTTGTTCCGCCTGACATCACAAAGAGGGTTCCATGCGCATACTGGTTATCGAAGATCACGCCGATATCCTCGCCAACATCTCCGAGTATTTCACGCTCAAGGGCTGTGAAGTTACCGGGGCGCTGGATGGCGTCACTGGGCTGCACCTGGCGATGACCGGCAACTTCGACGCCATCATTCTGGATGTGATGCTGCCCGGCATGGACGGCAATCGGGTCTGCCACAAGCTGCGCTCGGTCTCCAGGCAGAACACGCCCATCCTGATGCTCACTGCACGTGACGAATTGGAAGACCGCTTGACCGGCTTCAGCGTCGGTGCCGACGACTACATCATCAAGCCCTTCGCGTTGTCCGAACTGTTTGCTCGCGTGGAGACGGTGAGTCGACGATCGACAGGCGTTCGGAAGAACGTGCTCCAGGTCTATGACCTGACCTTCGACCTGGATTCGCTTGAGGTGAAGCGGGCGGGCAGGCTGCTCAAACTCAACCCCACCACCCTCGTGCTGCTGGAGCTGCTGATGCGCAAAAGCCCCGCGATAGTGAAGCGTCGCGAGTTCGAACTGGCACTGTGGGGCCAGGAAACGCACGACTCCGACAGCCTGCGAACGGGCATCTACATGTTGCGCAGAACCATCGACAAAACCTTCGATGTACCCCTGCTGCACACCGTGCACAGCATGGGCTACAAGCTTCAGGCGCCGATCGAACGGCACTGACCCCGGCCTAGGCCTCGCGGCTCCAGGCTCAGGCGAGTTCTAGCGCCTTCAGCATCTGCACCAGGCGCTCTTTGGACTGCCGGTCGAGCCCCTTTAGGGGAAGAGGCAGGCAATTGGCTGCTGCCTGGCCCATGATCTCGGCTGCGGCAGCGATGACCCGGACACTGCCATATTCACGGAACATTGCCCACAGCGGTTCAAGCCCTGCCGACAGTTCGACGGCGCGGCCCGAGTGTGCACCCTCCGTTGCCTCGATGAGCGCCAGCGCAGTTCGCGGAAACAGTCCGCCCAGCACGGAGTACCACAGCTCGCACCCTGCATTGAGGCCGGTCACTGCAAAGGCATCGCCACTGATGCCTATACTGACGTGGGCAGGGATGCTCGCCCGCAGGCGCGCCACCCGGGCCGAGGCTTGCGCTGGATCCAGGTTCATGCCGGGGATCTTGATCGAGGCGACATTCGGCAGAGCTGCAATGCGCCCGTGCAGCTCGTCCGTGAACTCGAAGTGCGTGGTGCCGGGGTTGTCGTAGACCACCAACGGCACCGAAACGTGGTGGGCGAGGGTTTCGTAGAACTCGAATACTTCATCGGCACCAAGCTTCTGGTAACTCACCGGTGGCAGCAACAGCGCGCAGGCCCCAGCGGCCTGCGCATCATCCGCCAGCAGCAGCACATCTCGCGTGGCGACCGAGCCGATCCCGACGATAACGGGCACCTCACCGGCCACGCTGACGGCAAGCCGCGTCGCGAGGCGTCGTTCTTCCCGGTTCAGGTACGCGTAGCTTCCCGTCGAGCCCAGAACGCCGATGGAATCGACCTTTGCCGACGACAGGTTTTCAATCAACCCGGCGAAGGCCGTTTCGTCGACGACACCGTCACGCAGCGGGGTCAAAGGGAATGCGCTCAAACCTGTGAACATGAAAGAACTCCTCATTTTCGGACGGAATACGTGGGTTTGCATCGGCGACCGGCGTTGCTATAGGGTACCTGAGTACATTGCCAGCGACGCAACAGAGTGGGGCCCCTTCATGTCGTTCGATATTCACCATCTGCTTCTGGTGTTCGTCACCTACATTGTCGGCGCAGCCAGCCCGGGGCCCAGCAACATGCGAATCATGAGCGTCGCGATGCACCAAGGCAGACGCCCCGCGTTGGTGCTGGCCGCAGGCGTCATCAGTGGTTCGTTCTTCTGGGGTTCAATGGCTGCTACGGGTGTCTCGGCAGTGCTCGTGCAATACGCCGGCGCGCTGTTCATTCTGAAGATGGCAGGCGGCGCCTATCTGCTTTTTCTGGCCAGCAAGGCCTGCCGTTCCGCGCTGACGTCCAATCAACGCTTTGCCGATGAGTTGGCATCTTCACCGAAGGCATCCTGGCCAAGTCTGTATCGTCGGGGCTTGCTGATGCACCTTACCAATCCGAAAGCCCTGCTGAGCTGGATCGCTACGATGACCCTGGGCTTGGGCCCAGGCGCGACGAGCTCGACCGTGGCGATCATCCTGGCGGGTTGCGCCATACTTAGCGTGACCATTTTTGGCGGTTATGCACTGGTCTTCTCTACGGCCCCAATGGTGCGTGCCTATGGAAAGGCGCGCCGTTGGATCGAGGGCACCTTGGCGATGGTCTTTGCCGCAGCCGGCTTGAAACTCCTGTTCGCCAGGCCGTGATCCGCTGCAGGCCCTGATCGCGCTCGTTTCGCTATCGTCGTGAGCCATATCCGATAGCTGCCGACCTGCCCCATGCTCAAGATTCCTGCCGGCGGGCCGATGATGGTTGTCATCAACCCCCGATCGCAATGGAATCCTGCATGATCATCCGACGCCTCAATCTCGCCCCTCGGGCGATCGCTTTCTTCTCGGCCGTAGTCGCGGTCGTGATCCTTCTGGGCAGTATCTCCATCGTTCAGATGAACAAGCTCTACCAGGCCGAGCAGGACGTGGAAACCAACTGGATGCTCGGCATTCGCGATGCGGGTCAGATGAACAGCGGACTGCTCAGGTTGCGGCTCGAAAGCATGCGCGGTGCCACCACCACCGATGCCGCGCTTCGTGAACAGACGATTGCTGCGTTTCCGGGCTATCGCCGTACTTTTCAGGAAACCATCAAGCACTACGAGAGCACCGTTGCGAGCGACGATGACCGTAAACTTTACGAATCCATACGCTCAGATGCGGCAACGTATGACCAAGTGCTGGGTCAGCTGGAACCTATGCTGCGTGCTGCCGACACCACTGCGGCAACTGCCTTGATCAACACGGCCATTCGTCCGTTGACCAATGCCCTCGAAGGCAAGGTCAACCAGCTCATGGCGCTGAACGACCGCGGTGCCACGGATGCCGGCGATGCGGCGCTGGCGACGTTCGAGTCGGGACGCAACTGGGTCATCGGGCTGATGGCTGCGGCCGTGCTGGCTACCATCCTGCTCGCTGCGCTATTGATCCGCAGCATCACCCAGCCGATCAAGGAGGCCGTGCAGATTGCCCAGCGCATCGCGCGCAAGGACCTGACCGAAACGATCGTCGTGGTCGGGCAGGACGAGGCCGCCAGCATGCTCACCGCGTTGGCCCAGATGCAGGCCAACCTGCGCCAGACCATCGCGCACATTTCCGACAGTTCCAGCCAGTTGGCTGCCGCCTCGGAAGAGATGAGCGCCGTGACCGAGGAATCCAGCCGCGGTCTGACGCGCCAGAACGACGAGGTCAATCAGGCTGCCAGCGCCGTCACCCAGATGAGCTCGGCCGTCGATGAGGTGGCACGCAATGCGGCAGAGGCCGCCGACGCGTCGGCAACCACCCAGTCCCTGGCCAGGGATGGGCTGGGCAAGGTCGAGCAGACCCTCACCGCCATTCAGGCACTGGCCACCAACGTGGGCAGCACCAGCACCCAGGTCAAGCAGCTGTCGTCACGGGCGCGGGAGATCAATACGGTGGTCGAGGTGATTCGCGCCATCGCCGAACAGACCAACCTGCTGGCATTGAACGCGGCCATCGAAGCGGCCCGCGCCGGAGAGCAGGGTCGAGGCTTTGCCGTGGTGGCGGATGAAGTGCGCGCCCTGGCTCACCGCACGCAGCAGTCGACCCAGGAAATCGAAAAGATGATCGGCTCCATGCAGACCGATTCGGTGCAGGCTGTGCAAGCCATGGAGCAGAGTCAGCAGATGGCCAGCGATTCGTCGGCCGTGGCGCAGCACGCCAGCGCATCGCTCAGTCAGATATCGGCATCGATCAACCTCATCAGCGAACGCAATACCGTAATCGCCACCGCAGCCGAGGAGCAGGCACAGGTGGCACGGGAAATCGATCGCAACATCACCAGCATCCGCGACCTTTCGATCCAGAGCGCAGCCGGCGCCACGCAAACGGCCACCGCCAGCGGAGAAGTGTCGAGGCTGGCGGTCGGGCTGACCGCATTGGTCGGGGCGTTCGCGATCTGACCGTGGCCGAGTGGGAGCGGCGAAACCGTAGCGTCAGCGATTGTTGCGCAGAATCGAGAAGTTCAGCGCCGCGGCCACGCAGAGCCAGGCCAGGTAGGGGAACAGGATCAGCCCGGTGATGACGTCCAGGCGCATTGCCAGGGCAACCATGGCGGCGGTCACCAGCCACAAGATCACGATGATCACCATCCCGGCGAGCAGGCGATGGGCGCCGAAGAATACCGGCGTCCACAGGGTATTCAGGGCGATCTGCGCGGCCCACAGCGCCAGTACCGTCTCGCTGCCCGGCAGTTGGGTCAGCCGATAGCCCGCCCACGCCAGCAGCAGGTAGATGACCGTCCAGGCCACGGGAAACGCCCAGTTGGGCGGGGTGAAACGCGGCTTGACCAGCGAGGCGTACCATTCGCCGGGCTTGAAGATGACACCGGTGCTGGCTGCGGCGGCGCAGGCCAGCAGAAAGATGAAGAAAACCATGATGAGTCCTTGTGCAGGGGCAGGGGGGCGCTGCAATAGCGAGATGTGCTATCAAGCTGACGCCTGAACCACGGAAAAGTTTGCGCGAGCGTGCAGCGCGTTCAGCCTTCCTCCCGCTGTCCTGCCTGGCCAACCGCAGCGCTCAGGTGACCAATGGGACGTAGCGGCACCAATCGAATCCCAGCTGAAATTGTGCAAGGCAGCCCTGATCATTGTGGTAGGTTTCGATGATTCCCTGCTGCCAAGCTGTTCAATCGACCCTGCGCTTCAGTCCGGAGAATCACCATGTCCCAGAGCAACGTTTCCAAGGCACCACGACAGACCCTGACCGAACAAGTCCTGCAGGCCAAGGCCACGCACAATCTGACCTGGGCGGCGCTGTCCGAAGGGACCGGCCTGAGTACGGTGTATGTGACGGCCGCACTGCTGGGCCAACACCCGCTGCCGCAGGCGGTTGCCGAAGTGGTGGCCGAGCGTCTGGGCCTCGACGCGCAAGCGGTCGTTCAGTTGCAGACCATACCGTTGCGCGGCAACGCCGAAGACGTGTCCAACGACCCGACCATCTATCGCTTTCACGAAATGGTCCAGGTCTACGGCACTACCTTGAAGGCTCTGGTGCATGAGCAATTCGGCGACGGCATCATCAGTGCGATCAACTTCAAACTCGACATCAAGAAAGTCGAAGATCCCGAAGGCGGATCGCGTGCTGTGATCACCCTGGACGGCAAGTTCCTGCCCTACAAGCCTTTCTAGGATCCTCGCCATGAACCAGGAAAACCGCCCACCGTTGCCACCTTTCACCGTCGAAACCGCCATTCGGAAAGTGCGTGGTGCCGAAGATGGCTGGAACACCCGGGACGCCGCCAAAGTGGCGCTGGCCTATACCCACGACACCTACTGGCGCAACCGCAGCGAGTTCATCGAAGGTCGAGCCCAGGCCCAGGCGTTTCTCGAGCGCAAGTGGCGCAAGGAGTTGGACTACCGCCTGATCAAGGAGCTGTGGGCCTTCGCCGACAACCGCATTGCCGTGCGTTACGCCTACGAGTGGCATGACGATTCGGGCAACTGGTTTCGCTCCTACGGCAACGAGAACTGGGAGTTCGCCGCCAACGGACTCATGCACCGGCGCTTCGCCTGCATCAACGACCTGCCGATTGCCGAGTCCGAACGCAAGTACCACTGGCCCTTGGGGCGGCGCCCCGACGATCACCCAGGGTTGAGTGATCTGGGGCTTTGAGGGCGCGCTGACGGCCATCGTCAGCGCAAGTGCTCAGGCCAGTTTGCCGCGCGACACGCCCGTTTGTTCCGAGGCCGCCACGCGGGCGGCGGCTTCGGCATCGACCGTGCGCAACGACTTGCCACGGGTTTCACGGGTCAGGCTGACGGCGACGATGGAGATTACCGCAGCCCCGACCAGGTACCAGGCGATGGGCGTGGAGCTGTTGTATTTGTTCAGCAGAGTGATGGCGATCAGCGGCGCCAGCGAGCCGGCGAAGATCGGCGCCACCTGATAACACAGCGACAGCGCTGTGTAGCGCACATGGGTCGGGAACATCTCGGCCATGAGTGCCGAGTAGGGCGCATAGGTCATGGATTCGATGGCCAGGCCCAGAGTGATGGCCGCCATGATCAGCCAGTTGTTGCCGGTGTCCATCATCGGGAAGCCGACGAAACCCCAGAACGCCGTCAGTACCGCGCCGGTCAGGTACACCGGTTTGCGGCCGACCAGGTCGGAGAGGTAGCCCATCAGCGGAATCATGAAGAAGTGCAGGAAGTGCGCGCCGAACATCAGCAGCAGAATCTGCGAGGTGTCCTTGTGAACCACCAGCTTGAGGTAGGTGATGGAAAAGGTCACCACCGTGTAATACAGAATGTTCTCGGCAAACCGCGCGCCGATTCCCACCAACACTGAACGCCAGTGATGGCGAAGTACTTCGACCACACCTAGCTGTTCGGATTGAATCGATGCCTGGCGCGCCTGGGCTTCCTTGAAGATAGGCGCATCGTCGACGCTGCTGCGGATCCAGTAGCCGATCAGCACCACAATGGCCGACAGCCAGAACGCCACGCGCCAGCCCCAGGCCAGGAACTGCTCCTCGGAAAGCCCGGTGGACAGCCCCAGCAAGGCGACGGTAGCGATCAGGTTGCCCGCCGGCACGCCCGCTTGTGGCCAGCTGGCCCAGAAGCCGCGACGGTTGTCTGGGCAGTGCTCGGACACCAGCAGGATGGCACCGCCCCATTCGCCGCCGAACGCGAAGCCCTGGATCAGCCGCAACAGCACCAGCAGCACGGGCGCAGCGTAGCCGATGGTGGCGAAACCTGGCAGGCAGCCCATCAGGAAGGTGGTGATGCCCACCACTATCAGGCTCAGTTGCAGCAGGCGCTTGCGGCCGAACTTGTCGCCGTAGTGGCCGAACACCAACCCGCCCAGTGGTCGGGCCAGAAAGCCCACTGCGTAGAGCGCGAAGGCAGCAATGATGCCGTCGATGGGGCTATCGGTCTGGCGAAAGAACAGCTGGCCGAACACCAGCGCTGAGGCCGTTCCGTACAGGAAGAATTCGTACCATTCGGCGACGGTTCCGGCCATGGCGGCCGCCACGACGCGTTTGAGTCCCGCTGGGGTGGTCGCGTTGGAAGAAGTGGACATGATCAGGCTTCCTGGAGTGGCAATGACAGTTACCCGGGCCTGGCGGATGCGCCTGGCCCGGTCGTGATTCAAAGACCGACGTCGGGCAGGATGGGGCGGTTGGCCAGGGCCTTGGCCATGATGCGTTCGACGAACAGACGGTCTTCATCCGGCAGGGCCAGGCGCGGTGGGCGAGTGAGGGCGCTGCCGCGGCCCATGATCGCTTCGCACAGCTTGATGCACTGCACCAGGTCCGCACGGGCGTCCAGGTGGAGGATCGGCATCAGCCACCGGTAGATTTCCATGGCTTCGGCAAAGCGTCCGGCCTTGGCCAGGCGGAAGATGGTTTCGCCTTCCTGTGGGAAAACGTTGGACATGCCCGACACCCAGCCTTCGGCGCCCACTGCGATGCTTTCCAGGACGACGTCGTCGAGGCCGGCGAACAGCACGAAGCGGTCGCCCACTTCGTTGCGCACGTCGATGAAACGCCGGGTATCGCCGGAGGAGTCCTTGAAACACACCACGTTGTCGCAGTCGGCCAGGGAGATGAGGATCTCGGCGGTGACATCGTTCTTGTAGATGGGCGGGTTGTTGTAGACCATCAACGGCACGTCGGCGTGCTTGGCCACGTAACGGAAGTGCTCGGCGGTCTCGAAAGGCTTGGAACCGTAGACCAGTGCCGGCATCAGCATGACGCCGTCCACCCCGGCCTTGCGTACGGCATTGGCGGTTTTCGCGGCAGCGACACTGGTGAATTCCGCCACGCCGCAGATGACCGGTACGCGCCCACCGGAGGCGTCGACGGCCACTTCGGTGACAGCGATCTTCTCTTCTGCGGTCAACGAGGTGTTTTCACCTACCGAGCCGCAGACCACCAGGCCTGACACGCCGTCGCGAATCACATTGGAAATCACCTGATGAGTCTTTTCCAGGTTGATGGAAAAGTCATCGTTGAATTGAGTGGTAACAGCCGGGAATACGCCACTCCAGTTGATGCGCTTGCTCATTCGATTTGCTCCGCTGATTAATGGTATTTCGTATACGCTTTGATTCGTACGTTGTTTGCAAAGGGTGATGCGGTTCCAGCCATGTTGTCGCGAGTAGGCGATGTGCCCGCTCGTGTATCGGTAGCGCCTATTTGACCGACTTCAGGAACGCGGCCGTTTCCGGCTGCAAGGGGTTGCCGATGACCTGGTCCGGGCTGCCGATCTCATGCACCAGGCCGTTGCGGAAAAACGCCACGCGATCGGACACATCGCGGGCGAAACGAATCTCGTGGGTCACCAGCACCATGGTCATGCCGTCTTCGGCGAGCATGCGCATGGTGTCGAGCACTTCGCCCACCAGTTGCGGATCGAGCGCCGAGGTGGCTTCGTCGAACAGCATGTAGTCCGGTGACATGGCCAGCGCTCGGGCAATCGCCATGCGCTGCTGCTGGCCGCCCGAGAGCTTGCCGGGAAAGGTATTGAATTTGTCGCTCAGGCCGACATGGGTCAACTGCTGCACGGCCAGCGCCTCGGCCTGCTCCTTGCTCTTGCCCAGTACCTTGCGTGGCGCCAGCATGACGTTTTCCAGCACGGTGAGGTGGGGAAAGGCATTCCATTGCTGGAACACGATGCCGATTCGCTGGCGCAGCTGGTTGAGGTTGGTGCTGCTGCCGTGGACCTCGACCCCGTCGACTCGAATACTGCCTTTCTGGATCGGCTCCAGGCCGTTGATGCACATCAGCAAGGTGGATTTTCCCGAACCCGAGCCGCCGATGATCGACACCACCTCGCCCTTGCTCACCGTCAGGCTGACGCCCTTGATGACCTCCAGTTCGCCGAAGGATTTGTGTACGTTGTCGATCTCAATCATTTTCCTGCCACCTTCTTTCCAGACGAGCGCCCAGGCGAGCGACCACCAGGCTCATGACGTAGTAGATGAGCCCGGCGATGCACAGCACCAGCAGCGGCTCCTGTATGCGCGTGACGATGGTCTGCGACGCGCGCAGCAGTTCGACGATACCGATCCACATCACCAGCGCGGTGTCCTTCATGACGCCAAGCACCAGGTTGAGCCAGCCGGGGAAGGCGATCCGGGTGGCCATCGGCAGGACGATGTAGCGCAGGTCTTGCCAATAGCTCAGGCCGAGCGAGCGGCTGGCCCGGCGCACCGAAGGCGACACGGCAAGCACCCCGCTGCGGACGATCTCGGTGAAGTACGCCGCGGCGTAGACGCCCAGCACGATGCAGCCGACGCTGAACGCGCTGATATTCAATCCGACGATGCTCTTGAGCGAATTGAGCAGCACGAACTGGATCAGCAACGGCACGCTGCGGAACACGTCCAGCACCCACGCGAGTGGCAGGCTGGCGCGCGGCGCGAGGGCCCGCAGCAGGCCGCACAGCAAACCGCCGAAGGAGCCCGCCAGGATTGCCCAGAATGTCAGTTGCAGGGTGACCCAGGCGCCATTGAGCATGTACAGGAGGTCTGTCGCGGTGAGGCTGGTGGAAAACATGCGCCGCTCCTCAGTAGCGAAACAGACGCCAGCTCAACAGCCGGGCGAGGCCGACGATCAGCTTGGCGATCAGGTAATAGAGCACCGCGGCCATCGCGAAATATTCGAAGGTGCGGAAGGTCTTCACGTTGTAGTCCTGGGTGACCCCGGTCAGGTCGTCGTTGAGCCCGACTACCACGCCCAGGGACGTCATCAGCACCGCCCACACCATCTGGTTGCTCAGCGGGTAGAACACCACGCGCAACAGTTGCGGAACGATGATCATGCGGTAGGCCTGGAAGGCACTCATGCCCAGCGAGCGCGCGGCGCGCATCTGCGTGTCCGGCACCGCTTTGAGACCGCCGCGGAAATTTTCCGCCAGGTAGCCGGCGTTGTTGAAGGTGATGCCGGCCAGCAGTGCCAGCCATGAGCTGACGTGCAGGCCCAGCGAGCCGAGGCCGAAGTACAGGATGTAGATCTGGAACAGCGACGGGGTATTGCGCGCAATCGACACCCAGCCGTCGCCGACGCCGCGCAGCGCCCGGCCGCGGAACGTCCGTTCGGAGCCTGCACGCATCACGGTCAGAAGCAGGGCGATGAGCACACCGAAAATCATCGACAGCGCCGCGGTTTCGAACGTCACCCACGCGCCTTGCAGCATGTCGGGCAGGGCGCGCCACGCAGCCCGCCATTGGAAGGTGTAGTCAAACATGCTCCGCGCCCTCCGCTGCACAGGTGGCCAGCCAGGCGGGCGGTCGAGCGCTGGTGGCGCCGCTGCACGCGCTGTCGACACAGGTGCCGAGGCTGGCGAAATGAACGCTGCGCCCGACCAGGCCGGGCGCGTAGTGGGCGTACTTGCCCGAGTTGGTCATCAGGCTGCGCACACCCACGGGAATGACCGGTTCGCCCAGCATGCACCAGCAGGTATCGGTGACCAGCGTGGCGCCGAAGGCTTCGAGCACGGCCACATGACCCGCTGCCCGTGCCTGTTCCAGCACCGCTCTACCGCAGGTGATGGCCAGTACCACGTCCGGGTGTCGGCGCAGGCCGCAGCAGAGCTCGGCCAGGCGGGCGAATTCGGTCAGGGAGAAGTGCGGGTTGCCCAGGGATACCATCCTGACCTGGTTGTCCCGCGCGCTGTTGAGCTCCATCCAGCTGGCGTACAGGTCTTGCAGGGAAATCGAGACGCGCGGCAGCGTATCCGGTGAGTCACTCGAGTGGGCCGGGTTCAGGGCTTCCGGAGTGACGCCGGCGATATGAAACATCGGTGCAGCGCTGGTGGTGGCGAACGCGGCGCCGAATGCCTTGAGCTCGTCCAGGCTGGGGCTGAGGTGCTGCAGACCGCTGATCAATGGAATGCGGCTGCCGCACAGGGTCCCGACGTGATAGCCGAGCAGCGGGTAGAAGCTGTCATCCAGTTCTTTCAACACCGGTACGTCGATCAGCAGTTGGGCCCGACGTTGCTCCTGGAGATGACAGCCGATCAGCGGCGCACGGCCAGTCAATGCAATGCAGATGTCCAGGTAGTCCGGGTACTTCAGCGTGCGCGCGCCGAGCACGCTGTTGGCGTAGACCACAGCGTTGGACTCGGCCCACACCACCTGCTCGCCAAGGGCTGGTGCGCTGTCGAGCAGATAGGGCGCGCAGGTGAAACTTGTGCGCGCACCCATGGCCATGTACGCATCGCCCAACGCGCTGGCAGGCTCGCCGAGCGCCGGATCGATACCCAGTTCCCGCCAGCGGCGCTGGTCCACCGAGATGGCGTTCAGGGTAGTGGGCACCCGCACCCGTGCGCCCCATTGCACCAGTTGTTCGGCGAAACGCAGGCTGGCGGGGCCGGTGTAGATGCAGCCGTCGATGTGCGCCTGAGTGATATCGACCAGTTCCCGCGCGCCCTGTAGACGGGCCATGCGCAGGACGATCTGCATCGCCACCTGCGCCGCCTTGCCGTGGCTGCCTGCGAGCAACTCATGGTCACGGCTGTCGAGTGCAAAGCCGTCATCGAACGGCTCCGGCTGGCCGACGCCTGGCTGCGGCTGCCAGTCGTCCGCCGGCACCTGGCTGTATAGACCGAGCGTTGCCCCATCCAACCGAGCCCATGCCACGCCGCGCAGCGTATCGAAGGCTTCCTGGCCGATGCACAGCACCGGCAGCGAGCGGGCGAAGAAGTGCTGTGCCACCAGCACGCCCAAGCTGAGGATTTCATCGGCTTCGGCCAGTACCAGCGCTGCCGGCGCGTGGCCGTTGCTGATCAGTTCCATCATGACGCTGCTGCCCGTGCAGGACCCGCGACTGCCGGGAATCGCCAGGACCCGGCCCGCCACCCGCTGACCACTGAGCGGATGATGGCGGTCGATCACCTCGCCACTGCTGGGGTCGACCCCGCCCCAGAAACTCAGGCCGGTGTCGGCAAACAACAGGGCGCCTTGTGCGCTGCCGTCTATCAGGCTGCGTCCACCGACGCTGCGTGGCATGGTCGTCACCTCAGTAGTAGACGTTGGGTACGGTGAGGTTGGCGGGCGCAATGTCGGTGCCGACCCATTTGACGAACAACTCGTTGTAGCGACCGCTGCGCACCTGCTGGTTGACGAACAGGTTGAGGTAGTTGAGCAGACCGTATTCGGTGCGCTTGGCGCCCAGGGAAACGTAGTCGATCACGTAGGGCGCATTGCCGGCGACCTTGAGGTTCTTGTATTTGCCGGATTTCAGAGTGGCGGCGGCCACGGTATTGGTGACCACGGTGGCCTGGATATGGCCTTGGGCGACGGCCAGAATAGTGTCGTTCTGCGACTGATACGCGCGGAAGCTGCCGCTGCCCCAGCCCTTCACGTCCTTTTCCAGCGCGATGGCCTCGTAGGTGCCGCTGGTGTTGCCCACTGCCTTGCCCTTGAGGTCGTCGAAGCTGTTGACGCCGGTGTCGTCGCGGGTCAGCACGACCATCTGGAAGGCGAAGTAGGGCACGCTGAGGCCGACGGTCTTGGCCCGTTCCAGGGTGTCGGAGGTGGAGGCCACGATTACGTCGGCACGGCCCGAGATGAGTGCCGGAATCCGGTCTGGAAACGGCGTCTCGATGACTTCGGCATCGACGCCCAACACCTTCGCCAGGTCGTTGCAGTAGTCGACGTCGAACCCCGCAGGCTTGTTGGCGCTGTCGCGCATGCCCATGGGCGGGAAGTCCAGGGTCACCGCACAGCGCAGCTTGCCGGAACCAATGATGTCGTCCAGCTTGTCGGCCTGGGCGGTCGCCATGAAAGTAGTACTGAGCACAGCGGTTAGGGCTACGGCGAAGGCGGGAGTTTTCATGGAGGCCTCGGAGTTGGGTGAGCACTGGAACTGCCATTGAGAATTTCGTATACGATATTTCAAATGCAACAGGCGTGCCTGTTTTCGTTCGTGCTCGCGCTGTCGTCGTAAGCCCCTGAATCAGGGCGTATTCATCATGGATCGGCGAGGGTGGAAGAGTCGGGTATGACGCCGTGGGGTGTTACATAAGGGAGCACCGCCCCAATGATTGCCCGCTAACGGAACATCAGCGATGGCTTTCGCGGTACAGGCTTGGCGAAAGGTGCGTCAGCGCGCGGAACTGCCGGCTGAACGCACTGTGGTCGGTGTAGCCACAGCGCAGGGCGACATCGGTGATGGGCAGGTCTTCGTCGCGCAGCAGACGTGAGGCCTCCTCGAGGCGGGCCTTGTGAATCAGCTGGCGCGGGGTCAGGTGGAAGATCCGCTTGCAGTGACGCTCCAGTTGCGCAACCGACAGCCCGGCAATGGCGGTCAGCTCCGCGAGGCTGATCGGACGATGAAAATGGGTGCGGATGTGCGCGTCGACCGCCGCCAGTTTCGCGAAGGCCGGGTGGCTCGACTGAGGCAACTGCAGGTCGCGGGAAATGCCGGCCAGGCCGATGATCCGACCCTGTTCATCGTGCAAGGCGATCTTGTGGGTCAGGCACCACACGGGCTGGTTGCCATAATAGAGGTGCAGCTCCAGCTGATTGGCCAATTCGCGGCCGCTGCCAAGGACCTTGCGGTCCTGTTCGGTGTACAGCGTGCCAAAGCGTGCCGGGAACACTTGCTCGGCGGTCAAGCCCAGCAGTTGCTGACTGGTCTTGAAGCCGCAACGCTTGGCCAGGGTGGCATTGACGAAGGCATAGCGGGCGGCGTCGTCCTTGATGAAAAACACCACGTCGGCCAAGGCGTCGAGCAAGGGGGCCAGGGGTTGCAGGCTGCCCAGCAGGTTCGGTAGTTGGCACGGGCTGGCGCTGAGGAATGCGGCGAGCATGGGGTCGAGGTCCGGAAGTGACTCCTGCAGGATAGTGCTGCCGGGCTGCTGCGCAAAGCCCGGACACTGTGTTTAGCAGGGCGGGGTTCAGGAGGGCGGGTGGCCGTCGAGGCGCAGCAGGGTCTCGATCCGTGCCGGGCTGAAGGGCGGTCGGGGTGCCGAGGGTTGCCAGCCGAACAGGTGCGCGGTGGCGGCGCCGCATACCCGCCCCTGGCAAGCGCCCATGCCGCAGCGGGTGGCGAGTTTGGCCTCGCGCCAATCGCAATGGGCGGCAAGCGCTGCAAACGGCACGTCTTCGCAGCGGCAGACCAGGGTGTCCGGCGCGCACAGGGCAGCGAGCGCAGGATCGAGGGCAAATGCCCGGTTCAGCACGGCGGCGAAGCCTTGCCAACGGGCCCGCTGCGGCCAAAGCCGCTGCGCCGCCGCCTGGTCGCCAGCGGCGGCGTGTCCGGCGATGCTGCCTTCCACCGAGGCCAGCTCGCTGCCGCCGAAGCCGGTGCATTCGCCTGCGGCAAAATGGTCCGCCAGGCTGCTCGCCTGCCAGGCATCGACGGCGATGGCCCGGTCCTGCAGCGCACAGCCCAAGGCCTCGCCCAGCTGCGTGTTGGGCACCAGGCCGAAGCCGCAGGCCAGCCGGTCACAGGGCAGTTCCCTGATTCGGCCCTGCTGCATCAGTCGTACGCCTTCCAGGCGGTCGTCACCCAGAGCGGCCAGCACATGGCTGCTGGTGCGATAGGCGGGCGAAAACAGTTGCAACGACTGCAGCCATTTATGTGGCCAGCGTGGCAGCTGCGTGGCAAATCCTGCCACGGCGCGGGTGCTGGCCTGCTCGGCGATGCGCAGGATCCGTGCGCCGTTCTTCGTTGCACTGTGCGCGCTGGCCAGCAGCAGCGGGCCGCTGCCGGCAACCACCACGCGTTCGCCCGCAACGGGCAGGCCGCCCTTGATCAACGCTTGCAGGCCACCGGCACCGGTCACGCCAGGCAGCGTCCAGCCGGGGAAGGGCAGCAGCAACTCGCGGGCACCGGTGCACAGAATCAGCTTTGCATAGCCGATGATCCAGCCGCGCTGGTCGTTCTCCACCAGTAACTGATGGGGCGCAGGCCGGGCGATCACTCGAGTGGAACCTTGGATCTGCACGTTGGCACACGCCTGCAGGCGCTCGCGCAGCCGTGTGGCCTGGGTGGGCAGCGAGGCCTGCGGGCCATCGCGCCAGATCTGCCCGCCGGGCAACGGATTGTCGTCCAGCAACACGATGCGCAGGCCGCTGGGTGCCGCTGCCAGCGCCGCATGGATGCCTGCCGGCCCGGCACCGATGATGAGAATATCGACGTGCTCGATCATGGCAGGCTCCGTACCTGCATGCCGTCGCGGCAGGATGTCTGGCACGCCAGGCGCCGCGCGCCGTCGATGGTCACACGGCATTCCTGGCAGATACCCATGCCGCACAGCGGCGCGCGCCGTTGGCCGCTGACCGAGGTGCGCGTGCAGCCATCACCGGCCATCGCGAGTGCCGCAGCGACGCTGGTGCCGACCGCCACCTGCAGCGTGCGTCCATCGACCGTCAACTCAAGCATGGCTGGACCCTCCAAGAAAACGTTGCGGCAGGTAGGGCGTTGCCGCCAGCGGCAGTGATTCGTCGAACAGTTGCGCCACCAGCAAATCGGCGGTCGCCGGCGCAGTGGTCACCCCCAGGCCTTCATGACCCACCGCCAGCCACAGGCCCGGACGCTGGGGATGCTCGCCCACCAGGGGCAAGCCATCCGGGCTGGCGGCGCGAAAACCGGTCCAGGCACGAATCACATTCAGCGTGTTCAGCGCAGGCACGTACTCTGCCGCGCGCCGGAGCATCTTGGCGAGCATCCAGCCTTCGACGTCGGGATCCGTGGTGTTGAATTGCCGCGAGGCGCCGATGAACAGTTGTCCGGTCGGGCGCGGCTGGATGTTGCAGGCCGTGGACGGCCCACTGGCGTTGTGGGCGCTGGTGACATAGCCCAGTTCCACCAGCGTGTGAGTGATCTGCGCGGGGTAGCGGTCGGTGATCGCCAGATGGCCTTTCTTGGCCTGGATCGGCAGCTCGGGGCACAGCTCGGTGGCCTGGATGCCGTTGGCTAACAGCACCATGCCAGCACTGAGCCATTGGCCGTCGGCCAGACGCACACGGTTGCCGTCTACCTCGGTGACCGTGGCGCGTTGCTGGCGGATCAACGGATGATCAAGCATCCACTGTGCAGCCGCCGGCGCATACACAATGCCGTCCCCCTTGATCAACAGACCACCCTCCAGCCCTTCGCGAAGCAACGGTTCGCGCTCGCGCAGGGCGTTGCCAGCGAGGATTTCGCAGGCCTCGCCATGCTCGCGCAACACCGCGAACTTGTGCTCGGCAACGGCCATTTCCTCATCGTTGGCGGCCAGCCACAGGGTGCCGTTGCTGCGGTAGGCGCAACCGTTGGGCAACGACCCGGCGATGTCGCGCCAGCGCTGCAGCGAATATTGACTCAAGGCCAGTTCGGCCGCGTTGTCGTCGAGCACCAGCAGGTGGCCCATGCCGGCGGCCGTGGCACCGGGCGTGCCGGCGTCCAGCACCCGTACGCTCAGCCCGCGCTTGGCCAGGGCCTGGGCGCAGGCAGCGCCGACGATGCCTGCGCCGATGACGATGGCGTCGGCCACGGCCGTGGGGTTCACAAGCGGATACCCCAGGCGAAGGGGTCGTCGGCCTGCAGGATCAGTGTGGCTTCGGCGCTGATGTAGGCCCGGCCGCGAATGGTCGGCACAACGGGCCCGTCGCTGCCGTGTTCCATGGCTTCATATGAACCCTCGAACTCGCTGCCGATGACGCTGGCTTGACGCCAGATCTGCCCGGGCTGCAGTTTGCCGTCGGCGGCCAGGCACGCCAGCTTGGCGCTGGTCCCGGTTCCGCAAGGCGAGCGATCGTAGGCTTTGCCGGGGCACAGCACGAAGTTGCGGCTGTCGGCCCGTTGGTCTTCGGCGAACAACTCGATGTGGTCGATCAGCCCGCCGTCCTCGCCGCGTATGCCTTGGTCCTCCAGCGCGTGCTGCACGGCGACGGTGTAGGCCGTCAGGGCGTCGAGGTTGTCACCGCTGACCGCCAGGCCATGCTCGGCGACCAGGAAAAACCAGTTGCCGCCCCAGGCGATGTCGCCGGTGACCGAACCGATGCCCGGCACCTGCACGGCGACGTCCTTGCGGTAACGATAGGCCGGCACATTGCGCACGCTCACCGAACCGTCCTCGTGCAGCGTGGCCTGGACGGTGCCGACCGGCGTCTCGACGGCGTGCACGCCCGGCCCGATTCGGCCCAGGTGGGCCAGCGAGGCGATCAAGCCGATGGTGCCGTGGCCGCACATGCCCAGGTAGCCGGTGTTATTGAAGAAGATCACTCCGGCGCAGGCGTTCGGGTCTACCGGCGTGCACAGCAGTGCGCCTACCAGCACATCGCTGCCCCGCGGCTCCAGTACACAGGCGGCGCGCCAGGCATCATGCCGCTCGGCGAGCAATTGCTTGCGCTCGGCCATGCTGCCGGTGCCCAGCTCGGGAAAACCGTCGATCACCAGGCGGGTGGGTTCACCACCGGTGTGCGAGTCGATCACTTGGATGCGGGTCATGGGGCCACTCGTCGGGTCGGTTAAGTGACCCTTAGAATGGCGCAGATAGCCCACTGCGGCTTGAGCTATTTAGCCCGTGACAATGACGAATTCGGCACAGTGCCAGGGTTCAGCGGGCGCTTGGCAGATGCTCGAACAGGGTCTGGCAGACGCCGGCGATGTGTTCGTCGAGCAGGCGCACGGCCAGCTCCACGTTGCGCTCGCGGCAGGCCTGGAGAATCTCCCGGTGTTCGTGGTCGGCGCGATCCTTGCCGGCCGACAGGCTCATCTGCATGCGCAGGTAACGCTCCAGCTTGTCGTTGACCGAACGAATCATCCCCACCAGGAACGGCCGTTGCGCGGGCTCGTAGAGGCAGGCGTGCAGCGCCCAGTTCAACTCGGCCCAGCGGCCCACGTCGGTTTCACCGATGAACTCGCGGCAGATGCTCTCGGCGCGGGTAAAAGTGGCCTCGGTCATGTTCGGAATGGCCAGGCGCAGCACCTTGTCTTCGAGCAGCATGCGCACTTCGAACATCTGCGCCAGCTCCGACTCCGACAGGCGCGTGACCATCGCCCCGCGATTGCGCTGGAACATGACCAGACCCTCGGCTTCGAGGCGCTTGAGCGCTTCGCGAACGGGGATCTTGCTGACATTGAACTGGCGGGCGATGTCGTCCTGACGGATCGGTTCGTCCTCGGCAAAATGCCCGGCAACGATCGCGTCGCGCAGGTGCCGGGTGATGATCTCCGAGGTCGAGGGAGAATTGCCGAGGTCCGGCGCGTTGAGTTTGGTCTGGGCCACGGTGCTGGGTCATTCGAGGGATTGAGTGCATATGGTATACAGTTTTGTGGCGGCCGGAACCGGCTTTGATCCGGCTAAGGCATCCGGCGTTGCCGCTGATGACGCCGTCGCAGCTTCATCAGCACCCCTGTCAGCAGCGCGCCGCAACCCAGCGCTACCGCTTCCACGCTTGCGCGCTGCCAGTCGCCGGCGGCAGCGTAGCGCCACAGGTTCTGCCCCGTGGTCCAGTGATTGAGCAGCGGCAGGCACAGGCACAGCAGCGCCCCCAAGCCGAGCTGTTCGGCCCATGCGAGGTTGCGCGGCCGACACAATGCGTGCAGCAGGGTCGCCAGCCAGATCAGCAGGAAACAGCGTATTTCCCAGTTGGCCCGATCCTGCAGCTGCAGTGGCAGCAGCCGGTTGGCATAGAAGTAGGCACAGCACGCCAGGCCAATGCCCGCACTGCACGCCACGTTGAGCGCTTCGACACAGTGATAGAAGCGTTGGGTGGCAGCACCGAATTCGTGCTGCCCCTTGATCCGCCGCTTGATCGAGAACAGCAGCGTGCCGGCGACCATCATCAGCGTGCCCAGCAGGCCGCTGGCGAAGTACACCCACCTCAATGCCCAACTGCCGAAATCGGCAAAATGCAGGGAACGCATCACGCCTTCGATGCGTGCGCCCATGGACACGCTGTCCGGGTCAGGCAGCCTGACTTGCAGCACGTCGCCACTGGCCGCGTCGAACAGCACGCTGGCCTGGGGCGTGAACAGATGGGACGACGGCTGACCGGGGTCGGCACGACCGATGACGCGTACGCTGGCGCTCGCGCTACCGGGCTTGTCCACCAACAGCATCTGCGCTGGCTGCCCGGTCAGTCCGCGGGCCTGTTCAAGCAGTTGCTCCCACGCAGGAGCCCGGGTGTCGAGCGGCGCAGTGTTGCGCACAGCCGGAGCCTGTGGCGCCAGGTCGGCGCTGAAGCGTGCATGGGCACCGTCATTCGAGCCGTACACGGCGTGCACCGGCCACGGCATGTAGCTGCTGGCGAAGATGCACAGGCCTGTGTAGGCGATCATCAACTGGAACGGCAAGGTCAGCACGGCCGCGGCGTTGTGTGCATCGAGCCAGGCACGCGGCCCGCGGCCTGGTCGGAAGGTGAAGAAGTCGGCGAAGATGCGTCGGTGAATCACGACCCCCGATACCAGTGCAACCAGAAAACCGACGGTCAGCGCGCCGACGATCCAGAAGCCCAGCACCGGCAGTTGCAGCATGTAGTGGAACGACATGAAATGCCGGCCGCCTTCGGTCTTGCGCAGTGCTTGCGACATCACCGGTGTACCACTCGTAGGGTCGAGAGCGATCTGCCGGGTGCCGCTTGCGTCGCGCCACAGCAGGTGCACGGCCTCGCCCGCATAGGTCGGCAGCTGCACCCGCCACAGCCGCGCACCGGCGCCGTGTGTAGCCAGGTAGCGCTGCGCTTGCCAGGCAGCAGAACTTTGATCCAGCGGCTCCCCGGCGTCGAGCGGGGCGATCGGCTGCGCCTCCATCCAGCGGGTGATGGGTTCGCGGAACACGCTCAACGAGCCGGTCAGGAAGATCACGCACAGCAGCCAGCCGCAGACCAGGCCGCACCAGGTGTGCAGCCAGCCCAGGGAGCGGCGCAGGGAGCCGTTCAGCGCACTGATCCCGAGGTCGACGCGATCAGAAATCGCCTCGCAGGGTCAGCATGTAGCTGCGTGGCTCGCCGAACACGTTCGAACGGTCGACCGCTACCGCAGTGGTGTAGTAACGCTTGTCGAACAGGTTCTCGGCGTTGAGCTGCACCTTCCAGTGCTCGTCCAGCTTCCAGGCCACGCGCGCATCCCAGATCGCATACCCCTGACTGCCAAAGTCCAGCCCGGTGGTCGACGAGGCCTTGTAGTAGGACTGCGCCGACACGCCACCCCCGACGGTCAGCCGGTCCCAGGCACCGGGCGGGTTGTAGCTGGTCTGCAGGCGCAGCATGTGCTTGGGCGTCTCGTAGGCCACCTCGACGTCTTCGGTATTGTTGCGCAGCAGGTTGAAGGTGTAGCCACCGAACACCTGCCAGCCTGGCAGGATCTCGCCGCTGGCTTCCAGGTCGACGCCCTTGCTGCGCTTGATGGTGCCGTTGACGTAGCAGGTGCCCTCGGAGTCGTTGCTGGTGCAGTTGGTATTGGCCAGGTCGACCAGAGCGACGTTGGTCTGCTTGATGTAGAACAGCGCCATCGACAGGTTCAGGCGGTCATCGAACAGCGCGCCCTTGATGCCGGTTTCGTAGTTGTCGCCTTCGGAGGGTGAAAGCGGCGTACCGCTGGTATCGACGTAGTTGCCTTGGGCGTTGAAGATTTCCGCATAGCTGGCATACCACGCCCAGTCGTCGCTGATGTCGTAGATCACACCAGCGTAGGGGGTGACCTTGCGTGTCACCTTGGACTCGTAGGGCAGGGCGGCGCCGCGCTTGATGTCGTAGGTGTAGTCGTACCAGCTGGTGCGACCACCCAGTACCAGGCTCAGCGGTTCGCTCAGGCGCAGCCGTGAGTTGGCGTACAGGCCCGCGCGCTCCTCGGTCATGTCGATATCGGTGCTCCATGCCGGCCTGGCAGGCTTGGCGATGGCATGGTGGTCGACATTGAAGATGTTCAGTGGCCGATTGCCCAGGCTGGCGGTGGCCTGCTGAGTGTTGGCTTCCTGGCGCGACCAGGTGCCGCCCACGGTGACGTCATGGGTCAGGCCGAAGGCATCGAAATTGCCGCTGACATGGCTGTCCACCCCGGTGCTGGTGACCTTGTCCTGGCGAAACAGTGCGGCCTGAAACACCGAACCGGTATTGGTCACCGGGCTGATGGTGCGTCGCGCATAGGCAATCTGTTGATCGAAGCTGCCTTCGGAAACGGTCACCGAGGTGGTGCTCGACCAGCGTTCGTTGAAGCGGTGCTCGATTTCCGCGAACGCTTCGCTCATCTCGCTCTGGTGACGGTTCCAATCCTGCACCAGCGAAGTGGAGCGGGAGATGTCCAGAGCGTTGCCGTTGCTGTAGCGCGGCAGGCCGTATATCGAATAGCCGTTAATGACGTTTTCCTGGTGGCGCAGGCTCAGGCTCACGGTGGTGTCCGGGTCGATATCGGCTTCGACGATGCCATACACCAGCGGCGTGCGGGTGTTGCGTTCATCGAGGTAGGAACCGTTGTCTTCGTAGGCCGTGACCAGTCGGCCGCGCACGCTGCCGGTTTCGTTGAGCTTGCCGCTGGCGTCCAGGTCCATGCGGTAGCGGTCCCAGGAACCGGCGCTGGCCTGTACCGTCAGTCGCGGTTCGGCGGTCGGCCGCTTGCGCACCAGGTTCACCGCGCCGCCGGGCTCGCCTGCGCCCACCAGCAGGCCCGCCGCGCCGCGCAGCACTTCGACCCGGTCGTAGATGGCAGTGTCGGGCTTCATCCACCCGGTGATCTGATAGCCCTGGCCAGGCACACCGTCCACCAGAAAGCTTTCCGCCAGCAGCGAGAAACCGCGGGAGGTGTACACATGCCCGCCGAAGTTTCGGTACTGGAACGTGATGCCCGGGGTTTGTTCCAGCACCTTGTCCAGACTGGTGAGCTTCTTGTCGTCCATCAGCTGCCGGGTCACCACGCTGACGGTCTGCGGGGTGTCCTTGAGGCTCAGGTTGAGTTTCGCGGCGGTGCTGCTGCTACCAGTCGTATACGAGCCCGTGCCGTCGGTGCTGCTGCCCAGCTCGTTCATGGCATTGACGGTGGTGGCGCCCAGAGCTATGGCGGGATCGTCGCGCGCGGGCAGCTTCTGCAGCACCAGGGTGCGTGCATCGAGCATCTGCCAGCCGAAGCCGCTGCCGCGCAGCAGCGTCTGCAGGGCCTGGTCGAGGGTGTATCGGCCTTTCAGGGCCGGTGCGCGCAGGTTGGCCACATCCGAGGAGTTGAAGATCAGGCGCACGTTGGCCTGGTCTGCCAGTTGGGTCAGCGCCTGATCCAGCGACTGCTCTGCCGATTGCAGGTTCAGGACGGTGGTCGGTTCTGCCCCCTGTGCCGAAGGCGCAAGCAGTGGCAGGCCCGCCGTCATGGCCAGCATCAATGCCAGGCTCAGGGTGCGACCGGTAGCGGGAGTGAACGAAGGAAAACGTGCCTGCATCTGAAAACGTCCGTAAGCCAATGGAGGCGGAATGCCCGAGAATCTTGCTTCTCACTCCAACGACGAACGAGGTGACCCGACCTTGCCATCCAGATTGAAAATATTTTCATTATCATCTGCCAATCTGATGATAACCGTTCTCAAGTGGGATAGGATGCGCGCCTCGATCGCCTGGGCCGTGCGCATGTCCGTGTCACCCAACTCCAACCCTTTGCTGATGGTCTTTCAGGAGCACTATGCCGACCTGTTGGCCTTTCTGGCGCGGCGCTTGGGGAATGTGGAAAAGGCTGCCGACGTGGCGCAGGACACCTACGTGCGCCTGGCTGGCCTGGCCGACACGGCGCAGATCCTCGAACCCCGCGCTTTCGTCTTCCGCGTGGCCGGCAACCTGGCCATCGACCGCCTGCGCCAGGAACGGCGCTATTGCGCGCTGCAGGTCGATGAGCCCGACGAGGAACCCTGTGATCCCATGGCCTCGCCGGAACGCTCCTTTCTTGCCGCCGAAGCCATCGAGCAACTCGACAAGGCCCTGCAGCGCTTGCCCAGCAATGCCCGTCTGGCGTTGCTGCTCAGTCGCCTCGAAGGCCTTACCCACGCAGAGATCGCCACACGCCTCGGGGTGTCGGAAAGCTCGGTGGGCAAGTACATGGTGCACGCCATGCGTCATTGTCGCGATTGGCTTCGTCAGTCGGAGTGCCCTTAGAATGCACGGTACTGACGTCTATGCGGCAACGACCGCGAGCCCATTATCATGACCGAGCCCACCCATCCGAGTGCTTCTGCCGTCGACCTGGAGGACCAGGCCATCGAGCAGTGGGTGCACCTGACATCGGGCCGAGCCAGCGAGGCGGATCGCAGCGCCTTTGCCCGCTGGCGCGGACAGAGCGCGGACCACGAGGCAGCGGCACGCCTGGCCGAGCGGATCTGGCAGGCACTTCCCCAGACTTGCGCCGCGCAGCGCTTCGTTGTGCCCGCCAAGGTCACGCGCAGGCCGCTGCGCTGGGCGGCGCTGGCAGCCGGGGTGGGCGCCCTGGCCCTGACCGGGTTGAGCGAGCCGGCCAGGGTGTATTTCGCCGACTATGCCACGGCGGTCGGCGAGCGACGGGCGCTGACCCTCGAAGATGGCAGCCAGGTGTGGTTGAACAGCGGCTCGGCTTTATCGGTTCGCTATTCCTCGTCGCGGCGCGAGATCAGCCTGATCAAGGGCGAAGCGCTGTTCCAGGTGAGCAAGGACGCCTCGCGTCCTTTCGTGGTGCAGGCGTCGGGCGGCAGCGTACAGGCCGTGGGCACCCGCTTCGATGTCGATCGGCAGGGTGAACAGGTTCGTGTCGGGGTGACGGAGGGTGAGGTGAAGGTTTCGTCTGGCGGGGCGGTGGTTCCCCTGAGGGCCGCCCAGCGTCTTGAATACGTTGCGGGAACGGCGCCGTCGCCGACCGGCGCTCTGGACCTGGGCAGCGCGTCGGCCTGGCAACGCGGCAAGTTGATCTTCAACCGCCAGCCGTTGGCCGAGGTGTTCGCGGACATTGAACGCTATCTGCCTGGCTCGCTGGTGATCGCGGGCAGCCTGCCGACCACGGCAGTGAGTGGCGTATTCAACCTCGATGACATTCCCGGCATGCTCGACATGCTCGCCCGCACCCAGCCGGTGAGGATCTATCGAATGCCCTGGTTGACCGTAGTGGTGGTGAATCAGACGCGCGCATGAGCCTGGCATAAAGCCTTGGCCGTCGAGGCAAGTGAGGTTTGGCGGGGGAACAGGGCTATCGAGGGGTGGGACGCTAGGGCGCAAGGCCCTAGCAGACAACGGATATCACTTTTTCTTCTTCGCAGGCTTTTCTGCTTTTTCGACCTTGTCAGACTTCTTGGCCTTTTCAGGCTTGCTGTCGGCTTTCTTGGCAGTTTTCTTCGGCTCGGCGTCTTTCTTCTTGTCTTTCTTGTCCTTGTCGGAGGACTTCGAAAGCGCTGAGGCTGCGGCGGATTTCTTTTCCGGTGACGACTTTTTGTCCTTCATTTCCTTGCTGGCTTTCGAAGCATCGCTTTTGGTTTTCTTCTCGTCTTTAGCCACGTTGACCACCTCTGGGGAAAGTGCCGATATTGACACAGTGCCTGTGGGAATATTCACAAGCTGATCATTAGGCGAACGGCTGGAAAAGCAGTTCAACTTTTTTTGCGAAGCGCGCTGCTGCGCCGACGACCTGCCGGCAGCGGTCGGCGCAGTCGGGCTCAGGCGGGTTGAGCCACCACGTTGTTGCTGACATTGCGGCCCAACACCAACACCGTGGCGAACCCTGCGCCAACCAGTGCCGTGGCCAGGCTCAACAGCACCGAGCTGCCCAACCGATCGACGATCTGCCCGCCGAAGAACGACCCCAGGGCAATGATCACCTGAAACAGCGCAACGAACAGGGGCATGCCGCGCTCCACATCCTTGGGCGCGACCACGAACATCCAGATGCTGGCGCAGGCCGGGAAAGCCCCGAAAGCGAAGCCCCACAGGGCTATCAGCATGGCGGCCCCGGTGATACCAGTGGCGAAATGGGGGAACAGGGCGGTGCTGGTGCCGATCATCAGGGCCACCAGCAACAGCGTATTGCGCACGCTGCGATTGGCGGCGAAGCCGGCGAATACATTGCCCAGCACGCCGGCCATGCCGTAGAGCAGCAACAGCGAGCCGATGGTGGACCCATCGAAGCCGGCGCTCTGCTTGAAGAACGGTGCCACGTAGGTGTACGCGGCGAAGTGCGCCAGGCCGATCAGCAATACGGCGATCAAGCCGACCCGCGCCTGTGCATTGGTGAACAGGGCAGGCAGGTCCCTGACCCGAATGGCCCGGTCCGGGTACAGCGGCGGCAGCAGGAAGATCTGCGCCAGCAGTACCGGCACGCCCACCAGCGCGGTGACCAGGAAGGTCATGCGCCAGCCCATCAGGCCACTGAGCCAGGTGCCTACGGGCACGCCCAGTACCGTGGCCAGGGTCACGCCCATCATGATGATCGACGTTGCCTTGGCCACGCCGACGCCCTTGGGCGCCAGTCGACCGCTCAAGGCGATGGCCGTGGCCCAGAAGCCGCCGATGCTGACGCCCAGCAACACGCGGCCGATCAGCAGGACGTTGAAATCGCTGGCGAAGGCCACGATGGTGTTGGCGATGATCATTATCAGCGTCAGGCCGGTCAGCAGGTAGCGACGGTCCATCGCACCGATGCCCACCGACAGCAAGGGCGCAGCAAGCGCAGCCATGATCCCTGGCAGGGTGACCATCAGGCCGGCGCGACCGGCACTGATGCCCAGGTCGCTGGCAACATCGTTGAGCACACCCACGGGCAGAAATTCGCTGGTCACCAGGGCGAAGGCGCCGACGGCGACCGAGAGGATCGCCAGCCACTGTTGCTTGACGCTTTGCGGGGTACGTTCGGAAAGGCCGGGGGCGGCCGAGTGAGGGGTGGGCATGGGCATCGGTTCCAAAGGGGCGTGGCGCCTGCGGGCAGGCGTGAAGAGCGGGGGAATTGGCGGCGATTATAGGGGAGGGTTGCCGCAGCCTGGGAGGCGCGGCGCTTGATAGTGATCATCAGTGAGATCAATGCGCCGCTCCCCCTTGTGGGAGCGGGTCTCTGCCCGCGAAGGGCGCGCCGCGGTCGGCCAGATGCACCGCAGCGCCTTTTCGCGGCCACGGACCGCTCCTACGATGGGTTGGTGTATTTCTTCCCCTGTAGGAGCGGTCATCGACCGCGAAGGGCGCACTGCGGTCTGCCTGATTCACCGCAGCGTCCTTTTCGCGGCCACGGACCGCTCCTACGATGGGTTGGCGTATTTCTCCCCCGTAGGAGCGGTCATCGGCCGCGAAGGGTGCACTGCGGTCTGCCTGATTCACCGCAGCGTCCTTTTCGCGGGCAGAGCCCGCTCAGGGGATTGGGTGGGCAGACGGCTAGCGGCCCTCCCAGCGCCGGAACAATGCACTGGCGTTGACGCCGCCGAAGCCGAAGCCGTTGGACAGGGCGTAGGTTATCGCTGTCTTGCGTGCAGTCGGACCGACCAGATCGAGCCCGGCTGCCGCCTCGTCCGGCGTATGCAGGTTCAGCGTCGGCGGTGCAATTTGATCGCGCAAGGCCAACACGGTAAAGATGGCCTCGATCCCACCAGCGGCGCCCAGCAGGTGGCCGGTGGCCGACTTGGTCGAGGTGATGGCAAGGCCGGCCCGAGTGCCGAACAAGGCGCGAATGGCCGCCAGTTCCCCCTTGTCGCCGACTGGCGTGGACGTCGCGTGGGCATTGATGTGCTGCACATCCTGGGCGTCGATGCCGCCCTGGCGCAGGGCCTGTTCCATGGCTCGGCGGGCTCCGCTGCCATCTTCCGGGCCGGCCGTCAGGTGGTAGGCGTCGGCACTGGTGCCATACCCAACCAGTTCCGCCAGCGGCGTTGCGCCTCGGGCCAATGCGTGTTCGAGCGATTCGACCACCAGCAGGCCCGCACCCTCGGACATCACGAACCCGTCGCGATCCTGGTCGAACGGCCGCGATGCCTCGCTCGGCCGGTCGTTGAAACCCGTGGACAGCGCACGCGCGGCCGCGAAACAGCCCAGGGTGACGCGGTCGATGGCCGCCTCGGTTCCGCCACAGATGGCAATGTCGGCTTCACCGCTGCGGATCAGCCGTGCGGCATCGCCGATCGCCTGCACGCCCGCGGCGCACGCGGTGACCGGAGCACCCAGGGGGCCTTTGAATCCATTGCTGATGGACACGTGCCCGGCCGCCATGTTGGCCAGGAACGATGGCGCCGTGAACGGTGACAACCGTCGAGGTCCGCGCTCGTCGGTCGTGCGCACGGCCCCGGCGAGCGCGCCGAAGCCGCCGACGCCCGAGCCGATGACGGTTGCCGTGCGCTGCTGCTGGGCTTCGCTGGTGGGGTGCCATCTGGCCTGGGACAGCGCCTCATGCGCGGCGACCAGGGCGAACTCGATGAAGCGGTCCATCTTCTTGCGCTCCTTGGCCGGTATCAGCGCCTGCGCATCGTAGCCTGCCACCGGGTCGGCCTCCAGCGTGGGAACCTGTCCGGCCACGGCGACCCCGGTACCTTCACCGATGTGCGCAGGCAAAGGGCTGATGCCCGAAGCGCCCGCCAACAGCCGCCGCCAGACCTCGTAGACGCCGCATCCCAGCGGCGTCACCAGCCCGGTACCGGTGACGACGATACGTTTCTGACCCTGTCGATTGTTCATGGGTGTTTCTCCAAGCCTGTCATTGAATGACGTGTTGAACGGGTATCCGGACGAATGCGGAACCAGATGGAATACATCGCGGGGAGGAATATCAGGGTCATGACCGTCCCGCCGAACGTGCCCCCTATGAGGGTGTAGGCCAAGGTGCCCCAGAACACCGAATGGGTCAGTGGAATGAACGCCAGGATCGCCGCCAGCGCCGTCAGCAGCACCGGCCGGGCGCGCTGCACGGTGGCTTCGACCACGGCGTGGAAGGGCTCCAGGCCGTTCTTCTCATTGAGGTCGATCTGCCCGATCAGAATCAGCGTGTTGCGCATCAGAATGCCAGACAGCGCGATCAGCCCGACCAGGGCATTGATGCCGAACGGCTGGTTGAACAGCAGCAGTGTAGGCACCACGCCGATCAGCCCCAAGGGGGCGGTGAGGAACACCATGGTCATGGCTGACATCGAGCGGGTCTGCAGGATGATGATCAGCAGGGTGATGGCGATCATGATCGGAAACAGCGGCGCCAGTGCCGCGGTGGCCTTGGCCGATTCTTCGATGGAGCCTGCCTGTTCGATGCGGTAGCCGTCGGGAAGCGTGGCGATGATCGGTTGCAGGGCTTTCGTCAGTTGGCTGGAGACATCCGGGGGCTGCAGGTGTTCGGCAATGTCGCCGCGTACGGTCAGGGTAGGCACCCGATCGCGGCGGCGCAGAAGCGGATCTTCCATGCGGACCTCGACAGCACCTATCTGTGACAGCGGGATGCGCTGGCCATTGCCGCCGACGAGAGTGAAGCCGCCGATTTTCGCCGGGTCGAGGCGGATCTCCCCAGCAGCCCGGCCCACCATCTGCACCGAACGAATGTCCTCGCGCACGGCGGTGATCGGTACCCCGGACAACAGGAACTGCAGCTGCTCGGCAACCATAGCGGAACTCAGGCCCATAGCCTGCAGGCGATCCTGATCGAGGACGAAATGCAACGTCGGCACCCGCGGCCCCCAGTCGAGGTTGACGGTGCGCATCATCGTGCTGCCCTGCATGACCGTCTGCACCCTGCCGGCGATTTCACGCAGCACTTGCGGATCCGGCCCCATGACGCGGTAGGCCACCGGGTAGGGCGAGTAGGGCCCGAACACCAGTTGGGTCACCCGCACCCGCGCTTCGGGGGCCAGGCCCCGAGCCACGGCCTCGCGGATCTTCAGCTTGAGGGCCTCGCGCGCCGCCTGGCTGTCGGCCAGCACGACGATCTTGGCGAACGAAGGGTCCGGCAGTTCGGGCGCCATCGCCAGATAGAACCGCGGCGGGCCCTGGCCGATGTAGGCAGTCACGACCTTTGCCGCGTCCTGCTGGCGCAGCCAGGCCTCGATCTTGGCGGTGGCTGCGCTGGTCTGCTCGATGGCCGTGCCATAGGGCATCTGCACTTCGATCAGCACTTCCGGCCGATCCGAGGTGGGGAAGAACTGCTTCTTGACCTGTGCCATACCCACGATCGCCAGGGCGAAAGACAGGAGCACCAAGCCTGCCACCGGCCATTTCCAGCGAATGACCTGGCTTAGGAACCGGCGAAAACGGTTGTAGTGAGGGGTGTCGTAGATCGCTGCATGACCGCCTTCGACGGCCTTGATCGCCGGCAGCAGCTTCACCCCCAGATAGGGGGTGAACACCACTGCCACTACCCAGGATGCGATCAGCGCGATGCCGACGATCCAGAACATGTTGCTGGTGTACTCGCCGGCCGTGGACTGGGCGAAGCCGTTGGGCATGAAGCCGACGGCGGTCACCAGGGTGCCGGCCAGCATGGGCGCCGCGGTGTGGCTCCAGGCATAGGCCGACGCCTCGATGCGGTCGTAGCCTTCCTCCATTTTCACCACCATCATCTCGATGGCGATGATTGCGTCGTCCACCAGCAGCCCCAGTGCCAGGATCAGCGAGCCCAGGGTGATGCGGTCGAAATGCTTGCCGGTGGCTTCCATGACCACGAACACGATCGCCAGGGTCAGCGGCACCGCCGCCGCAACCACCACGCCGACGCGCCAGCCCATGCTCACGAAGCACACCACCATGACCACCAGCAGGGCGACGAAGAACTTGATCATGAACTCGTTCACTGCCGAACCGATGTTCACCGACTGATCGGTGACCTGCGCGAAGGTCATGCCCAAGGGCATCCCGGAGCTGATCCGCGCCGTCTCGCCGGCCAGCGCCTTGCCCAGCTCCAGACCGTTCCAGCCATCACGCATGACCACGCCAAGAAGCAGCGCCGGTTCACCCTGATGGCGCACCATGAACGTGGCCGGGTCTTCGTAGCCGCGCGCAACCGTGGCCACATCGCCCAGCTTGAGCGTGCGCCCGCTGGCGATCACCGGTGTGTCGCGAATGGCATCCAGGCTGTCGAAGGCACCGTCGAGTCGCACCACCACCTGGGGGCCTTGGGTTTCCATGGCGCCTGCGGCGGTCAGCCTGTTCTGTCCGTTCAGGCTGGCGAAGATGTCCTGCGGCGAAACGCCCAGTGTCGCCAGGCGCTCATGGGAAAAGGACACGAAGATCCGCTCGGACTGCTCGCCAATGATATTGACCTTCTTCACCCCGGGTACGTGCAGCAGGCGCTGACGCAGTGATTCGGCTTCACGCACCAGCAGGCGTTGCGGCTCGCCTTGCGCCTTGAGCGCGAACAGGGCGAAGGTGACGTCGGCGAACTCATCGTTGACCATGGGGCCGACCACCCCGGCCGGCAGGCTACTGGCCGCATCGCTGAGTTTTTTGCGTGCCTGGTAGAACTCGTCCTCGACCTGAGCAGGCGGGGTCTTGTCCTGCAGAAACAGGAGGGTGAAGGCCAGGCCCGGTCGGGTGTAGGTTTCGCTGCGCTCGTACCATTTCAACTCCTGCAGACGCTTCTCCAGAGGCTCGGCCACCAGGTCCTGCATCTGCTGCGCGGTCGCGCCGGGCCAGGCCGTGACCACGGTCATCTGCTTTACCGTGAACGGCGGATCCTCGGCGCGGCCCAGCTTGAAGAACGACAGGGTGCCGACGATGGCGATCAGGAAAATCAGGAACAGCGTCACCGACCGCTCGCGCACGGCGAGGGCGGACAGGTTGAAGCGACTGCCGCTCATGGCTGAGACCCGGCCTGGACGCGCAGATCCTGCGGCGCCAGCAGCACTTCCTCGCCCTCATGAAGCAGGTGCGGGCCCAGGGCAACCAACCGCTCACCTGGAAGCACGCCGCGCACCGTGGCTGTGTCATCTCCCAGGCCGACGACCTGGATTGCCCGCCATGCGATCACCGCCGGCGTGCCCGCGACGATCCACACACCTGGCCCGTTGCCTGGGTCGTGAATGGCGGCCATGGGCACGCCCAGGGCGTCGGCTAGCGAAGGCGTCGGGGCAATGGCAAGGGTCACGGTCGAGCCCAGCGGCGCATTGGCCTGTTCGCCGGTCAGCACATAGCGCGCTTCGAAGGTGCGGGTGAGCGGGTCGGCAGCGTCGGCCAGCTGTCGCAGCGTGGCGCTGACGCTGTTGCCGGAACTGCCGAACAGCCTGGCCTGGGCGGTGCTGCCCGGCGCCGGCCGCAGGGTTTCGGGCAGTTGCACGACCGCTTCGCGCAGGCCTGCCTTGGCCAGCTTCACCACAGGTTGTCCGGCGCTCACGACCTGGCCTGGTTCGGCCAGGGTGGCCACGACCACACCGTCGGAATCCGCGGTCAGGGTAGCGTAGCTCGCTTCGTTGCGGCCCACGGCTGCCTGCGCCTGCAGTGCTACCAGATCGGCTCGGGCAGTGTCGGCCGCTGACTTGAAGCGGTCGTAGTTGGCAGCGGAAATGGCGCCGCTGGCAACCAGTTGGCGATTGCGCCGCTCATCGTTCGCAGTCTGCGTGGCCAGCGCCTGGGCGGCGGCCACGGCTTGCTCGCGGGCGTTGGACTGCAGTGCCAGGTCGGCGGGGTCGAGTCGCATCAACCGCTGTCCGCGGCTGACCGACTGGCCAGCATCGACGAAACGCTCCACGACCTTGCCCCCCACTCGAAAGCCCAGGTCGCTTTGCACGCGCGCTGCCACCACCCCGGTAAACGCGCGGTCGACATCCGTTGCATGGCCGGCCTCGATCACCCTTACCAAAGGTGGCTGTGTGCGCGGGTCGACAGTGCTGGGCTGGCCGTCGCAGGCGGTCAGAAACACAGGCAGCAGGCAAATGCCGAGCACTGGAGCGCTAAGCCGAGACATGGGATTCCTTACGCAAGCGGGTTGAAGGAATCCGATTCTGATACTAGTGACCAAATCAGTCAATGGTCACATATCAGGGTGCCAGGCTCCTCAGTATCAAGGCGGGCAGTTGCGCGGCGGCGAGCGAGGCGCTCTCGAGGTTGTATTGCAGCTGCACTGGACTGATGTAGGGCCGCATCACCAGAAAGATCCCATGGCTCGCTTCGTCCAAAGGTGTCTGATGTTCGAACTCGCCGGTTTCTCTGCCTTCGCGCAGGATCTGCTCGATCAGCCCATGCAGGCGTTGGCCGTGTGCCGCCGCCGAGGGCCAGTTGTCCCGCGCCGCGACAGCGGCGATGTCGTAGAGCTTGCGATCATGGAAAAACAGCTCGCTGCCGGCTTCCACCACGGCCTTGAACAGACGCGTCAGCTTGTCGGACGGGCTGCTGGCTGCGCCCATGGCCTGGTCGACCACGGCCATGATCATGGCCAGCCGGCTGGCGCAGATCATTTCGCCGATGGCCTGCTTGGATTCGAAGAACTTGTAGATGTAGGCCTTGGAAAAGCCGATGGCCTTGGCAAGGTCCGATACCGTGGTCTTGTCATAGCCGTAATGGCCGAAGTGGGCCATGGCGGCCTCGACGATCTGATCGCGAACGCTGTGATCGGTTGGGCCCCGGGAGGGGAAAGCGAGGGGCTGGCGGGTCATGGCGGTTGTAGGGCTCGGTAGACTGGGATCTACAGAGAGTGACTGTAACCGCGTCTGGTCACAAGTTCATTTGCGACGCGTCGAGCCTGCGAACGGCCGCTCCCACCCAACGAGCAGCGCCCTCGTAGGCGCGGCCGGTGGCCGCGAAAAGGCCCTGGGCCGGCACGTTGACCTGCGCCCAGGGAAGCGACTGCCGACGGGCCGGCCTGGTTCTAGAAGTCTACGCTGGCCGACAGCTCATAAGTGCGCGGAGCGCCCAGCCCCAGGCTCTGAGTGAGCGGCATCCCCCAGTAATCCTTGTCGGTCAGGTTGCGCACGTTGGCACGCAACGTCACGGGTTTGTTGGAGACGTGCGTGGTGTAACGCGCACCGGCATCGAAGAGGGTGTAGCCGGGGACGGACAGGCTGTTGTCGGCGTTGATGTATTGCTCGGAAACCGCCGTGGCATTGGCGGTCAGCGTCAGGCCTTCAAGCAGGGGGGTGTCCCATTCCATGCCGAGCTTGCCCTGCAGTTTGGGATAACCGGTGGCCTTCTTGCCGTCCGTGGCGCCACCGGCGCTCTTGGTCACTTCCGGGTCGACGTAGGCGACACCGCCCATCAGCCGCACATCCATCATCGGCGAGCCGAAGAAACCCCACTCCACGCCGCGGTTGCGCTGTTCACCGCCGAACGAATAGATATTGGTGGCCGGGTCGGTGTAGGCATTCGGGCGCTTGATCTCGAACACCGCCAGGGTGTGGGTGAAGGTGCCCAGGTCGAGCTTGAGGCCGACTTCCTTCTGCTTGGACTTGAACGGCGCGAACACATCACCGGCGTTGGCGGCGCTCGCAGGCGCCGAGGCACCCTTGCTCAGGCCCTCGATGTAGTTGGCATACAGCGACAGGTTGTCGGTGAGCTTGAACAGGATGGCGCCTGCAGGGGAGGTGGCATGGGTATCGTAATTGGGTCGGTTGCGCGCGCCGGTGACGACGCTGAACGTATCGGTGACCACTTCCTGACGGCGTACACCCGCAGTGACCTGCAGACGATTGTCGAACATCGACAGGGTGTCGGCTATGCCGTAGCTCTTCAGGTCGTTTTCGGTGTGCGAAACCGGCGGCCAGGACTCGGGCGATTTTGCTCCCCAGACAGGGTGGTAGATGTTGGTGGTCACGATTGAATTGGGGACCGCACGAAGACCGAAGTTTTTTTCCTTGTCACTGTATTGGGTAGCGTTCACCGACCACTGGTGATTGATGCCGAACGTATCGAAATGACCACGCAGGCCGACCTCGGCCGAGGTTTTCTCGATTTCGGTTTTCAGCAGCCCCATGGTCGTTCTGAAATCACCCGCCGCATTGATCACGGCCGAGGATATGGCTCCGCTGTACTGGTAATGGGTTTTGCTGGTGCCCACCGCACCGTAGGCCATCACGGCGTCGCTGAGGTCGTACTCGCCGCGCAGGATGACGCCTTTGTCCTTGGTTTCGACGTAGGCCCAGTCAGGGTTGAGCAGCGTTCCCGCTTTCGGCGGCTTGGGAATGCCGACGCCGGCAGCCAGGCCAATGCCGCGGTTCTGACCGTTGACACGATCGTCGGCGTCGAAGAGGTCGACGGACAGCCGGGCGTGCTCGCCGCGCCAGTCCAGCGCCAGCGACGACAGCACGTTGCGCGACGACTGGTCATCGGTGGCGGTGTCGCCGTCACGGTAGACACCGTTGAAGCGCACACCGAATTGGTTGCCCTCGCCGAAGCGTCGACCGATGTCCAGATGCCCACCGAACTGTGCATCCGATTGGTAGGTGCCGGTCAGACGCGTCAGCGGGGTATCGCCAGCGCGTTTTGGAATCAAGTTGACGATGCCGCCCACCGAGCCGCCGGGTGGCATGCCATTGAGCAGCGCCGAGGGGCCCTTGAGCACTTCGATACGCTCGTACATTTCCGGCGATGCCCGGTAGAAAGGCGCCATGCCGTAGAGGCCGTCGACGGTCATGTCGCTGACGCTCACGCCGAAACCGCGGATCGAATAGTTCTCGCCGTAGGTGCCCTTGATACCATTGTTGAACACCGACGGGTCGGTGGCGGCGATCACGTCGGTGATGTCCTTGGCCTGCCTGTCCCGAATGTATTTGTCGGTGTAGCTGATGGTGCTGAAGGGCGTCTCCATGATGTCTTTGTTGCCGAGCAGGCCGACCCGCCCACCGGTTGCCACTTGTCCGCCGGCGTACTCGGGCATCAGGGTGCCAAGCGTGTCCTGGGTGCCTTCGATTGTGGTCTCGGACAGCACCAGGCTGCCTTTGTCGGGCGCTGTGCGAGCTTTCTCAGCCTGCTCCTGCGTCTCGGCGAGGGCGCCCATCGCAACGCCGCTCAGGCCAAACAGCAAAGCCATGTGCACGGCGGTGCAGGTACGGCTCAGGGCGAATGTCGGTGCTGTCGAGACTGGATTCGCGGGTCGCGGGTGACGGTGTGGCAACATGCTGGATTCCTTTCGGTTCGGTAATGAGTGAAGGCTCACTAGGGTTCCGAAACAAAACGAAATGTCCTCAATGGAAAATATTAGCATTCGATAATAATTCTCGTCGCCGTGAGCGACCGTTGCCAAGCAGCCACATTTGCCGCTTCGGATCAGTGTGCGTAGCCCTCCATCACCTCATCAGCCATGCGTGAAAGACACGTCACGCTGGCGGTGCACAGGTACCAGGTGCGGGCGTCGACGAAGATCACCCGGCCCTGGGTCCAAGCCTTGGTCTTGCGCAGCAGGGGGTTGTCCAGGCTGTCCAGGTTCAGCGCCGGGCGTCGTTCCATGACGGCGGTGCGGTCGATGACATAGAGGATGTCCGGGTCGGCCTGCTGAATGAACTCGTTGGAGATCGGCTGGCCGTGCAGCCCGGCTTCGATGTCGCTGCTGGCGGGCTTCACGCCCAAAGTGTCGAAAATGAAGCCGTAGCGCGATTTCACGCCGTATGAGGTGAAGGCGCCATTGTTGTGCAGCACGATCAGCGCTTTCTCGGGACGCCCCTCGGTGACCTTGCGCGTCTGCTCGACCTTGGCATCCATCAGCGCGACCTTTTCCTCGGCCAATGCCGGTTTGTTCAGGATGCGGCCAAGCAGGGTCAGGTGACGCTTTGCGGTTTCGATGAAATTGCCCTGTTTGTTGGTCAGGTCGATGTCGTCGTAGACCGTCGGTGCGATCTGGCTGAGCTCGTCATAGCTGCGCGCCTGCAACGGCGAGATCAGGATCAGGTCGGGCTTGAGCGCGTGCAGGCGCTCGAGGTTGGGTTCGATGGTGGTACCGACATCGGCGATGTTCGGGTCGTCGCGGTACTTGAGCAGAAAGTCGGCGACATAGTCCTTGGCGATGCCCACCACCGGCGCGCCGAGTTGGTCGAGGCTGTCCAGTTCGCTCATGTCGAAGGCCACGACACGTTGCGGCAGCTTGTCGATAGTGGTCGTACCCAGGGCATGCTTCACGGTGATCGGCGTGTAGGCGGTGGTGGCAGGCGCGGCTTGCACGGCAGCGGGTGGGGTGACCCCGGCCGTGGGTTGGTCGCAGCCGTAGAGCGTGCTGATGGCCAATGCCAGCAGGCCACCGGCGACCTTGTGGTGTGGGGTGTTCATATCGGTTGCCTTGATGTCGAGGGGGTTGAAATAGTTGCAGACGAACCCGCGTTCGCTGCGCAGGATTTCGAAATCCAGTTCGTAGAGATCGCGCAGGCATGCTTTGTTGACCACCTGCGCGACCGGGCCCTGGCTGTGCACGGTGCCGTTCTTCATGGCAACGATGTGGTCGGAATAATTGGCGGCAAAATTGATGTCGTGCACGACCAGGATTACCGTGCGCCCCTGTTCGTCGCACAGCCTGCGCAGGGCGCCCATGATCATCACGGCGTGTTTCATGTCGAGGTTGTTGAGCGGCTCGTCCAGCAGCAGATAGTCGGTCTGCTGGGCGATGGTCATGGCCAGGAACGCCAGCTGCCGTTGACCACCGCTCAGTTCGTCGATGTAGCAGCTGCGCAGTGCCTGCAGGGACAGAAAACCGATGGCCTGGTCGATTGCCGCGTGGTCGGCGTCGGTGAGGTTGCCCTGGCTGTAGGGGAAGCGACCGAAGGCGACCAGTTCTTCGACCGTCAGGCGCAGGCTGAATGATTGGGTCTGGCGCAGGGTAGCGACTTGCCTTGCGTAATCGCGCACGGCAATGCGGGCGCTGTCGCGGCCGTTCAGGGTCAAGGTGCCCTGCGACGGCTTCTGCAGGCGGGCAATGAGCATCAGCAGGGTGGTCTTGCCAGCGCCGTTGGGACCTATCAACGAGGTCACCTTGCCGGACGGAAACCGCACGCTGACGTCGTTCAGCACCGGGGTGCTGCCGTAGGATTTGTGCACGTGGCTGAGGGCGATCATGGGCTGCCTCGGGTGCGGATCATCAGCGTGAGGAAGTACACGCCACACACCAGGTTGATGAGAATGCTGACGGAGGTGTTGTAGTTGAACAGCTGCTCGACCAGGTACTGGGCAACGATGAACACGCCGATGGCGACACCGCAGGCGGTCGGCAGGGTGGCGTGGTGGCGCGCGGTGCGGGCCAGGGCGTAGCTGATGTTGGCGACGATCACCCCCATGAAGGCGGTGGGGCCTACCAGGCTGGTGGACACGGCCACCAGCACGGCGATCAGTGCCAGTTGCAGGCGCACGCTGGGTGCGTAGTCGACGCCCAGCGAGACGGCCTGGTCGCGGCCCAGCGCCAGTACATCGAGTACCGGCAAGGTACGGTGCACCAGCAGGCATGCGCCGACGACCAGCACGCCGCCGTAGATCACCTGGTCCAGCCGAGCCCAGTTGAACGAGGCATAGCTGAAGCCCTGCAGGATCGAGAACTCGCCTGGACTGATCTTCAACTGGATGAACTGGGTGAAGGTAGCCATCACCATGCTCAACACCAGCCCCAGCAGCAACAGCAGGTAGACGTTGCTGCGCCCATCGCGGAACAGCCAATGGTGGATCAGCCACGAATAGCCGAGCATCAGCACGATCGACAGCAGCGCGTTGCCGCCCCGGCCGAGCAGTACCAGGCTGTGCGTGCCCAGGCAGAGGATCAACAGGGCCTGGAACAGCAGGTAGATGGACTCGTAACCCATGACCGCCGGAGTCAGGATGCGGTTGCCGACGATCGTCTGGAACATCACCGAGGAGTAGCCGATGCAGACACCGGCGATGACCATGGCGGCCAGACGAATCAGGCGTCGCGGGATCACGTAGGCGAAATCCATTCCCGAGCCCAGCAGCACGAAAGCCACAGCCAATGCCAGTACCGAGAGCCAGAGTCCGTAGCGGGTCGTGTTCGGGCTCATGTGTACTTTCTCAGGAGCACGATCAGGAACACCACGCCGCCGATGCTGCCTGCGGTCAAGCCGATCGGCACCTCGAAGGGGTAGATCAGCAGGCGCCCGATGATGTCGCAGACCAGCAGCAGCGCCGCCCCGCACAGCGCCACGATAGGCAGCGTGCGCTGCAGGTTTTCGCCGCGGTAGAGCGCCACCAGGTTGGGCACCACCAGGCCCACGAAAGGTATCGCCCCCACGGTGATCACCGTCGCCGATACGCACACGGCCACCAGCATCAGGCCCACGGCGGCGTTGGCGGCGTAATTCACCCCCAGGCTGCTGGCCATGCCTTCGCCCATGCCCAGAATGGTGAAGCGCTGGGCGAACAGGTAGGTGAGCAGCACGATCGGCAGAATCAGATAGATGATTTCGTAGTTGCCCTGCACGATCTTGGAAAAGTCGCCGAGCATCCAGCCCTGCATGCTCTGCAGAAGGTTGTGGCGATAGGCGTGGAATTCGGCGAGTGCGCTGAGCACGCTGCCGTACATCAGGCCGACCACGGGTACCAGCACCACGCTCTTGAACTGGATGCGGCGAATGATCGCCACGAAGAGCACGCTGGCAAGAAAGCAGAAGCCCAGGGCGAACAGCATTCTGACCGTGCTGCTCGAGGCCGGAGCAACGGTCAGCGCGACCAGGATTCCCAGCTTGGCTGCATCGAGGCCGCCGCAGGTGGCCGGCTCGACGAAGCGGTTGCGCACGATCTGCTGCAGGATCACCCCGCACATGGCCAGCCCGGCACCGGTCAACACCAGTGCCGCGAGGCGCGGCAGACGGCTGGCGGTGAGGGTCAGCCAGGCATCGCCGGAGAAATTCCACAGCTCGCTCCAGGACACCTCCTTGACCCCCAGCGTCAAGGACAGCCCGCACAGCAGCAGGAATGCAACCGGCCAGCTCGCCGCCCTCACGTAGCCTCCTCGTCCGCCGCTGCCGCGGCCAGCCGCCAACCCTTGGCGGCGCGCCGCTGTGCCAGGAAGCGCGCGTAGGGTCCGGCCTGGCGGCTGAGCTGGGCATGGCTGCCCCGTTCGGCGATGCGCCCACTCTCCAGCACCACGATCTGGTCGGCCATTTCCACCGTCGACAGCTGGTGCGCGATCACCACCAGCGTGCGCTTGCCGCGCAACCGGGCCAGGGTTTGCGCGATGGCTGCCTGGTTTTCGGCATCGAGGGCCGAGGTGGCTTCGTCGATCAGCAGGATCGGCGCATCCTTGAGCAGTGCCCGGGCAATCGCGATGCGCTGGCGCTCGCCGCCGGAAAGCCGTGCGCCGCCTTCGCCGACCTGGGTGTCGAGCCCGTGCGGCAAACGTGCGACGATCTCCAGCACGCCGGCCTGCTCGGCAGCCTGCAGGATCTGCTCGCGACTGGCATCGGCCCTGCCGACGCCGATATTGGCGGCGATGCTGCTCTGGAACAGGTAGGCGTCCTGGAATATCTGACTGGTCTGCGCCGCCAGCCAGGCGCTGGACAGCTGCCGAACGTCCACACCGCCGATCTGTACGCTGCCCTGGCCAACGTCGAAGAAGCGCGCGATCAATCGCACCAGAGTGGTCTTGCCCGATCCTGAGGCGCCGACCACGGCGGTCATGCTTCCCGCCGCGATGTGCAGGTTGATCCCCTGCAGGATCGGCGCCTGGTCGGCGGCGTAGCCGAAGCTCACGTCGTCGAACGCCACGCTGTTGTCGGCAGGCTCCGCCGCTGTCTGCGGCATCGGCAGCGGCTGCACGGCGAACAGCTCATCGACCACGGCCAGTTGTCCGCGCGCGCCGCGCAATACTTCGCTGTAGCTGGCGACCTCCAGCAGCGGGTCGATGAACCGACTGGCCAGCACCAGCGCCACCACCAGCGCTGCCATCGAAGCGGGTGTCGTGCTGCCGCCAGACGAGTGCAACGCCCACCCGGCAGCTGCCAGCAGTGCTGCGAAGCTGGCCTGGACGGCCCAGCTGTTGAGTACCACCGACATGGCCGAGACGTGAATCAGGCGCCGGGCCGACTGCTGCTGGCCGGCAATCGCCTGCTGCACAAACCGTGCGCCACCGTCTTCGCCGTTGAATGCGCGCAGGACCGACTGGGCCTGGGCGAACTCCACCATGCGCCGACTGGCTCGGGCGCTGCTGGCATGGAATCGGGCGTCGCTGCGTTGCCCCATCCGGGCCGTCAGGGTGAACACGGCAAGCAACAGCGGCAGGGTCACCAAGGCGATCAGGGCCATCTGCAGATTCAACCAGAACAGTCCGGCCACCACTGCCAGTGGGGTGATGACGCTGGTGATCAGGGGCGTCAGGACGTGGGCGGGCAGTTGCGCCAGGGCCATCATGCCTTGGGTCGAGACATGGCTCAGACGAGCGGTGTTGTCTGGGTCGAACCAGCCGACCGGCAGTCGCGCGACGTGCTCGCTCAAGCGATGGCGGCCGGTTTGCAGCACGGCCATGCCAAAGCGTACGCCGGCTTTCTCGACCACCCGACGCAGCGCCCAGCACAACCCTGCGCCGACCAGCATCGGGACCAGCCCGCGCGTGGCGGCCGTGATGTCGTGGCCCAGCAACCCGGTGAGCACGGGTATCACGGCGACGATGGTCAGCCCGTTGAGCAGCCCGTACAGCAGGGTCAGCCCCAGGTAGCGATAGAGCACGTCGGCGTCGTTGCCCAGCAGCCGCAGGAAAGTGTTCAGCATGGGCCGTGCTCCGCAAGCTCGGTGTTCGGGTAGTCGCCCGCTTGCCACAGCCGGGCGTACCGGCCGCCAGTGGCGAGCAATTGCGCGTGGGTGCCTTGCTCCTGAATGCTGCCGTGGTCGATCAGGATGATGTGGTCGGCGTGCATCACCGTATCCAGACGGTGGGCGATCACCAGCACGGTGCGGCCTTGGGCGAAGCGTGAAAGGGCCTGCTGGATGTGCACCTCGTTCTCGGCGTCGGCGGCGGCGGTGGCTTCGTCGAGGACCAGCACGGCCGGGTCGAGCAGCATGGCGCGGGCAATGCTGACTCGCTGCAGTTCGCCTCCGGACAGTTGCGCGTCTTCGCCCACCACCGAATCGTAGCCACGGGGCAGGGCGATGATCCGCTCGTGCACGTTGGCCAGGCGCGCTGCCTGCTCGATCTCGTCGAGGCTGGCCGAGGCGCGGCCCAGGGCGATGTTGTCGCGCAGGCTGGCGTGGATCAGGCGCACGTCCTGCAGTACGAAGCCGATATGCCGATACAACTGCGTGCTGTCGATCTGGCGCAGATCGACGCCGCCCAGGGTGATGCGCCCGGTATCCGGGTCGAAGAAGCGCAACAACAGGCGCGCCAGGGTCGACTTGCCAGCGCCGGACGGCCCCACTACGGCCGTGACCGTGCCGGGCCTGAGGGTCAGATCGATGTTGCTCAACACCGGCGTTTCGCCGTCGTAGCTGTAGCTCAGGTTCTGCACCTGCAGTTCGGTTCGTGCCGGCAGGTCGATGGCTGCAGCCGTTGGCCTGGCCAGTTCCGGGGTGGCCAGCAATTGCTGAATGCGCAGGGCCGCGCCCGTTGCGTTGTGCAGGTCATGGGTGATGTAGCTGAGCAGCAGCAAGGGCGCACACAGGGTGGGCGCCACCAGGACGAAGGGCAGCAGGTCGATGGCTTCGATCCAGCCCAGCCAGGTGAACAGCGTGCCGAACGCCAGCACGATGCCGAGCACCACCACCGGGGTGATCAGCGCATGGGCATTGGCCATGGCACTGACCAGGGGGCGGGCGAAATCCTCGAACGCCAGCGCGAAGCCGTCCACGGCCTCACGGTAGTTGGCCTGGGCCTTGCCCTCGATACCGAAGGACTTGACCACGGTGATGCCGTTGACGAACTCGACCACGGCGTTGTTGATGCGCGCCATCCCGGCGCCGAACGCCTGCATGTTGGCGCTGCTTGCCCGGGTCGCCCTGGAAACGAACAGGAAAAACAGCGGAAAGGGCAGCAGCGAGATGACCGCCATGCGCCAGTCCGTGGCGAACAGGTACACCGTGGCGAACGACACCGCCCCCAGCGACCGACCGACCGTGGTGTAGAAATGTGCGGTCAGGCTGTGCAGGGTATCGACGTCATCCTGCATCGCCTGCTTGACCTCGCCCGAGGCCCGCGCGGTGAACCAGCCCAACGGCACCTTGCCCAGCCTGCGGGTAATGGCCAGGCGCAGGTGTGAGGTGATCTGGTTGTCGAGCAGATGGGCGAGCATTTCGCCCAGCGAGACCAGGATCATGCCCAGCATCAGGCAGGCCAGGCTGCCAGCGATGACGGGCCACACGTGCGCAGTCGACTCCAGCGCCCAGACACCGCCGTCGGCAGGGTCCAGCGCCAGGCCGGCGAGGTAGGCGATTGCGGCCAGTGGCAGCAAGGTCAGGGCGGTACCCAGGCCGGCGAGGATGGCCGCCACGATCAAGCGGCCACGAATGGGCCTGAGCAGCTGGGATATCGCGCCTTCGGCGACAGGGGGGTCGGTAGCGGGTGCGGCGGTCATTGAATCTCCGTAAAGAGGGCAGGGCCCTCGGCAAGGTGTGCAGGCTCGGCACAGGTCGTGGATGCACGGTGCTTACCGTGTATTACGAGCGACGGCGAATATTCCTCAATGGCTGCAGCGATCGCTGGCGAAGGGCTGGCAGGCGCGCATGGCGCTGGCGATGTACTTCTCCACGGACGACACCGACACATTGATCTGACTGGCGATTTCGCGATGGCCCATTCCGCTCAGGCGATGCAGGAGCAGGGCCTGGCGGGCCTTGGCCGGCTGCTGGTTGATGACGGCGTCGACCTGGGTCAGTGCTTCGAACGCCAGGGCGCGACTCTCTTCCGATGGCCCCAGTGGCACGTCCTGTTGCCTCAGGCGTTCCAGGTGCCCGGCTTCCAGGCTGCGACGACGGTAGAGGTCGATGAGCATGCCCTTGGCGATCTGCGTGAGGTAGCAGCGACAGTGCTCGGGCGCTGGCACGGCGCCCTTGCGGATGAGGTTGAGGTAGATGTCGTGCGCCAGGTCTGCGGCGTCCGTCGAGTTGCCCAGCTTGCGTCGCAAAAGGCCGCTGAGCCAGCCGTGATGATCTTTGTAGAGCCGCTCCACTTGTTGTCTGAGCGCGAACGATCCGTTGTCCACGATGCCTTTCCCCACCCCATGTCGACGCTGCGATTTTGACGAATGCTAATAAGTATGATTATCATTTGCACGATACGGTGTTTGTTTCGCGAGTGCAAACGCACCGCTCTTCCTCATCGTCTTGCCGCGTTCATGCATCGGCCGCGGCCTTGTTTTTCCTGCCAACCAAGGTGCTTATTTCCATGATGGAAACCCGTCCCGACAACGTATTGCAGACGCCGCTTACGCCCCATGAAGAGCAGGCGTGGCTGCTCCAGCAGCAGTATCCCGAGCAGATCCGCAAGCATTTCTGCGCCTGGTCGCTGGGCTGCGCATTCGATACCCAGCGCCTGGAGTCCGCCCTGAGGGCGGTCATCGATGCACTGCCGGCGCTCAATGCCCGTTATCTGTTCGACGATGAAGGCGAGTTGCGCAAGGTCACGGCCGAGGATTGGCAAGCCTGTGTCGCCGTGCTGCACGTCGATACTCAGGCGCAGGCAGGCGACCTGCTGCTGGCCCGTCAGGCGTCGCCCTGGGACGCCGAAACCCAGGCGCCGCTCGCTGCCCTGGTGATCCAGACCGGGCAGGGCGTGATCCTCGGGTTCGTGCTGCATGAGGTGCTGGACCAGACCTGTCGCGAAGACGACCTGTATCGACTGGTCATGGATGCCTACGACGGTCGTCCCGTGGGCGTGCCGCACCTGCCGTGGCTGATGCGCCAGGCCACCGACAGCCCACCGCTGGCCTCGCCATCGGCCGACCCTCAGGTGGCGACCGATGCCGACGCCATGGGCGCGCTGATCCTCGGCGAGTTCCGCAACACGCTGGCGGAGCCGGGCATGACGCTGGAAGACGACTTCTTCGAATTTGGTGGCCATTCCCTGCTGGCGACGCGAATCATCGGCAAACTTGCAGACAGCCACGGCGTGGAGGTGGACTTCAACGACTTCTTCAGCGCGTCCACGGCGGGCGCGCTGGCACAACGGGCACGTCGTCGCGAACAGCGTGCATTGGCCGCTGCAGTGGCCTCGTCGACACCTGTGCGAACCGCCCCTTTCGCACCGGCGCAGGCGTCGCTCGGGCGTGCGTACGCCGCCTTCGATTTCGGCACGATCTTCAACCTGCCGTTCGCCGTGGCGTTTCGCGAACCGGTCGACGAGGCCGTTTTCGAGCAGGCCTTCCACGATCTGGTCGAGCGCCATGCCAGCCTGCGCACGACCTTTCATTTCGATGAAGGCGAACCCTACCAGCGGCAGGTACCTCTCGAGCGGTTGAGCCAGTACCGCTGGTTCTGGTCCAGCCAGCACAGCGAGGGTGCCAGCCTGGCCAGCGAAGCGGGGCATGTTTTCGACCTGTCCCGCGAGCTGCCGATGCGCGTGCGCTTCCTGCGTGACGGGCAACAGGCGGGGCAAACGCTTTCGCTGCTGGTCCACCACATGGCCATCGACGAGTGGTCGCTCAACGTGATGATGCAGGACCTGAGCCAGGCTTACGCCGCGCGCGCCGCCGACCGGGTGCCGGTCTGGCACGAGCCGGCGCCGGCCTTTCACGAGTACGCCACGCGCGCTCGAATCGCCGGCATCGACCCACGGCACCTGGCCTACTGGACCGACATGCTGGGCGATGCCACGCGCGGCCTGCAGTTGCCTGACCAAGCCGGTGCGGCCGGCGCGCGGGCGAGCGAATCCGGCATCCAGGCACAATGGTTCGAGATCACCCCGAGCCAGGCGCTGACCGATGGCCTGCAGCGGTTTGCCAGGCACAACAATGCTTCCCTGTTCGGCGTGCTGTACACCGCCATTGCCTTGGCCTTGCACAAGGTCGGCGGCCTCGAGGAACTGGTGATCGGTACCTCGGCTTCCGGACGCACCGATCCGGCCTACTACAACACGGTCGGCTACTTCACCACCATGGTCGCCCATCGCGTGCGCTTCGATGCGCAGCAGGCACTGGGGTCTATGGTCGAGACAGTCAGCAGCCTGATCAATGATTCCATGGCCTACGCCGACGTGCCGCTGGAGCAGATCCAGCAGGCATTGGGAATGACGCCTGCGGACGGCCTGCTGTTCGACGTCTACATTCAGATCCACGCCAACAACGCCTTGAATGGCGCGCTGCGTGGGGCCGACGGCGAAGCGATCCGCTATCGGCAGGTCGACCCGGAAAAGAGCCAGTCGATGTTCGGCATGCAGTTCGAAATCATGGAAAACATGTTTGAGGGCCAGCGCTCGTTGCGACTGGTCGTCACCTATCAAACCGCGCGCTACAGCGCCATGCAGATGGACCGGGTCAGCCGCGCGATCGAGCAGGTGTTGACCGCGTTCACGGACAGGGAAGGAGCAAAAGCTTCGGTGGGGCAGTTGAGCATTTAGCGCGACCCCCTGTGGGAGCGGGTCTCTGCCCGCGAAGGGCGCACCGCGGTATGACTGTTCCACCGTGGCGTACTTTTCGCGGGCAGAGCCCGCTCCCACAGGGGATTGGCGCATCCTTCCCCCCTTGTGGGAGCGGGTCTCTGCCCGCGAAGGGCGCATCGCGGTCTGCCTGATTCACCGCGGCGGCCTTTTCGCGGGCAGAGCCCGCTCCCACAAGGGGGCGCGATGGCGCGGTTCAGTCCTGATGCATGCCGTAGCGCTGGAACGACGAGCGTTTCGGCAGTCGGTAGCGAGCACGCCCCAGCAGCTGGTTGACGATGGTGGCGTTGCGCGTCGGGGCGATGCCCAGGTCGGGTGAGCCGACGCCGTGCTGAAAGATTTCCGCGTTCTGGATGAAGATCTTGCCGGCGCCGTCGTCACGGCGGCGCGCGGTGAAATCCGCCTGCACCACGCAGTCACCATAGCTGTCGGTGTCCAGCAGTGTGTCCTTGAGCCGTTCGAACCACTGCGGCCAGGTGTGCCGGTAGCCCGTCGCCGCAACGATGGCGTCCGCTTCGATCGTGCCGGTCTGGTCCAGCTCACGGTGCCGGTAGGCGATACGCAGCGCGCCGTGAACATCCTCCACACGCTGCACCTCGCAGTTCGACAGCAAGGTCAGCCCTGGGTCACGCCCGCCGATGGAGCGCTCGTAGATCAGGTCGTACAAGGCGCCGATGGTCGAAAAACTGATGCCCTTGTACAGCAGCCCTTGCCCGGCAACGACTTCGCGCCGTCGCTCGGGCGCCAGACTATGGAAGTAGTCCATATAGGCAGGGGTGAAGCATTCCTGGCCCAGCTTGGAGTACTCCATCGGATGAAAGCCCGGCGAGCGCGTGATCCAGCGGATCGAGGCGCCTGCCGCGACCCGCGCCGGCGTCAGTTCGCTGAACAGTGCCAGCACGCATTCCGCTGCACTTTGCCCGGAACCGATGACGGTAACCTGACGGCACTCGGCCAGCTCCGCCTGGCGTTTGCCGAACTGCGCCGAGTGCATGATCGGCGCAGTGCTCCTGACCTGTGCCCACTGGGGCAGCAGGGGCTGGGTGCCGATGCCTACGGCCAGGTGTCGGCTGCGGTAATGACGCTTGAATCCCGAGATCGACTGGCTCTGGATCAGGAAGCGCTGGGTGTCGGCGTCATAAGTCACCTCGCAGACTTCCTCGTCAAAACGGCAGGCACCCAGGCGCTGCGCTGCCCAGCGGCAGTAGTGGTCGTATTCCAGCCGAGGTACCTGGAAGTTGTCGTAGTAATAGAACGCGTGCAGCCGATCGTGGTGATGCAGGTAATTGAGGTAGCTCAACGGGTGGGTTGGATCGGCCATGGTCACCAGGTCCGCCAGAAAGGGCACCTGCAAGGTGGTGCCGGGAAGGAGCAGGCCCTCGTGCCAGCGAAACTCGCTTTTGCGTTCCAGGAACAGATGACTCACCTCGGGGTGGCCATCGAGCAGCGCGGCCAGGCCCAGATTGAACGGGCCGATGCCTATGCCCGCAATGTCTATCGTCGTTACATCCGTCATCCCGTCTCTCCATGAGCATTGTCGGGTGGGCGCGACGCCGTTGCAGGGCGCCGCATTCGATTCAGTCGGTCAGCGTGGCTGCGCCCTTGGCGAGCAGGCACTGTACGTCGTGAGCGTTGCGGCACTGCAGCAGTTGGCCGGGCGACAACGTCACTGCGAAACGCTCGCGTAGCCCGGCCGCAATGGCTTTCAGGTGCTGTGGTCGCAAGCCCAGGCTAATGAAGTGGGTGGTAACGTCGTCGGCATGCTGCGCCGGGCGGCCCAACACGCTCAGGTAGACCTGCAGCACGGACAGCGCCAGCGTGTCGGCAGCCGGCGACGACTCGGTGGCCGGTACGGCGAGCAGCGCGCGTGCCTGCCGGCGGTCGACCTTGCCGTTCTGCGACAGCGGCAGCTGGTTGACGGCCAGCAGGCGCGTTGGCAGGTGCGAAGGCTGCAGGTGTTCGCGGGCGTAATTGCGCACTTGGACGACGCTGACTGGCGGCATGCCGGCAGCGCTCACGTACAGCACGCCGAGGTTGGTTTCGCCCTGGCTGGAGTCCTGGTAATCCACTACCAGCACCTGGCACAGCGCAGGATGGTTGCTCAGGACCTTCTCGACATCGGGCAGCGAGACGCGCACGCCGCGCACTTTCACATAGCCGTTGACCCGGCTGTCGAAGATCAGCGTGCCATCACTGCGGTAGCGTCCGCGGTCACCGCTGCGGAAGGCCCTGATCGGGTGGCCCTGTTCATCGCCGACCGTGATGAAATCGGTCTGCGCGTATTCGCCGCCTTCCAGATAACCGAGCGCCAGGTTCACGCCCGCGGTATGGATACGCCCCACAACGCCCGGCGGGCAATGCCGGCCGTGGTCATCGAGCAGCAGATAACGGTTGCCCGGCAACGGCTCGCCGTAGGGAATCAGCGTGCGGTCTTCGTTGCCGATCTCGTGCCAGATGCTCCAGATGGTGGTTTCGGTGGGCCCGCCCAGGGAGATCAGGCGGGCGTGCGGCAGGCATTCGCGCAACTGGGCGATCACCACCGGCTTGATGTAGTCGCCACCCTGGGCGATCAGGCGCAGGCTGCGCAGGTCATGCTCGCCGCGACCGGCCAGGAGCATTTCCACGATCGCTGGTACCGAACACCAGAGGCTGACCCGATGCTCGGCGATCAACTGGTTCCAACGCACCGCGTCCTTGTCCTCGTTCACCGCCGGCAGCACCAGCGTGGCTCCGGCGCTGAGGCTGCCGAAGACGTCGAACAGCGACATGTCGTGGTGCAGCGGCGTCACTGACATGAGCACGTCGTTCTGGCTGACTTGCCACCGCGCCAGCGTGCTGCCGATGACGTTGGCGGTCGCGCGGTTGTTCAGCACCACGCATTTGGGTTGGCCCGTGGTCCCCGAGGTGTACAGATAATAGGCGGGTGCTTCACTCAGGGAAAAATCGGGCAACGACACGGGGAAGGGTGCGTGCCTGGCGAGCAAATCGGCCATGATGACCATCGGCTGTTCAACGGGTTCGAGATCGGCCAGCACGACCAGATCAGGTTGGCAGTTGTCCAGCAGGTAGCGGCGGCGTTGCTCGGGTGCTTGAGCATCGATGGGCACCCAGATCACACCCGTCAGCGCGCAGGCCAGAGTCAGCATCGTGTGCTCCGGGCTGCGCGGCAGACAGATCGCCACCACGTGACCGCGCGTGAGGCCTCGGGCCTGCAAGGCGGCGATCACCCGTGCCACGCCGTCGCCCAGTTCGGCGTAGCTCAGCCGCCGGGATCCGCAGATGAGTGCAGTGCGGGTGTTGTCGGCATCGAAAACCTGCTCGGCGATGTGGGCCAGGAAAGGTGCCTGGCAGGCATCGCGCTCGGGGCTGTTGCGGCGATAGTGGGCGGTGTCGAGCAGCGGCGCCGTTTCCAGGGTGAAGCTGTCGTGGGCGGCGATCTGGCTGACGGCGTCGTCCAGCATGCGCAGAATGTCGCTGACTTGCGCCGAATCCATCACCTCGTGCGCATAGTCGATATCGACCCGCAGCGAGCCTTGGGCGTCGGTCGACAGGCGAATGTCCATGGCCACCTGCGGCGTCTGGGTCAGCCCGCCGTGCAGGCCCATGGCGCTGTCGGCTGGCGTCACCGGCCACGACAGGCCGCTGGTGATCACCACCGGCAACACCGGCCCCGGGCCGTGGCGCTCGAACAGCAAACGAGTCAGGTCGACACCGGAAAACGCCAGGTGCTGCAGTCCCTCCAGCACATCCACCTGCAGCGCCTTGGCACGTTCGGTGAACGGGCGCCGATCGGCAATCCAGTTGATGGCGATAAAGCTCGAGTGGTTGGCCAGGTCGGCGCTGCGGGTTGGCGCGACCGGCAGGGCGACGCACAGATCGCCCTCGTCGAGCCAGTGCGAGAGCACTTCCAGCACCACCGCCATCAGTGCGGAATTCTTGAACAGGCGCTGTTGTGCGGCCCGTCGGCTCAGCGCTGCAAAGCGCGATTGGGGCACCTGCAGACTCTGCCGTTGGTAGCGAGACGGACCAGCCTGGGCAAGCGGTCGTTTCCACGGCAGGCAGGGCGGCCCGCTGACTGCCGCGAGCTTCCCGCGCCAGTAGGCCATGTCTCCCTTGCGTTGCTCGCTCGCGGCCGGCGCTGGCAGCGGGGCCGCTGCTGCCGAGGGCTGCTCGGGCGTGCCGGTGAACAACTCCACCAGCAACGCTGCGATGGAGTGGCCGTCCACAATCAGGGCGTCCATGCGCACGAACACGACGTGCTGGTCCTGGGCCAGTTCGAACAGCGTGACGTTCCACGGCGCCGCGTGCAGGCCGAATACGGCATGTGCGTAAGCTTCGCGGCGCTCTTCCACCTCGCGCAGGCCATCGCTCAGGGGCAAGTGGCGCAGGTCGATTTCATCCAGATGGGGCTCGGCCACATCGCTGACGTACTGCACGCAGCGCTGGGCATCGATGTGGGTACGCAGGCTCGGGTGGCGCCGGACCATGTCGGCCAGGCGGGCACGCAGCACGGCTGTGTCGATGTGCCCGCGGTATTCGCGAAATTCCTGCATGGCCACGCCGCCCAGCGGCATGTGCGCGCCGCGCCCCAGCAGGTAGGCCTGCTGCAAAGCGTTCAACGGGCGTCGGGCCGGCGACGACGACAGGGGTTGATCCAGGCGGGTCGGATCGGCGGCAACCGCTTGCACCCGCGCGACGAAGCGCTCGAACAGAGGGGACACCCAGGCCAGCGGCAGGGCATCGACACGGATGTCCCAGTTGATCGAAAGCCCTTGGTCGATGTGAGCGACCTGAACGTCCAGGGCCACCTGCGGACCTTGGGAAATCACCCAGTTCATCGGGCCGAACGCCCGCCGCACACGTTCGGAAAACAGCTCGCCCTGGCTGCGCTCCAACGCAGCGGTGAAGACTACCGGCGCCAGTTGCGCCGAGCCCGTATGCCGCGACAGGTCGCGCATCAGGTCGACGCCGGAATAGGCGCAGTGCTCCAGGGCCTGGATCAGGCTGTCACCCAGCTGTCGGCACAGAGTCGCGGGACTGCTGGCGTCGGCCATCTCCACGTAGACGATCAGCACGTTGGCGAATTCGCCGATGATGCCCTGCACCTGGGGCTGCACCGGCGCGCGCCAGAAGCTGGGGACATTGAGGCGAAAGCGTGGATCGCCGGTGCGCTCGCCCAGCACCGACGCGAACAGCCCCAGCATCAGGCTGGACAGGGTCAGTCGGCGCTCCCGCGCCAGCTTCTGCAGGGCTTGGTAGTGCCCGGCGTCGAGCCAGGTATGCAGGCGCTGGCTGTGCGGCTGCGCTGCGCTTGATTCGAGCAGGGGCAGGGTTGGGGCGGGCGCGATGTGGTCCAGGCGCTGGCGCCACCAGTGGCGATCGCGGTCGCGGGCAGCCTTCACCGCAGGGTCTGCCCGCAAGGTGTCCAGCCACTGGAAAAACGTCGGCGGCGTCGAAGCCGGCTGCTCGGGTGCTTCGTAGCCCGCGGCAAGGTCTTCCATCAGCGTGGGAAAACTGGACGGGTCGATGGCGATCATGTCGCTGTCGACGTGCAGGCGGAAGCGATTCTCGGGCAGCAGGCTGACGCCCACGCGCAGCCCGCCGACGTCTACCAGATCCAGCTGCTGATGGGTCCAGGCTTCGCGTTTGCGCTGTAGCGCCTGTTGCAATTGCACGGCCGGCAGATCGCTCAAGTCGTCGACTTCAAGCGCCGGCCCGCGCGCCGTTGGCGGGGTGTGTTGCAAGCCCTCGGGGCTGACCCGCAGGCGCAGCATGGGGTGACGGCTACAGGCATCTTGCAGCGCCGAGCGCAGGCGTTCGAGGTCGATTCCTGCGCCATCGAACTCGGCGTACAGGTGAGCTGACACGCTCCCCAAGGCCGCATGAGCAGTACGCCCGATCCAGCAGGCGGCTTGCATCGAAGTTAACTCTCGCATGGCTCACTCGTCTCACATGATTGACAACGTTCCGTTTATGTCGTCACCATTAGAAACAATAATCATTCACATTCGCAATTAAAACTTACATTCCAAAGCAGGGAGGCGACACCTCAGATGAGATCAGCCATCGTCAGGGCGACTGCGCCGCAAGACGTGCAACACGTTGTGCAAGATGACAATTTTTCGTTCATGTCGGGTCAGCGCGAGTTGCGTGCCCGCGGGCTGGCACAGCGCATCGAGACTCCAGCGGTGGGCGGGCAGGACGCGCAGGGTCGTTTCCAGCAAGCCATCCAGCGCGCTTTCGAGCAGGCGCGAAAGGCCGGGCAGGCCGTGCCGATGGTGGTCGGTGCGATTCCTTTCGACCCGTCCGAAGCGTCGTGCCTCTACGTTCCGGAGCAGGCGCAGTGGCACGATTTGGAGCCGGGCGGGGCGGGTACGCCGAGCCCCATGCCGTCGTTGCTGGAGCAGCGCAACCTGCCCGACCAGCACGCGTTCATGCGCTCGGTCGAGCACGCCGTGGCCAACTTCGGCTACAGCGACGTGCGCAAGGCGGTGCTGTCGGTGCAGCGCGAACTGGTCTTCAGCCAGGCCATCGACGTGAATGCCCTGGCCCATAACCTGCGGGTGCAGAACCCGAGCGGTTATCACTTTCGCGTGCCCATGGCCGACGGCGCCACCCTGCTGGGCGTGAGCCCCGAGTTGCTGGTGCGCAAGCACGGCGCCTCGTTCGTTTCCAATCCGCTGGCCGGTTCGGCCAAGCGACTGACCGATGCCGACGCCGATCGACGCAATGCCCAGTGGTTGTCCGAATCGGACAAGGACCACTACGAGCATGGCTTCGTCACCGCAGACATCGCCGCGCGGGTCAGCGAGCTGTGCACGCGGCTGGACGTACCGCCGCGGCCTTCGCTGATCAGCACCCCGACCCTCTGGCACCTGTCGACGCGCATCGAAGGCACCCTTGCCGACCCCTCGGTGTCGGCCCTGCAACTGGCCTGTCGCCTGCATCCCACGCCTGCCGTGTGCGGTTTTCCCACCGAATTGGCGCGGCGTCTGATTCGTTTCGTCGAACCCACCGAGCGCGGCCTGTTCACCGGCATGGTCGGCTGGTGCGACGCCCAGGGCAACGGCGAATGGGTCGTGACCATTCGCTGCGGCACGGTTTCAGGCCCGCGGGTCAGGCTGTTCGCCGGCGCCGGCATCGTCGAAGCCTCGCAACCGGCGGCGGAATGGGCCGAGGTCCAGACCAAGCTGCGCACCATGCTCCAGGCGTGCGGACTGCACGCGTGATTTCCCCTTCCTCATGACGAGTGAAACCATGACTATCGAATTCACCCGCTGGCCACAGGACCGTGCCCAGGCCTACCGCGACCTTGGCTACTGGCTCGACCGGCCACTGACGCGGATCCTCGAAGAGCGCTGCCAGACACAACCCGACGCACCGGCAATCATCTGCGGCGAGCGCAGCTTCACCTACGCCGACCTCGACCGCCTCTCGTCCAACCTGGCCTCGCGCCTGGCTGCGCGCGGCCTGAGCCGCGGCGATGCGGCGCTGGTCCAGCTGCCCAACATTGCCGAGTTCTACATTGTATTGTTTGCCTTGTTCAAGGCCGGCATCGTGCCGCTCAACGCGTTGTTCAGCCACCGCAAGCTGGAGCTGGGGGCGTACGTCAAGCAGCTGTCGCCGCAATTGTTGATTGCCTCGCGCGAGCACGAAGTGTTCCGCGATGACAGCTATGAAAGCCTGTTCGAACAAGCGACGGCCCAGCCTCGGGTCGCTCTGTTTCTGGCCGATTCGCGCAACCAGCACAGCCTCGCCCAATGGCTCGAGACGCCGGCCACCGAGCAGGTCGCCTACGCGCCCACAGCCGCCGATGAAGTGGCCCTGTTCCAGTTGTCCGGGGGCAGCACCGGCACGCCCAAATTGATCCCGCGCACCCACAACGACTACCACTACAACGCGCGCGCCTGCGCCGAAGTCTGCGCCCTTACGACACAGACACGCTTTCTGTGTGCCCTGCCGGCCGCACACAATTTCCTGCTCAGCTCGCCAGGCGCGCTGGGCGTGTTCTATGCCGGTGGCTGCGTGATCATGGCGGACAACCCCGAGCCGGCCGCGTGCTTCGCGCTCATCCAGCGGAACACGGTCAACACCGTGGCCCTGGTGCCCAGTGCCGTGGCCCTGTGGCTGCAGGCCGCGCCTCAGCACCGCCCGCAGCTGCAATCGCTGCGCTACCTGCAAGTGGGCGGCGCGGTGTTCGCCGACTCGTTGGCGCGCCAGGTGCCGACGGTGCTGGGCTGCCAGTTGCAGCAGGTATTCGGCATGGCCGAAGGGTTGATCAACTACACCCGCCTGGACGACAGCGACGAGCAGGTGTTCACCACCCAGGGGCGTCCGGTCAGCCTCGGCGATGAAATCCGGATCGTCGACGAGCAGGGCGCCGAGGTGCCCACCGGCGAGACGGGAATGCTCGCCACCCGAGGCCCGTATACCTTCTGCGGCTATTACAACAGCCCGGAGCAGAACGCCCAGGCGTTCGACGAACAGGGCTATTACTATTCCGGCGACCTGGTGCAGCGCCTGCCCAGCGGTGATCTGCGCGTGGTCGGCCGTATCAAGGATCAGGTCAACCGTGGTGGCGAGAAGATCGCTTCCGAAGAGATCGAAAACCTCATCGTGCTGCACCCGGACGTGACCCACGCCGGGCTGGTGGCAATGCCGGACCAGGCCTTGGGCGAGAAGAGCTGCGCGTTCGTGGTCAGCCGCGATCCGACGCTCAAGGCGCCCGCGCTGCGCCGTCACCTGCTGGCGCTGGGTATCGCCGAATACAAGTTGCCCGATCGCATTCGGATGATCCCGAGCATGCCGTTGACGGCCGTGGGCAAGATCGACAAGAAGCGGCTGCGCCAACTGCTGGCGGTGGAAGACAACCGCACCTGGCTGCAGACACGTCTGCTGCAGCTGATCGAGGACGGTGACGCCCTCGACCCTCAGGAAAACCTGATTTTCTACGGGCTGGATTCCCTCCAGGTGATGCGCCTGGCGGCCGAGCTCAAGGAGCGCGGCGTGGCCGTGAGCTTCGAGGAACTGGCCACCGAACCGACCCTGGCCAACTGGTGGGCGCTGGTCGAGAGCCGCCAGAAAGCTGCCTGATTCAAACGGCGAGCCGTGCCGGTGCAGTGCGGCTCGCCTGGTCATTCCAGAAAGGATCCACGATGACATTGTCTACTGCCGACACCGCCCGACTCGATGATTTCTGGCGACACTGCCTGGAGCATCAGTTCTTCAATATTGGCTACCCGGAAAATGCCGATTTCGACTACAGCACGCTGGAGCGCTTCCTGCGCTTTTCGATCAACAATTGCGGCGACTGGGGTGAGCACAGCAACTACGTGCTCAATTCCTTCGACTTCGAAAAGGACGTCATGGCGTACTTCGCCGATCTGTTCGATATTCGCCGTGAGGACAGCTGGGGCTATGTCACCAACGGCGGCACCGAAGGCAACATGTTCGGTTGCTACCTGGCACGGGAGCTGTTTCCCGATGGCACCTTGTACTATTCGCGGGACACCCACTATTCGGTGGCCAAGATCGTCAAGCTGCTGCGCATCAAATGCCGCGCCGTGGACGCGCTGCCCAATGGCGAGATCGACTATGACGACTTGCTGGCGAAGATCGCAGCGGACGGGGAAAGGCACCCGATCATCTTCGCCAACATCGGCACGACCATGCGCGGCGCCGTCGACGACATCGCCATCATCCAGGCACGCCTGCAACAGGCCGGTATTGCGCGGCGCGACTACTACCTGCACGCCGATGCCGCCCTGAGCGGGATGATTCTGCCGTTCGTGGATACGCCGCAGCCGTTCACCTTTGCCGCGGGCATCGATTCCATCTGCGTATCCGGGCACAAGATGATCGGCTCGCCGATTCCCTGCGGCATCGTTGTGGCCAAACGCAGGAACGTCGACCGCATCTCAGTGGAGGTGGACTACATTTCGGCGAGCGACAAGACCATCAGCGGCTCGCGCAACGGCCACACGCCGATGATCATGTGGGCGGCGCTGCGCACCCATTCCCCAGCCCAGTGGCGCCGTCGGGTGGCGCACAGCCTGAAGAGTGCCCAATACGCGGTCAATCGGTTGCGTGCCGGCGGCATCGACGCGTGGCGCAACCCGAACTCCATCACTGTGGTGTTTCCCTGCCCGTCGCCGGGGATTGCCCGCAAGTACGGCCTGGCCACCTCGGGCGATACCGCGCACCTGATCACCACGCCGCATCACCGCGACACCCGGGTCATCGATGCGTTGATCGACGAGGTGATCGCCGAGGCGCGTCCGGAGGCCTGGCGCGCCACCTTGCAGCGAAGCTGGCACGCGAACACCCAACTGCCGCCACGCAGCACGTCCTGGGGCGGCGGAGCCAGGCTCGACGGGCGGTGATGACCGGCTCATGGCGTGACACGTTGCCCATTCCACCTGAAGAACGAGGGAGACCATCTTGAATCAGCCACCCACACCCCAGGACTGTGCCAACCTGGAAGACATCCGTTGCGGTATCGACTGGCACGACCGGCAGATCTTCGACGCCCTGGTGCAGCGTTTGCAGTACGTCAAGGCCGCAGCGCAATTCAAACCCAGCGAGGAGTCGATCCCGGCACCCGAGCGAGTTGCTGCCATGCTCGAACAGCGCCTGGAATGGGCCGCTTTGGCCGGCTTCGACCCGGCGTTCACCGAGGCACTGTTCGAACGGATCATCCACTGGAATATCCAGCAGCAGATCGGCCACTGGCGCACGACCCGAGCGCCCAACGCCTGATCCACCGCGGCGTTCTTTTCGCGGGCAGAGCCCGCTCCCACAAGGGGGGCGGGGTTCGATGTTCTGTGGGAGCGGGCTCTGCCCGCGAAGGGCGCACTGCGGTAGGCCTGATCCACCGCAGCGTTCTTTTCGCGGGCAGAGCTCGCTCCCACAAGGGAGGCGCGGTTCGATGTTCTGTGGGAGCGGGCTCTGCCCGCGAAGAAGGCGCTGCGGTCCGACTGATGTTCTATGGCAGCACGATGTATTCGTTGCGCTGTTGAATGCCTTGGTGGGGCCCCTCGACCAGGTGCACGTAACGACCGCCGACCTGGTCGATCGGCACGCAATCGTCCACGTCCAAGACGGCGTCGGTGTGAGGCTGGCGCCAGTCTTCGAGGCACTGGCGACGGGCGCTGCTCTTTGCATCGCGCGCCGTGTGCGCCACCACCAGCAGGTAGTGGTGTGCTTCGCCGAACGACTGCGCCTCGTAGCCACCAAGATTGATCACATACAGCCGCGGCATGCCGGCGCCAGGCGCCAGCGGGCTGAACTCGACCTTCCACTGTTCGACACCGTCCACCGCCATCCAGGCATCGATGTGCAAACCTTTCTGACTGCCGAACCAGTCTGCCCTCAGCTGCGGATAAGTCGCTTCGAGCGAATCGGCAACGGCGCAGGCGATATCGTGCACTTCGATGCGTGCCTTGGGGTGCTTGCCGCCAAGCAGAACGACGTAGAGCATGGGTCCGGGTCCTCGAGTGGGGTGCTGGTACGACAGCATCCTGCCACTCATTGCTCAACGCCGTCTCGCTGAATGGGGCAGTCGGCACCGCCCCCTCAACGAACGTTCTTGTCGAGGAATTCGCGGATCACCGGAATGATCTCCCGGCCATGGGTTTCCAGGGCGAAGTGGCCGGTGTCGTAGAAGCGAATGTCCGCCTGGGGCAGGTCGCGCTTCCAGGCCTGCGCGCCGGCTGGAAGGAAGAACGGGTCATGCTCGCCCCACACGGCCAGCAGGGGCGGCTGGTACTGGCGGAAGTAGTCCTGAAAGGTGGGGTACATCGCCACGTTGGAGGCGTAATCCAGCACCAGGTCCAGCTGGATGTCGGCATTGCCGGGCCGCGAGATCTGCAGGCCTTCCAGGGTGTAGCCGTCCGGCGAAACCGCGCTTGGGTCGCTGACCCCGTCCAGGTACTGCCATTTGATCGAAGCCGGTGTCGGAAAATCCCGCAAGGCATCGCGGTGCTCTTGGGTAGGCTCGCGCCAGTAGGTCTGGATGGGTGCCCAACCAGCGCCCAAACCTTCCTCATAGGCGTTGCCGTTCTGCGAGATGATCGCACTCACGCGCTCGGGGTGCGCCACGGCCAGGCGCCAACCCACTGGAGCACCGTAGTCGTGGACCATCAGCGCGTAGCGGTCCAGCTCGAGCTGTTCGGTGAACTGGCCGATGGTCTGCGCCAGTTGGCTGAAGGTATAGGCGTAGTCGCCCCGGGCGGGCGCTTCGGTGAAGCCGAATGCAGGCAGATCCGGCGCGATCACATGGTAGCGGTCGGCCAGTTGCGGAATCAGGTCGCGAAACATGAACGAAGACGCGGCAAAGCCATGCAGCAGCAACACCGTGGGCGCGCCCGGATCGCCGGCTTCTCGGTAGAACACGTTGACATCGCCGACCTGCTCGTAACGGTAGTGCACCGTGCGGTCGGCATGGGCGTTCGGCGCGGTGCTGGTCAGCAGCGAAGCGGCAAGCGCGGCTGCGGATTTCGAAATGGTCATGACGGCTCCTGATGTAACCCTTGATTGGTGTGTTTGAAGGTTACAGAGCATTCTGGTAACCTGTCAAACTAATTTTATGGGTTACAGAACGTCATGAATCTTACCGCCATCGCTCCTGACACGTTGTTCGTGGCCGACAACCTGGCTCTGGATTTCATCAATACCCAATACGGCGTGGGCGATCAGCAGCACGATTGCCTGCGCGACGACGAGGACGTACTGAAGTGGCTCGACGCTGCTGGCCTGCCTGCGCGGCATGACCAGGCGGACACTGCTCGCGGACTATTGACCCAGGCTCTTGCGCTGCGCGCGTGTGCCAAAGGACTGGTGAACGCCGCGATGACCGGGGAAGAAGCCGACCCTGAAGTGGTCAACCAGATTCTCGAGGCCGGGCGCCCTGTCAGCGGCTTGCAGTGGAATGGCGCGGCACCGGCGTTTCGCATCGCGGTGCAGCCCAGGGATGCTGGTTCGGCAAGCCTGCTGTGGCCGGTGGCCGACGCTCTGGCCAGACTGGTCACGGGGGACACATTCGAGTTCGTTCGGCAATGCGAAGCCCATGACTGCGTGCTGTTCTTTCACGACCTGAGCAAGTCGCATCGACGCCGCTGGTGCAGCATGGCGACCTGTGGCAATCGCATGAAAGTGGCGGCGTTTAGGTCCAGGAAGAAGCCCGAATAGACTTGTTTCAGCCGCTTCCCGGCGCCGGGAAATGCAGCGCAAAGCGGATGCGTCCGGGCTGCGGCTGGGTCACGCTGGCCTCGCCGGCATGCAGCTGCATGATCGCCGCGACAATGGCCAGTCCCAGGCCATTGGAGTCCGAATTATGCTGGCGCGAAGCGTCGCCTCGGTAGAAACGATCGAACAGGCTGGCCAGCGCCGAAGGCTCCAGGGCAGGGCCCTGATTCTCTACCACGATCACGCATTGCCCTTCTGTCGACTCTACGCTGATCAGGGCATCGCTGTGCGGGTCGGCGTAGCGGATCGCGTTGGCCACCAGGTTGCTCAACGCCCGTCGCAACAGAAGCGGGTCGGCGTGCAGGGTGGCGTCACCGGCAATCAGCAGGCGGATCTTGCGTTCTTCGGCGAGCCCTTCGAAATAGTCGGTGACGCGCTCCAGTTCATCGTGCACCTGCAGCGGCTGGCGCTGCACCACGGCCTGGGCGTCGTCGGCGCGCGCCAGGAACAGGATGCTTTCGACGATCCGGGAAATACGCTCCAGCTCCTCCAGATTCGACGCCAGCAGTGCCTGGTATTCGTCCGCACTGCGGCCTTGGCGCAGGGCGACCTGGCAGTGCCCCATCAACGAGCCCACCGGCGTGCGGATCTCGTGGGCGAGGTCTGCGGAAAATTGGTTGAGCCGCTGGTAGCCCTCGGCCAGGCGATCGAGCATGGCATTGTAGGCTTCGCTCAACTGCTGCAGTTCGACCGGCGTGTTGTCGCTGCTCATGCGGCTGTGCAGGCGTGCCGGGGAGATGTCGGTGGCGTGCGCTGCCATCTCGCGCAGCGGCCGCAAGCCGCGGCGCAGCAGCACGAAGCCGAGCAGCGCGGTGAGCAGGAACGCCATGCCCACGGCCAGGTAGATCCGTTGGCGGAACTCGCTGAGCATGGCCATTTCCTTGACCATGATGTGCGCGGCCGTCAGTTTCACTTCGCGGCCGCCGGAGGTGGTCAATACGCTCGCCGCCCGCAACGGTATGCCCGAAGGTGCCATTCCCGTGCGCAGGTCGGCGCTGCCGGGAGTTGCATCTTGGGCGACCGCAGGCAAAGAGGGCAGGGTCGCGTGCAGTGGGTTGACCTGAATCACCGGTGGCTGGCCGGTCTCGGCAATGACGAAGATGTCGTCTTCGCTGCCAAGCATGTTCTGGAAGATCTGCGGGCTGCTCGACAGCTTGTCCAGGGTCAGGTCGTAGTGCAGCAGTTTGCGAAAGTGGTCGAGCCGCCCGAGCACGGCGTTGTCGCTGCGCTGCAGCACCGAAGCTTTCATCGATTCGTACAGGTACCAGCCGGCGCCGGCCACGGTGAGCATGGCCACCAGAGAGAAGGCCAGGGTCGAGCGCAGGGTCAGGGAAGGTTGGCGTCGGCTTCGCATGCCCGCACCTCGCAGACGTAACCAATGCCGCGCACGGTGTGGATGAGCTTGACTGGGTAGGGCTGGTCGACCTTGCTGCGCAGGCGCTTGACCGCAACGTCGACTACATTGGTATCGCTGTCGAAATTCATGTCCCATACCTCCGAGGCGATCTGGGTGCGCGAGAGCACGTCGCCCTCGCGCCGCAGCAGCAGGTGCAGCAGGGCGAACTCCTTGTTGGTCAGGGTGATCACTTCCTGTTGCCGCGTCACCCGGCGCCGCAGCAGGTCCAGTTCGAGGTCGGCGAGGTGGAAGCGATCGGCTTCACGGGCGCCGCCGCGGCGCAGGATGGTGCGGATGCGCAACAGCAGTTCGGTGAACGAAAAGGGCTTTACCAAGTAGTCGTCGGCGCCCAGCTCCAGGCCCCGAATGCGGTCTTGCAACTGGTCGCGGGCGGTCAGGAACAGCACCGGTACATTCTGCCGCGCGCGCAGCACCTCCATGATCTGGAAGCCGTCGATGCCGGGCAGCATGACGTCGAGCACCAGCAGGTCGTAGGGGTTTTCCAGGGCCAGGTGCAAGCCATCGGCGCCGTGCTGCGCCCAGTCGACGTTGTAGCCGGATTCGCCGAGGCCCTTTTTCAGGTACTCGCCGGTCTTGGTGTCGTCTTCGATCAAGAGGATGTGCATCGATCAGGCTCGCTCGGGCGTTCGCGGTTGCCGTTGAGGGTTCGTGGCGGGTGGGTTCGCACAGCGCAGTCTAACCAAGCGGCGCGGCGCTGTCGGTTACATTACCGTCATTGAGGCGCATGCCGCGCGAATGACAGAAATGTCATCGAGCGGTCATGCGCGCGTGCGGGTTGGTGGCCGAGGATGGGTGCACACCTACCGCAAGGAGTCGTACCGATGAAGATCAAAACTGCCCTGTCGACCACTCTCGGCACATTGCTGCTCAGTGCCGCCGTATTGGCCTCGGCTGCAGACATGCCAGTGGTCAAGCCGATGCGTGGCACGGTCGATGGCCTGGACAACAACACCTTGTCTTTCACCACTCGCAGCGGCGCGCACCAGACCATCGGCCTGACCGACAAGACCGGCATCCGCCTGGTGTCCAAGGCCAACATCGACTCGATCAAAGCTGACAGCTTCATCGGCTCGGCGGCTACTCCCCAGGCAGATGGCACGCTGAAAGCGCTGGAAGTGACCGTGTTCGAGCCTAGCCTGAAGGGCAGCGGGGAAGGGCACTACGGTTGGGAGAACGCCGACGGTACCACCGGCACCATGACCAATGGCACGGTCGGCAAGCTGGCCCAGGCCAATGGTCGGACCTTGACCGTGAACTACAAGGGCGGCGAGAAGCAGGTCGTCGTGCCTGAAGATGTGCCGATTGCCTATGTCGAAGCCGGCAAGTCGGAGCAGCTGGTGAAAGGCGCCAAGGTCGTCGTGTTCCCTGCCGAAGACGGCAAGACCGCCCGTGGCGTGGCAGTAGGCAAGGATGGCTTCCAGCCACCGATGTAACCTTTGTCATACCCCCGTGGCCGCGCTCCCACAGGTGGCAGGCGCACCCTTTTCCTTGTGGGAGCGGGTCTCTGCCCGCGAAGGGCGCGCCGCGGTATGGCTGATCCACCGCGGCGCCCTTTTCGCGGGCAGAGCCCGCTCCCACAGGGGTAGGTGCATCCTCTTACTTGTGGGGGCGGTCATTGGCGTGTGTTTCTTTGACATGGGAGGGCCATTCCATGGCCGTGCGTCGCATACATTCACTGACGGTACGCCTCACCCACTGGATCAATGCCTTCGGCATGACCTGCATGTTCATGAGTGGCTGGGGTATCTACAACGCCTCTCCATTGTTTGCGTTCCGTTTTCCGCCCTCGTTCACTCTGGGTGGTTGGCTGGGTGGCGCGATAGCTTGGCATTTCGCGGTGATGTGGCTGTTGGTGATCAATGGCCTCGTCTACGTCCTCTACGGATTGATCAGCCGCCACTTCAAGCGCGATTTGCTGCCGATCACTTCCCGCGCGGTCAAACGCGACCTGCGCGATGCTCTGCGTTTGCGGCTGATCCATGAAAAGGGCGTCTACAACGCGGTGCAGCGCCTCATGTATTGGCTGGTACTGGCGGCCGGGGTGCTGATTCTGGTATCCGGGGTAGCCATCTGGAAGCCCATCCAGTTCCAGGAGCTGGTAGCACTGCTGGGCGGCTACGATTTCGCCCGCTACGTCCATTTCGCCGCGATGTCTGCCATCGGCGCCTTTACAGTGGTGCACCTGGCCCTGGTGCTGCTGGTGCCCAAGACGCTGCCGTCGATGATCACCGGCGGGGTAAGGCCTTCGACTACCGGGAAGACCGATCATGAATGAACCCAAATCCCGCCGGGTCGCTCCGATAATCCTGGAACCGGCCCAGCGCAGCCAGCTCGAAAGCCTGCAGCGGCGACATTTCCTGCGCGGCGGCCTCACCGTCGGCGCCATGGCGATGCTCAGCGGCTGCAATCTGCAGGACGGTGATCAGGTCGACAAGGTGCTCTGGGCCATGTCGCGCTGGAACGATCGAGTGCAAGCCTGGCTGTTCAACGGCCAGCGTCTGGCGCCTACCTACAGCAAGGCGCAGATGACCCAACCGTTCCCGTTCAACGCGTTCTACAGCGAGGATGACATCCCCGATATCGACGTATCGAGCTACGCCCTGGCAGTATCCGGCCTGGTGCGCGACAAGGCGGCCTGGACACTTGAAGGTCTGCGCAAGCTGCCCCAGCAGACGGACATCACCCGGTTGATCTGCGTCGAAGGCTGGAGCGCCATTGGCCAGTGGGGCGGGGTGCCGTTGAAAACCTTCCTCGAGCACATTGGCGCCGATATCACGGCCAAATTTGTCGGATTCAAGTGCGCCGACCGCTACTACTCCAGCCTGGACATGCCCACCGCCCTGCACCCGCAGACGCTCCTGGCCCTGGACTATGGCGAGGTTGCACTGCCGCCTGAATATGGCTACCCATTGCGGGTTCGCGTGCCGACCAAGCTGGGCTTCAAGAACCCCAAGCACATCGTCGAGATCTTCGTCAGCAACGATTATCCCGGCGGCTATTGGGAAGACCAGGGCTACAACTGGTTCAGCGGCATCTAGCCGCGCGCGACGCGGCTCGCGCCGCTGCTGCAGGGGTTCAGCGGCATCTGGAAGCGCGCATCCCCCTGTAGCAGCGGCGCAAGCCGCGTCGGCGGTAAATGCGGCCCCCCTGACACAGCGCAGTAAACCCGGACGCGGCTCGCGCCGCTGCTACAGGTGGTTCAGCGGCATATAGAGTCGCGCACCCCCCTGTAGCAGCGACGCAAGCCGCGTCGGCGGTGGATGCGTTCAGCCTGACACACCGCAGTGAACCCGGACGCGGCTCGCGCCGCTGCTACAGGGGTTCAGCGGCATCTGGAGGCGCGCGCCCCCCTGTAGCAGCGGCGCAAGCCGCGTCGGCGGTAAATGCGGTCCCCCTGATACACCGCAGTGAACCCGGACGCGGCTTGCGCCGCTGCTACAGGGCTTTGCAAAACCATCGCAAGGTCAGGTTCTGGTGACGGTGAGGACCACGGCGGCGATTCGTTCGGCCTGGCGATACCCGGGGGTTTCCAGCTCTTCGCCGAATACGTCCGGGTCTACCTCTTCGTAGGTCCATTGAAACCCTGGTACGTCCACCAGTGGTTGCACCTGACTCAGAAACAAGTCGACGCCGGCCACCGACGGCGCGCCGGTGTACAGCAGCAGACTGCCGCCGGGCGCCAATCGACCCAACGCCTCGCTGGCGATGCGCACCGACAAGGCCGACCCCAGTTCGCCGCCGCCGTCGCGATACGCCCGTGCCTGGGGATCCTGCATGTACGGAGGGTTGGCAACGATCAGATCGAAATCCCCGCGGGTGCCCTGCAGCACGTCGCTGTGCCAGGCCGCTACATTGGCTACGCCCGCCAGTGCCGCATTGACTGCAGTGAAACGCAACGCCGCAGGATTGATATCCACTGCCTGAACCTGCGCTTCGCGGCGCGCCAGGGCAATCAGAATCGCCCCTGCGCCGCTGCCGCAACCGATATCGACCGCGCTGCGGATCGGCTGCCGGGACTCGTGCAGGTGCTTCTCGATGGCCCGTGCAAAACGATAGGTATCGGGCCCAAAGAAAACCGAATCGTGGGCGACGGTCGGATAGGCCGAGTGAACGAACAACTGCCCGCCCAGGCTGGACCAGCGCACCTCGCTGCGCAGCAGCCCCGACTGCTCGCTGACGATGGCATTTTCCAGCAATGCCGCCGTCTCCACTTCGGGCAACAGATTGGATTCGAACGGGCGACTCCAGCCGAACACATCGCGCAGGTCACGGGCGATCGCGTTGTCAGGCCGCTCGTTGTTGCGCTGATGGGTCAGCGGCGTCACCGTCACAAAGCGGTAGCCATCTGCTTGCAAACGGCGACCCAGCTGGAGCAGCACCTGATCCAGTTCCGCAGCCTCGACGGTTGGGCACGCGTTCACCTGGTTCATGTCAGAGCCTCGTACCTCAATATTCATGGCTCAGCGCTCCCTCGCTCAGTCGCCGAGTGAATGCCCGGGTTGCTTCCAACCCCTCGGGCGATGCGTGCAGCGATGGCGACATCTTGCGAATCAGTGCCTGGGTCGGTTCCGCAGGCCGGGCTGTGCCGGTCGCAATGGCCACCGCGGGTGCGCGCCGGCGAAAGCGTGCCCTGAACGGATTGCTGGCGCCGGACTGATCGTCCAGCCAATCGCCGGCGATCCAGTCCTTGAGCAGCTGCCGTTCGTAACCGTTGAACACGCCGAACATGGGCGCGCCCGGCCCATCGAGCATCTGCCAGAAACGGCTGGCCTCGGGGTCCTGGTGTCGCTGGATCCAGCCCTTGTTTTCCAGCGCGGTCAGAAAATCGCCGCACTGGCCCGGCTTGGCCAGCCACTCGTTGACGGTCCTGCCTTCGAGGCGGCAGTAGTCTGAATGCATGTACTGGCCAAAGCCGCGCTTGCGCTCCAGCATCTGCACCACCTCATGGTCCAGATCGAAGCCCTCGATCATTGCGGCAGAGCCGATACCCAAGTCGTTGAGGTTGTAGCCTGCCCGCAGCCTCTGCAGAAACGCAGCGTTGTCCGCACCGCCCGGCAGCAGATCGAGAACAGCCGCTACCGCCTTGTGTGCATGCCCGGTGCCAGCGTTGTCGATGGTCACGTGCAAGGTGAAATAGTAAGGGTCGATGCCCAGCTCGTTCAGTTCGAACGCAGTGATCAGCAGGTGCAGCGGCAGTTGCTCGTAGCCCAGGTTGTAGCCGATCACCTCGGGCAGGAAGTCCTCGCTGGCCTGGCCCAAGGCCAACTGAATGGCGCCTTGCAGGTACAGCTCGTCGGCCAGGTCGTGGGTCGCCAGGCAGTCGTGCTCGGCCAACAGCGCGCGGTACAGCGTGACGTGGTTGAGCGAGGGATCACCGTCGCCCAACTCTTCGAGGTAGGTGCGGATCAGGCCGTGATAGCGCCAGTCCGCCGCATGCTTGACGGTGCCGAACAACCACGCGCCATCGACCAGCTTGCTCGGTGCCACCTGTTGCAGAAAATACAGGGCGTGGGCTTTGTTGCTGAAAAACCGTCGGGGCGCCCCGGCGTGGCGCAGGGCAAGATACTCGGAATACTGGCGACCCACCGCCGCGGCGTTGTCGGCCACCCACTGCAACAGCTGCGCAGGGTTCGAGGGCATCGGGCAGGGCAGCTCGGCCGCCAGCGCCAGTTGTTCTTCGAGAAACTGCTTCGCCAGCCCTGGCTCGGTGGCGTCGGGCTGGTCGAGTAGCGACCGGTAGAGCGGCAGGGCAGTACGCTCGGGCCTGGCCCCTGAATGCGGATGGCCAGTGGATTCAAGCGGGATCATGACAGCACCCATCGTGTTTTTGGTGTCTGGTTTCGAGTGAGCCCGCCTGCAGAAATTCACCTGGACCGACGAACGCCCCTGCCGATCACGCCGCTTGGCTGTGGGTGTGCCCATGGCGATGCAGCGCCACCCAGATCACTACACTGAGAACCCCGATCAAGGTCGCTGCCGATCCCAGCACCAGGTTGTGCGAAGTGCTGAACGCGGCTTGGCCAGCGGCGACCAGCTCGGCAGCCTGCGGGCCACCCAGCACCTTCGCCGCGCTCATGGTTTCACCGATCGAATGCCGGGCGGTCTCCGCGATTGCCGGGGGTAGCCCTTCAGGCAGCTGGATAGAGCGGGTGTAGCCGCTGCCCAGGACGATACCGAACCCGGTGATGCCCAGCCCTGTGCCCAGGTCATAGCTGGTGGCTTCGAGCGCGCCGGCCGAGCCGGCCTTGTGCGGCGGCGTACTGCTCATGATCGCTACCGACGATGCCGTCAGGCCAATGCTCAGGGACAGACCCAGCATCACCAGCAGGCCGATCACGGCCCATCCGCTGTGGTGCAGGTCAGCCATGGCCAGCCCTGCCAGGCTGGCGCTGGCAGCAGCCAGCGACAGACTGCCCACCCAGCGCAGGCCAATGGCACGCAACAGCAGACCCGCCAAGGGCCCGCCGACCGCCGAGGCGATCATCAACGGCAAGAGGAACATGCCGGCCTGGAGCGGTGTCTGGCCGAGCACGAATTGCAGCTCCTGGGCCAGCATCAATTCCACCCCGGCCAGGGCGCCCATCACCACCAACGCCATGACCACGCCTGCGCTGATCGCCGGTGAGCGGAACAGGCTGAGGTCGAGCATGGGGCGTGCGGCGTGCAATTGCTTGTGCCCGAACCAGCCCAGCATGGTCAGGCCGATCAGTGCCGAGGCGCTGGTGACGAACACGGAGCTGCCGGGCTTGAACCCGGACTTGAGCGCATAGACAGTGGCCATGATACCCAGCATCAGGATCAATGCCTGGCCGATGGTCCAGTTGCCGTCGCCGGTGATGGAGGTGCGCGGCACATGCTTGAGCACCAGCGGCATCACCACCAGCATCACCGGCACATTGACCAGAAACACCGCACCCCACCAGAAATGCTCGAGCAGGGCACCGCCCACCAATGGCCCGATGGCCGCACCTGCCGAGCCGGTGGCACCCCAGACGCCCAGCGCCAGGGCGCGCTCGCGCTCGTCGTCGAAGGTTTGGCGGATGATCGCCAACGTGCAGGGAATGATCATCGCCGAGCCGAAGGCCATGAACGCCCGAGCGCCGATCAGTGTCGCCACGCTGGGCGAGAACGCCGCAAGCACCGAGCCGAGGCTGAAGATGCACAACCCGGTGATCAACAGCTGGCGATGGCCGATCCGATCGGCGAGGGTACCCATGGGGATCAGCAGGCTGGCCATGATCAACGGGTAGATATCGATGATCCACAGCACTTCGGTGCCAGTGGCCTGCAGCGCCAGGGTCAGCGAGGGGACCGCCACGTGCAGGATGGTCACGTCCAGCACCACGGGCAGAAACACCATCATGACCGCGACCAGTACCCACCAGCGTTTTGCAGATTGAGACGACGACACGGGACTTCCTTGAATTATCGAACGGGCCGCAGGTGCAGCGGCCCGGCACGCGCTGATACCATCACGCCATTGTTCCTGAAGCAAGCTGAGGCACGCGGCACACCATGACGGCAAAGCAACCGGGCAGCAAGGGACGCAGTACCCGCGGTATCACCTTGGTGGATGTCGCGCGTCTGGCCGGTGTGGCGCCGATGACCGTCTCGCGTTATCTGAACGCGCCGGATGCGGTGCGCGAGGAAACCCGGCTGAAGATTCAGCAGGCCATCGTCCAGACCGGCTACGTGCAGAACCGCCTGGCCAGCTCCCTGGCGAGCAATCGCAGCCGCCTGGTCGCCGTGGTTCTGCCGATGGTCACCAACCCGCTGTTCTCCGACACCTTCCAGGCGATCAACGAACGCCTGATGCAGGCAGGCTACCAGGTGCTGCTCGGCGTTTCCGGTTATCAGAGCGAACAGGAGCAGCATCTGCTCGACGTCATCCTCAGTCGACGCCCCGACGGCATCATCCTCACCGGCACCCTGCACACCCAGGCCAGTCGCGCGCGCTTGCGTGCCGCGGCTGTACCCGTGGTGGAGACCTGGGACCTGACCGACGACCCCATCGACATGCTGGTGGGCTTTTCCCATGAACGCGTGGGCAGCGAGGTCGCGCAACGCCTGCTGCGACTGGGCTACCGTCGATTTGCCCTGCTGGCGGTGGACGATCCGCGTGGATTGCGCCGTGCCCAGAGTCTGCTCGATGCTCTCACCCAAGCCGGCATCGGCGATGTTCAGCAGCAGATCTTCGCCGGCTTGCCGACCCTGGAGCAGGGGCGACGCGGGCTCGCTGCGCTGCTTGAGAACGATTGGCCAACCCCGCAGACGCCACCCTTGATGGTGGTCTGTACCTCCGACACCCTCGCTCATGGCGTGCTCACCGAAGCGGCTGCGCGTGGCTTGCCGGTGCCCGAGCGACTGGGTGTGATGGGCTTTGGCGACATGAACTTCGCCAGCCATACCTTTCCGGCCTTGTCCACGGTGCGCATTGACGGTGCGCAATTGGGTGCCTGTGCGGCTGACCTGTTGCTGCGCCGTCTGCAGCAGCCCGAGCAGGTTGCCGAGATCGTCGATATCGGCTTCTCCCTCATCGAGCGACAGAGCACTCGCGCCGTGTTCTGATTCAGCACCGCTGGAAGTCTTCTGCGTCTGCCGAAGCGACCGAAACCGATTTGAAGGAGTGGTTTCAGTAACGTACCCACGGTGCCTGGCTTTGGCACAGCGCTGCGCCCGCAAGTCAAGGCCCGTGCCGATGCACTGATCGATGAGACCCGTTGAGTCGGTTTACTGGCGTTTGTGCCTTCGCCAACGGTCAGGGTTCTGGCGGTACGGCCGCAAACCTGTTTCGCGTGCGTTGCACAGTGTTCCGTGGCCGATAGGTGCAGCCCTCGGCCACCGGGGGCTGTAGCGTGTCGGTCGTCGGGCGGTGGGCAATTTCGCCAATGAACCGTCGCTTTGCGCTGGCGATCTGCCATACACTGTCGCCATGAGCTTCATTGACGCCAATAAAATTGACGAATTGGGCCTGCAGATATTTGGCGCCATCAATCCAGTTTGCATAAGCAACTGATTTATAAGTACTTTCTAAAAAAATACAGCCCTGATAATTTATTTACATGCGGGTGATAGCACTCGGCTTGCACTGCCGGACTTCTGCCACCTAGTATCACCTCGCCTTACCGATGCCGCCCCAGAGTCGGCACTGACAAACAGCGACCTGTGGGTCGCACGAGATCGCCAATGCCTGGGTCACTCCGATTCGTTTCAGCGCCTTTGAGGACTAAACGAGAGGTGTACCTGTTTTTTTTGCTCCGATGCTGCGTTTAAACGACGTCCGGACTGAACCTTGTCGCAATAGCTTGTCCAAGGTCAGCTTCGCAGGATGTGCCGTTGGCGTTGCACCGGTCGTTGTTGCTTACCAAAGACTCTGGAGATTTGCATGAAAGCGATTGTCACCGGTGTAACCGGCCAGGATGGAGCGTATCTGACGCAGCTGTTGCTGGAGAAAGGCTACACCGTCTACGGTACCTACCGCCGCACCAGTTCGGTGAATTTCTGGCGCCTGGAAGAGCTGGGTGTCGCTGGCCACGCCAACCTGCACCTGGTCGAGTACGACCTGACGGACCTGTCGGCCAGCATTCGCCTGCTGCAGAACACCGAAGCCACCGAGGTCTACAACCTTGCGGCACAGAGTTTCGTCGGCGTGTCGTTCGACCAGCCGTTGACTACCGCCGAGATCACCGGAGTAGGGGTGGTCAACCTGCTCGAAGCGATCCGCATCGTCAATCCGAAGATCCGCTTCTACCAGGCGTCCACCTCGGAGATGTTCGGCAAAGTGCAGGCGATCCCGCAGATCGAAAGCACGCCGTTCTATCCGCGCAGCCCGTACGGTGTCGCCAAGCTCTACGCCCACTGGATGACCATCAATTATCGCGAGTCCTACGGACTGTTCGCCACCAGCGGCATCCTTTTCAACCACGAGTCGCCACTGCGCGGCCGTGAGTTCGTGACCCGCAAGATCACCGACAGCGTGGCCAAGATCAAGCTCGGCAAGCTCGACGTGCTCGAACTGGGCAACCTCGACGCCAAGCGCGATTGGGGTTTCGCCAAGGAATACGTGGAAGGCATGTGGCGCATGCTGCAGGCCGACGAACCCGACACCTTCGTGCTGGCGACCAACCGTACCGAAACCGTGCGCGATTTCGTCAGCATGGCGTTCAAGGCTGTGGACATCAGCCTGGACTGGTCGGGCAAGGATGATGCGGAATGCGGCACCTGCCGCGCGACCGGCAAGGTGCTGGTCAAGGTCAACCCGATGTTTCACCGTCCGGCCGAAGTCGATCTGTTGATCGGTGATCCGGCCAAGGCGCGCGAGATACTGGGCTGGCAGCCGCAGACCAGTCTCGAGGAGCTTTGCCGAATGATGGTCGAGGCAGATCTGCGACGCAACGAAATCGGCTTTTCTTTCTAGGCGCCCTTGGCGTCTACCCCGAATCACGGCAGTGGGAATGGATATGAATAAACAACAGTGGATGGCATGCCTGGCGCTGGCGCCTTGGCCCTTGAGCGCTTGGGCGTTGGAACCGGCAAAGGTCGAGCTTGGTCCCGTGAACTTCACTCCGACTTTGGAGATAAGCGAACGCTACGACGATAACTTTCGTGCAGTGGATCGCGATGAGGATGCGTCGTGGATCACCTCGGTCAAGCCGACCCTGTTGTTTACCCGCGAAACCCGCAACACCGGCTACAAGTTCCAGTATTCGGCCGACAGCCAGACCTACCTGGACCACGCCGACGCCAGTCACATCGACCACGATGCCGAGCTGAGCGGCGTGTGGGCCTTCGATTCGCGCAATCGTCTGGACGCCATTCTCGATTACAAGCGTGGTGAAGAAACCGTCGATTCCGCCGACGAGCGCGAAAACGACAAGTACACCCGTCAGGGCGGTCGCCTGAAGTACACCTTCGGCGCACTCAGCGCCATGAACCAGATCGAACTGGGCGGTGGCTATCGTCAGCAGCGCTATCGCAATGCCGACGGCATCAACGATGACAAGGAATACGACGCTACCAGCGTCAGCGGTACCTGGTTCCATCGCCTGGGCGGCAGCACCCGCGCCCTGGTCGAGCTGAACCATGTCGACTACGACTACCTGGACTTCGATCGTCGCAACAGCAAGGGCAACCGCGTGCTGTTCGGTATCGACCGCGATGTCACCGCCAAGCTCAGCGGTACCGCCCGCCTGGGTTACGAGCGCAAGGATTTCGAAAGCTCGCAGAGCAACGACTACGGCAGCGGCACCTGGGAAGTGGGCATGGACTACAAACCACGCACCTATTCCACCATCTCGGTGAACATGCGCCGCGCCTTCGACGAAGGTGACGACGGTGCCAACACCGTGCACGTGACCAGCAGCCGCCTGGGCTGGCGCCACAGCTGGTCGTCGTTCTTCGCCACCGACGTCAACTATCGCTATGCAGATCGCGAGTACCTGGGCACGGGCGGTCGCGACGACAAGCAGAACGCCGCCGGCGCCGAGATCATCTACACCGCCAGCCGCTGGGCCGAGGTTGGCCTGGGCTACAGCCGCGTGGACAACAACTCGAACGTGAACAGCGAAGACTACGTTCGCAACATCTACCTGCTCAGCCTCAAGCTGTCCCTGTGAACTCAACCCAAAGGGGAGAAGCCACCATGTTCAAGCATGCATTGATTGTCGTACTGGCACTGTTCAGCCTGGGAGCCCAGGCCGATGCCTACAAACTCGCTTCGGGCGATGTCATCCGGGTGTCCGTACTGGGTGAACCCGATCTGACCAACGAGGAAGTCCACCTCAACGATTCCGGTACCTTTTCCTACCCCTTTCTCGGCAACGTGAAAGCCCTGGGCAAGACCACCGACGAGATCGAACGCGTCATTACCAAAGGTCTGAGCGGTGATTACCTCAAAGATCCGAAAGTGACCGTGAGCGTGGTCGAATACCGCCCCTTCTACATTGGCGGCGAAGTCAAGGCACCGGGTGGGTATCCCTACAAGCCGGGCCTGACCATGGACCGTGCCATCGCGCTGGCCGGCGGCCTGACCGAGCGTGCTTCGGTCAACCGCATCAACATCAATCGCGGCGGCAGTGCCAAAGCGGCCCAGTTGGCAACACCGGTAGAACCGGGCGACACCATCACCATTGACCAGGGGTTCTTCTGACATGAGCCAGATTGCCGTAAGAAACAGCCAGGGCGTTGCTCCCTGGCAGGCTGTGCCCGCGTCAGAAGAACGCGATGCGCTGGATTCGCGCAAACTGTGGCGCACGCTGTGGCGTCGCCGCGGCATGATCCTCGGCGTTTTCGCGGTAGGCACCGCCGCCGCCGTGATCTACGCGCTGAACATGACCCCGACCTATCGCTCCGTCGCCACTCTGGTCATCGAGCCCAGCGGTAACCAGGTCATCACGTTCCAGCAGACGCCGGACCGTCCCGATCCCAACAGCGATTACCTGCAGACCCAGATGGGCCTGATCCAGAGTCGCGAAGTGGCCGAGCGCGCCGTGCGCGAGCTCGACCTGTCGCACCACGAGGAACTGGACCCACGGCAGAAGCAGTCGCGCCTGGCCAAGATCAAGGCCCAGCTGTCCAACTGGCATGCCGACTGGTTCCCGCAGAGCTGGCATCAGGAGCTCAACTACACCGAGCAGCAGGCGTTCAACAGCGCCGTGATGGAACTGCGTCAGCGCACCAGCGTGACCGTCGTGGGCAAGAGCCACCTGGTCAGCATCGGCGTGACCATGGCCGATGCCGAAACCGGCGCGGCCACCGCCAACGCCTTGGCCCAGGGTTACCTGGCCAGCCGGCAGAACTCGCAGCAGCAGGAATCGCTGACCGCCAGCCGCTGGATGAACACCCGCATGGTCGAGCTGCGCACCCAGCTGCAGCAGGCTGAAAGCAAGTTGCAGGCTTATCGCGATGGCCAGGGCCTGGTCGATGTCGGCGGCGTGGCTACCATCACTGCCAACGAACTGGCTCGTACCAGCGACCGTCTGGTCGACGCACGCCGCGAACGTGCCGATGCCCAGAGCCAGTACCGTCAGGTGCAGGGTCTGTTGGCCCGCGGTGGCAACCTGGACCTGTCCAGCGTGCCTGCGGTCATCAACAACCCGGTGATCCAGCAGTTCCAGGCCGTGGCCGCTACTGCCCAGGCGCGGGTCGACGAATACAGCCAGCGCTACGGCGACAAGCATCCGCAGATGGTTGCCGCACGCTCCGAACTGCAAGCCGCCCAGGCCAGCCTGCGCAGCCAGGTCAGCCAGGTCGTCGCCGGTCTGCAGCACAACTACCAGTTGGCGCAGGACAACGAGAACTCGTTGCGCTCCTCGTTCAACACCAACAAGCAGGAAATCCAGGACATCTCCCGCAAGGAGTTCGCCCTGCGTGAACTGCAGCGCGATGTCGACAGCAACCGTGACGTGTACAACACGTTCATGACCAAGCTGCGCGAAACCATGGCGACTGCCGACCTGGTCTCGGGCAACGCCCGCGTGGTCGACCCTGCCATTGCACCGCTGTTCCCGACCACGCCGCGCAAGGCCATTCTGGTAGTGCTGGCCGCGCTGCTGTCGCTGATCGCCGGTTGCGCCATTGCCCTGCTGCGTGAAGCCTTGAACAACAGCTTCAAGAACAGCGCCGACGTCGAGCGTGCCCTGCAGCTGCCGGTACTGAGCGTGGTGCCGTTGCTCAAGCGCCGCAACCGTTCGCGCATCCACCGCCAGTTCGAGCGCAACGACGACGCGGCATTCGCCGAAGCCGTACGTACCCTGCGCACCGGCGTGATGCTCAACGACGACGATGTACGTCGCAAGACCCTGGTCCTGACCTCGACCACTCCGGGCGAAGGCAAGACCACCCTGGCGATCAACCTGGCCGGTGCCATGGCCCGCGTCGAACGCGTGCTGTTGGTGGAAGCCGACCTGCGCCGTCCGAAAGTGGCCACCAACCTGGGCCTGGACGCTCAGCACATCGGCCTGGCCGAGTTACTGGCGGGCAAGGCGGGCGTCGATGACTGCCTGCAGACCATCGGTAGCCTGGACGTGATCTGCGCTGGTGAAATGCCGTACAACCCTCAGGAACTGCTGGCCAGCACGCGCATGCAGACCTTCCTGGAGTGGGCACGCCACCGCTACGACCGCGTGATTCTGGACACCCCGGCCAGCCAGTCGGTGAGTGACGCAGCACTGCTGTGCGGCATGGCCGATTCGGTGATCTACGTGATCAAGTCCGAAGCCACCAGCATGCCGCTCGTGCGCAAGAGCATCGGTCAGCTGTTGCAGACCGGCGCGCCTATCACCGGTGTGGTCCTCAACCAGGTGTCGCGTCCCGAACCCGGTCAGCGTCGCGACCACTACTATGACTACCTGCCGGCAGCCCCGGCCCAGTAAACCTTTCCGACCTTGCAGCCGCGCCGCTCTCCCTTCGGGGTGAGCCGTGCGCACGGCTGGTCGCGTTACGGAAAATGCCCAACCACGCCGCACTTGTCTGCAGAGGATACATCTATGATTGCGCCTCGCTTGCACCCGATGGTAAATCGTCGGGGCCTGACGTTCTGGACCATGTGGCTCGCGGGTGCCACGCTGGCATGCGCGCTGACATTCAGTGTCCTGTACGCACACTTCAACGAATTCCCGCCCCAGTATCGGGTCCTGATGATGATCGGGGTTCTTGCTTCGGTCCCCGTCTACAGTTTCCTGCACGTTTACCACAAGCGCTTGAACTACCTGAGCGGCCTGTTGCGCCTGCTCGGCGGCTGGCTGACCCTGGTCGCGGCCCTGGCCGTGGTCATCTGGCTCAGTGGCAGCCCGCAGACGCTGGCGCCCGGCATGGCCGTCAAGCTGATCGCCTACGGTTTCCTGGCCCAGGCGGCAACCTTCATCCCGCTGCGCTTCCTGCTCAACCGCCACAACCAGCGTCTGAAGAACGAGCGCAAGGCCGTGATCATCGGCGCCGGTGAACTGGCCGGCAAGCTGGCGCGCCAGCTCAAGCCGCGGGTACCGGTGCTGGGCGTGATCGCGCCGGACGCCGAAGTCGATGCCGACTGGGTACCGGTGCCGGGCGTGCCGCACCTGGGCGGTTTCGACGAACTGCGCGACATCGTTCAGCGCGAGCAAGTGCGTCGGGTGTACATCGCCCTGCCACTGGATCGCATGGTGCAGATCGAATCGATCTATGTCGACCTGCTCGACCTGGCGGTGGACGTGGTCTGGGTGCCGGACTTCGGCAGCATGATGCTGCTCAACCAGTCGATCTCGCAGATCGAGCAGTTCCCGGCCATCTACCTCAACGAAACCCCGCTGAGCTCGCACCCTGCTGCGGCCATGGCCAAGGACCTGATCGACCGCAGCCTGGCGCTGCTGGCGATCATCGCCCTGGCACCGGTACTGATCAGCTGCGCCGTGGCGGTCAAGCTGTCCTCGCCAGGCCCGGTGTTCTTCCGCCAGGGTCGCGACGGCTGCAACGGCACCGTGATTCACGTCTACAAGTTCCGTTCGATGCGCATGCACGACGATCAGGAAGTGAAGCAGGCCACCCGCAACGATTCGCGCGTGACCCGCGTCGGTGCGTTCCTGCGTCGCTCTTCGCTCGACGAGCTGCCACAGCTGATCAACGTGCTGCGCGGCGAAATGGCTCTGGTCGGCCCGCGTCCCCACGCCATCGCCCACAACCATTACTACTGCGACAAATTGATGGCCTACATGGCACGTCATCGCATCAAGCCAGGCATCACCGGCCTGGCCCAGGTCAGCGGCTTCCGTGGCGAAACCGATACCCTGGACAAGATGCAGGGGCGCCTGGAGCGTGACCTGGCCTACATCAATCACTGGTCGTTGTGGCTGGACATCAAGATCCTGATCAAGACCCCGTTCACCCTGTTCTCACGGAACATCTATTGAGCCTGGAGGCTGGGATGGAACACGACTTGAGCCAGGGGCCGACACCGGCCCCCGGCCTCATTCAGCAGTTGCGCCAGAACCGCATGGTGCGGAATCTGGCGACTGCGCTCGGCGGCTCGGCCGGCGCGCAGCTGATCAACCTCGCGCTGATCCCGGTGATCATGCGTATCTACGGCCCCGAAGCGTTCGGGGTGGTGGGTACCTTCCTCAGCCTGACGATCATTCTGATCCCGGCCTGCAGCCTGACCTGGTCGATGGCCATCGTCCTGCCGCAGACCCACCGCGACGCCAGCGGACTGGCCAAGCTGGCGACCGTGGTCGCCTTGCTGGTTTCCATACTGGTTGCCGGCGTGCTGTTGTGGTGGGGGCCGATGTTGGCCGAGCGCTGGAACCTGTCACTGCTCACCCCGTACCTGATGCTGCTACCGCTGGTGATGTTCAGCTCGGCGGTGCTCGAAGTGCTGCAGCAGTGGCTCTATCGCCATGGGCGCTATCGCCTGACCGCCCGAGCCGCCACCAGCCATGCGCTGGTCTACAATGGCATGCGCAGTGTCGGCGGCCTGTTCAACAACAGCGCAACCATGCTGGTGGTCACCAGTGCTCTGTACTACGTGGTGCACAGCCTGCTGATCCTGATCGGCATGGCCATGAGCAAGCCGGCCCCGGCCGAGGTTGCCGAAACCGACGAGGCGCCGCGCAAGACCCTGCGCCAACTGGCCAGCGAATACCGCGACTTCCCACTTTTCCGTGCCCCGCAGGTGTTGATCAACGCCTTGTCGGTGCACATGCCCACACTGGTACTGGCCTCGCTGTTCGGCGCCATACCGGCCGGCTATTTCGCCCTGTGCCTGCAAGTGCTGGCAATGCCCAGCAACTTCATCGGCAAGGCCATGGGCAGCGTCTTCTACCCGCGCATCGCCGCCGCCGTCCATGCGCGTGAAGCGGTGGTCGGCCTGCTGCTCAAGGGCGTCGGCGCGATGACGGCGATCGGCTCGGCGGGTTTCCTGATCCTGGTCATTGCCGGGCCCTGGCTGTTCACCGTGGCCTTCGGTGCCCAGTGGCACGAAGCGGGCGAATACGCGCGCTGGCTGGCCCTGGCGGAATTGGCCCGGTTCGCGGCGATGCCGTGCGAAGTAGCCATCCCGGCCTTGCGCCTGCAGGCCTACTTCCTGGGCTTCGAAGTCTTCGCGACTTCGCTGCGCTTCGGCGCGGTGGCCCTGGGCGCCTTCTGGGGCGGCTCGGCCCTGGCGGTGGTGATGGCCATCGCGGCGGCAAATATTTTCATCTATCTGGCGATGCTGTCGATCGTCGTATTCAAGGCGCGTGCCTGGCAGAACCGCCAGCGTGGCACTCTACAGGAGGCTGAAGCATGACCAGATCCAATAATGACGTATGCGCGATCATCCTCAACTGGAATGGCGCCGATACCACCATCGACTGCATCCGTGCTCTGGACGCGCACTGCCGCGTTCCGGTCGTGGTGATCGACAACGATTCCAAGGACGACAGCGTGTCGCGCCTGCAGCAGTTTCTCAACGATTCGACCGGCCCGGACGTACGGGTGATCGACGAGCGCGCCGCCGGCAGCTATGACACGCCCCATGAGCGCGTCTTGATCGTCAACGAAGGCAACCACGGCTACGCCGGCGGCAACAACGTGGGCATCGACTACGCGATACGCGCAGGCTATCGCTACATCTGGCTGCTCAACAACGATGTGACCGTCGAGGCCGGTGCGCTGGAAGCGCTGCGCGATACCCTGGAGCAGTCGCCCAAATGCGGCTTCTCGGCTTCCGTGCTGGTGTATTCGGACCGGCCACAGGTGGTCCAGTGCGTGGGTGGCGGAATGCTCTTCCCCTGGCTGGGCAAGACCAAGCTGATGGGCAAGAACCTGGATCGCACGCAACTGGCCACAGCCGGGCTGCCCGAGCCCGACTACCTGATGGGCGCCAGCCTGATGGTGCGTCGCGAGGTGATCGAAGAGGTCGGCATGATGGACCACCGCTACTTCATGTATTCCGAAGAAGTGGACTGGGAACGTCGCGCCGCCGCCGTGGGCTGGCATGGTCGTGTCGCTCTGAACAGCTTCGCTCGCCATGGCGACAGCGGCAGCACCCGTGGCCGCAGCCACATGTTCCACTTCTACCGCAACCGCGCGGCCATCATGTACAACAAGCGCTTTCATTCGACCGCGTGCACCTTCGTCTCGGCGATCGCGCTGGGCGCGATCACCGTGCTGCAGAACCGCGGCAGTGCCAAGAACATCAAGTTCGGCATCAAGGGCATCACCGAGGGCTTGGCGTTCAAATGGCGCTGAGTGATCTATCGTCCACGAGGTAACGGACATGCTCCAGGCTTTGTTCAATCCGCGCACGTTGCTGTGCCTGCTGGTGGTGGTCAACTCCGGCTTCGTTTTCCTGACCGACAACAAGCTGGCGGGGCTGCCGTACCTGCGTGAGCTGTACCTGGCCGGTGTGGTGGGCGCAGCGGTGTTGTTGCTGGCCATGTGGCAACGCCCGTGGCAGTCACGGGCCAGTATGTGGATCCTGTTCATGGGCGTGGCCCTGCCGGTGATGTCCGCACTGTTCTCCTGGTATCACTTCGAGCAGCCGCTGTTCTACGGCCTGCTCGAAGAGCGCCGTAACTTCCTCTACCTGCTGTTCTTTCCGGCCTTGTACCTGATGTTGAAGGCGCAACCGACCCAGGAGCAGCTCGAGCGCTATTTCCTGATCGGTGGCCTGGCGTGCGTTGCGGTAGGCTTTCTCTACTACTTCAAGATCGTCCCGGAAAACGCCGCCGTGGCGTTCAACGTCGACGAGAAGGACTACGGCCTCAACCCGTTGCGGCCGGATCGCTTCAGCATTGGCGGGTCGTATGTGTCGCTGTGCGCGATGATGCTGATGTACCGCCTGCGCCGTCGTATCGAATTGGTCCCGGTGCTGTTGCTCGGCCTGTTCGCCGCCTACCTGTGGCTGGTTCTGCAGACGCGTAACACGATGCTGGTGTGGACCCTGGCGGCGCTGTGGATCTTCCGTGCGCACCTGCATGTGCTGGTCAAGCTGGGCCTGGCAATGATCGTGGTGGGCGGAATCGCCTACATGGTGATGCCGGCGCCGTTCGAAGCGCAGTACGAGCGACTGATGGCCCTGGTGCAGGAAGCGACCGAGCCGGGTGGGGTGCGTGCCGATACCACGGCGATCATTCTGCGTGACACCGCGGCGAACTGGTACGTAGGGATGGGGGCGTTGTCGCTGCAGTGGCAGGGCGGGTTCTCGCGCCTGTACAGCTCGTACTTCTACCTGTCGGACGTGGGCTTGCTGGGCGTGCTGTATCGCTACGGCTTCATCATGCCGCTGATCATTCTGGTGTACTTCGTCGGATTCTGGAGAATCAGCCGTCAGTGCCGCAACAAAGGCGACCTGCTGGCTGCCTTCGTCCTGGACATGTGCTTCAACCTGATCAATCTGTTCCTGTCGCCGGCCATGATGTACGACGGCAACATCGCAGCGCTCGCGGTTGCGGCATTCGTCTATTACGGTCAGGTGAGGGTGCCGGCATCGCAACCGGCCGATCGTCCACTGGAACGACCGGCCGGCCCTGTGGGCCTGGCGATCAGGTCGGGCCGATAGCCTTGCACTTCGGCTCTTTCAGGTACCTGCCCATGACCGACCATTGAGGACGGGCCTTGCCGTTGATCGGCTCGACCGCCATGAAGTAGCCACCCCAGTAAGGGCCGCTCGACCAGTAGGTGAGCGGCATGCACTGCAGGGCCAGGTACTTGTGCAGCCGCTCGGCCGCGTCCAGCCAGCGGGGGTCATTGTCAGGGACGCCGAACTCGCCGATGTGGCCTTTCTTGCCGTTGCGCTTGAGCCACTCGACGAAGGGCTTGGCTCGGTTTACCCCGATATCCGGATCCCATTTGCCGGAAATTCGATTCTTGTAGTTACCACTGCCGTCTGGATCGATGTAGATATGCGCGGAAAAGATCAGCTTGTTCGACGGGTCCTTGAGTTTGAGCAGCTCGTCGTTATAGTGCGGCCAGCGTTCGGCACTGGCCCACGAGCGGCCCTCGACGTAGATCGGACGAGTCTTGTCGATGCTGCGTATGGCGTCGATGCCAGCCTGCGCCGCAGTCGGCCAGATGGCGTCGGATTCGTCGTGCGGCTCGTTCATCAGGTCGTAGCCGGCCAGCGCACTGTAGGGGCTCCAGCGGCGGGCCATCTGAGTCATGAGGTTCTTGTAGTGAGCCACGGTGACTTCCCTGGTGCCGATGATCTTGCCGCGGTAGCGCCCGTAGTTGTGCACGTCGAGGATCACTTGCATGTTCGCCTGTGCAGCCTGCACCAGCATCTTGTCGATCAACTTGGCATAGGTGGGGTCGAATGCCCCACCCAGCGTGGGTTGCAGGCGCTCCCACTTGAGCGGAAAACGCACGCTTTGAATGCCGCGACGCTTCCAGTTGGCAAAGAAACCTTCGCGCGGAAAGAAATAATGCGTACCTTCCACGCCCGGAAACGCATTCTCGGAGAACTCTGCCCCCGATACGTTGATCTGAACCATCGGCACATCCGCGAATGCGGCGCCAGAGCCCAGCACCAGCGCCATCGACATCGCCGCACTTAACAGTGCACGACGAGGACGAGACGGGTGGAGTTGAGGCACGAAAGGTACTGCGCGCCCGGAATCTGCACGTGAATACAACCTTTTGCTGTTCATTGGCTCAGCCTATGGATGGAAACCAGTCAATTACCATGCTTCAGACGAATAAGCCGAATCGTCCAAGCTCCCGCAGCCTTTCTATGGCGCTGCATTAACGCATTCTAGAACTGATAGGACGGCCTGGATGAAAGTTTTTGGAATAGATTTCTACAAAGGTGACCAAACGCACTTGATCCGTGCCATCAAGGGCGACGTGAACAAGCCGTTTGGCTACGTGGTTACCGCCAACGTGAACCACGTTGTGCTGCTTGAAAACGACTCGGTTTTCCGCAATGCCTATGACGCGGCGGCCTACCGGGTCTGCGACAGCCGCGTACTGATGCCCGTGCTGCGCAAGTTCGACGCCGGTGTGCCCGAAGCCATCCCAGGCAGCACCCTGACCGTGTCGGTGATGGATGAAGCCCAGCGTGAAGGCTGGACCGTGACGGTCGTCGGCTCGACCACCGATGTGCTGCAGGTGCTGGCCCAGCGCTACCCGGCGGTCACGTTCCTGCACTACAACCCGCCGATGGGCTTCATCGACAACCCTGCAGAAGTGGAGGCCACCCTGCAGTTCGTCGAACAGCATCGGGCGCAGCTGGTGATCATGTCGGTCGGTTCGCCGCGCCAGGAACTGCTGTGCAAGATGATCGCCGACCGCGGCCTGGCCTACGGCGTAGGCTTGTGCACGGGCGCAGCGCTGAACTTCCTGTCGGGCAAGGTGCAACGCGCGCCGATGTGGGTGCAGAAGCTGTCACTGGAGTGGCTGCACCGCATTCTCAGCGAGCCGCGTCGCCTGGCCGGGCGTTATTGGCACGACGGACGGCGTATCGTGCCGATCATTGCGCGGCAGTATTCCCAGCAGCGCCAGAAGCCCTGAAAATCACAAAGCCACCCTAGGGTGGCTTTGTCGTTGTGCATTCCGGGGTTTTGCCTACGGCGGGCGCTCAGCGCTTGCCCATGGAGCGACGCGTGCCGTTCGGCGCGCGGCCTGGGGTCTTGTCGTGGTTGGACTTGCCGGCGCCGGGGTAGCGAGCCGCTTCCTTGGCTGCGAAAGCACCGGGCTTGAACGGGAAGGTGAACGCCGGGACCGCTGCCTGGCTGTCGAGCTCGGCGTCCTGGACGAGCGGATCGGCATCGGGATGTTGACTGACAGGCATGGTGACTCCGGGGCAAGCGCGTTGAAAGGGAGAGGCAGTATACCCGAGCCTCCCTTGCAGCGCTTGGTGCCACTCACACGGCCCTGGCCGGTGTCAGACCGGGCAAGCCGTATGGCCGTTGTCCAGACCCTGCTTGACGTTGCGCGAGAGCAGGCTGGCCTTGCCGTCGTGCCAGGTCAGGGTCAGCACGTAGAGTGAGTCGAAATCGCCGGATTCCCAGTCGTCGGTGATGTTCATTTTCTGGCCCACGGCGCGGCCGGCCACTTCGTTGATCAGTTCCGGTAGGTAGCCATGCGACCAGGCGGTGTAGATGACGGCATTGTGGTACTTGTCGCGCATCAGTTCCTTGGCCAGGTCTTGGGTGTCGTTGGCGCCGTATTCGATGTTCACCGGCAGGCCGAGCTTGATGGCGCTGGGGCTGATGGTCATGAGCGGGCGCAGGTAGCTGTAGGATTCGTCGTTCTCGCCTTCCTCGACGTGCCGGCCAGGGTCGGCGGCGAACACGAAATCGGCATTGCCGAACCGTTGTGGCAGCACCTCGGCCAGATTCAGCGCGCGGTTGAGGCCCTGACAGTTGAGCTGGCCGAGGCCACCTGCGGGTTTCTCGGCGTGGCGCAGGAACACCAGGGTCTGCGTGCCATCCACTGGAGCCGCACGGCTGTCGCTGATTTCGAAGGCCAGGAAGGAACAGGTACCGGCCAACAGCATGGCGGGCAATGCGTAGTAGTAGCGTTTCAACTGCCGGGCACAGTTGCTCAAAGTTTTCATAGGATGGGTCTTGAACTCTCTTTGGGTTAGCTGACACACCCGTCCAATGCGTGCTGCGAGCAGCCGCCTGGGTCTCCCTGTCTTTGTTTTTCCTGCCTGTTATCCTGTGGCAGGGGCGACTCTCTGAGTGTCATGTTGCCTTTAGGTTCGGCACTTGTGCCAATCAAGATAGTGGCATTTTGTTTCAAATTGACGACGTCTCGCCTGTGCGCAGGCCTGCGCCCAGAGCACGGGTCAAGGCTTGGCGGGTATCGAACAACGCCTGGCGAAACACCTCATGCTGCGCCTCGACCCGCCATACCGGACCTACCAGCGCCAGGGCGTACTGACCTTGCGAGGTCTGCAGGGCCACGGCCACGGCACCAACGCCCATCATGTGCTCATTGGCGTCGCAGGCATAGTCCCGCGCGCGGACCTCAGCCAATTGTTCAAGCAATTGCGGCAGGTCTGGCGTGCTGGGCGTCAGCGGCTCGAGCACCGGGCCGAGCAGTTGCACGACGGCTTCGTCGCTCATCTTGGCCAGCAATGCCTTGCCCCCCGAGGTCGCGTAGACGCTGAGGAAACTCCCGGAGGAGGGCGCCACACGCAGCGGCTGCGGCGACACCACCGAGTGCAGCAGCATCAGGTGGGTGCCGTTGCGGTTGACCAGCACCGAGGTTTCTCCGGTGCGCTCGGTCAGTGCCTCCATATAGGGGCGGACCTGCTGGATGATGTCGACATGGCTGTTGGAGGCCAGGCGCATCAATGCCGGGCCCAGGCACACGCCGCCCGCGCCGTGCACCTTGAGCAGCTCTTCGTGGGCCAGGGCGTCGACCAGCCGCTGCACCGTGGAGCGGGGTAGCTCGATGCGCTTGGCGATTGCGCCCAGGCTCAAGCCGTCGGGTTCGCTTTCGAGGCAGCGCAGGATAGCCGCTGCCCGGGAAATGACTTGAATACCGTTGCGATCGTTGTCGCTGCTCATGGAATTTGCCTTTTGTATCGCTGTTCGGTACAGTGTATCGCAATAGTGACCCAGCCAACAGGTTACCGAGCCAATAGGTTACCGAGCCAATAGGTTACCGAGCCAACAGTCAGTCTGTCGTTGGTTGCCGCCAGCAGGATTTCTTCGTGTCCCCACCTTCACCCCCAGCCCCGACCCCTTTCGGCGGGCGCCTGGCACTCGGCCTGATCGGCGTATTGATCGCCGCGCTGACGTCCGGCATCAATGACCGTGTCACCGACATTACCCTGGCCGACCTGCTGGGCATCTACGGTTTCGGCCACGATGAAGGCAGTTGGGTCAGTTCCGCCTATGCTGCCGCCGAGGTCTCGGCGATGCTGCTGGCGCCCTGGCTGGCGGTAACGTTTTCGCTGCGCCGCTTCGCCATCGTGGTCACCGTGGCCTTCGCCGGTTTCGGCGCACTGTGCCCGTTCGCGCCCAACCTGGAGAGTCTGCTGGTTTTGCGCGTGCTTCAGGGCCTTGCCGGAGGGGCGCTGCCGCCGCTGCTGATGACCGCCGCGCTGCGTTTTCTGCCTTGGCACATCAAGTTGTACGGGCTGTCGGCCTATGCGCTTACCGCCACCTTCGGGCCGAACCTGGCGATGCCGCTTGCCGCGCTGTGGACCGAGGGCGGTGACTGGCGCATGGTGTTCTGGCAGATCATTCCAGCGTGCCTCATCGGCGCCGCCTGCATTGCCTACGGCCTGCCCCAGGATCCCTTGCGCCTGGAGCGCTTCAAGCAGGCCGACTGGCGCGGTGCCTTGCTCGGGACCGCGGGCATCAGCATGCTGATCATCGGCCTGACCCAGGGCGAACGGCTCGACTGGCTCGACTCGCCGTTGATCGCCTTGTTGTTGATCGGCGCCGGCGTCTGCCTGCCGCTGTTTCTGCTCAACGAGTGGTTCCACCCGCTGCCACTGTTCAAGCTGCAGTTGCTGGGCCGGCGCAACTTCGCCTTTGGCATCACCACGTTGTGCCTGTTCCTGTTCGTCGGCATGGCCGGCAGCGCGATTCCGGCAGGCTACCTGACCCACATCCAGGGCTACCGGCCGCTGCAGACCATGCCCACCGCGCTGTGCATCGCCTTGCCGCAGCTGCTCGTCGCGCCACTGGTGGCGTTCGTCATCAACCGCAACTGGGTGGATTCGCGCTATGTGATGGCGGCCGGTTTCGGCCTGCTGACCCTGGCCCTGCTCGGCGGCTCGCAGATCACCGGCGAGTGGATCCGCGACGACTTCTATCTGTTGCAGGCTTTGCACACGTTTGGCCAACCGATGGTGGTGGTGCCGTTGCTGATGATCGCCACCGGCGTGATTCATCCGCTGGAGGGCCCGTTCGCCTCGTCCATGGTCAATACCCTGCGCGGGCTGTCTTCGGTGGTGGCCGGCGTGGTGCTGGAGAATTTCGTCACCGCCCGCGAGCACCTGCACTCCAACACCTTGCTCGACCAGCTCGGCAACAGCTACCAGAGTCTGATGCCGCTCTACGGCGAACCGGCCGCCGAGATGGCCGGTCGCGTGCGCGCGCAAGCGTTCGTGCTCAGCTACGGCGACGCGTTCCTCGCGCTGCTGGCCTTCATCGCCGTGCTTCTGGTGGTGTTGGTAACCGTGCCCAAACGCGCCTATCCACCGCAACCCCCGGTACCGTCATGAAATCCGTTATGAACAACCGAACCGCTGTATCCCTCATCGGCGCCGCCATCCTCGTCTGCGCGGCCTATGGCCTTTATCACGTGCTGCACAGCGATGGTGTGCAGCGCACCGACGATGCCTACATCCGCGCCGACTCGGTGCTGGTGGCGCCACGGGTAGCCGGGGTGGTCACCGAGGTGCTGGTGCAGGACAACCAATCGGTCCAGGCCGGGCAGTTGCTCGCGCGTCTGGACGAGCGCGACTACGCGGCATCGGTCGCGGCCGCCCACGCCAATGTCAGTGCCGCACAGGCACAGGTGAAGAATCTGCGCGCCAGCATCGAGCGTCAGGCGGCCGTGATCGACCAGGCCAGCGCCGCGACCCGTGCCACTGCCGCTTCGCTGAAGTTTGCCCAGGCCAACGCCCAGCGTTACCGCAACCTGTCCCAGGCCGGCGCCGGCACCCAGGAAGAGCGGCAGAAGGCCGAGGCCGAACTGCAGGGCTGGGAAGCCTCGCGTGACCGCGATGCGGCCTCGCGGGTCGCGGCCCAGCGTACCCTGGACGTGCTCAAGGCCGAACTGGAAGTGGCCGAGGCAGCAGTGGACAAGGACCGCTCCGCGTTGCAGCAGGCCGAGCTGAACCTGTCGTACACGCAGATTCTGGCACCCGCCGATGGCATGATCGGCCAGCGTTCGGTGCGTGTAGGCGCCTACGTCGCGCCCGGCCGACCCCTGCTGGCCCTGGTGCCGCTGCACCAGGCGTTCGTGGTCGCCAACTTCCGCGAAACCCAGTTGGCGCACATGCACGCCAGGCAGCGTGTGGACATTCGTGTCGACAGCATTCCCGACCAGGTTTTCCGCGGCCATATCGACAGCGTGGCACCGGCCACCGGCCTGTCGTTCGCGCCGATCAGCCCGGACAACGCTACCGGCAACTTCACCAAGGTGGTGCAGCGCATCCCGGTCAAGGTGGTGTTCGAGGCCGACCAACCGCACCTTGACCGTCTGCGGGTGGGCCTGTCGGTGGTCGCGTCGGTCGATACCACCCAGGAGCCCTGAAATGAAACGTGCATTGCTGGTTCTAGCCTTGAGCAGCCTGGGCGCCTGCAGCGTCGGCCCGGACTTCCAGCGTCCTCGGGCAGCGTTGCCAACCCAGTGGCAGGACAGCGCCGGGACGCGCGCCGACGCGGCGCTTGACGCCGCCTGGTGGCAGCAGCTGGGCGACCCGCAACTGACCGCGCTGGTCACCCGTGCGGCCAAAGCCAACCTGGACATCCGCTCGGCGAGCAACCGCGTGCAGCAGAGCCAGGCCCTGCGCCAGGTCAGCGGCAGCCAGCAATTGCCCGGGCTTAGCGCGCGTGGCGGCTACCAGCGCGAGCGCAACAGTGGCGAGGGGTTGAACGATCCGTCCGGCCAGAACGGCCGGGCGCCTTTCGAACTGTGGAGCGGGGCGCTCGACGCCAGCTGGGAAGTGGACCTGTGGGGCCATGTCCAGCGCAGCGTGGAGATGGCCGAGGCCGACGTCCAGTTCAGCCAGGCCGAGCGCGATGCGGTCGGCTTGAGTATCGCGGCGCGCACCGCCACCGACTACATCCGCCTGCGTGGCGTGCAGGCACGCCTGGCGGTGGCGCGGCAGAACCTGGACATCGCCCGGCAAAGCCAGCGCCTGACGCAGACCCGGTACGACAACGGCGTCACCACCAACCTGGACACCGCCAACGCCGCCGCACTGGTGGCAACCATCGAAGCCTCGCTGCCGATGCTGCAGGCGCAACAGGACCGCTTGATCAACGCCCTGAGCTACTTGCTGGCGGAGCCGCCCCGGGCTCTGGCCGACGAACTGCGCACCCCGCAGGCCATTCCCAACCCCGCCCCGGACGTGCCCATGGGGGTGCCCTCGGAGCTGGCGCGGCGGCGGCCCGACATCCAGCGCAGCGAAGCCGCCCTGCATCGCGCCACGGCAGCCATCGGCGTGGCCAAGGCGGATTTCTATCCGCGGGTCAGCCTGGGCGCCAGCTTCGGTTTTCAGGCGCTGGCCGGCTCGGACCTGGGCGGCTGGGATTCGCGCAGCTGGTCGTTCGGCCCCAGCCTTTACCTGCCGATCTTCCAGGGCGGGCGACTGACCGGCACCCTCGAGCTGCGCGAGCACCAGCAGCAGCAAGCGGCGCTGGACTACCAACGGGTGGTGCTGGCGGCCTGGCACGAGGTCGACGATGCCATGAGCGACTATGCCGCCGAACAGCAGCACCACTCGGCGTTGGGCGAGGCAGTGCGGCAGAACACCGTGGCCCTGGGCACTGCCCGCGACCGCTACAACCAGGGCGCCACCGACTTCATCAACGTACTGGGTGTACAGCGCGCGCTGCTGGCCACGCAAACCCAGCTGGTCGACAGCGCCACCGCGGCGGCGATCGACCGTGTGCGTCTGTATCGGGCCCTTGGCGGAGGATGGCCGAAAGACGCCTGAAGAAGCCGCGATGTGCCCGGCCAGCCGTGCTAGGGTAAGGTCTGTCAGCCAACAGGAGCCTGCCCATGCCCGACCTCGCCCCGTTCACGCTCAGCAACCCGCCCGGCCTTTTCGACCCGGCGCCCTATGGCTACTCCCATGTGGCCGAGGTCGCCGCTGGCAGCAAGTTGCTGTTCATCGCAGGCCAGGGCGGTGAAAGCCTGGACAGCAGCATCTCCCCGGACTTCCAGCTGCAGGCCGGGCAGGCCCTGGCCAACCTGCGCACCGCACTGGCCTCGGTCGGTGCCGATTATTGCCATGTCGCCAAGCTGACCGTGCTGGTGGTCGATCACGACCACGAGCGCCTGGCCATCTGGAGCGACACCCTGCGCGAGGCGTGGGGTGGCGAAATGACCCCTGCCTGCACGTTGATCCCGGTGCCGCGCCTGGCCCTGGACGGCATGCTCATCGAAGTCGATGCGGTCGCGGTGGTGCCGCAATGAGCGAGTTGATCAGCGCCCTGCGCGGCATCGTCGGCGCCACCCACGTGCTGACCGAGTCGGCCGAGACCGAACGCTTCCGCCAGGGCTTCCGCTTCGGCAGCGGCAACGCACTGGCCGTGGTCCGCCCCGGCTCGCTGCTGGAGCAGTGGCAGGTGGTCAAGGCCTGCGTGGCGGCCGATGTGATCGTCATCATGCAGGCGGCCAACACCGGCCTGACCGGAGGTTCCACCCCCGACGGCGGTTACGACCGTGAAGTGGTGATCATCAGCACCTTGCGTATGCGCACGGTGCACGTGATCGAGGAGGGCCGTCAGGTCATCTGCTTCCCCGGCTCGACCCTCGATCAGCTGGAGAAGGTCCTCAAACCCTTGGGCCGCGAGCCCCATTCGGTGATCGGTTCCTCGTGCATCGGCGCGTCGGTGTTCGGCGGCGTCTGCAACAATTCAGGTGGCTCGCTGGTGCGTCGCGGACCGGCCTACACGCAGATGGCGGTGTACGCCCAGCTCGGCGCCGATGGCACCTTGCAACTGGTCAACCACCTGGGCGTCGAACTGGGCGATACGCCCGAGCAGATCCTCGGCAACCTGGACGCCCAGCGCTACACCGCCACCGATATCAAGGCCGATGCCGGGCTGGGCTCCGACCATGGCTACGCCGCCTATGTGCGCGAAGTCGACGCGCCCACGCCCGCACGGTTCAATGCCGACCACCAGCGCCTGTACGAGGCCAGCGGCAGTGCCGGCAAGCTGGCGGTGTTCGCCGTACGCCTGGACACCTTCGCCGCCGAGCGCGACACCGCGGTGTTCTACATCGGCAGCAACGACACCGCCGACCTCACCCAGATTCGCCGGCACATGCTCGAACGGTTCGACGAGCTGCCGATTGCCGGCGAGTACATGCATCGCGACGCCTACGACGTGGCTGCCGAGTACGGCAAGGACACCTTCCTGATGATCCATCACCTGGGCACGCAGCGCCTGCCCAGGATGTTTGCCCTCAAGAGCCGCGCCGACACCTTTCTCAAGCGTTTTCCCTGGCTGCGCGCCAACCTCGCCGACCGGGTCCTGCAGGTCGCCGCGCGCTGCTTCCCCGATCACCTGCCACCACGCATCCGCGATTTCCGGCAGCGTTACGAGCATTACCTGATGCTCAAGGTGTCAGCCGGCTCGGTGGCACCGACCCAGAAGCTGCTCGAAGGATTGTTCGCCGGGCGCGAGGGAGACTTCTTCCGCTGTACCGCAGAGGAGGGCAGCAAGGCCTTCCTGCATCGGTTTGCCGCTGCCGGTGCGGCGGTTCGCTATCGCGCGGTGCATGACCGCGAGGTAGAGGACATCGTGGCCCTGGACATCGCCCTGGCGCGCAACGATCGGCAGTGGTTCGAGACGCTGCCCGACGACATCGAGCAGCAGATGATCGTCAAGCTGTACTACGGGCATTTCTTCTGCCACGTGTTCCATCAGGACTACATCCTGCGCAAGGGCAGTGATTGCCTGGCGGTGGAGCATCGCATGTGGGCACTGCTCGACGAGCGCGGCGCCGAGTACCCCGCAGAGCACAACGTCGGCCATCTGTACCCGGCCAAGCCGGCGCTAAAGGCGTTCTACCAGCAGCTGGACCCTTGCAACGCGTTCAACCCGGGTGTCGGCCAGACCTCCAAATGTCGCCACTGGCAGGAGTGAAGTAGGAGCGGTTCGCTGATGCGGTACACCTGCCGGACCGCAGCGTACCCTTCGCGGGTAGAACCCGCTCCCACAGGTCACCACAGTCTCTTGTTCACAAGGTCACCGCTATTTCTTGTGGGAGCGGGCTCTGCCCGCGAATGGCTCGACGCGGTACACCTGCCTGACCGCAGCGTACCCTTCGCGGGTAGAACCCGCTCCCACAGGTCACCACAGTCTGTTGTTCACAAGGTCACCGCTATTTCTTGTGGGAGCGGGCTCTGCCCGCGAATGGCTCGACGCGGTACACCTGCCTGACCGCAGCGTACCCTTCGCGGGTAGAACCCGCTCCCACAGGCCACCACAGTCTCTCGTTCACAGGGTCACCACCGATTCAGTCCGGCAGCCATTCCTGCAGGGTCAACTCGACGGTGATGAACGACAGGTTGCGGCCGCGCTCCAGCCGTCCGGCGAAGATGTTGCCGTCGGCGTCCGCAACCACCGCCTGCAGGCGACTCTCGCCGATGACGATCTCGCCACTGATGCTCAGAATCTCCACTCCCGGTCCCGGCACGTTCAGGGTCTTCATGCCGTGTCGGCCCAGATAGCCCAGCTGTGCATCGATCAGGCTGCCCAGCCCGCCACGAATCACGGCCAGTGCAATCCCGTGGCTGGCGCACAGCGCCTCGGCGCTTTCAACGATGTCTTCGTTGGGTTTGAGCCGGGCGACCACGAGTCGGCCCAGGCGGCCGGTCTGGATGCTGGAAGCGGACAGGTCGGGTTCGAGTACGGCGCTGGCGTTCATGAGGCCTCCTGGTCGATCGGGTGCAAGAGATTGAAGTGGGTTTCGGCATCGGGCTGTGCCTGATAGGCGACCTGATCGAACAGGCACAGGCGGATCACCAGGTTTTCGCTGCCCACAATCAGTTTGTCGAGCACCAGATGGCCACCGTGCTGCTGCCCGTCGCGGTCCAGGAACCCGGCGTGGCAATGCAGCAACGGCATGTTCTGCGCATCGCGGCCGACGGTGATGGCGCCGCTGATGAACGTGATGTAGCCGTCCAGTACCACCGGCGCACCGTAGTCGTAGGGGCGCTCGGCCTTGTCGGTGACCACCATGCGGTGGTAGCTCAGGTGCGCCGCGCCGCCACAGAGAATGCGCCCCACCGCGCTGCCGTAGCGGCGCCCGCGCAGGGCTGCCAGCAAGCCTTCGGCGACGTTGCACGCCAGGGGCAACACGATACGCAACTCTTCACCCTGGGCCACGCTGCGGTCCAGGCGCCGCGGCTGCTGCGCCGGCCCGCCGTGGACGAACACCCGTACGCCGTCGCGCTGTTCGAAATGGGGGTTCATCAGGCTACCTCCTCGCGTTCCTGCAGCAGTGCGCGGATCTGCTTCTTGACGATCTTGCCGTAGCCGGACTTGGGCATGTCGTCCCAACGCACGAAGTGCTTGGGCCATTTGTAGCGAGCCAGGCGCGGCTCCAGATGGGCCAGCAACTGCTCGTCACTGACCGGGCCGGTGGTGACGATCACCGCGCAGCCGCATTCGCCCCATTTCGCGTCCGGCATGCCCAGCACGGCCACTTCGTTGACAGCAGGGTGGGTCAGCAGGGCTTCCTCGACCTCGCGCGGGTAAACGTTGGAACCGCCGGAAATGTACATGTCCGAGGCCCGGCCGGTGATGAACAGATAGCCGTGCTCGTCGACGTGGCCCAGGTCGCCGGTGTGGAACCAGCCGTGCTTGAAGCAGCTGGCATTGGCCTCCGGGTTGTTGTAGTAGCCGCTGAACACCGCCGGGCCGCGCACGCAGATCTCGCCGTCCTCGCCGGTCGCCAGTTCCTGGCCCGACTCGTCGAGAATCGCCACTTGCATGCCAGTGCGCGGATAGCCGCAACTGCCGACCTTGGCGGCCGGGGAATCCTCGGCATCGTGGCAATCGGCGGGCAGCACGGTGATGTTGCCGGTGACTTCGCCCAGCCCGTAATACTGCACCAGCACCTTGCCCAGCTTGCGCAGGGCGTGACATTGGTCGGCGCGGTACATCGGCGCGCCGGCATAGATCACCTGGCGCAGGCTGCTATGGTCGTAGCGGTCGACGGCGGGGTCTTCGGTAAGCATCTTGACGATGGTCGGCACGGTGAACAGGTTGTCGACCCGGTGCTCCTGCACCAGGCGCCAGGCTTCGTCGCAGTCCAGTCGATCGCCGGCCGGCAACACGCAGGCGGCGCCGCGTGCGACGTTGACCAGCGCATGGATGCCGGCGCCATGGGACAACGGCGCCAGCACCAGGGAGCGCGAGTGCTGGGTCAGGCTGGGCATCAGGTCGGCGATGTGGTTGTTGATGACGAAGGCCATCTGCCCGTGGGTGAGCACCCCGGCCTTGGGGTGGCCGGTGGTGCCCGAGGTGTAGAAGAACCACAACGGGTCATGGTAGTTGACGTCGGCGGGGCGGAAAGCGCTGGCGTGCGGCGCGCCTTCGTCCAGCAACTGCCCGTAGCTGAGTTCGCCTTCGCGGGGTTCGCCAAGGGCGATCACATGCACCAGGGCCGGCGACTCGGCGCGCACGGCATCCACGTAGTGAGCCAGGCCGTCGTCGTAGAACATGGCCACCGCGCCGCTGGAACTGCCCAGATAGGCAGCCTCGGGCGGGGTGATGCGCACGTTGGTCGGTACCCATACCGCGCCCAGGCGGAACGCCACCCAGGCGCTCTCGAACAGCGGCAGGTTGTTGCGCGAATGCACCAGCAACTTGTCGCCCTTGCCCAGCCCGCGTGCGCGCAGTGCGGCGGCGACGCTGTCGACCCGCTGCGAAATGCTGCGCCAGGTGTGCACCTGGTCACCGCGGATGAACCCCGGTGCATCCGGGTAGCGGCGGGCAATCTGGTTGAGCAGTTCGCCCAGGTTCATCACATTGTCGATGCCGGTCATTGCACGCGCTCCAGAATGCTCACGTAGTTGGTCACCGCGGCGCCGCCCATGTTGAACACGCCGGCGCGGTCGGCCTTGGCCAATTGCATGTCGCCGGCCTGGCCGCTGAGCTGCATGGCCGCCATCACGTGCATCGACACGCCGGTGGCGCCTATCGGGTGGCCCTTGGACTTGAGCCCGCCGGAAGGGTTGATCGGCAGCCGGCCGTCCTTGCGGCTGATGCCCTCGGCAATCACCCGTGCGCCCTGGCCGCGTTCGGCCAGGCCCATGGCTTCGTATTCGAGCAGTTCGGCAATGGTGAAGCAGTCGTGGGTTTCCACCAGCGACAGGTCGGCCAGGCTCAGGCCAGAGGTGCCCAGCGCTTGCTGCCAGGCGCGCGCCGCGCCTTCGAAGAAAGTCGGGTCGCGGCGCGACAGCGGCAGGTAGTCATTGACCTGCACTGCCGCGCGGAAACTCACCGCCTGGCCACGGCCGGGCGCATGGTCGTCGCGACTGATGACCAGGGCGGCGGCGCCGTCGGTGATCAGCGAGCAGTCGGTGCGCTTGAGTGGCCCGGCCACGAACGGGTTCTTTGCCGACGGCTCGCGGCAGAATTCATAGCCCAGGTCGCGACGCATGTGTGCATAGGGGTTCAACGCGCCGTTGGCGTGGTTCTTCGCGGCGATCAGCGCCAGCGCGTCCGACTGGTCGCCGTAGCGGTCGAAGTAGGTCTGGGCGATGGTGCCGAACACCCCGGCGAAGCCACCCTCGATCTGTGCTTCCTCCTTGGCGTAGCAGCATTTGAGCAGGATCTTGCCGACTTCCTCGGTGGGCAGCGTGTTCATTTTCTCGAAGCCCACCACCAGCGCGTGGCGCGACTGGCCTGAGAGCACTGCCTGCAACGCCGAATGGATCGCCGCCGAGCCAGTGGAGCAGGCGTTCTCCACGCGCACCGAAGGGGTGAAGCGCAGGGCCGGGATGTGGTTGGCGAGCAGGGCGGAGGGGAAATCCTGATAGAGAAAGCCGGCGTTGAAATGGCCGACGTGGACCGAATCGATCTGTTCGGCGTCCAGCCCGGCATGCTCGAGCGCGGCCACGGCCGCATCGGCCATCATCTGCTCGGGGTCGAGCTGGTCGAATTTGCCGAAGGGGGAGTGGTACCAACCGCTGATGACTGGCGAACCCATGAGGTCTTTCCTCGAATGAAATCTGGATTGATGTTGTTTGCCAAGGTCGATAGCAAGAGCGGTGCCAAGGGCTTGAAACGCCGGCCCGTGGCGGGCTGGCTGTTACCGTGGCGAGGTGTCGTGTCGCCACAGGTGTCGCTTCGTTCGCGGCAGGCGACACCTGCGGGAGACACCTGTTACATCGGGCTGTACGGCGCTTTAGGCGTGAAACGTGCGGATACATTCGAGTCGGTACAGTTTTGTTCAAGAAAAACAGGGGCTTGCTTGCCGGCGGGCGCCCTTGGATACGCTTTTTGCGCCGACGGGGCAGGGGTGGCACCCGATTTGCTTTCTCACCCTGCATCCCCAGCGCCAGCCACGGCAGCCCGGTCATCAAACCGGTCAATAAAAACAAGAAGGTCAGGAGAGCTACATGAGTGATTTCTCGCGCCGCAGTTTCATCAAGACCGCCACCCTCGCATCGGCGGCGGTCGCAGCCACTGGCCTGGGCTTGTACAGCTCGAAAAGCCAGGCGGCGGACTTCAAGCTCAAGTTCGCCAACAACCTGCCCATGATTCACCCGATGAACGTCCGGGCGCGGGAAATGGCCAAGGCGATCAAGGAAGAGACCGACGGCGCGGTGCAGATCCAGGTGTTCCCCAGCAGCCAGTTGGGCAGCGACACCGACACCCTGGCCCAGGTGCGCTCCGGCGCGGTGGACATGTTCGCCCTGTCTCCGGTGATCCTCGGCACCCTGGTGCCTTCGGTACAGATCAGCGCCGTGGGCTTTGCCTTCAAGGACTACGATCAGGTCTGGAGTGCGATGGACGGCGAGCTCGGTGCCCATGTCCGCGGCGAGATCGCCAAGACCGAGACGCTGTTCGCCTTCGACAAGATCTGGGACAACGGCTTCCGCGTCACCACCACCAGCACCCGTCCGGTGCTCAAGCCCGAAGACCTGGTCGGCATGAAGCTGCGCGTGCCGCCCAGCCCGATCATCATGTCGATCTTCAAGGCGTTCGATGCGGCGCCCACCAGCATCAACTTCGCCGAAGTGTATTCGGCCCTGCAGACCCGCATCGTCGAGGGTCAGGAAAACCCGCTGACCCTGGTGTCGTCGGCCAAGCTCTATGAAGTGCAGAAGTATTGCTCGCTGACCAACCACGTGTGGGACGGCTTCTGGATGCTCGGCAACAGCAAGTCGTTCGCCCGCCTGCCGGCGGACATGCAGGCCGTGGTGCGCAAGCACGTCGATGCCGCGGTGATGAGCCAGCGCGCCGACCTGGCGGCCTTGCAGGGCAGCATCCGCGACACCCTCAAGGAAAAGGGCCTGGAGCTGGCCGACACCGAGCCGCAGGCGTTCCGCGAGAAGCTGCGCAGCGCCAACTACTACGCCGACTGGCACGAGAAGTTCGGTGAAGCGGCCTGGGCCATCCTCGAAAAATACTCCGGGAAGCTGGCATGATGAGCGCCGAGGCGATGCCGGTCGAAAACGCTGCCATGCCCCTGCCGGCCCGGGCGCTCATCTGCCTCAACCGCGGCGCCATGCGCGTGGTCGAGGTGCTTGCCGTAGCCTTGATGCTGGTCGAGACCTGTGTACTGCTGGCCGGCGTGGTCTCGCGCTACGTGTTTCACAACCCGCTGGTGTGGACCGATGAGCTGGCCTCGTCGTTGTTCATCTGGCTGGCGATGTTCGGCGCCGTGCTGGCCCTGGATCGGGGCGAGCACATGCGCATGTCAGCGCTGGTGAACAAGCTGCCACCGGCCTGGCGTGGTTTCAGCGAAACCCTGTCGGCGCTGATCGTGGTGCTGTTCGTGGCCATGATCATCACCCCGGCGATGGTCCACTCCCACGAGCAGATGGCGATCACCACCCCGGCGCTGGGCATCCCCGACGGGGTGCGCGCGGCAGCCTTGCCGGTCGGCGCCATGCTCATGCTGCTGGCAGCGGTGTCACGCATGGCGCGCTACTCCACGCTGCGCCAGTTCGTCGCCGGCGTCGCCGTGGTCGCGGTAGTCGGCGGCACGCTTTGGCTGTCCCAGCCGCTGCTGGCGGAGATCGGCAACTACAACCTGGTGGTGTTCTTCCTGGTGCTGCTGGGTGCCTGCGTGTTCGGTGGCATCCCGATCGCGTTCGCCTTTGGCACCGCGACCATGGCCTATCTGGCGCTGGCCACCCATGCACCTTTGTCCATCGTGGTCGGGCGCATGGACGAGGGCATGTCGCACATGGTCCTGCTCGCCGTGCCGCTGTTCGTTCTGCTGGGGGTGGTGTTGCAGCTGTCGGGCATGGCCCGCACCCTGATCGATTTCATGGCCTCGCTGCTGGGCCATGTGCGCGGTGGCCTGCAATACGTGCTGCTCGGCGCGATGTTCCTGGTGTCGGGAATCTCCGGCTCCAAGGTGGCCGACATGGCCGCGGTGGCGCCGGCGCTGTTCCCGGAAATGAAGAAGCGCGGCTCCGAGCCGGAAGAACTGGCCGCCTTGCTGGCCGCCACCGGCGCCATGACCGAGACCATTCCGCCCAGCCTGGTGCTGATCACCATCGGTGCGGTGTGCAGTGTCTCGATCACCGCGTTGTTCATCGGCGGGCTGATGCCGGCGGTGGTGGCCACCGTGGTCATCGCCATCGTCTGCTGGTGGCGTTCGCGCAAGGAAGCCATGCCCACCGTCAAGCGCGCACCGATGTCGGTGGTCGCCAAGACGTTCATGATCGCCTTGCCGGCCCTGGCGTTGCCGCTGCTGATCCGCGTGGCCGTGCTCGAAGGGGCGGCGACCGCCACCGAGGTGTCGACCATCGGTGTGGCCTACGTGGTGCTGGTGGGGCTGGTGATGCACCTGTTCATGCGCCACATCGAGTTCCGCAAGGTCTATCCGATGATGATCGAGGCTGCGGCACTGTCCGGGGCAATCCTTTTGATCATCGGCATGGCTTCGGCCATGGCCTGGGCACTGACCCAGTCGGGGTTCTCGGCCAACCTGGTCGACCTGATCAGCGAGATACCGGGCGGGGCGATCGGCTTCATGTTCGTCACCATCGTCACTTTCCTCATCCTGGGCAGCGTGCTCGAAGGCATTCCGGCCATCGTGCTGTTCGGCCCCTTGATGTTCCCGTTGGCCGAAATGCTCGGCATCCACCCGGTGCACTACGCCATGGTGGTGATCCTGGCCATGGGTATCGGCCTGTTCGCGCCGCCGTTGGGGGTGGGTTTCTACGCTGCCTGTGCCATCAGCAAGACGTCGTCCGACCACGTCATCCGGCGTGTCTGGGGGTACTTGGCGGCACTGGTGGTGGCCTTGGTCATCGTTGCCTGTTTCCCGTGGATTTCCATCGGTTTCCTTTAAGAGAGTCCTGGTCATGAGCCAAGCAGTCAGACAGCTTTCAAGCAACATTGGCGTGAAGAGCATGGGCGCAGGTCGGGTAGCCTTCATCACCGGCGCGGCCATGGGCATTGGCGCGGCAATCGCCCAGCGCCTGGGCGAGGACGGCCACCGCGTAGTGGTCGCCGACATCAACCGCGGCGCCGCCGAGGAAATGGTCGCCGGCCTGCGCGCGCAGGGGATCGATGCCGAGGCGGCGATGATCGACATCGGTGATGCCGCGTCGATCGCCGAGGTGTTCGCGTGCCTCCCGCGCTGCGACGTGCTGGTGAACAACGCTGGCATCGCCAGGACGCAAGCCTTCCTGGACTGCGACCTCGCCGATTGGCAGCGGGTACTCAACATCAATGTGACCGGCGCACTGTTGTGCGGTCAGCACGCGGCACGCTTGATGAAGGCGCAGGGCTGGGGGCGGATCATCAACGTCGCCTCCATCAGCGGCATGCGCGCGAGCGCGGGGCGCACCGCGTACGGCACGTCGAAGGCAGCGGTCATTGGCCTCACCCGGCAAATGGCGATCGAGCTGGCCGAGTACGGGATCACTGTCAACGGCATCGCGCCGGGGCCGGTGGACACGCCGCTGACCCAACGCCTGCACTCGAGTGCCACCCGCGAGTCCTACGCCCGCGCCGTGCCCATGCGTCGTTACGGCACGCCCGCGGAAATGGCCGGCGCGGTGGCCTTCCTGGCATCCGACGATGCTTCCTACATCAGCGGACACGTGATCCCGGTGGACGGCGGCTACATGGCCTCCGGCATCCTCGAAATCTGACTGCCAGGTAAAAGTACCGGGCGGTGTGTCAGGCATACCGTGTCAACCCTTCGCGGCCGCTGACCGCTCCTACACAGGCCCTGCACAATCGCAAGGCCCCACTGTGGGAGCGGGCTCTGCCCGCGAAAGGGGCGCCGCGATACCTCAGGTGTTCACTGATCTTGCAGCGTCGCCTCTTCCCCGGCGCGCATGGCGCTTTCCACGAACGTGGCGATGCAGGGGTTGTGGTTGTCGGCCTTCCATACCGCGACCACTTCGATCACCGGCGGTGCCACCAGCGGCCGAAAGGTGGTGGTGGTCAAGCGCATGTTGCGCATCGAGCGCGGAACGATGGCGATGCCCAGCCCTTCACCCACCAGATTGACGATGGTCTGCTGCATGTTGATTTCCAGCCCCACGTTCGGCGTTACGCCATGCTGCAGGCAATAGTTGACGATCATGTCATGCAGGGCCGGGGCAATGCGTCGCGGCACGATGATGAAAGTCTCTGCAGCCAGATCACGCGGATCGATCAACGGCTGCTCCAGCAACCGATGCCCAGGCGGTAGCACCACCGTCATCTCCTCGCGGTAGATCGTCACCGTTTCCAACCCACTGCAATCCTGCGGGCGGTACATGATCGCCACATCCTTGTGGCCGCTGCTGATGTCCTGGGCCAGGTCCATGGGCAGTGTTTCGGTGAGCTTCAGATTCACCTGCGGATACTGCGCCGCGTAACGCCGAGTGATCGCGGGCGTCACGCTGTAGGCCGTCGACATCATGAACCCCACCGACAATTCCCCGGCCGCCCCGCGAGCCGCCGCCAGCGCATTGCGCTTGGCCTGCTCGAACGCCGCAAATACCGTTCCGGTGTCCAGATAGAAACGCTGGCCGGCATCGGTCAACTCCACCTGCCGCCGCGAGCGGTCGAACAGCTTTACCCCCAACTCGTCTTCCAGCAAGGCGATCTGCCGCGACAACGGCGGTTGGGAGATGTGCAGCCGCTCGGCCGCGCGGCCGAAGTGCAGGGTTTCGGCCAGCGCACGAAAGTACTGTAAATGCCTGAGCTCGATCATTGATGCTCGCAAAGGTATCAGTGGGTACCCGATTATGGATTGGAAAACATAACTCCGCCTGCCGTATTGTGAAATGGCCACAGCGTCGAGGCTTGCGTCACGAGCGCCAGACCTCGAGATAGTCACAAGCTATAGAACAATAAAAGGTGACGCCGATGTCTTCTGTATGCGAACACACCGCACGTGCTTCGACTTCTTCGCCCGCACTTTCTTCGCCCGCCGCGTGCGATTCCGATATTGCCAACGACAGCGATCCGCAGGTCCGCCAGGCCTTTCGTCGCGCCCTGCGCCTGATGGAGCGTGGCATTGCCGTGCTCATCCAGGGCGAAACCGGCACCGGCAAGGAAGTGCTGGCCCGCGCCTTGCACGCCCACAGCCAACGCCATCGGGCGCAGTGCGTGGCGCTCAATTGCGCCTCTATTCCACAAAGCCTGATCGAAAGCGAACTGTTCGGCTACTCGCGCGGCGCCTTCTCCGGCGCGTTGCCCTGCGGCAAGAAAGGCAAGGTCCAGCAGGCCGACGGCGGCACCCTGTTCCTCGATGAGATCGGCGACATGCCGTTCGAACAGCAGACGCGCCTGCTACGGGTGATCGCCGAACGCGAAGTCACACCCTTGGGCGCCGAGCGCAGCGTCAAGGTCGACTTCGCCCTGATCTGCGCGACTCACCAGAACCTCACTGGCCTGGTGCAACAAGGCACGTTTCGCGAAGACCTGTTCTATCGCATCGCCACCGGTGTGGTGCAATTGCCGCCGCTGCGCGAGCGCACCGACCGCGCCGAACTGGTCTGCCGCATGGTGGCCAGCGAATTGCCCGGCTGCGACCCTCGGCAACTCATCGCCTCGGATGTCTGGCCACTGCTGCTCAATCATCCCTGGCCAGGCAACCTGCGGCAGATGCGTGCGGTGATTCGCTACGCCTGTGCCGTGATGGAAGGTACCCGCATCCAGCGCGCCGACCTGCCGGTGGACTTCATCGCCCAGGGCAGTGCGCCCGCCGTGTCGCCTGCCAACGTTACGCCGATCCGTCGTCCGGTCGTTCTGGCCGCACCGGTGGACGAGCGTGCCGACGTGCTCGATGTGCTCAACGCCTGCCGCTGGAACATGTCGGCGGCGGCGCGTGCCCTGGGCATCTGTCGGCCATCGCTGTACCGCGTCCTGCGCCGCCTGGGCATCCCGCCGCTCAAGGACCAACTGGCCCAAGGCGCCTACCTGCCAGCCTGACGCCGCCTCTGTATTGCCTGATCTTCAACCAAGGGAACAACAATAATGAATGCCCCTATCAGTCTTGCCATCACCGGCCAGGTGGCGGTGGTGACCGGTGCCGCGCGCGGTATCGGCCTTGCCATCGCCCAGGCGCTGGGTCAATGCGGTGCTCGGGTGGCAATTGCCGACCTCGACGGCGCGGCCGCGCGAGCCGCTGCCGGGCAGTTGTGCGAACTGGGCATCGACGCTATCGGTGTGGCGGTGGATGTGTCCGACGAAGCCCAGGTGCAAGCGATGGTCGACAGCGTCGAGCAGGCGCTGGGCGGCGTCGACATCCTGGTCAACAATGCCGGGATCGTCTCCACCGGACCGCTGCTGGAAGTCAGCGCCGCCGAATGGAACCGGGTCATGGCCATCGACCTCACCAGCGTGTTCTTCTGCGCCAAGGCCGTGTTGCCGGGCATGATGGCCCGGCGCGCCGGACGCATCATCAATATCGCTTCGGTAGCCGGCAAACGCGGTGGCGGCCTGCTGGGCAACAGCTGCTATGCAGCGGCGAAGGGAGGAGTGATCGCCCTGACCAAGGGCCTGGCCCGTGAAGCCGGGCCGTTCAATATCACCGCCAATGCCATCACGCCGGCGCTGACCGACACCGACATGACTCGAGCCCTGAGCCCCGAGGCGCGCGCCAAAGTGCTCGCCGACATGCCGCTCGGACGTGCTGGCTCGCCACGTGACATCGCTGCAGCGGTGTGCTTCCTGGCCAGTGGCGCGGCCAGCTTCGTCACCGGCGAGATCATGGACGTCGACGGCGGCTACATGCGCGACTAGCTCTGCACCCCGGCCGGTATCAAGGCCAGGATCAGCGACACCGTGACCAGCGACAACAGGGTCGAGACCAGGATCGCCCGCGACATGGTGTCGGCCTCACGGCCATACAGCGCAGCCAGCATGAACGGCCCGTTGCCGATGGGCAGGGCGCTCACCAGCAGTGCCGCCCAGGCCCACATCGCCGGTATGTCGAACACCCAGAACGCCAACCAGGCGGTCAGCGCCGGCTGCACCAGCAGCTTCATCGCCACCAGCATGGCCAAGGTCTTGCCATCGGCCTTGTGCGATTTTTCCGCCGCCAGGAACAGACCGATCGACACCAGCGCACAGGGTCCGGCCGCCGCGCCGAGAAACTGGAACAGCTGGCGCACGCCCACCGGCAGCACCAGCCCGCTGTAGGCGACCAGCGAACCCAGCACCGGGGCGACCATGATCGGATTGCGCAGCAGCGATTTGCCGACTTTGAGCAGGGTGCGCCCGAGGCGTTTCTCGGTTTGCTGGAAAGTCTCGATCATGATGATGGCGACCGCGAACAGCAGGCAGGCGGTCATCACCGCGCCGATCACCGCCGGGGCGATGCCGGGGTCGCCGAACGTCAGCAGGCACAGCGGGATGCCGAGAAACCCGGAGTTCGGATAACCCGCCCCGAGGGCATCGATGGTGGCATCGAGAAAGTGCGCACGGGCCCGCACGCGCAGCCACAGCGTCAACAGAAATACGATGCCCATGCCCAGGCCGAAAACCACCACATAGCCCATGTCCAGCCCGTGCAGTGTGCCCAGCCGCGCCATGGCCTCGAATAACAGGGCCGGCAAGCCGAGGTAGATCACGAAACGGTTGAGCTCGATCGAGGCATTGGGCCCCAGGACGTTGCGCCGACGGCAGACGAAACCTACCAGAATCAACCCGAACACTGGAAAGGCGACGTTGAAGATTGCGAGCATCGGGTGCTGTGTCCTGTGGACTGTTGGAAGCCCCAGTGTAGCAGCGTCGCCACCCGTGGCACGGCAAGTTGCGCCGGGTCGGCGCAATTGTCCACACCCCAACTCTCGACGCGGACCTACCGTTGGGCAACTCGTCGTTTTTTACTTGAATGCAGGGGGGAGCTGCATCTACACTGATGGCACTATCACATTAGGAGGCGATAGTGTGTCATGACAGCCAATAACCTGATGGACCTGGTTGCGCTGAAGCCGTTGTCTGCCACCGAGGCAGGCTGTGTGGATCGCGTGTTGCGCGCCATGCGCACGCACTTGGGCATGGATGTAGCGTTCGTTTCTCATTTCCGCCAGACCGACCGCGTGTTCACCCACGTCGACGCGGCGGCGTTGATACCCCTGAGCCCCGGCGATGTGCTGGAGATGAGCGCCGGCTACTGTCGCGGCGTGGTCAGCGGCGAACTGCCCGGGCTTATCCGCGATACCGGTCAATTGCCGGCTGCGATGGCCATACCGCAGACCCCCGGCCTGCCAATCGGTGCGCACATGAGCGTGCCCATTCATTTGAGTGATGGACGCCTGTACGGGACGTTCTGCTGCTTCAGTCACGCACCGGATCCGGGGTTGACCGAACGCGACCTGAAGATGATGAAGGTGTTCGCCGAGCTGATTGCCGAGCGCCTGGAGTCCGACCTGCAAATGGTCCGCGATCATGACGACAAGGCGCTGCGCGTGCTGGACGTGATCCAGTCGCAGCAGCCACGCGTGGTCTATCAACCGATCTACGACCTGCACACCATGCACGTGGCAGGCTGGGAATGCCTGTCGCGCTTCAACGGCCAACCGGCGCGCACCCCGGACGTCTGGTTCAAGGAGGCCGCCGAAGTCGGTTTGGGCAAGGAACTGGAATGCCTGGCCATTGCTGTGGCCCTGGCCGGTCTGGCGCGGCTGGCGCCGGGCACCTACCTGAGCATCAACTGCTCACCCGAGCTGGTGCTCAGCGGACGATTGCTGGGTCTGTTCAAGAACTACCCGGCCGAGCGCCTGGTGCTGGAGATCACCGAGCATGCGGTGGTGCAGGACTATGCGTCGTTGCAAGTGGCCCTGCAGCCGCTGCGGCTGCGGGGTGTGCGCGTAGCCATCGACGATGCCGGCGCCGGCTATGCCAGCATGCGGCACATCCTGCAGGTGCGTCCGGACATCATCAAGCTCGACATGAGCCTGACCCGTGGCATCGACCAGGATTTCCAGCGACGCGCCATGGCGTCGGCGTTGATCGCGTTCGCCCGCGAGACGGGGAGTGTGATCGTTGCCGAAGGCGTGGAAACAGAAGCCGAGTTGGCGCAACTCAAGCGCCTGGGCGCCGCCAACGCCCAAGGCTTCCTCCTCGGCCGCCCGCAACCGTTGTAGCAGCGGCGCAAGCCGCGTCGGCGACACATGCGGTGGGTCAGGATAAACGCGATGCCCCCTGACGCGGCTCGCGCCGCTGCTACGGCGATCGCGTGATCCGCGTCCGGGGGTATGTGGGTCGAAATGCGTTGAACCCTTAGAAAACCACACCCTGGCTGCGCAGGTAATCATCGTACGTGCCGCTGAAATCGATCACGCCATCGGCGCTCAGCTCGATGATGCGGGTGGCCAGCGACGACACGAACTCGCGGTCATGGCTGACGAAAACCAGCGTGCCCGGATAGTTCTCCAGCGCCAGGTTCAGTGCCTCGATCGACTCCATGTCCAGGTGGTTGGTCGGTTCGTCCATGAGCAGCACGTTGGGCTTCTGCAAGGTCAGCTTGCCGAACAGCATGCGGCCCTGTTCACCACCGGAAATCACCTTCACCGACTTGAGAATCTCGTCGTTGGAGAACAGCATCCGGCCCAGGGTGCCACGTACCATCTGCTCGCCCTGGGTCCACTGGCCCATCCAGTCGAACAGGTTCATGTCGTCTTCGAAGTCGTGTGCGTGGTCCTGGGCGTAATAGCCCAGCTCGGCGCTCTCGGTCCACTTCACCGCGCCCGCGTCCGGGGTCAGCTCGCCGACCAGGGTGCGCAGCAGGGTGGTCTTGCCGATCCCGTTCGGGCCGATGATCGCTACACGCTCGCCCGCTTCGACCACGAAGCTGAAGTTCTCGAACAGTGGCTTGCCGTCGAAGCCCTTGGACATCCGCTCGACGGTGACCGCCTGGCGGTGCAGCTTCTTGTTCTGCTCGAAGCGAATGAACGGGCTGACGCGGCTCGAGGGCTTGACCTCGGCCAGCTGGATCTTGTCGATCTGCTTGGCCCGCGAGGTGGCCTGCTTGGCCTTGGAGGCGTTCGCCGAGAAGCGCGAAACGAAGGTCTGCAGCTCGGCGATCTGGGCTTTCTTCTTGGCGTTGTCCGACAGCAACTGCTCGCGCGACTGGGTCGCAGCGGTCATGTATTCGTCGTAGTTGCCGGGGAACAGGCGCAACTCACCGTAGTCCAGGTCGGCCATGTGGGTGCAGACGCTGTTGAGGAAGTGCCGGTCGTGGGAAATGATGATCATGGTGCTGTTACGCGCCGTGAGAATGTTTTCCAGCCAGCGAATGGTGTTGATGTCCAGGTGGTTGGTCGGCTCGTCGAGCAGCAACACTTCCGGATCCGAGAACAACGCCTGCGCCAGCAGCACCCGCAGCTTCCAGCCCGGCGCCACTTCGGTCATCGGGCCAAAATGCTGTTCCAGTGGAATGCCCAGGCCCAGCAACAGCTCGCCGGCACGGGACTCGGCGGTGTAGCCGTCCATTTCGGCGAACTCGGTTTCCAGCTCGGCGACGGCCATGCCGTCTTCCTCGCTCATTTCCGGCAGCGAGTAGATGCGATCACGCTCGGCCTTGACCTTCCACAGCTCCTCGTGGCCCATGATGACCGTGTCGATCACCGTGAAGTGCTCGTAGGCGAACTGGTCCTGGCGCAGCTTGCCCAGGCGCACGTTCGGCTCGAGCATGACCTGCCCGCCCGACGGCTCCAGATCGCCGCCCAGGATCTTCATGAACGTCGACTTGCCACAGCCGTTGGCGCCGATCAGGCCGTAGCGGTTGCCGTTGCCGAATTTCACGGAAACGTTCTCGAACAGCGGCTTGGCGCCAAACTGCATGGTGATGTTAGCGGTGGAGATCAAGGAGCTTACCTATCAATAACTGGGGGAGCGATGGTTTCGGTGGCCGAACTGCTGGGCGATACGCGGGGAATTCAAACCGGACATTGTGCGTATTGTCGCATAGGTATGGCAGCAGTTGTACGGCGCCCGACAGTCAATTCCCCCAGCAACTGCATCCTCACTTGAGCACCAACAACCGATACACCCCCCCATCGCTTTCGATCCCATGGGTGTCATGGGTAAACCCCGGGAATGACCGGTCGAAGCTCTCCAGGGCTCGCAGGTAGGCCAGCAGCGGACCGTCGGCAGCGCCGGCGTTTTCCCCAGGCATCAGCAACGGGATGCCGGGCGGGTAGGGCACGATGCCTGTGGCCGCGATGCGCCCGGCTGCATTTTCCAGAGTGACCTGCTCCACCTCGTTCCTGACCAGCTTTTCGTAGGCTTCCACCGGGCTGAATTCCGCCTTGGGCAGCGTGCCAAAGGCCGCGGCCATGGCTGCAGTGGTGCGGGTTTCCTTCATTGCCGCGAAAATTTCTTCGGCCAGATCGCGCAGGCCCATGCCGCTGTAGCGCTGCTGGGTGGCAGCAAGCAGGTCGGGCAGGCACAGCTCGAGCTCCAGATTGGCATCGTAATCACGCTTGAAGTCCAGCAGCGCATTCACCAAGGTGCCCCACTTGCCTTTGGTGATACCGATGGAGAACAGGAAGAGCAGGGTGAAGTCGGTGGTCTTCTCGACCACGATGCCCTGCCGGCCCAGATACGCGCTGATCACACACGCCGGTATGCCGAAGTCCAGAAGCTCGCCGTCGTCGCCCATGCCGGGGCTCAGGATCGACACCTTGATTGGGTCGAGCATGCAGTAGCCGTCTTCGATGTCGCCGAAACCGTGCCAGACTTCGTTGGGGTGCAGGACCCAGCAGTCGGGGTCGGATTTGAGCTTGATCGGGTCGACTTCATGGAACGCGATGGCGGCACCGCCGACCGCTATCGACGGCGGCTGCCAGCAGGACACGAACCAGTCGCCGTTGGCGAGCATGTCGGCGTGCATTCGCGAGATCACCTGGCGAAAGGAGATGGCTTCCTCGATGGATTCGTTGGTCAGGATCTGCCCGCTGGGCGCCTCCATCATGGCCGAGCTGACGTCGCACGACGCCATGATCGCGTAGTTGGGCGAGGTCGAGGCGTGCATCATGTACGACTCGTTGAAGCGTCCGTGGGGGATCGGATTGCGCCCGTTGCGCACGTGGATCATCGACGCCTGGGACAGTGCTGCGAGCAACTTGTGGGTCGACTGCGTGGCGAACACCGTGGGCTTGGACGCGTCGTGATCGTCGGGGCTGCCGTGCATCGCGAAGCGGTCCTTGTACAACGGATTGAACCGCGCATAGCCGTACCAGGCCTCGTCGAAGTGCAGGCGGTCGACGCTTTGCCCGAGCAATTCCTCCACGCGCGTCACGTTATAGGTCAGGCCGTCGTAGGTGGAATTGGTGACGATGGCGTGCACCGGCGTAGGGTCGATGTGACTCTTGACCAGCGGGTTGCCTGCAATCGCCGCGCGCACCCCGTCGGCACTCAAGGTCTGCGGCAGGATCGGACCGATGATGCCGAAGCGATTGCGCGTCGGCACCAGGTAGGTCGGAATCGCCCCCGACAGCGTCATCGCGTGCTCGGCAGACTTGTGACAGTTGCGGTCGCACAGCGCGATCTGGTCGCGGGTGACGCTGGCCATGAGGATCACCCGGTTGGACATCGACGAGCCATTGGTGACGTAGTAGGTGCGATGCGCGCCGAACACCTTGGCCGCGTAGCGCTCGCCCTGGCCGATGGGCCCGCTGTGGTCGAGCAGGGAGCCCAGCTCGCCCACCGAGATGGACAGGTCGGAACGCAACAGGTTTTCCCCGAAGAACTCGTAGAACGCCCGGCCCGCCGTGCTCTTCAGAAACGCCGTGCCGCCGGCATGCCCCGGCGTATGCCAGGAGTATTCATAGCTGCGGGCAAACTTGAGCAGCGCGCCGAACATCGGCGGCAACACCGCCTGCCGATAGCGCTCGATGGCGGCCATGATCCGCCCGCTGAGGAAGCGGCTGGTGTCTTCGGGCAGCCAGATGAAATCATCGGCGTGCTGCATGACGATCAGCGGCACGTTGGCGGCAGTGCTGCGATCACTGATCAGGAACACCGGAACTCGGGTATTGCGTTCGCGCAGTGCGATCAGCAGGTCGATGCACTGCTGGTGGTCATCGCTTTCGTCCATTTCCCAGCTGAGCAGCACGCACTGGATCGCCGGATCGGTACTCAGGATCGATCGGGCATCGGCCAGGCTCTCCGAAGTGATCACGCTGATCGAGCGCTCTTCCACATCGGCGATGAGCTGGATCAGCGCCCTGCCGAATACCGTGCGTTTGTCGGGCTGGTTGCTGACCAGCAGCGCCAGCATCCCCAGCAGGTTTCTATGTTCCGTCATGGTTGTGCCTCCAGTGCAGGGCTGTTCAATGTCGAGTTGGGCAGACCGTTCACGGGAATCGGCTCGCCGACGATGTGCTGCGCCGCGACGGTTTGGGTCGGAGCGCTGTTGTTGACCGCTTCCAGGCGTATCAAGCGGTTGTTGACGAAGCCGAACAGCGTATAGCCGACGATGGTCGCCACACCGCCAAGCATCAGCGCCTGGGCGCCCGAGCTATACAGCGCCAGGTAGCTGTAGGCCGCCGCGATCCAGGCGACGATGTTGGTTACCAGGGCTTTGTTGGCCGGTACGTTGGACACTTTCTGCAAGGTCATCAGGGTGGCCATCGACAGGATGTAGGGCACCAGGTTGGTGACCACCGCCAGGTTCACCAGGGTATCGAACTGCTTGGCCAGGTCGGGGCTGATGGTCAGCAGGGCCAGGGCCGTCTGGATTGCCAGCAGGACCAGCATGCTGATGATCGGCACACCGTGCTGGTTGACTTTGGCGAAGATCGGCAAGAAGTAACCGGTGTCGGCAGAACTCTTGAACACCTGTGCGACCGTGAACTGCCAGCCCAGCAGCGAGCCGATGCAGGCCAGGACCATCAGGCCCATGACCAGATTGCCGATCATCGGCGTGAACATCGTGGCGAACACCAGGCCGAACGGTGCGGTAGAGGACACCAGCTCGGCATTGCCGACGATGCCCGCGATGACGTTGGTGGAGACGATGTAGATCACCGCCGCGCCCAGGGTCCCCCCCAGCACGGCGATAGGCACGTTCTTTTCCGGGTTTTCCACGGCATCGCCGTTGGCGCAGGCCGACTCCAGGCCCAGGAACGCCCACAGCGTGATTGCCACCGAGGCACCGGCCGCTTCGTACCAGGGCATGTCGTGGGGGTTCCAGCCCGCCGCATAAGTGCTGCTGTCGAACCAGAACCAGCCGACCGTCGATACCAATACGACCGGGGCAATCACGCCCCACACCGTGATCGCACCGATCTTGCCGGTAATGTTGGCCCCGCCGAAATTGGCGAAGGTGGTGATCCACAGCAGCGCAATGGTCGCCAGGCCCACTTGCAGCGAATCGAGTTTGATACCGAACAACGTCTGGATATAACCAACCGCCGTGATGCTGATCGCCACGTTGGCGATCAACAGTGACAGTCCATACGTGTAGTTGGTGATGTAGTTGCCCGACTTGCCGAACGTATATTCCGCATAGCCACCCATGCCGCCGGTCTTGCGGCTGAGCATGCCACACCGGGCGAAGGCATAGGCCAGGGCCAGCGAGCCGGTGGCCGTGATCAGCCAGGAGAGAATCGAGATGCCGCCGACTTCGGCGAGTTTGGTGGGTAACAGAACGATGCCGGACCCCAGCATGTTGACGGCTGTCAGCATGGTCAGCTGACTTACACTCATCTTCTTCATGACGGCCACTCCATTGCCAGGATCATCAGCGAGGCCTTTAGCTATAGCAAAGAATCGACAGAAGACAAGGCGACGCGTGGTTGGTCGAAGTCAGGATGCCGCTCGTCAAGCCGACGGCACTTCCAGCGCGGTTGCCGTCTCCCACTATCAGGCGCGGATGAACCGTGCCACGAAAGGAGACATATCATGGTCCAAGACAACAACCACCCGGATAACCCCTATCAAGGGCCGGCCGAGCCCGGCAGCGGGGAAGAGGGTTACCCTGATATTCACGAGAAGGACGAGAAGCACGACGAGCACGACGATGACCATGAAGGCTCGCCGGGCAACAAGGCGGTAGATGAACCAGGCCGCAACTCGCCTGTCGATGAAGACGAAGAACATTCCCTCGGCAACAGCCTTTAAGCCATACGTTTGACCACCAGGCACACCTGCACCCTGCCGAGTGCGGGGTGCTCTTGCGTAGCGTGATTCGTCAGCTCTCTTTCAGCCCGTTGAGCTGCATGTATTCGTCCCACGGCATGCCCGCCATTTCGGCCACTTCCTTGTGCACTTCCAGACGCTGGGTTTCGAACTCCTGCGGTGTAGCTGCGGTGAGTTGCAGGGTCAATTCCCAGGCAAACATGCCTTGCGCATCGGCGAATTCCTCGAACGCCTCGTGCAGGCGCTCCGCACGATATTCCGTGACGCTGACCCCGGCTGCACGTGCGGCCAGCGGGTTGAGAGTGTCCAGTTCGGTTTGCAGCTCGGGACGCGCTTCGAGAAAGCGGTCCAGGGCGGCCTGGTGACGCGAATCGGGTTCTGCCATGGGGCCTTCGATGGGTAATGAGAGAGCAGGGATTGTGCAGGCACGGATGCAGGCAGGCAATGCCGCTGATGCGCGCTTTTGTGACGAGGTGCACGCAACGCTTTGGAACGAGCCCTGCAGCGAGGGCACTAAGGCCTATCTTCATTCATCACCGCGGGACCTTGCGATGGCCTATGTGTTGTTGCTGTTGGCAGGCGCCGTATTGGCGACTTCGGCCGCTTTGTGGCCGCAATTGTACGGCGTGTACGGCGCACCTCGGCGTTCCCGCCTGGGCGCCTGGGTGCTGGGTCATTTCGAGGTGCTTGGCGCTTTCGTTCTGTTCCTCATGGCCATGCATCTTTGTCAGTGATGGGTCGGTGATGCCGGCATCACGTGGCAGTGATACATTCGCGGTTTATTTCGAATGGAAACGACGATGCGGATCATCGCAGCAGCACTGGGCTTGTGTGTACTTACCGGTTGCACGGGCCTGAACATGAAACAGGCGCGCAGCGGAGCGCCTGTGCAAACCATGAGCTCGGAAAAAACCGCGCAGAAAATAGCCCAGTGCGTTCAGTTCAGCTGGCAGGACGAAGCCATGTTCGGTGTCATGACCGATGCCTCTTCGGAGGCCAGCGAGGGCGGGTACACGGTGTTCACACCTGCGGCGACCTATTTCGCCGACATCCGCCCGCGCGGCGCCGGCAGTCTGGTCAGCTTCTATGCCCGCGAGCAGGGCGAGGTGGGCACACGTCGCCTGGCTTCGCTGGCCACCTGCCTCTGAGCGCAAGGCCTTGCGCTGCAAAGCAATCTGCACCTCGGCGCTGCGACGGCGTCATATGCGCTGAGCCCCATGTGCTTTCAGCGAGGATGATATGGCACCCAGCAGTTCGACGCAGATTCCCGACCCTTTGGATCGTCCCAACGATCCGATCGAACCCGAGCCGTTTGCCGAGGGCAAGCCTGCCGAAGACCCACGTCCCGGCGACGAGAATCTTTCGCCCGTACCGATGGACCGCGATCGGGAGATGGATCCGCGTGAGGTCCGCACCCAGACCGGTGAGGCTGACATGAGCCCTGACGATTCCGCCTGAAGCTACCAACTGATGCGCACCCCCAGGCTGCCTTGCAGGCTTTCCTGGGGTTGTGCGTCCAGGCTGCGGGCGTAGTCGGCATTGAGGTACAGGCTGACATCGCTGCTCAATCGGGCTGCGATGCCCAACCCGAGCTGAGCCTGCGTGCTGCGATGCTGGGTGCGCAAGGTGTCGCTGTCATCGAACGTCACTGCGTCTTCGCCCTGGAAGGTGTGCCACAGGTTGGCCCGTACGTAGGGCTCGACCGGGGTACCGCTGACACGGTACTCGCCCTTCAAGCGCGCGCCCAATCTGGCGCGCCAATAGTCTTCGCTGTCGAAGTCCACTTTCGATACCGGGTCGCGAGCCGTGTCCAGCGTGACCCTCTGGCCGATCAGTTGCGCCTGCGGCTCCAGTGTCCAGTCCCCGGATAAAGCAATCGGATAGCCGCCTTCCACGGAGAGGGTGATGCCGTGTCCATCGAGATCCAGGCTATAGCCGCGTTCGGAGCGGCTGCGTCCGGTGAACCGGGTGCCCATGGCCACCACGTCCACGTAGCCGCCGGCCGGGCCCACCAGGGTCCAATAGGCACCTAGATTGTCGGCGCGCAGGCGGATGTCGCCCGAGGCGGTGTCGTCGAACCCCAGGGCGAAGCCACGCACCTGGCCGTCCACACGTGAATGCCCAGCGAACAGTCCTGCATGCTGGCGATAGCCGCCGTCGCCGAGGGTGGCGAACAAGTCGTGACCGACCTGGTAGCCGCGGGTGTTGCCTTTGAGGCTTGGCGCTGCGGCCCCGGCCCATTTCTGCCGCCCGTGGCTGCCGAATGTGCGTGCCCAGCCCGCCGCCAGGGCGCCGCGCTCACCAAGCAGGCTTTGTTCGCCCTGCCGCTCGTGGAAGCTGCCCAGGCTGTCCAGCGCCAGCAAGGCGGCAACCGGGGGTACGACGCTGTAGGCCGGCACCTCGATCCGATAGAGCACGATACGCTGGCCCGGAGTGGCCTGCGGCAAGGTCGGCGTGCCGACCGCAGCAACGGGTGCCTGGGCGGCTGGAGCGGGTTGCGTTGGTGTTGGTTCGGCCACAGGTGTTTCCGGCTGCACGGGCGCCGGCGGCACGAATGGCTCGACCGGGGTCTCCTCGGGCAGTTCGGCGTCAGGCGGTGTTACCGATGGCGGCTCATCGACCGGGGGTTGCGTCACCGGAGGTTGGACAACGGGCGGCTCGATGATCGGTGGTTCGGCTATCGGAGGTTCGACCACCGGGGGCGCGATGATCGGCGGTTCGACCACAGGCGGTGTCACCGGCGGCGCTGCCACCACGGAAGACCGCAGGAACCAGCTGTTCTCGCTGCCTGCGGTCACGCCGCCCTTGAACAGGTAATACTGATAGGCCCCGACCGACAAGTCTTGCGCCAGGTTGAAAGCGCCGTCAGTGCTGGTCGCGCCCTGCGTGGCCTCGACCACGGCAATGCCGTTGGCAAGGGTCAGCGCGCCCTGGCCGTCGAGGTTGTCCACCGTGATCGCCGTGCTGCCGCTGACGGTGCCGCGCGCCACGATCAGCCGGTCGGCAGGCGCGTCGTCACCACCCAGCACGCTCTGCAAGCGCAAACGCGCGTCATTGCCCACATAGTTGCCAATCACGGTCAGCCGGTCACTCGCGTCGGCGCCACTGCGAGTCAGATCGATCAGGCCGGCGTTGTTCAGGGTCACCGTTTGCCCGGCGACTATCGGCCCGACCCAGCCCTGGGTGGCGCCCAGTGTACTGGTGCGGTCAAGGTTGAGCAGACCGCTGTCCAGCGGCGTCGAGTCATCGGCCAGGCTCAGCCGGTCGGGCAGGTCCAGCACCGAGCCGTTGTTCAGGTTGATGGTTTCCCAGTAGCTGTAGCGCGCGCCGCCGGTAGTGCGGCTGTTGTCCAGGGTCAGGGTATCGACTCCGGCATCACCGTAGACCAGGCTGGGGGAGGCCAGTTGTGTCTCGCCCAGGTTGCTCAGCAGAGCCGTATCGTTGCCTGGGCCCAGGCTGATGGCGCCGTGGATCAGGCCCGCGTCGCGCCAGATGAAACGGTCGTCGCCAAAGCTGAGCAAGACGTTGCCGCCGATATCACCACCGCTCACCGTCACCTGGTCGGTGCCGCCACTGACGCTGATGTTGCCGCCGATGCTGCCTGCGGAAACGGCGATGGTGTCATTGCCGAAGCCGGCAACCAGGTTGCCATTGATGCGCCCGCCGGACAGCTCGAACAGGTTGTTGTCGAGCTTCATGTCGACCCGGCCGATGGTGCCGCCGCTCATCCGCGCGATGTCGCCGTCCTCGAAGGCGCCGACGATAGTGCCGTCGGTCATGAGAAAGGTATCCAGCCCGTCACCTTGCCCCAGAGCCTGGATCTGCCCGCCGCGCATGATGAAGTTGTCGATGCCGCTGCCCTGGTTAACCGTACCGCTGACGGTACCGCCAACGACTTCGAGCGTATCGGCGCCATCGCCTTGGGTCAGGGACAACAGGCGCCCGGCGCTGATGAACACGGTATCGGCACCCGCGCCGGTGTTCAGTGCGCCGCCCACAGTGCCCGAGCGCATCAACACGCTGTCCTGGCCAGGGCCGAACTCGACCGCGCCGGTGATGGTGCCCGTGCCGTCGGCGGGCAGGGTAAGGCTGTTGTTGCCCAGCAGGTCGGAAAGCCCCGGCGCCGTTCCGCTGTCGCACACGTAGGCGTCATTGCCGACGCCGGGACTGAAGATGCAATCGGACCGGGCGTATTCGCACGGTACGGCCAGTGCAGTCAGTAGACTGGTGCGTATCAACAACTCGTTGGTATTCATTGGCAACTCCCGCAGCCACGCGCGCGGATTAAACAAGGCGCGGTGGGCGATCAGGTGGTCAATGCAGACTTGCAATGCAACGAGTGTAGTCGAGTGGTTTTTAAAGTTGGTATTAAAAGCAGCTTTATATCAAGTTATTCAATAACGGTATTGATGAAAATATCTATTCATCAATACCGTTGGCGGCGAGCGGATTGTTACTGTCTATTGATATTCAAGACGCCTTGCGCGGGCTGCGACGTGCAGGCGTTTTTTTCGTCGCGGATTTTTCCTTGGCGGGCTTGGCTTTCGAGGTGGCGGGCGATTTGCCCGCGAGGCTGCGCTTCAGCAGCTCGGTCAGGTCGATGACATCGGCAGTCTTGCGCGACTCCTGGCCGGCCTCGGTTTCCACGTCTTCGATCTCGCCCTTGTTGGCCTTTTTCTCCACCAGCGCCATGATCTTCTGCTCGAACTTGTCGACATACTCTTCAGGCTGCCAGTCGCCACTCATGTCTTCGACCAAGCGTTTGGCCATGTCCAGTTCCTTCTTGGTCAGTTCGGGTTTCTTCACCTCTTTGCCCAGCTCGAGTATGTCCAGGTCGCGAACTTCCGAAGGCCAGCGCAACTTGACCATCACCAGCGCGCCGTCCAATGGCATCAGTGCCGCCAAGTACTGGCGGGTGTGCAATACCACCAATGCAAGTGCAACTTTCTTGGTACTGATCAGCGTTTCGCGCAACAGCGCGTAGACTTTCTCGCCACGTCGGTCAGGCGCCAGGAAGTAGGGTGTGTCGATGTTGGGCAGGGGAATCTGGTTGCGGTCGACGAAGGAGAAAATATCGATGGTCTGGGTTGAAACAGGGTGAGCGGCGCGGATCTCGTCTTCACTCAGCACCACGTAGCGGCCTTTTTCGTACTGCACGCCTTTTACGATGTTTTCCTTGTCCATCTCCTTGCCGGTTTTCTTGTTGATACGCTTGTAGCCGACCGGGTCCATGCTGCGTTTGTCCAGCCAGTCGAAGTCGACGCCCTGGGAGGCAGTGGCCGATACCAGCGCTACGGGAATATGAACCAGCCCGAAGCTGATCGCGCCTTTCCAGATTGCTCGTGCCATGGTGAAGGGTGCTCCTGCGCGGTGTGTTTGCAGGTGACCTTGCAGCCGCTCGCTAAGTTTCAATGCGCTGAATGCTGTGCAATTTGCAACGCTGTTGCACCTGGATATTGCACAATGCACGATACGGTTAGGCGCTTTAGTGGGTAAGTGTTTGATTTGTATGGCGAGTGCATGGCGGGGCATGGGGCATGGAACGTGCACTGTATTCGGGCAAGCCCGATCTCAGGGATAAGACCAAGAATGGAGTGTCACCATGTTGTCCACCCTTGAACTGCGCAATATCATTGAAAGCAGTTTTCTGCCGCAACGCTGCCAATGTACCCAAGCCCATGACCGTTCGCTGACCGTGCGCGTGTTCGACCGTACTTCGCACAAGGTAGATTACATGCTCAGCGGCATTCGCACCGAGCAGTTGACCAGCAGCCGAGCGATTTCGAACCTGATCGCCGGCATGCGCACCGACCTCAAATTGCAACACCAAAGGCCCAAGGCGGTTGGCGAGTATCTCTGACCCTGCCTGCGCCACCGCCCGACGCCGCTACAGGCACTGCATTCCCCTGTAGCAGCGGCGCAAGCCGCGTCCGGCCTCACCGCGTTCATCTAGATATACCGCAACACTCGCCGACGCGGCTCGCGCCGCTGCTACAGGTATTGCATTCCCCTGTAGCAGCGGCGCAAGCCGCGTCCGGCCTCACCGTCAATCGCGATAGAAAACCTGCACAAGGTGATAACCGAACTTGCTTTTCACCGGTCCGTGCACCGTACGCAGCGGTTTCTTGAAAATGATCTGGTCGATGGCGCCGACCATCTGCCCCGGTCGCACTTCACCCAGGTCACCGCCGCGCTTGCCTGACGGGCAGGTCGAATACTTCTTGGCCAGCACATCGAACGCTTCACCTTTGGCGATCCGCAAGCGCAGTGCTTCCGCCTCTTCGGCGGTCTTGACCAGAATGTGCCTTGCTTGTGCCTTCATTGCCCGATGCTCGCTGGAAAAAGCCGCTGATTATGCCGCAAATCACGCCAGGTTAATCATGTCGCGGATCTTGCTGCCCAGGCGTTCGATGGAAAACGGCTTGGTGATCATGTCCATGCCTTCGGCGAGAAAACCGTAGCGCTCGGCCGCCTTCTCGGCATAGCCGGTGATGAACAGCACCTTCAGGCCTGGCCGCTGCTGCCGCGCGATCTCCGCCAACTGCCGGCCATTGAGCCCTGGCAGGCCCACGTCGGTCACCAGCAGGTCGATGTCCAGGCCTGCGTCGAGCAAGGCTAGCGCCGCACTGGCCTCGCCGGCGGAATGGGCGGCATAGCCCAGCTCGTCGAGCACGTCGAGCACCAGCATCCGCACCGCCGGATCGTCCTCCACCACCAGCACGCTTTCTCCTTCGCGGGCCATCGGCGCCACCGCTGGAGTGCGCGGCTCGGCAGGGTCGTCGGATGCTTCGCTGTGCCGCGGCAGGTAGAGACGCACACAGGTGCCCTCACCGGGTCGGCTCTGCAGTGTGACCTGGCCGCCCGACTGCTGGGCGAAGCCATAGATCATCGACAACCCCAGCCCAGTACCCTGGCCGATGGGTTTGGTGGTGAAGAAGGGATCGAATGCCTTGGCCAGCACCGGGGCACTCATGCCGCTGCCGTTGTCGCTGACCCGGAACATCACATAGGCACCCGGCTTCACCGGCTCCAGCGTAGCGCCTTCGGGTGTTGCATCGAGCTCGCAGTTGGCGGTTTCGATGGTCAGCACGCCGCTGTCGGGCATCGCGTCGCGGGCATTGATCACCAGATTGAGCAGGGCGTTCTCCAACTGGCTGGCATCGGTATTCACCGGCCAGACGTCGGGCGCCAGTTGCAGCTGCAGTTGCAGATGTTCGCCGAGCGTGCGGCTGAACAGCTCTTCGAGCGAATGCACCAGCGCGTTGGGCGCCAGGCGCTTGCGGTCCAGCGACTGCCGTCGCGAAAACGCCAGCAAGCGATGGGTCAGACCGGCGGCGCGATGGGCCGAACTGACCGCCGCCTCGCTGAAGCGCTTGATTTCGCTGCTGCGCCCGGCGTCGATGTAGCGCTGCATCAGGTCGAGGCTACCGATGATGCCGGTGAGCATGTTGTTGAAGTCGTGGGCGATGCCACCGGTCAACTGCCCCAGCGCTTCCATCTTCTGCGCGTGGCGCAACGCCTCTTCGGCGCGTTCGCGCTCCTGCATTTCGTTCTGCAGGCGCAGGTTGACCTCGGCCAGGGCCTGGGTCCGTTCGCTGACGCGGGTTTCCAGATGCTCGTTGAGCTCGCGCAGCGCCTGCTCCACCTGACGCCGATTCTGCACGTCTTCGGTCATGCCGAACCATTGCCGGATCACGCCGTCGGCATCCAGCTGAGGCAGCGCCCTAGCGTGCATCCAGTGGTAGCTGCCGTCGGCCATGCGCAAACGGTACTCGGCATCGTAGGGACGGCCAGTGCTCACCGCCAGATGCCAGGCGTCGAGGGTTGGCAGGTGATCGTCCGGATGCACCAGCTGCGCCCAATCGTCGTCCGGTCGCAGGCTGCGCATGCCGGTCAGCTGTCGCCAGCGCTCGGTCTGGCTTTCGCCGTCGGTGCGACCATTGGCATCGGCGGTCCAGTGCACCGCCGGGGACAACTCGATGGCCATGCGGAAATGCGCCTCGCTGTCGCGCAGCTCCTGCTCGGTGCGTTTGCCCACCGCGCTCACTTCACGGCGCTCGTTGGCCTCGATGGCCGTGACCAGAATGCCGGCGACGCGCTCGTTTTCGTCGCGAATCGGGCTGTAGGTGAGGTCCAGCCAGACCCGCGCCGAATGCCCTTCGCGCGGCAGATTGAAGCCCTTCTCGGTGAAGGCACGCACTTCGCCGCGCATCACCGCGGCGTAGATGGGATCGGAAAACGGCTTGAGCTCGGGCCAGATGCGGTCCACCGGCTGGCCCAGGGCGCGGGGGTGGTTGCTGCCCACCAGCAAGGCAAAGGCGTCGTTGTACAGCTGGCACAGTTGCGTGCCCCACAGCAGCAGCATCGGCATGGGCGAGTGGGTGACGATGTCCACGGCCGTGCGCAAGCTCTGTGGCCAGGCATCGGGGCCGGGCAGGGGGCTGTCGGTCCAGTCCATGCTGGCGATCAATGTCGCGACCTTGCCGCCCACAGGTGAGGCATTCATTGCGTTATCCTTTGATTTACCGCGGCTGCTTATCCAGCCAAGCTATAGCGTACTTTCTATCGACCGCCTTTACAGGACCCCAAGCCTATGGAAATCCAGGCATTGCTCAAGCTCCTGGCCAGTCAGGACGGCTCCGACCTCTACCTGTCCACTGGCGCGCCACCCTGCGCCAAGTTCAACGGCGTGCTCAAGCCGCTCAGCGCCGAAGCCTTGAAACCAGGCGACATTGCCGCGATCGCGGCCAGTATCATGGACGCCGAGCAGCGTATCGACTTCGAGCGTGAGCTGGAAATGAATCTGGCGTTGTCGATCCACGGGGTAGGACGCTTTCGCGTCAATATCTTCAAGCAGCGCAACGAAGTGTCCATTGTCGCACGCAACATCAAGCTCGACATTCCCAGCTTCGAAGACCTCAAGCTGCCGCGCAAGCTGCTCGACGTGATCATGGAAAAGCGCGGCCTGGTGCTGTTCGTCGGCGCGACCGGTTCCGGCAAGTCGACGTCGCTGGCCGCATTGATCGACTACCGCAACCGCAACAGCAGCGGGCACATCATCACCATCGAGGACCCGGTGGAGTTCATCCACCGGCACAAGAAGTCGATCATCAACCAGCGTGAAGTGGGGGTCGACACGCGCAGCTTCCAGGCCGCCCTGAAAAACACCCTGCGCCAGGCGCCGGACGTGATCCTGATCGGCGAGATCCGCGACCGCGAAACCATGGAACACGCACTGGCATTCGCCGACACCGGCCACCTGGCGATTTCCACCTTGCACGCCAACAACGCCAACCAGGCGCTGGACCGCATCATCAATTTCTTCCCCGAAGACCGCCGCCCGCAGTTGCTCAACGATCTGGGCAACAACCTGCAGGCGTTCGTCTCGCAGCGGCTGGTACGCACCACCGACGGCAAGCGCCGCGCCGCGGTCGAGGTGATGCTGGGCACGCCGACGATTCGCGACTTCATTCACCGCAACGAGTTTTCCGAGCTCAAGGGCATCATGGAGAAATCGGTGAACCTGGGCATGCAGACGTTCGACCATGCTTTGTACGAGCTGGCCATCGAGGGGGCGATCAGCGAGGAAGAAGCGTTAAAGAATGCCGATTCGGTGAACAACCTGCGCCTGCGCTTGAAGCTGCATGGCGAGGAGGGCGTGCAGCACACCTCGGCGCCCGCCCCGCCCACGCCTGCATCCGACCGCAAAAGCGCAGATTGGGGCCTGGTGAGCGACGACCCCGAAAGCCAGCAGTGAGAGCTTCGCGGGCAGAGCCCGCTCCCACAGAGACCCGACTCTCCTGATGTGGGAGCGGGCTCTGCCCGCGAAGCAGACGCTGCGGTGCGTCAGATGGTATGCAGGCAGGACCTACTCCCACAGAGACCCGCCCCCCTCATGTGGGAGCGGGCTCTGCCCGCGAAGCAGACGCTGCGGTGCGACAAATGATACGCGGAGCACTTTTCGCGGCCACTGACCGCTCCTACGCCGAACGATCAATCAACGCATCAAAGATGAATCTCAACCGCCAACGGCAAATGGTCCGACAGGTGCGTCCACGGCTTGTTGCCCAGAATGATCGGCCCGTGGCTGGTGGCGTTGCGCACATAGATCCGGTCCAGGCGCAGCAGCGGAAAGCGCGCCGGGTAGGTCTTGGCCAACTGCCCGTTGTGCCGCTCGAATGCCTCGTGCAGATCCTTGCGCTTGGCCAGCGTCGCATTGCCGCGCAACTGCCAATCGTTGAAATCGCCGGCAATGATCACCGGCGCATCCTCGGGCAGTGAATCGAGCAGTTGGCACAACAGCGCCAATTGCTGTTGCCGGTGGCTTTCCAGCAGCGACAAATGCACGCAGATCGCATGCACCTCGTCGTGCCCCGGTACCTGCAACACGCAATGCAGCAAGCCGCGGCGCTCGGGCCCGGTGATCGAGATGTCGAGGTTGCTGTAGCGCAGGATCGGGTACTTGGACAGCACCGCGTTGCCATGGTGGCCGTCCGGGTACACCGCGTTGCGCCCGTAGGCGAAATCGCTCCACATGCTGTCGGCGAGAAACTCGTACTGTGACATCTGCGGCCAGTTGGAGAACTTCGACGCATGGCCGTCGTGGCCGCCCAGCACTTCCTGCAGGAACACCAGGTCGGCGCTGGTGCTGCGCACCGCCTCACGCAATTCGGGCAGGATGAAACGGCGGTTGAATGCGGTAAAACCCTTGTGTGTATTCACCGTCAGCACCCGCAGGCGATGCACTTCACGGGTCGGGTCCGGCGCTTGCGGGCCGAGCGGTTCGCTGGGGGGAGCGATGGTCACAGAAGCTCCTTGCACATGGTAGTGTCCTTACTCCGACTTTGCCGGCACGGGGCGGTTCCCCGCGTCATTGCGCCAGCCAGCCACCGTCGATGTTCCACGCCGCGCCGCGCACCTGGCTGCCGGCCTCGCTGCACAGAAACATCACCAGTTCGCCCAGATGCTCGGGCGTGACGAATTCCAGCGAGGGCTGTTTTTCCGCAAGCAGTTCGCGCTGGGCGTCGGCCGGGTCACCACCCTTGGCTGCACGATCATCGATCTGCTTCTGCACCAGCGGAGTCAGCACGAAGCCGGGGCAGATGGCGTTGCAGGTGATCTGCGTGGTCGCGGTTTCCAGGCCGACCACCTTGGTCAGGCCGATCACGCCATGCTTGGCGGCGACGTAGGCGGCCTTGCCGACCGAGCCGACCTGGCCGTGCACCGAAGCGATATTGACGATCCGCCCCCAACCTTTTTCGCGCATGCCCGGCAGCGCCAGCCGAGTGCCGTGAAACACCGATGAAAGGTTGATCGCGATGATCGCATCCCAGCGCTCCACGGGAAATGCCTCGACCGCCGCCACGTGCTGGATGCCGGCGTTGTTGACCAGGATATCGACACCGCCGAACGTCGCTTGCACGTACCCGAACAGCTCGGCCAACTGCGTCGGGTCACTCACGTCGGCACCGTGGTGGGCGACCTGGGTGCCATGCCGGCGCACTTCCGCGAGGGCCGCCGCCGGATCGCCGAAACCGTTGAGCACCACGTTGGCGCCGTGGCGGGCCAGCACCGAGGCAATGCCCAGGCCGATGCCGCTGGTGGAGCCGGTAACCAAAGCCGTCTTGCCGTCGAGTGCCATATGCATTGCCTCTGGGGTTGTCCTGCAATCTATACCACGCTACACCAGCGCCGCCTGCAGCAATTCCTGGGTGTAGGGATGCCGAGGGTCGGTGAACAGTCGGTCGGTAGGGCCGTGCTCCACCACCTGGCCGTCCTTGACCACGATCACATCATGGGCCAGCGCCCGCACCACCGCCAGGTCATGGCTGATGAACAGGTAGGTCAGGCCGTGGCGCTCCTGCAACTGGCGCAGCAGTTGCACCACCTGCTTCTGCACCGTGCGGTCGAGGGCCGAGGTCGGCTCGTCCAGCAGAATCAGCGCCGGGCGCAGCACCAGTGCCCGCGCGATGGCGATACGCTGGCGCTGGCCACCGGAAAATTCGTGGGGGTAGCGGTGCCGTGCCGCGGGGTCCAGGCCTACTTCGCGCAGCACCTGGATGACCTGCTCGTCGCACGCCCGGGCGTTGGCACCGCTGTGCACTTCCAGACCTTCACTGATGATCTGCGCCACCGACATGCGCGGGCTGAGGCTGCCGAAGGGGTCCTGGAAGACCACCTGCATCTGCTTGCGCCACGGTCGCATCTGCTTCTGATCCAGGCCATCGAGTGCCTGGCCCTGGAAGCGAATGCCGCCTTGGGAATCGAGCAGGCGCAGGATCGCCTGGCCGAGCGTCGACTTGCCCGAGCCGGACTCGCCGACGATGCCCAGGGTCTTGCCCTGCTGCACGCTCAGGCTGATGCCGTCCACTGCCTTGACGAACTCGCGCGGCTTGCGAAACAGGCCGCCGTCCAACGGGTACCAGACCTTCAGGCCGTCCACCTGCAACAGTTCCGGCCGGGTTTCCTCGGACAGCACCGCGCCGGCCGGTTCAGCATCCAGCAACAGTTGGCTGTAGGGGTGCTGCGGTGCGCTGAACAGTTGCTCGCAAGCGGCCTGCTCGACGATTTCGCCGGCACGCATCACGCAGACGTGCTGGGCAATGCTGCGCACCAGGTTGAGGTCGTGGCTGATCAACAGCAGCGACATGCCCAGGCGCTTCTGCAGTGACTGCAGCAACAGCAGGATGCGCCGTTGCACCGTCACGTCGAGGGCGGTGGTGGGTTCGTCGGCGATCAACAGCTGTGGCTCGCAGGCCAATGCCATGGCGATCATCACGCGCTGGCGCTGGCCACCGGACAACTGGTGCGGGTAGGCCTTGAGGCGTTTGCGCGGGTTCTGGATGCCGACCATCTCGAGCAATTCCAGGATGCGTGCCTCGGCCTGCTTGCCGCCCATGCCCTTGTGCACCAGCAGGGTTTCACCGATCTGCTTGTGCACGGTGTGCAAGGGATTGAGCGAGGTCATGGGCTCCTGGAAAATCATCGCGATGCGGTCACCGCGCATGCGGCGCAGGGTCGCTGCATCGGCGCCCATCAGTTCCTGCCCCTGGTAGCGCACGCTGCCGCTGCTGGTGCAAGCGGTGTTGGGCAACAGTTGCAGGATGGAATGGGCAGTCACCGACTTGCCCGAACCCGATTCCCCGACCAGGGCCACGCACTGGCCGACGGGGATGTCGAAGCTCACGTCCTTGACGACCGCCTGGCCATTGAACGCCACGCTCAGGTCGCGGATTTCGATGAGGTTTTCAGCGGTCATGGGCAGGTGCCTTGGGGGGTGACAGGGAGGGCCTCTTCGCGGGCAGAGGGCTCGGCCGCCCGCCCCGCTCCCACAAATTCGGCTTCCAACAGGTCCTTGTGGGAGCGGGCTTTGCCCGCGAAGAGGCCCGCAAACCCACCGCAAAACCCGCCCTCAAGCACGCGGATCGAACGCATCGCGCAGCCCCTCTCCAATGAACACCAGCAGCGACAGTATCAGCGCCAGCGTGAAAAACGCGGTAAACCCCAACCAGGGTGCCTGCAGGTTCTGCTTGCCCTGGGCAATCAATTCCCCCAGCGAAGCGCTGCCGGCCGGCATGCCGAAACCGAGGAAATCCAACGCCGTCAGCGTGGAAATCGCCCCGGTCAGAATGAACGGCAGAAAGCTCAGGGTCGCGTTCATGGCGTTGGGCAGAATGTGCCGCAGAATGATCTTGCGGTCCGACAGCCCCAGCGCTCGCGCTGCCTTGACGTATTCCAGATTGCGCCCGCGCAGGAACTCGGCGCGCACCACGTCCACCAGCGCCAACCAGGAAAACAGCGCCATGATCCCCAGCAACCACCAGAAATTGGGTTCGACGAAGCCCGACAGGATGATCAGCAGGTAAAGCACCGGCAGCCCCGACCAGACCTCCAGCAGACGCTGGCCGAACAGGTCCACCCAACCGCCGTAGTAGCCCTGCAGAGCACCGGCGCCGATGCCGATCAGCGAGCTGATCAAGGTCAATGCCAGGGCAAACAGGATCGACACCCGCGCGCCGAAGATGACCCGCGCCAGCACATCGCGCGACTGGTCGTCGGTGCCCAGCCAGTTGGTGGTCGACGGCGGGCTGGGCGCCGGTTGGGTCAGGTCGTAGTTGGGCGTGTCGGCGCTGAACGGAATCGGCGGAAACAGCATCCAGCCGCCGCGCCCCTCGATCAGCTGGCGCACATAGTCGCTGCGGTAGTCCGCCTGGAACGGCAGCTGGCCGCCGAATTCCTGCTCGGTATGGCGCTTGAACACCGGGAAATACAGCTCGCCGTCGTACTTGAGCACCAGCGGTTTGTCATTGGCGACCAGTTCGCCGCCCAGCGTCAGGGCGAACAGGGCCAGGAACAGCCACAGCGACCACCAGCCGCGGCGGTTCTGCTTGAAGCGGTCCAGGCGACGACGGGCCAGGGGCGACAGGCGCATCAGGCATTCCTCGCGCTGAAGTCGATGCGTGGATCGACCAGGGTGTAGCACAGGTCGCCGATCAGTTTGATCAGCAGCCCCAGCAGGGTAAAGATGAACAGCGAGCCGAACACCACCGGATAATCCCGCGCCACGGCGGCCTCATAGCTCAGGCGACCGAGCCCGTCGAGCGAGAAGATCACCTCGATCAGCAACGAACCGGCGAAGAACACGCTGATGAACGCCTGGGGCAGGCCGGCCACCACCAGCAGCATGGCGTTGCGGAACACGTGGCCGTACAGCACCCGTTGCTCGCTCAGGCCCTTGGCCCGCGCCGTCACCACGTATTGCCGGGTGACCTCGTTGAGGAAGGAATTCTTGGTAAGAATGGTCAAGGTGGCGAAACCACCGATCACCAGCGAGGTGACCGGCAGCACCAGGTGCCAGAAGTAGTCGGCGACCTTGCCCAGCAGGCTGAGCTCGGCGAAATTGTCCGAGACCAACCCGCGCACCGGAAACCAGTTCAACGAAGTGCCTCCGGCGAACACCACGATCAGCAGCATGGCGAACAGGAACGCCGGCATGGCATAGCCGATGATGATCAGGCTGCTGCTCCAGATGTCGAAGCGGCTGCCATGGTGCACCGCCTTGCGGATGCCCAGCGGGATCGACACCAGGTAGGTGATCAAGGTGGCCCAGAAGCCCAGCGAGAGGGTCACCGGCATCTTGTCCAGGATCAGGTCGGTGACCTTGGCGCCGCGAAAGAAGCTGCTGCCGAAATCCAGCACCGCGTAGCTCTTGATCATCAGGCACAGGCGCTCGTGGGCCGGTTTGTCGAAACCGTACTGGCGCTCGATGTCCTTGATCAGTTTCGGGTCCAGGCCACGGCTGGCCCGCGAGCCGCCCTGCAGCGTGTCGCCGCCGCCACCGGTGACGCTGGCGCCGCCCACGCCCTGCAGGCGCGCGATGGCCTGCTCGACCGGGCCGCCCGGCGCGGCCTGGACGATGGCGAAATTGACCAGCAGGATCGCCAGCAAGGTCGGCACGATCAGCAGCAGGCGACGTAGCGTGTAACCCAGCATCAGTGAGTCTTCCCTGTCAGGCGGTCGCGCATCTGTTCGGTGGTCAGCGCCGTCGGGCTGACCTCCCACCAGGTTTCGATGGCCGGGTCATTGGGCGCTGGCGAGGCGGGCATGCCGAAGCGGTTCCACCACACCGTGGAGGTGCCCGGCGGGTAATAGTTGGGCACCCAGTAGTAGTTCCACTGCAGCACCCGGTCGAGGGCGTGCGCGTAGTCGCGCATCTGCGGTTGCGTGCTGGCCGCGCCGAGGCCATTGATCAGCTGGTCCACGGCCGGGTCCTTGAGCACCATCAGGTTGTTCGAGCCGGGGTCGGTGGCCACGCTCGAGCCGAAGAAGTTGTACAGCTCGATGCCCGGCGTCGGGGTCACCGGGTAGCCGCTGATGATCATGTCGTAGTCGCGCGCCATCAAGCGGTTGACGTACTGCGAGGAATCGATGCGACGAATCTCCATGGTGATGCCGATCTGCGCCAGGTTGCGTTTCCAAGGCAGCAGCAAGCGCTCCAGACCGTTCTGGGTATTGAGAAAGGTGAAGCTCAGCGGCTGGCCTTCGGCGTTCACCAGACGGTCGCCGTCGGCGTGCCAGCCGGCCAGCTGCAGCAGGCGCAAGGCTTGCAACTGCTTGTCGCGGATCAAGCCCGAGCCGTCGCTGACGGGCGCATGAAAGACTTTGCTGAACACTTCATCCGGCACCTGGCCACGCAGTTTTTCCAGAATCTGCAATTCGCCGTCGCTGGGCAATTCACGGGCGGCCAGCGGGCTGTTGGAGAAGAAGCTCTGCTGCCGGATGTACATGCCGCGCATCATCTGCCGGTTGCTCCATTCGAAGTCCCAGAGCATGGCCAGAGCCTGGCGCACGCGGCGGTCCTGGAACACCGGTCGCTGCAGATTGAAAATGAAGCCCTGGGCCGATTGCAGGCCCTGCTTGGCCAGGTGCGCGCGTTGCAGGCGGCCATCGTCGAGCGCCGGTCCGTTGTAGCCGATGGTATAGGCAGTGGCGGAGAACTCGCGGTTGTAGTCATAGCCGCCGCCACGCAGTACCTGGCGGGCGACGTCGGTGTCGCCGAAGTACTCGATGCTGAAGCGGTCGAAGTTGTACATGCCGCGTGCTTCGGGCAGGTCCTTGCCCCACCAGTCGGGGTTGCGCTGGAAGGTGATGCTGCGGCCGTTGTCGATCTTGTCGATACGGTACGGGCCGCTGCCCAGCGGTGCCTCGAAGCCGCCGCCGTTGGCGAAGTCGCGGGTTTTCCACCAGTGTTCGGGCAGCACCGGCAGTGTCGCCAGGTCCAGCGGCAGGGTGCGGCTTTCGGCGTTCTTGAAGTTGAAACGCACCTGGCGCGGGCCCTCGACCTGCACGTCCGCGACATTGGCGAACTGCGTGCGGTAGCCCAGGCTGCCTTCGCGCATCAGCAGTTCGAAGGTGTAGCGCACGTCCTGCGCGGTGATCGGCTGGCCGTCGGCGAACACCGCCTTGGGGTTGAGGTAGAAGCGCAGCCACAGGCCGTCCTCACCGCGCTCCATGCGCTCGGCCACCAGCCCGTACACGGTGTACGGCTCGTCCAGCGAGCGCACCGCCAGAGGGGCGTAGAGCAGGCCGTCGACCTGGCTGACGCCAATGCCCTTGTCGATGTACGGCAGAATGTGGTCGTACTGGCCGATCTCCACCGCCGAGCGACGCAGGCTGCCGCCCTTGGGCGCATCGGGATTCACATAGTCGAAATGCTGGAAGTCGGCAGGGTAGCGGGGCGCTTCGCCGTAGACGGTCAATGCGTGCTGCGGCGCAGCCTGGGCATTGCTCGCGGTGGTGAACAGGGCACAAAGAACGAATGAGAGGAAAGCTGCGCGCATTGTCTGCCTGATTCGAAGAGCGAAGGGTGCAGCCTAACATCATGGCCCGGTGGCATTGCAAATGCAGAACGGCCCGCGATAGACGGGCCGTTCGGGTGTAACGCAGACCGCGGACTGATCAGTCCTGACGGCTGGTGACTTCCAGCAGGTGGTAACCGAACTGGGTCTTCACCGGGCCCTGCACGACGTTGATCGGCGCGCTGAACACGACGGTGTCGAATTCCTTGACCATCTGGCCTGGGCCGAACGAACCCAGGTCGCCACCTTGGCGGCTGGAGGGGCAGGTGGAGTTGGCCTTGGCGATCTCTGCGAAATCGGCGCCGCCTTCGATCTGGGACTTGAGGTCGTTGCACTTGGCTTCGTCGGCGACCAGGATGTGGCGGGCAGTGGCTTTAGCCATGGTGATTCTCCTTTCTGAAAAAGTGGGCAGGGTACCCGATTGAGGGGGCATTTTCCTGCAAAAGTTCCATGTGAATGTCCGCAGCGATCAGTCGCGGCTGTGCACCCGGCGCCCTGCGGCGTAGGTCTGCAGCACCGCGCGGTCGTCGCCCAGGGTCATCAGCACGAACAGCACTTCCTCGAAGGTCTTGGCCTGGCCGATGCGATAGCTCAGCAGCGGCGTGGCGTGGTAGTCGAGCACCACGAAGTCGGCGTCGGTGCCTGGTTGCAGCGTGCCGATGCGGTCTTCCAGGCGCAGTGCGCGGGCGCCGCCCAGGGTCGCCAGGTACAGCGACTTGAACGGGTTGAGCTTTTCACCCTGCAACTGCATGACCTTGTACGCCTCGTTCAGGGTCTGCAGCAGCGAGAAGCTGGTACCGCCGCCGACGTCGGTGCCCAGGCCGACATTGACCTTGAAACGCTCGGCCTGAGGCAGGTTGAACAGGCCGCTGCCCAGGAACAGGTTCGAGGTGGGGCAGAAGGCGATGGCCGAGCCGGTCTCGGCCAGGCGCTGGCATTCCTCGTCGCACAGGTGCACGCCGTGGGCCAGCACCGAGCGCTCGCCGAGCAGTTGGTAATGGTCGTACACATCCAGGTAGTTGCGCCGCTCGGGGAACAGCGCCTTGACCCACTCGATTTCCTTGAGGTTCTCGCTGATGTGGGTCTGCAGATAGACGTCCGGGTATTCGCGCAGCAATTGCCCGGCCAGGGTCAACTGCGCCTCGCTGCTGGTCGGCGCGAAGCGTGGCGTCACCGCGTAGTGCAGGCGGCCCTTGCCGTGCCAGCGCTCGATCAGCGCCTTGCTCTGGGCATAGCTGCTCTGGGCGGTGTCGGTCAGGTAGTCCGGGGCGTTGCGGTCCATCATCACCTTGCCGGCGATCAGCCGCAGGTCCAGGGCCTCGGCGGCTTCGAACAGGGCGTCGACCGATTCGGGGTGAACGCTGCCGAACACCAGCGCGGTGGTGGTGCCGTTGCGCAGCAGTTCCTTGAGGAAGATATCCGCCACTTGGTCGGCATGGGCCTTGTCGCTGAACTGGCCTTCGCACGGGAAGGTGTACTCGTTCAGCCAGTCCAGCAGTTGCTCGCCATAGGAACCGACCATGCCGGTCTGTGGAAAATGAATGTGGGTGTCGATGAAACCGGGGGTGATCAAGGCATCCGGGTAATGAGTGAGCTCGATGGTGGCCGGCAGGGTCGGCAGCACCTCGTCGGCCGCGCCCAGCGCCAGGATGCGACCGTCCTCCACCACCAGCACGCCATCGGCGAAGTATTGGTAGGAGGCCTGGACACCGACCAGGGCAGGGTCGTCGAGGCTGTGCAGGATCGCGGCGCGATAGGCTTTGCGGGTAAGGCTCATGGTGCATCTCTCAAGGTAACGGGGCTGCGGCGCGAGCGCGGCAGCAGTTGGGCGACCTCCGGCGAGCTGGCTGTCCCCGGCTCGGCGCGGGCGCCAAAGTGCGCATTGTAGGTGGCGATGATCTCGGCGGCGATGGAAACGGCGATTTCCATCGGCAGCTTGCCTTTCACTGCCGCCAGGCCCATGGGGCAGCGCATGCGCTGCACTACACTGGGCGCGATGCCGCGGTCGCGCAGGCGATGCTCGAAGCGGGCGCGCTTGGTGGCCGAGCCGATCAGGCCGAACCAGGTGAAATCGTTGCGTTCGAGAATGGCCCGGGTCAACTCCAGATCGAGCGAGTGGTCGTGGGTCATGACGATGCAGTAGCTGCCCGCCGGCAGGCTCGCCACTTCATCCACCGGCTCGTCGGTGATCACCTGGCAGACCCCATCGGGCAGGCTCGGCGGGAACTCGTCGGCCCGCGAATCGACCCAACGCACCCGGCACGGCAGGCTCGCCAGCAGGGGCACCAGCGCGCGGCCGACGTGGCCAGCGCCGAACACCACCACTTGGGCCTGCGCCTGCAGCATGGGCTCGAACAGCAGCACCGTGCCACCGCCGCAGCATTGGCCCAGGCTGGCGCCCAGGCTGAAGCGTTCCAGGCGCGTGGCGCGGGTGCCTTCGGCGAGCATCTGTCGAGCGATGTGCAGGCACTTGTACTCCAGATGACCGCCGCCGATGGTGTCGTACAGGGCGGTGGCACTGACCACCATCTTGGCCCCGGCGTTGCGCGGCGTAGAGCCCTTTTCTTCGATGATGGTCACCAGCACGCAGGCTTCACCGCGGGCCTGATGCTCGGCCAGCGCGCCGATCCAGTCAGTCATGGGCAGTGCTCCCCTCGGTCGCCTTGCGCATCTGCTCGCAGCCCCAGAGCACCCGTTCCGGGGTGGCGGGGGCGTCGATGTTCGGTTGCAGGCGGTAATCACCCAGGCTCGCCACGGCGTCCTTGATCGCGCACCAGGCGGCGATGCCCAGCATGAACGGCGGCTCGCCCACGGCCTTGGAATGGAACACCGTGTCTTCCGGGTTCTTGCGGTTCTCAACCAGGTGCACGCGCAGATCCTGTGGCATGTCGGCCACCGCCGGAATCTTGTACGAGGCCGGCCCGCTGGTCAGCAGCTTGCCTTGGTCGCTCCACACCAGTTCCTCGCACGTCAGCCAGCCCACTCCTTGCAGGAAGCCGCCTTCCACCTGGCCGAGGTCGATGGCCGGGTTCAACGAGGCGCCGACGTCATGCAGGATATCGGTGCGCAACAGCTTGTACTCGCCGGTCAGGGTGTCGATCAGCACTTCGCAGCACGCCGCGCCGTAGGCGAAATAGTAGAACGGTCGGCCACGCGCCAGGCTGCGGTCGTAGTGGATCTTCGGCGTCTTGTAATAACCGGTGCTGGACAGCGACACCTGGCCCATCCACGCCTGCTGCACCAGGCTCTGGAACGTCAGCAACTGGTCCCGTACGCGCACGTGGCCGTTGCTGAACGCCACGTCTTCTTCACTGACCCGATAATGCCGGGCGGCGAACTCCACCAGCCGCTGCTTGAGGATCAGCGCGGCGTTCTGCGCCGCCTTGCCGTTCAGGTCGGCGCCACTGGAAGCCGCGGTGGGGGAGGTGTTGGGCACCTTGTCGGTATTGGTCGCGGTGATCTGGATGCGGCCGATATCGACCTGGAACACCTCGGCCACCACCTGCGCGACCTTGACGTTCAAGCCCTGGCCCATTTCGGTGCCGCCGTGGTTCAGGTGAATGCTGCCGTCGGTGTAGATATGGATCAGCGCCCCGGCCTGGTTGAGGAAGCTGGCGGTGAACGAGATACCGAACTTCACCGGCGTCAGTGCCAGGCCTTTCTTCAATATCGGGCTGTCGGCGTTGAACGCGCGGATCGCCTCGCGGCGCGGGCCATAGTCGCAGCTGGCTTCGAGCTCGGCGGTGATCTCTTCGAGCAGGTTGTGCTCCACCGTCTGATAGTAGTGGGTGACGTTGCGCTCGGTCTTGCCGTAGTAGTTGGCCTTGCGAACCGCCAGCGGGTCGAGGGCCAGATGGCGGGCGATGCGGTCCATCACTTCCTCGATGGCGACCATGCCCTGGGGGCCGCCGAAGCCACGGTAGGCGGTGTTCGACGCGGTGTGGGTCTTGCAGCGGTGGCCATTGATGGTGGCGTCGCCCAGGTAATAGGCGTTGTCGGCATGGAACATCGCCCGGTCGACGATGGATGCCGACAGGTCAGGGGAGTAGCCGCAGTTGCCGGCCAAGTCCAAGTTGATACCGTGCAGGCGCCCGCTGTCGTCGAAACCGACGTCGTACTCGATGTAGAAGGGGTGGCGCTTGCCGGTCATGAGCATGTCCTCGACCCGCGGCAGGCGCATCTTGGTCGGCTGCCCGGTCAGGTGCGCCACCACCGCGCACAGACAGGCCGGGCTGGCCGCCTGGGTTTCCTTGCCGCCGAAGCCGCCACCCATGCGGCGCATGTCCACCACCACCTGGCTCATCGACACGCCCAGCACTTCGGCCACCAGCTTCTGCACCTCGGTGGGGTTCTGCGTCGAGCAGTAGACGATCATGCCGCCGTCCTCGGTGGGCATCACCGAGCTGATCTGCGTCTCCAGGTAGAAATGCTCCTGGCCACCGATGTGCAGGCTGCCCTGCAGGCGATGGGTGGCGCTGGCCAGAGCGGTCGCCGAATCACCGCGCTGGTGGGTGTGGCTGTCGAGCACGAAATGCTTCTGCCGCAGCGCCTCGACCACGTCCAGCACCGGCGGCAGATCTTCGTACTCGATCACGGCGGCCATCGCCCCGCGGCGGGCGCTGTCGAGGTCGCGCGCCGCCACGGCCAGCACCGGCTGGCCAACGAACTCGACCTTGTCGATCGCCAGCAGCGGGTCGCCCGGCAGCAGCGGGCCGATGTCCTTGAGGCCGGGAATGTCCTCGTGGGTGATCGCCAGGCGCACGCCGGGAATGGTGTAGCAGGCCGACGTGTCGATGCGCACGATGCGCGCGTGGGCACGGTCGGAAAGCCGGGCGTACACGTGCAGCTGGTTGGGGAATTCCAGGCGGTCGTCGATGTACACCGCCTCACCGGTGACGTGCTTGTCGGCGCTGTCGTGCTTGACGCCCCGGCCAACGCCGGTGGTCAGGCCCTGGGCGAACAGTTCAGCCATGCGTGCCTGGCTGTCGGGCGCTGGATGCTCAGACATGGGCGCTCACCCGCGTTTGAATGTGTGGCGACTGCAGCTCGAGGAAACACTTGCGCAGCAGGTTCTGTGCGGTCAGCAGGCGGTACTGCTTGCTCGCGCGAAAATCCGACAGCGGTGTGAAGTCCTCGGCCAGGGCGGCGCAGGCGGCCTCGACGCTGGCCTTGTTCCAGGGCTTGCCGAGCAGTGCCGATTCGCAGGCCGCAGCGCGTTTGGGAATTGCCGCCATGCCGCCAAAGGCGGCGCGCACCTCGTGCACCACACCGTCTTCGATCAACAGGTCGAACGCGGCGCAAACCGCGGAAATGTCATCGTTCAGGCGTTTCGACACCTTGTAGGCGCGGAAAGCCCGGCGCGGGTCGGCGCGGGGCACGATGACCTTCTCGATGAACTCGCCGTCTTCGCGAGCGGTGATGCGGTAGTCGATGAAATAGTCCTGCAGGGGCAGGGTGCGGCTGCGCGAGCCTTTGCGCAGTACCACCTGTGCGCCCAGGGCCAGCAGCAGCGGCGGGGTATCACCGATCGGCGACGCATTGCCGATGTTCCCGCCCAGGGTGGCCTGGTTGCGGATCTGCAACGAGGCGAAGCGGTGCAGCAGGTGGCCGAAATCCGCGTACTCGTGCGCCAGTGCCTGATAGCAGTCGGTCAGCGGCGTGGCCGCGCCGATCTCGAGGCGGTCGTCGAACGTCTCGATGCGCTTCATCTCGGCTACGTGGCCCACGTAGATCATCACCGGCAGCACCCGGTGCGCCTGGGTGACCTCCAGCGCCAGGTCGGTGCCGCCGGCCAGCAGTCGTGCTTCGGGCTGCTCGCTGTACAGCTCGGCCAGATCGGCCACGGTCAAGGGCACCAGGCAGCGGTTGTTGCCGCCGTGGAGTTCGTCGGTGTGCGCCGGTGCAATGGTTTTCAGCCTGGCGATGGTCTGCGCCTGTTGGCTGTCGAACTGATCGGGCAGTGCAGGTCCGCCGCAGGCCTGGGCCGCGGCGTCGAGAATCGGCCGGTAGCCGGTGCAGCGGCACAGGTTGCCGGCCAGTGCTTCGCAGGCCTGCTCGCGGCTGGCCTGGGGTTGGTTCTTCTGCAGGGCAAACAGCGACATGACGAAACCCGGGGTGCAGAACCCGCACTGCGAGCCATGGCAATCGACCATGGCCTGCTGCACGCTGTGCAGACGGCCCTGATGCTTGAGGTCCTCGACACTGAGCAGCTGCTTGCCGTGCAGGCTGGCGACGAAGGTCAGGCAGGCGTTGCTGCTGCGATAGCGTATATGCGTCTGCGCACCGTCTTCCACCAGTTCGCCGATCACTACCGTGCACGCACCGCAATCGCCGCTGGCGCACCCCTCTTTGGTGCCTGGCCGCGCCAGATCGGTGCGCAGGTAGTCGAGCACGGTCAGATTCGGGTCCAGGGCATGCTCGGTATGCAGCTGTTGATTCAAGAGAAACTGGATCACGGATGGCCTCACGACACCTGATTCTTGGGTCTGCCTTGAGCAGAATCTATGCGGCGGCCGGGAAGGGGTCAACGATTAGCTGACCTGCGGGTCAGGAAGTTTCGCGAACCCGTTGCCTGCACCCCGGCAGTCCTGCTTTTGCCAAGCCACATCCGTGCCAACTGCCGCCTTTGCCGTTCAATTGGAGTACACTGCGCCGCATGCTTTGATCACAGCTTGCCGATTACCGATTGTCGAAGGAAACCCATGACGTTCAAGGCGCCGGACAGCCTCGCCGAGCAAATTGCCCATCATCTGGCCGAGCGCATCATCAGCGGTGAGCTCAAGCCGGCCGAGCGCATTCAGGAACTCAAGGTCACCCAGGCGCTGAACGTCAGCCGCGGCTCGGTGCGCGAAGCCCTGTTGATTCTCGAGCGCCGCCACCTGGTCGAGATCCTGCCGCGGCGCGGCGCCCAGGTCAGCGAACTCACCGAGCACAAGGTGCGCAGCCTCTGTGCCCTGATGGGCGAGATGTACATCATGCTCGGCGACGCCGTGGCCCAGCGCTGGCAGACCGAGGCCGACCTCGCACCGTTCCTGGTCATCCAGCAACGCCTGCAGACCAGCTACGAGCGCCAGGACATCAACGCCTTCGTCGAGGACAGCTTCAACGTCATGCGCGCCGCCTATCCGTTCGCCAACAACCCGTACCTGCAGGAAACCATCGAGAACCTCCAGCCGGCCATGAACCGCACCTATTACCTGGCGCTGGAGCAGCGCAAGGCCTCGATGAGCGAATACCTGGCCTTGTTCGGGCGGCTGCTGCAGGCGGTTTCCGCGCGCGATCCGCAGCTCATCCGCAAGGTCCTCGGCGAATACTGCCAGCGCAGCTGCGAACTGGTGCTCAGCGCCCTGGCGGCGCGCTGAGCATGCGCCTCAAGTGTATTCGCCTGGCCGGGTTCAAGTCGTTCGTCGACCCGACCACAGTCAACTTCCCCAGCAACATGGCTGCCGTGGTCGGGCCCAACGGTTGCGGCAAGTCCAACATCATCGACGCCGTGCGCTGGGTCATGGGCGAGAGCTCGGCGAAGAACCTGCGCGGCGAGTCGATGACCGACGTCATCTTCAACGGCTCCACCAGCCGCAAGCCGGTCAGCCAGGCCAGCATCGAGCTGGTGTTCGACAACAGCGACAGCACGCTGGTGGGCGAGTACGCGGCCTACGCGGAAATCTCGATCCGGCGCAAGGTCACCCGCGAAAGCCAGAACACCTATTACCTGAACGGCACCAAGTGTCGGCGCCGCGACATCACCGACATCTTTCTCGGCACCGGCCTGGGCCCGCGCAGCTACTCGATCATCGAGCAGGGCATGATCTCCAAGCTGATCGAGGCCAAGCCCGAAGACCTGCGCAACTTCATCGAGGAAGCCGCCGGCATCTCCAAGTACAAGGAGCGCCGCCGCGAGACCGAAAGTCGCCTTCGCCGTACCCACGAGAACCTGGCGCGCCTGACCGACCTGCGCGAAGAGCTGGAACGCCAGCTCGAACGCCTGCACCGCCAGGCCCAGGCGGCCGAGAAATACCAGCAGTACAAAGCCGAGGAACGCCAGCTCAAGGCGCAGCTGTCGGCCTTGCGCTGGCAAACCCTGAACGAGCAGGTGGGCCAGCGCGAAGCGGTCATCGCCGATCAGGAGGTGGCCTTCGAAGCGCTGGTGGCAGAACAGCGCAACGCCGATGCGGGCATCGAGCGCCTGCGCGATGGCCATCACGAGCTGTCCGAACGCTTCAATACCGTGCAGGCGCGCTTCTATTCCGTGGGCGGTGACATCGCCCGGGTCGAGCAGAACATCCAGCACGGCCAGCAGCGCCTGCGCCAACTGCAGGACGATTTCAAGGAAGCCGAACGCGCTCGCCTGGAAACCGAATCGCACCTGGGCCACGACCAGACCCTGCTGGCGACCCTGGGCGAAGAGCTGGACATGCTCGAGCCCGAGCAGGCAATCAGCAGTGCCGCCGCCGAAGAAGCGGCGGCGGCGCTGGAAGAAGCGGAAACCCGCATGCACGGTTGGCAGGAGCAGTGGGACCGGTTCAACACTGACTCGGCCGAGCCACGGCGCCTGGCCGAAGTTCAGCAGGCGCGCATCGCCCAGCTCGAACTCTCGATGCAGCGCCTGGCCGAGCGGCAGCGGCGCCACAGCGAAGAGCGCGAACTGCTGGCGGCCGACCCTGAAGACGCGGCCATTCTCGAACTGGCCGAACAGCTGGCCAGCAGCGAAATGCTCATCGAAGAGTGGACCGCCGAGGAACGGCAACAGGCCGAACAGCTGGACGCTACCCGTCAGCAACTGCAACAGGCGACCCAGGCCCAGCAACAGGCCCAGGGCGAGCTGCAGCGGCTCAATGGCCGCCTGGCTTCCCTCGAGGCTTTGCAGCAGGCCGCGCTGGATCCGGGCACGGGCACCGCGCAGTGGCTGGATCAACAGGGGCTGGCCGGCCATCCGCGCCTGGCCGAAGGGCTGCGCGTCGAGCCTGGCTGGGAGCTGGCGGTGGAAACCGTGTTGGGCGCCGATCTCCAGGCAGTGCTGGTCGATGATCTGCAAGGCCTCGACCTGGCCGGCTTCGATCAGGGCGAACTGCGCCTGATCAGTGCGGCTGCGGGCGCCGTAGGCTTGCCAGACAGTCTGCTGCACAAGGTTCACAGCCAGGTCGACCTGAGCCCCTGGCTCGCGGGGGTGCGAACGGTCGCCGACCTCGACACCGCGCTGGCCCAGCGCAGCCAATTGGCCGCCGGCGAGAGCCTGGTCAGCCAGGACGGCTATTGGCTGGGTCGGCACTTTCTGCGCGTCAGCCGTGGCAACGACGCCAGCCGCGGGGTTCTGGCCCGCGGGCAGGAGCTGCAGGCCCTGCAGTTGGACGTCGAGTCCCGCGAAGCAGGCTTGGCGCAATTGCAGGAACAGCTTGCGGCCTGCCGTGAACGGCAGGATGCCCAGGAACAGCTGCGCGAACAGCTGCGCCGCCGCATCCAGAATGAAAACCGTCAGCAGGGCGAGCTCAAGGCCACGCTCTCGGCGAGCCGGGCCAGGGCCGAGCAGCTGGCGCTGCGTCGTCGGCGCCTCGACGAAGAACTCGGCGAACTGGCCGAACAGCGCGCCCTGGAACACGAGCAGCTCGGTGAGTCGCGCCTGCAGTTGCAGGACGCGCTCGACGCCATGGCCACCGACACCGAACAGCGCGAACAGCTCATGGCGCAGCGCGACAGCCTGCGCGAAGGCCTGGAGCGCATTCGCCAGGACGCCCGCCAGCACAAGGATCGCGCGCATCAGTTGGCGGTTCGCCTGGGCTCGCTGCGCGCCCAGCACGACTCCACTGGCCAGGCGCTGGAACGCCTGCAATTGCAGGCCGAGCGTTTGGGCGAGAAACGCGAACAATTGAGTCTGAACCTGGAGGAGGGCGAGGCCCCGCTCGAAGAACTGCGCCTGGACCTCGAAGGCCTGCTCGAACAGCGCATGGCCGTCGACGAAGAAATGCGTCACGCGCGGCTGGCACTGGACGATGCCGATCGCGAGCTGCGCGAGGTCGAAAAACGTCGCACCCAGGCCGAGCAGCAGAGCCAGCTGTTGCGCGGCCAGCTGGAACAGCACCGCCTGGAGTGGCAGGGGCTCAGCGTGCGGCGCAAGACCCTGCAGGAGCAGCTGCAGGCCGACGGCTACGACCTGCACGGCGTGCTCGCCACCCTCGACGTGTTGGCCAGCGAGCAGGAGGCCGAGGAAGAACTGCAGCGTATCGACGGGCGCATCCAGCGCCTGGGCGCGATCAACCTCGCGGCCATCGACGAATACCAGCAGCAATCCGAGCGCAAGCGCTATCTTGATGCGCAAAACGCCGATCTGGCCGAAGCGCTGGACACCCTGGAAAACGTCATTCGCAAGATCGACAAGGAAACCCGCAGCCGCTTCAAGGACACCTTTGACCAGATCAATGCCGGTTTGCAGGCACTTTTTCCAAAAGTTTTCGGTGGTGGCAGTGCTTATCTGGAACTGACGGGCGAAGATTTACTCGATACAGGGGTGACGATCATGGCGCGCCCGCCCGGCAAGAAGAACAGCACCATTCATTTGCTCTCCGGTGGAGAGAAAGCCTTGACCGCACTGGCCCTGGTTTTCGCTATCTTCAAACTGAATCCGGCGCCGTTCTGCATGCTCGACGAAGTCGATGCACCGTTGGACGACGCCAACGTTGGTCGTTACGCGCGGTTGGTGAAAGAGATGTCGCAGACGGTGCAGTTCATCTATATCACCCACAACAAAATCGCCATGGAGATGGCCGATCAGTTGATGGGGGTGACCATGCACGAACCCGGTTGCTCGCGACTGGTGGCCGTGGACGTGGAAGAGGCATTGGCCATGGTCGAGGCCTGAAAAACCCTTATCATGGCGTTAAAATCGAGCCAAATGCGACAGACGGTGTAAAGTTGTTTCTGGTCGTGCTAGTTTTACCAAAGTCTTGTTTACGCGTGGGAAAACGCCTGTCAGAACATACAGTTGGCGCCACGTCTTAAAGAGGGTTCACACCCTTTATTTTTCAGCATTTTTATAGAGGCACGGGATTACATGGAAATCGGTCTGCGCGAGTGGCTGATCCTCATCGGCATCATTGTCATTGCCGGTATTCTTTTCGACGGCTGGCGCCGGATGCGTGGCGGCAAGGGCAAGCTCAAGTTTCGCCTGGATCGCAACATCAACAACCTTCCCGAGGAAGACACGGGCGCCGAAGTGCTCGGTCCGCCTCGCGTACTCGATGCTCATAAAGAGCCGCAACTGGATGAGCATGACCTGCCGTCCATGAGCGCCCAGCGCGACGGCGGCAACCAGCGTGCCAAGCGCGAGCCGTCGGCCGACCACGCTGATCTCAACCTGGCCGTGGAGCCGGACGAGATCAAGGAGCCCCGCGAGGCCCGGCCGACCAAGCCTGCACGCGAGCCCAAGCCGGCCAAACCGCAGCCTGCGATGAAAGCGGCGCGTGACGCCCACGACGATTTCGCCAGCGAGGGCAAGGGGTTTTCCAGCAGCGGTGCCCCGGCCGTGGAGAAAGACCTGCCACCGGTTGAGGAGGTGCTGGTGATCAGCGTCATCTCGCGCAGCGAGAGCGGCTTCCGCGGCCCTGCGCTGCTGCAGAACATCCTGGAAAGCGGCCTGCGCTTCGGCGAAATGGACATTTTCCATCGTCACGAAAGCATGGCCGGCAATGGCGAAGTGCTGTTCTCCATGGCCAATGCGGTCAAGCCGGGCATCTTCGATCTGGACGATATCGACCATTTCAGCACCCGTGCCGTGAGCTTCTTCCTCGGTCTGCCAGGCCCGCGTCATCCCAAGCAGGCCTTCGACGTGATGGTGGCTGCGGCGCGCAAGCTGGCCCATGAACTAGACGGCGAGTTGAAGGACGACCAGCGCAGCGTATTGACCGCGCAGACCATCGAGCACTACCGCCAGCGCATCGTCGAATTCGAACGCCGCGCCATGACTCACAAGCGGTAAGTCCGATACTGCCGCAGCCTGCTCCTCTGTGGTGACAGGCTCTGGCCCCTTTCTGTGGGAGCCGGCCAGTGGGAACAGGCCCTGCTTCCTGTGTGGGAGCGGGCTCTGCCCGCGAAGGCATCACCGCGGACTTGCCGGTTCCCCCGGCTTTCCCTGTGAACAGCGCCTGCAAAGGCCCCACCGCCAAACCCGGATCCAACCCAAGAGCAGCCCAGGCTGCTCTTTTGCTTCAAGCGAGAACCGATCATGACCGACGCCACCCGTATCCTCGAACTGCGTGCCGAACTTGACCAGCACAATTACCGTTACCACGTGCTCGACGAACCCAGCATCCCCGACGCCGAATACGACCGTCTGTTCCATGAACTGAAAGCGCTCGAAGCCGCCCACCCCGAGCTGGTCACCCCCGACTCGCCCACGCAGCGCGTTGGCAACGCTGCATTGACCGCGTTCTCCCAGGTGCGCCACGAGATCCCCATGCTCAGCCTGGGCAACGCCTTCGAAGAAGTCGACCTGCGTGAATTCGACCGCCGCGTCACCGAAGGCCTCGACCTGCCCACCGGTGATCTGTTCGGCAGCGGCGCGGCCATCCACTACAGCTGCGAACCCAAGCTCGACGGCCTGGCTGTCTCCCTGCTGTATCAGGACGGCGCCCTGGTTCGCGGCGCCACCCGCGGCGATGGCACCACCGGCGAAGACATCAGTGTCAACGTGCGCACCATCCGCAACATCCCGCTCAAGCTGCACGGCAGTGGCTGGCCACCGGTGCTGGAAGTGCGCGGCGAGGTTTACATGTCCAAGGCCGGCTTCGAGCGGCTCAACGCCAGCCAGATGGAAGTCGGCGGCAAGACCTTCGCCAACCCGCGCAACGCTGCGGCCGGCAGCCTGCGTCAGCTCGACTCGAAGATCACCGCCAGCCGTCCCCTGGAGTTCTGCTGCTACGGCATCGGCCAAGTTACCGAAGACATCGCCACCACCCACACCGGCAACCTCGAACAGCTCAAGAAATGGGGCATGCCGATCAGTCGCGAACTCAAGGTCGCGGAAAACATCGAGCAGTGCCTGGAGTACTACCACGACATCGGCGCCCGCCGAACCCAGCTGCCCTATGAAATCGACGGTGTGGTGTTCAAGGTCAACAGCGTGGCCTCTCAGCGCGAGCTGGGCTTTCGCGCGCGCGAGCCGCGTTGGGCGATTGCCCATAAATTCCCCGCCATGGAAGAGCTCACCGAACTGCTCGACGTGGAATTTCAGGTGGGCCGCACCGGCGCCGTTACACCCGTGGCGCGGCTCAAGCCGGTCAAGGTGGCAGGGGTCACGGTGGCCAACGCTACCCTGCACAACATGGACGAAGTGGCGCGCCTGGGCCTGATGATCGGCGATACCGTGATCATCCGTCGCGCCGGTGACGTCATTCCCCAGGTCATGCAGGTGGTGGTCGAGCGTCGGCCGGACAACGCCCGTGCGGTTCAGGTGCCGGAAACCTGCCCGGTGTGCGGCTCCCATGTCGAGCGCACCCAGCTGGTCAAGCGCAGCAAGGGCAAGCAGACGGTCAGCGAAGGCGCGGTCTATCGCTGTGTCGGGCGGTTGGCCTGTGGTGCGCAACTCAAGCAGGCGATCATACATTTCGTCTCGCGGCGAGCGATGGACATCGACGGGCTCGGTGAAAAGAGCGTCGAGCAGTTGGTCGACGAAGGCCTGGTCAGTTCGCCCGCCGACCTCTACACGCTGCAGTTCGACGACGTGGTCAAGCTGGACGGCTTCGCCGAGGTGTCCAGCAACAACCTGCTCAAGGCCATCGCCGACAGCAAGCAGCCGAGCCTGGCACGCTTCATCTATGCCTTGGGCATCCCCGACGTGGGCGAGGAAACGGCCAAGGTGTTGGCACGCTCGCTGGGCTCGTTGCAGCGCGTCAGCGAAGCGCTGCCGCAGGTGCTGACTTATCTGCCGGACGTCGGCCTGGAAGTGGCCTTCGAGATCCACAGCTTCTTCGAAGACCCGCACAACCGCAGCGTCATCCAGCAATTGCTCGAGCGCGGCCTGCAGTTGCAGGAGGAGGGCGATGTACACCCCGAGTACGCCGCCAGCACCACCCTGGCCGGCATGATCGCCAAGCTGGAGATCAATTCGGTAGGGCCGACTGGCGCCGAGAAGCTGGTGGCCAAGCTGGGCAGCCTGGACCAGATCATCGCCGCCGACGGCATCGACCTGCGCCAGGCGCTCAACGCCCGGCAGGCGGAGGCGGTGCGCGAGTACTTCAAGGAGCCGCGCAACGCCGAGACGGCCAAGGCCGTGGAAGCGCAGTTGCAAGCCTTCGGCATGCACTGGGCGAGCGAGAAAAAAGTCGTCGAAGGCCTGCCCCTGGCGGGGCAGACGTGGGTACTGACCGGCTCGCTGGAGCAGATGAGCCGCGACGAAGCCAAGCAGAGGCTCGAAGCCCTTGGGGCCAAGGTCTCCGGCTCGGTTTCCGCCAAGACCCACACCGTGGTGGCAGGCCCCGGCGCCGGCTCCAAATTGGCCAAGGCCAGCGAACTGGGCATCAAGGTCCTCGACGAAGAGCAGTTCCTGAAGTTTCTTGACAATATGTAACATCATGACATGACGTATCGGGGCTCACCCCCAACCCCTGCGTCAACCCCAGCGACCAGGCCGATGGCCTCAGTGGAGCTCATTATGCCGCCCCCCTGTGGGAGCGGGCTCTGCCCGCGAAGAGGCCCGCACATTCACTGCCTCATCCGAAATGTGCACCGCTCATTCAGACGCCTTCGCGGGCAGAGCCCGCTCCCACAATGTTCTGCGACACTACGATCCAAGGTATCACCCACGATCCCCTGTGGGAGCGGGCTCTGCCCGCGAAGAGGCCCGCCCATCCAGACGCCTTCGCGGGCAGAGCCCGCTCCCACAATGGCCTGCAACACTACGATCCAAGGCATCACCCATGATCCCCTGTGGGAGCGGGCTCTGCCCGCGAAGAGGCCCGCACATTCACCGCCCCATCCGAAATGTGCACCGCCCATCCAGACGCCTTCGCGGGCAAAGCCCGCTCCCACAATGGCCTGCAACACTGCGATCCAAGGCATCACCCACGATCCCCTTGTGGGAGCGGGCTCTGCCCGCGAAGAGGCCCGCACATTCACCGCCTCATCCGAAATGTACGCCGCCCATCCAGACGCCTTCGCGGGCAGAGCCCGCTCCCACAATGTTCTGCGACATCCCCCCAACGCGGCTCGCGCCGCTGCTACACGGACCTGCTTCAACCTCCCATCCGCATTTCCACCCAACCTCCACCGCAAATGAAACCTTTGCCACACCGGCAAGCTCTAGTCATGGCAGGCCACCGGAGATCGCCATGTATCGTTTTTTCGAACAACTCAGCACCCGAATCACCGCCCCATTCGCCAAACCGGAAAACCGTCACAGCAAGGTATGGGAATGCACCTGCGGACAGTCGATCTTCTTCCGCAACAGCCAGTGCCTGGCATGCAATGCCTTGCTCGGTTTCTGGCCGGCCAAGAATGTCTTGTCCACTCTCGACGCAGGTCCCGAAGCAGGCAGCTGGCGCCTGCATGCCGCCCCCGACGCAGGCCTGTTCCGCCGCTGCGCCAACCTCGATACCCCCGCAGCCTGCAACTGGCTGGTACCGGCAGAGAAGGGGCCCGCAGCCCTGTGCACCGCCTGCAACCTGAACCGGACCATCCCCGACCTGAGCATTCCGGAAAACCCCGAACACTGGCGCAAGGTTGAAACAGCCAAGCGCCGTCTGATCGCGCAACTGATCAACCTCGGCCTGCCGGTCATCGCCAAGACCGAAGACGAAGCCACCGGCCTGGCGTTCGACTTCATCGGCACCGACCTCAATGGCAACGCGCCCACCACTGGCCACGCCAATGGCCTGGTTACCCTGGATATCAAGGAAGCCGACGACGCCCACCGGGAAAAGGTCCGCGTGCAGATGCGCGAACCGTACCGCACGCTGCTCGGACACTTCCGGCACGAAGTAGGGCACTACTACTGGGACCGGCTGATCGCCGACACTCACTGGGTGGCCGACTACCGCCGCCTGTTCGGCGATGAAAGCCAAAGCTACGCCGACGCGCTGCAGCGCCATTACGACCAGGGTGCCCCGGCCGATTGGCAACAGAACTTCGTCAGTGCCTACGCCACCATGCACCCATGGGAAGACTGGGCGGAAACCTGGGCTCACTACCTGCACATGATGGACGCGGTGGACACCGCGTTGGGCTTCGGCATGAGCGCCAAGGAAATGGACCTCGACTATACGCCGTTCCCCCTGGCCACCCTGTATGACCCGGACCACACCAGCGGCCCGGCATTCCTCGCGTTCGTGAACGCCTGGATCGAACTGGCCGGCATGCTCAACGAGCTCTCACGCGCCATGGGTCAGCCCGACTTCTACCCCTTCGTGCTGCCACCGGCCGTGATCGCCAAGCTGCACTTCATCCACGTCGTCGTCCAGGAAGCCGGCGGTCGCGCCGATGACGTCCTGCAGGTGTGACACGCCGGCCGATGCCCGCACCCCCCTGTAGGAGCGGGCTCTGCCCGCGAAGAGGCCCGCACATTTACCGCCTCATCCGAAATGTGCACCGCCCATTCAAACGCCTTCGCGGGCAGAGCCCGCTCCCACAAGTTCCTGCAGCGCCACAATCCCAGGCCTACCCACGAACCCCTGTGGGAGCGGGCTCTGCCCGCGAATAGGCCCGCACATTCACCGCCTCATCCGAAATGTGCACCGCCCATCAAGACGCCTTCGCGGGCAGAGCCTGCTCCCACGAAGGCGGGGTAGCGCTGCTGCAAAGAGAGCTGCTGTCTCTAGAGCGCAAGCACGAACCTGCGCTCATAACCAATCCGTCCACGGTACGCTTCACCGCGATCCACCCATCCCAGCGCCTTGTACAACCCAATGCCCGCCACATTGTCAGCATCCACCGACAACTCCAGCTGTTGCACCCCAGGCCACGCACCCCGCGCTGCATCAGGCAGGCCTTCCAGACAAGCCCGCCCCAGCCCACGGCCCTGCATGCGCCGATCCACCTGCAATGCATGCAAGGTCGCCGCCTGCGGATGCGCCCATTCCGGCACGAATCGTCCATGCTTGAGCAGCAGAAATCCTTTCGGCACCTCATCCACCAGCAGCGCGAAACCTTGGATCTCACCATCGGTGCAGCCCAGCAAGGTATACAGCGCCATGTCCACATCCCCGGAATACTGCTTCTGCTCCGGGCGAATTTCGATATCCATCAATTGCTGCAGCTGTGTAGGCGACAAGTCGGGGTAGGGCGTCAGAACATTCATCGCAAGCACCAGGCAGGGGACATGTCGCGACGTTACCAATTCACATTACGGCTGTCGCTTGTCTTGCGCGCAAGCAATCCGCACCTATGCTGTCCCGTACAAAGCAGCCCACGCCAAGTCCCTGACAGCTCTACAAATTTTATCTCGCGCAACGGGTTGTAACTTCTGTCAGGACCGGTACAATGGCCCCCGCTCGCTACCAAGCGAGTGTCGTTATGGTGACCCTGCCGGTCCCCCCGCAACGATTACCCGTGAACCTGGTCAGATCCGGAAGGAAGCAGCCACAGCGGGAACATTGTGTGCCGGGGTGTGGCTGGTAGGGTTGCCACCTCTTTCAGAATTCGTCTTCGCACGGATTCATCGCATCACCCATCCCAAACCGATACCCAGGCGAAAACTCGCCATCGCTGATCTTTGCCGATGTTTTTTCAGGCGAACTCAGCAATAGCGCAGGGCACGGATGCAATTTCGGGCCTGCTCCATTAGCATTGGCGCTCTTCCGCTTTCATGTCGCGACGGTTTTCGATGAGTTATCAGGTTCTTGCACGTAAATGGCGTCCGCGCTCGTTCCGCGAAATGGTCGGCCAGACCCATGTGCTCAAGGCATTGATCAATGCGCTGGACAACCAGCGGCTGCATCACGCCTACCTGTTTACTGGCACTCGGGGCGTGGGCAAGACCACCATCGCGCGGATCATCGCCAAGTGCCTCAACTGCGAGACGGGCATCACGTCAACGCCGTGCGGTGAATGCTCGGTCTGCCGCGAGATCGACGAGGGTCGCTTCGTCGATCTGATCGAGATCGATGCCGCCAGCCGTACCAAGGTCGAAGACACCCGCGAGCTGCTCGACAACGTGCAGTACGCACCCAGCCGTGGGCGCTTCAAGGTTTACCTGATCGACGAAGTGCACATGCTGTCCACGCACTCGTTCAACGCGTTGCTGAAGACGCTGGAAGAGCCGCCGCCCTACGTCAAATTCATTCTGGCCACCACCGATCCGCAGAAGTTGCCGGCGACCATTCTGTCGCGCTGCCTGCAGTTCTCTTTGAAGAACATGACGCCGGAGCGGGTGGTCGAGCACTTGAGCCATGTGCTGGGTGTCGAGAACGTACCCTTCGAGGACGACGCGCTGTGGTTGCTTGGCCGCGCCGCCGATGGCTCCATGCGCGACGCCATGAGCCTGACCGACCAGGCCATTGCCTTTGGCGAAGGCAAGGTGCTGGCAGCCGATGTTCGGGCGATGCTGGGTACGCTGGACCACGGCCAGGTTTACGGCGTGTTGGAGGCATTGCTCGAAGGTGACGCCCGCGGTGTGCTCGAGGCCGTGCGCCATCTGGCGGAGCAGGGGCCGGACTGGAATGGCGTGCTGGCTGAAATTCTCAACGTGCTGCACCGCGTGGCCATCGCCCAGGCGCTGCCCGAGGCGGTAGACAATGGCCAGGGTGATCGCGAACGGGTGCTGGCGCTGGCACAGGCGCTGCCGGCCGAAGATGTGCAGTTCTATTATCAGATGGGCTTGATCGGCCGTCGCGACCTGCCACTGGCCCCGGAGCTGCGTGGCGGTTTCGAGATGGTGCTGCTGCGCATGCTCGCGTTCCGCCCCGCAGGCAGCAGCGACGGGCCCAGTCAACCGCTAAAGACAGTGGGGATCAGCGCGGCCACAGTTGATTCCACCCACTCCGTGGCAGCTCCAACCCCCGTAGGAGCGGTCAGCGGCCGCGAAGGCCCTGTTGCGGATGCCCAGGCAGACCGCGTCACGCCGTTCGCGGCCACGGACCGCTCCTACGAGATGCCCGCACCCTCGAACCCCCCGTAGGAGCGGTCAGCGGCCGCGAAGGCCCTGTTGCGGATACCCAGACAGACCGCGACGCGCCGTTCGCGGCCACGGACCGCTCCGACGAGATGCCCGCGCCCTCGAATCCCCCCGTAGGAGCGGTCAGCGGCCGCGAAGGCCCTGTTGCGGATACCCAGACAGACCGCGACGCGCCGTTCGCGGCCACGGACCGCTCCTACGAGATGCCCGCGCCCTCGAATCCCCCCGTAGGAGCGGTCACCGGCCGCGAAGTATCCCCCGCGCATTCCCAGACAGCCCCCGATCCCGTTATCGATCTGCCCTGGAACGATCCGGTCGCGCCCGCAACTGCGCCCACCCAGGAACCGATCCTGGACGTCGTCGCCGAGCAGCCCGCATTGACTCCAATGCCGGCGCCCACGCCTGCCAGTGCCGTGCCGGACGCCCCGGAAACCCAGACAGCCCCGCCTGCCGACGATGCCGAGCCCGCCGATTACACACCAGCCGGCATGGACCGCGACGACGAGCCGCCGCTGGACGAAGATTACTACGCCCCGGAAACCGACGGCGCCGCCTACAGCTACCTCGACGAGCTGGCCAGTGAAACCGTCCACCACACGCCTGTCGAAGCCGAGCCCGAAGTGCTGCCCGCCGCGCAGCCAGCGAGCGGGCTGGCTTTGCAATGGCTCGAGCTGTTTCCGAAACTGCCGATCTCGGGGATGACTGGCAGCATCGCCGCCAACTGTACCCTGATCGCCGTGGAGGGCGACGACTGGCTGCTGCACCTGGACCCGGCGCACAGCGCGCTGTTCAACAGCACCCAGCAGCGGCGCCTGAACGATGCGCTGAACCAGTATCATCAGCGCACGCTCAACCTGACCATCGAGCTGATCCGCCCGGAACAGGAAACCCCGGCGCAGGCCGCCGCGCGCTGGCGTGCGAATCGCCAGGCCGATGCCGAACAGTCGATTCAACAAGACCCGTACGTTCAACAAATGCTGCAACAGTTCGGTGCCATCATTCGCGACGATACGATTGAACCAGTCGAGGCGGTGGCCGGCCCAACGCGTTAAGTGCTCTTACCCAAGCCCGCGCAGGACGCCTTCGGCACTGCGCGGTCATACCCATTGACCTTTGAGGTGAACCCCATGATGAAAGGTGGCATGGCCGGCCTGATGAAGCAGGCCCAGCAGATGCAGGAAAAAATGGCCGAGATGCAGGAAGAGTTGGCCAAGGCGGAAGTGACCGGCCAATCGGGCGCAGGCCTGGTGAGCGTGGTAATGACCGGTCGTCACGACGTCAAGCGCGTGAGCCTGGACGACAGCCTGATGCAGGAAGACAAGGACGTGCTCGAGGATCTGATTGCCGCCGCCGTCAACGACGCCGTGCGCAAGATCGAAGCCAACAGCAAGGACAAGATGTCCGGCATGACCTCGGGGATGCAACTGCCGCCCGGCTTCAAGATGCCGTTCTGACCCAAAAATGCCAGGCCCCAAGCCTGGCATTTTTGTATCTGAGTGACCCAGATCCCCAAATCCCCAAGAGTGCAATTGCACATGTGTGTAAGTGTGCAAGTCTCAAGTGTTTGAGTCTCCAAGCATCCCCTGTGGGAGCGGGCTCTGCCCGCGAAAGCCACGCCGCGGTCTGTCTGGCACACCGCAGTGCGCCCTTCGCGGGCAGAGCCCGCTCCCACAAGTTTGCCGCGTCCCCCCTCTCAGGCAGCACCCAGTTGAACATCCCGCCACCCGATGCTGTCCTTTTCCTATAGCCACTTGCTGAAGGAATACCCCGCAATGTCCCAAGACCTGACCCTCAACCAGCGCTTCGTTCTCGCTTCCCGTCCAACCGGGGCGCCGACGCCGGAGAATTTCCGTCTGGAGCGCGAAGCCTTGCCGGATCTTGAAGACGGGCAAGTCCTGCTGCGCACCCTATACCTGTCCCTGGACCCCTACATGCGCGGCCGCATGAGCGACGCACCGTCCTACGCCGCACCGGTCGAAATCGACGAGGTCATGACCGGCGGCACCGTCAGCCGCGTAGAAACTTCCAAGCACCCCAAGTTCCGCGAAGGTGATCTGGTCGTCGGCATGACCGGCTGGCAGACCCACTGCATCTCCGACGGCAGCAATCTCACGCCGCTGCCCGCCGGCATCCCCAGCCCCTCCATGGCACTCGGCGTTCTGGGCATGCCCGGCATGACCGCCTACATGGGCCTGACCCACATTGGCCAGCCCAAGGAAGGCGAAACCCTGGTCGTCGCAGCTGCCTCCGGCGCAGTCGGATCGGTAGTGGGGCAGGTGGGCAAGATCAAAGGCCTCAAAGTCGTCGGCATTGCCGGCGGGCCGGAAAAATGCCGCTACGTCGTTGAAGAACTGGGCTTCGATGCCTGTGTCGACCACAAAAGCGAAACCTTCGCCGACGACCTGGCCAAAGCCTGCGACCAGGGCATCGACATCTACTTCGAAAACGTTGGCGGCAAAGTCTTTGACGCCGTCATGCCGTTGCTCAATGCTCGCGCGCGCATTCCGGTGTGCGGCCTGATCGCCGGCTACAACGCCACCGACCTGCCAGAGGGTCCGGACCGCTTCGCGCTGTTACCGCGCACCTTGCTCACCAAGCGCATCCGCATGCAGGGCTTCATCGTGTTCGACGACTTTGGCGATCGCCATGCAGAATTCTTCTCTGCCATGGTGCCGTGGGTTCGTGACGGCAAGATCAAGTTCCGCGAGGACGTGGTCGACGGTCTGGAGCGAGCGCCGGAGGCGTTCATCGGCCTGCTGCAAGGGCATAACTTCGGCAAGCTGGTGGTCAAGGTTTCCGACGCCTGAGCATTTGACGTGACCCGGAGGCGCGGGTATAAACCGCGTCTCGTCGTTACGTCAGGCCGCCTTCCATGAGCTTCAGCCCACTGATTCGTCAACTGATCGACAGCCTGCGCACCTTGCCCGGCGTTGGCCAGAAATCCGCCCAGCGCATGGCCCTGCAGCTGCTCGAACGCGACCGCAGCGGCGGCAGTCGCCTGGCCCAGGCGTTGAGCCAGGCCATGGAAGGCGTAGGCCATTGCCGCCAGTGCCGCACCCTCACCGAAGAAGAACTTTGCCCGCAATGCGGTGATCCACGTCGCGACGATACCCTGCTGTGCGTGGTGGAAGGGCCGATGGACGTCTATGCTGTTGAGCAGACCGGCTACCGCGGCCGCTATTTCGTGCTCAAGGGGCACCTGTCGCCCCTCGATGGTCTGGGCCCGGAGGCGATCGGTATCCCGCAACTGATGAGCCGTATAGACGAGCAGGGCACCTTCGCCGAAGTCATTCTGGCCACCAACCCGACTGTCGAAGGCGAAGCCACTGCTCATTACATCGCCCAGCTGTTGGCGAAGAAAGGCCTGGTGGCATCACGCATCGCCCACGGTGTGCCCTTGGGTGGCGAGTTGGAACTGGTCGACGGCGGCACCTTGGCCCATTCCTTCGCCGGCCGCAGACCCATCACCCTCTAACCAACCCACACCCTGTAGCAGCGGCGCAAGCCGCGTCGGCGGCACACGCGGTGGGTCGGAAGAATCACGGTGCTGCCGGACGCGGCTCGCGCCGCTGCTACAGAAAACATGCGAACCTGCGCCATACACCCCTGTAGCAGCGGCGCAAGCCGCGTCGGCGGCACACGCGGTGGGTCGGAACAATCGCGGTGCTGCCGGACGCGGCTCGCGCCGCTGCTGCAGAAAACATGCGAACCTGTGCTACGTCTCCACACCTCCATTTCCAGGGCCGACCATGCACCGTCTAGCGTTCAAGCAAGTCGATGTCTTCACCACCCAGCGCTTCAAGGGCAATCCGCTGGCGGTCATCCTGCAGGCCGAAAGCCTGACGCGCGAACAGATGCAAGAAATCGCCCACTGGAACAACCTCTCCGAAACCACCTTCGTGCTGCCCGCCACTCGCCCTGAAGCGGACTACCGCGTACGCATCTTTACCCCGAACTCCGAGCTACCCTTCGCCGGCCACGCCACCCTCGGCAGCGCCCACGCCCTGATGGAAGCCGGCCTGATCGAGCCGCGCAACGGCCGTCTGGTGCAGGAGTGTGCATTGGGCCTGATCGACCTCGATGTGGCCCGCCAGCCCGATGGCTCGCAGCTGATCACCTTCGAATTGCCGCCCGCAACGATCCAGCCAGTCAACGACAGCGATCATCGCGAGCTGCAGGCCGTGCTGGGGGTAAGCGTGGTGCGCGACCGCAGGCCGTGCTTCGTGACCGTTGGCCCACGCTGGCTGGTGGTGCAACTGCGCGACGCACAAACCGTGCTGGCGGTCATCCCTGACCTGGCGCGCATGGCCATCAACGACCACCGCACCAGCACCACCGGCGTGGTGATCTTCGGCCCGCACCCCGAAGGCAGCAACGAGCACATAGAAGTCCGCACTTTCGCGCCCACTTGCGGCATCACAGAAGATGCAGCCTGCGGCAGCGGCGGCGGGGCGGTCGCCGCGTTCATTCGTGCCACCGGGCAGACCGCCTCGCTGGGCTCCCAGCTGCGAGTCGCCCAGGGCGCTGCGTTGGGTCGCGCTGGCAAGATGCAGCTGTCGATCACCGATCAGTCGATCAAGGTCACTGGTGCCTCTGTGACCTGCCTCGACGGCTTCCTCAATCCCTAGGCTTCCCCAGGGCAGCGGTCAGCGACCCACCACCTCGATGCCGCCATCGTTGTGTTGCCGATACAGCGTATAGGGCAGCATCAGCGTGTCGAGGATTGCCGAGACGCCGATGTCCAGCGCGACGAAACTCATCTGCGGTCCGCTGCGCGAGTGGCCGGGCTTGGGCGCCTGGCCATGCAGCAGGCAGAAGTCATAGACCACGCCGCTGTACACCCGAGGCACAGCACCGCAGAACGACTCGGCTTCCTTCAAGTTGTCGCTGGTCACCACATCATCGCGAAACACCGTATTGATCGTGCCGCAACCCGTCAGCAGTCCCGCGACAACCACGCCTATCAACGCTTTCATTCCGGCCACTCCTTGTGTGAGATCGGCACTATAACCGTTTCCATCAGCTGGTTTCGCCAGGGCCGTGTTGCGCCTTTCGTCAGATGAAGGGAACTGTCATTTACGAAAAGGCGAAATACGTTGTCCATTGCCTCGCAAATCGAACAGGCCCGGTATCCATACGCCAGATATGAAAGATCAGTTACCTCTCGTAACAACTTTTTTGGCAGTGTGTTCAACCGGTGTTACAAACCTCGCTGTCGGCCCGTATGTGCCGTGGGGACAGGCCTTGGGTGGTTTGGTATCATCCGGCCTTTGAAAATCATGCATGCGTCAGACGCGCCCTGAATCGATCCAGCGCGTCTCATTTTTAACTTGATGGTGTTGTTTAACGTGAAAATCCTCGTAACCGGTGGTGCAGGCTTCATTGGCTCGGCAGTCATTCGCCATATCCTGGCAAATACCGACGACGCCGTGGTCAATGTCGACAAATTGACCTACGCCGGTAATCTGGATTCGCTCATGGGCAGCGAGCGCACGCCGCGCTACGCCTTCGAGCACGTCGACATCTGCGACCGCGCGCAAATGGATCGAGTGTTCGCCGAGCACCGGCCGGATCTGGTCATGCACCTGGCTGCCGAATCCCATGTCGATCGCTCGATCACCGGGCCTGCCGCGTTCGTCGAAACCAACGTGATCGGTACCTACACCTTGCTCGAAGCCGCGCGCCAACACTGGTCGCAACTCGACGCCGAGGCCCAGGCCGCCTTCCGCTTCCACCACATCTCCACCGATGAAGTGTATGGCGACCTCGAAGGCCCGGAAGACCTCTTCACCGAAACCACGCCTTACCAGCCCAGCTCGCCGTATTCCGCGAGCAAGGCCAGCTCCGATCACCTGGTCCGCGCCTGGCAGCGCACCTACGGGCTGCCGACGTTGATCACCAACTGTTCGAACAACTATGGGCCGTGCCATTTCCCGGAAAAACTCATTCCGTTGATCATCCTCAATGCCCTGGAAGGCAAGGCTTTACCCATTTATGGCAAAGGTAATCAAATTCGCGACTGGCTGTATGTCGAAGACCATGCACGTGCGCTGTATCAAGTGGTGACTGAAGGTGAGGTAGGGGAGACCTACAATATCGGCGGCCACAACGAGAAACAGAACATCGAAGTCGTGCACACGGTCTGCGCCTTGCTCGACGAGCTTTGCCCGCAGTCACCCCATCGTCCTCATGCGCATTTGATCACCCACGTACAAGATCGCCCCGGCCATGACGTTCGCTACGCCATCGACGCCAGCAAGATCCAGCGCGAGCTGGGCTGGACGCCGGTAGAAACGTTCGAGTCCGGTATTCGCAAGACCGTGCAGTGGTATCTGGATAATCCCGAATGGGTCAACCGCGTGAAGAGCGGCGCCTACCAGCAATGGATCGATACGAATTATCAAGGGCGTGAACTGTGAAAATATTGCTCCTGGGCAAGAACGGTCAGGTGGGTTGGGAGCTGCAGCGTGCCTTGGCGCCGTTGGGCAAGGTAGTCGCACTGGGCAGGAACATCGATGAAGCCGGTCTCTGCGGAGACCTGGCATCGCTTCAAGGGCTGGCCGAAACGGTGCGGCGCATCGCGCCGAACGTTATCGTCAACGCTGCCGCCTATACCGCCGTGGACAAGGCCGAGAGCGAAAAGGACACCGCCGACCTGATCAATCACCGGGCCAGCGCCGTGCTCGCCCGTGAAGCGCTCGATCTGGACGCCTGGCTGGTGCACTACTCCACCGACTACGTGTTCGATGGCAAGGGCGAGAAGCCCTGGCAGGAGAGCGACACCACGGTCCCCGTCAACTACTACGGCGCGAGCAAGCTGGCCGGCGAAGAAGCCATTCGCAAGTCCGGCTGCAAGCACCTGATTTTCCGCACCAGCTGGGTCTACGCAGCGCGTGGCAACAATTTTGCCAAGACCATGCTGCGTCTGGCCAAGGACCGCAAGAGCCTGAGCGTCATCAGCGATCAGATCGGCGCACCCACCGGCGCCGAGCTGCTGGCCGACGTCGTCGCCCATGCCATTCCCATGGCCGTGGCGAACCCTGACCTGGCCGGTACCTACCACCTCGCCGCTACGGGCGAAACGTCCTGGCACGCCTTTGCCAAGCTGGTCATCGAAAACGCCCGCCGCCAAGGCACCAAGCTGGCCGTGGAAACCATTGAAGCCATCCCCACCAGCGCCTACCCGACACCCGCCCTGCGCCCGCTGAATTCGCGCCTGGACACCACCAAACTGACCGAGCGTTTCGGCCTGACGCTGCCGCATTGGGAAGTGGGCGTGAAGCGAATGCTGGCCGAGATCAGCACCAAGCAATGATCGCTGAACTACTGGGCCAGGCCGGGTGTCCAAGCGCGAACGATTTGCGCTTGGCCCCGGGTTTCCTGATATTCTAGCCGCCACTTCCTTGACTCATCAGCAGCGAGCGGCTTCAGGGTTTGACGTATATGTTGTCTGCGGCGCAGGGAGCCGCCAGATCTTCGATGCGCAGCGGTGGTTTCCACCCCATGTACAGCTGGTCTACAGATCGATTTTCACAGTGCCGCTACACCGGCAAACAAAGGATCCAATACGCATGAACCTGATCCCCGTTATTCTTTCCGGCGGCGTTGGCAGCCGGTTGTGGCCCGTTTCGCGCGAGGCCCATCCCAAGCCATTCATGGCACTGCCTGACGGCCAGAACCTGATCCAGAAGACCTTCCTGCGCGCCTCCAAGCTCGAAGGCGTGTCCGAAGTGCTGACCGTCACCAACCGCGAGCTGCTGTTCAAGACCGAAGACGAATACCGCACCGTCAACAAGACCGGCCACGCCCAGGGCTTCATCCTCGAGCCGTTCGGCCGCAACACCGCCGCCGCCGTCGCCATGGCCGCGCTGCAGCTCAATGACTCCCACGGTCCCGATGCCCACATGCTGGTGCTGGCGGCCGACCACCTGATCCAGAACGAAGCCGCGTTCTCCGCCGCCGTCGCCAAAGCGGTCAAGCTGTCGGCAGAAGGCTGGCTGGTCACGTTCGGCATTCAGCCGCAGTACCCTGAAACCGGCTTTGGCTACATCGAGGCCGGCGTCGGCACCGGCCTGGAAGGCACCTTGAAAGTCGCCCGCTTCGTCGAGAAGCCAGACCTGGAAACCGCCAAGGGCTACGTTGCCGCGGGCAACTACTTCTGGAACTCGGGCATGTTCTGCTTCCAGGTCCGCAGCGTCCTCGAAGAGCTGAAGAAACACGCGCCGGACGTTCTTGCCGCCGCCGTTGCCGTCAAGGAAGCCTCGCGCCTGACCGAAGCACCGAACTACCGCTGCCTGGCACTGGACGCCGACGCGTTCGCCCAGGTCCCGGATATTTCGGTCGACTACGCCCTGATGGAGCGCTCGGACAAAGTCGCCACCGTGCCGTGCGACATCGGCTGGAGCGACATCGGTTCGTGGAACGCCGTCAGTGAACTGACCGGCGCCGACGAAAACGGCAACCGTTTCGAAGGCGAAGTGCTCTCTCACAATGCGCGCAACAACTTCGTCCACAGCGAAGACCGCCTGACCGCACTGGTTGGCGTCGAAGACCTGCTGGTCATCGACACCCCGGATGCCTTGATGATCAGCCACAAGGATCACGGCCAGGACGTCAAGCACATCGTCGGCCAGCTCAAGGCCAGCGGCCACCACCTGCACAAGCTGCACCGCACCGTGCACCGTCCGTGGGGCACCTACACCACCCTGGAAGAGGGTGAGCGCTTCAAGATCAAGCGCATCGTGGTCAAGCCCCAGGCGTCGCTGTCGCTGCAGATGCACCATCACCGCAGCGAACACTGGATCGTGGTCAGCGGCATGGCCGTGGTGGTCAACGACGACCGCGAGCTGATGCTCAACACCAACGAGTCGACGTTCATTCGTGCCGGCCACCAGCATCGCCTGAAGAACCCGGGCGTGATCGACCTGGTGCTGATCGAAGTGCAAAGCGGCGACTACCTCGGCGAGGACGACATCGTCCGTTTCGAAGACGTCTACGGCCGCGTTGACAAGGCCTGACCGATAAACCCCGCTTCGGCCTCTGCGCGTGCCTCCAATGCATGCGCAGGGGCCGAACTGCGCTGGTCGTTCGTCAGCGACCGTCCAATCTACCGACGTTCGCGCTCATCGCGCGTCGGCCACATAGAGCGAGCGATTGCCATGTATCCCCCTCTCCAGACCCGTTGCTTCAAGGCCTACGACATTCGTGGCCAAGTCCCTGCCGACCTCAATGACGACATCGCCTACCGTATCGGTCGCGCGCTGGTGTCCGAACTGCACGGCAAAGCCTATGTCGTCGGGCGCGACATGCGCCTGGAAAGCCCAGGCCTGGCCGCCGCCCTCATCAAGGGCCTGACCGAGGCCGGCGCCGACGTGCTCGACCTGGGCCTGTGCGGCACCGAAGAAGTCTACTTCGCCACCAGCCACCTCAAGGCCGATGGCGGCATCATGATCACTGCCAGCCATAACCCCAAGGGTTACAACGGCATGAAGCTGGTACGCGAGCACTCCAAGCCGATCAGCGGCGACACCGGCCTCGACGCCATTCGTGCCCGCGTTGAAGCCGGCAACTTCGACGACAAGGCCGCCACCGCTGGCCACGTGCGCGAAGTGTTCGACAAGAGCGCCTACATCGAGCACCTGCTCACCTACATCGACGTCAAGTCGCTCAAGCCCCTCAAGGTGCTGGCCGACCCCGGCAACGGCGCCGTCGGCCCGACCATCGAACTGCTCAAAGCCAAGCTGCCGCTGGAGCTGATCGTCATCAACGGCGAGCCAGACGGCAACTTCCCTAACGGCGTGCCCAACCCGCTGCTCCCGGAAAACCGCGAGCTGACCCGCAAGGCCTTGCTGGAAAACGGCGCCGACATGGGTATCGCCTGGGACGGCGACTTCGACCGCTGCTTCTTCTTCGACGACAAAGGCCGCTTCATCGAGGGCTACTACCTGGTCGGCCTGCTGGCTGAAATGCTGCTGAAGAAGCACCCCGGCAGCAAGATCATCCACGACCCGCGCCTGACCTGGAACACCATCGAACAGGTCGAAGCCGCCGGTGGCGTCGCCATCCAGAGCAAGACCGGCCACGCCTTCATCAAGGAGCGCATGCGCGCCGAAGACGCCGTCTACGGCGGCGAGATGAGCGCACACCACTATTTCCGCGACTTCGCCTACTGCGACAGCGGCAATATTCCGTGGCTGCTGGTGGCCGAGCTGATGAGCGTCACCGGCAAGACCCTGGCCCAACTGGTGGACGAACGCATCCAGGCGTTCCCGTGCAGCGGCGAGATCAACTACGAAGTCGCCGACGTCAAAGGCTCGATCGAGAAGATCCTCGCGTTCTACACCGCACAGAACCCCAACGTCGACCGCACCGACGGCATCAGCGTCGAGTTCGCCGACTGGCGCTTCAGCCTGCGAGGTTCGAACACCGAACCACTGCTGCGCCTGAACGTGGAAAGCCGCGGCAGTGAAGAATTGGTGGCTCAGCGTGTCGCTGAGATAGAGCGTCTGATCAAAGGATAATTATGTTTGGCATGTTGAGAGGGCTTTGGGAATACCGGAGCTTCGTGATCAGTTCGATCAAGAACGAGTTCATCGCCCGTTTCGCCCGAAGCCGTCTGGGCGGCCTCTGGATGATCATCCATCCATTGGCACAAGTTGCCATCTATGCGCTTATCTTGTCTAACGTCCTGGCAGCGAAGCTGCCGGGCATAGACAACAAGTATGCCTACGCGCTGTACCTGATGGCTGGAATGCTCGCCTGGAACTTGTTTGCAGAAATCGTTTCCAGGTGTCTGACCATTTTCATCGAGAACGGAAACCTGATGAAGAAGATGCGCTTCCCGCGTATCGCTTTGCCAGTCATCGTTGTCGGCTCCTGCCTCCTGAACAACCTGCTGCTGTTTGCAGCCGTGCTTGCAGTATTCGCCATTCTTGGCCATGCGCCCACGATGCAGATGTTCTGGTTGATCCCCATGACGCTGTCGGTCGTTGCGCTCGGCGTAGGCATTGGCCTGGTACTGGGAGTGCTGAACGTGTTCCTGCGCGACATTGGACAGGTGGTCCCCATCGTCCTGCAGATCCTGTTCTGGTTCACTCCTATCGTGTATTCGGTGAATATCATTCCCGAAGCGATGCGCGGTGCGTTGGTCTACAACCCGATGTATCCGGTGGTGACTTCCTATCAGAACATACTGGTTTATGGCACATCGCCGGATATGCAGCATATCTGGTCTGCGTTCGGACTTGCTCTGGGATTGATGCTGCTCGGACTGTTTCTCTTCCGCCGGGCATCGGCTGAAATGGTGGACGCACTATGAGCCTGCTTACCGTCAATAACCTTGGGAAAGCGTACAGGTCGTATCGTACTGAATGGCAGCGCATCGCCAGATGGTTCTTCCTTCCAGTAGCCCCAAGCGAAGAGCACTGGGTGCTCAAGCATGTGAGCTTCGATATTCAGCCGGGTGAAGCGATCGGGATTGTTGGTCAGAACGGCGCGGGGAAATCGACGCTGCTCAAGATGATCACTGGCACCCTTCAGCCCTCCGAAGGCAGCATCCAGGTCAATGGCCGTATTGCGGCCATTCTCGAGCTGGGCATGGGCTTCAACCCTGAACTCAGTGGCCGCCAGAACGTTTATCACGCGGCTGGCCTGATGGGGTTCAGTGGCGAGCAGATGGACACCGTCATCGACGATATCGAGGCATTCGCGGAAATCGGCGAGTACTTTGATGAATCGGTTCGCACGTATTCCAGCGGCATGCAGATGCGTGTGGCGTTCGCAGTAGCGACCGCTTTCCGTCCGGAAATTCTCATCGTCGACGAAGCTTTGTCGGTCGGCGACAGTTATTTCCAGCACAAGAGCTTTGATCGCATTCGCGAATTCCAGCAGCAGGGCACCACGCTGCTGATCGTTTCCCATGACCGTGGCGCGATCCAGGGCTTGTGCAATCGAGCCATTCTGCTTGAGTCGGGTACGGTCATCAAAGACGGTCCGCCTGAAGAAGTTATGGACTTCTACAACGCGATCATCGCCGAAAAAGAAAACTCCACGGTCAAGGTAGTTACCCTGGACAGCGGTGCGGTGCAGACCCGCTCCGGTTCCGCCGAGGCCAGTATCAAGAGCGTCAGCCTCGCCGATGCAAGTGGCGCAGCCGTCGAGTACGTACCTGTCGGCGAGCCCGTCACCTTGCGAATTCAGGTCGACGTCAATGTCGCCATCCCCGAACTGGTGGTGGGCTACATGATCAAGGATCGCCTCGGCCAAGAGGTCTACGGGACCAATACCCACCATTTGGGCTGCAAACTGGCCGCGCAGCAAGCTGGCGATGCTTTGGAGTACCGATTCGCCTTCGACGCCAACCTTGGCGTGGGTTCTTACTCAGTAGCCGTTGCATTGCACACTACCGACAGTCATATGGCGCATAACTACGAGTGGCGAGATCACGCTCTGGTCTTCAACGTCGTCAACGTCAATCGGCCACCTTTCGTGGGTGTTTCGTGGCTGCCGCCTGTGGTGGAGTACGTCAAGTGAGTGGAAATTTCTACCGTGCATTCGAGGATCGCCATCGAGGTACGCGGGAACTGATCAGTCAGCGTCTTATGGTATATCTACCCTTCATCACACCACTTCTGGAAGGTAACGGTTCCCGCCGTGCTGCCGACCTTGGGTGCGGTAGAGGAGAGTGGCTGGAGATTCTGATCGGCTGTGGTTTCGAGGCGAACGGCATTGATCTCGATGACGGGATGTTGGAAGCATGCCGAGAGCGCGGGCTGCCGGCGCAGCGCAACGATGCATTGAGCTATCTGGCGACCGTCGAAGACAACAGCCTGGCAATTGTCAGCGGCTTTCACATTGCCGAGCACATTCCTTTTCCAGACCTGCAGACACTCGTAGCCGAAGCGCTCCGAGTTCTGATCCCGGGTGGTGTGCTGATACTGGAGACACCGAACGCGGAAAATATCGCAGTGGGTACCAACGGCTTCTATCTGGATCCTACGCACGAGCGGCCGATTCCCCACCTGCTATTGAGTTTTCTCACTGATCACACCGGTTTCTCACGCTCCAAGCTTCTGCGCCTGCAAGAGCCTGATCAGCTCAAAGATCCCGATCAACCTGTGGACCTGCTGGCGGTCCTGTCTGCGGTGAGTCCCGACTACGCCATCGTTGCGCAAAAGCAGGCTGCGCCGGAGAGGCTTCAAGCCTTCGACGAAGCGTTCGACAAGCGTTTTGGCCTTGCACTCGATGAGTTGGCTCAACGCTACGACCATGCTCGCCACAACAGTATTGAAGAGCTGCGCACCCAGTCCGACGCCCAGGCAAAGAACGGCGTCTGGTTGGAAAACCTGATCGCTCAGGTTGCTGATCGCACGCTTGAACTCGAGATCAAAGCCCACAAACTCGACGTGCTGACCGAGCAACTGAATGGAAGAGTGCATGAGCAATTGCAGGAAATGCACGGCCAGTTGCATGAAACTGCGTTGCAGTTGGTCAGGGTCGAAGCGCAGTCCAAGGAAGCTGAACTGACTGCACGCCTGGAGCTCCAGCGAGTCCAGGCCGATGTGACTTACAGTGCCGTTGAGGCGCGCTCCAAAGAAATGGAAGTGTTCTTCAACGAAGCCGAAGCTCGTGCCGCCGGGCTACAGCGTCAGCTGGATGAGTCGCTGGGAAATGCCCACCTCTGGTACACCCGTGCCGTTGCTTACGAAGCGCATCAACGCGCCATGTTGACTAGCACTTCATGGCGTCTTACAGCACCCCTGCGTTTTTGCGCACGAGCTGCTGGGGGCGTTTTGAAGTCACCTCGGCAAACGGTCAAATGGTGCATCCGTGGCGTGGCCAATCGCGCTGTTCGGTTCGTACTGGCGCGCCCGCGTCTTAGCATGAAGCTGAACCGCGCACTGAAAAAATTTCCGCGACTGCATACGCGCCTGAGCAATCTAGCTCGCAATCGTACCGCCAACCAGCCCTACGCTGCCGGCACGACTCCCATGTCGGATTTCAATGCGTCCATGCAGGGTGACACCGCTTCAGGTTCGCAACGGCAGACTCAGCGCGCCCATGCCATCTACCAAGCGTTGGAAAGCGCGGCTAATTCGAAGGTTGAGAAGTAATGCGTATTGTTATTGACCTGCAGGGCGCCCAGGCTGAGAACCGCAAGCGTGGTATTGGTCGTTACTGCCTGTCGTTGACCCGTGCAATCGCTGCGCAGGGCAAACACGAAGTTATCGTGGTATTGAACGACGCTTTCGGCGAAAGCATTGACGAGCTTCGTCGAATCTTGGCTGACGTAGTTGCTCCGCAGAACATCAGGGTGTGGCACTCCCCTGGTGAAGTGGGGCAAATCAACGTCGAAAATGAAAAGCGTCGCCGTGCTGCCGAACTGGTCCGCGAAGCCTTTCTGGAAAGCCTGAATCCGTCCATCGTCCTGGTTTGCAGCTTGTTCGAAGGCCTTGTGGACAACGTGGTTACCAGCGTTGGAATGCTCAGTTCCAACGTACCTACGGCAGTGGTGCTGTATGACCTGATCCCACTGATCAATCGCGAACCGTATCTGGAAAACCCGCTCGTCGAACGCTGGTATGAAAACAAGATCGGACATTTGCGAAGCGCCAGCGCGGTTCTCGCCATATCGGAATCCTCTCGTAGCGAAGGCTTGAAATATCTTTCATTGCCTGCCACCAAAGTTACCAATATTTCCACTGCCGCCGACGCACCCTTTCAGCGCGTGTCAATCTCGGATGCCGAGCGCAGTGAGTTGTTTGACAAGTATGGATTGACCAGGCCGTTTTTGATGTACACCGGTGGGATCGACCATCGCAAAAATATTGAAGGCTTGATTGCCGCCTTTGCGGGCCTTGCCAAGAACATCAGAGATGACCATCAGCTCGCAATCGTGTGCTCGGTGCAGCCCCACGACAAGGCAAGACTGCTGGAGCTGGCAAAGAAGTCTGGGCTGAAAAATGGCGATCTGGTGCTCACAGGCTTTGTGTCGGAAGAAGATCTGGTCGCACTGTATAATCTGTGCCATGCCTTCGTTTTTCCGTCCTGGCACGAAGGGTTCGGTCTGCCGGCGCTGGAAGCGATGCATTGTGGTTGCGCCGTCATCGGTGCCAACACTTCCAGTGTTCCTGAGGTAATTGGGCTTGAAACTGCACTGTTCGATCCGCGCGATCAGCAGGCATTCACGGCGAAGCTGGAGCAGGTCCTCACCGATGAAGATTTCCGCAGCAAACTGCAGGCTCATGCGCTGACGCAAGCCGCGAAATTTTCCTGGGAGAAGTCCGCGGCCATTGCCGTGGAAGCGCTTGAGCGAGCAGTAGCCGACCACCTGACGACCCACGAAGGTGCTAACTATCCTGTACGCCGGCCTCGATTGGCCTACGTGTCTCCGTTACCGCCCGAGCGCAGTGGTATCAGCGACTACAGTGCAGAACTGCTGCCTGAACTGGCTCGTCATTACCACATCGATGTCATCGTGGCGCAATCCGCGATCTCCGATCCGTGGGTCAATGCGAATTGCCAGATTCGCTCCGTCGAATGGTTCGAGCACAACCACCGCGTATACGACAGGGTCCTCTACCACTTCGGTAACTCGAGCTTCCATCAGCACATGTTCGAGCTGATCAAGCGGATTCCGGGCGCCATTGTGCTGCACGATTTCTTCCTTTCCGGCATCGTCGCGCACTTGGAGTTTCACGGCATCGTGCCCGGTTTCTGGGTCAACGAGCTCTACGTTGCACACGGCTACAAGGCAGTCCAGGCGCGATTCACCGTGGAGCAGAAAGCAGAGGTAGTCTGGGCTTATCCGTGCAATCTCAGTGTGCTACGTGACGCGATCGGAGTGATTGTTCACTCCGAACATTCGCGTCGCTTGGCCACGGACTGGTACGGCCAGGGTGACCAGGACAAATGGAGCTATGTGCCACTGCTTCGTGTGCCCGATCACAGCGTATCGGCCGACAAGGCCGCCGCGCGTCGCGCGTTGGGACTTGAAGGCTACGACCTCGTCGTCTGCAGCTTCGGTTTGCTGGGCCCCAGCAAGCTTAACGACCGGCTTCTGGACGCTTGGCTCGCCTCCCCGATGGCCGCTGACCCCAAATGCACTTTGATATTCGTGGGCGAAAACGAAACCGGCGAGTACGGTGCGCAGATCTTCAAGCGAATCAAGAATCAGAACGGCGGTGAGCGTGTCAAGATCACTGGCTGGACTGATAACAAGACCTTCAAGTCGTATCTGGTGGCGGCGGATGTGGGAGTCCAATTGCGGACATTCTCTCGGGGCGAAACGTCCGCCACTGTTCTGGACTGCATGAATCATGGCCTGGCAACGATAGCCAATGCCAATGGAGGCATGGCTGATCTGCCAGAGCAATGCGTGGTGAAGCTGCAGGACAACTTCGAGGTGGCCGAGCTTACAGAGGCGCTCGTAGGTCTATGGCGCGATCCAGAACGACGCTCGTTGTTGTCGCAGAAGGGCAGGGCCGAGGTGCATACCAACCATTCCCCGCGTTACTGTGCAGATAAATACGTTCGAGCGATCGAGCACTTCTATGCGGATAACGCCAGCTCTATGCCTTCCTTGATCCGGGCATTGGAAGAATACGACGCACAGCCCCAGAATGCTCAAGATCGTGCTTCGCTTGCCAACAGCATCGATCGATCACTGCTACCCAAGTTCTATCAAAAGCAGTTGTTCGTGGACATTTCCGAACTGTGCCAGCGAGATGCCCGCAGCGGCATCCAGCGCGTGGTACGCAGCATCGTGCTGCACTGGCTGCTCAATCCGCCGCAGGGCTATCGCGTCGAGCCGGTCTATGCCACGACCGACGCACCGGGCTACTTCTACGCCCGACGCTTCACATTGGGCTTTTTGGGCTGTCCGATGGACGCTTTGGTGGATGAACCTGTCACCTACGGTCCTGGCGACACATTCATCGGTCTGGACTTCCAGCCGAGCGTGGTGCCGACCCAGCTACGCCAGCTAACCGACATGCATCGAGCCGGCGTCGAGATTCAGTTCGTGATCTACGACATGCTGCTGCTTGGACTGCCTGATTGTTTTCCGGCGCACGGGGCGGCGCTGCTGACCGATTGGTTGAAGGTGGTAAGCCGGTTCGATGGCATCCTCAGCATCTCCCAAGCTGTACAGAGCGAGCTCTCTCGGTGGCTTCAGGAAAATACACCGGCTGCAGGTCATAGGCCTCGTCTTGACTGGTTCCACTTGGGGGCCGATATCCTGGAATCTGCTCCCTCGGCGGGATTGACGAACGATATGTCCGTTACCTTGAGCAAACTCAAGCAGTCGCCATCGTTTTTGATGGTAGGCACGCTGGAACCTCGCAAGGGCCATGCCCAAGTACTTGAAGCATTCGAAATGCTTTGGGGAGCGGGCGAGCGTGTCAACCTGGTGATCATCGGCAAGCAAGGTTGGATGGTCGAAAGCCTGATCGATCGATTGCAGTCGCATCCTCAACGTGGCGAACAGCTGTTCTGGATTGAAGGAGCGAGCGACGAGTGTTTGGAAGCGATTTACGGAGTATCGACCTGTCTGATCGCCGGCTCTAAAGGGGAGGGGTTCGGCCTACCACTGATCGAGGCTGCCCAGCATAGGCTGCCAATCATAGCTCGTGACATTCCGGTATTCCGCGAGGTTGCTGGCGAACATGTTCACTACTTCAAAGGTGATACGGCGAAGGCCTTGAGTGAGGCCGTAGTGGAATGGCTCGGGCTGTACCGGGTAGGAAACCACCCACGCTCGGATGCGATGCCCTGGATGACTTGGAGCCAAAGCGCGGATGCGCTTTGGGCAGCCATGCAGCCAGTCTTGCGCGAGAAAGCCAAGGTTGCAGGGGGCGCGTAATTCTTATACCGTGTGCCGCATTTCATGTTTGAAAAATGCGGCCAACGGCCCCGGACTTATTCCCATCAAGGCGGCAGTCACCAGTGATTCCACGACTCATCGAAATCCTCAGCGGTATTGGCTACAAAATCGTTAGAGGGCTTTTACCGCTCACGCTGATATCGTTTCTTATCGTTGGTTCATTGGGCCTTGTAGTGCACATGTCGGTGCTTAAGACGCTGATGTATTTTGTCACTGACAACTTTCGATATGCAAATGCCTGTTCGATGGCGGTTGCCGCTACGTTTAACTATCTGATGAATAATCGTGCGACTTACAGCGATGTGAGTCTTTCCGGCAAGCGTATTGTGATCGGTTACATGCTCTATCTCTCCATCGCATCAGCGGGGCTTGGGTTGAGTCTGCTTATCTCCGGAGAAGTTTACGACCGCACGATGATGCCCATGGTATCAGCATTCTGTGGCATTGTAGTCGGCTCCCTGTGGAACTACTTCATGTCGTACAACTTTGTCTGGAAGCTTCTTTCAGTCAAGGACCGACCTGTCAAAATCTGAATAAGCGTCTAATCATGAAAAAACTAGTATTCTTTGCCACCTATAATGAAGCTGGCAACGTTGCTTCAATGATCGAGCGTATCGAACTTGCAGCGCCCGATGCCGATATTCTTGTCGTAGACGATAATAGTAAAGACGGCACGCTGGATATCCTCGCAGGTCTGGCTCGTCCTAATCTCAAAGTTATCGTGCGTCCAGGCAAGCTAGGGCTGGGTACTGCCCACTTGCTGGCCTGGAAATACGCGATCTTTCACCAGTACGATGTTCTCGTCACTATGGACGGCGATCATTCCCATGATCCTGCAGACATCCCCAAGCTGATCGATGGTCTGCAAGACAACGTCGATATGGTGATCGGCTCGCGTTACGCCAAGGGCGGTATCTGCGACTACACCGGCTACCGCTTGCGCGTCAGTCAGGCAGCCAACAAGGCAGCACGCCTGCTGCTCGGCATCAAGCTGACCGAGTTCACAACCTCCTATCGCGCCTTCCGTGTTTCGCGCCTGAGCGCCATCGATTTCGACACCCTGGTAGTGGGTGGGTATTCATTCTTCTTGGCTGTCGTGGTGCAGGCACATTTGCACGGGCTGCGTCTGGGCGAAAGGCCCATCCACTTCCACGAGCGCAATGCCGGCGTTTCGAAGATCCCCCCGCTGGAAATCTTCCGAGGCATGTTCAACCTGCTGCGTCTTACCGCTATCTGCCATCTGGTGAAGCCTGCGCACGATATCAGTAATGACCAGCTGCACTGCGATCACTGCGGCTGTGATTTTTCGAAGATGTTCGTCGATGAGAAGAAAACGTCGACCAAGACTGTTGAAGAGATATGCCTGAACTGTGGCGCCAAAACCGCCCGGGGGACCGTATGACAGGAGTTGTAACCGCTCATGATGAGCAAGGTAACCGCAGCGCCATTATCTTCCTGGTCTTCACTGCTTTGCTGGCCGGGCTGCTGTTTCCGCTGACGGGTTCGCTGGCAGGGACCCAGGACGGCGATGGCGTCCTGACAGCGTTGATCTCGACACAGCAATTGACTTGGTACTTCTGGGGTCAGGACCGCCTTCTCAATATCTTTCCGGCCATTGCTGCCCCCATCCAAGATGTGGAATGGAATCTTCACTTTCAGATTTTCCTGCGTAGCCTTTGTGCCTATCTAGCGCCGTTGGGTGTGCTGGTATTCATTCAACGCAATCCCCGCGTCCTCGCGGCCGCTGTAGCTATCACCAACATCATCCTCATCGTATCGATGAGCCAATACGCTCAGTTCAACGTCTACGTACAGCACAACACCTTCGGTATTTCGCTGGTGCTGTTTGCCGTGTCGTACCTTGTGTTCTGGTCATCGTTGCCAGCGGCGGCTCGATGGGTTCTGATTCTGCTGATCTGTAGCGTTGCGTACGCCACCAACTATGCACTGCTGATGTATTCGATCCCTGCCATCATCGGCTTCGGCATGCTGCGTCTTCCCGAGTGGCGCCGCTTCGCATCCTTTTTTGCCATCAACTGTGTAGCGGTACTGATCGCCAAGTACCATGCGCAAGCTTTTGGCGATCCGTCTACCGCATTTGGCTTGAACTTCACCCTTGAAGCCTATCCGCACGCGTTTGCCGTTTTGGCGGAGAACCTGAACCTCCCTGTACTCAGCGTCTGCGCAGTCATCGCTATCGTGTGCTTCGTGTCTAACAGGCAGAAACCTGTCCTCGAGTTCCTCGGGGTCGCACTGCTCGCGGTCGCGATGTTCATACTGCTGTGTGGTACGCAGTGGCTGCAAACCAATGCTTACAACATTCGCTACTACATCACGTGCGGCATCCTGCTGACTTCGCTGATGGGCTACGCCATTGCCGTCCATCTGGTAGAAAGAAAGCGCCCGGTGGGGTTCCTGTGCATTGCAGGCCTCGTAGCATGCTTGTTCATACCGCTGGGCGGCTTCAAATCCGATTATGACGAGCTGGTGAATCCCCGCTGGCGTCAGGACTCCAAAGAAATAGCCAAGGTTGCTCATGAAACGCAGGCACGTTTCGTGATTGGCGGCTTCTGGGACGTCTGGCCTACCGTGTTCGAAGCCGAAGAGCTGCGTGATGGTGAGCCGCAAATGGTCTATGGTGGCGCGTTTCGTGGCCACGCGTTGACCGAAGAAATCCTGGAATCGCTTCGTAAAGAGCCTGGGCAAAATGCGCTGTGCTTCCTCCCCGAGGTACAGGCATGCCTGGATGAGCTGAAGAGCAATCTGCGGACTGCGCCTGAAGTCAGTTTCTCAGGTAGCCCAGCAACTGCTGTGAGCGTCGCTGGTAAGCAAATGATTGAGTTCAAGGTCAGTGTGAACTGACCGCGATAGAAGGCGGGCTGGAGGTGACTCCAGCACGCTTTCCAAACATGGATCTGAAGTCTTCACTTCCCACGTTCTTACGCCACGATGTAGCGCTAAGTCGACTGCTCCGCCTCAAGGTTCACCGCTGCTTTCTTCTTCCGCAGCGTCTTGCGAAGCTTGATAGCAGGCAGCTCGATAGCGTGAAACGTCACCCAGGCACACGCAATCGATATCGCTATCATCAGGCCGAGCTCGAAGGTGGTAGGCGTTATCACGTCGAATTCACGTGCGATCCAGATCACCAGGAAGTGGTTTAGGAACACCCCATAGCTGATATCGCCGAGCAAATGATCCAGCTTGTTCGACGGTATAGCACTCAACAACCTGATGCACGGTGCCGCCACGCAAAGCCCAAGCAAAACTTCGCGGTTCCAGCCTAGCCATGTCTGCGGGTTTGTGATGGTGTAGCCGAAGCCCACGACTGCAGCCACCCACACGCCCCAGAACAGGCGGGTGTCTAACCTGCTAGGTTTGTATAACAAGCTGCCCATCAGGAACATGAAGAGGGTACCGGGCAGCAGGCGGTAGCCAAACCAGTCGGTATTCACATAGCCCACATAAGCGACCAGAAAAAATCCTAGAGAAAGTCCAAAGGCTATCTTTCTGAACCTGTAGATCAGGAGAAAGGGAATGGTTAAGTAGAAGCACACCTCGAGCCCAAGCGACCACGCGGGCGGGTTTATCACCTGGTCGCTCATGAACGGGAGCATGTAGAAATTAGCGGGCGCAATCGCCACGTTTAGCAAGAACGATTCTGGATCGATAGCTTTGATCCAAGGCTGCGGGGTGGCGATCGTGAAAAAATACAACGTGAACAGCAGCAGGTAGAACAGATACTGAGGCTGTAGGCGCATGGCTCGGTCGAGATAAAAGGCTGGCACCAGGTTTATGGCTTTGTAGTGCTTCTCGATCAGGATGGTCATTACGAAGCCTGACAGCATCAAGAACGAAATCACCGCCACAACACCAAAATTCATGCCGAAATAGGTACGCTGGGTGTGGGAGATCAGGACTGAGATTGCCAGGAGTAGGCGGAAGGTTCCCATTGGGTAAACGGTGCTCAGAGAAATTAGTAGGCGCGGTATAGCCGTTTAGCTCATGCGACTTAGCTTTGCAGTCCGGCTGTGGTGAATATTATACCTGATGGTAATTGTCAAATCATGGATTTCCATGGCCTGCGTGACTGTCGTTCAAGCAGCGTATAAATTAATTAAATTCTGTTATGCGGCAACTTTCTCAACTGCATAGGCGATACGTCAGCGCTCGATAATCCCGCTTGGTCAAAAAATAGATAAACGTTTAGCTATGAATTGGAAGTTCGCCGTTCCAAGCCAAAAAGGCTTCGTAATCTTTAGCCGAGGATGCTGTAGGCAAACGCTCGATTGCATGGCTCAACCACGCATAGCGCTATTAGCCATTACCTTTGGCAGCATGGGTCAAGCTGAACAGTTTGGCGGTCGTCGCCGTTTGCAGTGCTGTGCGTGAAGAAACGCCCGAATAGGTCAATTAGCGATGCAAAGGCGTTCATCAACCAGCCACACCGGATGAAGCCCAGCGGAAATTGCGTCAGCAAGATTGGTTCAGTCCAACCTCTAGCGCGACTGCCTCAAGCCCAGTCAGCATGACCAATCAGTTGAATGAACCCGGCATCACCTTTGGTTAGTGCAATAGACTCTTCCGCGTTGGCAATATTGAATGCAACCTGTCCACGACTTGTGCCGCTGTCCAAAGAGTGGACCCAATAGGCCAGGCCGTCAGCGTCGCTGCCCCTATCCAGCACCTTGTTATAGAGCTGTCCGACAAAAGCTGCGTTGGTACCATCGGGCAGGCTTTTGGAAAATTCGGCGGATTTTACAAAAGCACTCGCAACTTGGATACCGGTTTCGCCTTTGGCGCCCTGGGACAGCCAGTACGTCATACCTTCGGTATCGGGATTACGACCTAGAATGGTATACAGACGACCAATGCTTGCCTGCGCTGCGTCGAGAATGAACAGCTCGCGATCTGCGAAATCGAGCACGTTGAAGCTATCAAGATTGAACTGCGCAGTAGCTCCCGAGGACCGGCTGACTGAGAGCGTGTCGGTATCGAGTGCGCTGATTGTGTAGGCGGATGCAACATCGTTGAAAATGAAGGTGTCGATACCAGAGTTGCCGACTAGCTGGGACACCCCATTGCTATCAAGCCTGACTTCCTGCTCACTAATCTGATCGTCGCCAACTGTGCCAGTGGCCAAGCCTTTGCCCACCACCATATCCAGATTGTTCCACGCGTTATGAGACACGAGCTTTATAAATCCCGTCTCGCCTTGCGACAGGTCACGGCTCTCGCGCGAATTCAGGAAGCTATCAATGACCAGTGTTCGACTCAAACCATCCTGCTGCAGCGTGCTCCAATACGCCACACCTGAATCATCGCCTGTGCGATGCAGAAGGGTCTGGTAGAGGTCAAGCACAAAGTCTCGATCATCAAGCCCGCTGTAGCGCTCTACCACTTCAGCAGAATTCAGAAAGGCATCGCGAATCTCTGCCTGCGAACTGCCCATCGCCTGTTGCGTCAACCAGTGACTTAAGCCCTGGTAATCAGGCGTGCGACCGAAGAGTGTATAGAGCCTGGCAACGTCAGCCTGACTCTCGGTGAGCGCGATGTGATGAAGCTCCGAGCCGAAGCTTAACGAGACAGTGGCGTTACTGTCGGCATTGAAAGTCCCGTATCGGCTACGAAAAGCCATCAGCACTTCGTCAAGAGTGGCGGTTTGCTCCATAAAAGCCAGCTTTTCGATGCTTGAAAGCGTGTCGACGTCGGACGTTTGCGCATCGTGAACGCTGAGGGTGCCTTGGCTTAAAAGCTCGGCTTTGTAGGTTGCAAAGTATCTGGCGCCTTCTTCGGCATACATCGCTGTGTCCGTGCCGCTACCACCATTGAGCATGTCCGAGCCAGTCCCACCCATTAGCCGATCGTTGCCATCGCCGCCTTGGAGTTGGTCATTGCCCGCGCCCGCATCAAGAAAATTACCTATTGCATTGCCGATCAGCGTATCTCCGCCTGCACCCGTGACGGCATTCTCGATGACCGTCCCGCGTGCGATTGCAATATTCGATAGACCGCCATATACGCTGGAAAAAGCTTCGCTTCTCAAATCGACTGTCTGGGCGCCGACATAGGTGCTCACGTTGATCGTGTCGTTGCCACCCGAATCATAGATCGTGGCTACCCGGCCGAGCATGAAGTCGGTTCCGGTTGTGGCGCCAGCCGTGTCGAAACGGTAAGTATCATCACCCGTGCGGGTGACGGCGGTGCCGTACAGCGACTGGATGGCTACTATATCTGCCAGCATGGGGGTAACGACGTAGCCGAAAGAAGCGTTGGAATAGGTATTCTCGTCCTGACTGAAGTAGGACATCACCGAATACTTCCAGCTGTCCTCTTGGTAAAACGCATTGTTGGGAAAAGCCGCGCTGCCGTTGTAATTGCCCGCATGGCCCAACCCCAGCGCGTGGCCGATTTCATGAATGTAGGTTTGCACATAATACGAACCGTACTTCACCCAATCGGAAGCGATGTTGACGCTGCTGTTCGAAATGATGCTGCCTGCATAGTTGGAGCTGGAGTAGGCACCGCTTTTGTTTTCGCTAAAATTGATCGCGCCGGCGGCGGCGGTTTCCACAAATTTGATGCCACTGACGTTTGTCCAGGTTTGCAGCGCATACTTAGCAACAACCTGCGCCGTTGAGCTCAACCTGGCTAGGTTGACGGTGAGTGAGCCACCAGCGTGCACGTCAAAATGGTGCTGGGAGCCGCCAGTGGCGTCGTGCCAAAAGCCATCGGTCAGGTAGCTGGCTTGCTGGTCCAGCGTCAGATGCTGAAGCTGGGCTTGGCTGGTGGCTGTCCGCTGGCTCACATCCTGGCTGGTCGATCCTCGGGCCCAGAGTTGAGTAAGTGCATCGCACATCGAACACATGTAAAACTCCGGGGCGAGGCACGCCTGGCCAGATCAATGACGTAACAATCGGGTGTGGATCGGTGATAGGTTCGAGCCGCTGAGCCAGTGTTGAAAGTTAGCGTCATGACCTTCATGCAGATTTGACCCGCGTCCGTCTCGACGATGGTTCTGTGCTCAGCGAATGTAAGTCAGTGCACGATCGGACACCCTTGATGCCCATTCCTGAGGACGTTATCGACATGCTGGCTGGAGACTGAAGGCGTTTTTTCGGGAGCCGACGAAATACATTTGGACTGCATAGGAAGAATTGTGCTGACTGGTGGAGTGTGATCGCACGCGCGTGACGTTTTGTCTAGCGCCGGGGTCACCCGACCGTGCAACTTGCCACAGTCCTACGCAGCGAAGGACAGTCTGAACCTCACCTTGGAGGTAGAGCGCTTTGCCCGCCAACCCGTTCAGATTGTAAGCGCTTCATAAACCTCACCGATCTTAATATGGCTGGCGCGACCAGCTAGGCGATGGGGGTGAGCAGTTCCACGGCAGCAAGGCTTCGTAATCTTCAACCGATGTCGCCTTTGGCAGGCGCTCGAGTGCGTGGCGCAGCCACACATAGGGCTCTTGGCCGTTGGCTTTGGCAGCCTCGACCAGGCTGTAAAGTTGAGCACTGGCCGTCGCGCGCTTAGGAGTGTTGCTAAACAGCCAATTCTTTCTTCAGATCACGAAGGGACGGGTCGCGCGTTCAGCGGCGTTGTTGTCGAGCGGCAGTTAGCCTTCCCCGACGTATAGCGTAAGCTTGCTCCAGTTACTTGCAAGGTAACTAATGGCTTTGCCCAGGGCATTCTGAACTGTGACTTGTGGCTGCGTCTTTTCGATCTAGCTTTTTAACTGAGCCAGTATCGGTACGCCTTGTTCGTGACGACCGATCTTACGTTCAGCGTCGCCGCAAACATTTAGATCGCGGTCGATACCGTAAAGCTTGTTGATCAGATTCAGCGCGATATCTGCGCGCTCCGTTTTACCATTAGGCTGCACTTTCTGGGCTTCAACGAATTTGCGACGCGCATGAGCCCAGCATCCTAAATGCTCAACTCCAGCTTGGTCGCCCAGTGCGTTGTAACCGGCATAATCATCGGTCAGGACGTAGCCACGATAGCCATCCGCATCGGGACGATTGCAAATTGTTCGCTTATTTTCCCGCCAATGGCGTGTCTGCGGCAACCGCAGGCGCAGGTCAGTTCATGCTCGGGCAGCTCGCGGATAACTTCGATGCGCGGCAGATCCGCAGGCAGTGGCTTGCGCTTGCCACGGCGCTTGGCGGGTGCTACGACCTCTTCTTCAACTTTCTGGTACCCCAGTTCAACCTCGTGTTCCGGTTCTTTGAACAGCGCCATCTGGGGAGCCGCCAGGTCGATCGACTACTCCAATTTTCAACCGAACAGCCGCTGCCTGAGAAGTGTAACTTGTTCTTCGAGCAAGCCCATCCTAGATTGCATCTTTGCAAGCTTCTGCTTGAGCAATTCAGGATCATCAGGGAGGTGGTCGGGCACGAAATTTATGCCATGGATTACACCGAATCAGGCGACGAATCGCGGAGTCAAAACCTGATGAGGATGGTTACGCCAGAGGTCAAAACGATCGAGTAGCCAATTGAGTTCCTGCACAGTCAGGACAATTGCTTCGTCCGTGACATCGGGCGATGTTTTGAAACGCTCTGACTCCAAGCGCTTGAGCCAAAGGCAGAAGCCGTTACGTTCCCCAGTACAAGATCTTCACGCGATTGCGCAGCTTGTTGAGGAAAATAAAAAGCGCTAGGTCAAATACCGCGACATTGATATCTAACTCGACCCTCGTAGCTAGGCCATCAATGTATTTTCGGAAGCCGACGGGCTTGGAGTAGAGATACACTTTTCGACTTTGGCGTCGGGTCGCATCATAGCGGATGAGGTCTTGAGAGAATCGGGAGCACAGCATCCCGCATCACCTGAGCACTTTGTATGTGGGGTTCATAGAGCGCTTACGGTAGACCGCTACAATGTGCGACTTTTTGGCGTGTAAGGCGATAAATAGCCGGCCTTTCAAGGCCGGCTAAAGGTGTTTAAAGTGCAGCGACAGAAAGGCTGTCTATGTGCTGGACTGTGTATATGTTATGCCAAATACGGTTGTAAATGGGTATTTATTTCTTCTTTGCATAGACTCTTATATGCCAACAGGCTCAATATTCGATAATTATTCAAGCAAGATCTGAGGTTGAAAGGAATTTAGATTCCACTGCTTTGCGAACTAGATTCTTAGTGTTTCTGGATACGGCCTTACCTTGCATCTCAAATCTTTTAAAGGTCTTTATAAACATCTCTTTTTGGCCGGAAAGGAATAATCCTTCTAAATACTTATCATCAAGATCAATCTCGATAACATTGTTATCCGCAAATTTCGAGTAAAGCTCAAAAAGGCTGTCCAGTCTACCAGTCTCTATGCAATGAGCTACGAAAGCCATAACTGTCATTCGTGCTTTTGCTTTATCAATATTGAGACCCGACTTTTTTCGCCATTGTATGACTTCGATGGATTTATCAAAAAGCTTAGATGCTGTACCATGACGTCCCCGGCTTTGAGAGTTTAAAGCAGCGTACATCCATGTAATGCCCGACTCCGCACGTACCTTTCTATATATTTGCAGTAATGAAGGGTAGGAAGTGTGCGCCTCTATGAGCGCTAGGATGAATTTTGAAAGTATCCCCGATTCATTAAGAACTGCGAACACCTCGTGCCCTGAAAACGGCAGGTGTATAGACTTGGCATGCCTTATGTGATCAAGTATGATTTGCGCGTGCGAATTGTCCTGTGCGTGGTATCTGTCGTAAAGAATTGCCGTGTTGAGAGGAAAGGATTTTTCATATAACCAGTCATCCGAAATATGGTCAATTCTTTCCCAGAATTGCGAGAAGCGTTTATCAAACTCGGATTTAACGCCGCTTAATGCGGCTTGCGGTGAAATGGATATGACGCTTGATGCTTCGAGATAGTTTGCGTACTTCAATACACCATAGCCGCCCATGCTCACGCCATAGAGGACGATCTTGTCGAACCTAGCAGTGTAGGTCTTCAATATTTTTATTGCGCTTTCAATATATTCGTATTGATACCAGTGATTCCATTTAGGGATAACGTAAATGGCACTTATTTCGTTGGATTCGAAAAATTTCACGCCGAACCCGTCATCCTTTCCCATATTTCTGTTTTCATCTATGAGAGGGGAGAATGAGATGACAAGCGTTTTATTATTGTGATAGCTACTAGAGAGCACCACGTGCTCATCATTGTAATATAGTTCCATTCAGCTTTTCTCTACAGAATGTATATTCAAAGTCCTACAAGACCAATCGGTCACGCCTGACTATGGTCAATCGACTAGAGTCTTAGTACTTTGAGTTTCCGGTTTGCTGTAGGTTCCATTTGCTTTTGTGGAAGGCGCTACGTCTTCTATCTCCCCGACGACCCATCTCTTGCCTAAGCTATTATTTTCGATGCTTTTTTTCTTGATAATGCAGATCGAGTTACTGAAAGACACTGAGTGGATCTGTGCCAACTCATCATCACCTAATTTTATGGCTGCATCGAACGGCGCAAGAAGATCTTGCCTCGAACCGGGTATACCCCAATGCTCAAAATTAACTATGTCAACCAGCTTTTTCAAGAAAGCCATAGCTGAGGTGTTCGCAGTTAAACCGCCTTCAAATCTCGACCAATAGCTACAATGCAGATCTTCAATAACGTAGGTGCCATTATCGGCCAGCAAGGGAAATAGAGTGGCAAATGTATGGACGATGTCGGAGCTGACGTGTGAGCCATCATCAATGACTATATCAAATGTAGAAGCATGTTTACGGATCGCCCAAAGGGTTTCAGCAGCGTTGATATCTCCAGGGACGAACCGTATAGCACCATTGCTAAAAGCGATATCGGCGCACAAGGGATTTATGTCACATCCTACTATGCTATCCGCCATGCTAAAATACTTCGCCCAAATCTCGAGTGATCCTCCATTTTGAACGCCAATCTCCAGCATGTTTATGCGTTGTTTACTGTAAGAACTAAACAAGTCATCATATTTTGTTAGATATGACTCCCATTTATCAGAGACCAGTCCTTTATGGTTGCTGTACAAGTCTTTTAATTTATTAAATTTTTGCATATAAGTCTCGAATTTTATAGGTATACGCAGTTTATATTCACTGCTTGGCTATATTTCTCCTCTGAGTCAGTGCTTAGAGGAGAAGTCGAGCAGAATTCTAGGAGTATAAAAAGATCCGTTGAGACATATTGGTGGGTGCCGGGGTCTCAATAGCGCTCAGTATTTGACGATCAAAGCTTTCACAGTCGAAAGGCTTTAACTTTCCAGTAATGGGGGCAGTGAACTCCAGTTTCAAGATTTCTTCGGGCGATTGAAAAGTCGTCGCATGAGTCATCGAATCTGAGACTGCCGATAAACCCTCGCACCAAAAAACTGCAGTAGGGACCTTATGCAGCTCAAAATCAAGCAAGCAGGTCGATATTGTCGTAATGCCTGCTGCCGCGTGTTCGATAACGTCTTCAGTAGTGTCCATCGAGTGAAAATAAATATCCTTGTCGTGGCCATACCTGAAAATATTAGGTGGTTTCGCGCCCAGCATATTATTAAGAAGATTCATTTGGCTCAGCTCGGCTGAATGGTGACACCATATGAATAGTTCGGAAGGCCTTGATCGCGCATATTCAAAAATTGACTGAGCGAGTACCCGCTGCTCATCGAATCCATACATGTACCAATTCGTATTGGTAGTGATGACGGTATAGATAGGCACTTCAATATCATTGATTTTTCGTATGCGTTCTTCCCGGTGTCTCGGGTAGCCTACTGAATCATTATCAAACCAGCTGATTTGAAAGTTAGCAAATGTTGGTACTGGATAGCCAGCCCCGTGTGTATTGGATGCCGTGTTTACAAATTGAGAGTCATCGCTGAAATTGAAGCCCCACTGATATAGCCCATGAGGGACCTCTATTATCGGAAGGCCGCATGCAATGCAAGCCTTTATGATGGCGGAGAATTTTTCATTCAAAACGGGGCTAATGTGCCCTACAGTAGTTATAACTGCGCTAAAGATGCTAGTGAGCATAATGACAGACTTATAGTCTGAGGTCATTTTTACGTTGGCCGGTAAAATATAATCCGTTTGAAAACTATATTCCTTGTGGACGTTATTTATATATATCAAAAACTCAAACTTTGATTTTAACGCTGAAAATACTGCTAATTCAGCTTGTGAAAGATTGTTAGTGACAAAGAGAATCTTTTGTGGTGAGGAGTGAGCAGCTGGAGTAGAGGCTTTAATTAACATATGCATTAATCCTGAACCGTAAACTTTTGTAGGACGTCCGATCTTGCCGTGAGCGCCACGTTTTTAAGAACAGTAGGATTCTTGATGATGTACTTTATCTGTTCGTACCAATCTGATTGGCTTGTGCATAACCATCCGTTCTCGCCGTTAACTATCACATCTCTGAATTCAGCCAGTGGACTCGCTATGATCGGGACAGCCTGCGATCCACATTCGATATACTTTATATTTGATTTGGCATTGTTGAATATGGTGTCTTCTAATGGCGCTAATGCAAGATCATGCTGCGCAATAACATCATACATTTCTTTAAGGGAAACTCTTGGGATCACCTTGATGTAGTCGTTATATAGGGCTAAGGGGCCAGGGTTGCCACCAGTGTTTCCGAGATATGTTATTTCGAATTCATTTGGGAATTCTTGCGCGAGCTTGACCAAGGTACCATGCACTATGGAATAGTCTTTCTTATGTGTTGCAGTACCAGACAGATAAAGCAGTTTTATCCGACGCTTGCCGAGCGTCGATAACCTATCCCACGATATATCTTCGCGAGCAACCATAGAGGTCATAATTCTATTTTTCACTATTTTTATAGGTTTGCCGAGATTTGCCAGACCTTTTGCAATTTGTGGAGTGCTGCAATGAAAAGCATCTGCGTATAAAAGAAACGCGGATTTATTTATTAAGCTTTTCCGAGCGGCTTCAACACTCGTTCCGTCTGAAGAGCGAACATGGCCCAAATATTCAGCGTGCTCGGGAAGCAATAGGTCGTCGTAGTCAAGTGTCACCTTGACTCCAATATTTTTCGCTAACTCTATAAGGTAAAAGGCTGTCTCAGTTCGTTCTGGTCTAGAGAAAATAATTTCTTTACAGTTGAATACAGCCCTTACTAGCTTAAGAATTTCTGTTTTTCCACTGTAGACTAGATTCTTTTTGTAGTCTAAAGACTGAAATAGGCAGCGGTAAATAAAAGAGCCATCGCGAAGCTCTGCGCTTGATAAGAATAACGTTGTTTCACTGGTTATATTAAATGTTTTATTATGGTTTAATAAGCCAGGTCGGCAGAGTTCCCGCGATTCAGCATGGCCGTAGGTAAAATAGTGCTCTGCCGCGTGCATTCCACTGGATGCTATATCCTTGTATTTCTCAGTGTACTTATCTTCGCTGATCACGCATTTGTATAGGAATTCAGGATCAATGTCTGGCCGTTCACGCAGAAGTTGATTCAGGAATCGTTGGTTTGGATTAGTGTCTGCGCGTATGGTGATCGGCGGGGTTGATATCTGCTGGTTATTTTGGGCATTTGGAGCTGTTGATAGGTGCTTTATGTCTGAAACAAATACCGGCGATGCTTCAATTCTAGTAGCGCTCGATGACATCTGTGTAGCGCTTTTCTTGTGTTTCTTGGTAGATTTCATGTGGTTGTTTGCCCAGAATGAATCAGTGTTTATTTCAAGATCCGACATGCATGCGGTATGATCCAGTGCATACATGCGCCATGGTATATATTGCACACATTGATGTTAGTGAGTATTTAAGTTAGTGTTAGATAACGTTGGTGGCGCCGTCAGTAATAAGTTTTTATTAACACCCATTGAATTTCTACTCCTGGCGGATTGCGCGAGTGGAGGAAGTGCCAAGCCGTTATAAGGGCCTGTCAGATAGTCATTGCTCAAGCCTGGGTGATAGGTACGGTCTGCAGCAAAGCTATAGCTCCATCGGTAGGCAAATAAAGACTGTTCCCGATCCGCTCTGTTCCGCTTCGAAGCTGTATTGTCTTTCCCCCGACTAGCCGATTCGGCGTGTATTAGCTTTGCATCGGCAGCCCATATCAACTTAAATCCAGAAGCGACTAGTCGTATGCATAGATCCACGTCGTTGAATGCAATCGGATAGGCAGTTTCATTCATTCCACCATGCTCGAGATATATCGAATTTTTTATCAGCAAGCATGCGCCTGTTACGGCCATTCGTTGGTGGGTTAACTGGTTAAGCCCTAGATACCCACCATCGTTATCCAAGCTTTTATTCCCGGCGTGAGCCGCAAGGCTATTGGTGCCGAGAACGACTCCACCATGTTGGACCATCCCATTAGGCCATAAAAGTTTGGCTCCCACAGCGCCGACTCCGTCTCGGGCCAGCTGGCTTACCATTTCTTTTAGCCAATCCTTTGAGAGAATTTCGATGTCGTTGTTAAGTAGGCAAATCAAATCGCCTGAGGCAATTTCAGCCGCTCTATTATTAACTGCTGGATAGTTAAATGGGTATGGGTGATCTAGTACGATCACGTTCCGTTCCTTCAGTTCAGACAGATAAAGCAATGTATCCGGCTCACTGGAGTCATTATCAACGATAATGACTTCCATATTTGGATAGTCAGTCTCAGTTAATACCCCCTCAACGCAAGTCCGCAGTAACTTTAGCTGATCGCGAGTTGGAATGATAATCGACACCCGAGGTAATATCCGTGGTAAGGGCCACCTTGCCCTGAGCAGCCCAGGGAAACCGACTACCGGCTCGACGCCCGCTCCCACTGCTAGCAAGTCGACCATCCATGCCATTGCAGCCTCGCGGGCCTCGCAACGTGACGCATCGGCTGGCGTAGTAGGGCGGCTGGAGTGTCGGTGGTAGATCACCTTGGGTAAATGAACGACGGTCAGCTTAGTGTTTTCTGTATCTAGAGCCACAGCAGCGAGCATCGTATACCAGTTAACTGCCAAGCTATCTGTACGCTGGACTCTCTTGACGGCCTGCTCAAGTGTCGAGGTAGCGAAAATCGCACCCGGCGAAAAGACATCTGCTCCTATGAACAGATCAATATCCCATACTGGCTTCAGCCATGGAGAAGATCGTTCTCCATTCGGCCCATCGCAGTCACAATCCGCGAATGCCCAAGCTGTATCGTTGTCCAGCAACGGAATCAAGTGGTCTAGTGCATGAGGCGCCAGTCGGTCCCCGGAGAATAAGGGCACGATACTGTCGCAGTTTTTTTCAAAAAGGCGTCGCAGACCCGGGATTACATTCGAGGAACCCACAACTTCGATGAACGCAGCGGGATATCGTTGTTGGCTGATGCTCAGCTGCGAGACTGCATCCATCTGCACGTCACCATCGCTGATAATCAGCACACCACAGGTTGATTTCAGTCCTGTTAGGAGAGGTCCAGGCTTCTGAAAAACCTCATACCACTCAGCATAGTGATGAAAGCCGGCACTTTTCGGCAGGAGCAGTTCCTGATGGCGTGCGACGTTGGCAAGCAAATCTACTTGCGTTCTATCACCGATGCTCGCGGCATTGTTGCGCAGAAGAGCCTCTATACCCTCTGGCCAGCAGCACAACGTCAGCGGGCTACCCGACAACGGCTCGCCTAGATCATTGTGTACGTCGAGGGAGTGCACCTGGCCATCGGCGAGCGCCCAAGGTAGATCGAGTTCGAATCCGTGCTTGCGGCTGGCTTTGTAGGTCAGGGCGTGATGCAGGCGGTCAGCTACAACCGTGGCGACGATATCCGTCCCTTTTCTGACGGTAACGGTCACTGTGCGGTTGGGGTCGTTAGCATCGAAGGCCCATCCACTTACTTTCAATCCTCCGGTGTGCCATACCTGCGATGCTATGGGTGCCGGTTCGGAAGGCGGGGGGGCAGGCAGCTGAATCGTCCCGTCCAGCCACTCCTCATGATTAGCAACCCGGGCCGAAATAATCTTGGCGCCCGCCAGCCAGCTTTCACGAAGCTGTACGGCGAATCCATTGAAGTCATCGCCGGCCGGTGCGCCTGGGTGGAATTCACTGGCCTTTGCAAATGCGACACTGTTGCCGTCGATGTAGATCTCGACCACGAGGCGCATGTCAGGTTTGGCCGGATCCAGTGCCCATCCTTGGAGCACATCCCCATACAGTCCGCTGATCTGTCCGCAAGTCAGGCCGATGGTAGTTAGATCATTCATAATTCTGTCAGGCTCGATGCCTTTTTCCTTGATGTATCCGTATGCGCAGAGGCATGGGAATTGGCTTCGCTGAAACTGTCTTGATACAGCTGGTGCAACGGCAACTCATACAGTGCAGCCATCCGCTGGCAATGAGCATCGACAGCCCGGCTCGTGTCCAGACTGACCAGTTGCTCATAGCCACTCAACGCTGCGCATTGCGCGTGGGTCAGTCCGTCGAGAATGACCATGTCGCGCACTGTGCCAGTGGTTCGTAGTGATCTTGCAGCGGGGGTATCGCCTTCGATGCAGGGGGCATTCCCACTGGCGTTTTTTGGAAGTTTTCGTGCGAGATCGAGCCACTTGTGCAGTAAGTCCGGTCTCGACAGATCGTCAGCAATGATCGCGCGCTGGTCCATGATCTGTGGGATGCAGCCCGCTGACTCAATCGGCGGCACGGCTTGCTCGGAGATGTCCAGGCTCAATGCTGTAAACAGCTGCTGCAATTCTCCAGGTATGCGCACATGGCCCGACGTCAGTAACTGGTCTGCACCGTTGGCGATAAGGAGTGCAAGGGTATCGCGCAGCTTCTCCGTGTCTCTGGGCAGCGTGTAGTCGATCGCCGTTGTCAGGGGGTAAGTTGCCGCAGAGAGGGTGGCTACTATGCCTGCATCACCCTGGCGGTAGCCGAGGGTGAGGGGCAGGTCGTCATCGGATCCAGGCTGGAGATAGAGAGGTATGGAAGCGCCAGCACGTTTAACTTCGCTTTTCAGCCACTTCAACAGGTTGTCCAAACGGGCACCTTGCAACACGTTACGTGCGGGCCGTAGCGGGTCCCGTTTGCAGAAAGCCTCATAATCGGCTTCGGCGGTAGGGAAACGCATGCGCAAAATGGCGTTGTTGTAGGCCACTCGTAGCATTTTTTCCTCTTTGAAAGAAACGCCCCCTTTATGGGCCACAAATACATGAGTCGCCCCCATATGTCGCCACCCAGACCGGCGAGCACGCAAGCACCAGTCAGTTTCTTCGCCGTAGCCTCGGCTCAGGTGCACCTCGTCCAGGTAACCCACTGCATCCAGGGCAGCACGCTTGATATACAGGCAAAAACCGCACCCGGTTTCCAGTTCCACAGCCGGACTGGCGATGTCGCTTGCCAGTCGGTCCAGCCCGGCCTGTTCCTCGGCGGTCGGCATGGGTGAACTCACCCGGCTCACTGGAAAGCTCATCAGTTCGCCGTTGTTGGTGAATGGCGTCACCGAGGCTATATCGTCGGCACCATAGGCGGTATCTCGCAGGCGATCCAGCCAGTTGCCGTGCACACGTGTATCGGCGTTCAGCCAGACGACATCCTGGCGAGGACTGAGTGCCATAGCGCGGTTCATTGTGCGTATGAAGCCCAGGTTCACCGGCTGCTGTATCAGCGTGATCTTGCCCTTGCTTGCCAATACCTTGAGCGCCTTGCGCAAAGCGGGTAACGGCGTCGCATCGTCCAGCACCACAAGCCGGTGGGGTGTATCGTTGAGTTTACGCGCGGCGATGGCGCTGTTGATGCACTCCAGGGTTTCTTCAAGGCCGTCGTAGACAGGGATCAGAACGTCGACCGGGTGTGGTCTACCCACATCGACGACGGCCGCTGGCGGGACGAACGTAGGCATGGCCGACACTGGGCTGCCCAGAAGGGGAAGGCCCGTCCCAAACCTCACGGTAACTGCCTGCGTGGGATTTGGCACCTTGATGCGTATTCCGCCGTGGGTAGCGGGCAGGCCTGCGGCTGTAAGCAGGGGGTGCGCGACGTTGGCCAAGACCGACATGGTATTCGTGTTGGCTTCCAGCTCGATCGCAACTGGTACGTGTACATTGCGCAAGTCGACGGCCCAGCCTTGAATTTCCTTTTCCTCGGGCAGATAGCGCACCACGCCGATCGTGCTCGGTGAGTCGGTTTGGGCAGCAAGTATCTTGAGTACGAAACTCAGCTCGTTGGGAGCTGTGATATCCGGCAAGTGAGCAAGAATCATGCGGCGAAGTTCAGCAGGGCTCGCCGACTGACTACGGGCCTGCCACAGGATCATGCGTAGGGAGGGATCGTTTGGAAGCTTTTGCCATATGGCAGACAAGTAGCGGGTGGCCAGTTCGGGCTGACCTTGCGCGAGCATACTGCGGCCGAGCAGCGCGTGGACGTCCGCACGATCAGGAAGAGCGTGAGCGGCATTGCTCAAATAAATAAAGGCCAGCTTGGGGTCATCGGGCAGGGCGTCGATACCTTTCCAGATCAGCGCTTCTGGGCGATATTCGGGCGTCTGCAGCGCAAGCTCGAGCATTGAGGCTGCAAGTTCGTGCTCTTGCGCTTCGCGATGACGATGAAAAATGTCCATGAGCGTTTCTCGCCCACGGTCGAGGTTTATGGACATGGCTGGCGGATTCACTAGAAAAAATAAAAAGAGGGGCGACCCTAAAGTCGCCCCTTTTTCGAATGACACCCGCCTTGCGGCGGATGACATTCAGCTTGCTACGACTGGGTTGATTAGACCTGGCCGTGGATCACGATCACGTTGTCGATGTTTTCGGCCGCTTCTGGCGAACCGACGATAGCGACAGCGACTTCGGCCTGGGTGACGCCCTGAGCCAGGGAGTCGACCCAGAATGCCTTGCCTTCAGTATCGGCAGGACGATCCAGTGCATTGCTGTACAGAGTGTCGATGAAGTCAGCGTTGACTTTAGTAGCAGCCTCAGCCGAGTTCACGATGCTCTGAGCGATGTCACCACGGCTTGCGCCGTTGAACAGCGCGGTTACCCACGAGTTCAGGCCTTCAGCATCCGAATCACGACCCAGTGCCGACTGATACAGGCTTTCAACGTATTCGCTGTTGCTCTGATCAACGGTGATCGCGTCTGGCGACAGGGCGAAAGTAGTGGCTACGTCGGCACGCGAAGCGCCGCTTGCCAATACATTCGACCAGTACTCAACATCGGTCGCTTCAGGAGCAGTACGCTCCAGCAGGTTCTGATACAGGCTGGTGACGAAAGCTTCGCTTGCATCGGCCTTGAACTCGAAGGAGTCCAGGAACGATTGAGCGATGCTACCGGTCGCTACGCCCTGATCAGCTGCGCCAGCCCAGACTTTAGCGCCTGCTGCGTCAGCATCGCGGCCCAGAATGCCTTGGTACAGGCGCAGAGCTGCGGCCTGATCTTCGGAAGTAGCCAGAGCAATCGACTCTTCGTTGTCGAAAGCCAGGAACTCAGCGTTGGTGATGGATGCGGTCTGTGCACCGGTGCCATCAACGTTGAAGTTGTTGCCTGCAACGAAATCGTAAGCGGCACGCGAACCCTGCAGTGTTACTACGTCATAGCCTTCGCCAGCATTTACGACGTCAGAGGTACCAGCCAAGAAGATCTGGTCGTCGCCAGCGCCGGAGATGATCACATTGTTGCCAGCGCCACCGTAAATGGTGTCGTTGCCAGCGGCAGTGATGATCACGTCGTCGCCTTCACGGCCATCAACGTAGACATTCTGGTCGCCAGTGAAGATCAGGGTGTCGTTGCCGTCGCCGGAAGTAACGATCAGGTCTGGAGTGGATTCAGTAGCTGCGGTGGCAGCGACTTCGCCTTCTGCCAGAGCAGCGAAGGTAGCAACAGGAGCTGGGGTATCGAACGATACGACCAGATTTGCTTCGCTATCGAAGATGAATGCTTGAGCTGCAGAGAGCTCGGCAGGAATAGCCAAAGCAACGTTATCACCAGCGGCGCCGGCGATTTCAGCCGTAACCAGCTGAGCGGTAGTCCCGACTGGCGAAACTGGAGCGGACAAGCCGTCCCACGAAGCAACGCTTACAGTTGCAGCAGTGTCCAGTGCCAGCAGGGTGCTGATGGCAGCGGCAGTGGTGGAGGACAACAGAGTAGGGTTGTTGGCCAGCGAACCTTTCAGTTCGGTCGCGGAGTAAGGCTGGTCGTATTGCATGTGTGATTCCTGTTACTTCAGGCCATCTGGCCTGTGCTGCTAGTTTTCTGCTTCAATGCAGAGTTTTCCCACGGAGACTTATAGCGGGGGGCGTTCATCTTCGTGACGGGATCTATTGAGAGATGCAGCGCCACCAGAGGCTCAGTGCCTGTGGGGCCATACATCATCTGATTGGCAACGACGAGCTGCGGCGATGAGCCGGAAAACACGATGTGGCCAGAAAGTTCGTACAAGCAGCGGTTTGGCCCTACCAGGCTGAACCCTGCAGAAATGAGGGGTGAGGCTTTGCCACGAGTGCCACTGAAGGTTCCGGCCGCGACATTTGGGCTAGGGCCTGATCCGGCAACCGTCGAGGTGTAGACGAGGTCTACACCTTCAGGCTTGTTGTCCCATATGACACAGAAGCCCTCCAGACGCTTTGTGCCGTCATGCTCGCCAACCCATCCTTTCGTTGACTCGACATCGCCTGCACCTTGCAGGTGTGCAATGAGCCGTAAGGTTGCGGGAGCGATTTCGGCTGTCAGTGCCGGACTGGGTTCAGGGGTGGCCACGACGGCAAAATTGCGCATGATGGCAGGAGAAGTATCGATACGATCAATGCGCAGATCAACAGGGTCGATTTCGGCTTCAAACATGTGGTATTCGGTGATCAGGACAGTGGCTACGCCACTTTTTACGCGAGCCACTATGGTGTCGCCCAGATGCGTAAGCATGTTCTTGCTAACGCCTTCGGCAGGGAAGAAATCAATTGACCCTTTACCCAATGGCGCTTGCTGTAGCGAGATGCAGACTGGCTTGTCCGCTGGTGGCTGAGACGCGTACCGGAATATATACATTCCAGGCTCAAGCAGTGTTACCCGCGAGCTGATTTTCAGGCCATCAAGTGCATGCGAAGGCAGTGACATGAATTTCCATTTCCTGTTGGCTTGAACACACTGTGCCATCTAAAAACGGCAAACCTGTAACAAATGGCTGGGCCAGTGGTGGCCTTCCTTCCGGCGAGAATGATTGAGCTAGACGGGGGACCCTGTCAATCGCTGATTGTAAAATTCTTTACACGATGTCTAAAACGTTGACCTGAATCAGGTTTTCCTAGTTGTTGCAGTGTGTTACAGCTCAGGTTGAGTCAGATGAAGATTATACCCTGCTACGGAATGATGTTTTGATAAAGCTATGAAAATCAGAGGCTTACGGTAACTAAAAATCTTATGATATAACCTATGACAATTTTTAGTCGTTAAAGTAGTAGCTTTGAGCCAGTATCTAGCGCGCTGAGTTGTTGAGTGTCTGCCTGGTGAGCAGCCATAGGCGCTTTCATAGTCTGAGCGCCGCCGGCATGCGTGCACCTAAAGCCCTTTCCGCAATTGGGTTGATGGCAATTGTATGCTTGCTGAACAAAATATTAGGAAAATTCCTATATTCGCTAGTGATCCTTTTCCATATGCTTTTGAAGTTTCCGGCCGCTGAGGGCTTTGTGCCTTGTCGCACTAACGATCACACCCTAGTCCGGAGCGCGGGTGGTACACTGCGAATCGTTCTCGCCTTTTTTCAAGTACGGATATTATGAGTCGTTCACCAGATAACAACTTGCAGACGGCCCTCAAGGCCTGCAAAAGCAGCTTCATTTCTGTCGGTGTGTTCAGCTTTTTCGTCAACGCGCTGATGCTGGTTCCAACGTTCTACATGATTCAGATATCCGGTCGGGTCGTGCCGTCCAGCAGCAGTTCCACACTGATCATGCTGACGCTCATTCTCACGCTGTTGATGATCACGCTGGGGGCGCTCGAGTGGGTTCGCTCGCGGATGATGGTTCGGATCAGCAATCGGTTGGATGTGCTGCTCAGCAGGGACGTCTACCGTGCCAGCTTCAAACGTGCACTCACCAGTGGCGGTATGGATGCAACGGCGCAGTCGCTGAACGACCTGACGGCCCTGCGGCAATTCATGACCGGCCCTGGGCTTTTTGCCTTCTTCGACGCCCCCTGGTTTCCGATCTACACCGCCGTTATGTTCCTTTTCCACCCGTGGTTCGGCTGGATGACGGTGGCGTGCGGGGTAGTGCTGGTGGTGCTGGCATTCCTCAATCACCGTTTCACTACACAGGCCTTGGCCGACGCCAATCAACAAAGCGTCAAGTCCAATGTCGCCACCACCAAGAACCTGCGAAACGCCGAAGTCATCGAGTCCATGGGCATGCTCGAGACGCTGATGAACCGCTGGGCGGTGCGTCAGCGGCGAATACTGCTGTTGCAGTCCAATGCCAGTGACAAGGGCGGCGCGGTCACCTCCATTTCCAAGACGTTCCGTATGTGGTCGCAGTCGATCATGCTGGCGATGGGGGCTTATCTGGTGATCATTCATGAGATCAACCCTGGCCTGTTGATGGCTGGTTCCATTTTGCTCGGGCGCGCGCTGGCGCCGATTGACCAGATGATCGGCAGCTGGAAGGGCTTCGTCGCCGCCAAGGTTCAGTACGCGCGCTTGAACGAGGTGCTGGACAAGCTCAATGCCGAGCCGGAACGCATGGCCTTGCCAGCGCCACAGGGCCATATTCAGGTCGAGAATCTGGTGGTAGCGCCGCCCGGCGCCAAAGCCCCGGTGATACGCAACATCAGTTTCGTGGCGCCGGCGGGTTCCATCGTCGGCATCGTTGGGCCGAGCGCCGCAGGCAAGTCGACCTTGGTGCGAGCGTTGATGGGCATCTGGCCGCCACAGCATGGCGTGGTTCGTCTCGATGGCGCCGATATCAGTACCTGGGACAAACACGAGCTGGGCCCGTATGTCGGCTATCTACCCCAGGATATCGAGCTGTTCGAAGGCACCATCAGCGACAACATCGCGCGTTTCGAAAAGGTCGATGCCGAGAAAGTCGTGCTGGCCGCGCAGATCGCCGGCGTGCACGAGATGATTCTGATGCTGCCCGACGGTTACGACACCATCATTGGCAGCGATGGAGTGAACCTGTCGGGTGGCCAGCGTCAGCGGGTGGGCCTGGCGCGCGCGCTGTATGGCAGCCCCAAGCTGATCGTGCTCGATGAGCCCAATTCCAACCTCGACGAGGTGGGTGAAAGAGCCCTGGGCGTGGCGTTGCAGAAGGTCAAGGAAACCGGTGCGACGGTATTCATCGTTTCGCATCGACCCAACATCCTGTCTCGGCTGGACCACATTCTGGTGATGTCGGCAGGAACGATTTCGATGTACGGCCCGCGCGACAAGGTGATCGCCGAGTTGGCGGCGCAACAGGGCAAAGCCCAACCGCGCGTTGCCCAGCCAACCCAGGGTGCGCCTGCCGCCCCGGCTGCGGCGAATCCTGCGACCGCACCAGCCGCTCCCGCTGCGCCGCAGCCCCCCGTGGGCCCGGCCAACACCCAATCGAACGGCGTGTGAAAGGATTTCATCGATGACCAGTAAAGCCATTACCACCTTCGACCACAATTTCGATGACATGCCTATCTCCGATCGCGGCATCCGCCGTATCGGTTTCACCATCATTTTCGTAACCTTCGGAATATTCGGTACCTGGGCTGCCGTTGCGCCGCTGAGCAATGCCGTGCATGGCAGCGGCATCGTTACCGTGCAGAGCTATCGCAAGACCGTCCAGCATCTGGAAGGCGGCATCATCAAGGAACTCAATGCGCGCGACGGCGACATGGTCAAGCAGGGCGATCCCCTGATTGTGCTCGACGAAGCACAGCTCAGCGCAGAATACGAGTCCACCCGTAACCAACTGATCGTGGCCCGCTACAAAGAGGCGAGGCTCCGTGCCGAGCGCGATGGGCTGCAGTCTGTTCCGCCGGTGCAGATGGTTGGTACTGACTCGGACCGTGCCATGGAGGCATTGGCGGGTGAGCAGCAGGTGTTCAAGGCTCGACATGACTCGCGCCTTGGCGAAATCTCCGTGCAGCGCGAGCGTATCAGTCAGCTGAAGCAGCAGATCCTCGGTCTGCAAGGCATGATCAGAACGAAGCAAGGCTTGGAAAAGTCCTACAGCGGCGAGATCGTACAGCTTAAGGATTTGCTGTCTCAAGGTTTCGTCGATAATCAACGCTTGCTGGAGCAGGAGCGCAAGCTCGACATGCTCAAGACCGAAGTGGCCGACCATCAGTCGAACATCATCAAGACCCAACTGCAGATCAGCGAGACTGAGCTGTCGATCGTGCAGTTGAACAAGCAATTCAACTCGGACGTGGCCAACGAGCTATCTGATGTGCAGGCTCAGGTATTCGATCTTCAGGAAAAGGAAGCAGCGCTTAACGACCGTTTGTCGCGTGTTGTCATTCGTGCCCCGGAAAGCGGCATGGTCCTGGATATGAAGGTGCATACCGTGGGGGGCGTGGTCAGCGCCGCCACCCCATTGCTGGACATAGTGCCGGCAGCGGCCGAACTGATTGTCGAGGCTCATGTCGCCCCGGCCGACATCGACAGGCTGGAGCTTGGCAAACGCGCGGACATTCGCTTCAGCGCGTTCAACAATGCGACCACGCCAGTAATCGAAGGCGAGGTCACGCGAATATCTGCAGATGCCTTGAAAGACGAACGCTCCGGTGATGCCTACTACCTGGTCCGCGTGAAAGTGTCCGACGATGGCATGAAGAAGCTTGGCGATCGCAAACTGCAGCCAGGCATGCCTGCCGAGGTCTTGATCAACGCAGGTGACCGTACAATGCTTGAATACCTGCTCAAGCCGGCCCGTAACATGTTCGCCAAGTCGATGATCGAGGAATGACTGTGTCGCGTTTGTTACCTGGTGTGATGTTGAGCATGTTGGCGTTGCAAGCCGTTGGCGCCGAACCGCTGGTTCCCAACGATGTTCCGCCCAAGCCAGCGGTGTCGGCTTCGACCTACGCACTGGACCTGGCCGGGCTGTACCGTGAGGCGCGCCTGGAAGATCCGCGCGTGCTGGCAGCGTATGCCCGGGCGCGGTCCGCGTCCGAGCAGCAGCGCGAAGCTCTGGGCGGCTTGCTGCCGCAGTTGTCGGCGCAGAGCAATTTCAACCGAATTCTGCGCAAGGACGACGCCGCGCGGGAAATCTACGACAACAAGAGCTATTCCCTGAGCCTGACTCAATACCTCTACAACAAGACCGCTTGGGAAGGTTGGCAGAAGGCCAAGAGCGTTACGGCGCAGAAAGGCGCCCAGGCCGAAGATTCCCACGCCGAGGCCACGGTGGATCTGGCCAAGCGATACTTCATCGCGTTGGCCGCCGATGACGAACTGGAGCTGGTGCAGGCCGAGAGGCGGGCTACGCAGAAGAACCTTGATCGGATCAACATGCTCTACGAGCGGCAGATGGCCAAGATCACTGATCAGCTCGACCTCAAGGCGCGGGTCGATGCCCTGGCGGCGCAGGAAGTGGATGCGCGCAACCAGGTGCAGGTCAGTCGTGAGGCGTTGTCCGAGATCGTCGGTCGGCGAATCGACGAGCGGTTGAGCCGGGTCCGCAACGATGTGGCCTTGCAGGCGCCGACTGCGCCGCTTGCCAATTTCGTGTCCCAGGCCATGGATGCTAATCCTTTGCTCAAGGCCTACCAGAGTGGCGCCGAAGCGGCCGATGCGGCGGTGCGCGAAGGCAAGGGCGGGCACTATCCGCAACTGAGTGTGAGCCTGAGTGCTCAGCAAAGTGACGTGGGCTACGACAATACCTTGACGCCTCGCAGCGACAGCTACGTGGCGACGCTGGGGGTGCGGGTACCGATCTACAGCGGCGGTTCCACGTCGGCGCGGGTTCGGGGTTTGTACGATGACCAACTGGCTGCCGAGCAGGAACTCGAAGGTGTGCGTCGGCAGGTGGTCAAGGAAACGACCACTTCCTACCTGACCGCCCAGGCCAGTGTGGAGAAGATGCGCGCGAACAAGAACGCGTTGTCTTCGGCGCAACAGTCGAGCGTGGCCGCGCAGAAGGCGTTTGCCTATGGCGTGGTGAACGCGGTGGACGTGTTGACCAGTGTGCAGAACGAGTTCAAGGCGCGCAGGGATTTGTTGAGGTCGCAGTACGACTTCATTACCAACCTGTTCATGTTGAATCGTTGGAGTGGCAAGTTGAACCAAGAGAGTGTCGACAGTGTCAACGTCTGGCTCAGCCCCGAGCCGGAACAAGGTTTGCCTGGTGGTGATGTTGCCAAGGTGAAAACCAAACCCTGATTGATGCTGTATCGCCGATGTAACAACTCTGTAGAAACTGTGTAGAGCCCTCTGTGGGAGCCTATGTGGGAGCGGTCAGTGGCTGCGAAAGAAACACCGCGGTGTATCGGTTAATCCGTGGTGTTCTTTTCGCGGCCACTGACCGCTCCCACGGGGTGTGCGGCGTGTGCAGCGTGACGGCGGGGGAATGGTGCCGGTGTTGGAGGCTGGGCTGAGCTGGCGGGGATATGTATACTCCGCGCTTTGTTAAGTCGAGCGCCGGTGCTTTGCGCGGCCGCAAGCGTTGTTCGGTTTCTCTTTCGCTGCCTTGTCGGCACTAAATGGAGTTGGTTAATTCGCATGAAAGCTATTGTCACTGGTATCACTGGTCAAGATGGCGCCTATCTGGCGGAACTGCTGCTGGAAAAGGGCTACACCGTATACGGCACCTACCGCCGTACCAGCTCCGTCAACTTCTGGCGTATCGAAGAGCTGGGTATCCAGAACAACCCTAACCTGCACTTGGTCGAGTACGACTTGACCGACCTGTCTGCCAGCATCCGTTTGCTGCAGACCACCGAAGCCACCGAGGTCTACAACCTCGCTGCGCAGAGCTTCGTCGGTGTTTCGTTCGAGCAGCCGCTGACCACCGCCGAAATCACTGGCCTGGGCGCTGTCAACCTGTTGGAAGCCATCCGCATCGTCAATCCGAAGGCGCGCTTCTACCAGGCTTCGACTTCCGAGATGTTCGGCAAGGTGCAGGCCATTCCTCAGATCGAGGAAACCCCGTTCTACCCGCGCAGCCCCTACGGTGTGGCCAAGCTGTACGCCCACTGGATGACCATCAACTACCGCGAGTCGTACGGCATCTTCGCCACCAGCGGCATCCTGTTCAACCACGAGTCGCCTCTGCGCGGCCGTGAGTTCGTGACCCGCAAGATCACCGACACCGTCGCCAAGATCAAGCTGGGCCTGCAGGAAACCCTGGAGCTGGGCAACATCGACGCCAAGCGCGATTGGGGTTTCGCCAAGGAATACGTCGAAGGTATGTGGCGCATGCTGCAGGCCGACGAGCCGGACACCTTCGTGTTGGCCACCAACCGTACCGAAACCGTGCGTGACTTCGTCACCATGGCCTTCAAGGCCGTGGACATCGAGATCAAGTGGCAGGGCGAAGCTGAATCCGAGCAGGGCCTGTGTGCCAAGACTGGCAAGGTGCTGGTTTCGGTCAATCCGAAGTTCTACCGCCCAACCGAAGTTGACCTGCTGATCGGCAACCCGGCCAAGGCCAAGGCCGTATTGGGCTGGGAACCGAAGACCTCGCTGGAAGAGCTGTGCCGGATGATGGTCGAGGCTGACCTGCGCCGCAACGAGAAAGGGTTTTCCTTCTGATGGCTAATGTCGGCAAACGCGCATTGATCACTGGTATCCAGGGTTTCACCGGCCGCTACATGACCGCCGAGTTGCAGGCCCATGGGTATGAAGTCATCGGCTTGGGCAGTCAGCCGTCGGAGGAGCCAGGTTACTACCAGGCCGATCTGAACGATGCGCCCAGGCTCAGCGCGTTGCTGGCAGAGCTGCAGCCCGATTACGTGGTTCACCTCGCCGCACTGGCGTTCGTGGGCCATGGCGTGGCTGATGCGTTCTATCAGGTCAACCTGATCGGTACGCGCAACCTGCTCGAAGCGGTCGCCGCTTCGGGCAAGGCGCCTGAATGTGTATTGCTGGCCAGTAGCGCCAATGTGTACGGCAATGCATCCGAAGGCATGCTGGACGAAGGCACGGCCCCCGCGCCGGCCAACGATTACGCCGTCAGCAAGCTGGCCATGGAATACATGGCCAGCTTGTGGCAAAACCGCTTGCCCATTGTCGTCACCCGGCCGTTCAACTACACCGGGGTGGGGCAGGCGGACAATTTTCTGTTGCCCAAGATCGTCTCGCACTTCCGCCGCAAGGCCGACGTGATCGAGTTGGGCAACCTCGACGTGTGGCGCGATTTCAGCGACGTACGCGCGCTGGTCGCGGCTTACCGTGGGCTGTTGGAAAACAAGCCCTTGGGGCAGACCGTCAATGTCAGCTCGGGTGTCACCCATTCGCTGCGTGAAGTGATCGAGTTGTGCGAAAGCATCACCGGCCATTCCATCCGTGTGGAAGTGAACCCCGCATTCGTGCGCGCCAATGAAGTGAAGACGCTGTGCGGTGACAATACCCGTCTGCGTTCGCTGGTGGGCGACTGGCAGACCCCGCCGTTACGCGACACCCTGCAATGGATGTTGGCTGCCCAATAAATGAAGGTCGTCCTTTCCGTCGAGCCTGTGCGCTTTCCGCTGACGGGCATTGGACGTTATACCTATGAGCTGGCGCGACGCCTGCAGAGCAGTCCGGAAATAACCGACCTGCAGTTCTTTGCCGGGCGCAGCTTCTTGCCGGCGCTGCCGAGTGCTGCGGACGCGTCCGGCAGCGGCTACAGCCTCAAGCGGGCAGTGCAGAAAAACTTTCTGGCCATCGAGGCCTATCGTCTGCTGATGCCATTGCTCAAGGCGCGTGCCCTGAAAGGGCATGGCGATTATCTGTATCACAGCCCCAATTATTACCTGCCGCCGTTCAAGGGGCCGCGCATTGCGACCTTTCACGACCTGTCGCCGTTTACCTGGTCCCAGTGTCACGCGCCGCAGCTGGCGCGCTACCTGCAGAAAGAGCTGCGGCTGACCTTGAAGCGTGCGGACCGCCTGATCACCGATTCCGAATTTACCCGGCGCGAACTGGCCGAGTATTTCGATTGGCCGCTCGAGCGGATCGATACCGTGCCGCTGGCCAGTTCGCCGGAGTTTCATCCGCGCAGCGCGGCGCAAACCGCTGAAGTGCTCGGGCGCTACGGGTTGAGCCACGAAGGCTACAGCCTGTTCGCCGGCACCATCGAGCCGCGCAAGAACATCGAGACACTGCTCACGGCCTACGAAACGCTGCCGCTGGCCACGCGCCAACGCTGGCCGTTAATCCTGGCCGGCTACCGAGGCTGGCAGAACGAGGCGATCTTTGCGCGCATCGAGTCGGCGCAGCGCCAGGGCTGGGCGCGCTATCTGGGCTTCGTGCCGGCCGAGGACTTGCCGGTGCTGTTCGCGGGCGCGCGGTTGTTTGCCTTTCCGTCGTTGTACGAGGGGTTTGGCCTGCCGGTGCTGGAGTCGATGAGTTCGGGCGTGCCGGTGGTCTGTGCCAATAACTCGTCCCTGTTGGAAGTGGCGGGCGAGGCGGCGCTGATGTGCGAGGCGATGGATATCGAAACCCTGGCGCAGCACATGGCCAAGGCGCTGGAAGACGACCCATGGCGCGCCGAGGCTCGGCAACGTGGTCTGGCCCACGCCGACGGATTCTCCTGGGACCGTTGTGCGGCGCAGACGTTGATATCCTATCGCCGCACGTTGGAAACCCGATGATCAAGGTGCTGCACTTCTTCAAGACGTACTTTCCCGATTCCATGGGCGGTATCGAGCAGGTCATCTTTCAGCTTGCAGAGGGATGTGCCGCGGGCGGTGTGCAATCCGAAGTGTTGTACCTCAGCGAGCGCGGCGCGGCGCGTGGCGAACGGGTAGGGCACCATGTGGCCCACCGTGCCAAGCTCGATTTGCACGTGGCCTCGACCGGGTTTTCCTGGTCGGCGCTGGGCGATTTCAAGGAGTTGGCCAGCCAGGCGGATCTGATTCACTACCACTTTCCGTGGCCGTTCATGGACCTGGTGCATTTTGCCAGCCGCACCGGCAAGCCGTCGGTGGTCAGTTATCACTCCGACATCATCAAGCAGAAGACCCTGCTCAAGTTGTATCAGCCGTTGATGAATCGCTTCCTCGGGTCCATGGACCGCATCGTCGTGTCTTCACCCGACTACGCGGCCAGCAGCCCGGTGCTGCAGCGCTTCACTGAAAAGTTGTCAGTCATCCCGTTCGGCCTCGATCCCGCTACATACTCCACGCCGTCTGCCGAGCGCCTGGCGCATTGGCAGGCGCGCTTTCCCGGCAAGTTCTTTCTTTTCGTCGGTGCGCTGCGCTACTACAAGGGTCTGAACTACCTGCTCGATGCTGCCAAGGCGACCGGCTTACCGGTGGTGATTCTTGGGGGTGGCCATTTGGAAGCTGAGCTCAAGGCCTATGCCCAGCAGCTTGAAGTGAGCAACGTGCATTTTCTCGGCGGCTTGCCGGATGAAGACAAGGCGGCGCTGCTGACCCTGTGCCACGCCTTCGTGTTTCCGTCGCACCTGCGTTCCGAGTCGTTCGGCATTTCGCTGCTTGAAGGCGCCATGTATGGCAAACCGATGATTTCGTGCGACATCGGCAGCGGCATGAGCTACATCAACCTGGCCGGTGAAACCGGACTCGTTATCCCGCCGCGTGATCCCCAGGCGCTGGCGGCGGCCATGCAGACACTGTGGAACGATGAAGCCCTGGCCAGTGCCATGGGCGCCGCCGCGGCGCGTCGCTTCCAGCAGGTGTTTACCGCGCAGGGAATGGCGGACAGTTATGTGCAGTTGTATCACGACGTATTGCAGCGTTAATCCATTCGACCAAGGTGCTCGCCCATGATCTCGAAAGCTGTTTTGGTAACTGGCGCGTCGGGTTTTGTCGGTGCCGCTGTCGCGGCTCGGCTGGTGCGGCTGGGCTGCCCGATCACCCGCGCCGCCGTGCGCCGCGCCTACACAAAACTGCCCATTGGGGTGGAAGGCTGCGTGGTGCCCACGCTGGCCGCCGACACCGACTGGACCAGCGCGCTCGCCGGCATTGACAGTGTGGTGCACGCCGCTGCGCGTGTGCACGTGATGCGCGAGTCGCACGCCGATCCCTTGGCCGAATTTCGCCGGGTGAATGTCGAAGGCACGCTGAACCTTGCCCGCCAAGCGGCGCAGGCCGGGGTGCGGCGCTTTGTTTTCATCAGTTCGATCAAGGTCAATGGCGAAGCCACCGAGCCGGGGCAGCCGTTTCGTGCCGACGACGAGCCGTCTCCGCGGGATGCCTACGGCATTTCCAAGCTGGAAGCGGAAGTGGGCTTGCGAGCATTGGCAGCAGGCACTGGCATGGAGGTGGTGATCATTCGCCCGGTGCTGGTGTACGGGCCAGGCGTGCGCGCGAATTTCCAGACGCTGCTGCGTCTGGTGAGCAGTGGTGTGCCGCTGCCTTTGGGCAAGACCAGCAACCGTCGCAGCCTGGTGGCGCTGGACAATCTGGCGGATCTGGTGTGCACCTGCCTGGAACATCCGGCTGCGTCGAATCAAACCTTTCTGGTCAGTGATGGCGAGCCGGTGTCCACTGCGAACCTGGTGCGCGCCATGGCTGCGGCGATGGGCAAGCAGCCGCGGCTGCTCGATGTGCCGTTGCCGTGGATGAGCCGCGTGGCCAATGCCTTGGGGCAGGGTGCAGTGACGCAACGGCTGTTTGATTCCCTGGAAGTCGACATCGACAAGAATCGCCAATTGCTGGGCTGGCAGCCGCCCACCTCCATGGCCGACGCGTTAGCCGCCACGGCGCGGCCCTACGTGGCAGCGCGCCGTCGATGAGCTTGCTGGTATGGCTGCTGGTCGTGCTGGTGCTTGCCTATGGGCTGACCTTCGCTTTGCGTCGCTATGCGCTGGCGCGCAGCCTGATGGACGTGCCCAACGCGCGCAGTTCCCACACGGTGCCGACCCCGCGCGGCGGTGGCGTGGCGATCGTACTGGTGTTTCTGGCCGCCATCAGCGGGCTGGCGCTTTGGGGAATGCTCGAAAGCCATGTTTGGCTGGCCCTGTTCGGCAGTGGGGCGCTGGTGGCCGTGGTGGGTTTTCTCGATGATCACAATCACATCGCTGCACGTTGGCGCCTGCTCGGGCATTTCACAGCGGGCGGCTGGGCCCTGCTGTGCCTGGGTGGCATGCCTGGCGTGATCGGTGCGGTCGACGGGCTTGCCGCGTTGTGGTGGGTATTCGGCCTGTTGTACCTGGTGTGGATGCTCAACCTCTACAACTTCATGGACGGCATTGACGGTATCGCCAGTGTCGAGGCCATCTGCGTGTGCGCCGGGGCCTGTTTGATCTATGCGCTTGGCGGGCATGCGCAGTTGATGTGGCTGCCGGCCGTGCTGGCGGCGGCGGTGTCGGGCTTTCTGCTGTGGAACTGGCCGCCGGCGAAGATCTTCATGGGCGATGCGGGCAGCGGTTTTCTTGGGCTGGTGCTGGCGGTGCTGTCGGTTCAGGCAGCGTGGACCGAGCCGGCTTACTTCTGGGGGTGGGTGATCCTTCTGGGTGTGTTCATCGTCGACGCCACGTTCACCTTGCTGCGGCGTTTGCTGCGCGGTGACAAGGTGTATCAGGCTCATCGAAGCCACGCCTATCAGTACGCCTCGCGGGTCTACGGGCGTCATCTGCCGGTGACCCTGGCGACGGCGTCGATCACGCTGGGCTGGCTGTTACCCTGGGCCATTGCCGTGACGGTTTTCGGTCTGAGCCCCGTTCTAGGCACCTTTATTGCGTACATCCCTTTGTTGTGGCTGGCTTTTCGTTATCATGCGGGGGAATTGGAACGCGCATGAAATTGCGTTCGCGCACTGGTGCAATCGGCTGATCGCACTTAAGGTTACGTAGTTGCTACAACCGACCGTCACGGTCTGGGGCCATTCGGGTCGAATACTGATGGATAGAATACGTACACGCTTGCTGGGTTTGCCACGTCGCCAGAAGCGCATGCTGCAAGTGGTCGCGGACATCGTGCTGGTCTGGGTCGCCCTGTGGATGGCCTTTCTGGTGCGCCTGGGCATCGAGGACATGTACAACCCGATCCGCGAGCACGAATGGTTGTTCGTGGCCGCGCCGTTCGTGGCCATACCGCTGTTCATTCGTTTCGGCATGTATCGCGCGGTGATGCGCTACTTCGGCAACGATGCACTGGTGGCCATCGTCAAGGCGGTCAGCCTGTCGGCGCTGATCCTGGCGGTGGTGGTGTATTGGTACAGCAACCACCAGACGGTGGTGCCGCGCTCGATCATCTTCAATTATTGGTGGATCAGCCTGGTCATCATCGGCGGCCTGCGCCTGGCCATGCGCCAATACTTCATGGGCGACTGGTTCAACGCCGTGCACAACGTGCCGTTCGCCGGGCGTGACGACCGTTTGACCAAGGTGGCGGTGTACGGCGCCGGTGTTGCAGGCAACCAACTGGTTGCCGCACTGCGCATGGGCCGGGTGATGCGTCCGGTGGCGTTCATCGACGACGACCCGAGCATATCCGACCGGGTGATTGCCGGTATTCAGGTGTTCAAGCCCAAGCATATCCAGCGCATGATCGATCTGACCGGCGCCGAGGAGCTGTTGCTGGCGTTGCCGTCGACGTCGCGCTCGCGGCGTCGCGAAATTCTCAGTTTCCTCGAAGGCTTTCCGCTGCACGTGCGCAGTGTGCCCAACTTCACCGCGCTGGCCAGTGGTGAGGTGAAGGTCGACGACATCCAGGAAGTGGACATTGCCGACCTGCTCGGTCGCGATTCGGTGCCTGCGCAGGATGACTTGCTGGAACACTGCATTGCTGGCAAGTCGGTGCTGGTGACCGGGGCAGGGGGATCGATCGGCTCCGAGCTGTGCCGGCAGATTCTTGGCCTTGAGCCGGCGCTGCTGATTCTGCTGGATCATGGCGAATTCAATCTGTACACCATCAGCGGCGAGCTGGAGCAGCGTGCTGCCCGTGAAGGGTTGCACGTACAGATGCTGCCGACCCTGGGCACGGTGCGCGACCAGGCCAAGCTGCTCGAGGTGATGACCACCTGGAAGGTGGACACGGTGTACCACGCGGCGGCCTACAAGCATGTGCCGATGGTGGAACACAACATTGCCGAGGGTGTACGCAACAACGTGCTGGGTACGCTGAACTGCGCCCAGGCGGCGTTGCAGGCGGGGGTGGCCAACTTCGTGTTGATTTCCACCGACAAGGCGGTGCGGCCTACCAACGTGATGGGCAGCACCAAGCGCTTGGCGGAGATGACCCTGCAGGCGCTGAGCCGTGAAGTGGCGCCGGTGTTGTTCGGCGACCCGGCCAACGTCGCGCGGGTGAACAAGACACGCTTCACCATGGTGCGCTTCGGCAATGTGCTCGGCTCGTCGGGGTCGGTGATTCCGTTGTTTCACAAGCAGATCAAGTCGGGCGGGCCGGTGACGGTGACCCATCCGAACATCACCCGCTATTTCATGACCATTCCCGAGGCCGCGCAGTTGGTGATCCAGGCCGGGTCGATGGGGCGTGGTGGTGAGGTGTTCGTGCTGGACATGGGCGAGCCGGTGAAGATCATCGACCTGGCACAGAAGATGATTCACTTGTCGGGCTTGAGCATTCGGTCCGAGCAGAATCCCCAAGGGGATATCGGCATCGAGTTCACTGGGCTGCGGCCGGGTGAGAAGCTGTATGAGGAATTGCTGATCGGCAACAACGTGGTGGCTACCCGTCATCCGATGATCATGAGCGCCCATGAGGATCATTTGCCATGGGAAGCCCTCAAGGGCGAGCTGACCGGTTTGCTGCGGGCACTGGATGACACGGATTTCGACCGGGTCCGCGAGATATTGCAGGAAGCCGTGAGCGGCTACGCGCCCGAAGGCGAGATCGTCGATTGGCTGCACATCCAACAGCACCGCGGCACCCCCGACTGATCCGGCGTCTTGCAAACCCGCCCCCCCGTAGGAGCGGCCAGTGGCCGCGAAGGCCGCCCCGCATTTCGCCTGACCCACCGCGCGGACCTTTTCGCGGCCAATGACCGCTCCTACGGTGGGGGCCATGGATTGGTCGACAATCGGGTACGGATCGCCCATCATGCAGCGCTGCCGATATCAGGCCGTACATACCCGAATTAGTCGTTGCCCATAAAATGACCGACATACTTTCCGAACCTGCCGTTCGAGCCGACGTAGCGGATTTGCCCCTCGTTTCGATCGTGGCGCCGTGCTACAACGCTGAAAATTTCCTCGAAGAGGCGTTGGCCAGCATCTTCGCCCAGGACTATCCGAATTTCGAAGTGATCATCGTCGACGACGGTTCCAGTGACCGCAGCATCGAGATGCTCACCGCGCTGCAGGCGACCTACGACTTCCAGTTGCTGCGGCAAACCAACCAGGGTGTCAGCGCCGCGCTGAATTTCGGCCTGCAGCACGCCCGCGGCAAATACGTATCCACGCCGGATCTGGACGACATCATGCTCGCCCACTCTCTGCGCGTACGTGTCGATTACCTGGAGCAGAACCCTGAAGTCGGCGCGGTAGGTGCATTGATCACCTACATGGACACCCAGGGCAACGCCCTCAAGGACCAGACGCACACGCGCATCCGCCGCATGGATTTCGCCGACATCCTCGCCAATGCCCGGGTCTGCGGCGCGCCAGTGTCGTTGTACCGCATGGACGTGCTGCGCAAGGCCAAGTTCTACGACCCGGCGATCAAGGTCCAGGATTTCCAGATCACCCTGCGCATTGCCGAACAGGGCGTCGAGATCCATATGCTGCCGGTGATCGTGACCCGCTACCGGCGCCATCCGCACAACCTTTCGCGCCGCTACAAGACCTTGTTCGAAGCCGACATGCGCGCCATCGAGCCCTATCGCGGGCACCCCGGCTATGAGCGCGGCCGCGCCAAACTGGTCAACAAGGCGTTGAAATACGCGGTGGTGGAAGACAAGAAGGATGCGCTGCGACTGCTGCGCTCCATCCCGCTCAAGCTATGGGATCGCACCACGCTTCGCCGTCTCAAGCGTCTGGTGCTGCATTGGTAAGTAAGGAAGTGCGTCGATGAAGTGGTGGGACCGGTTGAAGAAAAGGAAGGTTCGCAAGCACCTCGGGCAGTTCGAGAAGCTGTTTCGCGGGCCCGAGCGAATCCGCATGCGCTACCCCCAGTATGCAATCGGGGTGGGCACCTACGGCATTCCCGACGTGCAGGAGTTCGGTGACGACACCACCTTGAAGGTCGGCAACTACACCTCGATCGCCGAGGGGGTGAAGATTCTGCTCGGGGGTGGCCATCGCACCGATTGGGTGTCGTGCTTTCCGTTTCCGTTGATCATCGACGAGGTCAAGGACGTGCCGGGCGCAGCGCCCACCAAAGGCGACGTAGTGATCGGCAGCGACTGCTGGCTGTGCGCTAATGTGTTGATTCTGTCCGGTGTGACGGTTGGCCATGGTGCAGTGGTTGCAGCCGGCGCGGTGGTGACCAAGGACATACCGCCCTATGCCGTGGTGGGGGGCAACCCGTGTCGGTTCATCAAATGGCGTTTCGAAGAACGCGTACGGGACGCCTTGCTGGCGTCGGCGTGGTGGGACTGGCCTGTTGCCGAAGTCAAAGCCGTGGCTCATCTGCTGTGCAGCGACGACCTCGAGGCGTTTCTGGCCTATGCCCGCAACCGCCAGCCAACAACCGTGGCTGGATGAAGTAGTTGGAAGCGTCATGCGCTTGCCAGCGTTGCAAGCAAGGCCTCACATCCATTGAGGTCATGCATTGTTACAATGCGAATGGCCCTGGCGATTGGCTCGGCCGCTCGTCGTACCTAGAGTGCCTACCTTCGCGTAGACACGGCATCACTTTTTCAGAGCAGCGAATATGAACACGTCCACCTCCGACAATCGAAAGCAGCCCTTGGTGTCGGTGATCATCGCCTCGTACAACCATGCGCCGTATATCGAGGCCTCGATCGGCAGCGTGCTGGCGCAGACCTACGCCAACATCGAGTTGCTGGTGGTGGACGATGGTTCGACCGATGGCAGCGTCGAGCTGCTGCGCAAACTCAGTGCCGAGCATGGTTTCGATCTGCGCGTGCAGGAGAACAAGGGGCTGTCGCGGACGCTGAACGAGTCGGTGGCACGTTGCCAGGGCAGCCTGGTGGTGCCGTTCGGGTCGGATGACGTGATGTTCGCCCATCGTATCGCCACTCAGGTGGCGTACATGGAAGGCAAGCCCGAGGTGGGTATCTGCTCGGCCAATACCGAGATCATCGATGCGACCGGCAAGGTGATGTGCGAGCGTGAACAGCGCAAGCGCAATGAGCCGTTCCGCCGGCTGGATTTCGACGACATGTTCATGGACCGCAAGCCGGGGCCGACCGCCGCTACGCTGATGTTCCGTCGCGAGGCGCTGGAGAAGGTGGGTGGGTTCGATCCGGAGATTCGCCTTGAGGATGTCTATATCGAGTTGGCAGTGACCCGCGCGGGTTATTTCATCGATGTACTGGGTGAGCCTCTGGCGCAGTACCGCAAGCATGCGACCAACACCTACAAGAATGGCCGCTTCATGGTCGAGAACGTGCTCAAGACCTACGCCGTGTACCGCGAGCACCCGGCGTACGAGCAGGTGCGCTGGCGTTTTCTCAATTCGATGTTCTTGAAGTATGCGCGCAAGGACAAGGGCCTGAGCAGAGAGCTGCTGGGCATGATTCCGCTCAGGGCCTGGAACAGGAAGACCCTGCGCGGCATGCTCCGTATGGTATTCAGCTGAAATCCGCGTAGCCTTTTTCGCGGCCGATGACCGCTCCTACGGGGCGTCGGATTCTCCGTAGGAGCGGTCCGTGGCCGCGAAAGGCGCACTGCGTTGCATCAGACAATCCGTAATGTCACTCAAACGGCCTTGGCAGGGCGGCTGAGGCGGTTGCCCCAGTGGCATAGCCATTGCGCGTACACCAGCGCCATCGGAATCCAGATCAGGAACCAGTGCTCCTTGGGGCGAGACATGAAGGCGCTGCCTTCGGTCAGCCCCGACGCAAACCCGAACACCAGCCAGGTTGCGGCCAACACCACCTGCGGTTCGCGGCGATTCATCCAGCAGAAGCGCATGGCCAGACCATACAGCACCATCCACAGGCTGAGCCCTGCAACGCCGCCGATGTACAGCACGCCCAGTTCGATATTATGCGGGTCGGCCAAGGTGTACGGCAGGCCAGGTATGACGATGGTCATCTCCGAATCGTAGCCGCGCCCCAACCACGGGTTCTCGCCGATCTGACGCAGTGACTCCATCCAGATTTCCGGCCGGTACGACGCCCCGCGCGAGGTCAGCACATCGGGCATTACCACGTACAGCGCTGCGATCCCCAGCAGTGCAATGGCAATTGCCAGCCCGCCGCGTTTCTTGTTTCCCGCCGCCATCAGCCACAGCAATGCCGCCGCCATGCCGATGATCGGCGTCCGCGAACCCGTGGCGATCAAGGTTACGCCCAGTACCGCCAGGCACCCCAGCGCCAACGGATTCCACGGATTGCGTCCGATGTACCAGGTGGCCAGCCAGACACTGGCAAAGGCGCCGAACACATGGGCGCTGAGCAGAGGGTTGTAGAGCGCGCCATACCCATCCAGACGGCTGCCCAGGGACGCGCCTTGCACGCCATAGAAATAGATCAACGACAAACCCGCCGCTGCCGTGGCGATCACTGCCGCTGCACGGGTGAGTTGCGCCAGTCGCGCGGGCACCTTCAGCGCGATCAGGCCAGCCGAGAGCAGCACCATGGCGATGTAGAGCGGCCGCTTGAACAGCGAGCCGAAGTCTTCGCCGTCTGCGGCCCAACTGACACTCAGCAGGATGTAGGCGCTGAAGGCCACGAAGGCAAGGAACATCGGGTTGCGCACCAGCGCCTTGAACGGACCCGGCTGCAATGCCAGGGCGAGCAGGGTGGGCACCGCCAGGAAGATGTAGAACAGCTTGTGATACAGAGAGCGATCCCATGCCCAGAACATGCCGGTCATGATGACCAACCAGCCGATGGGGAGCACATAGGCGTTCAGCACGTGCACCGTACGCTCGCGCACGGAAGTACTCTGGGATTGCATGAGAGGTTGTCTGTCCATAGGCCTTGGCAGTGAAGTGTTTGGGGGCGGGTGGATTGTACGTGGATGTGACTTTGCATCAACACAGAAGGTCCGAACGCCGAAAAATCCTACGGGCTGGTGCAGCGCACATAGCTACTTACACATGCCTTCGATCCGTCAGGCGCCCGCGCAGCCCGGGGCAGGGCCAGTGCGACACGTCGTGCAACAGGGTGGCACTGGAACATCTGCGATGCGGGGCTAGGGTTGGCAGGCGGCTCGGGAATGCCGCACTTCTCATTCAAGTCATGGAGCATAAGCAATGCGCAAGATCCTCCTTCCTGCACTGGCGCTGGCATTCTTCGCCAGCACCGCGGTGCCCATTCTAAGCTCGCCAGTTATGGCCGCGCCTGCCGCCTCGGTATCGGTTGCCCATCCGGGACTGCCGGGCAGGGTCAACCTCAATACGGCCGACGCTGAAACCCTCAAGAAGGAACTCTCCGGGGTCGGCCTGACCAAGGCGACCGCCATCGTCAAGCACCGACAGACCTACGGGCCATTCGACTCGGTGGAAGAACTGCTGGAGGTTACGGGTATCGGCAAGGCCTTGCTGGATCGCAACCGCGACAAGCTGGTCGTCAATTGACGATCGGTCGCAGGCTCAGCTGGAGCTGACCAGACGCAGTTTGAACCGGTCGGGAATCACCGCCTCGACGATATCGGCAGCCCGCTGGGTGCCGCCCATCAGGTGGATGGCATCGGCCAGGTTCTCCAGGTCGGGCCATTGGTTCTCCAGCAGATGACGCATGTGTTCCGCCAACTCCCGGCTGCTGCAATGCCGGCTGGCGTGCACGCCGGAACCGCTGTAGGCCACCCGCGCCGCAACGCCTGGCTGGTCGGCGGCGATGGGCAAGGCCAGGATCGGCGTTTCTGCCACGACGGCTTCGAGCACGATGTCGAGGTCGCCGTGGGTCACCAGCACGTCGGCATACTGCAACAGCATGGGCTGGTCGGCAAAATCCGTGACCCAGGTTGCGCCGTGCCGCAGCAGTTGATCGCTTTGCCGATGACTCAGCCCACCGCAATGCATGACCAGCAGTTGGGCATCGAGCAACTTGCAGGCCTGGGCAATGCGTTTGAACAGGCTCATGCGGTTGCCATGGAGCCGGCCCAAGGTTGCGAAGACGAAAGGCCGAGCATTGTCCAACGTGTAGGGCAGGTGGTTGGTCTCATCGGACACCCGGCGCAGGGGGCCGACCTCATGAAACCATGGCGGCAGGTTGGGCCGCGGAAAATCGAACTCCAGCACCGTTTGGCTGATTTGCGCGAGCGGCGACAGGCATTGATGCAGGCCCTCGCGGACGCTCAGCCCAAGTGCGACGGACTGACGGGCAATGGCTTTGCGCAATGGCTTCATGACCCAGTCATGCCGGCGCTCGGCGCGCGCATACCGCTCGATGGCGTCTTCGCCGCGCTCGTACGGGTAGGGCAATACGGCCAACGGTACGGTTATGTCCTCGCGGTTGACCGGCAATGCGCAGGCGACGGACACGAACGGCAGGCCAAGCGACTCTGCCACCAGCCCGCCCGCTGCTTCCATCTGGTCGCACAGCACGGCGTCGATGCGTTCTTCGCGCAGAGCGTTGGGCAACTCTTCACAGAGCATCTGCGTGACTTGCGCCATATCGGCGTAGGTACGCCGCTGGCCGAGCAAAGTGTCGAAATTGGCTGCCAGTGCAAGGCTTTTTGCCAGGCTTCCGGCAGGAAAGCGTTCCTGGCCGACGCTGCGGAATTTGACCCTGTTGCAATGCAATAGATGACGTGCGTCGGGTTGGTGGAAGAACGTGACGCTGTGTCCGCGGTCGATCAGCTCCATTGCCAGGTTTTCAAGCGGTTGAAAGTGGCTCGGCAGGGGTGGAGCGATGATGGCAAAGCGGATCATTGTCGACTCCCGCGCGTTCAGGTGAACACAATGCGTCAGGTCCTCTCTCAACGGCAAGCGGGGCCTGCCGTACGCTGATGCAGCTAGCGTGAATTAGGGGAGGGTTCGAAGCTATGAGCGCAGGTACTTGCCGCTCGTTCCGTGTTGTCACCGGAAATGTATCTGGAAACGGCGCTAACCGTCGGAAATATGCTGGGTAAACTTTAAGTAATAAAGAATTAAAGCATTACAAAACATCAGCTTGCAGACAATCTCAAATGTAGTTTGTGATTTATCGTCAAACGCTCGACGTTTTCCGTTTCGAACTGTCGTTTGGGAGAGTAAGCTTGCCGGCGGGCCACCCCCTGGGGGTGATGATCATTGGAAGCCGCGGGTTGAATTGCACCCGCTGTAGTGGCTTGGCGAGGCGGGTAAGGGATCGTCCTGCGCCGACGCCTGGGAAGTGGATGATGGCTGACAAGAGATTGCGGATTCTGATTGCCGACGAGTTGGACCAGCAGGCGGTGCAGATCGAACGAACGCTCAACAACCTGGGCTATTTCAGAGTGGTGCCGGTGGGTTCGCTCGACGAACTGCTGACCATGGTGCAAAGCGCTTACGAGCCTTTCGATCTGTTGATTGCCAACACTGACATGGCTGTGCGGTCGGGTGTCGATCTGCCGCGGTTCTGCAAGAACAGTGAGCACGTTCGCCATGCTTTGCTGTATGAAAGCCAGAAGCGGATCGAAACCGAACTGGCCGACCCTGGCGGTGAGCGGTTGAGCACCAGCGTCACGCAGCTGCCGGACCGCGACGCGCTGCAGACCTTCATGGCCATTGTCGAATCGCCCAAGGCGCCGCCGGAGCATCGCGTTCGCGTGATCGGCGATGGCATCCGAGCACGCAAGTCCCTCAGCTCACCGCCGCTGTAGGAGCGGTCGTCGGCCGCGAACCGGGCATTGCGGTGTATCAGCCAGTCTGCGGCGCTCCTTTCGCGGCCGATGACCGCTCCTACGGGATAGGCACCTCATAGCGCCTGCCACGCCTGACGGTTTTTGCTATCCTGCGCGCCTTTGACAGGCGCGAGGATACGCGCCGTCGGCCACCAGCGGACTTGCCCATGCCTGCCGATAGCTCTGCCCAGCCATTGCTGCTCAACCGCAGCGACCACAAGACCCTCGGTCTGGCGGCCCTCGGTGGCGCGCTGGAAATCTACGATTTCATCATCTTCGTATTCTTCGCCCTGACCCTCAGCCAGCTGTTCTTCCCGCCGCAGATGCCCGAGTGGCTGCGCCTGTTGCAGAGCTTCGGTATCTTCGTGACCGGCTATCTGGCCCGCCCGTTGGGCGGCATCCTGATGGCGCATTTCGCCGATCGTCTGGGGCGCAAGCGTGTGTTCAGCCTGAGCATCCTGATGATGGCGGTGCCCTGCCTGCTGATCGGCATGATGCCCACCTATGCGCAGATCGGTTACTTCGCGCCGCTGCTGCTGCTGGCCCTGCGCATTCTGCAGGGCGCTGCCGTGGGGGGCGAGGTGCCCAGCGCCTGGGTGTTCGTGGCCGAGCACGTGCCGCTGAGAAGACGCGGCTATGCCTTGGGGTTTCTCCAAGCGGGGCTGACCTTTGGCTATCTGCTCGGCGCATTGACTGCCACCGTGCTGGCGCGGGTGTACACCCCTCAGGAAATCCTCGATTGGGCGTGGCGTTTGCCCTTCCTGCTGGGCGGCGTATTCGGCGTGGTCGGTGTGTGGCTGCGGCGGCTGCTCAGCGAAACACCGGTATTTCTGGCCATGCGCGCGCGCAGTGAGCAGGTCAGCGAATTCTCCCTGCGTACCGTGCTGCGTGAACACCGCGCCTCGTTGATCCCGGCGGTGTTGCTGACGTGTGTGCTGACTTCGGCGGTGGTGGTGCTGGTGGTGATCACGCCGACGGTGATGCAGCAGCGCTTTGGCCTGGATGCGCGGCACACCTTTGCGCTGAGTAGCCTGGGTATCGTCTTCCTCAACATTGGCTGCGTATTGGCTGGCCTGCTGGTCGATCGCATCGGCGCCTGGCGTGCGCTGGTCCTTTATAGCGTGCTGCTGCCGCTGGGCATCACCGCGCTCTATGCCAGCCTGGTTGCCGGGGTCGGCAGTCTTGCCGTGGCCTATGCGCTGGCCGGTCTGGGGTGTGGAGTGGTGGGTGTGGTGCCGTCGCTGATGGTCGGCCTGTTTCCCGCCAAGGTGCGTGTATCGGGCATTTCGTTTACCTACAACATCGCGTATGCGCTGTGGGCGAGTACCACGCCGCTGCTGCTGATCGCCTTGATGCCGTGGAGCCCGTGGGTCTGTGTGGGCTATTGCGTGGTGATGGGTGCGGTCGGTGTCGGCACCGCCTGGCTCTTCGGCAGACGCCGACCTCTTCAGGCCTACGCCTGACCTCAAACAAACCGGCCACCAGGCCGGTTTTTTTATGCCTCGATCTCGGTTCCCATGTGGGAGCGGGATCTGCCCGCGAATGAGGCGCTGCGGTCTGACAGATACACGGCGGGGCATTCTTCGCGGGCAGAGCCCGCTCCCACAGGAGTGATGTAAATAATCCCTATATATGGGATTGATAATTATATATTGAGATTATCGTTCAAATGGATTTATAGTCGGCCATCACACACCGCCACTCACTACCAAAAACAAACAAGGTGAAGCGATGCAGCCGCAAATCGTTGCACTCGATTGGGGAACCAGTTCCCTGCGAGCTTATCTGCTCGGCCCTGATGGCCACGTACTCGACCAGCGTTCGCTGGATCGGGGCATCATGCAGTTGTCCAACACCCCCCGTAGCATTTGCGGCGAACAGACCAGCGATGGTTTCGAGCTGACCTTCGATGAAGCCTGCGGCGACTGGCTCGATGCTTTTCCTGACGTTGCCGTGATCGCCTGTGGCATGGTCGGCAGCGCCCAGGGTTGGCACGAGGTGCCGTATTGCCAGAGCCCGGCGCAGGCCGCCGATGTCGCCGCCGGCATGGCTCGCGTGCGTACCCTCAGGGGTATCTATGTGCATCTGGTGCCCGGCGTGCTGCAACGTTCGGCACTGCCCAACGTCATGCGCGGCGAGGAAACCCAGATCTTCGGCCTGCTGCAGTCGTTGCCTTCGGGCGAGCGCGACCAGACCTTGCTGATCGGCCTGCCTGGCAGCCATTCGAAGTGGGCGAGGGTGGTCGAGCAGCGCATCGAGCATTTCGACACCTTCATGACCGGCGAGCTGTTCGCCGCAGCCAGTGCCCACACCATTCTCGGCCGCACGCAGAAGCGCAGTGCGTCGTTCGACGGCGCGGCGTTCGAGCGCGGTGTAGCCGTGGCGATGTCGCGCGAGGGCAGCATCGGCGTGCTGTCGACCATGTTCAGCGCGCGCAGCCTTGGCCTCACCGGCCAATTGGCGAGCAGTGAACAAGCGGACTATCTGTCTGGCCTGATGATTGGCCACGAGCTGCGCGCCCTGGCCGAAATGCTGCGTCAGCGCAGCGGGCAGGAATCGCTGCCGGCTGTGGTCCTGATCGGCAGCAGTGCGTTGTGCCAGCGCTATCGGCAGGCATTGGCCTTGTGTGGCTTCAACAGCGTCAGCCTGGCCGAACAGGCCACCGAACGCGGTCTCTGGAGCCTGGCGCTGGCCGCCGGGCTCGTCGCTCAACAGTTCCAAGAGGTTTGACATGCTCAAGCAAGCAATGGCCCAGAACGGGCTGATCGCCATTTTGCGCGGCCTGCGCCCCGAAGAGTCGGTGACCATCGGCGAGGTGCTGTACAGCGCCGGGTTTCGCATCATCGAGGTGCCGCTCAACTCTCCGCAGCCTTTCGACAGCATTCGGCTGTTGCGCAACAGTTTGCCTGCCGATTGCCTGATCGGTGCCGGAACGGTGCTGTCGGCCGAGCAGGTACTTCAGGTCAAGGCGGCGGGAGGGCAACTGATCGTCATGCCGCACAGCGATCCTGCAGTGCTCAAGGCGGCCAAGGAGGCCGAGATGTTCCTGGCGCCGGGCGTGCTGACGCCGACCGAAGCGTTCGCCGCGCTGGCTGCCGGTGCCGACGTGTTGAAACTGTTCCCGGCCGAGTCACTGACGCCGGCCGTGGTCAAGGCCCTGTTGGCGGTGCTGCCCAAAGGGACGGCGCTGGTACCGGTGGGAGGCATCAGCCCGGACAACATGCAGCCGTTTCTCGACGCCGGCGTTGCCGGGTTTGGCCTGGGTTCGGGCCTGTTCAAGCCAGGCATGACGGTGCAACAGGTGGCGGATAACGCGAAGGCGTACGTCCAGGCCTGGCAGTCATTGAAAGGTTGACACGCTGTGCGCCCCTGTAGGAGCGGTCATCGGCCGCGAAGGGGCACAGCACAGTGACTGATCCACCGCGTCGCCCGGTTCGCGGCCACGGACCGCTCCTACGAAATCCATACGGGCGGCAACGGCAACATTTACAGACGCTCGAGCGTCCATCGAACAAGAGAGACAACAGATGAAAATCACCAAACTCACGACCTTCATCGTTCCACCGCGCTGGTGCTTCCTCAAGGTCGAGACCGACGAGGGTGTGGTTGGCTGGGGCGAGCCCGTGGTCGAAGGCCGCGCGCACACCGTGGCTGCCGCAGTTGACGAATTGTCCGATTACCTGATCGGCAAGGACCCACGCAATATCGAAGACATCTGGACCGTGCTGTACCGCGGCGGTTTCTACCGTGGCGGCGCCATCCACATGAGCGCCCTGGCCGGTATCGATCAGGCGCTGTGGGATATCAAGGGCAAGGCCCTGGGCGTTTCGGTCAGCGACCTGCTTGGCGGGCAGGTACGCGATCGGATCCGGGTGTACTCGTGGATCGGCGGCGACCGCCCGGCCGACACGGCGCGCGCGGCGAGCGAGGCGGTGGCCCGTGGTTTCACTGCGGTGAAGATGAACGGTACCGAAGAACTGCAGTTTCTCGACACGTTCGACAAGGTCGATCGCGCCCTGGCCAGCGTTGCGGCGGTGCGTGATGCGGTAGGGCCGAACGTGGGCATTGGCGTCGACTTCCATGGCCGGGTGCACAAGCCCATGGCCAAGGTGCTGATGAAGGAGCTGGACCAGTTCAAGCTGATGTTCATCGAAGAGCCGGTGTTGAGCGAGAACTACGAAGCGCTCAAGGAGCTGGCGCCGTTGACCAGTACGCCGATCGCACTCGGTGAGCGTTTGTACTCGCGTTGGGACTTCAAGCGGATTCTCAGTGAAGGCTATGTGGACATCATCCAGCCCGATGCCTCGCATGCCGGGGGCATCACCGAGACCCGCAAGATCGCCAACATGGCCGAAGCCTATGACGTAGCGCTGGCCTTGCATTGCCCGTTGGGACCGATCGCGCTGGCGGCGTGCCTGCAGCTGGATGCGGTTTGCTACAACGCCTTCATCCAGGAGCAGAGCCTGGGCATCCACTACAACGAAAGCAACGATCTGCTCGACTATGTCACCCACCCCGAGGTGTTCGATTACGACAATGGGTTCGTGAAGATTCCGAACGGGCCGGGGCTGGGGATCGAGATCAACGAGGAGTACGTGCGGGAGCGCGCAGAGATCGGCCATCGCTGGCGCAACCCGATCTGGCGCCATGCCGACGGCAGCTTCGCCGAGTGGTGATCCACCGCTGATACCGCGGCGCGGCCTTCGCGGGTAGAAAGCTCGCCGCCCACCCCGCTCCCACACGGGCGGCGAGATTTCTACTCGCGAAGGCGTCCGGCCTGTCGCCGCATCACCCCTCTACAAATACAATAAGAGGCACCCCATGCATACCCAATCCACTACCGCCGCGCCGGCGCTGGCGACGCCCAGCCGCAAGCGCTTTTTCATCATGGTGCTGTTGTTCATCACCGTGGTGATCAACTACCTGGACCGCAGCAACCTGTCCATCGCCGCACCGGCGCTGACCAGCGACCTGGGCATCGATCCGGTGCACGTCGGCCTGATTTTCTCGGCATTCGGCTGGACCTACGCCGCCATGCAGATCCCCGGCGGCTGGCTGGTCGACCGCGTTCCGCCACGCATCCTCTACAGCGTGGCCCTGGCGTTGTGGTCCATTGCCACCGTCATGCTCGGCTTTGCCGGCAGTTTCATCGCCCTGTTCGTGCTGCGCATGGCCGTGGGCGCGCTGGAAGCGCCGGCGTATCCGATCAACAGCCGCGTGGTGACGACCTGGTTCCCCGAGCGCGAACGTGCCACCGCCATCGGCTTCTACACCTCGGGCCAATTCGTCGGCCTGGCCTTCCTCACCCCGGTACTGGCCTGGCTGCAGCACGAATTCGGCTGGCACATGGTGTTCGTCAGCACCGGTCTGGTGGGCATTGTCTGGGCAGTGATCTGGTACGCGGTGTATCGCGAGCCGCGCGATTTCAAAGGCGCCAACGCGGCCGAAATCCAGCTCATCAGCGACGGCGGCGGCTTGGTCGACATGCAGAAATCGGCGCGCCAGGCCAAGGCCGGTTTCAGCTGGACCGACCTGGGCATCGTGTTGAGCAAGCGCAAACTCTGGGGTATCTACCTGGGCCAGTATTGCCTCAACTCGACCTTGTGGTTCTTCCTGACCTGGTTCCCGACTTACCTGGTGAAATACCGCGGCATGGATTTCATCAAATCGGGCATGCTCGCCTCGCTGCCGTTCCTGGCCGCTTTTGTCGGCGTGCTGTGCTCGGGGTTCTTTTCCGACTGGCTGATCCGTCGCGGTGCCAGCATCGGCCTGGCGCGCAAGCTGCCGATCATCGGCGGCCTGCTGATCTCGACGTGCATCATCGGCGCCAACTACGTCGATTCGACCCCGCTGGTCATCGCTTGCCTGGCGCTGGCCTTTTTCGGCAACGGCCTGGCGTCGATCACCTGGTCGCTGGTTTCGACCCTGGCCCCTGCGCGGTTACTGGGGCTGACGGGCGGGGTGTTCAACTTCATCGGCAACCTGTCGGCGATCACCACACCGATCGCCATCGGCTTCCTGGCGACCGGCGACTCGTTCGCGCCCGCGATCACTTACATTGCGGTCACGGCGCTGGTCGGGGCGTTGTCCTACATTCTGCTGGTGGGCAAGGTCGAGCGGATCGAGCTTTGACCCGATTGCGAGCAGGCGAACATAATGCGCCTGCTTTTACCTGACGCGAAGGTTGACCATGCAGGACGACATGCCCCCCGCCGCACCGACCGGCACCCAGACCCTGCTCCGCGGGCTGGCAGTGATCCAGGCCGTGGCCGGCGGCGCCCGTGATCTGAAAGAGATCGCACGGCGCATCGGCACCACGCGCAGCACCACCCACCGGCTGGTCAGTTGCCTGGTGGACGAGCGCTACTTGCGGGTGCTGCCCCAGGCGGGCTATCTGCTCGGGCCGCGGCTGATCGAGCTGGGCTTCCAGGCACGGGACGAAGTGCCACTGGTGATGTTGGCCAGCCCTTGGCTGGATGAACTGTCGGCGCGAACCGGCGATACCATTCACCTGGCGATTCGCGACGGCGACGAGGTGCTGTACCTGCACAAGACCCCAGGGCGCAATGGCCCGGAGATGCGTTCGCGGGTAGGTCATCGCATGCCGCTGGCGCGCACCGGCATCGGCAAGGCGCTGATGCTCGACGCCGAGGCGGCCGAATGGCAGAGGCTGTTCGAACGGGGGGAGGCCGTTGCGGCGGAATCCGCCCTGTGGCCCGACCACCCGCAACTCACCTGGCCCCAGTTCCAGGCCCGTATGCAAACCTATGTGACGGGTCGCTATGCGTTCGACCTGGAAGACAACGAACCGTCGATTCGCTGCGTGGCTGCACCCATCCGCGATGCCAGCGGACAAATCGTGGCCGCGATCAGTGTCGCCAGTACGCTGCCTTACATGCCTGTGGAGAAGATGGAATCCCTGGTTCCTGTGGTCCAGAAAGCCGCCCACGCCATCTCCAGCGAGCTTGGTGCCAAACCCTTGCCTCGAGCACGAGCTTAACGGCACCCGGCCATCACACCACGTCCCTGTAGCAGCGGCGCAAGCCGCGTCTGGTCACACTGCGGTCGTGCAAGTACACCGCATATATTTCAGACGCGGCTTGTGCTGCTAACGACTTGGTTCTGCGCCGCTCGATGACCAGACCAGCTGGTCTTCAGCCGCATACCCAAAAGGTGCATCAGGCTTGGTGTCGTCGATTGAAATGACAGGAATAGCCTTGCCGGTCATCTCGAAGATCAACAGCTGCTCGTGTTGAGCACCCCAGCGCCCCGTCAGATAATGGTCCGATTGCTTGGCCCGTTTGTGATACCACAAAGCTTCTATCGGATCATTGGCTGGATTCTCGGCATCCCAGTTTTCCGGTGACGCATTCACTATCAACTCATTCCATTCCTCCGGCTCCCGCTGCGTGTGCCACAGGTTTTGCGCTTTTACAGCTTCCATGAACGGAGCGGGGGAGTGCGTGCTGAACGAGCAATAGGGAAATATATAAGTCGTTTTCTCCATCCATTGTGCAGCGGTGGTGACGCCAAGGGCGGCACAGTTGCTGTTGTCAACATCAGACTGAGGCTGCTCGATCACGCCACAGCCATTGTCGGCATTGGAATTGGAATAGCCGTTTATAGGAAATATGCAACGTGTGCTGTAGGCGACTTCGTCTGCGGCATTAAGCAGGATTCCGAATCCCATGGTCTGATAAGCCCAGATCGACGTTGCTGCACTGGTTATGTCCTGTCTTATATAGGTCATCGGCAGGATGTCTTTCAACGCGGAGGTACCCGCCGGAACCCATGTCGGTACGGTGCCGCCATGCTCGTTGCTCCGCAGCACAATGCCTGAGCACCGGTATGCCGCCTTGCTTTCACAGTCCGGTACCACGTGATTGAACCGGGCATTCAGCTTGGCTGCCAGCTCCTCTCCGGTCCCCGTCTTTGAAGGCACATTGGCTTTTGGGTTCGGGTTTGCCGACGTTTTATGTTGAGATGCCGCACGGGTTTTCAGCGCATCCGCCATGAAAGTCGATACTTCTGCGGCAAGGGATGAAATCTTCTTTTCATCCATAGGCATTTCGTCGATTGCCTTTCGCCATTCTTGTACCCACCTGGCTTTCAACTCGGCAGGCGCATCGACGTTGGAAATCCAATTGATGGAGGATGAATTAAAAGTTGGCGTTTCAGGCTCTACTGCCTGGGCGGATGAATGACCCAGTACCATCAAGGTCATGAAAATTACAGTACGTTTCATCTTCGTTGTCCTTAAGTTTTCACGAAGGAAAGTCCCTTCCAGATAACTTTAGATGGTCTACTGTGCTTTTCTATTGACTGGAAAATATTTCCATGTTGGCTGGGATATTATTTACATTGTTCCGGTAGTCGAGTAGTTCTTTTCATGACTGCTCATTGCAAAGATGGGTGGTGAAAGCCGAATGATCTACAGTGGTGCTGGCCGCAGGGGCAGATTGTGATTGATCAGGAAGAGGGCGGTGTCAGCAGACGCGGCTTGCGCCGCTGCTACAGAATGCATGGGTGTGGGAGTGGGCCTTGCGGGCAGAGCCCGCTCCCACAAAAACAGCCGCTGCAGAAAAAGGTTCCTGACAAAAACGGCGCCCACGAAAAAGGGCCCTTGGAAGGGCCCTTATCACCAGCAGACGGCTCAGTTCAGGCCGAGTTTGCCGCGCAGGGTGGAGAGGTCTTCGGCGAGGGTGTTGACCGGGCCGATCAGTGCCTTGCGGTCGTTTTCCTTGACCTTGTCGTAGGTTTGGAAGCCGCCATCGGCAGTGCGGTACTTGGCCAGGATTTTGTCGACGGTGGCGAAGTTCTTGTCTACCTTGGCTGCGAACGCCTTGTCCTGGCCTTCGATCTGCGGACGGAACAGGTCGACGATCTTCTTCGCACCGTCGATGTTGCCCTGGAAATCATACAGGTCGGTATGGCTGTAACGGTCTTCCTCACCGGACACCTTGGTCGCGGCCACCTCTTCGAGCAGTGCGGCGGCACCGCCGACCACTTTCTCCGGCGGGAAGGTCAGCTCGGCGATACGGTTCTGCAAGTCCTTCACATCCTTGAGCAGACCGTCGGCCAATGCATCCAGGCCCTTGGTGGTATTTTCCGAGTACAGGCTGTATTCCAGGCGGTGAAAACCGGTGAAATCTTCCGCCTTCACACCGGCTTCGTGGTCATCGACACGCGAATCGATCGACGCATCCAGGTCGCTGAACAGCTCGGCGATCGGCTCGATGGCCTCGTAGTGCACGCGGGTCGGCGCATACAGCTTCTTGGCGGTGGCCAGGTCGCCTTTCTTGATCGCGTCGGTGAACCTGGCGGTTTCCACGGCCAGTTGATCGACCTTCTCGGTCACGTAGATCTTGTAGTCCGAAACCGGCCCTACCAGATCCAACGGCGACTGGGTCGCGGCAGAGGCCGACAGCGGAGCGTTGAACAGGCCAAGGGTCAGCAGCAGAGCGAGTGGCGTCTTTGTCATGAGTGGTTCCCCGGTTGTATCAAGTGGTCATGCAGTGGTGGTGAGGTTCTTGCTCGCAGCGAGCAGGCTGCGGCCGATGAAATCCTGGGCGCTGGTCACTCCTGGCAGGGTGAAGAAATAACCGCCGCCCACGGGCTTGAGATATTCCTCCAGCGGTTCGCCGTTGAGGCGGGTCTGCACGGTGATAAAACCTTTTTCCAGATCCGCCTGGTAGCAGATGAACAGCAAGCCCATGTCCAGCTGGCCGTTCTTGTTCACCCCGTTCGAATAATTGAAGGGTCGACGCAGGATGAGGTTCTGCTGCGACTCCGGGGTGCGCGGATTGGCCAGGCGAATGTGCGCGTCCAGCTTGGTCAGCTTGCCTTCGGGATCTTTGCCGTAGTCCGGCACGTCACTTTCGAGCCGGCCGTCCATGGGCGCACCGGTGGTTTTCACCCGGCCAAAGATATTCTCCTGCTCTTGCAGCGGCGTGCGGTCCCAGCGTTCGACAAAGTTGCGGATGATGCGCACCGCCTGATAACTGCCATGCTCGGCCCAGGCTGGCTCGTCGCTGCCAGGCTGTACCCATACCAGCGCATCCATCAGCCGGGTGTCGTTGGAGTCCGGGTTGGCCGAGCCGTCACGAAAGCCGAGGAAGTTGCGCGCGCTCTGTTCAGGCTCGCCAGGTTTGGCAGGCGCCTGCGGCGGCACCGTACCTTCCTGTTTCCAGCGCACGAAAAGCAGGTCGGGCAGGTTCTTGACGATGTCGCGCAGGGCGTGGATGTTGCTGTCCGGGGTATTGGCACAGAACTGCAGGGTCAGGTCACCGTGGCATTGATCCGCTTCCAACGCATCGTTGGGGAAACCGACCATCCGCGACAGGCGTTTGGGCTTGGCATCGGCGAGGCCGAAGCGCTCGTCGAACAATGACTCGCCCACCGACACGGTGATGGTCAGGTTGTCTGGCACCACCACCGGGCCAAGGATGCCCGAATCCACCGGCGGCAGCTTGGGGTCGACCTGCGCCACGGGGCCGCCAGTCATCAGGAAGCGGATGCGCTCGTCCAGGGTGCGGAACAGGCGCTCCAGGTCTTCGCGATCACTGGCCAGTACATCGAATGCCACCAGCATGCCTGCGGCTGGCCGCGGTGTGACGATCCCGGTCTGGTGCACGCCCTGGTAGTCATGGCGGTCCTGAGTCTTTTCGCTTTTTGGCGCTTCGGTGACCTTGGCGGCGGGGGCGGCCATCGCCGGGCAGCTCAGGCCGGCACCGGCCAGGGCCGCACCGGCGGCGCCCAGGCCCAGCAGCACGCGACGGCGCTGGGCGTCGATGGTCGGATTCGGATTGTCGGTGTTGCTCATGATCGTTTATCTCGTCGCTGTTTCATTCACTTCAACGTCTGTCGCACCGCAGGTACCGCCGACGCGGCTCGCGCCGCTGCTACAGAGATCGCGCTGTCAATGCGGCTTGTCGTAATCCCTTGTAGCAGCGGTGCAAGCCGCGTCCGGGTTCAGCGCGGTCAGCCAGTTACACTGCAGGTACCGCCGACGCGGCTTGCGCCGCTGCTACAGAGAGCGCACTGCCAATGCGGCTTGTCGTAATCGCTGTAGCAGCGGTGCAAGCCGCGTCCGGGTTCAGCCCGGTCAGCCAGTTACACCGCAGGTGCCGCCGACGCGGCTACAGGGTGGAGAGGCCCAACGCAGGGTCAATGCCGTCGAGGGCATCGGCCAGGGCCTTGGCCTGGGCAGCGATCTGCTGGCGTTGCTCGGCGCTGACCGTCTCGTAGCTCTGATAGCCGTCGCCGCTGCGCAGACTCGCCAACTGCATGGCCAACTCATCCGCCGCCTCGTCGATACGCGGCAGCAGCTCGGCCGCGGACTTCGTCAACAGTGGACGCAGCAGGTCGACCACCTTGCGCGCACCCTCCAGATTGGCCGCGAAGCCATTCAGGTCGGTGTGGCTGTAGCGCTCCTCTTCACCCTGGCTACGAATGTCCGCCAACCCGTGCAGGTTGCGCGCAACGATGCTCACCAGTTGTTCGGGAGGCAATGGCTGCGCCAGCAGCTGGCGCCTCAGTTCAGTGACATCGCTGGCCAGTTTCTGCGCCACCGGCACCAGACCCTCCACGCTGTTCTGCTGGAACAGGCCGTACTCCAAGCGGTGGAAACCACCGAAAGCCGTATCCTGTTCGCGCTTCTCGTAGTAGTCGGCGCGGGCATTGATGGCATTGTCCAGTTCGGCCAGGCGTTGCGCGGCGGGCGCGATACGTTGATAGGCGGCTCGTGCCGGGGCGTACAAGCTGCGTGCCTGCGCCAGATCACCGGCGACAATGGCCTGGTTCAAGGCGTCCACGGCGCGAATCAGGGCGCTGCCCTGGGTTGCCAGGTACACCCGGTATTCCGATAGAGGGCCGACGAAGGCCACCATCGACGGCCGCGCCTTGGCTGCAGCATCGGACTCGGCCGTAGGCGTGACCTTCAAGGTGCCGCGCGGATTGCTGAGCAGGCCGCAGGTGATCTGATAATCCCCCGGCTGCAGGTTGGCGTTGATCACCTGGCTCAGGCCGGGTGCGATGTTCTCGCGTTCTTCGACCACCAGCACGCCATCGAGGATTTCCCATTCCACCGCCCGCTCGGAGCGGTTGACGATGCGAAAGCTGTTGCGCCCCGCGGCCACGGTGAGCGCGGCCGGCTCGCAGTTGTGCGGATGGATGTTCACCACGATCTCGTTCTGGGCGCTGGCCTGACGTTTGCTCGAAGCGACTTGCGACGCGTAGTAGAACAGGCCGCCGGCGGCGATCATCACGACCACCGACGCGGCGAGCGCCACACGCATCAGGCGCGGCGGGGCGCCATTGACTGGGTTGGACATGGAAGCCTTACTGATGAGTGGCGGGGGAGGAGTTGACCTGCGCCGGCGCGGCATGGGGCATGAAGAACGCCACCAGGGCCACCACCAGATAGATCAGGTATGCACCCAGGGTGCTGATCGTCGGTGCGTCCTGATAGCCGAACATGCCGGCCAGTACCGATCCGATCGGACCGTCCATGGGCAGGGTGGCGCTGATGTCGAAGACCACGCTCTGCAAGCTGTTCCAGACCCCTGCTTCATGCAGGGCCATGACCGAGTTGGCGAGAATGCCCGCCGCGACCACCAGAATGAACAAGCCGGTCCAGCGAAAGAACAGCGACAGGTTCAGGCGCATGCTGCCCGAATAGATGGCAAAGCCGATGGCCACTGCCAGCAGCAGGCCGAGCAGGGCGCCGATGGGCGCACCGGGACCTTCGCTCTGCTGGAACACGGCGAGCAGGAAAAATACGGTTTCCAGGCCTTCGCGGGCGACTGCGAAGAACACCATGGCGATCAGCGCGGCGACCTGGTGGCGAGAGCCAGTCAGGGCTTGGTCCAGGGCTGCCTGCAGCGAGTGCTTCACCGAGCGGGCGACCTTGCGCATCCAGAACACCATGGAGGTGAGGATGACCACGGCCACCAGGCCGATGAGCGCTTCGAACAATTCCTGTTGCTTCTGCGGGAATTCCGCGCTCATCAACTCAAGGCCGCCGCCCACCAGCAGGGCCAGGGCCGCTGCGAGGAAGACGCCGATCCAGACCGCTGGCATCCATTGACCGCGACCAGTCTGTTTCAGGTAGCTGGCGATGATGCCAACGATGAGCGCGGCTTCAATCCCTTCGCGCAGCATGATCAAGAATGGAACCAGCACTTAGCACCGTTCAACGAGTAATTAGGATGCTAACTTGTAACATAATGATACTCATTATTAAACAGGGTGCTTGATCTTTGCGCCGAATGGAAGCTGAACAAATCTTCAGGAAGAAGGCGGCGTGAACACCTCCTGCCCCAGGCGGAAAACCAGCAGTGTGACTGAATCGGCATTGGCCAGAATCAGCTTCGAACGCACCTCGGGGTCGGTCCGGAAGGCCACGCGGGCATCGGCAAGGTGGGTCTTGCCTGTCAATTGCAGGACCGTTTTGCGCTGACGCCCGTCGCTGGGACGAAAATCGCGTCGACCACTGGAACCCGGGCGAGTGAACAGTTTTGCAACCGGCGTACTCAAGGACAACCCTTCCTGGCGAATCTTGAGCAAGCTGCGCGCATACACCTGCGCCTGCCCATACATGCCGCCCAGGTCATCATAATGCTGGTGCAGCGGCAGAAAGGTGTCGAGGTAGGCCAGGTCCACGGTCTTGAGCACCTGATGGCTGAGCTCGTGCAGCAGCGATGCGGCCTGATGGTGCGCGTACAACTGCGCCTGGGTGCGTTCATGACTGGAATACATCATGGTCTCGATCGGCAGATCGAAGAATTTTTCCGTCAGGAATATGCGTTGCTGCGGATCGCCCTCCCAGACAAAGGCGTGGTTGCCCTCGTGGCCCTCCTCATTGAGCCCGTCCCAATAGCGGGGCGAGGAGTGTGGGTCCAGTGCATCGCTGGTCAGTGCGTCGAGCAACTGCACACAGCTGCTGCGCAGACGTTGCAGCATGGCCGGCGTGACGTCCACTTCGAACACGTCGGTCAGAATCTCCAGGGTCTGTGCCGGCAGCGGTACGTGGGGGGATTTCTGGTTGAGATTTTGCAGCGCATTGCGCAGGCAATCGACCGCATGGGCATGGGCGCGCACGATCATCTGGTGATGACGAGGGTAGCGCTGGCGGATCTGATCGGTACCTTCGGCCAAGGTGATGAATACGTCGGGAATGTTGATGTCGGTGATCCAGGTGTCGTAGTTGTCCATCAACGAATACCCGGCCCCCATCCGCGCGATCTCGAGATCGGCGTGCCACTTCTGCTGGCCATCCAGGGTGATGGTTGGCCCTTCACGTCCTTTGCTGACGATGTACCAACCTTGCTCGGCGCGGTTGACCTCCATCACCCGGCCATCGACCACGGCATAGCGGTGCGCGAGGTCGGCGGTTTCATACATGTTGAGCAAGGCGTCGTAGTGGAGCCTGTTCAATGCCACATCGTTGGCTTCCAATGCGGCCAGTGCCGCACTCAGGCCGCCGAAGCGCCGGCCTGCCACCAGCGCCCTGGGTGCGTGTTCGGCATTTTCGGCGGCCTGGATCTCGCGCTTGAAATGCTCGGCGCCACGGCGCGCGCCGACCACCGAAGCCAGGGCGGCAATGAAGTCGGCCAGGGCCTCACCCCAGCGCCTGCGTCCCATCGCCTTGACCGAATCGTTGAGCAGCTGTTGCGACTGATAGAGCGCCACCAGGGACCCGACGACGCTGGGCAGAATCATCGCACCTTGCTCGATGCCCAGTTTCACGATGTGACAGAAAGCATTCCAGCTCGCTTCTCCCGAGGACATGGTCTGCTGGCGAGCCAGCAGTTGGATGAGCTGGAGATTGTCTTCGAACAGATAGTACAGAGCGTTGCCCTGTTCTGGTTGATCGAGCAGGACGATGGCTGGCGGTTTGCCCAGTCGCTGACCGTCGTTGACTTCGGTGGTCCAGGGGATATGGGGCTCGGTGAACCCCGAGTGCTCATAGCGTGAATGAACGTCTTCAGGCAGTCGGCTCAGGATCTGTGCCTGAAGCGCGGTGTTGGTTTTGATCTGCTCCAGCAGCTGCGCGCGCGATGCGTACTCGCGAATGGTCTCCGACTCGCCATAGCAGGTGTAGAGCACGACCGGCCCACGGTCGGGTTGCACCGGCGCAATCAGGTACATGCCACAGGCAATATCGGCTTTCATGCCCACGTCCGGGATCAAGCCCAGCGGCCCGAGGGTGATCCGCTGACCGTTCAAGGGCTCGCGAGCGACACCGTCTGGCATCTCTACCACCTGGGCGATCATGTCGGTCGCCGTCGTACTGATCTTGCCCTGCATCTCCCGTTCGAGTGCGTTGCGCACCATCTGCGCCGGCAATGCCTTGACGAACAGCAAACGGCGCAAGGGGTAGTCTCCGGACTGCCTGGACAGCTTGGCGGCCAGCAGCTTGCGGTACTCGCCACCCACATCCGCATCCTTGACCACCTCGCGCACCTGGTGCGTCGTCGGTACATCCATGATCAACGAGGGCGGGTCGAGGCTGATGTGCATCTCGCTCGACACCGACCCGGAGAATTGGCTGATCGCCCATTCGGTCAGGGTTTTGGTCCGGCTGACGAGCGTACCGGTACCGAGCATGCCGCCAATGCTAACCCCGCCGCCGCTGGTGTCGGTCAGCTTGATCACGACCCGATCAGGATCACTGGGGCCTTCTGGCCAGACCTTGGCCATGGAGGCGCGCAGACGGTCTCGCGAGAAATCGTCGATGAAGGGGATCTGCGCCAGATAATTGCTTTTCCTGTTGGCGGTTGCCAGGCAGCGTCCGAGAATGTCGGCGTAGCGGGCGAGTTGGCTGGCGCTCGCGCGCTGGATCCAGGGGGGCAGCAGCTCGGCAAGCTGCACGTTCGCCGCATCGACGGCCAGACGGTCCAGGCCAACGGTGAGCATGTTGTCGGCGCGGCTGTAGTCTGCATTGCGCTGGAACAGCGTGGCGGAAAACCCGCATTGGACGGCCAGCGCCATGTTGACGCCCAGACCGGTCAGTTGACGATGGCTTTCCAGCGCATCGAGCTCGGTAATGAAATCGCCGGTCAGCGCACGGGTTTCCACGTGAATGCCGGAGACGGGAGCGGCCTGGAAGTGTTCCAGGACTGTCGCGATCAAGGCCGGATCCAGGCCGTTGAGCCAGCGGGTACGGGCGTGCGGATGACGGGCCGAAGCCGCCACGGTTTTCTTCAGTTGCTGCAGCGAGTCGAAGGCGAACAGCCCGTGGTCGCCGGACCACATCAATACCGGGCTTGCAGGCTTTGAATGGCAGTGCAGCACGAACATGTCGGCCAGCGGGATGGTGTTCGTTTCTGAAGGCACCCGCAAATAGATGGCATGCACGTCGGTGTCGGCAGCATTGCGCAAACGGGCCGTGGGATAGTCGAGTGCAGTGGCGAGCAGTTGCAGCAGTGTCTCGTCGATGCTGCCCTCACGCCGGGCGACGGCCAGGCTGGTGCGCAGGCCGAGTTCACGCAATGCCCGCCGTTGACCTGGCAAGTCATAGGCACCCAGGCAAGGTGGTTGCGGTGCGGACATCTGCCGGCGCACCAGGCCGCGGTAGGTTTTCGTCAGTGCCGGACTGCAGGCCAGCACGAGTTGTTCTATATGCTCGACGTCTGGCCAGTTGAGCTCGATGCCTGCCAGGTTCAGCACTCGATCCGCCGAGGTCAGTGGCGCGATGATGGCGCCGCTGGTCCGCTCCAGAAAGTAGTCGACCAGCCCGATAGCCGCCAACTCCGGTGCTCCATCAATGTGGAGACGCAACTCGTCGGCCGGTAGCGGTGACTGCATCGCCAGCAGGCCGGGTGCGAACAACAGGCGCACACCGTCTTTGACCGGGGAGACGCAGTGCATGGTCGATCGCTGCCAGCTGCGCAGGGTCTCGATCTGCAGCAGCCAGTTGCTCTTGGCCTGATTCGTGGAAGGCTCGACTGCCTGCAGGGCCAAGGCGGTGATCGGCCGCTCGCCACTGAGCCAGTGCAGCCGAGGGTGTGCCAGCTTGCGCAGATCCAACGCTTCGGCCACCGCCAGCAGCGGAGAAGGGCGCAGGGCTGACGTGTTGCCGAACACCTCCTGCACCCGGCGCCGTTGCAAGTCGATCAAGCCGTCGGCCAGGGTCTGGAACGCTTGCCCGGTCAGCGCCAGGCGCTGGGGTACAGGCCGAATCATCGCGTTGAACAATGCTCGATCGCCTTTGATCAGCCGCAGGCTGTCGCTCGCCCCGGCGACCAGCCCTTGCAGGTAGTCACCCAGCGCCTGCAGGTCGGCACAATGCGACAGACCCTGGTCCGTGCTGAAGATGTAGTAGCCGAGGCTGGCCTGGTCGGCGTCGCTGATGATCAGCGTGCCTGGCCAGGCCACGGGCTCGTCGTTCAGCGCCTGGTCGGCGTTGAACCGAAGGGTTTCCAGGCGCAAACCGGCAGGCGCTGGCGATGTCGCCACCGATTTCAGCAGCTCCAGTTGCGCGTTGCTCGCATGCAGATGGCTTTGCGCCTCCAGCACTGCACTCAGGTAGGCAGTCTGCAGGCTCCGACCCAGGCCATCGCGCAGGCTGCCGCGCTCGTTGTCGGGGTTGGCGCGCCAGAAGTCGGCCAGCGCAGCGCTGTAGTTTTTCGCCAATCGTGAGTTGGTGGCCATCAGCGTACTGCGGTAGCAAAGCGCATCGGCGTCACTCAACGTCTGTCCATAGACGCCGAGGAAACGATGTTCGCAGTCGGGTTGCGATGAGTCGGCGAGCAGGTCCAGAGCGGTGTCGAGCAGGCGCTGCACGTTGACCACTGCCTGGGTCTGGCGGTCGAGACGATGCACTTTGTGACTGCGCGGGATGATCGGGTCGCTGGCAGGCATCGCAGTGCGCAGCGCTGCGGTGAGGTCGCGGTCGAGGATATCGCCGAGCAGCGGCAACTGATGCCAGGTACGGTCGATCGCTTTCAGGCGCCGCGCTTGCGCCAGAATGATCGCTTTCATCCAGCGCTTGAACGGTGATTGGGTCACTGACACCCATTTCGGCTCGCGCGTGCTGGTCGGCCGAGCCCCGGCTTCGGCCTGCAACCGCGCCAACAGGGCATCGCGCAGGGCGGCGCTGCTGGTGAACGGCAGGATGCCTGTGAGTGGCGAGTAATAGTAGGCCGCCGCAAGGTCCGGATCGGTGCGCGTGATGCGCAGTCCGCAGAACACGCCGGGATCGGCATTGCCCAGCAGGCAGACCTGCATGTCCGGCGCAATGGTGGGGCGATCTGGCAGGCCCCGCAGCCAGTCGTATTCGATGACACTCAGTTGTTCGCTTTCAAATGCCTGGGTGAGGTGGCGGGACATGCACTGGGCAAGTTGACGCGAGTGAAACCAGGGGAGGGTATTGGCCATGATGCGCTCCATCGAAGGAACAGGCGGCAGGTGCCGGCCTGAGAGCGGTCAAGGCTAGGGCGATGCAGGCGTACCATGGCTGTACATATGTGGCGAGGGGAGACATACGGATGAGGCTTGAGACGCACCTGCCCCGAGGCGTGGTCGGGGCAGGTGGGGTGGTGCGGTGAAGCGCAGGTCTGGACCGGGAACAATCAGACCGGGAACAGTTCGCTCAGCTTCATGGCCAGCATCATGTCGCCTTCGGCGCGCAGCTTGCCGCCCATGAACGCCTGCATGCCATCGGTTTCGCCGCTGACGATGCCTTTGAGGGTTTCGCTGTCCATGACCAGGGTCACGTTGGCGTCCGGGTTTTCGCCTTCCTGCAGCTCGCATGTACCGTCTTTCACCAGCAGGGCGTACTGCTTGTCTTCGTCGGTGATGTTGAATCCGAATACCAGGTCCAGGCCTTTGGCGGCCTCTGGATTGAACTTGGCTTTCATGGCGTGTACGGCGTCGGCTACGGAGGTCATGGTGCGGTCCTTTTGTTGGAGGTGTGCAATGATCGCGAGGGCCTGGGCGGCCTGGCTCGATAGGGCAGTGAAAGTCCTGCGAGGTTAGGGGGGTATCGGCGCCTGTCAACGGATAATCATACGTGCGTTTGAATGGCTCGTTTGATGCCAAGCGTTTCCCGGCTGGCCCAAGGCTTTGCCCCCCGGTATGCTGGGCTCATTCCATCGTCCCCCTGGCTTGGCGGGCGTCATGCATGTAAGGAGTCACCGTGGAGTTTTTCGCCGATTACGCCGGGTTTCTGATCCGCACCGTCACCCTGGTCGTTGCCATCCTGGTGGTGTTGGCCGCCATCGCGTCGCTGCGCGCCAAGGGCCGGCGCAAACCGGCCGGCCAGTTGCAGGTCAGCAAGCTCAATGACTTCTACAAGGGCCTGCGCGAACGGCTCGAGGCCGGTCTGTTCGACAAGGACAAGCTCAAGGCCTTGCGCAAGGAACAGGCGAAGAACGAGAAGAAAGCCAAGAAGAAAAAGCCCGACAGCAAGCACCGGGTCTTCGTCCTGGACTTCGATGGCGACATCAAGGCTTCCGCCACCGAAAACCTGCGTCATGAAATCACCGCACTGCTGACCCTGGCCACCCCCAACGACGAGGTCGTGCTGCGCCTGGAAAGCGGCGGCGGCATGGTCCACAGCTACGGCCTGGCGTCCTCGCAACTGGCGCGCATCCGCCAGGCCGGTGTGCCGTTGACCGTGTGCATCGACAAGGTTGCCGCCAGCGGCGGCTACATGATGGCCTGCATCGGCGAGAAGATCATCAGCGCGCCGTTCGCCATCCTCGGGTCCATCGGCGTGGTCGCGCAGTTGCCCAACGTCAACAAGCTGTTGAAGAAGCACGATATCGATTTCGAAGTGCTCACCGCCGGCGAGTACAAGCGCACCTTGACCGTGTTCGGCGAGAATACCGAGAAGGGCCGGGAGAAATTCCAGGAAGACCTCGACGTCACCCACAAGCTGTTCAAGAGTTTCGTCGCCCACTATCGCCCGCAGTTGTCGATCGACGATGTGGCGACCGGCGAGGTCTGGCTCGGCGTGGCGGCGCTCGACAAGCAGCTGGTCGACGAGCTCAAGACCAGCGACGAATACCTGGCCGAACGCGCCAGGCAAGCCGAGGTGTTCCATCTTCATTACGCCAAGGCCAAGAGCCTGCAGGAGCGCGTAGGGCTGGCAGCCAGCGGCTCGGTCGAGCACCTGGCCGGCAAGGCCTGGGAGAAGCTCAGCCAGCAGCGTTTCTGGTAACGTCCAGCGTTATGTAACACCGGGCGCTTCGGGCGCCTTGCTCCACTAGGCCATCTGCGGCATGTCGCCGTGGATTACCCGGATTGGAGCTTGCTCTTGGTTACCCCAGCACCCGCGCTGCATGTCAGCGACACCCCCGCCCATTACCCTGTCATCGCCAAGCATGTCCCGGACTGGTTGCGAAAGGCCGAGCCAGTGGCCATTCGCGCCTACGAGAAAGCCTTGCGCCAGAACCGCGCGAGCCAGGCGACTGCGCAGTATCTGGCGAAAGATTTCGTCGGTCCGGCCGAGTTCGTCGGCTCCCGTCTGCAATCGGCGTTCGACGCTGCCTTCGGTGCAGCGGGCGCTGTCGATGTCACTCGCGCCGAATGGGTCGAATTCGACCGTGGCTCGGCGATTCTCGGCCGACCGCTCAGTGTGCGGCGGCGTACGTTGCTGGAAGCGGCCATGGCCAATTTCAGTGAAGACGAAGCCAGCCCCGGCCACTTCACCGGCGGCACGCTGCTGCTGCAACCCGATGCCCTGCAATTGCGGCTCGAAGAGCACGGCCTGCGCTGGAGCTACGGTTGGCACTATCAGGCCAAGGACACGATCGCGGTACAACCTCACCAGTTCGCCCGGCTGTGCCGCGACCTGGATCTGGGCCGTGCCTACCAGCAACGCTTCGATGAGGTGTTCAAGCCCACGGCGCTCAGAAGCCAATGGGTCACGGGTGCATTTCGCGCCAATATACGCAGCGAACTGGCCGTGCAGGCGCAGCAGGCGTTGCTGCGCGGCCAGCTCGATGCGCAAGCCTGCAGCGTGGTGCAGCAGCTGCTGGCAGATACGCCGGGTGAGGTGAAGTGGCAGGGTCAGCCAGTGATATTGTGCGATCTGCGCGGTTTGGTCACTTGGGTGCACAGCGGCACGACGTTGCACGGTGTGGTGTCCATCCAGACCAGCACGCAATCCAGTGCACCGTGCATCGTCTATATGCCTGGTGCTGGCGATGGTGCCTTCAAGCAGTACCCCAGCTTCGACGCGTTCAGTGCCGACCTGCGTGCGAAGTTGCGTGACGGTGCCTTCCAGGGCTGGTTTGCGGGGTTCGTGGCCGAGCCCGACCGCCGCGAGTTCTTTCTCAGGCTGAACAACACGTTGCGTCCGCAACGTGTCGAGTGGGGCATTGCACAGGGTCCACTGGATGATCCGGACGCCGATATCGGTCTGCGCCGCACCACCAGTGCCCAGGCTTTGGTGCCGCTGCTGCACGAGGCCATGCTGGCCAAACGCGCGGCGGATGCGCGCTACTTCGTTGTACCGACTGCCGAGATCGACGCCGCCGAGCGGCAGGCGCGCTGGATGCACTACCTGCAGCAGGGCGTGACGCTGCTCAATGTTGCCGCTTTGTCGGTGCCGGCCCTCGGTGCGTTGATGGCCGCCGTCGGCACCGTTCAACTGCTTGGCGAGCTGTTCGTCGGCATGGACGACTGGACCCACGGACAGACCGAAGAAGCGGCAGCTCATTTTTTCGCCGTCGCGGTCAATCTCGCTGTGGTGGGCGCCACGGTCGCAGGCGGCGCGGCCCTGGCGCGGTCGCCGTTCGTGGCCGGCATGCTGCCGGTCGTCGACCGCGCCGGACGCACCCGCCTGTGGCCGACCACCCTGGAAGCGTTCGCAGCCCGCGAGCAGCTTCCGCAGACGCTGGTGCCCGATGCGCAGTGGCAATACGTGCACGGGGGCAGCCACTACATCAAGCACGATGGACTGTTCTACCGACAAAGCTTCGAGGCCAGTAGCGCAAGGTGGTACATCGAACATCCTGCGGCCGACGTCGAGTATCGCCTGGCCTTGACCCACAACGGTGAAGGCGCCTGGCGCGTGGCCCACGAAGATCCAGGGCAATGGACTGCCGTGCAGGCGCTGCGTCGATTCGGCCCTGCGCTGGACGGGCTGGATGATGCCGCGCTGCAACGGGTGCGCCAGGTCAGCGGAATCAGCGGGCGTCAGTTGCGCGATCTGCATCGTCGCGGCGGCAAGCTCCCGGCGCTGGTCAAGGCGTGCGCCGATGACCTGCGCGCCGAACGGGCCGTGCTGGCGCTTCCCGCGAGTGAGCGTACGGCCGCTCTGGCGCGTTTGCGCGAAGCAGCACCAGCGATACCTGTCGGGCATCCGGCGGCCGCCTTGCTTCGCGATTTTCCCCGCCTGCCGCAGGTGGTTGCCGAAGAGATAGCGGCCGGCGCCAACGACCGCGAACGGGCACAGCTGATTGCCGCTGCCCGCGTTCCGCTGCGCTTGGCCACCCAGGCACGCTGGAGCCTGTGGGAGGCGCAGCTCAATCGAGCCATCCTCGGCCTCACTGGCGCCGGCGATGCACGCACCGCCAGGCTGCGCCAGGGCCTGACGGCGGCCATGAGCGAGCAACAACAGCGCACTGTTTCGCCGCAGAAACTCTTGGCCCTGGCAGCCGGGGATCGCCTGCGGGCCGCCCGGCTCATTGGCCAGCGCCGGCCCAAGGCCTTCACGGCGCCCGAGCGCATCGCGGGGCACCGCTGGGGTTATCGTCTCAGCGGTCGTGGTGGCAGCCAGGACGAACTGGCGCAACCTGTGCGTCCCCTCAGCGCCGCTCGCCAGCAGGCACGCTTCGACGAAGGGCGGCGGCTGGATGCCTCCCTGGCCCACTGGGCCCAGGAAAGCACCACCACGCCAGGTGCCGATGGGCAACCCGTTGCGGTCGCCAGCGCAGATCGCGAGCTGGCGCGGCAGCGCATCATGGCTTCCTGGCGCGGCGAGGCACCCCTGGCCGAGGACGGTGCCGGTGAAATGTCGCAAGTGCTCGATCTCTCGGAGTTGCGCATTGGTGCGCTGCCGGTGCTGGAAGGCGACTTTTCCCGGGTTCGCTACCTGTCGCTGGAACAGTGCGGCCTGACCGAGCTGACGCCCGGGTTTCTGGAAATGTTCACCCAACTGGAACACCTGGAGTTGCAAAGCAATTACCTGACGCGGATCCCGCCCGGTGTCACGGCGCTGAACGAACTGCAGATGATCGCGCTCGACGACAACCGCCTGCAGGCCTCGCCAACGATGTTCGATGAGGTGGCCACACTGCCTGGCCTGCACGCACTGGTGCTGCGCGACAACCCCATGCAGATTCCCCCGACCGCCGTGCAGCGCCTGGCCAGCCTGTCCTCGTTGCGCTACCTGGCCCTGGACAACACCGATGGCCAGGCGATGGCCGAGCACCTGCCCATTCTTGCCAGGCTGCCCAACCTGGAAAGCCTGTGGGTGGGCCGCAACGGCATGACCCTGACGCCCCGGGCCATGCAGGCGCTGGGCAGCCTGCAAACGCTGGACTACCTGGACCTGTCGGGGAATCCGGTGGGCCCGCACCTGGACCTGAGCCTGCTACAGGGCATAGGCGGGCTGCGGCTGCGCGACTGTCAGCTGCAGCAGTGGCCTGTTGGCTTGACCGGCCTGATGGACCGTCAACCGCTGCGCCTGCGCTGGGTCGAGCTGGACGACAACCCCATCGTCGAGGTGCCCGAGCTGCACACGCTGGCGTTCTTCCGAGGCGAGCCACAAGTGCCACGCCCTCTGGGTCTTTCTTTCGCCCACTTGAGCGCCGTTGCAGTTAGCCGCCTGCAGGCTGTGGGCGTGGTCTTCGACTACCTGCAGATACTGGCGCAAGCGGCCGACGGCGAGGCTGCGGCGCGACTGGCCAGGCTGCGTGCGATGCCGGGCAGCCGGCGCTTCATGCAGCTGCTGGGCAGGCTCAGCGATACCGCAGACTACCGTCTGGTCCCCGCCAACCTGGCCGAGCGGGCCTGGAAAGTGATCGACGCGGCAGCTGCGTCGAGCTCGCTGCGCGAGCAATTGTTCGCCATCGCCCAGCGCCCGGACACTTGCGGTGATCAGGTGATGGCGCTGTTTGCCGACCTGGAACAACAACAGATGTACGTCCGCGCAGCCGACCCCGCGCTCGATGGGCCGCAACGCAGTGCTCAGCTGCTTGGGTTGTCGCGCAGCCTGTACCGCCTGGATCGCGTCGACAGCCTGGCCCGCGCCGATGTGCGGGCGCGCGCGGCGGCCCGCGATATCGACGCGGACGAAATGGAAGAGGTCGAGGTGCTGCTGGCCTATCGGATTGGCCTGGCCACGCGGCTGGGTCTGTTGAACCAGCCCCATGGCATGCTGTTCGGGGCCATCGAACCGGTGACGTTGGCCCAGCTCGATGCGGTGGCCGGCCAGGTGCTGCAAGAGGAGAGCGATGCAGCCCTGTTGGAGTGGCACATGAGCCAGGACTACTGGCTCGATTACCTGCGACGCGAGCACCGGGCTCGCCTGGACGCCGCCCAGGCACCGTGGCAGGTGCGCCTGGCGCAGCTGCAGGCGCGTGACTATGACGACGGTTTTGACCAGGAGCTGGTCAGCTTGCAGGTGGAGCGCCAGGCCGCGGAAATGACAGTCCTGCGTGCGCTGACGCAGGAGGCCATGACGCAATAGGCAAGCCCCGGCGGCTGTGGTGCATGGCTACCGCAGCCGCCCTTGTCGGCTCTGTTTTGCTGGGCGTTCTTCGAAACCAGGAAAGCCAAGCATGTCCAGCACCGAGATTCCCCTTCCAGGTCGCCATGATGCGTTCATTCGTGAGCGCACCCCCGCATGGGCCGCCGCCATCGGCACGACGCAGATGAACCAGTTGCAGCAAGCGCTGGTGTCCGAGCAATTCAGCTCGACCGGCCCACTGCCTTGGTTCGCCCGCGCTTCGAGCGAGTATCGTGACGCTTTGATATCAGCCCAGGCCGAGCGCCAGCGTTGCCGCTCGAAGCTGAGCCTGGCCCTGGCCGGGTTTCGCAGCGTGGTCGCGTTCGCCGAACCGATCCTCGCCGAGGCCATGCGTATGCGCTTCGGCGCAACCTTGGATGTCCATGCCACGGACTTCATCCGTATCCAGACGCGCGAGCACCTGCTGGGTCTGGATAACGACCATGTGCCTCAAGCCGAACCCCTGATCATGGCAGCGCTGGGCAACTTCGTGGCAGACCCGGATTTTCATCCGCGCACCACGCTGGCACCCTCGGGCAGCGTGAAAAAGAGCGGTCCGTTCCCGCTCGGGCCGTTCACCAGCCGCTTTGAATACCGCATCGACAACCCGCTGCCGATCGACGCCGGACAGTTCGCCACCCTGGTCCGCCAGTTGGACCTGGGGCGTCTGTACCAGGCGCACTTGAGCGAGGTGTTCGAAGCCACCGCCACCCGTGCCCAGGTCGCTGCCGCAGTCAATGCGACCCGCAGGGCCCAGCTGCGGGTGCTGGCCCATGTCGCGCGGATGAAGGGGGACATCGACGAGCAGGGCTTCAAGGTGGTCGAAAGTGTGGTCGCCGGCCGCGTCGAGCGCTGGGGTACCGGCACGGTACAGTTCTCTCGGCTGAGCCTGCTCGGGTCGGCGCTGCACGATGTGCTGGTGATCGGGCCGGCGCGCGGAGTGGGCCAGGCGACTGCGCCCATGCCTTGTCTGGTATGGATGCCGGGCGATGCTCGGGCACCCCTGAAGCAATACGCATCGACGGCCGAGTTCATCCAGGCGCTGGCTGTGGAGCTACTCAAGCCCGACTCCGTTCGCCGGTTGCTTGCGCGGGTGGCGCAGACCGAACGCGCCGAGTTCCAGGCGCGCCTGCAACGTCGGCTCTGGCGCACCGAGGACGGTGACAACGGGCGCAAGATCGCCGTGGTCAATGCGCGGCCCAAGCTGGATATCGTCGAGGTGTCGGTGCGCGGCGAGCTGTTTGCCCATCTGCATGAGCGCCATGTGGCCTGGCTCAAGGCCGAAGCCAGGTGCCTGGCGGTGCCTACCGATCGGATCGACGCCGATCAGCGTCAGGCGCGCTGGAGCGGTTGGCTGGAGGAGGGGGTGTCGCTGTTGAACCTGGCCGCACTGTGCATCCCGGCGCTGGGCGAGGTGATGGTGCCGGTGATCGCGCAACAGCTGGTCGGTGAGGTCTACCACGGCATCGAGGCCTGGGAGGATGGCCGCACGGACGAAGCGTTCGGACACTTCAAGGGCATCGTCGGCAACCTGGCACTGGCCGTCGTTGCCCACGGCGTGGCCGCCGATTTCGGCACGACCTATCGCGCGGACGGCGTGGTCGACGAGATGCAGCAGGTGCGGCTGGCCGACGGTCGCCAACGCCTGCTGCACCCGGATCTGCAGGGCTACCGGGCAGTCGATTTGCCTGTCGCTATCGCGGCCGACGACCAAGGCGTCTACCGCCACCTGGGCAAGACCTTCATCCGGCTCGACGATCACTTTTTCGAGGTGCAACTCACTGCCGATCAGGCTCGGGGCCATGTGATTCATCCCACAGGCTCGACGGCCTATCGCCCCAGCGTCCAGCACAATGGCGCAGGCGCCTGGCAGCACTCTCTGGAGCAGCCGTTGCAATGGCGCGGCGCCGGGTTGATGCGCCGCTTCGGTCCCATGACCGAGCGCATCGGCGACGACGACCTGCTGACCCTGGCCGAGATCCATGGCGTACCCCTGGACCGGTTGCGTCGCCTGCACGTCGACCAGGAGCCACTGCCGGCGGCCCTGCACGAGGGTGTCATTCGCTACCGGGCCCATCAGGACCTGGCCGCGCGCATGGGGCCCAGCGGCCAGGGTATGCTCGATGAGCAGGGCAAGCAGCTGTTGGCCTCGCTGATCGAGCGCCAGCAGCCTGCTGCCAGCCGCGAGGCTGGAATACTGCGTCGCGATTTTCCGGGCCTGCCGGTGCGAATCGCCAATGAGATCGGCGCGTCGGTCAGCGCTGCCGAGCGTACGCGTATCCTCGAAGCTGGACGGCTGCCGCTGCGTGTGGCCGAGCAGGCGCGCGCGCGGTTGGCGCGGTGGCGTTCGAGCCAGGCCTGCAGCGCGCTGATCCTCGACAGCGGTGGCTCTGCGGACCGCGACAAGGTGGTGATCGGCCTGTTGCCCAGCCTGCCGGGATGGACGGGCCGGGTGCGCCTGGAGTTGCGCGACGGCGGCCAGGCCGGCGACGTCACCGCGGCAGCGGGCCTCGGAGTCGATACCGAGCTCAAGTACATCGTGGCCAGTGAGGGCCGCTACCGCGCCTATGACCAGCGCGACCAGGAACTGGGCGGGTGGATGGATCTGTACAGCGCCATCTGCCGCGCCTTGCCCGACGCCGAACGCAGCGCCCTGGACCTCAATCCCAGCGCAGGGGAGGCACTGCGCCAGCGCTTGAGTGGCCTGGTTCGCGCCGACCGCAGCCGCGTGTCGCGACTGCTCGGGCAACGTCAGGTACAGCCTTGGTTCAAATCACCGGAACGCCATTCGCAGGGCATCGGCTACGCGCTCAGCGGGCGTGGCCAACCAGGCTGGAGGCAGAACCGCCGGTTGCGGCACCTGTATTCGGGTTTGTCGCAAGCCAGTCTGCAGGTGCTGCGTGAATCGATGGTACGGCCCGATGAGTCGTTCGAGATGGCCTTGCAGCGCCTGGAGCAGGAATTTCAGGTATTGCGCCGGGAACTCAAGGATTGGCGCCGGCGCGCGCCGGTGGACGTGAACAGGGACAACGCTGCTCGCGATATCATCAGCGCCTGGCGCAGGGAAACCACGATTCTGGACCTTGGCGGGCAGCGCCTGGGTGATCTGCCATTGCTGGTGGCCGACCTCAGCCATGTGCGGCACTTGCGCATGAGCGCCATGGGGTTGCAAGGCGATCCCTCGTTCTTCCTGTCGGTGTTTCCCAATCTGTTCAGCCTGAACCTGTCGAACAACCGGCTGACAGCCATTCCGGGGCAGGTGCGCTCGATGGCCAGGCTGATGACCCTGGACTTCGACGAAAACCTGCTGGCTCCCGCGCCACAGATGTTCGATGCATTGATCAGCCACCCCACCCAGACCGCGCTGCGCTACCTCAGCTTGCGACGCAGCTTCGCGATCCGCCTGGCCGAGGGCAGCGTCGTCGATAACCCTCTGCCGGCTGAAGCACTGCAGGCGCTCGGGCAAATTCCGCATCTGCGCGAGCTGGATCTGTCGAGCAATGCGCTGACCCTCGACGATGCCGCCTGTACCGCCCTGGGGCAATTGCGGGAACTGGAAACCTTACGCCTGCAGCGCAACCATATTCGCTTGAGCGAGGCACGACGCATGGCGCTGGCTGGCTTGTCTGGCCTGCAGACCCTGGATCTGAACGGCAACCCGCTGCTGCTGCCGCCGACGCTCGACAGACTGCTGTCGTTGCGCTATCTGGGGTTGAGCGGGACTGGCATCGGCACCTGGCCGCCGGGGCTGACGCAGGTCTTCAATCGCGTGCCTCAGGTGATCAGAATTGCCAACCTCAGCGGCAACGAGATCGTCCGCGTGCCGGTGTTGGAAAACAGCGCCATGGCGCAGATCAACCTGAACCTGGCCAACCACGGCCGTCCGGTGCTCAATCTGGACAACAACCCCTTGTCGGAACCCAGCTATCAGCGCCTGAGTCGGGCCGGTGTGTTCCCGCGTCGACGCTGGATGGGCGGTGCTGGCGCAGCAGGCCGCCCGGTGGTCGACCAGCGCTGGCTGGAAGGCTGCGAAGCGGGCCTTGCGCAGCGCATCGCGGCGGATCGCAGCAGTGAGGGGGCGGCGGCTTTCTATCGGGTAATGGATCAAGTCTCGCGCACGGCGGGCTACGCCAGACACTCCCTGGCCTACAAGCAGCGCATGTGGGCGATCATGGAGGCACTGGTGCCGCCGGTGCAGGGGGCGCTGGTGATGGGCTGGGTGTGGTGGACCTGCGTCAGCAGCTGTTCGATCAGGCGACCTTGACCGAGAACACCTGCGGCGATGGCATCAGCGTGGTGATAGACGCCTTCGAAACCCGGGTCCTGGCCTGGCAGGCGGCGTCCAGCGCCATCGATGGTGGGGCGGCGATGTTCAAGCCGTTGCTGGCCTTGAGTCGCCAGTTGTACAAGGCGGCGTTGGTGGACGAATACGCCGTGGGCATCGCCCAGGCGCGCCTGCAACGGCGCGAGGCCTTGCTGGCTGGCGATCCTGCGCCGGCGTTGTTGCCGTTCGACGATATCACCGAGGCGGAACTGCAGGCCGCCGTGCCGGACGAGGTGGAGATTCGCTTGCGCTTGCGCGGGTTGGCGCAGTCACGCCTGGGGCTGCGCGCGCAACCCGAGATGCTCTACACCGAGCAGATCGCTTCGGCCACTGTCGAGCATGTGGTACGCGCCGTGCTGGAGCGCGCTACCGACAGCGGATTGACCGACTGGCTGGTGGATCAGCCTTTCTGGCAGCTGTACCTGCGCAAGGTGTACCCGGAGCGTATGTCAGCGCTTGCGGACTTCTGGGCCGAGGTGATCAACCATTTCGAAGAAGCCCTGGATGCCAACGCTGCATTCACCACAGAGCTATCCGGGCTGCCGCCGTTGCTTGAGCAGCTGAAAACCTTGGCGCCCGGCGTGGTATGGCAGGGCGAGCAGGGGGAGGCGGCGAAAGTGGTGCTGACCGAACAAGCCACGCTGGATCTCTACGGGGCCATCGATCAGGCCCGTCGAAAGGCGCTGGACGCGCTCCATCGAGCGCTGACCCGGGCAGCGTTGGTCGGTTCTTAGGAGGGATCGAGCGGCGGCGTGCAAGTTTGTGACCGCCGCGCCAGCAGTGGCGCGGCGGCTACGGCCTGCAACCAGGGTTCAGCGGCGACGGAACAGCGGCAGCGGTTCGTCGGTGGCCGCCTGGTAGCTCACGGAGAAATCCTTGAGGCTTTCCAGGGCTTCGTACGGGTCTTTGTCGGCGCGCAAGGCGAAGGCATCGAACCCGCAGCGGTGCAGGTAGAACAATTGGTCGCGGAGCACGTCGCCAATGGCGCGTAGTTCGCCCTTGAAGCCATAGCGATCGCGCAGCAGGCGCGCATTGGAGTAGTTGCGGCCGTCAGTGAAGGCCGGGAAGTTCAGGGCGATGACCTGGAACTCGTTGGCCTGTTCACCGATTTCCTCGGCTTCTTCGTCGCTGTCCAGCCAGACGCCCAGCCCACCGTCCCGAGCCTTGAGCGCCGGACCGTGCTCGCGCCACAGCGAGAGGGGCACGATCAGGTCGTCACAGTTGCTGATGCCGTCGAACGAGGTGTCCTTGGGCAGCAGGTGCCAGGTTTCGTCGACGACTTCGTTGTTCTTAATGATTCGCTGCATAGACGCGCTCCTTGAAGGGGTCGATGCCGATCCGCTGGTAGGTATCGATGAAACGCTCGTCTTCGGTGCGTTTTTCCACGTACACGTCGATCAGCTTGGAGATGACATCCGGCATGGCGTCCTGGGCGAACGAAGGGCCGAGGATCTTGCCCAGGCTGGCGTCGCGGCTGGCGCTGCCACCCAGGGACACCTGGTAGAACTCCTCACCTTTCTTGTCCACGCCAAGGATGCCGATGTGGCCGACGTGGTGGTGACCGCAGGCGTTCATGCAACCGGAAATATTGAGGTCCAGTTCGCCGATGTCGAACAGGTAGTCCAGGTCGTCGAAACGGCGCTGGATGGATTCGGCGATCGGAATCGACTTGGCGTTGGCCAGGGAGCAGAAATCACCGCCCGGGCAGCAGATGATGTCAGTCAGCAGGCCGATGTTCGGGGTGGCGAAACCGCCTTCGCGCAACTCGTTCCAGAGGCTGAACAGCTGCGCCTGTTCGACGTCGGCCAGAATGATGTTCTGCTCGTGAGAGGTGCGCAGCTGGCCGAAGCTGTACTTGTCGGCCAGATCGGCGACGGCGTCGAGTTGCTTGTCGGTCAGGTCGCCGGGTGCGACGCCGGTGGGCTTGAGCGACAGGGTCACGGCCACATAGCCCGGCTTTTTGTGGGCCAGGGTATTGCGCGAGCGCCAGCGGGCGAAACCCGGATGCTCGGCATCCAGTTGCGCCAGGTCGGCGGCGAAGTCGGGCAGGGCCTTGTACTCCGGGTCGACGAAGTGCTTGGCCACGCGGTGCAGTTCGGCCTCGGTCAGTGTGGTGCTGCCGCCGCGCAAGTGCTGCATCTCGGCATCGACTTTCTGGGCGAACACTTCCGGCGTCAGGGCCTTGACCAGAATCTTGATCCGAGCCTTGTACTTGTTGTCGCGACGGCCATAGCGGTTGTAGACGCGCAGGATGGCATCGAGGTAGCTGAGCAGGTCCTGCCAAGGCAGGAACTCGTTGATGAACGCGCCCACTACCGGCGTCCGGCCCAGGCCGCCACCGACCAGTACGCGGAAGCCCAGCTCGCCAGCGTCGTTGTGCACCGGCTCCAGGCCAATGTCATGCACTTCGATGGCGGCGCGGTCGGTGCTTGCACCATTCACGGCAATCTTGAACTTGCGCGGCAGGTAGGCGAATTCCGGGTGGAACGTGGTCCACTGGCGAACGATCTCGCACCACGGGCGCGGGTCGATCACTTCATCGGCGGCCACGCCGGCGAACTGGTCGGTGGTGACGTTGCGCAGGCAGTTACCGCTGGTCTGGATCGCATGCATCTGCACGGTGGCCAGTTCGGCCAGGATGTCGGGAATATCTTCCACGGCCGGCCAGTTGAACTGCACGTTCTGTCGCGTGCTGATGTGCGCGTAGCCCTTGTCGAAGTCGCGAGCGATCTTGGCCATCATGCGCGTCTGCCGCGATGTCAGCTGGCCATAGGGCACGGCGACGCGCAGCATCGGGGCAAAACGCTGGATGTAGAGGCCGTTCTGCAGGCGTAGCGGGCGAAACTCTTCTTCGCTCAGTTCGCCAGCCAGGTAGCGGCGGGTCTGATCTCGGAACTGCTTGACGCGGTCCTCGATGATCCGTTGATCGTACTCGTCATAAACGTACATGGTGATCCTGTTCTCAGGCTGTCTTGTCGCATCATCAGAAAAGCACGCGCACGGTCGCGGGCTCTCGACAGAGCCGACGGAAGATAACAGTTTGTAAATAGACGTAAAAGTGATGTTTGAGTATATGCACAGAACCAGAATGCATATGCCCCGAGGTACCTGTCACCCCTATAGGAGCGGTCATCGCCCGCGAAGGCCGTACCGCGGAGTGCCTGCGGAACCAGGGTGACCTTTTCGCGGGCAGAGCCCGCTCCCACAGAATTCGCGATCACCTTGTGGGAGCGGGCTCTGCCCGCGAAGGGCGCGCCGCGGATTGGACTCAGAGGGCCTTGCTGACGTGAATGTCGCTGATGCTCGCCGCAGCGTCGCCGTGCAAGGCGACCAGGGCAGCCTGGGCCTCTTCCAGCGAGCCGGTGGCCAGGTGGGCGAAGTCCCAGCGGCGTTGGCCGTCGAGGTTGTAGCGGATCACATACTTGATCATGGGCGCCCCTGTATCAGGTGAATTTCGAAGCCGTGCGGCGCACGATCTTGATCTTGTGGGTGAAGCTGCTCTTGCGCGCCACACTGGACAGCTTGGTGCCCGCAGTGTCGATGGTGATGTTCCAGAAGCCTGTGCTCGGCGCGCTGATCTTGGCCGGGAAGGTATCGAACGCGCCGCCGTGGTAGGTGTGTCGTCCACCGTTCTTGAAGCTGCGGAAATTGGCATCGCTCATCAGGCGGATGTTGCAGAGCTGGGAGCACTCGATGACGACCAGGTCATCTTCATTGAGGTGCTCGCGCTGGTGAACGAATTTCATGGGCTCTCCACTGTTGCCGGTGCGCGAGTTACAGGTGCGCGCAAAAGCGCAACGATATCATGCGCGCCGCGGCACGGATAAATTCTACCGATGCATGGAGCAAATTCATGACCTTGCGGTCACAGGGTATTTAATGACGGAGATGCATCATGAAGTGGGCCTGGTTGACGGCAGTGGTATTGCTCGGTGGTTGTGCCACCGTGACGGACATCGAGAAAAGCCCAGAGACCATGAGCGTGATTTCCGGCAAGACCCCCAAGGAGTATTCCACCTGCGTGGTCGCCCAGCTGAGCGACAGTCGCGGGCCCTCCGTGATCGAGCAGAAGCATGACGGCTATCGGATCATCGTTCCGCAGAAACTCTCCAAGGATCCAGCCGCCGTGCTGATCGTCGACGATCGTTCCGGCGGCAGCAGCATCAAGGTGCACGAACGTCTGTCGAACGTGCCGCTGCGACCGGCTGATGTGCGTCAGGCGGCCGAGAAATGCATTTCCGGCTGAGCCGTCTCTACTTGCACACCACCACCAGGCTGCGGGTCTGGTAGTTGCCCAGGTCGGCATCTGCCAGCCCGACCTCGCCGGTACGCCGCGGTACACCTTGCGTGGCGACCGTCTGATAGCCGGCAGGGCACTCCAGGCGGGCTTGTTCGTCGCACTTGTCCCAGGACATGGCTTGACCCGAGCAATCGATGTTCAAGCCTTGTTGGCCGTTCTTGAGAATGGTGGGCGAAGTGCTTGCGCAGGCCGAAACGGCAAGCACGGCAAGGGAGGCCAGGGTGGTGCGCAGGAGGGTGCTCATGGGGCGGGATTCTTCAGGTAGACAAGGGGGCCGCTATGCGGTGGCGCAATGCTATACACTGCCAGGCGGCAAGGGTAGTTGTGCAAGGAAATTTTCCGTTGCTCGACCGGTGTAGCAATATTTACCTTGCAGTGGAACTATCTGCATCAGGATTTCTCTATCAACCAATCGGTTGGCCAGCGGCAGGCATTGTTAGGTAGTCGACGCCTGAACCCGACTGTGCCGTAACTCGTCAGCATTGCTCTTCTGTAAGGACTCACATGATCAAGAAATGCTTGTTTCCAGCGGCCGGCTACGGTACTCGCTTCCTGCCTGCGACCAAAGCAATGCCCAAGGAAATGCTGCCGATCGTCAACAAGCCGCTGATCCAGTACGGCGTCGAAGAGGCTCTGGAAGCTGGCCTGAGCCAGATTTCCATCGTCACCGGGCGCGGCAAGCGCGCGATCGAAGACCACTTCGACATCAGCTACGAGCTGGAAACCCAGATCAAGGGCACCGAAAAGGAAAAGTACCTGGTCGGCATTCGCAAGCTGATCGACCAGTGCACCTTCTCCTACACCCGCCAGGTGCAGATGAAAGGCCTGGGCCACGCCATTCTCAGCGGTCGCCCGCTGATCGGCGACGAAGCGTTCGCCGTCGTGCTGGCGGACGATATGTGCGTGAATCTGGACGGCGACGGTGTGCTGCAGCAGATGGTCAAGCTGTACAACCAGTTCCGCTGCTCGATCGTGGCCATTCAGGAAGTCGACCCGCAGGAAACCCACAAGTACGGTGTGATCGCCGGCGACATGATCCGTGAAGATATATTTCGCGTGACCAGCATGGTTGAAAAGCCAAAGCCTGAAGATGCGCCGTCGAACCTGGCCATCATCGGCCGCTACATCCTGACACCGGACATCTTCGACCTCATCGAACAGACCGAGCCAGGCAAGAGTGGCGAGATCCAGATCACCGATGCCCTGATGAAGCAGGCGCAGAACGGTTGCGTGCTGGCCTACAAGTTCAAGGGCGAGCGTTTCGACTGCGGCGGCGCCGAAGGCTACATCGACGCCACCAACTTCTGCTTCGAAAATTTCTACAAGACCGGCAAAGCGTTCATCTGACGCCCAATCGGTTAGCATGATCGACGCCGCTGCCCTCTGGACAGCGGCGTTCTTGTTTATGGCTACGGCTCGCGTGCGGGCCGTGCAGGTGCCAGGAGAGCAACATGAGCTATGACTTCGATTTATTCGTGATTGGCGCCGGTTCCGGCGGCGTGCGCGCGGCGCGCTTCGCCGCAGGGTTCGGCGCGAAAGTGGCAGTGGCTGAAAGCCGCTACCTGGGCGGCACCTGCGTCAATGTCGGCTGCGTGCCGAAGAAGTTGCTGGTGTATGGCGCCCACTTCGCCGACGACTTCGACCACGCCAGCGGTTTTGGCTGGAGCCTGGAGAAGCCTTCGTTCGATTGGCCAACCTTGATTGCCAACAAGAACAAGGAGATCGAACGGCTCAACGGCATCTATCGCAACCTGCTGATCAACAGCGGCGTGAAACTGCTGGAAGGTCATGCACGTCTGGTGGACGCGCACACGGTCGAAGTGGATGGCCAGCGCTTCAGCGCCGAGCACATCCTGATTGCCACCGGTGGCTGGCCGCAGATTCCCGATGTGCCGGGTCGTGAGCATGCCATCACCTCGAACGAGGCGTTTTTCCTCGAGCAACTGCCCAAGCGCGTCATCGTGGTTGGTGGCGGTTACATCGCCGTCGAATTCGCCGGGATCTTCAATGGCCTTGGCAGCGAAACCACCTTGCTCTACCGCGGCGAGATGTTCCTGCGTGGCTTCGACGGTGCGGTGCGCAAGCACTTGAGCGAAGAGCTGACCAAGCGCGGCATGAACCTGCAGTTCAATTCCGATATTGCCCGCATCGACAAGCTCGACGACGGCAGCCTCAAGGTCACGCTCAAGGACGGTCGCGAGCTGGCGGCGGACTGCGTGTTCTATGCGACCGGGCGCCGGCCGATGCTGGATAACCTGGGGTTGGAAAATACCGGCGTGCAGTTGGACGACAAGGGGTTCATCCAGGTCGACGAGCAGTTCCAGACCACAGAGCCCTCGATCCTGGCGCTGGGCGATGTTATTGGCCGTGTGCAACTGACCCCGGTAGCGTTGGCCGAGGGCATGGCCGTGGCGCGTCGCCTGTTCAAGCCTGAGCAGTATCGCCCGGTGGACTACAAGCACATCCCCACTGCAGTGTTCAGCCTGCCGAACATCGGCACCGTGGGCTTGACCGAGGAAGAGGCGCGCGAGCAGGGGCATTCGGTCCAGATCTTCGAGAGCCGTTTCCGACCCATGCAACTGAGCCTGACCCATAGCCAGGAGCGCACCCTGATGAAGCTGGTGGTCGATGCCGACACCGACAAGGTGCTGGGTTGCCACATGGTTGGCCCTGATGCCGGCGAGATCGTCCAGGGCCTGGCGATTGCGCTCAAGGCGGGCGCGACCAAGCAGGTCTTCGACGAAACCATCGGCGTGCATCCCACCGCTGCCGAGGAATTCGTCACCATGCGCACTCCAGTGGACGCCTGAGCCTGCGGCCTGCCGGTCAGTCCGGCAGGCCGACCACGGCAGCGTATTCCTGCAGTGCGGCGTCATGGCTGATACCCAGTTTTTCCATGGCGCAGCGCTTTTGCCGGCTGATGGTTTTTTCGCTGCGCTGCAGACGTGCAGCGACGTCGCGTCCGCTCATGCCGCCCACCAGTAACCTCAGCACTTCCAGCTCGCGCGCCGACAGGCGTTCATGGGCGCCCCGGTGTTCCACTTCATATTCGGCCAGGCGTCGGGTGAAGCGTGCACTGAGGTAGTGGTTGCCGCGCATCAGGCTGTGGGCCGCCGTGCTCAGATGGCTCAGGCACTCCTGCTTGTCATAGAGCCCTCGGGCGCCGCTGTCGAGGATAGCCCGCAGCACCATGGGATTGTCCAGCGTGGTCAGCACCAACACCGGCAGGCGCGGGTAGCGCAGACGCACCTGGCGCAGCAGCGCCAGGCCGTCGCCACCCTCGAGCTGAGGCATGCGGTAGTCGGTGATCAGCAGATCGCAGGCATGCTGCTGCAGCGATTCGAGCACTCGGTTGGCGTTTTCGGCCTCGCCGACCACGCTGAAACGCGCGCGCGGGGCGCGCTCCAGCGCAATGCGCAGCCCAAGTCGAACGGCCGAGTGGTCGTCGGCCACAATGGTTTTGATAGTCACCTGGTTGATCTCATCTGCGGAAGCGGGCCTCATGCTATCCGCCGGGTCACAGGCATGGCTGTAGGGAGTGCGTGGGTGCGACTGTGCGAAAAGTCGACAAAAAGCAGTGTCATTGCCCTGTGTTCATATTTCTTCTTTATTATGGGTAGCTTCGATAGGCAAAACCAATCGACAGCATCCAGTTTGCCAATGAGCTATCGGTCAAGCATGTGTCTAGGATGCTGCCTATCGAATTCAAACATGATTTCAACCCCCTGAAGGAGAGTCACCGATGCCGATCATCAACAGCCAAGTCAAGCCATTCAACGCTACCGCTTACCACAATGGCGCTTTCGTGCCGGTCAGCGACGCCGATCTGAAAGGCAAGTGGTCTGTCGTATTCTTCTACCCAGCCGACTTCACCTTCGTTTGCCCAACCGAACTGGGCGACCTGGCCGACAACTACGAAGCCTTCAAGCAACTGGGCGTGGAAATCTATGGTGTGTCGACCGACACCCACTTCACCCACAAAGCCTGGCACGACACCTCGGACACCATCGGCAAGATCCAGTACCCGCTGATCGGTGACCCGACGCACACCATTTCGAAGAACTTCGACGTGCTGATCGAGGCCGACGGCATCGCTGACCGTGGCACTTTCGTGATCAACCCGGAAGGCCAGATCAAGATCGTCGAGCTGAACGACGGCGGTGTAGGCCGTGATGCATCCGAACTGCTGCGCAAGGTCAAAGCGGCCCAGTACGTCGCTGCTCACCCAGGCGAAGTCTGCCCAGCCAAGTGGAAAGAAGGCGAGGCCACCCTGGCTCCGTCGCTGGACCTGGTTGGCAAGATCTAAGCAGCTTCCCAGGCTGTCTCCTGCGGGTCACTCCCCGCAGGACTGCATCACCCCTGTAGGAGCGGTCATCGGCCGCGAAAATCCGCCGCGTTTTGCTTGTAAGAACGCAGCGCCTGATTCGCGCCCAGCGACCGCTCCTACGGTTGTCAACTTCTCCAAAAGCATCATCGCTCACTCGGGGTCGATTACCCCGGCGGGCAACTGTCGTCTTCGAAACATTCAAAACGGAAATCGCCCTCATGTTGGACGCCAATCTTAAAGCGCAGTTGAAAGCCTATCTGGAACGGGTCACCCAACCGATCGAGATCGTCGCGTCCCTTGATGACGGCGCGAAATCCGAGGAATTGCTCGGTCTGCTGCGCGACATCGACGCGCTGTCGGACAAGATCACGCTGCTCGACAATGGCAACGATGCACGCAAGCCATCGTTCTCCATCAACCGTCCCGGCGCGGACATCGGCCTGCGTTTCGCCGGTATCCCCATGGGTCACGAATTCACCTCGCTGGTACTGGCGTTGCTGCAGGTTGGCGGCCACCCTTCCAAGGCCAGTGCCGAGGTCATCGAACAGATCGCTGCGTTGAAGGGCGAGTTTCTGTTCGAAAGCTATTTTTCCCTGTCATGCCAGAACTGCCCGGACGTGGTCCAGGCGCTGAACCTGATGGCGGTGCTCAACCCCAACATTCGTCACGTGGCCATCGACGGCGCGCTGTTCCAGGCTGAAGTGGAAGAGCGGCAGGTCATGGCCGTGCCGAGCGTCTACCTCAACGGCAAGAACTTCGGTCAGGGCCGCATGGGCCTCGAAGAGATTCTGGCGAAGATCGACACCAGCGCCACCGATCGCCAGGCGGAAAAACTCAACGCCAAGCAGGCGTTCGACATGCTGGTGATCGGCGGCGGGCCTGCCGGTGCGGCAGCTGCCATCTACGCTGCCCGCAAAGGTATCCGTACCGGTGTTGCCGCCGAACGATTCGGCGGCCAGGTGCTGGACACCATGGCCATCGAGAACTTCATTTCCGTGCAGGAAACCGAAGGTCCGAAATTGGCCGTGGCGCTTGAAGAGCACGTCAAGCAGTACGAAGTGGACATCATGAACCTGCAGCGTGCCGAGAAACTGATCCCTGGCAAGGACGGTGCGCCCCATGAAGTGATCTTTGCCAGCGGTGCGTCACTCAAAGCCAAGACGCTGATTCTGGCGACCGGTGCGCGCTGGCGTGAAATGAACGTGCCGGGTGAGCAGGAATACCGCAACCGCGGCGTGGCCTACTGCCCGCACTGCGACGGTCCGCTGTTCAAGGGCAAGCGCGTGGCGGTGATCGGTGGTGGCAACTCCGGTGTGGAAGCCGCCATCGACCTGGCCGGTATCGTTGCCCATGTCACGCTGATCGAGTTCGACACCCAGCTGCGTGCCGACGCCGTGCTGCAGCGCAAGCTGCACAGCCTGCCCAACGTCAAGGTGATCACCAGTGCCCTGACCACCGAAGTGACCGGTGACGGCCAGCGTGTCAACGGCCTGCGCTACAAGGATCGGCAGAGCAGCGAGCATCACGAAATCGCTCTGGAAGGTATCTTCGTGCAGATCGGCCTGCTGCCCAACACCGACTGGCTCAAAGGCACCATCGAGCTGTCGAACCGCGGCGAGATCATGGTCGATGCACGCGGCGAGACCGATCTGCCGGGCATTTTCGCTGCCGGTGACGTGACCACCGTGCCGTTCAAGCAGATCGTGATCGCGGTCGGCGAGGGCGCCAAGGCTTCGCTGGCAGCCTTCGATCACCTGATCCGCACTTCTGCGCCTGCCTGATCGGGCAATTGACGCGGCTTGCGCCGCTGCTACAGGGTTAACCCTTGACCGACGCGGCTTGCGCCGCTGCTACGGGGTGACGCTTGACTGACGCGGCTTGCGCCGCTGCTACGGGGTGACACCTGTAGCAGCGGCGCAAGCCGCGTCGCTTTTGACAATATCAAACCCTCTGCTTCAACTTCTGCTGCGCACCCAATCTTCCAGACAAACTTCAAGTAACTAAAGAAGTTGCCGTCCCCACTGTTGCGTCATTTACGTTTCTGCGAAGTTGCACTATCGTGTGCAAGCAAACGTGGCATCTGCAAGAGAGCCCGGCTCGAAAAAGGGCAGGGCGCCATCAGGTTCTGTCCGGAGTAGAGACATTGTCAAGACTCGCTGAATACCGTGCCGCCGAAAAGGCATTGCAAGAACAACTCGCCCAGCTCGAAACAATGAAGAACGACGCGGGGTTGAAGAAAGAAATCGAGTTCGAGAAAAAGCTCCTGGGTTTGATGAAAACCTATGAAAAGGGCCTGCGCGACATCGTCGCCATTCTCGATCCGCAAACTGCCTCCGCCAGGGCGCCAGCCCCTGCGCCCAAGCAGCAACGGCGGGCGCGGGTGGTCAAGGTGTACGAGAACCCGCACACCGGCGAGCGCATCGAAACCAAGGGTGGCAATCACCACGGCCTCAAAGCCTGGAAACAGGAGCATGGCGTCAGCACCGTAGACGGCTGGTTGCTTCGCTGAGTGAATTCGATGAAAAACGCTGAGTGAGTGCTCAGGTTTTCACATCCTTTTCACAGCCACTGTTCCATTATGAAATCCGCTGATGGAACAGCGCCCCAAATGCCCGCTTCGGCGGGCTTCTTATTGCCTGAAATTCAAGATTATCTTCCGCGTTACACTCTCCGCGTCTCATTGTCGCGCATTCAAAGCGTCGTCGCGTTTGGCATCGTCCATTGCGTTCCGTATCATGACTCGCAGCTACTGCCCATTCATTCAAGGGAGCTTTCATGAGCCTCGATCATTTGAACAGTGTGCCCGGTGTAACCGCGCAACCTGAAGCCGCCACATCCCAGTTTGTCTTCAACCACACCATGTTGCGGGTCAAGAACATCGAGCGGTCGCTGGACTTCTATACCCGGGTATTGGGTTTCAGCCTGGTGGAGAAGCGGGACTTTGCCGAGGCCCAGTTCAGCCTGTATTTCCTGGCACTGGTGGACAAGTCGACGATTCCTGCGGATGACAAGGCGCGCACCACCTGGATGAAGTCGATCCCCGGGGTTCTCGAGTTGACCCACAACCACGGCACCGAGAACGATGCGGACTTTGCCTACCACGATGGCAACAGCGACCCACGCGGTTTCGGTCATATCTGTGTATCGGTGCCGGATATCCACGCCGCCTGTGAGCGTTTCGAAACCCTGGGCGTGGACTTCCAGAAGCGTCTGACCGATGGCCGCATGAAGAGCATCGCTTTCATCAAGGATCCGGACGGCTACTGGGTCGAAATCATCCAGCCCGACCTGTAACCCTGCATCCCCGGTAGCAGCGGCGCAAGCCGCGTCCGGGCGCTGCGGTGTGTCGGGTTACACGGGGATATGCTGGCGGTAACGCTGGTAGGCGCCGTGATAGGCCGAGACGTTGGCGGGGATGGGTTGGGTGCGACTGGTTTCATCCAGGCGCACGCAGCGTTCGCATAACAGGGCCAAGCCTTGTGGATCCTGGCCGGCGCACCACGCCGCCTGGATTGCCGCGCCCAATGCCGCGGCCTCCGGCTGCTCGGTGCAGACCACCGGGGCGTCCATGATGTCCGCTACTATCTGCCGCCACACCGGGCTCTTCGAGCCGCCCCCGATCAGCCGTATCACGCGGGTTTGCAGGCCGCCTGCGCGCAGCAGGTCCAGGCCATAGCGCAGGCCGAAGGTGGTGCCTTCCACCGCCGCGCGGCACAGGTTTGCCGCGCTCAGGTTGTCACTGGTTAGCCCCAGCACCGAGCCGGTGGCGTGAGGCAGCGCGGGTACCCGTTCGCCATTGAGGAACGGCAGCATCACGATACCTGCGGCGCCAATCGGTGCCTGCGCCACGGCCTTGTTGAAACCGCTGATGTCCAACTGCAGCAACTCGCGCACGGCCGTAGTCACATTGGTCAGGTTCATGGTGCAGATCAGCGGCAACCACCCTCCCGACGACGAACAGAACGTCGCCACCGCCGGTTCGTCCAGCACGGTAGGCTGGTCGCTGCAGGCGTACACCGTGCCGGAAGACCCCAAGCTCATGGTGATGACTCCAGGGTGGGTGTTATCGGTGCCGATGGCGCCCATCATGTTGTCGCCGCCGCCGCTGGCGACCACAGCCAACGGATTGATACCCAGGCGTGCGGCAATTCCCGGACGAATCGTGCCCACTGGCTGATGCGACTCGATCAGCGGCGGCACTGCCGCTTCCAGCCGCCCGCTGGGGTCGATCTGGCGCAGCAGGGCAAAGTCCCACTGGCGCTCGCGCACGTTGAAGTAACCGGTGCCCGAAGCGTCACCGTATTCGGCGCGCGCCAGCCCGGTCAGCCAGAAGTTCAGGTAGTCGTGGGGCAACAGCACGTGGGCGATGCGCTCGAATATCTGCGGATGATGCTCGCGGGTCCAGAGCAGCTTCGACACGGTATACCCCGGCGCAATGACCAGCCCCAGGCGGTCGAGCGAGCCCTGGTCACCACCCAGCTCGGCCAGCAGGCGCTCGTTCTGCGGCGTGCTCTCGGTGTCGCACCAGAGCTTGGCCGGGCGCAGCGGTTGCCCGTCTGCGTCCAGCAACACCAGGCCATGCTGCTGGCCGGACACACCGACGCCCAGAATCTGCTGGCCATCGATACCGGCCTGGGCCACCGCCTGCGCGGTGGCCTGTTCGAACGCGGTCAGCCAGTCACTGGTGTGCTGCTCGCGCCGTCCGTTTTCGCCGCTGATCATATGATGAGCGGCCGAGCCCTGGCCCAGTACCTGACCGCTGTCAGCGTCGAGGATCAGCGCCTTGGTGCCTTGGGTGCCGCAGTCGATCCCGAGAAACATGGCCGCTTACTCCTCGCCGTCCAGCAGCTGCTTCAAGGTGGCATGCACACCCTGGGTACGCAGGCTGTGGAGATTGCGTTCGAAGGCCGCGACGAACTCCGCCGAGCGTGGGATCTGCGTGCCGAAGATTTCCTCGACCCCCAGCAGCCGTTGGGTAAGCAATGCCTGGTCGGCCACCAATGCCTGGCAGAACTCGGCGCGTGGATCTGGAATGGTGTAGTGCGTGCCGTTCTCGTCGACGCCGCCCAGATAAAGCGCCCAGGCCGCTACCACCAGCGCCGCACGCTCGGTGCCCTGCCGATCGGCGATCAGGCGGTTGATGGTCGGCACGGTGAACTTGGGAAACTTCGAGGAGCCGTCCGAACACACGCGTTCCAACTGGTCGGCGATGGCCTGGTTGGAGAAGCGCTCGATCAGCGTGTCCTTGTAGCCTTCCAGGTCGATGCCAGGCACGGAAGCCAGTTGTGGCGTGACGTCGAGGTCCATGTAGGCGCGGATGTAGCGCACGAACAGCGGATCGTTCATGGTCTCGTGAACGAAGCGGTAACCTTTCAGGAAGCCCAGGTAGGTCAGGGCCAGGTGGCTGCCGTTGAGCAGTTTGATCTTCATCTCTTCATAGGGCGTGACATCGTCGGTGAACTGCACGCCGACCTTTTCCCAGGCGGGCCGGCCGGCCCCGAACTTGTCCTCTACCACCCATTGCACGAACGGCTCGCAGACAACCGGCCAGCTGTCCTCGACGCCATGCCGTTCGCGCAGTTGGGCGCGATGGGCCTCGCTGGTCATCGGCGTGATGCGGTCGACCATGGCATTGGGGAACTGCACATGGCTGGCGATCCAGTCGTGCAGCGTCGGGTCCTGCAGCGCCGCGAACGCCAGCAACGCCTTGCGCGCGACTGCGCCGTTATGGGGCAGGTTGTCACAGGACATCACGGTGAAGGCGTCGATGCCGGCGTCGCGCCGTCGTTGCAAGGCCGCGCAGAGAAAGCCGAAGACGGTGGTGGGCGTCAGCGGGTGAGCCAGGTCGTGCTGGATCTGCGGCAAGTGAGCCATGAACTCGCCATTGCTGTCGTCGATGCAATAGCCCCCTTCGGTGATGGTCAGTGAAACGATGCGCACCGCGGGCTCGGCCAGCTTGACGATCAGGGCCTCGGCGCTCTCTTCGGCCAGGAGCATGTCGGTGATCGCGCCGATCACCCGCACTTCGGTGTCCGGCGTGTCGCCCAGTTCCACCAGGGTGTAGTAGAAATCCTGCTCGGCCAGGGCGTCGCGGACCTTGCGGTCTTCGCTGCGCAAGCCGGCGCCGCAGATAGCCCACTGCCGGGCTTCGCCCTGGTTCATCAGGGCATCGGTGTAGAACGCCTGGTGCGCGCGGTGGAACCCACCGACGCCGATGTGGACGATGCCGTGCGCGAGTGTCGTCGGGTCGTAGGCGGGCAACTGGATGTGCTCGGCGAGCTGATGCAGATTCTGTCGATTGAGTTTCATGTTCGGTCCTGTATCAGGCAGCGGCCTGCAGCGGTTTGGCCACGGCAATGCCCTGGGCATCGAAAAGGTGGCAGTACTCGGCGTCCAGCAGCAGGTTCAGGCGTTCGCCGTACTGACTGCGCAGATCGCCGCGGATTCGCAGGGTCAGCGGTTCCTGCGAGTCGGTGACGACGTGGCAGAAGGTATCGCTGCCCAGTCGCTCGCTGACATCGGCGGTCACCGCCAGCTGGCATTGTCCCGGCTGCGCCAGGTCGAGGTGCTCGGGGCGAATGCCCAGGGTCACCGCATCGCCGACTTTCAGCGTCTGGCTGACGCGGGGCAGGTAGATCCGAGTACCGGCGTCGAGGGCAACTTCGCAGCCCTGGCCATCGACCCGGCTGAGCGTGCCTTTGAGGAAACCCATCTTCGGCGTCCCGAGAAAACCGGCGACGAACAGGTTGGCCGGATGATGGTACAGCTCCAGAGGCGCCCCTACCTGTTCGACGCGGCCGCCGTTGAGCACCACCACCTTGTCGGCCAGGGTCATGGCTTCGACCTGGTCATGGGTGACGTAGATCATGGTGGCCTGCAGTTCCTTGTGCAGGCGCGAGAGTTCCAGGCGGGTCTGCACGCGCAGGGCTGCGTCGAGGTTGGACAGTGGCTCGTCGAACAGGAAGATCTTGGGGTGACGGACGATGGCGCGCCCGATCGCCACGCGCTGGCGCTGTCCGCCCGACAACTGCTTGGGCTTGCGGTCGAGCAGGGCGCCCAGTTCGAGAATGCGCGCAGCTTCCGCTACCTTGCTCTCGACTTCCGCTTTGGGCTTGCCGGCCAGGTCCAGTGCGAACGACAGGTTCTTGCGCACCGTCATGTGCGGATACAGGGCGTAGGTCTGGAACACCATGGCCAGGTCGCGCTTGGCCGGGGTCACTTCGGTGATGTCGCGACCGTCCAGCTCGATGGTGCCACTGCTGACTTCCTCGAGCCCGGCGATCAAACGCAGCAGCGTCGACTTGCCGCAGCCTGACGGGCCGACGAACACCACGAACTCGCGGTCGTGCACTTCCAGGTCGATGCCCTTGATGATCTGCAGGCCTTCGAAGCCCTTTTTCAGGTTTTTTATTTTCAGAGTGGCCATGGGAGTGATCCTTTGGAAAGAGGTGTTGTACGGGCGGGCGTCTTCGCGGGTAGAACCCGCTCCCACAAGGGTGCGCCGCGCCATCGTGCATGGGTCATTTGACCGCGCCGAAGGACAGGCCGCGCACCAGCTGCTTCTGGCTGATCCAGCCGAAGATCAGAATCGGCGCGCAGGCCAGGGTCGAAACGGCTGACAACTTGGCCCAGAACAAGCCTTCCGGGCTTGAGTACGAGGCGATCAGGGCGGTCAACGGCGCGGCGCCGGAGCTGGTCAGGTTCAACGACCAGAAGGCTTCGTTCCAGCACAGGATCAACGACAGCAGCACGGTCGAGGCCAGGCCACCCTTGCTGATCGGCAACAGCACCCGAAGCATTTCCTGGCCCAGCGTGGCACCGTCCAGGCGTGCCGCTTCGAGGATTTCCCGGGGGATGTCCTTGAAGTAGGTGTACACCATCCAGACCACGATCGGCAGGTTGATCAGGGTGTAGATGACGATCAGGGCAATGCGTGAATCCAGCAGGCCGGCACCCTTGGCCAGCAGGTAGATGGGCATCAGCACACCCACCGGCGGCAGCATCTTGGTGGAGAGCATCCACAGCAAGGTCTGCTTGGTGCGCTTGGTTTCATAGAACGCCATCGAGTAGGCGGCCGGCACTGCAATCAACATGCACAGGGCGGTGGCACTGAAGGAAATCAGCACCGAGTTCCAGGCGAAGTGCAGGTAGTCGCTGCGCTCCTGAATGTGCAGGTAGTTTTCCAGGGTCGGCGTGAAGATGAACTGCGGCGGTGTGGCGAAGGCATCGATCTCGCTCTTGAAGCTGGTCAGCACCATCCAGAAGATCGGGAAGAACACCAGGATCGCCACGGCCCAGGCCAGGCAGCCCAGGACCAGGCTTTGCAGGCGACGCGATTGTTGAAGTGTCATGGTGCAGGCCCTCAATTCTTGTCGGTGAGGTTTTTGCCGATCATCCGCACCAGGATGATGGCGGCGATGTTGGCGATGACCACGGCGATCAAGCCACCGGCGGAGGCCATGCCCACGTCGAACTGCACCAGCGCCTGGTTGTAGATCAGGTAGGCAAGGTTGGTGGAGGCGAAACCCGGACCACCGTTGGTAGTGGTGAAGATTTCCGCGAACACCGAGAGCAGGAAGATCGTTTCGATCATCACCACCACGGCGATGGGCCGCGCCAGATGCGGCAGCGTCAGGTGCCAGAAGATCGCCAGGGCGCCGGCGCCGTCAAGCCGCGCGGCCTCTTTCTGTTCCTGGTCCAGCGACTGCATGGCGGTCATCAGCAGCAGGATGGCGAACGGCAGCCATTGCCAACTGACGATGACGATGATCGAGAACAGCGGGTAATGGGCGAGCCAGTCGACCGGTTCGGCACCGAAGAATTTCCACACCGCAGCGAGGATCCCCGACACCGGATGGAAAATCAGGTTCTTGAAGATCAGCGCGCCAACCGTGGGCATGATGAAGAACGGCGAGATGAGCATCACTCGCACGATACCTCGGCCCAGGAACTCGCTGGCTTCCAGCAGGGCTGCGATCAGTACGCCGAAGACCACGCTGATCAACAGCACGCTGCCCACCAGCAGCAAGGTATTGGTGGCGCCCGGCATGAAGCCGGCGTCGGTGAGGAAGAAGCTGAAATTCTCCAGCCCGACGAATTCGTTCTCGCCGGGGTACAGCAGGTTGTAGCGGATCAGCGAGAAGTAGACGGTCATGCCCAGTGGCACGATCATCCATAGCAGCAGCAAGGCCACCGACGGCGTGACCAGAAACCAGCCGGGGTTGGACAAGCGGCGCTTGCCCGTCACCTCAGCGGCGTCGGGCTGGGGCTTGGCAGTCGTAGTATTCATGAGTGCGCACCTGGTGAGCAGGGCTGCCCGCCACGGTCGGCGGGCAGCAGGGCGGACGTGTTACTGCTTGGGGTAGCCGGCGCGCTTCATGGCGCGTTCGGTCGCCGTCTGCGCAACCACCAACGCCTGGTCCGCGGTGGTCTGCCCGGTCAGCGCGGCAGCGAATGCCTTGCCGACTTCAGTACCGATGGCCTGGAACTCGGGAATGGTCACCAGTTGGATGCCAACGTAGGGCTTGGCATCGGTCTGCTTGGGATCGGCGACCTTCAGCGATTCGAGCGTGATGTGGGCGAACGGCGCCGCCTTCAGGTACTCGTCGGTATAGGTCGACTTGCGCGTGCCAGGCGGCACATTGGCCACGCCGTCGGTCTTGGCGACCAGCGCTGCATATTCCTTGGACGTTGCCCAGGCCGAAAACTGCTGCGCGGCCTGCTGGTTCTTCGAGCTGGCTGGGATGGCCAGGGCCCAGGAGTACAGCCAGGCCGAGCCCTTGTCGGTGGTTTCATGAGGGGCGAAGGTGAAGCCGACACTGTCGGCGACCTTGCTTTGGGTCTTGTCCATGGTGAACGAGCCGGCGACGCTGGCGTCGACCCAGATGGCGCACTTGCCACTGTTGAACAGCGCCAGGTTCTCGTTGAAGCCATTGCTCGAAGCGCCTGGAGGGCCGGACTTCTTCATGTTGTCGACGTAGAAGTTCAGCGCTTTCTTCCAGGCTTCGCTGTCGAACTGTGGCTTCCACTGGCTATCGAACCAGCTGCCGCCGAAGCTGTTGGCCACGGTAGTGATCAACGCCATGTTCTCGCCCCAGCCGGCCTTGCCGCGCAGGCACAGGCCGTATTGGTCCTTGCTCTTGTCGGTGAGCTTTCCGGCGAATTCGGCGATCTGGGTCCAGGTGGGTTTTTCCGGCATCTCGAGACCGGCCGCCTTGAACAGGTCGGTGCGGTAGTAGGTCATGGAGCTTTCAGCGTAGAACGGCAGGGCGTACAGCTGGCCCTTGACCGACAGGCCATCGCGCACCGAAGGGAAGACATCGTCTATGTCGTAGCTGGCGGGCAGGTCCTTCATCGGTGACAGCCAACCCTTGGCGCCCCACAGCGAGGCTTCGTACATGCCGATGGTCAACACGTCGAACTGGCCGCCCTGGGTAGCGATATCGGTGGTCAGGCGCTGGCGCAGCACGTTTTCTTCCAGCACCACCCAATTGAGCTTGATGTCGGGATGCTCGGACTCGAAAGTCTTGGCCAGGCGCTGCATGCGAATCATGTCGCTGTTGTTGACGGTGGCGATGGTCAGGGTGGTGCCGGCATGGCTGTAGCCACTGACGGCCAGTGCGCCACACAGACCGCTGGCAACGAGCAGGCGTTTGTAGTCTATGGTCATCTCGCATTCCTCTTCGGCACGCGGGGGGCGGCCTTGGTTATTATTCTTGTGTCTTCGTAGAGGTGAAGCACTGCCTGTGATTACAGACCCCCGCAGGCATTCTGACAAATCCCTGAGTACACCCACGCTGATACTTATTTGCACTGAGCCGGCTGGCGCAGCTACGCGCCAGAGGCGTGCGCAGCGTCGTTGTGAGGTTTCGTACAGGTTTCAGGAGCTCGACCGCTGCACGGCCAGGCGACGATAGTGCGACGGCGTCATGCCCTTGAGCTGCTGGAAGCGGCGGTTGAAGTTGGAAATATTGTTGAAGCCGGACTCGAAGCACACGTCCGTCACCGGCCGATCGCCGTCAGCCAGCAGCTCGCAGGACTTGCTGATGCGCAGGCGATTGACGAACTCGACGAAACAGCGGCCGGTGGCCTGTTTGAACACCCGGGAAAAATAGGTCGGTTTCATGCCCAGGTAGGCGGCGACTTCTTCCAGAGACAGCTCGCGCGCATAGTGGGTAAAAATGTAGTCGACTGCGCGGTTGGTGCGCTCCACCGCGTGCTCGTCGGCGTCCTGGGCCGCGGCGGTGCCCGAGAGCAACTGGTAGTCCTCGCAGGCCGCCAGCGATTCCATGAGTATCAGGAAGTGTCCGAGGCGGCTGATACCCTGGCTGTCGGCGATGCGCTGCATCGAGGCACCGGCCTGGGCGATGGTCCGGGCACAGCGGAACTCGATGCCGTAACGGGCTCGTTCGAGCAGCGGCGCAAGACTTTTGAGTTCGCTGAATACCTGGTGGCCATGGTCGAACAGCTCGTCGGTGAAATTGACCAGCATGTCGCGCTTGCTCACCGACTCGTCGTTCTGCAGCTGGCTGATCCAGTTGTGCGGCAGATTGGGCCCGGTGAGAAACAGGCTGCCCGGATTGAAGTTGCCGATGTAGTCGCCGACGAACACTTTGCCGGAGGTGGCGACCAGCAGGTGCAGTTCGTATTCCTTGTGGAAATGCCAGCGCACCAGCGGGCACGGGAAACCATGCTGGCGATAGATGATCGAGCGACCGTCGTGGTCGTCCATCAACTCGTAGGAAGGGTCGGTTATTCGCGTTGCTCGAGTCATGCCGTGGCTGCTTTTGGAGTTGTGCCGATCGGAAATGCGCACCCAAGCATAGCGGTGGACGGGCCTGTGCGTCCAAGGCTGAAACGTCCGGCGTCGAGAAGCCCGGCGTTGAAGCGGCCCTCGCTCAGCGGGCGTCGTCGTTCTTGCGCGGCGTGTTCGAGCGCGGCAGGCCCGGCAAGGAGGGGGGCAGGCTGCCGCGGTCCGGCTCCCAGTCGGGAAGCGATGGCCGGCCCTCGTTCGCTGCCGGTTTGAGCAGCTGTACTTGAGCCAGCAGCGCTTCCATGGCGGCCATCAACCCGACCTTGGAATTGGGCAGCACGGGGTGGTGAGGTGGGATGAACAGGCTCAGGGTCGACACCTGCACCAGCGGCGATGCCGGGCAGTCGGTCACACTGAGCACACAGGCTTCGCGGGACTTGGCGTATTCGGCCAGGCGAATGGTGTCGCGGGTGTAGGCGGGCAGGGCGATGGCCAGCAGGGTGTCGTTGCGGGTGATGCCGGACAGTCGATAGGCCGACCCTTCAAGACCGCCGTCCAGGGTCACGCAGTGCGCGCCGGCGCAGAACGGGCTGAGCCCCGCGGCTGCCATGGCGGCGATGTGAAAGCTGTTGCCGAAACCGACCACGAACACATTCTGCGAGCGGGCCAGGCGCAGGGCCATCTCCTCGAAGGTCTGGTTGTCGTTCATGCGGGTGACGTTGTCCAGATGGTGCTTGCTGAGGCTGATCTGCTGTTCCAGATCGAACCCCGTCTCCGGTGCCTGCTTGAGCCGGCCTTCGATGACGTCGGCCGCAGACACCACGGCCAGCAGGTTTTCCATCAGGGCAAAGCGCAGGCCGGTGAAACCGTTGAGACCGATCGCATTGGCCAGGCGGTTGACGGCCGCGGTGGAGGTGCCGGTGGCGCCGGCCAGTTCTTCTATGTTGAGCGTTGCGCTGCGGTAGGGGTTGGCTTGCAGGAAGGTGGAGACTTTCTTCAGCGCGGGCCGCAGCTCTTCGTGCTTGCCACGCAATGCGCGCATCAGCTCGGAATCGTACACTTTGGTACTGTCGATAGGCGCCATCGTCGTTCGTCCTGAATGGGCAATAGGAACTACCTTGGACACCAGAGATTAGTTCGCGGGCCACAAAGTGCCAGCGGCCGCTTAGACCGATTGGTTCTTGGATTGGATCCATTGCGAGAAGTATTTCGTGCTCTTGTGCAGATGATGCCGGAGCATGCTGCCGGTGAAGTTTGCCCGGCGATGCTGCGCTAGGCTCTGGCTCAACTGTTGCAGACGCAGGATCAGGGCTTGAGCGTGTGGCTCGGTCGCATACTGGGCGCCCAGATGCTCATGGCACTGTTCATGGGCGGCTTGCCATTGATCCGCGTTTTCGTACAGCTCGACCGCCGCCTGCGCCAGCTCGTCTGCGCTGCGGCCTATCCGGCCCGGCCAGCGCTCGCCGGTACGCATGCCTTCGGCGCCCGTCGGGGTGGTGACGCTGGGCGTACCGCAGAGCATGGCATCGAGCAACTTGCCCTTGATGCCCGCGCCGAAACGCAGTGGCGCCAGCGCCACCCGTGCCTGACCCACCACCTGCAACGCATCCACTGCCCAACCCTTGACCAGGAAACCTTGGGCAGGGTTGTGCAGGGCCGTGGCCTTGGGCGGTGTGTAGGCGCCGTGCACGTGCAATTGCGCGCGCGGCAACTGCTTGCGAATGCGTGGCCAGACCTGCTGCTTGAGCCACAGCACGGCGTCCCAGTTGGGCGCGTGGCGAAAATTGCCGATGCAGACGAAGTGGGCTCTCTGCTCGAAGGTCAGTGCTGCGGTGGCTGGCGGCTCGACCATCAGTGGACAATCATGCAGCAGGCTGGCTGGCACGCCGAAGCGTTCGGTCAGCAGTTGCGTCTCGAACGGCGAGATCATCAAGCTCAAGTCGCAACGAAAGATGGCTGCCACTTCACGCTGGGTGATATCGGCGTCGCTCATGTGCGCGTAGAGCATGTCCGGTGCTTCGGCGAACAATGCCGAGAAGTCGTTTTCGTCGTCACTTGCGTGCAGGCGCTGCTTGAGCAAACCCTGACGCGCGTCGCGCAGGCTCTGCAGGTCGCAGGTTTCCAGCACACGCACGGCCTGCGGGCAGTGCTGCTCTACCCGCCAACCGAATTGCTCTTCCATCATGAAGCGATCGAACAGGACCATGTCCGGCTGCAACTCAGCCACGAAGCGGTCGAAACTGTCGTCATTGAGCTCGATGGCTCGTTCGGCGATGCCCAGCGCTGCGAGGTCGGCCTTGTGCTCGCCGACCCTGGCGGGGCTGGCGAAGGTCACGTGCCAGCCCTGGGTCGTGAAGCACTGCAGCAACTGCATCATGTGCCCGCCGGCCGCGGAAGAGGTGGGCTCGGGCCAGACATAGCCAATGACCAGGACGCGCTGAAAAGACATGGGGCAGACTCGGGGGCAAAAACCGGGCGCGCATTAGGCCATGATTACGCGCCGGGGTGTAGCGGTAGGCGCGGCTTCAGGCCGCCAGCATGCTCTTGACCTTGTCGCGCAACTGGTCGATGGAGAACGGCTTGCCGATCATGGCCATGCCCGCCGGAACGTCCAGCGCTTCGGCGTAGCCGCTGGCGAACAGCACCGGCAGTTCGGGACGCAAGGCGCGCGCCTCGACGGCCAACTCCTTGCCGTCCATGCCGGGCAGGCCCATGTCGGTCATCATCAGGTCGATGGTCTTGGCCGAATCGTTGAGGAAGGTCAGCGCCTGAGGACCGTCCTCGGCTTCCAGTACCTTGAACTCGAATTCCTCCAGCACGTCCACGATCAGCATGCGGACGATCGCATCGTCTTCGACGACAAGAATGGTTTTGGCGGTATCGGACATCGTTCGGATCCTGGTCGGCAAGGGGCGCAGACGGCGCCGAGCCGTCATGTCGCAGATAACGTTACGCCCCGAGGGCAACGAGCACCCGGGAAGCAGGGCGCCAATCATAAAGCATGGGTCGGGGTCAGGCCATGCTTGTGGAGGCATTAAACGAGACCATTCCCACGTTTAGATGTGAAAATTCTTACGAAGCATGAGGAAAAAACCTAACAAATTGACTGAATTGCGGCAAAATCCCCGACCTCGAATACAGGATCCGGGCCCAAGGACATGAACAAACCCTCTTCGATCGACGAGCAGAGCTTCCGTCGCCTGCTCAGTCGCAACGTTGGCTTGCCGCTGGGCGTGGGCGTGCTCAGCGTGGCCGTGTTCATTGCGATCATCGTTTACCTGCTGTCGGTGATCGACTGGGTCGAGCACACCGACCGGGTCATCAACAACGCCAACGAAGCGACCAAGCTGTCGATCGACATGGAAACCGGGATGCGGGGGTACCTGCTCTCGGGTGCCGAGGGCTACCTGGACCCCTATGAGCTGGCCAAGCCGCGCCTGGCCGCCGAGTTGCCAGCCTTGCAGGCGTTGGTGGCCGACAACCCGCGCCAAGTCGATCGCCTGACCCGCATCATGGCGCTGCAGAAGGACTGGCTCTCCTACGGCGAGGAGCTGATTTCGCTCAAGCGCGCCACCGGCGACTATTCCAGCGTGGTCCAGACCGGCCGCGGCAAGCGCCTGACCGACGCAATCCGCAAGGAATACGAAGGCTTCATTGCCATGGAGCAGCAACTGCGGGTGGAGCGCAGCGAAAACGTGTCGCGCACCATCTGGGCATCGGTCAGCCTTTATGTACTGTTCGTTCTGGTGGTCAGCGCCTTGCTGGCGTATTTCGGCCGACGCGACATGACCGAACTGTCGACCTCCTATGGCGGCAACCTGGCTGCCCTGCAAAAGGGTGCCAAGCGCCTGCAGGACCAGGCCTGGCTGCGCACCGGCCAGACTCAGCTGGCCGAACAGTTGCTGGGCCAGCAGACCCTGCAGATGCTGGGCCGCAACATGCTGCAGTTCTTCGCCCAGTACCTGGGGTCGGTGGTCGCGGCGGTGTACATCCGCGAAGAGCACGGCAACCTGCGCCGTATCGCCTCGTACGGGTTCTCCCGCGAGCGTGAGGTGACGGACCAGTTGCTGATCAATGGCGAGGGTATTGCCGGCCAGGCCGTGCAGCGCAACCGGGTCATCCGCCTGGACGACGTGCCGGCCGATTACCTGCGCTTGAGCTCAGGCCTGGGCGAGGGCGCAGCCCGCAGCGTGCTGGTCATCCCGACCAGCGACAACGACCAGATCAACGCCGTGGTCGAGTTGGGTTTCCTGCGCCCCTTGACCGACCGCGACCTGGAAATCGTCGAACTGCTGGCCGACAACATCGGCACCGCCATCGAAGCGGCCCGCTACCGTCAGCGCCTGCAGGAAGTGCTCGCCGAAACCCAGCAGCTCAACGAAGAGCTGCAGGTGCAGCAGGAAGAGCTGAAAACCGCCAACGAAGAGCTTGAAGAACAGTCGCGGGTGCTCAAGGAGTCCCAGGCTTACCTGGAAACCCAGCAGGCGGAACTGGAGCAGACCAACGAGCAGTTGGCCGAACGCACCGATGCACTGGGCCAGCAGCGCGATGCGCTGGATCGCAAGAACCTGGAGCTCAACCAGGCCCAGGTACAGCTCGAGGAGCGTGCCGACGAGCTGCAGCGTTCGAGCCGCTACAAGTCTGAATTCCTCGCCAACATGTCCCATGAGTTGCGCACGCCACTCAACAGCTCGTTGATCCTGGCCAAGCTGCTGGCGGAAAACCCTCAGGAAAACCTGACCAGCGACCAGGTCAAATTCGCCGAGTCGATCTACTCCGCGGGCAACGATCTGCTCAACCTGATCAACGACATCCTCGACATCTCCAAGGTCGAGGCGGGCAAGCTCGACCTGCGACCGGAGAACAGCAGCGTGCCGCGGCTGGTCGACAGCTTGCGCATGACCTTCGAGCCGCTGGCCGGGCAGAAGCACCTGGAACTGTCGGTGCAGATCCTTCCCGACGCACCCGCGATGTTGTACACCGATCGCCAGCGAGTTGAGCAGATTCTCAAGAACCTGCTGGCCAACGCGCTGAAGTTCACCGAGCAGGGCAGTGTCGAACTGTTGGTGTCCGGCCACGCCAACCAGGGCATCGCCTTCCAGATTCGCGACACCGGCATCGGTATCGCCGTCGACCAGCAGCAGGCCATCTTCGAGGCCTTCCGCCAGGCGGACGGCACCACCAACCGCCGCTACGGCGGCACCGGCCTGGGCCTGTCGATTTCTCGCGACCTGGCCAACATGCTCGGCGGCTACATCACCGTCAGCAGCGAGTTGGGCAAGGGCAGCACCTTTACCCTGGTATTGCCGCAACGCTACGAAGAAATCATCGAGGCACCGCGGCATGCGCCGCAGCCCATGGTGATCGCTGCGCAGCCGGTGTCCAACACCCCGGCCGTGCTCGAAGCGCCGCTGACTGTGGCGCGCTTTGCCGACGACCGCGATAAAGGCCCGTTCACCAAGCGCTGCATACTGGTGGTCGAGGATGAGCCGAACTTCGCGCGTATCCTCTACGACCTGGCGCATGAGCTGGACTACCACTGTCTGGTGGCCCACGCCGCCGATGAGGGCTTCGACCTGGCGGCGACCTTCGTGCCCGATGCGATCCTGCTCGACATGCGCCTGCCCGATCATTCCGGCCTGACCGTGCTGCAGCGCCTCAAGGAACTGGCCACCACGCGGCACATTCCCGTGCACGTGATTTCGGTCGAGGACCGGGTCGAGGCGGCCATGCACATGGGCGCAATCGGCTATGCGGTCAAGCCGACCACCCGCGACGAACTCAAGGAAGTCTTCGGCCGCCTGGAAGCCAAGCTGACGCAAAAGCTCAAGCGCATTCTGCTGGTGGAAGACGATGATCTGCAGCGCGAGAGCATTTCCCTGCTGATCGGCGACGACGACATCGAGATCACTGCCGTGGGCTTTGCCCAGGAGGCGCTCGACCTGCTGCGCGACAACGTCTACGACTGCATGATCATCGACCTCAAGCTGCCCGACATGCTCGGCGGCGACCTGCTCAAGCGCATGTCCAACGAGGAGATCCGTGCGTTCCCGCCGGTCATCGTCTACACCGGGCGCAACCTCACCCGCGACGAAGAAGCCGAGCTGCTCAAGTACTCCCGTTCGATCATCATCAAGGGCGCGCGCTCGCCCGAGCGGCTGCTCGACGAAGTGACGCTGTTCCTGCACAAAGTCGAATCGCAGTTGTCCCATGAGCGGCAAAAGATGTTGAAAACCGCCCGCAGTCGCGACAAGGTCTTCGAGGGCCGCAAGATCCTCGTGGTGGACGACGACGTGCGCAATATCTTTGCCCTGACCAGTGCCCTGGAGCACAAGGGCGCCATCGTTGAAGTAGGCCGTAACGGCCGAGAGGCAATCGACAAGTTGAATCAGGTCGAGGACATCGATCTGGTGTTGATGGATGTGATGATGCCCGAGATGGATGGCTACGAGGCCACCCGCGAGATCCGCAAGGACCCGCGCTGGCGCAAGCTGCCGATCATCGCGGTCACTGCCAAGGCCATGAAAGACGATCAGGAACGCTGCCTGCAGGCCGGTTCCAACGACTACCTGGCCAAGCCCATCGACCTGGATCGTCTGTTCTCGCTGATCCGCGTGTGGTTGCCGCAACTGGAGCGCATGTAGTGAGTGATTCCCTGGCCGGCAAGCCCTCCCAGCCGGCTGCCGAGCGCAATATCGATATCGAGATCCGTTTGCTGATCGAGGCGATCTACCTCACCTACAGCTACGATTTCCGCGATTACTCGGGCGCGTCGGTGAAGCGTCGCATCCTGCACGCGCTGCGCCAGATGGAGTGCAGCAGCGTCTCGTCGCTGCAGGCTCGGGTGCTGCACGAGCCTACGGCGTTCATGGAGCTGCTGCAGTACCTGACGATTCCGGTAAGCGAGATGTTCCGTGACCCCGAGCACTTCCTGGCGCTGCGCCGTGAGGTGGTGCCGCTGCTCAAGACCTATCCATCGCTCAAGGTCTGGATCGCCGGGTGCAGCACCGGCGAAGAGGTCTACTCCATGGCCATTCTGCTGCGCGAGGAAGGTCTGCTCGACCGCACCATCATCTATGCCACCGATATCAACCCGACCTCCCTGGAAAAGGCCAAGCAAGGCATCTACTCCATGGAGAGCGTGCGCGCCTATACCCAGAGCTACCAGCGCGCCGGTGGCACCCGCTCGTTCGCCGACTACTACACCGCGGCCTATGGCAACGCCATCTTCGACAGCAGCCTGCGCGAGAACGTGACCTTCGCCGACCACAGCCTGGCCACCGACAGCGTGTTCTCCGAGACCCAGCTGGTGTCCTGCCGCAATGTGCTCATCTATTTCAACAAAGGCCTGCAGGACCGCGCCTTCGGGCTGTTCCACGAATCCCTGAGCCATCGCGGCTTTCTCATGCTCGGCAGCAAGGAAACCCTGGATTTCTCGGCCTACAGTTCGCGCTTCGAAACCCTGACGCGCCCCGAACGGATCTATCGCAAGTCATGAGTCGTTTCCGAGCGGTGGTGGTGGGCGCATCGGCCGGTGGCGTCGAGGCACTGCTGGGGGTGTACGGGCAGTTGCCGATGGATTTCAAGCTGCCGGTGCTGACCGTGCTGCACCTGCCGGACGAGCGTCACAGCCAGTTGGCGGAAGTGTTCGAAAGGCGTTTGAACCGGCCGGTGCGCCAGGCACGTGACAAGGAGCCCATCGAACCCGGTATGTTCTACTTTGCCGGCCCCAGTTATCACCTGTCGGTCGAGCGCGATTTCAGCCTGTCGTTGAGCCAGGAGGAGCGGGTGCACTATTCGCGTCCAGCCATAGACTTTCTCTTCGATTCGGCCGCCGATGCCTATGGCAGCGGGTTGATCGGGGTATTGTTGACGGGGGCCAACGAAGACGGCGCGCGAGGTCTGGCCAGCATCAAACACAAAGGTGGCTTGACCATCGTCCAGGACCCCGCCGAGGCGCGGGTCGCGGTCATGCCGCAGGCGGCCATCCGTCTGCAGGCGCCTGATCACATTCTTTCACTCCACGGCATTGGCTGTCTGCTTGCCGAGCTGGAACGAAGCACATGCTAAGCAACGTCCAAGCAAAACTGTTGATCGTCGATGACCTGCCGGAGAACCTGTTGGCCCTGGAGGCGTTGATTGCCAGCCCCGGCCGTGAGGTGCACAAGGCACTCTCGGCCGACGAAGCTTTGTCGCTGCTGTTGCAGCACGAATTCGCCATGGCCATTCTCGATGTGCAGATGCCGGGCATGAACGGCTTCGAGCTGGCCGAGCTCATGCGCAGCACCGAGAAGACCAAGAACATTCCGATCGTGTTCGTCAGCGCCGCCGGGCGCGAGCTCAACTATGCCTTCAAGGGCTACGAAAGCGGCGCCGTGGATTTCCTCCACAAGCCGCTGGACATGCAGGCGGTGAAGAGCAAGGTCAGCGTGTTCGTCGACCTGTACCGCCAGCGCAAGACCCTCAAGGAACAGCTCGATGCGCTGGAGCGCTCGCGTCAGGAACAGGAGGTGCTGCTCAAGCGCCTGCAAGTGACCCAGAGCGAACTGGAGCATGCCGTGCGCATGCGCGACGACTTCATGTCGATCGTTTCCCACGAAGTGCGCACTCCGCTCAATGGGCTGATCCTGGAAACGCAACTGCGCAAACTGCACCTGGCGCGCGATAACGCCGATGCCTTCACCCTCGACAAGATGCGCGCCATGGTCGAACGCGACGAGCGCCAGATCAAGAGCCTGATCCGCTTGATCGAGGACATGCTCGATGTATCGCGCATCCGCACCGGCAAGCTGTCCATCCGTCCTGCCCAGTTCGACCTGGCGCAACTGGTGCGCAATCTGGTCGACAGTTTTGCGCCTCAGGTGGCTGCCGCCGACTGCACCATCAGCCTGCGTGCGGATGAGCCGGTGCTGGGCATCTGGGACGAGTTCCGCATCGAGCAAGTGGTCAGCAACCTGATCTCCAATGCCTTGCGCTATGGTGGCAAGGGGCCGGTGGAGGTCACGGTGTACGGGCACAACGGCTGGGCGCGTGTGGAAGTGCGGGACCACGGCATCGGTATCAGCAAGGAAAACCAGCTGCGCATCTTTCAGCAATTCGAGCGGGTGTCGGGCAGCAACGTGGTAGCGGGACTGGGCCTGGGCCTGTTCATTTCCGAGCAGATCGTGGCGGCCCACGGCGGGCGCATCGAAGTGGACAGCGCCCTGGGCGACGGCGCGACGTTCCGGGTCAGCCTGCCGCTTTAGGAATAACCGCACTCACACGCAACCTCTGTCGCAGGTCATGGTCGTAATGGCAGCAAAACATATAAGTACATAGGCTTCCCCATGAGTGAAGATGCACAAGATGTCGTTCTCATCGTAGAGGACGAACCGTTGATATTGATGGTCCTGGCAGACTACTTGTCCGGCCTGGGCTATCGCGTCCTGAAAGCCGAGAATGGCGAGCAGGCACTGGAAATTCTGTCGACCAAGCCGCACCTGGACCTGATGGTCACCGACTATCGTCTGCCCGGTGGCATTTCCGGGGTGAAGATCGCCGAGCCCGCCGTGTTGCTGCGGCCGGACCTGAAGGTGATATTCATCAGTGGCTATCCGGCGGAAATCCTCGAAACCAACAGCCCGATCGCGCGCAAGGCACCGATCCTGGCCAAGCCGTTCGACCTGGATACGCTGCACGAGCAGATCCAGGAACTGCTGGCCTGAACGAGCAGGGCGCCTGGCCTGAAGGTCAGGTGCCCTGTTTGTTTGCAGGCATTTTGTTTGCAGGCATTCGCCGTCTGCTTCAGGGGGTTGGCAATGCGGCCCCTTTGGGCCAGAGCAACCACACCTGACCTTCCTGCTTCATGTTGCCGGCCAGCTCGCCGGCTTCTGCTCCCGTCCCCCAGAACAGATCGGCACGCACTTCGCCGGCAATGGCGCCACCGGTGTCTTGCGCGGCCACTGGGCGAACGACCGGGGTGCCGTCGGGGCGCGTGGTCGAGAGCCATAACAGGCTACCCAACGGGATCACCTTGCGATCGATCGCCACGCTGTAGCCTGCTGTAAGGGGCACGTTGAGCGAGCCACGCGGCCCTTCGTTGCTGTCCGGTCGCAGGCTGAAGAACACGTAGCTCGGATTGCTGGCGAGCAGTTCCGGCACGCGCTGGGGGTTGGCCACGGCCCAGTCACGGATGCGGCCCATGCTCACCTCTTCTTTCTTCAGCAGGCCCTGGTCCACCAGCCAGCGGCCGACCGGGCGGTAGGGGTGGCCGTTCTGGTCAGCGTAGCCGACGCGCAGTTGCCGACCGTTATCCAGCTGCAGGCGCCCCGAACCTTGAATCTGCAGGAACTGCAGGTCCATGGGGTCGCGCATCCACGCCACCACGGGCGCGTTGTCGATGCCCTGACGCTGGATGGTGGCCGCGTCATCATAGGGACGCAGCACCTGGCCGTCGAGCCGCCCGCGCAGGCGCTTGCCTTTGAGTTCGGGGTAAAGGCTGTCCAACTGCACGCTGATCATGTCTGCCGGTACGCCGTAGACAGGTACCGGATGCCCTGCGTCGGCCTTGAGGCTGCCGGGATAGACAGGCTCATAGTAGCCAGTGATCAGGCCGTGTTCGCCTTTTTCCGCAGAGCGCAGGCCGTAGACCTGCAGTTGTGCCTGGAGGAAGGTGCGGATCGCGGTGGGAGCAGTGTCCACCGCTTGCGCCGAGGCGCAGGTGGCGCCCCAGATCGCATCCTTGGCCAGCCGCTGGCAAGCCGAGCGCCAGGCAGTGAAGCCGGCCTGCAGGTCGCTGTCGCTGACCTTGGGCAAATCATCCCAGGTGGCCGGTGCGTAGGTGGCGACGGGTTGTGTGGGTGGCACGGGCTTGTTGTCGTTGTCGCAGGCGGACAACAGCGCCAGCGCCGGCACGACGCCGATGAGCAGGCGTCGCCAGGGGAAACGGAAATGGGTCACGCAACGCATCCTGATAGCGATAAGAGGCGGCTACTTTGGATAAACCCACCCCCAACGTCAAATCCATGCGGCGAACAGGTATGCAGCGGTGGCCGCCGACGCGGCTCGCGCCGCTGCTACAGAACGACACCATCCCCTGTAGCAGCGGTGCAAGCCGCGTCCGGCTTGACGCGGTTGTACAGGCATACTGTGTTGCCGCCGACGCGGCTTGCGCTGCTGCTACAGAATGACACCATCCCCTGTAGCAGCGGCGCGAGCCGCGTCCGGCTTGATGCGGTTGTTCACCTGCGTCAGCAATAGCTGGCAATCCGACGTACCTGGCCCTGTCCCTGGCCCAGGGTCCACTCGCGATTGAGGGTCTGGAACACATCGTTGACGAACTGCCGATCGGCCGCCGCTTTCTTGCCGACATAGCCCTTGCCGCGGCGGTAGATCGGCATGCGCGCGCGCAGTTCGGGGTGGCTGCGCTCGAAATCCTCGCCGTCGGCGTCATTGGCCAGGGCGTCGATATGTACATCGCCCCGCTGGCAGACCCAAAGAATATGGTCGTCGAGGCTGTCACGGCCGGCTGCCAGAATGCGGGCGAGCTGGTCAACGGTGGGCTGCTGGTTCAGGTTCATGTGTATGCTCCTTGAGCTCTGTGTGATCTGTCAGGTTGTGGTCCCCAACACGGGTCGGCAGGTACGCTTCACGTGTTGTCCGTCTAGGTCAGTACTGGCTCGAGCTCGATGTGTAGTGCTTGAAACCATCACTACATGAAAGCCATGGCGTTCAGGTTGCACCTACCCGCGGGGTACGCGGATCACATCGGAGTGACTCGATGGCTCATCGAGCAGGGCTGGTTTCGCCTCTGCTCTGTTCCCGATCAGGGAGACGGCCTTATCATGCAAGTCGCAACGAGTCGCGTCAATGGATATGTAGTGCTTTTTTGTCAGCACTACATATTTTATTTATGACCTGCAAGTCACGCATTCCGGCCTGCTTCGCCGCACATGGATCCTGTCGCGCGGTGTTTGCAATCCGCAGCTCAGCGCCTTGCCCTTGCTCAGGCCCATGAAAGCCCCGGCAAGGCTTGATTGTTCGAGCGTCTCCCATAATCATGCTCGGCCCGAGCGCAGAAGGTGCGTCCTGTGCAAGTACCCAGTGGAGCCGTATGGAGTTCAAGCAGAGTCTGAGTCGACGGATCGTCATCGTGTTTGCCTTGATGAGCGCTTTCGTCGCCGGCGTATTCGCTGTGGGCATCGTGGCCACCGTGCATCTGGTGGAGCGCAAGCTGACGACCATGAGTTTGAGCGGCAACATGCATCGCCTGCTGTTGGTCGACAATGCGGACGATTGGCGCCACCGACCCGAGAAAGACGAGCTGTTCTACATCGAGGGTGGCAACGGCGACCTGAGCATGCCCAACGAGCTCAAGACCCTGCCGATCGGTTTCCAGAAGCTCACGCTCGGGCCGCGCACCTACTACGCCATGGTCGCCCGCGTCGACAATCGCCAGTACGTATTGCTGCGTGACCAGGAGGGGATGGAGCAGCGTGCCAATGTGCTGTTCATCGTGGTAGGCGCTGGCTTTCTGCTGAGCATCGCCCTGGCGATCATGCTGGGCGGACTCCTGGCCCGCCGGGTGATGGCGCCGGTCGTGCGTCTGGCCCGGCAGGTGCGCCATCGCGACAAGATGCTCGGCCTGGCTCCGCCGCTGTCGCCCGATTACACCGACGATGAAGTCGGCGAACTGGCGCGCTCCTTCGATGAAACGCTGAGCAAGCTGCGCGCGGCGCTCAATCGCGAGCAGATGTTCACCAGCGATGTGAGCCACGAATTGCGCACGCCGCTGATGATTCTCGCCAGTTCCTGCGACCTGCTGCTGACCACCGAGCTGGATGAGCGCTCGCACCGTCAAGTGGCGCGGATTGCACGGGCCACCGACGGCATGAGCCAACTGGTCGAAACGTTCCTGTTGCTGGCACGCGACCGCGATGCGGCCAGCCATGGCAATCCTTCTGCCACCTTGCGCCGGACCGCCGACGAACTGGTCGAGATCTGGGGGCGCCAGATAGAGGCCAAGGGCCTTGAATTCATCTATGTGGCCGACAACCATTCGAGCGAGGTCTACAACCATGCATTCCTGCATTCGGTAATGGGCAACCTGCTGCGCAACGCATGGCACTACACCGACACCGGGTTCGTGCGCCTGACCCTGACCGAAACCGGGTTCCACGTGGAGGACAGCGGTATCGGCATTCCAGAGGAAAAGCGCAACGCCATGTTTCAGCCATTCGTGCGCGGGGACGAGCAGCGCGGCGAGGGCCTGGGCCTGGGCTTGTCCCTGGTGCAGCGCATCTGTGTCAACCAGGGCTGGCACGTGAGCCTGAGCAGTCGCGAGCCCCATGGGTGTTTTTTTGCCGTGCAACTGGGCGACGCCTAGCGCCGGAACACGCTCGAGCCGTGCGCCCAGTCACAGTCTTTTTGTGAACCTTGCCACCTTTTTGTGGTCTTTCAGCTGGCGGCTTGAACCGACGGCATGCCGGGCAATAGGCCCAGGAGGGGCTTTTCATCGCCTCTCTTCGCAAGTAGTAGCCACCCGTAGCGGTAGTAGCGACAGGCACGACCGGTGCAGGCCCAGCCCGCGGGGCATTGTTGCCCCCCCTTTCGAATGGTCCGTTCATCGGGGCCTTTTTTCTTATTCATGTGAAGATCGCCATGCCCTCATCTCAACGTCTTTCTACCGTATTCAGCCGCACCCGCCTGGTTGCCACCGGCCTGTTCACCGGGCTGTTGTTCACTGTCGGCCCTGCGCATGGCGAAGAAGCACCCGACACCAGCCGCTGGGTCAGCGACAACCTCAGTACCTTCGTGCGCAGCGGCCCGACCGATGGCTATCGCATCGTCGGCAGCTTGAAGTCCGGTCAGAAAGTCGAATTGCTTTCCACTCAGGGTGACTACAGCCAGGTGCGCGGCGAGGGTGGTTCCAGTGTCTGGATCCCCAGCAGCGACCTGCAACCCACCCCCGGCCCTGCCGAACACGTTCCGCTGCTGACGCAGCAGGTGGCCGATCTGAGCGGCAAGCTGCAGTCCATCGATGACAGCTGGAAGAACCGAGTCCAGGGCATGCAGGAAACCCTGGATGCGCGCAAGAAGCTGATCGACGAGCTGGAAGCGCGCAGCAAGGCGCTGAACGCCGAGCTCAGCGATGCCCAGTCCGAATTGCGCAGCACCCAGGCGAAGTTGGGTGATGAAAACAAGCACGTCATGATGAGCTACATGGTCTATGGCGGCAGCATTGCCGGTGCTGGTTTGCTGGCCGGGCTGATCCTGCCGATGATGACGCGTGGTCGCAAGCGTAACGATCGCTGGTTCTGAGGGCGGCGCCTACAGGTTGCGCTGAACCCGCCCGGCCGCTCGATGATCTATGGTGTTGCACTCCTTATCGCCACACAGAGAGAGCCTTGCCATGAATACCAGTGATCTACTTGAACAACTGCTGCGCGGTCGCAGCGGACAATCCTCGGCCGGCCAGCCTGGCGCTGCCAAAGGGCAGGGCGGACTGGGCGGTTTGCTGGGCGGACTGCTCGGTGGCGGTCGCGGCGCATCGGGCGGCGCCGGGCTGGGTGGGCTCGGCGGTTTGCTGGGTGGCATGCTGGGCGGAAGCGGGGGCAGTCGTTCCGGTTCGAGCAAGTACACTGCCATGGCGTCGTTGGCAATGATGGCTTACAAGGCCTATCAGACCTGGCAGCAACAGCAGGCAGCCGCACCCCAGCAAGCGTTGCGCACAATCGATCAGCTGTCCGAGTCCGAAGTTGAAGGCCACAGCCATGCGATTTTGCGCGCGTTGATTGCCGCGGCCAAGGCCGATGGCCGGGTGGATGCACAAGAGGAAGCCGCGATTCGCGCCGAATTGACCGAGCATGCCGAGGATGCGCAGTTGCAGCAGTGGCTGGACGCAGAATTGGCGCGGCCGCTGGACGCGCAAGAGCTGGCCAGTGCCGCGGATGGCCCAGCGATGGCAGCAGAGATGTACCTCGCCAGCGTGATGCTCATGGGTCAGCAGGATGCCGGCGAGCGGGCCTGGCTCGACCAACTGGCAGCCGCCCTGAACCTGGCCCCGGAACTTCGCGCCCAGCTCGATCAGCAGGCCAAGACGCAATAACCCCCACCTCAAAAGCCGTACGGCGATGCTGCAGGCCAACCCCATGCACCGCCGACGCGGCTCGCGCCGCTGCTACAAAAACCACACCCCCAGCGCCCTGCAACCCCTGTAGCAGCGGCGCAAGCCGCGTCCACCAGCCCCGCAACCCAGCAGACGCACGCAACCCCTGTAGCAGCGGCGCAAGCCGCGTCCGCCAGCCCCGCACCCCAGCAGACGTACGCACCCCTGTAGCAGCGGTGCAAGCCGCGTCCGGGTGCGGCGCCAATTCCCGTACGGTCGTTACAAGGGCCCCAATTCCAACCAGATCGGGGCATGGTCCGAAGGTTTTTCCATGGCGCGCAGGTCGTAGTCGATACCGGCGGCCCGAACCTGCGGCAGCAGCCCGCGGGATGCCAAAATCACATCGATGCGCAGGCCGCGCTTGGGCTGGTCTTCGAAGCCGCGGCTGCGATAATCGAACCAGCTGAACCGGTCGGCCACTTCCGGGTGCAGATGGCGGAAGCTATCGACTAAGCCCCAGTCCTGCAACCGTTGCATCCATTCGCGTTCTTCGGGCAAGAAGCTGCACTTGCCCGTCTTCAGCCAACGCTTGGCGTTGTCCGCCCCGATACCAATGTCGCAATCCTGGGGCGAAATGTTCACATCGCCCATCACGATCAATGGCTGATCGTTGCTGAATCCGCTTTCCAGCAAGCTCTGCAGGTCGCTGTAGAAGCGTCGTTTGGCGGGAAACTTGGTCGGGTGATCCCGGCTTTCACCTTGCGGGAAGTAGCCGTTCATCACCGTGACGACCTGGCCTTGGGCATCGGCGAATGTGCCACGGATGAAGCGGCGTTGAGCGTCGTCTTCGTCACCGGCGAAGCCTTTGTCGATACTCAGCGGCGCGGCGCGAGAAAGCAGCGCAACCCCGTAGTGCCCTTTCTGCCCATGAAAGTGCACGTGATAGCCCAGCGCCTCGACCTCGGCCTGCGGAAACTGCTCGTCCGACACCTTGGTTTCCTGCAGCCCGATCACATCGGGCTGGTGCTTGTCGATCAAGGCCGCCAGCTGATGCGGGCGGGCGCGCAAGCCGTTGATGTTGAACGAGACGATTTTCATGGTCGCGGATCCTGGCAAATGCGCGATGCTAACGGAGTGTGGCGCGAGCGACCAGCGCGGCGGCGTGCAATCCAGCGTGATTTGCCTGCCCCGGGCACGGAACCCCTGCCGCCGCGCATCGTCCATTGACTACTCGTTGCACTCGCCAAGGACAGACCTCCATGCTCCAGACCTCGACCACCGCTGCAGAAGTACGTCAGCTCGATGGTGGTTACGCTCGGGAAACCCGTGCGCTGCTCTATCAGACCTACCTGCTGGACCCGACCTTTGCCTACCTGTTCGAAGCCGATCGTCCTGGGTTCGAACGCCGCGTGCGTTCCACGGTGCGGCAACTGGTCAATCAGCACTTCCTCCAGGACCTACCGGCGCTGGGCCTGTTCTTCGATGACCGTCTGGCCGGCGTTGCGCTGGTAGCGCCGCCCCAGCGTCGCCTGGGCATTACCGAAAGCTGGGCCTGGCAATGGCGGATGATGCTGGGCACCGGCGTGGAAGGTACTCGCCGTTATCTTGAGTACCATCACGCCGTGCAGCATTGCCTGCCTTCGGACGCGGTGCATGTGCTGCCGCTGATGGGGCTGCATCCCGATTACCAGGGCCCTGAACTGGCCGAGCAACTGCTGACGGCGGTACACAACTGGTGCGCCCAGGACCCGACGTCCGAAGGCGTGGTGTTGGACACCGGCAATCCGCGCTATCTGGCGTTCTTCGAACGGCAGGGCTATACCCAGATCGGCGAGGTGGCACTGGGCCCGGTGGTCGAGCACGTGTTCTTCCATCCCAGCCCTGAAACGGTCCGCAGTTCTGAAACAGTCGGTTACGCACAAGGCTGAACTCCAGTCATCCACGACGCCTGGCAGGGTCCAAATCGACGTACAGGTCGTGATAGCATTCGCCTATGAACTATTCAGGACGATTGGCCGGCAGCCTGGCGCTACTGGTTGCATGTATGGCGGCTCAGGCCCAAAGCGTACTCGATGTGCGCATCAACCCTGCCAATGCGGCGCTCAAGAGCAATGTCGAAGGCTATATCGGCAGCCTGGGCGATCGTGACGGCGAGGCACTGTTGCGCTTCAGTCGCGGGGCCGAGGAGCAGGCGCAGAAAGCGGCGCAGGCGTTGGGCTATTACCAGGCGCGAGTGAGCAGCGAAGTACAGCCGGGAGAAAATCCCCGCCTGCTGCTGCACATTGAGCCGGGAGAGCCTATACATCTGCGCAACGTCACCGTACGTGTCGAAGGTCCGGCGGCGCAATTGAAGGCCTTCCGCGTTCCGCACAGTCGCGAGCTGGCTCCTGGCGCGGTGCTCAACCACGGTCAGTACGAGAATGCCAAGCAGCTGATACAGAACCAGGCCTCGCGCTATGGATTCTTCAGTGGCACCTTCAGCAAGCAGCGCCTGGCCGTCGACCCACGGGCAGGCCTGGCCGACATCGAACTGGTGTACAACAGCGGTCCGCGGTTCAAGCTGGGCAAGGTCAGTTTCCAGGGCGACACGCCTTTCGACGATGAACTGCTGCAGCGCATGGTGCCCTTCAAGGAAGACACCGCCTACGATTCCGAACTGATTGCCGAGCTGAACCAGGCGCTGCAATCGAGTGGCTATTTCGAAGGCGTGCGGGTCGACGCGGCGCCGACGGCAGCCACCGAGCGGGTCATTCCCGTGGACGTGCAACTGACCACGCGCAAGCCCCGGACCATGGGGTTGGGCCTGGGTTATTCGACCGATGTGGGGCCGCGCGGCAAAGCCAACTGGACCCGCCACTGGGTCAATCCCCAGGGCCACAGCTATGGTGCGGAAATGGAGCTTTCCGCGCCTCGGCAGAACGTCGGGCTCTGGTATGACATCCCCCTTGATCCACCCCTCACCGACAAACTGCGCTGGGCTGGTGGCTACCAATACGAAGAGCTGGCCGACACCGACAGCCTGAGCAAACTGCTGACATTCGGCCCGGAATGGCACAGCAAGCTACCCAGCGGCTGGCAGCGAGTCATCTCGCTGAAGTGGCAACGCGAAGAATACCGGTTGGGCGACGACACCGGCCTGAGTACCCTGTTGATGCCAGGCATCAGCTACACCTACCTCAAGAGCGACAACAAGGTCGACCCGCACAATGGCTACCGTGTGCAGTTCGATGCGCAAGTGGCCAAGGAAGGGCTGATGTCGGACACCAACCTGTTGCATGGCAACGTAATGCTCAAGGGCTTGACCACCGTGGCGCAGAATCACCGCTTGCTTGGCCGGGTGCAGTTGGGCGGCAACGCCACCAACGGATACAAATCCGTTCCGCCTTCGCTGCGCTTCTTCGCCGGTGGCGATCAGAGCGTGCGTGGCTACGATTACCAGACCCTGTCTCCGGAAAACTCCGATGGCGACCGCATCGGCGGACGCTATATGGTGGCCGGCAGCGTGGAATACCAGTACTCGATCGCCGAGAAATGGCGCCTGGCGACCTTTATCGACAAGGGCAACTCGTTCAACGACCTCAAGTTCGCCGACCTCAAGACGGGCATCGGCGTGGGCGTACGCTGGGTCTCCCCGGTAGGCCCGATTCGTCTCGATCTGGCCCACGCCATGGATGACGACGGTGGCGTGCGCCTGCACTTTTCCATGGGGCCGGAACTATGAAGCCCGCAGTGAAACGAGGTCTGCTGATCTCCTTAGGCGCGGTCGCAGCCTTGCTGCTGACCTTGATCGTGGCCGTGTCGCTGGTATTGGGCACGCAAGCCGGCAGCCGCTGGGCGCTGGCTCGCGTGCCCGGACTGACCCTGGAAAACTTCAGTGGCAGGCTGGGCGGGCATTGGCAGGCCGACAGGCTGGTATGGCAGCAGCAGGCGACCCGAGTCGAGGTGCAGGCGCTTGAGCTGGCCTGGTCACCCGCTTGCCTGTGGCGCATGACCCTGTGCATCGACACCTTGCACACCGGCGCCATTCTTGCGCAGTTGCCTGCCAGCGAAGAGCCTGCCGGCAGCGGTCCGATCGTACTGCCCGATCTGCAATTGCCCGTCGCTATAGAGCTTGGCGATGTGCGTATCTCTAGCCTGGAGCTGGACGGCGTGCAACAGCTGAGCGGTCTGGAGCTGGCGGCGCACTGGACCGCCGACGGCCTCAAGATCGACCGAGCCCACCTGCAGCGCGATGAACTGGTGCTGGATGTGCACGGCACTCTGCGTCCTGGCGGTCAATGGCCGCTCGATCTCGACGCCCAGGTGCAACTGCCCGCAGTGGACGACAAGCCCTGGCAGGTCACCCTCAACGCCACGGGCGATCTGCTGGACACACTGACCCTGGACGGGGAGAGCAGCGGCTACCTGCCCGCGCTGATCACCGGCACGGTGCAGCCGCTGGCCGAGCATTTGCCTGCGCAGTTGCGCATTCAGAGCGAGGCGTTCAAACCCAGCGCCGGGCTGCCCGACACCCTGGCTTTCAATCAGCTGGAACTCCTCGCCAAGGGTGACCTGCAGGCTGGCTATGCCATCGATGGCCGGGCCAGTCTGCCGGCCGAGCAGTTGCCAATGACCCTGTTGCTTGGCGCGCGGGTGGATGCCAAGGGTGCCGTGGTGCAGGCGTTGGACATCTCGTCCAGCGCGCAACAGCACCTGCGGCTGTCTGGCTCTCTGGATTGGCAACAGGCCCTGGCGGCGAAGGCCAAGATCGACTGGCTGGACTTCCCCTGGCACCGCCTGTACCCGGTCATTGCCGAGCCAGCCGTGAAGGTGCGGCGTTTCAACGGCGAGATCGATTACAGCGACGGCAAGTATCTGGGCAACCTGAAAGGTGCCTTCGATGGCCCGGCCGGTGCATTCACCCTGGTAACGCCGTTCAGCGGCGACCTGCAGCAGGTCTTCCTCCCCCAGCTGGAACTGGTGGCCGGGCAGGGCAAGGCGGCAGGGCACTTGAACGTGAAGTTTGCCGACGGCATCGCCTGGGACACGGCACTGGCCTTGAGCGCCATCGATCCGGCCTACTGGGTCGCGCAGATGCCCGGCAGCCTTGCCGGTCCTTTGCGCAGTACGGGTGAATTCAAGAACGAACGACTCAGCCTCGATGCCGACCTGGACCTCAAGGGCCGCTTGCGCGGGCAACCGGCCGTGCTCCAGGCCAAGGCCCAAGGCGCGGGCGAACGCTGGACGCTGGGCAACCTCGACGTTCGCCTGGGTGATAACCGCATCAAGGGTCAAGGCAGCCTGCAGCAGCGAGTCGAGGGTCGGCTGGACATCGACCTGGCCCGCCTGGGGCAGTTGTGGCCCGGGCTGCAGGGTCGGTTGAAAGGTCAGATGGATGCCGCAGGTACCCTGCAGGCACCCCAAGGCAAGCTCAAGCTGGTGGGCCAACAGTTGGCAATGGACAGCAACCGTCTGCAGAACCTGACCCTGGACGCCGGCCTCGATGGGGCCCAGCGCGGCACGCTGGATTTGACCGCTGCAGGCATTCGCGCAGGTGCAACCGACCTGGGCACCTTGAGCGCCAAGGCCTCGGGCGATATCAAGCGACAGCAAGCGCAACTGGCTCTCAAGGGGCCTCAGCTGGCCCTGGCGACCAGTCTGGACGGTACGCTGGACAAAGGCTTCACCGCACAAAGCAGCTGGCGCGGGCGACTGGCCAGCGGTTCGGTGCAGGCCGGTGGCCAGGACTGGCGTCTGCAGGCGCCAGCGCGCCTGGAATACCTGGCTGGCGGGCAGGTCAACTTCGGTGCCCATTGTTGGCGATCAGGACAGGCCAGCCTGTGTGGCGAAGACCAGCGCCTGGCGCCCGAGCCGCGCCTGCGCTACCACCTCAAGCAGTTCCCGCTGGACAGCCTGGCCCAGTGGTTGCCGAAGGATTTCGCCTGGCAGGGCCTGCTCAATGCCGACGTGGCGGTGGATGTGCCCGCCAGCGGTCCGGCCGGTGAGATCACGGTCGATGCCGGCAACGGCACCTTGCGGGTGCGCAACGACCAGCAGTGGGTCGACTTCCCCTATCAAACCCTGCGTCTGACCAGCCGTCTGAACCCGAAGCGAATCGATACCGAGCTCAATTTTCGCGGGGATCGCCTGGGGCAATTGCAGGTGATTGCGCAGATCGATCCGATCCCGGAGAGCAAGCTTGTCACCGGCAGTTTCCGCCTGGCCGGGCTTGACCTTTCCATCGCTCGGCCCTTCGTGCCCATGGTCGAAACCCTCAAGGGGCAGCTCGATGGCAGCGGACAGATCACAGGTTCTCTGATGGCACCGCAGGTCAACGGCAACGTCCGTCTCAGCGGTGGCGAAATAGCCGGCCCGGAACTGCCGACCACCCTTGAAGACCTGCAGTTGCAGGCGCAGATCGCCGGTGAAAGCGTGCGTTTGCAGGGCAGTTGGAAAAGCGGCAAGACCGGCCAAGGGTCGCTGGGCGGCACCGTCGCCTGGGCCGATGCCCTCGATGTAGACGTGCAGCTCAAGGGCTCGCGGCTGCCGATCAATGTCGAACCCTATGCAACCCTGGAAGCGGCGCCCGACCTGCGCATCCAGATGAATGGCGAGCGTCTCGCCGTGGTCGGCAAGGTGTTCATTCCCAAGGGTGCCATCGTGGTTCGGCAATTGCCGCCGTCCACCGTGAAGCTATCCGATGACGTGGTCATCGTCGGCAACCAGACCGAGCAGGGCAAGACGCCGTTGCCCATGGCGATTGATATCGATGTGGAAGTGGGCCAGGAAAAACTCACGTTCAACGGCTTCGGCCTGAGCGCCAACCTGGCAGGCCATGTTCATATCGGCGACAACCTGGACACCCGGGGTGAACTGGCCCTCAATGACGGGCGCTACAACGCCTATGGCCAACGTCTGACCATACGCCGCGCGCGCTTGCTGTTTGCCGGGCCAATCAGTCAGCCGTACCTGGACATCGAGGCGATCCGCACCACCGGTGATGTGATCGCCGGGATCCGCTTGACCGGCAATGCCGAGCAACCCACCAGCGAAGTGTTCTCGGAACCGACCATGAGCCAGGAACAGGCGCTCTCCTACCTGGTGTTGGGCCGCCCGTTGGGCAACAGCGGCGAGGACAACAACATGCTTGCCCAGGCAGCGCTCGGGCTGGGTTTGATGGGCAGCTCGGGGGTGACCAGCAAACTGGCCACCGACCTGGGTATCGAAGATTTCCAGCTCGACACCCAAGGCAGCGGCGATGCCACCAGTGTGGTCGCAAGCGGCAACATTTCCGAGAAGCTCAGCCTGCGCTATGGCGTAGGTGTGTTCGAGCCGGCCAATACCATCGCTTTGCGCTACCTGTTGAGCAAGCGTTTGTATCTGGAAGTGGCCAGCGGCGTCGCCAGCTCGCTGGATCTGTTCTACAAACGCGACTTCTGATGGCTACCCCGGGCCCACCAATCGGGCCTGGGGGAAGGCTCAAAGGGCCAGGGTTCGGCGGATATTGCCGATCTGCCGCTGGCTCAGGCCGTACTTGTGTGCCAGTACGCTGCGAGATGTGCCGTTGCGCGTCTCGTGGTGGATCTGCTGGTTGCGCCATTGGCGCAGGAAATGATCGGCCTTGGGAATTTCCAGGGCCATGCCGGCGAAGCGCTGGATCAACGCCACTACCGTTGCGGCTTCCAGATGTTCCGCCAGAGCGGTGCGTTGCGGGTGTTTGGGGATGTAGCGCGGGCGTCCGCCGTAGAGCTGGGTCAGGCGGTAGGCCTGTTCGACACCGATGCATTCGATCAATACCTGCAGCGAATGGGGAAGTTGCTCGACGTCGATCTGCTGGAGCTGTTGGGTGTTCATGGTGACTTCCTTGTGGCAGCACTTGGCCAATCCGGCCGGAGGTCATTCTTGTCCAGGCGCCCCTGAGGCTCTAGGAGTCAAGAGGTCTCTGGCTGTGGGCAGGTTCCGGCAACTGCGTGGGAAATCCATACCGTCATTGGCATGACATTGGCCGTGGCGATGTGCTCGAACACTGTGCCTCGGTCGTCGCTGGCGATGTAACATGGCATGCAAACAGATACATCCCGGCAACAGAATCCGGGCCAACACGACTGTCAGGACCTCTACATGACTCAAGCTCAACGTATCAAATATTCCTTGCTGATTGCCCTGGTGGTATTGCTGATCATGCTCGGGCTGTCCTATCTGCAGACTCAAGGCGTGATCACCGAAAAACTCTTTCAGTACATTGCCATGGGTATCGCCGTACTGGTGGTGGTGATCAACGGTGTGCTGCGTCGCAAGGTCAAGCGACCGTAAGCGGGCGGCCTTTGAACTAATTTTTCGAGGTGACGCTCCAAGACAGTGCAGCACAAACCAATCACTGTTATGGAGTGCCCCATGTTCAAGAAGACTTTGACTGCCGTCGTTGCAACTTCCGCCCTGATGACCGCTGGCCTGGCGCTGGCCGACAAGCCCGGCGCTGGTTGGATCACCATCGAGAAAGCCATCGAGACCGCCAAGTCCAAGGGTTACACGGAAGTGTGGAAAATCGAAGCTGACGACAACGGCTACTGGGAAGGTGAGGGCAAGAAAGCCGACGGCGTAGCCTACGAGTTCCGTATCGACGGCCAGTCGGGCAACGTGCTGCGCGATCAGAAGGACTGATGCCCGCGGGCTTGTCCTGAGGCGGGTGGGTGTGGCGTACTAGGGCCTCGTTCCGTTGACGCCAGGAAATGCCCGATGCCTGCTAGCGACCCCGCCGTTCAATCGCTGTCCTTCGAAGATCTGACGCACTTGCTGCGTCAGATCTTCTTGCGTCATGGCACCTCTGCCGAGGTGGCCGACATTCTTGCTCACAACTGTGCAACTGCCCAACGAGACGGGGCCCACAGCCACGGCACATTCCGCATTCCCGGTTACCTTTCCACCCTGGCCAGCGGCTGGGTGGACGGCAAGGCGCGTCCGCAGGTCGAAGACGTTGCCAGTGGTTATGTGGCAGTGGATGCCGCCGGTGGCTTTGCCCAGCCAGCACTCGCCGCGGCGCGTGGGCTGCTGGTGAGCAAGGCGCGCGAGGCAGGTATCGCCGTGCTGGCCATCCGCAATTCCCATCACTTTGCCGCGCTCTGGCCGGATGTCGAACCGTTCGCCGCCGAAGGCCTGGTGGCCCTGAGCGTGGTCAACAGCATGACCTGCGTCGTTCCCCATGGAGGCACCAAACCGCTGTTTGGCACCAATCCGATCGCCTTCGCAGCGCCGTGCGCAGGCAAGGATCCGCTGGTCTTCGACATGGCAACCAGCGCACTGGCCCACGGTGATGTACAGATCGCGGCGCGGGCCGGGCATCCCGTGCCTGTCGGTGCCGGTGTCGACAAGCACGGGCAGCCGACGACCGACCCGGCGGCAATTCTCGATGGCGGGGCGCTGCTGCCGTTTGGTGGCCACAAAGGCTCGGCGTTGTCGATGATGGTGGAGCTGCTTTCAGCGGCCCTCACCGGTGGAAATTTTTCCTTCGAGTTCGATTGGACACGTCATCCTGGTGCGCAGACGCCCTGGACCGGGCAGTTGATCATCGTCATCGACCCTGACAAGCGTGCTGGCCAGAACTTTGCCGAACGTAGCCGCGAGCTGGTCGAGCGCATGCATGAAGCCGGGCAATCGCGCCTCTCGGGCGACAGGCGCTATCGCCAGCGCGCGATGGCAAGGACTCAGGGCATTCCGATGCCTGTCGAAGAGTTGGAAAGATTGCGGGCTTTGGCTGGAGAATGATGCAGGAAGGGCCGCTGCGATCGACGGCCCGGAACAACGATGCGAGAACACGGGTGAAATCTGTGGGTGCAGTGCGGACTGATCAGTCGCGACGGCCCAGCAGCAGACCCAGCAACAGGCCGCAGGTTGCCGAAGCAGCAACGGTCTGCCAAGGATGGCCACCGATGTAGGTTTGCGTGGCTTCGACCACTGGCTTGGCGCGCTCGCGCAGTCCGGCCAGGGAGTACGAAACGTGCTCCAGCTTGGAATTGACTTGCGCGCGCAGGCTATTGGCGTCATCACCCACCAGGGAGGCGCCGTCCCTGAGCATTTTTTCCGATTCTTCGATCAACGCCAGCAGCTCGCTGAAAACTTGATCCTTGATTTGATCCTCGGCCGATTCAGCACTTGATCTACGGGCCATTTCACTCACTCCTGGTGTTTATTTAAGGCAGTGCAAGATTGAGTCCCGGCGCCCTGGAAAGTTGCATGCAGGGCTCAGGCGCAGCGTTTGCTCCTACAGGTTTTCATGTCCAGACGTGTAAGATGTCGCCTGTTTTTTCTGCTGGCAGGTACTCGCAATGAGCTTCAATCTCGCTAATCGTTCGCTGGCCGAGCGCGCCATGATCGAGGATGAAAAGGCCCGTCTCTACGAGCTGTGGCAAGCCAACCTGGGCAAGGCCAAGGCCGATGCTGCCCGACTCATCGGGGAAAAGGCCAAACGCAAGGGGCGTTGGGCCGAGTGGGTACGCGCCGAGCTGGACGGCATGTCTCCCCCTGAATACGCCAACATGGTGCGTGCCGAAGTGAACAAGCTGATGGCCGCGGCACGCTGAGCCAGGGGCTGTCGGATTCGGCGGCACAAGCGCCGGGTTTCAATAGCCCGCTGCAGCCGGCAGGCTCAACGTACCGCTGTCGCTGAAGCGCACCGTTCCGAACAGTCCGCCGGCAAGCTTGCCATGCAATCGGTAGGGCATGCCGTTCAGGCTCTGGGCGGGATTGAGGCCCACGGCCTGGCGCAACGCCGTAAACGCAGACACGCTCACAGGCACGGCCAGCACTTCCTCCGAATAACGTTCGATACGACCGTGCTGGCTGCTGACGCCACTGGCCAACGGCTGGCCGTTGACGTCCAGGTTCACCGCTATGCCGTCGTAGTCGATGGCGGTTTCGTTGGGGTTCTGCAGCCGCAGCTTGATGGCGAAGCGCAGCTCCAGCTCTTGCGCAGGCAAGGGCTCGATGCCCACCACACTGATGGAAACCGGATCCCTGGAGGGCAACAGCGAACATCCCGCTATGCCGGCCAGAAGTGCCAGGGTCAAGCAACTGCGCAATAAGCGAAACATGAGTGGGTAACTCCCGGACCGAGCACGTCGCTCCCTCAGTGCGACCATGAGTGTGGCTCTGGGTTCGCCATTCCGCGGGATGAGCGAACCAGGATATGCCTGGCAGAGGTTTGGACTGGCTTGATGTGTGCAGATGTTTCAAGGAAATGGCGTTCCTGTGGGCCCAGCCCTGCGCCGCCTGGGAAGTGCGGGCATCGGTGCGTTGGATCGGGGCAGTCAATCGCGGCAAGCCCCAGACTGGCGCAGCGGTTCGATCATCGAGAGTAGGGCTGCTTTCACTTTCGAGGCGTCAAGTAGCCACTTGGCGCCTATGGTTACCCTTCAGGAACGTTCCTATGCGCACATCCGTCTCCGAGGGCACACCCCATGACCGTTTCGAAACTCAAACCTACGCTGGGCACGCTGCACCTTTGGGGTATCGCCGTTGGCCTGGTGATCTCCGGTGAATACTTTGGCTGGAGCTATGGCTGGGGCAGTGCCGGCACCCTGGGTTTCCTCTGCACCACGCTGATGGTCGCTGTGATGTACACCTGCTTCATCTTCAGCTTCACCGAACTGACCACGGCCATTCCCAATGCGGGTGGTCCATTTGCCTACAGCCTGCGCGCATTCGGCCCTGCAGGCGGCATGATTGCCGGGCTGGCGACCCTGATCGAATTCGTCTTCGCCCCGCCGGCCATCGCCATGGCCATCGGCGCCTACCTCAACGTGCAGTTTCCCGGGCTCGATCCCAAATGGGCGGCGGTCGGTGCCTATGCCGTGTTCATGAGCCTCAACATTGTCGGCGTGAGCATTGCGGCCACCTTCGAACTGGTGGTGACCATCCTGGCGGTGTTCGAATTGCTGGTGTTCATGGGCGTGGTGGCGCCGGCGTTCAGTTTCAGCAACTTCGCCCTGGGCGGTTGGGCCGGGTCCGACACGTTCAGCCTCGGTGCATTGAGCGGGATGTTCGCGGCGATTCCTTTCGCCATCTGGTTCTTCCTGGCCATCGAAGGTGCGGCCATGGCCGCCGAGGAAGCCAAGGACCCCAAACGCACCATTCCCCGGGCCTACATCGCCGGGATCCTGACCCTGGTCACCTTGGCCATCAGCGTGATGATCTTCGCCGGCGGCGTCGGCGACTGGCGCTCCCTGGCGAACATCAACGACCCGCTGCCGCAAGCCATGAAAGGCGTGGTGGGCGAGAACTCCAACTGGATGCACATGCTGGTATGGATCGGCCTGTTCGGGCTGGTCGCCAGCTTTCACGGAATCATCCTGGGCTATTCACGGCAGTTCTTCGCGCTGGCACGGGCGGGTTTCCTGCCCAAGGGCCTGGCCAAGCTATCGCGCTTCCACACCCCGCACCGCGCCATCCTCGCCGGTGGGGTGGTGGGCATCGCGGCGATCTTCAGCGATGGGCTGGTCAACCTGCAGGGGCTGAGCCTGACCGCGGCAATGATCACCATGGCTGTGTTCGGTGCCATCGTCATGTACATCATGAGCATGCTCAGCCTGTTCAAGCTGCGCCACAGCGAACCTCAGCTCGAGCGTTCCTTCCGCGCGCCCGGCTATCCGCTGGTGCCGGCCATTGCGCTGGTGCTGGCGCTGGTGTGTCTGGTGGCGATGGTGTGGTTCAATGCGATGATCTGCGGGATCTTCATCGGTCTGATGTGCCTCGGCTGGCTGTTCTGCGTATTCGTGCGCAGCCGCGGCGACAGCCACCCCGCAATGGCCAGCGAGTGAGGAGGGCAGCATGAGTTTCGTGCACAGCATCGCCGGGCAGACCTGGCGCTTCGACAGTCTCCGGCAGTTGATGGCCAAGGCCAGTCCGGCACGCTCGGGGGACTACCTGGCCGAAATCGCTGCCGGCAGCGACGCCGAGCGGGCGGCGGCGCAGATGGCCCTGGCGGACGTGCCGCTCACGCGTTTTCTGCACGAGGCGCTGATCCCCTATGAAAAGGATGAAGTCACCCGCCTGATCGTCGATACCCACGATGCCCAGGCCTTTGCTGCGGTCAGCCATCTGACCGTGGGCGGCTTTCGTGACTGGCTGCTCGGCGACGAGGCCAACGAAGCCAGCCTGCGGGCCCTGGCGCCCGGCATCACGCCGGAGATGGCCGCTGCCGTGTCAAAGATCATGCGTGTGCAGGACCTGGTCCTGGTGGCGCAGAAGATTCGCGTGGTCACGCGCTTTCGCAACACGGTAGGGCTGCGTGGGCGGATGTCGACCCGGCTGCAGCCGAACCATCCCACGGACGATCCGGCCGGTATCGCTGCCAGTGTTCTGGATGGCCTGCTGTATGGCAACGGTGATGCCATGATCGGCATCAATCCGGCCAGCGATAGCCTCAGCGCCATCAGCGAGCTGCTGAAGATGCTCGACGGCGTGATCCAGCATTACGGCATACCGACCCAATCCTGTGTGCTGACCCATGTGACCTCTTCGATAGCCGCCATCGAGCGCGGCGTGCCGCTGGATCTGGTGTTCCAGTCCATCGCCGGCACCGAAGCGGCCAACAGCAGCTTCGGTGTCAGCCTGGCGGTGTTGCAGGAAGGCCATGAAGCAGGCCTGAGCCTGAAGCGCGGCACCCAGGGCAACAGCCTGATGTACTTCGAAACCGGGCAGGGCAGTGCGTTGTCCGCCAACGCCCACCATGGGGTCGACCAGCAGACCTGCGAGGCGCGGGCCTATGCGGTAGCACGGCGGTTCGACCCATTCCTGGTCAATACCGTGGTCGGCTTCATCGGCCCTGAATACCTGTACAACGGCAAGCAGATCATCCGCGCAGGGCTCGAGGACCATTTCTGCGGCAAGCTGATGGGTGTGCCCATGGGTTGCGACATCTGCTACACCAACCATGCCGAGGCCGACCAGGATGACATGGACATGCTGCTGACCCTGCTGGGCGTGGCCGGTATCAATTTCATCATGGGCATTCCGGGGTCGGACGACGTCATGCTCAATTACCAGACCACCTCTTTTCACGATGCCTTGTATGCGCGCAAGACCCTGGGCCTGCGGCCGGCACCGGAGTTCGAAGATTGGCTGGCGCGCATGGACATTCTGCAACAGCAGGACGGCCAGCTGCGCCTGGGTACGGGTGTTCCGCCGTTGTTCGGCAGGGCCCTGGCCCGTCTGGGTTGACGGCCAAGGTTTGGCTAACGCTATCCATCTGCTCGAAGGTGAGCCATGAACGACAACACTCCCACCCGAGGCGACCCCTGGAGCGCGCTGCGTGCACTGACACCGGCGCGCATAGCCCTGGGCCGGGCCGGCACCAGCTTGCCCAGCAGCGCACAGCTGGACTTCCAGTACGCCCATGCGCAAGCCCGCGATGCCGTGCACCTGCCGTTCGACAAGGCAGCGCTCGCCGAGGCTTGTCCCGGTAGTTTGAGCCTGCACAGCGCGGCGACTGACCGGCATGTCTATCTGCAGCGTCCTGACCTGGGTCGTCGCCTGGACGAGGCTTCGCTGCAGCAGTTGCTCACTCACGCCGGCGAGAGTTCGGCAGGGTTCGACCTGGCGGTGGTGATCGCCGACGGTCTTTCTGCACTGGCTGTGCACCGGCATGCGCTGCCCATGCTGCAACGCATCGAGCAGATCGCGGGGGACGAGGGCTGGAGCCTGGCGCCGATATGCCTGGTCGAGCAAGGACGGGTGGCCGTGGCCGACGAGGTCGCGCAGGCACTGGGCGCGCGCATGGTGGTACTGCTGATCGGTGAGCGGCCGGGCCTGAGTTCGCCCGACAGCCTCGGGCTGTATTTCACCTATGCACCGCGAGTGGGGTTGAACGATGCCGCGCGCAACTGCATTTCCAATGTTCGCCAGCAGGGCCTGAGCTACGCCACCGCTGCGCACAAGTTGCAGTACCTTATGCGCGAGGCCCGGCAACGCAAGCTGTCGGGCGTCCACCTCAAGGATGAAGCGTTGGTACCCGAAATCGAAAACGACGCCCCGCAGCGACCGGGGAATTTCTTGCTCGACAACCTGTTGTAGCAGCGGCGCAAGCCGCGTCGGCGGTATCCGCTGAGCATCTGGCCCAACGCGGTAAGCCCAGACGCGGCTTGCGCCGCTGCTACAGGGGATGGCGAGCCGCATCGGCGGTTTCGCGGTTACAGGGAATTGCGCATCTTTTCGATATGAATCCAGAGGTTTTCATCCTCGAAGGATTCGATCACCAGGTTAGCCCCGGCGGACCGCAGGGTCTGCGCCGATTGGCTGGTCGATAGCGCCACGGTGAACAGCCCAGCCGCAACCGCAGCAGTTACCCCAGGTACCGAATCTTCGAAGGCAATGCCTGCCTCGGCGCGTGCGCCCAAGCGTTGCAGGCCGGTCAGGTAGGGCAGGGGATCGGGTTTTGCGCGTGCCAGCTCTTCGGCAACCACCACTGTCGGCAGGCGCTCGGCCAGACCCAGGGCATCGAGCATGTGTTCGGCATTGGCACGCGGTGCGTTGGTCACTACCACCATGCCCAGTTGCGCCTGCTCGGCATAGTCGAGCAAACGCAACAGCCCGGCAATCGGCGCAAGTTGCGGTGCAAGTTCGCGAAAGCGCGCTTCCTTGCGATCGGCGAACGCTTCGTGCTCCGCCACCGAGCGCTCTGGAAACAGGTACTGGCACATGTCGGCATTGGCCCGGCCGCTGGCATGCAACTGGAACTCTTCATGGGTGAATTCGCGACCTTCCTCGGCCAGCAATTGCTGCACGGCGAGAAGGTGCAAGGCGTCGGTTTCAGTCAGTGTGCCATCGAGGTCGAACAGCAGGGCTTCGAGCATGAATCGTCCATTCCATCCCAGGGTTTGCCGCAGTGTAGCAGTGTCGGATGGCAGTTCCGATGCTCGCGGACCGGCTATCGGGCAGATGACGCTTGGCAAGTATTTAGGGTGATGTTATTTTGCCATCAATTGAATTGCCCTCTCTCAAATTGCCCGGTCTCTCGCAGGAAGCTCGAGCCTGACATCTGCAGGAAAGTGTCATGTCCGATCCCGTTCATGCTTCTGCCCAGGCTCTAGTGTCCTGTGACCGGCTGACCCTGTTACCCGACCGGCGACAATTTCTCACCGACCTTGGCCATCTGTTGCTGCAGCATCCGGGAGCGTCCCGCCACCTGGTGCTGATCGATGCCGTGGATACCGCCTGGGCCCATGACATGACGCTGGCCCTTGGCATGGTCCCATTCGAGAACCTGTTGTGCTGCATAGCCCGTCGGCTGCTGCGCCTGCGCGCGGGGCAGGGCCCGGTCTACCACATCGGCCGCAAGCGTTTCGCCTTCGTGCTGGACGCCGAGCAAGCCGATGTCGGCGGCTATCTCGACATGCTGGTGCACGCCTTGCGCTGTCCCACGCAGATAGAAGGCATGCCGGTTAGACCCACCGTGCGCGCTGGCGTCACGCCATTTCTGATCAGCTTCGAAGCGGTCCGCGATGCACTGCGCAAAGCCATGTACGCGGCCGAACTGGCGTTGCTCGGCGGTCAGGCGTGGGCGTGGTACGACCCCGTGCGCGATAACGCCTATCGCAGGTCCTTCCGGCTGGCGTCCGATGTGACCCAGGCGCTGCGCGACGGGCAGCTGCGATTGGTGTTCCAGCCACGCTTCGCCTTGCCCGAGGGTGATCAGGTCAGTGCCGAAGCATTGCTGCGCTGGGAGCATCCACGGCTTGGGCCGGTTTCGCCCGCCGAGTTCATTCCGGTGCTGGAAAAGAGTGCGTTGATCCATAGTGTGACGCGCTGGGTCATCGACGCAGCCTTGGCCAAGCTGGCCCAGTGGCCTGCAACGGTGCTGACCAAACTGTCGCTGAATCTTTCCGCGCTGGATTTCGACGGCCACGACATCAATCAGGTCATCAGCGCGGCCTGTCGCACCTACGGCATCCACCCCGAGCGCCTCGAGGTCGAGATTACCGAAGGCGAGTGGCTGCGTTCCAACCCACTGGTGCTGACACAGCTGGCCGCCATCCGCGAATTGGGCGTGGATGTAGCGATCGATGATTTCGGCACCGGCTACAGCAATTTCTCCTACCTGCACGAAATACCCGCCAACGTGGTGAAACTCGACAAGTCGATGATCACCGGCATGGAGCATAGCCCGCGGCATCAACTGATCGTGCAGACGGTGCTGGAACTGGCGCGCAAGCTGGGCTACCGCACCGTGGCCGAAGGTGTCGAGACCTTCAAGTGCATGCAGATGATCCGCGCCCTGGGCTGTGATGAAGCCCAGGGCTACTTTTTCGCCCGGCCCATGCCGGAACAGGAATTTCTCGGTTGGAGCGGCGCATCGCGCTTTCCATTGCGCAAATTACTGGTGGCAACGCCGGCCTGATCGGTACCGTTGGCACCCTTGGTGGCGAGAACTGAAAATAGACGCTTTACTGTTCATGCATACAGTAGTAAAAATGCAGCCATGAACAGATCACTCCCACTCACCTATTTTCATTCCCCCAGCAACCTGGCCTCGAGGGCAGGGCAGTGATGGGCGCCGTGGTCAGCCTGGAAGGCCTGATCGACCAACGCCGCATCTGGCGCGGACGTCAGGAAACCGCTCCCAGCGGCTTGCAGCCCACCGGGCATGCTGCCCTCGATGCCGTGCTCCCCAACGGTGGGTGGCCTCCGGCGGCACTCAGTGAAATCCTGCTTACCGCCAACGGCAGTGGCGAATTGCAGTTGCTCTGGCCGACCCTGGCGCGCTTGAGCCAGGCGGGCGAACGAATCGTATTGATAGCACCGCCGTTCATTCCCTATCCCCATGCCTGGATGGCGGCGGGTGTCCGTTTGCAGCATCTTTGCGTGCTCAAGGCCCAAGGCAAGGACACCTTGTGGGCTGCCGAGCAATGCCTGCGTTCCGGCAGCTGCGCAGCGGTACTCTGCTGGCCGCAGAACCCTGATGACAAGGCCATGCGACGCCTGCAGGTGGCGGCAGAAACCGGCGAGACCCTGGGCTTTGCCTTGCGCGAACAGCGGGCGGCGCTCAACCCGTCACCGGCAGCGCTGCGGCTGTCGCTGCATGCGCCTGCAGGGCAGGTGCAGGTACTCAAATGTCGCGGCGGGATACCGCCCGCGATGCCCGTCACCTTCGTCAGTTACGTTTGAGATTGCCATGCTGTGGGCCTGCATTCTGCTGCCGCAACTGGCGCTCGACGCCGTGCTGCGCCAACGCGAAGACCCACAGCAACCGCTTGCCCTGGTCACCGGCCCGCTGCAGCGACGCTTGCTGCAAGCAGTCAATCCGGCGGCACGTGAACTGGGCCTGAAACCGGGGCAGTCACTCACCGCCGCCTACATGCTCAGCCGTGATTTCGCCACCGCACCCTACGACCCAGCACAGATCGAACACTGGCAGCGTTTCCTGGCTGCGTGGGCCTATCGGTTCAGCTCCCAGGTCAGCGTGCATTACCCCCGGGTCCTGTTGCTCGAAGTGCAGTCGACCCTTGGGCTGTTCGGGCCATGGCCGCAGTTCGAGGCGCGGTTGCGCAGCGAACTCGATGCCCTGGGCTTCCGCCATCGCATCACCTTGGCCCCCAACCCGGCTGCGGCACGCATGCTGGCCAACGCCTATGACGGTCTCAGCGTTGAGGATCAATCGACACTGGCCGATGTTCTCCAGCGCCTGCCGGTGGAGCGGGTCGGGCTCGCCGCCGCCGATGCCGTCGCGCTCAAGCGCATGGGTATGCGCCATCTGGGCCAGGTGTTGGCGCTGCCCAGGGCGCAACTTGCCAGGCGCTTTTCGGCCCAGGTGCTCAGTCATCTGGACACCCTGCTCGGGTACCGGCCCCTGGCCCTGGAATTCTTCATTCCTGCCGATGTATTCGACCAACACATCGAACTCAACTTCGATGTGGAATCCCATCAGGCGCTGCTGTTTCCCCTGCGGCGCCTGATCAACGACCTGGCGGTGTATCTGGCCGGGCGGGATGTTGGGGTGCAGCGTTTCACCCTGCATCTCAAGCATGCCGAGGGCGAGGACACCCTGGTCGAAGTCGGCTTGCTCGCTGCCGAGCGCGACGCCGCGCTGTTGTTCGAACTGGCCCGCGGGCGCTTCGAGCATCTGCAGGTGCCCCGGCCTGTGCAGGTGGTACGGTTGAGCGCGCTCGATCTGCCGCGCTTCGTACCTGCCTGCAAGGAGCTGTTCGACCAGCGACCGCAACAGACCCAGCCCTGGGAGCAGTTGCGCGAACGCCTGCGAGCACGCCTCGGCGACGATGCTTTGCAGGATCTGCGCGCCCACGCGGACCATCGCCCCGAGCGGGCCTGGCGCAACGATGGTGCTTGGGTGCCGGCCTCTCCAGACCTGGGCGCAGCCCGTCCAGGCTGGTTGCTCGAACAGGCCGAGCCTTTGCCCGCGCAGGGCCTGCGTGTGCTGGCGGGACCTGAGCGCATTGAATCCGGGTGGTGGGACGGTGGCGATGTGCGCCGCGACTACTATCTGGTCGAAACTTCGGCAGGGCGACGGGGCTGGGCCTACCGCGCAGTGGGCGATGACCCTCAGTTGCTGTTGCAGGGTTGGTTCGCATGAGCCAGGGCTACGCCGAGCTGCATTGCCTTTCCAACTTCAGCTTCCAGCGCGGCGCGTCCAGCGCCCAGGAACTGTTCGCCAAGGCTGCGGCGCTGGGCTATCGAGCGTTGGCGATCACCGATGAATGCACCATGGCCGGTATCGTGCGCGCCTGGCAGGCTGCCCAGGCCCATTCGATGACGTTGATCGTCGGCAGTGAAATGCGCATCGAACAAGGCCCCAAGCTGGTGCTGCTGGCGCAGAATCTCCAGGGCTACCAGGCCCTGTGCCGCTTGATCACCCTGGCTCGACGGCGCGCGAACAAGGGCCAGTACCGGTTGCTGCGTGATGACCTCGACGAGGTCGAACGCGACGGCTTGCTGGCATTGTGGATAGCCGATGAACCCCACGATCTCGCCCACGGCCATTGGCTCAAGGGGCGTTTTGCCGAGCGCCTGTGGGTGGCCGTGCAGTTGCACCGCGGCGCCAATGACCAGAGGCGCCTGCAGAATCTGCTGTGCCTGGCCAAGACCCTGGGCCTGCCGGCCGTGGCCTGCGGCGACGTGCACATGCATGCCCGCGGCAGGCGTGCCCTGCAGGACACCATCACTGCCATACGCCATCACGTGCCGGTGGCCGAAGCGGGGCATGTGCTGTTCGCCAACGGCGAACGCCATCTGCGCGGGCTGTCTCAACTGGCCGACATCTACCCCGTCGCGCTGCTGCAGGAAACCTTGAATATAGCCCGGCGTTGCAGCTTCGACCTCGGCCAACTGCGCTATCAATATCCGTGCGAGCTGGTGCCGCGTGGCTACGACGCCGGTGCCTGGCTGCGCCACCTGAGTGCCCAGGGCGCGCGCTGGCGCTGGCCGTCTGGAGTGGACCCCGAGGTGCAGGCGTTGCTCGACAAGGAACTGCAACTGATCATCGAGCTGGGCTATGAAAGCTATTTCCTGACCGTCCACGACATCGTCCGTTTCGCCCGCGAGCGGCACATTCTCTGCCAGGGACGCGGCTCGGCCGCCAACTCGGTGGTGTGTTTCGCCCTGGGCATCACCGAGCTCGACCCGCGTGAAACACACATGCTGTTCGAGCGCTTCATCTCCAAGGAACGCAACGAGCCACCGGACATCGATGTGGATTTCGAACACGAGCGGCGCGAGGAAGTCCTGCAATACGTGTTCCGTCGCTACGGTCGCGAGCGTGCCGCCCTGACCGCTGTCGCCAGCAGCTATCGAGGGGCGGGCGCGGTGCGTGATGTGGCACGGGCATTGGGCCTGCCAGCAGATCAGATCACCGCCCTGGCCGATTGCTTCGGGCGCTGGAGCGACCACCTGCCACCACTCGAGCGGTTGGTGGAGGCCGGATTCGAAACCCAGAGCCCGGTGCTCAAGCGGGTGATGGCGCTGACCGAGCAGCTGATCGGTTTCCCCCGTCACCTGTCCCAGCATCCGGGGGGCTTCGTCATTTCCGAACACCCGTTGCACACTCTGGTTCCGGTCGAGAACGCCGCCATGGCCGAGCGCACGGTGATCCAGTGGGACAAGGATGACCTGGACGCCGTGGGCCTGTTGAAAGTCGACATTCTGGCTCTGGGCATGCTCAGCGCGATCCGCCGCTGTTTCGATCTGGTACGCGGCTACCGTGGCCGCGAACTGACCCTTTCGACCTTGCCCAAGGAGTGCCCGCAGACTTACGCCATGATCAGCCGCGCCGATACCATCGGCGTGTTCCAGATCGAATCCCGGGCGCAGATGGCAATGCTTCCGCGCCTCAAACCCAGGACGTTCTACGATCTGGTGATCGAAGTCGCCATCGTCCGGCCGGGGCCGATCGTCGGTGACATGGTTCATCCGTATCTGCGCCGGCGCAACGGCGAGGAAGCCGTGAGCTATCCCTCCGAAGCCCTGAAGAAAGTCTTCGAACGCACGCTGGGTGTGCCGCTGTTTCAGGAACAAGTGATGGAGCTGGCGATCGTCGCCGCTGGCTATACGCCAGGGGAGGCCGACCAGTTGCGCCGTTCGATGGCCGCCTGGAAGCGCCACGGCGGGTTGGAACCGCATCAGCTCCGCCTCACCGAAGGCATGCTCAAGAACGGCTATACCCGTGAGTTCGCCGAACGCATCTTCGAGCAGATCAAGGGCTTCGGCAGCTACGGTTTTCCCGAGTCCCATGCGGCCAGTTTCGCCTTGTTGACCTACGCCAGTTGCTGGCTCAAATGTCATGAGCCGGCAGCCTTTGCCTGCGCCCTGATCAACAGTTGGCCCATGGGCTTCTACAGTCCCGACCAGATCCTCCAGGATGCACGTCGCCATCATCTGCAGATCTTCGCCGTGGACGTGTGCCACAGCGACTGGGACTGCAGCCTGCAGCCCGGCGAAGGTGGGCAACCGGCCATACGCTTGGGGTTGCGGATGGTCAAGGGCCTGCGCGAAGAGGCCGGTCGCGCCGTGCAGCAGGCTCGCCTTGGCGGCCCGTTCCGCGACGTCACCGACCTGGCCCGGCGCTGTGCGCTGGACAACCGCAGCCTGGAACAGCTGGCCGATGCCAATGCCTTGCTCGGCCTGGTGGGGCATCGCCATCAGGCCCGCTGGGATGTCGCCAGCGTCGAGCAACAGTTGCCGCTGTTCGCCGAAGTGCCCGGCCTGCGCGAAGAGCCCGTGGCCTTGCCGGTCCCCAGTGTCGGCGAAGACCTCTACGCCGACTATGCCAGCCTGGGCACAACCCTCGGTCCGCATCCGTTGGCCATGCTGCGCGAGCGTCTGCAAGCATTGCGCTGCCGCAGTTCTCATGACCTGCAAAGCCTGGCCCACGGCCGTCCGGTGACCGTGGCCGGGCTGGTGACGGGCCGGCAACGGCCGTCGACCGCCAGCGGGGTGACCTTCGTCACCCTGGAAGACGAATTCGGCATGATCAACGTGGTGGTCTGGCGGGATCTGGCCGAGCGCCAGCGGCGGGTGCTGGTGGGTTCGCAGATGATGCAGGTCAAGGGCCGGTTCGAGCACAAGGACGGCGTGCGCCACGTCATCGCCGGGCATATGGCCGATGTCAGCGCCATGCTCCATGGGCTGGATGTACGCAGCCGCGATTTCCACTAGCCAGGCTGCGCGGGCCAGGCAAATGCAGTATTGTTGTGTCCATTCGTAAAAGCCTGTGCTGTTCAGGCGATCGCCAAAGGGTAGAGGGTGTCATGGGTCACGAAAGCATCAACTGGGACAAATTGGGTTTCGACTACATCAAGACCGATCTGCGCTACCTGTCGCATTGGCGCGACGGTGAATGGGATCAGGGCAACCTGACCGAAGACAATGTGCTGCACATCAGTGAAGGCTCGACCGCGCTTCATTATGGGCAGCAGTGCTTCGAGGGCCTCAAGGCCTACCGTTGCAAGGATGGTTCGATCAATCTGTTTCGCCCCGACCAGAACGCCCTGCGCATGCAGCGCAGCTGTGGTCGCCTGTTGATGCCACAAGTGCCCACCGACGTGTTCATCGACGCCTGCCGCCAGGTGGTCGCCGCCAACGAGCGCTTCATTCCGCCCTATGGTTCAGGCGGCGCCCTCTACCTGCGTCCGTTCGTGATCGGCGTGGGCGACAACATCGGCGTGCGTACAGCGCCCGAGTTCATTTTCTCGATTTTCTGCATCCCGGTTGGCCCCTACTTCAAAGGTGGCATGAAGCCGCACAATTTCGTCATTTCCGGCTACGACCGCGCCGCGCCCAACGGTACCGGTGCCGCCAAGGTGGGTGGCAACTACGCTGCCAGCCTGATGCCGGGTTCCAATGCGAAGAAGGCCAACTTTGCCGATTGCATCTACCTGGACCCCCAGACCCACACCAAGATCGAAGAAGTGGGTTCGGCGAACTTTTTCGCGATCACCCGCAACGACGAATTCGTGACCCCGAAATCGCCATCGGTGCTGCCTGGCATCACTCGTCTGTCGTTGATCGAACTGGCGCAATCGCGCCTGGGCTTGAAAGTGATCGAAGGTGATGTGCTGATCGATCAGCTCGACCAGTTCAAGGAGGCCGGCGCTTGCGGCACCGCGGCAGTGATTACCCCGATCGGGGGAATCGAATACCAGGACAAGCTGCACGTGTTCTTCAGCCAGGAAGAAGTGGGCCCATTCACCCAACGCCTCTACAAGGAGTTGACCGGTATCCAGTCCGGAGACGTGGAAGCTCCACAGGGTTGGATCGTCAAGGTCTGATCTTCAGGGCAGGCCGGCACTTGGCGGCCTGCTTGCCCTGCATCCCGTAGCCGCTCGTTCGAGCGGCATCTTCATCAGTGTCGAGCATCGCGCGTCGACTCTGCATGCCTCAGGTCAAACCTTGCGATTTCAGCTCGCCAGCTGCGTCTGAAAAGAAATGCGTTGGAACTGCGTGCGCGCATTTTCCATGGCCTGTACTTCTCGTCGCTTGTCTGCCCGTATCAGCCCCACGAAAACGAAGGTCCCGAGTACGGACAGTGCGCACCAGCCCAGCAGAAAGGTAATCATGGGTCTCTCCTGTTGATCGCCCGCGCAGGGATGATCCCCTGCCAATTGCTGTATCGGCCTGATGGCACAATGCTTTATACCGTTCATCGGATCAGGTCAGCGTGGCGCCTTCAGGGAAATCCTCGACGGATGCAACGATAACCCTCCGTCGTACTCATACTGTAGGACACTTTTCGAGGGCAAGTAACGATGACGACGCCGGACAAGGATTACATCCAGTGGCTGGTCGACCAGTCCATGCTGCATACCGCCAAACAGCGCGCCAAGCTGTATGCCGGACAAGCGCGGCTGTGGCAACGACCCTACGCCCAGGCCAGGCCTCGGGACGCATCAGCCATTGCTTCGGTCTGGTTCACAGCCTACCCGGCTTCCATCGTTACACGCGAAGAGGGCTCGGTACTGCAGGCCCTTGGCGATGAAACCTTGTGGCATGCGTTGTCCGAGATCGGCATCCAGGGTATTCACAACGGCCCGCTGAAACTGTCCGGCGGTCTGCGTGGACGTGATCGCACCCCCAGCGTCGACGGCAACTTCGACCGCATGAGCTTCGACATCGACCCCGAGCTGGGTACCGAAGCCGACATGATCCAGCTCAGCCGCATGGCTGCGGCGCACAATGCTGTGGTCATCGACGACGCGATCCCTTCGCACACCGGCAAGGGCGCGGATTTCCGCCTGGCCGAAATGGCCCACGCGGATTATCCAGGCCTCTACCACATGGTCGAGATCAAGGAAGAAGACTGGGGGCTGTTGCCTGAAGTGCCGGCCGGTCGCGACGCGATCAACTTGACCCCGGAAGTCTGCGACATTCTCAAGGACAAGCACTACATCGTTGGCCAACTGCAACGTGTGATCTTCTTCGAACCCGGCGTCAAGGAAACCGACTGGAGTGCGACTCCAGTGGTGGTTGGCGTGGACGGCAAGGCGCGACGCTGGGTCTACCTGCACTACTTCAAGGAAGGCCAGCCATCGCTGAACTGGCTGGACCCGACCTTCGCCGCCCAGCAGATGATCATCGGTGATGCCCTGCATTCCATCGACGTCATGGGTGCGCGCATCCTGCGTCTGGACGCCAACGGTTTCCTCGGCGTCGAGCGTCGTGCCGAAGGCCCGGCCTGGTCGGAAAGCCACCCGTTGTCGGTGAACGGCAACCAGCTGTTGGGTGGCGCCATTCGCAAGGCCGGTGGTTTCAGCTTCCAGGAACTGAACCTCACCATTGACGACATCGCCTCGATGTCCCATGGCGGCGCGGACCTGTCCTATGACTTCATCACTCGGCCGGCCTATCAACACGCGTTGCTGCTGGGCAATACCGAGTTCCTGCGCCTCATGCTGCGTCAGGTTCACGCATTCGGTATCGACCCGGCCTCGTTGATCCACGCCTTGCAGAACCACGACGAGCTGACCCTCGAACTGGTGCACTTCTGGACGCTGCACGCCCACGACACCTATCTGTACCAGGGGCAGACTTTCCCCGGCAACATTCTGCGCGAGCACATCCGCGAGGAAATGTACGAGCGCCTGGCCGGCGAGCATGCACCCTACAACCTGAAATTCGTCACCAATGGGGTGTCCTGCACCACCGCCAGTATCATCACGGCGGCACTGGGCATCCGCGATCTGGAGGCGATCACCGATCAGGACATCAAGCAGATCCAGCATATTCACCTGTTGCTGGTCATGTACAACGCCATGCAACCCGGCGTTTTCGCGCTGTCGGGATGGGATCTGGTCGGCGCGCTGACTTTGCCAGCCGATCAGGTCGCGCACTTGATGGAAGACGGTGACACGCGCTGGATCCACCGCGGCGCCTACGACCTGGTAGGGCTCGATCCCGAGGCTGAATTTTCCGCGGGCAACATGCCGCGTCCGAAGACGCTTTACGGCAACCTGGTAGACCAGTTGCAGCGCCCGGACAGCTTCGCTTCGCAGTTGAAGAAGATTCTGGCGGTACGGCGTGCGTATGACATCGCCGCCAGCAAGCAAATTCTGATTCCGGATGTTCAGCACCCGGGCCTGTTGCTGATGGTGCACGAATTGCCTGCCGGCAAGGGTACCCAGATCACCGCCTTGAACTTCAGCAATGAACCGATCGTGGAGACGTTGCATCTGCCGGGTATCGCTGCGGGACCTGTGGTGGACATCATCAACGAGCGGGTCGAGGGTGATTTGACCGAAGCCGGTGAATTCACAATTACCCTGGATCCGTACGAGGGTCTGGCTCTGCGTGTGGTGAGTGCCTCGCCCATCTGACCGGTTGCAGGCCTTGGTGTTTGATACGCGCCAGGGCCTGCAAAGCCAGATCGCAGAAAGCACTGAGGGGAGCCTAGGCTCCCCTCAAGGGTTTGTTGCATGCTCTTTTTTATTATTGAGGGGCGACCTGTTGTTGTATTTGTCAGCCGTGGCCCTTGCCGCTTGTTGTGCGACCCCCAGGCGGGGTCAAGAGCAAACGTATTTTTTTGAGCGCTGATCTGCTTTTATCGTCGATCCAACCAGTGGGTAGCTACTGAACGTAGTTTTGTTGTTCTCTACCTGGCTGCGGGGCTAGCCCCTGAAAAGCATTTCCTCTCCAAAAAAATCTGTTAGCTACGCCTCTGTCGCGTTTGTTCTTGTTATGTCAGAGTCGTTTCATCTTGTTCTTATTGGTTTATCGCGTTGTTGTTATTGTTGTACGTATGACATAGCAGGGTGCGTGCCAACTTTAACAAATCGTTTTAAATCAATAACTTGAATTTACTGAGAATGCTGCGTGCGGCAGAGTGACGCAGATCTGTTCCCTTGTTACCCGTATTCGTTCCCGCGTAGGCATCACCGGTAACACTTTGTGTCTGCCGTCGGCATCAATCACGGTGCCCCGAGCTATGGGTTAACCCAGACTTCCACTCGACGGTTCTTGATCCGCCCTTCATCGACCGCGTTGGTCGCCACCGGCAGTTGCGCGCCAAAGCCCTGGATATCGCGGAAGAGCACGTCCGCCCTGGCCAGTTCACGGCGAACCGCCATGGCGCGTAGCCGGGACAGCAACACCGCGCGGGCGGAATCGTCCTTGGCATCACCGAACCCCACCAGTGTGGTCTTGTTCTGCAGCAGGTGATGGCTGCGCAGGTAATCCTGCACCCTCACCACATCGGCCATTGCCTTGTTATCCAACGTGGCGCTGCCTTCGGCAAAGCGGAAACTCACCGACAGACGCCGGCCCTCACGGGCCAATTGCTGGTACAGCATGGGCATGTCGGGCGAGGCGGGGACACTCATGGCTTGCACCGTTTGCGCCACGAAGCCTTGCTGGGCAACGACTGCCTGTCCCGGTTCGCTCTGCGCGAAAGCAATCAATGCGTCGGCCCATGGCGAGGGGCGCATTGGTGGGCTGTACAGGTACAGCCGGCGGCTCAGGGGATAGTCCTGGGTTGCAATCAGGCTGACCGTAGGCGCCATGAACTGGCTGTCGCCATCTGCGATGGCCAGCGCGCGGGCACCACGTATCGAGGCCAGGCCGATGAAGCCAATGGCGTATCGATCGGCGCTGACCCGATCCGACAGCTGCTCGCTGGACTCCAGCCTGACCGCATGGGCCGTCAGGCGCCCGGCATGTGGGGTCAGTACCTGGTCGCGAAACGTCTCCCATGTGCCCGAGCGGTCATCGCGGGCCAGCACATGGATCGGGCCACGGCCACCTAGTACGTTCCAGTCGTTGATTTCGCCGCTGAATACCTGGGCAAGCTGGCGAGTGGTCAGCTGCCGCAGGGGGTTGTCGGGATGGACGATCACGGCCACGCCGTCGATGCCGATCACGTGTTCGGCGCCGAAGCTGCTCAGGTCGCCCAGGGGTGCCAGTCGGCTGCGCTCTTGGTCACTGATGGGCCTGGAGGAGGCGGCCAGATCCGCTTGCCCGGCCAACAGGCTGTCGAAGCCTGTGCTGGAGCCGTGGGCGCCGACTTCGAAACGCAACGCCGTACCGTTCGGCTCATGGGCGGTGACAAGCAGTTCGCCCGTGGAAGGATCGAGCGTCTGGACAGGGGCCAGGCCTCGGCTTTCGAGCAGGCCGCGTATGAGAGCCGGAACCAGCTCCGTACCCATGGTGTTGGAGCCCTGGATGCGCAAGGTGGCCGAATCGGCGAGCGCGCCCGTACTCAGGCTTATGCCCAGGCTCAGGATGCACAGAATGAGAAGCAGACGGCGCATGGCGGCTCACCAGGTCGGGAAGCCTCGCAGATTAAGACAGTGATGTTGCAGGGGGATGACGGTGCATTTCAGGTGGATCACCTAGAACCTATCGCGGCCAATGACCGCTCCTACAGCGATTCGCGATGCCCCTGTGGGAGCGGTCATCGGCCGCGAAGGGCACGAAGCCGTCTTCGCTTGAAACTCAAACCTTGCGCTTGATCGAGATCGACGACGCCGCGCTGATCACCAGGTCGGCATAGCGTTTGCTGTCGCGTTCCGGTACCCAGCGCGAGCGGGATACCGCAAGGTTCACCGCCCCGATGCCCCGGCCATTGCCATCGACGATGGCCGCCGCCGTCGACACGTCGCCATAGAAAAACTGGTCTTCGGTATGCGCATAGCGGCGCTGGCGAATCTGCTCGATGCTGGCCCAGATCTGCTCTCGGTCGGTGATGGTCGCCGGCGTGTGCTGGACGAACTGGCTGCGGTCGAAGATAGCGTTCACTTCGTCGTCGCTGTAGGTCGCCAGCAGCGCCTGGCCCGGCGCGGTGCACCAGGCCGGCAGGCGAGTGCCGATGATGACGCTGGCGTTGAACACGTGTCGGCTGACGATCCGCTGCACATAGACGATGTCGGTGCCGTCGAGCACCGTCAGGTTGGTTGCCTCTTCGGTGTCCGCGCTCAACTGCTGCAGGTAGGGCGCGGCACGGGTCACCAGTTCGCTGGACGTCAGGTAGTGGTAGGTGAAGTCCAGCAGCCGCGGCGACAGCTCGTACTTCTTGCTGCTGTCCTTGTTCAGGTAGCCCAGGGTTGCCAGCGTATGAGTGAAGCGCTGCGCGGCGCTGAGGTCCATGCCGGTCAGCCCGGCGATGTCGGACAGCGATAACTGACGCTGGCTGCCGTCGAAGGCCATGAGCACTTTCATGGCCTTGTCGACGGACTGCACGTACAGCGAGGAGGCCGTTGGGTCGGCAGGAGGTTTCTTCGGGGTACTGGCCATGAACGCAACACATTGGTGAAAAAACCGATTATCCGGCAGTTACCCGGCACTTTCTATCGCTATTCACTAAACCGTTACCGCACAGGCCGCTCGCGGCCCATCGTTCAACCGCGACTGTCCCAGGCTTGGGTGACATCCTTGGGCAACAGGTGCTTCTTGATACGCTCACTGGGCGTCAGCTCGAACTGCTCCACTTGTTGGTAGTAGCGTGGTAACTGGTAGGAGGCGCAGCGCAGCGCGGCCCACTCGAGCATGGCCTGCCACTGCGCAGCAGTGCCGGCCTCCAGTTGTACGAACAGCAGAATCTCCTGCTCGCCCACCGCCGATTCGACGCCCAGCGCCGCGCAGGCTTTCACCGCAGGGTGGGCGCTGAACACCCGCTCCACTTCCCAGGCCGAAACGTTCTCGCCACGCACACGCATGCTGTCGGTGCGACGTCCGACGAAGAACAAGTCGCCCTCGGCATCCATGCGTGCCATGTCACCGGTGAACAGCCGGCCATCGCGCAGGGCGCTGGCGGTGGCTTCTGGGTTGTCCAGATAGCCGGGCAGGAAAACGCCCTCGACTTCACTGGATAGCACGATTTCCCCCAGTTGCCCCACTTCGACCGGCGTACCGTCGCTATCCAGCAGTTCTACGCTCAGCCAGGGCAAGGCGCGGCCGATCGAGCCTGGCTTGCCGGTACGGTTCAAGGTGGCGAAGCTGGAGCACTCGGTCATGCCGTAGCACTCGCGCAGCGGACAACCGAAACGTTGCTCGATCGCTGCCCAATTGGTCAGGCTCACACCCGCACCCCAAAGGGTCCGCAGGCTATGCCGCACAGGCCACTGCTCGGCGGGCTGCTGCATGAGGATATCGATGATGCCGCCCAGGTAATGCAACTGGGTCGCCTGCACTTGCACGCACTGCGCCCAGAACTTGCTGGCGGAAAAGCGCTGCACCACGTTCAGGCTGACTTCGGCCAGAAACGGCATCAGCAGCATCTGCGCGCCACCGATATGGCACAGCGGCTCCCACAACAGCAGGCGGTCACCTGCTTTGACGTCGGCCACCTGCAGAACCGCCTCGCTGGCAATGCGCATCATGCGGTGGGTGAACACCACACCCTTGGGCGCGCCGGTGGTGCCGGAGGTGTAGATCACGCAGAGCGTGGCATCGGCCGCGCTGTCCTCGAGCCGCAGCTTCGCTGCCGGGTAGGCCAGGGCCTGCTCGTGCAGCACGTCGATGCCGACACAGTCGAGCTGGGCGGCAGCGCTGTCCGCCAGGCGTTCGGCAAACTCGGCGTCGCCGACCACCAGGTCCGGACGAGCGTGCTCGAAGGGGTAGTCCAGGCCAGGGCCGCGCAACTTGGTGTTGATCGGAATCCACACCAGGCCGCTGAGGATCAGCGCGTAGATCAACACGATCTGGTCGTCGCTGTTGCCCAGCATGACGGCTACCCGTTGTCCGGCGCGCAGGCCGCGTTCGGCCAGGACCTGCTGCAAGGCGGCGACCCGTTGGTGCAACTCCAGGGTAGCGAGCGATCGGCCCTCGAAGGTGACGCGCACGGCGTGGTCGTCGATCAGCAGGCCGGCATGGATCAGCGGCGCGGTGGTGAGCTGATCGTGGCTGATGCGATGCGGGAAGAAGCGAGTGTATGGATGCATCGTTCAGAGCCCTTGACGTTTGGAAGTGGAGCGCCGCGATACCCATTGGGCGATGACGGCAAACAACACGATGAACACCAGCAACGTGGTGGAAACCGCAGCCAGGGTGGGGGTGAGCGCCAGCTGGATGCTGTCCCACATCTGCTTGGGCAGCGTGGTATTGATGCCACCGCTGACGAAAATGGCGATGGTCAGGTCGTCGAACGAGGTGATGAAGGCCAGCAGAAACGCGGAGACCAGGCTCGCCGACATGAGCGGCAGGGTCACGGTGCGCAGTCGCGTGAACGCACCGGCGCCGAGAATCCGCGCGGCATCGTCGAGGCGCCAGTCATACTGCTTGAACGCCGCCGACAGGGTGACCACCACGTAGGGCAGGGCCAGTACCGTGTGGCCCAGCACCAGGCCGATGTCCTTGCCCGCCAGGCCGAGCCTGGAAAACAGGTACAACAGGCCCAGGGCAATCACGATGCGCGGCACGATCAGCGGGGCGATGAACAACGCGAACAGGCCTTTGCGCCACCCCGCGCTTACCCGGGTCAAGGCCAGGGTCGCACCGAAGCCCAACACCAGCGCCAGCAGCGCGGTGGCCACACCGACGCCCAGCGAGCGGAACAGGGCGGCCTGCCACACCGCGGAAGTGAAGAATTCCTCGAACCACTTCAAGCTGAACAGCTTGGGCGGGAAGGCAATGAACGGGCTGCTGGTGAATGCCAGCGGAACGACCACCAGCACGGGCAGGATCAGCAGCATGACCAGCAGCACGCTGTAACCGGTCAGCAAGGCGCCATCGCCACTGCGCCGCGGCGCCTTGCCCCGGCCCGAAAAACAGTGCCCCAGCCAGATCAGAATCTGCAGGCCCATTCCGGACTGACGTTCCTTGGGCGCCTCGCCGCCGAGCGACGACAGCCCGGCGATGCGGTCGTAGATCACGAACACCACCAGCGAGCAGGCCAACAGCACCACCGAAAGAGCGCCGGCAAAGTTCATGTCGAACAGGTCGAGCACCGAGGAAATCACCAGCTGCGCCACCATCATTTCCCGTGGCGAACCCAGCAGCGCAGGGACGATGAAGAAACCCAGGCTGGTAATGAACACCAGCAGACCCGCCGCGGCGATGCCGGGGGCCGAGAGCGGCAGGAAAATGCTGAAGAAGCTCATCGAACCGCTGGCGCCCAGTGTCTGTGCGGCCGGCGCGAGGCGCTGGTCGATGCTGCGCATGATCGGCAGCAGGGTAATCACCGCCAGCGGCAGCATCGAGTGGACCATGCCGATCAGCACCCCCGAAAGTGCGGGCACCAGGCCGGACGGGTTGTCCAGCACGTCGGCGGCAAGCGTGGTCAGCAGGCCTTTGCGTGACAGCAGCAGCATCCAGGCATAGGTCTTGACCAGGTAGCTGGTCCAGAACGGCAGCATGATCCACAGCAGCCAACGTTCGCGACCCATGGGCGAGAGCCGAGTGAGCAAGTAGGCCACTGGGTACGCGAGCAGCACCGACAGCACGGCCGTCAGCGCCGAGATCCAGAAGGTAATGCCCAGAACGCGGGCGTACACCGGGGTCGAGGCGATCCGTTCGAAATTGCCCAGGCTCAGCTCGCCGCTGGCGTTCTGGAAACTGCCCATGAGCATTTCCGCCACCGGCAGCAGAAAGAACAGTGCCAGGAAAAGCAGGGCGGGGATGGCCGGAATCAGGCCTTTGCGCCAGTTCATGAGGTGGCCTGCGCGGGCAGCAGGGTGGCCCGTGTGGGATTCCAGGCGATGCCAACCGGATCGCCGACGCGCGGACTGAGCTCGCGGGAACAGCGCACACTGAAGCGGTTGCCCGAAGGCAGCCGGACCAGAGCACGGGTGTCGCTGCCCAGGAATACGCATTCATCGACGATGCCCTGCAGCAAGCCGGCAGTGGGTTCGGTCAGGCGCGCGGCTTCGGGCCGGATGAGCAGGAACGCTTCCGTCCCGGCACTCGGCGCCTGGTGCCCGGCGCAGCCAGCCAGATCCAGCCGTTGGCCTTCGACCTGTAGGTGGCCGCTGCCGTCGCGCTGGCCTTGGAGCAGATTGGAGTGGCCGATGAACTCGGCGGCGAAGCGTGTTGCCGGGCGATCGTAGAGTTCTTCTGGCGTGGCCAGTTGTTCGATGCGCGCGCGGTTCATCAGGCAGATGCGATCGGACAGGGTCAGCGCCTCTTCCTGGTCGTGGGTGACATAGATGAACGTAGCCCCCAGTTCCTTGTGCATGCGGCGGATTTCCAGCTGCATGTGCTCGCGCAGGTTCTTGTCCAGGGCGCCCAGCGGCTCGTCGAGCAGGATGATTGAAGGACGGTAGGCGAAGCAGCGGGCCAGGGCGATCCGTTGTTGCTGGCCACCGGACAGTTCGTTCGGGTAGCGATGGGCGAAATCCTCCATGCGCACCATGCCCAAAGCGTCGTCGACCGCCTGGTTGACCTCGGCCTTGGGGTATTTGCGCATGCGCAGCCCGTACGCCACGTTGTCGCGCACGCTCATGTGCGGGAACAATGCATAGCTCTGGAATACCAGGCCGATGCCACGCTTTCCTGGAGCGATGTGGGTCGCGTCCTGGCCATCGATCAGCAATTGCCCGCTGTCCGGTGGAACCAACCCGGAGATCATCTGCAGCAGGGTGGTCTTGCCTGAGCCCGAAGGCCCGAGCAGGGTCAGGAACTCGCCTTCGCGCACCTGGATATCGGTGGGTTGCAGGGCGACGAACTGACCATAGGTCTTGCCCAGGCCACGGGTTTCAAGTTTCACGCTCATGCATCGACTCCCTTACGACAAGATCCAGGCGTTGAACCGCTCGGTCACGGCGGTGCGGTTCTCTGCCCACCAGGCAGGGCTCGGCAGACGCATGTTTTTCAGGTTCTGCGGGGCGGTCGGCAGCAGCGCCGCACGCTCTGCCGGAATGAACTCGAAGGATTTGCGATTGGTCGGGCCGTAGGCCAGGGTGTCGGTGAAGTCGGCCTGGCGCTTGGCGTCGGCGCAGAAACGCACGAACTGTTTGGCCATGTCGGCGTGCGGGGTGCCCTTGGGGATGGCCCAGCCTTCGATCGAATAGAGCCCCTGGTTCCAGACGATCTGCACCGGTGCGCCGTTGTCGATGGCGGCCTGGGCGCGGCCGTTCCAGGCCGAGATCATGTCGACTTCGCCGCTCTGGATGGCTTGCATGGCTTGCGCGCCCGAGGTCCACCACAGGTCGATGTGCGGTTTGATCTTGTCCAGGCTCTTGAAGGCGCGGTCGACGTCCATCGGGTACAGCTCGTCGAGGCTGACGCCGTCCGCCAGCAGGGCCTGTTCCAGTGTGTCCAGCGGGCTGCGGCGCAGGCAGCGGCGGCCGGGAAATTTCTCGACGTTCCAGAAATCTGCCCAGCTCTGCGGGCCGTTGCCGTCCTTGAAGGTGTCGGTGCGGTAGGCGAGCACCGTGGAGTACACGTCGACACCGAGGAAGTTGGCGGTGATGGCTTCGGGAAGCAGGTCAGGGTATTCGCTCGCCGACAACCCGATCGGTTCGAGAAAGCCCTGGGCTTCGAGGTAGGGGATGTCGGCGGAAATGGTCAGGGTGGTGACGTCCCACACGTAGTTGCGGGTTTTTACCATGGCCGAGAACTGCGCCACCGGCTGGGACTCACGCGCCACGCTGATGACTTTGATGCCGGTGGCTTTTTCGAAGGGGTCGTAGAAAGCCTTGCGGTAGGCCACGGTGTAGGGACCGCCGGGGTCGGAGACGATGATCTGTTTATCGGCGGCGCGGACCACGCTGGGCAGGCCGCAGACCAGTGCGACCGTGGCGCCGGCCTTGAGCAACCGACGGCGTCCGGGGTTGGAAGGTGTGTGCATGACAGTCTCCTACAGAAAACGAATGGATCGTTGGGTAGTCAGGACGTCGGCAGTCAAAGCATTGCAAGAGCCGGGGTAGGTACATGGCCGCCGCCGTGCGTGGTGCGATGAAATCATTTCCCGCGAGAGCGGGCTCAGTGGGAGCGGGTCTCTGCCCGCGAAAAGGGCTCCGCGGTATATCAGTGACTCCGCGTTGCTGCCTTCGCGGTCAGGGCCGCGCTCCCACAATCAACTCACTTTCACAAGGCAGGGCTTTATTTGGCGCGGGCCTTGAAGAAGGCTTCCATCATTCGCTGTGGCTCGCCGGAGTCGTATGCCTCCTTCTGCAGGCGACGGCCGGCTGCAATGCAGTCCTTGAAGCCAGGCTCGCTCATTTCGCGGAAGCGCTGCTTGTCCAGGCGCATGGCGATCGGGGGCTTGGCGGCCAGTTCTTCGGCGATTTCCAGGGCCTTGCTCATCACTTGATCGGCTGGCACCAAATGGTGGATCAAGCCGATCTGCTTGCATTCATCGGCGTCCATCAAACGGCCGGTCAGCGTCAGCTCGATGGTGCGCGACATGCCCAGCATGCTGTTCATGATCCACGGACCGGTAGTGCTGGGGATGCCGGAGTTGATTTCCGGCTGGCCCATGCGCACGCCTGGGTGGCCTACGCGGATGTCGCCCAGCAGTGCGACCTGAAACGCGGAACCAGCAGCTGTGCCATTGAGGGCGATGATCAGTGGTTTGGACAGGCCGCGCAGGGTGGCGTAGTAGCGCTCCCACTCGCCGACCCATTCAACGGCGCGGTCCCCGTCGAAATCGTGGGCTTCGGAAAGATCCTGGCCTGCCGAAAAAGCGCGGTCGCCAGCGCCGGTCATGATCACGGCCTTGATTTCCGGGTCGGCGTTGTAGCCGTTCAAGGCTTCGATGATTTCGTTACGCATCGGCGTGGTCCAGGCATTCAGCACTGCCGGACGATTGAGGGTGATGACAGCGACAGGCCCTTTGATTTCTAGCACGATGTCTGACATGTTTATCTCAATGCGATAGTTGATGTGGAATAACGATAGAATTATCTCGCAGGATGCGCAACAGGTTTGTTTGGAAATCTTGGGCTTGAGTAAACGGCTGAAAGATTCGCGGCGGGGTGTCAGGTATTGCGCGGGGGTGGTTTCGCGGCCGATGACCGCTCCTACAGGGTTCAAATCGTAGGAGCGGTCCGTGGCCGCGAAGGGCGCGGCGGGGGTATCAGGTAATACGCGGTGGGAGTTTCACGGCCGATGACCGCTCCCACCGTACGGGGGCGGGTCAGGTGACGACGCGGTAGCACGGCACGTAGGCTGCGCCACCTGGCAGTTTCATGCGGTTCTGCTCGACGAACGCCTGCAGCAGTTTGTCCAGCGGTTCCATGATCGCGGCATCACCGCGAATCTGGTACGGACCATGCTCTTCGATCAGACGAATGCCCTTGTCCTTCACGTTGCCCGCCACGATCCCGGAAAACGCCCGACGCAGGTTCGCCGCCAGTTGATGCGGGGGCAGGGCGTGGCTGAGTTCAAGATTGGCCATGTTGGCGTGGGTCGGGTCGAACGGCCGCTGGAAGCTTTCCTCGATCTTCAACAGCCAGTTGAAGTGGAAGGCGTCGTTGCGCTCGCGGCGGAACAGCTTCACCTGCTTCAACGATTCGGTCATCTCCCGCGCCACGTCGGCCGGGTTGTCGATGATGATCTGGTAATGCTGTCGAGCCGCTTCGCCCAGGGTCGCCACGACAAACTGGTCCAGCTGCTGCAGGTACGCCTGCGCACTCTTGGGGCCGGTCAGGATCACCGGAAACGGCAAGCCCTGGTTGTCCGGATGCATCAGAATGCCCAGCAGGTACAGGAACTCTTCGGCAGTGCCTGCGCCGCCAGGGAAAATGATGATCCCATGACCCACCCGCACGAACGCTTCCAGACGCTTTTCGATATCCGGAAGAATGACCAGCTCGTTGACGATCGGGTTCGGCGCTTCCGCCGCGATGATGCCCGGCTCGGTCAAGCCCAGGTAACGCCCGCCGCTCATGCGCTGCTTGGCATGGGCAATGGTGGCGCCTTTCATCGGCCCTTTCATCACTCCAGGGCCGCAACCGGTACAGATGTCCAGCCGGCGCAGACCCAGTTCATGGCCGACTTTCTTGGTGTACTTGTACTCGTCCGAATTGATCGAGTGTCCACCCCAGCACACCACCATTTTCGGCTCGAGGCCGGCACGCAGGGTGCGGGCGTTGCGCAATAGATGAAAGACGTAGTCGGTGATGCCCTGGGAATCGCTCAGGTCGATGCGCTGGCTGTCCAGCTCGCTTTCGGTATAGACAATGTCGCGCAGTGCGCTGAAGAGCATCTCGCGGGTGCTGGCGATCATCTCGCCATCGACGAAGGCGTCCGCCGGGGCGTTCAGCAGCTCAAGGCGCACGCCACGGTCCTGCTGATGGATACGCACTTCGAAATCCCGATAGGCGTCGAGGATGGTCTTGGCGTTGTCGACATGGGCGCCGGTATTGAGAATGGCCAGGGCGCACTGGCGAAACAGGGTATAGGTGCTGCCTGAACCGGCGGCACTGAGTTGCTGCACTTCACGCTGGGAGAGGGTTTCCAGGCTGCCCTTGGGGCTCACCGACGCATTGATCACATTTCTTGGGGCCATTCTATATTCCCTTAACGCAACGTAGCGCGGCCACATGGGCCGCGCCATCCGGATAATGAGCGACTTCACCGGCGCCAGGCTGTCTGGCCCGGGCGCTGGGTCTGCTGGTCCTGCGGGTGAAAAACCGGTTCCGCCCCAATCTTGGGGCAGTTGGACACCGGCTTCATCTTACTCCGCGGTGCCGCGCGGCGGTCAACGTCCGTCGCCACAAAAACTTCAATGCAGTGAATCGCTTGGCAGCGCACCGGGTTACCTGTGACACTTACGTCGACCGAGTCGTGAACCTTACACCCACACGCCCGGTCGATAGCTGCGGCCCATTCATTTACTTGTGCCGCTTTCGGGTCAATGCTGTGGATACCTGCCAGCGGTTGTCATGGCCCGTCTACTTCCTGGAGAACACCCCGTGATACTGATCAGACCCTCGGCCACGCTCAAAGCATGGGGCGCCCACGGCTTCACCGCCACAGGCGTGGTGCTGGCCTTTCTTGCCACACTGGCGCTGTTCGACGGCCAGCCGAAAATCTGCCTGCTGTGGCTGGGCCTGGCGCTGGTGGTCGACGGCGTCGACGGTGCACTGGCACGCAAGCTCAACACCCAGTCGTTGCTGCCACACTTCGACGGCTCGACACTCGACCTGGTCATCGATTACCTGACGTACGTGTTCATTCCGGCACTGTTCATCTATCGCTACATTCCACTGCCCGAATTCACCTTGCTGATCACCGTCAGCATCATTCTGGTGTCGTCGTTGTTCTGTTTCTGCAACGTCAACATGAAGAGCAAGGACAACTACTTCGTCGGCTTTCCCGCGGCCTGGAACGTAGTGGCGCTGTGCATGTACATCATCTCGCCGTCGCCGTGGATCGCGCTGCTCACCGTTGTCGGGCTGGCGCTGCTGACCGTCACCAAGATGAAGTTCCTGCACCCGTTCCGGGTTCGCCGTTTCATGGCGGTCAACATCGCAGTGACGTCGATCTGGTTGCTGTGCACCTTCGTGCTGATCCTCAACCACCCTGCCAGCAACCCGGTGGCCATGGGTCTGTGGAGCTTGATGTCGGCGTACTTCCTGGGTGTGTGCTTCTGGCGCACGGCGGTCGAATGGATCGGCCGCACGCGCACCTAGCAGCCGATCAAGCAGCAGCCGGTCAAGCGCCCGGCAGGTTCAACATCTCGATCCACAATGCGCCTTTGCCAGAAGGCGCTTCTGCCGTACGGGTCAGCGCACCCGCTGCGCCCACGGCATAGCTGCCTACCTTGTCGGCCTTTTCCCCGGTCACCAGCAACCAGCGTCCACTGGGCGAGAAGGCGATGTTGCGCGGCTGCTTCTCCTGCAGCGGGTAGTTGCCCTGGAAGCTCAGCGTGCCGCTGGCGGGATCGGCCTTGAACGCCGAGACCGAACTGGTGGTGCGTTCAGTGATGTAGATCAGCTGACCGTCAGGCGATACGCGAATGTCCGCAGCCCAGATACGTGGCGTCGGATCATCCTTGAGGTCGTTGTTGCCGGCATTGCGAATCTCGCCATGCACCAGGTTCAGCGACTTGGGCACGCCTTCGACATGGGCGACCTTGGTCAGGGCACCGGTCTGCGCGTCGATGGAAAAGCTGTCGACCGTACCGCTCAGCTCGCCCACTACGTAGAGAAACTTGCCGCCTGGCGCGAACGCGATATGCCGGGGGCCGCTGCCGGCGGTGACCGAGGCATGGCCGTTACCGATGGGTTCCAGGGTGCCGCTGCTGTCGTCCAGCGTGAATTGCAACACCTGGTCCACGCCCAGATTGCCTGCGTAGACGAAACGGTTGCTGGGGTCGCTACGCACGGAGTGGGCGTAGGGGCCGGTCGGGTAGACCTTGATGTCTTCGCCGGGACGGTGCTCGGCATCTATGGGTTGTACGGTCAGCACATTGCCGCCATAGGAAGCACCCATCAGGTAGCGGCCGGTACGGTCGGTGCTCAGGTAGGCCAGGCTGGCTGCCAGCGGGGCTTCGGCGGCGGCGTCCAGTTGGCCGCTGGCCGGGTCGATGCGATAGGCCATGACGCGGAACGGCTTGACCCGAAGGGCGGCGTACAAGGTCGAACCATCGGGGCTCAGGGCCATGGGATTGACCTGGTCGCCCGCGTGAGTCTGGTGCACCAGCGTCAGCGATCCGGTGTCTTCGTCCAGGCGGTACTGGGAAATCATGCCGTCCTCGGGGCTCGAGATATAGGCGAAGGTACTGGCCTGGGCCAGGCCGCCGGCGCAGCCGATGGCGGCGGCAAGAAGCAGATGTTTACGCATGGAAGAACCTCGGCTTTGTTGTTGTAGTCAGTCATCCTATGAGTGCGTGGTGACGAAGTAAAGCGTCCCGGCTGGGTACGCTGGGCCGATGGCCAGCGTGCCCAGTCAGGCGCTGCCTACAGGGTGTAGTGGACCAGATGCGGTGCCAATGGGATGCGCGCGACACCTTCATCCAGCACCAGTGGCTTACCGTCCAGCAGGCAGCCACGACCACCGTCGTCGCTGCGCTCCACACTGATGTGCACGTGCCCGCCGGGTACGCGAACCTGCACGCTGAACCCTGCCCACCGGGCCGCGACACCAGGGTCGAGCAGCAGCCATTGTCCCTCGCGGCGCACACCGAGAATGCCCTCGATGCCGGCGCGGTACATCCAGCTGGCCGAGCCGGTGTACCAGGTCCAACCGCCACGCCCGACATGGGGCGCAACCGAATAGACATCCGCGGCGATCACGTATGGCTCGACCTTGTAGCGTTGCACGCTGGCGGCGTCCAACGCATGGTTGATGGGGTTGAGCAGGTCGATCAACGCCAGTGCCTCATCACCGCGGTGCTGCCTGGCGAAGGCCAGGATTGCCCACATGGCCGCATGGCTGTATTGCCCGCCGTTTTCGCGCAGGCCGGGTGGGTACGCCATCAAGTAGCCGGGATCGTGCGGCGAGTGCTCGAACGGCGGAGTGAACAGCAGCGCGATGCCGTCTGCCGGTCGCACCAGATGCTCATTGACTGCGCTCATGGCCTGCTGGGCTCGTTCGGGCTGCGCGGCGCCGGACAGCACGGCCCAGCTCTGGGCGATCGAGTCGATGCGACATTCCGGATTGCCGTCGGCGCCCAGCCACGTGCCATCGTCGAACGTTGCGCGGCGATACCACTTGCCATCCCACGCGTGGGTTTCCAGCGCGGTCTGCAACTGCAGGTAGGCTTGCTGCCAGCGCTGTGCTCGCGGGCAGTCGCGCCGGGCGGCCAAGGGGATGAAGCGCTCCAGGCTGGCCAGCAGCATCCAGCCCAGCCAGACACTCTGGCCGCGACCCTGTTCACCCACCCGGTTCATGCCATCGTTCCAGTCGCCGCTGCCGATCAGCGGCAGACCCATGTCGCCCATCTGCTCCAGGCTGCAGTCCAGCGCCAGGGCGCAGTGCTCGTACAGGGAAGCGGATGACGCAGCGGTTTGCGGCAGGAAGAAGCGATCGGTTTCGCCGCTAGCCAGGGGTTCGCCTTCAAGGAAGGCGACAGGGGCGTCGAGCACCCCTTCGTCGCCACTGCTGCGAACGTACTCGGCGGTGCAATAAGCCAACCAGGCCCGGTCGTCGCTGATGCGGGTGCGCACCCCCTGACCGGAATGAGGCAGCCACCAGTGCTGCAGGTCTCCTTCGACGAACTGCCGACCTGCAGCGCGCAGCAGATGTTCGCGGGTCAGGTGCGGTGCTGCCAGGCTCAAGGCCAAGCCATCCTGCAACTGATCGCGCAAGCCGTAGGCGCCACTGGCCTGGTAGAACGCCGAGCGTGCCCACAGGCGGCAGACGATGGTCTGGTACAGCAACCAGCCGTTGAGCATGATGTCCAGCGCCCGGTCCGGGGTGCGCACCTGCACGGCTTCGAGCCTGTCGGCCCAGCTGTCGCGCACGCGTTGCAGCACACCGTCCAGATGTTCGTGGCGGTACTTGAGCACCAGACGCTGGGCTTGCTCCAGCGACGGCGCCTGGCCGACCAGCCATACCAGTTCGATCTGCTGCCCGGCTGCCAACAGCACTTCATGCTGCTGGGCGGCACAGGGATCGAGCCCGGCGGCGCTGGCGCCGGCCAACGGCGCCGAGGAGGCGAGCGCAGCCGGGGCGGCGTAGCTGCCGTGACGGCCAAGAAACTCGGTGCGGTCGGCCGTCCAGTGGCCGATACCACCGGCCAGGTCGGAAAATGCCACGCGTCCGGCAAAGGCGATGGCGCACGGGTTGCGTGCCAGCAGGGCCCCGGTACGAGCATCCACTTCGCTGATAAGCCCCGCGGCGGTGGCCGCGCGCGAGGTACCCAGCACCCATTCCAGGTAGCTGAACACACTGAGCCGGCGCGGTTTGTCGCTGAGGTTGCGCACGCTCAGACGGCTGATCTTGACGGCGTCCTCCAGTGGCACGTATTGCAGCAGACCCATGTGCAACTGGTTGGCGCTGTGCTCGAAGCGGCTGTAGCCGAACCCGTGCCGCGCACTGTAGCGCCCTTCGTCACGCACGGGCCATGCACAGGGCCCGGTGATGACGCCATTGGCGTTGTCGCGTACGTACAGGGCCTCGCCGCTGGCGTCGCCCACCGGGTCGTTGCCCCAAGGAGTGAGCTGGTTCTCCCGGCTGTTCAGCGCCCACGTGTACCCGGCGCCCTGGGTCGAGACCTGGAAGCCGAAGTTCTGATTGGCGATGACGTTCAGCCAGGGTGCCGGGGTACACGCGCCCCGGTCGAGTAGGGTGACGTACTCGCGGCCTTCATCGGCGAAACCGCCCAGGCCGTTGAAACACTCCAGCACTTCCTCGGCCGCCTCGGGGGCGCCGGCAGTAGCGGCAGCGCTCGTCGCCCGTTGCGGCCACTGCGCTTTGCGATCAGGTACGCCCTGGCTCGGACGCAGGCCGATCTGCGCATTGATGCATCCGCTGTGGGCGCGCAGCACCAGGCGCGCGGTGGCCAGCAACAGGCTGCGCGCATCGCCCGGCAACAGGTCGGCCCGCAGCGTGTACACCGTACCGCGGCTCAATACCGCGCTGGGTCCGGGTCGCGATTGACTGCTGCGCACTGCGGTTTCCACGGCAATCTGCAGGTCCTGCTGATAGCTGGCGTCACGCTCGTTGAGGATCACCAGGTCAGCGCTCAGGCGCTTCATTCGCCAGTATTCGTGGGCCAGCAGCAGTTCACGCACTTGCGGCAGATCTTCGATGTCGTCGATCTGCAGCAGTACGATGGGCAGGTCACCCGAGATGCCCAATGGCCACAGGCCGGCCTGGCTGCCTGCACCGCGCAGGATACTCAGCGCCGGTGCGCGCCATCGTGCGTCGGCGTACAACAGGGACGCGCTCAAGCGCTGGAAGTCGGCTGCCGCCTCGGCGTCGATATCCAGATGGCGCAGTTGCACCTGTGCCTGGGTCCAGGCCAGGGTCTTGGCGCGCTCGTAGGCGCTGTGCTCATGGTGCTTGTCGATCAGGCCCAGCAGCGCTTCGCGGCTGTCGGCCACCACGGTCCAGAAGGCGATGTCCACGCTCTGGCCTGGAGCAATGCTGAGGCAGTGACGCAGGGCGAACAGCGGGTCGAGCACCGTGCCGACGCTGTTGGACAGTGTTGCGCCGGACTTCAGGGCGCTGGCCTGGAGCAAGGTGTGCTCGCGGCCGAGAAAGGCGGCGCGGTCACTTTCGTACTGCACCGGGCCGTCCAGTGGCGTGTCGAGTACTGCGAAGTGAGCGGCCCAGACCTGCGGCTCCTCGCTGCCGCGCGGCCGCCGGGTAGCCACCAACGCGGCATATTCGGGCAGGTACTCGGTGACCACGAACAGCTTGGCAAAGGCCGGGTGAGCGCTGTCGGCCGAAGCGGCGCCCAGTACCAGTTCGCTGTAGGTGGTCAGTTCCACGGAGCGGGTCCGCTCGCTGCGATTGGTCAAGGTGAGTGAGCGCACTTCGCTGTCGTCCTCGCCCGACACCAGCACGGTCAATGTGCTGGTCAAACCGTCGCGGTGGCTGATGAACTGGGCATGGTCCTCGGCGAACGTGACCTCGCCCAGGCAACCGTGCGCACGGGTGTCGGCAGCGGACCACAGGGTGTCCCGATCCAGATCACGCACGAACACGAACGAGCCCCACGGGTCCAGTACCGGATCTTCGCGCCAGCGCGTCACGGCCAGATCGCGCCAGCGACTGTAGCCAGTCCCGAGACCGGTCAACATCACGCAATAGCGCCCGTTGGAGAGCAGATGAGTGATCGGCGCTGCCACCGGCAGGCCATCGAGGGCGCGCTGGGTACGACCTTCCAGCGTCTCTGCGGCGACGTTATGGCCGTGTTCGGCAGCTGCTTGCAGGGCTGCGACATTGGCGGGCATGCGCTCTTGCAACAACAGCTCGCTGGCCTGGATCATCGGTTCGCGGTGAAAGCGCTCGCGCATGGCACCGTCGAGCAGCACGTTGGCGATGGCCACCACTGTCATGCCCTGGTGGTGAGCCATGTAGTTGCACACGATTGCCTGCGAAGTGTCCTCGGGCAAGCGTGTCGGGGTGTAGTCGACCGCTTCGTAGAAACCGTACTGGCCGAGCGCGCCCAACGCGCGCAGGGTGGCGAAATTGGCCCAGGCGCCGGGAGCGTCGACCATCGCGGCCAATGCCGTGGCATAGGGTGCGATGACCTGGTCGTCGGCCAGCCCGCGCTTGAGCCCGAGGCCGGGCACGCCGAAGTTGGAGTATTGATAGGTGAATTCCAGATCGCGCGCATTGTAGGCCGATTCGGAAATCCCCCACGGGATGCCCAGCGACTTGCCGTAGGCCTGTTGACGCTCCACCACCAGGCGTTGTGTCTGGGTCAGCAGGCTGCCGGCGGGGGCGCGCATCACCAGGGACGGCATCAGGTACTCGAACATCGACCCGGACCAGGAGATCAGGGCCGAGCCATTGCCCAACGGTGTGGCACTGCGGCCCAGGCGGAACCAGTGCCGCGTGGCGACATCGCCCTTGGCGATGGCGAACAGGCTGGCCAGGCGTGCCTCGGAAGCCAGCATGTCATAGCAGTTGCTGTCCAGCTGCTGCTCGGCGACGCGGTAGCCGATCGACAGCAACTGCCGCTTGCGGTTGAGCAGAAAGCCGAACTCCATGTCCATGGCCATGCGCCGCGCGTTATCGGCCAACGCTCGCAGGCGCGCCGAGGTGTCGCCGTGCAGTTGGCGGTCATCGAGGTGAGCCGCGAACGCCTGTTTCAAGGCTGGCAGCCAGACGCCATTCCCAGGGCCGTCCGGGATTTCCCCCAACAGCCTGGCGACTGCCTGTCGACCGAGGTCGAACGGGGTCTGCAGGTGCGCCTGTATCTGGGTCAGCGGCTGGCTGCGCCCTTGTTCTTCAATGACCAGCAGGAGGGTGTCGTGCAGCCCGGAGGAGGGGTCCAGCGGACCTTGCTCGGCCCACTGTTCACAGGCATTGGCCAATGCGATCAAATGCCCGGCCAGATTGCCGCTGTCGACCGCCGACACGTACACCGGCGGCAGCGGGCGCAGATCCTGGGTGTCGTACCAGTTGTAGAAATGCCCGCGAAAGCGTTCCAGCGTCTGCATCACCGCCAGGCTCGCCTCCAGGCGCAGCAAGGTCTGGCGGGTGCCGGCCCAGCCGAAGTCCCGCGCACTGGCGGCCGCCAGCAGGTACAGGCCCATGTTGGTCGGTGAGGTGCGGTGGGCAACCACCGGGTGGGGCTGCTCCTGGAAATTGTCGGGCGGCAGGTGGTTGTCACCGGCCGTCACGAAGGTTTCGAAGTAGCGCCAGGTGCGTCGGGCAATCAGCCGCAGGTCCTGTGCCTGCGTGGCGTTCACGGGCGCGCAGGGGGTGATCGAACTGCTGCGGCTGACCCATTGTGCGATGAATGGGGCCGTCAGCCACAGCAGGGCAAACGGCACGATCAGCGCGGCATTGCCAGGCGCCTTGGCCAGTGCGACGGCGCAACCGGCCAAGGCCAGCAGCAGTCCCGGCGCCATGCGTCGAGCATGTGCGCCAAGGCCCGGGCGCGGCGCTGCGCCGGCCTGGGCGGCAGTGGTCCATTCCAGCAGCAGGCGCTTGCTGTGAAAGACCCGGTACACACTGCGGAAGATGGCATCGAGCATCGACCAGGCCTGGTCGGGCAACCACGCCAGGTCGAGCACGAACTGCCAACTGGCCAGGCGCAGGTCATGGGTCAGGCGCTGGCCATGGCTGCGCCAGAGTACCGCCGGGCGCTTGCGCGGCGCGGCCAGGAGCAGTGCCAACACGGCAGGCAGGGCGCTGCAGGCAAGCACGGCCAAAGTTGCGATCCAGGCCGCCGGCCCAGGCAGGCACCAGGCGACCAGCAGGGCGCCCAAAGTGGCCGGCGCCACCAGCGAACGACGCAGGTTGTCGATGATTTTCCAGCGACCAAGTGCCGGCAGTTGCGCTTTCAACAGCCATGGCAGCAACTGCCAGTCGCCTCTTGTCCAGCGGTGCTGCCGACGCATCGCAACGTCGACCCGCGCCGGAAAGGCTTCGACCACTTCGATCTCGCTGACCAGCCCGGCGCGCGCGTGAATCCCTTCGAACAAGTCATGGCTGAGCATGCTGTCGTCAGGTACACGGCCGTCCAGGGCGGCCTCGAAGGCATCCACATCGTAGATGCCCTTGCCCGTGTAGGACCCCTCGCCGAACAGGTCCTGATAGACGTCCGATACCGCTGCGGCATAGGGGTCCACCCCGCCTGGGCTGGAGAACACCCGCTGGTACAGGGAACCTTCGGCGTCGAGCGGCAGGCTCGGCGTGACCCGTGGCTGGAGGATGCCGTAGCCGGTGACTACGTTGCGTCCGTCGCGACTCAGCCGCGGTCGGTTGAGCGGGTGCGCCAACTTGCCCACCAGCCTCTGCGCGGCGTCGCGGGGCAGACGTGTGTCGGCGTCCAGGGTGATCACCAGCCGCACGTCTGCCGGCACGGTCTGCTCACCGAAACTGGTGTGCGCATCGCCGCGCAGCAGTCGGTTGAGCTCGTGCAGTTTGCCGCGCTTGCGCTCCCAGCCCATCCAGCATCCCTGTGCCGGGTTGTAGCGGCGCTCGCGGTGCAGCAGCATGAATCGCGCGCCGGCCTCGCCCGGACCGTGCCGCCGATTGAGTGTGGCCACGGCCGCATGGCCGGCCTCGAGCAGGGTCCGATCGTCGTCCCTGTGCTGTTCAGCGGCGTCACCGCCATCGACCAGCAAGGCAAAATACAGCTCGCCACAGTTGCCCGATAGGTAGTGCACTTCCAGTTGCCCGATGTCTTCCAGCAGATCTGCCTCGCTGCCCAGCAGCGTGGGCACAGCGACCAGGCTGCGCCATGGGCTGGGCACGCCTTCGAGCATGTCCAGCCCCGGCAGGGCGATGGCGCCGAAGGATCGTGTCACCGCGCGGTTCAGCAGGGCGCTGGCCAGCTGTGAGGCGGGCAGCGCGCCCAGCACCACCAAGGCCGTCAGCCACAGGGCCGGCGCGGCGGTCAGCAGTGCCACCAGGATGGCCAGCAGCCCGGCGGTCAGTGCCAGCAGCAGGCCGACATAGCCGCCAACGCCCAACTGCCGTTGCCAGCGCAGCCAGCGCAAGCCGACCGATGGATGGAAATCTATCGCCGCTTCCAGCAGGGGTCGGCCTTCGGCGATCAGTACGTGGCCCGGATCGGCTTCGCGTTCCTGCTCGGGCCTGGCACTGGTCAACTGCAGGGCCTGCTCGGCAATCTGCAGTTCGGAAAAGGTGGAGCCGCGTGCCAACTGTTCGATGGCACTGCGGTAGAGATTGCGTGTGGTGAAATCCATGGCGGCGAAACGGCTGCCCGCACGCAGCCTGGCGTCCACCAGGCTGACGTCTTCGAACCATTGCGCCCAGTCCAGTGACGAAATCTGCCGCAGGCTGGTGATCACGTTGCGCACACTGAGGTTGGAGGCACCCTGGCGCTGCTGGGCGTGACTGACGGCCTGGCCGACGCTGCTGTTCTGTTCGTGCAGGCGTTGTGCAAGCCAGGCCAGGGCCGGGGTGGTGATCGGGTCCTTGTCGCGCAGGCGCTTGGCCAATTGCGCGGCGAACAGTTCCGACAACGGCTCGGCGCTGCGGCTGCGGATGTCGTCGTCCAGCGCACTTTGCGCACAGCCGGCAGCGAACAGGCGGTCGGCCAGGGCTTCGGCATCCAGGCGGGCGAGGTCAGCGGCGGTGATCTGATCGGTCAGCCGTCGCAGATTTTCGATCAGCACGATCCGCAGGGTGATCGCCACCGCCCACAACTCGCCGATGGTCAGCGGCTGGACCTTTTGATAGGCGTCGATGAAGCGCTGCAGCGTCGCTGGATCGAAGAAGCTGTCGGTATGCGCGACGAACGCCCACGCCAGGCCGAACACCCTTGGGTAGCCGGCGAAGGGCCCGCTCGCCAGCTTGGGCAACTGGCGGTAGTAGCCTGCGGGCAGGTCCTCGCGGACACCGCGTACGTGCTCTTCGACCAGAGGGTAGTTGTCCAGCAGCCACTGGGCGGCGGGCACCACGGCGATTCCATCGGCCACCGCCGCTGCGCTGGCCCGGTAGGCCACCAGCAGCACCTGAGCGTTGTCCTTGAGGCGACGTTGCAACGACAACACCCGTGGCGGCCGGGCGCTCACGGTCTGCGCAGCAGCCAGGCTCTGGGCATGCTGTTCGAGGCGTTCGATACCGAACAGTTCTTCACGTACGGGGGCGGTGGCAAGCCAGGGATCGCTGCGCAGGGCAGCCCGGAAGGGGGTATTCAGAAACGCGTTCATGGCGGTTGTCCGTTACCCGAAGGGGCCATGCAGCATGGCACATCCAAGGATGTGCCATTGGACAGTTCGCCGTCGTTGCGGAGAAAAGCGGGTTACAGGCTGGAACGCAGGGGGATTTCTTCGCGCATGACCTGGTGGCCTTCTTCGGGGTTGCCGATCATTTCATCGTGGGCATTGCCCTGCACCAGAAACAGCTTGATATCGGCGACACCGGACAGCACCTTGCGCGCTTCCTCGACCGAGGCCACGTGCAGGGTCGCACCCTTGGCATCGGCCACCGGCTGCGACACGCCTTCCAGGATGGCGTGCAACACGTACGATCCACCTTCCATGGACACCAGGTTCACTTCGCTGACCTCGCCATTGTTGACGTGACTACTCAATTTATCGATGTTCATGCACGACCTCGAAACGGCGTGATGGACCGGAATGGCCATCGCTCTTGCCTCATGCAAGGTTTGAGGCGGCCCACACCAGCGGAGTTCAATCCAGTGGCGGTGTGCTGCCCATGGCGGCAACCCAGGTCAGATCTTCCAGCGCCCGGCGGTCTTGGCCAGCAGTTGCTGCAGTCCATCGAGGTTGTTGACCAACTGCAGGGTCAACAGGCGATAGCCGATCAGCTCACCGGGCACCACATTGGGCGCGTCGGCATCGACGCTGGCATAGTTGCGCTCGAGCCGCTCGGTGGCACCGTCGCGCAGCGCGCGGGCCATGCCCACCAGTTGTCGACGAATATGCCGGTGTTCACCGCTCAGGCACTGCTGCAATTGCGCCATGGCATTGCGGTCGGTGCCGCTGGGGCGCAGGTTGGCGAGGATTTCCAGGGTGCTCAGGCACATGCGGAAGTGGCCCTGGATCGCGTCCAGCTCGGTCATGGAAATCTTCACTTCCTTGGACACCGACGGCAGCAGCGAGCGCAACTGGACCATGTTCGCGTTGAGCTTGGACATCAGCTTCAAGTGCTCGTCGGCCGACACCGGCTGGCCGCTGACGATGCGGCTGTGGATGGTCGCGCAGCCGCGCAGTCCGGTGGCCAGGTTGTAGCGCCACGAATACACCGCATACAGCGGCAGGGCGAATGAGAACGCCAGCGCCAGGGCGATACCGATGAGAATGTCCACGGTGCGCCACAGGCCATCGGTGATCGGGTTATCGCCATGGCCGGCGACGATGAACAAGGTGATGGCCGAGAGCAGCGCGGTATAGCCGCCCTTGCCGATGGCGTGGTAGGCGAAGAAGCCGCACGCCACCGACATCAGCAGGTAGGTCACGATGGGCATTTCGAAGTAATTCTGCTGGGCCACCACCGCCAGCCCGAGCGCGGCACCGATGAGCGTGCCGTAGGCACGTTCGACCGATTTCTTGCCGATGTTGCCGTGATGCTGCAGGCCGCCAATGACGATCAGCAGGGTGACCGAGGCCCATTCGCCGTGGGGCAGGCTGAAACCGCTGGTCAGCAGGATGGACACCAGCAGGGCGGCGACGATGCGCGCCGCGTGGATCAGGCGGGCATGCCGGTAACGGCGGTAGGGATCGAGCAATGGCCGCAGGACGCGACGCAACCAGACGGGTAGGGCGATAGATTTGAATGCATTCATCCGTTAAATGACCATGGGTGCCTGGAATAAGTCCGCCACGCAGTTGTCGACTTTGGGCTGGAACCTAAATTGTGTCATGGCCGCGGCCATATATCTCGTTCAAGGAATGCTTTCGTCGATGCCTGCCTTTTCCCGCCTCAAGACTTTTCTGGGCCAGGCCCGGCGCGCCCTGCAGTTGGTGTGGGCGACCTCGCCCGGCCTGTTGCTGGGGCTGGTGCTGGCCACACTGGCTGCGGGCATTCTGCCGGCACTGGCCGCCTGGCTGGGCCAGCGCATCGTCGATGCGGTGGTGGCTGCCATGCAGATGCACCAGCAAACCGGTGCGGCGCCCCTGTGGCCAGTGCTGCGCTACGTGCTGATGGAAGCCGGCGTGCTGGCATTGCTGGCCGCGGCGCAGCGCGGCCTGTCTGTGCAGCAGGCGCTGCTGCGGGTGCAACTGGGGCAGAAGGTCAATACGCTGATTCTGGAGAAAGCCCAGACCCTGTCGCTCATGCAATTCGAGGATTCGGAGTTCTACGACAAACTGGTACGGGTGCGCCGCGAAGCGTCCACGCGACCGCTGGCGTTGGTGAGCAAGTCGCTGGGGCTGGTGCAGAATCTGATCTCGCTGGTCAGCTTCGGCGTCTTGCTGGTGCATTTTTCGCCCTGGGCATTGGCGATTCTGGTGGTCGGCGCGTTGCCGGTGTTCTTCGCCGAAGCGCACTTTTCCGGGGATGCCTTCCGCCTGTTCAGTCGTCGCGCACCGGAGACGCGTCGGCAGAACTACATCGAAACGTTGCTTTCCCACGAAGGCTATATCAAGGAAGTGAAGCTGTTCGGTTTTGCGCCGTTGTTGCTGCAGCGCTACCGCGACACCTTCACCAAACTGTACAGCGAGGACCGCCGGCTGACCTTGCGCCGTGACGGCTGGGGCTTCGTGCTGGGGCTGCTGGGTACGGCGGCGTTCTACCTGGCCTACGCTTGGATCGTCATCGATACGGTGAACGGCCATATCACCCTGGGCCAGATGACCATGTACCTGGTGTTGTTCAAGCAGGGCCAGAGTGCGGTGAGCAGCAGCCTCACGGCGATCGGCGGCTTGTATGAGGACGGCCTCTACCTGGCTGACCTGTATGACTACCTGGCCTACCCGGTGCAGCCTGCGCAAGGCGATATCACCCAGGGCGTGAAGCCCGGCGATGGCCTGCGCTGCGAAGGGCTGGGTTTCAGCTATCCCGGCGCGAGCCGCGCGACGTTGCAAGGCATCGACCTGCATCTGGTACCTGGCAAGAGCCTGGCGCTGGTGGGCGAAAACGGGTCGGGCAAGACCACCTTGATCAAGCTGCTGACGCGTCTGTACCGTCCGGACCAGGGGCGCATCCTGCTCGACGGCAGCGACCTGCAGGAATGGCAGGAAGACGCGCTGCGTCAGCGTATCGGCGTGATTTTCCAGGATTTCATCCGCTATCAGTTCAGTGTCGGGGAAAACCTGGGGGTCGGTGATACGCGCGCGTTCGACGACACGCAGCGCTGGCGCGAGGCAGCGGTGCAGGGCACGGCCGAGCCGTTCATCGAAGGTCTGGAGCACGGCTATGCCACGCAGTTGGGACGCTGGTTCGCGGGCGGCCAGGAGCTGTCCGGCGGGCAATGGCAGAAGTTGGCCCTGTCCCGCGCCTACATGCGCCGCGATGCCGACATCCTGATACTCGATGAGCCCACCGCAGCGCTGGATGCCAGCGCGGAAGCGGCAGTGTTCGAGCATTTTCGCGAGTACGCCCAGGGCCGCATGACGCTGCTGATTTCCCATCGCTTTTCAAGCGTGCGCAACGCCGATCATATCGTGGTGCTGGAACAGGGCAGGGTGCTGGAGCGCGGCGATCATGAACAATTGATGGCCCAGCGCGGACGCTACGCGCAACTGTTCGACCTGCAGGCGCGGGGTTATCGCTGACAGGCCTACCGCATAACGCCCTTCGCGGCCGATGACCGCTCCTACAGGGGAAGCGCAATCCCTTGTAGGAGCGGTCTGCGGCCGCGAAAGGTGCGCTGCGGTTTTACCGGTTCACCGCGTGCCATTCTTCGCGGGCAGAGCCCGCTCCCACAGGGGGGGCTGTGATTCGTAGGCGAGAGCGGCCGTCTATGGCTTGATCCCATGATGCGAGTAGCCCGATGCAAGCGCTTTTGGTTGAGATACTGGATGCCGTCCGCCCCCTGATCGGACAAGGCAAGGTTGCCGATTACATCCCGGCACTGGCCGATGTGCCTGCCGCGCAGCTGGGCATTGCCGTCTACGGCAACGACGGCGAGGTGTTCAGCGCAGGCGATGCGCACACGCCGTTTTCCATTCAGAGCATCTCCAAGGTGTTCAGTCTGGTCCAGGCGATTGGCCACTCGGGCGAAGACATCTGGCAGCGCCTGGGTCACGAACCCTCCGGACAGCCCTTCAATTCCCTGGTGCAGCTGGAGTTCGAGCGCGGTCGGCCGCGTAACCCGTTCATCAATGCCGGTGCGCTGGTGATCTGCGACATCAACCAGTCGCGCTTTGCCGCACCGGCGCTGTCCATGCGTGACCTGGCCCGACGGCTGTCGGGCAACCCCCAGGTGATCGTCGACGGTCGGGTGGCGGAGTCGGAGTACCAGCACCGCGCGCGCAACGCTGCCATGGCCTACCTGATGAAGTCGTTCGACAATTTTCACAACGATGTCGAAGCCGTGCTGCGCAGCTATTTCAGCCACTGCGCACTGCGCATGGACTGCGTCGACCTGGCTCGCGCGTTCTGCTTTCTGGCCAATGATGGCTACTGCAAGCACAGTGGCGAGCAGGTGTTGAGTCGGCGCCAGACCCAGCAGGTCAACTCGATCATGGCCACCAGCGGTTTGTATGACGAGGCCGGCAACTTTGCCTACCGCGTCGGCTTGCCTGGCAAGAGTGGCGTGGGTGGCGGCATCGTCGCAGTGGTACCGGGGCAGTTCACCGTCTGCGTCTGGTCGCCGGAGCTCAATCCTGCCGGAAATTCCCTGGCCGGCATGGCGGCCCTCGAGCTGCTCAGCGAACGGATCGGCTGGTCGGTCTTCTAGAACTGCGTGGAGTCACGGCACATCCATAGGAGCGATCATCGGCCGCGATTAAACAAAATGTGACAGGTTGCGGTGCCCAAGTGTGGCGTTGGCCTTTAAACTGCGGCCCTCTCCAGAGGGCACAATGGCATGAACGATTTTCCGACCCGCCGTCGAGTACTCGCCGGCATGGGCATCCTCGGTCTCGGCGCGCTGGCCGGATGTGGCGACAGCAACAAGCTGTCGTTCAAGCACGGCAAAGACTTGAGCAACGAGATCCTCGGCCGCACGTTCCGGCTGAAGGATCCGCAGGGCAACGAGAAGACCCTGTCCAGCTTCCGCGGCATGATGCCCATGGTCTTCTTCGGCTTCACCCAGTGCCCGGCCGTCTGCCCGACCACCCTGGCGCGGGCGGTCCAGGCCAAGAAGCTGATGGGCCGTGATGGCGACCGCCTGCAGGTGATCTTCATCACCCTGGACCCCGAGCGCGACACCCCCGAAGTGCTCGACGCCTACGTCAAGCTTTTCGACCCCACCTTCGTGGCCTTGCGCGGCACTCTGGAACAAACCGCCGATGTCGCCAAGGAGTTCAAGGTGTTCTACGAAAAGGTCCCGATCGGCGACACCTACACCATCTCCCACACCTCGACCAGTTACGTCTTCGACTCCCGCGGCGTGCTGCGCCTGGGGTTGTCCCATTCCCTCACCGCACAAGAGTGCGCCGAGGATCTGCTCACCGTAATGGAAGTCTGCTGATGAAACCCGTTGCCAAGAAGAACACCGTCCGTCAACTCGCCACGCTCCTGGCAGCCCTGAGCCTGACCGGCTACGCCATGGCCCAGACCACGGTCGAAGATGCCTGGGCGCGCGCCACTGTGCCAGGGCAACCCGCTACAGGTGCGTTCATGATCCTCACAGCGGACTCCGACAGCACCCTGATCAGCGTCCAGTCACCCGTCGCCAAAGACACGCAAATCCACCAGTCGACCATGAACGGCGATGTCATGAGCATGCTCCCGGTCGACGAAGTCAGCCTGCCTGCGGGCGAGCCCGTGGTATTCGATGCCAATGGCTATCACGTGATGCTGATGGGTTTGATAACGCAGGTGAAGGAGGGCGACGCAGTGCCATTGACCTTGAAGATCAAGAACGCACAGGGGGAGGAGGAAACTGTGGAAGTCGAAGCCGTGGCCAGGGCACTGAATGCCCCCGACCACGCTCATGCTCACTGATGCAATGACGCGGGGCTGATGCCAGCGTCAAACACCCACCATAGGCATTACTTGCCGACGGTCTGACCCAGGAACCAGGCGCGTTCTTCGGCCTGGTCGATCCACTCTTCTAACAGGCTGGTAGTGGACAGGTCGTTGGCTTCGTCGGTGACGCCGTGGGTGGTACGCATGTAGGCAGCCAGCGACTGGTTGTCGTCATGCAGCTCGGTCAGCATGTCTTCTGGCGACAGGTCAGCCACTTCGCTGCTGGCCAGGCGCTTGAGTTGCACCATCTGCTCCAGCGAACGTACGGTCGGCTCGCCGATCTTGCGGGCGCGCTCGGCAATCACGTCGGTGATGGCGTAGATCTGGGTCGCTTGCTCTTCCAGCAGCAAATGATAGTCGCGGAAGTGCGAACCTTTCATGTGCCAGTGGTAATTTTTGGTCTTGATGTACAGCGCGAACACGTCAGACAGCAATACTGCCAGTTCCTGACCGACCTGGGCCTGGTTCTGCAAGCTGGCGCCTTCGCCTTTCTCGGCCTTGGCCTTCACGGACGATACGGTCTTGAGTTCCTGTTTCACATTGGCAACGGCCATTTGAAATCTCCTGGTACGGGTTTGCGGGATTGGGTCTGTAACCACTATGGAAATCGACCGCAGGCAAACCGGTATTGCTCAGAGATATTTTCTATCCAGCCGATGAAGTGTCGCTATGACCCTTCGTTTCACGACTCCAAAGCGCCTTTATCGGGAAAACTCAAGGTGAAGCTGGTTACGCCTTCAGCGCTGTGGACACTGACGCTGCCGGCCACCAGAACCATGATCGACTGCACGATTGCCAGGCCCAGGCCACCCGAGTCTCCCGGTTCCGTGCGCGACGGGTCGACGCGGAAAAAACGATCGAACAATCGCGCCAGATGCTCGGGTGCAATGGTGTCGCCTTCGTTACGCACCGTCAGACCAACGAACCCAGCCTCGTCGTGGCGGCTGAGCAGCACCGTGGTGCCGGGGCGGGCATGGCGGACCGCGTTGGCGAGCAAGTTGCCCAGAGCCCGCTGCAGCAATTGCAGGTCGGTCTGCAGGGTGCCGTGCAGCGCGTGCTGCAGGGCGGCGCCGCGCTCGTCGGCGAGCAGCTGGAAGTAGTCACAGAGTTCTTCGCCCAGGTGGGTGAGGTCAATGGCCTGCAAGTGCACCGGCCGCTGCCCGTGGTCGGCACGTGCCAGAAACAGCAGGTTTTCCACCATGCGGTTCAGCCGCTCGTACTCTTCGATGTTAGAGCCGAGCAGTTCCCGGTATTCGTCCACGCTACGAGGCTGGTTGAGTGCCTGGCCGGTGCTGCCCAACAGGTTATGCAGCGGCGTGCGGATTTCATGGGCGAGGTCTGCGGAGAACTGCGACAGCCGTTCGAAGCCCTGTTCGAGCCGTACCAGCATGCCGTTGAGCGCCTGGATCGGCGCCTGCAGCTCCACCGGCGCGGCGGTATCGGCCAGTCGCCGGTGCAGATTGCGCAGATCGATCAACGCCAGCGCGTCGGCCATTTCGCGCAACGGCGTCAGGGCGCGACGCACCAGCAACAGGCCGATCACCCAGGCCAGCAGCGCCCCGGCAGCCACTGCCAGGTACAGGCGCAGTCGGTAGCTGGCCAGGATCGCCTCGCGCTCGTGCAGGCGTTTGCCGACCATCACCGTCAAGGCTTCGCCGGCCGGGCCGACAGCGTCGCCGGCCAGCAACGAGGCGCCGTGGTCCAGGCGAATGTCGGCCCGGCTCGGCCGCCGAGCCAGGCCGATGCGTGGTGGATCGCCCAAGGTTTCGCCGTGGGGGTTGATCTCGAACACCACACTGCCATCGGCGCGACGCACGCGCAGCACGCTTTCCTGATTGCCGAGCATGTTCTGATACAGCTGCGGACGCTGCTGCAGTGCGCCCAGGCTGTCGCTGTCGTGCAGCAGGGTACGCACCTGCTCGAGCCGTCCGAGCAGCGCGATGTCGTCGCGGTAGGCGATCTCGGCCGCCAGCGAACGGTAGAGAAACACCGCGACGACGCTCATCACCAGTGAGCAGACCACCGCCACGGCCAGCGCCAGGCGCCAGGCCAGGGAGTGACGGCGTTCACTCATCCAGGTGCTCCAGCCGGTAGCCCACGCCGCGCACGGTGTGAATCAGCTTGGGCATGAACGGGTCGTCGACTTTGGCCCGCAAGCGTCGGACCGCCACTTCCACCATGTTGGTGTCGCTGTCGAAATTCAGGTTCCACACCTGAGAGGCGATCAGCGTGCGCGACAGCGCCTCGCCGGGCCGGCCGATCAGCATGTGCAGCAGGGCGAATTCCTTGTTGGTCAGGTTGATGCGCTGTCCACCGCGGCTGACCCGGCGGCGCAGTACGTCCACCTCCAGGTCTGCCACCTGATAATGCTCGACCTCGCGCACCGCGCCCCGGCGCAGCAGCGTTCGCACGCGTGCCAGCAGTTCGGCGAAGGCGAACGGCTTCACCAGGTAGTCGTCGGCGCCCAGCTCCAGCCCACGCACACGGTCTTCGATGGCGTCCTTGGCGGTCAGGAACAGCACCGGTGTCGCGCCTTGCTGACGAATCAGCTTGAGCAACTGCCAGCCGTTCAGGCCGGGCAGCATGACGTCCAGGATCACCAGGTCATAGGGCTGCTGCTCGATCAGGTAGCGCCCATCCAGCCCATTGAGCGCCACGTCCACGGCAAAGCCGGACTCACCCAGGCCCTTGGCGAGAAAATTCGCCGTTTTCGCTTCGTCTTCAACCAGCAACACACGCATCGTTCAGCTCCTGTACCCGCGCATAGGCTAGGCCCCCGGCGGCCGATTGCCTATTACAAAGTTGTAATCGCTGCGACGGGGTTCTGTCGTGACCGGGTTGCTAAGGTGCCAGCCACTGATCACGGAGATGCTCGATGAAAGCCCTTTGCATGACATTCACCCTGGCTTGTCTGCTCGCCACCCAGGCCCACGCCGCCCTGGCCCAGCACCCTGACCTGGACCTGGCGACCGCGCAGCGGCTGGCCAATGGCAGCGGCTGCATGGCCGCCGTGGCGGTGCTGGACCGTGGTGGCAACGTCATCGTCCAGCAACGCGGCGACGGCGTTGGCCCGCACAACACCGAGGCCGCGCGGTTGAAAGCCTACACCGCGCTGTCGACCAAGACGCCGACGCGGCTGTTCGCCGAGCGTGCCCGCAACAACCCCGAAGCCGCCAATCTGACCTCGCTGGGGCAATTGCTGCTGCTGGGCGGCGGCGTGCCGGTCTACGAAGGCAAGCAGTTGGTCGGTGCGATCGGCATCGCCGGTGCCGGCGGCGCCGAGCAGGACGAAGCCTGCGCAATCAAGGCCACCGAATCCGTCGGTCTGGCCATTCATTCTTGAAGGAGCAATACACCATGTTGAAGAAAATTGTCCTGGCCGCCAGCCTGGCCTCCCTGTCCAGCCTCGCGATGGCCGCCAACCCCCTGAGCGTGCACGTACTGAACCTGGAAACGGGTGTGCCTTCGGCCGGTATCGAAGTGACCCTGGAGCAGCATTCGGGTAACCAGTGGCAACCGTTGGGGCAGGGTGTGACCAACGAGCAAGGCCGGATCGCCGGCCTCTACCCGGAACAGCGCACTTTTGCGCCGGGTGAATACCGGGTGGTGTTCAAGACCGGCGACTACTACCGCAAGGTCGGGCATGAAACCTTCTTCCCGGAAATCCCGGTGATTTTCGAGGTGAAGAACACCGAGCAGCACTATCACATTCCCTTGCTGCTCAGCCCCTACGGCTTCAGCACCTATCGCGGGTCGTAGTCGCAAGCCCCTGCCGTCATCCTTTCACGGTCTGCGGAAAACTATTGCCCTGTACGTGCGGTCTGTTGCACCAGAGCGGGCGTCGCAGGGCAGGGCGCCGGCACATTGCGCAGGATGATGGCGGGTATCAATAGATGAAGCAGCTTGATCTGCAGGTCATACAGCAGGCCCGAACCTGGCTCGGCCAGGGCCGGGGCGTATGGCTGTGCACGGTATTGTCGACCTACGGTTCGGCCCCACGCGGGCCGGGGGCGATGCTGGTCGCGCTGGACAATGGCGAACATTGCGGATCGCTGTCCGGTGGTTGTGTGGAAGACGACTTTCTGGAGCGTGTCGCTGCCGGTTATTTCACACCGGTCAATCAGGTCGTGCGCTACGGCGACGGCGGCCTGGCGCCGACCATGGCGCTGCCTTGCGGCGGCGTTCTCGACGTGTTGGTCGAATACCTCGCGCCTGATGCAGCCACGCTGGAGCATCTGGCGCACATCGAACAGGCTTTCGCCGGCGGCCAACTGTTGGCGCGGCAGGTGGTGCCTGGCAGCGATCGGCGCAGCATCCGCGCAGGGCACATGGGCGATGCACGGGTGCGGGTCAGCGACGAAGAAATTTGCATTCGCATCGGCGCGGTACAGCGCCTGATCCTCGCCGGCCTGTCGCCGGTCGCCGAATTCTGCGCGGGGTTCGCCCTGACCCTTGGCTATGAAGTGATCCTCTGTGAGCCGCGTCCCGAAGTGCTGGCTCGTTTCGACCTGCCCGGCGTGCACGTGCACGAAGTCTTGCCTGCGGTGTTCATCGCCGACGGCGGCTGTCATTCGGCGACCGCCGTGGTGGCGTTGACCCACGACCCTCGACTCGATGACCTGACCCTGCTCGAGGCGGTGCGCACACCGGCTTTCTATATCGGTGCAATGGGCTCGATGCGCACCAGCGAAAAGCGCTTCGAGCGTCTCGAGCGCATCGGTGGGCTGGACGCGACCACCCAGCAGCGTATCCACGCACCGATCGGCCTGAACCTGGGCAGCAAGACGCCCGCCGAGATTGCCTTGGCCGTCATGGCGGATATCCTGCGCGTGGCCAACGGAATCGACCGGCAGCGTCTATGATCGCCTGGCAGATGCCTGAAAGCCCTTGAGCCGCAGGGCGTTGGCCAGTACGAACAGCGATGAAAAGGCCATGGCTCCCGCCGCGACCTGCGGCGACAGGGTCAGCCCGCTGACCGGGTACAGCAGCCCCGCCGCCACTGGGATCAGGGCCGCGTTGTAGGCGAAGGCCCAGAACAGGTTCTGGCGGATGTTGTTCAGGGTTGCCGTAGACAAGGCGATGGCCGTGGCCACCGCGCCGAGGTTGTCCGACATCAGCACCACATCCGCGGCTTCGATGGCGATGTCCGTGCCACTGCCCACTGCAATGCCGACGTCGGCCTGGGCCAGCGCCGGTGCATCGTTGATGCCGTCACCCACGTAGACCGTGAGGCCATACTCGCGCTGCAACGCCTGGACGGCGGCCACCTTGCCTTCTGGCAGAACCTGCGCCACCACCTGATCGATACCCAACTGGGTGGCGATGGCCTGGGCGGTTCGGCGGTCGTCCCCGGATATCATCGCCACTTTCAGGCCGAGCCGGTGCAAGGTCTGGATAGCCGCCGGGGTAGTCGACTTGAGCGGATCTGCCACGGCGATCATCGCGGCCAGTTGGCCGTCCACCGCCGCATACAAGGGGCTCTTGCCCTGTTCGGCCAGCGTCTGTGCAGCGCTGGCGAACGGGCTCGTGTCCACGCCGAGTTGCGTCATGTAGCGTTCTGCACCGATGGCCACGTCCTGCGCGCCGACCGTTGCGCGCACGCCATGGCCGGTGTGCGCCTGAAAATCCCGAGCCTGGGGCCAGTCGAGCCGAGCGTCCTGCGCCGCTGTCACAATGGCCCGTGCCAACGGGTGTTCGGACAACGCTTCCACGGCTGCGAGCAAAGGCAATAGCTGCTCGCGGGTGAAGTGGGGCAGCAGTTGCAGGTCGGTCACCCGCGGTTGGCCTTCGGTGAGCGTGCCGGTCTTGTCCAGTGCCACGACTCGCGCGCGGCTCAGTTGCTGCAATGCTTCGCCCTTGCGCAACAGAATGCCCAACTCGGCGCCACGGCCGGTGCCGACCATGATCGAGGTGGGCGTGGCCAAGCCCATCGCACACGGACAGGCGATGATCAGCACGGCCACCGCGTGCACCAGGGCCATGCCCAGGGCTGGCGTCGGGCCAAGCCAGTACCAACCGATGAACGTGGCCAGCGCCAGCACCATCACCACCGGCACGAACCACAATGTCACCCGGTCCACCAGCGCCTGGATCGGCAACTTGCTGCCTTGGGCCCGTTCGACCATGGCGACGATCCGCGCCAGCATGCTGGCGCTGCCCAAGGCGGTGGCTCGAAGCTGCAACGTGCCGTTCTGGTTGAGGGTACCGCCGACCACTTGGTCGCCGGGATGCTTGCGCACCGGCATGGGCTCGCCGGTGAGCATCGACTCGTCGACGAAGCTGTCGCCGGCGAGTACCGCGCCGTCCACGGCAACCCGCTCGCCGGGGCGAACCTGCACCACGTCGCCCTGTATCAGCTGCTCCAGCGGGATTTCGATGAAGCCCGCCTGGCGTTGCACATAGGCAGTCTGTGGCTGGAGCCTGAGCAGGCGCTTGATGGCTTGGGACGTGCGGCCCCTGGCGCGTGCTTCGAGCGTGCGGCCCAGCAGGATCAGGCAGATGATCACGCACACCGCTTCGTAATACACGGTGGCCGTAGCGCTGGGTAGCAGCTGCGGGGCGAACGTGGACACCAGGGAAAAACCGTAGGCGGCGAGGGTGCCCACCGCCACCAGCGAATTCATGTCTGGCGCGCCGCGCAGCAGCGCCACGGTGCCTTTGAGGTAGAAGCGCCTGGCACAGGTGATCAGCACCAACGTGGTCAGGGCGAATTGCAGCAGCCAGTTATCCTGCTGGCTCAGGTGCAGTTGGATCCAGGCGTGGAAGCCCGGTATCAGGTGCGCACCCATTTCCACTATCACCACGGGCAGCGAGAGCGCCACCGACCAACCTAGGTCGCGCCGCAGGCGCGCGGCGTCTTGCTGGCTTTCCTGATTGGCCTGGGCCATGGCGTCTGGAGTGTGCTCAAGCGGCCTGGCGCTGTAGCCGGCCTTGTCGACGGCGGCGATCAGGGCCTGGGCGTCCACGCCGCGGCCTTCCACGCGAGCGCGCTCGGTGGCCAGGTTGACCGCCGCTGCCGTCACACCTGGCACCTTGAGCAAGGTGCGCTCGACCCGACCCACGCACGACGCGCAGGTCATGCCGTGGATACCCAGCTCGACGACACCTTCGTTTGCTGCCATGACGTTTTCCTCCTTCCGTCCCATGCCTGGACTGTGACCCTTGCCACCATGGGAAGGTCAAGCCCGCACTCCCATGTGGGAGCGGGCTCTGCCCGCGAAGGCCACACCGCGTTCCACCAGGCACACCGCGCCAGGCCCTTCGCGGCCGATGACCGCTCCTACGCGTGACGGCAGTCGCGCGGAGGCGGTGAAAATGGCAGCATGGGCGCACAAGAACTGGAGAACTGCCATGAAGATCGTCATCGCCCCTGACTCATTCAAAGACAGCCTGAGCGCCGCCGACGTTGCTTCAGCCATCGCCCGGGGCCTGCGCCAGGCCCTGCCCGAGGCGCAGCTCGTCGAGCGGCCGATGGCCGATGGCGGCGAAGGCACCATGCAAGCCATCATGGCGGCTTGCCAGGGCGAGCTGCGCAGCCTCGTCGTCGACGGCCCTTTGGGCGCAGCCACTCAGGCCCATTGGGGCTGGCTGCCCGACGAGCGCACCGCCGTCATCGAAATGGCCGAAGCCAGCGGGCTGCAACTGCTCCAGCGCCAGCAACGCGATGCCTGCAACAGCAGCACCTATGGCACTGGCCAATTGATCGCTGCAGCCGTGGAGGCCGGCGCACGACGCATCATCCTCGCCATCGGCGGCAGTGCCACCAACGATGCCGGCACTGGCATGCTCTGCGCGCTCGGTCTGCGCCTGACCGATTCTCAGGGCAGTGAACTGCCCCGTGGCGGCCTGGCGCTGGCACAAGTAGCCAAGGTCGACGCCAGCGGCCTCGACCCACGTCTGGCCGATGTGCAGTTCGAAGTCGCCGCAGACGTCGACAACCCGCTGTGCGGTCCCCACGGCGCCTCGCACATTTTCGGCCCGCAGAAGGGCGCTACACCCGAACAGGTGCTGGCGCTGGACAAGGCTTTGGACCACTTCGCCGATCACTGCGTAGCGGTGCTGGGCCAGGACTGCCGTGACGCGCCTGGTTGCGGCGCAGCAGGCGGCATGGGCTTCGCGGCCAAGGCCTTTCTTGGTGCCTCGTTCCGCCCAGGGGTCGAAGTGGTAGCGCAACTGGTGGGCCTGGCCGATGCCGTCATCGGCGCCGACCTGGTGATCACCGGCGAAGGGCGCTTCGATGCCCAGACCCTGCGCGGCAAGACGCCCTTCGGCGTGGCCCGCGTTGCGCGCGCTGCGGGTGTCCCGGTGGTGGTGCTGGCCGGCACACTGGGCGAAGGCTATCAGGACCTGTACGCCCATGGCATCGATGCCGCGTTCTCCATTGCGTCCGGTCCGATGACCCTGGAGCAGGCGTGCGCCGAAGCCAGTGCGCTGCTCAGCGATCGCGCCCGCGACATCGCCCTGCTTTGGCAGCTGCGCGGTTAGGACGCAAGTGCGCCGTGGGTCAATCGCGCTCGCGCATGAAGAAGCCCGCCACGTACTTGCGGAAGGTCTCCAGGCTCTTGAAGTCGGCCAGGCGCTTGAAGGTTTCGGAACTGGGCTCCGGACCCAGCGGCTCTTTCATCAGCGAAACCGAGAGGACCCGGTCCAGGTCCGAGCTGAGCACCAGTTCGTCCATCACCATGGCGCCGATCACCGGTCGGCGCATCATGACCTTGACGCCTTTGCTGGCCATCCAGTCGATCAGCGACACCAGCATCTTCAACGCCTCGCGTTCCTCGTCGCGGAACACCGGGAACAGATGCCCGCGGGTCAGCACCGGCACCGTCGCCACATGCACCATTTCATAGAATTGGCTGCCGGCGGTTGCCGGTGAATACAGCGCCAGGGCCAGCAGCGGCCCACTGCTGCGCGCGCCACCCCACAACAGATGATGGCCCTGGAAGTCGAAGCCGGCGGTGCTGCGCTCGGTCATCACCTTGCGCCCGACTACGTCGGACACGCAGTCGAGCAGCAGCCCATAGCGACGCTGCCCAATGAAGGCGGTGGAATCCTTCAGGCGTGCCTTGAGCATCATCATGTGCTTCATGTCGATGCGGGTTTCCAGATAATTGCTCGCCGGCACCCTGTCGATCAGCGGGTAGCGTGTGGCCACTTCGCGCAGGTCGGCGAACTGGCGGGTCAGATCCTTCTTCAGGTGCGTGGCGTACACATTGAGCCCAGAGGCTTCGATGAGCGTCAGCAGCAGTGAGAGCAACCGGTGCTGCTCCCGTCGCTGACTTGCTATCACGGCGGTGCCGGGCGTACCGGGCATGGCCGGGGCGCGGAAATCGGCAATCAGCTTCAGCGGCATATCGGGGGGCAACCAGGCGGCCGGCAGTGGCCCTTCATCCTCGCGCCCAGGCGTACTGTCACGCTCGTCATGGATGAAGGGGCAACCCTCGGCATGCTCGGCCGTGCCGGGGTTGTTCTTCAAAAACAGCGTGCCGGTACTGCTGTTGAGCGTCACGTTCATCACCGGCAGCGTACCGGGCCGGCAATCGCACGCCAGCCACTGGCCCTGGGTGCGGACCTTCATGAGCCACTGGTTGGCCTGCAGGAGCTTCGGGCCTTCACTGCGGCCTTCGACGAATTCGGTGACCAACTGCTGTTCGGCAGGGGTCAGGGCGCGAACTGGCGCGCCGGTCTTTTCGATGATTCTCATGACGCTGCAAACGCCCCTTCAATGAACGGATCCAGGCCAGGCTGGCCTTCATGGGACAACGTTTGCGCAGCATGTATCCATTGCTGGTGCCGCGCCCGCGCCCACTGCCAGGGCATGATCGCCCCAGCTGTGTCGGCCGCATGAACGAATGCACTAACGGCTTGCCGCGCACTCGAACGACCGCTACCGTTGTAGCCTCAGCCCACCGACAGGAGCCATGACATGGCAAGCACGCAAGCGAGCATCGACATTCCGGCATCGGCCGATCAGGTCTGGAATCTGGTGGCCGGGTTCAACTCCCTGGCCGACTGGCTGCCCATGATCCAGCACAGCGAAGCCCAGGAAAACGGCCGGCTGCGGCACCTGACCACGGTGGACGGTACCGTCATCGTCGAGCGTCTTGAGACTTACGACAACGCCGCGCGCACCTACAGCTATTCCATCATCGAAGGTCCCTTTCCGGTGAGCGATTACCTGGCGACGCTCAAGGTCATCGAGGTGGACGCCGTCAACAGCCGAGTGGAGTGGGGCGGTCGCTTCAACCCGGTCGGCATGAGTGACGCCGAGGCGGTGGAAATTTTCGACGGTGTCTATCAAGGTGGCCTGCAGGCGCTGCGCGGTAACTTCTGATCGAACCGGCCGGGTAAGGGCGGACGGGTCAGGCACCGACGCGGATGCTAGAATGGCGGGCGTCTACCCTGGCACTCAAGGATTCCCCGGTTTGTCTGATCTGCAGAACCCTCTGTTGCAATATCTCGCGCGGCTGATGCCGTCCAGCCGCACGACCATGCAATACGTATTGCAGGATGCCGCGGACCGGCTGGGCTTCGAGGACGTCGACATTCGCGAGGTGCCCTGGCACCGTCTCGAACCCGGGCACGTTACCTCGCTGGTGGCCGCCCTGCGCGAAGATGGCTACGCCCCCAACACCACCTCGCTTTACGTCAACGCCGTGCGCGGGGTCATGAACGAGGCGTGGCGGCTGAGCCTGATCGACCAGGATCACCTGCTCAAGATTCGCTCGGTCAAGCCCATGCAGGGCACCCGCCTGGGCAACGGCCGCAACCTCAAGCGCAGCCTGATCCGCGACCTGATGGAGGTCTGCGCCAACGATCCGCGGCCGCAGGGCCTGCGCGACGCCGCCGTCATCGCCATCCTGTATGGTTCTGGCATGCGCAAGTCGGAATCGGTCAACCTCGACCTGGCCCAGGTCGACTTCAGCGAGCGCAGCCTGCGCGTGACCGGCAAGGGCAACAAGGAGTTGATCAAGTACGCGCCGGGCTGGGCTTTTGCCCATCTGCAAACCTGGCTGGCGTTTCGCCGCAGCCAGCTTCCCGCAGGCCAGGCCGATGACGACTTTCTTTTCAATCGCATCCGCCGCGGCGCGCACATCACCCGCGAGCGTATCACCAAGCACGCCATCTACTACATCGCCCGACAACGCGGCACCCAGGTCGGCGTGAAGATCATGCCCCATGATTTCCGCCGTTCGTTCATCACCCGAGTGATCGAAGAGCACGACCTTTCGATTGCCCAGAAGCTGGCGCACCACACCAATATCCAGACCACTGCGGCCTACGATATGCGCGACGACAACGAGCGTCGCCGCGCCGTGGACCGCTTCGATCTTTGAGCCTGCAGGCCCTTGTCGCAGGCTCGGGCCAGCTCAGTGACGAGCCACTGGCCCGGCTGGCAAAAACCAGTTCAGCAGCAGCGCGCAGATACCGCCAGTGGCTACACCCGACTCCAGCACATTGCGCAATGCGCCCGGCATGTGCGCGAGGAACTCCGGCACCTGAGCCACACCCAGGCCGAGGGCGAGCGATACGGCGATGATCAGCAGCGCCCGACGATCGAGGTCGACGCTGGCAAGGATATTGATGCCCGATGCGGCCACCGCGCCGAACATCACCATGGCAGCTCCACCCAGTACCGGTTCGGGCACCGCCTGGATCACCCCGGCAACCGTCGGGAACAGACCGAGCAGAACCAGCATCCCGGCGATCCACACGCCGATGTGGCGGCTGGCGATGCCGGTGAGCTGAATGACCCCGTTGTTCTGCGCGAAGATGGAGCTGGGGAAGGTATTGAAGACACCGGCCAGCAGCGAGTTGGTCCCGTTGACCAGCACGCCGCCCTTGATGCGCTGCATCCACAGCGGGCCCTCTACGGGCTGGCGCGACACCTTGCTGGTCGCCGTCACGTCACCGATCGCTTCCAGGGACGTCACCAGGTAGATCACCAGCATTGGAATGAACAACGCCCAGGAGAAACCGAGGCCGAAGTGCAGCGGTACGGGCACCTGAAATACCGCGGCCTGGTGCATGCCGGTGAAATCCAGTCGGCCCAGGTAACCGGCCAGCGCGTAGCCCATGGCCAGAGCGATGACGATGGCGGCGCTGCGCATCCAGGTCACCGGAATGCGATTGAGCACCACGATGATCGCCAGTACCAGGCCGGAGAGCATGAGGTTTTCGCCGTTGGCGAACGTGCCATTGGCCATGGCGCCGAAGCCGCCGCCCATGCTGATCAGACCGACCTTGATCAGGGTCAGGCCGATCATCAGTACGACGATACCGGTGACCAGCGGGGTGATCAGCCGTTTGACGAAGGGCAGGAGTCGCGAAATACCGATTTCCACGAACGACCCTGCGATGACCACGCCGAAGATCGCCGCCATCACAGCTTCCACCGGTGTGCCCTGTTGCACCATCAGCGCACCCCCGGCAATCAGCGGTCCGACGAAGTTGAAACTGGTGCCCTGCACGATCAGCAGACCCGCGCCGAACGGGCCGATGCGCCGGCACTGGACGAAGGTAGCAATGCCGGAAATGACCAGCGACATGGAAACGATCATGTTGGTGTCACGGGCGCTGACGCCCAGTGCCTGGCAGATCAGCAGGCCGGGCGTGACGATCGGTACGATGATCGCAAGCAGGTGCTGCAGCGCGGCAAGCATGCCCAGCAGTGGGCGAGGGCGGTCTTCCAGGCCCAGGATCAATTCGTCGCTGGGTGGCTGTGGGGTGCTCATGGCAAGGGCTCCTGAGAAAGAGCGCGAAGGCTCCGGCAAAAAGAGCGCGATGGCTCAATCGAAAGGAGCGCGATTCTACGGCGCGGCGCCCATGGGGCAAACCGGTTTTTGCTGAGGATACCCGAACCAGGGGCAAGAAAAAGCCCGCACGAGGCGGGCTTCGACAGGGCAACGGTGAATCAGTCGTCGCGACCCATGATGCCGAACAGCTGCAGCAGGCTCACGAACAGGTTGTAGATCGACACGTACAGGCTGATGGTCGCCATGATGTAGTTGCGTTCGCCACCATGGATGATCGCGCTGGTCTGGAACAGGATGCACACCGACGAGAACAGCACGAAACCGGCGCTGATCGCCAACTGCAGACCGGCGATCTGGAAGAAGAAGCTCGCCAGCACCGCGCCCAGCAGCACGAAGAAGCCTGCGGTAATGAAGCCGCCCAGGAAGCTCATGTCCTTGCGAGTGATGAGCACATAGGCCGACAGGCCGCCGAACACCAGCGCCGTCATGGCGAAGGCCGAGCTGACCACTTCGGCGCCGCCCTGCATGCCCAGGTAACGGTTGAGGATCGGGCCGAGCAGGAAGCCCATGAAGCCGGTCAGGGCGAAGGTGGACACCAGGCCCCAGGCCGAATCACGCAGCTTGTTGGTCAGGAAGAACAGCCCGTAGAAGCCGATCAGCACGACGAAGATGTTCGGGTAGCCGACGCGCATCTGCTGCGCGACGTAGGCCATCACGCCACTGAAAGCCAGGGTGAGTGCCAGCAAGCCGTAGGTGTTGCGCAGGACGCGGCTAACTTCTAGCTGCTGCACCTGCGAGCCTTGATTAACTGCATAATCCTGTTCGCGCATGGCGAGACTCCTTTGATTGAACACGTCTGAAACGTTCAGATGCAAAGATCATATCAGACCCTTGCCTAGCCGCTCTATCCAGAGTTTGACAGCGTGTTTCATTCCGGTATTATGGCGCCCGCAAAGCAACCAGCAAGACATTCGGGAAATTGGCAGAGTGGTTGAATGCACCGGTCTTGAAAACCGGCGAACGTTAATAGCGTTCCCAGGGTTCGAATCCCTGGTTTCCCGCCAAACATCGAAAAGCCCCGCATTGGCGGGGCTTTTTCGTTTTCGCCGTTGCAGAAGTGCCATGTCGCGAAACCCACTCGTGCAGGTGTCCTGATTGTTGCGTTACAGCAAGAAAAAGATATCGAGGTTGATCAGGAAAGGCGTCGTCTACGTGACGGTCATGGGGGTGATGGGAAATTCCGGGAGGATCTTCGATCACCTTTCGGTTTGGCAGCCGTGGCGCATGGCGAAACAGATGCTTGGCTATGTATTGATGCATTGAGGTATCGATGCATTGAGCCGCTGGGCGTTTCAGTGCGGTGTCAATCGCCCGCGCAGCGCCGAAACCCCGGCGCGCAGCGCATGGCCGCGGCAGGTCAGCACCACCAGCGAGGCGGCTGCCGCTACGGCCATGTCTTTCTGGGCATCCCAGAAATCGCCCTGGGCACCGACGAAGGCCGAGTCGCCACCGCCCACGTACGCGGCGCCTGCCCACTCCATCAGTTCATAGAGCATCGAGGTCGACAGCACCAGCGACCAGGCAATCAATGATGCCCACGCACCCTTGAGCTGGCATTTCTCACTGACGATTTCCCGCAAGGGCAGGCTGAGCAGCAGGCCGTAGGCCAGGTGCACGAAACGATCATATTGATTGCGCTCCCAGCCCAGCGCTGCATTCACGTCCACCCCGCTGATCAGGTACAACGCTTCGTTGTAGGGAACCTGGGGGTAGGTGAAGTGCGTGCCCACCTGATGCAGGCATAGAAAGATGATCACCATCACCCACGCGCGTCGGCTCCACTGGAAATGGTCACGGGTGAACCACACGGCCACGGCGCCCACCAGCACCAGGATGTTTTCGATCAGCCAGGTCTGGCGGTCCAGCGGCTGCCAGCCCGAGGCGATCACCGCCAGCAGCAACACCCAGTGCCAGTAGCCTATGCTTGTCCTTCGAGTTGCCATTGTCACGCTCCTCGCCAAGTCCTCTGCTGCAGTTGATCACCATGCCCTACATTAATTCGTTCAGGCTTGCAGCGCTGGCTGATCGACAGCCCGGTCCGGGTCGTCGGGCCTCTGGAGGGGAGAAAGTGAATTGCAAATTGGAATGAACATTTGCCGAACTACCACCCGTCGTATCTATCTGCAACCAACGCGCGATAGATAGGTCAAGAGACTTACAGCCGCCGGATGCCGGCATCTCCTCGACAGGTATCGTCCATGATCGGAATCATTGTCCCAGCTCATAATGAAGAAGCAGTGGTCGCTCAATGCATCGAGTCGTTGCTGATTGCCGGTGAGCATCCTGGACTGTCGGGCGAAGAGGTCAAGGTGGTTATCGTGCTGGACGAATGTTCCGACGGTACCCAGCAAGTGGTCAACCGCTACCCCGTACAGAGCGTGGCCGTGGCGCACTGCAACGTCGGTCGTACGCGCGCCGCGGGTGCTCAACTGTTGTTGGATCAAGGCGCCCGCTGGTTGGCGTTCACCGATGCCGATACCCTCGTGCCGCCCACCTGGCTGGTCGATCAGCTGCGCTTTCGCACCGACGCGGTTTGCGGCACGGTGCGCGTGGATGACTGGTCGCTGCATGCCGAGGAAGTTCGCAGCCGTTACGACGCCCTGTATACCCCGGTGGAAGGTCACAAGCATGTCCACGGCGCCAACATGGGGGTCAGTGCCCAGGCCTACCGCCGGGTTGGCGGGTTCAAGCCGCTCAAGGCCCACGAGGACGTGCACCTGGTGGCCGACCTGAAAGAGGTCGGGGCGTCGATCACCTGGACTTCGATCAACTGCGTGACGACCAGCGCCCGGCTGGATTGTCGCTGCCGTGAAGGCTTCGGCGACTACCTGCGCTCGCTGTCGATCGGTGCTCCGCTGGAAGCCGTTGGTTGAGCGTGCCCGAGCGTCCGAATTTGCCAACATGAACACTGAAAATAAGATCGGAACTATTTCCAACCGGCAACGCCCTAAGTTCAGGCAGCAAGTACGAAGCTTCCGGCTTACATACTTCAAGTACTGTCACTAAAACGATGATCAAAGTGAGGCTCAACATGAAAAGCGAACAAATCGAAGGCGTAGCAGAAAAGATCGCCGGCAAGGCTCAAGGTGTAGTGGGCAAACTGGTCGGTGACCATTCCCTGCAGGCAGAAGGCGCAGGTCGTGAAGCGGCTGGCCAACTGACCAAGACCTACGGCGACGCGCTGAACAATGTGTCTGCCTTCGTCAAGGAAAAGCCAGGTGCCTCGTTGGCCATTGGCGCTGCCATTTTCGTACTGGTAAGCCGTTTCCTGCGTCGCTGATTCTGCTGCGCTTAAAGTGTCTTCCCAACCGTTCGATTCCTGGCCTTCAGCCAATTGAACGGTAGGGAAGTGCAGCAACCCCCCCGCACTTCCTCTAACCCTTCAACCTCCCCAACCCAGCGAACGACGAATGACGTCTCTGTAAGGCGTTTCTAGTTGCTGCGGCAGTTGTTCAATGTATTCCCGCGCATGTATTCGCACTTCACCCGTCAAGTTTTGCAGATAGTCGAGAACATCGTCGATGGTGGGTATCCGTGCCTCTATACCCGCGAATCGCGGCGGCAAAGCGGTCCAGATGACTGCATCCAGTTCTCGCTCACGAGCCCATTGGGCGAGGACCCCGGTGGACCGGTCGCTGCAGATGAAACTGCCGATGCCATCATCGCGCGAATGGGGTATCTGTTCACGTTCGCGCAGTGCCTGGCAGGCGTCGTCGAGCGAGGTGGTGTCCAGCAACGCCCAGAGAGATGGCACAGCAGGTGCATTCAGGCAGATCGCCGTGGCCAGCTCGCCGCCGTCGCCGACCCTGCAAAGCTCGACGGGTAATGCAGGGCCGTCGGTGTGCCAGGGGCTGCAGACCGGTAAAGCCCCCGGCTTCCATACCAGCGATCCCCAGGCCAGGCAGGCTATGTTCATCATCGTTTTCCGTTTGAGCAGTCATTGCCTGCAAGTGCAGGTGTCAACTCAGGCCTGCCGACAGCTGCACAAGTTCAGCGCCATCGCCCCAGTGGACGCTTCGGGCGCCGGTGCTCGGCATTCAGCCCAGCAGAGGTTTGGCCAATTCACGCAGCCGCTGCTTGTCTTCATCCAGGGTAAGCGCGCTGTCGGCGCGTTTCAGCAGTCGAGTCGCGTGCAGCCGGCACTGGGCGGCGAAGGTTTGCGGGCTGATGTCGTTCAGGCTGATCAGCGCCTTGATCATGCGAATGTCGACTTCCACCAGCCCGGCGCCGTCGCGCGCCACGAAGGTGAAGAAGTCGTCGAACAGATCGGCCACCTGCAAGCCGCGAACGTGCACTCGGCGGCAGTGTGGATCGATCTCGCGGGATGTCGAATCGGTAGTGCTGTGTACATGCCAGGCGGTGAAGCACCTGACTCCGCGGCCAATCACGTCGATCACCGTGCCCGAGTCGTTGGTGGCCGGCGACAGGGCGCGCGAAGCGATCTCCGCGAGAACCGAAATGCCGAAACGTGGGTCCTGTTCGAAGGTACGGCGCAGGCCGATCGTGACAGCCGCGCGGATTTCCGCGGCGAGGTCTGCCTGGGCCTTCGCCTGGCCGTCGCTGTCCGCGGTAAACCAGGCCAGATCTGCGCCGAGGTGAAGGAAAGCGCCTGGCAGTACGCTCAGGTAGATCTGCAGCGCGTGCTTCTCGGCCAGCGCGCCAAGGGCGGCGACATCGATGTGCTGCACGTAGCCGGTGTCCTCGCTGCGCACGGTTGCTGCCGTTGGCGGAGTCATCAGATCGAGCGGGTAGGGCGCCGCGCCCATGTACGGCCAGCGCGCGCGGTTTTCCAGGGATTGCAGCGCTGCGGCTTCGACCCGGTCGATGGTTTCGCCGACCCGGCCCAGCTTGGACAGGTGGTCGATCCAACGCAGCAGCGTATAGACGATCAGGATGATCATGACGATGGTCACCGCGAACAGCACCACCCGCCCTTGAGCGCCGTAGGCCCCGGTGCTCAGGGCAATGATCCCGACCAGGCTGAACAGGAACGAGCCGATGAACGTTGCCAGTGCGTTCTGGGTCGTGGCGTCTTCCATCACCAGTGAGGTGGCACGTGGCGTTACGCCGCTGCTGGCGGCGCCATAGGCACTGACCATGGTGCTCAGCGAGAAGGTCGTGACCGCAAGCATGCTCGACGCGATGATCGCGAGGATCTTGTCGACCGAATCGGCACCGATCCGCGTCGGCAGGTCGGCGGGCACGAAGTCCTTGAAGACGATGGCAATCAGCGCCGTGGCGATGCCCGTCAGGGAGAACAGGCTTGCGCGGAACCACAAGCGTTTGGTCATCTGACCCAGGGCCCAGCGCCAGCGAGCGATCATCGTGTATTCCTCGGGATTGTCAGTCGGACCGCCAGCAGCCATGCGAGCGCGGCTGCACATTGAGTGCCTGGAGCTGACGAAAGTTTCATGCCACCGTAGCAGCGGTCATCGGCCGCGAAAGGAGCGACGCGATGTATCGGCCATGACGACAGCGGCCTGGTCGATTGCACGGAACCCCGGATCGGTCTGCAGGCTCACAGTGTAGAGACCCCATTGAAAGGAACCGATCATGGCCGATGACAAGCAACCACCCGCCGAGGACAGCGAGGACCAGACGCCCGCCCATTCCACCCCGGAAGAAAAGGAACGGCTGAAGGATTTCAACAAGGATGGCATCCCGCCAGGCGTCGCCTGATGCTGGAGCAGCGCTATTGCGCCGATGGCCCACATTCAAGACCGGAGGATTTATGAGCAACGAGACCAAGCCCGATAACGACCTGGGGTTCGACCCGGACTCTCCCGACCTTGCCGACCCGCAGGTCGATCCGATCGGGCCCGCCGAGAAGCCCGAAGGCGACACGTCGGAAAAAACCGGTGACGCAGATAAATATCCGCCCTATGGCACCAAGGACTGAGTCTGGTAGCCTTGTGCAGGCAGCCCTCGGTGCCTGCCTGCCGCACCACGCTGAAAGCGTGAGCGCGCCGCCCTGCCGAGTGGCCGTACTCACGCTGCGACACGTCTCCAGCCATGACATCGCCAGGAGAAGCTCTAGATGATTCCCACCACTGAAATGCGCCGCATCGTCGAAGCCAGCTTCGCGCCCCTCAAATGCCACTGCACGTTGAATCCGGGGGGCACCATGACGGTCGAGGTGTCCGACCCGGCCAGTGGTCAGGTCGACCTGTTGATGGTAGGTGTCGATACCCAGCCGTTGTCCAGCAGTCGGGCGATTGCCGAACTGGTGGTGCAGCTGCGTGCCGAGCTCAAGGGCAACCAGGAATGGTTCTGCCGCCATGCCCCGCGCGGCGCTAGCCGGTCGTGATCAGGCTGGTTTGTTCTGGCGCTCGGGCAAGGCCTGCTCGTTGTTCTCGATGGTCCACAGCGGTCTGAACAGCCGTGTCCACAAGGCGACGATCACCAGCGTACTGACAGCGCCGAACAACGCTGCTGGCACCGTGCCCAGCGCCGTCGCGCTGACCCCCGCACGGAATTCACCCAGTTCGTTCGACGAGCCGATGAACAGCATGTTCACCGCGCTGACACGCCCGCGCATATCGTCGGGCGTGGCGAACTGGATCAGCGAAGAGCGGATGTACACGCTGATCATGTCTGCTGCCCCAGCGACGAGAAGCGCCGCGCACGACACCCAGAACCACGTGGACAAGGCGAACACCAGGTTGGCCACGCCGAACACTGCCACCGCGAGGAACATGCGCTGGCCCATCCGCGCGTTGAGCGGACGGATGCTCAGATAAAAGCCCATGCCCAGCTCGCCCAGCGCGATGGCGCTGCGCAGCAGGCCCAGCCCGGCGGGGCCGACATGGAGAATCTCCGCAGCATAGATCGGCAACAGGGCGACCACGCCACCGAGCAGCACCGCGAACAGGTCCAGCGATATCGCACCGAGGATGATCGGCCGCGAGGTGATGAAGCGGATGCCAGCGGTGAAGCGACTCACTGCTGTGGTCTGATCATCCACCGGCCGCACGATGCGCACGCTGGGTACCCACTGCAGCAGCAGCACACCCAGGGCGAAGCCCAGCAGGCAGATGCCGAACGTCCAGCCACCGATGGCGGCATACAGCAGCCCGCCCAGCAGGGGGCCGGCAATTACCGCCACTTTCATGATCATGCTGTTGGTGGCGATGGCCTGGGCCAGGTGCTCGCGCGCAACGATCTGCGGCAGCAGGCTTTGCACGGCGGGCCCGGTGAACGCTCGGGTACAGCCGAACACGAACAATGCGACGTAGTAGGGCCAGGTGTCGACGGTTTCACTCAGGGCCAGCCACAGCAGCGCGGCGGAGGAGAGCACCGACACGCTCCAGCTGATCTGCAGGATGCGCCGCCGGTCGAAGCGATCCAGCAGATCCCCGGCTGGCAGCAGCAACAGCACCATGGGGATGAACTGGGCCAGGCCGACGTAGGCCAGAGTCAATGGATGGCGGGTCATGTCGTACATGTGCCAGGCGACAACGATGGCCTGGATCTGCATGGCGAACATGGCCGCGAGACGCACCATGAGGAAGGCACGGAAGCCGGGCTGGGAGAATATGGCGGTGGAGTTGCGTTTCAAGGTCGACGTTCTTGTGCCAGTCAATGGGTCACGCGATCAGCGCATACGTATCAAGATGTTAACGAAGACCGAGTGTACGTGATCAAGTGTCAGGTGCGCATCCGCTTGCGCACCGTTGAGTGCCTGCGGCACGTTTCATGTGTCGATAATGACTATTGACGAACGCAATAGTGGCGCCTCGGTTCGGCTGGTATCTTTGATTTCGAAGATTGAATACGAGGCCAGGCGCTGATTCTTCCCCGCATAGCGACTGGCCCAGTGCTCTGCTTCAACTCTCTTTGGTTAGATTTTCAGCCACCTCACGTCAGTGCGGTGGCTTTTTTTTGCCCACGATTCCTGCCCGATATCCGTAGGAGCGGTTTGTGGCCGCGAAACGGGCGCTGCGGTCGGTCAGGCCGAATCACTGCGCCGAGAAGGCAAACACCGTGGTGTGGGTGTAGGTCTGGCCAGGATCGAGGCGGGTGCTGGCGAACGTGGGCTGGTTGGGGGCATCGGGGAAGTGCTGGGTTTCCAGGGTGAAGGCGCCCCAGTGCGGATACACCTTGCCACCCTTGCCGCGAACGGTGCCGTCGAGGAAGTTGCTGGTGTAGAACTGCACGCCCGGCTCGGTGGTGTACAGCGTCAAGGTGCGCCCCGACACCGGGTCGGTCACCTTGGCGGCCTCGCGTTTCAAGTCGCCTGCGCTGTCGAGTACCCAGTTGAAATCGAAGCCGCCTTGTTTCGGCTCGGCGAACGCCAGCTGCTCATGCTTGGCGCCGATGTGCTTGCCAATGGCGGTAGGGGCGAGGAAATCCATCAGCGTGCCTTTCACCGGTGCCAACTCGCCGGTCGGGATCAACTTCGCCGTCACCGGCGTGTAGCGGCTCGCATGCAAGGTGGCCACCTGCTTCAACACATCGCCACTGCCGGCACCGGCCAGATTGAAATAGCTGTGGTTGGTCAGGTTGAGCACGGTGGGTTTGTCGGTGGTGGCCTTGTACTGCACGCGCAGTTCGTTGCGTTCGTTCAGGCTGTAGGTGACCTGGGTCGCCAGGGTCCCGGGAAAGCCCATCTCGCCATCGGGTGAGCGATAGGTGAAGGTGGCCGCGACCTGGTCGGCATCCTGCGTGGCCTCTACGGCCCAGACGTGTTTGTCGAACCCTCGGGTGCCGCCGTGCAGGGCATTGCTCTTGTCATTGAGCGGTACCGAATAGGTCTGCCCGTCCAGGTTGAACTTGCCCCCGGCCAGGCGGTTGCCGAAGCGGCCGATAGTGGCGCCGAAATACACGGTGGGATTGGCCTGGTAGCCCTGAATGTCATCGAAGCCCAGTACCACATCCGCAACCTCGCCTTTCTTGTCCGGCACTTGCAGCGCCTGCAAGGTCGCGCCGTAGGTGATGATGCTGGCTTTCATACCGTGGCTGTTGCTCAGGGTGATCTTTTCCAGCGGCGTGCCATCGGGCAGCGCGCCGAAGCTTTCGCGGGTCGAAGTCAAGCCTGCCGCATGGGCAGAGATGGAAGCAGTCATGAGGGTCAATCCAATGGCGCTGAGCAGTTTTTGATAAATAGGCATGTAAGGCGTTCCGTAGTTTTTTATAGGAAATGGCTGGATCCCGGGGTTGGACAACCGGACTCCGGCGGTGGCTGCACTGGCAGGTATAGCTGAAATTCGACGTCCGTAAAAATAAATGGTAATACTATTTGCCAGATCACTCGTGGTGTCATTTCTGACAGGATCTACGACACGCCGCTGTGGATGGCGCAAGCGTGACGTTACGTTACAAATGCCCATCCTGTTATATGGTATGACTATTCGCTGATGTTGCTGGACGCTGTAGCTATTCAATAAAAATAAGGAGTTAGCTATGTTGAGTCGTCACGGGATCCGTTCCCTGTGCTGTGCCGCCCTGACCGCCGCGATGTTCGCAGGCTCATCGGCTTCCTGGGCTGAAGAGGTCAAGATCGGTTTTCTGGTCAAGCAGGCTGAAGAGCCCTGGTTCCAGACCGAGTGGGCCTTTGCCGAGAAGGCCGGCAAGGACAAAGGCTTCAAGGTCATCAAGATCGCTGTGCCCGACGGCGAGAAAACCCTTTCGGCCATCGACAGCCTGGCCGCCAATGGGGTCAAGGGCTTCGTCATCTGCCCTCCTGACGTTGCGCTAGGCCCGGCCATCGTGGCCAAGGCCAAACTCAACGACATGAAAGTAATGGCCGTCGACGATCGCTTCGTCGATGCCAAGGGCAACTTCATGGAGGACGTGCCGTACCTGGGCATGGCCGCCTTCGAAGTCGGCGAGAAGCAGGGCATGGCCATGGCCGGAGAAGCCAAGAAGCGTGGCTGGGACTGGAAAGACACCTACGCCATCATCAATACCTACAACGAGCTGGACACCGGCAAGAAGCGCACCGACGGCTCGGTCAAGGCGCTGAAGGCTGCGGGCCTGCCGACCGAGCACATTCTGTTCGCCGCGCAGAAGACCCTCGACGTACCCGGCAGCATGGACGCTACTAACTCCACGCTGGTCAAGCTGCCGTCAGGCGCCAAGAATCTGATCATCGGCGGCATGAACGACAACACCGTGCTGGGTGGCGTGCGCGCCACCGAAAGTGCGGGGTTCGCCGCAGCCAACGTGATCGGCATCGGCATCAACGGCACCGATGCCATCGGCGAGCTGAAGAAAGCCAACAGCGGCTTCTTCGGCTCCATGCTGCCCAGCCCCCATACCGAGGGCTACAACACGGCAAGCATGATGTTCGAGTGGGTCACCACCGGCAAGGAGCCGCCCAAGTACACCGCCATGGACGACGTGACCCTGATCACCCGCGAGAACTTCAAGCAGGAACTGGAAAAGATCGGTTTGTGGAACTGATCCGACCCATGGCCTCTGCCCCGGCAGAGGCCGATTCTTCACGGCGTGCCGTGATGCCTGCTCTGGAGTTGTATCCATGCGTGTAGAGTCATTGCGTTTCAACGGTATCGGCAAGAATTTTCCGGGCGTGCGCGCACTGTCGGACATCAGCTTCGAAGTTCGCCCGGGCAGCGTGCACGCCCTGATGGGCGAAAACGGTGCCGGCAAGTCCACCTTGTTGAAGATCCTGGGCGGTGCCTACCAGCCCAGCACGGGCAGCCTGCAGATTGGCAGCCAGAGCCTGGTGTTCAAGTCCGCCGCCGAGAGCATCGGCAGCGGCGTTGCAGTGATTCATCAGGAGCTGCACCTGGTGCCGGAAATGAGCGTGGCGGAAAACCTGCTGCTGGGCCACATGCCAGCGCGTTTCGGCCTGATCGATCGCAGCGCCATGCTGCGCCGTGCCGGCGAGCTGCTCGCCGGTCTGGCCGACGAGATCGATCCACGCCAGCGCTTGGGCAGTCTGTCCCTGGGCCAGCGGCAGTTGGTCGAGATTGCCAAGGCGATGTCGCGCAATGCCCATGTGATCGCCTTCGACGAGCCGACCAGCAGCTTGTCGGCACGGGAAATCGACCGGCTGATGACGATCATTGCCAAGCTGCGCGACGAGGGCAGGGTGGTCCTCTATGTCTCCCACCGCATGGAGGAGATATTCCGCATCTGCGACGCCGTCACGGTGTTCAAGGATGGCCGCTACGTGCGCACTTTCGACGACATGGCCGAGTTGACCCACGACCAGTTGGTGACCTGCATGGTCGGCCGCGATATCCAGGACATCTACAACTACCGTCCTCGCCCTCATCAGGGCCAGGCACTGCGCGTCGAGGGCTTGCTGGGGCCGGGTCTGCACGAGCCGGTCAGTTTCAGCGTCGCCAAGGGTGAAGTGCTGGGCTTCTTCGGCCTGGTGGGCGCAGGCCGCACCGAGCTGTTGCGCCTGCTGTCCGGATTGGCCGCCAGCAAGGCAGGCAGCCTCACCCTCGATGGGCGTTCGCTGACCCTGGCCAACCCGCGCGACGCCATCGCCGCTGGCATTCTATTGTGCCCCGAGGATCGCAAGAAGGAAGGCATCGTGCCCCTGGCCAGTGTGGCCGAAAACATCAACATCGGCGCCCGCGACCGCCATCTCACCCTGGGCTGCCTGGTGCAGGGCCCGTGGGAAAAGGAGAACGCCGCGCGCCAGATCAAGGCGCTGAACATCAAGACCCCGTCCGCCGAGCAGCCGATCATGTACCTCTCCGGCGGCAACCAGCAGAAGGCCATCCTCGGTCGCTGGCTGTCGATGCCGATGAAGGTCCTGTTGCTCGACGAACCCACACGCGGCATCGACATCGGTGCCAAGGCCGAGATCTACCAGATCATTCACGGCCTGGCCGCCGATGGTATCGCGGTGATCGTGGTGTCCAGCGACCTGATGGAAGTGATCGGCATCAGCGATCGAATCCTGGTCATGAGTGAAGGTGCGTTGACCGGCGAAGTGCTGCGCGAGCAGGCGCAGGAATCCAGGTTGCTGCAATTGGCACTGCCGCGCACTCGCGGCTGAACAATAACAACAGAGGTGCTTATGTCTACGCAAAACACGCTGCCGGCCCCCCGCCAGGGTCTCAACCTGCGTCGCTTTCTGGACGAGTGGGTGATGCTGCTCGCCGCGCTGGCGATCTTCGTGCTGTGCACGATGTTCATCGACAACTTCCTCTCGCCATTGAACATGCGCGGGCTGGGCCTGGCCATTTCGACCACCGGCATTGCGGCCTGCACAATGCTCTACTGCCTGGCGTCCGGGCATTTCGACCTGTCCGTTGGTTCGGTGATTGCATGCGCCGGGGTCATTGCGGCGGTGGTGATGCGCGACACCGAAAGCGTGCTGCTGGGCGTGGGCGCGGCCTTGCTGATGGGGCTGGTGGTTGGCTTGATCAACGGCATTGTCATCGCCAAGTTGCGCATCAATGCCTTGATCGCGACCCTGGCGACGATGCAGATCGTGCGCGGCCTGGCCTATATCTTTTCCAACGGCAAGGCCGTCGGGGTCATGCAGGAGGACTTCTTCATCTTCGGCAATGGCCAGTTGATGGGCGTGCCGGTGCCGATCCTGATCACCATTGTCTGCTTCATCTTCTTCGGTTGGTTGCTCAACTACACCACCTATGGACGCAACACCATGGCCATCGGTGGCAACCAGGAAGCGGCGCTGCTGGCGGGTGTGCACGTGGATCGCACCAAGATCATCATCTTTGCCGTGCACGGTGTGATCGGTGCGCTGGCCGGTGTGGTACTGGCGTCGCGGATGACCTCGGGCCAGCCGATGATCGGCCAGGGCTTCGAATTGACGGTGATCTCGGCGTGTGTGCTGGGCGGGGTGTCGCTGGCCGGGGGCATTGGCATGATTCGCCACGTGATCGCCGGCGTGCTGATTCTGGCGATCATCGAGAACGCGATGAACCTGAAGAATATCGACACGTTCTATCAGTACGTGATTCGCGGGACGATTCTGCTGATCGCGGTGATCATCGATCGCTTGAAGCGGCGCTGATCGGCGGGGCGCCCTTCGCGGGCAGAGACCCGCTCCCACAGAGTGAAATGAACTGTACTCGTGTGGGAGCGGGTCTCTGCCCGCGAATGATTCACTATGGTGGATCAGAAAGGTTGCGGCCGCCTTTCGCGGACTGGCTCAGACCACCATCGACAACAGCAGGATGAAGATCAGGCCGACAACGGACAGGATGGTTTCCATCACGGTCCAGGTCTTCAGGGTTTCGGTCACGGTCATGTTGAAGTACTGCTTGACCAGCCAGAAACCCGCGTCGTTGACGTGGGACAGGATCACCGAGCCGGCGCCGGTGGCCAGCACCAGCAGCTCACGGTTGACGCCGGGCATCATGCCGATGACCGGGGCGACGATACCGGCACCGGTGATGGTCGCGACCGTTGCCGAGCCTGTGGCAACGCGAATCACCGCAGCCACCAGCCACGCCAGCAGAATCGGATTGACCTCGGCCTGCACGGCCATCTGGCCGATGATGTTGCCCACACCGGTATCCACCAGCATCTGCTTGAAACCACCGCCAGCGCCGACGATCAGCACGATGGCCGCAGTCGGGGCCAGGCTCTGGTCCAGCAGCTTCATGATCTTCGAACGATCGAAACCGCGCGCCACACCAAAGGTGTAGAAGGCCAGCAACAGGGCCGCGAGCAGCGCGGTGATCGGGTGGCCGATGAAGTCCATCCACTGGCGGAACAGGTTCTCTGCCGGCAAGGCCACGTCGGCGAAGGTCTTGAGCATCATCAGGAACACGGGCAGCAGGATGGTGATCAGGGTCACCGCGAAGCTGGGCAGGTTCTGGTTGTCCGACTCCTTGGCAATCTGGTCCATCAGCTCCTTGGAAGGGTTGCCCGGAATGTACTTGGAGATGAACGAGCCGAAGATCGGGCCGGCGATCATCGCAGTGGGCAGGCCGACGATCAGGCCGTAGAGAATGGTCTTGCCGATATCGGCGTTGAAGATGCCGATCGCCAGCAACGGACCCGGATGCGGCGGCACCAGGCCGTGGACCACCGAAAGACCGGCAAGCAGCGGGATGCCGATCTTCACCAGCGACACGCCGGAACGGCGGGCGACGATGAACACCAGCGGGATCAGCAGCACGAAGCCGATCTCGAAGAACAGCGGGATGCCCACCAGAAATGCGGAGAACATCATTGCCCAGTGGATGCGCTTGACCCCGAACTTGCGGATCAGGGTTTGCGCGATCTGGTCGGCGCCGCCCGAATCGGCCATCAGTTTGCCGAGCATGGTGCCCAGCGCAAGGATGATGCCGACGAATCCAAGCACTCCGCCAAAGCCGTCCTGGAAGGACTTCATGACCTTGACCACCGGCAAACCGGACGTCAGGCCGAGGAAGATCGCTGCAATGGTGAGTGCGACGAAAGGGTGGACCTTGAACTGTGTGATGAGCACGATCAGACCAATGATGGTGACCAGTGCATCGAGCAGCAAGTAAGTGTCGTGAGCTAAGCCAAACATAAAGGTTTGCCTCGTGTTGTCGTTGTTGTGGGCGCAACGGTTGTGGTTGGGGACATCAGACACTGCTGCGCGGGATGCTCAGACAGCGCTGTCTTCGAGTGCCGATCAAGCCAGCGTGGAAGCGCCGTGCTCGACCAGCCAGTGTTCCACCTGCTGCGCCAGGTCCACGATGGGAGTGGTGGCGTCCAGGTCCAGGGTCAGGGGTTCGCCGGTCGGCGGTTCCAGTGCAGCGAACTGGCTGTCGATGAGGCTGGCCGGCATGAAGTGGCCGGGCCGATGGGCGACGCGGTTGGCGGCTTCTTCGCGGGTCAATGCGAGAAACACGAAGCCCAGGCCAGGCACGGCGTCGCGCAGGGTCTTGCGATACTTGAGCTTGAGCGCCGAGCAGGTCAATACGGGGCGTTGTCCGGACTCGATGCAGGCACGCATTTCCTCGCCCAGACGCACCAGCCAACCGGCGCGGTCGTTGTCGTCGAGGGGGTGGCCGGCGCTCATCTTGGCGATGTTGGCTTCGGGATGAAAGCTGTCGCCTTCGATCAGGCGGCCGCCGCTGCGGCCAACGATGGCGGCACCGACGCTGCTCTTGCCGCAGCCGGATACTCCCATCACCACCAAAGCGTTCAGAGGGGCATTCATCAAGTCACTCCTGCTGGGGCCGGCCGTTCGTGGATACGGCGCCCTCATCTTATTGATCTTGTCAAAGCAGTCTGGTGCAGCCTGCGGTAATAGCAAGGCACAAATCATTATTGCTCTGGATTCGAGACAGCGCTACCTTACCTCAACTCTTTTTCATTGCAAGTAGATAACAACAAGAATCATGGCGCGAATCGGTTCACGCGCAACTGGCCTGCCCACCCTGGCCGAAGTTGCCAAACTTTCAGGTGTTTCCCCCATTACGGCTTCACGCGCATTGCGCGGGGTGTCGACGGTCGCTCCACAATTGGCCACCAAGGTGCTGGAGGCCGCGCAGACCCTGGGCTATGTGGTCAACCCGGCGGCACGCGCGCTGGCCTCGGCGCAGAGCCAGTCGGTGGTGGTGCTCATTCCCTCGCTGTCCAACCATTTGTTCATCGACACGCTGGAAGCCATCCATGAAGTGATGCGCCCGCGCGGGCTGGAAGTACTGATCGGTAACTACCACTACGATGTCGACGAAGAAGAAAACCTCATTCGCAACTACCTGGCCTACAAGCCGGGCGGCATCCTGCTGACGGGCATGAGCCGCACCGAGCGTGCGCATGCCATGTTGCACAACAGTGGTGTGCCGTGCGTGCACATGATGGAGTTGGGCGCCAGCGGCGGGCGTGCCTGTGTCGGCTTTTCCCAGGAGCAGGCCGGAAGCGTGGCGGCGCAGCATCTGCTGGACGCCGGGCGCCGACGCCTGGGCTATGTGGCCGCGCAGCTCGACCCACGTGTGATGCAGCGCGCCGAAGGATTCAGGGCGGCGCTGGAGAGGGCGGGGGTGCATGATCCCCAACTCGAGGTGCTGTGCCCGCAGCCTTCGTCGATCGGCTTGGGCGGCGAGTTGTTCGCTGACCTGATGCAGCGTCATCCAGATGTCGACGGAGTGTTCTTCTGCAATGACGACCTGGCCCAGGGCGCCATCTACGAGGCCCAGCGCTTGGGCATCGCCATTCCGGGACGAGTGGGCATGGTGGGCTTCAACGATCTGCCGGGTTCGGCGCATCTGGTACCGCGCCTGACCTCGATCCGTACCCCGCGCGCCGAGATCGGCCGCAAGGCCGCGCAGATGTTACTGGACAGCATGGCTGGCAAGAGTGACAGCGCCCAGGCAATCGACCTCGGCTTCGAGCTGGTCGTACGCGAAACCTGACCGGGCGTCCCTGATGCCTGCGGTGATGCCGGACGCGGCTTGCGCCGCTGCTACAGGGGATCGCGGTGCCTCTGTAGCAGCGGCGCGAGCCGCGTCGGGGTTCAGCGCGTTACTCGTTCCTGGCCAGGGCTGTAGTTGAACAGGCGTTTGTATTCCCGGCTGAACTGCGAGGTGCTCTGGTAACCCACGCGCAACGCCACCTGGTTGACGTTCATTCCATCCGCGACCAGCAGCGCGCGCGCCTTGAGCAGGCGCAGGCGCTTGATGTACTGCACGGGCGAGGCCAGCGTATTGCGCTTGAAATGCTCGTGAAACGTCGAAGCACTCATGTTCGCCCGTCGCGCCAGGTCGTCGACTTGCAGCGGCTGCTCGTAATGCGCGTGCAGCCAGGACAGCGCGCCGGCGATACGTGCGAATTGCCCTTGCTGTTCGACCAGCGCGCGCAGCACATGCCCATTGGGACCGCGCAGTGCGGTGTAAAGCACCTCGCGCAACCGTGCCTGCGCCATGGCCAGGCGCTCCTGGGGATCGTGCAGGCACTGCAGCAGCCGTTCCACCGCGCCGCGCATGGCGTCGTCCAGCGCTACGGCAGTCATCGACTCGGTGGTCTGTGCCTGGCTCGGGCCGGGCTCCATGGCCAGCACCAGTTCACCCAACAGCGTTCGATCGATCGGGATAGAGACGCCGAGCAGGGGCAACTGCTCGCTGGCGAAGGTCTCGCACTCGAACGGCACCGGCAGTGCCTGTATCAGGTAGTGGCCCGCACCGTATTCCAGGGTGCGCTCGCCCAGGTACGCCAGTTTGCTGCCCTGGGCGATCACCATCAGGCTCGGTTCGTAGATCTGCGCGGTCCGCGCGACGTGGCTGCGGCACGAAACCACGCGCAGGCCGTCGATGGCCGTCGGGATCCAGTCATCGGCAATGGCCAGCGGGCGAATCAGCTGCACCAGGCGGGCGTTGGCGTCGAGGTGTTTGGTCAGGCTCATGGGATACCACGGATCAGGCATGAAATCAGTCGTGGATGATCGCACGTTCGGGCCCCGTTTGCGGGGTGCTCGGAGGAATGGGCATTCATTGCGCAGGATCGGACATGGCCGCAGGCGCGCGGGAAAGCCACAATCCAAGCCTGATCATTTTTCATTTCGAGAGGTTTACCATGTCCAAGGCACTCGGCTACGCCGCGCTTTCGCCCACCACGCCCCTGGCGCCCTTGAGCTTCGAACGTCGCGCCTTGCGCCCTGACGATGTCAGCATCGAAATCCAGTATTGCGGCGTCTGCCACTCTGACTTGCACCAGGCCCGCAACGACTGGGGCATTGCGGTGTACCCACTGGTACCGGGCCACGAAATCGTTGGCCGCGTGGTTGCCGTCGGTTCCCAGGTGCAGAAGTACGCCGTGGGCGACCGTGTCGGCGTGGGCTGCATGGTCGACTCGTGCCAGCATTGCGATGCCTGCCACGCGGACCTGGAGCAGTACTGCCTGGAAGGCCCGACCATGACCTACGCTACGCCTGATCGCGTCGATGGCAGCAACACCATGGGCGGTTATTCCGACAGCATCGTGGTCAGCGAGAATTTCGTGGTGCGCATTCCCGACGGCCTCGACCCGGCCAACGCCGCGCCGATCCTGTGCGCCGGGATCACCACCTATTCGCCGCTGAAGCATTACGGCGTCAAGCCGGGTGACAAGGTCGGCATTCTGGGCATGGGTGGCCTGGGCCACATGGGCATCAAGTTCGCCAAGGCGCTGGGCGCCGAAGTGACGCTGTTCACCCGTTCGGCGAGCAAGGCTGCCGAGGGCCGTCGCCAAGGTGCGGACCATGTGATCGTATCGACCGATGCCGAGCAGATGAAGGCCGCCGCCGAGACCTTCGACTTCCTGCTCGACACCATTCCGGTGCCGCACGACCTGAACCCCTACCTGGAAACCCTGCGTTTCGACGGTGTGCACATTCTGGTCGGGCTGATCCAGCCGGTAGATCCCGCTCTGCATGCGGCCAACCTGGTGCTCAAGCGCCGCGTTCTGGCCGGTTCGTTGATCGGTGGTATCAAGGAAACCCAGGAAGTCCTGGATTTCTGCGCCGAGCACGACATCACCTGCGATATCGAGATGCTGGACATCAAGAACATCAACGAGGCGTTCGAGCGCATGCACGCCGGTGACGTGAAGTACCGCTTCGTGATCGACATGGCCACCCTCAAGGCCTGATACGGCAGGTTAGAACCTGTGTAGGAGCGGCCTAAGGCCGCGAACCGGGCGCTGCGGTGTGTCAGTCAATCCGCGGTGTGCTTTTCGCGGCCGCCGACCGCTCCTACGGATGCGAGGTCACCTGTAGGAGCGGCCTGAGGCCGCGAACCGGGCGCTGCGGTGTGTCGGTCAATCCGCGGTGTGCTTTTCGCGGCCGCTGACCGCTCCTACGGATACGAGGTCACCTGTAGGAGCGGCCTGAGGCCGCGAACCGGGCGCTGCGGTGTGTCAGTCAATCCGCGGTGTGCTTTTCGCGGCCGCTGACCGCTCCTACGGGTACGCGGTTACCTGTAGGAGCGGTCCATGGCCGCGAACCGGGCGCTGCGGTATCGCGCTGCTACTTTATGCAACCATTCCTGCGCGCCAGCCTCAAAGCTGCAATCCGTGCCAGGAACATCCCCGATGTCTTCATCTTCCGCCCGCCCGTTGCGCATCGGTGTGCTGACGCACATCAAACACCCCATTCGCCAACCGTTCGCCGGCGGCTTGGAAGCGTTCACCCACGATGTGACATCCGGGCTGATGCAACGCGGCCATGACGTCACGCTGTTCGCCAGCTCGTCCAGCGATCCGGCGCTCAACATTGTCCCGGTGTGGGATGACACCACCTACAAAGACGGTCGACGGGCCTGCCTGAGCTCCGAGTACATCGAGGAGCATCACGCCTACCTCAAAGCGATGCAGAACATCGACGACCGCCGCTTCGACGTCATCTTCAACAACAGCCTGCACTATGTGCCTGCGACCATGGCCTCGATGATTCGCACGCCGATGCTGACGGTGCTGCACACCCCACCTTTCTTCGAATTGATCAACGCCTACAGCGGCGAGCGCCGCGCCGGGCACTTCGCGACCATCTCCGAAGCCAACGCGCGGCAGTGGAAAGACGTCATTCCCGAGTGCCATATCATCCCCAACGGCATCGACCTGCAGCTATGGTCGCCGCGCGCGGCACCGCTCGAGCATGCCATCTGGTTCGGGCGGCTGGTGCCGGACAAAGGCGCGCACCTGGCCATGGACGCCGCGAAACTGGCCGGCGTACCGCTGCGCCTGGCCGGTCAGGCGGTCGACCCGCGTTACTTCAAGGAGCAGATCCAGCCGCGCTTGAATGACCAGTGCCAGTACCTTGGCCACTTGGGCCGTGACGAACTGGCCATCGAGCTGGCCAGCGCGTCCGCCGCCTTGGTCACCCCGTGCTGGGAAGAGCCCTTCGGCCTGGTCGTGGCAGAAGCCCTGGCCTGCGGCACACCGGTAGCGGCCTTCGCCCGTGGCGCGGTGGGCGATCTGCTGACCGACGCAACCGGTGCGCTGGCCGCAGGCGGCGACGTCGAAGGCTTGGCACACGCTTTGCGCCTGGCCCGGCGCAAGTCACGCCTGGCCTGCCGCCTGCACGCCGAGAGCCAATGGAGCCACGAGGTCATGCTCGACCGCTACGACGCGCTGTTGCGGCAAGTGGCCGACGCCGGTGCCTGAGCGGGCGCAGGTCGGCTACTACGTGCATCACCACGGCTCCGGCCATGGCATGCGCGCCCTGGCCATCGCCCGGCACATGGACTGCGACGTCACGTTGATCGGCTCGCGGTTGCCCGACGCCGACTACCCCTCGACGATCAAGGCCCTGCAGTTGCCCGGCGACACTGCGCCCGGCATGCATGTGGAGAGCTTTCCCGCGCTGCATTACGCGCCCTTGGCCGTGGACGGGCTGCGCGAACGCATGGGGCTTCTGGCCGACTGGATGCGTAGCGCCTGGCCGTGTCTGCTGGTGGTCGATGTATCCGTGGAAGTGGCGATGCTGGCGCGCCTGTTCGGCGTACCGTGCGTGTACATGCGCCAGCACGGCGAACGTACCGACCCGGCCCATCTGCAGGCCTATGCATCGGCCTCGCGCTTGCTGGCGCCATACCCGGCCTCGATGGAGTGCAGCCAGATGCCCGACTGGGTGCTGGCCAAGACCGACCACTGCGGTTGGGTGTCCCGCTACAGCCAGCAAAGCAGCGCTCACGTGGCGCCTGAGCATGGCGCGGTGCTGGTGATCACCGGGCAGGGTGGCACGGCCTTCACCGTCGATTCACTGATTGCCATTGCCAGACGCTGCCCCGAAGATCGATTTCGTGTAGCCGGACCGCTGCCCGCCAGTGACCTGCCGCTGCCGGGAAACCTGACGCTGCTGGGGCACCTGGCCGACCCCTTGCCGGAACTGCTGCGTGCCGAGATCGTGGTAGGCAGTGCCGGGGACAATGTGGTCGCCGAGGTCGCGCATCTGGGCGGGCGTTTGATCGCCATTGCCGAGCAGCGCCCGTTCGATGAGCAACGCCTGCAGGCGTTGCAGCTTGAAAGGTTGGGCGTTGCACTGGGTGTGCTCGGTGTGCCGGCTGCAGATCAGTGGCCAGCTCTACTGCACAGGGCTCGGCACCTGCCCGGTCGCCGCGGCTGGCAGGCATTGCTCAACGACAATGCCGCAGCCGACGCCGCTCGGATCGTTGTGGATACACTGCACGGTCATTTTGGATCGAGCTGATGGAGAGCTGGCGCGCTCAGCCTGCCTTGAGCGCCAGCGGCGGAATGAACGCCTCGAGCTCGGCTTCCACCGCCTCGATGATGCGCTCGACGTCCGCGGCATTCATGACCGTTGCACAAGGCAGCCCGGCGATGGCCAGCAGGGTTTCGCCGCTGCTGCGGTCGAACAGCCTGGCCACCATGCTGCTGGGCGCATCCATATTGCCCTCGAAGCCCATGGGGTGAAAGTGCCAGCGCATGACCTGGCAAGCGTTCGGAAATGTCATCTTGTTCATCGCGCCCACCTGTTGCAGCCGCACGTGGCAGGGCAGGCCATCGGAATGGATAGCCTGTGGAGTATTAAAAGTAGCACCACCTGGATGACAGCTGTGCGCTTTGCCACGAATACCGGGCGATTTCATGAAGTTTCATGATCTGCGTCAGTTTTTGCAGGACGCAAGCCCCGTGGCGTCCGCTTTGCCGACCACCGCATCGCAGCCTCCGGGCTTGAGCATGATGGTCAGCAGCGCCGAGAGCAGCAGCGCCCCGCTCATCAACAGGTAGGAAGCGCCCGGGTTGCCGGTGCTGGCGTTCAGATAGCCAACCAGGTAGGACCCGGCGAACGAGCCCAGGGCGCCCATACTGTTGATCAGCGCCATGGCACCACCGGCCACGTTGGCGGGAAGGATCTCCGGCACGATGGCAAAGAACGGACCATAGGGGGCGTACATGCACGCTCCGGCGATCACCAGCAGTGCATAGGACCACCAGAAGTGCTCGCTGCCCAGCGCGTACGAACCGTAGAACGCCAACGCCGCCAGCAGCAGCGGTGGCCAGACGAAGCGCTTGCGCCGTTGCATACGGTCGGAAAACCAGCTCACCACCAGCATGCCGATCACCGCCGCCAGGTAGGGCAGGGAAGACAGCCAGCCAGCCTCGATCATGTCCATCTGCGCGCCCTGCTTGAGAATCGACGGCAGCCACAGCACGAAGCCGTACACGCCCACGCTCCACAGGAAGAACTGCAACGACAGGGTGATGACCTTGCCCGAACGGAAGGCTTCGGCGTAGTTCTTCACCGGCTTCATGCCCACCTGCTCGGCGGCCAGGGCCTGTTGCAGGTCGTCTTTTTCCTGCTGGCTGAGCCACTTCGCCTGGGCGGGTCGATCATCGGCCAGGCGCCACCAGATGAATGCCCAGATGACGGCGGGCAACCCTTCGATGATGAACATCCAGCGCCAGCTGTAATGCTGGATCAGGTAGCCGGACACCACCGACATCCACAGCATCGTCACCGGGTTGCCCAGTATCAGGAAGGTGTTGGCCCGCGAGCGTTCCGCGCGGGTGAACCAATGGCACAGGTACACCAGCATCGCGGGCATGACCACGGCTTCGACGACGCCGAGCATGAAGCGGATCACGATCAGCCAGTAGGCGCTGGAGACGACACCGGTCAAGGTCGCCAGGCTGCCCCAGAGGATCAGGCTGACGAAGATCAACTGCTTGACACTGTGCTTCTGCGCATAGATCGCGCCGGGGACCTGGAAGAAGAAGTAACCCAGGAAGAACAGGGCGCCGAGCAGCGAGGACAGCCCCGGCGTTATGTTCAGGTCGGCGGCCATGCCCGAGGCCGCGGCGAAACCGTAGTTGGCCCGGTCCAGGTAGGCCAGGCTGTAGGTGATGAAGACGATCGGCATGATGTACCACCAGCGACGGCTGGCGAGTTTCGCGGTGTGTCTGTGCATGGTCTGACTCCTGAGCATTTTGTAATTGTCGCAACAGGTAGGGCGTTTTGATTCATGGGTGTAGGGCGCAATGTTTTGCGGGTGTCTTTTTTGCGTGCGTCAGTGGCTTTCGTCCTCGATCAGCGCGGCGCGCGTCGGCAGGCCTTCCATGTCGCCCGGGCTCTGTACAGCCAGGCTGCCGATCCAGTTGCCGCGGCCGGCGGCCTGGGCCAGGTCGCGGCCTTCGAGCAGGGCACTGATGACGCCCACGGCGAAGCCGTCACCCGCGCCGACCGTATCCACCACCTTGGCCACGGGGCGGCTGGCTACATAGCCTTGTTGCTCGGCGCTGCAATAGAACGCGCCGTCCGCGCCCAACTTGATCACCACCGCCTGCACACCCTGGTCGAGATAGAAACGGGCTATGTCTTCGCAGCGTTCGTGTCCAGTCAGCAACTGCCCTTCGGCCAGGCCCGGCAATACCCAGTCGGCCAGCGCGGCGAAGCTGTTTATCTGCTCGACCATGTGCGCCTGGCTGGGCCACAGCGACGGGCGCAGGTTGGGGTCGAACGAGACGCTCCGGCCTGCCGAACGCATGGCGGTCATCAAACCGCGGGTCAACGCATTCATGCTCGGCGACAGCGCCGGGGCGATGCCGGTGGCATGCAGGTGACGGGCATCGAGCAGACGTGCAGGCACATCGCCAATGCCCATATGGCTGGCCGCCGATCCGCAGCGAAAGTATTCGACCGTGGGGTCGCGGCCATCGTCCTGCAGCGATTTGAACTGGAACCCGGTGGGGTGCTGTGAATCCACGCCGACATGGCTGCAATCCAGCCCTTCGCGTTGCAACGCGGCGACGATGAAGCGACCGAGCGAATCGTTGCCCACTCGGCTCAGCCAGGCGACGTTGAAGCCCAGCCGCGACAGGCCGATGGCGACGTTGTTGTCGGCACCGGCAATGCGTTTGCGGAAGCGCTCGACTTCGGCCAGTTCGCCGGTCTGCTCGGCGACGAACATGGCCATGGTTTCGCCGAAGCTCAGCACATCGAACTCAGCCATGGGCCACCTCCTGCGCGGCCTGGCCGAGGCGGGTGAGGGTGGCCACCTGTGCCTTGGCGACAGCCAGCAGGTCGCTGCCCTGCAACGGGTACTCGATGGCCCGCACCAGGCCTGGGGCCATGTGCCCGAGCAGGCGCGCCCACTGATGCAGGTCGGTCAGCTCGGGCGGCGTGGCGACCAGCTTGCCGGCCGTGGTGCGTTGTACGGCCTTGCAGTGAATGTATTCGACGAAACGGCCCAGCTGCTGCGCAGCGCTCGAAACCGACTGTTGCTGCCATTGCCAGTTGCCGATGTCGAAGGTCATGCCCACCGGCACGCCTTGCCCGGCTGTCGCAGTGAAGAAGTCGACCAGCGGCTCGATCCGCCCACCGTGGGCAGTCTGGTCGTTCTCGATCAGCAGGCGCACGGGTTGATCGCGCAACTGATCATGCAGCAGGTGCAAGTCGCTGGCAGTGGAGTGAAAACCCAGCGAGACCTTGAGCCAGATCGCGCCGCACGCAGCCGCGCGAGCGAGCGCCAGTTGCAGCTGCGGATTGGGCGCGGCCTGGCCGGGCTGCCACAGTTCGAGCGGCGAGGAATAGACGCAGGCGAGTTCTTGCGCGGCGATGGCACTGCGCAGGGAAGGCGCATCGAAGTCATCGAACAGCTCCTCGCGCAGTTCGATATGGCTGGCGCCGGTCTGGGCAACCAGCTCTGCCAGGTTGGCCTGGCCCTGTGTACGAACATGGTCCGCGCCGAAGCTGGAAAGGCTGATGGAGACGGGATAGGGATGCATTGTTATTGTCCTCTGAAACCGGTTTCAGTTTTAAGCATGGGTACAGCGCACGCCGCAGCGCTTTTTCAGCGGAGCGGGGTGGAACCTCGAACGATCAGGTCAGGAGTGAAGTGGAACGTCTGGGCTGGACCTCGCGCACCCTGCAGCCGCCGCAACAGGCATTCCAAGGCTTGCACGCCGATGGCATGGGTGGGTTGGGCGAGGGCGGTAATACCGTTGCCTACCAGTGGGTACCAGTCGAGATCGTCGAGCGCGATCAGCCCCACGTTTTCGCATGCCTGGTTGCCCAACTCCCGCAGGGCCAGCGTGCAGGCCAGTGCCGCCACGCCATTGGCGCAGAACAAGGCCTTGGGCCCGACGTCGGCGCCGGCAAGGAACGTGCGCAGTTGCTCGCCGAGGCCGGCACCGGTGTAGAACACCGTGCCGCCGGTGCGTTGCGCGAAGGCCTCGATGCGTTCGGTACGAGAACTGGTGCCATCAACCGCCTCACTGACCAGCGCAAGCTGGCGATAGCCGCGCTGGTGGAGGTGGTCGACGGCCATGTCGACGGCCATCCGGTTGTCCAGCCCGACAAGGTCGCTGGGCAGGTCGGCCACCTTGCGGTCGACCAGCACCATGGGCAGTTCCCGTTGCAGTTCGCGCAGCTCATCCAGGTGGTGGCCGAGGGTGTTCACGATCACGCCTTCGACGTTGTAGGCACGCATGGCCTGCAACTGCTGGCGTTCCTGTTCCGGGTCGCGGTCGGTGTTGCAGACCACCAGGCTGTAGCCATGGCGACGGCAGGCGGTTTCCACGCCATGCATGACGGCCACCGAGTAGGGGTTGCGGATATCGGCCATGAGCATGCCGATCAGGCGCGTACGGCCGCGCTTGAGGCCGCGGGCCATCTGATTGGGGCGATAGCCGAGGTCGTCGATGGCGCGGGCGATGCGTGTGGCGATGACGTCGGACAGCAGACCGCGATCCTCACCGATGAAGCGCGAGACACTGGCCTTGGATACACCTGCGCGCTCGGCTACGTCGAGCATGGTCACGCGAGGGCGCACAGGAACGGAAAGACGGGTCACGGCCTGAGTCCTTTTATGGATGTTATGGGCAGGCGATCAGTGGTTGAAACCGGTTTCAGGAAACACCAAATCGAAGTGGCCGTCAACGGGGGAAGATGGATTTTTGCGTAGGCGATCGGGGCACGAGGGTGGTGCATTTCACGGCTGGAACCGCAGCGCGGCCTCCGCGGGCAGAGCTCGCTCCCACAGGGGATCGGGCTACTCCTGTGTGAGCGGGCTCTGCCCGCGAATCGGGCGACGCGGGTCAGCCAGCGGCGACGACGGTGATTTCCACCAGCAGATCGGGCGCGGCCAGGCGGGATTCCACGGTAGCGCGCGCCGGGGCGTGGCCTTCGGGTGCCCAGGCGTCCCACACTTCGTTCATTCCGGCGAAATTGGCCTGGATGTCCGACAGCCACACTTGGGCGGTGACGATACGCGTCTTGTCCAGGCCAGCCTGCTCCAGGAAGCTGTCGATCTTGGCCAGCACCTGGGCAGTCTGGCCCTTGATGTCCAGGCTACGGTCGGTGGCGGTCTGCCCGCCGAGGAACGTGAAGCCGTTGCACTGAACGACACGGCTCATGCGTTGGTTGGTTTCGATGCGCTTGATGTCCAGCATGGTGTATTTCCTCACGAGTGGATAAGGGATGTTGCAGGTTGTTCGAGCGTCGTCGCCGATTGCGCGAAACGCCCTATGGAAAAGGGGTCGAGACTGATCGGCGAGGGCTCGCCGAGAATCTGCTGGGCCAGGCGCTGACCGGTCCCGGGACCCATCTGGAAACCACTGCCGCAGAAACCGAAGGAATAGCTCAGCTTGTCCGTCTTGCAGCTGGCGCCGATCACTGGAATGTCATCGGCGGTAAACGCCTCGACACCGGCCCAGACCCGATTCACACCCAGGTTGCGCAAATGGGGAAACAGGTCGGTTACCGTACGCGCGCTGGTGCTCAGGCGGTCCATTTGAACCTCGCCATGGCGCGCGGCGAACTCCACCGAGCCCACCAGCTTGCCGCCGATCACCACGGTGCCGTTGGCGAACTGTTTGAATGACAGCGCCCGGCCCGTAGCGCCCAGCACCGGTGCACAGAATGGGGCGACCCGGTGAGTGACCATCAGCATCAAGCCCTGCGGATGCACCGGCACCGGCTCGCCGACCTGTGCCGCCAGTTGCGCCGCCCAGGCCCCTGCGGTGACAACCAGGTGCTCCGCTTGATGCACGCCCGACCGCGTCTCGACCCGCCAATGAGTGGCGCTGCGCTCGATGCGCAGTGCCGGCGTCTGCTCCAGGACCCGTACTCCCAGCCGCTGCGCAGCCAGGCGAAACGCGGTAACGGTGTGGTACGGCACGGCATAGCCGTCGCCGCCGACCCAGATACCACCCACCACATGGGGTGCCACCGTAGGTACCAATTCGAGCACCTGCTGCCGATCGATCAAAACTTCATGGGTGAAGCCCAAGGCATGCAACTGCTCCACACGGCGCTGGCATTCCTGCAGTTCAGCGTCGTTCTCGGCCAGTTTCAGCTGGCCGCTGGCGACGAAGCCACCGTCCTCGCCGAGCACGTCCTGCAAGCCATGCCAAAGCGTTCGCGAAGCGAGGGCCAAGGGGATTTCCGCCACATGGCGGCCCAGGGTGCGCACGCCACCGGCGTTCACCCCGGAAGCATGGCGACCGCAATACTCGGCCTCCAGCACGGTCACCCGGACGCCGGCGCGAGCCAGGTGCAGGGCGGTGCTGAGGCCGTGGATGCCGCCGCCGATCACCAGTACATCAGCGCCCGAGCGCAGGCGCTCAGTCACCGGCCAGCTCCCCGAGTGTGATGGGCTTGATCGGCGGACGAATCCGGTAGTAACCGACGTCGCCTGCGGGCACCTGGCGCGCATCGGCGATCACTTCGGTGACGGTCAGGCCGCACAGGCGTCCCTGGCAGGGCCCCATGCCGCACCGGCCGAACGACTTCGCCTGGTTCGGACCGGCGCAGCCCATGGCGACGAACTGGCGCAACTGGCCGGCGGTGACTTCCTCGCAGCGGCAGACAATGACGTCGTCAGCCGGGATCCGATGCTCGTCGCGGGGCCGGTACAGCGCGTCGAGAAACGGTCTGATGCGCAAATTGTCGCTCAACGCCCGGCGCAGCTCGACGCCACGCCGATCGCGCTGCGGAGCGCCCAGCGCGCCCAGCCGAGCGGCGATGCCCAGGGCGGCCAGCCGGCCCTGCAGTGCCGCCGCCTGTGCACCGCCGATACCGCCTCCGTCACCGGCGACAAACACCCCTGGCACGTCCAGTTCGCCCCAGCTGTCCCTGAGCGGGATGAAGCACAGCTGCTGCGGATCCCAGGCGTGGGTCGCACGCAGCGACTGGCTGAATTGAATATTGGGTACCACCCCCTGGTGCAGCAGCACGCAACGACTGGCGATGCGCTGCGCCTTGCCGTTGGCGGTGAAGCTCAGCGCCTGGGCCGAATCGGTACCCTCGATCGCCAGCTGCGAGGCGCCGGTGAAATGGGCGATGCGCGCCTGGCGCAGACTGCGCATCAGCTCCAGGCCCTTGCGCAGGTAAGGCCAGGCACGCAGGGCCGAGACCAGATGACGCCGCGCGCGCCAGTAGTCGTCGCGGTGCGTGGTATCGACCAAGGCCTTGATCGGCACTCCGGCACGCAAATACTGCCAGCCCAGCAGGTACAGCAAAGGTCCGCAACCGGCCAGCACCACCGGCTCGGTGGGTACTGCGCCAGCGCTCTTGAGCAGGATCTGCGCCGCGCCCGCAGTCATCACTCCCGGAAGGGTCCAGCCACGGATGGGGAAGGGCCGCTCCATGGCGCCGGTGGCCAGCAGGACCGCGCGGGCCTGCAAAGTGTGCATGCGCCCACCCTGCAGATAGCTGACCTGATGATCACGACCCACCTGCCACACTGCAGCTTCCTTGATGTGCCGCACCGGAGTGTCCTCCAGGGCTCTGGCGAGCACGTTGCCGTGGGCATAGTCCGGTCCCAGCAGGTCGCGCCGGCTCAGCGGCGCCAGGGTGATACCGCGATAGATCTGCCCGCCAGGGCTGCCTTGCTCGTCCAGCAAGACCACGGCGAGGCCCAGCCCGGCCAGCTCGGTGGCACCGGCCATGCCTGCCGGGCCGGCGCCCACGACGACGACGTCGACGGATTCGGGGTTCATGGCTGCACCTCCAGGACGCTGACCGAGGGAACCTCGAACTGCAAATCGCGAGCGCCTTCCTGGGAGCGCACCTGCATGCCGTCGACCACATCGATCAGGCAACTCTGCCGATTGGGCACGCCATCAATGCTGACCAGGCATTCGAAACACACGCCCATCATGCAGTAGGGCGCGCGCGGCGATTCGCTCACCGGCGTGGCCCGGAAGCGCTCGATTCCGGACATCAACAACGCCGCCGCCACGCTGATGCCTGGCGGTACGCTCAACGCCTCGCCGTTGAAGCTGAAGGTCACACTGCGGCTGCTGCGGGTTTCGCCGGCCACCGACTGGAACAGCGGGGCGCGGCTGGGGGCTTCAATGGGCATGGGCAAGCACCTTGTCGCTGAGAAAACGTTCGCCGTTGAACACGGCCAATTCGTTGGGCTGCGCCGCCCCCATCACCCAGGGCGCAATGCGCAGGGCGTGGGCGGCGGCCAGGGTTACACCGCTGTGGCAGGTGATGACGAAGGCCCCGGGGTGGGTCGACGACTGCTGGTAGATCGGGAAACCGTCCGGGCTCATTACCCGCAAGGCACCCCAGGCACGGATCAGGCGCACATCGCGCAGCAGCGGAAAGGTCGCTACGCCACGCTGGGCGATCGCCGAGAGCACACCGGTGGAGGTACTGTCGTCGAAGCCGACTTCTTCCATCGAATCGCCCAGTTGCACCGTGCCTTCGTCGGTCTGGCGGACATTGATGGTGGGATAGTCGAGAAACGGCTGGACCCGCTCGCTGACCAGTACCTGCCCGCGGTTGGGTGCGACCGGTGCATGCAGCCCGACCTGCGCGGCCAGCCCGGGGTTGCCCAGGCCGGCTGCGAGTACCACGCGCGGCGCACAGTAGGCCTGCTCCCCGGCCCGGATGCGGAAGTCGCCGGCACTGCCCTCGATGCGCTGGATGTGCTGGCCGCCTGCGAAACGCGCGCCATGGCGTTGCGCGGACGCATGCAGGGCGCGCAGTAGCTTCAGCGGGTTCACATGGCCGTCCTGGGGGGTATAACTGGCGCCGATCACGGCCTTGCCGATCAGCGGCAGGCGCGCCTTGAGTTCGCCGGCATCGAGCATCTCGAAGGGGTAGTCACCGACCGCCGCCTGCAATTGGCGCAGGCGCGCCTCGCGCTCCAGCAGTTCCTCGTCGCTGAAGCACATGTGAAAGCCACCCGGCTGCTTGAGGCTGACATCCACGCCACTGTCGGCCAGCAGCGTATCGCGCAGGTCGGCCCAGCGTTGCGCCGAAGAACGTGTCCAACGCGCATAGTCGGGCAGGTTGTAGCCTTTGCCCTGAACCCAGACCAGGCCGAAATTGCCACGCGAGGCGCGGAACGCATCGTCGCCCTGGTCAAGCACCACGGTGTCGGCGCCGTTGCGCGCCAGGCCGTAGGCCACCGCCGTACCCACCAGCCCGCCACCGACGACGATCACGTCGGCCTTGATCGCTGCCGTCGAGCGCTTCATTTGCCCTCTCCTATGAGCACGCGGTCCAGGCCTACCAGGCGATCCAGCACCAGCATCAAGATCAACGTGCCAACGATCAGCACCGTAGAGACCGCCGTGATCAACGGGTCGATGGTCTGGGAAATCTGGTTGTACATGGCCACTGGCAATGTCGTGGTGCCGGGCGTGGCCACGAACACGGTCATGGTCAGCTCATCGAAACTCTGGATGAAAGCCAGCATCCAGCCGCCGACCACGCCAGTGCGGATGCGCGGCAGGATGACCCGGTGGAACGCCGTCCAGCGTTTGGCGCCCAGCGACAGCGCGGCCTGCTCGATGTCTTTCTCCAGGCCGATGGTGGAGGCCAGGGTCAGGCGCAATGCATAGGGCAGCACAACGATCACGTGAGTCAGGCACAGCGCCCAGAACGAGCCGCCAATCTGCGCGATGGAGAAGAAACGCAGGAAGGCGATCCCCAGCACCACGGAAGGAATCATCAGCGGCGAGAGCAGAAAGCCGGTCAATGTGCCGCGGCCGGGGAAGTCGTAGCGGCTGATGGCCAAGGCCGCCGGGATGGCCAGCAGCGTGGCGATGGTGGCCGACGCCAGGCCCAGCTTGATCGACAGCATGAACGCGTCGAGCATTTCCTGATTGTCCAGCAGGGCCCTGAACCAGCGCAGCGACAAGCCATTGGTGGGCAGTGACAGATACCCCTTGTCGGTGAACGCCATCGCCATCACCACCAGCAGCGGCGCGACGATGAAGCCGATGAACAGGGTATGGAACAGCAGCGAGAAAAAACCGTTCTTGTGCATGGCGGCCTACTCGAAGACTTGCTTGAAGCGGCGCTCGGCCAGCTTGCTGCAACCCAGAATGATGATCAGATTGGCCACCAGCAGGAGCATGGCGATCGCCGCGCCCAGGGGCCAGTTGAGGGTGCCGAGGAATTCGTCGTAGGCCGCAGTGGCGACCACCTTAAGCCGGCGTCCGCCGATGATTGCCGGGGTGGCGAAGGCCGAGGCGGCGAGGGCGAAGACGATGATCGAGCCGGAAAGAATGCCCGGCATGATCTGCGGCACGATGATGCGCCGGAACACCGTCAGTCGCGACGCGCCCAGGGACAGGCCGGCCCACTCCACCTGCAGGTCCAGTCGCTGCAGGGTGGCCCACACCGCGATCACCATGAAGGGCACCAGCACATGGGTCAGGGCAATGATCACGCCCACTTGGGTGAACAGGATCTTTACCGGTTCGTCGGTGATGCCCAGGCCCTGCAGGGCATCGTTGATCAAGCCGTTGTTGCCCAACAGAATCGCCCAGCCGAGGGTCCGCACCACCACTGAAATCAACAGCGGGCCAAGCACCACCAGCAGGAAGGTCGAGCGCCAACGTGGCGCCATGCGCGCAATGATGATGGTTTCCGGGACGCCGAGCAGTACGCACAGCACCGTCACTGCCAGTGCCATTGAGCCGGTTCGCAGGAAAATCTCGTGGAAATAGTCGTCCTTGAACACCTCGATGTAGTTGCCCAGGCTGTACACCGGCAGCACGCCTTCGGTGTCGCTGAACAGGTTGAGCGACAACAGCGCGGTCAGCAGCAACGGTGCCAGCAGCAGGGCGATGAATACCAGCAGTGCCGGGCCGCTGAGCAGCCAAGGCGCCGCGCCTACGTGTTCGGCGTCATACCTGGCCATGGGCAGCCTCCCGGTCGAGCAGGCGCAGGTCGTCGTCCGACCAGTCCAGGCCGACTTCGTTGCCCTCGGCGGGCGGTACATGCCCCAGATTCGGCTGGGTCAGGTGGACCAGGCCAAAGTGGCTGTCCACGGCAAGCAACCACAGGTTGCCGAGGAACACCCGCAGGGCGATCCGACCGTTGATGCGGCCCAGGCCAGGTTCGGTCAGGCGGATTTTCTCGGGGCGGATGTACACGTTGACGTCCTGACCCAGGGAGCGGTCCTCGTGGGGCACATGCAGCAAGGTATCGCGCACCTGCACGTGGCAGCAGCGCTCGTTGCGCAGCTGCACGGCACCGGCGAAGGCGTTGGTCTTGCCCAGAAACGCCGAGGCGAAGGGCGAATGGGGTCGTTCGTAGGCTTCGAATGGTGTATCGATCTGCACGATGCGCCCGCGCTGCATGACTGCGATGCGGTCGCTCATGGTCATCGCTTCGACCTGATCGTGGGTGACCAGAATGGTCGTGATACCCAGTTCGCGCTGGATGGCGCGCAGCTCGATGTGCATTTCCTCGCGCAGCTTGGCATCCAGGTTCGACATGGGTTCGTCGAGCAGCAACAGGTTGGGGCGGATGGCCAGGGCGCGGGCAATCGCCACCCGCTGGCGCTGCCCGCCGGAAAGCGCCTTGGGATAACGCTCGCCAAGGCCGCCAAGACGGACCAGGTCCAGCGCCTCGACCACGCGCTTGGCACGTTCGGCCTTGGCCACGCCGCGCATCTCCAGGCCGAAGCTGATGTTCTGCGCCACCGTCATGTGCGGGAACAGCGCGTAGCTCTGAAAAACGATGCCAAGGCCGCGATCTTCCGGGCGTACGTGAGTGATGTCCCGACCGTCGAGCACGATCCGGCCTTCGGTGGGTTGCACGAACCCGGCGATCGACTGCAAGGTGGTGGTCTTGCCGCACCCGGAAGGGCCGAGCAGGGCGACGAACTCGCCGTGCTGTACCTCCAGGCTCAGGCCGTCGATGGCTTTGAACGTACCGTAGTTCTTGACGAGGCCTTCCAGTGTCAAAAATGCCATGGCTTTGCCACGCAGGCATGCGCCTGCGGCTCCAGGAAAAGGTCGGGAAAGTTCGGACGGGCGCGCGGATCAGCGCTCGACGGTACGGTTCCAGCGTGTGGTCCACTCACTGCGCTGCTGGTTGATGGTCTCCCAGTCGACTTTGATCAGGGCACTGACTTTGTCCGGGCCATAGGGCATGCGCGCGGCGATCTCGGGGCTCAGCTCGACGGTCTTGTTGACCGGCGCAAAACCGTTCTCGTGGGCCTGGATGGTTTGCACTTCGGGCGACAGCACGTACTGGATGAACGTCTGTGACAGTTCCGGCTGGGCATTGGGTGTCACCCCGCAGGCGGCCAGTTGCAAGGCCACACCACCTTCCTTCGGGTAGATGAACTTGAGCGGGAAACCGGTACCCTGCAAGGCCACGGCGCGACCGCTGCCGTAGACCGCCATGACCACGTCGCCGTTCTGCATCATGCCGTCCATTTCACCGGGCGCCGACACCCAGGCCAGCACGTTCGGACCAATCTCGTCCTTGAGCGCCTTGAAGCCGGGGTCGATGTTCTTCTCGCTGCCGCCGCGCAGGCGAGCCATCTCCACCAGTGTGTGCAGGCCGTAGGTGTTGGTCACCGGGGGCATGCCGAGCAGTTGCTTGTAGCGTGGGTCGGCCAGGTCTTCCCAGGAGTCGGGGGCGTCCCAGCCGCGCTTCTTGAAGGCTTCTTCGTTGTAGCCGATTCCGGTAGCCACCATGCCGATACCGGTAGCCTGCGGGCTGAGGCGAGCCAGCGGGTAGAGGTCCTTGTACACCGGCGCATCGCTGAGGTCACCGCACAGGCCCTGCTGGAGCGCCTGGTACATGGGCCCGTCGTCCATCATGGCGACGTTGATCTGCTGGCGGCCCTTCTGCGCCTGCAGCTTGGCCAGGGTTTCAGTGGAGTTGCCGGCAACGTAGACCACTTTGACGTCGTGCAGCTTCTCGAAGGCGGGAATGATCTTGCTCTTGTACATCTGCTCGGTAGAGCCGCCGACACCGGCAACGTAGAGGGTTGGGGCGGCATGGGCGCAGGCGCCGCTCAGAGCGGCGAAAGCGAGGGCGACGCGCAGGGAAGTGAGGCGAAAGGACGGTTGTTGGCTATTCACAGACTATCTCCGAAGTGCAGGGGGCAGATCGAACAATGCGTCGGTCGCTCCGGCGAACCGGGGCCACGCATGCGCTGTGCATGCTCCCGGCCATGGGCGGCGCCGGGTAACGCATCTTGGTGTGCGCTATGTGTATGTGCTGCTGGACTTGAGTATTGCGAGCGTGACGGTATATGGTCAAATACGGATATCGGGCCTAGTCATGCATATTTGATATGGAGGCGTCAGTGAACCTGAGGCAGATCGAAGCGTTCCGCAGTGTGATGCGCATGGGCTCGATGACCGCAGCGGCCGATGTCCTGTACACCTCGCAACCCAACGTCAGTCGACTGATCGCTCAACTCGAGCTGAGCACCGGGCTGACCTTGTTCAAGCGCGCCGGGGTACGGCTGATCCCGACACAGGAGGGTCGCGCGTTCTTTCAGGAGGTGGAGCGCGCATTCGTCGGGCTCGACAGCCTCAAGCATTCGGCGAAGAACATTCGCAACCTGGGCACCGGGCGCCTGCGTGTTGCGGCTGTGCCGTCGACGGGCATGAGCGTGATTCCCGAGGTGCTCAAGACGTTCACGTCGACCCGTCCGGAGCTGACCGTATCGCTGCACGTGAACTCGTCGCCCACCGTTGAACAGTGGGTGAAATCGCAGTTCTGCGACATTGGCATCGTGGTGCATCCGGGCGATGTGGCGAACCATCAGGTCGAGTTGCTGGCCGAGATGGCCGCAGTCTGCGTGTTGCCGGCGGCGCATCCCCTGGCTGAGCACCAGAGCATTACCTTCGCGGACCTGCAGGGGCAGCCTTTCGTGTCGCTGTGCCACGGAGACGGCACGCGGGCGCTGGTCGACGGGCTGTTCGAACAGGCCGGTGTGGAGCGAATCATGGCCCTGGAAGCGCAATACAGCGCGATCAATTGCGAAATGGTTGCGCACGGCATGGGCATAACCCTGGCTCATCCGCTGGTGGCCAGGGATTACCTGCACCGCCAGATCGTGGTTCGACCCTTCCGCCCGGATATTCCCTTGCCGACTTACGTGATCTGGCCCCATGCGCAGAACCGCACCCTGTTGGCCGAGGATTTCATCGACACCCTCAAAGCCCATTACCAGCACCTGACCAAATCCCCGTAGCCCACCTGCAGGTCCGCGGTTATCTGTGGGAGCGGGCTCTGCCCGCGAATCGCGCCGCAGTGCATCAGGCACTCCGCGGTGTCCCTTTCGCGGCCGATGACCGCTCCTACAGGGTGCTAGATCACCTGGTCGGCGAGTGGAATAGCGTGGGCCATGTCTTCGGCGCGGGCCTGGGCCTTGTGCAGGGTGACCGGGATCGACTTGGCGGCGGGCACCTTGCTCTTGCTCGCGTAATGCCACAAGGGCACCAATGCATTGCATTCGGGGTAGTAGGCGCCCGCGCAATTGATCGGGATATCGTAGGCGATGATCTGCATCGGCCCCACCTCGCGGCGCACCTGCGGCTCGATGGCGGTACGAATCGTGACCCAGTCGCCCGGATTGAAACCCAGCCGGACGATGTCGTTGTGGTTCAGGAAGATCACGCTGCGCGTGCCCTTGACCCCGCGAAAACGGTCCTCGTAGCCATACACCGTGGTGTTGAACTGATCGTTGCTGCGCAGCGTCATCAGTTGCAGCACATCGCGCTGTCCGGCGTTCTGCGAGACGTCGTCGTCCTCGTCAAGCGTCTTGGCGGTGACGAACTGCGCCTTGCCCGTGGGTGTGGTCCAGTGGCGCTCGCAGGCGCCCAGCGGCCGGTGGAAACCACCGGGCTCCCACATTCGCGTCTCCATGTCATGGAAGATCTCCGGATAGGTCTGGGCGATGGCCTCCCGCACGCGGGCATAATCCTGGCGCCACAGCTCCCAGGGAATCTGCTCGTTGCCGCTCAGCGTCGCCTGGGCCAGGCCGGCGATGATCGCCAACTCCGCGCGCAAGTGCTCGCTGGCAGGCTCGGCGCGGCCTTCCCAGGCGCGGATGCAGCCGGTGCTGTCTTCGGTGGTGTAGACCTGGCGGCGGCCGTCCTGCACATCGCGCTCGATGCGCCCCAGGCACGGCAGCAGCCAGCCGTGCTGGCCGGGGAACAGGTGGGTGCGATTAAGCTTGGTTGCGATCTGCACATTGAGGGCCAGGCCCGACCATGCCGGCTCCATCCGATCGGTGTCCGGTACTGCGCGCAGGAAATTGCCGCCAAGGCCGATGAAGCCCTTCACCTTGCCGGCCACGATACCCTCGCAGGCATCCACCGTGGCCATGCCCTTTTGCTTCGGTACCTTGATGCCGAACAGCGACTCGATCTTGTCCACCGGCACCTTGGCCGGATCCTCGGTGATGCCCACCGTGCGTTGCCCCTGCACGTTGGAGTGCCCGCGCACGGGGCAGATGCCAGCGCCCGGCTTGCCGATGTTGCCGCGCAACAGCAGCAGGTTGACCAGCATCTGCACGTTCTGGACGCCATGGCGATGCTGGGTCAGCCCCATGCCATAGATGATCATCACCCGGTTGCTGCGGGCATACACGGTGGCAGCGGCCTCCAGCGCCGCGCGATCCAGGCCGCTGCGCTGTTCCAGCGCGGCCCATTCGTGCTGGTCCACCTGGGCCAGGAAGTCATCGACCCCCTCGGTGTGCTCGGCGATGAAATCATGGTCGATCACCGCCGGCCGGCCGTCGGCATGCGCCGCGCGGTCCATCGCCAGCAGGGCCTTGGCGATGCCCATTACCGCCGCCGTGTCACCACCGATAGCTACCTGGTGGTATTGCGTACTGATCACCGTGGAGTCCGGGCCCAGCATTTCCACCGGCGATTGCGGATTGACGAAACGTTCCAGACCGCGCTCGCGCAGCGGGTTGAAGCTGATGATCGGCACCTGGCGCTTGCGCGCCTCCTGCAGTGGATGAAGCATGCGCGGGCTGTTGCTGCCCACGTTCTGACCGAAGAAAAAGATGCAGTCGGTCAGCTCGAAATCCTTCAGGTTCACCGTCCCTACGGGCACCCCGATGCTTTCCTGCAGGCCCACCGACGTGCTTTCGTGGCACATGTTCGAGCTGTCCGGCAGGTTGTTGGTGCCATAGGCGCGAGCCAGCAATTGGTACATGAACGAAGTTTCCAGCGAGGCACGTCCCGAGGCGTAGAACACCACACTGTCCGGTTCCAGCCCGCGCAGTTGCTCGCCGATGCCCTGGTAGGCTTCCTCCCACGTGGTGGTCACATAACGATCACTGGGCGCGTCGTAGCGCATCGGATGAGTCAGGCGCCCGTTGCGCTCGAGCTCGTAGTCGCTCCAGGTGCGCAGCTCGCTGAGGCTATGCTTGGCAAACAGCTCGGGACCGGTGCGCAGCGCGGTCAGCTCCCAAGCGGTCGCTTTGGCGCCGTTCTCGCAGAATTCCAGGGCGTGAGGATTGCCTGGCTTTGCCCAGGCACAGCTGACGCAGGCGAACCCGTCGGGCTTGTTTTGCCGCAACAGCGCGGCAGGGCCCTTGCCCAGGGCTTGCTGGCGCCAAAGGATATTCATCACCGAAAACGCCGATCCCCAGCCTCCGGAAGAAGAGGTGTAGGGTTGATAGCGCGCTTTGGGGTGAATGATCTGCATGGTCTGGATCCTCGGATGCGGATGCCTCGGTGCATGAGGCCTGCATTTACGACGGCCCGTAATCGGCAAAGGTTCGAAGAGCTTTACGCGGCGCTGCCTGCAGGCTGTTCTCGCGCACTTCATCCGGCACGGCCCCTCGGTCAGCGCTGGCGCCGCAGCGGCGATTGCGCTAAAACCCATGGCACCCTTTGGCAAAGGCGTCTATTTTGAATGCAAAATACAAAAAGCAAGGGAGAGACAGCATGACCAGCTCCGCCAAACGCCCGATCAAGGTCCCGTTCACCGGCCCGGCACTGCTTGCCACGCCGTTGCTGAACAAGGGCACCGCTTTCACCGCGCAAGAGCGCGACACCTTGCATTTGCAAGGCTTGCTGCCCCAGCAGATCGAGACCATCGACCAGCAATGCGCGCGGGCCTATCACCAGTTCCAGGCATGCTCGACCGACCTCGAGCGCCACGTGCTGCTGCGCTCGATCCAGGACTCCAACGAAACCCTGTTCTACCGCCTGGTCGACGACCACATCGACGAGATGCTGCCGATCATCTATACCCCCACGGTCGGCAAGGCGTGCCAGGAATTCTCGCGCATCTACCGCAGCCATCGCGGCTTGTTCATCAGCATCGACGATGTCGAGCGCATGGACGAAATCCTCAACAACGTGACCAAGGACAACGTCAAGGTCATCGTCGTCAGTGACTGCGAGCGAATCCTCGGCCTGGGCGACCAGGGCGTGGGCGGCATGGGCATCCCCATCGGCAAGTTGTCGCTGTACACCGCCTGCGGTGGCATCAGCCCGGCCTACACCCTGCCGGTGGTGCTCGATGTGGGTACCAACAACCCCGAGCGACTTGCCGACCCGCTGTATTTCGGGCGTCGCGAAGAGCGTGTGCGCGGTGAACGCTACGAAGCTTTCGTGCAGGCGTTCGTCGAGGGCGTGCAGCGGCGCTGGCCGGAGGCTATCCTGCAGTTCGAGGATTTCGCCCTGAGCAATGCCATGCCACTGCTCGAGCGGTTCCGTGACCAGCTGTGCTGCTTCAACGACGATATCCAGGGCACCGCCGCCGTCACTGTGGGCACCTTGCTGGCCGCGTGCAAGGTCAAGGGCCAGAAGCTTTCCGAGCAGACCGTGGCATTCGTCGGCGCCGGTTCCGCCGGGTGCGGCATCGCCGAGCAGATCATCACTGCCATGCAGCTGGAAGGGCTGAGCGACAAGCAGGCGCGCAGCCGTGTCTATCTGCTCAACAGCAAGGGCCTGCTGACCGACCGCCAGCCCGACCTGTACGATTTCCAGCAACGCTTGGCCCACGACAGCCAGACGCTGGCCTCCTGGTCGTTCGCCGGGCAGTGGCCGACCCTATTGGAAGTCGTGGCCAACGCCAGGCCAAGCGTGCTGATCGGCGTTTCCGGCAAAGCCGGCCTGTTCACCGAGGAAGTGGTGAAAACCCTGTATCAGCATTGCCCGGCGCCGATCGTCATGCCGCTGTCCAACCCCACCTCGCAGATCGAAGCCCACCCCAAGGACATCCTGCAGTGGACCGAAGGCAACGCGCTGGTGGCCACCGGCAGTCCGTTCCTGCCGATCGAAGTGCTGGGCCGTACCTTCCCGATCGCGCAGTGCAACAACTCCTACATCTTCCCCGGTGTGGGACTGGGTGCCATTGCCAGCCGGGCCACGCGCGTTACCGACGGCATGCTCATGGCCTCGGCACAGGCGCTGGCCGACAGCGCGGCAGCGGGGCAGATGCTGCCACCGTTGCGCGACGTGCAGGCGGTCAGCAAACGCATTGCCCTGGCGGTAGGCCTGGCAGCGCAGAAGGACGGCGTGGCTGCACCGATGGATGAGGCCGCGTTGCGCGAGGCAATCGACGTACATTTCTGGAAACCGGAATACCGCGCCTACGAACGCCAGCCTCTGTAGCGCGCCGGGGGCTCAGGCCAGGTTGTGGCTCTTCATCCAGCCCAGCCCGGCCTCGGTTCCATTCAGCGGTTTGTACTCGCACCCCACCCAGCCCTGGTAGCCGATCCGGTCCAGGTGCTGGAACAGGAAACGGAAATTGATTTCCCCGGTGCCCGGTTCGTGGCGGCCGGGGTTGTCCGCCAGCTGCACGTGGCCGATAGCCTGCAGGTGCGACTGCAACGTGCGCGCCAGATCACCCTCCATCACCTGCATATGATAGATGTCGTACTGCAGAAACAGATTGTCGTGGCCCACCTGTTCGCGAATCGCCAATGCTTGCTGTGTGCCGTTCAGGTAGAAGCCGGGCATGTCGCGGGTGTTGATCATCTCCATCACCAGGCGAATGCCATGACTCGCCAGCGCTTCGCTGGCGTAGCGCAGGTTGTCGACGAGGGTCCGTTGCGCCAGTTGCGGGTCGTCGCCGGGCGGGGCGATACCGGCCAGGCAGTTGATCCGGGTATTGCCCAGCACCTTGGCATACTCGATGGCCGTGGCCACGCCGGCGCGAAACTCCTCGCGGCGGTCCGGCAGGCAGGCGATCCCGCGCTCACCGCTATCCCAATCGCCGGGTGGCAGGTTGAACAACACTTGGGTCAGGCCGTGCTGCTGCAGTCGCGCCTTGATCTCGGCGCTGTCGAAGTCGTAGGGAAAAAGGAATTCCACACCCCTGAACCCGGCCTTGGCGGCGTGGGCGAAGCGTTGCAGGAATTGATGTTCGGTGAACAGCATCGAAAGGTTGGCACACAAACGAGGCATGGCAGGCTTCTCCAGGCAGGAGGCGTGGCGACGGGCGCGTGACACAGGCCGGCCCGCCGCCTCACCGGTCCAGGTTATCGTACTCCTTGCTCAGGATTGTTTCGCGCCTGATGTCAATGCGCCAACAGTCACTTGGGCACCGCGACAGCCACCGGCGTGGCGGCTGCGGGAAGCTCGTAGACGAAGCGGTTCTGTGGGCGCATGCGGAACGACAGCACCACGCCAATGGCCAGCAGCACGATGCTGACCATGAACGGCAGCTGCCAGTTGCCGAACTTGTCGATCAGCAGTCCGGCGGCCACCGGGCTGATGATCGCGGCCATGGCCGATCCGGTGTTCATCATGCCACTGGCGGTACCGCAATGGTCCGGGGCGATGTCCATGGGAATCGCCCACATCGGCCCGATGGTCATCTCCGAGAAGAAGAACGCGATGGCCAGGCAAGCCAGCGAGACGTACATGTCGTGGGTGAACATCAGTGGCAGCAGGGCTACCAGGGTCAACGACAGGCAGATCGCAACCATCAGGCTGCGCGCCCGGTTGAGGTTGCCGGTGCGTTTGTAGATGCGGTCGCTGACGATGCCGCCCAGGGTGTCGCCAACCACGCCGCCGAAGAACACGGTCGAGGCGAATATAGCGGTGCTTTTCAGGTCCAGGCCCATGTTCATGAAGTACATGGGAACCCAGCTCAGCAGCAGCCACAGGGTCCAGCCATAGCAGAAGTAGACGATGGTGACCGGGGCCATGCGCCGGAACAGTCGTCCCCAAGGCAGCTTGATGGTGTTCTTGGGCTTGGGCGCAGGCAGGGCGTCCAGCTCCTGCTGGGTGATGCGCGGGTGATCCTTGGGTTGTTCGGTGAACACCAGCGCCCACAGCGCGACCCAGACGAAACTGATACCAGCGCAGACATAGAACGACTCGCGCCAGCCGTAGGCCGCCATTACCGCGACCATCGCAGCCGGCGCCAGCGCGTTGCCCAGGCGGGCGAAGGCGTGGGTGATGCCTTGGGCGAAGCCGCGGTTCTCCTTGCCGACCCAGCGCGACATGGCCGCAGTGGCAGCGGGGAAGGTGGCGCCTTCGCCCAACCCCAGCAACACCCGCGCCACGATCAGGGAAACGAAGCCGCCAGCCATGCCGGTGAGCACCGTGGCGCTGGCCCAGATCAGCCCGCACACCACCAGGGTGCGCTTGGCGCCGAAACGGTCGCTGACCCAGCCGCCGATGATCTGGAACACCAGGTAGGGGTAGGCGAAGGCCGAGAAGACGATGCCGATCTCGGTCTTGGTGAGGTTGAATTCCTTGCCGAAACCGACCGCAGCGGTACTGACGTTGACCCGGTCCAGGTACGTGATGAAATACATGGCGCACAGCATGACCAGCACCATGGTAGTGGGGCGCAGATATAACCGCTTCATGTTCTATCTCCAGTTTCTTATTGTTTACGCCCGCAGGCGTTGATTCGGGATAGTCAGTCGCATCGGGCGCAGCCAGGGGCAGCGCCGGTGATTCACTCGCGGCGCAGGGGCACGTGCTGCCCGCCCAGGTAATCCATGGCGGCGAGCACGCCGCTGGCGTCCAGTTTGACCCCGGCCATCTGCAAGCCCATTTCGCAACCACTCAGGGTGGCCATCAAGGTCAGGTCGTTGCAGTCGCCCAAGTGGCCGATGCGGAACATGCGCCCCTTGAGCTTGCCCAGGCCGGTGCCCAGCGACATGTCGAAGCGCTCGTAGATGGTCTTGCGCACCTGGTCGGCGTCGACGCCTTCGGGCGTCATCACACCCGTGAGTACCGGGCTGTAGACACTGGGATCGGCGCACTGGATGGGCAGGCCCCAGGCCTGCACGGCGGTACGGCAGGCCTGGGCCAGGCGTTGGTGGCGGGCGAAGACATTGTCCAGGCCTTCGCCGAGAATCATGTCCAGTGCCTCGGAAAGGCCATAGAGCAGGTTGGTATTGGGCGTGTAGGGCCAGTAGCCGGTCTTGTTCATCTCGATGATGTCATCCCAAGCCCAGAAGCTGCGCGGCAGGCCACCGCGCTGGCTGGCTTCGATGGCCTTGGGCGAGAGCGCGTTGAAGCTTATGCCGGGAGGCAGCATGAGGCCTTTCTGCGAGCCGGAGATGGTCACGTCCACGCCCCATTCGTCATGGCGATAATCAGCCGAGGCGAGCCCGGAGATGGTGTCCACCAGCAACAGGGCAGGGTGCCCGGCGGCATCGATGGCCCGTCGTACGGCAGGAATGTCGGAAGTCACTCCGGTGCTGGTTTCGTTGTGCACCACGCACACCGCCTTGATCCGGTGCTCGCTGTCCTGTTCCAGGCGCGCCTGGATCATGTCTGCACGCACGCCGCCGCGCCAGCCTTCGATGCCTGGCAGGCCGATGAATTCGGGCTTGAGCCCCAGGCTGATGGCCATCTTCTGCCAGAGGCTGGCGAAATGGCCTGTTTCGAACATCAGCACCTCGTCGCCCGCGCTCAACGTGTTGCACAGTGCCGCTTCCCACGCACCGGTGCCTGAAGCGGGGTAGATGATCACCGGGTGGCGGGTCTTGAAGATCTGCTGAATGCCTTCGAGCACCTTGAGGCCCAGTTCACCGAACTCGGGACCGCGGTGATCGATGGTCGGGTAACTCATGGCGCGCAGGATACGATCGGGTACCGGGCTGGGGCCCGGGATCTGCAGAAAATGACGGCCGGCAGGATGAAAGTCGAGCTTGAGCATGGGTCAACCCTTTGTTGTTGTATTTTGAATGCAAAATTACATTAGCAGTTGGGGGCGCTGTGTCAAACCACTCAATTGCGCTAATATCCGCCTAGATTCGCGCTTTTTAGAATAAGAAAAGCTCGCGTTAACCCATCGCTACAAGGAGTTTGCATGCAGTCTTCGTCAATGGCCGCCCCGGCCACGCCCGCGCTGCAATTGCCACGTCTCGAACGGCAGCGTCTGCACGACACCGTGGTAGAGCACTTGCGTGGGTTCATCACCGAGGGGGTGCTGCCGCCCGGTACCAAGCTGAACGAGCGCGAGTTGTGTGAGACGTTGGGTATTTCACGCACGCCTCTGCGCGAGGCGCTGAAGGTGCTGGCCGGGGAAGGCCTGATCGAAATCAACCCCAACCGCGGAGCCAGCGTCGCGCGCATGAGCGAATTGGAAATTCGCGAGGCATTCGAGCTGATGAGTGGCCTGGAAGCCTTTGCCGGAGAGCTGGCGTGCGAGCGCATCACCGAAGCGGAGCTGCAGCAGATCAAGGCTTTGCACAATGCCATGGTGGTGAGCAAGAGCCAGCATGACCTAGTGGGTTACTATCAGCGCAACCGCGCCATCCACGACCTGATCAACCTGGCGTCACGCAACTCGGCGCTGCGCCAGATGTACCTCACGGTGAACCGCCGCCTGCAGGCGCTGCGGTTCCTGTCCAACCAGCAGGCACCCAAGTGGGATCGCGCCCTGCACGACCATGAACAGATGATCGAAGCCCTTCAGGCCCGCGACGGCAAGCGCCTGAGCGCGATCCTGCGCCAGCATTTGCTGGAAAAGCGCGACGCCATCATGCTGCTGGTACAAACCACCCGGCCCTGATCTGCGCTGCACGCTTCGCAGTCACTGACCGTTCACACGGATACAGGGTCGGGTTCTGGATTCGCCTGCTTGGGTCAGCGCAAGCTCAGCGGGATGTTCAGATCCCTGATGCGCTGGGCGGTATCGGCACCGACCGTGCCGGCCACGAACGCCGACTCGCGGGTCGTGCCGTTTTTACTGGGCGCTTGCACGTCCAGGGCTGCCAGTGGCAAACCCGTCGGGGCTTGCCAGCTCGACCGTCGCGGCGGAATGTAGCCATGGTAATGTCTGCGTATCGCATCGCTGTCCAACACCGGCGTGTCTTTGAACGATGCCAGGCTGCCGGCAATCGTCAAGCGACCCGCTGCGTTGACCGAAGCGGCATGGGTGGCCAATCGCACCGCCGAGATGTCTATATCGCCGCCCGCTTTCATGGCGAAGCCGTTATGCACACGGTCCGTCACGGGCGTACGAGCATTACCGTCGGTTGACACGAAATGATACTCAGGCAGATCGTTGTCCAACCATATCGCCCGGTTGCGCGGTCCCGCAGGCTCCAGGCTGGCGGTAAGCTGGATATCGCTGGCCTGCAGCTTGATGTCGCCCTTGCTGTCCAGCTCCGAGCCAGCCACGTCGAGCATCGCGCCTGCAGTGACTTGCACGGTGCCACCGGCCAGCGTGCTGCGCGCCCGTGATTCCTTGAAGCCCGTACGGTTCCAGGTGCCTTGCGATGCACCGGCCATTGGGCTCCAATGCGACCCACTGAGGGTGAAGCCTTCCGTTTCGCCGATGCCGCTTATCCAGACGTTGTCCTGGGCGTCGAGGGTCAGGGCAGTGCCTGCCAACAGGTGGGAGCCCGCGATGGAAATGTCACCGTCTCTGAAGGTCGACCGACGCGCGCGCAGTGCCAGTGTGCCGCTGGCTGCCAGCACGCTGGGGCTGATAGCTGTAGACGTGCGATCGAAGCCACGCGCTGCCTGTGCGGCGCTCGGACGCGCACCTTCGATATGCATGCGCGCGCTGGAACCCTCGATGGCGATGTTGCCCTGGCTGTGCAGACCCACACTTGCTGCCGAGAGCGCGCTGCCGCTGATGGAGATGTCCGTGCCCCGGATCGACAGCTCGCCGTCGAGGGCATTCAGCTGCGTTGGCAACTGATACGCATGGGTGCGCGCGGCCTCATGGGCGCGGGTCTCGGTCAAGGTCACGCGCCGCACGTCGGCACCTTGGCTCGAGGTGCTGCGCAGATCCAGTCCAGCGATCTCCGTGGCCCCCGACCCGCCGATGTGCAGCGAATGGCTCGCATCGATTCTTGCACCCACCAGCCTGGCGCTGGGGAGTGTGACCGAGCCGCCGCTGATATGGCTGGTGTTGGCTCGCTCGACGTAGGTAGAGGCGTTGTCTTCAGGGCTTTCGGACGAAGCGAGCCGAACACTGCGCGCGTGTGTGTCCACCTTCGCCCCGACCTCGACGCCTCCGTGCACCGTGTAGATCCCGACGTGCTCCGGTCCAGCGATACGGCTGGCCGCGATTTCGATGCCGTTGACCCCGTCCAGGCGCACCCGCCCCTGAGCGATCAGGCTATTGCCCACATGCCGCAGCGTGCGTTCGGTGATGTGAGCGTCGGATTCCCCCTGCGCCAGGGTGAACCAGTGATCCTCGGCAAGCGCCGGTCGCTGTGTTTCGGTCTGGTGAGCGAGGGCGTCCAGCTTCAGGCGCGCACCTGAACGTGCGTCGATGTGTCGACCCGTGACCGCCAGCGACGTCAGCGTCAAGTCACTTGCGGCTGACAGGCTCACGTCCTCGTCACCCGCGTCGAGCGTGGCCTGGGCGGGCTCGCCGTTCTGGCGGGCGGTGGAACTGATCGCCAGCGCCCCGGCCGACGCGATCTGGATACCTTGGGCGGCGTGCATGCCAGTGATGCCCATGTTCACGCCGGCACCGGCCTGAGTGCTGATGACCTTGATGCGCCGGGCGTGCATGGCGCCCAGCAGGTTGGCGTCGACCGCCGTCTGCTTCGGTGCAGTGTCGGTGCTGGCCAGCGTTCGCGCATCGACCTGCTGGCGACCCATCAACAAGCTCAAATCACCACCCGCCGTCATGTCGCCGCTGACCATCACGCTGGGCGCGATCAATTGCACGGAGCCGGCGCCAACGTTCACCCCAGCTTGGCCGACCACCAGGCGCTGCTGCGAATCACGCGTGTCGTAGCGCGCGATCGCGCCGTCTGCCAGCACCGCTGTGCCCACCACGTAAGTCGCCGTGTCGGCTTGACCCAGGGCCAGGCGGGCGCCATTGAGCTCGATGCCATTGGGGTTGCTCAACACGTAGTCGGCGGCCTGGCCGAAGATGACTTGCTCGCCGTCGATACGGGAGCCGCGCGTGCCCACCACTTCGTTGAGAATGGTGCGAGCGGCGACATCGACCAACTGCGGGTTGGCCGCAACCGTGATATCACGCCCGCCAACACTGGTTTGTCCCGCAGACAGGCTGTTGTTCAATACCACACCGGCCGCGCCAACGTTGTAGTCCTGCCAACGGTTGTGGGAAAGACCCTGGGCATTGGGTGCAACGATGGCAATCACCGGTGCGGGCGTTTGGCTGTCGACCAACGCGGTGCCCATAGGGCCATCGATTGCCACCAATCCATCGGCCATGGCAGGTTCGAGGGCCGTCAGCAGGGCCATGGAGATGGCCATGCCGAGCGTGTGTCGGGTCAAGGAAGGGGTGCTGCAGGCTGCTGGTTGCACGTGGATGCTCCTCTCGGGGGCTGGGAAACATGGGCAAGCGGCGGGAAGAATCCGCCGTCGGCCACTCTAGAGAGGAGGGGGTCCGGTAATGAGTGCAGGAAGGATCCTTGTGCTGTAGGACGTGTCTGTCAGATACAACGTCAGCGGCCGACGGTGCCAGTTGGCTCGGGACCGGCACCGAGCAGGGTCCAGCCCGTCAGCCGAGATTGAACTCCACCCGCTCCGGTACCCGATTCATCAATACCCGGCCGCCGCGAATCGACACCCGCGCCTTGGCCTGTTGGCGCACCGCTTCATAGTCGCTCTCGGCGCCCAGGATCACCATGTTGGCCGGGCGGCCCACGGCGATGCCATAGCGTTCGCCCAGGTTCAGCGCGCGGGCGCTGTTGTCGGTGACCAGGTCGAGCGAGCGCTGCAGGTCTTCGAAGCCCATCATGTGACAGATGTGCAGGCCCGCATCCAGGACCCGCAGGATATTGCCGTTGCCCAGCGGGTACCACGGGTCCTTGATGGAGTCCTGGCCGAAGCAGACATTCATGCCCGCCCGATCCAGCTCGGCTACGCGGGTCACGCCGCGGCGCTTGGGAAAGGTATCGAAACGCCCCTGCAGGTGAATGCTTTCGGTCGGGCAGGACACGAAGCTGATCTCCGACTGTTTGAGCAGGCGGAACAGCTTCGAGCAATAGGCGTTGTCGTACGAGCCCATCGCCGTGGTGTGGCTGGCCGTGACCCGGCTGCCCATGCCACGCACGCGAGCTTGTTCGGCGAGTACTTCGAGAAACCGTGAATGCGGATCATCGGTCTCGTCGCAATGCACGTCCACCAGGCAACCGGTGCGCTCGGCCAGGTCCATGAGGAAGCTGATCGAGCTGACGCCCTGCTCTCGAGTGTTCTCGAAGTGCGGAATTCCGCCCACCACGTTGGCCCCCATGGCAACTGCGCGCTCCATCAGTTGGCGGCCATCGGGGTAGGACTCGATACCTTCCTGGGGAAACGCCACGATCTGCAGATCGATCAGGTGGCGCGCTTCTTCGCGCACTTCGAGCATGGCCTTGAGCGCGCCCAGGGTCGGGTCGGTCACATCGATGTGCGTGCGTACGTGCTGGATGCCGTGTTCGGCGAGCATGCCGATGGTGGTCAGGGCGCGCTGCTTGGTGTCTTCGTGGGTGATGCTCGCCTTGCGTTGGCCCCAGCGTTCGATGCCTTCGAACAGGGTGCCGCTCATGTTCCATTGCGGATCACCGGCCGTGAGGGTGGCATCCAGGTGAATGTGCGGCTCGACCAGCGGCGCTATCAACAATTGCCCCTGTGCGTCGATGTCATCCCCATGAGCCTGGACCCTGTTGGTTTGTGCCTGGACCGCCGCTATGCGGGCACCGCTGCAGGTGACGGTGTGGAGGCCTTCGGTCTTGCGCAACCTGGCGTTGATGATCTTCATGGGGGCACCCTTTGTGTGAAAGCCGATGACCAATGTTGCCATAGTTGTCCGCAAGCCCCCGGAAAAACCTCGGGGCAATGTGCGGCCGCGGGTCAGGCCGGCGCGGTGAACAGCTCGCGGCGTGCACCTTCGGTGATGGCCACGATGCCAGGGTGCTTGACCTTGCGCTCTACCGAAATCACGTAGAAAGACTCGGTGACGGCTTCGGTCTGCCCGATCAGCCGCACTTGGTACTGGGTCATGATTTCATCGGCAATCACACTGGGCGCGATGAAGATGCCGCTGCCCGACTGTCCGAAGGCCTGCATCAGTGCACTGTCGTCGAACTCGCCGACCACCCGCGGCAGCAGCCCTTGATCGCCGAACCAGCGCATCAGCCGGCTGCGCAGCACGCTCTCCTGGCCGGGAATCAGCAGCGGTGCACCGTGCAGGCACTGCGGAAAATCGCCGCCATGGCGTGCGGCCAGCTGCTCGGTAGCGAAGAAGCTGATGCCGCATTCGCCCAACTTCTGGCTGTAGCCCTTGATGTCCAGGTGTGATGGCATCGGACTGTCGGAGATGACCATGTCCAGACGCTGGATCGCCAGATCGGCCAGCAGCCGCTCCAGCTTGTCTTCCCGGCAGGTGATGCGCAGGGGTTCGCTCAGTTCCATGGTCGGTGCAATCAGCCGATAGACGATCGACTTGGGCACCACGTCGGCCACGCCTACCCGAAAAGGAATCTGTTCCTCATCGGGTTGGGTCCGCAGCACCGCCTCCAGTTCTCCGCCAATCTGGAACATGCGTTCGGCGTAGGGCAGGGCCTGGCGACCCGCCTCGGTGAGCTCAAGATGCCTGCCAACACGCCGAAACAATTTCACACAGAACGTTTCTTCAAGCAGGCTGATCTGACCGCTAATGGTTTGTGCGGTGAGGTTGAGTTGCTCACTGGCACGCACGATGCTCCCGGTGCGCGCAACGACCCAGAAATAGTGAAGCTGACGATAATTGAGCACGGCGACCTACACTTCGTAAAAACCGAAGTGTAACTGGTAAAAATACGAATTTTCCAGAGGTGTCCGTGTCTCTAGAATGCCTCGCTAGCAAAGAGCCAGTAGTTGGGGCTTGCTAGCGTGCGCGGCACCAGCCGAGCCTCTCCAGACATTCAGCGAACCGTGATAAGGGCAGGAACGATACATGGAATACCTACTGGAACTGGCTTCAAGCCCCACCGCCTGGGTGGCATTGGTGACCCTGGTGATCATGGAAGTCGTGCTGGGCATCGACAACCTGATATTCATCTCGATTCTGACCAACAAGCTGCCCAAGGAAATTCAGGCCAAGGCACGCCGTATCGGTATCAGCATGGCGCTGATCCTGCGCCTGGGCCTGCTGAGTACCGTGGCGTACATCGTGCAACTGACCGAGCCGGTTTTCTCCGTGCTGGATCACTGGTTCTCGTGGAAGGACGTCATCCTGATCGCCGGTGGCTTGTTCCTGCTGTGGAAAGCGACCAAGGAGATCCACCACACCGTGGATCCGGTCGATCAGGAAGAGGCGAAGATCGGCGACAAGGTAAGCATGAGCTTCGCCTCGGCGATCGGTCAGATCCTGGTGCTGGACCTGGTGTTCTCCATCGACAGCATCATCACCGCCGTGGGCATGACCGAGCACTTGCCGATCATGATCATCGCCGTGGTCAGCGCCGTCATCGTGATGCTGGTGGCCGCAGAGCCTCTGGCCAAGTTCATCAACGACAACCCTACGGTGGTCATGCTGGCCCTGGGCTTCTTGATAATGATCGGCATGACGCTGATCGCGGAAGGCTTCGGTGCACACGTGCCTAAAGGCTATATCTACGCAGCGATGGCGTTCTCGGCGACGATCGAGGGCTTGAACATGTGGTCGCGCAGGTCCAAGCAGCGCAAGCTGGCGGCCAATCGCGAAGCGTAAAGGCGGCAGACAAAGCGAGGGGGCATGGATGCCCCCTTTTTTTCGCCTTTGATTTTAGGCTGGCTTGACGTTCCGGATGGACGGGTCAGACGTGCTGAGGAGTCCCGGTGCGACGGGGTGCGGCCGGCGCAGAGCGCTTGGCTGCCCGAGGCTGCGGCTGCGCGTGCTGGTGGCGGCGAGCGATTCGCAGCACCCCCCAGAGCATGGCGGCCGCTACGGCCATCCAGCCGGCAATCAGGCTGAAGATTATCATTGCAAGGCTCATCACTACCTCCATTGCTTTCGCGTCTTCTAGGTCACGTAATAGATGACCTTGAGGGTTTGCGGGCGTTTCAACCTATTGACGAAAGGTCATTTGCGTGCATCGGCCGGGCCTGTGCGGCCGTCCATTGTTCAGCCGCTATACCGCTGGCTGCGGGAAATCTATGATGGCTGTTCCGGCGTCACAGTGTGTGTCGCCACGGAGCAAGGGAATACGATGCAGCCCAGATCTAACGTCGTGGCCGGTCTACTGCTGGCGTGCAGCCTGGTAGCAGGCCTGGCCGGTTGCGCAAGCAACAACGGCCCGGCACTGCCTGGCCTGGCGGACCGAGTGGAGCTCAACGGCGTACCGTTCTATCGGGGCAACGCCAATCAGAGTGGCTCGATGGTGCTGGCCAGCATGCTCTCGCAACAAGGCATTACCATTACACCTGGGTTGCTGGATCCGGCGCTGAAACTGCCCGGTGAAACCGATCGCCTGCAGCAGAACATCACGCAGGTAGCCCGCGAGTATGGCTTGCTGGTGTATGCGCTCGATCCGCAGCTCAACGCGTTGCTGACTCAAGTGGCGGCGGGTAACCCGGTGTTGCTGCGCTACAGCGAGGGCTCGGCGTTCTGGTCGCAACCGCGGTATGCCTTGTTGGTGGGCTATGACCGATTCAAACGGCACGTTTTGCTGCGCTCGGGGATGAACCGACGTCTGACGATGGATTTCGACAGCTTCGATTCGGCGTGGAAGAGCGCCGGTGCCTGGGCCATTCTGGTTCAGCAACCCAACCAGTTGCCGGCCAAGGTCGACCGCCAGCGCTGGCTGGACGCCGCTGGCGAAACCGCCGCAGCCGGCCAGGAACCCGCCGCAGCCCGCGCCCGCAAAGCGCTCGGCCCCTGAACGCTTCCGCCGTAGGAGCGGTCATCGGCCGCGAAAGGGGTTGTCGAGGTGTATCAGGTAAAGCGCCTATACCGCCGACGCGGCTTGCGCCGCTGCTACAGGGGATCGCGTTGCCTGTAGCAGCGGCGCGAGCCGCGTCGGCGGTGCACACGTTGCGCCTGACCCGCCACAGCGCCCCCGGACGCGGCTTGCGCCGCTGTTACAGGGGATCGCGGTGCCTGTAGCAGCGGCGCGAGCCGCGTCGGCGGTGTGCGCGTTCTGCCTGACCCACCACAGCGCGCCCGGACGCGGCTTGCGCCGCTGCTACGGGGGATTGCGGTGCCTGTAGCAGCGGCGCGAGCCGCGTCGGCGGTACACGCGTTCTGCCTGATCCACCACAGCAAGCCGCGTCCGGGGACGCCGCAGGGTTTCAGGCTGCTCGCGCTCCGATCAAAACCCCAGGCGATCGCGCAGGCTGTAATACCAGGCGCCCAGTTGGGTCAGCGGCGCGCCGAAGGTGCGGCCGCCAGGGAAAGGGTAATGGGGCAGATCGGCGAAAGCGTCGAAACGCTCAGCCTGGCCGCTGAGCGCCTCGGCGAGCACCTTGCCCGCCAGATGGGTGTAGGTCACCCCATGCCCGCTGCAACCCTGGGAATAATAGATGTTGTCGCCCAGGCGGCCCATCTGCGGCAGCCTCGACAAGGTCAGCAGGAAGTTGCCCGTCCAGGCGTAGTCGATCTTTACCTGCGCCAACTGCGGGAACGCCTTGAGCATCTTCGGTCGGATGATCGCCTCGATATTGGCGGGATCCCGCGCGCCATACACCACTCCACCGCCGAAAATCAGGCGCTTGTCGGCCGTCAGGCGGTAGTAATCGAGCAGATAGTTGCAGTCTTCCACACAGTAGTCCTGCGGCAGCAGGCTGCGCGCCAGCGCCTCGCCCAAGGGCTCCGTGGCGATCACCTGAGTGCCGCAGGGCATGGACTTGGCCGCCAGTTCCGGTACCAGCTCGCCCAGGTACGCATTGCCGGCAACGATCACGAATTTTGCCCGCACCCGGCCCTGAGCTGTGTGCACGACAGGATTGGCGCCACGCTCGATACGCAGCGCCGGGGACTGTTCATGGATGCGCCCGCCCAGCGATTCGACCGCTGCCGCCTCCCCCAGCGCCAGGTTCAAAGGATGGATATGCCCGCCACTGACATCCAGCAGACCACCCATGTATTGATCGCAATCGACGACCTGGCGGATGCGCGTCTGGTCCATCAGCTCCAGCTGGGTGTGCCCATAACGCTCCCACAGGCGCTGTTGACCCTCCAGGTGCTTCATTTGTTTGAGCGTCAGTGCAGCGAATACGCCACCGTTCTTCAAGTCGCAATTGATGCCGTAGCGAGTGACCCGATCACGAATGATCCGCGCGCCCTCGAAAGCCATGTCGCCGAGCAACCGCGCCTGTTCGGCACCGACGCTGCGTTCGATCACATCCAGATCCCGGCTGTAGCTGTTGACGATCTGCCCACCGTTGCGCCCCGAAGCACCGAAGCCGACCTTGGCCGCCTCCAGTACGCAGACGCTGAAACCGCGCTCGAGCAGGAACAGCGCACTGGACAGCCCGGTGTAGCCTGCGCCAATGATGCACACGTCCGTTTCGATATCATCCTGGAGGGCAGGGCGAGACGGCGCTGCATTGGCAGATGCGGCGTAGAAGGACGGGGGGTATTGCATGCTGGACATCCGGCAACCTCGGCTCGATGGGATTTCGCCTGTGCCCGGATGCTAACGCAGTTGCCCTTGCCTCACCAGCATGCCGAATTCACCCGCGCCAAAAATAATTCCGCATTTCATAGGGTTAGCGCGCAGAAAGGAGTTGACAGGCAACCCCGAATCCGTAGAATGCCGCCTCACAGCAGGCACGTAGCTCAGTTGGTTAGAGCACCACCTTGACATGGTGGGGGTCGTTGGTTCGAGTCCAATCGCGCCTACCAAACAAAATCCGCTCTGCTGGGCGGTCTGGAAGGGCTCACCGAAAGGTGGGCCCTTTTTGCGTTCATTGGGTGATGTGTTCGAGCCTTTCGATAAGGGTGGCCAGTTCCGCACTGCGCCGTTCAAGGTCAGCCAGCACCTGGTGAACCTCCGCACCTGCGCCGGGCCGCTGCAGGCAGCGTCGCACGTCGGCCAAGGCACCAGCGTATGCCTGCTGATGCTGATGAAGGCGCATCAAATGCAAAGCCAATAGATCGTGATCGAACATCGCGGCCACCTCGCTACGGGTTGCTGCAGTCTATCAATGCCGCCCGCCCGATCGCGCAGATTCAGTTCAATGGTCGCCACTGTACGTCACGCAGCCCGCGGCGTTCGACATGCCTTCTGAGTTGCGCCGCATGTTCTGCCGCGTTGGTGCCGCCATAGACCAGCCCGATGCCCGAGTGCAGCGCGGCGTAGTACAACGCATCGGCATCGCTCATGTGGGTATCGCGCTGCTGAAAGCGCCTGGCCTCACCGTTGAGGACGTAGCGAATCTCGTAGTCCGTGAACCGGCTTGTCATAGTTTACTCCCGTGTTACCGGGCATCAGACATGCAGGCCATTGGCCAGTTCCGTGGTGATGGCAAAAAACTACTATTGATCGCTTGCGTGAAGGGTCGCCAAGGCAAGCTTCATGTCACCCTGGCGAATCGCAGGACCGATGCCCAATGCTCAGCTGGGTTCGGTGGACGCATCGGCGCCGTCGATGTCCAGATCGTCCGGGCCTGCTTCGGGCTCGTCTGCATCGGCGTCGTTCAGCGCGGCGCCATCGCCGTGCACCTCATCGTCGAGAGGTGATTCTCCGGCCTGGCCGATAAGCGGGATGGGATCGAGATCGATAGTCATGGCATGCCTCGCAAGTTGACGTGGGTGTCATGCTTTCGAGAGACGATGGGCAAGCAGGGTTCGATTCAGCTTGAGACCGTCGGTCATGTCACAGTTCGACGGCGTTGAATTCGCAATAGTCTTCCCAGCTCAGCCCGAGCGCGTCTGCCACTTCCTGGTGAACCTCGAGGCGCATCGCCTTGAGTTCTTCCGGGCTTTGCGCAATCAATTGCAGCGCCAGCTCCCACGGTTCCAGGCCCTGGGCCTGCGCCTCGTCCTCGAAGGCCCACTGCACCTGTTCGGCCTGCTCGCGGCTGTCCAGCACCTGAATCTCCTCGCGCAACTCGGGGTGGGCGTCGAGGAATATCGCCAGTGCGGCTGAGTTGCGGTCTTCTTTGGCGATCATGTCGGGGCCCTGCTGGCTATTCGAAAAGGTAAGGCTTGCATGATGCCACGACGTTGCCGCGGCGTCAGCGGCGGTCGACGCTAGAACGGGCGCCGGCCGGGTGGATAGTGATAAAATCGGCGCCTCGAATTCTGGAGGTAGGCGTGTGCGCAAGTTGATGATGGTGATGGCAATGCTGACGTTGGCCGGTTGCGGTACCGCGTTCGAAAAAGCCCATGAGGCGGTGTCGCAGCTGTTGGAGAACCCCAAGACGGCGCGCTTCACCAATGTTCGCACCACCGATCAAGGCAACTACTGTGGCCAGGTGAAGGGCAAGAATGCCCAGGGCGTCTACGGGCCCTACCGCAGCTACGCGGCCGTCCCCCATGGCGACCGGTTCGAAGTGGTCATCGACAACGATGGCAACGACCCTCGCGTGCGCGAAGTGTGCGGCAGCGCCGAGGAATTGCTGGCGCCCGTCGATGTAGCCGAACAGCCAGGGCAGCGTTGGGAGGTGCGTATCGTTTCGGGTCGCAACATGGGCTCGGTGACTGACATGGCGGCGCGTCTGGTGGAAAACGGCTTCGTTGCCAGCTTCGTCCAGCGCGACGGCCAGACCCTGGTCTACCTCGGGCCGTTCGACAGCCGGGCCGAAGCGGACAAGGAGCGCGCTCGCCTCATGGGCTCGCGCGGTATCGAATCGGTGGTGATGCCGTTCAGCGAGGCCGACAAGCCCTGAAGCGCGGTTGCACGCCAGGGCTCTCTGGCTTCAGCCGCAGGCCTTGAGGTCTACCGGCCCGACGAAGGCGTTGCCGTGGCCCATCACGCACGCCACCTGCTGGTTGCGCTGGCGCTCCCAGACCTGCACCGGGTAGGTCTTGTCCCAGGCCTGGTACAGCTGGGTGTCCTGGCGCGACAGGCGCAATCCGTACTGCTTGCTCATGTACATATAGGTGCGCGCGATCATCCCGCGGATCGAAGGCCGTGGCATGACCTTCTTGGTCTTGAAGTCGACCTGGGTCAGGCATGAACCGTACTGCCCGCGTTGTTCGGGCAGCCAGCCGAAGCTGAAGTTGCTGCGGTCGCCATTCACCTCGCCAATGCTCGGCACCAGGTTGTGCAGATCGGCTTCGGCGGTCTGGTAGACCTTGTCGTTGCGGGTGCAGTTCTTGCGCCCGCCGTTCTGCCAGCATTGGCGCTGGTGGCCGATCTGCCAGGCCGGCACGATATGTTCCCACTCGATGCGCGCAGCGCGGTTGGCGTTCTTGCGCGGTACATAGCCGCACGCCGCAAGGTTGACCCGATTGCCGGTGTACTTGCAGCCGCAGTAGAACTCGGTGGACTGCGGAGCGTACAGCTTCCAGGCGACTTTCTTGGCTTCGCTGAACGTGCGTGGGGCATCGGCATACGCGGTAAAGCTGAACAACATCAAGCTGATGAAAAAACTGCGGACCATCATCGAATCAATCTTCCTTCGGCACGACCCAGAAAATCTGCACGCCACCGTCGTCGCGGTGGGCGAGGGTGACGTTGTCGTTCTCGGCGATTTCCTCGAGCATTTGTGCCCAATCGTCCTCGCTTTCGTGCTCGAGGCGGAATATGAGGGCGGCGCGAGACTTCTGCGCGGTGGGCGAATTGATGATCTTCTGGACGCGCACGCCAAGACGCTCATAGGCGCTCGGCGCGGCAGGGGTGGCAGTGGTCACGACAGAATTCCTTATTGGCTGTACGTGCGTACAGTATTTGACTGTAAGACGTTTCGCAATAGCGCCGGGTCAATAGCGGGTTTCTGACAGCCAATCCTGTTGTTTTCTTCACGGCGTTTAAAAAAAACTTCAAGCGGATCAGAGACATCCGACGAGACTCCACCAGCTGAAAGTCCCGACAGCGATATCGTTATGCGATAACGATATTTAAAATTCTATTCTTATAGCTCTACAGTCTGGCTATCCCCTCGTACTCAATAGCCAGAGTCGGAGCACAACATGGCCGCCGTCCTTCCTGAAACCTCACGTCAAGCATTCGAAGTTCGCCCGCTGGCCGGCCATGTCGGTGCCGAAATCGTCGGCCTGGACCTGCGCCTGGCGTTGAGTGACGAAGACTTCATCCGCATTCACCGCGCCCATCTCGACCATCATGTCGTGGTGTTTCGCGATCAGCGCATCACCCCTGAGCAACAGATCGACTTCAGCCGTCGTTTCGGTGTGCTGCAAATCCATGTGCTCAAGCAGTTCCTGCTGGCGGGGCACCCGGAGATCCTCATCGTTTCCAACATTGTCGAGAACGGCCAGCCGGTCGGGCTGGGTGACGCCGGCAAATACTGGCATTCGGACCTGTCCTATAAAGAACTGCCGAGCCTGGGCTCCATGCTGCATGCGCAGGAATTACCCAGCGAAGGCGGTGACACCTTGTTCGCCGACATGCACAGGGCTTGGGACACTCTTCCCACAGCACTGCGCCAGGCCGTTGAGGGCAAGCACGCCGTGCATTCCTATACCGCGCGCTACAGCGAGGGCAAGAACGCCGCCAACTGGCGACCGACCCTGAGTGCCGAACAGCTGGCCCAGGTGGTCACCGTGACCCATCCGGTGGTTCGCACCCATCCAGAGAACGGGCGCAAGGCTTTGTTCGTCAGCGAAGGCTTCACCACGCACATCGTGGGCCTGCCCGAAGATGAAAGCCGCGACCTGTTGCAACAGCTCTATGCCCACAGCGTGCGCGATGAGCATGTGTACCGTCATCAGTGGCAGCCACACGACATGGTGTTCTGGGACAACCGCTCGTTGGTACACCTCGCGGCCGGCTGTCCGGACCACCTGCGGCGCAAGTTGTACCGCACCACCATCCAGGGCGATGCGCCGTTTTGATAGGGAGTCTTGCATGAACGCTGCACTGCCAGGCCACACGGCCAGCGCTGATATCGCAGGTGTACCCGGGCAACGGCCGACTGCCGAGACCCTGCTGCAGGTGGACAACGTCAGCCTCGAATACCGCACCTCCGAACGGGTGGTGCGCGCAACGCATCAGGTCAGCTTCGAAGTGGACCGTGCCGATCGCTTCGTCCTGCTGGGTCCCTCCGGGTGCGGTAAATCCACGCTGCTCAAAGCCGTGGCAGGCTTCATCAAGCCCAGCGAAGGGCAGATTCGCCTCGCCGGTGAGCGCATAGAAGAGCCAGGCCCGGACCGTATCGTGGTGTTCCAGGAGTTCGATCAACTGCCCGCCTGGAAAACCGTGATCGAGAACGTGATGTTCCCGCTGCTGGCGTCGCGCACCTTGAAACGCGCCGAAGCCAACGAGCGCGCCCGTCACTACCTGGAGAAGGTCGGCCTCAGTGCTTTCGCCGATGCCTACCCGCATACGTTGTCTGGCGGCATGAAGGCGCGGGTCGCCATCGCTCGCGCGCTGGCCATGCAGCCGAAGATCCTGCTGATGGACGAACCGTTCGCGGCGCTCGACGCACTGACGCGGCGCAAGATGCAGGAAGAACTGCTGGAACTATGGCAGGAAGTGCGCTTCACCTTGCTCTTCGTCACCCACTCCATCGAAGAAGCATTGGTGGTGGGCAACCGCATTTTGCTGCTGTCGCCGCACCCGGGGCGGGTGCGGGCGGAAATCAACAGCCACCAGTTCGACCTGAGCAGCCTGGGCGGCGTCGATTTCCAGGCCAGTGCCCAGCGCATCCATCGCCTGCTGTTCGACGAGGGCGAAGCGCCTGAGCTGGACCGCCCGCTGGATTTCCAGCGCCTGCGCATCGCCTACTGACCTCGCCGAATTCGGAGCAACGACATGAGCCTTTCCCCACCCGTGCGCCAGGAGTATGAAGTCACTCTGGAGCCGTTCACTCAAGCCGAACTGGTGCGCGATATTTCCTGGCCGCAGCGTATCTGGCAACAGGCCTGGGTGCGCAAGGGCGTGATCCTGCTGGCCCTCGCGGTAATCTGGGAACTGGCCGCCCGTTGGCAGAACAACGACCTGCTGCTGCCCAGCTTCATGCAGACCGCCCATGCCTTCATCGACGGAGTGGCCAGTGGCGAGCTGTTGGGCAAGGTATGGATTTCGCTGACGGTACTGATCAAGGGCTACCTGATCGGCATCGTCCTGGCCTTTGGCCTGACCACGCTGGCAGTGTCGACCCAGTTGGGGCGTGACTTGCTCAGCACCTTGACGGCGATGTTCAACCCGCTACCGGCCATCGCTTTGCTGCCGTTGTCACTGCTGTGGTTCGGCCTGGGCGAGAACAGCCTGATTTTCGTGCTGGTGCATTCAGTGCTGTGGGCGCTGGCGCTGAACACCTACGCCGGCTTTCTCGGCGTCTCGGAAACCCAGCGCATGGCGGGCCGCAACTACGGCCTGAGAGGGCTGCGATTCGTCTGGTACATCCTCATTCCGGCCGCGCTGCCGTCGATCCTGGCAGGCCTGAAGATCGGCTGGGCGTTCGCCTGGCGCACCTTGATCGCCGCAGAGCTGGTGTTCGGCGCCTCGTCGGGCAAGGGTGGCCTGGGCTGGTACATCTTCCAGAATCGCAACGAGCTGTACACCGACAAGGTGTTCGCCGGCCTGGCTGCGGTGATCCTGATCGGCCTGCTGGTGGAAAACCTGCTGTTCAACACGTTCGAACGCCTCACCATCAAGCGCTGGGGCATGCAGCGCTGAGTCCATTTCCTCTAGTCCAGAGACTTCATCATGGTATTTGCAAGCAAGCTATCCCTGGCCTGCGGCCTGGCCGGCGCACTGCTGGCCAGCGGCGCCAGCGCCGAAGGCAAGATCAGCATCGCCCAGCAGTTCGGCATCGGCTACCTGATCCTCGATGTCGTGCGTGACCAGCAGCTGATCGAGAAACACGGCAAGCAGCAAGGCGTGGACATCGAAGTGGACTGGAACAGCATTTCCGGAGCCACCGCGATGAACGAGGCATTGCTCGCCGGTGCGTTGGATGTGGTGTCGGCCGGCGTGCCGCCGATGCTCACCGTCTGGGACCGCACCAAGGGTCGGCAGAACGTCAAGGCCATCGCGTCGCTGGGCTCGATGCCCAACTACCTGCTCAGTAACAATCCTGACGTCAAGACCTTGCAGGACTTCACCGACAAGGACCGCATCGCGGTACCCGCCGCAGGGGTTGGTTTCCAGTCGCGCACTTTGCAGTTGGAGACGGCCAAACTCTATGGCGACAAGGAATTCAAGAAATTCGATAACATTTCGGTGAGCATTCCCCACCCGGACGCCACCTCGGCGCTGATGGCCGGCGGTTCGGAAATCAGCGCGCATTTCTCCAGCCCGCCGTTCCAGTACCAGGCCCTGGAAAACCCCAAGGTGCACAAGGTGCTCAGCAGCTACGACATCCTCGGCGGCCCGGCCACCTTCAATGTGCTGTACACCACGCAGAAATTCCACGACGACAACCCAAAGACCTACAAGGCGTTCTACGACGCTTTGGTGGAGGCCGCGCAGATCGTCAAGGCCGACAAGGTCGCCGCAGCCAAGACCTATATTCGCGTGGAGAAATCGACCTTGAGCGAGGCGTTCGTGGAAAAGATCGTCCAGGACCCGGAGATCGACTTCACGGTGGTGCCGCAACGCACCTTCATATATGCCGAACGGCTGCATGAGCTAGGTGTGCTGAAGAACAAGGCAGACAGCTGGAAAGACTACTTCTTCGAAGAAGCCCACGGCGGCGCCGGTAGCTGATCCGCCCGCTCCATCACCATCGACGCACACCTCGGCACCGACGTTCACGCACCCTGTGAACGTCGGTGCCGAGTTTTTTTTGCGGCGGGTAATTCAGGCCGGGGTCGGGGCGGGCAGGCCGAGGGCAGGGTAGTACTGGGCGAAACGCACGTTGTCATGCTGGTCGACCAGCTTCTTCAGGCGCTCGTTGAATGCCCGGCCCACGCCGTACTGACCGCCGGACACAGTGCGGAATTGCGAGGTCAGGACGATGCCATTGAGGTCCATCTTGTCCACCCCGAACACCTGCAACGGACCCTGCAGGTTGTGCTTGAGCATCACGTCCTCGACGATGGATTGCCCCGCCTGCTTGATCAGGTCCAGGGCGGTGTCGATGTCGCTGTCGTAGGTGAACTGCACCGAGAAGAACGCGTAGGCGAATTGCCGGGATTGATTGGTGACTGCCTTGATCTGCCCGAACGGCACCGAATGCACGAAGCCCTTGCCGTCGCGCAGGCGCAGGGTGCGGATGGTCAGGCTCTCCACCGTGCCGGCGTGGCCGGAGTCGAGTACCACCCAGTCGCCGATGGCGATGGTGTCTTCGATGAGGATGAACAGGCCGGTGATCACATCCTGCACCAGCTGCTGCGAACCAAAGCCGATGGCCAGGCCGACTACCCCGGCACCGGCCAGAAGCGGCGCGACGTTGATGCCCAGGTTGGCCATGGTGGTGATGGTGCAGATCACTAGCAGGATGATTTTGATGGCGTTGCGCAGCATCGGCAGGATGGTCAGCACCCGCGTGCTCGGCTGGCGCGAGGCGCGTTTGCCGACCGACGGCTTCAGTGCCTCCTGGATGGCTGTGTCCAGGACCACCCACAACAGCCAGGTGACCAGCAGGATCAAGCCGATGCTGCTCAGCGAATCGCTGATCGCCCGGCCCATTCTGTTGCTGGCGGCGAATTCGAGCATCGACACGCCCCAGATGCGTCCCAGCAGTTCGATGAAGGCGATGGCCATGACGATGCGCACCACGGCGTGGCCCAGGTTGCGCAGCAGCTCTTTATAGGGCCGCAGGCGGGGTGCGGCAGTGGCGGCAGCGGCGGGTTTGAACAGGTGTTGCATGACAGTGCTGAGGAACACCGTAGCGATCAGCAGCACGGTGGTGAGCAGGGCGTTCTGCAAGGCTTTCTGGCTTTCCTCGCCGGCGCCGATCAGATGCACCGCCGAGACCAGAATCATCAGCAGGATGGGCAGGTACCACAGCGCCGAAAACAGCCGCAGCGACTCTTGCACTCCGCGGTGCTGCAGGCGCTGCGCCAGTGGCCGATTGCGGATCAGATGGGCCACCGGCCGACGCATGCGCACCACCAGCACCGCGAAGGACAAGGTGGCGAACAGGCCCGCGACCACCGCCAGGCTGGCGGTGAAGTTGGTGCCCAGCTGGCGGGCGATCTGCGGGCTGGTGAGGGCGTCGCTCAGGGCTGCCAGAAAGCCGATCATGAACAGCGGGCGCGGCGCGTAGCGACGCAGCACCGTAACCGCAGCCCGCTTGTGACCGCTGTCGAACAACGTGATCACGCACATGATCACCGAGGTGGAGAAAATGCCGCTGCTGGTGGCGTAGGCCAGCGACATGCCTATGGCTCTGGCGATGGATGCGTCCAGCGAGTGACTGGCATACAGCGTCACTGGCAGGGCAATGATAGCCGGCAAGGTGAACGGCAGGATGTAGCCCAACAGGTTGTGCAGGCGCGGACGCTCGCGGACGAAACGACGGTGGCCGCTGCGGGCAACGATGAAGCGCCCGAGAAAATGCGCGAGCAGAAACGCTGCCATCCAACACACCGACAGCAGAATGAAATCCGTTGCCAGGTCGAGCGCCGAGTGGGAGTGTCGATTGATCAGCTTATCGACCTCGCTGGCGGCGCGGTCGGTGCGCAGGCGCCAGGTGTCGAGCAGATGTTCGTCGAGATCGAGCTTCTTCTGCACGTCGTCGATGCCGGTACTGATGGCACCCAGCAAGCCGCCTTGCACCAGCGGTGCTGGTTCTTCGACAGGCGCATCGGCCGCCGGGGCTTCAGCGGCCTGCAGGGTGGAAGTCAGCAGCAGGAACAGCAGGGGGAGGAGGATTTTCGCCGGGGAACTGAACACAATGCGGGTCGCTCTATTGATCGGTACACCAGTCGTTGAGTGAATTTTTACCGGCAAGTTCGCCGATCCACGGCATTTGTCGCGATTGTTCTTCTTGCATTCAAGGTAGTCGCCTGTCGCTCGAGCGGTGCGCGCGGCTGCATGAAACTCTTTATCCAAGGCTTTGATCATGTCGTCGAGCAGCACCTTCGCCACCGCCACGCCGGGTCGGCAAGAGCAGTTTTCCACCCGTATCGCTTTCTTCATCGCCGGCTTCGCCATGGCCGCCTGGGCGCCGCTGGTGCCGCTGGCCAAGGCGCGGGCGCAGCTCAGCGACGGCAGCCTGGGCCTGCTGCTGCTTGGGCTGGGCGCAGGTTCCATCCTGGCCATGCCATTGGCGGGTTATTTCTGCGCGCGCTGGGGCTGCCGACGCGTCATCGTCGGTGCAGCCTTGCTCATCTGCCTGACGTTGCCGCTGCTGGCCAGCGTGGCGACCCTGCCGCTGTTGATTGCCGCAATCCTGGTGTTCGGCGCCGGAATGGGCGCCATCGATTGCGCCATGAACATCCAGGCGGTGCTGGTCGAGAAGGCCAGTGGCCGGCCGATGATGTCCGGCTTCCACGGTTTGTTCAGTGTGGGTGGCATCCTCGGAGCGGGCGGCATGACCGCTTTGCTTGCGCTCGGCCTGACGCCGCTGCTGGCGGTGGCCTGCGTGGTAGCGCTGACCCTTGTCGCGGTATTCAAGGCGGCGCCGCATCTGCTGCCCTATGGCAATGAAAGCGATGGCCCGCTGTTCGCCGTGCCACGTGGGATCGTGCTGTTCCTCGGGGCGCTGTGTTTCATCGTCTTTCTCACCGAGGGGGCCATGCTCGACTGGAGTGCTGTATTCCTGGTTTCCGAGCGCGACATGCAACCTGCCTATGCAGGGCTTGGCTACGCTGCCTTCGCCACGACCATGACCATCGGCCGCCTGACCGGCGATGCCATCGTCTCGCGTTTCGGTGGCGCCCGGGTCACGTTGTACGGTGGGCTCTGCGCGGCAATCGGTCTGGCCTTGTCGCTGGCCGTTCCGGCGTGGCCGGCGGCGTTGCTGGGCTATGCCTTGATCGGCGCAGGCTGCTCGAACATCGTCCCGGTGCTGTTCACCGCGGTCGGGCGCCAGACCACCATGCCGCAGAGCGCCGCCATTCCTGCCATGACGTCCCTGGGGTATGCGGGCATCCTGGTAGGCCCGGCTTTCATCGGCTTCGTGGCCCACGCCAGCAGCCTGTCGATTGCCCTGGGCGTGTTGATCGTGCTGCTCCTGTTCGTCGCGGCCAGCGGGCGCTACCTGCGAAACTGAACGGCCCGTGCAGGGTCTACGCTGAACGTTCATCAACCGCTCATTGATCGCCACTCGATACGGAGTTCAGCCATGCAACTGCACGGATCCTGTCACTGCGGTGCCGTCACTTTCAGCCTGCACAGCGCCCATCCTTACCCTTATCAGCGGTGCTACTGTTCGATCTGCCGCAAGACCCAGGGTGGCGGCGGTTACGCCATCAACCTGGGCGCAGAGGCGGCCAGTCTCAATGTGCAGGGTCGTAGTCATATCACCGTCTACCATGCCAGGTTGCCCGACGAGAACGGCAGCGGCACTCACCCCAGTACTGCCGAGCGGCATTTCTGCCATCTGTGCGGCAGCGCCTTGTGGTTGTTCGATCCGGCCTGGCCGGAGCTGGTGCATCCATTCGCCAGTGCCATCGACAGCGAGTTGCCGGTGCCGCCCGAACACACCCACCTGCTGCTCGATTCCAAGGCGAGCTGGGTCGAGGTGCAGTCCGGCAAGCACGATCGGCAGTTTCAACAGTACCCGGACGAGTCGCTTGCGCAGTGGCACGAGAGGCTCGGCCTGACCCAACCTTGAGTGGTGCAGGTCGATATTTGAAACATGGTGAATCACCTCGACGAGCTCGCCGGGCCATGCCGCGGCGAACGTCAGGGACAATTCATCCTCAAATCCCTGAATCCACTGTGATCGAGGGCGAGATACCCATGAAGTTGTCCCTACTGGCGTTCCTGATGTTTGGCACGATGCTGTCTCATTCGGCGATGGCCCACGTGTCGATCACCACCGAGCAACCGCGTCAGCCAATCACCGTAGCCGCCAACGATACGTCCAATCCCTACAACAGCCCCACTCGACGGATCAATCCGAACAGCCGCCAGGGCACTACCGCGCCCAATCCGCAACTGCGCCAGCCGACGCCGCGCACCGACAATCCGCGACCGCCGACGCTTGAAAACCGCGGCATCGGCAACGGCGAGAACCTGCGCCGCCCGGCCAACGGCACCCAACAACCCCGCACCGCCCCTGGCACGCGTTGATCACTCCATTCTTGCTGAAGGATAAGCCCATGCTGCAGAAAACCCTTTTGGCCTCGGCTTGCGCCGGCCTTGCGCTGTACGGACTGGCCGCTTCGGCGGCAACGGTGACCACTTACCCGAGCGAACTGGGCCAGATCACCGTGACAACCGTGGCCGAAGGCCTCAAATACCCTTGGGGTTTGGCCTTCCTGCCGGACAACAAGGGCATGCTGGTCACTGAAAAACCGGGTGATCTGCGCGTGGTCAGCGCCGAGGGCAAAATCTCTTCACCCATCAGCGGTGTACCGCAGGTATGGGCGAAGAATCAAGGCGGGTTGCTCGACGTGGTGCTGTCACCCGACTTCAAGGCCGACCGCATGGTCTACCTGTCGTATGCCGAACAGGGCCAGGATGGCAAGGGCGGCACCGCCGTGGGTCGTGGACGGTTGTCCGAAGACCTGACTCATCTGGAAAACTTCACCACGATTTTCCGCCAGGAGCCGAAGCTGTCGGTCGGCAATCACTTCGGTTCCCGTCTGGTCTTCGACCGCGACGGCTACCTGTTCATCGCCCTGGGCGAGAACAACGAGCGTGCCACCTCTCAGGACCTGGACAAGCTGCAGGGCAAGGTCGTGCGCATCTTCGCCGACGGCAAGGTGCCCAAGGACAACCCGTTCGTGGGGCAGAAGGGCGTGCGTCCGGAAATCTGGTCATTCGGGCATCGTAACCAGCAAGGCGCTGCGCTGAACCCGTGGACCGGCACCCTCTGGACCCATGAGCACGGCGCCCGTGGCGGTGACGAGCTGAACATCATCGAGCGCGGCGCCAATTACGGATGGCCGCTCTACACCCACGGGATCAATTACTCCGGGGAACCGATTCCCGAGGCCCGCGGCAAGACCGGGCCGGGCATCACCGATCCGTACCATGTGTGGGAAAAGTCACCGGCCATCAGCGGCATGGCGTTCTATGACAACGACAAGTTCAAGCGCTGGAACCACAATCTGTTCATCGGTGCGTTAGCCTCCGAAGACCTGATTCGCCTGCAGTTCGAGGGTGACAAGGTGGTTCACGAGGAACGTCTGCTGGGTGAACGCGGCGAGCGGATCCGCGACGTGCGCCAAGGCCCGGATGGCTATCTGTATGTGTTGACCGATGACGACGACGGGGAATTGCTCAAGATCGGTCTTGAATGAATCTGCACGTTTCATCGTTTATCTGAAACCTCTCGTTCATCTTCGAGTCGATTGCTGGTCAATGGCCAGCATGGTCTCGACGATTTCGTCTCTTCAAGAGGTTCAGCATGATCGGCGTCATCATTCCTGTGCAAAACGAGCACGCCAGTCTCGACCGATGCCTGCGCTCGGTCATGTTGGCTGCCGAGCACGGCACGCTGTGTACCGAACTGGTACGCATCGTCGTGGTGCTCGACGCCTGCAGCGACAGGTCGCGCGATATCGCCCAGCGCTATCCGGTACGGCTGATCGATACCAATGCCGCCAACAAGGTAGCGGCGAGGGCCGCAGGCGCCGCACACCTGGTACAGGCGGGCGCACGATGGCTGGCCTGGACGGAAGCGGATGTGCGGGTGCCTGATGACTGGCTGGCCGCGCAACTGGCCTACGGGGTCGACGCTGTGTGCGGGCGGGTGGATGCCGAGCCGGGTGCCAGCCGCTTCGTCCAGGGTCGGCGGCGGCGCTCGGTGACCATGGATGAACGGCGCTCGAACGTGCATATGGCCAATCTCGGTATGAGCACCCTGGCCTACACGGATGCCGGAGGGCTGAATGCGAACTTGGGTCATGACGAACGGCATCTGATCGAACAGGTGGAGGCCCGCGGCCGGCGCATTGCCTGGAGCGGATCGGTGCGCGTCAGCCGGTGTGCACCGGCGGGCAGCGGTTACGGCGAGCCGGCGCGGTTGCCGGGGTTGTGCAAGGTGAGTGGGTTCTGACGAGGTGAACGTGACATGGTGAGTGTGATCACACTGGTGCATGGCCGCGAGCGACAGCTGGACAATGTCATCCGTGGACTGGAGCAGGGCAACCTGATGCCCGAGGCGTTCTGGGTGGTGTTCATGAATCAGCCGGCGCGTGATTTGCACAGCGAGTGCTTTCCTATCCACTGCCTCGTGGTCGACGATGCTTCTCATGGCTTGCCGCTGGCGAAAGCGCGCAATGCCGTGCGCCAATGCGGGGGCGAGCATTGGGTGTTCCTCGACGTGGACTGCATCCCGAGCCAAAGCCTGCTGTCCGATTACGCTGCCGCGCTGCGCGAAAGGCCTGAAGCCCTGCACCTGGGCGAGGTCCGTTACTTGCCCAGTACCGCCCGGATGGAAGACTGGACTCAAGCCACGTTGATGCGCGACGGCGTTGCCCATCCGCTCAGCCAATACCGCGGGAAGCCGGGTTCGCTGCTTGCGCATCACCTGTTCTGGTCGCTGAATTTCGCTTGCACCCGTGAGGTATTCGAACGCATCGGTGGCTTTGACGAGGGGTACCTGGGCTACGGCGCCGAAGACACCGATTTCGCGTTCAGCGCGCGTCACCAAGGCGTCGAGCTACGAGTGGCAGCGGCCCTGGCCTTCCATCAATACCACCCGACCTGGCGTCCGCCGCTCAACCATTTTTCGGCGATCGTGGCCAATGCTCAGCGCTTTCACCAGCGCTGGGCGCAATGGCCGATGGAGGGGTGGCTCGGCGAATTTGCCGAACTGGGCCTGGTGAGCTGGACGTCTGACTCGCTGGAGATCCTGCGTTATCCCACTGATGCCGAGGTCGATGCTTGCCTGGACAAGGCCGGCTCGGGGTTCTAAAAGCCTGGTCAGATCCGGCAATGATTGTGCGCTTGCCTAGGGGCCATCTGTTTTCTACGGTGACGGCTTTTCGGTGGACAGGGAATGTCGGCGTGCAGGAAAGCCTATGTATTGCGCAAGGGGCGCTTCAGCGAGGTAGGCTGGGTTTACTCGATCACCTGTGTGACGGCTGATCGGGCTGCCGTTTTTTCCTGCTTGCAAACCGCCCGGGCGCTGGTTGCTCAGTTGCGCGCCCTGCATGACGCAGGGGACGTAGAGTCGTTGGCGTGGGTGGTGATGCCGGATCATCTGCACTGGTTGTTTCAATTGCGAAAAGGCGATTTGGCTACGATCGTTTGCCGGATGAAAGCGCGCAGCAGCCTGGCCATCAATCGCCGCAACGGCGCCTGTGGTCGACTCTGGCAGAAAGGGTATTACGACCGTGCCCTGCGCCGCGAAGAGGATCTCAGAAGCGCAGCGCGCTACATCATCATGAACCCGGTCCGCGCCGGGTTGGTTCAGAAGGTTGGCGATTATCCTTTGTGGGACGCGATATGGCTGTGATCAGCGATCGCGTGCACCGCCGACGCGGCTCGCGCCGCTGCTACAGGCACCGAGAACCCCTGTAGCAGCGGCGCAAGCCGCGTCCGGGAGCGCTGTGGTGGGTCAGGCAGAACGCGGGCACCAGCGACGCGGCTTGCACCGCTGCTACAAATCACTCGCCTGTAGCAGCGGCGCAAGCCGCGTCCGGGGGTGGTGTGGTGGGTCAGGAGGAATGCGTAGACCTCCGACGCGGCTTGCGCCGCTGCTACAAATCACTCGCCTGTAGCAGCGGCGCAGGCCGCGTCCGGGGGTGGTGTGGTGGGTCAGAAGGAATGCGTAGACCGCCGACGCGGCTCGCGCCGCTGCTACAAATCACTCGCCTGTAGCAGCGGCGCAAGCCGCGTCCGGGCGCGCTGTAGTGGGTCAGGCAGAACGTATAAACCGCCGACGCGGCTTGCGCCGCTGCTACAAATCACTCGCCTGTAGCAGCGGCGCAAGCCGCGTCCGGGGGGGGTGTGGTGGGTCAGGCAGAACGCGTGTACCACCGACGCAGCTTGCGCCGCTGCTACGGGGGATCGCGTTCGAGGAGGTGGGTGATGCGGCCGACCAGGTCGCCCATGCGGAAGGGCTTGATGACCATGTCCATGCCTTCAGCGAGGAAGGTCTGCAGGTCCAAGGCGTTTTCCGCGTAGCCGGTCATGAACAGCACCGGCAGTTCGGGACGCAAGGCGCGAGCAGCGTCGGCGAGAACGCGGCCGTTCATTTGCGGCAGGCCGACGTCGGTCAACAGCAGCTGGATCGACGGGTCATCGCGCACGATATCCAATGCATCCAGCGCACTTTCTACCTCGGTGCAGCGGTACCCTGCGTCGATCAGCGCCTCGACCACGAACATCCGTACCGACGCCATGTCTTCCACCACCAGCAAGTGCTCACCGTTACCGCGGTTCTCCAACTGCACCGGCTCGCTGGGCTGCGGTAGCAGCGCCAGGCCAGCCGGCAGCATCAGGGTCACCTCGGTGCCGTGGCCAAGCAGGCTGCGGATCCGTACGTCGCCACCGGACTGCCGGGCAAATCCGTAGATCGTCGACAGACCCAACCCCGTACCCTTGCCAACGGCCTTGGTGGTGAAGAACGGGTCGAAGACCTTGTCGATGATGCTGTGATCGATCCCGGTACCGTCGTCACGTACCGACAGCACCACGTAGTCGCCATCGGCCAGGCGCGTGTCGCCCCGCGAATAGGCGGCGAAGGTCGACAGACGGATGTTGCCGCCTTCGGGCAGCGCGTCGCGGGCATTGATCACCAGGTTGAGCACCGCATTCTCGAATTGGATCGGATCGACCATGGCGATGGCTGCGCTGTCGGTCAGGTCCAGGCTCAGGGTGATCCGTTCACCGATGGTGCGGCGCAACAGGTCTTCCAGCGAATGCACATGCTGGTTGATCGCGATCGGCCGCGTATCGAGCGGCTGCTGGCGGGCGAAGGCCAGCATGCGATGGGTGAGGGCGGCCGCATTGGTTGCCGACTGCAGCGCCGCATCGGCGTAGCGTGACACGGCTTTGTCGACGCTGCCGGTGGCACCTTGCACACCGGCGGGCTCGACCCGCTTCTTGATCAGCTCCAGCGCCGTGATGATGCCGGTCAGCAGGTTGTTGAAGTCATGCGCAATACCCCCGGTAAGCTTGCCCAGGGCGTCCATTTTCTGCACTTGCAACAGTTGCGTCTCGGTGCGCGCGCGCTCGGCCACTTCCTGCGCCAGCAATGTCTGTGCGTCGGCCAACTGGATCTGCTGCTGACGCTCGCGCTGCCGGTGCTCGGTCACGTCCTCGATGAACACCAGGCTGTGCCCGGGCGCGCGATAGGGCGAGACCTGCCATTCGGTTTCACGCAGTTGATCGTCGACTCTGATGGTCAGGTTGCCACGCCAGCGTTCGCCTTTGCTCAAGCGCACCTGCAGGTCGTCCAGCACGCTTTCCTGCCCGGCCGCCAGTTGCGCTTGCAGGCTGGTGAGGGACACCGGGGTAGGCAGCAGTTGCGAGAACGCATGATTGCACTCGATCACCTGCAGCTGCTCGTCGATCACCGCGATGGGCGCGGCGATGTTGGCGAAAATCTCGCGAAAGCGTGCCTCGCTTTCGCGCAGCGCGTTCTCGGTGTCACGCACGCGCAGCAGAGTGCGCAGGGTGGCCAACAGCACGTCGGCGTCCACTGGATGGATGAGGTACGCATCGGCTCCGGCTTCCAGACCCGTGATGATGTCGCCGGTCTGAATGGACGCCGCCGACACATGGATGATCGGCAGCAGGGCGGTGGCCGGCTTGGCGCGCAGCAGTCGGACGATGTCGAAGCCGCTCATGTCCGGCAGGTTGACGTCGAGAATCAACGCGTCCAGTTGCTCGCTGGCGATCAGCGCCAAGCCATCGCCGCCGGTGCCGGCTTCCAGAATGACGATGCCGTGGCGTTCCAATCGGCGCCGCAGCGCGTAGCGAGTGGCGCTGTTGTCGTCGACGATGAGTACCCGCACTTCAGGTGTCATGGCCAGGCTCCGGCGCAATGGCCAACGGAATGATCACAAAGAATGTCGAGCCCACCCCCGGGCTGCTTTGCACGCCAACCGTGCCGCCCAGCAACTCGGCGAAGCGCTTGCACAGCGACAGGCCCAAGCCGGTGCCACGCAGGCGTTTCTGCACCGGCGAATCGATCTGGGCAAAGTCCTCGAACAACGTACCGTGCAGCTCGGCGGGAATGCCGATACCGGTATCGCTCACGGCGAAGCGGATCTGCGATGGCGATTCGAGCCTGGCCGACACCCGCACCTCACCTGCGAGGGTGAACTTCAACGAGTTGGAAATGAAGTTGCGCAGGATCTGCGCGAGTTTCTTGTCATCTGTATAGAGGCGTGGCAAGCCAACAGGCTCTTCGAATATGAGGTCCACGGCGCTGGCATTGACGATCGGCCGGAACATGCCGCGCAACGCCGAGAACAGATCGAACATGTCGAACCATGCCGGCGATATGCTGATCCGACCTGCCTCGATCTTGGCCAGGTCGAGCAGGTCGTCGACCATGTCGCTGAGTTCCTGGGCGGCGTGAGTGATGAAACTCACCTGCTTCTGCTGCTCCGGCGCCAAGGGGCCGTCCAGTTCATCGGCAAGCAGGCCGGTAATGCTCAGGATCGAGCCCAGCGGGGTGCGGAATTCGTGGCTCATGTAGGACAGGAAGCGGCTCTTGAGGTCCGAAGCCTGACGCAGTTCCTCAGCCTGGCCGTCAAGTTCGCCATACAGTGCCAGCACGCCCTGGTTGGTTTCATCCAGTTCGTCACGCAAGGCCTGGGCCTCGGCACGCAGTTGGGCGATCAATGCCGCACTGGCCTCGGCATCCAGATCGAGGGGTTCAGACATGGGGTGGCTCCAGAGCGATGACCAATACGGTGATGTCGTCGCGGCCGCGACAGAAGTCGCGGTACAGCACCGACGCAATGATGGCGGGGTGAAGGTGGACCAGACCCGGGTAGTCGGCCATGTTCCAGCGCGACTGCAACCCGTCGCTGTACAGAACGAGCAACTGCTCGTTCGCCTCGTCGAACGTGAAGGCTTGCGCGCGACGGAACTGTCCGCCGACGATGCCCGGATGGGACGCCAGTCCGCGGCTCTTGCCCGGCGATAGCAGCGTGGCCCCGATGTTGCCGATGCCGGCGAAACGCAGTTGCCCGGCGTGGTATTCGAACTGGGCAACGGCCACTGCGCCACCGCGTGTGCCGTTCATGGCCTGGTGCATGTCGTCGAGCACATGTTCGGGCCGTGCGAACGGTGCCTGAGCGAACGCCTGGCAACCTGCGCGTGCGGCCTTTTCGGCCTCTTCGCCATGACCGAGACCATCGACCACCACGGCGCTGATACCCTCGCCGGCGAACGTTACCTGCCAGGCATCGCCACACGCCGGGTCGTCGTGCAGCGAGCGCTGGGTCACGCCCAGGCGCAGGTCGGCGAGCTTGTCGCGCTTGCGGTACAGGCGTGCCAGCACCACTGAACCGCGGGCGTCGCTGTACGCATCGAACACTTCCGATTGCCGCGCCAGCGCGCCGAGGCCGATGCCTTGAGTGCCGCGCGTGGAATAGCCATCGGCCATGCACTCGTGCAGCTCGAAACCAGTCCCGCAATCCACTGCCAGCAGTTCCACACCCGGTGAAGTTGGATGGGGCAGGGCACGCAGGTGCAGCTCGCCGTGGCCGGCATGCTTGAGGATATTGCTGGCCAGCTCGGTGGCCAGCAGCGCGACGCGGCCGCAGTCGGTTTCGTCCAGGCCCTGCGCCTGCGCCATCTTCTGCGCGGCACGACGGGCTTCGCCGACCTGGCTGGGGTCCTGCAGTGCGATCACCTGGGTGATGACACTGCGCAAGGTCAGGTCCATCGAGTGATCGTCACGCGGGTGCCCTGGCCAGGCGCGGTGTCCAATTCGAATTCCTCGACCAGGCGACGTGCACCGGTCAGGCCCAGGCCAAGCCCGTTGCCCGAGGTCCAGCCGTCGGTCAGCGCCAGCTTCAGATCGGGAATGCCCGGGCCTTCGTCGCGAAACGTCAGGCGCAGGCCCTTGCGCACACCGTCGTCGAGAATCTGCCAGTCCATGTCGCCGCCACCGCCATAGACCACGGTGTTGCGCGCCAGCTCGCTGACCGCCGTCACCAGTTTGGTCAGGTCGATCAGGCGCATGCCGCAGTCCTGGGCCAGCTTGCGCGCGGTCTGGCGGGCCAGCACCACGTCCTGTTCGAGGCGCACCGGTTGACTGCCGCTGCTCTCGACGTTCATGAGCCGTTCACCCGTGCCTGCAGCAGGCGCATGCCGCGCTCCACGTTCAGCGCGGTGCTCACGCCCGGCAGGTTCATGCCCAGCTCGACCAGCGTGATCGCCACGGCGGGCTGCATGCCGACCAGCACGGTTTCGGCGTCCATGATCCGCGACAGGCCGGAGATGGTGCCGATCATCCGGCCAATGAACGAATCGACCATGTCCAGCGCGGAGATATCGATCAACACACCTCGGGCCGAAGTCTTGCTGATCTTTTCCGACAGGTCATCCTGCAGCGCCAGCGCCAGTTGATCGTGCATGTCGACCTGGATGGTCACCAGCAGGTACGCGCCCATCTGCAATATAGGGATGCGTTCCATGGGCTCAAACCGCCTTGCTGACGGTCAGGTTCAGGCGGCGCAGGGCCAGGGCCAGGGCGTCTGCCAGATTGGCCTTGGTGACCACGCCTTGCAGGTCCAGGCCCAGATGGACGATGGTCTGCGCGATCTGCGGGCGAACACCACTGATGATGCAATCGGCACCCATCAGGCGAATGGCGGTGACTGTCTTGAGCAGATGCTGGGCCACCAGGGTGTCGACCGTCGGCACCCCGGTGATATCAATGATGGCTATTTCCGAGCCGGTGTCGACGATGCGCTGCAACAGCGATTCCATCACCACCTGGGTACGCTGCGAGTCCAGCGTGCCGATCATCGGCAGGGCCAGTACGCCTTCCCACAGCTTGACGACGGGCGTGGAGAGTTCGAGCAGTTCTTCCTGCTGACGCTTGATGACCATCTCGCGGGACTTCTGGAAAGTGCGGATGGTGTGCATGCCCAGCCCGTCGAGCAGGTCCGAGACCAGCAGCACCTGCTCGGCAAGCTCGGCCGGATGGCTGGCGTACGCTGCCTGCAGCACGGCGAACAGCGGGCGCTTGAGGGCAAAGATGAAGTGCGCGGTCTGGTGCGAGTCGTGGCCCAGCAGCGCGCGGCTGTGGGACAGTTTCTCCAGTACCTGACGGACATCGGCCCATTGGCTGCCGGCGATGTTGTGGGTCTGACTGGTTTCCAGGGCGATGATCAACTGGCTGAGCAGCTCGCTGCTCTGCTGCCGAAGGTCGGCTTCCTTGATGTTGCGCGTCGCTCCGCTGGCTTCAAGGCCTGCGAGCCACTGCTCGACAATGGCATTTTGCTGGGATTTGAAAGCGTCAACGGTTTGCGTGTTCAGCGCGGCCATGCAAGAACTCCTGGTACAGAGATGGGGCGAGATAGCGTAATGATGGCCGATTATCTGCTAAACGCCGAATCCCGTCGATGGCCAAAAGCGCACGGCATCCGGCCGCCATCGACTCGGAGCGCAGCGCTTGAATCGGCTAGCTGGCGAGGAGGGTCATGACCGGCTCCGGCAGCGGCGGCAAGCCATGAGCCGCACGCGCCTTGTCGCACGCCGGGTTATGTTCGCCGTGTTCCCAGGAAGCGTCGAACTCGCGGCAGGTACTGGAGCGCTTGGCATACATCGTACAACCGATTCCGACTTTGCCCACCTCGCCGGCGAGGGCAACGCAGCGCGTGGGCTTGGCGTCGGTGCCGAGCATCGCCACCCGATTGTGGGTGACCTGAATGACCTGCTCGTCAGGCACCAGGCCGCCCGCAGACTGACATTCGCCCCAATAGAAGGACACACGGAAATGCGCGCAGCAGGCGCCGCACTCAAGGCAGGGATTGGCTTTGGACATGTTGGCTCGGGAGGGGGGGCAACAGCGTTATTGGGGACCGCGACCACGCCGCCATTCTAGGCCTGCCGTAGCGGTTGGGAAGGGGGGTTCAATGTATATTTCAAGGGCGCCGCACCGACCGCGAACACCTCGAAAGGCGGCATGTTCGCGCTGTCATCACACAACTTGCTGATATATGATCGGTTTTCCTTTTCCAGCCATGATCGCGCCGCCATGAGCAACGACATCGTCACCGCCGACATCACGCGTCGCAGGCCGGGCAACCTGGCCCAGAGCCTGGTGGACGATGTCTGCAGGATGATCAGCCAGGGTGTGGTCAAGCCCGGAGACAAGCTGCCCACCGAACTCGAATTGATGGCGGTGGGCGGTGTGAGCCGGGCTACCGTGCGCGAGGCACTGTCCCGCCTGCAGGTGTCGGGCATCGTCGAAACCCGTCGCGGCATCGGCACCTTCGTTCTCAACGTCCCGGGTTCGACCGTATCGCGCCTGGACCCGGCTACCATCGTTACTTTGCAGGACGTCATCGCCATTCTCGATGTGCGCATCAGTTTCGAGATCGAAGCGGCGGGGTTGGCGGCACTGCGGCGCAGCGACGACCAGTTGGCGTGTATCGAAGACGCGCTGAAGCGCTTCGAACAGGCGTCCGACACCAGCGGGTCCATCGTCTCCGACTTCCAGTTCCACCTGCAGATCGCCCAGGCTTCCAACAACCGCTATTTCGCCGACATCATCACGCATTTCGGCACCAGCATGTTTCCCCGTGCACGCCTGGACACCGTGGCCATCGCACGTCTGGACCGCCAGCAGAAACACGAACGGCTGGTCCGCGAACATGCGCACATCTTCGAAGCGGTCGCCCGCTGTGACTATGACGCCGCCCGCGCCGCGATGCGCATCCATCTGGCCAACAGCCGGGCGCGCGTGGTCAAGGCGCACGAAGATCTGTCCATCTGACCCTCCAAGTCAGCGCCTGCAACGTAGTACGATGACTTCCCGCCCACATCGCTACATCTTTGGAAATAATTCATCTCCGAGGTATGGATATAATCAGCGTTGTACGATAACGTAACTGCAGTACCGGCACAGACCGGTGTCCCCTAATAATTCCAACGTCCAGGGTGCTGCAACCATGATTATCCACGTGATGTCTTCCCGCTGTTGTCCGACTTCCTCCGTCCTACAGGGCCATGGCTTGCAGCCCGGCTGAGTCAGCGACACCTGAAATACCCGGCTTCATACCCTCTACCCGCATAAAAATAACTCGTGGGAGTACCTTCGCATGCCAGCGACGAAGAAGACGCATGTGCGCTACATGATCCTGTTCCTGTTGTTCGTGGTGACAACACTGAACTACGCGGATCGCGCCACCATTTCCATCGCCGGTGCCAGTCTGCAGAAAGACCTGGGCATCGACGCCGTCACCCTCGGCTATATCTTCTCCGCTTTCGGTTGGGCTTACGTCCTGCTGCAGATCCCCGGTGGCTGGTTGCTCGACCGCTTCGGCTCGAAGAAGGTGTACGCCTGGAGCATTTTCCTTTGGTCGCTGTTCACGGTAATGCAGGGGTTCGTCGGCTACCTGCCGATGGCCAACGCGGTGATCGCGCTGTTCATGCTGCGCTTTCTGGTCGGCGCAGCCGAAGCCCCGTCGTTTCCCGGTAACGCACGCATCGTTGCGGCCTGGTTCCCGACCGCCGAGCGCGGCACGGCGTCGGCGATCTTCAACTCGGCGCAGTACTTCGCCACGGTGCTGTTCGCTCCGCTGATGGGCTGGATCGTGCACTCCTGGGGCTGGGAGCATGTCTTCGTGGTCATGGGCGGCCTGGGCATCCTCTTTTCGGGCGTATGGCTCAAGTACATCCACAATCCCAAGGAACACCCAAGCGTCAGCGCCGAAGAGCTGGAGTTCATCGAGCAGAACGGCGGGCTGGTGGACATGGACCAGGCCAAGGGCGGCAAGTCCAAGCCGAAGTGGAACTACATTCGCCAACTGCTGACCACGCGCATGATGCTTGGTGTGTACCTGGGGCAGTTCTGCATCAACGGCATCACCTACTTCTTCCTTACCTGGTTTCCGGTGTACCTGGTTCAGGAACGCGGCATGACCATCCTCAAGGCAGGCTTCATTGCCTCGCTGCCGGCCATCTGCGGCTTCATCGGTGGCGTGTTGGGCGGGGTCATCTCGGACAGCCTGCTGCGTCGCGGCCATTCCCTCACCTTCGCGCGAAAGACGCCGATCGTCTGCGGCTTGATGCTGTCGACCACCATGGTGATCTGCAACTATGTGCAGGCCGAATGGATGGTGGTGGCGTTCATGGCCCTGGCGTTCTTCGGCAAGGGCGTGGGTGCGCTGGGCTGGGCCGTGGTGTCCGACACTTCGCCCAAGCAGATCGCCGGGATCAGCGGCGGCTTGTTCAACATGTTCGGTAACGTGGCGTCCATCACCACGCCGATCGTGATCGGCTACATCATCAGTGCCACCGGCTCGTTCAAGTACGCGCTGGTCTACGTCGGTGCCAATGCCCTGGTAGCGGTGTTCAGCTACCTGGTGATCGTCGGCCCGATCAAGCGCGTGGTACTGCGCGAAGAGAACGGCGACCCGGTCGTCGACGATGCACCGCAGCTCAATGCCGCTCGTCCCTGAAGCGTCTGCAGCCAACGACAAGACCGCGGCCGGCACTGCCGGTACGCGGCTCTGGATTCAGCCTGAATTGATTGGAAGGGCCAAGCCATGCAATTGATCGAACATTCCGATTCTCCCCGCTACGTGCGTCTGCACGCAGACGATAACGTCGTGGTCGTGGTCAACGATCAGGGCGTGGCCGAAGGCAGTCGTTTTCCCGATGGCCTGACGGTCATCGAAGGTGTGCCGCAGAGCCACAAGGTTGCCACCGTCGACATCGCCGAAGGCGGCGCTGTGGTGCGTTACGGCCAGATCATCGGCTACGCACTGGAGCCGATCCGTCAAGGCAGTTGGGTCAAGGAAAGCCAACTGGCCATGCCTTCGGCGCCGCCGTTGGACAGCCTGCCGATGTCCGACGCGGTACCGCCGGCGCTGCCGCCGCTGGAGGGCTTCACCTTCCAGGGCTATCGCAATGCGGACGGTACCGTGGGTACGCGCAATATTCTGGGGATCACCACCACGGTGCAGTGCGTGACCGGAGTGCTGGACCATGCGGTGAAGCGCATTCGCGAAGAGCTGCTGCCCAAGTACCCCCACGTCGACGACGTGGTGGCGCTGACCCACAGCTACGGCTGCGGCGTGGCCATCAATGCGCGCGATGCCTACATTCCGATTCGCACCGTACGCAACCTGGCGCGCAACCCGAACCTGGGTGGCGAAGCCTTGGTGATCGGCCTGGGTTGCGAAAAGTTGCAGGCCGGGCAGGTTATGCACGAGGACGATCCCTCGGTAGACCTGAGCGAGCCGTGGCTATACCGCCTGCAGGACTCCGGGCATGGCTTCGGTGAAATGGTCGAGCAGATCATGGCGCTGGCCGAGACGCGGCTGGCCAAGCTGGACCGTCGGCGTCGCGAAACGGTGCCCGCCAGCGAGCTGATCCTGGGCATGCAGTGTGGCGGTAGCGATGCGTTTTCCGGGATCACCGCCAACCCGGCGTTGGGCTTCGCCTCCGACCTGCTGGTTCGCGCCGGGGCCACGGTGATGTTCTCCGAGGTCACCGAGGTGCGCGATGCCATCTACATGCTCACCTCGCGGGCCGAAACCCACGAAGTGGCGACCCAGCTCGTGCGCGAGATGGACTGGTACGACAATTATCTGGAACGCGGTGCGGCGGACCGCAGTGCCAACACCACACCGGGGAACAAGAAAGGCGGTTTGTCCAACATCGTCGAGAAGTCGCTGGGCTCGATCGTCAAGTCGGGCAGCAGCGCCATCAACGGTGTGCTCGGTCCGGGCGAACGGGTCAACCGCAAAGGCCTGATCTACTGCGCCACGCCTGCCAGCGACTTCGTTTGCGGCACGCTGCAATTGGCCGCGGGGATGAACCTGCACGTGTTCACCACGGGGCGCGGCACTCCCTACGGCCTGGCGATGACGCCGGTGGTGAAAGTGTCCACCCGCACCGAGCTGGCCGAGCGCTGGCCCGACCTCATCGATATCGACGCCGGGCGCATTGCCACCGGGCGGGTGACCATCGAGGAGCTGGGCTGGGAGCTTTTCCATTACTACCTGGCCGTGGCCAGCGGTGAACAACAGACGTGGGCCGAGCGCTATCGCCTGCATAACGACATCACCTTGTTCAACCCCGCGCCGATCACCTGATCAGGCGTCCCGAAGGGCAGCAGGCAACCTGCTGCCGGTCGGTTCGACAAAAGAAGCGTCAAAAAAGGGAATCAAATAGCTACCTCCAGTGTCGAAGTGCCACTAAACTGTCATTCTTCGTTTCGGTACCTACACTAGAGGTTTTTGCATGAAGCTCAGTCCGTTTGCGGGCAAACCTGCTCCAGCCCAGCTGCTGATCGACATCCCGCGTCTGGTCACGGCCTATTACACCGGCCAGCCGGATGCAAGCGAGCCCACTCAGCGTGTGGCGTTCGGGACCTCGGGGCACCGCGGCAGCTCGTTCGACTTGAGCTTCAACGAGGCACATGTGCTGGCGATCAGCCAGGCGATCTGCCTGTACCGCAGCAGCAAGGGGATCGACGGCCCACTGTTCGTCGGCATCGACACCCACGCGCTGTCGACCCCGGCAGGCGCCAGCGCCCTTGAAGTGTTCGCCGCCAATGGCGTGCAGGTGATGTTGTCCAAGGACGACGAATACACCCCGACACCGGCGGTCTCCCACGCGATCATCTGCTACAACCGTGAGCGCAGCAGCGGCCTGGCGGACGGTGTGGTCATCACGCCGTCGCACAACCCGCCGCAAAGCGGTGGTTTCAAGTACAACCCACCCAATGGCGGCCCGGCCGACGGAGACGTGACCAAGTGGATCGAGGCCAAGGCCAACGAGCTGCTTGCCGATGACCTGCGTGGCGTCAAGCGCATGCCTCACGAGCAGGCGCTGAAGGCTGCCACGACTCACCGGCACGACTACATCGGTCACTACGTGGCCGACCTGGTCAACGTGATCGACTTCGACGTCATCCGCAAGGCCGGCCTGCGCTTGGGTGTGGATCCGCTGGGTGGGGCAGGTGTGCGCTACTGGTCGGCCATTGCCGAGCACTATCAGCTCGACCTGCAGGTGGTGAACACCGAAGTCGATGCCACCTTCCGCTTCATGTGCGTGGACTGGGACGGCCAGATTCGCATGGACCCATCGTCCAGCTACGCCATGCAGGGGCTGATCGGCCTGAAGGACCGCTTCGACGTGGCCTTTGCCTGCGATCCCGATCACGACCGTCATGGCATCGTCACCCCGACGGGCGGGTTGCTGGCACCCAACAACTACCTGGCGGTGGCCATCGACTATCTGTTCCAGAACCGTCCGCAGTGGCGCACCGACGCGGCCGTGGGCAAGACCGTGGTCAGCAGCGGCATGATCGACCGCGTCACCGCGCGCCTGGGGCGTCGTCTGCATGAAGTGCCGGTGGGCTTCAAGTATTTCGCCGACGGTCTGTTCGATGGCTCGCTGGGGTTCGGCGGTGAAGAGAGCGCCGGTGCGTCGTTCCTGCGCATGGATGGCAGTGTCTGGACCACCGACAAGGACGGGTTGATCCCGGCCCTGTTGGCCGCTGAAATGACCGCACGTACGGGGCGCGATCCGAGCCAGGCGTATGAGGCACTGACGCAGAGCCTGGGCGAGCCGTTCTCTACGCGCGTCGAGGCCAAGGCCAACCCGCAGCAGAAGGCGGCCTTGAGCAAGCTGTCGCCCGAGCAGGTGAAGTCCACGGAATTGGCCGGTGAGCCGATCGAGCAGATTCTCAGCCATGCGCCAGGCAATGGGCAGGCCATCGGTGGCTTGAAAGTCATCACGGCCAACGGCTGGTTCGCCGCGCGTCCCTCTGGCACCGAAGACATCTACAAGATCTACGCCGAAAGCTTCATCGACGAGGCGCATCTGCAGCGTCTGGTAGCCGAAGCGCAGGTGCTGGTGGATTCCGCCATCGGTTGATCCTGCGTAGCGGCGAATTGTGCCGTATCAGGCGCCGCACAGGCCGCCGACGCGGCTTGCACCGCTGCTACGGAGGGTGTGCAGCGTTTGAAGGTGGGATCTTTGGTATATTGCGGTCCTCGCGATATGCCCAGGAGTTTTCGTGTCATCGCAACCTACCGACAAAGACCGTCAAGCCCCAGGCCTGATCGCCCGGGGCTGGCGTTGGCTGCGCTCGCAGCAGCGTGACGCCTGGTTTCACACGCCGCTCACGGAAGCTACCGCGCCGGCCCCGCCTGGCGAACCACCTCCCGAGTCACAGTCGAAACGGCCGCCCCGCGCGCCGAAAAAATCCGTCACCTCACAAGCGCCACAGCCGTTGCTGTTCGCGCCCTGGCAGCTCGAGCTGACGCCAGCGCTGAAGAAAACCATCAAGGCTGACGTCGCTGCCCGCCTGCCCGAACACGCCCAGCCCAGCCCTGCGCAGTGGAAAATGATCTTCAGCACGACACCCGCCACGTGCGTGGTGGCTGGTGCAGGTGCAGGTAAATCCACATCGTTGGTACTGCGCGTGCTGGTGCTTCACCACTACATGGGCTTCGAACTCGACAGCCTGAGCGTGGTGACCTTCACCCGGGAATCACGTCGAGACTTTATCAAGAAGTTGTGCCAAGTCTTTGATATGTGGGAAGTACCTTACGTATTCGAGAAAGTACGTGAAGTGGTCAGAACCTATCATTCCCTGGTTCTGCCGCTGATTCACGCGCTGCCTGGTCTGGCTGAAGTGCGCGCTTTCGAAAACCTCGGAGCGGCCGCAACAGGTAGCGAGGAAGCCAATCCGTTCCAACTGCGGCTCAACGACACCCAGCGTCAGTTGATGAACGAATGCTATCGCAGCCTCATGAGTAGCGATCCTTCGTTCAGTGGTCGCATCGGCAGCTTGCGCGCGAGCGCAGCCCAACTGCGCAAGCTGGACCCGCAGGATGCCGATGTGCAGAAGCGGCTCAAAGCCCTCAGCCTGGCCAGCGCTCGCGACGCCGAACTGTGTGACTTGATCGAAGAACACTGGCGTGCGCAGGATGCCTGGCCTATAAAGGGGATCAAGATAGATCGACAAGCCATTGATATAAAAGGTTTTACCTTTCATACGCATGGCTACATTGCACGCTTGAACACTTGGGTCGTGCTAGGGTTCGAACCCGGTACCGATGCCCAACTCACCCGGCCCACGGCCAAGATCCCAATCTGGGGCGAATGGGCAGTCAAGCGCACCCTGTTTCAAGCTTTCTGTGATAAGCCACTGATATGGCTGGATAATCCTTCCGATGCCAAGAAGGCTTTGGCAGCCTTGAACAGCAAAGGGTTGACCGGGCCCGGGTTCGAATACCAGTTGCCCGGCGAACTTGCCCCGGCGCCGCTGCTGGACTGTTTCGTGGCTGCCGCGACCTTCATCGAGAACCTCGGAGTGCAGGTCGTCGACGCCATCGACAGGATGAGCTGGAACGCCGAAGACTCCGAAGCGGACTTTTTCGCGGCCTTGCGCTTGTTCTGGCCGGCACTCGAAGCGCATCTGCAAAACCAGACGCCGCCAGTCATGCTGTTCAATCGCATGTTCGCCTTGCTTGGCGAAGGGCCAGGCTCGCGGGTCAGCGAACTGCCTGACGACGCACTGCGCCCCATGTCCCATCTGCTCGTCGATGAATTCCAGGACATTTCCGCACAGATCGTGGGCTGGTTGAGGGCCAGTCTTGCGGAAATCCTGCGCCGCAGCACCGCGTTGGCCGGTGAGCGAGCCGCGCAGCACAGCTCGCTGATGTGCGTTGGCGACGACTGGCAGTCGATCTATGGCTGGCGCGGCAGTAACCCAAGCTACTTCATGCAGTTCAACCGCACCTTCAGCGCTCACAAGCACACGCGTGTACTGCTGATCGACAACTACCGTAGCCATCAGGCGATCATCGACGCCGCCGAGCATATCGTGGCGTCGGCACCGGCCATACCCGGCAAGAAGGCCCTGGCCCGTCGTGTATTCGATCGCGAGCCATCGCCTGTGACCCTCTTGAGTCGAGACCTTGCCGATCTGGCACGGCGCGCCGCCGAGCATCACGCTGCAGGCGACTCGATTCTGGTGCTCTATCGTCGCAACAGTGACCGCCAGGCTTTGGCCGAGCATATCCAGGGCCTGCTGCAGGCAGATCAAGCGTTGCCAGCCGAGCAGCGTCGTTTGCGCCAGCTCACGTTCCACAGCGCCAAGGGTCTGCAGGCCGACGCGGTATTTCTGCTGGGCGATTGCCAGTATGCCAGTCGCTCGCCCTACAAGAACCAGGTCTATGCCCTGGCGGGCTTGGCTCAGGCGGGGCAGGTGGACGGCTACGACAGTGCCCAGCACGAGGAAGCGCTGCGCCTGGCCTATGTCGGGATCACCCGGGCCATCCACAGCTGCTATTGGTATGTGGAAACCGCTGCCAAACCAGGCGCCCGCGCCTCGGATCGAGTGGACGCCAGAATGCCGTGCTTCAACGACGTGCGGACCAAGCCCAAGCGCTGATTCAGGCCTGGGACATCTCCCGCACCTTGGCCGTGAGCACATCGAACGCGAACGGCTTGGTGATCATCTGCATGCCGTCATCGAGAAAACCGGCGCGCACTTCGGCGTGCTGGGCATAGCCGGTGATGAACAGCACCTTGAGTCCCGGCCGCAGATGGCGCGCGACTTCGGCCAGTTGCCGACCGTTCATGCCGGGCAGGCCGACGTCGCTGATCAGCAGGTCGATGCGCTGCCCGGACGCCAGGATCGGCTGCGCGGCGCTGGCATCGGCTGCCTCCAGATAGCAGTAACCCAATTCGCGCAGGACTTCGCACACCAGGCTGCGCACGGCATGGTCATCCTCGACGATCAAAACCGTTTCGCCATTGGTGGCCATCGGCGATTCGATCACCGGCGCAGTGGCCTGGGGCAGTTGCGAGGCATAGCAGCGCGGCAGGTAGAGCTGCACCGTGGTGCCCTGGCCGGGGGTGCTTTGGATCGCCACGTGGCCCCGCGACTGCTTGCTGAACCCGTAGATCATCGACAGGCCCAGGCCAGTGCCCTGGCCAATGGGCTTGGTGGTGAAGAATGGATCGAATGCGCGATTGATCACGGCCTGGTCCATCCCCGACCCGGTGTCGCTCACACTGAGCAGGATGTAGTCGCCCGGTGCCAGGTTCTGGTGCGCACTGGTAAAGCTTTCATCGAGGTGCCGGTTGGCCGTTTCGACGATCACTTCGCCACGCCCTGGCATGGCATCGCGGGCATTGATCACCAGGTTGAGCAGGGCACTTTCCAGTTGATGGGGGTCCGCCTCGGCTATCCACAGTTCAGGATCCAGGTGCATGCGCAGCGCAATGCTTTCATTGAGGCTGCGGTGCAGCAGTTCTTCCATCGACTGCACCAGTCCGTTCACCTGGACTGGCTTGGAATCCAGTGACTGGCGGCGGGAAAACGCCAGCAGGCGGTGAGTGAGAGATGCAGCGCGGTTGGCCGAGCTGATACCCATGTCGATCAGCTTGGGCAGGTCGTCGAGCTGGTTGCGGCTCAGGCGTCGGCGCATCAGCTCCAGGCTGCCGATGATGCCGGTGAGCATGTTGTTGAAGTCGTGGGCGATACCGCCGGTCAACTGGCCCACCGCTTCCATTTTCTGCGCCTGGCGCAGGGCCTCTTCGTTGATCCGTACCTGGGCCGTGCGTTCCTCGACCTGCTGTTCCAGATTGCCGTTGAGTTCACGCAACTGTTGTTCGGCGGCTTTCTGTTCGGTGATATCGGTGGTAACCCCGACCAGTGCCTGGATGCGTCCCTGCCTGTCGGGAATGGCGCGGGCGCGCATGTCCACCCAATGCACTGAACCGTCAGACCAGCTGTTGCGGAACTGCAAGGCGAAGTCGGCGCCCAGCTGCAGGCTGTTGATCAGCGCCTCCTGCATCATGGCCTGATCGCCCGGATGCACGCACAGCAGCCAGTCTGAGTAGTCGAAACGGGTGCTGGGCTCGATGCCGTAGTGGGTGCGGGTCCGGTCCGAGCAGTTCAACTGCAGCGGGTTGCAGGTCAGCTCCCAGGCTCCCAGGCGCCCGGCACTCATGGCGTGCTGCAAACGCTGTTCACTTTCGCTCAGGTCCAGCAGACGGTCACGCGCTTCATATTGACGGCGCCGACCCCGAATGGCCGTCTTGGCCAGGCTGATCAAGGTCAGCGGGTGAAACGGGCGTTCCACGAACGTGACGTTGCCCAGGCGCGCAGCGAGCAGCATGGACTGCGCCTGGTCGGCCGCGCGTTGATGGGTCATCAGCACGATCGGCAAGTCGGACCAGGCCGGCTGCTGGCTCAGGTACACCAGCAACGGCTGCATCCTGGCTTCGGACAGCGCTTCGTTGGCGACAATGCAGACACCTGCGCCTTCGCGCTGCAAGTGCGTACAGAGATCGTCGACGTCGGCCACGGCGATGCCTTGAATACCTGCCTGTCCGAGAATCTGCAGGGCCACCTGGCTGTCGCGTCCCATGGGGGCAAGCACCAGCACTCGTTCCGATGTGGGTATCGACATCTTCACTGATCATCTGCTTCAAGCAGGGGACGGGCTTCGCCGACGTAGGTCGGGACACCGCGCAACACCCCCTGGAAAGCGCTCAGTGGCTCACCGACCTTCATGCCCTGGCTGCTGATCTTGTATTCGCGAATGGTGTTCTCGTGGCCGCCAAAGCGCTTCTTGATCACCGACACCGCACGCCGCACGTTGCCCAGCGCCTCGAAGTAGCGCAGGAGAATGACGGTGTCGGCCAGGTAGGTGATGTCCACTGGCGCCTTCATGTCGCCGACCAGCCCCTGTTGGGCCACGGTCATGAAGGTCGAGGCGCCCAGGCGGTTGAGGTACAGCAGCAGCTCATGGATGTGCAGCACGGGTGTGCTTTCGCCCATCATCGCGGCGTGGTAGCCATTGATGCTGTCGATCACCACTGTCTTGATGTCGTGCAGGATGACGCTGGTGCGGACCATGTGGGCAAATTCGCCCGGCGACTGTTCAGCGGCGTCCACCTGCTGGATGACCATCTTGCCACTACGCTGATAGGCTTCCAGATCGATGCCCAGGTTTTTCATGCGCTCGAACAGCAAGCTGAGCTCTTCGTCGAAGATGAACAGCGCGACTTTTTCGCCACGGGCCACGGCCGCAGCGGCGAAAACCATGGAAATGAGCGATTTGCCGGTACCCGCGGGGCCGATGATCAAAGTGCTCGAACCGTTCTCGACGCCGCCGCCCAGAAGGGCGTCCAGCTCCGGGATGCCCGAAGTCAGTTGGGTACGCTCGTAGCGGGCGCGATGTTCGGCCGCAACCAAGCGCGGATAGACGTGAATCCCGTCGGCCTGAATGGTGAAGTCGTGATAACCGCCGCGGTATTTCTGCCCGCGGTACTTCATGATGCGCAGGCGCCGGCGCTCGGCGCCGTAGTCCGGCGCGGTTTCTTCCAGGCGAATCACGCCGTGGGCGATGCTGTGCAGGGTCTTGTCCAGTGGCTCGCTGGTCATGTCGTCGAGCAGCAGGACGGTCGCATTGAAACGCGCAAAATAGTGCTTGATGGCGAGAATCTGCCGCCGATAGCGCAGCGAGCCCTGAGCCAGCAGACGTACCTCGGACAAACTGTCCAATACCACCCGTGAAGGCTTGACCCGTTCGACTTCGTCGAAGATCTGCCGGGTCGCTTCGCCCAGTTCGAGGTCGCTGCTGTAAAGCAGGCTTTGCTGCTGTTGCAGGTCGAGCACCAATTCCGGCGGCGTCAGCTCGAACACGGTGACCCGCTCGTCCAGTTCCCAGCCGTGGGAGCGAGCACCTTCGCGCAGTTCCTTGGTGGTTTCGGACAAAGTGATGTAGAGACAGGTTTCGTTCTGCGCAACGCCTTCGAGCAGGAACTGCAGGGCTACCGTCGTCTTGCCCGCACCCGGTTGACCCTCGAGCAGAAAGATATGGCAGCGGGTCAGACCTCCACCAAGAATGTCGTCCAGCCCGGCGATACCGGTGGCTGCTTTGGCCGTCGTCAAAAAGGTGTCCTCGGGTAGCGGAAGGGGCTGCAGTGCAGAACGCGACGCAGCTTGATACTGGACACCGGGCCGTGGGCGGGGTTCCGAGCTCATTCAGACAAAAACGGGCGAGGGTGGCCCTGGAAAAGCCGCGACTTCACAACCCCTGCTGCAGGCTGGGATCGTCGGCGTTCTGCTGCTCGAGTTCGGCCAGCAGCACCTGCACGTTCTGCAACTGACCGGTTTCTTTCCAGTACTGGATCAGCAACACCCGTGCGCGGCGGTTGGCCGGGTCACGGCGCAGGATCTCTTCGAGCTGCTTCTGCGCCGCTTCGACCTGCTGCAGGTCGTGCAGGTTGGTGGCCAGTACATAGCGGTAGTCAGTGTTGTCCGGTGCCAGCTCCACCGCACGAGCGAGGGCGAGCAGGGCGTATTCATCCTCGTCATGGGCCATCAGCCACAAGCCCAATTGCTGCTGCAACAGGGCCGATTGGGGATGCACCAGCAACTGTTCGGCCAGCAGGCGCCGCGCCTGGTCACTTTTGCCCTGGTGCTCGTACAGCTCGACCTGCATGGCAATGGCTTCCAGGTCATCGGGCTCGAGCAGGCGATAGCGGGCCAGCGCCTGCTCGGCCTGAACATGCGCGCTCTCGTGCAAGTACAACCGGGCCAGCGCCAGTTGGGCGGCAGCGCTGTCGGTCTGGCCCTGCAGGGCAGCAATCCAGGCGTTCACCACCTTGTCCAGGTGGCCGAAATACAGGCCCAGTTCATCGGCTGGCAAGCCGAGCAACCCCCGCGCGGCGTGGAAGCGGATCGACTCGTCACGGTCTTCCAGCAAGGGCCCCAGCAGTACGCTGCGCTGGCTCTCGGGGACCAGGCCGATGACTGCATCGATTGCCGCATGGCGCACGTCGGCAAGCTCGCTCTGCAAGTCGGCAGTGGCGAGTTTGAGGGCTTGAGGACTGGGGTAGTTGGGCAGTTCGGCGTACAGCGCAGCGCGCCGCTCGGCGCTGAGGTCGGTGCGGGCCAACTGCTGATAAAGCACTCGTGCGGCGCCCGGCTGACCATGGCGAGCCTGGCTCAGGGCTTTGCCGTAGCCCTGCTGCGGCGCTGCCGGAACCGTATGGGCCGCAGGGCGCCAGGCGTACCAGAGCGCTATCAGCAGCAGTGCCACGAGCAGCAGGGTCAGCGGAAGGCGAACGCGTTTGAACATGCGGGTATCCGAAAGGGCGCAGGCTTGGCCGGGGCATTCAGCTTGGGTCACTGCCGGGGTGCAGTCAAATCATGGCAGCGACGAGCATTGGCAAGCCCCCCGCGGGTGAGGTTTACTAGCGCCCAATCTTCGTCGTTTCTTCGTCGTTTCTACGCTCCCCGCCAAGGCCACCGCATGACCCGCTACACGAGCCGCGATTGGCTGCCCCATGAAAAGCCGAACTTGCCGGGCTCTCCCTCGACGCCTCTGCATTCGACGCGCAAGCGCCTGGCGTTTGGTGTCGTCGGCCTGATGGTGGCACTGACCGGCGGCCTCGGCAACTCGCTGGTGGTGGCGAACCTGCAATTCCTGCAGGGCGCGCTCGGCGCCACGGCGGCGGAGATGGCCTGGCTGCCTGCGGCCTACGTGATGACCAATGTGTCGATGAACCTGCTGCTGGTGAAATTCCGCCAGCAGTTCGGTCTGCGCACGTTCACCGAACTGTTTCTGATGCTGTATGCGCTGGTCACCTTTGGCCATCTGTTCGTCAACGACCTGGGCTCGGCGATTGCCGTGCGCGCCGCCCACGGCATGGTCGGGGCGGCGCTGAGTTCCCTGGGTCTGTACTACATGATCCAGGCGTTTCCTGCCAAGTGGCGTCTCAAGGCCCTGGTGCTGGGCCTGGGCACCTCGCAGCTGGCCTTGCCACTGGCGCGGGTGTTTTCCGAAGACCTGCTGCAGATCGCCGAATGGCGTGGCCTGTACCTGTTCGAACTGGGCATGGCGCTGCTGACCCTGGGTTGCGTGTTCCTGCTCAAACTGCCGCCGGGCGACCGCTTCAAGACTTTCGAACCGCTGGATTTTCTCATTTTCGCGATTCTTGCATCCGGCATTGCGCTGCTCTGCGCGGTGCTGTCCCTGGGCCGGATCGACTGGTGGCTGGAGGCACCCTGGATAGGCTGGGCCTCGGCTGGGGCCATCGTGCTGATCCTCGGTGGCCTGGCGGTGGAGCACAATCGCAGCAACCCGATGTTGATGACCCGCTGGCTGGGCAGCGGTGTCGCCATCCGCCTGGCCCTGGCGGTGATCCTGACGCGCATGGTGCTGTCGGAGCAGTCCACCGGCGCGGTCGGTCTGTTGCAAGCGTTGAACATGGGCCAGGAGCAGATGCGCACCCTTTATTGCGTGATGCTCTTCGGCGCGGTGGCGGGGCTGGCCGTGAGTGCCTGGACCATCAACCCCGAGCATCTGTTCATGCCACTGATCATTGCCCTGGCGCTGATGGCGGTGGGTTCGGCCATGGACAGTTTCTCCAGCAACCTGACGCGTCCGGCCAATATGTACGTCAGCCAGTTCCTGCTGGGCTTCGGTGGCACGTTTTTCCTGGGCCCGACCATGGTGCTGGGCATGCGCCACGTGTTGACCAACCCGCGCAACCTGGTCAGCTTCTCGGTGCTGTTCGGTATCTGCAACAATTTGGGCGGGTTGATCGGCGCCGCGTTGCTGGGCACGTTCCAGATCGTCCGCGAGAAATACCATTCGAGCATGATCGTCGAGCACCTGACCCTCATGGACCCGCTGGTCCAGGCGCGGGTCAGCAATGCCGCCGCCAGCTACCTGGCGCACATCGCCGACCCGGCCCTGCGGGCCACTTTGGGCACCCGTGCGCTGGCGACGGCCGCCACGCGCGAGGCGAACGTCATGGCCTACAACGATGTCTTCATGCTGATCTGCATCATTGCCGTATTGACCATGCTGTGGATCTTCGTCCGCAGCCTGTGGCTGATGAGCACCACCCGGGCGGTGACCACCGCCGCGACACCTACCGTATCCACCAGCGGCGCCAGCACTTCATGACCGAACCGACGTCCACGACCACCAATGCCATCGCCGCCACGCCCGAAGGCCAGACCCCACCGCCCAATCCAGCGGCCACCGAACCCCGTTCGCGGCGGGTGCGGGTACTATCCAGTCTGATTTTCGCCAGCATCGCGTTGGTGGGGGTGGCGATCGTGCTGTACGCCTGGCAACTGCCTCCGTTCAGCAGCCACATCGAAAGTACCGAAAATGCCCTGGTGCGTGGCCAAGTGACGATCATCGGGCCGCAACTGGCAGGCTATGTGTTCGAAGTGCCGGTACAGGACTTCCAGTTCGTCAAGGCAGGCGACCTGCTGGTACGCCTGGACGACCGTATCTACCGCCAGCGCCTGAACCAGGCGCTGGCGCAGGTCCAGGTGCAGAAGACCGCCTTGGCCAACAACCTGCAACAGCGCCGCAGTGCCGAAGCCACCATTACCCAGCGCCAGGCGGCGGTGGCGGACAGCGAAGCGCAGGCGCGCAAGGGCGCCGCCGATCTGGGGCGCAACCAGAACCTGATCAGCGACGGCTCGGTGTCGCGCCGCGAGCTCGATGTGACCCGCGCTGCCAACGCCCAGGCGCTGGCCTCGGTGGCACAGGCCAAGGCTGCGCTGGCCATTGCCCGCGAAGACCTGCAGACGGTGATCGTCAACCGTGACTCGCTGGCCGCCAACGTCGCCAACGCCGAAGCCGCGGTAGAGCTGGCACGCATCGATCTGGACAATACGCGCATCCTGGCGCCGCGCGACGGCCAGCTGGGGCAGGTCGGCGTGCGCCTGGGGGCCTATGTGAATTCCGGTGCGCAACTGATGGCGCTGGTTCCCGACACGCTGTGGGTCATGGCCAACATGAAGGAAACCCAGATGGCCGATGTGCGCATCGGCCAACCGGTGAGCTTCACCGTCGATGCCCTCGACCACCTGCGCCTGCGCGGCCATGTACAGCGCATCTCACCGGCCACCGGCTCGGAGTTCAGCCTGTTGCAGGCCGACAATGCCACCGGCAACTTCGTCAAGATCGCGCAGCGCATTCCGGTGCGCATCACCGTGGACCCGGACCAGGACGGGGCCCATCGGCTGCGCCCCGGCATGTCGGTGGTGGTCAGCATAGACACGGGCTATGTGGTCGAGCAGGACCGTACCGACCGGCCCCGCGACGGCGCCCCCTAGGCAGGCAATCGGGGTGTCCACAGCGCGTTGCGCGGGCTAAACCATTTGATCTTTGCCGACGGGTCGCCTACCGTCTGCGCCGCTTGTCTTCGCCCAGAGCAGGAAGCCGGTTCGAATCCGGCGCGGTCGCGCCACTGTGATCGACATGTTGCATGTCGTCAGCCAGACCTTGCTTGGGGATTTCTTCGATCTGTTGGACGCGCCATCCAAGGAGTTGCAATGAATCTTCCTGCCGTATTCGTCCGCGCCAGCGTCGCTGCCGTCGGTCTCTTCGCCGCCGTCGCCAGTCACGCCGCCACCCACTATCCACTGACGCTGCCCAACTGCGGCGCGCCCTTGACCATTCAGGCCGCGCCGCAGCGGGCCGTCAGCCTGGGCCAGGCCAGCACCGAGATTCTTCTGTCGCTGGGCCTGGCGCCACGCATGGTGGGCACCGGGGTCTGGTTCGGTCCGCTGCCCGAGCCTCTGCGCGCGGCCAATGCCCAGGTGCCACGCCTGGCCGACAACGCCCCCAGCTTCGAGGCGGTGGCCAATACCGCACCTGACATCGTGGTGGCGCAGTACACCTACCACGTCGGACCCAACGGCGAAGTCGCCAAGCCCGAGCAACTGGCCAGCCTTGGCATCCCTTCCTATGTGTCGCCCAGTGACTGCGACGGCAAGGAAGTCACCGCCACCTCCAATGCCGACGGCAGCCGCAGCCAGGTGTTTTCCATGGCACTGGTGGACAAGGAAATCCGCGAGCTGGCGAGCATCTTCGATGTCGAGCCGGCCGGCGAGCGCCTGACTGACCAGTTGCACGCACGCATCCAGAAAGCCAGCGAGCGCGCCGGCAGCGCCGGGCACGCACCCCTGTCGGTGGTGTACTGGTTTTCCAGCACGCGCCTGGAAGGCGACCCCTGGGTGGCCGGCAAGAGCGGCGCACCCGGCTATATCAACCGTCTGCTGGGCCTGCGCAACATCGTCGACAGTGACGAGGAATGGCCTGGGGTGAGCTGGGAAAGCATCGCTGCGAGCAATCCCGATGTCATTGTCGTCGCGCGCATGCAGCGGCGTCTGTACCCGGCCGACGATGTCGAGAAAAAGCTGGCGTTCCTGCGCAGCGACCCGGTGACCCGTGAGCTGGATGCCGTGCGCAATGGCCGCATCATCGTGGTCGATGCGCAGTCGTTGAACCCTTCCATGGATGTCGTGCGCGCGGTGGAAGACATTGCTGCCGGCCTCGAGCGTACACGGGCCAAACCTTGATCCAGCGCCTGGCGCGTGAAGATGGCTGGGTCTGGCGCCTCCTGTTGGCGCTGCTCGCCCTGGCGACGTTGAGCGTGTCGATCGCCCTGGCGGTGTCGGTGGGGGAAATGGGCATTGCCCTGGCCACGGTCGGCAAGGCGCTGCTCAATGGCGTGGGCCTGGCCGACTACCCGGTGCCGAGGATCATCCAGGGCATCATTTGGGAATACCGCCTGAGTCGCGCGCTGGTTGCCGCCTGTTGTGGCGCCGGCCTGGCGATCTGCGGCGCGGTGTTGCAGGCGCTGCTGCGCAACGTGCTGGCCGAACCCTACGTGCTGGGCATCTCCGCAGGCGCCTCGACCGGCGCGGTGGTGGTGATGCTGCTCGGGCTGGGCGGCGGCGTGATCGGCATTTCCATGGGCGCGTTTCTCGGTGCGGCCCTGGCGTTCGGCCTGGTGCTGCTGCTGGCTGCCGGCACTCGCAGCGGCCCGGCGCAGGTGATCCTCGCCGGTGTCGCCGGATCGCAACTGTTCAATGCGCTGACGGCCTATATCGTCTCGACCTCGGCCAATGCCGAGCAGGCACGCAGTGTGATGTTCTGGCTGCTCGGCAGCCTGGGCGGGGTGCGTTGGCCCGACGTAGGCCTGGCCGCGGTGGTGGTCGGGGCGGGCCTGGTGCTGTGCCTGTACTTCGCGCGGGCGCTGGATGCCTTCGTGTTCGGCGAAGACGCTGCCGCCACCCTTGGCGTGCCTGTGGTCGCGGTGCGGCTGGTGTTGTTCGCGACCACCGCGCTGATCACTGCGACCATGGTCAGCATCGTCGGCGCAGTGGGTTTCGTCGGTTTGGTGGTGCCCCACATTGCGCGCTTTCTGGTGGGGCCCAGCCACGTCCGGCTGTTGCTCGCCTCGGTGCTGATCGGCGCCAATTTCATGGTGCTGGCCGATATCGTCGCGCGCATCATCGTGCCCGGCCAGGTGTTGCCCATCGGGGTGGTCACGGCCCTGGTCGGCGCCCCGGCGTTTGCCTTGATCCTCTACCGCGCGAGGCGTCGAGCATGAGCCTGCAACTGCACCAGGTCAGCTGGAAAGCGGGTGGGCTGCTGATTCTCGACGACGTCAGCCTGGCCATCACGCCCGGCAGCATGGTCGGCCTGATCGGCCCCAATGGCTCGGGCAAGTCGTCGCTGCTGCGCCTGCTGGCCGGGCTCGGGCGTCCCAGCCAGGGGCAGGTCACACTCGACGATCAGCCCATGGCGGACGTATCGCGGCGAGCGGTCGCACGGCAGGTGGCGATGGTGGAACAACACGCCAGCACCGAGGTGGACATTCGCGTACAGGAGGTGGTGCGCCTGGGGCGCACGCCGCACCGCTCGCCGTTCGCACCGTGGCTGCGCGAAGACGACCTGGCGATTGCCCAGGCCCTGGCCCAGGTCAACCTGAGCGGCCATGCGCAGCGGCGCTGGCACACCTTGTCCGGCGGCGAACGGCAACGGGTGCAGATCGCTCGCGCCCTGGCCCAGCAGCCCAGCGAATTGCTGCTCGACGAGCCCACCAACCACCTCGACATCCAGCACCAGCTGGAATTGCTGCAACTGATTCAGAACCTGCCGTTGACCTGCGTGATGGCGATTCATGATCTGAACCTGGCGGCGATGTTCTGCGACGTGCTGGTCGTGCTCAAGGGCGGCCGTCTGGTTGCCAGCGGTGCGCCGGCGCTGGTCTTGACCGAGCGGCTGATCGCCGAGGTCTATGGCGTTCACGCCGAGGTTAGCCTGGCCGGCGGCCGCCCCCATGTGCGCTATCGGGTCTGAGCCGTATCACTGACACGTCCCGTGCCCTGTGGTAGCCTTGCGCGTTCGAGGTTCTCTGCCCAGCAGAGCTAAGACGGGAACGCGGTCCAAGCCGCGGCTGCCCCCGCAACTGTAAGCGATGAAGGCTGCGCCAAGGCCACTGCGAACGCTCGCGGGAAGGCGCCGCAGCCTGGGCCAGAATGGCCGGCATCGCGAGCCAGGAGACCTGCCTCGACTGTTCTTTCCTATTCAACCGGGCGGGGTGATCCGGTGACGAATGCTGGCGCCTGCCGTTGCGGCGCTCGTCTCGTGCCCTGCCGCGCAATCAGGGCGACCCGATGAAAACGCTGTCCAAACTACCCGTCACCATCGTCACCGGCTTTCTCGGCTCGGGCAAGACCACCTTGCTGCGCCATATGCTCGACAACGCGCAGGGCCGCCGCATCGCCGTGATCGTCAACGAATTCGGCGAGCTGGGCATCGACGGCGAGATCCTCAAGCAGTGCACCATCGGCTGTACCGAAGAAGAAGCCAATGGCCGGGTCTACGAGCTGGCCAACGGCTGCCTGTGCTGCACCGTGCAGGAAGAGTTCTTCCCGGTCATGCGCGAGCTGGTGGCACGGCGCGCCGACCTCGATCACATCCTCATCGAAACCAGCGGCCTGGCCTTGCCCAAGCCGCTGGTCCAGGCCTTCCAATGGCCGGAAATCCGCAGCGCCTGCACGGTCGATGCGGTCATCACCGTGGTCGACAGCCCGGCCGTGGCGGCGGGTACCTTCGCAGCCTTCCCCGAGCAGGTCGATGCCCAGCGCAAGCTCGATCCCAACCTGGACCATGAATCGCCGCTGCACGAGCTGTTCGCCGACCAGTTGGCCAGCGCCGACCTGGTCATTCTGAACAAGGCCGACCTGATCGACGCAGATGCCCTGGCTGCGGTGCGCGCCGAGGTCGCCGAGGAACTGCCGGCGGCAGTGAAGGTGGTCGAGGCCAGCAGTGGCCGTTTGCCGCTGGCGGTACTGCTGGGCCTGGGCGCAGAGTCCGAGCAACACATCGACGGCCGCAAGACCCACCACGACCACCATGAAGGCGACGACCACGACGACCACGATCACGACGCCTTCGATTCAATCTCCATCGAGCTGCCGCAGGCCGAAGAAGCCAAGCTGCTGCAGGCGCTCAACGCTGCCGTGGTCCAACACGGCATTCTGCGCGTCAAGGGCTTCGCGGCCATTCCGGGCAAGCCGATGCGCCTGCTGATCCAGGGCGTGGGCACGCGTTTCGACAAGCACTTCGATCGTGCCTGGGGCGCAGACGAAGCGCGCAGCACGCGCCTGGTGCTGATCGGTCAGGAACTGGATGCAGCGTCGCTGCAAGCGCAACTGCGCGCCGCGCTGGAAGCCTGACCGATGCACCTGCTGAGGACCCAACCCGGCGGCTTCGTGCCGGACGACAGCATCGCCGACCTCGGCCAGACGCCCGCCGAACTGGTCATCCTCTGCAGCGGCGATTCGCACCTGGCCTTGCTGGCCGAGGCCAGCGAGCGTCTGCCGGCCGACTACCCGAGCCTGCGCCTGGCCAACCCCATGCAGGTGCAGAATCATTCTTCGGTCGACCTCTACGTCGACCAGGTGCTGCGCCACGCCAAGGTCATTCTGATTTCCCTGCACGGCGGCATCGGCTATTGGCGCTACGGTGTCGAGCAGTTGATGCAGCTGGCCGAGCGGGGCGTGCAGGTCATCCTGGTGCCAGGCTGCGATCGTCCCGATCCCGAATTGGCCGAGCTTTGTACGGTGCCTGCAGAGCAAGCCGACCGCCTGTGGCAGTACCTGCGCCAGGGCGGCATGGAAAACGCACGCAACCTGTTCGGCTACCTCGGCAATACCTGGTTCGGACGTACCGAACCGTGCGAAGCGCCTCAGACGCTGCCGCGCACCGTCATCTACCATCCGACGCAACCGACCGCCGACCTGGCCTACTGGCAGACGCAGTGGCAAGCGCAATGGCCTGTGGTGCCGTTGCTGTTCTATCGCTCGCACCTGCAGGCGGCCAACACCGGTTTCGTCGACACCTTCTGTGCCAGGCTGCAGGCGGCCGGGCTCAATCCGCTGCCGATCGCCGTGGCCAGCCTCAAGGAAGCTGCATGCCTGGCGCAGGTGCAGGACTGGATGGACGAGGCGGGTGCCGCGATCATTCTCAACACCACCGGCTTTGCCCAGTCCAGCCCGGAAGCACCGCACCTGCGGCCGTTTCGCCGTGACATTCCGGTGATCCAGGCCATCTGCGCGCAGGACAACCAGGCATTGTGGCAGGCGAGCGAGCAGGGTCTGGGCGCGCGCGACCTGGCCATGCACATTGCCTTGCCGGAGCTGGACGGGCGCATCATCAGCCGGGCCATCAGCTTCAAGGACCTGGCCTGGCACAACGAGCGCAGCCAGAGCGATGTGGTGTGCTACACGGCGCATGTCGAGCGCATGGATTTCGTCGCCGAACTGGCGCGCAAATGGGCCGCTTTGGCGCGTCTGCCCAATGCCGACAAGCGTGTCGCCCTGGTGCTGGCGAACTATCCGACCCGCGATGGCCGAATCGGCAACGGCGTCGGCCTCGACACTCCGGCTGCGGCGCTGAACATCCTGCGCGCGATGCAGCAGCAGGGCTATCCGGTGGCCGATCTACCCGACAGCGGTACGGCGCTGATTCACCTGCTGCTCGGCGGCGTGACCAACGATCTGGAGCAACTGGACCTGCGCCCCTGTGCCCAGAGCATGGCGCTGGACGACTACCTCGCCGCCTTCGCCTTGCTGCCGGCGGCCAATCAAGCCGCCGTGCGCGAGCGCTGGGGCGAGCCAGGTGCCGACCCCATGTGCCGTAACGGCCGCATGATGATCGCCGGTCTGCGCATGGGCCTGACCTTCGTCGGCATCCAGCCGGCGCGCGGTTACCAGGTGGACGTCACCGCGGTCTACCACGACCCTGATCTGGTGCCGCCCCATGGTTACCTGGCGTTCTATTTCTGGCTGCGCCACACCTACGGCGCCGATGCGCTGATCCACGTGGGCAAGCACGGCAACCTGGAATGGCTGCCGGGCAAGGGCGTCGGGCTGTCCGAGCAGTGCTGGCCCGATGCGGTACTGGGGCCGATGCCGAATATCTACCCGTTCATCGTCAACGATCCGGGTGAGGGCGCCCAGGCCAAGCGGCGCACCCAGGCGGTGATCATCGACCACCTGATGCCGCCGCTGACCCGCGCCGAGACCTACGGGCCGCTGCGCGATCTGGAACTGTTGGCCGACGAGTACTACGACGCGCAGATGCTCGACCCGCGCCGCGCCCAGGCCCTGGAAAAGGACATTCTGGCGCTGGTGCGCGAAACGCGCATCGATCACGAGCTGCAGATGGCCGAGGGTGCCGAAGCGGCGGTGTGGCTGCCGCGCCTGGACACCTACCTGTGCGACTTGAAGGAGTCGCAGATACGCGATGGGCTGCACGTGTTCGGCGAGTCGCCCCAGGGTCGCCTGCGTGCCGATACCCTGCTGGCACTGCTGCGCATTCCTCGGGGCGACGGCCGCGGCGCCCAGGCCAGTGTGCTGCGAGCATTGGCCAAGGCTTTCGAGCTGGGTTTCGATCCGCTCGACTGCGACCTCGGCGCACCTTGGGACGGACCACGACCGACGGCCCTGGCCGCGATCAGCGAGGAGCCTTGGCGCAGTGCCGGCGACAGCCGCGAACGGCTCGAACTGTATGCCGCCCAGCTGATCGAGCAGGCCTTGAACGGTCCGCTGGAACTGGGCGAAGGCTGGAGCGACGTGCAACTCATCCTGGGCCACCTGTGCGACACCGTGGCACCGCGTCTGGATGCCTGCGGACCCGCGGAAATGCACGGCCTGCTCAGCGCATTGTCGGGCCGTTTCGTGCCCGCCGGGCCGAGCGGGGCACCCAGCCGCGGGCGCCTCGACGTGTTGCCCACCGGGCGCAACTTCTTTTCCGTGGACGTGCGCAACCTGCCGACCACCACTGCCTGGCGCATCGGCTTCGCCTCCGCCAACCTGATTCTCGAGCGGCACCTGCAGGACCATGGCGATCACCTGCGCCAGCTGGGCCTGTCGGTCTGGGGCACGGCGACCATGCGTACCGGCGGCGACGACATCGCCCAGGCCATGGCGCTGATGGGTGTGCGCCCGGTGTGGGCCACCGGCAGCCAGCGGGTGGACGATTTCGAGATTCTGCCATTGAGCCTGCTCGATCGCCCGCGGGTGGACGTGACCCTGCGGGTGTCCGGGTTCTTTCGTGATGCCTTCGCCAACCTGTTGCGCCTGTTCGATGCGGCCGTGCAGGCCGTGGCGGCGCTCGACGAGCCCGACGATCTCAACCCGCTGGCAGCCAAGGTCCGTGCCGAACAGGCGCAACTGCTGGCCGAGGGCGTACCTGCCGAGCAGGCCGCCCGCGAGGCGGGCTGGCGTATCTTCGGCGCCAAGCCCGGTGCCTATGGCGCCGGGGTGCAAGGGGCCATAGACGGCCGTCTGTGGCAGACCCGCGAAGACCTGGCCGAGGCCTACCTGAACTGGGGCGCCTATGCCTATGGTGCGGACGACGAGGGGACCGCCGCGCGCGCACCTTTCGCCCGCCGCCTGGGGCAGGTCCAGGCCGTGCTGCAGAACCAGGACAACCGTGAGCACGACCTGCTCGATTCCAACGATTACTACCAGTTCCAGGGCGGTATGCTGGCCGCTGCGGAAACCCTGGGCGGGCAGAAGACCGCCAGTTACCACGGCGACCACAGCCAGCCAGACGTGCCGCGCGTGCGTACCCTGAAAGAAGAGCTCAACCGCGTGGTGCGCGCCCGCGCGGCCAATCCGAAGTGGATCGAAGGGGTCAAGCGGCACGGCTACAAGGGCGCGTTCGAACTGGCCGCGACGGTCGACAACCTGTTTGCCTTCGATGCGACCACGCACCTGATCGACGATCACCAGTACGCGTTGCTCACCGACGCCTACCTGCTGGATCCTTCCACCCGCAGTTTTCTGCAGGAGCACAATCCGGCGGCGCTGCGCGACATGGCCGAACGTCTGCTCGAGGCTCAGCAGCGAGGCCTGTGGGCTGAACCGGGCGACTACCGACAAGCCGTGGAAGACCTGCTGCTGGATACCGAAGAAGATGCCTGAAGAGATCCCTGCAATGACCGACACCCTGCACTTTCCCCTGGCCGCCGTGGTCGCCGCCGATTCGCTGAAACTGGCGTTGTGTCTGGCCGCTATCGATCCGCGCATCGGTGGCGTGTTGATCGAAGGGCCACGGGGCATGGCCAAGAGCACCCTTGCGCGCGGGCTGGCCGATCTGCTCGCCGGTGGCCAGTTGGTGACCTTGCCGCTGGGTGCCAGCGAGGACCGCCTGGTCGGCACGCTCGACCTGGAAGCGGCGCTGGGCGAAGGGCGGGCACGCTTCTCGCCAGGCGTGCTGGCCAAGGCCGACGGTGGCGTGCTGTACGTGGATGAGGTGAACCTGCTCGCCGATCACCTGGTCGACCTGTTGCTCGACGTCGCTGCCAGCGGCGTCAACCGCATCGAGCGCGATGGCATCTCCCACGCCCATCCGGCGCGCTTCGTGCTCATCGGTACGATGAACCCCGAGGAAGGCGAGTTGCGTCCGCAGCTGCTCGACCGCTTCGGCTTCAACGTTGCCCTGGATGGCCAGCCCGCGCCGGCCGAACGCAGCCAGATCATTCGCCGCCGTCTGGCATTCGACAGCGACCCCCAGGCGTTCTGCGCGCAGTGGGCTGCCGCGCAGGCGGCGCTGCGGCTGCGTTGCCAACAGGCGCGGGAGCGTCTCGAGTCGATTCCGCTGAGCGACCAGGCGCTTGAATCGATCACCACCCGTTGCTTCGCCGAAGGCGTGGACGGCCTGCGCGCCGACCTGGTCTGGCTGCGCGCGGCGCGCGCCCATGCGGCCTGGCGCGGCGGCGACGCTATCCTCGACGAAGACGTTGACGCGGTTGCCGAGTTCGCCCTGCGCCATCGCCGCCAGGCTAGCCGGCCGCCAGAGTCCAGCGCAACACCGCCACCGCCGCCCGCTGCCAGCGCTGCGCAACCCTCCGACCCCGGTCAAGGCCAGTGGGGCGACATGCCGGCGCAGGCCGTTCCGGTGGGCGAACGGCGCACGGTGCCGAGCTGGCCAAAAAAGCCCTGAGCATCCGTCCGCGCCCGGCGGATGCTCGGCCCGGCAAGGGCAACCTCGAACAAGGGCGGCAAGGCGCGGCGCGCGCGGCATCGGCCGGCAAGGTCGACTGGCCGGCTACCCTGCTGCAGGGGCGGCCGCGTCAACGTGACGACCTGCGTTGGCAACAGCGTCGCAATGCCGCCCAGCAGCTATGGCTGATAGTGGTGGACGCGTCGGCTTCGACCCGCCGACATGGCGCCCTGGCCGAGGCCAAGGGCGTGCTGGCCCAGGTCTTCGACGACGCCTACCGGCAACGCGCCCGGTTGGCGCTGCTCACCGCCAGCGGCACCGGGCCGGCCTGGCAATGCCACGGTTTGAAGGCTTCGGCGGCGTTGCAGCCCTGGCTGGCCGAGCTGGGCGCAGGCGGCGGCACGCCACTGCTGGCAGCACTGGACCAGGCTCGCGAATGGCTGCAACAGCGCGCACGCCAGCACCCCCAGGAAGCACAACGCTGCCTGGTGTTCACCGACGGGCGTCTGAAGTCACTGGAAGGCGCGTTACCAATGGCCTGTCCGGCATTGCTGGTGGACATGGAGAAGGGCCCGATCCGGCTGGGTCGCGCCCGCGCTCTGGCCGCGGCGCTGAACGCCGAGTACCAGCATCTGGACGACTTGCCGCGGCGGTAGCCTCAGGCCGCCCGTGGATTGCAGAGCGCCTTGCTCCACACCGGATTGTCGCAACGCGGGCAGGGCAGCGCCTGCTGGTGAACCAGGGTTTCCAGGTGGCCGCAATACTCGCAGGCATACAGGTCCTCGCGATCGGCCGTGGTCAGCGACTTCCGATGCTCGGGCGGGAGGATCGACAGTCCCGGCTTTACATCCTCGCGTTCGTGGAAGTACAGGCTGACGTCACCATTCACCTCGAGGATACCCAGCCGCACCTGGCCCAGGTGCTCGACGCCGCGAAGGCGCAGTTCCATCAGGAACTCGGCGTGAGTGATGTTGCCGCTCTGCAGCGCCTTGAGCTCGAACACACCGTCGCGAATGATCAGAAACGGCTTGCCCTCCAACCATTCGCCGAAGCGGCCGCTGCGCTCGGTCAAAAAGGTGGTGAGGCGATACAAGATGATCATCGCCAGGAACACCACCAGTACGGGCAATACGGGTACGTCCTCGTAGAAGGTCACATCGCCAGCCGCCGAGCCCAGGGTCAGGATCACCACCAGCTCGAACAGCGACAGCTGGCGCACCCCGCGCCGTCCGGCGATCTTCAGAAACAGGAAGACCACCACATAGGCCATGAGCGTACGCGCGACCACCTCGCCCAGAAACCCCGTGTTGACATCACCCAGCAGCACACGGTGCCAATCGAACGCGTTCATGCTCATCCTTGCCGATAGCGAAAAGCGGCGATTGTACACCGGCGTCGCGCGGGCTCCGCGAGACGTATCGCTGACGCGCCAATGTCGCGCGACGACGATCAATGACCAGCCCGAAGCGGCTAAACGTCAATTTTCCGTTACCGTTTTGGCACAACTTGCAAGCCGCTGTTTTTGATGTATTTTCCCGAACACGTCCCAGCAAGGAAAGGCCATGCCTGTGAATTCGAACGCCTACCCCTGCGAGCCTTGCGGACTGTTGGGCGATAGTCAGCCCATGCGCGACTTGTACAAGCTCATCAACAAGTTCTCGACCACCGATTCCCCGGTCTTGATCCGGGGTGAAGCGGGTACCGGCAAGCAGTTGATCGCCCGCGCACTGCACCAGCAGTCTGCGCGCCGACTGCAGCCCTTCATCGTCTTCGACTGCCAGGCCCGTGCCCACCGCCCGGGCCAGACGCCACTCTTCGCGCCTGGCTGTGGCGAGACCAATGTGCACCCGTTGTCCGGCAGCGTGCTGCAGGCCGCACATCGCGGTACCTTGCTGCTCGAGCAGGTACATGGCTTGCCGCTGGACATCCAGGAGCAACTGCTGCGGTTTCTGCAGCGCAAGGGCTCAGGCGAGGTGGACGTGCGCGTGGTGGCCACCAGCGACAGCGACCTGGCAGGCGCCATGCGCAAGGGGCAGCTGCGTGAAGATCTCTACTACCGGCTCAACGTGCTGGAGATCGTCGCGGTACCGTTGCGCGAACGCTACGGCGACCTGGCCATGCTGGCCAATCATTTCGCCCAACGCTACAGCCGCGAGAACGGTCGGCGCCATCGCCCGTTCAGCCAGGAGGCACTGATCGCCATGGGCGAGCATGACTGGCCGGGCAATGTCCGTGAGTTGTCCACCCGGGTTCGCCAGGCCCAGGCACTGGCCCACGGCAACCAGATCGAAGCCGGGGACCTGGGGCTGGGCACCGAGACCCTGGTCGCCGCGCCTTTGGGGACGCTGCAGGATTACAAGCACCGCGCCGAGCGTCAGGCGCTGGGCGACGTGCTGCTGCGCCATGGCGGCAACCTGAGCACGGCGGCCAGGGTGCTTGGCGTGTCACGCCCGACGCTGTATCGCCTGCTGCACAAACACCACATGCGCTGACGCACGCTAGGGTTGATCCAGAACATGCCGAATGCTCGCCAGCACCTGTGTTTCACGCGCTCGCCAATCTCCGCTGATGACGGTGCAGGGCAGCGCGTGGGCCAGCAGCCAGGCCCGGCTCTGGGCAAAGAAGGCCTGGCGCTGGGACAGCTCGGGTTGACAGCGCTGGCCATCGGCAGTCCATTCCACGCCCTCTGGCGAGAGCAGCAAGTGCGCGTCGTAGTGCCGTTGCAGCAGCGCCGTTTCCAGCCACGCCGGGCAGTTGCCGAACAAGGTCTCACTCCAGAGCATATTGCTCAGCAAGTGGGTGTCGAGCACCAGCAACGCCGGTTGCGCGCGGCGGGCGGCATCTTCCCAGGCCAATTGGCCGCGGGCGATGGCGTCGATGTCGGCGTAGCAGGTGTCACGCTGTTCGCGGTCGATGAAGTGGCGCACGTATTCGCCCACTACCACCGCACCCAGTTGCACGCGCATGCGTTCGGCCAGCCAGCTCTTGCCCGACGATTCGGGCCCGCACAGCACCACGACCTTCATGCGGCCACCGCCACGCTCTTGCGCCACTGGTGCCAGCCGTGAATCGCCAGCAGCAGGAACAGTGCGTACAACCCTGCCGTCAGGTACAGCGCCTGATGCACGAACAAGCCGACGAAAATCGCATCGAGGACGATCCACAGCGGCCAGCACTGCTCGCGCTTGGTGGCCATCCACCACTGTGCGACCAGGCTGAAGCCGGTCAGCAGGGCGTCCAGCCACGGCTGGCTGGCGTCGCTCCAGGTGGCCATCGCCGCTCCCAGCGCAAGCCCTGCGACCAGGCCGATGAGCAAACCGCCGAGCAGCGGCGCTGGTGCCAGGCGCGTGACCGGTCGACCATTGGCCGTCGCCGCACCACGGGTCCAGTGCCACCACCCGTACACCTGCACGCCCGCGTACACCACTTGCAACAGCATGTTGGAGTACAGCTTGTAGTCATAAAACACATACGAATAGATCAGTACCATGACCAGGCCGATCGGCCAGCACAGCCAATTCTGCTTGACGGTCAACCACACCGCGATCACGCCCAGCGTGGCGGCGAACAATTCCAAAGGCGACATGGACAATCCCTGGCAGGTGCATGCAATGCATCGAAGGCCGGGATTGTAACCTGCGCCACACTCGTGGCGCGCGTTGCGTGCCGTGGACCTGCCGTAAAGATGAAACTTCAACTCAATCAACGCTCGACGGCGCCGGCATGCGGATTTGCACGACCTGCTCTGATAGCATCGCGGGGCCCGACGGCAATGAGTTCTATTAAACAGACAGGACCGCGCCAGGCGCGCGTCCAATTGGGGGAATGATGGATTTTTGGACCGCCATGCAGGCGTTGATTCTGGGCATCGTGGAAGGCTTGACCGAGTTCCTGCCTATTTCCAGCACGGGCCATCAGATCATCGTGGCCGACCTGATCGGCTTCGGAGGCGAGCGGGCGATGGCCTTCAATATCATCATCCAGCTGGGTGCGATACTGGCCGTGGTGTGGGAGTTCCGCCGCAAGATCCTCGAAGTCGTCACCGGCTTGCCGACCCAGCGCAATGCGCAGCGCTTCACCATCAACCTGCTGATCGGCTTTCTGCCTGCAGTGGTGCTGGGGGTGATATTCGCCGACAAGATCCACGAATACCTGTTCAACCCCATCACCGTGGCCGTGGCGCTGGTGCTTGGCGGCTTCGTCATGCTCTGGGCCGAGAAGCGCGAACATGCCGTGCGGGTTCACCACGTCGACGACATGCACTGGAGCGATGCGCTCAAGGTCGGCTTTGCCCAATGCCTGGCGATGATTCCCGGCACTTCGCGCTCGGGCTCGACCATCATCGGCGGCCTGCTGTTCGGTCTGTCGCGCAAGACGGCCACCGAGTTCTCGTTTTTCCTGGCCATGCCGACCATGGTCGGCGCCGCGGTGTACTCCGGCTACAAGTTTCACCATCTGTTTCAGCCAGCGGACTTCCCGGTGTTTGCCCTGGGCTTCGTGGTCTCGTTCATCTTCGCGATGATCGCAGTGCGCGGCCTGCTCAAGTTCATCGCCACCCATAGCTACGCGGTGTTCGCCTGGTACCGCATTGCCTTCGGCCTGATCATCCTGGCCACCTGGCAGTTCGGCTGGATCGACTGGTCCAGTGCGCAAGGCTGAAACGGCGCCCAGCCGGGCGCCGTCACCGCTGCGCGGAGGGCAACAGCGTCCCGTGCGATTCCTGGCGCTGAAACTTACGGCCTTCATCCTGCTGTGCCTGTTGCCGTTCCTGGGCGTATTGCGCCTGGCACTGGCCGGGCACCCGGCGCTGCTGGCAGTCTATGCCCTGATGAGTCTGCTTGCGGCCGGGTTGTACTGGCATGACAAGCGCCGCGCCACGGTGCAGGGCCAGCGCATTCCGGAAAGACTGCTGCACGGCGTCGAGCTGCTCGGCGGCTGGCCGGGTGCGCTGCTCGCCCAGCAACTGTTCCGGCACAAGACGCGCAAGGTGTCCTATCAACTGGTGTTCTGGCTGATCGTCGCGCTTCACCAGGCGTTCTGGTTCGATCAGGTCATTTTTGCCGGACAGCACCTGGGTATCACGTTCTGACGCCCGGCTCTGCACTTGCAGGCTCAATGCGCGTGACGACTGCCGGTGGGGTCCTGGATCTGGATGACGCGACCCTTGCTCCAGGCGTCGGCGCCTGGGTCTATCGCCGGCGCGGAGATATCGGCGCGGGCCGCTTTCTTGCTGTCGCTGTCGACACCGAAGCGTTTGTCGCGCTCGCGCACCAGCGCCGGATCGATCTGACCATCAGCGGTGAAACCCATCATCAGTTGCGGTACGCCCAGGGGCAGCTGCTTGTCCAGATCGGTGTGCCAGGTATGCCAGGTCTTGCCGTAGGTGTTCACCAGTTTTTCCATCAGGGCATGTTCGGCCGGCGCGGGAATGCCCGGCGCTATCAGTTGGCCAGACTTCACTTCGTGGACGTGGCTGTGCCACAACGCTTTCTCGGCCGTGGGCAGTTTGGCGAAGAGCCCGGCGCTGATGATGTATTCGACGCCCATCAGTTTTGCATCCTTGACGTTACCGTCATAAATGACGCACTGAATCACTTCTTCATTGAGGATGGCGCAATAGTGATGGGCTTCCATCTGCGCGCCGGGGTGTCCATTGTAGAAATGAAAGCCATCCAGGTAGGCGTTCAACTCATCGATGGGTGGGCGCGACTGCAGCGCGTTGGCGCCAGCGTCCAGGGTCTTGGTCAGCGCTGTGGCCGGTACGCCAGGCGCGTCCACCTTGGATGCGCTGTTATTGCCGGCGCAGCCCGCGATGGCGAGGGCGGCAAGGCACGTCAACGAGGTGCGCGTGGCAAGGGCCTTTCGAGTGTTCATGCTGGAGTCCTTTTCATGGGGGCGAAGCGCAGCCAAGGCTTTGTGAGCGATGGCCGGCAACACTTCAGGGGCACCTTCATAGAGCCGGACCACGGACGAGGGTTCAGCCGAGCAGACTCTGGTTGCGGTCAGTGGAGGGTTTTCAGCCGCGCCTGCGTAATATTTCACGGAACCGGCGTGTGACTTGGCCCATCCTATGCTGTGTCAGAACCTACCCCCGAGGTTTTGCCAAGGAAGAGCGCCGCGATGGTCCGTCGTTGTGCAGTATTGGTTTTTCTGCTGCTGTTGAGCCTGTTTTCGGTGCAGGCTCAAGCGCTTCCCCATGCCCGCTGGAACGTGGGTTATCACCTGCTGACCTTCAACGACCCGCTCGACGACCAGCCCATGCAAGCCTATGCCTTCTACCCCACCCAGGGACGTACGCATCCGGCCCGCTTGGGCGGCTACAGCATCGACGCGCAGCAGGATGCCCCGATCGCCATCGGTCGCTTCCCGCTGCTGATGCTGTCCCACGGCAACACCGGCACCCCCTTGGCCTTGCACGATCTGATCACTGCACTGACGCGCAAGGGCTTCGTGGTGGTGGCGGTGGTCCATCCGGGTGACAACGCCCAGGATCACAGCCGTTTGGGCAAGCTCAGCAATCTGTACGGGCGGCCACTGCAGATCTCCCAGGCGATCAGCGCAGCGTTGGGCGATTCGATGTTGTCGCCTTTCGTCAATGCCAACGCGGTTGGGGTGATCGGCTATTCCGCAGGTGGCGAGACGGCATTGATCCTCTCCGGCGCGCGCCCCGACCTGCAGCGCTTGCGCAAGTACTGCGAAGAGCGGCCCTACGACGCCGATGCCTGCCAGACCCGTGGTGAACTGGAAGCCGACCGCGACGACCTGAACCCCGAAGCCGACCCACGGGTACGCGCGCTGTTGTTGATGGCGCCGTTGAGCCTGATGTTCGGTCGCCAGACCCTGGCTGAAGTCCATTTGCCAACCCTGATCTACAGCGGCGATAACGATCAACTGGTGGCCATCGACAAGAATGCCGAGGCGCTGGCGCGCAAGCTGCCGGGAAACACGGACTATCGACTGCTTCCCGGCGCCGGTCACTTTGTTTTCATGGCGCCATGCACGGACGAGCAACGCGACTCCTCGCCGGCCCTGTGTACCGATGCCGACGGCGTGGACCGTGAAGGTATCCACCGCGACCTGATCCACGAAGCCGGCAAGTTCTTCACGCACACCCTGGGTCGGCCTTCACGCGCGGGCCTGCAGACCGCCGATCACTGATCCTGGCGCGACAGCCACGCAGTGAGCCCCAGTGCCGCGAGGGACAGCCCGGCGGCCAGAGCGAAAATCGATCCATAGCCGAACCCGGCCGCTACTGCGCCCATCACCGGTCCGGCAATCGCCAGGGCCAGATCGAAGAACACCGCGAAGGCGCTCAAGCCTGCACCGCGGCTGGTGCCCGGTACCTTGTGGATGGCCAGCACCCCCAGCGCAGGATAGACCAGCGACAACCCCAAGCCGGCCAGCGCTGCACCCGCGAGCGTGAAGGTCGGCGAGGGCGCCAGCCAGAGCAGGCTCAACCCGACCACCTCCGTGGCGATACAGGCCATGGCCACCGTCGAGCCTCCTAGGTGATTGATGCTGTTGATGAACACCAGGCGCGCCGCAATGAAGCTGATGCCGAAGGCGGTCAGGCACCAGGCCGCGCCTTCCCAGCCGCGCTCCACGTAGTAGAGGGTGATGAACGTGGTGAGGGTGCCGTAGCCGATCGACGCCAGCATCAGGCTCATCCCGTGCGGTGCGACCCGGCCGAAGGCTGCCCAGAACGGCATGCGTTCGCCACGCACCACGGGCGCGGCAGGCGTATCGTGGATCATCCACAGCGCCAGCGCGCTCAATAGCATCAGGGCGATGCCCAAGGTCCAGAAGCCGGCGAACCCCACCATCAGCACGCCCAGCGGCGCGCCAATGGCGATTGCGCCATAGGAGGCGATGCCATTCCAGGAAATCACCTTGGCCATGTGCTCGGCGCCGACGCGGCTGATGCCCCAGCTGCTGGTGCCCACGCCGATTGCACCCTGGGACAGTCCGAGCACCACACGCCCGGCGATCAACACCCCCAGGCTCCACTGCGGCACGCTGTGCAGGAACACGGATACGAAGGTCAGCGCGCCGCTGATACCGATACCGATCAAGCCGTAGACGATGGTACGTTTGGTGCCCAGGGCATCGGCCATACGCCCGGCACTCGGGCGGCTGAGCAGGGTGGCCAGGTACTGCGCGCCGATCACCACGCCAGCCGCTACGGCGCTGAAGCCCAGCTCATCGTGAACGTAACCCGGCAACACGGCAATCGGCAGCCCGATGGAGATGAAGGCAATGAAGGTGTAGAAGACGATGGAGATGATTTGCAGGTTGATGGACGACGAAGGGGTAGGGTGGGCAGACTCGGTCATGGGCTCGTTCGCAGGCGTGCGCTTGAGGTCCCCTCGGACAGGGAACGTTGGTTAAAGCAAAGCAGGCTATCGATTATTTGCAACTCTTCGACACAACGCGACGCTGCTACAACCACAACGCAAGCCGCGTCATCGCAGATGGCGCGGCTTGCACGAATCCCTGTAGCAGCGGCGCAAGCCGCGTCCGGGTTCGCCGCGTTGCGTCAGGCACACCGCCTCGTCGGTGGCGCGGCTTGCACGAATCCCTGTAGCAGCGGCGCAAGCCGCGTCCGGGTTCGCCGCGTTGCGTCAGGCACACCGCACTGGCCGGTGACGCGGCTTGCGTCGCTGCTACAGGGGCTGTTCCAGCAACGCAACGGTTTTCTCGTCGGGCTCACCATTGAAGAACCGGTTGAGCAGTTGCTGGAAGCACACCTGCTCAGGTGCGACGCTGGCAAACAAGGTCATGCATGAACGCAGTTTCATATCATCGGGACTGCCGAACATGGCTGTCACGCTCTTGCCCGAATGCTCGAGCACGGTCCGTGTGCACTCCAGAAGCCGAGCGCCCAGTAACGGATCGTGCAGATAGGCCACTGCTTCGGCAGCGCCACTGATCGCGTAGAAACGCGCCGTCTCGCTCCGCCCCAGGCCGGCCAGTTGGGGAAAGACGAACCACATCCAGTGAGTGCGCTTGCGGCCGCTGCGCAATTCTTCGAGGACATCGGAGTACACCACGCGTTGGGCGTCGATGAAGCGGTTCAGATCGAAGGTGTCGTTCATGGCCGGTTGGTTCCAAGTTGCCTGCGTGCAGTTGTGGCCACTCCGGGATCGTGAAGTTCCTTCAGCTGCGTATCAGGCTTGTGTACAAATGCCCGTTCTCTCGCTGGATGACGGTGTCGCCGTATAAGTTGCAAGGGGCCGCTCCGGCTCCATTGCAGCCTATGGGAGAACGAGTTTGAGTTTATCAGTTCATAGCAACACGCCCTCAGTCGTAGCGGTCGACAGTCGAGGACTGAAACTGCGCGATGTTGCCTATCATCGCCATCCGGACACGCCCGGTTCCACAGACAAGCGCATCACCCGATACCAACAAGGTTCTGGTGGTTTCATGGAAGCTGAAGCAGACCCGCGTCTGCATGCGGCAGGGTTGGCCAATTTCATCTACGTGCGCAGCCTCAGCGGCAAGGCATTGCGCACGCACAGTACCGATGCCGGGATCAGCCTGGCCCTGGAGGATGTCGCCGGGCGGCCCAGCATGATGCTGACCCATATCAGGCGGACTGAGGCGGGCGGACTGGATCTGCGCAATGTCGTCAGTCGGACTTGGCAGTATGAAGGTCAGGGCTTGCCTGGCCGTCCCTTGAGCGTGACGCAGAAAGTGGGTACGACCCCAGCCCAGGTGACGGAACGCTTCGTGTATGCAAGCACTACGGACGCTGAAAAGGCACTCAACCAGGCCGGCAAGGCGATCATGCACTTCGACTCCGCCGGGCTGGAGCGCACTGACGCATTCTCGGTGCCCGGGCCGGCGACCTCAGTCACGAGGAGGCTGCTGAAGGAAAGCGCTGATCCGGATAAGACTGCCGATTGGCAGGGTGACAGCGTGCTAGCCTGGAACGACTTGCTCTCCAACGTTGCTTACACCACGTTGCGGGAGATGGATCCGACGGGCATCGCATTCGCAACGACCGACGCGTGCGGCAACCTGCATCGCGTGGAGTACAACCTCACCGGGCAACTGGCACGCAGTTGGCTAACCTGGCAGGGCTGTGCAGCAGAAACCATCCTGGAGCAGGTGACCTATTATGCAACGGGTCAGAAGCACTCCGAAAAGCACGATAACGGCGTAGTCGTGAACTACGAATACGAGCAGGGGAGTCAGCGTCTGAGCCGAATCAGCACCCTGCGCCCGGCGGGACACATGGCAGGCGCGAAATCATTGCAAGATTTGCGCTATACATATGACGGCGTGGGCAATGTCATCAGTGTCATCAACGATGCACAGGCAACGCGTTACTGGCGCAATCAGAAAGTGCTGCCCCTCAACACTTACCGCTATGACAGTCTGTATCAGCTGGTCACTGCGTCCGGACGCGAAATGGCCATTGGCAGGCACCCGGCCCGTATGCGAAAAGCCCTGGCCATACCGTCACCCGACCTTTCGGCCTATACCCTCTACAGCCGCGATTACAGCTACGATACGGCCGGCAATTTGATCCGCATGCGTCACAGCTCTCCGGCGAGCCAAAATAATTACACCACGGCGATCACAATCAGTGATGCCAGCAATCGAGGGGCAGTGAGCACGCTGGCTGCGCATGCCTCGCAGGTCGAAGCCTTGTTCGACGCGGCTGGTCGGCAGCTCCTGCTCCACCCCGGACAAGCGCTGACATGGACGCCGCGTGGCGAATTGGCCCGAGTGGCACCTGTCACCGGCGAAGTTGACGGCTGCCTTCGTGAAACCTACCGCTACGACCACGACGGTCAACGTGTCACCAAGGTCAGTCTGTCCAAGCACACCGACGGTGCCCACGAGCAGCAGGTGGTGTACCTGCCGGGCGTGGAACTTCGAACTTCGACGATTGATGAGCACGTCAGGGAGTGTCTACAGGTCGTCACCCTGGAAACGGCCGGTCGGACCCGTGTCCGAGGTATGTGCTGGGCATCTGGCATTCCTGAAGGACTGGACAATCATACATTGCGCTATGGCTACGACAACCTGACAGGCAGCAGTGGGCTGGAAGTCGATGGCTGCGGCAACGTGATTGGCGATGAAGAATATTATCCTTATGGCGGAACTGCGCTATGGACAACGCGCAGCCAGACGGAAGCCAGTTACAAAGTGATCAGGTATTCCGGCAAGGAGCGTGATGCCACAGGACTTTACTATTATGGCCATCGCTACTACCAGCCATGGGTTGGCCGTTGGTTGAGCGCAGACCCGGCAGGGACCGTGGATGGGTTGAATCTGTATCGGATGGTGAAAAACAACCCTGTGACGCTCAAGGATGACGATGGACGTGAAGCCACCGAAGCCAGTGGAATAGCCGATGGGATAGCCGATGGTACGGCGCTCGCCGATGCGTTCAAGCCGGGAGACATCGTCTATGGCCTGGATGCGCCCCGCAGAGAGGCCGTTTCGGCGCTGGTGGCCGCTGGATTCAAGCAGAAGGAAGCGATCAAGCCGCCGACCAGGAACGTGCTTGCAGCTTTGCGGCAGTCGTTTCGCAAGCCCAGCGTCAAGAGCAATACCCTTATCCAGAACGATATCACCAATGCCGTCTGGGACGCTGGCAAGCCTTTGGAATACGCCGACGACCGAACCATCGGTAAACAATTGAACGACGCTGGAAGGGCTATCCAGTTCAAGTCGTTTCTTTCGACGCACAACAAATATGACGTGGTGAAGCAGGAGGATGCGCGACTTTTGGCGAGCCAACCCGGCAATGCCATGAAACTGGGTGTTCCATTGTGGAAAAAGACCAGTAAGGCGGGACTTGAATTCCAACTGTTGGTCCGGCAGAAACCTTTGCATTTCATCGCCGATACCATTGGCGACAACATCGGTGCAGTCGTGTCCAAGCAGGGGCATGGGGCAAGTATCACGTCCAGCGAACTACGCTGGCTGTACCGGCACAAGGACCTTCCCGAAGTTCGCGCCAACCTGTTCTTTTACAAGGAGGGTAAAAAAGTGTCCCACGACTCTATCTTCGGGAACGCCGACTGGGCCAACTATCGCCCGAAGAAAACCTATGGAAGGCGGCTAGGGGCCGGTGCAGCCGCCCGCTAGACCCTACTTGTGAAAAGGCCATCGTTGGGCTTTACTGGAACCAGCGTCCTACAAAAATCACAAGAGACGAAGCTGATGAGCAATTCCGTGAAGATTCGCAAAAGCGACAGCCATGTCGATGCCTGGGCCATAGGCTTCATGATCGTTGTGATCGTGGCGACGGCGGTGTACTGGTTCAGTCGCGGCTGAACCCGTACCCGCCACGGAATCTGCGTTAGTTGTCATAACCCAGGTTCGGCGCCAGCCAGCGTTCGCTGACTGCCAGCTCCTGTTGCTTGCGTTCGGTGTAGGCCTGCACCTGATCGCGATCGACCTTGCCCACGGCAAAGTACTGCGCCTGTGGGTGGGCGAAGTACCAGCCGCTGACCGCAGCCGCGGGGAACATCGCGTAGTGTTCGGTCAAGGTCACGCCGCTTTGCCCGTTGTCATCGAGCAGGTCGAACAGTGTGCCTTTCTCGGTATGGTCCGGGCACGCGGGGTAGCCAGGGGCAGGGCGGATGCCTTTGTACTGCTCCTTGATCAACGCCTCGTTGTCGAGAGTCTCCTCGGGGTCGTAGCCCCAATGCTCCTTGCGCACCTGCTGGTGCAACCACTCGGCGCAGGCCTCGGCCAGGCGGTCGGCCAAGGCCTTGACCATGATCGAGTTGTAGTCGTCGCCGTTGTCCTGATAGGCCTTGGCGACTTCTTCGGCGCCGATGCCAGCGGTGGTGATGAAGCCGCCCACGTAGTCGGTCACGCCACTGTCCTTGGGTGCGACGAAGTCGGCCAGGGAAAAGTTCGGCTTGCCATCGGTCTTGATGGTCTGTTGGCGCAGGTGATGCAGGCGCGCCAGCGGCTGGCCATCGTCGCCATACACTTCGATATCGTCGTGTTCCACCTGGTTGGCGGGCCAGAAACCGAACACTGCGCGGGCGCGGATGAGTTTCTCGTCGATCAGCTTGCGCAGCATCACCTTCGCGTCCTCGAACAACGCGGTGGCCGCTTCACCCACCACCTCGTCGGTGAGAATGCGTGGGTACTTGCCGGCCAGGTCCCAGGATATGAAGAACGGTGTCCAGTCGATGTACTCGGCCAGTACGTTGAGGTCGATGTCATCCAGTACCCTGGCGCCGGTAAAGGTCGGCTGCACGGGGTGGTAGGTACTCCAGTCGAAGGTGGCCTTGGCCGCGATGGCGCTGGCATAGCTCAAGCGCTCGGTGCGGGCACTGCGGTTGGCGGTACGCTCGCGAACCTCGATGTATTCCAGGCGAGTCTTCTCGACGAACGCCGGCTTGAGTTCCTTGGACAGCAACTGGGTGGCAACCCCCACCGCCCGCGAGGCGTCGGTCACATAGATGACCGCGTCGTTGCTGTACTTGGGCTCGATCTTCACCGCCGTGTGCGCCTTGGAGGTGGTGGCCCCACCGATCATCAGCGGCAGGTGGAAGTCCTGACGCTGCATTTCCCGGGCAACGTGAACCATCTCGTCGAGCGAAGGCGTGATCAGGCCGGACAGGCCGATGATGTCGCACTTCTGCTCGCGCGCGACCTGCAGGATCTTGTCGGCGGGCACCATGACGCCCAGGTCGACGATGTCGTAGCCATTGCAGCCCAGCACCACGCCAACGATGTTCTTGCCGATATCGTGGACGTCGCCTTTCACCGTGGCCATCAGGATCTTGCCCTTGGCTTCGGGCTTGTCGCCTTTCTCCAGCTCGATGAACGGAATCAGGTGGGCCACGGCCTGCTTCATCACGCGCGCCGACTTGACCACCTGGGGCAGGAACATCTTGCCCGAGCCGAACAGGTCGCCAACGATGTTCATGCCCGACATCAACGGGCCTTCGATGACCTCGATCGGGCGCTTGAACGACTGTCGCGACTCCTCGGTGTCTTCGACGATGTGCGTGGTGATGCCCTTGACCAACGCGTGTTCCAGACGCTGGTTGACCGGCCAGCCGCGCCATTCTTCGGTCTCGGCTTCCTTGACGCTGCCGTCGCCCTTGAACTTGTCGGCGATGGCAAGCAGGGCGTCGGTGCCTTCCGGAGTACGGTTGAGCACCACGTCCTCGACGCGGTCACGCAGCTCGGCCGGAATCTGGTCATAGATTTCCAGCTGGCCGGCGTTGACGATACCCATGGTCAGGCCGTTACGGATGGCATGCAGCAAGAACACCGAATGGATCGCCTCGCGCACCGGATTGTTGCCACGGAACGAGAACGACACGTTCGACACGCCGCCGCTGGTCAATGCATGGGGTAACTCGTCGCGGATGTAGGCGCAGGCATTGATGAAGTCGACGGCATAGTTGTTGTGTTCTTCGATGCCGGTGGCCACGGCAAAGATGTTCGGGTCGAAGATGATGTCTTCCGGGGGGAAGCCGACCTGGTCGACCAGAATGTCGTAGGAGCGCTTGCAGATTTCCTTCTTGCGCGCCTCGGTGTCGGCCTGGCCAGCCTCGTCGAAGGCCATGACCACCACCGCCGCGCCGTAGCGCTTGCACAGCTTGGCGTGATGGATGAAGGCCTCCACGCCTTCCTTCATGCTGATCGAGTTGACGATGCCCTTGCCCTGGATGCACTTGAGCCCGGCTTCGATCACTTCCCACTTGGAGGAGTCGATCATGATCGGCACCCGCGAGATGTCCGGCTCGCCAGCGATCAGGTTGAGGAAGGTGACCATCGCCTTCTGCGAGTCGAGCATGCCCTCGTCCATGTTGATGTCGATCACCTGCGCGCCGGCTTCCACCTGCTGCAGGGCGACTTCCAGGGCCTCGGTGTAGTTGTCCTCGCGGATCAGCCGGGCGAAGCGCGCGGAGCCGGTGATGTTGGTGCGCTCGCCGACGTTGACGAACAACGACTGGCGGTCGATGGTGAACGGCTCCAGACCCGACAACCGGCAGGCTTTGGGAATGTCCGGGATCGCCCGCGGCGCATAGCCGGCCACTGCCTTGGCGATGGCTTCGATATGCCCCGGCGTGGTACCGCAGCAGCCACCGACGATGTTGAGAAAGCCGCTCTGGGCAAACTCTTCGATGATCTTCGCGGTTTCCGAAGGCAGCTCGTCGTATTCGCCAAAGGCGTTCGGCAAGCCGGCGTTGGGGTGCGCCGAAACGTAGGTGCCGGCCTTGTTCGACAGCTCTTCCAGGTAGGGGCGCAGCTCGCTGGCACCCAGCGCGCAGTTCAGGCCTACCGAGATCGGCCTGGCATGGCTTACCGAGTTCCAGAAGGCCTCGGTGGTCTGCCCGGACAGGGTGCGGCCGGACGCATCGGTGATGGTCCCGGAAATCATGATCGGCAATTCGAAGCCCAGTTCCTCGTACACCCCCTGCACGGCGAAGATCGCCGCCTTGGCGTTGAGGGTGTCGAAGATGGTCTCGATCAGGATCAGGTCGGCGCCGCCCTCGATCAGGCCTTTGGTGGCTTCGGTGTAGTTTTCCACCAGCTCGTCGAAGGTGACGTTGCGGTAGCCGGGGTTGTTGACATCGGGGGACAGCGAGCAGGTGCGGCTGGTCGGGCCCAGCACGCCGGCAACGAAGCGCGGTTTGTCCGGGGTTTCCAGGGTCTTGGCGTCGGCGACGCGCCGGGCCACCCGCGCACCTTCAACGTTGAGCTCGTACACCAGCGACTCCATGCCATAGTCGGCCTGGGACACCTGGGTGGCATTGAAGGTGTTGGTTTCCAGAATGTCGGAGCCCGCGTCCAGGTAGGCCTTCTCGATGGCGGCGATCACATCCGGGCGGCTGAGCAGCAACAGGTCGTTATTGCCCTTGACGTCGCTTGGCCAATCGGCAAAGCGCTCACCCCGATAATCCTCTTCTTCGAGCTTGTAGCTCTGGATCATCGTGCCCATGCCGCCGTCGAGAATCAGGATGCGCTCTTTGAGGGCTTGCTGGAGGGCTTGAAGGCGAGCACTGCGGTCGGACATGGGAACCACTCTTTCAGAAAATTCGGACACTGTGACAGGTGGCGGATGATAGCAAACCTGTGCGCTATTTGATCATCACAAGGATTACCATGAATTTCACTCATGTTGAGACCGCCGGGCTCGTGCCTTTTTAATCCCTTGCACGAAACCCCGAAAGAGGCTTGCAGCCGGTCAGTCATTGACGCGTGTCGCGACCTTTTCGAGATTTTTGCAGTCCCACCCCTCGGAATGCCCTGAAAAGGGGCGCGAATTCTCGTTTCAAAAGGCGGTACGCATGCTGATTTCGCTTCAAGCTTTAAGGGCCCTGGCCGCCTGGATCGTAGTCTGCCATCACTTCATGCAGATTTTCTTCGACTTCCATGCCGCAGGCCCCATCGGTCAGTTCTTCACTGACCGAGGCGCGGTGGGCGTCGATATCTTTTTCGTCATCAGTGGGTTGGTCATCTACCTGTCGACCCAGGACAAGCAGATGCCCGCGGGGCGCTTCCTGCTCAACCGTGTCATTCGCATCGTACCGGCCTATTGGCTGTACACCGCCTTGATGGGGCTGATGCTGGTCAGCCTGGGCCAATGGCTGCCCCATGCCGCGATCGACCTGCCGCACTTCATCCTCTCGCTGCTGTTCATTCCTTCGGAAAATCCCGGTGGTTACGGCCTGTACCCGACGCTGAACGTGGGCTGGACACTCAACTACGAGATGTTCTTCTACCTGCTGTTCTCGCTGGTGTTCACCGTGCCGCAGCGTTACCGCCCGCTGATCGTCGCCGCCGCGCTGGTCGCGGTCAGCGAAGTACTTGGCCGCTATGGGGTGGTCAGCCGCTTCTATCAGAACAACATCATCTACGAGTTCCTGCTGGGCATCGGCATCGGCATGCTCTATCGCCGCGGCTGGATCGCCCAGGGCTTGTGGCTACCCCTGGCCGTGATCATCGTGTCGGCGGTGCTGATCTATCACCTGGATTCCAGCGACCGGCTGCTGCACTGGGGCTTGCCCAGCGCCTTGATCGTCCTGGCCTGCGTGGCCATGGAGCCGCACTTCCGTGGCAGCCGCCTGCTCAAGACCCTGGGCGACTGTTCGTATTCGGTGTACCTGGTGCACGTGCTGGTGCTCTACGCCGGTTGGCTGGCCAGCGTCCACTGGCATCTGAACCCATACTGGGTGTTTGCGTTCTGCGTGCCCACCATCGCCCTGGTGTCGTGGGCCAGCTACGTGTGGATCGAAAAGCGTCTGTACCAACGGGTCAAGCACTGGACCGACGCTCGCCTGGATTCGACCTCAATGGCCCGTACGGGGTGATTCCCGACCAAAACAGTCAGGCTTTGTCAGCGTCGCCGGATTCGCGTAAACTGCTGGCAAGTCTGTGAGGAACCACTATGAGCGCTATAACGATTACCGACGCTGCGCACGATTACCTGGCCGATCTGCTGAGCAAGCAGAACACCCCCGGAATCGGCATTCGCGTGTTCATCACCCAGCCAGGCACCCAGTACGCAGAGACGTGCATTGCCTACTGCAAGCCGGGTGAAGAAAAGCCGGAAGACACCGCCCTGGGCTTGAAAAGCTTCACCGCCTGGATCGACGCCGTCAGCGAAGCCTTCCTCGACGACGCCGTGGTCGACTACGCCACCGACCGCATGGGCGGGCAGCTCACCATCAAGGCGCCCAACGCCAAGGTGCCGATGGTCAACGCCGACAGCCCCGTCAACGAGCGCATCAACTACTATCTGCAAACCGAGATCAACCCCGGCCTGGCCAGCCACGGCGGGCAGGTCAGCCTGATCGACGTGGTCGAAGACGGCATTGCCGTGCTGCAGTTCGGCGGTGGTTGCCAGGGTTGTGGCCAGGCCGACGTCACCCTCAAGGACGGTATCGAGCGCACCCTGCTCGAGCGCATCCCGGAGCTCAAGGGCGTTCGCGATGTCACCGACCACACCCAGAAGGAAAACGCCTACTACTAGGTAGGCAAGCTAGGTAGGCAAGCTGCCCCGCGCCAGGAAGCGAGGCCCGCACTCGATTCGCTGCGCCCAAGCAGCGCGGTGCGGGCGGCTACTGGCCGAAGCGCTGTGCGTATCCCTGCGGACTCACCCCAAGCACCTTCTGAAAACTGCGCCGCAGGTTTTCCGCATGGCCATAGCCGCACAGGCGCGCCACGCTCTGCAACGACAATTGCCCGCCCTGAATCATCGCCCGGGCCGCTTCCAGGCGGACCCGCTCGATATGCCGCGCCGGCGTGATATTCAGTTCGGCGAAGAAAACCCGGTACAACGTCCGCGGCGTCATGTTGGCCTTGTGTGCCAGCGCTTCCAGGGACAGATCGGCGCTCAGGTTCAGTGCGATCCATTCCAGCAACTCGGTCAGCCTCGACGTCGTTCCGTTGCAGCGCGCCAGGTGTGGACTGAATTGCGTCTGTCCACCCGAACGCTTGAGAAACAGCACCAGGCGGCGGGCGACGGCAAGGGCCAGGGGTCGGCCCAGGTCGGCCTCGATCAACGCCAGCGCCAGGTCGATCCCGGCGGTGACGCCTGCCGAGGTGAAAATGTGGCTGTGCCCGTCCTTGTCCGAGGGGTCGTAGGTGTGCAGCCGATCGCCTTGCACCTGCACATTGGCAAAGGCCTGCAAGGCCTCGACATCGTCCCAGTGAGTGGTGGCGATCAAGCCGTCCAGCAAGCCCGCGCTGGCAAGCATCAGCGCTCCCGAGCACACCGAACCCAAGCGTCGGACCGTGGGCGCGGCCTCGCGCAACCAGGAGAGCAGGGCAGTGTTCGCGCACTGTTCGGCATCGCTGCTGCCGCCGGGCAGCAGCACCGTATCCAGGGTGCTGCAGTCCACCGACAGCCAGCTGGCGTCGGCATGCAATTTCAACCCGGCGGAGGTCGCCACGGCGCCCGCTGCCTCCCCCAGCAGCTGCAATTGGTAGAGTGGCGCCAGGCCCTGGCGGGCCAGCTCGACGTTGGCCGAGGCGAACACCTGCATCGGGCCGGTCACATCCAGGCTCATCACCCCGGGATAGATCAGGCAAGCGATCACTTTGGTGGAATCAGCCATGCAGTCCATGTCGTTCAAGAACGGTACAGGTGGGCATGGCCCGCACGGTACAGCGCCGAGTCGGCGAAACTGTCCGTGTGCAGCACGTGCCCCACGAGAATCAGCGCACTACGCCGGAAGTCCTTGGCTGCGACCTTGAGCTGGATATCCCCCAAGGTGCCCAGCACGAAGTCCTGATCCGGCCAGCTGGCCTTGTGAATCACGGCAACCGGGCAATCCGCGCCATAGCTGGGCAGCAGTTCGGCGACGATTCGATCCAGATTCTTCACTCCCAGGTGAATGGCCAACGTCGCGCCGTGCCGGGCCAGGCTGCCCAAGCTTTCACCCGGCGGCATCGGCGACTTGTCGCCATAGCGGGTGAGAATCACCGTCTGCGCCACATCGGGCAGGGTCAGCTCCACGCCCAGCAGCGCTGCGCAAGCGGCCGTAGCGGTCACGCCAGGAATGATCTGGTAGTCGATGCCATGTTCACGCAGGCAGCGAATCTGCTCACCGATCGCGCCATACAGGCCGGGATCGCCGCTGTGCACCCGCGCCACGTCTTCGCCCCGGTCATGAGCTTGGCGCATCAGCTCGATGATCTGTTGCAGGTGCAGCTCGGCGCTGTTGTGCACCTGGTGCGCGGTGTGCCCTTCGAGCACCGCGTCGGGCACCAGCGAGCCGGCATAGATGATCACTGGGCAACGCCGGATCAGGCGCTGGCCCTTGACGGTGATCAGCTCCGGATCGCCCGGTCCGGCGCCGATGAAATAAACGGTCATGGGGATTCCTGACAGGCGGAGGGGTGAATGATATTCAAGTTCGCGCCACAGTGCAGCCGGTCCGATCCCGCGTACCGGCTATGGCAAGGGTAGCCATAGTCGTTTGCCGCCGGTTGACACGCAGTATCGACGCAGACGCCGTGCAGTGCTCGGCCATGGCCAGGGCGGCGCTTTCAGCAACACCCTGGCAACCAGTCGCTGCGAATGAGCGCGCGGAACGATGGCTGAGTCGATCCTCAAAGGGCGCCAGCGCCTGCGCGCTGTAGGTGGCGAAAGGCAAACCAAGGCGTTCGGCCAGCAGTAGCAGCCCTGGCTCGTGTGCCTTGAGGTCGATGCTGGCCAGCCCCTGCACATCCGCCCAGTCAAGCCGGTGTTCGAGCAGGGTTTGTTCCAGCAGTTCGTGCAGCGCCTGCGCGCTGCAGCCCCGGCGACACCCGAACCCTACCCACAGCGCCGTCATCGGATTCAGCCACGGGCTCGGCGAAACAACCAGGTACTGATCAGGCCCAGGGCCAGCCAGAACACCGCATTGGTTACCAGTGAAGCAATCACGAACTGCTGTTCCAGCGCTTCGGGCGCCAGGCTCGCATGCTGTTCGGGTTGGGGCGCGCCAATGAGGTGCGGTACCAGCACGATGGCCAGGCCCAGCGCCTTGAGCAGCATGCCGCGGCCGAACACCAGCAACGCCAGGCCCGCAGCTGTCGACGCCGCCGTGCCGATCCACCAGGTTTGCCGCAATGCCAGGTCTGCCGCCTGCGTGCCGGGCAGTTCCGGCGGCAGGCCCAGGTTCGGCGCCAGGCAGAACACCGCGAATCCACCCAACCCCCACAACAGTCCCTGGGCATTGCGACCAGGTGCCCGCAGCGTATAGAGCGCGACCAGCATCAGGGCGAAGCCGACGGCCACTACCAGATTGCCCCCGGCCGTGGACAGCACGCGCTGCCAGCCGTTTTCTGGTTCCCAGGCCTCGGCGTGCTCGTGCGTGGCGCCTGCGGCATCGGCATGCTCATGCTGCAAGGCAGGTGTTTCATAGCTTTCACCCTCAAGGATCAGCGGGGCGACCCAGAGGGCTTGCAGAAGCGTCAGCAACAGTGCGGCCAGCAGCCCGCTGAACCCGGCGGTACGTACGATGTGCCTGATCATCTCGGTATTCCTCAATGGCACGGAAAGGCGGCGCTGTGCCGGGTGTCGTGAGCGGCGTTGTGCACGGCTTCGATATGCGAGAAACCGGCGAAGCCGACCAGGCAGCAGCCCAGCAGGAACGTACCAGTCGCCAGCGCAATGCGCTGGGCGAGGGTGGCGGTATGCGTTTGGGCGTGTTCAGGGCTGGTTGAGACGGTGCTGGACATGGCGTTCCCTCTGGTGGTCCCGACGGTGGCGGCTCCACGGTATGTGGTTCCGACAATCGGGCACGCGCACGCAGAAAGCCTGGCGCAGGCGCGCCATGCTCGCAACAGCGCCCGCCCACCGCGGGTTTGTCGATCACAGACAGTCTGGGCCGGTCTCCGGGCTTGCGAGGGGCGGTATGAGCCAGCCTTGAAAGCGTCGCCTTCCCACACCCATGACAGGCGCAGTGGATCTGACACTTCTCTCGCTTACCGTTGCGGGGGCAGCACCGGACTTGCGCCAGCATCCAATCGAAGCTGGCACTCACCGGTTTCCCGTTTCACCCTGTGAAGGGCACCCAAACGAAGCGCCTAGCAAATCATGTCGACGCGGGGCCGTCAATCCGCGCCCATGCCAGCGAGCGCCGGCGCCTGTAGAATGCTGCCGCGGTCCGCACTTTCACATTCGACAAGGAGTTCCCCATGCCCGAAGAAGGCAACATGCTACAAGCCGCCGTGGTGTTCCTGCTGGCCGCGGTGATTGCCGTGCCGTTGGCCAAACGCCTGCAATTGGGCGCGGTGCTGGGCTATCTGTTCGCCGGGGTGGTCATCGGCCCGCAAGTGCTGGGCTGGGTCGGCGACCCACAGAGCGTCAGCCACATCTCGGAACTGGGGGTAGTCCTGCTGCTGTTCATCATTGGCCTGGAGCTGTCGCCCAAGCGGCTGTGGGTCATGCGCAAGGCGGTGTTCGGGGTTGGCCTGGCACAGGTGCTGCTGACCGCAGTGGTGATCGGCGCGGTGGCATTGCTCGGCTTCGGCCAGCCGTTGAACAGCGCTGTGGTGCTGGGTCTGGGCCTGGCCTTGTCGTCCACCGCATTCGGCCTGCAAAGCCTGGCCGAACGCAAGGAACTCAACGCTCCCCACGGCCGCCTGGCCTTCGCCATCCTGCTGTTCCAGGACATCGCCGCGATCCCACTGATCGCCATGGTGCCGCTGCTGGCCGGCAGTGGCAGCGATGCAGGCGAGGGCAGTACGCTGGATCACAGCCTGCGGGTGCTGGGCAGCATCGCTGTGGTGGTGGTCGGCGGGCGCTATCTGTTGCGTCCGGTGTTTCGCATCGTCGCCCGCACTGGCCTGCAGGAGGTGTCCACCGCTACAGCCTTGCTGGTGGTGATCGGCACCGCCTGGCTGATGGAGCTGGCCGGTGTTTCCATGGCCCTGGGCGCCTTTCTCGCTGGCTTGCTGCTGGCCGATTCGGAATACCGGCACGAGCTGGAGTCGCAGATCGAGCCGTTCAAGGGGCTGCTGCTGGGGCTGTTCTTCATCAGTGTCGGCATGGGCGCCAATCTGGGCCTGCTGCTCGAAAACCCGGCACTGGTGCTGGGGCTGACGCTGCTGTTGATCGGCATCAAGCTGCCATTGCTGGTGTTGATCGGGCGTCTGGCCGGCGGCTTGGGCCGGCTCAGTGCCGTACGCCTGGGTATCGTGCTGGCCGCCGGCGGCGAGTTCGCCTTCGTGGTGTTCAAGATAGGCCGCGAGCAGGGCCTGTTCGACGCGCGCCTGTACGACACCTTGCTGCTGACCATCACCCTGTCGATGGCGCTCACGCCATTGCTGTTGCTGCTGTGCGCACGCCTGCTGCGGGTCAAGACCCCGCCGGTGGAAGTGCCGGACGCCTACCGCGAGATCGAAAGCGACGCGCCGCGCGTGGTGATTGCCGGCATGGGCCGGATGGGGCAGATCGTTGCGCGGATCCTGCGCGCGCAGAAGATCAGCTTCGTAGCCCTGGACACCTCGGTGGAGTCCATCGAGTTCTCGCGCAGCTTCGGCCACCTGCCGGTGTTCTATGGCGACCCGCTGCGGCCGGAGATCCTGCGCGCGGCCAAGGTCGAGCAGGCCGAGTATTTCGTCATCGCCACCGACGATCCGGAAATCAACATCAAGACCGCCGAACTGGTCAACCGCCTGTACCCGCACGTGAAAATCATCGCCCGCGCGCGCAACCGCCAGCACGTGCACCGACTGGTCGACCATGGCGCCCAGGCGGTTCGCGAAACCTACTACTCGAGCCTGGAAATCACCCGCCGAACGCTGGTCGGCCTGGGCTTGAGCCAATCCCAGGCCGATGCGCGTATCAGCCGCTTCAAGCGCCATGACGAACAGGTGCTGCAGGCCCAGCATGCGATCTACGACGATGAAGCCAAGGTCATGCAGACCGCCCAGGAAGCGCGCGCCGAGCTGGCCCGACTGTTCGAATCCGATCGCCAGGACGAGAAGGCGGCCGCCAAGGGCGCGCCGCGGCGCTGAGAATCAAACCGGCGGCTGGCGGGCGACGTCGGCCGGCCCGTCCTCGTTGGCCGGATGCGGCGTGCGGGTCGACATTTCGGCGCGCAGCTGCGGCAGGCACTCGGGGTAGCGGTTGTTTACGAAAGTGATCAGCCGCTCGCGCACATGGCAGCGCGCGTCCCAGTTGCGCGAGGAATCCAGCGAGCTGAGCAGGATGCGCAACTGCATCGCCTTGTCGCTGGTATCGGTAACCTGCAGGACCACCACACGGCCGTCCCACAGGTGCGGAATTTCCTCGCACAGACGCTTGGTCTCGACGCGCAGCGCTTCCAGCGGCACCGAGTAGTCGACCCAGAGAAACACCGAGCCGATGATGCTGGACGTACTGCGGGTCCAGTTCTGGAACGGCTTCTCAATGAAGTACTGCAGAGGCACGACCATGCGCCGCTCATCCCAGATCTTCACCACCACGTAGGTGCCGGTGATCTCTTCGATACGCCCCCATTCGCCCTCGACGATGACCACGTCGTCGATGCGGATCGGCTGCGAAATGGCGATCTGCAGCCCGGCGATGAGGTTGCCCAGCACCGGTTTGGCAGCGAAGCCGGCAGCCAGTCCCGCAAGACCTGCGGACGCCAGCAGGCTGGTGCCGATCTGGCGCACCGCTGGAAACGTCATCAGGATCAGGGCGATGCCGAAAATCAGCACCAGCACGTTGAGGCACTGCACCAGCACCCGCACCTGGGTCTGGATGCGCCGGGCGGCAAGGTTGTCCTCGATGTCCAGCGGGTGTTTGAGGGTCATGGTGGTAGCCACGGCCTTGACACAGCGCAGGCCGAGCCAGGTCAGGCAGGCGGTGACCAGCATGCCGTTGAGGTGGCGCACGGTATTGATCATCAGCAGGTCGTCGGGCGCCGAGGTCCACACCGCCTGCAAGGCCATCAACGGCATCAGCCACAGGGTCGGCTGCTCGGCACGGGCGACCAGTTGCTGCGCCAGTAGGAAGGACTTGGAGACGCGTCGCAGGATGATCAGGCCGACCCAACGGATCAGCAGAATGACGCATACGGCCAGCGCGGCGGCGATCAGCGTACTGAGCCAGGGCATCGGCACGCGGGCCAGCAAGGAATCGGGAAGGGCGTATTCCATGGGTCGGGTGCTCGCTTGAGGCATGAACTGGAGTCGACCGGCAAAGCTCGACACGGTTCCCCGTCATCCGCAGCCGATCAGTCTGCCAAGCGGGTTTCACGCGAGGGCGAGTGGCCAAAATAGCCGCTGTAGCACTTGCTGAAATGGCTCACAGAGACGAAGCCGCAGGCAATCGCCACGTCCATGATCGACAGCGTCGAATGCTGCAACAGACGGCGCGCTTCGGTGACCCGCAGTTCCATATAGTAACGGTGCGGCGAAGTGCCAAGCTGGTCCTGGAACAGCCGGTCGATCTGGCGCCGCGAGCGGCCGACGAACTCGGCCAGTTGGTCCAGCGACAGCGGTTCCTCCAGATTGCTCTCCATCAGGTCGATGATGTTGCGCAGCGGCTGGCTGAGCTTGCCGGTCGCCTGGCCACCGGTGCGCTTGAAGCGCAGCCCTTCGAAGGCAAGAATGTGTTCCACCCCATTGGCCAGCGTCTCGCCGCGCTGCTGGCGGATCATCTCCATCATCATGCCGAAACCGCCGTTGGGGCTGGCGGCGGTGGCGCGGTCGCGGTCGATGACCTGGCTGGCGGGGGTGACGGTGATCTGCGGGCTGAGTTCTGCCAGCGAAGCGCGGTTCTCCGGATGCACCGCGCAGCGATAGCCATCGAGCAGGCCTGCCTGGCCGAGAAACCAGGCGCCGTTCCACAACCCGCCCAGGGCAATGCCGCGACGGGCGCAGTCCGCCAGTATTCGACTGAGCAGCAGGGAAGGCCGCAGCGGCGTGCGAAAGCCGCCACAGATGATCAACAGGTCCACTTCGTCGTGCATGCCTGGCATCAGTGGCGCATCCGGCTGCAGCAGTATGCCCAGATCACTGATCACCTGGCCGGGCGCCAGCCCATAGGAGCGAATGGCGTAGGCCGCCGGGCTGATCAGATTGGCAGTGACCAAGGTGTCCAGGCTGGCAGTGAAGGCGGCCAGGGAAAAATGCTCCAGCAGCACGAAACCCACGCGCAGGCTTGCCTGGTCGGTGTTGCGCAGGCGTCCGTTGGCCGAGGCAAGGTACAGCAGGTTCTTGCTTTGCCCGGCACCGCTGAAAATCCGTTGCGTCATTGCTGCCTGCTCCCTGGATTGCCGCTGATCACAGCGGATATTAGCGTAGTGCTGCGGCCACGGGTCTGCGAGACTGACGGCCCTTTTGCCGTGGAGGAAGCCCCATGCCCTACCTGCGCCACGCCCACTGCCTGCTGCTGTGCTGGCTGATCGGCACACCGGTGTGGGCCGACGACAGCGTGATCGTCTGGCCCGCCGACTGGGACGTGCAGATCCTGCCCGACTCGGCCGATGCGCAGGGCCAGCCCAGCGGCAGCCGCCAGCGTGCCACCAAGACCGATGCCAATGGCGATCCGTTGATGATCGTCGAGATGACCCGTGGCGCGCTAGCCCAGGACCATGCGGTCAACCTGGAAGCGGTTTTGCTGGAGATGCGCAAGGCCATCCAGATCAACTTTTCCCGCTCCGGCTACCAGAGCGTGTGCACCAAGGTCAAAGCGACCCGGCTGGGCAACCTGCCAGCTGCGCAGACCACCTGCAAGGTCACCCGCAACGGAACACTCGCCATTACCCAGACCCTGGTCGCAGCGGTACAGCCCGGCATGGCCTACGGGTTCAGCTATGCAGGTTCTGCCGTGGGTTATCCGCAACTGGAGGCCGAGGTCATGGGCATACGCCAGGCACTGCGATTTGCCGAGCCCGAATAGCGAGGCGGGCCAGGTTGATGCTGCATATTCTTTGAAGGCATATAAAAAGCATTATTCATTCTTTTTAAATATCCGGTTGTAGGTGCAATCTCTACCTCACGCACTGCGGTGCGACCGAATGTCTAACGAGGATGACTGCATGACCATCAAAGCGATCAACGTACGCAACCAGTTCAAGGGCACCGTCAAGGAAATCATCGAAGGGCCGGTCGTCTCGGAAATCGACGTGCAGACCCCGGCCGGTATCGTCACCTCGGTGATCACCACGCGTTCGGTGCACGAGCTGGAATTGCAGATCGGCAGCGAAGTCATCGCTTTCGTGAAATCGACTGAAGTGTCCATCGCTAAACTGTAACAAACGCCTCGCATACTGATCACGCATTCACGTCTTATACCGTGGTGTCTTGTCAAGTTTGAAGCCGGAAAGATCTTGAGGGTCGTGCTCTTGCAGGGGAGCACGACCCTTTTTTTTGTCTGCGCCAGGGATGGCTCAAGTCAGCGGCGTAGGCGCCAGGGTGCCGAGCAAAGCCACTGCAGCCACGGCGCCCAGCCCGCACGCCCATTCGAGGGTGACAGTACGCTTGAACCCATGGATGTCCAGCGGGCCCCGGGCCAATTGACGCCGGTGCCACAGGGCCAGGCCAAGCATGGCCAACACCAGCGCCAGCTTGATCGCCAGTACTGTGGCGAACCCGGATTGGCCAGGCAGCGGGAGGAACGTCCCGGTCAGCGCCCGGGTGTTGATGAGTCCGGTTATCAACATCCCGGCCACCAGCACACACCCCACGCCACTGAAGCGACCGAGCACCACGCGCAAGTCTTGGTCGCCCGGTCGAGCCAGTACGAACATCAGCAACATCAGACCGCCCAGCCAGGCACCGACGCACAGCAGGTGGATCAACTGATTGATCACCAGCCAGGTGCCAGCGGCGCCTTCGAGCATGGCTGCGTGGCCTACCGGCGCGAGCGTTGCCAGCGCCAGTGCACTCAAGGGCCTGGCCACTACTTGCAGTTTCGGATGGGGAAGGCGCAGACACACCAGGACCGCCACGCAGGCAAACAGATGCAGCGTCCAGACCTTGCCGAAGAAGGTTTCCGCCAGCACCCGTCGAACCAGCGCCATGTCCAGCGAGCCGCCCAGCTCATAAGCCACGGCGAACAGCCAGGCCACGCCGCTGATCAGGGCCAGTGCAGCCAGCAGGCACACCAACGGATCGATCAGGTTACGCAACCGACCCACCTGGCTGGGGTGCACGAGCAGCAACGGGCGAAACATGCACGCACCGAACACCAGCATCAGGCTGGTGAAATGCAGGAAACGCAGAGCGATCAATACACTCATGGTCACGGACTCACGGTGAAGCTGTATTCACCCGCACTTTTGTGGGTATCCACCGACACGACCTGCCAGTGCACCGTGTACTGACCCGCTGCCAGGGGCGCGGCAGGTTTGATCACAAGGGTCTTGGCATCTCCCGCAGCACTGGCCAAGGGCTGCAAGGCTACCGCGTCGCCGTCCGCCGCAGTCACGCTCACCTGGCTGAAACCCAGTTCAATGGCTTCGGAAAAACCCAGGCTCAATTGCGCCGGGGCAACGACGGTGGTATCCGCGGCGGGCACAGGGTGGGTCAGATGGGCGTGTGCCATGGCCAGGGGCGATACGAGAACGAGCAGGGCGGCGCTGAGCAACTTGCGAGCAGACATGGCAATGGCCTTGAACACTGAAAAAGGCCGCCAATAAAGCATGATCCTGCGCGCCGGGCAACGTCGTCGACCGGTCATGTGGTTGCAGCTCGGCGGCACCAGCCGGGCTGAACTCCCTGCGCGAGCTCAAGCCTAAGCAGCATGACTCTCTGACCAGGAGGCCTCCATGGCCAGCAAGAAAGTAGCCGACATCGTGATCCAGACCCTGCAGCAGGCCGGGGTTCGCAACTGCTACGGCATCGTCGGCGACACGCTCAACCACGTCACCGACGCGATCAAGCGCAGCGAGATCGAATGGGTCCACGTGCGCCATGAAGAAGCTGCGGCATTCGCCGCGGGCGCCGAGTCGTTCATCAGCGGTCGACTGACGGCCTGCGCCGGTTCCTGCGGCCCCGGTGGCCTGCATTTCATCAACGGTATCTTCGAAGCCCAGCGCAACAAGGCGTCCATGGTGCTGATTGCCAGCCAGATCGTGACCAGCGAGCTGGGCATGGACTTTCCCCAGGAAGTGGACTTCAAGGCCATCTACGGCAGTTGCACGGTGTTCTGCGAACAGGTGTACACGCCGGAGCAGGCGCGCCGAGTGACTACCCTGGCCGCGCAAACCGCCTTGAACGAAGGGGGAGTGGCGGTGATCATCCTGCCATCGGACATCAGTGCTGCGGAGGTCAAGAATGACCGCCCGTTCAGCGTTCACCAGCCTCGTCCGGTACTGCAACCCAGCCCCGACGAACTGGCCGAGATCGCCGCCATTCTTGCCGAAGGCAAGAAGATCGCGATCTACGCCGGGGTCGGCTGTGAAGGTGCCCACGACGAGCTGATCGAGCTGGCTCACCGACTCAAGGCGCCCATTGCCCACACCTCACGGGCCAAGGACTTCGTCGAATACGACAACCCATACAACATGGGCATGACCGGCGTGTTCGGGGTCGAATCCGGCTACCACGCGATGATGGAGTGCGACACCTTGCTGCTGCTGGGCGCCGACTTCGCCTGGGGCCAGTTCTACCCGCAGAATGCGCGGATCGTTCAGGTCGACCGCAAAGGCGCTCACTTGGGTCGTCGCCACCCGATCGAACTGGGGGTGGTGGGCGACGTCCTGCCGACCTTGCAGGCGTTGTTGCCACTGCTGGCCGAGCGTAGCGAACACAGCTTCCTGGAAGACTGCCTGAAGGTGCGGCAGAAAACCTTGAAGACCCTGGCCCATGACCAGCGCCATACCGACGGGCATCTGATTCACCCGCAGTACCTGACCCACCTGTTGGACAAACACGCCAGCGAAGACGCGCTGTTCACCGCCGACGGTGGCTCACCCATGGTCTGGGTGCTGCGTCACATCAACACCAACGGTCAGCGCCGTACGCTCACCAGCCTGCGCCACGGCACCATGGCCAATGCCATGCCCCAGGCACTGGGCCTGCAGAAAGCCTACCCGCAACGCCAGGTCATTTCGCTGTCGGGCGACGGTGGCTTGGCCATGCTGCTGGGTGATCTGCTCACAGCCGTTCAGGAAAAGCTGCCGATCAAGGTGGTAGTGTTCAACAACAGTTCATTGAACTTCGTCCAGATCGAACAGAAGGTTGAAGGCTTGCTGGATAACTTCACCGACCTGCACAACCCGGACTTCGCCAAATTGGCTGAAGTCATGGGCTTCTACGGTGAGCAGGTGTCCGATGGCGCCAGCCTCGAAGCGGCGGTGCAGCGCTTCCTGAACCATCCTGGCCCGGCGCTGCTGGATGTAAAGGTCAATCCCGAAGAACTGGTGATGCCACCGAAGATCGAGTTCTCGCAGGTGTCCAATATGGCCCTGTATTCGGCCAAGGCCATGCTCAGCGGTCGCGCCGACGATGTGGCGCACATGCTGGTCGACAACTTCATCAAGTAGACGCTCGCGAGCGAGTGTGACCAGGCCGCCCAGTCAGACTCGGCGGCCTATTTGTTTTCCTTGCTCTCTTTATGGATCAGGTACATGACGTAACCGAACGAACCCAGGGTCGCGGTTATGATGGTCAACATGATCACACCGTCCATGACACACCTCCAGAAAATGAAATTTCGTTCAGGTGATTATGAGCGTTGGAGGCAAGTAAAAACAGATTCAGAAAGCGGTAAAAAAACCGGATCAGATGGACGTCTTGCCGCCGAGCAGTTTGCCGAAGTGGGCAATGGCCAGCTTGTAGCCGTGGGTACCGAAGCCGGCAATGACGCCCACTGCTACCTTCGATACGAATGATTGATGGCGAAATTCCTCGCGCCGATGAACGTTGGAAATATGCACTTCCAGCACTGGCACTTCGCAGGCAATCAGGGCGTCATGAATGGCGATCGAGGTATGGGTCCAGGCACCCGGGTTGATGACGATGCCGGCAACGCGCTGGCGGGCCTGATGGATCCAGTCGATCATCTGTCCTTCATGATTGGTCTGGCGGCATTCGACCGCAAAGCCCAGTTCCTGTCCGCTCTGCACGGCCATGGCTTCGACATCGGCCAGGGTTTCATGGCCGTAGACCGCAGGTTCGCGCAAACCCAGCATGTTGAGATTGGGGCCGTTGAGTATGAGGATGATCTGGGACATGAGGCTTCCTGGTCAGATGGGATCGAGCCGTGCGGGCAAGGCGCCGCGCTGGGGCGATGGGACCGGAAGAATACCGAAAAAGACGCTGTATGTGAGGGATGTGAAAACGGGTGGCATGTCCTGATGCGGTTGTACGCACCTTCTGACACCCACCCGCCTTCGATTTCGGTAACGCTGTCGGCAGGGGCACCTGGTGCCCGTCTGCCTCAGAATCAGTTACCGCTGCTACCGCCTGCGCCGCTGCCTGCACCTTTGCCCGAGCTTGCGCCGTTACCGGAACCCGAACCCATCGAGCCACTGTTGGCGCCGCTGCTGTTGCCGGTGCCGTTGCTGAATGTGCCCTGGCCGTTCGGGGTACCCGACGTGGTGCTGCCGCTGCTGCTGTTGGCATCGTTTGCGCGACCGTTGCCCATCTGGTTGCCAGTGCGGGTGTCGGTGCTGGTGCTTGGAGTCGAAGGGGTGGGTTCCTTGCCTGGAGGCACCGAACCGGCCAACGCATACATACTGGTGGCAGACAGCAGGCCAACAAGGGCAAAGCGAGTGATCGTGCGAGTGACCATGGTATTTCTCCGTTATAGGAATCGGTACGAAGATTTGGGCATCGGATTGCCATCGTCGGTGCCCTGAAGCCGACGAACGGTAGTTTGGAGATTTTCTGATGCTCCCAGGGCGGGTTATGGCTACGAACCCTTCATCGTGGGACGTTAGTCACTGCGCGGCGCCCTTTTCGCGGCCGCGGACCGCTCCTACGGGACACTCATGCCGTAAGAGCGGTCTGTGGCCGCGAAAAGAACGACGCGGTTACCAGGCCTTCGATTTCACCAGAATGGCGCGGGGGCCTGCAGGGCGGCGGCGATCACGGCAATGGCCTGGTCGACATCCTCCTGGGTGCTGTAGCGGCCCAGACTCACTCGCAAGCTGTTCACAGCCTGAGCCTGGCTCAAGCCCAGTGCCAGCAACACGTGGGATGCCGTGGCACTTGCCGAATTGCAGGCGGAGGTCGACGACACCGCGATACGGCCAGCAACGGCCTGCATTGAAAAAGACGGGCTGGCGATGCAGACGTTCAAGGTATGGGGAATCCGCTGCTCCGCGCAGCCATGGAGCGTTACACCGGTCAACGCCAGCAACCCTTCGCGCAAGCCCTGGGCCAGTTGCGCGATGTGCGCGTTATCGGCGTGCATCTGCGCCGAGGCCTGGGCAAATGCCGCACCCATGCCAACGATCTGGTGGGTGGGCAAGGTGCCCGAGCGCAGGCCCTGCTCATGGCCACCGCCATGCATCTGGGCGCGCAACGAAGGTCGCGCTCGCGGTCCGACGTACAGGGCGCCGATGCCCTTGGGGCCGTAAAGCTTGTGCGCCGACAGGGACAGCAGGTCGATGGCCATGCCGGACAAATCGATGTCGACCTTGCCGGCCGCCTGGGCGGCGTCCACATGGAGCAGTGCGCCGTGGTCCTTCACCAGCTGCGCGACTCGGGCGATATCGGTCAGGGTGCCCAGTTCGTTGTTGACCCACATCAGCGACACCACCCGGGTATTGGCTCGCAGCGCTCGAGCAACGGCCTCCGGTTGGATGAGGCCGTTGGCGTCCGGAGTGAGCCAGGTGACTTCGCAGCCAGCGGCGTGTTGCTCGCGCACGGTGTCGATGACGGCCTTGTGCTCCAGCACGCTGGTGACGATATGGTCACCCGGACGGGTGCAGCCCTTGATCGCCAGGTTGTTCGACTCGGTCGCGCCTGAAGTCCAGACGATGTCTTCGGCGGGAGCATTGAGCAGTTCCGCCACTTGCCGCCTGGCCAATTCGACGGCTTGGCGTGCCTGCTGGCCGTAGGCGTGGGCACTCGATGCAGGGTTGCCGAACAGCGCATCGCGCCCCATGCAGGCGAGCATGGCTTTGACCACGTGATCGTCGATGGGCGTGGTGGCGGCGTAATCCAGGTATACGGGGAGGGTGGGCATGGCGTGTCGACCAGGTCTGATTCAGTGCTGCCTATGTTAGCCATGCATGGAGGGAAAAAAATTGACTTCTAGGCTAGCCCAACCTGCTTTAGAGCAAAGAATTTGCCTGGAGTGGTCATAAAAGAGAATAACATTGCATCCATGCTCACCCCTATCAATCACTCAAGCAGGCCTGACCCACCGTGGACAAGTTCGACATGGCAATCCTCGAGATACTCCAGGCCGATTGCACTCGCCCGCTGGCAGACATTGCCGAGCAGATTGGTCTGGGTGGTACCGCCTGCTGGCGCCGCATACAGAAGATGGAACAGCAGGGCGTGATCACCCAGCGGGTCGCACTGCTCGATGCCAGTGCGTTGAATGTGGCCGTGACGGTGTTCGCCGAGCTGCGCACGCAGCGACATAATGCCCAGTGGCTGGCTGACTTCCACACCGTTATCGGCGAACTGCCCGAGGTCGTGGAATGCTATCGAATGGCAGGGGATACGGACTACATGCTGCGCATCGTGGTGCCTGATATCGCCGGGTACGACGCTGTGTACAAGCGGCTGATCCAGGTAGAGGGGATCACCGACATCAGCTCGACCTTTGCCATGGAGCGCATCAAGTCGACCACGGTGTTGCCCTTGCTCTACGCCAGACGCACCTAGCGCGTAGCGCCTGGCAGACCGCGGCGCCTGGTTCGCGGCCGGTGACCGCTCCTACCTGTAGGAGCGGTCACCGGCTGCGATGAAACAACGCGTTATTACCGGCCCAGACATCCTGGAATACCCGGACTAGAGCGCAAATCTCACTTCTTGACCGAAGACTTGTCGATCATTTCCACGATGGTGCCGTTCGGGATGTTCACGCGTACGTACTTGTCTTTGATCTCGACCCACTGTTCATTCTCTTCAGGCTGCGCCAGGCCGTGCTTGGCCGGGTCGATCGCCAGTTCCTTGCGCTTGTAGGAATCCGGCACCTTGTCGCCTTCCTTGATTTCGTGCATGCCATTGCCCGGACGATCCAGGGTCACGCTTTCTTCCTTGGTGTCGGTCTGGGCTGCGAAGGCAGGCACACTCAGCGCGCACAGGGCAGCAAGAGCGAGGCGGGGCAGCAGCTTGGAAGTGGTCATGATAATTATCCTTGATGGTCGAATAAGGCTCTGGTTCAGCCAAAATGTCAGCGTTGACATGCTATTGACCGGCGCCGGAGCCGATGTTTCCGCAGAAGTTTCAACATCCGGTTGCGACATCCTTGTCTTGGCCCGGAGCTAGTCGTCGCTCTTGATCAGGTCCGCCGCCTTGCTCCCCAGCAGCGACCCGGCCTGGAAGTAACCCATCACCGTCGCCACGCTGCGGTGCTCGGTCATCGCCATCACGTCTCCCAACGGCACGCCCTGGCGACCGGCCTCGGTGACGAAGCCCGAGCGCAAGCTGTGTGCCGCCCAATCCCCCTCCAGGCCTGCGAGTTGGGCCCGCCGCTTGACGATGCGGGCCACCTGGTCGCCGCCAAGCCCCTGGCTGGCCACCTTGTCGCCACGGTACAGACGTCGGAACAGCGGACCTGTAGTCGCTGGCGCGGCGGCCAGCCACGCGGCCAGCGCATGGGCGGCAGGGCCGCGCAACGGTTTCTCGCGCCGTGCGCCGGCTGTATCGGTCTTGGTAGCGCCCAGGCTATAGACCCAAGTGTCTACATCCAGCCGACGCACGTCGCCTACCTGCAGCGCGACCACTTCGGAGCGGCGTCTGCCGCCGCCACTCCAGGCCAGCAGGAGCAGGGCGCGGTCACGTATGCCGCGCACGCCGTCTGTGCAGGTGGCCAGCATGGCCTGCAGGGGCTCCAAGGCCATGGCGGTTTTCTTGCGTACGGTCACGCCCTGACGTACCTGGGCCTTCTGCGCGCTGCGCAGCAGCGTTTTCAGCGCAGGCATATCGGTCGGGCTATCCCAGCCCTTGACCCGGTGCCACTTGCCCAGCACCGCCAGCCGATGCTGAACGGTGCTATAGGCCAGCGGGCCCAGGCGGGACTTGGCCCGGCCATCGACCAGTGCGTGGTCGATGGCAACCGGCAGCAGGTGACTCCAGCTGCCGTCCTCGACGGGTCGCGCCAGATGATCGAGGACGAACTGAATCGCCACGGCCGCAGGCAACGGCGCATCTCCCAACACATGTCCATAGCGCAACTTCAACCACGCTGACCAATAACCCAGTGCGCTGCGATAGCTGCGGACCGTGTTGGCAGCGGTTCCTGCTGCGATGAACGCTTGAGCCGCGTGTGCAGTGTTTTCTGCCAGAAAGTGCAGATCCAGGGGCTGGGTTTCGATTAGCGCAACATCAAATGTATTTTTCATTACGTTCAACGTATTATATTTTAGGAATTCGTTATTTAGAGTCGGATAATCTTTCATTATCATACCTAATCCAGTGGAGTGTGTGGCATGGCAGTGGGCGTACCGGAAACCGACGTATTTGCCGCAGCGGACGCCGTGCTGGCCCGCGGCGAGCGGCCGACCGTAGAGCGCGTGCGCCTCGAGCTGGGCCGGGGTAGCCCGGCGCGAGTAGGCGCGTTGCTCGATCAGTGGTGGGAGCAACTGGCGCAACGGCTGCGGGGCGAGACCCGCCTGCCGGGGCTGCCTGCCGAGGTGGCGCAGGCATTCGTGGCCGTCTGGCAACAGGCAAGCGTGCTCGCCCAAGGGGTGGTCGAACACTCGGTCGCGGCCCAGCGCGAAGTATTGGCGGCCGAATACGAGCGGGTTGCAGGGGTGGAAGAACAGGCCCGCCGCGATATCGCACTGGCCCGGCGGCAGGTGAGCGAGGCTGAAACGGCCCGGGAAAACGCCGCAACCCGGCTGGCCGACCTGGACAAGCTGTTGGCGCAGCGTCAGGTGCAGATCGAAGACTTGCAGCAGCAGCGTGTCGAACTGCAAGGCGCGCGAAGCGAGCTGCAAGCCGATGTTGCGGCCTTGCAACAGGCCTTGCGCGATCAGCGGCAGCAGGCCGAGCACAATCGCCTGGCCCAGGAGGCCTACGTGCGCGGCGTCGAGGAGCGCTCGCACCGTGAGGTCGACCGCGCCCGTGAAGACCTGAAAGCGCGCCAGCTCGAAGCTCGCGAGCAACAGAAACAGCTCGAAGCCTTGCAAAAGCGTCTGGAGGAAACCCGCAGCGCGCTCGGTGACGCGCAACTTCAAGCAGCCGCCAGGGAAGCACGGTCGGCGCTGGCCGCCGAGCAGGGGCAACACGCGCTGCAGCAGCTCGAAACCCAGCTGCGAAGTGCCCGCGAGGCGCAGGAGGCGGCGTTGCAGGCCGCCACCGCGCAGCAAGCGCGCGCCGACATCCTGGAACAACAGCTGATCCAGCAACACGCGCTCAAGCCAAGGCGCAGCAGAGTCAGGAAACCTGATCCGGCCCCTGGTGGCTAAACCGCTCACTCAGCCTGAGCGCTGACAACATTGTCGCGAAGCCGTCCGCGGATCACTATCGAGCGGTGCCCTTGAGGTCGCAACGAGCCCAGATCAACAAGATCCCATAACAACAAGCAGGGACATGTGATGCGCGATTATTCCAGTACCGCCCAGGCTTTCGATTACCTGGACACCGCCGCGCAGGATCTGCACGGCACCCTCGATCAGCTCAACGCCTGCGTCGAATGCTGCGATCGCCACCTCGGCCAGCAGGCGGTTGCCCTGTATTGCGAGTCGCAGCACGGCGTTGCCACGCAGTACACCTTCGAACAACTGCAGGCCCATGCAGCGCAGTTTGGCAACTTTCTGCGCAACCAGGGCGTCAAGCCCGGGGATCGCATTGCCGGGCTGATGCCTCGCACCGTCGAATTGCTGATCGCCATCCTGGGTACCTGGCGCATCGGCGCCGTCTACCAGCCCTTGTTCACCGCCTTCGGCCCCAAGGCCATCGAACAGCGCCTGCAGTGCTCGCAGGCGCGCTGGGTCGTCACCGACCTGCACAATCGGCCCAAGCTCGATGAGGTCGAATGCCGTCCCGGTGTGTTGACCGTGGGCTGCGCTTCGCCAACTGCGGATGAACAGGATTTCTGGACCGCCCTCAAGCAGCAGAGCGAGGAGTGCCCGCCGACGCTGCTCGATGGCAACGCGCCGTTCATGCTGATGTGCACCTCGGGTACCACCGGCCCGGCCAAACCCCTGGAAGTGCCGCTGCGGGCGCTGCTGGCCTTCAAGGGTTACCTGCGCGACGCCGTGCAATTGCGCGCCGAAGATCGCTTCTGGAACCTGGCCGATCCGGGCTGGGCCTACGGGCTTTACTATGCGGTCGCCGGTCCGCTGGCTTTGGGGCATGCCACGCTGTTCTACGACGGCGGCTTCACCGTGGACAGCACCTGCCGGGTGATCGACAAGTACGCGATCACCAACCTCGCCGGGTCGCCCACCGCGTACCGCATGCTGATTGCGGCCGGCGAACGTTTCGCGGCCGGTGTGCGCGGCCGTCTGCGCATCGCCAGCAGTGCCGGAGAGCCGCTCAATCCGCAGGTGATCCGCTGGTTCGCCGAGCAGCTGGGTGTGGTGGTCCATGACCACTATGGCCAGACCGAGTTGGGCATGGTTCTGTGCAACCATCACGGTCTCGACCATCCCGTTCGCGAGGGCTCTGCCGGCTTTGCCGTGCCCGGCCATCGCATCGTGGTGCTCGACGCTCGGTTGCAGGAGCTGGAAGCCGGACAACCGGGCGTGCTCGCCGTGGATCGCGAACGCTCGCCGCTGTGCTGGTTCGGCGGCTACCTGGGCATGCCGACCAAGGCGTTCAAAGGCAAGTATTACCTGAGCGGTGACACGGTAGAGCTCAATGCGGACGGCAGCATCAGTTTCGTTGGCCGCAATGACGATGTCATCACCACTTCAGGCTATCGGGTGGGGCCGTTCGACGTGGAAAGCGCGTTGATCGAACACCCTGCCGTGGTCGAGGCCGCCGTCGTCGGCAAACCGGATGCCGAGCGTACCGAAGTGATCAAGGCGTTCGTGGTGTTGCAGGCGGGTTTCGAAGCCGGCCCCGAGTTGGCCGAGACCCTGCGCTTGCACGTCCGCCAACGGCTGGCGGCCCATGCCTATCCGCGGGACATCGAATTCGTCGAGCAGCTGCCGAAAACGCCGAGTGGCAAATTGCAGCGCTTCATCCTGCGCAACCAGGAAATCGCCAAGCAGCAGGCGCCCAGCGCCTGACAGGGAGACAGCTTCATGCACATTCAAGACAAGGTTTTCATGGTCAGCGGCGCCGCCTCCGGCCTGGGCGCCGCCACCGCACGGATGCTTGCCCGGGCTGGCGCCCGTTTGCTGCTGGTCGACCTCAACGCCGAGGCGCTGCAGGCCCAAGCGAGCGAGCTGGAGGCGGCCTTTGCAGTGGCCGACATAACCCAGGCCGACGCCGCCCAGGCGGCCGTGGACATGGCCCTGCACAGCTTTGGCGAACTGCACGGCCTGGTCAATTGCGCCGGCGTGGTCGCCGGCGAGAAGATCCTCGGCAAGCAGGGCGCTCATTCGCTGGAGGGCTTCAGTCGCATCATCAACATCAACCTGATCGGTACCTTCAACCTGCTGCGCCTGGCCGCCGAGGCCATTGCCAAGAGCACTGCAAACGCCGAGGGCGAACGCGGGGTGATCATCAACACCGCCTCGGTGGCTGCCTTCGATGGGCAGGTCGGCCAGGCAGCCTATGCCGCTTCCAAGGGCGCGGTGGCGAGCATGACCTTGCCGGCGGCGCGCGAGCTGGCCCGCTATGGCATTCGCGTGATGACCATCGCGCCAGGCATTTTCGAGACGCCGATGATGGCCGGCATGAGCGACGACGTGCGCGCCGCGCTGAGCGCCGACGTGCCGTTTCCGCCGCGCCTGGGCAAGCCGGACGAATACGCGGCACTGGTGTGCCACATCATAGAAAACAGCATGCTCAACGGCGAGGTGATCCGTCTCGACGGCGCGCTGCGCATGGCGGCCAAGTGAGCCGGGGCAGGGCAGATCAAGGGAGAACACCCATGCATGAAGATCCGATCGTCATCGTCAGTGCCGTACGCACGCCCATGGGCGGGTTCCAGGGCGATTTGCGCAGCTTGACCGCACCGCAATTGGGCGCCGCCGCCATTGCCGCCGCCGTCGAGCGTGCCGGTGTCGATGCCAGTGCCGTCGACCAGGTGCTGTTCGGCTGCGTGCTGCCGGCCGGGCTCGGCCAGGCACCGGCGCGGCAGGCGGCACTCGGTGCCGGGCTGTCCCACGCTACCACCTGCACCACCTTGAACAAGATGTGCGGGTCGGGCATGCAGGCCATGATCATGGGGCATGACGCATTGTTGGCGGGCAGTGCCCGCGTGGTAGTGGCCGGTGGCATGGAAAGCATGTCCAACGCGCCGTATCTGCTGGACCGCGCGCGCGACGGCTATCGCATGGGGCATGGCCGGGTACTCGACCACATGTTCCTCGATGGCCTGGAAGATGCCTACGAACCCGGACGACTGATGGGCACCTTCGCCGAAGACTGCGCCCAGGCCCACGGTTTCAGTCGTCAGGTGCAGGATGAATTCGCCCTGGCTTCGTTGACACGCGCGCGCCAGGCCATCGCCGATGGCAGCTTCGCTTCGCAGATCGTGCCGGTGAAGGTGATGCGCAACAAACAGCCGCTGCTGATCAGCGACGACGAGCAACCGCCCAAGGCCAATCCGGAGAAGATCGCCTCGCTCAGGCCTGCGTTTCGCGAGGGCGGCACGGTAACGGCGGCCAATTCCAGCTCCATTTCCGATGGCGCCGCCGCGCTGCTGCTGATGCGTCGCAGCCAGGCGCAGGTACGTGGCCTCGAACCGCTGGCGATCATCCACGGGCACGCGGCCTTCGCCGACGCCCCGCACCTGTTTCCGGTCGCGCCCATCGGCGCCATCCGCAAGCTGGTGGACAGCACCGGGTGGACGTTGGACGAGGTCGACCTGTTCGAGATCAACGAGGCCTTCGCCGTGGTCACCCTGGCCGCCATGCAGGCGCTGGAATTGCCGGCGCACAAAGTCAACGTCAATGGCGGCGCCTGCGCACTCGGTCACCCCATCGGTGCATCGGGTGCCCGTATCGTCGTCACGCTGCTGGCGGCACTGCGCCAGCGCAACCTGCGGCGCGGCATCGCCGCGATCTGTATTGGCGGCGGTGAAGCAACGGCCATTGCCGTCGAATGCGTCTACTAGGCAGGTCTTTGGTCAGGATGCTTGCTCGGCGCCAACGGATGGATTAGAACTGACGGCCGCAAGGGTAGGGCAATGAGTGCCCTACAGGCCGTTCGGTCCGTTTCGCCCAGAAGCGGTTAGCGAGGATGAGTGAACCTGACCCGAAACCCGCTCGACGCTCCATCGCTGCGCGATACGATCTCGATTCACCTGGTGCGTGAAGCCGTGCGTGACTGTCATCTGCCCCTGCAGCCGTTGCTGCAGTCGGCAGGTATCGACCCCACGCTGCTGGGCAATGACCAGGCTCGGATCCCGGTGCACAGCTACGCTCGGCTCTGGCGACAACTGGCCAGGGCGCTCGACGACGAATTCTTCGGCATGGACGCGCGGCCCTTGCGGCGTGGCAGCTTCGCTTTTCTGTGCCGAGCCTGCATGCATCAGCCCACGGTAGGCGCCGCGCTGCAGCGCGCCCTGGAGTTCCTCGCACTGATGCTGGCCGCCTACGATGGGCGTCTGGCGACCCAGCAGTCGCTGGCCGAGATCGTCATCCACGAACGCAGCGCCGAACCCAAACGTGCGTTTTCCTGCTTCACCTATTGGATGATCGTGCATGGCATCGCCTGCTGGCTGGCGGGACGGCGCATTCCGATTCTGGCCATGGAACTGCGCGGGCCGGCGCCTCGGTACGTGGGCGATTATCAGGTGATGTTCTCGCCCAACCTGCGCTTCGAACGACCCCGCACCCGGCTCATCTTCGCCGCCGAGCACCTGGACATTCCCGTGCGGCGCAGTGCGACCGAGTTGAGGCGTTTTCTTGCCCGTGCCCCGGCCAACATCCTGGTGCGCTACCGCGATCCGGACAGCCTCGGCTGGCGCATCCGCCAGAGGCTGCGCAATCTGCCGGCCGCAGAGTTTCCAGCCATCGAGACCATGGCCAGCCAGTGCGGCGCTTCGGTGGCCACGCTGCGTCGGCGCCTGGCCGAGGAGGGTGCTGGCTACCAGGCGCTCAAGGACAGCGTGCGCCGGGAACGCGCGGTGCTCTGGCTGGCCGAGCCGCAAGCGACCTTCGAAGACATCGCCGAGCGCCTGGGCTTCGCCGACGCCAGTTCCTTCTACAAAGCGTTTCGCAAGTGGACCGGCGCAAGCCCCGGCCACTATCGCAGCCTCATCCTCGATGGGGTTGGCCCAGACGGCGCCTAGCCAGGCCGTACCAGTGACGTGGAAAACGCCACCGGAGCGGCGAATCGTTCGCGCTTTACTGCGTTTGTCAGGGCCTGCCCGCCAAATCTGCCGGATCTACCATCGAATCAATGCAAAGCGCAGGGTGCTCGCCAGCGTTTTGCGCGCCCATAATGAAAACACAACAACAAAGGTGTCCATGCCATGTTCAAGGACCACATCGTCAAGCCCCGCGCCACCGACAACCTGACGTTCATGGGTACCGTGGCTGCCGTCACCTTCGCCGTCACGCTGTTCGCCGGCCTCGGCGAGAGCGGCCTCGGCCGTCTGATGGCGCCGATCCTGCTGGACCTGCACGCACCGCTGGCCCGTGACCTGGCCGTGGCAGTCACCTTCACCTTGACGCTGGTGCTGAACCTGTTCGTGTTGGGACGGTTCCCCTTGCGGGCGCAGATCATCACGGTGTGGTGCGAGCTGTTGCTGATGTTCCTGCTGTTCTTCGACACCTTCGACCTTTCCTACGCGTTCATCGCCACCAAAGTCGGTTTCATGATTACCCAAGGGGTATTCACGACGGTTTACGTGTCTGCAATTTCCATTGCCATCGCGTTCGTACTCGCTTTGCTGGGCGCCACCGCGCGCCTGTCGTCCAACGGTTTCGCCATCGCGATCGCCAGCTTCTACACCTCGTTCTTCCGTGGGGTGCCGCTGCTGATCCAGATCTACCTCATCTACCTGGGCATCCCGCAGCTGGGCTATGTGGTCGGTGCCGTGCCGGCCGGCATCCTGGCGCTGTCGCTGTGCTACGGCGCGTACATGACCGAAATCTTCCGCGCCGGCATCAGCAGCATTCCGCGCGGGCAATGGGAGGCGTCCAGGGCCATTGGCCTGTCGCCACTGCAAACCATGTTGCGGGTGATTCTGCCGCAGTCCATGCGCCTGATCATCCCGCCCACCGGCAACCAGTTCATCTCCATGCTCAAGGACAGCTCGCTGGTGTCGGTGATCGGCGTCTGGGAGTTGATGTTTCTGGCACGCACCCAGGGCCGCGCGGAGTTTCGCCATCTGGAGATGCTGATCACCGCCGCGGTGCTGTACTGGTTGCTGTCGATCGTTCTGGAAACGGTCCAGGCCCGCCTGGAAAAACACTTCAACCGCGCCCACCGCTGAGCCGTCCAGGAGCTTGAGATGAATCGATCGAACGTTGCCCACGATCTTCCCCAGCAAGCCGGTGTTCGTGTGCGCAAGCTGAACAAATGGTATGGCGAGTTCCACGTGCTCAAGGATATCGACCTGCATATTGCCAGCGGCGAGATCGTGGTCATCTGCGGGCCCTCGGGCTCGGGCAAGTCGACGCTGATCCGCTGCCTGAACCTGCTGGAAGACTTTCAGCAGGGCGAGGTGATCATCGGCGACACCCCGCTCACCCGCAGTGCCGCCTGCGTGGCCGGCATACGCCGCCAGGTCGGCATGGTCTTTCAGCAATTCAACCTGTTTCCGCACCTGACCGTGCTCGACAACCTGATGCTGGGGCCGCGGCTGGTCAGCCGACTGAGCGATGCCGACGCCCGTGCCCTGGCCCATGAATACCTGGAACGGGTGCGCATCGGCAACCAGGCCGACAAATACCCGGGCCAGTTGTCCGGTGGCCAGCAACAGCGCGTGGCCATTGCCCGGGCGCTGTGCATGCGCCCGCGCATCATGCTTTTCGACGAACCCACCTCGGCGCTGGATCCGGAGATGGTCAAGGAGGTGCTCGACGTAATGGGCGAACTGGCCCAGGACGGCATCACCATGCTCTGTGTGACCCATGAAATGGGCTTCGCACGCCGCGTGGCCGACCGGATCATCTTCATGGACCAGGGTTGCATCATCGAAGAGGCCAAACCGCAGGATTTCTTCGATAACCCAAGACACGAACGTGCGCGCGAGTTCCTTTCGCAGATTCTCAGCCACTGAGCGCGCGAGCTGCGCGCCGGAACCGGTCACGGATTCACCCATGCTGCACACGCCACAAGAACGATAACCGCGTACCGCTGCTCTCTGGAGGTTCACCATGACGTCGCTGACCCGCTTGTTCACCGCCGCCGCACTGGCCGGCGTCTTCACGGCCGGAGCCGGGGTTGCCTGGGCAGGCACCACCCTGGACCGCATCAACTCGACCAAGGTCATGAAAGTGGCCACGGCGGCCAACTGGCCACCGCAATCGTTCCTGGGGCCGGACAATGCCCTGCAGGGCTTCGACATCGACGTGGCCACCGAGATCGGCAAGCGCCTGGGCAGCAAGGTGGCGTTCGTCACGCCCGAGTACGGCATCATCACCGCCGGGCGCTGGTCGAACCGCTGGGACATTTCGGTAGGGTCGATGACCCCGACCCGTGAGCGGGGCAGGGTGCTCGACTTCCCTGCGGTCTACTACTACACCCCGTACGTGTTCGCCGTGCACAAGGCCGCCGCCGGCACCAAGACCGCCGACCTCAACGGCAAGATCATCGGCGTCGAGGCCGGCACCACGTCCGAGGACTACATCAACCGCCGGCTGACCATCGATGCGGCCGACGTGCCGTCCTTCACCTACGACGTCGAGCCTGGCGAGGTAAAAACCTATGGCGACAGCATGGGACCGCTGGACGACCTGCGCATGGGCAACGGGGTGCGCCTCAACGCTACCTTGTCCGCACTGCCGACCATCAGTGCCGCCATCAAGAATGGCTACCCGATCGTCCAGGTCGAGGGCAAGCCGGCCTATTACGAACCCCTGGCCATCGCCGTCGACAAGGGCGACGACGCCTTCAACGGTGCGCTGACCAAGATCGTCGATGAGATGAAAGCCGACGGCACCCTCAAGCAGCTTTCCGAAAAATGGTACGGCGCCGACCTCACCAAGGTGCAGTGACCTGCCGGCGTGCCGTGTGCCGGGAGCACACGGCACGCACCCGCCCGATGAAGGATGACGGACCTCATGTTCAGCTATATCGACAACTATTACACCGCGACCATGCGCGAGGCACCCGTGCGGCCGCCGCTCGCCGGCAAGGTCTGCGTCGATGTGTGCATCGTCGGCGGCGGCCTGGCAGGGCTGAGCACCGCCTGGGAGTTGGTGTCGCGCGGCAAGTCCGTGGTGGTGCTGGAGGCGGCGAGGGTGGCCTGGGGCGCTTCCGGGCGCAACGGCGGGTTCGTCTTGCAAGGCTGGTCCGAAGGCCTCTCGGCCATCGAGCAGCGCTGCGGCAAGGACACGGCTGCCGACCTGTTCAAGCTGTCCCTGGAAGGCGTGGACAGCGTGCGCGAGACCATTGAGCGGCATTCACTGCCGGGTTGTGCACCCAGCCGGGGCAAGCTGAGCGTCAGCCGCTTCGACAACGCGGATAGCCTCCAGCGATTCAGCGAGCGCATGGACCGCGATTTCGGCTTCACCCTGGATTACCTCGACCGCGACACCCTGCGCACCCTGCTTGATACCGATCGCTACCACCAGGGGCTGCGCGACACCCATGGTTTCCATTTCCACCCACTGAACTATTGCCTGGGCCTGGCCGATCTGATCGAGCAAAAAGGGGGCGTGATCCATGAGCAGTGCGCCATGCTTCAGGTCGACAGCCGAGCTGGGCGCTCCCAGGTGTCAACGGCCCACGGCAGCGTCGATTGCGTGGATGTGGTGTACTGCTGCGGCGGCTACGGCGGCCCGGAATTCGGCAAGTTGCACCGTGCCTTCCTGCCCATCGCCACCTACGTAGTGCTCACCGAACGGCTGGGCGCACGCCTGCAGCAGGCAGTACGTACCACTGAAGCCGTCGGCGATTCTCGGCGAGCCTCGGATTACTACCGTATCGTGGATGGCGATCGGCTGCTGTGGGGCGGCCACATCACCACCCACAACCTGCAAGACGAGCAGCGTCTGGCGCAACTGCTCAGCGCCGATATCCTCGATGTCTATCCACAGCTGCAAGGCTTGAAAATCGACAAGGCCTGGTCTGGATTGATGGGCTACGCGAGGCACAAAATGCCCCACATCGGCCCTTTGGGCCCCGGACTGTGGTCCTGCGCATCGTTCGGCGGGCACGGCATGAACACCGCGCCGGCCGGGGGAAGGGTGATTGCCGAGGCCATCTGCGGCGAATCGGACCGCTACCGCTTGTTCGACCGCTACGGGCTGCAGTGGAACGGGGGCCCATTCGGCCCCCCGGCGGCGCAATTGGTGTATACCGGGTTGAAGATCATGGACAAGTTCCAGGAACGAAACGCCGGCGCAGGGCCGCGCTAACTCTTTTACAGGCAAGGTCGACACGGCATGGACGCACACCCACCCGGCACATTGTTCAACCTCACCGAGAACGACCGGCAACTGCTGGCGTTGCTGCAAGCCAACGCCCGCGAGCCGACCGCTTCACTGGCGCGCAAGCTCGGAGTGTCGCGCTCCTCGGTGCAGGAGCGTATCCAGCGGCTGGAGAAGGCCGGCGTCATCACCGGCTACAGCGTGCGCATCGACCACGACCGGATACAGCCCACCATCAACTGCTTCACCATGACCTCCTGCACCAACAAGAGCTACACCGACGTCATGACCACCTTGCGCAAGATCGAGGCAGTGCAGGCTGTGTACGCGGTGTCCGGGGAGTCGGACTTCATCATTCACCTGGCCACCGGGACGCTGGGCGAACTCAACGCCGAGCTGACCCGGATCAACATGATCAAAGGCGTGGCGCACACGGCGTCGCACATCGTGATGGAGACCAAGTTCAGTCGGAAGCTGAGCGTGTAGGAAAGTGGATGCCCGGTGAATGATTCACCGGGCAGGGTGCCTAGAGGTTGATCGGGTACTGGGTGATGAACCTGACGTCGTCAAGGTCGCCGCTGAACGAGTTGCGGTAGGTGGCCTGTCGCACCCGGAAGGTAAGGTCTTTCAGCGGACCGCTTTGCACTGTGTAAGCCGCCTCCAGGTCGCGCTCCCATTCACTTTGACCGCTCGCGCCGTTGGCGAGGATGATGTTGTCGCCGCGCAGGTAACGTGCGAGTTGAGTACTGTCTTCGATAGTTTGAGCTTCACCGCCGCGGCGGCGCGCGAGATGAGGGCACGGCTCGTTGGGGAAACGCGTCTGGTTCTACTCGACCACCGCCTGTGCGACCTTAATCTTCGCTTTGCAGCGTCGTCTATGATAGTGATTGACGAAATCAACCTCGGTATTGGTGCGATACATGCCCGAGAAATCCACCATCCGGACGTGTCAATCAATGCGCATGATGCTCACCTCAGCGCTGTATAACGCCCTTGGCTGCTGGGCAATGCTGGCATTTCTAGGCTTTGCAGGGTTTGCCAACGCCGATAGTCCACGAAGTGGATCTACAACGCCTAACCTGGCCCCTACGAATGCTCTGCCCATCGCGCTGACGGACATTCTTGAACGGGCCGACGAAGATCAACAACGCGTGGACAGTGTAAAGCGACTACTCGCCGCGCCGGATCCAGTCGATTACTTGGGCGCCCAGCTCGACAACATTGCATTTCCGGTCACGGCGAAGCAGCAGACGGCCCATAGCGTCGTGTTCGGTGAGCTGCCAGCCATGCGCATCCAAAGCCTGGCCAGGCACTGGGAGTTCGACGTCCGCCGCCTGGAACGGTGGAACGCACAAGCGCGCAGAGCGTTCAGCCCTTACTCCGACAGCGCCCTGCAGTTGGCTCAGCGCCGCGCCGTGTGGGCCTCGACGCAAGAGGCGAGCGTGCTCGACGGGCTACCTGTGGTTGTGTCCGCGCGCATCGACAGCATGCTGGCACAGATTGATGCGAGCCAAGCGGCCCTGGGCGGAGAGCTTTCCCGGCAGTTTGCGCTGATGCAGCGCGCAAGCGAGCTTAATGCCAGTATCGAAGCAGGGACTCGCGAGGTGGCTTCGGCCCTGGATGACCTTGACCGTCGGCTGCTTCGTATAGATGTGGCCCCGCTTTGGCGGGGTCTGGGGTCGAGCATGGGTCAAGCGTCGACCTGGGACGCCATGTGGCGGGGACTCGAGATAGAAGGGCAGTTCGCTCGCGACTACAATTCGGCAGGCACCCGTAACCAGCTGGCGCTCACTTTGATTCAACTACTGCTGCTACCCCTGATTCTATGGTTGGTGGTGCGCAGCCGACGCACAAGACAGCAACAGGCAGAACCGGAAAAACCGACGCGTGCCCTGCGCCGTCCTTTCTCGGCCTGGCTGCTGCTGTGCATGCTGGCCGTACTGGTGCTGGAGCCGGATGCTCCGCTCCTGGTCCAGGAGGTCGCTCTGCTGGTGGCGCTGGTACCTGTACTGCGTTTGCTACCCAGTGGAGCGTTACGTGCACTTGGCGTGTGGCCCTACATTGCAATTGCCATGTATGGGCTTGATCGCCTCGGTATCCTGGCAGTCGACAATGGCGGGGTTTACCGGCTCTACCTTCTGGCGATGGACAGCCTGGCCCTGGTACTGACCCTCTGGCTACTGTGCCGCGCGATGCCTGCCCTCAAGCGTCCTGACAATCGGCTGCAGCGAATCATGCGTCCGGTCGGATGGGTCGCTACAGCCCTATTGTCTGTAGCGCTAGTCGCGAACATCGTGGGCAATACCTCTTTGGCCGAGGCGCTGACCAGTGGCGTAACCGATAGTGGCTACATGGCGCTGTTGCTCTATGCAGGCATTGGCGCCTGCGTGGGGCTGTTCCAGGCGTTGCTGGGACAGCCGGAAATTGCCAATCGAAACTTCGTCCGGCATCAGGAAAAGGCCTTGCAATCGGGCTTCACTCGTCTGCTGATGTTCGGCGCCGTCATCGGCTGGCTTCTTTACAGTATGGATCGCTTTCGCGTTTTACGGCCGCTCTATAGCGCGACTCACGCAGTCATGGAGTTTGGGATCGATGTCGGCGAGGTGTCGATAAACATAGGCCATCTGCTGGTGTTCGTTTTCTCGGCCTGGATCGCTTTCTGGACGGCCCGCACGGTCAGGCGTCTGCTCCGCGCCGAGCTGCCCAACCATGGCAGCTTGCCGCGGGGTGTAGGTAACAGCATCGCGTCGCTCAGTTATTACGGCGTTCTGCTAATAGGCTTGCTGGTTGCACTTTCAGCGGCTGGGTTCAAAGTCAGTCAGCTGACACTCATATTCGGCGCGCTCGGCGTGGGCATAGGGTTCGGGCTGCAGAATGTGGTGAACAATTTCGTCTCTGGCCTGGTATTGATGTTCGAGCGGCCGATACAACCTGGCGATCTGGTCGATGCTGCTGGGACTTCAGGCACCGTGCGCGAGATAGGCTTGCGCGCGACCATCCTGCGCACATCGGATGGCGCCGACGTGGTGGTACCCAACGGCTTGTTGCTCAATGGCAACCTCACCAACTGGACCCTGTTCGACAGAAGTCGACGTATCGAAATCCCCATAGGCGTGGCCTACGGCGCAGACCCTGGCAAAGTGATCGCCTTACTGAACGCCGTCTTGGAAGAAACACCAGGTCTGGCCGAGCAGCCTGCCCCTGTCGTGGTATTGGTTGGGTACGGGGAGGGCGCCTTGAACTTCACGGTCAGTGCATGGACTCAGGATCTGAGCAGTTGGGCAAGGCTGCGTGGTGAGATACTGAGCCGTGTGCTGGCCACGCTTGAGCAGGCCGGGATCTCGGTGCCCTGCAAGCGGGTCGATGTGAATCTGCTAGAGATGGGAAAACAAACCACGCTAACCTCATCGTCTTGAACGGCCACAATGGGCAGGGATGCCGAGTCCGCTGGACGAACGTGCAGCGCGGGCTGTGTCCGTTGCGCGGCGCTGGTGTACTGATTAACGTAAGCACTCTCTGACTGCCGGATAGAACGCACTGGACTAACTAAACTAAATGACTATTTAGTAGAGTTAGCGTATTTTAGCTGATTTTAGCATCATGATAGGGTGCTTTCTACGCAGTAACACTATGAGTCGGGTTTATTCATGTCGCTAACGCCGACTGGCTGATCCACGCCAAGCCGCTAGCATTAAGGCGGTTAGCCATCCAAGCGGCAGAATCAGAAAACCGCCCAGTATCTCGGCGTCAAATTCCCCCAGGCCTGACCAGCACTGTCGGTCAAGGGTTGTTTGCGTTGTATGGAACGAACACTCCACAGCGTTCGTGCAGCTGGCTGATCAACGCATAGGGCTCGTGTTGTGAGCGATTGCGCATGGCTTTGGCTCATCCGGTTCAGGTGTCTGATAACGCATCCTGTAGCCTGGCGGCCATCGCTGGACGAAGCTGAACAGACGGTGCGTGGTATGGAGGCCTGAATGTCCTGGCGGACAGGCGATGATCCCAGATCGCGCATGCCAAGCTGGTTGATTACCAAGCAAGGCACGGATTGATCTGCAGCTACGTATTGTGAATGTGGGCAAGAACGCTTGCACAGGTGACAAGCCTTTAGGCAACCATGAGGGTTCAGTCGAACAGCGTCTAGTGAACGTAGCGTCCGCAAGCCAAGGAATGGGCGTAGCTGGACTGCACGAATGGCGGGTTCATGGCAAAGGCCGATCCCTGGCTTGCAGAGCCAACCCTGCTGTGGAGATTACAGGATGCTGCATTGCGCATAATGTATATTATGTTAAATTACGTGTTTGTCTTAAGCTGCACTCAACTGTCCAACGTCACATCGGCGGACTTCGCCTTATCCTGGCTTAGCGCCAACCGCCAGCTGTTGCCGACCGGCAGCAGCTTTGGCGTACAAATCGTAAGCAGACATCGAAGCGAGAGCTCCACTTTCTACGCGAATGCGCTTAGGGATTAACGGTATCGCTGTCCGCTGCGTAATCGACACTGACCTTTAACCAGCTACTTTTTCCCGTGCCTTGAAATAAAGTCAGCCTCATCCATGCGGTTGGCAAACATGCTAACCGCTTCCACGGCATCACTTGCACCGTCCCGGATCTGGACAATCACTTGCCCAGCTTGATCAGCTAGGGTAACGCCTCGGTTGGCACCCTCTTGAGTGGCGTTCATGCTCGCAACTGCCTCACGTGTCTCCGCGAGAATCTTGCCAATCATCTCTGCGATTTCCTTGGTGGAGCCGCTAGTACGTCCGGCGAGCTGCCTTACCTCATCGGCCACGACTGCAAATCCCCGCCCTTGATCGCCCGCCCGAGCCGCTTCTATAGCAGCATTTAGCGCTAGAAGGTTAGTCTGATCAGCAATACCGCGAATAGTATTAACGATCGCCGTGATCTGCTCCGAGCGATCCCCCAGTTGCCCTACTAATCTAGCGGAAGAGCCAATGTTTTCCGCAATCTGGCGCATCTCTCGCGCAGTTTCCTGGATCACAAGCGTGCCCTGCTCAGCGACCTTTTCGGTCTCGGCTGAAATGTGATAGGCTTTTGAAGCCCCATGCGCGTCCGCTTCTTGCGTCTCTACCTTTGACGTAATGTCGCTCGCGAATTTGACAACTTTATAGACTTTGCCATCCGTATCGAAAACAGGATTGTAGGTCGCTTCTAACCAAACGACGTGGCCATTTTTGCCAATTCTTTTGAACTGACCGCCCACAAATTCCCCTCGGTTTAGCTTACGCCAAAACTCGGCGTATTCGGCACTGTTGACCAGAGATGGCTCACAGAAAGCTCTATGATGTTTGCCGCTAATATCTGCCAACGAATAGTTCATGACTTGCAGAAAATTACCATTGGCTACCAACACCTGCCCGGATGGGTCAAATTCACAAATTGCCATGGCGCGATCCACTGCGTTGAGCTTGCTGCGGGTTTCATTTTCCAGAAGGACTTTTTGAGTAACATCCAAAGCGTATTTGACTACTTTGACAACACGGCCTTGGGCGTCGGTCACAGGATTGTAACTTGCCTCGAGCCATACGCTTCTGCCCGACTTGTCAATACGCACGAAAGTGCCGGATATAAATTTACCTGCACGCAGAGACGCCCAGAGGTCTGCGTACTCAGTGCTACTTAGCATTTCCGAATCGCAGAAATCACGATGTTTTTTACCCGTCAGTTCCTCTGCGTGGTACCCCATAATGGTGAGAAATTTATCGTTAGCGCGGATAATTTTTCCGTCTGGCTCCAGCTCGACAACAGCCATCGACTTTTCCAACGCGCCCATCAATCCTTTGAGTTCCGCTACTTCGGCCTTCATGGCTGCCAGTTCAGTTCTATCTTTACGTCCGAACATAACGTGCCTCTTTTTGGTTCATAGGAAACTCGTTGTTGTGAAGGTATCGGCTTAACACATTAAAGCTGGAGCGACTACTCGCCTGGTCAGACGAACGGTGCGTTATAAGCCGGTAGTCATATTTATCGATTGGCTACGAAATCGCGACAGATTTTGCGAAATGGCTAGCCTCGCCACGCCTTGTGGTGATATTAAATCTATCTCGAATCGACAACGTGCTAGTGTTTGGGCACCTTGCTCAGCATATATTGGATATCCAGCTGCAGTGCGCTACGTTCTTGAAAACTTAACGTGACTGGAACTGCTTTATTCCATCGGACGTCACGAATCCCATAGCGACTTGCGATGTGTTCAAGAGAGGTCAGATCTACGACTACGCCGACATGTACGCCATGCCGTACCAAAACACTCAGCCATGCCCTTTCCAACCACATCGAATCCCGACTGACTATTAATAGCTTCTTGGTTTCAAACAACATGTAGTGTACTTCGTAGATTGCGTCCAATCGAGCTGGCTCCTCTTGAGTACCTACTCCGAACAACATGCGTGATGCCATATCTTCCAGCCTTCAGCTCATCCGATAGCATTTTCTTATCGTGCTCGCTGTTTATCAGAACTCTACGCCCGAATTAAACGCTGCCATCGCAAAGCGCGCTCTTCATCCATCACATCGCATTCGACGAGAATTACTGTCTCGCGGGCATCGAAATTGATAGCTAGCCGATATAAGCTTAATCTCTGCAGTTACCGAAAATACTCACTACAGCTTTAATTTTGACTTGAACATCAATACATTTGCTTTAGCTTTCGGCACCTTTATTGAGCTGCAATGAACGCCCTCTGCAAAAAGATTAATCTTTATACCCTTGAAGATACGTCTATATTTCTCTAATTCAAGCTTCGCAGCGGCCTCTTGAAAATCGCTCTCCTCACCCGCTCTATTGAGCAAAACGCTGAGCATCGTCTCGGTGGATACAGCTATGCAGATCAGACCATTTATAAATTCTAGAAGTTTGCACCTAAGTAAAACTAAGTTTTCTATGTTGAGGTCTACGAGGACGGAATAGGAGGCACTGTCTGCCCGGTAAATATCCGCGGGTATTTTGTGCACAGGGGCCGGCCTACCTATATTCTGCTTAAGAGCCCCCGCGAGATCATGAGTAGCCGCATCCAAAATGAGGTTGTACCGAGCGGCAATTGCTTGTAACGATTCTAGATCCTCAACACACTGTTTTAGCATTGGGGTGCTTAGCTTTCCCATGGAGTCTCCGCTTTTGAGATGCCTACTCGGGGTTGGGTTCTTACCAGAACGTGACCCTATCTGTTAACAGACTGCAACCCGGAGGAGCAGCCTCTACACTGTTAGGCTATTAAACTAGCCATCCGCGGATAACTAGGCGCACGTTTGCAATATTAGCCATTGCGCTATAGACGCCGACGTCACAGCTACCGGTATTGAACACGCTTGCCCACTTGCTGTATCCGACTGACTAATCAGCACAACCATTGCCGATAGCGGGTACTTTGCCCGATAAGCGCTAGAAGATGCAAGGAACCAAAAGAAACATTTTTGGGTCAAGTTTCAAAGCCACGTAATGGGCCCTATACTGTATGCTAGCTCACAATCAAATATTAATCCTGACCCCGAACGATTTCTCAAGACTATGAATAGAAATGACGTGATGAGTTACGTGGATGATGTCAGGTGTAAAATTGTGAGCGGCGACATTAATAAAGCCATCTTTATGCATTTCGATCTAATGATGACCACCTATCAGCAAAAACCCTTGTTTTATAAGCACATCTTAAAACACGATAGATTTATGGTTGTCGTGACTTTGCTAAGCTTTAGCTTCAAGAACCCGAAGATGCCGCTTTCAAGGGTCAAAGAATTCTGCCGAGATCGTGATTATATGTCGGCCAACAGTCTAGACTCTTTGTTCTCACTGTTTGAGATTACCGGCTTCATGGACGTGATTGCAGACGAGGAAGATGGACGACAGCGACTGTATAGGCCTACAGCAGCAGCGTTAAGCACGGCGAAGAATTTAATCAACGCTTACACGAAGCCGTCCGAGGGGATGATACCCAACGAAGATAGACTCAATCGAGTAACGTTGCCGCATGACCTCGTACCGTATTATTACAAAGGTTTTTCTAAAGTACTTGATGCCAATATAATGCTCGGTCATCAACGAACTGATGAGATATGGATTATGAACAAGGACGGCGGCCATTTACCAATGCTCGCCCTATATGTCGACAACCTAAGGAATTCCTGTTCAAAAACAGATCAAAAAGTTGCGACCTACAGCGATCTGTCTTCTCGACTTGGAGTATCACACACCCACATTATAAGAATAATAAAGGAAGGCGAATCCCGTGGATATTTCAAATGCAATAAACACCAAGTCCAGCTGCAACCTGAGTTTACAGAATTAGTGCACAGAGTGATGGCGAGCCATTTCGCGATCGCAAGGGTCAGCCTAGAATTAGGCATAGCGTGCTCGGATAGCTCAATCTAATATACTGCGGACCATCGAGCACTTTGCCAGCGCCTCTATGTTGCACCCTCCTCGCTGATCGCAAAAAAAAGGCTCAGGACTGCTGCCAACTGCTGTATCACTGAAAGGTAAATCGATGGGTGTCGTGCAAGGTTCGCTTCAGGAGAGCTATGCCAAATCCGAGTGGGCGCCGTCCGGGACAATCGTCCACTCCTACCAGACTCAGGATCAGGTGTTCATGGATTTGATATCAGATCGTCTGGATGGATCTTTCCAGGCCTCCGTGCAGGGTGACTCGGCCTGTTGCAGAGAGACCAAGGGAAGGACTTTGCTTTTGCGGGCGAACCCATCACCGATAAGAGCATCATTGGCAACGATGTGGCGATCGGTATCCGCAAGAATGACACGGCCCTGCGCGACAAGATAAACGCGGCGATCGTCGCGCTGCGTCAGTCGAGCGAGTACGACCGCATCTCGAAAAAATACTTCGCCTACGATGTATACGGTAAGTAAGGCCATGACAGCATTCGCACCCACCGACGGGGATTTCAAAGCCAGCGAATTGGGCAACGCCGCCCGGCACTTTTTCCTTGAACACGGCGCGCTGTGTATTCGCGGCGCATTGACCATGGAACAGGTTGATCAATTGAAATCCGGCATCGGTCAGAACCTCGCGCACCACAGCCCTTGGGCCAAAGTGGCGAGCAGTACCGATGATCCTGGCTGGTTTTTCGGGGACTTTTGCAACTGGCGGGACAACGACCAGTACCGCAGCGTGATACATGAGTCAGTCTTGCCTGCTATTGCCCAGCACTTACTTGGCAGTAAGCAGATTCGGCTTTATCACAATCACCTATTGGTCACGGAACCCAATACTCGGCAACGCACCCCCTGGCACCAGGATCAGCCGTACTACAACATCACGGTCGGTGAGACGATCAGCTTCTGGATTCCGGTCGATCCCGTTGCACAGGCCTCGACGCTTGAGTTTGTGGCTGGTTCCCATAAAGGGCCTTGGCTGATGCCGCGATCCTTCATGGACAACCAGGCCAAGTGGTTCGCCAAGGGCACGCTTACCGATCTTCCAAACGTAGAGGATCACCGTGAAGACTTCCCGATTCTTGGCTGGGCGCTACAGCCGGGCGATCTGGTGTGCTTCAACATGCTCACGCTGCACGCTTCTGCCGGCGTGGCGGGTAATCAGCGACGTCGTGCGTTTTCAGTGCGCATGCTCGGTGACGATGTGCGTCATGCACCACGGCCATGGATCACTTCGCCCGAATTTCCTGGGCTGAAAGAGCGCCTGCCGAAGGCGCCGTTATGGACGACCCTCTTTTCCCTGTGATTTACCCGAATCAAGCGGCGCAGGATCGGTAGGTTCAAAGCTTGCACTCGACGTCGATTGCTTAGATCCACCGGTATAATCCGCGTCGAAATGCAGGCCGGGGCGTACCTATTCAGATACCAAGCGATTGCAATCATTGCCAACCACGGGACTCGATTCCCTTAAGTGATTAAACGACAAGCGAGGATTGGGATTCGTTTGCTCTGGAACGATATTTATGGGCGTGTCGGGCTTGATACTGGCTCCAAAGCTATCTGTGCTCTGGGTATTGCCCGGCCGGATCCGAGTGGGCTTGTCGATGTTGATTTTTCTGACGCTACTCATGATTCGGGGGCGCTATCGCCAGTGTCCCTTGACCTGCAGAAGTCAGCCGAAAGCCCCGGTCGCGAACGGAAGCAGTCGGCCCAAAGAACACATCAAAAGGGTTTGGATCAATTGCTGGAGGTTGTCGATCACCAATGAGAAAATTGCAACCAATACTGGATTTGACCGCAGAATCCCCTAAACCTTGTAGCGTAGAGCATTGACCACCAGTGCAAAGGCTGGCAAAGACTGCCTCCGGCTCGGGTAGTAAAGGTGATATCCGGGAAAAGTTGGCGACCAGTCTTCAAGAACACGAATCAATCGACCATCCTCGACATATGCCTGGACAAGATCCTCCGGTGCATATGCCAACCCGTATCCTTGCAGAGCGGCGGCCATTATCTGGGGTGAGTTGCTAAAGATCATCTGGCCAGACACCTGAACATTCAGCGCCTTGCCGGCCTTGGAAAACTCCCAGGCATACAAACCACCATGGGTGGGCAAACGCAGGTTCGCGCAGTTATGGGTTGTCAGATCTTGGGGAATCTGTGGTTTTGCACGATGAGCAAAGTAACTTGGCGCTCCCACCACAGCCATCCGCAAGTCAGGGGAAATCCTGACTGCAATCATGTCCTTCGCCACTTGATCGCCTATACGGACTCCCGCGTCGAAGCGTTCAGCTACGATATCGATTAACCTGTAGCCGATGTTGATCTCTAGAGTCAGATCGGGATACTCCGGCAGCAACCTAGAGAGTTTCGGCCAGAGAATGCTAGATGCCGCATGGTCAGGCGAGGTGATCCGGATAGTTCCGGCCGGTTTATCACGCAGCTCTCCTAACGCGGCAATTTCGGCTTCTATCCCCTCGTAGTAGGGCACAAGGCTCACAAGCAATCGCTCGCCGGCTTCGGTCGGCGACGCGCCGCGTGTGGTTCGAGCCAGCAAGCGAATACCAAGACGTTCCTCAAGACTGCGGATGCTATGGCTAATAGCTGATTGGGACACACCCAAATGGGCCGCGGCTCTGGTAAAGCTGCGCTCGCGCGCAACGGTGATGAACACCGCAAGGCTGTTGAAATCGTTCTGTGGCATTATGAATTGACCTCATACCGGTTATCGCAGTATGCCACTTCTTTAATGGGTGAGATGTTTATAAAGTCGCTGCATCCCCAATAACCAAACAATTTGTGGGTTGGTTTCCAACACCCATAAAAGGAGATGGATGATGCATAAGCGCAAAATCGGCAGCAACGGCCTCGAAGTGTCCGCCATTGGCCTGGGCTGTATGGGCCTGACATTCGGTTATGGCGCCGCCACTGACAAAGCGGACGCAATCAAGCTCATCCGGGCGGCCTTTGAGCGTGGGGTCACCCACTTCGATTCGGCAGAAGCCTATGGGCAAGTCAACGAAGAAATGGTTGGGGAAGCCGTTCAACCATTTCGCGAGCAGATCGTCATCGCGACAAAATTCGGTTTTAAGGACGGCAGCCCCGCCGCAGGGCTGGACAGTCGACCTGAGCGCATCCGCCAAGTGGCGGAAGAATCACTCAAGCGCCTGAAGACCGACTGCATTGACCTGTTTTACCAACATCGCGTCGATCCAAACGTGCCTATGGAAGATGTTGCCGGGGCCGTGCGCGACCTCATCACCGAAGGCAAGGTCAAATACTTTGGCATGTGTGAAGCCGGCGTAGATGCTATCCGTCGCGCCCATGCGGTGCAGCCGCTGTCGGCACTTCAAAGTGAGTATTCGATGTTCACCCGTGAGCCTGAACAGGTAATTATGCCAACCCTCGAAGCGCTCGGGATTGGCTTCATTCCCTTCAGTCCATTGGGCAAAGGTTTTTTGACTGGGAAAATTAATGCTGGCACGACCTTTTCCAACGGTGACGTCCGGAACAATCTGCCTCGTTTTGCTGACGGTGCCCGCGAAGCCAACCACCATCTCGTCACCCTGATCGATGAAATCGCCCAACGCAAGCAAGCCACCCCCGCCCAGATTGCACTGGCCTGGCTGCTGGCACAAAAGCCGTGGATTGCGCCTATCCCAGGTACAACCAAGCTGCATCGCCTTGAAGAGAACGTAGGCGGAGCAACCGTGGAATTGACCGTAGATGACCTTCGCGAACTTGGTGAGGTTCTGGCCAAGGTGCCTGTACAAGGTGAGCGTTACACCGCGCAGATGATGAAAACCATCAACCGCTAATCGTTCCTCAGCGCCTGACGGTGTTTCTTAGGGAGCACCGTCACACCCTCGTTTCCCACTATCCACCTGCACGAGCGAGCGATCACTATGAAGTCAGACGAAGCTAACTTCGCCGTACCGGCATTTGCGCGCTACACCCAGGAGGTGCTTCTGGAAGAGATATGGCAGCGCCCGCAACTGCTGCCCCGGGATCGCAGCATCGTGACCGTTGCCGCGTTGATTGCGCGCCATCAGCCAGCCGAAATGGTTCGCCAATTCAACTTGGCGTTGGAAAATGGCGTTACGCCCGCCGAATTGGGTGAAGTCATCACTCATTTGGCATTCTATTCAGGCTGGGGCAATGCGACATTGGCGGCATCCATCGCGAAAGAGGTTTTTGAGACTCGCGGTATCGCACCAACCGCATTGGCGGATGTAAAGGGCGACCTGCTCCCAGTTGATGAAGCCTTTGAAGAGATGCGCGTGGCGGCGGTAGAACAGATGATCGGTCCTGCATTTGACGCGCTCGCAGGCTATACAACTTCGGTACTGTTCCATGACCTGTGGCTGCGCCCGGGACTGACTCCCCGTGACCGCAGCCTGGTCACGGTCGCGGCTCTGGTTGCAGTGGGGCAAGCCGCTCAAATCCCTTTCCATGTGAACAAAGCCATGGATAACGGTCTGACCCAAATTCAGGCTGCCGAAATCATTACGCATCTGGCCTTCTACGCCGGTTGGCCGAACGCAATGTCGGCGGCGGACATCGCCAAAGGAATATTCGAAAAGCGCTCCGATTGAATCACTTGGCAAATCTGGCGCTGTATTTCGAATGGCCGGACGTGAATCGGTCATTTCGCGCCAGCCCAGGGTTCGGCGAAATCCAGGGTAAAAAACATCCAAAACACCAAATCCGAAGAGCGGCACATCATCTGCGAGCTTCGCTGCGATGATTGCAACACCGAGCAGGTTAAGCCTTGATCCTGCAATGTGTTGAGCCGGCAAGAGCGGAACCCGGTTGACTCTGGAGGATTTCAGATCAACCACGAAGTAACTGACCTAATTGACGCGCAGCGCTTTTGGCCTGCACCCGTGTGAGCGCTGCAAACCCCAATAGAAAAGCGGGTTCAAGCTTGATGTGGTAACACGACTGGCCAAGGGGTTGCAGCCAGTCCCAGTTCCTCGGCCCCTTTGATAAGTGCACTGTCGTCCTGATCGCCCGAGGGCCAAAGAATCAGGTGGAATCCCGCATGTTCGCCACTGATGCGATAGCGGCCAGGGGCTTCAGCCATAAGCGTATCAAGCAAAATATCACGTAAAACCTGATACTCCAGGCGTGCGCGGCGCAGGTGTCGCAGGAAGGCAGGGCCGCGCATGAACTCTGCCAGACCGAGTTGCTCCGAAATGCCCACACTGCGTCCCACGGCGTGCCACAGCGCAAGGATCTTACGATGCAACTCAGGTGGCGCCAACAAATAGCCCAGCCTTAAGTTGGAAAACAACGCCTGATTGAAGCTGCCGCAATAAACAACGCGTTGCATTGAGTCGATCGACTTCAGGGCTGGCAGCGGAGCGCTGTGGTAGTTGTACTCACTGTCGTAGTCGTCCTCGATGATCCACGCATTCCGATGCTGAGCCCAATCCAGCAACTCCAGGCGCCGGGTGGCTGACATGATGACGCCCAAGGGCGACTGATGGGCAGGCGTTACATAAGCCAGCCGGCATCCAGTCAAATTGGAGAGACCGCCCAGATCAAGCCCTTCCTCATCAACGGGCACATGCAAAAGTTCTGCACCTGCCTGTTCGAAGATGCGATGAACCGCAGCGTATCCTGGATCCTCGACACAGACCTGATCACCCGGCTTCAGTACGCAGCGAGCAACCAGATCGATGCCGTGGCGAATGCCATTGGTGATCAGTATTTGCTCTGCATGACAGTCGATGCCTCGGTGAGTACGCAAATAGCGGGCTATCTGCTCACGCAGTGCCAGCGCGCCTTGCGGTTCAGCACTACACATCTGCTCCGGCTTCAATCCAGCCATCGCCCGCTGTAGATGGAATGCCCACTCAGCGGGCACGATCAGATGCGGATTGGCCAAGCGTGCAACGAAAGGCACGCTGACCTGCGCCCGATGCTCTGTGCCGGGTGGCAATAGCGGCGTTGCAGTTTCAGCGGACGGGGTGGTGCGGACGGCGCGAGAGTCGGTGACAGCTTTTAGGTAACTGTCAGGAATGACAGCGCTGACCCGGCTGCCTGAGCCGACCTGGCGGACAATGTAACCTTCAAGCTGCAAGCGCTCGAAGACGTTCTCCAGCGTACCCCGGGCAATCCCCCAGCGCTCACCGAGCATTCGGGTCGAGGGCAATCGGTCACCCGCCTGTACGAGCCCATTTAGAATCGCATCCCGTATTGCCAGATATGCCCTCTCCTGCTTCGTGCCCGTTGCCTCACCCGCTGGCAGAGGGAGCTCCATGGCCAGCGTCACCCTACCCTTGCTCATAATGGTTCATACCACTTTCAGTTATGTGGCCCTATTGATCAGACCATTTGCGGCCTAGTCTACCTGCATCTCTTCACTGAATTGCACGCTAGGTTTTCCATGTCACTCACCGACTATTTACTTTTTGCACTTATCGCTGCTGTCCAAGTGGGCTCACCGGGGCCCTCAACTATTTTTCTCATCAACAACGCGCTCATCCACGGCCCTGCCCGCGCGGTGCTGATACTGACTGGAGACCTGGTGGCTATCGCAGTACTGGCGACTTGCTCACTGCTGGGGGTTGACGCCTTATTGATGGCCAACCCTGGCGTGTTCACGGCAATAAAGCTCGCTGGCGCGGCCTACCTGGTGTGGCTAGGTATTCAGCAGTTTCGTTTGAGCCGCAAAGGTCAACGCAATAAAACCCAGCCGTTGGTTCCTGAACGCATCTCGGCTCTATGGGGTAAGTCATTCGTGGTCGGCATCAGCAATCCCAAGGCACTACTGTTCTTCTCGTCGTTGTTGCCACAGTTTGTGGGTAACCCGCAGGACGCCAATATCGGCTCGCTGTTAAGCTTGATCGGGCTCTTTGTTCTGATCAAATTCGTGGTGTCCGGAAGTTATGCGTTAACCGCAAAAAAGATGGCGGACCGATTGGCCAAACCCGGCGCGGCGAGCTGGGGCAAGCGGATCACCGGTTGTGTATTGATGGTTTTTGGAATGGTGATGGGCCTCAATGCGTTCGAGTGAGCGGCTGGCATTCCGGGTTTTATGATCTCCAGCATTAGGTAAATAGCGGAGCCTCGACATCGTTTCTAAGACTCTGTCAGCGTATCAAGCGCACACCCCCTCCCTGAAAGAAGAGACCCTAATGATCCGGCTAGCCGACACAAAAGATGAGCCTGCTATCAGAAAATGCGCTGAAGAAGCCTACGCTCGCTATATTTCTGAGATCGGCTGCAAGCCCGCGCCGATGACTGCCGACTATGCAGCCCAAATCGCGGCCGGCATCGTGTACGTGGCGACGGGTGAAGACACAGCCCTGCAGGGCTTCGCGGTGTTCTACGCAAAGGACGGTTATGTCCTTCTGGAAAACGTCGCCGTCCTGCCAACTGCCGCTGGACGAGGAGTGGGTAAATCACTGATCAGCTTTTGTGAAAACGCTGGAAGGCAGCTCGGTATAAGTGCAGTGCGTCTTTACACCAATGAGAAGATGACCGACAACCTCTCCATTTATCCAAGGCTTGGGTATGTTCAAGTCGCGCTGCGCACCGAGCACGGCTTCAAGCGCGTGTACTTTGAAAAAAATCTTGATTGATGCAGCGTGACGTCGGGTTACGTTTGTTCAACGGCAGACTGGATAGCGCTGACCATCGATCATACGGGTCTATTCGCGAAGTAGCGGTCAGGGCATCACGTGGACAGCCCTCTTCCGAAGAATCTGCAGCATTGATCTGACCGGCCGAACGATTAGGTTTGACACATTTGCTAACTGGCAGCAGGAAGGCTACATGATTACCTATCGCCATCCCATATTCGGGCCTTGTTGTTCATGCACAACGGCTTGTGAAGATTGGCTGTACTCAATTTAAACCTGAATGCAGCAGTCTTGTTAAGCGCGATCAAAGTGTTACTCACGGCTGATCTACCTGCGTGGTGCCAAGATTTCCGTGGCCGGTTGACCCGGTTTAGAAGATGTTAATAGTCAGCCTGTGATCTCTCGTATCCCCTCGCCTGCGCAGGCCAATGAAGCGGACTTTCGGCGCCTGGAGTTTCTTCAGCAGGTAGCGTTCGGCACCACCCGACGCGGCACGGCCACCTCCCTTTGGGTGTGCTCGTTAGCATGCCAGCGGCCATGGTGTCGGCCGAATTGAGCAGCAGGCACCACGCTGACGGCCAACCGCGGTCGGCTGGCAGCAAGGCTGTTCATCGATTCGACGAGCATATCGTCAGGGTTCTCCAACTTATTTGGCAGCACTAAAGCTTACGAGCATGCCGCGTTTGTATGCTGACACAACGGTGTCAGCAGGCCACATGTACATTAACGCACTAAATCCCCAAGGCAAATCAAAGATGCTTACAGCCCTTCCACAGCTAAACTGGATCGCCGTTGCGATCGCAAGTGTCGCCCATTTAATATTGGGCGGCATTTGGTACACCGTTATTTTTCGTCGTCGCTACGCTAGCGTAATGGGGTTGGACGAATGGCCTTCCAAAGCGCCAGCCCGCTTCATCGCTGGCCCCTTCCTTTGTAGCCTTATAAGCATTATCACCACAGCAATCTTGCTGCAGTGCCTCGGTATCGACAGTCAAAGTGATGCGTTGTTTTTGGGCGCACTCGTTGGGATCGGTTATCTAGGCACAACGACTACCAACATTGCGATCAATCCGTTGTTTCCTCACCCTTATGCTTATGCAATTCTCACCGTGCCGATGTTCCTTATTGGAAGCATAATTTCGAGTTCAATTCTTGTAGCCATGCGGTGAAACTTATGCGGCGAGCCGATCGTCTCTTCGAGATTATTCAAATTCTTCGCCAGTCGAACGTGCCACTCACGGCAGACTCAATCGCTACAGAATTGGAAATCGGAAAGCGGACGATCTACCGGGACATCGCCGTGCTCATGGCTAGACGCGTGCCAATTCGCGGCGAGGCCGGGATCGGCTATGTCCTCGACCGAGGCTTCCACCTACCACCGCTGATGCTCAATGTTGACGAAGTGGAGGCGCTTACACTCGGGGCCCAATGGGTGATTGCTAATGGCGACAGAGATTTGTCCCGTGCTGCTCTCTCCGTCTTAGCAAAGGTAGCAGCCGTGATGCCGCACGATTTGAAGTGTTTAGTCGATGACCCTGCTGTCGTCACACTGCCCCGACACGAAGCATGCCGCAGCAATCTGGATTTTCGAAAGCTTAGACGCTGGTGCCGCGAAAGCCGCAAGATCGCTATCCGTTACCAGGATAAAAGCGGCGTCGAGACGCGCCGTACACTTTGGCCGTTCATGATGGGCTATGTCACGGGATGCCATGTCGTGATCGCATGGTGTGAATTGCGTGAGGACTTCCGTGTATTTCGTGAAGATCGTATTAAGCTCGTGGAGTTTTTTGAGGAGCAATTCCCGGCCAGCGCGGCCGTCTTACGTAGACGGTGGATGCAGCGTCAAGCGAATCGCTTGAAGGGCGAATCAACGTAAGCGCTCTACTGACGTGGCAATCTGGTGGAGTACCTTGCTCGTAATGGTCACCATGTCCAACAGACTCACGATTTGCCGAGTGGGTTGAAGGGCGCTGATGTGGTTTATGCCACTCGTATCCAGAAAGAGCGGTTTGCCGAGGAGGAGACGCTGGAGGGCTACAGCGCCGACTTCCAGATCAACCTTGCCCTAGTCAATGCCGTCTGCGGTGCCCACACGCTGATCATGCACCCTCTACCCCGCGACTCGCGCCCGGGCGCCAATGACCTGAGTGTCGATCTAAACTTTGACTCGCGGCTGGCGATTTTCAAGCAGACCGATAACGGGATCGCTGTACGTATGGCGATCTTCGCAACGTTGTTAGGGGTTCAGGATCAGCTGCAGCATTCGTTGCGCGAGGTGGGATGGCGGGTGCCGGTGTACTTGGGGCCGGAGGAATAGGTGCCTTATCGGGATCAATGACTGGCGAGCGATTCGAGGGTTGCCGTTGATAAGAAGGGGCGCGCGTCACTTCAGTAAAGCGTTTAGTCATCGGCCGCCGCTTGTTGGCCATTCTGCTAGGTTCGCGTATATCTAAGTCTGGCCGACTTCAGGCTTTCGGCGGTCTATCTGCGGGGGGGGGGGCGCCGTAACCATATACCCTGAATCGGATACGCCGCGAATCAAATACGTCAGGCGGATGCCTGCCTAATGTGCAAGGTGTGTGGGCTTGGCAGCTTAAGATGATAATGCCACACAGATTCTTCATGGTTGGGAAACCGGTGGAGTAGCCATCCCGGTGCCATTTACTTCACCCGGGATCCCATGGGTGCCTCCTGAGGTCTTCGCGGTTCAATAGCTCAGCTAACCCGGCTCTGTCACGGCTGCCGTGGTGTTTCAAGGTTTCTCTTACCTGTAGGATTTATCTAAGCAGGTGAGTGACCACCATGCTCCTTTCCATGCCGTACCAAGTCCAATCCCTGGAATGTTCTGCCGATAATCCTCAATCGCTTGAAAGAACCCTCCGCCGTTACGGCGACCCTGCCGGGTCTCCTACTCTTGGGCGAAAAGCTGTGGCTGAAGGCTACAGGCCTACAAGGGCGACTTGCGCCCGAGACCGCTTCAAGTCTCAGCATTGCGCTCATACAAGTAGAAGCAGATCGCCCGCAAACCCCGACACATCTACCGCAAATTCAATTCAGCCCAAGCATCATCAGCAGAGAATCGGCCTATCGAGACCAAACTGTCGAAGCCCCGCGCGATTACTGCCGCAGCCCTCTAAATACCGTTGTGGCGGATCCCTCCTACCCTGAAGAGCCTCCAGGAATGATGGCGGAGCCAAGGATGGGGCAGTGCAAGGCATTCGACCTGCTGGCGTCTGTGCTTCGGCTATGGCTCCAGCACCATATCAGCTGCTATCTCAATGTTATGGCAGACTTTGAAAGTTATCTGGATGCAAACAGACGCAGCGGCCTCCGGGAATGTTCTGCCAGCGCCTGACTTGGCCATCGCTTGGCTTGCACGGCACGGTCAACTAGGCGGTATAGAGGTCAGAAGTCGGCGCTGGGGCAGCAAGGTGGCCTCAATCACCGTAACGCAGCGCATCGACGAGCAAGCTGAAAGCCTGAGTGGGTTGGCGCCGACTTGGGTAGTACAAGTGATAGCCAGAAAATGGCGGGCACCAGTCGTCCAAAACACGAATCAAGACCCCGTTTTCTATGTCCGATCTCACCTGCTCTTCCGTAAGGTACGCGAGGCCTTGACCTGATCGGGCCGCCATTAAAATGAGAGAGGCAGAACCAAAAACAAGCTGACCGTCAACGTTGACGTTGACGGCTCTGTCCTCCTTCTCGAACTCCCAGGCATAAAGCCCGCCATGCGTGGGCAGTCGCAGATTGATGCAATTGTGCAACGTCAAGTCGGAGGGCGCCTGAGGCTGCCCGTACTTTTCTAAGTACGAAGGAGCGCCGACTACTGCCATGCGCATGTCGGGCCCTATCTCCATGAACGATTCAGGCCAAACCATCATCCGCAGTGGAACCAAGCCATCCGTAAAGGGCCCTGACACTTGGTTCACTGGCTCGGTGCGCATCGACAACATGTTCCAGGCAGCGGCACCTGGTCGCGCGACTGGCGCTATCGTTACGTTTGAGCCATCCGCACGTACCTTATGGCACTCACATCCGGCAGGTCAAACGCTCGTCGTATTGACAGGTGTCGGATGGACGCAATGCGAAGGAGGCCCCCGAACCGAGATTCGAGCGGGTGATGTCGTCTCCTGTGCATGCGGAAAACGCCACTGGCATGGTGCTGCTGAAACGACCGCGATGTCGCACTTCGCCGTCACCGAAACGATTGAGGGTAAAAACACTGACTGGATGGAGCCGGTAACTGACGAGCAGTACCTCAGCGGTGCGCTGATGACGGAATGACCCACACCCGGGCAATAGGTGCTCAGTTTTTATAGTCCCATTGACGTTAATGTCTTGGCGAAAGCGACACCCCACTAGCTCGATTCTACAGATCGAGAGAGAGTGCCTCTCCGAAGCGGGCGGGCGGGGACTGCTAAGGACGCGTTCGGAAGGCTCGAAACTGGCCTTCCGATTTAATTAGTGTTTTGAATTTCTGAAAATGCGGCCAGCACCGATGCCCCAGGCTCCTCAGAAAAATTGGGTGACCACTTCGCGGCCAAGCTGATGATCGATGTGGGTACAGCCCCCGCCAGCTCCATCTGGCGCAACACGGCAGACTCCGTACGCGAGGAGGCGCTACCAATGACGTCCACTGGGATATGCACCGTGTATCCCACATCAATAGCGCCCAATGCTGACTCCAACACAGCGACCTCGCTCGCAAATCCGCAAATGATGAGCGTATTGCGCTTATTGTTGGCCAAGTTCGCAACCATCGCCTTGTCAGTGAAGCTTGGAGCGAGCAGGCGCTGGGAAGTGTTATGCGCATTCGAGTAGGCCCGCAGCTCCGGTATGAGTTCGCCGGGCTTCCCTTTAACGGGAACAAGCGAAAAAGTCATCGGAATGTGCAGCAGCTGTGCGATTTTTGCCAGGACGCCCGCGTTGGTTCGCAGGGCCGTTGGCGCGACTGACCGGCTTCCTTGCGTCAGTGCGTCTTGCAGATCAACAAAGAGGATTTGCACCTCCTCAATCCAGCCTCAAACCGGCTCATTGATGGACTGGTTTGACCAGTCGCCCCCAATGCGCTGGTGTTCTTAAGGTTATTGGGCTGGGCCATTGCGCGACTTGAGAAACCCGGTATCAAGGAAGCACCGAGCAATGCAGCGGTTATCTTGAGCAGCGATCGCCTTTCGCTGAGCTGGCCACCGAGGGCCTCTTTAGATCGATCAATATTGTTGCTGTGTGCATCACTCATCTACCAGACTCCGCACTGCCGGCTGCAACTTCAGCCGGGGTTTAGGTAAGTATTTGCCTGCGCTGCCAATTGAGCGTGTGGCTCACTCAGTTCATGTAGCGCAGGGTTCGCGCATCATCGAGGTAGTGCGTAGGCCACCACGTAATCCCCCTTTGAAGTCGTGGCGGAGTTTCCGCCCGCGCTGATAACCACAAATTGCCTGCCGCTTTTCGGAGAGATGTAAGTCATCGGCGTTGCTTCCGCGCCAACAGGCAGGCGCCCTTTCCACAACTCCTTGCCGGTGCGCACGTCAAACGCGCGGATATAAAAGTCTTGCGACGCTGCAATGAACACCAGACCTGTAGAGGTTGTTATCGGCCCTCCACGTGTGGGCATGCCGATAGGCATGGGCAAGTGTGTGGCGATCCCCAGAGGACCAGTGTCTTCAGTTGTTCCTAGCGGCGTTGACCAAGCGACTTTGCGCGTTGCCAAATCGATAGCGCTGATTGTCCCATAGGGTGGCTCCTGGCAAGGAATACCCAAGGGCGACAGGAAACGCCCCATCTCGATACCCCAGGGCGTGCCTGCCTGCGGAGCGTTACCCTCGTGGCCACCATTTTTTACGCTTGCTTCGTCGTAGGCTTTGCGGGGGATCATGCGATTCCAGATGGCAACCCGGGTGTCATTCACAATCAGATAGCCGAGGTTCTCAGCGATTGAAACCGAACCCCAATTCATACCACCCAGCCAGCTCGGGTATTGAATCGTCAGGCGCTCACTGGGCGGCGTGAATTCGCCCTCATAGCGTGCTTTGCGAAACTCGATTCGGCAGATGAGTTGGTCTATCGGTGTGAGGCCCCACATACGCTTTTCGCTAAGCGGTTCAGTGCCGATTGTGGGCATGCCTACTGAATAAGGCTGGGTCGGTGAACTGCGATCATCCGCAACAGCTCCCTGAGGCACAGGCCGCTCTTCAACGTTGGCGATCGGATTACCGGTTCGCCGGTCAAGCATGAAGATCTGCCCGCGCTTGGTCGTCTGGATCAACGCCGGCACCATAGCTCCGTGGCCGTCCGGAACATCATAAAGGGCTGGCTGGGAGGGCACGTCATAGTCCCATAGATCGTGATGCACGGTCTGAAAGTGCCAGCGCTCACGGCCTGTAGCGATGTCAAGTGCGACGATGGACGACGAATACTGGTCATCAGCGGGAGATCTATGGCCGCCCCAGAAATCAGGCGTCGCATTCCCCGTTGGCAGATAGATCAACCCCAACTCATCGTCAAAAGCCGGTATCGACCACACGTTCGGTGTACCTGGCGTATAGCTCTGCCCCTCTGGAGGCTTGCGGGTAATTGCGGGGTTACCCAAGTCCCATGCCCAGACCAACGCACCGGAACGAACATCGAAGGCACGCACGACACCGGACGGCTCCCCCGTTTTCTGGTTGTCCCACACAAGCCCACCGACCACGACCAAGTCTCGGACAACGGTGGGTGCTGCAGTCGGAAAATAGAGTTCCTTGTCCGGGCTCCCCATGCCAATCCGCAAGCTGACGCTGCCATTGTCACCAAAACCTTTACAGGTCTCACCCGTCTGAGCGTCCACCGCGATCAAGCGGGCATCCACCGTTGTAGCTATGATCCGACGCGCGCAAGCCGCCACAGGTACTTGGGTGTCCGTCGTTGCTACATCAGCGGTGTCCTCGGAATAACCCACGCCACGACAGCGTGGGTACACGTTGTTGGCCTCAACCCTGGGGTCATGGCGCCAGATCTCCTTCCCCGTCTCATCGTCTAGGGCAAATAATTGGCTGGACTGAGTGCAGCCGTAAAGCATGCCGTTGACGTGCAGTGGTGTCACGACATGGGCTTCTTTAACCCCCTTAGGGATCTCGCCCGTTCGGTATGTCCAGGCAACCTTGAGGTCAGCTACGTTCAGCGGGTTGAGCGTATCCAAAACAGCGTGCCGGGTGCCGGAAGGTGTACGCCCAAAGTGCCGCCAGTCGGCGGCAGGTTCGACTGTGCCAACCGCTTTACCGGGGACTGGACTCGGCGCAGCGTCAGCAGTCTGAATAGGCTGCGGCTGCAGTGCTGCATAGAATGTTCCCGCGAGCGCGGCAGCAACAACAAACGCGCCAGCGTATGAAAGCCTGGCCACCAAAGGCGTGCCGCCAGAAAGTAGCTTTGGGGTGCCTAGCAGTATCAGGAAAGCCAAGGCAGCCAGCGCCATCAACCTTGAAAACAAAGGCCAAAATGCGAAACCCACGTCCCATACCGACCACGCTATAGACGCAATGAACAGGGCAAGATAAAGCAACGATCCTGACAGACGCCCACGTAAAAGAAGTCCCCCGGATGCGGTCATGCCCAAGCCTGCCACCGCAAAGTACCAGGAGCCCCCCAAGGTAATCAGATAGATTCCAGCGATGAGCATGAACAACCCTGGTAGCAAGGTAATTACGCCCAGTGCGATAAGCAGCGCACGGGGTGTCCTGGACAGCTTCATTTCTGGCATAGATCATTTCCTTGATATTGTGGTGAGCGTTGGCACTCGTGGCATTGACTGGCTACAAGCGGGCGTGGCGAAGCTCGGAGGTCAACGCATGATGAAACCGCCGTCCACAGAAATGGATTGCCCTGTCACATAGCTGAGCGAACGCGTTGGCAGTTGCCCAACCAATTCCAGAGGCTGCACCTGTGACCAGTGCAACTTGGTTTTCAAATGAAAAACTCATCGAAGATCCTCAACTTTAAAGGTGATCAGATACAGGACGTGCCCACAGCACGCAGGCTGCGGCGAGTAGACAGCCAAAGCCACAAATGCCCACGACCGAGCCCATGGGCCAGGGAGTGCCATCGGCAAACCTCGCCACCAGTGCTGAGCCCAAAATACCGGCTCCGTACTGCATAGCGCCGGCGAGTGCTGATGCAGTGCCAGAAAACTGGGGAAGGCAGTTCAATGCTCCCGTGATGGCGTTGGCGAGAACAAAGCCTGTGGCGGTGACGAACACGAAACAGCCACAGATGAGCAGCGGCAGTCCGCCCCAATCAGCCCAGGTGGTGAATGCGATCAAGGCTCCGGCACTGGCCGAGATGACCCCGCCCACAAACAGCACTGCGTCGGCGTCATAGCGATTGAGCAATCGAGCATTGAGTTGATTGGTGACCATAAGCCCAATGATGCCGGCGCCGAACAGCACGCCGTACCACTGCGGATCAACATGGTGGTAAGCGATGTACGCAAAGGGCGAGCCCGCGATGTAGGCGAAAGTACCCGCGTAGAAAAACCCGCCAGTGGCAACGTAGGCCAGAAACCTGGGCGTGCGCAGCAGCAATCCATAACGCTGGATGATGGTTTGTAGCGAAGTGTGGCTGCGCCGGGTGGCTGGTAAGGTTTCGGGTAAAAGTACCAGACTAGCTAGCGTGGCCACCCCCAGCACTACCAGGGTCCAGAAGATGGCTTGCCAGGAGAACGAATGCAAAATCTGCCCGCCAACCGTAGGGCCCGCCAGTGGTGCGACCGCCATGATGGTCATCAAGGTGGACATTTTCTGGCCGGCTTGCCGGCCTTCATAAAGGTCACGCACCATGGCCCGTGCGAGAACCACATTGGCACAGGCCCCTAATGCTTGCACCACACGCCAGACGACCAGGGTGGTGCCATCACTGGCCAGCGCACAGCCGGCGGATCCCGCGATGAAGAGCAAGCAGCCAAGCGCGACAGGCAGCCTTCGGCCATAGCGGTCACTGAACGGCCCCCAGAACAGTTGCCCTGCGCTGAACCCAGCCAGGTAGCCGCTCACGGTCAGCGCCATCGTGCCGCCGTCTGTGTTTAAAGAGGTCGCCATAATTGGCATTGCTGGCAAATAGAGGTCGGTAGAAATCGACGCGAAGGCCAACAAGGCACTGAGGATCAACAGAATCCGGATGCCGTGCTGCGGTTCGTGCCCCGTTTGCGTTTCTCCAGAACGAGGCTCAGCCAATGCTATTTCTCTCACCGCGCGTTGCCTTCAGGAAAAATTCGAAGAGTCGCAGCTCGCGAGCGCTCGCTGATCATAGGAGCCAGATAGCTGCTGGCGCTGTACTTGGCTCGGTAGGCGTCGTCGATGGGATCATTGACGTCACCGCTAACCGGTTCAAACCTGACGTCGATCGTCTTGCCGGCTGTGATAATCCTACCGGCCCTTTGTTTAAGTGCAGCCTGGTACCAACGGGACTGAACGCCGTTGTAAGCACGCACATAGAGGTCACCTCCCACCTCAATGCACCATATAAATGTCGGCGTACCGTAGTTCACCATGTCCTGTCGAAATACCGAGATATGTAAATCGTCTGCTTTGACGATACTGCCAAGCTCGCGCTGATCCCACCTCATGGGTGCCTCCTTTTGCTGCGATGTGCTGACCACATCCGCGCTTGCGGCGTCAGTGCTGAGGCCACTGCAGATAAACAACGAGCTCAATGCCATGCCTGGAAGTAGTCGAGTGCTCATATTTGATTCCTCCTCAGCGACGGTTGCGGTGGCTGACATACGTATAAAATTCGAGTGTGCTAAAACTAATCACTGAGTCAGCCCTTGAATACCGGGCGTAAGTGGGATGCTCTACTGAGCAGCACTCATTAATGTTAGGAGAGCCGGGGTAGAGCGACCGCCCGGATAACTTTCGGACTGCTGAGCTCGGCTCACTGGATCATGTTGGTTTTGGTGGTAGTACAGAAGGCAATGCTGATCTAGCTTGTGCGCTTGAACGCCCACTAGCAGGAGCTTGTCTATGAGAGGATTTATCAAGACGTCTTCGTTGGCCGTAGTGATGTGTACCGCCATCTCTGCTCATAGCGCCGAGATTCCAAACGATCAGGTAATGGCCGTCACCCGAAATGGTGAACAACCTTCGATGATGGCCGTCACCCGAAATGGTGAACAACCTTCGATGATGGGAGCGCCAGCCAACTTTGTTGGAAACGCGCGCATCGACCCTCTCTTTCCGGCACGCGCACCCTCGACTGTCTCGGCAGGCGCAGTCATTTTCCAGCCCGGAGCACGAGCAGCCTGGCATACCCACCCCAAAGGCCAAACCTTGATAGTCACGGCGGGTACCGGCTGGGTACAACAGGTAGGCGGAGAGAAGATCGTTATCAAACCAGGCGACGTCATCTGGACACCGCCCGGCGTCAAACATTGGCATGGGGCTACCGCGATTACAGGGATGACTCATATGGCCATCCAGGAAGCTGTCGACGGGAAAAACGTCGAGTGGATGGAACTGGTCAGCGAAGCGCAGTACGAGGCTTCCCGATGAGCTGGGCAAAAGCAGGCGTCGCCTGCCTGACCCTATTACTGGTCGCGTGCTCGACCAAAGACCCCATGTCCGCACATCGCTCTCCGGAAGTGCCGACTCTTGAGGACATGCGTGCAGTATCTCCCGCGCTGGCTCATAACACTGAGATCACCCTCCTGGGTGAGGTGTGGAAACGCCCGGGCTTATCGCCCCGCGATCGCAGCCTAACCACACTGGCGGTGCTGATTTCCAAGCAGCAAACGGTCGAGTTGGCGTATCACCTGAATCTGGCACTGGACAACGGCGTCAAGCCTTCGGAGATTTCCGAAGTCATCAACCACCTGGCGTTCTATACCGGTTGGGGCAACGCAACCGCTACGATTCTTGTCACCAAAGAGGTATTCACCCGGCGCGGGATCACGCCGGATCAATTGCCGCCTGCCTCACCTCCCCTACTCGCTATCGACCAGGCTTCCGAAAAGGTTCGTACGGCGTATGTCGATAAGAATGTAGGGCCTGTGTCTGCGGGTCTTGTTCATTACACCAGCGCTTCTCTGTTCCACGACTTGTGGTTGCGCCCAGGCCTGGCCCCACGTGATCGAAGCCTCGTCACCGTAAGCGCCCTGATCGCCACGGGACAAGTCGCTCAGCTGGCCGCTCATCTCAATCGCGCGATGGATAACGGACTGACGCAGGCTCAAGCCTCGGAAATGTTGACTCAGTTGGCCTTCTACGCCGGGTGGCCCAACGTGTTCACCGCCGTGCCGGTAGTGCATGAGGTGTTCACGAGCCGACAAAAACCTCAGATGCAAAGGGATGGGTAAAGATAGCTGGTCGGGGCTTGCGAACGTGGGCCGCCGTAAAATGATACTGGAAGGCGGAGCGTTGTAGCGGCGCCTTTTTGTAGCCTACGGCAGATTTAGTCCTGCAGTGTCTGCCACGCAAAAGCAGTCATGTGGCTTTAGTATTACTTCCTTCCCCAGCGGCCGCGTTGAACACGAGTGGCTGCTCACGCGGCGCCTGGGTTAGGAGTGAGTTATTGGGCTGGGACTCCCTCAATCAAGTAAACATCTGTGTTAGCTGATCGCTGGCGGATTTTCCTGAGTTCGGTGTACTCCGCAGAGTTGTACCAAGCCTGGGCCTTTTCGATGCTTTCAAATTCGATAACAACGCGTCGCCGCTTCGGCGCTACACCCTCAAGCGAAATAGTCTTGCCGCCACGCACGACGAAGTGCCCGCCATAGGGTTTGAAGGTGGCTTCAACCCCTGCGCTGTAAGGCTTCATACCTTCTGGATTGGTAATTTCAAACTCGCCGACATAGTAGGCCGGGGCATGTGCGTACGAAGCCTCAGACGCCATTACCTGAAAACTATTCATTGAGACAAACGCAAGACCCGCTGCTGCAAGCGCCATCACTCTTAAACTCTTCATCACATTTCCCCCATTTGAAAAAACTTGGCTCTGCGCACGACTCCCTAATGACCCGTCAGTTCGAACAGATCTATCATCGACCCGGCTGAATGCTGAGTTAAACCGGGAAGGTCTCGATCAACTCTTTAGACAGGATCATCGACTGAGTCGTTTTCACGTATTCTTGAAAATGCGGTGAAGCAATATGGCTTTGATATGCCGCTCCATCCGATTAGATTGCAAAGAAATGGAGCCTATTCGGGTGTCCTTTTTCTGCAACTGAGTAGAGAGTCAGCACACCCAGTTTAAGACGGACGGAGTCGGCCATTTCCTCTTTGACGGCAACTTGACAAGCCGCCAGTTGAGAAGGATCGATGACAAGCTGCGCAATACGCACAATTTGCTCAGAAGGTAGTGCGGCAACCGCTGATCCCACCCAAACACCACTAAAAAAACATGGCCTTGAGGATTGATATTCGCATTTATACTTCTCTGATGAAGGACTGCGAAGCCTTGCCTCAGCCATCGCTCACGATTGTCCCTGATTAAACCAGATAACCGTTAGGAGTGGTCAAGCCGCGGCCGGCAGCTGTATTCAATCCCCGATACCTTAATACCCGCCAATTCAGGGCCTTTGTGGACATTACTGAGCGCTACTCATGGATTCATTCTTAAAATCGCAGTTATCAGCTGGAACGCAGTGCCATAGGCTCTAGTCATGAAAATACGGCACTGCGTGCCGTCATTGCCCTCACATCAGACGTGCGCCGGTAAGTCATCAGTAACTGATACCCGCTTATGCCACACACATTGCGATCGGAGACGTTCATGAACCCCGAAAATCCCACCGCATCCGGAGCGGGAATAGAGATGTCCCGCCGACAAGTGCTCATTGGCACCGCAGGCACTGCGGTCACTGCGGTTTTGGCAAAGGTCGATCACGCCCAAGCGACCGCCAATATCAAATCGACAGCGCAAACTCCGCCAGTCAGTCATGTGACGTTTACCCTCAACGGGCGGCGAGTTGCCCTGGATGTCGACAACCGCACCACGCTTCTGGACGCCCTTCGAGAAAGGCTGCATCTGACGGGCAGCAAGAAAGGCTGTGACCACGGCCAGTGCGGCGCCTGTACGGTGATCGTTGAGGGTCGACGAATCAACGCGTGCCTGACACTTGCGGTCATGCACGAAGGCGACAGCATCACCACCATTGAAGGCCTCGGTACCCCGGACAACCTGCACCCACTGCAAGCAGCGTTCATCAAGCATGACGGATACCAGTGCGGGTACTGCACGCCTGGCCAGATCTGCTCGGCAGTCGCGATGCTTGAAGAAATAAAAGCCGGCATACCCAGTCACGTCAGCGGTGATCTGATTGCCAAGAGCCAAGTCAGCGCCGTCGAAATCCGGGAGCGCATGAGTGGGAATATCTGCCGTTGCGGTGCGTACTCCAACATCGTCGACGCCATCCAGGAATCAGCAGGAGGCGAGGCATGAAGTCCTTCACGTACGAACGCGCCGCATCTATGCAGCAAGCGGTTAACGCTTGCGTAAGCCACGAGGGAGCCCGATTCATCGCCGGTGGTACCAATTTGCTCGATCTGATGAAACTGGAGATCGAGACCCCGCAGCATCTGATTGATGTAAACGGATTGGCGCTCGACAAAATCACCGCGACGAACGAAGGCGGGCTAAGGATTGGCGCCATGGTGCGCAACACTGATCTGGCGGCTGCGCCACAGGTGCGTCGAGACTATGCCGTCCTCTCCAGGGCGCTGCTTGCCGGCGCGTCAGGACAATTGCGCAACAAAGCCACGACGGCAGGCAATCTGTTACAGCGCACCCGGTGTGCGTACTTCTACGACACTAATCAGCCCTGCAACAAGCGTCGCCCGGGAACTGGCTGCTCTGCAATGGGCGGTGCCAGTCGGCAACAAGCGGTCATAGGTGTCAGCGATGCCTGCATTGCCAGCCATCCCAGCGACATGGCGGTGGCGATGCGAGCATTGGGCGCCAAGGTAGAAACACTCAATTCAGACGGTCACGTCAGAACGATTGAGATCGACCACCTCTACAGTGCCCCAGGGAGCACCCCTCATATCGAAAACGTCCTTGGGCCAGGCGAGCTGATTACCGCTGTGACCTTGCCCAAGCCTGTTGGCGGCGAGCACATCTACTACAAGGTTCGTGACCGTGCGTCTTATGCGTTTGCGCTGGTTTCAGTCGCTGCGATCGTGCTGCCCGATGGGACGGGGCAACTAGCCCTTGGGGGTGTCTCATACAAGCCCTGGCGAAGTGAAGCGGCCGACGCTTTTCTGCCTGACGGCGCTAAAGCCGTAGCAACACACTTGCTGGCTGGCGCTAATCCAACTACCCAAAACGCTTTCAAAATCAAACTGGCGGAACGGACGATCGGTCTGGCTTTGTCCAGTTCGTCTTCTTCACAACGGCCTCGCACGGCTGCGGTCGATTGACCAGGAGTATGCCTAATGAAGTTTGATACGCCCGCGAGCACAAACCCGATAGATCAGATGAAGGTGATCGGTCAGCCAAAGGATCGTGTTGAGGGCAAACTGAAGACGACCGGCACAGCCACCTATGCTTACGAACAACGAGCCGCACTAAGCCCTCCCGCCTACGGCTATGTTGTCGGCTCGGCAATCGGCAAAGGTCGGATATCGTCTATCGATTCAAGCGAGGCACGGCAAGCCAGCGGTGTCATCGCCATCGTCACCCACGAAAATGCAGGTCAATTGGACAGGGGTGAATTTTACGTTGATCGGGCACTTGCCGGGCCGAAAGTCGATCACTATCACCAAGCCGTAGCAATCGTCGTGGCAGAGACGTTCGAACAAGCCAGGGCGGCTTCGGCATTGCTGAGGGTCTACTACGTCAGAGAAACTGGCGCCTACGACCTCTCAGCACAGCGAGCGTCTGCCACTACGCCAGCGGCGGGCGCGTTTGGCCCTCCCCCACACACTGAGATCGGGGATTTTGAAGGCGCATTTACGCAGGCCGCAGTGACACTCGACGGCCATTACACCACTCCGGATCATGCGCACGCGATGATGGAACCTCACGCTACCATTGCTCAATGGCAGGGTGACAAACTGACGCTTTGGACGTCGATCCAACAGATGAATTGGGGCGTCAGAGACCTGGCTAAAACACTGGGGATTCCCAAAGGGAACATTCACCTCATTTCGCCCTACATCGGCGGCGGCTTTGGCGGCAAAGGTACTATCTTGTGCGACGCGGTATTGGCATCTCTTGCCTCGAAAGAGGCTGGACGCCCGGTGAAGGTCGCACTTCCCCGACCGCTTATGTTCAACAACCTGACCCATAGGCCTGCGACGATTCAAAGAATCAGGCTCGGTGCCAACTCCGACGGCAAGCTCACTGCCGTTGGTCATGAGAGCTGGTCGGGCAATCTGCGAGGTGGGCGCACTGAAGCCGCCACCGCATCGACCCGAACATTGTATGCGGGTGCTAACCGCATGACCCGCCTCTATCTTTCCCAACTCGACCTTGCTGAAGGGAGCGCCATGCGTGCGCCCGGTGAAGCGCCGGGCATGATGGCTCTGGAGATTGCCATGGACGAGATGGCAGAGAAACTGGGGATGGATCCCGTAAGATTTCGTGTTATCAACGACACCCAAGTAGATCCCGAGCAGCCGGATCGCCGGTTCTCTCAACGCCAGTTAGTAGAGTGCCTGAATAAGGGGGCTGATCATTTCGGCTGGGCGCGACGTAACACCCATCCGGCCAAAGAACTCCGTGACGGATGGTGGGTTGGCTTGGGAATGGCCTCCGCGATCCGAGGTGCACCTACGACAAAGTCCGCTGCTCGAGTCCGGCTTGACCGCGAAGGCATAGTCACCGTCGAAACTGACATGACCGACATCGGCACCGGCTCTTACACGATTATTGCCCAGACTGCTGCGGAAATGATGGGCGTGGATATGGACAAGGTAAACGTAAACTTGGGCGACTCGCACTTCCCGGAATCATCCGGTTCGGGCGGTCAATGGGGCGCTGCCTCATCTACGGCAGGCGTCTACGCTGCTTGTGTGAAGCTCAGGGAAGCCGTTTCGATGAAGCTGGGCCTTGATCCGACCCTCACCGAATTTGTCGCTGGCCACGTTCGTCAAGGGTCGATAAGTCTGCCATTGACCACTGCGACAAAGAACGGCGAGCTGGTGTCCGAAGACTTCATGGAGTTTGGCGACCTCGCCAAGGAGTACGCTCAGCAAACTTTTGGCGCCCATTTCGTTGAGGTTGGAGTAAATGCTGCCACTGGCGAGATCCGTATTCGTCGTCAACTGGCAGTGTGCGCAGCGGGCAGGATACTCAATCCAAAAACGGCACGAAGTCAGATCATCGGGGGAATGACCATGGGCGCCGGTGCTGCGCTCATGGAGGAAATGGTCGTGGATCATCGCCTAGGTTTTTTTGTTAATCACGATCTGGCCAGCTATGAAGTGCCGGTACATGCCGACATCCCCCATCAGGAGGTTATTTTCCTGGATGAGGTTGATCCCTATGCCACGCCGTTGAAGGCTAAAGGCGTCGGCGAGCTAGGTATTTCTGGCGCCGCTGCGGCGATTGCCAACGCTATCTATAACGCGACCGGCATTAGAGTCCGTGACTATCCCATTACGCTCGATAAGCTGATTGACCACTTGCCGGAAGTCGGCTGACCTTAACGCTTTACCATCGGAGTCATCAATGCAGCTGAGCCGCACGAACCTGGCAGATATCATTTATTTCCTTGCCATCGCTCGGCACCAGAGCTTCAGGAAAGCTGGGCTGGACGTGGGGATCAGCGCGTCTGCGCTAAGCCATGCCATGAAAGGGCTAGAGACACGGTTGGGCGTTCGACTGCTTAACCGCACAACACGAAGCGTGACGCTTACGGCAGCTGGCGAAGAGCTGCAGGGCCTCATCAGCGCGCCGGTAAATGATATCGGTCAGGCGCTGGAGGCCCTGAACCGGCTGCGCGACGAGCCTGCCGGACGCATCAGACTAAACGTCTTGAGCGACGGCGCGAAACTCATCCTCGGCCCGGTCCTCCCAGTCTTCGTTGATCGCTATCCGGATATAGAGGTTGACCTCACCGTCACGAATCGAATGGTAGATGTCATTGGTGACGGCCATGATGCGGGGATACGTTACGGCGGGACGGTGCCCGAAGACATGATCGCCCAGCGACTCTCTCCCGATGTCGCTTGGGCCGTCGTTGGCGCGCCGGATTACCTGCAGCGTTTCGGAATTCCGATGCATCCGGACGACCTGCACCATCATCGGTGTCTGCGTGTGCGCCTGGGCAATGCACGCATCTACCACTGGCAGTTCTCGAAAGGCGGTCAGCAGATGGAGATAGATGTGCCGGGGCCCATCACTATTGATGAGGGTCGCGTCGGTGTGGCGATGGCTATGCGCGGCGTAGGCTTGATGTACGTCCCGCAGAAGGTAGTCGAGCGGCAGATTGCGGAAGGATCTCTGCAGCGGGTCCTTGTGGATTGGACTCACTATGACCCAGGCTTTCACATTTACTACTCAAGTTTCAGACAGATACCTGTTGGTCTGCGCCTGCTCATTGACCTCATACGTGAGCTTGAGCCGATGGGGCCACTCCCCTAGCCGCTACTCGTTGATCCATAGAGGATAAGTCGTGCTTGATACTCGACGAAAGCTCTTGGAGGTCACTGACTGCTTGTACCGACTCTTAAGCTATACAGGGATCTACTTCTCCACAAAATGACTGACACAGGTTGGGCAAAGCATTGATTCAGGAGCATCCAGAAGAACGGCGGCCTGCTCAATCCCAAGAAGGCGCTGTTGGTCAGATCCATACTTTTTACCTGGCCTATAGAATCGACCAAATTGCCCTTGTGCCTACCGATGACTTGCTTTAGCTTAGCTCGTGTGATGGCTACGGGCCATGCCTCTTCGGCATGACACCGGGTAGCAATACTTACAACGCCCTGGACTACCCATGAAAAGATTTGTCGTACTCGACAGTTTCCGCGGCCTCTGCGCGGTTGCCGTCGTGCTGTTCCACACTTACGTGGTGCAAAGCATTGCCGAACTCGAGTTTTTCAAGAACGCCTTCCTGCTTGTGGAGTTCTTTTTTATCCTCAGTGGTTTTGTCTTGTTTCACACCTATGGCCAGCGTTTGAACAACGCGACCGATTATAAAAATTTCTTCATCAGTCGTACGGCTCGCCTGTATCCCCTGCACCTGACCATGTTGGGCGTTTACCTGGTGCTGGAAATGGGTCGCTCGCTGGCTGAGAGGAAGGGCTTCAGTTTCAACGAACCGGCGTTCAGCGGCGCCACGTCGATGGACGAATTTCTGCCCAACCTGCTCCTGCTGCAATCCTGGCTGAACAGCGCCATGACCGGCTCGTTCAATTACCCCTCCTGGAGTATCAGCATCGAGTACTACCTGTACTTGATATTTGGCGTCATGGCAGTGCTGGCGCGCACCAGCAAGGTCAAGGTCTTCGCAATGGTGTCTCTGGCGGCCTTCATCACCTTGTGGAATGGTGAATCCTGGCTGAAGCTGGAAATCTTCCGCGGCGCTTCGTGCTTCTTCGCCGGTGCATGCCTGTACGTGCTCTACGATCGCATCAAGGACCTGGACCTGGACGCCGTGGACTTCAATCTGCTGGAGATTGCCCTGGTGCTGGGCAGCTATCGTCTGCTGGTGTCGAACATCGATCACAAGGGCGTGTATGCCAGCCTGCTGTTCTGTGTCTTGATTCTGGTATTTGCGTTCGAGCGCGGCGTGATCTCGCGACTGCTGCACCAGCGCTTCTTCCTCTGGCTGGGCGCCCTGTCGTTCTCCATCTACTTGACCCACGCCGCCATTCTGTTTGTTTTCAAGAGCGCCGTGATCGTGCTGTCGAAAGTGCTGCACACCGACCTGACAGAGACCCTGCAGGGCCATGACATGCCCAACATGGTCAAGTACATCTCGACCCACAGCATATGGCTCGACAACGGCATCGTCGTCTTGCAGTTGGCGGCGGTACTGCTGGTCTCGACATTGACCTACAAGTATGTCGAGATGCCGGGCGTGCAATTGGGCAAGCGACTCACTCGCCGCAAAGGCGCAACACCTGGCCCTACCCTGCAAGGCACCGTGCAGTAACTTTGCAAGCAGCCTCACGCCATCCCTTTGGGGTGGCGTGTTGCAGCCCGCGGTCGCTCTTGACGCCATGAGGAGCATCGATGCAACTGGAATGGCTGGAAGACTTCATCGAACTGGCGCGCACTCGCAGCCTGTCGCGGGCCGCCGAGATACGCTGTGTGACCCATCCCGCTTTCGGTCGACGCATCCGTGCTTTGGAAGATTGGGTTGGCGTCCCCCTGATCGAACGCAAACAGCCATTGTCCCTCACCCCCGCCGGCCTATTGTTTCTGGACGCGGCGAGCCAATCGATGGAGCTGCTGCTGGCAGCCCGTGCGCAGTTCCAGACCATCGGTCTCAACCGTGACCAGCCACTGCGCATCGCCACCGGACGCACCCTGGCACGTGTGTTTTTTCCCGACTGGTACCAGTCGCTGCACCAGCGCTTCGGCGCGTTCCCCGTATCACTGGTTACCGGCGGCGCCCAAGAAGCCATCCTCAAGCTGACCGCCGGCGAGGTCGACTTGCAACTCATCTACTCCAGCCCCCTGACGCGAATTCTGGTGGACGCCGAACGCTTTGATTCCAAGGTGCTCGCGCAGGAACAACTTGTACCGGTAAGCGCTCCCGATGAGAGCGGCCAGCCGCGATTCGCCATCGGTCCGGACAGCGACGACTCCAGCATCGCATGGTTGGGCTTGTCGCCCTCGTTGTCACTGCGTGGCGTGCTGGCTCAGCACCTGGCCAAGCTGCCGCAGCGCCTGGCACTGCGCATGATCTACCAAGCCGACTCCTATGAGGCGATTCTAGAAATGGCCAAGCGCGGTTCCGGGCTCGCCTGGCTGCCTGGCATGGTGGTCAAGGATGCATTGACTGCTGGCGAGCTGGTGCTCGCGGGGGGCAGCGAACTGCACATCCCGTTCGACGTTTCGTTGCATCGACTGCGCGCCAATCGAAGCGAACAGGTGATGCGCATCTGGGAAGGCCTGGATCCGGTTTGAGTCGCCCATTGCGCGCACTGTTACGGCGCATTAACAAAAAACACCGGCCCTGAGGCAAGTCTGTCACATCCGCGATTACGAGCCCGTGCCGGATAGGCTCGGGCTTGTGCCCAATCAGCAATTGTCCGCGACGCAACGTTGATTCACCTTGGTCTCGGGCCAGGTAGCCACGAAGGCGCAGACCTTCCACCGCTGCCCGGTCGTTTTCACCCATAACAATGATTGCCATCGTGTCCACCAACTGCCTGTGCCCGGTGGACGGATCAATAATCGTGAAACGAACCCGGAAACCACCCATGAGTACAGCCTCGACCACTCTGCACGCGACCCCGGCCACTACCCGGCGCGGGCCATGGAAAGAGATCATTGCCGCCAGCTTCGGCAACGCCCTGGAATTCTATGACCTGCTGATCTACGGCTACTTCGCCGTGGTGATCGGCAAACTGTTCTTCCCGTCCGACAACGAGACCACCTCCCTGCTGCTCGCGGTGGGCTCGTTCGGCATCTCGTTCCTAATGCGTCCACTGGGCGCCATCGTGCTGGGGTCCTACGCCGACCGCGCGGGGCGCAAAGCATCGTTGACGATGTCGATCCTGATCATGCTGATTGGCACCGCCATGATCACCTTTACCCCCTCCTACCAACAGATAGGTGTCGCCGCGCCGTTGCTGATCATCGTCGCGCGCATGCTTCAAGGCTTTTCCACCGGCGGAGAGTTCGGCGCCGCCACAGCTTTCATGGTCGAGCATGCCGACCCCAGCCGCCGAGGCTTCTTCGCCAGTTGGCAGTTGGCGACTCAAGGTCTTGCCACCGTGCTGGCGGCGGGCGTCAGTGCTCTGCTCAGCTACCTGCTCAGCGATGTGCAGTTGAACGACTGGGGCTGGCGCGTGGCATTCGGGGTCGGCTTGTTGATCGGCCCAGTCGGCTTCTACATTCGGAGCCAGATCGACGAAACCCCTGATTTTCAGAAAGTCGCCGCCAAGGGCGAAGCCAAGACCCCGCTGCGCGACGTACTGGTCAAGGGCCGTACCAGCCTTTTGCTGTCCATTGGCGTGGTGGCTGGCGCAACGGCGTTCAACTACGTACACAAGCTGTATATGCCCACCTACGCCCTGAAACAACTGCAGATTACTGCCACCTCCTCCTATCTGGGCGCGCTGGTCACTGGTGTGATGTTGATGTTCATGGCGCCGGTGTTCGGCAGCCTGTCGGACCGCTTTGGTCGCTTCCGCGTGCTCACTCTGGCGCTGTTGATCACCGGACTGTCGTCCTATCCGATGTTCGTCTGGCTGAATCTGTACCCCAGCGTCACGACCCTGCTGATGGTGCAAGCAGTGGTGGGGATCTTGATCGCCGCCTGCCTGGGGCCGATCCCGGCGATGCTCGCCGACATTTTCCCAACCAGCATCCGCGGCACCGGACTCGCGCTGAGCTACAACTTTTCCGTGACCCTGTTCGGTGGTTTCGCTCCGCTGATCGTGACGTGGATGATCGACGTTACCGGCAGCAAACTCGCGCCCAGCTTCTATGTGGTGGCCACCTCGCTGGTCAGCGTGATTGCGGTGATCGTTCTGGGTAGACGCATGCGTAATCATCGCCCCACCTGAGCCGTGTGCTTGCAAAAACTCAATACCCTGACATCCACGCTGCCCTTTACTGCCAAAACACCTTTTGTCCGCAGGAGACCTGCATGAAGACCTTGGAACAAGTACGCGCTACCCTGACCCCCTACCCCATCGAGGTGGAATTTCCCGACATTCGCTCATGGCAGGAAGGGAACTGCGGCGTCGATTACGTGCATTCTTTCGACAGCGGCCTGGCCGGCCCTCACGTCATGGTGATGGCGTTGACCCACGGCAACGAGGTCAGCGGCGCGATTGCCTTGGATAGGTTGCTCAAGGATGAAGTGCGCCCGGTGCGCGGTCGCCTGACACTGGCGTTTGGCAACGTCGCCGCCTATCACGCCTTCGACCCGGATGACATCGACGCCACTCGCTATCTCGATGAGGACATGAACCGGGTTTGGTTGCCGAGCAAACTCGATGGACCAGAGGACTCGATCGAACTGCGCCGGGCACGGGAACTACGCCCCATCGTCGATACGGTGGACCTGCTGCTGGATATCCATTCCATGCACGAGGAAGCGCCGCCGATCATGATGTGTGGCGCCCAGACCAAAGGGATGGATTTCGCCGCCACACTGGGTGTTCCGCGAACCGTGGCCGCCGATGCCGGCCACCCAAATGGCCGCCGCCTGCGCGACTACCAGGATTTCGCAGACCCGTTGAGCCAGAAAAATGCCTTGCTGATCGAGACCGGGCAGCACTTCTCCCAACGTAGCTGTGAGGTAGCCATGGACGTAACGGCTCGCTTTCTTGTGACGACGGGGGTGGTGGAGCCAGCAGACATGGCTAACTACATCAGCACGAGTGCGCCGCAAGCCCAGCGCTTCTTGCAGGTTACCGAACCGGTGGTGGCCCGAAGCATGGAGTTCGCTTTCGTCGAGGACTTTCGTGGGTTGGAGTTGATTGGCGAGGCTGGGAGTGTGCTGGCTTGGGATGGCGACCAAGCAGTGGTCACGCCATACGATGATTGTGTGCTGGTGCAACCGTCGCTACGGCATTTGGGCAATGGCGTGACGGTGGTGAGGTTGGCACGTGTGGTCGAGCGGTAGTGGGATCACACGCTCCCTTCCCGCACCGACCCAAGGACCCTGTTGATCGCGGAAACCACCTGCATCGTCGCCTGTTCGAGGCTGCCGTCATTACGGCAGCAAACCCAGCCATGATCTGCAATCGCCCGTTCGAACGCCTGGGTACAAGCGACATGTTCTTGCAAGGTATGGATCACCGTACTGCTGAGTCCGCGCCTTCGTGCTGCTGCCCTCGCCCATGAAATATCCGGGTCTGTAACAACCCCGACATGCAGGTCCGGCACTCGCACGTTTCGATCGATGTTCAGCTGCAGAATGTCTGCGAATGGGACCATCCGGCGAAATGCGGCCTCCGATGGGTACCAGCGATCGATCAGGATGATGCTGTCGCGTGGCTGCCGGGTCAGCACGTGCTGCGAGATCCAGGCCCGGCTCTGGGCAAAGCGCTCACAGATCTCCCACTCCAAGTCCTGACGGGGACTTCTCGCAAGTTGGTTGACCAGGACCATCGTTTCACCCCTGAAGGGATCGCTCTTGCGCTCGCATAACCGGATCACTTTTTTGTCGTCGGCCCTCAATAGTTTAGTTACGGCCTCCAACAACGTGGTTTTACCGGTGCCCTTGGGCCCGTCGAGAGAAACGAATAATGGAAGATTCATTGTTCACGTAACGATTGATATACGGTTCATTTGCTCTCAGATGTCACTGCCCATCATGCCGGGGTGAGTGTCGAAGTCATACTGTTGAATGACTGTTGCTCCGTAAACAGTTGGAAAATATATATCTGAATCAGAGCAGTCTATTCCATTGTGATCGTTGCGATGGCTTTTATAGTGCGATTCAATCTAAGGACGCTGCACTTCGACGCTCGTTTGTCTGGTTGAAAACCCTGAATGGCAAGCTGCGTTCGAATGCGTTCTTCGCGATTGCTCGGTCGTGGGTTTGTGACTGAGTGTCCACTACAACACAGCCATCATTTGGCGCTCTGGTGAATACGATGGCAAAACACATTCAAATCCTCGACGGCGGCATGGGCCGAGAGCTGTCGCGAAACGGCGCACCGTTTCGTCAACCCGAGTGGTCTGCGCTGGCGCTGATCGAAGCCCCGGAATATGTGCGCCAGGCGCATGACGCGTTCATCGCTGCCGGTGCGCAGGTCATTTCCACCAACAGCTATGCCGTGGTGCCCTTCCATATCGGCGAGGCGCGGTTCGAGAACGACGGCATCGCTTTGGCGCAGCTGGCGGGCACCCTCGCCCGTGCCGCTGCCGATGCCAGTCCTCACGCCGTTCGCGTCGCCGGGTCGCTGCCTCCCCCGCTTGGCTCGTACCGCCCGGATCTGTTCGAGCCGGTGCAGGCTGGCAAGGTCCTGCGGGTGCTGATCGACGCGCTGAGCGAGCATGTCGATCTATGGCTGGCAGAGACGCAAAGCTCCATTGCGGAAGTCAGGCTGGTGGCCGAGTTATTGAAAGACGACCCGCGACCACGCTGGTTTTCCTTCACGCTGGATGACGCGCTGGACGCCCAGGGCAAGGCTCGCCTGCGATCTGGCGAAAGCATCACCGACGCCGTGTTGGCGGCAGTCGAACTGGGCGCGGCTTCCGTGCTGTTCAACTGCAGCCCGCCGGAAGTCATGAGCGCTGCCTTGCTCGAGGCTGGCGCACACAGCAGTTTACCGCTCGGCATCTATGCCAATGCCTTCGAACCGTCGGACCATAAACGGGGTGCCAACGTCGGCATCAGCGCACTGCGCCGCGACACCCAGCCGGACAATTACCTGCGCTGGGCGCGTGAGTGGGTCGATCAGGGTGCCAGTATCGTCGGCGGTTGCTGTGGCATCGGTCCGGAACACATTCGCGCACTGTCGACCGCCCTCGCCGGCTCCGACTTCGTACCCGTTGCCCAGGATGCCCTGCATGTTTGATCGTCGCTCGTTCATCAAGGGTACCGGAGCGGCCGCGATGACAGCGGCCATGACCTCCGCCTGGCCGTTGGCCAATGCCTTCGCGCAGGAGCCACAGGCCCCCAGAAAAGGCGGCCACCTGACAATCGGCCTGGACAACGCGTCGACCACAGACCGCCTGGATCCGGCCTTCTGGTTCGAAAGCTGGATGTATTTCACCGGCAGTCAGCTGTTCAATGCTTTGGTGGAAGTCGACGATAGCGGAGCAATCGTGCCTTCACTCGCCGAATCCTGGTCCAGCGATGACGGTGGCCGCAAGTGGGTCCTGAACATCCGCAAAGGCGTGCATTTTCATGATGGACGCGCCTTGAGTGCAAAGGACGTGGTCTGGTCGCTCAACCACCACCGCAACGAGAAGTCGTCCTCCCCGGTCAAGGTCTATCTGGACCCGGTCACGAGCTTGAGAGCCACTGCGGATCACGAGGTCACTGTCACGCTGGCGGAGCCGAACGTCGAGTTCATCGCCTTGCTGTCAGCGGTGCATTTCGTGATCACGGCCGAAAACGAGGCCTTCGAAAAAGCCATCGGCACCGGCGCTTTCATTCTGGAAAGCTTCCAGCCGGGCGTGCGCATGCTGGTCAAGCGCAACCCCAACCACTGGAACCCTTCACGGGGCCATGTCGACTCCGTCGAAACCCTGGCCATGAATGACTCGACAGCCCGGGTCGCGGCGCTGGTCAGTGGTTCCGTGCAGATCATCAATCGGGTCAATCCGCGCATAGTCGGGCGCATCGAAAAGCTGCCCTCGATTCAGCTGGTGCGGGACAAGGACAGTCAGATATTCACCCTGCCCGGCCTGGCCCACGTGGCGCCGTTCGATTCCCTCGATGGGCGTCTGGCACTGAAATACGCGATAGACCGGCAACAGTTGATCGACACGGTCCTGGGCGGGTATGGCTCGCTGGGCAACGACAATCCAGTCTTCCCATCGAACCGGTACTTCGCGCAGGATATTCCCCAGCGACCTTACGACCCTGATCTGGCGCGCTTCCACTGGCAAAAAGCAGGGTTCGCAGGCCCGCTCACGCTCTTCGCGGCAGACGCGGGCTTTCCAGGGGCGGTGGATGCGGCTCAGCTGTATCAACAGTCGGCGCAAAAGGCTGGCATTCCCCTGGGCATCGAACGGGTGCCAAACGACGCATTCTGGACCGATACCTGGCTGAAAAAGCCGTTCTGCACCTCCAATTGGGGGGCACGCCCCACTGCAGATGCATTGCTGTCCATGGTGTTCACCAGCCAGGCCCCCTGGAACGAATCCGCTTGGCGCGTCCCGGCTTTCGATCAGTTGGTGAAAGCGGCGCGTGGCGAAACCGATGAAGACAAACGCCGGCAGATCTACCACGACATCCAGGTGATGCTGGTCGAGCAGAGCAGTGAAATCATCCCGCTGTACGCCGATGCGCTGGCAGCCACGCGCAAGAACGTCAAGGGTTTCACGTCGGTGCCTGGGGTGCCGCTCAGTGGCAACCGAGCCGCCGAGAAAGTCTGGCTGGAAGGATAAAGTCGATGTCGGTGACACTTTCGGTTATCGCTCGCGCGGGGGGGCAAGGCGCGCTGGCAAGCATGATTGCGCGGCGCCTGGCGGTCGGCATGGTCATGCTGCTGGCGACTTCGCTGTTGATTTTCATCGGCCTGAACCTGCTACCGGGCGATACGGCAACCGCAATTCTGGGTCAGTCCGCAACCCCTGCGGCGATCCAGGCCCTGAAGCTGCAACTGGGCCTGGATCAGCCGGCCGGCTGGCGTTATGTGCAGTGGCTGGGTGGGGTGCTGCAAGGTGAGTTCGGCGTCAGCCTGAGCTCTCGGGAAACCATCTCTACGGCCCTCTTGGAACGGCTGCAAAACACCCTGTTCCTGGCAGGCATCACCGCGTTGGTCGCGGTACCGCTGGCGCTGATCATGGGGTTCGTTTCGGTACGTTTCCATGGCGGCTGGGTCGATGGCCTGTTGAGCCTGGCAAGTCGCACCACAGTGGCCTTGCCCGAATTTTTTTCCGGCTACCTGCTGATCTTCATCTTTTCGATGACCCTCGCGTGGTTGCCCAGCAACAGCAGCGTGCAGGCAGGGATGCCGTTCTCGGACCGATTGACAGCCATCGCACTTCCCATGGCCACGCTGGTACTCGCCGTGCTGGGCCACATGAGCAACATGACCCGAGCGGCGCTGCTCAATGCCCAGCGCAGCAGCTACGTCGATACCGCCGTGCTCAAGGGGCTTTCACCCATGCGGGTTTTGTGGCGGCACGTCTTGCCCAATGCCTGGGGCCCGATCATCAACGTCATCGTGTTGAACATGGCCTACCTGATGGTGGGCGTGGTGATCGTGGAAAACGTTTTCGTCTATCCCGGCCTGGGCCAGTACCTGGTCGACAGCATCGGCAAACGGGACGTGCCCGTGGTCCAGGGTTGCGCGCTGGTGCTGGCAGCCATCTACATCCTGCTGAATCTGTTCGCCGACGTGATCGCTTTGTTGACCAACCCCCGTCTACGCCACGGAAAATAATTCATGCCCGCACCGAAAATCGTTCACCTGCCCGGCATCGTCGGTCTGGTTCTGTTCGTGGCCGTCGCCCTTTTCGCGCCCTGGCTGGCTCCCCATGCTCCCGACCAGGTGATTGGCGCAGCCTGGGATGTCCCGTCGGCGCTGGCGCCTCTGGGCACCGACAATCTGGGCCGCGACCTGCTGTCGCGGCTGATCTGGGGCACGCGCACGTCGCTGTCGGTGACCGCCGCCGCAGCTCTGGTGGCGTTCGTCGGGGGAACGACGCTGGGCTTCATCGCTGGAGCTGCCGGGGGCTGGATCGACCAACTGATCTCGCGTATCAACGACGTGCTGATGGCGATACCGACGTTGATACTGGCGCTGGTGATTCTGGCAACGCTGCCCAAGACCCTGGCTGTGATCATTCTGGTGCTCGGGCTGCTGGAGGCCACTCGCATTCTGCGCGTGGCGCGTGCCTTGGCGGCGGATATTGCCGCCATGGAGTTCATCGACGTGGCGCGCATGCGCGGAGAAAGCATGGCCTGGATTCTGCTGCGGGAAATTCTGCCCAATGCCCTGCCCATCCTGATCGCGGAATTCGCCCTGCGCTTCGTTTTCATTCTGCTGTTTCTGTCCGCGTTGTCTTTCCTCGGGCTGGGCATTCAGCCCCCTACGGCAGACTGGGGCGGATTGGCCCGGGATAACAAGGACGGCGTGTTGTTCGGTGTGTGGGCCGCGTTGATACCGGGTGCAGCGATTGCCGTGTTGGCGCTGTGCATCAATGCGCTGGCCGATTGGCTGCTGAACGGCAACACACGCCAGTGGGGAGCGCGCAACCATGACTGATTCGACCCACGCCTCTGCACCTCCACTGTTGTGCGTCGACCAGTTACGAATTGCCGCCAGAGGCGAGCCTGGGCAGATGCTGGTCGATAACCTGTCCTTCACGCTCAATGCCGGAGAAGTGCTGGGTCTGATCGGCGAGTCCGGAGCGGGGAAATCCACTGTCGGCCAGGCGATCCTGGGTCATCTGCGTGAAGGCATGACGCTTGCCGACGGGCGAGTCCTGTTCCATGGGCAGGACCTGCTGCGCCTTGCCGAACCTGGCTTGCGACGGATACGCGGCAGGCGCATCGCGTACGTCGCACAATCGGCTGGATCGGCCTTCAACCCGGCTCTGACCATCGGTGCCCAGGTGATCGAAGCTGCGCAGTTGCACGGGCCCATGGATGCGGCCACGGCCAAGGCGCGGGCACTGCAGCTGTTCACCGAGTTCAGTCTGCCGGAGCCTGAAACGTTCTACACACGTTACCCGCATCAGGTGTCGGGCGGGCAGCTGCAGCGCGCGATGATCGCCATGGCGCTGTGCAGTTCGCCCGAGCTGATCGTCTTCGACGAGCCGACGACCGCACTGGATGTCGTCACGCAACTGGGCATTCTTCAGGCCATTGCGCAGGTCATCCGCCGGGCAGGTGTAGCCGCCATCTACATCAGCCACGACCTGGCCGTGGTTGCACAACTGGCCGACCGCATCATGGTGTTGCGTCATGGCCAATGCGTGGAGCACGGGACGACGCAGCAGATTCTGCAAAGGCCGACGCAGCGCTACACCCGGGATCTGCTCGATGCCGGATGCACTTCTCGCGGTCCAGGCGTTGTTCCATCGGTGCAGAAAGAACTGCTGACCATCCGCTCACTGAGCGCCAGGTATCACCATCGGCCGGTATTGGACGACGTTTCCCTGCGTCTGTGGCAAGGCTGCACGCTGGCGCTCATCGGCGAATCAGGATCAGGTAAGTCGACCTTGGGTAGAGCCATTTGCGGATTGCTCGCGGACGTTGGCGGGTCGATGACGCTGAACGGCAAGGCGCTGCCGTTGACGCTCGGCCAGCGTGCCCACCAGCACCTGCAGCAGGTCCAGCTGGTCCATCAGATTCCCGATAGTGCGCTCAATCCCAGACTGTCGATCGGCGATCAGCTCGATCGCGCCGTGCAGAAATTTACCGGGTCAAGCCGACAGCTGCGGCAACAACGGGTGATCGCATTGCTGGGCCAGGTGGGCCTGCCTGCAGACATCGCAAAGCGACTGCCGCACACGCTTTCCGGGGGGCAGAAACAGCGCGTATGCATTGCACGCGCGCTGGCTGCCGAGCCTGCACTGATCATTTGTGATGAACCCACTTCGGCGCTGGATCCGCTGGTTGCCCAGGAGATTCTGGCGTTGCTGCGGCATCTGCAAGCCGAAACGGGCGTGTCGTACCTGTTCATCACCCACGACCTGCACGTCGCCAAGCAGATTGCCCATGAGGTGGCGGTGTTGCGCAACGGCCGTATCGTTCACCGAGGACCCACTGCTGAAGCGCTCAGCGCACCGTTTGATGACTACACACAGAGCCTTGTCGAATCGGTACCGCAAATGCGGCAAGACTGGTTGGCGCAGATGACCGGTTGATAGCGCGTCGTTTTTCCCAGAGTGCGCCAGGTGTTCAGCTGGGCCTGGCTTTGAACGTCAACGCAAAGCCCAGCAACACCACCCCGGCGAAGCCCGCCGGGAACAGCCAGATACTTTTCCAGTCATGTTGCATGCCCGTTGCATAGTGATCGGTCACCTGCCCCGCTACCCAGAAGCCAATCAACATGCCCAACCCATAGGTGGCCAGGGTGATCAGGCCCTGTGCCGAGCTGCGGAAGCGTTCAGGCGTCTTGGCGTCGGTGTAGATCTGCCCGCAGACGAAAAAGAAGTCGTAGCAGACACCATGCAGCGCGATGCCGATCAGCAGCATGGCGACTTCTTCCCCGCCGCTGCCATAGGCGAACAGCACGTAGCGCAGCACCCAGGCGAACATGCCGACCAGCAGCGCGATCTTGATGCCGAAGCGGGCAATGAACAGCGGCAGCAGGAGCATGAACAGCACTTCGGACACTTGCCCGATGGCCATCTTCGCGGTGGGATTGGCGATGCCGATCTCGGCCAGGAACGGGTTGGCGTTCTGGTAGTAGAAAGCCAGTGGTATGCAGATCAGGATCGAGGCCAGGAAGAAGATCAGGTAGCTGCGGTCCTTCAGAAGCCCCAAAGCATCCAGGCCCAGCACTTGACTCAGTCCCTTGCGCTCGCTGGTGGCCTGCAAAGGTGCCGTGCTGGGCAGGGTGAAGCTGTAAAGCCCCAGGAGCAGCGAAGCGACGGCCGACATCAGGAAAGTATTACGCAGTGCGCCACCGGCGATACCTTGAGCAGAATCCCAGGCGAAAACCATACTGATCACCACGCCGGCGACGATCCAGCCGATGGTGCCCCATACCCGGATGCGGGAAAACTCACGAGCCGGTTCTTTCATCTGGCGGAAGGCAACCGAGTTCACCAGGGCCAGGGTCGGCATGTAGGCCACCATGTAGGCCAGGACATAGGGATAGAACGCGGCGAAATCCGCTGCTCGATAGAGTTGATACAACAGCACCGCGCCCAGCAGGTGCAGCACGGCAAGGATGCGTTCGGCGTTGAACCAGCGGTCGGCGATCAGACCGATGACGAAGGGCGCAATGATCGCTCCCCAGGATTGCGTCGAGAATGCCAGCCCGATCTGGCTGCCGCTGGCGCCCAGGCCCGTCGCCAGGAATGTTCCCAGGGTGACGAACCAGCCACCCCAGATGAAGAACTGCAGGAACATCATCACGCTCAGTCGGGCGTTCATCGTTTTCATTGCGCTCACCGTTTTATTGTTATGGCAGGTGTCGGTCGAAAGCTTGGGCGGTTCAGTCTTCGAGCAAACCCAGTAATCTTCGGTTGGATTGCACGTCGGCGGACACGCCGGCGAAATCATCGAAAGCGCGTTGCGTGCGCTTGATCATGTGTCGCTCGATGAAGGCAGCACCCTCACCTGCGCCTTGCGCCGAATCCTTCAGGCAGCATTCCCACTCGAGCACGGCCCAACCGTTGAAGCCGTACTGGGTCAACTTGCTGAAGATCGATTTGAAGTCCACCTGGCCGTCACCCAGCGAGCGGAAGCGGCCCGGCCGATCGACCCAGTCCTGGTAGCCGCCGTACACGCCGGAACGGGCATCGGGACGGAATTCGGCGTCCTTGACGTGGAACATGCGGATGCGCGCGTGGTAACGGTCAATGAAACCCAGGTAGTCCATCTGCTGCAGCAGCAAATGGCTGGGGTCGTAGAGAATGGCGGCGCGGGGGTGGTGGTCGACTGCCTGCAGGAAGCGCTCGAACGAGGCGCCGTCGTGCAGATCCTCACCGGGGTGAATCTCGTAGCACAGATCGACACCGGCCTCTTCGAAACAATCGAGAATCGGCAGCCAGCGCCTGGCCAGCTCGGCAAAACCCTGCTCGACCAGACCATTGGGCCGCTGCGGCCACGGGTAGACATAGGGCCAGAGCAAGGCGCCGGAAAAGGTCGCGTGGGCGGTCAGGCCCAGGCGTTGGCTGGCTTGTGCGGCAAGCTTGAGCTGGTCGATGGCCCACTCGGTGCGGGCTTGTGGAGCATTACGCAAATGCACCGGCGCAAACTCGTCGAACACCGCGTCGAAGGCAGGATGCACGGCGACCAGTTGACCCTGCAGGTGGGTCGACAGCTCGCTGATCTGCACGCCGGCTTTGGCGCAGACCGCATTGAGCTCGTCGCAGTACGCCTGGCTTTGCGCTGCACGCTCCAGGTCGATGTAGCGGGTGCCTAGCGTGGGCAGTTGGATCGACTTGTAACCTTGTGACGCAGCCCAGCCAGCGATGTTGGCCAGGTTGTCGAAGGGCGCTTCGGGCGACATGAACTGCGCCAGGAATATACCTGGGCCACGCAGCCCCGTTTCGGCAGGAAGATTCATTGTGCAGTACTCCGTGAGGAAGAGGGACAGATCAGTTCGGTCCACTTGGCGTCGCCGCGGTGGTTGATGAGTGCGGCTTCGATGAAGGCCATCCCGCGCAGGCCGATGTCCATGCCGGGTACGCCCGGCACCTGGTTGCCGGCCACACCCGCCTGGATGGCGTCGGCAAGATCCACGTACAGATTGGCCATCGCCTCCAGGTAACCTTCGGGATGCCCTGCGGGCAAACGCATCCGGCGTGTGGCGGCGGCACTGAGCCAGGGTTGCCCAAGACCTGAGCGCAGGATGCGCATGGGTTGGTCCAGCGAACGGTGGATCAGGCTGGACGGTTCTTCCTGCCGCCATTCCAGCCCGCCTAACTCGCCATAGACGCGAATCTTCAACGGATTCTCTTCGCCGGCGCAGACCTGGCTGGCGATCAGAACTCCGCTGGCCCCGCCGCTCATCTTGATCAGCACACTGACGTCGTCGTCCAGTTGGCGACCTTCGACATGGGAGCCGAGCATGGCGCTGAGGCAGTACACCTGCTGGTCGGCAACGAATTCAGCCAAACTGAACGCATGCGTACCGATGTCGCCGATGCAGCCGCCAATGCCGGATTGTTCCGGGTCGTCGCGCCAGTCGGCCTGCTTGTTGCCCTGGCTGGCGATGTCCTGGCTGAGCCAGCCTTGCGGGTATTCGACGATGACTTTACGCACGGCACCGATGAGGCCATTGCGCACCAGCTCGCGGGCTTCCCAGGCCATGGGGTAACCGAGGTATACGTGGGCAAGGCCATAGAGTCGGTCACTGCCGAGCAAGGTCTGGTCCAGCGCCTGCAGCTCGGCCAGGTTCAAAGCGGCGGGCTTTTCGCTGAACACATGGAAGCCTGACTGGATCGCGCGCTGTGCGACGGGCGCATGCAGATGATTGGGCGTGACGTTGACCAGCAACTGCATGCGCTGGTCTTCGGGGAGGCGCGCTTCGGCCTCGATCATCTCCCGCCAGTCGCCATAGACACGCTGTGGCGCGAGCCCCAAAGCGTTTCCAGTGCGCTGATTGTTGAGCGGATCGCGACTGAAAGCGCCGCACACCAGATCGAATCGCCCATCCAGCGCCGCCGCCTGCCGATGTGCCCGGGCAATGAACGACCCTTCCCCCCCACCGACGAAACCCATTCTGGTTTTTTGCATGACATCCAGCCTCTAGATTCTTATCGGCTCAGCACTGGTCAGATCAGCAATCAATGACCTGGCGATGTAACCGGTTACATTCGTTCAAGGAATCTAGGCGCCAGCGCGTCCCCTGTCAAACACCATCGGGCGGATCATCGCGGTACCGGAGGCAGCGGCAAACTGAGGTAAGCTTTGCGTCGGGATTACCGGGGACGAGGTAGGCGTGTCGAATATTCGTGAAGTGGCGCGGCTGGCCGGCGTTTCGGTGGCTACGGTATCGCGGGCGCTGAAGTCGCCCGAACGGGTACTGCTCGCAACGCGCGAGCGGGTCAATGCTGCAGTGGAACAGGCCGGTTACCGGCCAAACCTGATGGCCGTGCAGTTCCGTTCGCGACGCACGTTCAACCTGGTCATCCTCGTGCCGCATATTGCTAACAGTTTTTTTGCTCGTGTCATCAGCGGCGCGCAGAAAGCTGCCCAGTCGGCGGGCTATCGCGTATTGCTGTGCGACACGTTGGGCTGCGAAGCGACCGAGCGCGAATATGCCGACCTGGTGCACGCCCATCAAGCCGACGGCGTCCTGCAGCTGCGCGCCTACGATCCATTCGCGTCGACTACCGACGCAGCCGACCTGCCCCCTATCGTCAACGCCTGCGAAATACTTGAGGGGGGCCGTCATCTCACCGTCAGTCTGGATAACCATGGCGCTGCGCGAGCGGTCACAGAACACCTGCTTGCCCTGGGCCACCGACGTGTGGGTTTGATCAACGGGCCTGCCACCAGCCCGTTGACCCGTGATCGGCGTGCGGGCTACGAGGCAGCCTTGCGTGCAGCGGGCATCACACCCGATGCCAAGTTGATTTGCCCAGGGGATTTCAGCCTGAAAGCAGGCTATAACGGAGCACTGCAGTTGCTCGGCATGCCCGAGCGTCCTACTGCATTGTTCTGTGAAAGCGATGAGATGGCCATTGGCGCATTGAAGCGCATCAAGGAAATGGGCCTGCGAGTTCCCCAGGACGTTTCCCTGGCCGGCTTCGACGACATCGAACTGGCTGCCTATTGCGACCCGCCGCTGACGACCATCGCTCAGCCAGCCGAGTGCTTCGGCCAGCACGCGGTGGACATGCTGATCAGTTTGATCGAGAAACGCCCTCTTGAAGTGCGGCACGTGACGCTGCCCCACAGCCTGGTCGTTCGGCAGAGCACCGCTGGCGTGCCCAACGGTGATATCGCTATCGGGTGACAGGCACGGGCTTTGAAATATCAACCACCGGAAACCGGCCTCTTCTGCCGCCTGCAACGTTCCGAACAATAGCGGACCTCGTCCCAACAGCGCGCCCATTTCTTGCGCCAGGTGAACGCAAGCCCACAGGTGACGCAGTGCTTTACCGGTAACTCACTTTTCTTCAAGACCCTCTCCATGGCAACGTTCACGGACTAACTGGGTAGCCAACCGACAGATCTGTATAAAGATACAGTGCTCAGCTAGAATAGCGCACCTGCCCATTATCCGGACATACGCATGGATCTTCATCTCAGCCAGACCAGCGCAGCTATCGCTCTGGTCAACAGGCTTCAGGCCGAATTGACCGACTTGGGCGAAGTATTGCGAACTGCAGCAGACCACGTACGTGTCGATGCCATGTTTGGTCTGGATTTCAGGCCCGAGGATGCGGTGCGCAACGAACCCATAGAAGTGCGTGTACTGGAAGGTGACGAGGCAATACAGGCGGCGTTCGAGGCGTTGACCAGTATCTGGGTCAAAGTGGGTCAGCACCCGCGGGAAACATTGCGTGTGCCTGGTGCTATCGCCCTGCCCCGCACTGCCATCGACAAGATCCTGCAGACCAATGCGACGCGTGTCGAACTGGGCAAGTTGATCGGTGCCATCGACAAAACCAACGACCGCCGCAACGTGTGGAACCGCTTCAAAGGCAGCGGAAATGGCATCGTGCCCAAGCAAGCCCTGCGTCTGACCAACGTGCTCACTGCGCCGTCGAACATCAACTTTTATTGGGATGACACCGGTTCGTCCGGCGCCCGCAAGATGGCCGGTGATCTGCTGCAAGAGTGGCACGAGCTACTCGATCAATATCATGACAAACAGGCAACGGTGCACCACTCCTCGGAAGCCGCTGCCGAGAATGCTCTCGTCTACGGCATCGACATGCTGGGCAAGCTGGACCCGCAGGAACAGGTCGCCATTCGCCGCTTGGTTCAGCCTCATATCCGGGCACGAGTCAGGAACGGCGACTCGAAGGTCAAACCCATCATCGCGCCAGTGCCCTTCGTGTATGAAACGGGTATCGCACCGCCCAAGATAAAGCGGCTCCCGAGTTACGAACCCAAAGTAGTGATCCGCAAGAACACCCGCTTGGCGTTGCTGGAGGAAGAGCCTTATGTGGAGGCAATGAATCTCTATCGTTATAAGGATAGGCATCGGGTTTATGGACCTCTGCAAAAAAAGTCAGCTGAAGAGGGCTAGGGAGTTGATGCTTGAAGCCAGCTAGCAAGGAAGGCTGACGCCGTGCTGTCTATTAATAACATCATGATAGGGTAAAGATGTTCACTTAACCCCTTCCCTCTCGACCTGGCCACATTGAATTAAAACCTGCGCCTGGCACCCTGCCCCACTTGGTGATCACTGGGTTGGTAATACGGAAATGAAAGCAACTCGTAGCGGGGCCTCGTCATGATGTTATTGTTTATGGCTAAAGGCATCCTGGTGAACGCAGCAAAGCAGCTTGGTGCTCGTTACTGATCACCTTTGCGGAAGGTTCACGGAGGAAAGCATGTGCGACGACGTGTCATGATGTTATCTATAGTTTTCCAATTAATTCAGCGAGGTTGCCGGCCCCTTCTGCATCGCCTATAAAGCTGTTTTCCACTTTGATCAGGCTCTTCAAGTGTCCGCCGCCGCCCTCTCCGCACGCGAAACTTGCCAACTGCTTCGTGACATTGCGCTAGGTATTCGCACCTTGCACCGTATCGACGAAACGGATTGGGCCGATGCCTACGACACAGCGATGACTGTCGGCACCGACGGCTGGATCATCACCTTCCACAACCATGAAAACGGTCGCTTTCTTTGCGACCGTTGTGAAAGCCCGGACGGCCGCACCTACCTTTTCGACTCATCCCAGCACTTCGGTACCGACCCTATCGAGCTTCTGAGTACCTGGGAGCACACCAGGGTGGCGGAAATACTGGCGACTGTTTAAAGCAAGCTTTCGATGGCGGCAACTGTCAATGCGAATCGTTTGCGGATAGAATCCGCTGCCATTTCGCTAGCTTCCCCTGCCTGGAACGATGAACCCATGCGTCGCACGTTACTTTCGCTGTGTCTGCTGCAAGCTGCCCCGGTGTCTGCCTGGTCCTCCGAACCCGTTGAAGCCAGCGGAAACCTTCAGCTCGAAGCGGTGAACATCGAGGCCAACAGTGACTATGAGCGCGCGGACGGTCCGGTCACGGGTTACAAAGCCACCCGCTCGATGAGTGCGACGCGCACCGACACGGCCCTGCACGAGACGCCTCAGTCGATCAGCGTAGTGCCCCGTGACGTATTGGAAGACACCGCCTCCACTCGCTTGCAGGACGCGCTGGATTACGCAGGGGGCGTCGGCCGCGCCAACAACTTCGGTGGTCAGGGCCTGACCACTTTCACCGTGCGCGGCTTTACCACCGGCGAGTTCTACCGCAACGGTTTTCCAATCAATCGCGGCTACCCCAATGCGCCGGACGCCAATACAGTGGAACGCCTGGAAGTGATCCGCGGCCCGGCGACGAGCCTGTATGGCCGCGGTGATCCGGGCGGCACTTTCAACGTCGTCAGCAAGCAACCGCTGGCCGAGCGCAAGGTGACGATTGGCAGCCAGCTGAACGATCAGGGCATGCACCGCGCCACGCTGGATGCCGGCGGGCCGCTCAGCGAGGATGGGCGCCTGGCCTATCGGCTGAACGTGTTGGGCGAAGGCGGCGAGAGCTTTCGTGACCATGTGGAAACCGAACGCTACGACATCGCGCCCGTGCTCAGCTGGCAAGCCAGCGACGCTACCAAAATCGTCTTCGAAGGCGATTTCATGCGCAACAACCATCCGCTCGATCGCGGCCTGACTCGCTACGCCACCCAGCGGGGCAGCGCTTCGCGCGACACCAATGTTTGGGAGCAAGGCCGTGACAACCTGCTGCACAACGACAACGACATGGCCCAACTCAGGTTCGAGCACCGCCTCGATGACGACTGGACCCTGGCCGGCGGGATGCAGTGGCTTGACGGCAGCCTCAAGGGCAATGCGGTCGAGGCCAACGCAGCCCCGCTGGATGGACGTACCCTGCAGCGCAACTTCAACTACCGCAAACTGGAGTGGACCGACCGCGACTATCAGCTGAATCTCACCGGCCATTTCGATACCGCAGGGTTTTCCCACACCTTGCTGGCCGGCGTGGAGTATGAAGACTACGACTACCGCTCGATCATCCAGCGCTCGTCGGCTGCAGCGGGCACCTACCCCATCGACCTCTACAACCCGGTGCTGGGCCAGCCACGCCCAGCCCTCACCCGCACCACCACCCACGACACGGAAAACCTGAAAACCTTAGCCGCGTTCATTCAAGACCAGGTCGCCTTGACCGAGCGCTTCAAAGTGCTCGCAGGCGTGCGTCTGGAACGCTTCGAACAGGACTACGACAACCGCTTGCCAGGCTCTGTGGACTGGAACGCCGCGCAGACCTCGGCAACACCACGGCTGGGTTTGATCTACGACCTCACCGATACACTGGCGCTGTACGCCAACACCGCGCGGTCGTTCAAACCCAACAGCGGCGCGAGCCGCGATGGCAGCGGGTTTGACCCGGAAGAAGGTAAATCTTACGAGCTGGGCATGAAGTGGGAAGCCCTCGATCAGCAGCTGAGCATCGACGGCGCCGTCTACCACATCGTCAAGGAAAACGTGCTCACCCGTGATCCGGTCGACCCGACCTACAGCGTCGCGGCCGGCGAAGTCACCAGCCGTAGCCTGGACATCACCATCGCCGGCAACCTCACGCCGCAATGGCGGATGATCGGTGGCTACGCCTACGTCGATGCGCGGGTGACCGACGACAACAACCTGCCCAACGGCACCCGCCTTGCCAACATTCCGCGCAACAGCTTCAGCCTGCTCAACACCTACGAGTTCCAGGACGGCGCAGCCAAAGGACTTGGCCTGGGCGTGGGCTTGAAATACATCGACGACCGCGCCGGACAGACCGCAGCCCAGACCTACACCATGGAGCGCTACAGCGTGGTCGATCTGCTGAGTTTCTATCAGGTGAACCCTCACGTACGCCTGAACCTGGAACTGCAGAATGTGTTCAACAAGGGCTACGACGAAGGCGCGTTCAACACGTACGCGTATCCTGGCGCACCGCGTACGGTTCAGGCGGGCGTGGCGTATACGTTCTGACCAAGAGCGATGACTGCCCAGGGAGAGCTTTTCAGCTCATCCAATTGCCGCCATCGACATTATAGGTCTGAGCCACGACGTAGTCGCTTTCGTCGCTTGCCAGAAAGAGCGCCATGCCCACCAGGTCCTCGGCCGTGCCCATGCGACCGAAGGGGACTTCCTGGCTGACCAGACGCTTTTTCTCGCCCAGTGGGCGACTTTCGTACTTGGCGAACAACGCGTCGACGCCATCCCAGTGTTCACCCTCGACCACCCCCGGGGCGATGGCATTGACGTTGATCCGCTCCTTGATGAGATTGAGCCCGGCGGACTGGGTCAGGCTGATCACAGCCGCCTTGGTCGCACAGTACACACCCACAAGAGCCTCACCTCGCCGTCCTGCCTGACTGGCCATGTTGATGATCTTGCCCCCGTGCCCCTGGCCGATCATCTGCCTCGCGGCCGCCTGCAGGGTAAACAGCGTTCCCCCGACGTTGATCGCAAACAGCCTGTCGTAGCTCGCCCGGGTGATTTCGGTGATGGGCGCCAGGTCGAATAGCGCCGCGTTGTTGACGAGAATGTCCAGCTTGCCCGCGCGTGTCACCACACTGGCGATCGCTCGGTCGATGGAAGCTTGTTGGGTGACGTCCATTTCCACCGCGTAAGCCTGGGGGCCGAGTTCGATAGCCGTTGCCTGGGCTCGGTCCAGATCAATGTCGGCGATCGCGACAATGGCACCTTCACGTATGTACGCTTGCGCGAACGAGCGACCAATGCCTCGCGCAGAGCCAGTGATCAGTGCACTTTTACCGTTTAGTCGGTTCATCGAGTCAACCTTAGAGTTCGTGGAAACAAGGGCTTCACGGCTTGGGATAACCGGCTCGCTTCATGTCGCGCTCGGTCGTTGACTGAGCGGACGCCAAGGCCTGATCCACGGACATCTGTCCGGTGAGCGCGGCGGAGAACAGCTTGCCGACCGATGTACCGATCGACTGGAACTCGGGAATTACCACATACTGAATGCCCACGTACGGAACGGGCTGGGCGGAAGGCTGCGAAGGATCGGCATGCTGCATCATCTGCAAGGTGACCTGAGCAAACGGCGCCGCTGCCAGGTAGGCGTCGCTGTAGGTCGACATGCGAGTGCCCGGCGGAACGTTGGTGATACCGTCCTTGTCGGTGACCAGCTGGATGTACTGTTTGGACGTCGCCCAGGTGACGAACGCCTTCGCCGCGTCCTTGTGCCGAGAGGTGGCGGGAATCGCCAGCGACCAAGCGTACAACCACGATGAGCCCTTGTCGGTCACCTCAGTGGGCGCCGCAGCGAAACCAACACTGTCCACTACCCTGCTCTGCGCTTTGTCGGTGGTGAAGGAACCGGCCACGCTGGCGTCGACCCAGATCGCGCACTTGCCGCTGTTGAACAACGCCAACGTCTCGTTGAAACCATTGCTCGAAGCGCCGGGCGGCCCGTACTTCTTCAGCGTTTCGACATAGAACGTAGCAGCCGCCTTCCACTCGGGACTGTCGAATTGAGGCTGCCATTGCTCGTTGAACCAACGCGCACCGAAGGCATTGGCCATGGTACTGAGCAAGGCCATATTCTCGCCCCAGCCAGCCTTGCCGCGCAGGCACATACCGTATTGGCCCTTGGATGCATCGGTCAACCTGGCCGCGAAACCGCCTAGCTGTGACCAGGTTGGCGCTGGCGGCATGGTCAGCCCGGCGGCCTTGAACAGGTCGGTCCGGTAGTAGGTGACCGTACTTTCGCCGTAGAACGGCAACGCGTACAGCGTGCCGTTCACCGAGAGGCCTTGGCGGACGGCGGGAAAGATGTCGTCTACGTCGTAGTCGGCTGGCAGATCCTTCATCGGTTCCAACCAGTTTTTTGCGCCCCACAGTGGCGTCTCGTAAGTACCGATCGTGAGCACGTCGAACTGGCCACCCTGCGTCGCGATATCGGTCGTCAAGCGTTGCCGCAACACGTTCTCCTCGAGCACGACCCAGTTAAGCGTGATGTCGGGGTGCTGTTGTTCGAAGAACTTGGACAGCCGCTGCATGCGGATCATGTCACCGTTGTTGACGGTGGCAATGGTCAACGTCTCAGCGGCCTGTCCGGCGACGGCGAATGAAACACTCGCGGACAGGATCAACGCATTGGTAATCTTCATGAAGTTCTCCGCGTCCAGCCGGTTCGACCGGAGCCGTTGTTATTGTTCTGGTGCGCCGAGCCGTTGGATCAGCGACAGGTCGAGTAAAGCAGCTGCCCGATCTGTACTCAAACGAACGGCGAATGGGTGATCGGTACTTTTTTGATCTTTTGCACCGTTGGGTTTCGAGGCAAAAAAGTATCGGAACGCTGTCATTGACGGGCTACCGATGGAGCGGGATTTCAGAGTATGGTTGAACCCGTCGACCTGCAGAATCATGAAAAAAACAACGATAAAAGGGGCACTCGATGCCTGATGACCGCGCCACTGTGTTCGAGTACCGTCAGCCAGATCTGGAAGTGATCCTGGCACGACCAGACCAGACCTTTCGCTGGTACGAGCATGACTACCCCTATTCCCTGGCACGCTGGAACCATCATCCCGAGTTCGAAATTCATTTGATCCGGCAAGGCAGCGGCAAGCTGGTGGCAGGTGATTACATCGGCCCCTTCGGACCCGGTCACGTCGCACTGATCGGCCCCGGTTTGCCCCACGACTGGATGGGCGATCTGGCAACGGGTGAACGGTTGGTCGCTCGCGACGTCGTACTGCAGTTCGACGGCACCACGCTGCTGGAGTGTCGTAGTGTGTGGCCCGAACTGGCGGAGCTCAAAGGCCTGTTCGACCGAGCTCAGCGCGGAATCGAGTTTCACGCGGCGACAGCGGTCGAGGCAGCGGTCCTGCTGGAACGTATAGGGCAAGCGAATGGCCTCAGGCGCCTGACGCTGTTCCTGCAGCTCATCGATACCTTGGCAAACGCGCCGGCCAGTGAATTCCGCGTTCTGGCCAGCGCCTGTTATTCCCCGTCCCTCGACGAATACAGCACACAGCGTATCAATCAGGCGTTCGACTACCTCACCCGGCAACTGACTGCCGAGGTACGCATGTCGGTGATCGCCGCGCAGCTGGGCATGAGCGAGGCGGGTTTCTCGCGTTTTTTCAAACGCATGACCGGCCATGGTTTCATCGACCTTATGCGCAAGCTGCGGGTCCAGCGAGCCTGCAGGCTGCTCGCCCAGACCCAGCGATCGGTGGCCGATATCTGCTTCGAAGTCGGCTACGAGAACTTGTCCAACTTCAACCGGCACTTTCGCCACGAGATGCAGCAGACGCCCAGCGAGTATCGACGTCTTACAGCCGTCTGACCCATACAGGAGCAAGAATCGACATGCAGTTACCTTCAGTGGTGGTGTTCGGTGAAGCACTCACCGATCTGGTCCAGACCACGCCCGGTCGCTGGCAAGGCTATCCAGGCGGCGCGCCGTGGAACGTGGCGCGGGCGATGAGCCGATTGGGGGTATCGACGGCGTTCGCGGGGTCGATCAGTACCGATTCGCTGGGCGATGAGCTGTACCGACAGTCCGAAGCTGCCGGGCTGGACCTGCGTTACCTGCAGCGCGTCGAGGCCGATCCACTGGTGGCGATCGTGCCTTCCAGCCACCCTCCCCGCTATTTTTTCGCCGGTGAGGCCGATCTGCATTTCGATGTGCTGCTGTTGCCCTCGGGGTGGCTGGCGGCTGCGCAATTGTGTCATTTCAGCTGCATCAGCCTGGCCCGACAACCGCTGGGTGACAGGCTGGTCGAGGTCGCTCGGCAGGTGAAGCAGCACGGCAAGCTGATCAGCTATGACCCCAACTGGCGCAACCTGATGGATGCTCGATACCGCGAGGTGACGTTCCCCGCGATGGTCGCACTGGCGGACATCATCAAGCTGTCGGATGAGGATCTGCGGCAGATCTATCCTGGCTTGAGCGAAGAGCAGGCCCTGCAGCAGTTGCGCGAGATGAATGAAGGGGCACAGGTTCTGTTTACCCGCGGCGCCGAGGGCATGGTGCTGTTTACGCTAGACAGCAAGGTCGAACAGGCGGCAATCGCCGTGGAGGTAGCCGACACCGTTGGCGCCGGCGACGCGAGCATGGCCGGCTGGCTGGCGTCGAGCCTGCTGGGTATCGAAGCCCCCCAGGCACGGCTGGCGTTTGCTGCGGCCTGTGCCTCGGTGTCCTGTGCCAATGCCGGAGCCTATGCGCCCAGCCGCGCAGAAGTTGAGCAACTGCTGTCGCGTTGAAGAGGTGTGTCAGGTAAACCTTGCTGCACCCTTCGCGGCCACGGGCCGCTCCTACAGGAGGGCGGCGTGGTGTGTCAGGGTAATTGGGGTGCGCCCTTCGCGGTCCATGACCGCTCCTACAAGGAGGCATGCCCACAGGGGACATGCGCGGTGTGCATGTAGGAGCGGTCTGTGGCCGCGAAAAGGCCGGCGCGGTATATCAGGCTGAAGGCGCTGGAAGGTATTCGGATATCTCGACGAGGTTCAGGTCTGGATCGCGGACGTACACCGAGCGAATGGGGCCGGCGGCACCAGTGCGCTTGACCGGCCCTTCGAGGATGGGCCACGGATGACCCTCAAGCCGTTCGATCACCTGCTCCAGGCTGCAACTGGCGATGAAACACAGGTCCAGTGCACCGGGCACAGGCAAGTGCGCCTTGGGCTCGAACTCATGCCCACGCACATGCACGTTGATTTTCTGATGGCCGAAGACAAACGCCACGCGCCCTTCCCCAAAGGTTTCCAGTCGCATGCCCAGCACGTCGATGTAGAAACCCTTGCAGGCCTCCAGATCGATGGTAGTGAGGACGATGTGGTCAAGGTGATCGATCATCTAGGGCTCTTTTCATTTACGGTACCTGACTCAACGATCCAGCGCATCGCGCTACGCTGGCCCGCGATTGGTCAATCATGCCGAACGCGTCGAACCCGTGCAAAGTCAGTGCGCAGGTTACATCCCTGCACTTGATGTCTACCAATAGACCATCGCCCGCCACAGCCGTTTAATCGACGTTCACCGTCGGCGCGGTGAACGTCCATGGGCAGCCTCAACCGATTGGCAATTGACCGGTGACGATGGCCGTGACCAAGAAGATCCCGAACATCGGCAACGACCACTTGAAGAACTCCTTCTGGTATTCGCCGAAGGTCATTTCGGTGCGGTTCATCAGCAGGAACAGCCAGGCCACCGTAGGGCTGGCGTAGCGCAGCGCCTGGCCCATGAACGAGGCGACGCCGATTTCAGTGGGCGTGATGCCGAAGCTGTAGGCAATGGGCGCGACCACCGGCAGGATACCGAAGTAATAAGCGTCCACCGGCAACGCATAGCAGGCCAGCGCGCCGAGGAACGCAAAGATCAGCGCCGTGTGGCTGCCCATCGACTCGGGAATCAGGCTGGCCATGTGCTCGGCCACCGCAGCGGCCATCCCGCTGCCGTTGAAGATCCCAAGAAAGCACCCTGCCGCCAGAATGATCGACGCCACCGCCACCGCATCGCCGCCATTGGCAGTGATCCGCTCACGCTGTTCCACCGCGGTGTAGTTGACGGTCAGCGCCAGCGCCGTGCCCAGCATGAACACCACCGCGCCACTGGCCCAGCCGGCGATCAGGATCACCAGCATGCCCACCGTCAGCGCCAGGTTGAAGAGAAACAGCTTGGGCCGCTTGAGCTCTTTGTCGTGGTCTTCGATGACCGTGACCATGTCGGCAATCTGTTGCGGGGTAACGATGACTTTCTCGCCAGCGACGAAGCCCAGGCGCTTGCGCTCCTTGATGCCCATCAGGTACGCCATGCCGAACACATAGATGAACGACACTCCGAGAATCGGCAGGATCGCCACGAACAGCGTGTTCACCTCAAGGTTGAGCACCGCGGCTGCGCGCGCCAGCGGCCCGCCCCACGGCAGGCAATTGCCCAGCCCGCAAGGCAGGATGATCAGCATGGCCAGGTTGGACAGCTTCATGCCCATCTGTTTGTACAAGGGCAGAAAGGCGGTGGTGATGATCAGGATGGTGGTGGTGCCGTCGCCATCCAGGGTCACTACCGACGAGGTGAACGCGGTCACCAGAATGATCTTCAGCGGGTCGCCGTTGGCCTTGCGGATCAGGTAGGTACACAACGGATCGAACAGCCCCACGTTCATCATCAGGCTGAAGTACAGCACCGCGAAAAGAATCATCACCGTGGGGTTCACGGTCCCCAGGGAGATCTTGCCGTCCGCTCCCTGGGAATAGAACAGGCCTTCCTTGATCCACTTGATGATCATGTCCAGCGGCACGCCGCTGAGCAGGCAGACCAGCACGCCGACCGCCAGCGAAACCACGATCAGGCCGGTAAAGGGCGAAAGTTTTTGCTTGATCACCAGCAGCAGGAACGAGATGATCAACGTATAGCCCAGAATGGTCAGCATCCGAACGTCTCCACATATTATTTTTATCGAGAGAGGCAGCGTCTGTTGCGCAGGCTCGGTCTTGGCCACCGAGCCTGCGGGGCCCTACTGGCCCTGCAGCAACCGGGTGACCCAGTCAGGGGCCAGCTCCGGCAGTGGCTCGCCGTTGTCGCGGCAGCGGACGTACTGGTCGATCACCTCGCGACGCTGTTCTTCATAGATGCCTTTCTTTTCCGACGCTTCCAGCACTTCCAGCAGCCGCGCGCGCGGTACCACGGTGACACCGTCGTAGTCACCGAACACCAGGTCACCGGCGGCCACCTCCACACCGGCGCAGGTAACAGTGGTGTTGATCTTGCCTGGCCCCTGCTTGCCGGGGCTGCGCTGCATGAAACCCTTGGCATACACGGGAATGTCGAGCTCGGTCAGCGGCAGCTTGTCACGCACGCAACCATCGATGACCAGCCCGGCAAGGCCAACGGCCTGCGCCGCCCCCGCCATCAGATCACCGATGTACGCACGCCCGGGATAACCCTTGCCAGCGACTACCAGAACATAGCCAGGCTGCCCTTGGTACACCGCCACGTGGATCGGAAAGTTGTCGCCATCTTCGGTGTCCACGGTGTAGGCGGTGCCGAGCATGACCTTGCGGTCGTCCAGCGGCATCAGATCGGCGTCCATGGCGCCGTTGCGGGCAATGCCGAGCTTGGCCATGCCATCGCACAGCTGTGCGGGGCTGAGCTTGCGGAATCGGTCGAGCAGGTCCTGGGGAATCAGCTCGGGCAGGGGCAGGTAGTGTTCGGTATTCATGGCGTCTTCCTCAGGAATGTTTGACCAGCTGGCGAATGGCGTCGCGGTAACCGAGATCGCTGCCATCGGCGCCCAGCAGGGTTTGCCAGTCGGTGGCGGCGAGCTTTTCCAGCTGCTGGTGGCTGGCCCTGGACATGATGGCGTCGACCCCGGCGTCTTCGAGGGTGGTGACCACGTCGTCCATCTCGGCGCTGCGCCGTTTGGCGTGGATCAGCGTGCGCGCAGTGAAGGTATTGGCCAGTTGCTCGACGGTCTTGCCGTTGAGCGATTCGCCGAGGGAATCGACCAGCGTGTCGAGCACTCCGAACTTCTCCCCTGCCTGGAAGGCTTCGAGCAGCAGTTGCGGCAGGCCTTTCATCACCACGCTTTTCAGCATCTTGATCGCCGACGCGGCGCCGGCCTCGGCGTCCAGCACGGTCAGTTGCATGCCATAGGGAGTGAACGCGTCGGCGAACGCACGTGCACCCTCGCCGGCCAGCAGCATGGGTACGCGATGGTTGTTGCCAGGCACCGTGCCCATCACTGCAGCGTCGCAGAAGGTCACGCCGGGGGCCTTGGGCAGCGCGGCGATGGCTTGCTTGACGGTGGGCGCGGCCGAGTTCATGTCGACATAGGTCTGCCCGGCCACCAGCAGCGGCAACACGCGCTCGGCCACGGCCAGTGCGCTGCTGGCACTGGTCAGGCAGGCCACGAAACGGGCGCCCTGGCAGGCGCTTTCCAGCGAATCGAAGAGTGTGACGCGAGTGTGCTCGGCGCGCTGGCGGATCGTCGCGCCGCGCTGGGGGTCATCTGCCTGGGCATCGAAGGCGCCAATCTGCAGATCGCCCTGAGTGCGCAAGCCGGTGGCAAGGTGGTAGGCCGCTTCGCCAAACCCGATGAAAAGCAGTTCCATCAGCGTGTTCCTTGTTCGTATTGTTATTGATGGGGCTGGAGCAAGGCCTGTGCCAATTTCTGAGGAGAGCCCTTTTACACAGTGCAATCAATGACTTGCAGAAACAAAGCGCGAACACTATTTAGCCATCGGATTGCAAATTCATTGCATTTCATTGCAAAACCTTTCATCAGCCTTTAGCGTGCAATGACTACGCTCCAACAACTGCCCATCCACCAGGAGCGATTCCATGCTCGGCAAACTGGCCGTCATCTCTCCTTCCACGACCCTCACCGCGGTGATGAATCAGGTGCTGGAGAAACGTGGACTGCGCGTGGCCGTGATGGAAGCCGCGCAGCATCAGGCGGTACTGATGGCGCAACGGGCGATCGACGAAGGTGCCAGCGTCCTGATCAGCCGTGGCAAGACCGCCAGCGTGCTGCGCGAGCACTTTCAGGTACCGATCGTGGAGGTGCGCCACACGTTCTTCGACTGCATCAATGCCTACCACAAAGCCTTGGTGGTGTCGGACCGCATCGCCTTCCTGGCCACCTCCGACGGCTATGCCGCGATCCTTGCGAAGGCAAGCCCGTTCATGCCAGCGGTGACCATCTGCCCGATCGACCCGTTCGGCAGCGCGCAAAGCACCGAGGCGCAACTCGACCGCCTGCAGGCGCAGGGTATCGAGGTGGCTATCGGCGGCCTGTCCCTGGAGCAGGCCGTCAAAGCTCGCGGCCTGCACTACATCATGTCCGACGCCGATGCCGACGCCGCCTTCGATGCCATCGACGAAGCCCTGCACCTGTTGCGCATCGAGCAGGAACGACTGCACAAGCGTCTTGAGCTGCAGGGCCGCTACGAAATGATCCGGTCGATCCTCGACTGTGTCTCCGAAGGCATCTTCAGCATCGACAGCCACGGCGTGATCACCAACATGAACAGCGTCGCCACCCACTACCTGGGCAGCGTGCGTTGTGGCGACAATGTGGCCGGCCTGCTGGCGCAGGACTACTTCGGCCGCGTGCTGGGCAAGGCCGAAGCGGTGCGCGGTGCCTTGATCAACCTGGGGCGCCTGTCACTGACCCTGAGCATCGCGCCCATCACCTTGGGCGACCAGGTGATCGGCGCCGTCGCGACCCTGCAGAAGCAGACCGAAATCAAGGCCATCGAGCAGAAGATGCGCCGTCAGCTAGCGCGCCAGCACGTCGCCGAGAATACCTTCGCGTCGATCATCGGCAGCAGCCCGGCACTGGCCAAGGCCAAGCGCCTGGCGCAGACCTTCGCCGCAGTGGACAGCACGGTGATGATCGAAGGCGAAACCGGCACCGGCAAGGAGTTGTTCGCCCAGGGTATCCACAACGCCTCGAAGCGACGCCATGGCCCGTTCGTGGCGATCAACTGCGCGGCGTTCGCCCCCGGCGTGCTGGAGAGCGAACTGTTCGGCTACGTGAAGGGGGCGTTCACCGGTGCCTTGGCCGAGGGCAAGGCCGGCGTGTTCGAGTTGGCCCACACCGGGACGATCTTTCTCGACGAGATCAGCGAAACCTCGGCGGAAATCCAGCTCAAGCTGCTGCGCACGCTGCAGGAGCGCAAGGTGGTGCGTATCGGCGACGACAAGGTCACGCCCGTGGACATTCGCATCATTACGGCCAGCAACAAGCGCTTGCCGCAGTTGGTGGCACAGGGGCTGTTCCGCGAGGATTTCTTCTACCGCATCTGCGTACTCAAGCTGCAGCTGCCTGCCCTGCGCGAACGGCGCCAGGACATTCCCGAACTGGTAGCCCATTTGCTGGCCAGCTTCGGCATGCCAGCCGCCGTTCCTGGAGCAGCCCTGCTGGCGCGCCTTAGCGAGCATGAGTGGCCAGGCAACATTCGTCAGCTGGGCAACATCGTCGAGCGCCTGGCGGTGATGGGCCAGGGCCGCGAAATGACCGGAGCGTGGGTGGAAGAAGCGCTGGAAGACCTGCCCTCGCCCGCCCAGTCCCTGCCTCAAGCGCCGCCAATGCTGAACCGCAGCGAACGGCAGGTCCTGCTCGAGGCGTTGCACAGCGTGCGGGGCAACCGCGAACAGGCCGCCCGCTTGTTGCAGATCAGTACCACCACGCTGTGGCGGCGGATGAAGAAGTACCAGGACCTGGACCCGGATGCATTCGCGGTGACCCGTCTGTGCGGGTCCCAGGATGCATCTGCCTAGCGCCAGGTTGCGGCGGTGGAATAGCTCAGGAGTAGGCTTGGGAAACCTGCCCAACCGGCTGTTTGTGGCGCAGCGTCTGCTGTCGCGCCAGCTGCGCCTGGACCGTGGCGACCGCCTCGAGCACGCGGTGCGTCCAGCTCTGGTCATCCGGGCGCACCACGACCACGCGAAAACCATGCTCGTGGCCTTCGCTCTGCACACCCTCGGAGTCGTCGACGTGCAGATCGATGTCGAAGGCCGGCGGAAACTTCGACGGCGAGAGGCTCATGCCATGGCTGGCCAGGGCGCGGCTATGGACTTCGCTGTTGACCACGCCGTCCACGCGGATACCGTGCAGCAACAGCCAGCGCTTGATATAGGCCGGTGTGCGCCCGGAAGAGGTATACACCCAGATGCTGCAGCCCTGACGACGCAGTTCCCGCGTCAGCGAGCGGGTACCGATGCGCAGCGGCTCGCCCAGCCAGCGGTGCACGAAGCCCGGCAGCCAGCTCTGTTCGGCTTCGCTGTGATGGGGCAGGCAGGCCAGGGTGTCGTCGATGTCGAACGAGATACGCACGCGCGGACGGTTGAACGGATTCATCGGATTGAGACCTGTGATCGCTTGCCACATCGGATTGGGCGACGTTTGGGTTGAAGCGCTGCGGTCGCATCCGTCAGCGCGGTGTGTCTGATTCATCGGCCTCTGCCCTCGTGCATGGCCAGCTGCTTGTGGCTGAGGAAGAACTTCTTCGGGTCCGGTGCCTGCTCTTCGAGGAAGGCGGCGTATTTCTTCTTGATCTTGGGCAATTCGTAGAGCGCCTTGACGCCATGCTTGGCGGAGTTGCGGATCACCGACGAAGGGTTGAAATAACCCTGCGCATTATCCAACGACAGCACGAAAGGCGGAAGCCCGGCGCGGATCAGCAGATAGCTGACGATCAGCGAACCGGTGCGATTGTTGCCTTCGATGAACAGCTGCGGCTTGCTGAGGATGCGCACGTAGACGCCGGCGGCGCGCTTCCACACCGACTCGCTGCGGTACGTGCAGTACCAGTTGTACAGATCCTTGATGCCACCTTCGGTGTTGTTGAAGAAATGCTCTTCGGTGGCGGCCAGATGCTGGGCAAACTCCACACGCCGCGCCGGATCACGCCCGCACAGCACGGTGGCATTGATTTCCAGCATCAGGTTCACCTGTTGCAGGTCGAACAGGTCAACCCCTGCTGCCACGTATTCGTCGACCAGGGCATAGCCGGCCAGGACGTTCTCCACCACTTCGTCCGTCAACGGATCACGCTGCTCGGTGAAGTGCTCGCTGAGCTCGGCAAAGCGGCCCTGCACTTCGCGCAGGGCTCCTTCGATGGCGGGCAGATCAAGACGACGCGTTGCAGACATGAATGTTCCTGGACTCGATGGGTGAAACGGCATCCTGCCGTTGTCTAGCTGAACTTGCCGCTGATGTAGTCGCCAGTCATCTGTTCGCGCGGGTTCTCGAAGATCTGCGCGGTCGGGCCCATCTCCACCAGGTAACCGGTGCGGGTCCCTTGGGAAATGTCCACCGAAAAGAACGCGGTGGTGTCGGCGACGCGTATTGCCTGCTGCATGTTATGGGTTACCAGCGCGATGGTGTAGTCCTTCTTGAGCTCCACCATCAGCTCTTCGACGCGGCGCGTGGCGATCGGATCGAGGGCAGAGCAAGGTTCGTCGAGCAGCAGCACTTCAGGCTCCGTGGCAATCGCGCGGGCGATGCACAGGCGTTGCTGCTGGCCGCCGGACAGCGACAGGCCGCTGACCTTGAGCTTGTCCTTGACCTCGTCCCACAGCGCCGCGCCCTGCAGCGCATGCTTGACCCGATCACCCAGGTCGCCCTTGTAGCGGTTCAGACGCAGGCCGAAGGCGACGTTGTCGAAAATGCTCATGGAAAACGGGTTGGGCTGCTGGAAGACCATGCCGATGTAACGGCGCACCACCACCGGATCCACGCCCTTGCCATACACGTCCTGGCCTAGGAAATGCACGTGGCCTTCGAAACGGAAGCCCTTCACCAGGTCGTTCATGCGGTTCAGGCTGCGCAGCACGGTGCTCTTGCCACAACCCGAGGGACCGATGAAGCCGGTGATCTTGTTCTTCTCGATCGGTACGTGGCTGTCGCGCACGGCCATGAAGTTGCCGTAGAAAATCTTGTCGAGCTTGCAGTCCATGACCACAGGTGCCTGGGTCGCGAACGGGACGGCTTTTTGCACGGATAGTACACTCACAATATAGGTGCTCCCATTCTCAGAACTTGGGCTTGCCGAAAACACGACTGACAATGTTCACAAACAGCACGATCATCACCAACACGAGGGAGGCCGCCCAGGCGAGCTCCAACTGGTTGTCGAAGGGCATGCCGGAAAAGTTGTAGATCAGCACGGCCAGCGACGCGGTGGGGTTCATCACCGCCAGGTTGCCTTCGTGGTAGATCCAGTAGTTGCTGAACAGCGCGGTGAACAACAGCGGAGCGGTTTCGCCCGCAGCCCGTGCCACGGCGAGCATGACCCCGGTGAGGATCGCCGGCATGCCGGTGGGCAGGATGATCTTCCAGATCACCTGCGAGCGCGTGCAACCCATGCCATAGGCGGCGTCCTTCATCACCTTGGGCACCATCTTCATGGACTCCTCGGCGGTCAGCACCACGATCGGCAGCATCAGCACGGCCAGGGCCACCCCGCCCGCAGGCGCGGAATAGGTACCGGTAGTCATCACCACCAGCGCATAGGCGAACACCCCGGCCAGAATCGACGGCAGGCCGGTGAGCATCTTCGCCGCGAACCGCGCGGCGTTGGCCAGTTTGCTGTCGGGCCCAAGCTCGGCGAGGAACACCGCCGCCATGATGCCGACAGGTACCGCGATCGCCGCCGCGATACCGACCATCACGAAGGTGCCGGCCATGGCGTTGCCGAAGCCGCCGCCGGTTTCGAAACCGGTCGGTGGCAGCTCGGTGAACACTTCCAGGCTCAGGCGCGCGCCGCCACGGGTGATCAACATGTACAGCACCGACAGCAGGGGCACGCTGGCGATCAGCGCGCCGCTCCAGACCAGTGTGGTCAATACCAGGCTGCGCAGGGCGCGGCCTTCGAACTTGCGCTGCAGGCTGGGCAACGCGGCGGTAGGCGTACTCAGGCTTGTCATTATTTGCTACCCCGTTGCGCGTAGACCATGAGCATGGAGCCGATGAGGTTGACGATCAGGGTGATCAGCATCAACACCAGTGCCGCATACATCAGCACTTCGATCTCGCTGGGCCCGGCCTCCGGGAAGTTCAGTGCCAACAGCGCTGCCAGGGTGTTGGCCGGAGCGAACAGCGACAGCGAGATGTTGTTGGCGTTGCCCACCAGCATGGCCAGGGCCATGGTTTCACCCAGGGCTCGACCCAGGCCCAGTACCAGCGAACCGAAGATACCGGTTGCCGCCGAGGGCACCATGACCTTCAGGATCGCTTCCCAGTGGGTAGTACCCATGCCGTAGGCGGCTTGCTTGGTTTTCATCGGCACGGCGGTCAGGGCGTCCTGGGACACCGCAGCGATGGTCGGCAGAATCATGATGGCCAGCACCAGCGCAGCTGGCAGCAGCCCGGGCCCGCTCAGTGATGTGCCGAAAAAGGGAATCCAGCTCAGTTCGGTGTGCAGCCAGGTGGTCAGCGGGCGAATCGCCGGGATGACTACATAGATGCCCCACAGGCCGTAGACGACGCTTGGAATGGCCGCGAGCAGTTCGACGATTGTGCGGAATACCGCCGCCAGCTTGGCAGGCAGGAAATCCTGGGTCAGGAAGATCGCCATGCTGATGCCGAAGAAACCGGCGATGACCAGGGCGATCAAGGCGCTGTACAGCGTGCCCCAGATGGCCGGGAGAATGCCGTACTTGCCTTGGTTGACATCCCACACGGTGCCGAACAGCACGTCGAAGCCGTGTTTTTCCATGCCGGGCAGTGCCTTGCGCCCTACTTCGAATACCAGGGCAAATACCACGGCCAGAATCAGCACCACACCGACGCGCGCAAGCGCACGGAACGTGCGATCGACCAGAAAGTCCTTCGTCGAAGGCGGCTGGCAGGCTGAGTCCGGGTTATCCGGTACAACGAAAGGGCTGTTCATTGATTAATTCCGGGGTGTGGAAGTAGACCTCGCCCGACCCGGCAGCGAAGCCAGGACGGGAGAGGTCTCGCGCATGTCACTGGATATTGGCGCTGGCTTTGCGAACCTGCTCCACAACCGACGGCGGCAGCGGGATGTAGCCCATCGAATCGGCGATCTTCTGGCCTTCGGTCAGGCTGTACTCGATCATGTCGCGCATGGCCTTGGCCTTGGCCGGATCTTCGTTCTGCTTGCGGAAGATCATCCAAGTGTAGGTGGTGATCGGGTAGGACTTCTCACCTTCTGGATCCGGCAGCCAGGCCACCAGGTTTTCCGGCATCTTCACCGCGGCCAGGGCCTCGGCACCGCTTTCGGCATTCGGCACTACGTACTTGCCGGCCTTGTTCTGCAGTTCGGCGAAGTCGACCTTGGCCAGTTTGGCGAAGCCATACTCGATGTAGCCGATCGCGCCAGGGGTCTGGCGAACGGTGGCGGTCACGCCGTCGTTCTTGGGCGACTTGATGAACTTGTCACTGGCAGGCCAGTTGACGGTGTTGCCCTCGCCCAGGGTCTGCTTGAACGCCGGGTTGATGGTTGCCAGGTGCTTGGTGAACACTGCGGTGGTGCCACTGGAGTCGGCGCGCACGACCACGGTGATGGGCATGTCGGTGAGTTTCAGATCCGGGTTGGCAGCGACGATCTGCGGATCGTTCCACTTGGTGATCTTGCCCAGGAAGATGTTGGAGTAGACTTCACGCGGCAGTTTCAGGCCCTTGGGGCTGCCCGGCAGGTTGTAGGCCAGGACGATTTCGCCCGCGGTCATCGGCAGCAGTTGCGCGCCTTCGGCCACCTTGGCGATGTCTTCATCTTTCATGGCCGAGTCGCTGGCAGCGAAATCGACGGTCTTGTTCAAAAAGTCCTGTACGCCCGCACCGCTCCCCTTGGACTGGTAGTCAACGGTAACGCCAGCGGTTTTCTTGCTGAAGTCCTTGAACCAGGTGAGGTAGATCGGGGCCGGAAAGCTGGCGCCGGAGCCGGTCAACCGGACGCTTTCGGCAGCGAAGGCCATGGAGCTGGCGCTGAGCGAAACGGCAACGGCGAGCGCGGCAGACTTCATCAAACTTTTCATCTAAGGAACTCACTGAGATAAAGGGCAACGGAACTGTGCACAGCTTTTGTTACGGTTTGATGAATCCGACGACCGGCAGTGACTCTTTCGCGGACGACGCGTGCGTAAATCTCATCGAGTTGTTGTAACCTCGCCCGGCGCCAGCGCAGGCGATGCCTGTTGCCATGGCTCAGGCCTTCATCATTTTTACGCCTGGTTGCTCGCCGGAGCTGGCAACCGCTCAAAGAGAATCCGAACATGCGGCATTCCATGATCAACCGTTGGTGCATGGGCTTGCTGGCCCTGTGCCTGTGGGCCACCCTGCCCGCCCATGCCGAGCCCGCCCCTGCACCGCCGGCCAATACCGCCAGCGCCCCGGTCGAAGTGCTGGCCACACCCGCACAGCTCAGCGACCAGCTCGACCAGATTCGCCAGAAGGTCTCGACTGCCGCCAACGACGACCTGCTTGCCAGCCTGCGCCAGGCAGCGCTGCAGGTGCAGCGTCAGGCCGATGCGTTGCTGGCTCGCCAGGGCGTGGACATGGGGCATCTGGATGACCAGCTCAACGTACTTGGCGCAGCGCAACCGGAGGAGCCGCAGACCCTGACGGCCCAGCGCCGCACGCTGACCAACCAGAAGAAGGCGTTGACCACCGACCAGGCCGATACCACGGCGTTGAGTACCTCGGCCGGTGACCTGGCGATCCAGATCCTCAACCTGCGGCGCAACCTGCTGGACACCCAGATCAGCACCCGGTCCGCCAGCCCCTTGAGCTCCGCGTTCTGGTCCAGCCTGATCCAGCCCACCGATGACGACGTCAGAAAGCTGGGCAGCCTCTGGCAGGACGTCTCTCAAGTCTTCGACAGCGCCCTGGCACCCGGCTCGCGCGGCACGTTCATCACGATCGTGCTGGGCGCCCTGCTGATATGGGTGGTGGCCAGACGGCTGATCGAGCGACTGCTGGTGCGCGCCATGATTCGCTGGTTCCCCGAAGGTCGGTTGCGCCGCAGTACGCTGGCCATGGCCACCGGGCTGACCACGGTGCTGACCATCAGCGCAGCGACCTCGCTGCTGCAGTGGGGCATCGTCAGCCATTCGCAACCCAGCGCCAATGTGTTGAACCTGATCGAACAGGTGCAGACGCTGATCCTGTTCTGCGCCTTCATCGTCGGCATGGGCCGCGCCCTGCTGATGCTGCCCAACCCGTCCTGGCGCCTGCCCAACATTCCCGACCCGATCGCCAGCGCCATTGGCAACCTGCCAGCCGTGCTCGCCCTGGCCTTGATGTTCACCGGCACCTTCGAACGGATCAACAGCGTGATCGCCAGCAGCCTGGCACTGTCGGTTGCGGTCAACGGCCTGACTGCGCTGCTGGTGGCGTCGATCTTCGTCTACGGCCTGGTGCGTGTGCGCCAGACCCGTCGCCGCTTCGCCCTCGAGCGCACCGCAGGCTTCGTCGGCCTGATCCCGTTCATCCTCTCGGTGTGGATCGGCATCATCGTGCTCGGGCTGCTGAGCGGCTACCTGACGCTGGCCTACGTGCTGACCGTCAAGCTGCTGTGGATCAGCCTGGTCACCTCGACCGCGTACCTGCTGACGGTGTTCTTCGTTGACATCTGCGAAACCCTGCTCTCGCCCAAGCAGTCCGGCGGCCAGGCCCTGGGGGCCATGCTCGGCTTGTCGCCACGGCATCAGGCCCAGGCCAGCACCCTGCTGGCCGGCGTGGGCCGAACCTTGCTGCTGTGCGTTGCGCTGATTCTGGCCTTCATGCCGTCGGGGTCGAACCCCAGCGAACTGCTGGCCAGCTTCGCCCGGCTGGACGTGGGCAGCAAATCCCTCGGCGCCTTCAACATCGTGCCGGGCGATATCCTGATTGCCGTGCTGTTGCTGGTCGGCGGCCTGTTCAGTATCCGCGTCCTGAAGAACTGGCTGGGGGATCGGCTACTGCCGGAAACCAACATGGACGCCGGCATGCGCGCCTCGCTGGTGACTCTGGTCGGCTACATCGGCTTCGTGCTGTTGGGCATCGCAGTGCTGTCGACGCTGCGCATCAGCCTGACCAACCTGACCTGGGTGGTCAGCGCGCTGTCGGTCGGTATCGGCTTTGGCCTGCAGGCAATCGTGCAGAACTTCATCTCCGGATTGATCCTGCTCACCGAGCGGCCGGTCAAGGTCGGCGACTGGGTCAGCCTGGCTGGCGTGGAGGGGGATATCCGCCGCATCAACGTGCGCGCCACGGAAATCCAGATGGGCGACCGCTCGACGGTGATCGTGCCGAATTCGCAGTTCATTACCCAGAACGTGCGCAACGTGACCATGGGCAACGCGCTGGGCGTGGTGGGCATCACCCTTACCCTGCCGCTGGACACCGACGTGCTGAAGATCCGCGAGCTGTTGATGACTGCCTATGCCGAGCACGAAGCGGTCCTGGCCGAGCCGGCTCCGTCGGTCACCTTCAAGGACCTGACCAGCGCCGGCCTGCTGATCAGCGTCAGCGGCTTCGTCAACAGCCCGCGTTCGGTGGGAACCGCGCGCAGTGACCTGCTGTTCACCATCCTCGACCGCCTGCGCACCATGGGCGTAGCGCTTTCGGCGCCACAGAGCATGCTGCTGATCAACGAAAAAGGCGAAGCCAGCCCGGCGCCGGAGAATGGCTCGATCAACTGATTGTCACCCGGTAGTGGACAGTGAAACGCTGTCCACCCGATTTATCATCCCTCAGGTCGAAGCTAGTCTAGCCTCAGTTCCAACACACCCCCAGCGAACCGAGAGGACCCGACCATGACCCACACGACCTACAACCGCCTGAACAAAGACGATGCCGTAGTTCTGCTCGTCGACCATCAAACCGGCCTGATTTCGCTGGTGCAGGACTTCACGCCGAACGAGTTCAAGAACAACGTTCTGGCCCTGGCCGACCTGGCCAAGTTCTTCGAGCTGCCGACCATCCTCACCACCAGCTTCGAACAGGGCCCGAACGGACCCCTGGTGCCAGAGCTCAAGGAAATGTTCCCGGACGCGCCCTACATTGCGCGGCCGGGCCAGATCAACGCCTGGGACAACGAAGACTTCGTGGCCGCCATCAAGGCCACCGGCCGCCGGCAGATCATCATCGCAGGCGTGGTCACCGACGTTTGCGTCGCATTCCCGACCCTGTCGGCGCTGGCCGAGGGCTTCGAGGTGTTCGTCGTCACCGATGCGTCCGGCACCTTCAACCACACCGTGCAGCAGGCTTCCTGGGCACGGATGTCGGCAGCGGGCGCACAGCTGATGAACTGGTTCTCGGTGGCCTGCGAGCTGCATCGCGACTGGCGCAACGACATCGAAGGCTTGGGCAACCTGCTGTCCCAGCGCATTCCCAACTATCGCAACCTGATGAACAGCTACTCGGCCCTGGCCAACAAGTAAGGCAAAAAAAGCTCCTCCTCGGCATAGGGCCAAGGAGGAGCGTTCGTGCATCCGGGGTTCGGGTTTTCAGCTCGAATGCTGTACGAACAACGCGCTTACATCCGACGTCAGCTGGTTGGTGGCGCCCAGGTAATCGATCAATTCTGCGGCACGGCTACCACGCAGGCCTGCGGTGGTGATCTTGCCGTCGTGCACGTACGTGTACACCCCGGATACCGCGAACGCCTTGAGCTGGGCAATATGCCGAGCCTGCTCGGCCTGCGATTGCTGGAACTCGTCACTCTGGTAAAACCGTCGACGCGCCAGCGGGCTGGCGAAGGCGATCTCCAGCACGGCCAGCTGTGCCCGCACCGGTGTCGCCTTATGCGCCACATCCGGGGCCGGTGGGTGCATGCCATCGTTCTCGAAGGGCGCACACAGGTGCAGGCGCACCTTGAGCACCGCAGCGCTGGCTGCCAGCAGCGGGCCCAGCTTGTCGCGCAGGTACTGATGCAGGCTTTCCAGGGTGCCACGCGGGCTCAGGTGCAGGTGAATGCGATCGGCCTGATCCAGGCCATTCATGACTTCGTCGCCGGTGCGGTTGACCAGATTGATCGAGCCTTCGGGCAGATCATAGGCAAGGGTTTCCTCGAACATGTTCTGTTCGTCGCTGAACAACAACGAGCTGGCGTCCTGGAACTGCTTCTGGTCAGCCACAGACAGGAAACCGATCTCTACCCCGCCGTCGAGCTCGTAGTCGCTGATTTCCTGGATACCTTCGGCCAGCGGCCACAGATGGGCATCCTGCTCGCGGGAAAGATGGTGCTGGATGTACAGGCCCAATCCCGGCAGCCGTGCGCACAGCGGACCATGCACGTCGCGCCAGTAGTGGGCGAATATGTCGTGCGGTACCCGTGGTCGACGTTTGACGGTGGTGTAGCTGTTGATTTGGATCATGGGGCACCCGTGGGATTGGAAACAGTGTCTGTTCAGAGCCCGGTGACGCAGCACGGGTTCAACCTGACTGGTTGCAATGACGGGCGAACGGTACGCCGCTAGGGATTGGAAATCCGGTTGACGCTGGTGATCCCGCCGTTCCAGATCATTTCGTAGTGCCCCGCCTGAATGATCGAGGCAACAGGCCTGGGCGTCATCAATGCCCAGCAATGGTTGCCCGGCGAGCGTACAGAATGGTAGAGCAAGCCCGTGGCGCCCAGTTGCCGAACGTGCGCACCCAGCGCATTGGCGGCGCTGTAGTCGTCCGGGGCATAGACCGGGTCTTGCAACGACAGCCCGGTGGCATCGCGGCAAGCGGCATCATTGAAAGCGCAGACCAGGCTGCGGAAGACGAAACGCTCGTAGTTCAAGCCGCTCACCTTTGCCCAGTAGCGGTTTTGATGGTGGTGCACTTCGGCAATCGCCGTCTCCACCGTATCGGCCAGGTACAGCACCCCATAGCTGCCATCACTGAAGCGCGAGCCATCGGCATTCACATGGGTGAACGGCGCCGTGGCGTAGGAACAACCCACGATGCCGAACGGAATCTGATCCAGGGGGATCAGCTGCAATGCGCCGACCTCGTTCTGCAGCCTGGGATTGGTCAGCGCCTGGAGCCGATAGAGCATGTCGAACTCATCGGCATCGGCGACATCGTCGAACAGCGCGATGGGCGGAAACCGCGAATTCACCAGGCGATAAGCCTGCACGGCAGCACCGGCCACGGTAGGCAATCGAGCGGCCGTCACCATTGCGCGCCACGCAAGGCGTCCACTCGACGAAAGGTTTCGTAGAGTGAGATGAAGTCGCCCTGGGCCATCACCTCGAGCGGTTTGCGGCCGTTGAAGAAAGCGTTGGCGTTCTCCATGTTGGCAAAGCCATAAACGTTTTCCGGGTTATCGAAGATCGTGCGCAAGGCCGCGTGAATGTTCAGAACGAAGCTGATGCGATGCATCTGGTCCATGTCCAGGCTCACCGACCATTGGGAATCGCCCTGCCGGCCACGGCTATAGGTGCTGCGCGAGATGCGCAGGATCTTGCAGGCCTGCTCGCCCGACGCATTCCATTTGTCCAGAATGCGCAAGGCGGTGCGCAGACCCGCCACGCATTGGTCGCGGGTGAACTCGGCGGTTTGCAGCGAGGCAGTCATGGTCAGGCCCTTTTTCTGATCTACAGAGCAGATATTAGCACTTATAGGTCTGTAGAATCAATCTTCGCACTCCATGTCCGGATATAAGCTCATGGCGATGGCAGCTTGTCGATGTCATCCAGTGCCCGGTAGACCTCATCCACCCCGTGCTGCCAGGCTTCGCGCGGCAGCGGCCACGCTTCCAGGCGCTGCTGCAGGTGCTCTGCGGCATCGGCCAGCATCAGCGCGCCCGCCATGCGCGCGGCCCCCTCCATGCGATGGGCCAGGCCGATGGCCGCCTGCAGGCGCTGCTCCTGCAAGGCCTGGGTCAGCTCGCGCAAATCGTCTCGACAGGTCGTTACCAGAAGCTGCTCGAGCGTTCGCCGGGTCGCTGCATCTAGTGCTGGCGCAAGCGGCGCCACCGATCGCTCGGCGACCCGCAGGAATTGGCCGCAGACCCGTGCCAGCTCCGACAGCTGCAAGGGCTTGAGCAACACATCGTTCATGCCGCTGGCATAGCAGCGCTGCACGTGCTCGGGATCACTGGCGGCGGAAATGGCGACGATGGGAAGGTGCCCGTAGCCGCCGGGTATCTGCCGGATCTTGCGGGCCAGGGCGTAGCCATCGAGGTCCGGCAGCTGGCAATCAAGCAATACCAGACCCAAATCGTCATGCGCACTGAGGGTGCCCAGGGCCTGCGTACCACTCCCGACCACTTCGCAGCGATAGCCCAGCAATTCCAGTTGCTGGGCGATGACACGTTGATTAAGCACATGGTCTTCGACCACCAGTACCGTCTTGCGCAGCGCCACCAACGTGTCCACCGCAGCGGCAGGCAGCGCCGTTGCCAGTGTCGGCGACAGCGCTTGCAGCGTCACCGGCAACCGGCAGCTGATTACGGTGCCGCAGCCCACTTCGCTGCGCAGGGCGATGCTGCCACCCATGAGTTGGATCAGCTCGCGGCAGATGGCCAGACCCAAGCCGCTGCCCCCGTAGCGCTCGGTCGTGCTGCCATTGGCCTGGGTGAATGCTTCGAACACAGCGTTGTGGCGATCCGGCGCGATGCCGACACCACTGTCGCTGACGCGAATCTCCAGCCACCCGCCTGCGCCACTGGCCGTGGGGCGGCATTCGAGGGCCAGGCTGACCTGGCCATGGTGGGTGAACTTGACCGCATTGGAGAGCAGGTTGGTGAGAATCTGCCGCACGCGCAGGCGATCGACTCCGAGCAGCGTGTGATCGAACCCCAGCGCGCGGTAATCCAGGCGCAGGCCTTTACGCTCGGCTTCCAGGCGGTACAGCTCGGCGACGCTGCGGCCCAACGCGGCCAGGTCGGTGGGCTGCAGGTGCAGACGTACCGCGCCGGCGTCCAGGCGCGTGATCTCCAGAATGTCGTCGAGCAGCTCCAGCAGATTCACGGCCGAATCGTTGGCCAGGCCAACCCACTCTTGTTCACGGGCACCCAGATGGCTGCGGGACAACAGTTCGATGGCCGACAGCACCGCATTCATTGGCGTGCGAATCTCGTGGCCGAGCATGGCCAAAAAGCGCGCCATGCGCCGTTCGCTGCGTTGCGCGCGGCGTTGCGCCACGCGGGCGCGGCGGGCCAGCGTGGCGAGCAGCAACAACAGCCCAAGTCCCACGACGATTTCCAGCCAGTAATACTGCGCCAGGGTCTGCCAGGTGGGTGCGCCGAAATCGGTCTGCGCCAACCAACGGTCATAGATGTCATCGGTGGCCTTGGAGGTGAGGCTGTCCAGCGCCTTGTCGACGATGGCGCGCAACAGCGGCTCGCTGGGTGTCACGCCCATGGCCAGCACCACCGGCATGTCGGCCACCACGCCGGCCAGGTGCAGGCGACCGGCATATTTGCGGCGCAACACCGGTTGCAGCACGGCGTCCAGACCGATTGCCACGTCGGCGCGTTGTTCGGCCACCGCGGCCAGGGCCTGTTCGGCATCACCGAGCAACAGCAGGCGAACATCGGGATGGTGCTGGCGAAGGTAGTGTTCATAGCCACCACCGCCTTTCACCGCCACGGTCTGCCCTGCCAGGCGGCCGGCAGTGAACAGCATGGGCTTGCCGGCGCGGGTGATCGCCACCGTCGCGCCAAAGAAATACGGCTGGCTCAACAACAACTGGCTGCGTGGCTGTGCGTCGAGCAAACGCTCGGACACTGCCGAAGCCAGCATCAGTCGGCCGCTGGCCAGGCCCTGCTGCGTCGCCTGCCAGTCGGGACTGGGCACGCGGACCAGACGCAGGCCGGTGGTGCGCTGGATATGATCGATGTAGTCACGGGTCAGCCCCTGATGCTGGCCATTTTCCACGTACTCGATGGGCCAGTAGGGATCCACCGCATACTCCACCACCGGGTGGTCACGGATCCAGCCGCGCTCGGCCTCGGTCAACGCCAGCGTTCGAGCGTCGAGCGAAGCGCTGTAGCACAGCGCGATCAGGGGAACGACCCAAGCCTTCATGATGCAGCTGTCCGTGGGGTGCGTACGGGCAGACTATCAGGGCCGTGAGGTGACAGGTTTTTAACGTTTCAGCGGTATTTGAACGATTATTTTCAGCGTTCGAGCCCCCTTCCAACAACCGGCGGCGACTACTACTGGCGCTGCACCACCGCCACCTCGGCAACCGGCGCCAGGCGCGCCGCAAGGTCGACGGACAGCGCCTGAGCCGCGCTCCAGCGCAAGTGAATGGCATCGACGAAGGCGGTCTCGCTGACCTGGTATTCGGTATCGGCGTTCCACAACTGCGCGCCACTGCGATCCAGGGTCTGGCGCAGGGCACTGTCGAACGCGGCCAGCAGGCGACCGTCGCCATCGTGTTCGGCCTTCCACTGCGGATGCAGCGGAGTCGCCACCACGGTCAATGGCCGCCCTTCGCGCTTGAGACGCTGGGCCAGGCTGTCGAGCGCGGCGAAGCAGGTCGGGTCGAGCGCGTCGGGCTGGCCGTACAGCAGCGCGCGAGAATTGCGGGTGTCCAGCGGGCCGTCGCCGTAACGGTTGAACACCAACGGGTCGAACTCGACCTGCCCGGCGCGCTGGGCCTTGACCGTGCGTGCGTTGCGCAGCAGCGAGCCGGGGGTGAAGTAGCGCATGTAGGGCAGCCAGGCCGAGCCCTGTCCGTACACATAGGCATCGGCGTCGCGGCGGTCGAACACGGCCGCGGCAACCGTGCTGCAACCCGCGAAGTCCAGTGGGTCGACGATCATCAGCACTTGCTCGACGGTGGTTTCGCGGTCCAGCAGCCAGTTGGCGACGTACACCGCCTGGTTGGCGCGCAGTCCGCAGAACGCACCATTGAGTGGCCGCACCCCAGGGGCCTTGTCGGCGACCGTCTGGCCGTCGAAGTGCCGCCACGCGACCGACGAACCCACCACCAGCAGGTTCGGCGCCTGCGCCGGGTGCTCACGCATGAACGAGAGCTTTTCGTCCGCACACAGGCTGTTGGAAAACGCCGGCGGCGGCAGGTTGCCGGTGGCGCGCAGCCCCAGAATCAAGCCGGCGAAAAGCGCCAGACTGCCGAACAGCCCGACACCCATCCAGATCAGGTAGGCAGGGCCCATCGCGGCGCCCGCAGGCGGCGATGCGTGTGGCTGTGCGGTCGTTTGCATCGGTCAACTCCCGGAAAGTTTGCTTTCGATCAACTGAGTGAATTGGCCGACGTTGCGCAACGACTCCAGTTCCGCGGTGCGGAACTTGATGCCGAAGCGCTGCTCGGCGGCGACGATCAGCATCACGTGCATCTGGCTGTCCCAGCCCTCGACCTGATCGGCCGTGGTGTCGCTGCTCAGCACCAAGCCTTCGTCGTCGAACAGGTCACGGAACAGGTCGGTCAGTTCGTGCAACACGGTAGTGGTTTCAGTCATGGCGGATCTCGATGTGATGGTTGAACGTGGAAGACGCGTTCAGTGGGTAACGCCACAGCGTGGCCGGCGAACTGGCATCGGGGTTCGGCGCATGGACGAAGCCCAGCTGCGGATAATGTTCGGCGACCATCGCATTGCGCTCGCTGGGGCGGTATTCGCCGATCAACGCGCTGTAGCCGGCGGTAGCGGCGTGTTGGGCAAGTACCTGCAGGGCCGCCTGTTCGGCCTGGCGGCCCAGCACACGGCAGCTCATCAGCCAGGTGTCGATGAACAGCTCGTCGTCGGCACAAGTGGTGTCGGGACGCGCCAGCACCACGCTGATCAGGCCGTTGTCGCCGAACTTGTCGGTCAGGCGCAGGCTCAAGGCGACCGCGCCGGGGGTGTCTGCCAGCTGTTGCACCTGCACCTCGCTGTAGCGCCGCGTGCTGAGGTTGAACTGGTTTGTCTTGTTGATCAGCTGCGTCGCCCGCGCCAGCTCCGCAGTGCCTATGGGCCGCGCCTGCATGACCATTTCCAGGCCCTTGAGGTAACCGGCCATGTCAGTGGCCTGACCCAGCGCCGCCTGGCGTTCACCGTTGGCCCGGTAGGTCTGGACACGGGCGCTGTCGTCGGCAGTGAAGGCAATGGCCTCGAAGTAACCCGCGGCAGCCACCCGTGCCGGGTAGTCGGCGACGTCATCGGGCAGTTCCGGGACCGCCACCTGGGGCAATTCGCGGCGCACGATGTCGCGCTCGGCAGGGTTGTCGTCGACGAACACCAGGCTGTCCAGGCCTATGTTCAATTGCTCGGCGATGCGCCGCAGGTTGCTCGCCTTGTCTTCCCAGTTGGCCACGAAGGCGGCGATGTCGCTGCGCTTCAACGCCATTTCCGGATGATCGAACGCCGCCTCGGCTACCTGCATGTCGTTCTTGCTGCACACCGCCAGGATCACACCGCGGCGCGCCAGCTGCGCCGCGTACTGCTGGAAAGCGAGGAAGGCTTCACCGGTGGCACTGCCCTGCCCCAGGTACAGGCCGTCGACCCCGTCGTCACCCACCACGCCGCCCCACAGGGTGTTGTCCAGGTCCAGCACCAGGCACTTGCGCGAGCGACCCACCACCGCGGCAGCGATGCGCGCCAGTTGGTCGCCGTACAAGGGTGCCCAGATCGGACTTACCAGTTGCTTGGCCTGATGCCAGCGGACCGGGTTGGCCAGGCCGTCGCCGTACTGGCCACCGGCGGCACTCCAGGCCAGGTCCATGAGCAACACGCCGTCTTCGCGGGCGGCACGACGGATCTCGTTGTTCAGCCGTTCGAGCAAGGCGCGCGGCGAGCCTGGCACCAGCGCGTCGAAGTGCCCAAACAGCGCCGGGGTCGCGGGCACCAGGGTTTGCTGGATGACCTGTGCAGCGTAGCGAGCACGGGCCTGGCGCCAGAGCAGGCGCAGTTCTTCAACCCGCGCCTGCACGGCGTTTTCGGCCTCTTCGGCACTGGCATGCAGGGCGCAACTGGGTGGCGAATCCATGGCGTCGAGGGCGAGCAGAATGACCTGCGGGGCAAAAGCCTTCAGCGCGGGATCATCACCGAGCAACGCCTGGCGATACTGGCCATAGGGCGCCAGGTACACCGACACGCCGACCTGACGCTGCAGCGCGGCGACGCGGATACCCGGCAGCAAATGGTCCACGGTATGCGACGCCAGCACGGCCATGCGCAACGCGGTGAAGCCCGGTACGCTTTGTTCACCTTCACCAACGAGCAGTTCGATGCCCTGCTGCGCAAGGCGATCCAGGCGCAGCGTCTGGGTGAAGTCGCGACGGTAGGCGGCCAGCCTCGCCGTTTCATACAGACGCGCCAGAGGATCGCTCAGCGACTTGGCGTGGGAAATCGCCGCACCCAGGTCGGAGTGTTGGGCAAGCCAGGCTAACTGTTCCATGGTCGGCACCTTGTGATTGATCAGAACGGGGTGATTGATCAGAACTGGAAGTAAAGGAATTCGCTGGGGGCAACCGAGAACGCCGTGGCCAGCGCGAAGAAGCCCAGCACGCCGATGCCCACGCCAACGGTGGCGCTGGGTTGCCAGGCACTGGCCGGCACTCGGCGCTGCAACCAGTGAAGCTCCGGCTTGGCGTTGAGGGCGGTGCGCAAATGGCCCATCCATTGCTGGATGTTCGGCAGCGTCCAGACGAACGCCAGCAAGGCGGCGATCATGATCAGACTGCGCAGGTGGTTGGCCGCCAGTTGTGCCGGCAGCTCGCTCAAACCGAGCATGCCGCCCAGTACCGCCAGGGCACTGGCCAGGGTCGGCGCGCGGAAGAACACCATGGCCACCACCACGCAGGTGAAGGTCAGCAGCACGGCCGGTATCCGGTGCATCCAGCGATCACTGTCCACGGCCCAGCCCCGGCGAGCCTTCCAGGCGCGCCAGCCGTGCGCCACCACCAGGTAGAAGCCGTGCACCAGGCCAAACGCCACGAACTGCCAGCCCGCGCCGTGCCACACGCCGGAAATGAACATGGTCAGCACGGTCGGATAGGCCACCACCATGCAGAACGTACCCAGGCTCATCTTGCCGCGCTTGGGCATCGGCAATCCTGCCGCCATGCGTCGACGGGCGATGCGCAGCACGATCGGGTTGTAGATGTAGCTGGTAAGAAAGCGGGTCAGGGTCATGTGCCAGCGCGACCAGTAGTCGATGACATTGCGTGCCTTGAACGGGCTGTTGAAGTTGGCCGGCAGGCTGATGCCAAACAGCAGCCCCAGGCCGATGGCCATGTCGGTGTAACCGGAAAAGTCGAAGTAGATCTGCAGGGTGTAGCTCAACGCTCCAATCCAGGCCTCGTGCAGGGCGGGTACGGTTCCGTCTGCCGCCATGGCGAATACCGGAGCGGCCTTCTCGCCAATGGGGTCGGCCATGATGACTTTCTTGAACAGGCCCATCAGAAAGATACTGGCGCCAATGGACAGGTTGACCAGCTGCAGACGGCAGTTGTCGCCATCGCGAAACTGCTCGAGCATTTCCCGGTGGTGAGTGATGGGGCCGGCAATCAGATGCGGAAAGAACGTGATGAACAGGCAGTAGTTGACGAAGTCATGTTCAACCACTTCGCCGTCATGGGTGTCGACCAGGTAGGCAATCTGCTGGAAGGTGAAGAACGAGATGGCCAGCGGCAGAGTGATGTTCTGCAGTGTCCAGCCCAGACCAAACGCTTCGTTGATGTTGCCGAACAGAAAACCGGTGTATTTGAAATACAGCAACAACGCCAGGTTGGCGCTGACACCCATGATCAACAGTGCTTTGGAACGCATACGCAGTAGTTGCCCGGCCAGCACGTAGTTGAAGGCGATGCTGCCCAGCAACAAAGGGACGTTGGCGGGGTTCCACCAGCCGTAGAACACCAGCGACGCCAAGGTCAGCCATATGGCAGCCAGGCGCTGACGTCCCGTTCCGGCAAGCAGAAAGAACCCCAGCAAGACCACCGGCAGAAATCCGGCGATGAATACCATCGAGTTGAACAACATCGGTAATACCCCACGCGTGGCGCGACATTGAAAAGTCTTTCGGAACAAACGGTCGTCCAGATGCGCACACGGCCAGACGCCCCACGCACATGTCCGGCCGGTGGCAGATTCATGAAACGGGGCAGTAGGAAAACGGTACTTTTAACGGGGCACGAAGAAAGTTCACTGCCCCTGACGAACGGAAAGAAGAATGTCGCAAACTTATGCGCTGCGCAAGTCCTCCAATAAGAAGATAGTTCTTATCGCAAGCCGCCCTGTTAAAGCCGTTGAAATACAGCCAATTAGTTTTTTGACGCGCCTGATTTGGCGCACGGATTCTTGACAGATGGCCACGACAGAACATTGACTACTATATAAATCAATGACTTACGCGAAACACAAGGCAAATGTAAAATTTTTGTCAAAAATCATGATTCGCTGCATTGACTTACATGCCAGCACCACCTTAAATTCGCTTCAACGCCCATGAAACCTCGTTCCAGAGACTTTCCGAAGGCAAGAAGAGCGTCTAGCCGGTTCCGGTGAAAGCGCCATTCAAATAAATGAAACACCACGCCCACTGCGTTGCATGGACCGGCGGTAGCTTTAACTTCTGATTGACGGATTCAGATTGACGGATCCGGATTGACAGAGTTGAACTCGAAATGGAATGGGGCACAGAAATGTCGAGCACAAGTACAGAACATGCAGAGTTTTCGCCTCGCTTGAAACTCGTTTCAATGCGCTCCGCTGCAGCACGCGGAAAAAAGCATTAACCAACGGGCGGTGCAAACCCCCTCCTCTTTTCAAGCGAAGGCATCCACATGGTCGATACTCGGCAACAACACTCGACAATCCTCATTGATGGCTACTCCTACCTGGAAGTGTTCTCGGGTGCGGAAAAAAGCCCCAAAGAGGGGACGACCATCGTTACCGTGACCTACGGCGATCGCCTGGGTTACCTCGAGCAATTGGTCGGCGATGCCTTGAGCTTTGCAGAAATCGACGAAGTGCTGATCGTCAGCAACGCTGCAACCGCCCCGGTGGACCAGCTCGCCGAACGCTGGCCGGGACGCGTGCGGGTCATACAGCTGGCGGAAAACAGCGGCTCGGCCAACGGTTACGCAGTGGGCATCGAAGCCGCGCTGGCCAATGGCGCCGAGTACATCTGGATGATGGACGACGACAACACGCCAACGCCGGCTGCAGTCGAGCTGCTGCACGCAGAGCTCAAACGCCTGGAAGGCTTGCACGGCAGCAGCCAGGTCGCCGTGCTGGGCTTCCGCCCCGGCCAGCAGGAGGACATCGCCCAGGGCGTGCCACTGCGTTTCGCCACGCAGCGGCCTTCGAGCTACTTCGGTTTCCACGTTGCGCAGATCCCTTACAAACTGTGGCGCCGTCGCCCCTGGGGCAAGCGTCGCAGCAAACCGGCGGCCATGCTCAGCCTGCCCTTCGCGCCTTATGGCGGCATGCTCGGCCATCGCAGCCTGTACGAAAGCATCGGCGTGCCGCGCCGCGAGTTGGTCCTGTACGTGGACGACACCGAATACACCCGGCGTATCACTGCCAACGGGGGGCACCTCTATCTGCTCACCGATGCGGTCATCGACGAGCTGGAGGATTCCTGGAACAACAAGGCCAACACTCGCAACATCTATGAATCGTTCCTGCTGGGCAACTCGGATTTTCGCGCCTACTACTCGGCGCGCAACCAGGCCTGGTTCGACAAGCACGTGTGGCTGGCATCACCGTTGATGTACCGCCTGAACCGCAAGATCTTCAATTCGCTGCTGACTTACTTCGCTCGTCGCCGCAATGCCCAGGATCGCCTGGCGCTGCTGCAGCGAGCCATTCACGACGGCGAGAACTCGAAGCTGGGCATGAGTTCGACGTTCCCGCTGCGCTGATGACGTTTTACCCGGATTTTGCTTTGCCCTGATGGACCTGCACACCCCAGGCGCCGTCCCTGACCAAGGATCGCGGACGGCCTGCTGTGCCTAGCTGTTTCCTGCTGTTCAACTTTTCGAGAGTGCGCCCCATGGACAAAACGACTGTTACCAGAATCGGTGTTAGCGGTACCGGCATGATTGCACGCGCGCTGGTTCTGCTTCTGGCCAAACATTACAAGGACGTACAGGTGACGCGGGTCCTGACCCGTCGCCCGGTGCGTGAGCTGGCGAATTTTCCGTTGGACGGCGTACTCACCAACTCGCTCGACGACCTGATCGACCACAGTGACCTGATCATCGAATGCAGCGGCGATGTGTGCCACGGCACCGTGGTCATCGAGCGCGCTTTCAGTGCCGGTCTGCGGGTCATCACCGTCAACGCCGAGCTGCAGGTGACGACCGGTTCGTACCTGGCAGGCAAGGGTTTCATCACCGAAGCCGAAGGCGATCAGCCCGGCTCGCTGGCAGCCCTGCGTGAAGAGGCCATCATGATGGGCTTCGAACCGCTGGTGTACGGCAACATGAAGGGTTACCTGAACCACAACCCCAGCCACGAGGACATGGCCTACTGGTCGTCGCGTCAGGGCATCAGCATCGAGCAGACCACCTCGTTCACCGATGGCACCAAGGTGCAGATCGAACAGGCGCTGGTGGCCAACGGTTTCGGCGCGACCATTACCCGTCAGGGCATGGAAGGCCTGCCTTCGACCAACCTCGACGAAAGCTCGGCCATACTGGGCGCCCTTGCCGACAGCCTGGGCCAGTCGATCGTCGACTACGTGATTCCCAGCGGCTACGCTGCCGGCGGTGTGTTCCTGGTCGGTCGCCATGACCGCGTGCAAAGCCAGGCGCTGCAGTACCTGAAACTGGGTGCGGGCCCCTACTACGCCCTGCTGCGCCCTTTCCACCTGTGTTCGCTGGAGGTCGGCAAGACACTGCGCCGCGTACTCAACGGCGGTGGCATCCTGCTGAACAACTCGACCAACCCCACCGTTGGCGTCGCAGCCATCGCCAAGCATGCCATGCCGGCGGGCGAGCTGATCAGCCGCGGCATCGGCGGGTTCCAGCTGCGCGGCGAGAGCGTGATCATCGACCGTCACGAGGACCACGTACCGATCGGCCTGATGAGCCACGCGGTCATGAAGCGCGCCGTCGAGCCGGGCCAGATGATCACCTTCGACGACGTCGATCTGCAGCCCAGCCGCGCGCTGGACATCGTTCTGCAACAACGCAGGGGCACACGCATCCTGGTCGAGGACCTGTCCCTGGTCACCGGCCGCTCTGCTGCACAGCCGCTGTTCACCGGCGCCGAAGCCGTCCTGGGCTGACACGCGCCCCGCTGCAACCACAAGAACCCGCCTCGGCGGGTTTTTGCGTTTCCGGGCCTGCCGAAACACCACCGCTGACTCGGCATGAATCATTGCGAAAGCGGCTCATAAGCGCATGATTCATGCAATTCCGCCGACGCCGTTCACCGTTTTCGGCATGATTTTGCCTGCGCCGCGCCGTAGCATTGGTTTCAAGGGGCCTGGATTTCGAGCGGTCGGCAAACGCCGACTAGACTCAACCCCAACGCTGCACCCACAACAACAAGATCAAGGGTAGTGACGACGTGAACGACTATCTTCCCCTCAGGCTGCATGTGCCTGAACCCAGCGGCCGTCCCGGCTGCAAGACCGACTTCTCCTATCTGCAGCTGAGCGCCGCAGGCGCTGTGCGCAAGCCCGCCGTCGATGTCGACCCGCAAGCCACCGCCGACCTGGCCGCAAGCCTGGTGCGGGTGCTCGACGAGGACGGCCAGGCGCAGGGGCCGTGGGCCGAAGACATTCCCGAACAGGTGCTGCACGACGGCCTGCGCGCCATGCTCACCACGCGCATCTACGACACGCGGATGGTGACCGCCCAGCGCCAGAAGAAAATGTCTTTCTATATACAGAGCCTGGGCGAAGAAGCCATTGGCAGCGCCCATGCGCTGGCACTGCGCGCCGACGACATGTGCTTTCCCACCTACCGCCAGCAGAGCATCCTGATGGCGCGCAAGCTGCCGCTGGTGGACATGATCTGCCAGCTGTTCTCCAACGAAAAAGACCCGCTCAAGGGTCGCCAGTTGCCGGTCATGTACTCGTACAAAAACGAAGGGTTCTTCAGCATATCCGGCAACCTGGCCACCCAGTTCGTCCAGGCGGTAGGTTGGGCCATGGCCTCGGCCATCCAGGGCGACACGCGCATCGCGTCGGCGTGGATCGGCGACGGCTCTACCGCCGAGGCCGACTTCCATACCGCCTTGACGTTCGCCCACGTCTACCGCGCGCCGGTCATTCTCAACGTGGTCAACAACCAGTGGGCGATCTCGTCGTTCCAGGGTATCGCTGGCGGTGAAGCCACGACCTTCGCCGGGCGCGGCGTGGGCTGTGGCATAGCCTCGCTGCGGGTGGACGGCAACGATTTCCTCGCGGTATTCGCCGCCTCGCGCTGGGCCGCAGAACGCGCTCGGCGCAACCACGGGCCGACCTTGATCGAATGGGTCACCTACCGCTCCGGCCCCCACTCCACCTCAGACGACCCTTCCAAATACCGCCCTGCCGACGATGGCCAGCACTTTCCGCTGGGCGATCCGATTGCCCGCCTCAAGCAGCATTTGATCGTTACCGGTGTCTGGAGCGAAGAGCGCCACGCCGCCCTGGAAAGCGAGATCGAGGCACAGGTCATTGCAGCGCTGAAGGCGGCCGAACAATTTGGCACGCTGGTCAGTGGTCGGGTCGCAAGCGCCGCGACCATTTTCGAAGACGTGTACAAGGACATGCCCGAGCATCTGCGTCGGCAACGTCAGCAGATGGGAGCCTGACATCATGAATATGCCTACAGAAACACCGGTCGAGAAAGCAAACAGCACGGCCATCATGAGCATGGTCCAGGCCATCCGTTCGGCCATGGACGTCATGCTCGAGCGCGACCCCAACGTGGTCGCCTTCGGCCAGGACATCGGCTATTTCGGCGGGGTGTTCCGCTGCACCGAAGGGCTGCAAGCCAAGTACGGGCGCTCGCGAGTGTTCGACACGCCGATTTCCGAGAGCGGCATCGTCGGCATCGCGGTCGGCATGGGCGCCTATGGCCTGCGCCCGGTGGCCGAGATCCAGTTCGCCGACTACGTCTACCCCGCCTACGACCAACTGGCATCGGAGGCCGCGCGCCTGCGCTTTCGCTCGGCCGGGCAGTTCAGCGCGCCGATGACCGTACGCATGCCCTGCGGCGGCGGCATCTACGGCGGCCAGACGCACAGCCAGAGCCCGGAAGCGATCTTCACCCAGGTCTGCGGTCTGCGCACCGTCATGCCCTCCAACCCCTACGACGCCAAAGGGCTGCTGATCGCCGCGATCGAGAACGACGATCCGGTGATTTTCCTGGAGCCCAAGCGGCTCTACAACGGACCCTTCGACGGTCATCACGACCGGCCCGTGACGCCGTGGTCCAAGCACGCCGCCAGCGCGGTACCCGAGGGCTACTACAGCGTGCCACTGGACAGCGCCGCCATCGTGCGGCCGGGCAGCGAAGTCACGGTGCTGACCTACGGCACCACCGTCTACGTGGCGGTCACCGCCGCCGAGGAGACCGGGATCGACGCCGAGGTGATCGACCTGCGCAGCCTGTGGCCGCTGGACCTGGACACCATCGTCGCTTCGGTGCAGAAAACCGGACGCTGCGTGGTGGTCCACGAAGCCACCCGCACCTGCGGCTTCGGCGCCGAGCTGGTGGCGCTGGTGCAGGAACATTGCTTCCACCACCTGGAGGCGCCCATCGAACGCGTCACCGGCTGGGACACGCCGTACCCGCACGCCCAGGAATGGGCCTATTTCCCAGGCCCTGCGCGTGTCGGCGCTGCCTTGCAACGTGTGATGGAGGTCTGAATGGGCACGCATGTAATCCGTATGCCGGACATCGGCGAAGGCATCGCCCAGGTCGAGCTGGTGGAATGGTTCGTCAAGGTCGGCGACACCGTCAGTGAAGACCAGGTATTGGCCGATGTGATGACCGACAAGGCGACCGTGGAAATTCCCAGCTCGGTGGCCGGCACCGTGGTCGCCCTGGGGGGCGTGCCGGGTGAAGTCATGGCGGTAGGGGCCGAGTTGATCCGCATCGAGGTCCAGGGCACCGGCAATCATCACGAGGCCCAGACCCCGGTAGCCGTGGACGCAAGCGACGACGCCGAAGTGGCGGTTGCGCCTGTACCGGCCAGCGCGCCGACGAACGCCGTACCGGTGGCCAGGGCCGCTTGCAACAAGCCCACCGCCGAAGCGACCTCGCGGCCTTTGGCCTCGCCGGCCGTGCGCCAGCGCGCGCGCGACGAAGGCATCGACCTGGCCGGCCTGCGCGGCACCGGCCCTGCCGGGCGCATTCGGCATGCAGACCTGGACGCATTCCTGAGTGGCAGCCGCACCGCGCCACAGGCGACAACCGGCACGCCGCGAATCGACGAGGAACGCATCCCCGTCATCGGCCTGCGCCGCAAGATCGCCCAGCGCATGCAGGAAGCCACGCGGCAGGTGGCGCATTTCAGCTATGTCGAGGAGATCGACGTTACTGCGCTGCTGTCGCTGCGCGCCGACCTCAACACGCAGTTCGGTGAGAGCCGCGGCAAGCTGACCCTGCTGCCGCTGTTGATCCGGGCATTGGTCGTGGCGTTGCGCGAGTTCCCGCAGATCAACGCGCACTACGACGATCAACAGCAGGTCATCACTCGCCACGGTGCCGTGCACATGGGCATTGCCACGCAAAGCGACAACGGTTTGATGGTGCCGGTGCTGCGCCATGCCGAAGCTGCAGACCTGTGGTTCACGGCAGGGGAAATCAACCGCCTGGCCCATGCCGCGCGCAGTGGCAAGGCGGCGCGCAACGAGCTGTCCGGCTCGACCATCACCCTGACCAGCCTGGGTGCCCTGGGCGGCATCGCCTCGACACCCGTGATCAACCGGCCTGAAGTGGCCATCGTCGGCGTCAACCGCGTGGTGGAACGGCCCATGGTGGTCAATGGCCAGATCGCGATCCGACAGATGATGAACCTCTCCAGCTCCTTCGATCACCGCGTGGTCGACGGCATGGACGCGGCGCGCTTCATCCAGGCGGTCAAACGCCTGCTGGAGCAGCCGGCGATGCTCTTCGTCTAGCGCTGCTGGCGTGAACTATGCCGGGTAGCGGCGGGTCGACATCCCCATCGACTCACCGCTATCAGGAGCAACCTCCCATGCCACATGCACCACTGATCACCCTCAACGACGGCGTGCAGATTCCACAACTGGGTCTGGGCGTCTGGCAGCTCGATGACGATCAGGCCTACGCGTCGAGCGTGGCCGCCCTCAAGGCCGGCTACCGCCACATCGACACCGCCATGATCTACGGCAACGAGGCCGGCGTCGGCCGCGCCGTGGCCGAAAGCGGACTGGCACGCGACGAGATCTTCATCACCACCAAACTGTGGAACACCGACCAGGGCTACGACAGCACCCTGCGCGCGTTCGACGCGAGCATGGCCAAGCTTGGCCTGGAGCAGCTCGACCTGTACCTCATCCACTGGGCGCTGCCCAAGAAGGCCGCCTACCGCGACACCTGGAAAGCTTTCGTACGGCTCCAGGAAGAAGGCCGCGTGCGCTCTATCGGCGTGTCCAACTTTCATCCAGAGCACCTGCAGCACATCATTGCCGATACCGGGGTGACGCCGTCGGTCAACCAGATCGAACTGCACCCCGATTTCGCCCAGATCGAGTTGGTCGAATTCTGCAAGGGCCTGAACATCGTGACCGAGTCGTGGAGCCCACTGGGCCAGGGCGGCGCCCTGCTCTCCCAGCCGGTGCTGTCGCAGATCGCCGAGAAGCATGGCAAGAGCGCTGCCCAGGTGATCCTGCGCTGGCATGTCCAGAACCAGCACGTGGTCATTCCGCGCTCGAGCAACCCGGAGCGCATTGCGCAGAACCTCGACGTGTTCGATTTCGTGCTCGACGAGCAGGACATGCAGGCCATCGCCCACATCCCGCAGACCGGGCGGCTTGGCCCCAACCCCGACACCTTCGACATGGGCGCGTGACACGGGCGCTCGACAGACACACCCCGCAACACCTGTTAAACTGATCGTCTCCCAAAACAACGCTAGACACACCCCACGGCTGCCAAGCCGCGGGGTGTTTGTGCTGATAGGTATTGCATGTCCTTGACCGATATACGCCGTAACGTACTGGCTGGCCTGACGTCCTCTTTCGCGCTGGTGCCCGAGTGCATCGCCTTTGCCCTGGTGGCCCAGGTCAACCCATTGATGGGTTTATATGGCGCCTTCATCATCTGTACTCTCACCGCGTTGCTGGGCGGCCGACCGGCGATGATTTCCGGCGCTGCCGGGTCGATGGCCGTGGTCATCGTGGCGCTGGTGGTACAGCACGGCGTGCAGTACCTGTTGGCCACCGTCGTGCTCAGCGGCCTGATCATGGCGATTTTCGGCGTGCTGCGGCTCGGCAAGCTGGTGCGCATGGTGCCTCACCCGGTCATGCTGGGCTTCGTCAACGGGCTGGCGATCGTCATTGCGATGTCGCAGCTCGAACACTTCAAGACCCACGACGGCCAATGGCTGCCGTTCGGTGAGCTGGGCATCATGACCGGGCTGGTGGTGCTGACCATGGCCGTGGTCTACCTGCTGCCGCGCCTGACCAAGGCCGTACCCGGCGCGCTGGTGGCGATCATCGGCGTCAGTCTGCTGGTGCAATGGCTGCACTTGCCCACGCGCACCCTGGCCGACATGGCGACCATCGCCGGCGGCCTGCCCAGCTTCGAGTGGCCCAGCATCCCGCTGGACCTGGCGACGCTGAAAATCATTGCCCCCTATGCCCTGCTGATGGCCATGGTCGGATTGCTGGAAACCTTGCTGACCTTCAACCTCACCGACGAGATCACCGAGACCCGTGGCCAGCCCAACCGCGAATGCGTGGCGCTGGGCGTGGCCAACATCACTTCGGGCCTGTTCGGCGGCATGGGGGGGTGCGCAATGATCGGGCAGACCGTGATCAACCTGAGTTCGGGGGGCCGCGGGCGGCTGTCCGGGATCGTCAGCGGGGTGATGATCCTGCTGTTCATTCTGTTCCTGTCACCGCTGATCGAGCGCATCCCGCTGGCCGCACTGGCCGGGGTGATGTTCGTGGTCGCGCAGCAGACCTTTGCCTGGGGTTCGGTGCGGGTGCTGGGCAAGGTGCCCGCCAACGATGCCGTGGTGATCATTGCGGTGACCATCATCACCGTGTTCACCGACCTCGCCACTGCCGTGCTGTGCGGCATCCTGATCGCGGCGCTGGCCTTCGCCTGGCAGCACTCGCGCGACATGCGCAGCGATGTCCACGACAGCGACGAGGCACGCGTCTACACCCCGCATGGCACATTGTTCTTCGCCTCGACCACGCATTTCCAGGCACTGTTCGACCCGCAGAACGACCCGGACCAGGTCTACATCGACTGCCGTCATCTGCACCTGGTGGATCATTCGGCCATCGCCACCATGGAGAATCTCGCCGCCCGCTACAGCAAGTTCGGCAAGCAGCTCCAGCTGCGCCAGCTGTCCTCGCGCAACCAGCGCCTGCTGGAAAAGGCTCACGCCGCCGTGACCATCGGCTGAGTTCATCTGCGCCGTTCAAGCGGGGTACCTCTGTGCGGCTTTCCTACAAGGCTCGATCCTTGAGCCATGAGAGTCGCCGGGCGAGGATGGGTCCAGTGCCGCTGGTTGCGGCTCCAGACCCGAGGCGAGGTGCCAAGTGCTTGAACAATACGGATCGTGCCATTGCGACGGGTCACCGGCCCCGGGGGACGCGTCATGAACCAGGACACTCTGGTCGCTGGCGCCGCCGCGGCATCGGGCCTGGCACTGGGTGCGTCAGCTTCCTGGCCAGCCTTCGATAACCTGCTGGGCGCGGCACTGGGCGCCTGCCTGGTGATCAGCCGACAACAAGGCGCGAGCTGCACGCGCAAATTGACCAACTTACTGCTATCTGCCGGCGTCGGTCTGCTGTTCGCGCCAATGGTGCACGATCAGGTACCGCAACTTACCGGGGGCATTGCCGCTTTCGGCTGCGCACTGCTGGTGATTCCGCTGAGCGTGAAGTTGCGAGACTGGGTTCGGGGGCTGGACATCGAGGACATTCTGCGCCGTTTCAGAGGTTCCTGAGCCCGTCAGTTCGAGCGCCGCAGGCTGGCAACTTCCCGTTCCAGCTCACGCAGCCGTTTGCGCTCGAGCGCAACCTGGTGAACATGCTCCAGGTCCTGGGCACACAGCCCTTGCAGGGTGGCCAGCACCGCAACCACCGCATCGTCGGCGAGCAGCGTCTGTGGTTCGAGCAGCATGGCACCGCGGCCCAACAGCAACCAGTCGAGGGAAATGCCGTCGGTGCGCGCCAGGTCCATGCACAACGCGTACGGAATGCTGCAGCGAGCGCGCCAGCTGGCCAGGGTTTGCGGGCTGATGCTCAGGGCCTTGGCCAGCGCTGCGTCGTTGGAAGCCGCCAACAGATGCTTGAGCCGATTCAGCACTTCGGTTGTTTCAGAGGTACACACGTTGGGAACTTCCGCTTGACCCACTCAATTTGAGTATATTAATTTATTCGAATTGCATATTAATATTAACCCTAGTTCATAAATCAAGGATATCCAAGATGCAGCCCTACAACTTACATACATCATAACGAAATTTCCTACATGGCGTGGCTACTCAGACTCACTGTATTTAGCCGCCCGTTGTGCAAAGGCAAGACGCAGGTAGCGCCAGCAGTTCACTCAAGGAAGACTTACTTAAAATTTTGTAGTTGATCCCGGTGTCTCAGTGGTACGAGCACGGCGCGGGTCATAAGGTTTGAAGAATGAGCACTTACAAGATGGTTTGCCCTCACTGCAAGAACAGAATGCGCATCCGCACCAGCGAGGGCACCCATGTGTTCCTGCGCGTGGCGTACCTGCAGTGTACGAACGAGATCTGTGGCTGGTCGGTGCGGGCGGAGTTCGAGATGACCCATGAGTTGTCGCCCAGCGGGGTGGCGAACCCTGATATTCATTTGCCCAGCGCGCCCATCGCCCTGCGTCGCGCGGCGAGCAAACCGGCCGAGACGGCTGGCGCCGCCTGACCGTCTGCCTGCGCCGGGCACCCGATCAGGGCGGCCGGCGCCGGTGCAAACAAGCAAACAAGCAACCATCGGCATGCCCGCGTTGCGCGGGCAGCTTTCGGATGTGTATCAGCCTACCGGCGTCAGCACTTTGCGCTCGTCGTGAAAATAACCCTGAATATTGCTCCACACCAGGTCGCCCATGGCCTGGCGTGTCTCGTGAGTGCCGCTGGCCAGGTGTGGCAGCAGGACGACGTTGTGCAGGTCGATGAGCGCCTGGGGCACATTGGGCTCGTCTTCATAGACATCCAGGCCGGCGCCTGCAATCCGACCCTCGCGCAGCGCCTCGATCAGCGCCGGTTGGTCGACCACGCTGCCGCGGGCGATATTGACCAGGAACCCCTTGCTGCCCAACAGACCGATGCGCTTGGCATCGATCAGGCCTTCGGTGGACTTGCCACCGGGCACCGCCAGCACCAGCACGTCACAGTCGGCGATCATCGTATCCAGGTCGGCGTAATACTGGTAGGCGACACCGGCCTTGGGTTTGCGATTGTGGTAGAGCACCTGCATGTCGAACGCCGCGGCGCGCCTGGCGATGGACTCGCCGATGTTGCCCAGGCCGACGATGCCGATCTTCTTGCCGCCGATCTTGCTGGCGAGCGGAAACTTGCCTTGGGTCCACTTGCCCGCGCGCACGAAGCGGTCGGCCTCGCTGTAGCGGCGCATCACATCCAGGGTCAGGGCCATGGCCGTATCGGCAACGCAATCATCCAGCACCGCCGGGGTGTTGGTGACCACGATGCCGCGGTCACGGGCGGCATCGACGGCGATCGAATCGTAGCCGACACCGAAGCTGAAGATGGCCTCGAGCTTGGGCAGGCGGGCGATCACTTCGCTGCTGGCGCCCAGGGCACCTGAGGTGACGATCGCCTTGATTCGCTCGCCGTGCTGCGCCAGCCAGGCGTCCTGATCGGGCAATTCCCAAAAGCGGGTCGCGTCGAAGTGGGTTTCCACGGCCTCCTGCAGGCTGGGCAGCAGCGCGCCAATGATCAAGACGGGAACGTCGCGGGTCGATGGCTGTGTCATGAAACCTCCTGTTTGCATCGTTGAAATTGTTATGGAAGCCAAGCGTGGCGCAACGACGCCACGCAGCCCGTATGATAAACGACCAAGGTCATCGTACAACCTGCTCCAAGGTGATTACAACCACACAGGCCTGCATCGCAGACAGCGGTTGTATGCTGAGCGTAACCCACTAGACTGCACCTACCTGCCGATCAAGAAGCCCCTGATGCCAGACGACGCACAGTATCGACCCGCCCTGAAGTCCGACAGTTCGGCCCAGCGCATGGCTATCCTCTTCGTGGCGCTGGTGGTCGTCTCGCTGATCGTGCTGGATGTATGGCAGACCCTCACCGCGCGCGCGCAGGCCATGCATGTCAGCGAGATCACCACCTCCAACCTGGCCCGCTCGCTGGCCCAGCATGCCGAAGACACCATCAAGCAATCGGACACGGTACTGCTGGGCCTGATCGAGCGCATCCAGGTCGACGGCACGGCGCCTGCCGAAGTGCAGCGTCTGCGCAACCTGATGCAGGGCTGGACGCGCTCGATGGAGCAGTTGCAGGGGCTGTTCATCTATGACAGCCAAGGGCGCTGGGTGGCCAGCTCCAATCTCGCGGATCCGCCAGGCATCAACAACGCCGACCGGGAATACTTCCGCTTTCACCGGGATAATCCCGACCCCGGGGTGCATGTCGGGCCGGTCATTCGCAGTCGTTCCACCAACGCCTTGGTGATTCCTGTCTCCAGGCGCCTGAGCAGTGCCGACGGCAAGTTTGCCGGCGTGGTGCTGGCTACCTTGAAAGTGGAATATTTCAACCAGTTCTACGCCGGCTTCGACCTGGACGAGCGCGGGGTCATCGCCCTGCTGCTCAACGACGGCACCATTTTGCTGCGCCGCCCGTTCGATGAGAACGTGATCGGCAGCAGCATGGCCAAGGGCAGGATCTTCAGCGAGATGTTGCCGCAATCCAGCCATGGCACGCTGATGCAGCGCTCGCTGGTGGACGATGTCGAGCGGATGTACAGCTACCAGGCGCTGCGCAATTACCCGCTGGTGCTGGAAACCGCCGAATCCAAGGCGTCACTGCTGGCCAACTGGTACGAGAACCTGCTGCGTTCTGCAGTCTTCGTGCTGGTGGTCGGGATAGCCTTGGGTCTGTGCGCGATGACACTGATCCGGCAGATTCGCCATGGCCTGCGCACCGAGGCGGAACTGCGCAATGCCCACGCCGCGCTGCAGAAGCTGGCGATGCAGGACGGCTTGACTGGCCTGGCCAACCGCCGCCAGCTGGACGCGGCGCTGCCCGACGAGATCGGTCGGGCGCGACGCAACGCCCGTCCACTGGGCGTGATCATGCTCGACATCGACCATTTCAAGCGCTTCAACGACCTCTATGGACATCCCGCAGGGGATGAGTGCATCAAGGCCGTGGGCCAGGCGGTGCTGAGCTGTGTAGGCCGTTCGGGAGACTTGGTGGTGCGCTACGGCGGCGAGGAAATTCTGGTGCTGCTGCCCGAGAGTGACGAGGCCGGTGCCTGGCAGGTCGCCGAAAAGGTGCTGCTGGCGGTGCGCGCGCTGGCGATTGCCCATGCGGGCAGCGACCTGGGAATCGTAACCATCAGCGCCGGTGTTCACGTGTGGCGCAACAGCGACCCGGACGTACGCGCGCAGAGCCTCGTGGAAGCGGCGGATCAGGCGCTTTACCGGGCCAAGAGCTCGGGCCGCAACCGGGTCTATCCGCTACAACCGCTGGTGGTCTAGCGCAAGGCCGCTTCAGAGCATCTGCTGGTTGGCGGCCATGGACTCGATGACCATGCTTTTCTGATCTTCGGACAGCGCGTCCCAGATATGCACCTTGGCGTAAAAGCCCAGGCTGCCGAGGATATAGAAGCTGAGCACAGCGATGGTCAGCAGCGTCAACCACGACCAACGGCCACCCTCCTCGGCTTCTTCATAGGTCGAGTAGGCGTTTTCGATGCGCTGATCGCGCATGGAGGCCAGGCTGGTGGTGACGCGTTTGTAGCAATAGGACAGCAACAGCAGAAACAGGCGCAACATGGAAAAAAGGCCTCGGTGGGTGGCGATGTGTGAGCGGCAGCCTGGAAAAAGGCGCGCTGGAAACGCAAAAAGCCCGTCTTGGACGGGCTTTTTTTATGGGTAGCGTGCTGTCGACCGGTCAGGCCCCGACGCTTGGGATGAATTTTAGGCAGCTGCTTGGGCGCTGTAAACCGCGCGGAGGCGCAGATGTATGACAACCAAGCCCGCTCGTCTGCGCAATCGCGCGGCCCAGAGCGGTGCGCGCCGGCACTGCGGCACGCTGTCACACCGGCTGACATCGCAGGTGTTGGGCCCGGCAATACGCATTTACCGCCGACGCGGCTTGCGCCGCTGCTACAGAGATTGCGGGGAGCTTGGTCCGGCTGCGTCGCACATATCGCCGACGCGGCTTGCGCCGCTGCTACGGGGATCGCGGTGGGGCTGTTCGGGCTCAGCCACACCGCACAACCGGCGATACGGCTGTGTACCCGTGTAGCAGCGGCGCGAGCCGCGTCCGGATGCTCCGCGCAGCCGCTGATTCCCCGCGCGGCGCTTCTTGCTAGGCTTTTTGCAAAGGCAGCCTTTATCATGGCCACAGTTCCACACCAGAGCCGACCATGAAGTTTGCCATCGCTGTCTATTCGCCCGCCCACTCGCCGGCCTCGCGGCGCGCGCTGCTATTCGCCCAAGCGGTCTTGGCTCAAGGCCATCAACTGCTGAGGGTGTTCTTCTACCAGGACGGCGTGCACACGGCTTCCAGCAACATCGTCACCGCCCAGGATGAAACCGACACGGCGGCGCAGTGGCGCGCTTTCGTCGTCGAACATCAGATAGACGCGGTGGTGTGCATCGCCGCGGCCCTGCGGCGCGGCGTGCTCGACGAAGAAGAAGCACGTCGCTACCAGCGCACGGCCGCCAACCTGAGCCAACCCTGGCAGCTGTCCGGGCTGGGGCAATTGCACGAAGCCGCCCAGCAGGCCGATCGGCTCGTCAGCTTCGGGGGACATTGACATGGCCAAGTCCATGCTGATCATCAGCCGCCAAGCCCCCTGGGCAGGCCCCGCCGCGCGCGAGGCGCTGGACATCGCCCTGGCCGGCGGTGCCTACGACCTGCCGCTGGCCATGCTGTTTCTCGACGACGGTGTCTACCAGCTGCTGGATGACCAGGCGCCGGATGCCGTGCAACAAAAGAATCTTGCGGCCAACCTGCAGGCGCTGCCGCTGTTCGGTGTCGAGGAGGTGTTCGTCTGCAGCGCCAGCCTCGCCCAACGTGGCCTGGCCCAATCAGGGCTGGCCCTGCCCGCGCAGGCACTTGCAGATGCGCAATTGCGCGAGCTGCTGGCGCGCTTCGACCTTGTGGTGACCTTGTAATGAGTACTCTTCACGTATTGTCACACTCGCCGTTCAGCGACCAGCGCCTGCACAGTTGCCTGCGTCTGCTGGGCGACGACGACGCCATTCTGCTCAGCGGCGATGCGGTCTACGCCCTGGCGCCCGGCAGCGAGCCCTGGGCAGCGCTGGCGAGCGCCGGCGTCGCCGTCTTTGCCCTGGCCGAAGATGCGCAGGCACGCGCTTTGCCGAACAACCCCGGGGTCGAGCTGCTCGATTACCCGGCGTTCGTCGAGCTGACGCTGGCCTATGAAAAGGTCAATAGCTGGCTATGACGACACTCATCGTCGACGGGCGCAGCATCGCGCTGGATCAGGACGGCTACCTGCAGTCGCTCGCCGACTGGAGTCCGCAAGTCGCCCAGGCGCTGGCCGGCGCCGAGGATCTGCAACTGACCCCTGACCACTGGCAGATCATCGAGCTGCTGCGCCGCTTCCATGCCCAGTACCAGCTTTCGCCTGCCACCCGGCCGCTGATCAAGTACGTCGCGCAGCAACTGGGCGCTGACAAGGGCAACAGTCTGCACCTCAATCGCCTGTTCAATGGCACTCCTGCCAAACTCGCTGCCAAGCTGGCGGGCCTGCCCAAACCGACCAATTGCATATGACCGACTACCCTGCACTGATGCTGGAAACCCCCGAAGAGCACCCGTTCGCCCAATTTGTGCGAGCCCTGGGCAAGGGTAAGCGCGGCGCACGCAATCTCACTGGTGAGGAAGCCCGCGAGGCCATGGGCATGCTGCTCGATGGGCAGGTGGAAGACGCACAGCTGGGTGCCTTCCTCATGCTGCTGCGGCACAAGGAAGAAAGCCCCGAGGAACTCGCCGGTTTCACCCTCGCCCTGCGCGAACGCCTGCAGGCGCCGGCGCTGGCGGTCGATCTGGACTGGCCGACCTACGCTGGCAAGAAGCGCCACTTGCCGTGGTACCTGCTGGCTGCGAAATGCTTGGGCGGCAGCGGCCGGCGCATATTCATGCACGGCGCGGGCGCCCACACCGCCGGGCGGCTGTACAGCGAACAACTGCTCGGCACCTTGAACATCGCGCTGTGTCGGGACTGGGATGCCGTCGGCCAGGCGCTCGACCAGCACGGCCTGGCGTTTTCCCCGTTGATGGACTGGGCAGCGCCACTGCAACGCATGATCGACCTGCGCAACACCTTGGGCCTGCGCTCGCCCATTCATTCGCTGGCGCGGATTCTCAACCCGCTCGGGGCACGCTGTGGCCTGCAGAGCATCTTCCACCCTGGCTACCAGGCAGTGCATCGCGATGCCAGCGGCCTGCTCGGCGACACGGCGATCGTGGTCAAGGGCGACGGTGGCGAAATCGAGATCAACCCGGACAGCGCCAGCCATCTCTATGGCACCGGCGACCACCTGCCTTGGGATGAGGAATGGCCCGCCCTGGCCGCCCAGCGCCACGTGAAGCCGCCGACTCTCGAAGCCGGCCACCTGGTTGAGTTCTGGCAGGGTGAGCGCCAGGACAGCTACGGCGAAATGGCCTTGATCTCCACCATGGCCCTGGCCCTGCGAGGGCTGGGCAGCTCCCGCGAGCAGGCCTTCGACGAAGCCCGCGCGCTATGGGCGGCACGCGACCTGGCGGCGTGTACGAAGTCCTTGTAACGGCACCGGCGTGATGTCAGACCTACCGCACATGCCGCCGACGCGGCTCGCGCCGCTGCTACAGGGTTCATGCCGCCGCGACGGCGCCCCCCCTGCCCGGAATACCCATGTAGCAGCGGCGCAAGCCGCGTCGGCGGTACATACGGTGTGCCCGGAATACCTGTGTAGCAGCGGCGCAACCGCGTCAGCGGTACACGCGCTGTGCCCGGAATACCCATGTAGCAGCGGCGCAAGCCGCGTCGGCGGCACACCCGGTATGGGCCGCTGCGGCGGAGCAGCGTGATACAGTTCGCCGATACGCACTCGGGAGACGACCATGGGTTTGCTGATCGAAGGACGCTGGCACGACCAGTGGTACGAAAGCAGCGAGGACGGCGCGTTTCAGCGCGAAACCTCGCAGCGCCGCCATTGGGTCACCGCCGACGGACAACCCGGCCCCAGTGGCCAGGGCGGCTTCAAGGCCGAAGCCGGTCGCTACCATCTGTACGTCTCGCTGGCGTGCCCGTGGGCCCATCGCACCCTGATCGTGCGCAAGCTCAAGGCCCTGGAAACGCTGATCGACGTATCGGTGGTGAGCTGGCACATGGGCGAGCACGGCTGGACGTTCGACAGCCAGACAGGCTCGAGCGGTGATCACCTCGAGCCTTTGCGCTACCTGCACGAACGCTACACCCGCGACGATCCGCGCTACACCGGCCGAGTCACGGTGCCGGTGCTGTGGGACAAGCAGCAGAGCCGTATCGTCAGCAACGAGTCGGCCGAGATCATTCGCATGTTCAACAGCGCCTTCGATGCCCTCACCGGCAATCGCCTGGACCTCTATCCCGAGTCGCTGCGCCCAGCCATAGACCGCGTCAACGACGCGGTTTACCCGAATGTGAACAACGGCGTCTATCGCGCCGGCTTTGCCACTTCGCAGCAGGCTTACGCCAGTGCGTTCGACGATGTATTCGCCGAACTCGACCGCCTCGAAGCCACGCTGGACACCCAGCGCTACCTGACCGGGGAGTCCCTGACCGAAGCCGACTGGCGCCTGTTCACCAGCCTGATCCGCTTCGACGCGGTGTACCACGGACACTTCAAGTGCAACCTGCGGCGCATCGCCGATTACCCGAACCTGTCGAACTGGCTGCGCGAGCTGTACCAATGGCCGGGCATCGCCCAGACGGTGGACTTCGAACACATCAAAGGCCACTACTACACCAGTCATCCGACCATCAACCCGACCGGTATCGTGCCCAAGGGGCCCGCGCAGGATTTCAACGCTGCGCATGACCGTGAGCGCCTTCACGGCCGGGGTATCTGGCAACACGGCGAGGGGTGAGCCCGGTGCAGTCCTCACTGTTCGATGAGCCACAACAACCCAGTCGTCGCGAATCCCTGGGCGAGCAGACCTTCGTCCTGCGTGGCTTCGCCCTGCCCTGGCTGGACGACATCCTGCCGGCCTTGCGCGAAGTGCTCAAGGCAGCCCCGTTTCGGCGCATGGAAACGCCCGGTGGGCACACCATGTCGGTGGCGTTGAGCAACTGCGGGCAGTTCGGTTGGAGCACGGATGCGCGAGGATATCGCTACGTCAGCGACGATCCTCTCACCGGCCGCCCGTGGCCGGTGCTGCCCGAGGTGCTGCGCACGCTGGCTCGGGAAGCAGCGGCAGCGGCCGGTTTCGATGATTTCATACCCGATGCCTGCCTGCTCAACCGCTACGTGCCGGGCGCCAGGATGTCCCTGCACCAGGACCGCGATGAGCGTGACTACGGCGCGCCCATCGTTTCGGTTTCACTGGGCCTCGCGGCGATGTTCCAGCTCGGCGGCCTGCAGCGCAGCGACCGTCCGCTGCGCGTGCCCCTGCTGCACGGCGATGTAATGGTATGGGGCGGTGTCGACCGTCTGCGCTTTCACGGCGTGCTGCCGCTCAAGGAAGGCGTGCACCCGGTGATGGGCCCACAACGGATCAACTTCACCCTGCGCAAGGCTGGCTGAGCGCAAGCAGCGGAGTGTCAGCGCCCGCAGCAACGGCTAACATGGCTGCTTCGACGATCCACGGAATCGCGCCATGCTCACCCCTACCGCTCACCACAGCCAACTGGTTGCCGCCGCCTGCCGCCAGATCGAGGCCAGCGACGCTCCGCCCGAGTTGAGCGCGCTGGCCGAACGGGCCGGCTTGAGCCCATGGCACTTCCACCGGGTGTTCAAGGCCGTGACCGGGCTGACGCCGCGCAGCTACGCCAGTGCCCGACGGGCGCAGAAGGTCCGCGAGCAGCTTCAGCAGGGCAAATCCGTCACCGAAACCCTGTACGCCAGCGGCTTCAATTCATCCGGGCGGTTCTACGAGGCCGCCAACGGCATGCTCGGCATGACCCCGGCGGCCTTCCGCCAAGGGGGCAGCAAGGCTTCGATCCATTTCGCCCTTGCCCAATGCAGCCTTGGCGCGGTGCTGGTGGCCTGCAGCGAGCGCGGTGTGTGCGCGATCCTGCTGGGTGACGAGCCGCAAGCCTTGCTCGATGATCTGCAACGGCGCTTTCCCAAGGCAGCACTGATAGGCGCCGACTCCGACTTCGAAGCGATCGTGGCCAAGGTGCTGGGCTTCATCGAGGCACCGAGGGCGGGTCTGGACTTGCCCCTGGACATTCGCGGCACGGCTTTCCAGCAACGGGTATGGCAAGCGCTGGGCAAGATCGAACCGGGCACTACCGCCAGCTACGCGCAGGTTGCGGCCAGCATCGGCGCGCCGAGCGCGGTACGTGCGGTGGCCGGGGCCTGCGCGGCGAACGCCCTGGCCGTGGCGGTGCCCTGTCATCGAGTGGTACGCACCGACGGTGGGCTTTCCGGATACCGCTGGGGTATCGAGCGCAAGCGCGAACTGCTCGAGCGCGAGCGTCGGCCTGACACGCCTTGACGTCGATCTCGTCAGTGGACTTCTCGCAGGCTGCAGACACCAGCGTGCAGGACTGGCAAAGCGCTATATATTTTGCTATATGACGGTAGTCTTTTTTCCCACAGAGCGCCGTCCAATGAAGTTCACCACCCGCCTGCTTGCCCTCGGCGCCGCCATGGCCCTCAACAGTGCGTACGCCGATGAGGTACAGGTGGCTGTCGCCGCCAATTTCACCGCCCCCATACAGGCCATCGCCAAAGCCTTCGAGGCCGACACCGGGCACAAGCTCGTCGCCGCCTATGGCTCGACCGGCCAGTTCTATACCCAGATCAAGAACGGCGCGCCGTTCGAAGTGTTCCTGGCCGCCGACGACAGCACCCCGGCAAAACTGGAAAGCGAGCAGGAAACCGTTCCGGGCTCACGCTTTACCTACGCCACCGGCACCCTGGCGCTGTGGTCGGCCAAGCCTGGCTACGTCGACGCCGAAGGCGCCGTGCTCAAGGGCAACAGCTATCAGCACCTGTCCATCGCCAACCCCAAGGCTGCACCCTACGGGCTGGCGGCGACCCAGGTGTTGGCGAAGATGAACCTGACCCAGGCCACCCAGCCCAAACTGGTCGAAGGCCAGAACATCACCCAGGCCTTCCAGTTCGTCTCGACCGGCAATGCCGAGCTGGGTTTCGTGGCACTGTCGCAGATCTACAAGGATGGCAAAGTCGAGCAAGGATCGGCCTGGATCGTCCCGGCGGCCTTGCATGATCCGATCAAGCAGGACGCGGTGATTCTCAACAAAGGTCGTGACAGCGAAGCCGCCAAGGCGCTCATGCAATACCTGAAAGGCCCGGCAGCTGCGGCCATCATCAAGTCGTACGGCTACCAGATCTGATGCCGCTGGACGCCAGCGACCTGGGTGCGATCTGGCTGACGGTGAAGCTGGCCAGCCTGACCACGGTGATTCTGCTGCTGGTCGGTACGCCCGTTGCCTGGTGGCTGGCGCGCACCGCGTCGCCCTGGCGCGGTGCTGTCGGCGCAGTGGTCGCCCTGCCCCTGGTATTGCCGCCGACGGTCATCGGCTTCTACCTGTTGCTGCTGCTGGGCCCGCACGGTTTCATCGGCCAGGCAACGCAAGCGCTGGGTCTGGGCTCGGTGGTGTTCAGCTTCACCGGGTTGGTGATCGGTTCGGTGATCTACTCCATGCCTTTCGTGGTCCAGCCTTTGCAGAACGCTTTCAAGGCCATTGGCAAGCGACCTCTGGAAGTGGCCGCGACCTTGCGTGCAAGCCCTTGGGATTGTTTCTTCACCGTGGTGCTGCCGCAGGCCAAGCCTGGTTTCGTCACGGCCAGCATTCTGGGCTTTGCCCATACCGTGGGTGAATTCGGCGTGGTACTGATGATCGGCGGCAACATACCGGACAAGACGCGGGTGGTGTCGGTGCAGATCTTCGACCATGTCGAAGCCATGGAATACGCCCAGGCGCACTGGCTGGCCGGCGCCATGCTGGTGTTTTCCTTCGCCGTGCTGCTGTTGCTGCACCGCGGCCGTCAATCGCGCTCGGCGTGGAGTTGATGGAATGATCCGTGCCCGTATCGACATGACCTATGGCGCGTTTTCGCTGGACGTCGACCTGCAACTGCCCGGACGTGGTGTCAGCGCGCTGTTCGGTGACTCCGGATCCGGCAAGACCACCTGCCTGCGCTGCCTGGCCGGGTTGGTGAAAGCGCCCGATGCCTGCATCGAAGTCAATGGCGAGGTCTGGCAGGACAGCGCCAGGGGAATTTTCCTGGCGCCGCACAAACGTGCGCTCGGCTATGTATTCCAGGAAGCCAGCCTGTTCGAGCACCTGTCGGTGCGCGGCAATCTTGAATACGGCTGGCGGCGGATCAAGCCTGGTCAACGCAAGGTCGCGCTCGATCAGGCGTGCGACCTGCTTGGCATAGAACATCTGCTGGAACGCCAGCCGGCCAACCTGTCCGGCGGCGAACGGCAGCGCGTCGGCATCGCCCGCGCGCTGCTGACCAGCCCCGGGCTGCTGCTGATGGACGAGCCGCTGGCGGCGCTGGACAGCCGCCGCAAGGCCGAGATCCTGCCCTATCTGGAACGTTTGCATGACGAACTGGACATTCCCGTGGTGTACGTCAGCCATGCCCAGGATGAGGTCGCGCGACTGGCCGACCATCTGGTGGTACTGCAGCACGGCCGCGTGCTGGGCAGCGGGCCGCTGGGGCCGACGCTGGAGCGCCTCGATCTGCCCATGGCGCGCGAAGCCGACGCCGGTGTGGTAGTGCAGGCCACGGTCCGCGGCTACGATCCGGTCTATCAGCTGCTGTCCCTGCAACTGCCGGGGGCCGTCGAACCGTTGCGCGTCGCCCATACCCCTCGGGCGGTTGGCGACCGCTTGCGGGTCAAGATCCAGGCCCGTGACGTCAGCCTCAGCCTGAGCCCGGACGACGCCAGCAGCATCCTCAATCGTTTCGCCGTCACCGTCGAGCAGGTGTCGACAGCGCACAATCCGGCCCACGTGCAGCTGAGTCTGCGCGCCGGCGAGACAGTGATCCTGGCGCGAATCACCCGTTATTCGGCGGATCAGTTAGGGGTGGTGGCGGGCCTGCAGGCGTGGGCGCAGATCAAGGCCGTGGCGGTATTGGCCTGAGCACTGCAGCGCCGCTGCTACAGACCGCGATCCCCTGTAGCAGCGGCGCTAGCCGCGTCATCGGCGCACGCAACCCACCTGACACCCCGCAGCGCACCCGGACGCGGCTTGCGCCGCTGCTACAGACCGCGATCCCCTGTAGCAGCGGCGCGAGCCGCGTCATCGGCGCACGCAACCCACCTGACACTCCGCAGCGCACCCGGACGCGGCTTGCGCCGCTGCTACGGACCGCGATCCCCTGTAGCAGCGGCGCTAGCCGCGTCATCTGCGCATGCGATCCACCTGACACTCCGCAGCGCACCCGGACGCGGCTTGCGCCGCTGCTACAGGTCTTGCGCACGCGGACGGGGCTACTCCCGGCGTATCGGTTGCAGCGTTTTCGGTTGCCGGAGACGTTCGCGCAGAGCGTCGGCGCTCAGCGGCTTGGCGAAGTAATCGCCCTGTCCGCGCAGGCAGCCAAGGTCGAACAGCAGCAGGTGATGCACCGCACTCTGCACCCCGGCCACCGTCAGTTCGATACCCAGGGTGCGCGCGGCGACCGACATGTGCTGCACCACCGCCAAATGGCGCGACTGGTGCGGGGCTTCCAGCAGAAAGGGTGACGCCAGACGCAGCTGGTTGATCGGCCACTGACACAGGCGCTGCAGCGAGGCACCGCCGAAACCGAACCCCTGCATGCCCAGGTCACAGCCCATCAACCGCACGCGCAACAGGGTTTCCAGGTATTCCGCCTTGGGCCGGGCCAGGCCGACATGGCTGAGCTCCAGTGCCACGCGGTGCTTGCCGGTCAGGTGCCCACGCAATATGCCCAGCAACTCGTTCATCAGCGGCTGGTGACCGAGCTGTTCGAGCCGCATACCCAGGCTCAGGCCCACCTGCAATCCGGCTTGGGCAAGCTGCTGCTGCACCTCGACCGCCTGCTCGGCCATGTACAGCAGCAACGCATTGCCCAGCCCGGCCCGCTCTACCGCCGGGCAGAACTGCGGCATGGCCAGCAGGCCGTGGCGTGGATGCTGCCAGCTCAGTTGCGCGTCGACGCTGCGGATGCGTCCGTCGGCCACCGTGCAGCGCGGCAGGAAGCACACCTCGAACTGCCCGCCAGCGATCGCCGCCTGCACCTCCACGCGCCCGATCCGCACCTTTGCAGGCGCTGGCACCAGCGCGCCGCGAGGCGTGTTCAAGGCCTCGAAGAATCGCTGCAAGCGGTTGAAGTCCAACGGGCTGCCAGCGTCGACCAGGTACTCCAGGCCGAGCATCGATACCCACTGGTACAGCCCGGTGCGCACTTCCGGCTCGATCCCGCCGCCGATCAGCACGGCGCGCACACGCTTGCGGGTAACCGCTTCCTGGATGATGCGCAATGCACCCACGCCCAGTACGTCGACGTTGCACACCAGCACATCGATGGGCTGGTGCTCGCGCAGCAACTGCAGCGCCTGCTCGCTGGTCTGCGCCTGGTACACGCACGAGCAACCCAACTGGCTGAGCATCTGCACCGCGATCGCACGCTGGAACCCATGACTTTCGACGAGTAACACCGTTGGCTTGATGTCTGACACGATCACTTCCCCTGTTTCTTCATGCCTATGTTCAACTCCGTGCAATGACCGGGATGCAGGCAATTTCCCAATACGCATCGGAAAATTCCTACGGTTTGCCGGATGTGCCGTGCCGTGCCAGGTAGTCATCGAGGCCAACCATGGCCGCTGCCAGATCGTCGACGCCACGCCGCATCCGCTCAACCGAAGAGCTTGCCGTGCAGGCCTGTTCCAAGGCTTCGCAGGCCGCCAGCAGGCGTCGCGCCCGAACGATGCGGGCCCCGCCCTTGATCCGGTGCACCAGGTCGGCGACTTCGCCGGTCTGGTAGGGCTGAGACAGCGAATGCAGGCGCTTGAGGTCCTGCAGGTTGCTCTCGGCCAGATCATCGAGCAGGCGCAGCAACAGGCTGGCATCGCCGCCGGTGAGCTGATCGAGACTGCCCAGGTCGACGTCGTCTTCCGGCGCACCGAGCATGCGGCGGGCGCGGTGCGGGTCCAGGTGCAGTGCCAGGGTTTCCAGGCTCAACGGTTTGAACAAGCAGTCATCCATGCCTTGCTGCAGGCAACGGCGGCGCTCGCTGATCTGGGCATTCGCCGTACAACCGAGGAACAGGCACGGTTCCTGATGCTTGCGCCGTTCGTGCTCACGCACCGCCTTGACCAACTGATAGCCATTGATGCCGGGCATGTTGCAGTCGCTGATGACCACGTCGTAGGCGCCGCGCAACCAGGCGCGCAACCCGGCGGCACCGTGCTCGGCTACCGTTACGCGGTGGCCGAGAAAAGTCAGTTGGCGCTCCAGCAGCACCCGATTGGCGGGGTAGTCGTCGACCACCAGCACCTGCAACGCCGGCAGGTCAATGCGCGCAGGCTCGCGAGCGGCCGACGGCGGTGCGTTCGCGCCAGGCACCGCGTCGAACTGCAGCTGCACCCGCGTGCCGCAGCCAAGCACACTGTGCAATTCCAGCCTGCCACCCATCAGGTCGGCCAGGCTGCGGCAGATACTCAAGCCCAGACCGGCACCGACGCGGCTGCCGCCGCCACCGGCGGCCTGTCGATAAGGCGCGCCCAAGCGCAACAGGTCGGCCTGGGCAATGCCCTGCCCGCTGTCCTCCACACTCAGTTCGACCCGCGCGCCGTGCGCCTGCGGCCAGACCCCGAGCACCACCGAGACCTGCCCCTCGCGGGTGAACTTGATGGCATTGCTCAGCAGGTTGGCGATGATCTGCTTGAACCGCACCGGGTCGACGCTGAGCCAGGTGTCGGGGGCACCGAGCGCCTCCAGCTTGAGCCGCAGGTATTTCTCCCGCGCCTGGGCCTGGAACAGCCCCACGGTTTCACCGGCCAGTTGCCCCAACTGGCACGGCGCCGGCAGCAGTTCCAGGCGACCTGCCTCGATGCGCGTGACATCGAGGATATCCCCGATCAACGCCAGCAGACCGTTGGCCGACTGCGAGGCAACCTCCAGCGCCGGCTTGTCGAGCATGCCCTGCTCGGCTTTCTTCAGGGCCAGTTCGAGCATGCCCAGCACGGCGTTCATCGGCGTGCGGATTTCATGGCTCATGGTTGCCAGGAAGGTGGTCTTGGCCTGGTTGGCCGCTTCGGCCTGCGCCTGGGCGTCTCGGTACGCCTCGCACAGGCGCTGGCGCTCGGTGATGTCGACCCACCCGGCGATCAGACCCTGGATTCGTCCGTCGCCGCCGCGGTACGGCAGCATCCAGTGGTGAATGATCAGCACCTCGCCCGACGGCAAGGTCAGCGTGCGATCCTCGACCACTGGCTCGCCGTGCTCCATGGCTTGCAGATAAGCGTCCTGGGCCAACTGGGCGTGCCGTTCTTCGAGCAGGCCATAGCCGGTCAGCGGCTTGTTCAGGATCGCCTCGCGGGTCACACCCAGGGCTTGCAGGTAACTGGTGTTGCAGTTGATCAGGCGTGCCTGGCGATCTCGGATGTAGATCGGATGGGGTGTGCCGTCGATCATTACCCGCATGAACTCCAGCTGTGTGGTCAGGGCCCGTTCGGCATCGACCCGCTGGCGGATCAGACGCTTGAGGTAGCTGACCCAGCCCAGTGCCAGCAGCAACAATAGCGAGGCGGCGGCGAACCCCTGGATGATGGCCCCGCGGTAACGTTGCCAAAGGCCATCGGCGACGATCATCTCGGTGCGCCAATGGCGCGTCAGCTCGCTCATGTGTGGCGGCGGAATGTCCTGCAGGGCGCTGTCGAGGATCGACTGCAACACCTGGGCCCGGGGCGAGACGGCGAACGCGAAATGTACCGGCGCCACCGGTAGCGCCGCGCTGACGCGCAGCCGACCACGGTACTGCCGCGCGATCATGTAGCGCGCCGCGATCAATGGCAGCACCGCCGCGTCGGCCTGACCGCGGTCGAGCATGGCCAGGGCCTCGGCGGAGCTTGCCGCGCGCAGGCGGTCGATCGAGGGGTAGTGTTCCTGCAGCCACTCATGCAGCAGGCTGCCCTCCACCAGCACCACCCGCTTGCCCGCCGATTGCTCCAACGAAACCGGCTCGCGCCCGCCCTCGCGCGTGACCAGCACCGGGGAGCTGCTCAGGTAGCCGCGGCTGAACGCCAGGCGAGTCTGGCGCTCCGGGCTGGGAATCATCGCGGCGATCAGATCGGCCTCGCCGCGCTCGATCATTTCGCTCATGCGCGTGAGCGAGGTGCTTTCGATCACCTCGATGGCGAGCCCGGTGCGCCGCGCGATCTGGTGCAGCACGTCGGCGGCCACGCCGGCGAAGCGGCCCTGATCGTCACGGTAGCTGACCGGCACGAAGCGCGGATCCATCAGCACCCGCAGTTCGGTACGCCCGGCCAGCCATTGGCGCTGCGTGGCGGTCAGGGGCATTGCGGCCGGTTCCGCCACGCGCGGGCGCTCGACGCTCCAGCGCCGGGCGATGGCCGCCCGGGCCTCGTCGGGCACCACCGCCAGGGCCTTGTCGAGCAGCCGCAGCAGACGCGCATCGCGTGGGTTCACGGCGAAGCCGAAAGCATTGCCGCCAATGCCCTCGGCCGATTGCAGGCGCAGGCCGGGCAGCTGGCTGCCGTCGGCCTGGTGGAACACCGCCAGCGCGCCACCGACGAACAGATCGGCCTGCTGATAGGCCACCGCTGCCAGGGCGTTCGAGGGTGTCGGATGCAATTGCAGCTGGGCCTCCGGAAAGCGTTCGCGGACCTCGCTCGCCGCGACGTGATCGCGCACCAGGGCAACGCGCAGCGGCGCGGTCGCGTCGAGCGACTGGCCGGGTCGCATGGCGAGCACGGGCCGATCCTGTATGTAGGCGTCGGAAAGCAGCAGGCCGTGGCGCAATGCTTCACGGCGGCTGGTGGTGCCCAACACTTGCACCTCGCCCGCTTCGAGCGCGGCAAGCGCAAGCTCGCGGGAAGGATAGGCCTGCACCTCGACATCCAGTTCGAGCAGCCGAGCCACCAGCGCCAGGTAGTCGGCGCTGATTCCCTCATAGCTGCCGCCATTGGCGGAAAGGTCGAAAGGGCCGTAGTCCGGACGGCTCACGGCGACGCGCAAAACGCGTCGTGCGCGCAGCCACTGTCGGTCGCGGTCGGCCAGTTGCATGTGCAACCGCTCGAACCAGGCCGGCTCGGGCTGCGAGCGTCCGTGCAACGGCAGCAGCTGGGCATGGGCGAGTGCTGTGCCGGCCAGCCACACCAGCACCCAGCGAGTGCTGCGGCCGACCCACGCGATCAGGCTCATCACACCAGGAAGTTACGTTTGGCGAGCTCGGCCAGTTCCACCAGCGAGCTCATCTGCAGCTTGTCCATCAGGCGGAACTTGTAGGTGCTCACGGTCTTGTTGCTCAGCAGCATCAATTCGCCGATGGCCTTGTTGCTCAGCCCGCGAGCCAGGTGCTGGAGGATGGTCAGCTCGCGATTGGTCAGACGCGCAATGCATTCGGTTTCGCTGCCCAGCCCGTCACTGCTGCGCACCGAGCTGAAAGCCACGACCGGAAAATAGGTGAACCCGGAGCCGATGGCCGTCACCGCCTTGCGCAGCTCGTTGAGGTCATCACGCTTGGACACATAGCCCATGGCGCCCAGCTTCATGCAGCGCAGGGAGAAGTGCTCGGCGGCCTGGGAAGTGAGAATGACGATCCGGCTGCTGGTTCCCAGCTCCTTGATTCTGGCGATGACTTCCATGCCGTCCAGCCCGGGAAGGGAAATATCCAGGACGATCAGGTCGGGGTGGTGAGTCTTTGCCATCAGGACTCCGTCGACACCGTCCTGGGCCTCCGCCACCACGCTGAAGCGTTCCTGTTTGAGCAAGAGTTTGACGCTCGATCGAATGAACGGGTGATCATCGATTATCAGTGCTGTACGCATGTCTTTCTCCTGAGTGCGTGAGCGCGGGACGGCGCTTGCATGCCCGGCGCGGGCTTCCTTTGCAGCGTTCTGCATCGACTCTGTTGGTTCTGGATCAGGAGACAGCTGTCAAGCGCAGACGAGGCCATCTACCGTAGGAGTGTTCCGTAAATTCAGGCCGAAGTCGGTCGTCAAATTCTGAATTAGCGATGGGAAGGTTCCGGGATACCTGAAGGAAATTTTCCCGCACACCGTAGGATGTCCGTGCCCGTGTCGCCCTCCTTGTTCGGCGGCGGCAGTATTGCCGCGCCGGGGTGACATTGAAGTCGGACATTTCCCAAGCTTTCGGCGAAATCTCCTACGGAGCCGACCGTTTCGGCACGGGGCTCAGATCAATTCGTGACGCCTGGCCAGGTCCGTCATCTCCATCACCGAGTTGAGCCGCAGCTTGCGCATCATGCGCATCTTGTAGGTGCTGACGGTCTTGTGGCTGAGCAGCATGGTGTGGGCGATGTCCTGATTGCACAGGCCTTTGGCCAGGTTCACCAGCACCAGAATCTCGCGGTCGGTGAGGCTGGAGATTCGTGCCGCCTCGGCGCTGTCGCTGTCCGCGCGGCCCAGGGACACGTCGGTGCAGTCCGGAAAATAGGTGTATCCCGATTGCACCGCGGCGATTGCCTTGCGCAGCTGGTCGAGCGCATCGGATTTGGAGACGAAAGCGGTCGCACCGGCTTTCATGCTGCGCATCGAGTAGTAGCCCGGAGGCATGGAGGTGAGCACGATGATCTTGCCGGGCGAGGTCGATTCCCTCATGCGCCTGAGCACATCGAAGCCGTCGAGGCCGGGCATCGACAGGTCGAGGATGACCAGGTCCGGCCGCTCGTCGCGATACAACCGCACCGCTTCGGTGCTGTTGCCGCTTTCGATGACCTGGTACTGCAGCTCCTGGGCCAGCAGCGTCCTGACACTGGCGCGAATAAACGGATGGTCATCCACGATCAATGCCTTGCGCATGTAACACCTCCTTGGAGTGGGTGAGTGTTGTATAGCGCATCGGCCAGTGGCACAAATTCGGACTTTTCCGTTTGCGATGTAGGCAGATGCTCCAGTGTGCGCAGGGCGTTTCCGACTGTGTGTACCCTACCCTTCACTGATCACCTTTCGCCGCGCCTGACCTTCGATCAGCTCGAAGCTGTAGGTGCGCCCCGGTTGCTTGTCGAAACGCCTTTCCAGGCCGGGCAGTACGTGATGCAGGGTGGCGGTTGCACAGCTTTTGCCGCTGCGATCGCAGTCGTTGAAGTGGTCCATCACGATGGTGGCGTTGCCGTCGTTGCGCACCTGGAGGCTGCCGGGGGTTTCACGGATATCGGTGGCGTAGCGGGTGTCCTGCGGCTGTACGAAGAGCAACGCACCGTAACCGGAAAGCACCTGCACGCCGGCTCGCAGCGACTCGCGATACTGCTGCGCCTGCTGGTCGGTCATGGCGAAGTCGTCGTTGCCGGTGGGCATCACTGGCATGAAGCGCACGCGAAAGTAGCGTTCCTGCTGGCGCTCGCCACGGTGCAGCAAGCGCACGCTTTGCATGCCGTTGGCCGGCACGATCAACCGCGCCGGGCTGGCGATCAAGGGCCGTTCGGCCACGGGCAAGCCTTCCAGGGATCGCTCCAGATCGGGCTGGCCAGGGCGATGAATGATTTCAACCACTTCGACCTTGACGAATGCGGTGGCATCGCCGCCGTTGCGCACGCGCTTGACCAAGGTACTGCGCGGGCCTTCCAGATAGTCGTAGAAGGCACCGATATTGAGCTCGGGGCCGGCGAGCACGGCGCTACTGGCCATCATCAGGGCCAATGCCCCCAGGGTCTTGTGCATGGGTTGGATCTCCTTGTTTACAGTTGTGCATCGAAGACAATCCGCACCCAGCCTTCATAACGAGCTCCGGCGCGCTGCATCATCTGCGCGACGTAAGGCTGCACCACCTGGTAATGCAGCATGCCCGGGCGATTGAGCAGCGGTGCCTGAGCGTCGAACTCCAGGGCGTTCACCGCCTCCACCGGCAGCGCAACTCGCCGCGCCGGTGCGCCGTTGTGCTCGGCGCCGCTGGGCAGAGACAGAGCGACCTCCACGGGCACCCGGTGGTCGTCGCCGGGGTTGCGGATCGCACACTGGTCAGCCATGGGAAATTCACACAGGGTATGCACCTTGAACGGGCCCGCCGACCACAGTCGCAGGGGGTGGTCGCGGTACAGGCGCGGTGGCGTCCGCGAGCCGCCGCTCCAGTTCAACCAGCCGCCCTGCGGTTCGAGCACGGCCAGCTCGGAACCGGGCGGGGTTTCCACGATGAAGGGGTGCTGCACGTCGAGCTGGAACTTGACGGTGAGGGTGTCGTCGTTGAGTTCGGTCACCTGGTTGCCCAGGTCGATCTGCCCGCCGTTGCCCACGGTGAAGGTGACTTCACCGGTGTAGCGGCCATTCTTCATTCTGAATGGCGAAGGGGTTTGAAGGGTATAGAGGATGCCGAACTCGGTGACCATACTGCTGCGCAAGTCTCCGGGACTGCCTTGGTGACTGCTCGAATAGCAACCGGCGCCGCTGGTGGTGCTGCGCAGCCGCCAGAGCGCAGCCGCCCAGGTGATATCCGATGCCACGGCGTTGAGGGCGCAAGTGCCATTGTGCGGGGTGGTGTTGGGAGGGCCGTCTGGTGAGGTCCGTGTGAAGTGGCTATGGCGGGTCGTGGTGAACACCACATCATGCGTATCGCCTGCCTCACTGCGCACCTGTACCGTCACCGGCGCAGGCATACGAATATAGAACTGGTCGCGGACGTCGGGCGCCGAATGCTCGGTGCCCTTGCGATACGTGATAGGCAAATTAGCCGATGCGCTTGAGAGACACATCCCAGGAAATCGCGAGCAGAAACGCGCAACCGGTGTGGTGGTCCTGAAGCCCTGCTGTGTAGCGTCGTAGACAGCAGAAAGCACAACGTCGGCAGCCCACGCAGGTGCAGCCAGAACCATCAGGGCCCAGGCCAGCAGGGCACGTGACCGATGTTTTGCGACAATGCCGTTCATCCGGCCTCTCCTGTCGGTTTCGGTGTCGTCAGGGCGGCAACGCCCTCGGCGACGCATGCAAGATCACCCAGCAGCAGCACATCCTGCTCGCGCTTGCTGGTGTGGGTGTCGAGGGTCAGCAGGCAGCGCTGGACGCCGCCCTGGCGGATCTCCAGGGTCGGATTGCTCTCGCTCATTTCCAGTGCGAAGAAGCCATCGGCTTCGGTCACGCTGCGGCTGGCATGGTTGATCACCTGCGCCCCTTTCAGTGCCCTGCCCTCGTGGTCGACGACCCGACCCAGTACGGTGACGGTACGCACCACCTTCAACTGGCGGTACTGCACCGCGCCTTTGTTGAGGTGGTAGTCCAGGGTCGGCGGCTGGATGTCGGCCGCCAGGTGGTCCTGCTTGTCGAAGCCCAGCTGCACGTGACCAGCGCGATAGGCACCCACCGGCAGCACGTTGCGCCCGGGACGCAGCAGCGCAGCGCCGCCCAGGTGGTCATCGGCACGCAGCTCGAGCCCGGGGACGTCCGACTCCAGGTCGACGATCAGGCTGGCGTCGTGGGGCATGACTTCACCACTGAACGCAGCCTTGCCATCACCCAGCGCCAAGGTGCTTTCAATGTTCAGGCCCGAAGACAATTGGCCGTTGTAGGAAGAACTGAGCGCAAACGCATCGCCGTACATGGCGCTGTTCTGGAACCCCGCGTTGACCCCCAGCCCGGTGCCGTAGCGGTCGGCATTGAGGGTCCCGCCCAAGGTACGCAGCGTGCCTTGCCCCATGTCCTGCTGGTAGCTGAGCGAGGCATTGCGATCGCGTTCGCCGTCGCGCCCGGTGCGGGTGCCCAGGCTGGCAGACAAGCGCTTGCCCGGCCCACCCAGCGCCATGCTGAGCGTGAGGTTGATACCGCGGTTGCGCTGGTCGTCGGTGCTGGCGGTGCCGGGACGGTCGAACAGCGAAACTCGCCAGTTGGCGTCGGTGCCCATGAACTGGCCATAACGTGCCCAGCCCAGGTCCAGTGCATTGCCGGCTTCAATCCCGTCGGTTCGGCTGAGCCGGGCGGTGAGCGTGCTGTTGCGGGTGAGCCGATGGCTGACCGACAGCGAGGTCTGGGTGGTGAGCCGAGCGGGCTCGCGGCGGTCCACGTAGTAGCTGTCGCCGCGTTCGCGCTGGGGGTGCAGCCAGGCACGGTTGTGGTTGAGCACCACATTGCCCGAGCCATGGCTCCACACGCCCTGCAGGTCGTAGCCATTGCCGCGACGGTCGGTGCGGTACAGGTTGCCATACAGCTTGAGGCGGTCCAGGGCATCCCAGTCCAGTGACGTTCCCACTTGCGTCTGCGTATCGACCTGCTGCGCCGAAAGCCCCACGATTGCCCGGGGATGCATCAGGTAGTTGGTCATCACGCCGGCAGCCAGCCCGCCGTTCGGGTCTTGCTCCCAGTTACTGAACAGCGTGCTCTGCCGACCCACGTAGGCGTTGTAGCGCCAGCGCTGTTCCGGGTTGCGCCAGGCACTGGGCTTGTACACGAACTCGTTGCTGCGCGACGTCACCTGGCCGTCCTCCAGCAAGCGCACTTCCACCGCATAGATGCCACCGGGCAATACCCGTGTGTCCAGGGTCTGCAAGCCCGGCTGCACCGCCTGGGTGTTGATCAGCTGGCCATTGCGGTAGATCTCGACCGTACCGGGCCGGCTGGGCGTGACATAGATGGGCGTGGTACTGGTTGTGCCATTGTCGATGTACAGCGTGTCGCTGCTGCCGAGCATGACCCCCAATGCAGTTTGCGCCGTGCTGCCCATCAACCGAGGCTGGCGTATCAGGCCTTGGGCGACCGGGTCGAAATACCCCAGGCGCAGGAAACGATCGCGCTCGATGCGTTCGGCATAGAGCTGGTCCACGCGATGGCGCAGGCCATGAAAATTGGTCTTGTCCATCTGCAGGTTGGCCTGGGTGCTCCAGTCGCCGACACTGCCCACCCCTTGCACGGCGTAGCGGCCAACGGTTTCATCGCCTGCCTGGCTGAGGTTGAGCTGGTTGCGCAGGATCAGCCCGTGCTCGGCCTGCTCGGGCAAGGCATGGTAGCGCTGGACATCGGTGGTCTGCTCGACGGCGCGCGTCAGCAACGAGAGCTGCGAGTTGACCAGGCTGTAATGCACGGCCACCAAGCCATCGGTGCACTGTGTCGTGCAGCTGCCCAGACTCACGCCCTCGCTCAACCGTTGTGCCCAGCGTTGCCGTACCACCGGGGTCTCCCGGCTTTCGCTGGTGTCGGTGTACTCGAGCCACTGCAGCGTGTCGTCACGGCCGAGCACCACCAGCGCCTCGCCCAGCAGGCGGCCGTCCAGATCGACACGCACTGCCAGCGGGACATCGAAGAAATGCTCGGCGAAATCTGCCGGCAGGCCCTGGGCCTGGCCGAGGATCCCCAGGGCAGGCGGCGTGTTGGCGGCGTGCGCCGGCACGGGTCCGAGCAGCAGGCAGCCCGCGCCCAGCGCCACACCGATGGCGTTGGCCAATGAGGTAGTCTTGAACATGCAGGTCTTTTCGTGAACGCGCTTCGCGGCCCAGCACGGGTGGATGGCCAGGAAGCGCGTGGGTGGTGGGGTCTATGCTGGGTCAGGGCGCAACGACTGGACCGGGTTCGAACATCATGTTCACCTCACCCTGGTAGTTGCCTGCGTTCGGTGCGGTACCGGCCGCCAGTGCCGAGGCGATCTGGAAGTCCACCACGGCGCCGTTGCCGGCCTGGGCATCGGCCTGGGTGACCACCAGCTGCGCAGTGGTGTGGTTCAGGCTCTTGCCGCCTACCGACACGGTGAGGGGGATCTGGTCGGCACCGCTGACGATCACCGCCGGGCGCATCAGTTTGGCGCTGATACCGCCGGCGGCGGTGTTCTTGGCCTGCAGCTGCTTGCGGATCGGTGCGAAGGTCTTGGTGAACGAGTTGTAGGCCATGTCCTGTGGGTCGTTCATCCAGTTGCCGCCGATGGGCTCGACGAAGAAGGCAGCGGTGGGAACCGTTGCGGTCACCGTGACCTGCTTTTCGATTTGATCGGCAGCCCACACCGGGCTGGCCAGACAACAAGCCAATGGGAACGCGGCGTAGATTTTCTTCATGGGGACTTCTCCAGCTTGGGCATAGGGACGATGGATCGAATTGGCCGCAGCGTTCACGGCTGAGCGGCGCTCAACTCGATGGGCGACATTGTCCCGAAGCCTCGCTGGCTTGGCTGTCAGACAGGTCTGACCGATGAAGTGACGAGTCTGACAATACGGGCGATCTGTCTGACTGCACGGCGAAAGATTCCTACTGTCTACAAGGCTAAGTACCTTCACTGAGCCGAGCCATGCCTGACATCGAAGACGACCTTCAGACCGTTGTACTCCCGCCAGACCTGCATTACGTGGACGACAACCAGCCAGGGTTGCGCCGCAAGACCCTGCGCGGCAAATTCGCCTACTTCGATGCCAGCGGCGAGCGCATCACCGATGCCGACGAGATCAAGCGCATCAATGCACTGGTGATTCCACCGGCCTATACCGATGTGTGGATCTGCGCCGACCCCCAAGGCCATTTGCAGGCCACCGGGCGCGATGCCCGCGGCCGCAAGCAGTACCGCTATCACCCGCGCTGGCGCGAGGTGCGCGACGAAGACAAGTATTCGCGCATGATCGAGTTCGGCAAGATGCTGCCCAAGGTGCGCCGGCAGCTGGAAGCACATCTGGCTGCGCCGGGCCTGGACCGCAACAAGGTCATGGCCGCGGTCGTCTCGCTGCTCGACAACACGCTGATTCGGGTTGGCAACAGCCAGTACGCCCGGGACAACAAGTCCTATGGACTGACCACGCTGCGCAACAAGCACGTGGAGGTCAAGGGGCATACCATCGCGTTCCAGTTTCGCGGCAAAAGTGGCGTCGAACACGCCGTGACGGTGAAGGACCGTCGGCTGGCCACCATCGTCAAACGCTGCATGGAGCTGCCTGGGCAGAACCTGTTCCAGTACCTGGACGAGCATGGTGAACGCCACAGCGTCAGCTCTCATGACGTGAACGCCTATCTGCACCAGATCACCGGCGCGCATTTCACCGCCAAGGATTACCGCACTTGGGCCGGCAGCGCGCTGGCGCTGGCCATGCTGCGCGAGCTGCACTGGCAGCCCGAACCCGATGCCAAGCAGCACATCGTCGACATGGTCAAGGCCGTGGCCAGGCAACTGGGCAATACCCCTACGGTGTGCCGCAAGTGCTACATCCACCCCAAGGTGCTGGAGCACTTCGTCATGGGCGAGCTGGCCAAGTTGCCCAAGCCGCGTCAGCGCAAGGGGCTGCGCCTGGAAGAAGTGGCCCTGGCCACGTTCCTGGAGCGGCTGGTGGCTGCGGCCTGAGCGAGCGCTGCAACGACCACCGGAATTGTGCGTGGCCACTGCGGTCGGTTATAGCAACGCTCATACATTCCAAGGCTTTTCATGAAACCTACCGCTCCCAGCGGCTACGTCCAAGTGCGCGGCGCGCGCGAACACAACCTCAAGAACGTCGACGTCGATATTCCCCGCGATGCCCTGGTGGTGTTCACCGGGGTGTCGGGCTCGGGCAAGTCGTCTCTCGCCTTCGGCACCCTGTACGCCGAAGCCCAGCGGCGCTATTTCGAATCGGTGGCGCCCTACGCCCGGCGCTTGATCGATCAGGTCGGGGTGCCCGATGTCGACAGCATCGAGGGGCTGCCGCCGGCCGTGGCTTTGCAGCAGCAGCGCGGCACGCCGAGCACACGCTCGTCGGTGGGCAGCGTCACCACCCTGGGCAGCCTGGTACGGATGCTCTATTCGCGGGCCGGCGCCTATCCGCCTGGCCAGGCCATGCTCTACGCCGAAGATTTTTCGGCCAACACGCCACAGGGGGCATGCCCGCATTGCCATGGCCTGGGCCGGGTGTACGAGGTCACCGAAAAAACCATGGTGCCCGACGACAGCTTGACCATTCGCCAGCGCGCGGTCGCGTCCTGGCCGCCAGCCTGGCAGGGCCAGAACCAGCGCGACATCCTCGTGACCCTGGGCTACGACGTCGACGTGCCGTGGCGTGACCTGCCGAAAAAGCAGCGCGACTGGATTCTCTTCACCGAGGAAACGCCGACGGTGCCGGTGTACGGCGGAATGACCCCGGCGCAGACCCGCGACGCGCTCAAGCGCAAGCTGGAGCCCAGCTACCAGGGCACCTTCACCGGCGCACGACGCTATGTGCTGCACACCTTCACCCACTCGCAAAGCGCGCTGATGAAGAAGCGCGTCAGTCAATTCATGATCGGTGCCGCGTGCGAAGTCTGCGCAGGCAAGCGGCTCAAGCCGGAAGCACTGAGCGTGACCTTTGCCGGGCTGGACATTGGTGAGTTCTCGCGACTGCCGCTCACCCAGCTGGCGCAGAAACTCAAACCGGTGGCCGAGGGCAAGCAAGTCGGCAAGAAGCTCAGTGAAGAAAAGCGCCTGGCCGCCGAACAGCTTGCGCAGAACCTGCTGGGTCGCCTGAACACCCTCATCGACCTTGGCCTGGGCTACCTGGCGCTGGAGCGCAGTACGCCCACCTTGTCCTCGGGCGAGCTGCAGCGCTTGCGCCTGGCCACCCAGCTGGGCTCGCAGCTATTCGGCGTGGTCTATGTGCTGGACGAACCGACCGCCGGCCTGCACCCGGCCGATGGCGAATCGTTGCACGCCGCCCTGCAGGGGCTGAAAGCGGCAGGCAATTCATTGTTCGTGGTTGAACATGACCTGGACACCATGAGCCGCGCCGACTGGGTGGTGGATGTCGGGCCACTGGCGGGCGAGCAAGGCGGCCAGGTGCTGTACAGCGGACCGCCCAAAGGGCTGGCCCAGGTCGACGCGTCGCAGACCCGTGCCTACCTGTACGGCAGCGCCGTGCCGCTGCCGCGCCCGCGTCGGCCTACCGCAAGCTGGCTGAAGCTGGCCGACGTCAGCCGCAACAATCTGCACAAAGTCGCTGCCGACTTTCCCCTGCAGTGCTTCACGGCCGTCACCGGGATTTCCGGCTCGGGCAAATCGAGCCTGGTCAGCCAGGTGCTGCTGGAACTGGTGGGCGAGCATCTGGGCCAGGCTCGCGAAGATGTCGAGGACGTGCTCGAAGACGCCGTACCGCAGACCGAATCGGGGTATATCGTCGAAGGCATGCACAGCATCAAGCGCTTGGTGCAGGTCGACCAGAAGCCTATCGGTCGCACGCCGCGGTCGAACCTGGCCACCTACACCGGGCTGTTCGACGCCGTGCGCAAGCTGTTCGCGGCCACCCCCGATGCGCAGCGGCACGGTTTCGATGCCGGGCAGTTTTCTTTCAACGTGGCCAAGGGGCGCTGCCCCGAGTGTGAAGGCGAAGGCTTCGTCAGCGTCGAGCTGCTGTTCATGCCCAGCGTGTTCAGCCCCTGCCCGACCTGCCATGGCGCGCGCTACAGCCCCAAGACCCTGGCGGTGAAATGGCAAGGCCGCAATATCGCCGACGTGTTGCAGCTCACGGTGCATCAGGCGTGCGAGGTGTTCGCCGAGCAGCAGGCAGTGCTGCGTCCACTGACCGTGCTGCGTGACATCGGCCTGGGTTACCTGCGCCTGGGCCAACCGGCCACCGAGCTTTCCGGCGGTGAAGCACAGCGCATCAAACTGGCTACCGAGCTGCAGCGCAACCAGCGGGGCGCCACGCTTTACGTGCTCGATGAGCCGACCACGGGGTTGCACCCCAGCGACGTCGACCGGCTGATGCAGCAACTCAATCATCTGGTGGATGCCGGCAACAGCGTGATCGTGGTGGAGCACGACATGCGCGTGGTAGCGCAGGCGGACTGGGTGATCGACATCGGCCCGAAGGCCGGTGACCAAGGCGGTAAAGTCGTGGCCGCCGGACGCCCGGAAGACGTGGCCAAGGTCAGCGCCAGCCGCACTGCAACCTATCTGCAAAGCGCACTGGCGGAACCTGTATAGCGGCTGTCCACTGAGCACACATAGCGGCAGCCCCAGCGCGCGGGGCTGCCCAGGGTTGCTTCAACCGACCGGCTTGCTCTGGCCTTCGTCGGACGGGCTGCGGGCCTTTTCGCCCTGTTGGTTGGCGCGCTTGTGTTGCTCACCCACCTTGCCGGCATTTTCCGGCTTGTGGTCGAGGTCTTCACGCTTGGATTCTTTGTCCACGGTGTCTCTCCTGGCAGGGGCTGGACGGCTCATCGAGCCGGTACTTGATTTAGGCAGCTGCCTTCGGCATTCGTGCCCAAACGTTTCTGCGCTGAACTCCCGCACCGCATCGCCAGTCAGCATTGAAACGCCATTATTGGAGGATCATCCCGGATGCAGATTTCATTGGACAAACAGGTTGCCCTGGTCACCGGCGCCAGCTCCGGCCTGGGCGCCGCTGCCGCCAAGGCACTGGCCGCCGCCGGGGCCGCTGTGGTCGTCAACTACAATTCCCACGCCGAGCCCGCCGAACGCCTGGTTGCAGAGATCCGCGAGGGGGGTGGCAAAGCCATTGCGGTGGGCGCGGACGTGTCGAAGGAAGACGACGTCGAGCGACTCTTCGCCGCCACCATCGACACCTACGGCGCACTGGATATTCTGGTCGCCAATTCGGGCCTGCAGCGCGATGCTGCCACGGTCGACATGACCCTGGCCGACTGGAACAAGGTGATCGAGGTCAACCTCACCGGCCAATTCCTCTGTGCCCGCGCTGCCCTGCGACAGTTCCAGAAACAGGGCCCGCGCTCCTGGCTGTCGCGGGCGGCCGGCAAGATCATCCACATGAGCTCGGTGCACCAGTTGATTCCCTGGGCCGGCCATGTCAACTACGCCGCCTCCAAGGGCGGCATCGATCTGCTGATGCGCAGCATCGCCCAGGAAGTCGGCGAGCAGCGCATTCGCGTCAACTCGATCGCCCCTGGCGCGATTCGCACCGCCATCAACGAAGAAAACACCCAAGGCGACGCCGAGAAGAAGCTGCTCGAACTGATTCCCTACGGCCGTGTCGGCGAGGTCGACGACGTCGCCAACGCGGTCGTCTGGCTGGCATCCGATCTGAGTGACTACGTGCACGGCACCACGCTGTTCATCGACGGTGGCATGAGCTTGTATCCGGGGTTCCGAAACAATGGCTGAAGACGTCTGCAGCACCCTGCAAAGCCCGATCGAGGCCCACGGCATCATCGGCGACATGCGCAGCGCCGCGCTGGTCGCGGACAACGGCAGTATCGACTTCTGCTGCTGGCCGGAATTCGACAGCCCTTCCATTTTCACGGCCCTGCTGGACTGCGATCGCGCAGGTGTGTTCGAACTCGCCCCGGACCTGCCCGGCGCGCGTCGCCAACAGATCTACCTGCCCGACAGCAACGTGTTGCAAACCCGCTGGATCGACCAGGACGCAGTGGTCGAGGTCACCGACCTGATGCCGGTCGCCGCAGAGGCCGACGCCCTGCCCCGGCTGATACGTCGGGTAGAAGTACGCAACGGCACTGCCACCATCCGCTTGCGCTGCCGGGTTCGGCACGACTACAGCCGCGCCGATACCCAGGCCCACGCCAGCGGCGAGGACGTCTGCTTCAGCGCCGAAGGCCGGCCCACCTTGCGGCTGTCGGCAACCCAGGCTTTGCGCATCGAGGCGCACAGCGCCATCGCCGTGTTCGAACTCAAGGAAGGCGAATGCGCCGAATTCATCCTCGGCGGCGCCGAAGACCCGATGGTGCGTGCCGGTGAAGGCCAGGCATGCCTGGACGAAACCCTGGCATTCTGGCGCAACTGGATCGGCCATTCGAACTACAAGGGTCGCTGGCGCGAGATGGTCGATCGCTCCGCACTGGCCTTGAAACTGCTGACATCACGTCGACACGGCGGGATCATCGCCGCCGCGACGTTCGGTCTTCCCGAAGCGCCCGGTGGCGTGCGCAACTGGGACTATCGGTATACCTGGATCCGCGATGCATCGTTCACCGTGTACGCCTTCATGCGCCTGGGTTTCACCACCGAGGCCAACGACTACATGCGCTGGGTGCGCGACCGTGTCGGCGAATGCTGCGACGAGCCTGCCCGGTTGGGCGTGGTGTACGGCCTGGACGGACGCGAAGAGCTGCCCGAATCCGAGCTCGATCACTTGGGCGGGCACGGCGGTGCCAGGCCCGTGCTGGTCGGCAACGGTGCACATGACCAGGTTCAGCTGGACATCTACGGCGAACTGCTGGATGCGGTGTACCTGGCCAACAAGTATGGCGAGGCGATTTCTCACCAGGGCTGGAAGCACGTCACCCACATCGTCGACAAGGTGTGCAGCAGCTGGCATCAAAAGGACGTCGGTATCTGGGAGATGCGCAACCCGCCCGAGCATTACCTGCATTCACGCCTGATGTGCTGGGTTGCCCTCGATCGCGCCCTGCGTCTGGCCGAGAAACGCTCGCTGCCAGCGCCATTCGAGCGCTGGGACAGGGAACGCCAGGCGATCCACGACGACATCTGGACCAATTTCTGGAACGCCGATGCTGGGCATTTCGTACAGAAGCTGGGCAGCGTCGAGCTCGACGGTTCCATGCTGTTGATGCCACTGGTGCGTTTCGTGGGTGCCAGCGACCCGCAATGGCTGAGCACACTCGAGGCAATCGAGCGCACGCTGGTGCGTGACGGCATGGTCTACCGCTACCGCCAGGATGATGGCCTGCCCGGCGACGAAGGTGCGTTCACCGCCTGCTCGTTCTGGTATGTGGAGTGCCTGGCACGGGCTGGCCAGGTGGAAAAGGCGCATCTGGAGTTCGAGCAGTTGTTGCGCTATGCCAACCCGCTGGGGCTGTTCGCCGAGGAGTTCGATCGGCATGGCCATCACCTGGGCAATACCCCCCAAGGGTTGAGCCATCTGGCTCTGATCAGCGCCGCCAGCTTTCTTGACAGGAAGCTGAGTGGCCAGCGTACCCAGTGGCAACCCTAGGGTTTCGTTTTAGCGATGGTGGCAAGAGTGCCACTATCGCCCCGATAAACCAAACGTAATGCCAATCTGCTAGGCGCCTGTACAGAACCACGCCATACTGGCGCCTAGTGCCACTCGTTGTGCCATGACTGCCGCGTATCCACAAACAGGGCGCTTCGAGGGAATTAAATTTGTCACGTTGCGTCCGTATTCAGGTAGCAATCGACACCCTACAAACACCGGATAAATTCTAAGCAAAGGAATCAAGGAGCCGTTCATGCTGATACTCACCCGCAAGGTAGGCGAAAGCATCGTCATTCATGACGACATCAAGATCACTATCCTTGGCGTGAAAGGGATGCAGGTGCGAATCGGCATCGATGCGCCGAAGGATGTACAGGTACATCGCGAAGAGATCTTCAAGCGTATCCAGGCAGGCAGCCCTGCACCGGAAAAGGAAAATGGCCAGGCCTGATCGGCCGATTGCCGCGGTCCTTCGAACGCCGCCATGCAGCTGGCCTTGGCCAGACTGCACAGCGGCGCGAAGTCACCGCTGACAACGTCAGACAGGCGTTGCCTGGTGATGATTGTCGTCCGGAGCCCCTGCCCCACCGCCTGCATGACGCTTCGCCTTGTCCGTGGCGAACGCCAGGGCGTCCTTGGCACATGTCAATCCATCACGGATTTCGGTCTGTTCCTTGATCACCCGGCCATCCACGCCGTAAGTACCGAAGAACACCGAGATTTTGTCTTCACCGATCTTGCGTGCGCGCACCACGATACGGCAGCCGTTCTTGAGGGTTTCCTCATGGCGAACTTGCTCGTCCAGATAATTCGCTGACGAGTCTTCCCATTCCATGAACTGCTTGGTGGTTTCCAATTCTACGTCTGTCATATGCCTACCTCTTGTGGGTAATCAAGGCGATGCCTTATATAACCGACCCTCTACAAGCGCCGTGGTTCAGTACAACCCAGCGGTAGGAAATCTCGCCGACGACAAATGCGCATCGAAGGGAATTATTCCCACACGGCATACGTCACTAATCAGAGATGCCAGGAACGAAATCCCTCGAGCGCAAGGATTCCATCATGCTGATATTGACGCGCAACACCGACGAAAGCATCGTTATCGAAGACGATATTCGTATCACCATCATCGACGTCAAGGGCGGTCAGGTCCGCCTGGGCATAGATGCGCCACGGGACGTGGCGGTGCATCGTCAGGAAATCTACGAACGCATCAAGGCCGGCGTACCCATGGTGCCCAAGGCAACTGGCCGCTGAGTCGGCCGGCAGCCGTTGCTAGGCACGGAAGGCAGCGCTGATCTTGCTCGCCAGGTCCTGTTCGCGAAAGGGTTTCTGTACCAAAGGATAGTGCTCGGAATCGAGGCCCTCGAGCTCGGCATAACCGGTCACGAACACGATCGGCAATCGTGGGTGACGGCGACGAATCATGTGCGCCAGCTCCCCGCCATTGGTGCCAGGCATGGCGAAGTCGGTCAGCACCAGGTCGACACTGGGGTCCAACTTGTTCAGCGCCTGCTCGGCACTGTCGGCCTCGATCACGCTGTAGCCAAGGCTCTGCAACATGGTCGCCGTCACCTCGCGCACGCCATGGTCGTCGTCGACCAGCAGGATGGTCCGTCGCTCGCCTTCGTTCTGAGCGACTGCGATATAGGCAGGCTCGTCTGCGTGCGCCACAAGCTGATCCGGAACGCCCGGCAAGTAGACCTTCACCGTGGTGCCGTAGCCCGGCGAGGTCATGATCGCCACGCCCCCACCCGACTGTTTGGCAAAGCCGAACACCTGAGCCAGACCCAAGCCTGACCCCTTGCCCACTTCCTTGGTGGTAAAGAACGGCTCGAAGGCCTTGGCCACCACCTGCTGGCTCATGCCAGTACCCGAATCCTGGATCGACAGCACCACGTAGTTGCCGGGCTCCGGGTCTTCCGGACGCTGCGCCGCCATGCTCACCGTTTCGTTGGCCGTGGACAGGCGCAAGGTGCCGCCACCGGGCATGGCATCGCGGGAGTTGATCGCTAGGTTGAGAATGATCATCTCGGTCTGGGTCGGATCCACCAATGCATTCCACAGGTCGGGCGCTGTGTCGGTTTCGATCCAGATGCTGCCACCCAGAGTGCGCTGCAACAGCTCGATCATGCCTTCCACGGTACCGTTGAGGTTCACCGCCACCGGCTCGAGGCGCTGGCGGCGGGAGAAGGACAGCAACTGACCGGTGAGCTTGGCACCGCGTTCGCCCGCCTCCTTGATGTTCTGCAGGCGGCCCTGAATGCGTTCGGTCCTGCCTTTCTCGAAATCGCGCGCAATGAAGGTGGTACTGGCCAGGATCACCGTCAGCAGGTTGTTGAAGTCGTGCGCCACACCCGCCGTCAGCTGGCCGACCGCTTCCAGGCGCTGCAGCTGGTGCAGCGTGGCCTCGATGCGTTGGCGCTCGTCGATCTGCTCGCGCAGCTGATGGTTGGCACCGGCCAGCTCATCCAGCACTTCACGCTCACCGGTGATGTCGCGCACGGCGGTGTACATCAGCCCCTCGTCCGGAACGATGGTCCAGGACAACCAACGGTAGTTTCCGTCGGCGTGGCGCATGCGGTTGACGAAGCGGGTCGAGACATTGCCGTTGGCGATGTTCTCGGTCTCGCGGCGGGTCGCGGCAAGATCGTCGGGATGAATGATCTCCCACAGCTGGATACTGCCCAGTTGCTCACGGGTCCAGCCCAGTGTGGATTCCCAGGCAGGGTTGAGCGACACCGGCGACATGTCGAAGCGCATCACGCCCAGCAACTCGCGGGACAGCTCCCAGGTGCGGTCGCGCTCACGAGTGCGCTTGACCACCCGCTCACCGAGCATCTCGTTGAGCTGCTCGAGGGCCTGGGTGGCTTGCTTCTGCTCGGTGATGTCCTGAATGACGCCGGTGAAACGCACGCACGCACCCTCTTCGAAGAAGGCCTGCCCGTGGCTGGCAATCCAGCGCAGGGTACCGCTGGCCAGACGCACGCGATACTCGATGTGAAACAACCGCCCATCGTCGACCGTCAGGGCCGCAGTCATGCGTTCCTGAACCACGGGCAGATCTTCGTCGTGGCAGTAGTCGAGAAACAGCGCCAGGTTGACTTCGGTAGCGGGGTCAAGCTCGTACAGTGCCCGGCAGCGTTCGTCCCAGAGCAACGTATCGCTGCGCGGCGCATAGTCCCAGACCCCCATGCGCGCCGCGTTGGTGGCGATGTGCGCACGTACTTCGGCATGCTGCAGGGAACGTTCCGCGTCGCGCCGACGATGACGCTCGTGAACTTCGTCCATGGCGCGCTGGATGGCGCGGGGCAACAGGCTCAGGTTCTGTTTGAGCACATAGTCGATGGCGCCCTGGCGCATCATCTCGACCGCATGCTCTTCGCCGTAGACCCCGGACAGGAAGATGAACGGCGTCATCGGCGCCAGGCGCTGCGCTGCCTGCAGCACCAAAGGGCCGGATGAGCCTGGGAGCATGTAGTCACACAGAATCAGGTCGAACGCACCGTCCGCCAGCGCGTGCTCCACACCCTGATGATTGAACACCAGGGTCGACTCGACGGCCACGCCCGCGCGCTCAAGGGTCATCAGCGCCAGTTCGGCATCGAGGGGGCTGTCTTCCACGAACAGCAGTTGCAAAGGCTTGGGCGGCATAGAGATCCGAATACGTAGCTGGAGTGTGGCGCGCTTAGCGCCGTCCGTGCGCCATTGGGTGGGGCACGCTGGGTGTGGTTGGTCTCGACCGTCACACAGCGCGAGCAGGACTCAAGAGCCGGGACGACGAACGATTCGCGACGAGCCGGGTGGCGGCTCGTTCAAGACCGCCCAGAAAATACCCAGGTCGGAGATGGCAGACACGAATTCCTTGAATTCGACCGGCTTGACCACGTAAGCGTTCACTCCAAGTGAGTAAGCCCGTTCAAGATCCGGTTCTTCCCTGGATGAGGTCAGCATGACCGTGGGAATACTGCGCAACTGTTCGGTTTCGCGGACCACCTTGAGCACTTCCAGCCCGTCGACCTTTGGCAGCTTGAGATCCAGCAGCAGCACCGCCGGGTTGCCCGCGTCACGCGCCGCATGACTGCCACGGCGCAGCAGATAGTCGAGCGCTTCGGCACCGTCACGCATGACGATGACTTCGTTCGCCAGTTGGCTGCGCTCCAGCGCCACCAGTGTCAGCTCCAGGTCTTTGGGATTGTCCTCGACCAGAAGAATAGGTTTGAGCATCGCTTACCTCGGTAGATTCGTGCCGGCGGAATGTGTACGTCGCGGCAACGCCATGTAGAAAGTGGCGCCCTGATCCAGGGCGCCTTCGGCCCACACCCGGCCGTCGTGTCGTTCGATGATGCGGCGCACACTGGCCAGGCCAATGCCGGTGCCTTCGAACTCTTCCATGCGGTGCAGGCGCTGGAACACCCCGAACAGCTTGCCGGCGTAGGCCATGTCGAAGCCCACGCCATTGTCACGCACGAAAATGATCGTCTCGGCGTCCTGCTGGTAGGCGCCGACTTCGATCACCGCATGCTCGCGGGTGCGGCTGTACTTGATGGCATTGGACAACAGGTTGCGCAGCGCCAGGTGCACGAACGCGGCGTCGGCCACCAGGCGCGGCAGTGCCGCCACCTGCCATTGCAGATCGCGACCTTCGTAATCGGGCTGCATCTCCAGGCGGATGGACTCGACCAGCGCGTTGAGGTCGACGTCGGTGAAACGCAGGGCCGAACGGCCCATCTGGGAAAAGCTCAGCAGGTTGTCGACCAGGGTGCCGGCAAACCGCGCCGACTCGCCGATGTGTTCGAGAAAACGCAAGCCTCGCTCGGACAGCTTGGGGCCTTCGAAATCGGCCAGCAATTCGGCGTAGCCGGCAATGTGGCGCAACGGTGCACGCAGATCATGGGACACGCTGTACGAGAACGCCTCGAGCTCCTTGTTGGATTTCTTCAGTTCACCCGCCAACTGCGCCAGTTCCTCGGCCTTGCGCAGGACGATGCCCAGCACGGCGGTGCGCAGTTCGTGTACGCCTTCGATCTCGAGTGCGTCCCAGGGGCCTGAGAAGCCGCTGACTTCCTGCTTCCAGCTATCGAAGCTGGCGCGTGGATTGAGCACACCGGCACTGTCCAGGCTTTTTTCTGCCCGCCCTGCCCAAGTCACCGTGTGCGATTGCTCCGGCTTGAACCAGATCAAATAGTGGGAATGAATCTCGGAAATCGCCACGGCCAGCACACCGCCGCAGTAACGCGCCAGTTCGGGCAGCTCGGGCAGGTCCCGACCGACGTTGTCGCTGTGAAATATTTCCTGCCCGCCGCGCTCGGCCAGCCACACTGCCAGCGCATCGACCAGCGCCTGCGGAGGTGTGTCACCCAGCAACTCGCAGCGAGCCTCGGCGATGATCGCCGCACCGCTGGCGCGGACGAAGCCCAGAAAGGTCTCGGGCAACGTCAGCAGGCCGGCACGCACGCTGTCGCTGTCGGCCATGGCGGAGAGCAACTGGACGATCTGCCGACGCAGTTCGAGCATGCGCTCGTTCTGCGCATGGACGGCTTTGGTTTCGATCTGCAGCGACAGGACGCTGCCCAGCAGCTCACAGGCGGTACGGGTCTGAAAACCGACCGCATGAGGCTGGTCGTGGTGACAGGAGATCAGACCCCAGAGCCGACCGTCGACCACGATGGAAATCGACATCGACGCCATCGTCTGCATGTTGCGCATGTACTGCACGTGCACGGGTGAAACGCTGCGCAGTGCTGCATGACTGAGGTCCAACGGCTCGCCGGTCAGGGGGTTGTTGGCCGGCATCAGCGGCGATGCCTGGTAGTTGGCATCTTCGATCACCCGGATGCGGTTGATGCAGTACAGCTCCCTGGCCTGACGCGGAATATCGGACGCCGGGAAGCATAGCCCCAGGTAGCTGGGGTAGCCCTCGTCCCGTGCCTCGGCCAGCACGGTGCCGTTGCCCGTCTCGTCGAAACTGTAGGCCTTGACCCGACCGAAGCCGGTCACGCGCTTCACCTCGACCACCGAGCGCTCGCACAACTCGAGAATGTCCTGGGCGTTGTGCAACTGGCCAATGAACGTCCGCACCATTGGGTACAAGGCGCCATAGGCATGGGCCTCATCGGCAGCGGGCTCGAACTCGGCGACGATCACCCCGTCGACGCGGTGCACCATCATCGCCGTGGCAATCTGGCGACGGCTGCCCTGGGCGAAGCGCACATCGGCGAAATGAAATGGCTGCTGTTCTTCCCCGGACCAGGCGGCCAGGCGCGCCGACAGTGCCGCACCTCGCTCGATCAGGTCGGCGACCGGCGTTTCCAGCAGGTGCGCAGGCTCGAGCTGCAGCCAATGGCGGACGTTGTCGCTGACCTGCAGCACACGCTGGGCGGCGGCGTCGAGCACCAGCATGAAACCCTGCGGCTGGATGCTGCCCGGCGTACGTATGGGCTCGCTCGCGCACTGCTCGATGGCAGCGGCGAGCAGGACCGAAGTCTCGCGTGATGTCACAGTGGATCTCCTGGCGGCCTATCAGCGCGGTGCTGCAAGCCATTGCATGGTCGCCAACCGTGGCATGTGAAAAACTTACAATCGGCTACCACCTTAGCAAATTAGGACGCGCCATGTAGGCTTTACGTTCATTAATGGCAAATTGATTTTAGCCACTGCGGGTGCATGTTTTGCAGGCCGCGCCATCGAACCATTAGCGCATGACATTTCTCAGCCTAATCAGTATGATGCGCGACTATGCGAGGTTGGCGAAATTGGTAGACGCATCAGACTTAAAATCTGACGACCTTTGGTTGTGCGGGTTCGATTCCCGCACCTCGCACCATCTCGATTTCTCCCCCCTCTTCCCAATCTTCGGGAACTCCTGCCCTCTCAGCTTGCCGACTTCCTATACGCCACGCATTTCGCCTGGTGACACAAGGAGGCCCGACCCATGCCTGATGCTCAGGGAAAAATTCGTTACGCCGTGGTTGCCGGTGGCTGGATTTCGCAAGGTGCGTTCATGCCCGGTGTGGACCAGACCCGCAATTCGGTGATGACTGCACTGGTGACCGGCGACCCGATCAAGGCCGATGAACTGGCTGCGATGTATGACCTCAAGAGCTACAGCTACGAGCAGTTTCCCGAACTGCTGGCGTCGGGCGAGATCGATGCGATTTACCTGGCCACGCCCAACTTCCGTCATCGCGAATTCGCAGTCCCGGCGCTCGAAGCCGGTATCCATGTGCTGCTGGAAAAGCCCATGGCTGCCAGCGAGGAAGACTGCTTGGCAATCAATGCGGCTGCCGAGCGTGGCAACGCCAAGCTGATGATCGCCTACCGTCTGCATTGCGAGCCGGGCACCGTGGACATGGTCCAGCGCGTGCGCCGCGGCGATATCGGTGAGCCACGGCTGTTTACCGCCACCTTCACGCAACATACCGATGCCGAGAACCACCGGATGAAAAGCGGCTTCTGGGCCGGCCCGGCGGCGGACATGGGGCCCTACCCGCTCAATGCCGTGCGCAACCTGTTCGGCGGCGAGCCGCTGGAAGTGCATGCCGTTGGTGCGCAAACACCCGGACGGCCGATCAACACGCCAGACACCGTCAGTGTGACTCTGCGGTTCTCCGAGCAGCGTCAGGCTACGTTCACCGTCAGCTACAGCCTGCCGGCAACCGAGCGGTTCCAGCTGATCGGCAGCAAGGGGGAGTTCGAGGCGTCGCCTTGCTTCGGTTTCGGTGAAGGCGTCGCCATTGCCTACCGCGCGATCATCGACGGCGAAACGCAGGCCCATACCTTCCCGGTGGTCGATCAGTTCGGCGGCGAGACGGAGTACTTCTCTCAGTGCATTCTCGAAGATCGCCAGCCTGAAGCGGATGGCGATGAAGGTTGGCGTGACGTGCGGGTGCTGGCCGCCATCGAGCGCTCGCTGCAGACCGGCGAGATCCAGAAGCTCGAGCCGCTGGCTCCGCGTCAGGGCATCCAAGCCGATCAGGCGCGATTGCTGACCCTGGCCAAGGTGCCGCCGTACGTCAATACCACTGAACCCAACGACTGAGCAGTGCACCGATCTGCCTGAATGACCGCAGCGCCTGCTTCGCGGCCGACGACCGCTCCTACGAAGATTGGGGTTCCCCAGTAGGAGCGGTCCGTGGCCGCGAAACGGTGGCTGCGGTCTGTGGGCTGTACCGGGTCCTCTTTTCACAGCCGATAACCGCCCGAAAAGAGGAACCACAATCCCTGTAGGAGCGGTCCGTGGCCGCGAAGGGCGCGCGGCGGTGTGGCGGGTGCACTACGGGTTCAGCAGCGGCTCAGCAGGGTCGTTGCCAGGCGTTTGGCCTGCGCCGCGACGTCGGTCACAGCGGTACTCTCCCACCACATCCCCCGCAACGGCGGGCCCATGGCGAACAGTCGCTCGGCGACCAGCCCTTGGGCGTCCACGACAGCACCATCGACGTCAGCCTCTATGCCCAGGGCCAAGGGTCCCGGCCGGATCAAGCCACGCGCCAGAAGCTGGCGCGGCAACGGCTTGTCGACCCGCCGCCAGTCATATTCGATACCACTGGAATTGATCAACGCATCCCCGTGCAGCTGCACCGAGGCAGATTCGCCCCGGCGGCGAATGGTCAGGGTCGTGCCGTCGGCGCGCTGATAGCTGGCCGCCTGAAGGGTCAGCCGTCCCTCGCGTATCAGCCTCTGCACCAGCGCGTCGCTGGGCGGCGGTGACCGATGGTGGTGGCTCTCCCACCAGGGCCGTACATGGCGTACGAACTGGCGCTTCTGGCGCTCGCTGGCTTGGCTCCACAGCCGCGCTATATGCACGCGCACGGTGTCCAGCGGCGCCTGCCAGTCGACGCCTTGCTGCAGCGCCTGGCGGCATTGCTTGCGTACCTCGGCCATGAGCTGGCGCGGGCTGCGCACATCGTCGGCCGCCGCCAGGAAATCCGGCCAGCTCGGCGGCTGGCGACGAACATGAGGCCACAGACCGTGCCGCGAAATCACCGTGATCGGCCCGCGATGGCCGGCCTGGTCGAGCGAAACCACGGCATCGACCATGGTCAGTCCCGAGCCGATGATCAACACCCGGGCCTGACGGTCAAGGCCACGCATGGCCTGCACGTCCCACGGGTCGACCGCCCCAGCGTTCAGCCCACCCGGCGCCTTCAAGGCGGTGCGCGCGGCGGGAAACATGCCCGTGGCCAGCACCGCCTGCCGCCCGTACCACACCTGGCCGTTGTCCAGGGTGATCTCGACCTGCTCGGCATGGGTCTGCAGATCGATCGCCTGCGCGCGCACATGCTCTGCCGTGGCCCCGTACCGGGCACCCGCTGCACGTGCCTCGGCCAGGCGTTGCTGGGCATAGAGCCCGAAGATGCCGCGCGGCGGGAACAGCTCCGCCACCGGCAGCGACTGCTCGGCCGACTGCGGCCACCCGCCGGCGTCGATGAACCGGGTGAGCCACTCGGTCAGGTCGTCGGCGTTGTCGGGGTCGACGCTCATGCGCGCCGCGTTGCCATTGAGGGTGTGCCCCAACTCGGTGGCACTGTAAGCCTCACCTCGGCCGAGCTCGGGGCGCGGCTCGATGATGACGATCCGCCGTGCGTGAGGTTGCCTGAGCAACTGCACCGCCAGCAGGGTCCCGCTCAAGCCGCCACCGATGATCACTACATCGGCGTGCCTGGATACAACATCGGTCATGGGTAATTTCTCAAGGACGATGGCGCCGATCATACGTCATGCAAGGCACCCGGCCGCTGTGACGCCGCCACGATGCCCCGGCAAGCGGCCAGATCGAGATCGTGCAGCGCTGCGGGCCGGGCAAAGTAATAGCCCTGGGCCTGGGAAGCACCCATCTCGCGCAACAACTGCAGGGTGGCAAGGTCCTCCACCCCTTCGGCGACGACCGTCAGCCCGAGCGATTCGGCCATGCGCACGATGGCACGGACGATCGCCCGGCTGCGCGCGCTGCTGGTCAATTCGAGAATGAACGACTTGTCGATCTTCAACCCGTTGAATTGGTATTGGTGAACGTAGCTGAGCGATGAAAAACCGGCTCCGAAATCATCGAGCACCACGCTCATGCCGTGCTCGGCCAGCTGCTGCATGGTCCGCTGCGCCATGGCCGGCTCGGCCACCAGCGCGCCCTCGGTGAGTTCCAGGCAGATTCGCGAAGCCGCTACGTGATGCCGCGCGAGCACGGCCAGCACTTCGTCGGCGAACCCGCTGCGGGTGATGCTGTAGCTGGAGCAGTTCACGTGCACCGGCGGCCAGTCTGCGTGCGCCGGCTGGGCGAGAATCTCCGCTACGCAGGTCAGCATGTAGAGGTCGAGGCGGCCGATCAGCCGCAGGCCTTCGAGCGCGGGCAGGAAATGCCCGGGGGCGATGATGCGCCCGTCCGGCTGGTGCCAGCGGATCAAGGCCTCCAGCGCCCGCACCTCGCCGGTCTGTACATCGACGATGGGCTGGAAATAGGGCAGCAGTTCGTCGCTGCGCTTGAGCGCATTGCGCAACGCCCCCTCCTGCTCGACCTGGTCGGAGACTTCGCGGCGCAACGCCTGGTTGAACACTGCATAGCTGTCGCGACCGGCATTCTTGACCCGGTACATCGCCTTGTCGGCGTCACGCAGCAAGTCGGCCGTCTCGCTGTGGAACTGGCTGTCGGCGCCGACGATGCCGATGCTGCACGAGGAAAACACCTCGTGGGCATTGATGAAAAAGGGCCGATCGAACGCCACCAGAATGCGCTCGGCAATTTCCACGGCAGCTTCCAGGTTCGAATCCGGCGCCAGCACGGCGAACTCGTCGCCACCCAGGCGGGCCAGCAGGTCATCTTCACGCAGGCAACTGCGCAGGCGCGCACCGGCTTCCCTGAGCAACTGGTCGCCGAAGTGATGACCAAAACTGTCGTTGACCATCTTGAAACGGTCCAGGTCGATGAACATCACCACCAGTTCACGGCCATCGGAGCAGTATTGGTCCCAGGCCTGGGCCAGACGCTGCTGCAGGTGAATGCGATTGGGCAGCCCGGTCAGTGCGTCGTGGGCGTTTTCGTACTGCAGTTTGGCGTTGGCATGGTCAAGCTCGCGCGTTCGACTCTGCACCCGCGCTTCCAGCCGCAGGTTGGCTTCGTAGATGGCTTCGGCAGCGCTGCGGCGCGACAGCGCGGTGTCGATGTGGCGCGAGACGAAGGTCAGCAGGTCCTGGTCGCGCAGGGTGTAGTGCACGTCACTGGCGTAGCTCTGCACCACCAGTACGCCGCGCACGCGATCATCGTCGAACAGCGGAACACCGAGCCAGGATTGCGAGCGGACCAGCTCGCGGCTGTCTTCGATTTCACCCTGGATCATCAGACGCGTCGCGGCGTCGAAGTCGATCAGGCAGGCACAGCGCTGGCGAATCACGTACTCGGTCAGGCCACGCCGCCCCCGGCGCGGCTGCGGGCGGCCAGTGAGCTGCTCATCGACATAGTAAGGAAAGCTGACTTCGCCGCTTTCGCCGTCGAAGATCGCGATGTAGAAGTTGCGTGCATACAGGAGGTCGCCGACGATCACGTGCAGGCTGTGATAGAGGCCGTCGATTTCGCCTGGCTTGCTCGACAGCTCGGCAATCTGGAACAGCGCGACCTGCAGGTGCTCTGCGCGCTTGCGCTCGGAGACTTCCAGACGCAGCGCGGCATTGAGCTGGGACAATTCCTGGGTACGCCGCGACACCGTTTCTTCCAGGTCGGCACGATGCAGAATCCGATCCAGAGCCATGGCAACGTGCCGGGCGACCACCAGAAACAGGGCACGGTCTTCCGCGCTGTAGGCCCGTTCGACGTCGTAGACCTGCATGGCGATCATGCCGAACACTTCATCGCGGGCGTTCTTGAGCGGCGAACCCATCCAGAATTCGGGGATGTGCCCCACGCAGTGGAAACGCCCCTGCCGCCCTGCCAGGGCGATACCCTTGGCGTCGATCAGCAGGGGCTGGCCGCTGGTCAGTACCTGGCCGGTCAGCGACAGATGTTCGGGGGTCAGGTACTCGTAGTTTTCCGCTTCCAGCGCTTCGACGTCGATGACGTCCACGTAGTAGGGGTAGGTGATCTTGCCGCTTTGCGCATCGTAGAGCGCCAGGTAGAAGTTCTCTGCATCGATCAGGCTCGCCAGGAGCTTGTGTACACCCACCAGGAAAATCCCGCGGTCGCGGGTCGAGCTGGCCAGGTAGGTGATTTCGTAAAGTACGCGTTGAGTGATCTGCGCGCGGGCCAGAGCGTCGGTCTGCACCTGGCGACCGATGGCAGCGGCCAGGTCGGCGAGGGCCCCGTCGTGGGTGACGTGCACAGGGGCCATCAGCCAGCCGAGTACCCCTTCGCCCTGCCCGGTCGGCCACAGCTGGAGGCTGCAGCTTTCGCAGAAACGCTGCAGTTCGTGGTTGGCCAGCACCAGGGGCCAGTGTCGCTGCAGGTCGCCCTGGCCTTCGAGATGCAGCTGTTCGCCCGCCCGGTACCACGCCCACGCAGTGCTGTGGGGCCATTCACGGGCCTGCTGCAGAATCGCTTCCAGCGATGCTGCCTCGAGCATGGGCGTAGAGCCCTTGCCGAACTCGGCAAAGGTCGGGGAATCGGAACTCATAGACGCTCCATGCCAGAAAACCAACGGCGTACATCTTCGAGCCTATGGCCATCTAATGGCAAGCCCCACGAACGGCCCTGACGTTTACGGCAAACCTTTGTGTCGCAAACCCCTTGTCCCGCCACCAGCGACACAGCATCGACGCTCTGCTGGAGGATCTGCAGGAGCGGCCTGTGGCCGCGAACCAGGCGCCGCGGTGTGGCAGGTACACGGCGGCGATTCTTTCGCGGCCGATGACCGCTCCTACCGGAGGGGTAAATGCAATCTCTGTAGGAGCGGCCTGTGGCCGCGAACCAGGCGCCGCGGTGTGGCAGGTACACGGCGGCGATTCTTTCGTGGCCGATGACCGCTCCTACCGGAGGGGGTCGGGTTTACAGGCCGCCGCCGACGTCCAGCAGGGCGCCGGTGGTGTAGCTGGCCCGATCGCTCACCAACCACATGATCGCCTGGGCAATCTCATCCGGCTGGCCACCGCGGCCCATGGGCACGGCGCCTTCCTTGCGCGTAACCCGGCCCGGTTCGCCGCACAGGGCATGGAAATCGGTGAAGATCATTCCGGGACGAACCGCATTGACCCGTATGCCCTCGCCGGCCACCTCCTTGGCCAAGCCGATGGTGAAGCTATCGATAGCCCCCTTGGACGCCGCGTAGTCGATGTACTCGTCCGCGGAACCCAGCCGAGCGGCAATCGACGACACGTTGACGATCACCCCACCCTGGCCGCCATGCCGCCGCGACATCCGCCCTACCGCATGCTTGGCGCACAGCATGGGGCCCACTACGTTGGTCGTCATCAGCCCGAGCAGGCGCTGCTCGGACATCTCGTCCAACCGCGCCCTGGGGCCGTTGGTGGCCGCGTTGTTGACCAGCGCAGTGACCCGGCCCAACTCGGCATCCACCTGGCTGAACAAACGGAACACGCCATCTTCGCGGCTGACGTCGGCACGCACCGCGATGGCCTGCACGCCCAGCGCCCGCACTTGCTGCAGCACATCCCCGGCCGCTGCGTCGTCACTGCGATAGTTGATGCACACACGATAGCCCTGGCTTGCCGCAAGCAGCGCGGTCGCAGCGCCGATACCTCGGCTGCCACCTGTGATGACAATGACTTTTTCCATGAAATACGTAGCCTCCAAAGACGGATTCAGGCGCGGCTGGCGCTCTTGACCTGCCTGGCCGCCTGAATGTCGTGCATGAAACGCTCGGCCGGAAGCGGATGGCCAAGCAGATAGCCCTGCAGGGAATCACAGCCCAGGCGGGTCAGGAACTGCTGTTGATTGCTGGTTTCGACCCCTTCGGCCACGATCCGCAGGCCCAGCGCCCGACCTAGCGCGACGATCGCCGACACGATGGCGGCATCGTCGCTGTCCTGCTCCAGGTCACGGACGAAACCGCGGTCGATCTTCAACTCGTTGGCCGGCAGCCGCTTGAGGTACATGAGGCTGGAATAACCCGTGCCGAAATCGTCGATGGACAGATCGACACCCATGTCCGAAAGCTGCTGCAGCACGTTCATGCTGGCGTCGGCGTCGCTCATCGCCGTGGTTTCGGTGATTTCCAGGGTCAGGTTGGCCGCGTCGAGCCCGTGCCGATCCAGGGTGCTGGCCACCCCGCGGACCAGGCCGGCATGGCCGAACTGCAGGGCGGAAAGATTGACCGCGATGCGCCAGTGCCCGAAGCCCTGGTCGACCCACTCGCGCATCTGCCGACAGGCCTCGTCGAGCACCCAGCTGCCAATGTCGATGATCAGCCCGGTTTTCTCCGCAAGGTCGATGAAGGCGGCAGGCGCCAGCAGGCCCATTCGCGGGTGCTGCCAACGCAGCAGCGCTTCGGCGCCGATCGGCTCGCCGCTGCGGGCACCGAACTTGGGCTGGTAGAACAGACGCAACTGCTGCTCGGTGACTGCCATGCGCAGTTCCTGCAGCAGCTGCAGTTGCTTGCGGGCATTGGTGTTCATCGAGCTTTCGAAAAAGCTGTAGCCGTTCTTGCCGATGCTCTTGGCGTGGTACATGGCCGCGTCGGCATTCATCAGCAACTCGTTCTGATCGACGCCGTTGCCTGGGTACAGGGCAATACCGATGCTCGCTGAAATCTGCAATGTGTGCCCTGCCACCTCGAAAGACTGACCGATAAGATGCACCTGCTGCGCGGCGATACCCTTGGCATAGGCCGGCTCTTCCAGGCTCACGAGCAGGACGAACTCGTCGCCGCCGATCCGCGCCAGGGTGTCCTGACCATGCAGACCGCCGCGCAGACGCGAGCCCACGGCACGCAGCAACTGGTCGCCCATGTGATGGCCGAAGGCGTCGTTGACGGGCTTGAAGCCATCCAGATCGATGAACATCACCGCCAGGTAGCCGCCGACGGCATCGACCTGGCTGATCGCCTGGCCAATGCGGTCGGCCAGCAGTATGCGGTTGGGCAGTCCGGTCAGGTTGTCGTGCAGGGCCAGTTGCGTCAGTTCCTGGTTGGCCAGGGTCAGGGAGTTGGCCAGCGCCGAGGTACGTGACTCCATGCGCGCATCCAGTACCGACGTCAACAGGGTCATGCCCAGCACCGCCAGGGTGGTCACCAGCACCAGGTAGTCGAGGCCGTCGCCGGTCAAGCCGTTCAGGGCCCCGCCGCAGACGCTGCCCGCCGGGAATTCGGCGGCAGCCATGCCGGTGTAGTGCATGCCGACGATGGCGATGCCCATTACCACCGAGGCTCCGGCACGGGCCACGCGTACATTGGGGCGGTTGCGGCGCAGGCGGAAGGCAATCCACAACGCGGCACCGGAAGCCCCTGCGGCAATCGCCAGCGACGCAACGAACAGCACAGGGTCGTAGACGATGCCTGGCTGCATCTGCAGCGCCGCCATGCCGGTGTAATGCATGCTGCTGATACCGGCGCCCATGATCAGCGCGCCGACGGCCAGTTGCGGCCCCGGCAGCTGCGGCTGGCTGACCAGCCACAGGGCAAAGCCGGAACTGAGCACGGCAATGAGCAACGAAGCCGCCGTGAGACTGAGGTCGTAGCCCAACTGGATCGGCAGTTCGAAAGCGAGCATGCCGATGAAATGCATCGACCACACGCCGATGCCCATGGCCAGCGCCCCGCCGCTCATCCACAGGTACACAGCCCGGCCCTGCGCCGTGGCAATACGCCCGACCAGATCAAGCGCGGTGTACGACGCCAGAATGGCAACACACAGCGATACGACGACAAGAGCGGAAGAATAAGTACCAATTAGCATCGATATCTCGACAAGGCCGTGCGGGGTTTCAAAGGGTGACGTCACTCTGCGCAGCCATCCTGTAGCAGCGGCGCAAGCCGCGTCACGAACGCCATGGTGAATCCGACGAAAGGCGCCCAGCGTTGACGCAGCTTGCGCCGCTGCCAGGGACGTGCGCGTGACAAACCCGCTATTGTGCCGGTTCCTGCCAGCCGCCGCCCAGCGCCGCGATCAACTGCACGCTGGCGACCAGCCGACTCTGCATCAGCGTCAATACGCTGCGTTCGTTGCTCAACGCCGTGGCCTGCACGTTGACCACATCAAGATAGCCAATAAGGCCGGCTTTGTATTGGTTGGATGTCAGTCGCAACGATTCCCGCGCCGCCTGCAGCGCCTCGTTGCGCACCGAGGCTTCCTCGTCGAAGACTTTCAACTGGCTCATGTAGTCTTCCACTTCGCGAAAGCCATCGAGCACCGTCTGCCGATACTGCGCGACGGTCTGGTCATAGGCCGCCTCGCTGCGGTCCACTTCGGCCGCCCGCTGCCCACCGTCGAACAGGGTCATCGCCAACTGCGGGCCGACCGACCAGAAGCGATTGGGCAACGATACCCAGTTGCTGAAACTGCTGCTGCTGTAGCCGCCCGCCAGACTCAGGGTCAGGTCGGGAAAATAGGCCGTCTTGGCCACGCCTATTTCGGCATTGGCGGCCATCACCGAGCGCTCGGCGGCGGCGATGTCGGGACGGCGCTCAAGCAGTTGCGACGGTAGCGCCAGGGGAATGGCCGGCAACGACGGAATGTCGGTACTGCCGGCCAGGCTGAATTCCGAAGGTGCCATGCCGATCAGCACCGCGATCGCGTTCTCCAACTGCGCCCGCTGCCAGACCAGATCGATCAGGTCGGCCTGGGTCGATTTCAGCTGGGTTTGCGCGAGGAACACCGCATCCTTGCCGGAAATGCCCGCGCGGTACTGATTCTGGGTCAGGTCGAGGGAGCGCTGATACGCCTGGACGGTCGCTTCGAGCAAGCGCTTCTGCTCATCGATCACGCGCAACTGCAGGTAGTTCTGTACCAGCTCCGACTGCAGGCTCAGGCGCATCGCCCCCAGATCCGCCAGGCTCGCCTGGGCGCTGGCGCGGTCGGCTTCCAGCCCGCGGCGCAGTTTGCCCCAGATGTCGGCTTCCCAGCTCACGCCCAACTGCGTGTTGTAGGTGTCGCGGATACCACTGCTGGATTGGCTCAGGCTCGAACCGCTGCTGCCGGTGCCCTGGCTGGAGCGGGTCTTGCCGGCGCTCAGATCGACGGTGGGAAACAGCGCGCCGCGGGTGCTGCGGACCAGCGCCTGGGCCTGCCGGTATTGCGCTTCGTACTGGGCAACGGTCTGGTTGGAACGGTTGAGCCTGACCACCAGCGCATCGAGTTGGCGATCACCGTACAGTTCCCACCAGGCGCCACGCGCCAGGGCATCGCTGGGATTGGCCTGGCGCCAGCCATCGGCCTGTTTGAATGCCACCGGCGTGGCGATGGTCGGGCGCTGGTAGTCCGGGCCCAGGGTGCAGGCACCCAGCATCAGGCTGCACAGCGCCACACTGGCAAGGCGCGAGACGCGCGGAAAAACGGAATCGGTCATAGCGGAGTGTCCAGAGCGGCATCGGTACGCACGCCGCGCCACGTGTTGAAGCGGTGGCGCAGGCGGTCCAGATAGAGGTAGACCACCGGAGTGGTGTAAAGCGTGAGGATCTGGCTGAACACCAGGCCGCCGATGATGGTCAGGCCCAGCGGCCGGCGCATCTCGGCACCGGCGGCGGTGCTGAACATCAATGGCAGTGCGCCGAGAATGGCCGCCATGGTCGTCATCAGGATGGGGCGCAGGCGCAGCAGGCACGCGCGGCGGATCGACTCGGCCGGGCCCAGCCCTTCGTTGCGCTCGAGCTGCAGCGCCAGGTCGATCATCATGATGGCGTTCTTCTTCACCACGCCGATCAACAGGAACAGGCCCAGCAGCGAGATCAGGCTGAACTGGCCACCGGTGAGGTAGATGCTCAAAAGCGCGCCCACCCCCGCCGAGGGCAAGGTCGACAAGATGGTCAGCGGATGGATGTAGCTTTCGTACAGAATGCCGAGCACCAGATAGACCGCGACCAGCGCGCCGAGAATCATGAACGGCTGGCTCTTCTGCGCCGCCGCGAAGGCATCGCCGGTGCCGGCGACCTTGACGATGATGTCTTCGGGCAGGCCGACTCGCACCAGCGCCCGCTCGATCAACGGCGTGGCGACGTCGAGGGTCACCCCGTTGACCAGGTCGAAGGAGATGCTTTCCGAGGCGAACTGCCCTTCATGGCTGACGCTGTCATCGGCCAGGCTGTTTTCGTAGTGGGCGATGCTCGACAGAGGTACGCGCTTGTTGTCCATGGTGATCACCTGCACCTGCTCCAGGGTGATCGGGTCCTGGGCGTACCTGGGGTTGATTTCCATCACCACCTTGTACTGGTTGAGGCTGTCGTAGATGGTGGAAATCTGCCGCTGGCTGTAGGCGTTGTTGAGCACCGAGGTCACAGTACTCATGTCGATGCCCAGGCGCTTGGCCTTGTCGCGGTCGACGATCAGCGTCACCTGCGCGGCGCCACGCCCTTCGCGCGCATCGATGGCGGTCAGTTCCGGCAGTGCGCGGAAGGCCGCGACGATTTTCGGGTACCAGGTGCGCAAGGCCGACAGATCACCGCTCTGGATGATGTACGAATACTGCGAGGTGCTCTGCTCGCGTGCGCCGCCGAACTGCAGGTCCTGGTCGGCCATCAGCATCAGGCGGCCGCCGGGCACCTTGGGCAGTTCCTTGCGCAGCCGTTCGATGACCTGCTGCGCGTTGATCTTGCGCACTTCGATCGGCTTAAGGCGAACCAGAATGGTCGCGTTGTTGCTGCCGTTGTTGCCGCCAATGAAACCGGCCACGCTGTCGACCGCAGGGTCGGCGAGCAGCGCGCGGCGATAGGTTTCCATCTTCGGCTGCATGACCGAGAACGACAGGCCGTCGTCGCCACGCACGAAGCCGATCAATTGGCCGGTATCCTGTTGCGGCATGAAGGTCTTGGGCACCACCACGTAAAGTGCCACGTTGCCGACGATGGTCAGCAACAGGCTGAGCAGGGTCAGCCGACGATGACGCAAGACCCAGCCAAGGCTGCGGTCGTAGCCGGCGACCATGCGCTGATTGATGCGGTTGCTCAGGCGCTGCAAGCGGTTGTCGTGCTCGGGCCGATGCGGCTTCAACCAGCGCGCGCAAAGCATCGGGGTCAGGGTCAGGGAAACGAACAGCGAAACCACGATGGCCACGGCCAGGGTGATGGAGAATTCGCGGAACAGGCTCTCGATGATGCCACCGATGAACAGGATCGAGAGGAACACCGCCACCAGCGAGACGTTCATCGACAGCAGGGTGAAGCCCACTTCCTGCGTGCCCAGGTAGGCGGCGCGCAGCGGCGGCACGCCGTCGTCGATGTGCCGGGAAATGTTCTCGAGCACCACGATGGCGTCATCCACCACCAGCCCGGTCGCCAGGATCAGCGCCATCAACGACAGGTTGTTCAGCGAGAAACCCCACAGGTACATGATCGCGAACGTGCCAACCAGCGACACCGGAACGGCCAGGGTGGGAATCAGCGAGGCGCGGAAATTGCCCAGGAACAGGAACACCACCAACACCACCAGCACCACGGCGATGAGCAGGGTCATCTCGGCCTCGTGCAGGGTGGCGGTGATCACCGGCGAGCGGTCCATGGCGATGTTCAACTCGACACTTTCGGGCAACAGCGCTTCCAGGGCCGGCAGCTGTTCCTTGATCTGGCTGACGGTCTGGATGATGTTGGCGCCAGCCTGACGGTTGATCACCAGCAGCACGGCCGAGTTGTCGTTGTAGAAGCCGCTGTTGTAGCGATCTTCCACACCGTCGGTAACCTTGGCCACATCGCTCAGGCGCAGCACCGAGCCGTCCTGGTAGCGAATGATCAATGGCTTGTAGTCGTCGGCCTTGTCCAACTGGTCGTTGGCCTGCACCTGCCACTGGCGCTCGCCGTCCTCGACGAAACCGATGGGCCTGCGCACGTTGGTGCCGTCGATGGCCGTGCGCACGTCATCGAGCGAGACGTTGTACTGGTTGAGCAACTGCGGTTCGAGCTCGATGCGCACTGCGGGCAGCGAGCTGCCGCCGATCTGCACCTCCCCTACCCCGGGCACCTGGGACAGGCTCTGCGACAGGATGGTCGAGGCCAGGTCATAGAGCTTGCCCTTCTCCAGCACATTGGAGGTCAGCGACAGGACTATGACCGGGGCTTGCGAGGGGTTGATCTTCTTGTAGGTGGGCATGCTGCGCATGCCGCTGGGCAACAGGTTGCGCGAAGCGTTGATCGCCGCCTGCACTTCACGGGCCGCGCCGTTGATGTCGCGGTCGAGGTCGAACTGCAGAATGACCCGCGTCGAGCCCTGGCTTGAGCGGCTGCTCATGGTGGTCACGCCCGGAATCGCCCCGAACGAGCGTTCCAGGGGCGTGGCCACGGTCGAGGCCATGACCTCGGGGCTGGCACCGGACAGGTTGGCGGAAACCACGATCACCGGAAAGTCCATGCTGGGCAGCGGCGACACTGGCAGCAGGCTGAAGCTGACCCCGCCGAGCAGCATGATCGCCACGCTCATCAGGAAGGTCGCCACCGGGCGGCGGATGAAAGGTCCGGACAGGTTCATGATTCAGCCTGTTCCACGGCGGCCGGCTGGCGTCCCCAGCGCCGTCCCAGGCGGTCGAAGTACAGGTAGATGACCGGGGTGGTGAACAGGGTCAGCACCTGGCTCACCAACAGCCCGCCGACCATCACCAGACCCAGCGGCTGACGCAGTTCCGCACCCGAGCCACTGGCGAGCATCAGCGGTACCGCGCCGAACAGCGCGGCCATGGTGGTCATCAGGATCGGCCGGAAACGCAGCAGCGCGGCCTGGTAGATTGCGGTTTCCGGGTCCAGACCCTGATTGCGTTCGGCCTCCAGGGCGAAGTCGATCATCATGATCGCGTTTTTCTTGACGATGCCGATCAGCAGGATGATGCCGATGATGGCGATCATGCCCAGGTCGTTGCCGCTGATGAGCAATGCCAGCAGGGCCCCCACCGCCGCCGAGGGCAGCGTCGACAGAATGGTGATGGGGTGGATGTAGCTCTCGTAGAGCACACCCAGCACGATGTACATGGTGACGATGGCCGCCAGCACCAGCAGCAAGGTGCTCTGCAGCGACGCCTGGAAGGCCTCCGCCGCACCCTGGAACTGGGTCTGCACACCCAACGGCATGCCGATGTCGCGCTGCACCTGTTCAATCACGTCGACCGCCTTGCCCAGGGCCACGCCCTCGGCCAGATTGAACGACATCATCACCGCCGGAAACTGACCGATGTGCGCGATCGCCAGTTGCGCCTGGCGCTGTTCGATGTGCGCCAGGCTCGACAGGCGCACCTGGGTGCCGCTGGTCGCCGTGGTGTCGCTGTCGGCGGTCTGGTTGGTGGTACCGGTGCCGTTGACACTGGCCTTGACGTAGATCTGCTCCAGCGCCTGCGGTCCCAGTGTGCTGGCATCGGTGGCCTGCAGCACCACGCGGTATTGGCTGGACTGGGTATAGATGGTGGAAATCTGCCGTTGACCGAAGGCGTCGTACAGCGCGTCGGTGATATCGGCGACGTCCACTCCGACCCGCTTGGCAGCATCGCGGTCGATCACCAGGTACACCTGCAGGCCTTTGTCCTGCAGGTCGCTGGCGACATCGGTGAGCTCGGGTCGCTGCTTCAGGGCGTCCACCAGGCGTGCGCTCCAGGTGGCGAGCAGGTCGGCATCCGGAGACGACAGGCTGAACTGGTACTGGGTGCGGCTGACCCGGTCTTCGATGGTCAGGTCCTGCACGGGTTGCATGAACAGGCGCATGCCCAGCAGCTTGTCGACCTCCGGCTGCAGGCGCGCAATGATCTGGCTGGCCGTGAGGTCGCGCTCGCCGTGGGGCTTGAGGTTGATCAGCAGCCGGCCACTGTTGAGCGTGGCGTTGTCGCCGTCCACGCCGATGTACGAAGACAGGCTGGAGACGGCTGGATCCTGCAGGATGATCTTGGCCAGGGCTTGCTGCCGCTCGCTCATGGCCTTGAAAGAAATGGATTGCGGGGCCTCGGAAATGCCCTGGATGACCCCGGTGTCCTGCACCGGGAAAAAACCCTTGGGGACCACCAGGTACAGCAGCACCGTCAGGCCCAGGGTGGCAACCGCCACCAGCAGGGTCAGCGGCTGGTGGCGCAGCACCCAGCGCAGACCGCCGGCGTAGCGCGCGATCAGCCAGTCGATCCAGGCGCCGCTGGCCTTGTAGAAGCGGCCCTGCTCCTCTTCCTTCGGCTCGCGCTTGAGCAGGCGCGCGCACATCATCGGCGTCAGGGTCAGCGAGACCACCAGGGAAATGAGGATGGCTACCGCCAGGGTAATGGCGAACTCGCGGAACAAGCGCCCGACCACGTCGGCCATGAACAGCAGCGGGATCAGCACCGCGATCAACGAGAACGTCAGCGACAGCAGGGTGAAGCTGATCTGCCGCGCGCCCTTGAGCGCGGCCTGCATCGGTGTTTCGCCTTCTTCGATGTGGCGCGAGATGTTTTCCAGCATGACGATGGCGTCGTCGACCACGAAGCCGGTGGCCACGGTCAGCGCCATCAGGGTCAGGTTGTTGATCGAGAACCCGGCCAGGTACATCACGCCGAAGGTGCCCACCAGCGACAGCGGCACGGCGATGGACGGAATCAGGGTGGCGCTGAATCGACGCAGGAACAGGAAGGTGACCATCACCACCAGGGCAATGGCGATGAGCAGTTCGTGCTGCACGTCGGTGACCGAGGCGCGGATGGTCTGGGTGCGGTCGGTCAGCACCGTGACGTCGAGCCCGGCCGGCATGGTGTCGGTGATGGTCGGCAGCAGTGCCTTGATCCGGTCGACCACGTCGATGACGTTGGCGCCCGGCTGACGCTGGATGTTGAGCAGTACCGCCTGGTTCTGATTGGCCCAGGCAGCCAGCCGCTCGTTCTCGGCGCCGTCGACGATCTGCGCGACGTCACGCAGGCGCAGCGGCCCACCATTGTTGTACGCCAGGATCAGATTGGCGTATTCCTCGGGGGAGCGCAGCTGGTCGTTGGCGTCGAGCATCGACACCCGCGTGGGCCCGTCGAAGTTGCCCTTGGGCTGGTTGACGTTGGAGGCGCCGATCAGGGTGCGCACGTCGGACAGGTTCAGGCCGTTGGCCGCCAGGGCTTCAGGGTTGACCTTGATGCGCACCGCCTGGCGCTGCCCTCCAGCGATGCTGACCATGCCCACGCCGCTGATCTGAGCGATCTTCTGCGCCATGCGGGTGTCGACCAGATCGTTGAGCTTGGGCAGCGGCATGGTCTTGGAGCTGATGGCTATGGTCAGCACCGGGGTGTCGGCCGGGTTGACCTTGTTGTACACCGGCGGCGCGGGCAGATCGGACGGCAACAGGTTGCTCGCCGCATTGATCGCCGCCTGCACCTGCTGCTCGGCGACGTCCATGTTGATTTCCAGGCTGAAGCGCAGGGTCAGCACCGACGCGCCGCCCGAGCTGGTCGAGGCCATCTGGGTCAGGCCGGGCATCTGCCCGAACTGGCGTTCGAGGGGGGCGGTGACCGCACTGGTCATCACCTGCGGGCTGGCGCCGGGATAGAGCGTCATGACCCGAATCGTCGGGTAGTCGACCTGCGGCAGCGCCGACACCGGCAGCAAACGATAGGCGAGCACGCCCGCCAGGACGATGGCGAGCATGGTCAGCGTCGTTGCGACAGGCCGCAGGATGAACAGCCGCGAGATATTCATGCGCCGGTCTTGCCCGTCGTTCCAGGCACAGCGGCCCCGTCCTGCCCCTGCAGGTGTTGCCCAGGCGAGGTCGGCACCTTGGCGCTGTCATCGACCACTTCGACACGGCTGCCGTCGCGCAGGCGGTCGGTGCCTTCGAGCACCACCCGGTCGCCTTGCGCCAGGCCCTGTTCCACTACGGTATTGCTGCCGTCGGTCGCGCCCACCTTGAGCTGGCGGATCTTGACCTTGTCGTTGCCATCCATGGCGTAGACGAAGGTACCGTCGACGCCATACTGAACGGCCGCCGAGGGCACCAGCACCACGCCCTTGAGGGTATCGGACAGCAGCCGCACGTTGACGAACTGGTTGGGGAACAGGGCTTCGTCCTGGTTCTCGAAGCGCGCCTTGAACTTCAGCGTGCCGGTGGTGGTGTCGATCTGGTTGTCCAGGCTGCCAAGCACACCGGTGGCCTGTTTGCGCGTGTCGCCTCGGTCCCAGGCCTCAACTGCCAGTTTCGCGCCGCTGCGATAGCGCGCCAGCACCGGGGTGAGCTGGCTTTCAGGCAAGGTGAAGGCCACCGTGATCGGCTGCACCTGAGTGATCACCACCAGCGCATTGGTGTCGTTGGCGGCCACCAGGTTGCCGATGTCCAACTGGCGCAAGCCCAGACGGCCGGCAATGGGCGCGCGGATGCGGGTGAAGTCGAGGTTGAGCTTGGCGTCGTTGACCGCAGCCTGGTTGGTCTGGATGGTGCCCTGGTATTGGCCCACCAGTGCCTGCTGGGTATCCAGGGTCTGGCGGGCGATGCTGTCTTCGGCGAACAGGCCCTTGTAACGCTGCAGGTCGATCTGCGCGTTCTTCAGCTGTGCCTGGTTCTGCGCCAGCGTGCCCTGGGCTTGCTGCAGGGCGATTTCATAGCTGCGCGGGTCGATTTCGGCCAGCAGGTCCCCGGCCTTGACTCGCTGCCCTTCCTGGAAGTTGACCTTGATCAATTCGCCTGCGACACGGCTGCGCACATTCACGGTATTGGTCGCCGTCACCGTACCCAGGGCCTTGTAATACACCGGGAAGTCGCCGGTGATCACCTCGGCAACACGCACCGGGGTGGGCTCGGCAGAGCCGCCGAAGCCGGGCCGCGCGGCACCTGCATTGCGCCCGGCGGCGGGCGCCGAGGCCGCGTCGTTCTGGGAATTCTTGGTGGCTGGCCAGAACCACCAGCACAACACGGCGACAACCACCACCATCAACAGGCCGAACAGCCAGCGACGCGATTTACGGGGACCTGGGGACTGCATTGAATGATCGACCATTGTGCGGGTGGGCTTCTACTTTGAGGAGGCTGAACGATAAGGAGTCGGGATGCATAAGCAAAGCGCCTTTACGGGCAATTTACCTTGGCAGGGAATAACACGCCCTGTAGCAGCGGCGCGAGCCGCGTCGTGGCTTACGCGCAAGCATCAGACACATCGCAGTGCTGCCGGACGCGGCTTGCGCCGCTGCTACAGGAGCGCGGTGTCGCCGGACGCGGCTTGCGCCGCTGCTACAGGAGCGCGGTGTTGCCGGACGCGGCTTGCGCCGCTGCTACGGGAGCGCAGTGCTGGCCGACGCGGCTTGCGCCGCTGCTACAGGAGCGCAGTGCTGGCCGACGCGGCTTGCGCCGCTGCTACAGAAACATCGCAATCCTTGTAGCAGCGGCGCGAGCCGCGTCCGGGGTCACTGCGGGCTGTCAGATACTGCGACGGATCACTTCAGGACAGCGAGGGCGGCCTCGTAATTGGGCTCTTGGCCGATTTCGGGGACCAGCTCGCTGTGCAGCACCTTGTCGTTCTCGTCGAGTACCACGACTGCACGCGCGGTCAGCCCCTTCAGGGCGCCTTCGGCGATGTCGACGCCGTAAGCGTGATGGAAATCATGGGCGCGAAAAGTCGACAGGTTCTGGACGTTTTCCAGGCCTTCGGCGCCGCAGAAACGGGCCTGGGCGAACGGCAGATCGGCGGAGATGCAGAGGATGGCCGTATTGGCCACGTCGTTGGCCTGGGCATTGAACTTGCGCACGGAAGTGGCGCAAGTCGGGGTATCGATGCTTGGGAAAATGTTCAGCACCTTGCGCTTGCCGGCCAGGCTTTGCAGCGACACCTCGGCCAGGCCACCGCCGACCAAGGTGAACGCCGGCGCCTGGGCACCGACCTGGGGAAGCTCGCCACTGACGTTGATCGCGTTGCCTTTGTGCGTCACTTGAGCCATGAGCCTTGTCCTTTTTCGGGATTGAGAAAGGGCAAAGTTAACCATGAAAAGTGACGCACGGCCTATGCGTAGATTGAAAATAAGTGTTCCGGCCACACAGACGCCCTGGCACTGTTGAAACGAGGCTCAACCGGCTCTGGCACGGGCATGGACAGTGGTGGCAGGTTGCGGCTTTTCCAGTTCCAGAACGAGCCGTGCCCGTTCGACAGCGGTGACCACTCGTTGAAAGGGAATATCCGCCTTGAAGAGCTCGACCTCATCGGTCTGCTCGTTCAACAGCTTGATACACAGCGATTCATCGTCGATCACTGTGCACACGCATTTGCGTGGCAAAAACGCCAGTTCGACAATATTGCGCAGCTCCAGCGCGCTGAGTCCGGGGGGAAGCATGGTCTATCTCCTGTAGAGCCTGTGATCGGCGTCCTACCCGCGGCGGACTAGGCCTCGGGACTACAGAACAGTTTCGTTCCAAGAGATATATACCTGCGCTCGAACAGGTGCAACGAGAGTTTGCGGCTCAGCGAAAAATCAGCGCAACCCACTGAAATCAATAAAAATAAAATACTTGTACAGAAATTTCAAAGAAGCGTTTCAGCACCGTGAAAGCCCTACAATGCTTGCAGTCGGCGGCGTCGCGCTGCTCAGTCGCGCGGCTTTGGAATCAGCCCCTGAAGCTGCTGGGCGAAGAAATCGGCATCCAGCACATTGGACTCCGCTTCCTTGGTGCCACGTTCCTTGCGCCAGTACCAGGCACCATCCGCCGAGTCCTTGACGATGGAAATGCTGCCGTGACGATCCGAAGTCAGACCCGCGACGGCTATCACCATCGCCCCACCCTGCCCCATCACCTGCGGCACCAGTTCGACCCGGCGCTGGGCGAGAATGATTGCCAGTGATTCACTGATGAAAGGCGAGTGCTCGCTGGGGTAATTGCTGCTGGTGGCGACCCAGGGAGAACGTTCGATCGCCAGCAGTTGCCGATCGGTAAGGGGCGCCAGCCAGGTTTCGATTTGACCGAACAGTGCCTGGATGCTGGCTTGCCAGTGCTGGCACTGGTCCTTGAACGCCTGCTGCAGGCGTTGCTGGGCTGCGGCGTGTTCCTTGAGCATGTCAGCCAGTTGCTGTACTTCGTCCATCGCGACCACCTCGGTGCGCGCCCGCCCTGGGCATGCCGCAAATCGGCGGCCGCAGGTCGGGCATCGAGGGTCAGTGTAACAGGCTTGCTCAGGCGCTCAGCGAATAGACCAGCGCCGAAATCGCCACCAGGCCTACCAGCGTCACGAATACGTTGGACACGTGCCCGGCGTACTTGCGCATGGCCGGCACACGCCGGATCGCGTACATCGGCATGAGGAACAGCAGCGCGGCAATGACCGGCCCGCCGAAGCTTTCGATCATGCGCACGATGTTCGGATTGAGCGTGGCGACGAGCCAGCAGACCAACAACATGAACAGTGCGGTGAAACGATCCAGGGCCTTGGCATTGGGCCGACGGCCGGATTTCAGAACCAGGCCCTTGATGCCTTCGCTGGCACCGATGTAGTGGCCCAGGAACGATTTGGCGATGGCCACGATCGCAATCAGCGGTGCGGCGAACGCTATCACCGGATTGCTGAAGTGGTTGGCCAGGTAGGACAGGATCGACAGGTTCTGCGCCTTGGCTTCGGCAAGCTGCTCAGGCGACAGGGTCAGCACGCAACTGAACACGAAGAACAGCACCAGCACCACCATCAAGCCATGGGCGCGCGCCAGGATCTGGCTGCTGCGCTGGTCGGCGTGCTCGCCGTAGCGACGCTTCTGGTCCACGGCGAAGGCCGAGATGATCGGCGAATGGTTGAAGGAAAACACCATCACCGGGATCGCCAGCCACAGGGTATGGATCAGCGCACCGGGTGCGGGCAGGTCCCCGGCGGTCGCCAGGATGCCACCATTCCAGTGCGGAATCAGGTACAGCGCGAGCAACACCAGCGCGACGATGAACGGATAGACCATCAGGCTCATCGCCTTGACGATGAACTGTTCGCCGCAGCGCACCACGATCAACAGACCGAGAATCAGTACCAGCGCCAGCACCGCCCGTGGCGGCGTATCCATGTGCAACTGATGCTCCATGAAACTGCCGACGGTGTTGGTCAGGCCCACGCTGTAGATCAGCAGGATCGGAAAGATGGCGAAGAAGTACAGCAGCGTTATCAACGCCCCTGCCTTGAGGCCAAAGTGCTCCTCCACGACATCGGTGATGTCCGTGCCGGCGCGGCCGGAAAGCACGAAGCGGGTCAGGCCCTGATGCGCGTAGTAGGTCATCGGGAAAGCCAGCACGGCAAGAATGACCAGCGGCCAGAAACCACCAAGGCCGGCGTTGATCGGCAGGAACAAGGTGCCGGCGCCGATCGCAGTGCCGAACAGGCCGAGCATCCAGGTGGTGTCGTGGCGGCTCCAGGGGGTCAGGGCGGCGGGCGCCTGGGCGTAGCGTGGGTCGAGGCTGTTGGCTTGCTCGTTCATCCGGTCGAATCTCCGCTTGCCTGTGTTCAACTGATGGCCGGAAGCGGGAAAAACGTGCAGCTGGCAGCGCCCCGGCCTTGAAAAGGGGCGTGATTGTCCAAGATTGTGCAAGGAAAGCAAAGGGTTACTCGAGCAACGGTCCGTCGGTGCACGGCCATCTGGCGCGACAACGGCGCGTTTACGTAGACGTTGCCAGCCATTTCTCCGGTACTAGGCTCTGCACCAGCCAGGTCGCGGTGGTGTCCGCGGGCATGGGTCTGGCGAAGTAATAGCCCTGAACATAGCGACAACCCAGCAATGCCAGCGCCTGCGCCTCCTCGCGGGTTTCTACTCCTTCGAAGATGCAATCCAGGTCCATGTCCTGGGTCAAGGCCAGCAGCGATTTGACGATCTTGTAGCTGGCCGGTTTCTCGTGCAGGCGGGCGACGAAACTGCGGTCCACCTTGAGCTTGGTCAGGGCCAGCGCGTGTAGATGGCTCAGGCTCGAATAGCCGGTACCGAAGTCGTCGAGCGAAATACCGCAGCCCAGGGCCCGCAGGGATGCGATCGCTTCCTGAACCAGATCCAGATCCTGCAGGGTCGCCGTTTCGGTGATTTCCAGGTCGACTCGGCTGGGGTCGAACGGGCCGTTGGCCAGGAGTTTGACGATGGCCTGCACGGCTTCGGGGGAGCCGCAGTCGTGGGCCGACAGGTTGAAGGACAAACGGATCGGCGCCGGCCAGGTGCATGCACCCTGCAGGGCCTTGGCCAACAGTGGCAGGGTCAGACGATTGATCATGCCGCTGCGCTCGGCGACCGGAATGAACTGGCCGGGCGGCACTGGCCCCAGCTCCACGCTCTGCCACCGAGCCAAGGCTTCGAACGCCACGGTGGCGCCGGTCTGCAACTCGACGATGGGCTGGAAGGCGACGCTGAACTCGCGATCCAGATCGGCACGACGCAGCGCCTGCTCGGTGAGGATCGCGCTCTGCAACTGCTTCCTGTGCAGCGCCGAGAACAGCGACATGTGACCGACGACATGGCGCTTGCTGTGGTACAGCGCGTAGTCGGCGTACTCGAACAGCTCGTGCGCATCGGTGGCAAGGTCCGGGAAGGTCGCCAAACCCATCGAAGCACCGACCTGGATTGGCACATCGACCAACAGGTAGGGCTTGCCCAGTTCGATGCAGATGCGTTCGGCAAAGGCTGCAATCTGCGCGTTGTCGCCGCAATCGGGCAGGATCAAGGCAAACTCGTCGCCACCCAGACGCGCAACGTGAACGCCGTCCGGCAGCAGCGCAGCAAGGCGCGTGCCGACCTCGGCCAACAGGCGGTCGCCGACACTGTGCCCGTACAGGTCGTTGACCGGCTTGAATCCGTCAAGATCGAGAATGCCCACGCCCAGTCTGTGCCCCTGCTCCCCTGCCTGGGCCAGACAGGTGTCCAGGCAGTTGAAGAACCAGCGGCGATTGGGTAGCCCGGTCAGGCTGTCCTTGTTGGCCAGCAGGAAGTTCTCGTCGCTCAGCGCTTCGCTGTGCGCCTGGGCGTTCACCAGGCCGGTGAAGTTGCGGTAGTTGTTCTGCAACACCACCAGCATGATGCCCGTGACCAGCATCACGTTGACGCTGGTGGCGATGAACGTCGGGTTATCGGTGGAGGCGAAAAAGGCAATGAAGGCCACGTTGACCACGGCGGCCGTCATCAGGGCGGCGGAGCGCAGGTGCATCAGGCAGAAAATGCAGCCGATCACCGTGATGGCCATGTAGAACGCCACATGGGCCTTGGCGTAGCTGTCGCCATAGGGAAACAGGGCCAGCGCCCACACAGTGAAACCGATGGCTACCACGCAACAGATGCGGTTGGTCCGTGCCAGCGCCTGGGCGACTTCGACATCGTCTGGCTGGTGCTGCCAACCGCGGCGCCAGGCCAGCGCTCGTACCAGGCTGATGAGGGTCAGTACCAGCGGTATGTGCACGGTCATCCACACGGGCGAGCTGGCCATGTGGGTGAAGGCCAGCGCCCAGCTGTTGATGAGCAGGATGAAGTACATCAGGGGAATCTGCCTGGCCAGGGCCTGGTACTGGGCCGCCAGCAGACGCGAATTGCCTTGAGGTACGCTGCACAACCGTTTGATCAGCGCGAACAGGCCGGTGCAGGTGAAGCGTCTGGTCGTAGACATCATGTCCGAACGTATGGGTGTAATCAGAAGTTGTCGGCCGAACTCAGCTTTACTGTAGCCAACCGTGGGTCATCAAGGCAGTTTATTTGCGAGCGTCCGAATGTTCTGCTGAGGCTGCATCCGCTTTGTCACCCAGGTACCAGCCCACCACTCCCCACAGCGCTGCGCAGGCAGCGCCCACCAGGGCGATCAGCAGCACGCCGTGTCCGAGCAGGTCGAGCAGGCTCTTCACCCAGCCACTGAAGGCATCGCCGCCGCGGTAGACCACCGTGTCGATGAAGTTCTTCGCCTTGTATTTGGTTTCGGCGTCCAATGGGGCGAAGAGCATTTCGCGACCGGGACGTACGAAGGCGTATTCGCCGATGCGGCGCACGATCATCAGCCCAGCCAGCATGGCGAAAGTGGGTGCCAGCGCCAGGCCGACGAAGCCCAGGCAGACCAGCGCCGGCACCAGCGCCAGCAAGGTCTTCACTCCCAGCCGTTGCGCCAGCCGGCCGGTGATGAACAACTGCGCGATGAGCGCACCGGCCTGGACCACGAAATCGATGATGCCGAATACCCGCACCTGTTCCTCGCGACCGGGGAACCGTTCGGCGACCAGACGGGCCTGTTCGAAATACAGAAAGGTGCTGACCGTGGCCAACAGCACGACGAAGGCGCAAATGCCCAGCAGGTAGCGCGATTGCAGCACACGCGTCAGCCCACTGAACGGGTTGCCGGCCACCGGCTTGCGCGGGCTTTCGGCGTGCGCGGCACCCGGCCGCCCTGCCCCGTGCTCGGCACGCCAGCTCATCAATCGGTGTTTCAGCAAGATCGCGACGCCAAGCAATGCTGCCGCCAGTATCGACAGCCCGCTGGCGCCGATGGCGCCGACCAGCAGCGCGCTCGTGGCCGGCCCCGCCAGGCCGCCGACGCTGGCTCCGGCGGCGATGAACGCGAACAGGCGCTTGGCCTGGGCGCCATCGAACACATCGGCCATCAGGCTCCATGCCACCGAGATGACGAACAGGTTGTAGACCGAGATCCATACGTAGAAGATTCGCGCCAGCCAGATGCCCTGCTCGGCAGCAGCGAAGGCGGCGGCGAACAGCAACAGGTTGCCGCCGAAGAATCCGTATACCCAATCGATGTAGTGAAGCCTGGGCACCCTGGAGTTGAGCCAGCCGAACAGCGGCACGGCCACCAGCATCGCGACGAAGGTGGCCGTGAACAACCATTGCAGGTTTTCCACACCGCCCTGGATGCCCATGGATTCGCGGATCGGCCGCAGCATGAAGTAGCCGCAGAACAGGCAGAAAAACAACGCGAACGCGGCCAGCGCTGCCCGTCCTTCATCGGCTCGGGCATTGATCGCCTGACGCAGACGCGCGCTGACGCTGATCATGGCTTGCGCACCTCAGGCGAATTCGGCGGCGATGCGTTGCAACTGGCCGGCATCGGGCAGGCGGCCCTGGCCGGCCAACAGGTTGTCGAGGACATAGCGCGGCTGCGAGGTGGCTGGAATCACCGTGGTGACCGCAGGGTTGGCCAGCACGAACTTGAGCATCAACTGGGCCCATGAACTGGCATCCAGCTCGGCCGCAGCCCACTCGGGAAGAGCGCGGCCTTTGACCTTGGCGAACAGCCGGCCAGCTTCGAACGTGCGGTTGATCAAGGTGGCTATGCCGTGATCGGCGCAGTACGGCAACAGGGTACGCTCGGCGTTGCGCGCGCCTATCGAGTAGTTGACCTGGACGAAATCGACCGGCTCTTTCTTCAGCACGGCCAGCAGCTCGTCGTGAGCCGATTCCACGTAATGCGTCACGCCTATGTAGCGAATACGGCCTTGGGCCTTGAGTTCACGCAGCAACGCCAACTGGGTACGGGTGTCCTGCAGGTTATGGACCTGGATGAGGTCGATCCTGTCGGTCTGCAGCGCCTTGAAGCTGGCTTCGATCTGGCGCATGCCGGCCTCGCGACCGGTCGCAGATACCTTGCTTGCGAGAAACACCTTGTCGCGCGCGCCGGCCTGGTTCACCAGGTCGCCGGTCACCTGCTCGGCGCGACCATAGCTGGGCGCCGTGTCGATCACCCTGGCGCCACCGTCGACGAAGGCCCTGAGCACATCGCGCAGCGGCGCCATGTCTGCCGAAGCGGGGTCGACGTTGAATGTCTGCGAGGTACCCAGGCCGATAGCCGGAAGCTGTTCCCCGGAGGCGGGAATCTTGCGCTGCAACAAGGGTTGTGCGGCGAATGCGAGGGGTGACATGAGCGAGCCCCAGCTGGCGGCTGCGCTCAACATGGCAGTGTACTGAACGAATTGGCGGCGGGTCGGCATGGAGTAGCCCCTCAGGGTTTTCACGCGAGTCGGGAAGACATTTCCCACGAAGATGGCAGACCCCAGTATGGCCAAGCACACAGGACTCGGGGCGCCATCCATGACAAATGAAACATCAGGACAACAAATTTTCGACCGCGCGATTGCATTACAGCAGGCCCAAACGACACGCCCCCGGGCAATGTAATTGCGCCGGGGGCGTTTTTTGTCATGCAACTGCTGGATGAATCAGTGCATGAACAGCGCGATCAAGATGATGATCGGGATAGGCACACCGAGGAAAAACAAGAGAATCGAGCGCATGGCAGTACTCCTTGATCAGCGAATCGAAGTGGGTGCGTGAGTGCGGGTGCGGTCGCGTTCATGCCAGACCACGGCATCCCGGCTGCGGCCACCGAAGGTCGCCGCGAAGCTGGCGAAGAACGCGCCGCAGAGCAAGGCGACGAACGTCCATAGCGCCGTGGCGGCAGCAACCTTCTTGGCGGTATCGGCGGCCTGGCGGGCGGCCATTTCAGCGTCTTCGACCGACTTCAACGCCTGACCGTAGACCTGATCGACGCGCTGCTCGGCCTGAGCCTGGGTCAAGTTGGTACGCTGGCTGACCAGTTGCGCCAGGTAGGCGCGGTCTTCACCGGCGAGCTGACCGTCGTTGCTCACCGTCCGGGCGAAGATGCGGGTCACTACGGCATGGGCCGCGTCGTCGCTGACCGCTACCGGGCGGTTGTCGCGAAACAGCATGTCGACGAAGTAGCCATACGGGTCGCTGGCGTTGTCATTCGCGGAATTGCCCGCTGCCACGGCGGCACCGGAGGCAACGCTGGCGCCGGCCTGCACGCCGCCACCGATCGCACTGCCGACCGAACCCAACACCAGCATTGCAGTGACCAGCGAGGCCACCGCCCACGCCAGGAAGCCGTGCGCGGTATCGCGGAAGTACACCTCGTCGCCGTGCATGTTGGCCCACTTCACCCGCAGGCGGCCGGCAATATAGCCGCCCATTCCGGAGGCGACGATTTGCGTGAACGTCAGCCAGATTACCGTGGAGACGCCGAGCGTAGTGGCGCTCACACCCTTGTCGGCCCAAGGCGATATGGCCGAAAAGCCAAGACCGAAGCCGAGCACCACCAGGATCATGGACAAGGCGGCGGCACCCGCTGCGCCGGCGAAGATCGCGGCCCAGGAAACACCAGAGTGATTGGAACTGTCCGTCGAAGCGGATAGCGCGGCAGCAGGAGGAAGGTGGTCGGCAGGGGTCATCATTATTGTCGTGCTCCTAGCAGGTTCAACGTGTGTGATCGCTCACGAAATGCTTGCGGGAAGAACACTGCACCACACGTGCCACGCGGGATAAAAATAATAGCTTTTGAAATCATCAGTTTAGGTAACTAACCTAAACGTGAACTCATGCAATTTGCCCGAACCGTCAACGCTTGACCGGGCTTTCTGCATTGTTCTGTAACGCAAACGAGCTTGACTACTGACGAGTGGTATTTTTCTGCTCCGCAGGATAGAACTCACCTTCCATGTTCTGCTTGTCCAGCGCAGTACGCAGCCTGGCCTCGACTGCCGCAACGGCAGGGTTGTCGCAAATGTCAGCGACGACCAGCCACAGCCGCTGCAGGTTCTGCTCGTGAGTGCCCTCACTGAGCATTTCGTGGCTGACAACGGGCCTTCCACGCCAGAAACACAGGGTGTCGACCTCGCTTTCTGCACTGAACGTACACGCCGGGCCCGCTAACCAGATTTCACTGACGGTGCGCAGATTGGTTTGTTCTATATCGTGTTGCTGGATTCTAAGTCGCATTGCATTACCCATTGCGCAGGAACGATACGGCTTGGAACCCACCGCACATGCCCAAGTTCTACCGGGAATGCCATTGTCGAGAATGCCCCTGTCGGGCCAGACCCTGCTCGTTGAAAGGAGATGGAACATGAAAAACCTGATCACAGCCCTGGCGCTGGGCGCGTCGCTGGCCCATGCCAGCGACGGCAACCCGCTGGTTGCCGAACGCTGGCAGAGTCGTCCACTGATCGTCATTGCGCCTGATGCACGCGATGCCACCCTGGTCGACCTGCGCACCGCGCTGGCCAAGCCGGTCAACCGCGAGGCGTTCGTCGAACGTGAAATGGTGCTCTACGAAATCGTCGGCGGCCGGGCCAGCCGCAATGGCCAGCCGTTGAGCAATGAGGCCAGCGCGGCGCTGCTCAAGGCGCTCAGGCACCCGGCCGATGCCCAGGCCAGGGTCTTGCTGGTGGGCAAGGACGGCGGCATCAAGGTCGACCAGCCGGGGCCCGTCGATCCGCAGGCTTTGTTCAGCACCATCGACCGCATGCCGATGCGCCAGGGCGAGTGAATCGACGATTCAGATGCCTTCGCGGGCGATGTCCATGGCGAAGTAAGTGAAGATCAGGTCGGCGCCGGCGCGCTTGATCGCGCCCAGGCTCTCGCGGACGATACGCTGCTCGTCCACCGCGCCTGCCTGGCCGGCAAACTTGATCATCGCGTATTCGCCACTGACCTGGTACGCAGCCAGCGGCAGGCGCGACGCCTCGCGGATATCGCGAATGATGTCGAGGTAGGCCCCTGCAGGCTTGACCATCAAGGCGTCCGCGCCCTCCTGCTCGTCGAGCAGCGATTCGCGCACGGCTTCGCGACGGTTCATGGGGTTCATCTGGTAGGTCTTGCGATCACCCTTGAGGGCCGTGCCACCGGCTTCGCGGAACGGGCCGTAGAACGACGACGCGAATTTGGTCGAATAGGCCATGATCGACGTGTCGAAGAAACCGGCTTCGTCCAGCGCAGCACGGATCGCCTGCACCTGGCCGTCCATGGCCGCCGACGGTGAAATGAAATCGGAACCGGCGCGCGCCGCAACCACGGCCTGCTTGCCAAGGTTGATCAGGGTCGCGTCGTTGTCGACATGATCACCGTGCAGAACCCCGCAATGGCCATGGGAGGTGTACTCGCAGAAACAGGTGTCGGCCATGACCACCATCTCTGGAACCGTGTCCTTGCAGATACGGGCAATGCGCGCCACCAGGCCGTCTTCGTTCCAGGTGTCGCTGCCATCGGCGTCTAGGTGGTGGGATACACCGAACGTCATCACCGATTTGATGCCGGCACGCGCGTAGCGCTCGATCTCGCCCGCAAGCTTCGACTCGGGAATGCGCATGACTCCCGGCATGCTGTTGATGGGCACGAAGTCGTCGATCTCTTCTTCGACGAAAATCGGCAGCACCAGGTCGCCAAGATTGAATTCGGCTTCCTGGAACAGGTCGCGGAAAGAAGCGTTGCGGCGCAGGCGGCGCGGCCTGGCGGAAGGAAACTGGCTGGGCATCATGGATTCCACTGATAAGGGCGTACGGCATCGAACGGGCAAGCTTAGGCCGGGAGACGGGCGCCGGGCAAACCGGATTTCGATAAAGCTGAGTTGCACGGCAGGTAACAATTGGTTGAAGTGCAGAGCACGGCCTTGCAACGCAACTTACCCGGCCGCTCAAGGGTCAACCCTGACGACATCTTCACCGCGATTTCCTCGCGAACTCAATGTGGGATCGAATCAATATGACAAATCAGATTTCCAATCCAGCCAGTTCCACCGCGACCGACCAGCTGTGCATCAATACCCTGCGCACGCTGGCCATGGATGCCGTGCAGAAAGCCAATTCCGGGCATCCCGGCACACCCATGGCCCTGGCGCCGGTGGGCTATACCCTGTGGAGCCGCTTCCTGCGCTACCACCCCGAGCATCCCGACTGGCCCAACCGCGACCGTTTCGTGCTCTCCGCCGGCCATGCTTCCATGCTGCTCTACGGCCTGCTGCATCTGGCGGGCGTCGAAGAAATCGACGCGCACGGGACCAAGACCGGCCAGCCTGCCGTCAGCCTGGACGACATCAAGCAGTTTCGCCAGATGGACTCCAAGACTCCCGGGCATCCCGAATACCGTTTCACTACCGGTGTCGAGACCACCACCGGGCCGCTGGGCCAAGGTTGCGCCAACAGCGTTGGCATGGCCATGGCTCAGCACTGGCTTGCGTCGCGCTTCAACCGCGACGACCTGAAGCTGTTCGATTACAACGTCTACGCGATCTGCGGCGACGGCGACATGATGGAAGGCGTCAGCAGCGAGGCCGCGTCGATGGCCGGCCATTTGAAGCTGGCCAACCTGTGCTGGATCTACGACAACAACACGATCAGCATCGAAGGCCACACCGAACTGGCGTTCAGCGAAGACGTGCTGACCCGGTTCAAGGGCTACGGCTGGAACATCTTGCACGTTACCGACGCCAACGATACCGAAGCGTTGGCCAAAGCCTTCGAGCAGTTCACCCAGAACCGCGACGCGCCGACCTTGATCATGGTCGACAGCGTGATCGGCTACGGCGCGCCGAACAAACAGAACACCGCCGCTGCCCACGGTGAAGCGCTGGGTGACGATGAAATCAAGCTGGCCAAGAAAGCCTACGGCTGGGATGAGAACAGCAGCTTTTCGGTGCCTGACAGCGTGGCTCATCATCTGCGTGACACCTTGCTGAGCAGCCATGGTGAACGCCATGCGCAGTGGGAACGGCAGTTGCAGACACTGGCAGAACGCGAACCCGACCTGGCCGAGGAACTGCGGCGCATGCGCGCTGGGGAAATGCCCGAAGGTTGGCAGGCCGAACTGGAAGCCTTCGACACCGACGCCAAGGGTGTGGCGACGCGTGCCGCGGGCGGCAAGGTGCTGAACGCGTTCGCCAAGAAGATTCCCTGGTTGCTGGGCGGCTCGGCCGATCTGTCGCCGTCGACCAAGACCAACCTGACGTTCGACGGTGCCGGCAGTTTTTCGGCAACCCAGCCTGGGGGCCGCAATCTGCACTTCGGCATCCGCGAGCACGCCATGGGCGCGATCGCCAATGGCCTGGCGCTGTGCTACATCCGTCCGTACACCTCGACCTTTCTGGTGTTCAGCGACTACATGAAACCGCCGATTCGCCTGGCGGCGATCATGGAGTTGCCGGTGGTGTTCGTCTTTACCCACGATTCCATCGGTGTCGGTGAAGACGGCCCTACCCATCAGCCCATCGAGCACCTGACCCAGCTACGTGCCACCCCAGGGCTGCTGACGTTGCGCCCAGGCGATGCCAACGAAACCACCCAGGCTTGGAAGATTGCCTTGGCGCAGACTGATCGGCCGTCGTGCATCGTGTTGTCGCGTCAGCCTATGGCGACCCTGGATCGCGAGCGCTTCGGCAGTGCCGAGGGTGTCGCCCGTGGCGGCTATGTGTTGGCCGACAGCGAGGATCCGCAGGTGATTCTGATCGCCACTGGCAGTGAAGTGGGCCTTGCCGTGCAGGCCTATGAGCAGTTGCATGAGCAAGGTATCGCGGCGCGTGTGGTCAGCCTGCCGTGCTGGGAGCTGTTCGAGGAGCAGGATGCGCAGTACCGCGAGCAGGTGCTGCCGGCTGCGGTGACTGCGCGCGTGGCCATCGAGCAGGCCGGACCGCTGGGTTGGGATCGCTACGTGGGTGCCACCGGTGCGAAGGTGGTGATGAACAGCTTCGGGGCCTCGGCGCCGATCGAGAAGTTGCAGGCCAAGTTCGGGTTCACCGTGGACAATGTGGTGAAGCTGGCGAAAGAGCAGATCGGCTAGCCCCATTTCGGCGGCGCGGTCTGACACCCTGTAGGAGCGGTCCGCGGCCGCGAAATGAGCGGCGCGGTGAGTCTGGAACTCCGCGGCGTTGCTTTCGCGGCCGCTGACCGCTCCTACGGTATCAGGCTCCTGTGTAGGAGCGGTCTTTGGCCGCGAAACGGGCGGCGCGGTGAGTCTGGAACTCCGCGGCGTTGCTTTCGCGGCCGCTGACCGCTCCTACGGTATCAGGCTTCTGTGTAGGAGCGCTCTTTGGCCGCGAAACGGGCGGCGCCGTCCATCGGCGGCTCCGCGGCGTCCCATTCGCGGCCAAAGACCGCTCCTACGGATGCATGCAGCGCCGCGCACCGGCTAGAATGGCTGCATTCGCCTGCGCCTTTCGCATGCACCCTGCCGTGAAGCCGACCCCATGTCTTTCGATCTTCTGTCCAATCTCAGCGTCACGCCGAGCATCCTGCTCATTCTCGTGCTGGTCGCATTCGTGGCCGGGTTCATCGACGCCATCGCTGGCGGTGGTGGCCTGCTCACCACGCCGGCCCTGCTCACTGCAGGCTTGCCACCGCACCTGGTGCTGGGCACCAACAAGCTCAGCTCGACCTTTGGCGCCGCGACTGCAAGCTATACCTTCTACAAACGCAAGCTGTTCCATCCGCGGCAATGGAAGAATGCCCTGCTGGGCACCCTGGTCGGCGGATTTCTCGGTGCAGGTGCGGCGCACTACATGCCCGCCGAATGGCTGAACCGGATGCTGCCGGTGATCGTCTTCGCCTGCGGCCTGTACCTGCTGTTCGGCGGCACACCCAAGGCGCCGCTGGACAGCCACGCGCCGATCAAGCGCAAATGGCAATTGCCCCAAGGCTTGACGCTGGGCTTCTACGACGGCGTGGCAGGCCCCGGCACCGGGGCCTTCTGGACCGTCAGCACGATGCTGCTGTACCCACTGGACCTGGTCCGCGCCAGCGGCGTGGCGCGCAGCATGAACTTCGTCAGCAACATCGCCGCACTCACGGTGTTCATCATCAGCGGTCAGGTCGACTGGCTGATCGGCCTGAGCATGGGCCTGGCAGTGACGGTGGGGGCGTTCTTCGGCGCACGCACGGCGATCGGCGGCGGCGCCAAGTTCATCCGCCCGGTGTTCATTACCATCGTGCTGGCCCTGACCGTGCGGCTAGCCTGGCAGCACTGGTTCGGGCAGGCCTGAGCGGCGCGCCACATACAGGTCGATGAGGTGTCGGGCAATCGAGCGCCCGGCCGGCAGGGCCGGCAATGCATCAATGCGAAACCACTGGGCGTCCTCGATTTCGTCGAGCTGGGGCACGATCTCGCCGGCGGCGTATTCGGCATGGAAACCCAGCATCATCGAATGCGGAAACGGCCAGCATTGGCTGCCGATGTACTGGATGTTGCGTACGCTCACCTGCACCTCTTCCATCACCTCACGGCGCAGGCAGTCTTCGGCAGACTCGCCCGGCTCGGCAAAGCCGGCCAACGTGCTGTAAACACCCGGCACGAACCGTGGAGAGCGAGCCAGCAAGACTTCATCGCCGCGGGTGACCAGTACGATCATGCTCGGCGAGATCCGCGGATAGCTGCGCAACTCGCAGCGCGCGCAATGCATCGCACGTTCACCTGGCACCTGCAATGTCGGGCCGCCGCAACTGCCGCAAAACCGATGCTCACGCGCCCAGGTGCCGATCTGCGCGGCATAGCCGAGCATGCGGTAGACCTGGAAATCGCCTTCGAGCATGAACTGCCGCAGGCCCTGCCAGTGGCAGCCGTCCGGTGCGTCCGGGCTGCGCAGCTCCAGAAGGTAAACCGGCCGGCCGTCGAAATGCCCGATGCCGTGTTCGGTCAGGACATCGATGGGTCGCTGCCTGAGCCAGTCACGCTCGAACAGTACGCCTTGGGCGTTGCAGAGAAATCCCTGGCTGCTGCGAGCCACGGCCCAGCCACCGGGTTGTGCGGTATCGAGCACCGCTGTGGTCCAGCGTTCACTCATCGAATCGAATCCTCGTCTTGCCGCCGCGCGATCATTCCACGCGCGCGCCCACGGCGGCGGCAGCGCGGGCCTGGGCCGGGTTCTGCGCGCGGTACAGGTTGAGCGCGGTATTGATGATGCCCAACTGGCTGAACGCCTGGGGAAAATTCCCCAGCATGCGTCCCGCCTGTGGGTCGTACTGCTCGGCCAGCAGGCCAACGTCGTTGCACAGACCGGCCAGGCGCTCGAACAGCCGTTCGGCGTCGGCCATGCGGCCTTGCAGCACATAGACATCGGCCAGCCAGAAAGAGCACACCAGAAAAGTCCCTTCGCCAGGGTCCAGGCCATCGACCCCGTGGGCGGTGTCGTAACGCAGCAGCAGACCGTCGCGCATCAACGTGCTCTCGATACGTGCCACGGTCGCCACCACCCGCGGATCGTCCGGCGGCAGGAAACCGGTCAAGGCAATCTGCAGCAGGCTGGCATCGGTATGGGTCGAGCCATAGGCCTGAACGAAATGCCCCAGCTGCGCATCGATGCCCCGGCTGCAGACCTGGGCATGGATGCGGTCGGCGACGGCGCGGTAACGCGCGGCCTGCTCCCGTCCCTCCTCTGTGGGCTCGGCGAGGTTCGCCGCACGGTCGAAAGCTACCCAGGCCATGACCTTGGAGTGGGTGAAGTGCTGCGGGGCACCGCGAATCTCCCAGATTCCCTCGTCCGGCTGCTCCCAGATGCTCTCCAGGTACGGCAGTATGACGCGGAAAATCGCGGCGCCACGCGGGTGTCGCGGTAGCCCGGCGCGGATGGCCTGGCTCATGGCGTCGGCCACTTCGCCATAGACATCCAGCTGCCGCTGGGTCGCGGCGCCGTTGCCGATGCGCACCGGCGCCGAACCCTCGTAGCCCGCCAGCCATGGCAGGGTCTGCTCGGGCAATCGGCGCTCGCCGGCCAGGCCGTACATGATCTGCATCTGCTCGGGGTTGCCGGCAACCGAACGCATCAACCACTTGCGCCAGGCAGCGGCTTCTTCGTAGTAGCCCAGGTTCATGAAGGCCAGCAAGGTCATGGTGGCATCGCGCAGCCAGCAGTAACGATAATCCCAGTTGCGCTCGCCGCCCAACTGCTCGGGCAGCGAGGTGGTGACCGCAGCGACGATGCCGCCCGTGGGGGCATAGGTCATGGCCTTGAGGGTCAACAGCGAGCGCTTGACCAGCGGCGTCCATGCCCCCACGTCGGGGCAGCGCTCGGCGAACTCATGCCAGTAGCGCTCGGTTTCGGCCAGGCAGCGGTCGGCATCCACGGCCGGTTGCAGCGGCAGGTGCGAGGCCTGGAAACTCAGCCGATAGCACAGCCGCTCGCCGGCGGCGACCGTGAAGCGGCTGCCGGTGCGGTGGTCCACCGCGTGCAGGTCGGACGCGCTGCGCAACACCAGCATGTCGGGGCCGGCCACCGCAGTGAGGGTCCGGGGATGGGCCTGCTCGACCCAGGGCACGCTGCTGCCGTAGTCGAAGCGCATGACCAGCTCCATGTCGAAAGCGACCTTCCCGCTCAGGCCGACCACCGTGCGCACTACGCAGTCCTGGTCACCCACCGGCATCCAGTCGACGAGCATGGCGCTGCCGTGCTCGGTATGGAACACCGTCTCCAGGATCATCGTGCTGTCGCGGTAGCGGCGCTCGGTAGCGGTCAAGGCATCGCTGGGGCAGATACGCCAGCGGCCGTTTTCGCTGTCACCCAGCAGGGCCGAGAAACAGGCAGGGGAATCGAAACGAGGAAAGCACAACCAATCCAGCGAACCCGACTTGTCAACCAGAGCAGCGGTACGGCAGTTGCCCAACAGGGCATAGTCTTCGATCAGTGCCGGCATGGAACCCTCATGACCACGGGCGCGGACCGGAAGTCGGTGCCACGCCGGAAAACTGTATCAACGTCGAGCGCGGGGCAATATCAGCTCATGAATGGCTTGCGCCACGCCGTCTGCCGCATTGCTGGCGGTCACTGCATCGGCCTGGTCGCGCACCGCCTGCTCGCCCTGGCCCATGGCCACGGAAAAACCGGCCCGCTTGAACATGGCCACATCGTTGGCGCCGTCACCCAATACGGCGGTGTTGGCCAGGTCGATGCTCAAACCGGCAGCCAAGGTTGCCAGGGCTTCGCCTTTGTTGGCCAACACCGCGGTGATGTCCAGATAATACTGCTGCGAGCGTGCCGCAATCGCCTTGCCGCTCAGCGGCCCCTGCAGCTGCCGTTCCAGATCGATCAGCAGTTGGAAGTCGCTGGAGGTGGCGACCATCTTGTGCACGCGGTCCTGATAGGGCGTGAAATCGTCGACGATCAACGGCTCGTAGCCCAGAGCGTGCAGCTCCTTGGGAAAATAGTGAGCGTCGCGGTCGCGTGCCAGCCACTGGTCGTCGGCGAACACCCAGACGTCCAGCCGGTGCTCGGCAAACAACGCCAGGCAAATATCGACCGCCGCGCGCTCCACCCAGTGGGATTGCAGCTCACTGCCGTCGGGATTGACCAGTACGCCACCGTTGAATGCAGCGGTCGGCAGGTCGATTCCCAAGGTCTGGATCTGTTGGCGCATGGCCCGCGGCGGGCGGCTGCTCGCCAGGGTAAACCGCACCCCTGCCTCGCGCAGCTGCGCCACCGCCTCGATAACCGCTGGGCTCAGGCTGTGATCGGGCATCAGCAGGGTGCCGTCCATGTCGCTGAGGACGAACTGGATGAGGTGTTCCGAAGCCGCACTCATCCCAGTCGATGCCAGTGGTGGCCATCGCGTGCCAACAACTCGTCGGCCGCCTCCGGACCGTCTTCGCCCGCCGCGTAGGTGGCAATGCTGCCGCCCTCGCGCCAGGCGTCGAGGAACGGCTGCACGGCGCGCCAACCATTTTCGATGTTGTCGGCGCGCTGGAACAGGGTCTGGTCGCCGATGAGGCAGTCGTAGATCAACGTCTCGTAGCCCGTGGACGGCTGCATCTGGAAGAAGTCCTTGTAGGCGAAGCCCAGCTTGACGTTCTCCAGCTCCATTGCCGGGCCGGGGCGTTTGGCCTGCAGGTCGAACCACATGCCCTCGTCTGGCTGGATCTGGATCTTCAGGTAGTTGGACTTGAGCCGGTCTACTTCGGTGTCGCGGAACTGCGCGTAGGGCGCCGGCTTGAAGCAGATGGCGATCTCGGTGTCGCGCACGCTCATGCGCTTGCCGGTGCGCAGATAAAACGGCACACCGACCCAGCGCCAGTTGTCGACCATGACCTTGAGCGCCACGTAGGTTTCGGTGCTGCTCTGCGGGTCGACCTTGGGCTCCTCGCGATAGCCGGGCTTGTCGCCCTGCCCCGCGGTGTACTGGCCACGGACCGAATTCTTCAAGGCATCGGCCTTGGACCAGGGGCGAATGGCGCCGATCACCTTGGCCTTCTCGCCGCGGACCGCGTCGGCGCCGAAGGCCGCCGGGGGCTCCATGGCAATCATCGCCAACAGCTGGAACAGGTGATTGGGGACCATGTCGCGCAACGCGCCGGTCTGGTCGTAGAAATTGCCACGGGTTTCAACCCCGACCGTTTCGGCGGCAGTGATCTGCACGTGGTCGATGTAGTGGTTGTTCCAGAACGCTTCGAAAATACCGTTGGAGAAACGGCTGACCAGAATGTTCTGCACCGTCTCCTTGCCCAGGTAATGATCGATGCGATAGATCTGCTTCTCGCTCATCACGCTCAACAGGCAGGCGTTGAGCGCTTCGGCGGACGCCAGGTCGTGACCGAAGGGTTTTTCGATCACCACCCGGCGAAAGGCGTCAGGCTGCTCCTTGAGCAACCCGCTGCTGCCCAGTCGCTGCGCCACTTCACTGAAGAAGCGCGGCGAGGTGGCCAGGTAGAACATGGCATTGCCGGTACCGTTGACTTCGATGCGCTCGGCAATCGCCTGGTAGGTGGCGTCGTCGAGGAAGTCGCCGGAAATGTAGCTGATGCGCTTGCGCAGCTTGGCCCAGAGCGCCGGATCCAGCACTTTGTCCGGCTCGTCGATGCCCTTGGCGCGCGCCTGTTCGATGATGAAGGCTTCGAGCTTGGCGGCGAAGTCCGCGTCGCTCACCTCGTTGTGATCGACCCCGACAATGTGCAGGCCGTTGTCCAGCAGTCCATCCCGGCTCAAATTGTACAAGGCCGGCATCAGCAAGCGTTTGACAAGGTCGCCATGGGCGCCGAACAGAAACAGGGTTGACGGTGGAGCGGCATCTACTTTCGAGGTCGCTCTACTCATTTGGGAACCTCGACGTGACCGCCGAAGCCGAAGCGCATCGCCGAGAGGATCTTGTCACCGTAGGTCGCGTCCTGACGCGAGCGGAAGCGCGCGAACAAGGCGCTGGACAACACCGGTACCGGCACGGCCTGTTCGACCGCCGCGTCGATGGTCCAGCGGCCTTCACCACTGTCCGACACCACGCCGGAATATTGGCTCAGCTGCTGATCGCTGGCCAGGGCATCGGCCGTCAGGTCGAGCAACCACGACGACACCACGCTGCCGCGACGCCAGACTTCGGCGATGTCGGCCAGGTTGAGGTCGAAACGCTGATCTTCCGGCAGCTCGCTGCTGGACTTGGTCTTGAGGATATCGAAGCCCTCGGCGAAGGCCTGCATCATGCCGTACTCGATGCCATTGTGGATCATCTTGACGAAATGCCCGGAACCGGCCGGACCTGCATGGATGTAGCCACGCTCGGCACGATCGTCCGAACTGTTGCGATCACGGGTACGCGGGATGTCGCCCATGCCCGGCGCCAGGCAGTCGAACAGTGGGTCGAGACGTTCGAAGATGTCCGGCTCGCCGCCGATCATCATGCAATAGCCGCGGTCCAGGCCCCACACGCCGCCAGAGGTGCCGACGTCGACGTAGTGCAACTGGCGTGCCGCCAGTTCGCGTGCGCGGCGGATGTCATCCTTGTAGAAGGTGTTGCCCCCGTCGATGATCACGTCGCCCGGCTCGAGCAGATCGCCCAGCTGGGCGATGGTCGCCTCGGTCGGAGCGCCGGCGGGCAGCATGACCCAGACCGCGCGCGGCGTGTCCATCTTGCTCACCAGATCGGCTAGATCGGCGGCCCCGATGGCGCCCTCACCGGCCAGGCCATGCACTGAATCCTGATTGCGATCGAAGACCACCGTTTGATGACCCGCGCGCATCAACCTTCTGGCGATGTTGCCGCCCATGCGGCCCAGCCCAATGATTCCCAGTTGCATGCGAGAGCTCCACTCTATGTTGCTTGAAGAAGATATTTCTTGAACGGTGTTGTCCTGAAAGCCTGTACGGGTATTGCCCGATCGAGCTTCCAAGTTAGTCCCGGACGATACCGGTAAGTTTCCGAGTATACCTTTGGTCGATTGCGACGCTGGGCAAAACTTGGCTTTTTTTGTCGATTTCATCAACGTTCATACCTGGGATCCGACACAAATCGCAACGGTTTGCGAGGCAGGCATGGACGACCGCGCAAAAGCGCTTTCGGCGCACAGCCAAAGTGCGCTGGAAGCCCTCTGGCAGAGGCCTGTAGTACGAGTGTGCCAATAATTATCGGCCGTCAGTCGCGCGCCTGGCCCAAAAAAATGGCGGATCTCCTACACTCAGGCCACAGGCGATGTATCGCTTGGAAATCCGATGCAAAAAACTCGAAACTTTTTGCAAATCAGACAGGTCAGGATAGGGAGCAGGTTATTTGATGTTTCTTGTCCGCCAAGCCTGCCATCCCGTGAATCATTGCAGCCTGCGGCAGGAACGCCGTTGCCTGCGGCGCCTGTGCGTGTGTAAGCGGGAAGCGCTAATCGATCAGCGCTTTTTTTAGAGTCAGGATCTGCCATACAAGTACGTAATGCACGGGAGAGAACAATGATCAGTGCCGCTGTCGAAAACCACGGAGAGCGTTTCAACAGGCAAGCGGCGGAACCCGCCCACTTGCAGGTTCCCACGCCTACCAGCAAAGCACTGCAGACGCCGTCTGGCGCCCACAAACAAAAAGTTCTTTTCGTGACATCGGAAATTGCCGACCTGGTCAAGACCGGCGGCCTGGGTGACGTGTCGGCGGCGCTGCCACGCGCCATGAGTCAGGTACATGACGTTCGCGTACTGATTCCCGGCTACCCGCAAGTGCTCAACAGCGACAACCCGATTCACGTGGTCGGCGAACTCAGCGGCCATGCCGCCCTGCCACCGTGCAAGATCGGCCGCATGGACATGCCCGACGGGCTGGTCATCTACGTGTTGCTCTGCCCAGAACTGTATGAGCGCGACGGCACCCCCTACGGCGCCAACAACGGCCGCGACTGGCCGGACAACCATATCCGCTTCGCCCGCCTGGGCCTGGCAGCCGCCGACATCGCCGCAGGCCAGGGCATGGTGCACTGGAAGCCTGACCTGGTGCACGCCCACGATTGGCCTGCCGGCCTGGCGCCTGCCTACATGCACTGGCGCGGTCTGCGTACGCCTACCCTGTTCACCATCCACAACCTGGCCTACCAGGGTGTGTTCAGCCGTGGCTGCTGCCCGGAGCTGGGCGTTCCCAACCATGCGATGCAGCAGGACGGCATGGAGTTTTTCGGCAAGCTGTCGTTTCTCAAGGCCGGCATGGCCTACGCGAACCACATCACCACGGTGAGCGCGACCTATGCCGAAGAGATCACCACACCCGAATTCGGTTGCGGCCTGGAAGGCTTCCTCAGCAGCAAGGCGCAGCAAGGCAAACTCAGCGGCATTCCCAACGGCATCGACGCCAGCTGGGAGTCGGCCACCGACCCGCACCTGGTCTGCCCGTTCAGCCTGAACGACTGGGAAGGCAAGGCAGTCAATGCGGCCCACGTGCGCAAGCTGTTCGAAATCGAAGAATCTGATGGCCCCCTGTTCGCCGTGGTGTCCCGCCTGGTCTACCAGAAAGGCCTGGACCTTACCGAAGGCGTGACACAGTTCATCGTCGAAAACGGCGGCCAGGTGATCATCATCGGCCGCGGCGAGCCCGAGGAAGAGCAGGCCATGCGCGAGCTCGCCCTGCGCTTCCCGGGTCGCGTGGGTGTACGCATCGGCTTCAACGAAACCGATGCGCGACGCATGTTCGCCGGCAGCGACTTCCTGCTGATGCCGTCACGCTACGAGCCCTGCGGCCTGAGCCAGATGTATGCACAACGCTTCGGCTCGCTGCCCGTGGCGCGCAACACCGGCGGCCTGGCCGACACCATCGAGGACGGGGTAACCGGTTTTCTGTTCGGCGAGTCGACCATCCAAAGCTACAAGGCCGCCCTGGCGCGCGCCTTCTATGTCTTCGGCAAGCCTGAACTGTTGAATGCCATGCGCTGCCGCGCGATGACCCAGCCTTTCAACTGGAGCGAGGCGGTGGAGCCTTACGCCGAGCTTTATCAGGCGCTGGTTCATGGCAGCAAGACTTCTGCGAATCATAAATAACGGCGATCAATCAATAAATGGAAGAGGTTTCATCGATGCCTTCACGGAAAACTGAAACCTGGTCCCACGGTGCAGTAATGCAGGACTCCGGGCTCACTCACTTTGCATTGTGGGCACCGGACGCTTTCTCGGTCGGGCTGCAGATCGCCGACGGCGAATCGTTGCCCATGCTCGCCGGCAACGACGGCTGGTTCACTTTGGAACACAAGTGCGCGGCCGGTACCGCCTACCGTTTCGATATCGATGGCGAGATGGCAGTGCCTGACCCGGCGTCCCGCGCCCAGCAGGGCGACGTGCATTCAGCCAGCCTTGTAGTCGACCCGCTGGCCTACAGTTGGCAGAACACCAGCTGGCTGGGCCGGCCATGGTCCCAGGCGGTCATCTATGAACTGCACGTGGGTGCGCTGGGCGGCTACGCCGGTGTCGAGTCCCACCTGGCACGCCTTGCAGCCCTGGGCGTCACCGCGATCGAGTTGATGCCCATCGCCGAATTCCCCGGCGAACGCAATTGGGGGTACGACGGCGTCCTGCCGTATGCCCCGGAAGCCTCCTACGGCACACCCGAACAGCTCAAGCATTTGATCGATTGCGCACACGGCCATGGCCTGATGGTGATCCTCGATGTGGTCTACAACCACTTCGGCCCCGATGGCAATTACCTCGGCCGCTACGCCAAGGGCTTCTTCCGCCACGACAAGAAAACCCCGTGGGGCGATGCCATCGACTTCCGCCGCGATGAGGTAAGAAGTTTCTTCATCGATAACGCGGCCATGTGGCTGCTCGAATACCGTTTCGACGGCCTGCGCTTCGACGCCGTGCATGCCATTCAGGACCCGACCTTCCTGCAAGAGATGGCCACCACCCTGCGCGAGCAGGTCGGCGCTGATCGACACGTCTGGCTGATGCTGGAGAACGAGCACAACCAGGCTCATCTGCTCGAGCAAGGTTACGACGCGCAGTGGAACGACGACGGTCATAACGTGCTGCATGCACTGCTGACTGGCGAAGACGAGGCGTACTACGCCGACTTCAGCGAACAGTCGACCGAAAAACTGGCGCGGTGCCTGAGTCAGGGTTTCATCTATCAGGGCGATACCAACCAGAAGGGCGAATCGCGTGGCGAACCCAGCGGTCATCTGCCGCCCACTGCCTTCGTGCTGTTTCTGCAGAACCACGACCAGATCGGCAACCGCGCCATGGGTGAGCGCCTGAGTCTGCTGTGCAGCGAACCGGCCCTGCGCGCCGCCACTGCCTTGCTGTTGCTGTCGCCGATGATTCCCATGCTGTTCATGGGCGACGAGTGGGCCGCCGACGAGCCGTTCCTGTTTTTCACCGATCACCACGGCGAATTGGCCGAAGCGGTCCGCGAGGGGCGTCGCGCCGAGTTTGCCGCGTTCGACGCCTTCGCCAACGAAGCAACCCGGGCGAAGATTCCCGATCCGAACGCTGCCAGCACGTTCGAAGCGTCGCGGCCGGACTTCGCCGAATTCCAGTTCCGCCAGGACGGGGCCTGGGTGCAGTTGTATCGCCAGTTGCTGGCCTTGCGCCGCGACGAGATCGTGCCGCGGCTCGATGGTGCCCAGTCACTGGGTGCGCAGGTATTGGCCGACAAGGCGGTGACGGCAAAATGGCGAATGGGCGATGGCAGCGTGTTGCGCATCGATCTGAACCTGAGCGAGGCGACCGTGCCGGCCCATCTGCAGACCGAACACCTGCTGTTCGACAGCCGGCCCCAGAACGACACCACCACCGTACTGACCCAAGGACTGCCCGCCTTTACCGCTCTGGTCAGCTTGATTCCGGCGGGTGACTCGGAGACAGCGGTATGACCGAACAACGCCAACTCCACGATCTTGCCGAGCGCGCCGGCATCGCCGTCGACTGGACCGATGCCAATGGCAAGCCGCAGACGGTTGCCGACGGTGTCCTGCGCAAGGTGCTGCGTGGCCTGGGCCACCCTGCCGATTCAGTGCAAGAGGTCGAGCAAAGCCTGGACGAGTTGCGCAAGACGGCACAGTCGCATCGCCTGCCCCCACTGTTGACGGTCGAACACGGCCAGCCGCTCGATCTTGCGCGGTTCTTCGAGCCGGGTACGGCCTGCGAAGTCAAGCTGGAAGACGGCAGTACGCTGTCGCTGAGCCTGGACAAAAACGGCGCCCTGCCCGGCCTGTTGCCCGTCGGTTATCAGGACGTGCACATCGCGCAGCAGCATTTCACCCTGGCTGTAGCGCCACCACGCTGCTTCAGCGTCGCCGACGCCTATGGCCAGGACACGGCCCACGCCTGGGGGCTGGGTGTTCAGTTGTACGCAGTGCGCCGCAGCGGTGATGGCGGCTTCGGCGATACCCAAGCCCTGGAAACGCTGGTGCGCAGTGCCGGCGAGCGCGGTGCCGATGCCTTGGCGATCAGCCCCATGCACGCCATGAGCAGCAGCGACAACACGCGCTACAGCCCCTACTCGCCTTCGAGCCGGCTGTTTCTCAACAGCCTGTACGCGGCACCTGCCGCGGTGCTCGGTGAAGACGCCGTGCGCACCGCTATCGAAACTTCCGGGTTGGGCGATACCCTGCACGCGCTGGAAGCGTTGCCTTTGGTGGACTGGCCAGCTGCCGCCGGGGCCAAGCAGCGCTTGCTGCGTGCGCTCTATGACAGCTTCTGCCAGAACGAACACCCCCTCAATGCGGATTTCAACGCGTTCCGCCACACCGGTGGCGAAGCGCTGGAGAATCACTGCCGCTACGAGGCTTTGCAGGCTGACTTCAAGGCTCGCGGTGAAAGCCTGGACTGGCGCCAGTGGCCCCAGCAGTGGCATGACCCGCGCGGCACGGCCGTAGCCGAGTTCGCTGCAGCCCACGGCGATGAGATCGCTTTCCATGCATTCTGCCAATGGCTGATCGACCGCTGCCTGGCCAAGGTGCAGCAAGCGGCGCGCAGCAGCGGCATGAAGATCGGTCTGATCGCCGACCTTGCCGTGGGTGCCGACGGCGCCGGTAGCCAGGCCTGGAGCCGTCAGGACGAGTTGCTCGCCGACCTGACCGTGGGCGCGCCGCCTGACATTCTGAATCGCTCGGGGCAAAGCTGGGGCATCTCGGCATTCTCGCCCGAGGGTCTGCAGCGCAATGGCTTCCGCGCATTCATCGAGATGCTGCGGGCCAATTTCGCCCACGCCGGTGGCCTGCGCATCGATCACATCATGGGCCTGCAGCGCCTGTGGCTGATTCCGGCCGACGCCAAGCCCGGCGAAGGTGCCTACCTGCAGTTTCCCATCGACGACATGCTGCGCCTGCTTGCACTCGAATCCCACCGTCACCAGGCCGTGGTGCTGGGCGAAGACCTCGGCACGGTGCCCGATGGCTTGCGTGAGAAGCTGGCAGCCCGGCAGATGCTGGGGATGCGCGTGCTGCTGTTCGAACAGAACGACGGCGTGTTCATCGAGAATCAAGCGTGGCCAGACAACGCCCTGGCCACCTCGACCACCCACGACCTGCCGACCCTCAACGGTTGGTGGCGCGGGCGTGACATCGATTGGAACCGCGACCTGGAACTGATCGACGAGCCGACCGAGAAACACTGGCGCGAGACCCGCGAACACGAGCGTCGCGCTTTGCGCCAGGTGCTTGCACACGAACTGCAGCAGAGCCAGGTGGAGGGCGTGGACGACATCGATGCGATGATCGACGCCAGTACCCGCTTCCTTGGCCAGACCCCTGCTCCGCTGGTATTGCTGCCGATCGACGATGCCTTGGGTATCGAGGAACAGGCCAACCTGCCGGGCACCATAGACAGTCATCCCAATTGGCGCCGCCGCTACAGCGCCCATGCCCAGAATCTTCTCGACGATGAAGACGCTGCCAGACGCCTAGAGCTGCTGGCCTGCGCCCGCCAACAAGCCAGTGAGCGTTACCGATGAAAAAAATGACGGCCAGCGTTCGGCTGCAGTTGCACAAGGATTTCACCCTGGATGATGCCGCTCGCCTGGTGCCGTATTTTTCCCGGCTCGGCATCAGCCATGTGTACGCGTCTCCCATTCTCAAGGCCCGCCCCGGCTCGATGCACGGCTACGACGTCGTCGACCCGACCCAGGTCAACCCCGAACTGGGTGGCCAGCCCGCGCTGGAGCGGCTGATCGCAGCGCTGCGCGAGCAGGACATGGGTTTCATCCTCGACATCGTGTCCAATCACATGGCCGTGGGGGGTGCGCACAACCCGTGGTGGCTCGACCTGCTCGAGTGGGGGCGTCGCAGCCCGTATTCGGAGTTCTTCGACATTCAGTGGCACTCGCCCGACCCATTGCTCGAAGGCCAGTTGCTGTTGCCCTTTCTGGGCAGCGACTACGGCGCGGCCCTGCAGGGCGGTGAACTGGTGCTCAAGTTCGACGCCGAGCAAGGCAGCTTTTTCGTAGAGCACTATGAGCATCGCTTTCCGATCTGTCCGATCGACTACCCGCACATCCTGGCGGCGTCGGGCAATGCACCGGTCAGCGAGTTGGGCGCGCGCTTCGCCAATCTGCATGGCAGCGACGACGCGTACGGCGAGGCTCGCGCGCTGCAAGCCGACCTGGCGACCCGTGTCGCCAGCGGCGGCCTGAACGATGGCATTAAAGCCTCCCTGGCCCAGTTCGATGCCACCAGCGACGAAGGCTTCAACCGCCTGCACGAGCTGCTGGAGCGACAGTCGTATCGACTGGCCAGCTGGCGCACCGCTGGTGACGACATCAACTGGCGGCGCTTCTTCGACGTCAACGAGTTGGGTGGCCTGCGTGTCGAGCGGCCGGCGGTGTTCGAAGCGACCCATGCGAAGATCTTCGAACTGATCGGCGCAGGCCTGGTGGACGGCTTGCGTATCGACCATATCGACGGCCTGGCCGACCCGCGTGGCTACTCGCGTAAACTGCGACGTCGGGTCAACGCCCTGTTGCAGCAGCGCCCGGAGTCTGCGCGCATCGATCACGTACCGATCTACGTCGAGAAGATTCTGGGTGCAGGCGAAACACTGCACCGTGACTGGCAGGTCGATGGCACCACCGGCTACGAGTTCATGAACCAGGTGTCGTTGCTGCAGCATGATCCTGACGGCGAGCAGCCACTGGGCGAGCTGTGGAGCCGAGTCAGTGGCCGCCCCAGCGAGTTCATCGAAGAAGCCCACGTTGCTCGCAACCTGGTACTCAACGGTTCCCTCGCCGGCGATTTCGAGTCCGTGGCCCAGGCCTTGCTGCAAGTGGCCCGCGGCGACTTGATGAGCCGCGACCTGACCCTGGGCGCCATCCGCCGAGCGCTGCAAGAGCTGATCGTGCACTTCCCGGTGTACCGTACCTATATCAACCCGTGCGGACGCCCGGCTGAAGACGAAGCTTTCTTCCAGAAGGCTATGGACGGCGCACGCGGTACGTTGGGCGAAGCCGACTGGCCGGTACTCGATTACCTGCAGCGCTGGCTGGGTGGCGAACGCTGGCGCGCGCTGCCCATCGGGCGTCGACGCAAGCTGATTCGCCACGCCTGCGTGCGCTTCCAGCAACTGACGTCGCCGGCGGCGGCCAAGGCTGTCGAGGACACTGCATTCTACCGCTCCGCCGTATTGCTTTCGCGCAACGACGTCGGTTTCGAGACCGAACTGTTCGCCGGCACCCCGGAAGCGTTCGACCAGGCCTGTCAGCAGCGCCTCGAGCATTTCCCGGACAATCTGCTGGCCACTGCCACCCACGACCACAAGCGTGGCGAAGACACCCGTACGCGCCTGGCCGTGCTCAGCGAGCGCGCACCCTGGTACGTCGAGCAAGTGCAGCAATGGCTGGAGCTGGCTGCGCCCCTGCGCAGTGCCTTCGGCGAGAGCCATGCACCGAGTGGTGGCGACGAGCTGATGCTTTACCAGGCACTGCTGGGCAGCTGGCCGCTGGACTTGCGCAGTGACGACGTCGAAGGCCTGACCGCCTACGCCGAGCGCCTGTACCAATGGCAGCAGAAGGCGTTGCGCGAAGCCAAGCTGATCAGCAGCTGGAGTGCGCCAAACGAAGCCTACGAAACCGCCTGCCGCGACTTTCTCGAGCAATTGCTGCTAAGCGACAAGGGTCGCCCGCTGCGCGATGCCATTGCCGCCGCCAGTCGCACCATTGCGCCCAGCGGCGCGCTGGACAGCCTGGTGCAAACCCTGCTGCGCATGACCGTGCCAGGCATCCCCGATCTGTATCAGGGCGCCGAGTACTGGGATTTCAGCCTGGTCGATCCGGACAATCGTCGTCCGGTGGATTACCCCGCACGCGAACATTCGCTCGACGCCCGCCCTGCGGTCAGCGAATTGCTGCAAGACTGGCACGATGGTCGCATCAAGCAGGCCATGATCCAGCGCACGCTTCAGGCTCGTGCCGCACACCCGGCGCTATTCCGGGACGGCAGCTACCAGAAGCTCGACGTCCAGGGTGTGCATGCCGATCGCATTCACGCGTTCGCTCGCGTACTGGACGGCACGACGGCCATAGTGATCGTGCCCCGTCTGGCCAGCGGCCTGTTGGCCGATGCCCAGACGCCTTTGATCGATGCCAGCGCTTGGGGCGACACCCGTGTCGTTTTGCCATCGGTGCAATCCGGGGCTACATTGAAGGGACTTTTCTCCGACCACGCAGTCACAGCAGAGAAGGAATTGTTGGTGAGCACTGCGCTGAAAGAGTTTCCCGTCAATCTCTTCCTACAAAGTGAGCTGTAATAAGGAGCGTTGAAATGAGTGCCGACGATAAACGAGTCCGCGAATTCGCCTATCAGATCTGGGAATCCGAAGGTCAGCCCGAAGGGCAGGACGAGCGCCATTGGGAGATGGCACGCAAACTGGCCGAGGCTGAGGCGCTAGCGCCTTCCAAGCCGGCCAAGGGCAAAGCTGCGGCCAAGCCCAAGGCGGCCGCTCAGCCCAAGCCCAAGCCAGCTGGCGAGGGTCCTGCTGCCAAACCCAAGGCCCCGGGCAAGGCTGCTGAGCCAGCCGATGCAGCAGCGGATCCCGCCGCCAAGGCCGACGGTGCTGGCAAGCCACCGGCACCGAAGAAGCCGCGTCCACCGAAAAAGCCCGCTGCAAAGTGATACCCGCCCGCGTACTGCCGCTACCTGGCACGCGGGCACATCTTCCGTCGGTCCAGCCCCAGGGCTGGATGGCTGCAGTTACCGAACTTCACGTGCCCGTCACCCGGACGGCACGTTCACCGACCCGTTGCCTGCCTCAGCACCTCCCGACTCTGAAGACACCGATGATGCTATGACTTCTGCCTGCGCCGTATGCGTGCAAACCAAGAGCAAGGATCGACCATGAGTCCGCAAAAGAAAGCTGCACCCGCGCCAGAACCGACCGAACCGTCGCGTATTCGCGAAGGCCTGCCCTTCCCGCTTGGCGCCACCTGGACCGGTTTGGGTGTGAACTTCGCACTGTTTTCCGCCAATGCCACCAAGGTCGAACTTTGCATCTTCGATGCCAGTGGCGAAGAGGAAATCGAGCGCATCGAGTTGCCCGAGTACACCGACGAGATCTACCACGGCTACTTGCCCGACGCCCACCCAGGGCTGATCTACGGCTACCGTGTGCATGGCCCTTACGACCCCGAGAACGGCCACCGTTTCAACCCCAACAAGCTGCTGATCGACCCCTACGCCAAGCAGCTGGTAGGCGAACTCAAGTGGTCCGAGGCCCTGTTCGGCTATACCATCGGCCATCCCGATGGTGACCTCAGTTTCGATGAACGCGACAGCGCTCCGTTCGTGCCGAAGAGCAAAGTCATCGACCCGGCCTACACCTGGGGCCGCGACCATCGCGTCAGTGTGCCGTGGGACAAGACCATCTTCTACGAGGCCCATGTGCGCGGCCTGACCATGCAGCACCCTGCCGTGCCTGAGTCCCTGCGCGGGACCTTCGCCGGCCTCGCCGTGCCGGAAGTGGTCGACCACCTGAAGAACCTGGGGGTGACGTCGATCGAGTTGCTGCCGATCCATGGCTTCGTCAACGACCAGCACCTGTTGCAGAAAGGCCTCAACAACTACTGGGGCTACAACAGCATTGCGTTCTTCGCGCCGCATTCGCGCTACATCGCCAGCGGCAAGATAGCCGAGTTCAAGGAGATGATCGCGCACCTGCACGACGCCGGCCTGGAAGTCATTCTCGACGTGGTCTACAACCACACCGCCGAAGGCAACGAGCAAGGGCCGACGCTGTCGATGCGCGGCATCGACAACGCCTCCTACTATCGCTTGATGCCCGAGAACAAGCGCTATTACATCAACGACTCAGGCACCGGCAACACGCTGGACCTGAGCCATCCCTGCGTGTTGCAGATGGTCACCGACTCGCTGCGCTACTGGGCCTCGGAAATGCACGTCGACGGTTTCCGCTTCGACCTGGCAACCATCCTCGGCCGCTACCACGACGGCTTCTCGGAACGGCACAGCTTCCTCGTCGCCTGTCGCCAGGACCCGGTGCTGCGCTCGGTGAAGCTCATCGCCGAGCCGTGGGACTGTGGCCCCGGTGGCTATCAGGTGGGCGGCTTCGCGCCGGGTTGGGCCGAATGGAACGATCGCTTCCGCGACACCGTACGGGCGTTCTGGAAAGGTGACGACGGCCAGCTTGCCGACTTCGCCGCGCGCATGACCGGCTCGGGCGACATGTTCAACCAGCGCGGTCGTCGGCCCTATTCTTCGGTCAACTTCATCACTGCGCACGATGGCTTCACCCTGCGCGACCTGGTGTCGTACAACGACAAGCACAACGAAGACAACGACGAAGACAACCAGGACGGCACCAGTAACAACGTCTCCTGGAACCACGGTGTCGAAGGCCCCAGTGACGATCCGGAAATCATCGAACTGCGCCTGCGCCAGATGCGCAACTTCTTTACCACCCTGTTGTTCTCCCAAGGTACGCCGATGATCGTCGCCGGCGACGAGTTCTCGCGCACGCAGGGTGGCAACAACAATGCCTACTGCCAGGACAGCGAGATCGGCTGGGTCAACTGGGAGCTCGACGAAGACGGCAAGAGCCTGCTGCGTTTCGTCAAACGCCTGATCAAGCTGCGCAACAGCTACCCGATCCTGCGCCGCAATCGCTTTCTGGTCGGCGAGTACAACGAAGCCATCGGCGTCAAGGACGTGACCTGGCTTGACCCGCTGGGCAACGAGATGACCGCCGAGCAATGGGAAGACGCCCATGGCCGCTGCCTGGGGATGATGCTCGATGGCCGCGCGCAGCCCAGTGGCATTCGCAAACCGGGCGCCGATGCGACCCTGCTGCTGATCGTCAATGCTCACCATGACGTCGTCAACTTCACCCTTCCCGAAGTACCGGAAGGTGAATACTGGAATTGTCGCATCGACACCAACCGCCCGGACCTGGGTGAGCATGAGCGTCTGGAATTCGGCAGCGAATTCCAGGTGACCGGTCGCTCGATGCTGATGTTCGAACTGCACCGGGATGTCGAAGAATGAAACCGACCCTGACCGAGGCTCTGACCTGGCCGGCGCAGGGTTACGCCGACACTGCAGCGCTGGGCAAGGAACTGCGGCGGCTGTGCGCCTCGGGCCTGGACAGCCTGCCGCTGCCCGCCGGTGGCGACACTTTGCAGCGCTGGCAGTGCCTGGCGGCCGTGGCCGGGCATGATCTGGGCCTGTGCAAACTGTACGAAGGCCACACTGACGCGTTGGCCATCATGCAGGAACTGGGCGCCGATCCCGCGCCCGAGGGCTCGATCTGGGGCACTTGGGCCTCGGAGCCGCCCCAGGCACGGGTGATGGTTCGCCACGAAGGTGACCGCGTGCTGCTCAGCGGCCGCAAGGCCTGGTGTTCGGGCGCCAGCGTCGTCACCCATGGCCTGCTTACGGCCTGGGATGACGATGGCCAGCAACAACTGGTCGCGGTGCCGATGGACCAAGCCAACCTGTGCGTCACCGACGACGGCTGGAACGCCGTGGGCATGGCCAACACCGGCAGCGTCGAGATCCTGCTGGAAAACGCCGAGGGCTGGTGCGTCGGAACCGCAGGAAGCTACCTCAACCGCCCCGGTTTCTGGCTGGGCGGCATCGGCATCGCCGCGTGCTGGTTCGGTGCCGCCCGTGAGCTTGGGCGCTATCTGGCCCAGCACTGCCATGCCCGGCCCGAACCTCATGCACTGGCGCACCTGGGCGCAGTGGACCGGGCATTGGCGGCCTGCATTGCCGTCCTGCGCCAGGCCGCCATTGCTGCCGACCTGCAGCCCGATGGCCATTTCGAGCATTCGGCGCGACTGTGCCGCGCGGTGGCTGAACAGACCGCCGACACCGTCATCAGCCATGTCGGCCGCGCCCTGGGCGCGGGGCCGTACTGCAAGGATCCTCATTTCGCCCGGTTGATCGCCGATCTGCCGGTATACCTGCGACAGAGCCATGCCGAGCGCGACCTCGCTGCGCTGGGCCAGTTGCTCGGCGCCCCCACGACGCGGACCTGGAGTTTATGAAAGAAAACCCTATCGTAGGCCAGGGCACGCCCCTGCAGGCCTGGCGCGGCTCGCGGCACTTGGCCGAACTGCCATTGATCGACGCCCAGACCCTGGTACCGGCCGGCTCGCGGGCGGTGATCATCGCCCCGCATCCGGACGATGAAGTGCTCGGTTGTGGTGGGCTTTTGCAATTGCTGGCAGGGCTGGAACGGCAGATCCTGATCATCTCCGTCACCGACGGCAGCGCCAGCCATCCGGGCTCGCAGACGTGGCCCGCCGAACGCCTCAGCGCCGTGCGGCCGCAGGAGAGCGCCGAGGCGCTGCACCGGTTGGGCTTGCCGTTGCACAGCCTGCAATGGATTCGCGGAGGCTTTGCCGACAGCGGTGTGGCGCACGAGGAGCAACGCCTGACCGAGTTCATTCAGCGCTACCTCAAGCCCACCGATGTGGTGTTCAGCACCTGGTGCAACGATGGCCACACCGACCATGAGGCGGTAGGCCGTGCGGGCGCAACGGCGGCCGCGGCTGCTGGCGCGAGCCATCATGAACTGCCGGTCTGGACCTGGCACTGGGCGCAGCCCGAAGACGATCGGATCCCATGGCCGCGCGCGCGCAAGCTGCCGCTGGACAAGGTGATGGTGGCGCGCAAGAGCCATGCGGTGCATGCCTTCGCCAGTCAGCTGGAAGGCGACCCACAGATAGGCCTGGCGCCTGTGCTGCCCCCCTACGTTCTGGAGCGGTTGCTGCAGCCGTTCGAGGTGGTGTTTCTATGAGCGGACAAAGCGTCGACAACCAGTATTTCGACAAGCTCTACGAGGGCAACGACGACCCCTGGGCCATGCGTCATCGCTGGTACGAGCGGCGCAAGCGGGCATTGCTGCTCGGTTGCCTGCCGCAGGAGCGCTATGGCGCGATCTTCGAGCCCGGTTGTGCCAACGGCGAGACCAGCCTGGCACTGGCCACGCGCTGCGACGCCCTGCTCAGCTGCGACATGAACACCCGCGCGGTGGGCCTGACCCAGGCGCGCCTGAGCGACATCGCCCACGCCCAAGCGCGACAGGCTGCCCTGCCCGCCGACTGGCCAGGCGAACGCTTCGACCTCATCGTCCTCAATGAACTGGGTTACTACCTGAGTCGCACCGACCTCAGCCAGGTCATCGAGAAAGCTCGTGCTTGCTTGAACCCCGGAGGCCAAGTGGTTGCTTGTCACTGGCTGGCGAGCATCGAGGGTGCGCCGCAGACGGCCACGCAGGTCCACGAACAGCTGCACGCGGAATTGGGCATGCACCGGCTGGTGGAACACAGGGAGGGTGATTTTCTACTGGAACTGTGGAGCTGCGAGTCGACGACCGTCGCCCAGCACGAGGGATTGCGCTGACCCTTGGAACACGCAGACTTGATACTCAGTCGAAAAAAAGGGGCTCCGTTAAGGAGCCCCTTTTCATTACCGTCAGCCCTGGATATCGGCCCGCGTAGGACGCAGGATCAATACACCCAGCGGTGGCAGGTTGAGGCTGATGGCGTGAGGTTGGCCATGGCTGCCCTCCTCTTCGGCGAAGACCTTGCCGCCGTTGCCGTAGTTGGAGCCAGCGTACTGCTCGGCGTCGCTGTTGAGCAGCTCTTCCCACTCGCCACCGAAGGGCACGCCTACACGGTAGGCCTCGCGCGGAACCGGCGTGAAGTTGGCCACCACCAGCACCGGCTCGTTATTGGCACTCCAGCGCAGCCAGGCAAAGACGCTGTTGGTGGCGTCGTCGCCGATCAACCACTGGAAGCCCTCGGGCTGGCAGTCCTGCTGGTGCAGTGCCGGTACTTCGCGGTACAGCCTGTTGAGGTCGGCGATCAGCTGCTGAACACCCTTGTGTTCGGAGTACTCGGTGAGGTACCAATCCAGCTGATGATCGTGGTTCCACTCCCGCCACTGGCCGAACTCGCAACCCATGAACAACAGCTTCTTGCCCGGATGAGTCCACATGAAGCTCAGGTAGGCACGCAGGTTGGCAAACTTCTGCCAGCGGTCACCGGGCATCTTGTCGATCAGCGAGTGTTTGCCATGCACGACCTCATCATGGGAAATCGGCAGCACGAAATGTTCTGAATAGGCATAGACCAAACCAAAACTGAGCTGCCCGTGATGATGCGGCCTGTGGACCGGATCGTTCTGGACGTAGTTGAGCGTGTCATGCATCCAGCCCATGTTCCACTTGTAGTCGAAGCCCAGGCCGCCTTCCTGTGTGGGCTGAGTCACGCCCGGCCATGCGGTGGACTCTTCGGCTATCACCATGGCCCCGGGTGCTTCCTGTTTCACCACGTCATTGAGGTGACGCAGGAACGCGATGGTTTCCAGGTTCTCCCGGCCGCCGTACTCGTTGGGCACCCATTCCCCTGCCTTGCGCGAATAGTCGCGGTACAGCATCGACGCCACGGCATCGACACGCAGGCCGTCGATATGGAACTGCTTGAGCCAGTGAACCGCGGAGGCAATCATGAAGCCATGCACTTCAGTGCGGCCCAGGTTGTAGATCAGCGTGTTCCAGTCTTGATGGAAACCTTCCAGCGGGTTGTCGTATTCGTACAGCGCAGTGCCGTCGAAACGCGCCAGGCCATGCTCGTCGGTGGGGAAATGCGCCGGGACCCAGTCCAGGATCACACCGATTTCAGCTTTGTGGCAGGCATTGACGAACGCCGCGAAGTCTTCCGGCGTGCCATAGCGGGCCGACGGCGCGAACTGCGACAGCGGTTGATAACCCCACGAACCGCCGAAGGGGTGCTCCATGATCGGCAGCAGCTCGATGTGGGTGAAGCCCATCTTCTGCACGTACGGAATCAGGCGCTCGGCCAGTTCATGCCAGTTGTAGGGACGAACCACCTCGCCTGCTTCGTCGAGCTCGCACATCCATGAACCGGCGTGCAGTTCGTAGATCGACTGTGGTGCACCCAGCGCGTGGCGCTCGGCGCGGATATCCAGCCAAGCGTTGTCGTCCCAGGCGAACTGCATCGGCTTGGCCACCCGCGAGGCGGTGGACGGCGGCAACTCGGTGCACAGGGCAATCGGGTCGGCCTTGAGCGGCAGAATGCCGTGCTGGCCAAGAATCTCGTATTTATACGGTTCGCCAGGCTGCAGGCCGGGGATGAACAACTCCCAGACGCCGGCCGGGAAGCGTTGGCGCATTGGATGACGGCGACCGTCCCAGACGTTGAAGTCACCGACCACCGAAACCCGTTTGGCGTTCGGTGCCCAGACGGCGAAGCGCACGCCCTGCACGCCTTCGATTTCGATGAACTGGGCGCCGAAGACGCTGCCCAGGTTGCGATGCTTGCCCTCTGCAAACAGGTAGATGTCCATGTCGCCGAGCAGATTGCCGTAGCTGTACGGGTCTTCGCTGACCTGCACCCCCCCGGCCCACTGCACGCGCAGCAGGTAGGGTTGGCTTTGCTCGATATGGCCGGTGAACAGCCCGGGCACGTCGCCCTGGTCGAGGGTCGTCAGTGGATGCCCCCCGTCCTTGGCCAATACCTGCACGCTCAGGGCCGTCGGCAGGTAGGCACGGATGTAGCTGCCTGTGCCGCCATCGCTATGGGCACCCAGAACCGAGAACGGATCGGAATGGTCGGCACGGATCAGCGCCTCGATATCGGCTTTTGCCGGCAACGCGCCGGAATCGCGCTTGCCATGTTCGCTGTGCGCACTCATTGCTTATTCTCCCTCGTACTCAAGAGCCCGAACAGTCCGTGCAAGGGCACGGCCAACCAGCTCGGGCGATTCTCCGCTTCATAAGCGATCTCGTAGGCAGCCTTTTCCAGGCTGAACAAATCCAGTGCCGCGCGCGCGCCGTCCGGGTCCTGCCATTGATGTGGCACGGCCTTGGTCGCCAGGTCGTAGGCGCCGATGAACGCATGGCGGGCCTCGGCCAGGTAGCGCTGGGCCACGCGCTGGCGCGCCGATGCTGCTTCCTCGGAGGCATCGGTGCTTTGTACATTGCGGATCGCCATGGCCGCAGCGTAGTCGAACGAACGCAATACGCCTCCTACATCCTTGTAAGGACTGTATTTGGCGCGGCGCTCTTCGAGTGGCCGTGCAGGCTCGCCCTCGAAGTCGATCAGGTAGGCATCACCCTGCACCACCAGCATCTGGCCCAGGTGCAGGTCACCATGGACCCGCATGATCAGACCGCCAGTGGCCTGCGCGCTGAGGCGCTCGACCTGGGCCAGCAACTCTTCGCGTCGGCCCAGCAGCTCGGCCACCAAAGCCTGGTCCTGCTCGGCAAATTCGGCGCGGCGCTGCTCGAGCAGGCCAAGCGCCCGCTCGACCTGGCTGGCGATGCTTGTAGCCCAGCCTTGGGCATCTTTCTGGTTGCTCACCCGGGCGAGGAAATCGGCCTGGGCGCCGGACGCCGCCAGGGCGACGTGCATCTCGCCCAGGCGCTGGCCGAGCATGCCGGCAAAGTCTGCCAGCTCGCCCAGTGCGTCGTAGCGCTGGCCTTGTTCGGAATGGGCGAAGGCCATCTCGTCGCGAATCGCGCGCTCGAGGTTGTTCTGGGTCCATTCCCAGGCGTCGCCCTGATTGTTCAGGTAACCCTGGGCAATCATCAGCAAGTGCGGTGTTCCGCTGGCATCCACACGGCTGACGGACCCCATCAGCGGCGAGATGTTGGCGTAGCCCGCGGCGGTCAGGTAGGCACCCATTTCCAGCTCTGGATGGATGCCACCGCTGACGCGGCGAATCATCTTCAGCACCAGGCTGCCGCCAACCACGACCGAGCTGTTGGACTGCTCGGCCGACAGGTAGCGGATCACCGAAGTCTGGTCGAGATTCAGGGCCGTCAGATGCTCGGTGGCCTGGAAGCGGATCTCGCCTTCGCCGGTCGCCAGCGTCTTCTCGACCTGAAGCCCTTCGATCACCGAGTGGATGAAGTTTTCCAGGACGAAGGCGTCGGTGATCAGGCCGACTTCACGGCCGCGACGAACGCGCGACAGCGCCAGTTGCAAGGGCAGCGGCGAACCGCTGTGCTCCTCGGGAATGAAGCCGAACGGAAACTGGTAGCGGCTGGTCTGGCCACCGGCAGTGACCTCCAGCTCACTGAACAGCACCGGGCTTTGCGGCGTGCCGAAGCGCACGCCGTAGGCGATGCGCAGATTGTCGATGGCCACGTCCTTGCCGCCGAACCAGCGTCGCTTGGGCAGGTACTGCAGCAGAGAGGTGTTTTCCAGAGTGCTGCGCGACGGCTCGTCGAGCAACTCCTCCATCCGTTGTTTCAAAACCAGGGTCTGGAAGTCAGGCATGCTTTGGGCCGGTTCGACGTGCCAACTCGGCATCTGGGTTTCGCTGGCCAGCAGGAACCAATAGAAGCCGTAGGGTGGCAAGGTCAGCAGAAAATTCAGCTGACCGATGGGTGGGAAGGCGCTGCCGCCGAGCATCTCTACCGGCACCATGCCGGCGTACGGGGACAGATCCAATTCAGCCGCTTGGGCGGCACGCGAGACGTTGGCTACGCACAACACGATCTCGGTCTTGCCATCGCTGCCGGTGTATTCACGCACGTAGGCCAGGATGCGGCGGTTGGTCGGCGTGAGCATGGTCAGGGTACCGCGGCCGAACGCTTTCTGCTGACGGCGCACGGCGAGCATGCGCCGGGTCCAGTTCAGCAGCGAGTGCGGGTCGTTGGCCTGGGTCTCGACGTTGACCGACTGGTAGCCATAGAGCGGATCCATGATCGGCGGCAGCACCAGGCTGGCCGGGTCGGCGCGCGAGAAGCCGCCGTTTCGGTCGATCGACCACTGCATGGGCGTGCGCACACCGTCGCGGTCACCCAGGTAGATATTGTCGCCCATGCCGATTTCGTCACCGTAATACAGGGTCGGTGTGCCGGGCATGGACAGCAGCAGGCTGTTGAGCAATTCGACCCGGCGGCGATCACGTTCGAGCAGCGGCGCCAGGCGACGACGAATTCCGAGGTTGATCCGCGCGCGGCTGTCGGCCGCGTAGTAGTTCCACAGGTAATCGCGCTCACGGTCGGTGACCATTTCCAGGGTCAGTTCATCGTGGTTGCGCAGGAAGATCGCCCATTGGCAGTTGGCTGGAATGGCAGGCGTCTGGCGCAGAATGTCGGTGACCGGAAAGCGGTCTTCCTGCGCCAGTGCCATGTACATGCGTGGCATCAACGGGAAATGGAACGCCATGTGGCACTCGTCGCCGTTGTCGCCGTGAGCATCGCCGAAGTACAGCTGGGTGTCCTCTGGCCACTGGTTGGCCTCGGCCAGCAGCATGCGGTCCGGGTAATTGGCATCGATCTCGGCACGGATCTGCTTGAGCACCTGGTGGGTCTCGGGCAGGTTTTCGTTGTTGGTGCCGTCGCGCTCGATCAGGTACGGGATGGCATCCAGGCGCAGGCCGTCGATGCCCATGTCCAGCCAGTAGCGCATGACGTCAATGACTGCTTTCATCACTTGCGGGTTGTCGAAATTCAAATCCGGCTGGTGCGAATAGAAACGGTGCCAGAAGTATTGGCCTGCGACGGGGTCCCAGGTCCAGTTGGACTTCTCGGTATCGAGAAAGATGATCCGCGTGCCGTCGTATTTCTCGTCGCTGTCGGACCACACATAGAAATCGCGAGCCTTGGAGCCCTTCTTGGCCTTGCGCGCGCGCTGAAACCAGGGGTGCTGGTCGGAAGTGTGGTTGATAACCAGCTCGGTGATCACACGCAAGCCGCGCTTGTGCGCCTCGCTGATGAAACGTCGCACATCGGCCAACGTGCCGTAGTCCGAGTGCACCGCCTTGTACTCGGCGATGTCGTAGCCGTCGTCGCGACGCGGCGACGGGTAGAACGGCAGCAGCCAAATGGTATTGACGCCCAGATCGGCGATGTAATCGAGTTTGGCGATCAACCCCGGAAAGTCACCGATGCCGTCGTTGTCGGAGTCGAAGAACGACTTGACGTGGACCTGATAGATAACCGCATCCTTGTACCAGAGCGGATCATCGATGAACGCTTGCGACCGAGGCTTTTTCGCCATTGTGGATTCCCTGTAGTGAGCAGCGTGTCTGGAGCGGCTGGACATCGCCTGGAGCAGCGTAAGACACCGAGTGCGGCGTACGACGTGGCGCTTGCCTACGGCTGTACGCGTGTGATCCTCCAGATGCCGAATGGTTGATAGGCAGGGTCGATCCGCATGAACTGATTCTTGCCGTGCCACGTCCAGCGATGCCCGGTCATCAGGTCTTCGCCGTTGGTGGCCGCATCGTCGTCCAGGCCCAACTCCCACAGCGGCAGCTCGAAATGGGCTTCCTGGACGTTGTGTGGATCGAGGCTCACGGCGACCAGCACATAGTTGCTGCGGTCAGCGGTCCGCTTGCCGAAATACAGGACGTTATCGTTGTAGCACTGAAAGAACTCGACGCCCAGATGTGTTTGCAGCGCCGGGTTCTGACGGCGAATCCGGTTGAGCTGGGCGATCTCGGCAATGATGTTGCCGGGGGCGGTGAAGTCACGCGGGCGGATCTCGTACTTCTCCGAGTCCAGGTATTCTTCCTTGCCAGGGATGGGCGCCGATTCACACAGTTCGAAACCCGAATACATGCCCCACAGACCGGAGCCCATGGTCGCCAGCGCGGCGCGGATGAGGAACCCGGCGCGGCCGTTGTCATGCAGGAAGAACGGGTTGATGTCCGGCGTGTTGACGAAGAAGTTCGGCCGGTAGCAGTGCGCCCACGGTGCCTGGTTGAGCTGGGTGAAATAGGTGGTCAGCTCCGGCTTGGTATTGCGCCAGGTGAAGTAGGTGTAGCTCTGCGAGTAACCGACCTTGCCCAGGCGCGCCATCATGGCTGGCTTGGTGAACGCCTCTGCAAGGAACATCACGCTGGGGTCCTTGCTGCGGATATCGGCGATCAGCCATTGCCAGAATGGCAGCGGCTTGGTGTGCGGGTTGTCGACGCGAAAGATCTTCACGCCTTCCTCGACCCAGCCCCACACCACGTCGCGCAGCTCGGTCCACAGGCCCGGCACTGCGTCGGCAGCGTAGAAGTCGACGTTGACGATGTCCTGGTATTTCTTCGGCGGGTTTTCCGCATAGCGGATGGTGCCGTCCGGGCGCCAGCTGAACCAGCCCGGGTGCTCTTTGAGCCACAGGTGGTCCTGGGAGCACTGGATGGCGAAGTCCAGCGCGATTTCCAGACCGTGCTCGGCCGCCGCGGCCACCAGCCTGCGGAAGTCTTCACGCGTGCCCAGCTGCGGGTGAATGGCCTCGTGCCCACCCTCGGCGCTGCCGATGGCATAAGGGCTGCCTGGATCGTCCGGGCCGGCGGTCAGGGAGTTGTTCGGGCCCTTGCGGTGAGCGCGTCCGATTGGATGGATCGGCGGGAAGTACAGCACGTCGAAGTTCATGTCGCGAATCATCGGCAGACGGCTGTGCACGTCATTGAAGGTGCCATGACGAGCTTTGTCATCGGTGATCGAGCGCGGAAACAACTCGTACCAGCTGGCGAACTGCGCGAGTTCGCGTTCTACGTCCAGGGCATATTCGACACTGGAGCAGAGGAACGCGCGCGAGTCCGCCAGGGACATCAGGGCCTGGGTGTCACGCTGCAACAGCAGCGCGACCTTGGCGTCCTGATCCAGCCCCTGCAATTCGTCGTGCAACTGGCGCAGTTGGCGTGCCAGGGTATCCTGGCTGCGGCTGGCGGCCTGCTCGAGGTGCACGCGGCCTTCTTCAAGTTCCAGGTCGATGGTCACGCCAGCTGCGTACTTCTTTTCCAGTTCGTAGCGGTAGCTGGCGAACTGGTCGATCCAGGCGTCGATGCAATAGGCATGGGTGCCGACGCTGTCGACGACCAGCTCGGCTTCCCAGCTGTCGTTGCCCAGCTCGCGCATGGCAGTGCTGTGCCAGGTGTCGGTGCCCGCCTCGTGCCAGCGCAGGACCACGGCCAGCTTGTCGTGACCGTCGGCGTAGACCTTGGTGCTGACCGTGACCGTCTGGCCGACGATGGCCTTGACGGCGAATTGACCACCGTCAATGACAGGCTGCGTGTCTTCGATCACGATCCGAGGCAGCAGCAGCGCCTGGGACAGGCTCAGCACGTGGTCTGGCGTCTGTTCGTAGGTCGCGTTCTGGTCCGCTTGGAAAGTCTGATCAGCCGTCATCGAGCCTCGCTCCTGTGCGTCACCTGGACGCTGTTGTGCTTGTGCAAGCGGTGAAGTGAACCGGGTTTGTCTTTCGCTTAGGTTCGGAGCCAAGCCTCGAGGGAAAGTTCATATGCTTTTACACGTTGCAACGCGCTTGGACGGACCGAAATCGTTGTAAACGATGTCTACCACAGGCATATGTCCATTACCTACCAGAGGCCGCCCCATGAACCTTCCTCTTCCGCCTGAATCAACGGATCCGAACATCGACGAACCTCCCCTGCCGGACGTGCCACCCACGGTGCCTCAAGACGATCCGGACGGTGTCCCGGTGCAACCGACCGTGCCACCCACCCCGATTGGCGACCCTCCCATCGACCCTGCGCCGATCCAGGCCTGAACCCGGCACGCATCACCGGCAAGCCATGTGCGCATGGCCTGCCGGCTGTGCGCACCGCTGTGGCATAGTGCGGCCCTCGCCCATGGACCCAGGCCGGTCATGAAACGCTACGAGCAGTTTGCCCACCACATCGCCGAGCTCATTCGCACCGGCGTGCTGAAGCCCGACGAGCGCGTGCCCTCCGTGCGGCATGCCAGCCAGACTCAGGGTGTCAGCCCCTCTACCGTGTTCCAGGCCTATTACCTGCTCGAGCGACGCGGAATGATCCGCGCCCGGCCGCGTTCCGGGTACTTCGTCAATGCGCTGGCCGAACGATCGCTGGAGGAGCCCTCGGCGACCTCGCAGGTGTTGGCCGAGTCGACCGATGTCGACGTCAGTGAGCTGGTGTTTTCCATCCTCGATTCGATCAAGGATCCGAACACGGTGCCACTGGGGTCTGCCTTTCCCAGCCCTGACCTGTTTCCATTGCCGCGCCTGGCGCGCTCGCTGGCCAGTACCAGCCGAGCCATGCACCCGCGCGAAACGGTCACCGATCTGTCGCCGGGCAGCCCCGAGCTGCGCCGGCAGATCGCCTTGCGCTACAACATCGCCGGCATCAACCTGCCGGTCGATGAGTTGCTGATCACCAACGGCGCACTGGAAGCCTTGAACCTGTGCCTGCAGGCGGTGACCGAGCCGGGCGACATGGTGGCGATCGAGGCACCGGCGTTCTATGCCTGCCTGCAAGTGCTGGAAAGGCTCAAGCTCAAGGCGGTTGAAATTCCCACCCATCCGCGCGACGGGCTGGACGTGGATGCCTTGGCGAAGGCCCTGCAGCGCCTGCCGATCAAGGCGTGCTGGTGCATGCCGACGTTCCAGAATCCGATCGGTGCAAGCATGCCAGAGGCGCGCAAGCGTCAACTGGTAGCGCTGCTGCATGAACATCAGGTGCCCTTGATCGAAGATGACGTGTACGCCGAGTTGTACTTCGGCCAACACGCGCCGCGTCCGGCCAAGGCCTATGACAGCGATGGCTGGGTACTGCATTGCGGATCGTTCGCCAAAAGCCTGGCACCCGGGTACAGGATCGGCTGGGTCGCTGCCGGACGCTTTGCGCAGAAAGTCGAGCGCCTGAAGATCATGACCTCGATCTGCGCTTCGGTGCCGGGTCAGGCGGCCATTGCCGACTACCTTCAACACGGCGGCTATGATCGACACCTGCATCGGTTGCGCGGTGCACTGCAGGGCCAGCAGCACGCAATGATGGCAGCCATCGCACGCTATTTTCCCCAAGACACCCGGGTGAGTCGTCCCGAGGGCGGGTACTTCCTGTGGCTCGAATTGCCGACGAGAGTCGATTCGCTGCAGTTGTTTCGCCTGGCGTTGGCGCAAGGCATCAGCATCGCGCCGGGCCCGATCTTTTCCGCCAGCGGCCGATTCGGCAACTGCATTCGTTTGAACTACGGCTCGCCGATGGGCAAGGTTCAGCTGGCGGCGATACAGACGCTGGGCAATCTGGTCCGCGAGTTGGCCTGAGCCGCACGCGCAAGCAGCTGCAGCAAATGACACACCGTGCATTGAACGACGTACTGCGGCGCCTTCTTCGCGGCCGCTGACCGCTCCTACGGGGGATTCGGGTTCTTGGCCGACCGGGGGATGCGGTGGAACCGGGAACCTGTAGCAGCGGCGCAAGCCGCGTCCGGGAGCGCTGCGCACTGGCGTGGATCAAAAATCAAATGTGTGCGATCAGCGGCTACAATAGCAAGCAAGCTAGGCAACGATCACGCCCGCGGGCAACCCGTTCCATGCGCCTGCGCAGCGCTCTATTCCGGCACTGTCGGTTGAAACCCGAACCCACTTGGGGCAGTCTTGCGTGCAGCCCGGCCCATGGACCGCTTCAACCCTGGCATGCAGCCGTATTGACACCCATTCGGCACCACTGCTAAACATTAACTACCCAGTTAGTTTTGCCTCACTCCAGCGCACGCAGCGTCGCCTGCACCGGGGTGAAAACGAAGCCAACGGTTCCAATGCTTCATAATAAAAACAACGGAGACACAGCATGGCGCATGCTCAGTCAGAATCGCACGGCTCGCAGCAAACCAAGAAGGCCACCGCCAGCGGTTGGGTCGGTTCCGCTCTGGAATACTACGACTTCTTCATCTATGCCCAGGCCGCGGCGTTGATCTTTCCGCAAATCTTCTTTCCCAACACCGACCCCAAGGTCGCCATCGTCGCCTCCCTGGCCACCTACGGCGTAGGCTACGTTGCACGCCCCATCGGCGCGTTCTTCCTCGGCCACTGGGGCGATACCCGCGGCCGCAAGAACGTATTGCTGTTGTGCATGTTCCTGATGGGCTTCGCCACCATGGCCGTCGGCCTGCTGCCGACCTACAGCCAGGTCGGCCTCTGGGCACCGGCCATGCTGGTGGTACTGCGCCTGATCCAGGGCTTCGCGGTCGCAGGGGAGATATCCGGAGCCAGTTCCATGGTCCTGGAACACGCGCCGTTCGGACGGCGAGGTTTCTACGCCAGTTTCACCTTGCAGGGCGTGCAGGCCGGACAAATCTTCGCCGCAGCGATTTTCCTGCCGTTGGCCTATTTCATGCCGGACGAAGCGTTCAACTCGTGGGGCTGGCGTATTCCGTTCCTGCTCAGTGCCGTGGTGCTGATCGCCGGCTACATCATTCGCCGCGAGGTCAGTGAAACCCCAGCCTTCGAAACTCAGGAAGCGCGGGCCACCATCACCAAGTCGCCGGTACTGGAGGCTTTCAAGCACAGCTGGCGGAACATGGGTCTGGTCATGTGCATGGCGCTGATGAACGTGATCCCGGTGGTCGCGACCATCTTCGGCGCCGCGTACGCGGTGCAACCGGCCTACGGCATCGGTTTCGCGAAGAGCGTGTACCTGTGGATCCCGGTGATCGGCAACATCGTGGCGGTGTGCGTGATCCCGTTCGTGGGTAACCTCTCGGACCGGATCGGTCGCCGTCCGATGATCATCGGTGGCGCACTGAGCTCCGGCATCCTGTCGTTCTTCTACCTGTATGCGATCAGCGTGCATAACGTACCGCTGGCCATCGGCATGTCGATCCTGATGTGGGGCGTGTTCTACCAGGGCTACAACGCGGTGTTTCCAAGTTTCTACCCTGAGCTTTTCGAAACCCGCTACCGGGTCTCGGCCATGGCCATTTCGCAGAATGTCGGCACGCTGATCACCGCCATGCTTCCGGTGCTGTTCGCCGCGATGGCTCCACCGGGCTCCGCCAACATCCCCATGGTAGTGGGTTCACTGGCCTTGGGTGTGTGCTGCATCGCAGCGTTGGCAGCGTTCTGTGCCAAGGAGACCTATCGCATCCCGTTGAACGAGCTGGGCAAGCCAGGCGCCGCTGCAGTGGACCCGCAGGCGTATGAGCGCAGTCGCCAGGAGGCTTTCAGTTCGGTGCGCTGATCTACCCCCGCATCACCCGAAGGCCCCTGCACATGCAGGGGCCTTTTTCGTTCTAACCGCCCGGATTGGTGTACTGCGCATACACCGCGAACACACCCAGCAACAGCCACAGCACACTGAACAGGAACGGCGATCTCATGGAGAACAGCAACGCTCCGCGCCAGCGCTTTTCACTCGACTCGCGCTCGCTGAACAGCGGCGACTCGTCATAGGCCGCGCCCATCGCCGGCTCGCTGTCCAACAACTGGCTCTGCTTGAAATGCCAATGGTCGATGATGTCGTAGGCCGAGCGGATGCCCGGCCAGGCATGCAGCGAGCTGACCAGGCCGAACAGCGCCAGCAGCGGCGGCACGACCAGGGTGAACAGCTTGCCCCACTCCGGGTTCAGGTTGGCCATGGACGAGGCATAGGCAATGACCAGGAAAGACTGTGCGGACAGATAGGCGTCGGTGCGGTTGGAAAGAATGGAGGTTTCGTACTGGATCTCCTTGCGGTAGAAGTCCAGGCGATCCTTGGGGCTGCCGAACATCAGCACATCGGCTGCCGCGTCGGCTTTGGCAGGCGTCTGAATGTCATCGACGATGATCTGCGACATGGCTGCATTCCTTTTGCGGTAAGGCTCATCGGAAAGCCTGCGGCGCCATTGGTTCAGCGTAACCGACCGGCGGGGACGGTCACTGACAGCGTAAAAATGTGAAATATCCCCTTACACCTTTTTGCAACTTGTCAGGTCATATGACATCCTAACTCATGATTGAATGACCCCCTGATCCATCCACAAAAACAACAAAGGGAATTCACCCAATGACGAGTACCCACTCGCTCGAAAAAAAGGCGGCCGCTCCCACGACTCGCATGGGCCGCCTTGCCAAGATCATCGGACCGGGCATTATCGCCGTGCTGTCATGGCTGGGCGCCGGTGACTTGATCACCTCCTCCGTGGCGGGCGCCAACTACGGCTATGCCATGATGTGGGTGCTGGCAGTATCGCTACTGCTCAGATTCCTCATCGTCAACATCATTGCCCGCTTCCAGCTGTGCAACAACCAGGGCATGACCATCCTGCAGGGTTATGCACAACTGCACCCATTCTTCGCCTGGTTCATGCTGGGCTACGCATTGATCATGGGCCACTTGACCAACGCCTACATGATCAAGGGCGCTGGCGAAGCATTGGCCACCCTGCTGCACATCAATCAACCCCTGCTGGCATCCTTTGCCGTGGTCCTGGGTGTGTGGCTGCTGGTGGGGCGCAACATCTATTCGCTGATCGAAGGCGTGATGAAAGGTCTGCTGGCCTTGATGACCCTGGCGTTCATGGCCTTGGCGATCATGTCCAAACCGGACGTGGGCGGCATCCTGGCCGGGACCATCGGCTTCAGCATTCCACCGGATGAAGGCGTGCATGGCGCGCTGCTGGTCGCGGTATCGGTCATCGGTGCGGTGGCCGGCTCGATCGCCAACTTCGTCCACCCCTACGTAATGCGCCAGAAAGGCTGGGTAGGCCCTGAACACAAGCGCATCCAGCGTAACGACCTGCTGTTCGCGGTGTTCGTCGGCATCATCATCAACCTGGCCATCTGGGTGGTGGGTGCGGAAATCCTGCGTCCCAACGGTATCGAAGTGAAGACCCTGGACGACCTGGGCTCGGCACTGCAGATGTTCTTCGGCACCGGCGGCTGGCTGATCTTCTTCGTCGGCGTGTTCGCCACGCTGTTCGCCAGCATCGCTGGCAAGACCACTGCCTTCCCGATGCTGATCACCGATGCCTTCCAGCACATCCGTCCGGAGCGTCGCGAGAAGTACGGCAAGGAGTTCCATCATGACCCGATGCACAAATGGTTCATGCTGTTCATCCTGGTTACGCCGCTGGTGTGGTCGCTGCCAGGCATGCCCGACTTCGTGACCCTGACCATTGGCGTGAATGCGCTGAACATCATTGGCCTGCCAGTGATTTCCCTTGGCCTGCTGATCATGTCCAACCAGAAGAAGCTGCTCGGTAAATATCGCAACAACTGGTTCGAAAACATCGCGCTGGGCTTCGCCACCATTCTCGCCGTATGGGTCGCGTTCCAGCTGGGCATGCAATTGCTCGCTTGATCGCCCCTTCCCCCTGTGAGCGGCCGACGGCCGCCCCCACCAAGTTTGCCCGCATGCCGTTCGTCGGCATGCGGGCACCTCCTGGCCTCCCTCATAGCCCAATGCATGAAGCATTCACGAACAAGGAGAGCTCCATGAAAAGCCAGAAATACATCACCACAGCGTTGCTCGCAGGCTTGTTGGCTGCTGCAGCCGTACCGGCCATGGCCGACAACAGCACCGGTCCGACCAACCCAGCCGCCAAGGGCACCGTACCTTCAGCGGTAGGCGTGCCGGCGGGGACCGATAGCGGTATGACCAATCGTAATACCGACGGCACTGCCGCGCCGCGAAACGGCACCAGCACCGACATCAAGCCGCAGAACACCGGCAACCCCGAAGGCAGTTCGATGGGCGGCGCGGTGACCAAGCCTGGTTCGGGCACCATGGACGGTGGCGACGGCACCGGGTCCGAAGGCGGCAAGCGCTGATCGGCCACGCATCCAGCCACCTCGGGAGAACACCATGAGCGAACACACACCTGCACCGAATACGGTCGAGCGTGATACCGACGATTCGCAGAACAACCGCCCCAACGACCCGGCACTCGACCCCAAGCCTGACGATGCCGGGGATCCAACCACCCCTGAAGGCAATCGCTTCAGTCCCGATTTCAAATCGGACCCTGAAGTCGACCCCGGCAGTGCGGACGACGAAGAAACCGACGCCGATATCGACACAGCAGGCGGCTGACCCACGCCGCCACCTCGGCTGACCGTTCGCTCAGCGGCTGATACGGCTGCGCTCGTTGCGCACGTCGAATATCAGCTGCCGAGCGACCTCCGAACTGATCAGACCCTGCTCCCTGAAACCCTCGACCTTGCCAATGATCTGCACCGCTGCCTGATCCAGGTCCCTGGACGCTGCGGTATGCAGGTTGCGTATTTCCTGGGAAATGATCCGACTGACCTGTTCACCCTGGTCCGGACCCCCGCCCGCGCCGTTATCAAGCATTTCAAGATCTCCCTTCATCGGTTCACGATGGGTGGGCGTCCAGCCCATACCCCATTCAACCTAGATGTGTACCCCGAGCGCTGGCTACTTCGCAATAGCCACTACGCAAACAATCGCTCGGCGGGAGCATTTTCCCGATCAACGTCGCGCGCAGATCACGCCTGTCTCAGGGTGCAACGGGAGGCACATAGGCCAAGGTCGTGCCCAGCGCCCAAAGCAGGAACAGCACCAGGGGCGCATGCACCAGCAGCTGTACGAACGAGAAACCGATCAAGTCACGCGCCTTCAAGCCCAGCACGCCGAGCAGAGGCAGCATATAGAACGGATTGATCAGATTCGGCAAGGCTTCGGCAGCGTTGTAGATCTGCACGGCCCAGCCCAGGTGATATTGCAGCTCGTTGGCCACCTGCATGACGTAGGGCGCCTCGATGATCCACTTGCCCCCGCCCGACGGAATGAAGAACCCGAGCACTGCCGAATAGACGCCCATCAACAGCGCATAGGTATCGTGCGAGGCTATCTGCACGAAGAAAGTGGAGATGTGGTGGGCCAGGGTCTGTGCATCGCCACCCTTGACCGTGGTCATGATCGCGGCGATCGAGCCGTACAGGGGAAACTGGATCAGCACACCGGTGGTGGTCGGCACTGCACGCGCCACTGCATCGAGAAAGCTGCGCGGACGCCAATGCAGCAGCAGGCCCAGCATGATGAACAGGAAATTGTAGGTATTGAGCCCGGAGATGGCGGTGATCGCCGGCTTGGTGGAAAACTCGTGGAACAGCCACCCCGCGGCCAGCAATACCAGAAAGATGGTGATCACCGGGCTGTATTCCAGCCATTCGCCAGGTCGACTGCGCTTGTTCAGGGGCGGCAGACTGAAAGCCGGGTCGATGCCACAGGCCTCGGCGTCCCGGGCAGAGTTGGGGCCCGGGGCCGTGGCGTAGGCCACCACCAACGAAACCAGCACCAGTGCCAGCAGCAATACACCCGACTGCCAGAGGAAAATCGTCTGGGTGAACGGAATCACACCGGTGATCGACAGAATCGACGGTGGCAGGCTGGCGGGGTTGGCCTGCAACTGCGCCGCCGACGACGACAACCCGAGCGCCCATACCGCCCCCAACCCCAGGTAGGCCGCCGCACCGGCCGCACGGTAGTCCATGCGCAGGTCGGTCCGTCGGGCCAATGCCCGCACCAGCAGCCCGCCGAATACCAGCGACAGCCCCCAGTTGAGCAACGACGCCACCATCGATATCAGCGCCACCCAGGCCACGGCCGAGCGGCCATTGCGAGGGATGCGCGCGAGGCGATCGATCAGCTTCACCGCAGGTGGCGAACTGGCGACCACGTAGCCACCAATCACCACGAAGGCCATCTGCATGGTGAACGGGATCAGGCTCCAGAACCCGTCGCCAAAGGCTGTTGCCGTTGCGGTCGGCGTGCCGCCGATGGCCAGTGCTCCCAGTGCCACCAGCAACACCGCAACGGCGGCGAATACGTAGGAATCAGGGAACCAGCGCTCGGCCCAGCTCGAACAGCGCAGGGCGAAGCGAGCGTAGCGGCTCTCTTCAAGTTGTGCAGACATGGTGGTGTTTCCCTTGTTCTTATAGGTATGAGATCGGCTGAAGCCAGGGGTGGAACGTAATCAGAAACTCATTTCAACGACGTCGTCGGCGATGATCAGCTTGCCGGCCGTCTTCGACTTGATCTCATCGATACTGACACCGGGCGCACGCTCCTTGAGAATGAACGCGCCGTTTTCGATCTCCAGGTAGGCCAGGTCCGTGAGTACCTTGCGAATACACCCGGCACCGGTCAGCGGCAGCGTGCACAACGGCAGCAGCTTCGACTCGCCATCCTTGGAGGCATGGGTCATGGTGACGATGATGTTCTCTGCGCCGGCCACCAGGTCCATCGCCCCCCCCATACCCTTGACCAGCTTGCCGGGGATCATCCACGAGGCGATGTTGCCCTGTACGTCCACTTCGAAAGCACCGAGCACGGTGAGGTCGACATGGCCGCCGCGGATCATCGCAAACGACTGCGCAGAGTCGAAGATGGACGCGCCGGCGCGTGCCGTCACGGTCTGTTTGCCGGCGTTGATCATGTCGGCGTCGACGGTAGCCTCGGTGGGAAATTCGCCCATGCCCAGCAGACCGTTTTCCGACTGCAGCATGACGTCGATGCCGGCCGGCACGTAGTTGGCCACCAGGGTAGGTATGCCGATCCCCAGGTTCACGTAGAAACCGTCTTGCAGTTCGCGCGCCACGCGCTGGGCCATCTGTTCGCGAGTAAGTGCCATTTGGAATACCTCTTGTGTAGCAGAGCAGATGGGAGCAATCAGGCCTTGAGGGTGCGCTTTTCGATGCGCTTCTCGAAGGTGCCCTGGATCACTCGGTCGACGTAGATGCCTGGTGTGTGGATGTGCTCGGGCAGGAGCACGCCGGGTTCGACGATTTCTTCGACCTCGACCACGGTGATGCGCCCGGCGCTTGCCGCCAGCGGGTTGAAGTTCTGGGCGGTGTGACGATAGATGACGTTGCCGAAATGGTCGGCCTTCCAGCCCTTGACGATGGCGAAGTCGCCGGTGATGGCCTGCTCCAGAATGTATTGGCGGCCATTGAATTCACGTATTTCCTTGCCTTGCGCTATCGGTGTGCCGTAGCCGGTAGCCGTGAAGAACGCGGGGATGCCAGCGCCGCCTGCGCGCATCTTTTCCGCCAGGGTGCCTTGAGGGGTGAGTTCGACTTCCAGCTCGCCATCGAGCAATTGCCGCTCGAACAGGGCGTTTTCGCCGACATAAGAGGCGATCATCTTGCGAATCTGCCGGTCTTCGAGCAGCACGCCAAGGCCAAAGCCGTCGACGCCGCAGTTGTTGGACACCACCGTAAGGTCGCGGACACCCAGTCGCTTGATTTCGGCAATGAGGTTTTCCGGAATGCCACACAGGCCGAACCCACCGGCCAGTACGGTCATGCCATCACGCAGGCCTTCGAGTGCCTGGGCATAGGTTGCCACTCGTTTATCGAGTCCAGCCATGATTGTTCGCCTTGTTTTGTTTGTTATGGCGCCGTCACGTCGGCAACGGCAAGCGTGACGGTATCTTCTCCCCACGATGGTAATTTGTTAATTTTGTTTTTCTTGGGGATTGATTGGTTTTGCAAATAGATGAACGTCAAACAACTGCGCGCTTTTCTCGCCGTCGCCCAAGCCCTGAGCTTCGCCCAGGCTGGTGAAAAACTGCATCTCTCGCAGCCCGCCCTGAGCTTGACGATAAAAGGGCTGGAAGAAGACCTGGGCGGCGCGCTGCTGATCCGCACCACGCGCAGCGTCAGCCTGACGCCGGAAGGCGAGGTGCTGGTGCCTCTGGCCCGCCGCTTGCTGGCGGACTGGGACAATACCGAAGAGCTGCTGCGCCAGCACTTCACCCTGCAGTTGGGCAAAGTGTCCATCGCGGCCATGCCGTCGTTCGCCGGCAACCTGCTGCCGGCAGCACTGCGGATCTTTCGCGACCGGCACCCGAGGGTCAATGTTGCCGTGCATGATGTGATCAACGAGCACGTGGTGGAGATGGTCCGCCATCGCAGGGTCGAGCTGGGCATAGGCTTCGAGCCGGAAAGCACCTCGTCGCTGGTGTTCACCCCCTTCTACACCGATCGGTTCGTGGCGGTGGTGGCGGCCGATTCACCGCTGGCCGAGCAACCGATGCTCACCTGGGAGACCCTGCTCGCTCATGATTTCATTGCCCTGCAGCGCCCTTCTGCGGTTCGCCTGCTGCTGGAAAGCGCCATCAGCGAGCAGCACGGCAAGCTTGCGGTGGCATTCGAGAGCCACCAGTTGAGCACCATCGGCCGCATGGTTGCCCACGGCCTGGGGGTGAGCGCGGTGCCGGCATTGTGCATCGAACAGATGCACGAACTGGGTGCGCGCTGTGTGCCGTTGCACTCACCGCGCATCGAACGCCGCATCGGCCTGATGCGCCTGCCCGATCACAAGCTGTCGGCCGCCGCGCACGCGTTGATGGAGGTACTGCTGGAGCACACTGCCCCGCGCCGGCTGGGTTGAACCGCAGCTTCATCGCACTGCCCAACTTCTGTAGCAGCGGCGCAAGCCGCGTCGACCGACGCTGCGGTGCATCCGGCCCACCGCGTTGCAGCCTGACGCGGCTCGCGCCGCTGCTACAGGAGCGGGCCTGACGGGGCTTGGGCCGCCGTGACACAGGGGCGGCACCTATAAGAAGTTATCAACCACGGAGCATTGCGATGAACAGCATCAGCCTGGCCGGCAGGCCGGTCGCGAGAATCGGCCAGGGCACTTGGCGCATGGGTGAAGACCCTGCCCGTGCGCAACAGGAAATCGCCGCGCTGCAGCAAGGTATCGACCTAGGCATGACCCTGCTCGACACCGCTGAAATGTACGGCGAAGGCGGCGCCGAAAAAATCGTCGGGCAAGCCATCCAAGGGCGTCGTGACGAAGTCATGCTGGTCAGCAAGGTCTACCCGCACAACGCCAGCAGCCAGGGCGTGATCAAGGCGTGCGAGCGCAGCCTGCAGCGTCTGAACACCGAGCGCATCGACCTGTATCTGCTGCACTGGCGCGGCCAGTATCCCCTGAGCGAAACGGTGGAAGCGTTCGAGCGGCTGCAGGCCCAGGGCAAGATCGGCCGTTGGGGCGTGTCGAATTTCGATGTCGATGACATGACCGAGCTGGACGACGCCGGATGCGCGACCAACCAGGTGCTGTACAACCTGGAAGAGCGCGGCATTGAATTCGACCTGTTGCCGTGGTGCGCGAAGCAGGCGATGCCATTGATGGCGTATTGTCCGATTGCCCAGGGCGGTCGCCTGCTGGACCAACCCGCCTTGCGCCAGGTAGCCGAGCGTCACGGCATCACGCCGGCCCAGGCATGCCTGGCCTGGGTCGTGCGCCACGACAACGTGATCGCGATCCCCAAGGCTTCCACGCCCGAGCACGTAAGGCTGAATGCGGCGGCCTTGCAGGTGAAGCTCGACGAAGCAGATCTAGCCTCGCTGGATGCCGCTTACCCACCACCCCTGCGCAAGCAGCGCCTCAACATGGTTTGAACGCAGCAATCCGAGGCCGCAACGCGGCGTAGAGCGCTGACGGATCAATCGTCGAGCGGCTGCGGCGCCTTGCTCGGCTTGGCCGCCTTGCCCGGCTTGCTGGCGGGCTCCTGTGCAGCAGGCACTGCCGCTGCGGGCGCACTGGCGTCCTTTTCCGCTGCCGGCAACTGGTCAATGGTGCTGAACAGCTGTGAAGGCTCGACGTAACCCGCCTGTTCGAGCTTTTTCTCGCCATCCTTGCCCAACAGCACGAACTTCTGGCTGGACCCGGCACCCAGTTTCAAGTCGCGGATCAGCGACATGGTGGCCTGTGGGTCGAGATCCTTGCCGTCACGCTGGCCGATGGTATTGATCACGGTGTACAGGACCATGCCGCGCTGTTTGAAGCCGTCGCGGTTGGCGGGTTCTTCCAGCGCCTTGCGCAGCTTCAGCAGGTTGGGATCCACCGAGCTGGGAGCAATGACCACCAGCGGCCGGGCCCTCCCGCGGTCCTGGGCCAGAGGGCTGTCGCCATCGGCGGCCAGCAAGGGCGCCGCGAACGCGAACAGTGTGGCGAGGGTCAGCGACCGGATCATCATGCTGCATCTCCTTGACGTATCGATGGCCTCATCATTGCAGAGATTTCGCCTCGGTGCGACCCGTGCCCAGGCGGCTGAACAGGCTGCTGCCGAACACGTTGATCAACAGCCCGACCATGACCAGCGCTCCACCCCACCACTGCAGGGCACCCAGGCGCTCGCCCAGGATCCAGGCCGAAGAACTCAAGCCCACCACCGGCACCAGCAATGAAAACGGCGCTACCTTGCCGGCCGGATAGCGCGACAACAGCTTGCTCCACAAGCTGTAGCCAAGCACCGTAGCCACGGCAGCCAGATAGACCAGGCTACCGATGGATTTCCAGCCGATGCCCAACAGCGATTGCTGGATCAGTGCCGGACCTTCCAGCCACAGCGACAAGGCGAAGAACGGCAAGGGCGGAATCAATGCGCCCCAGATCACCAGCGCGACCAGGTCGATATTGCCGAAGCGGCGGGTGATGACATTGCCCATCGCCCACATCGACGCTGCGCACAGGGTCAGCAATACCGCCATCAACGGCGTGGCCTGATCGCTTTCCAGGCCGATCATCGCCAGCCCTCCGGCCGCTACCAGCAAGCCCACCACGCTGGCGGCGCGCAGGCGCTCGCCAATGAACAGCGCAGCGAAGAACAAGGTGAAGAAGGCCTGGGATTGCAGCACCAGCGAGGCCAGGCCGGCGGGCATGCCATTGGCCATGGCCTCGAACAGAAACGCGAACTGGCCCAGGGAAATGGTCGCGCCATAGGCAATCAGCCAGCGCAGTGGCAGGTTCGGCCGGCGGATGAAGAACACCGCGGGAATCGCCACCAGGGTGAAGCGCAGGCCGCCCAGCAGCATCGGCGGCAAGCCATCGAGACCGTAGCGAATCACCACGAAATTCAAACCCCAGACAACGATCACGACCAGGGCCAACATCAGGTCTCTAGGTGCCACGGTACCTCCACAGGTTCAGGTCAGTCCGTACGGATAAGCTTGGCCATTCTTGCCCATCGCGCACCTTGGCGGGAACCTGTTTCAAAACTTTTCTGAAGCTGGCCACGTTGCGAGTGTTCGGCACCCCTTCTCGCTTGAGCTAGAGTGGGAGCACAGTGCCCTATGAGGAATCGAACGATGCGTGTGTTCTGGATGATGCTGGCCGCGGCAAGCCTGTCGGGTTGTACCTCGTTTCGCGCTGATTCGGAGCACCTGAAAGCCGTGCCGGCCGAACGGCTGTCGGCCTGGCAACAAACGCTGTCGCCATCGAGCGAGCTGGTGGTGGACCGTGATATCGGCATGCTGGGCGGCGGCTGCTACGTGGCACTGCTGATCGACCGTGAACCCGCCGCGCTGCTGGCCGTGGGTGAAGTGGCGACCTTCCACCTGCCGCCGGGCGAACACATCGTTGGCATCACCACCGACAGACAGGGTGGCCTGCTGTGCAGCAAAGGCCGCCTGAATCGCGAACTGCGCCTGCAGGCCCAGCCCGGCGAGCGCCAGCACCTGCGTATCGTCAGCGAAGCCAAGAGCGGCTTCGGCATCGTGCTGGATCCGCGCTGAGTTCGGCGCGACCTTCTTGCCCAACCCTGCCTACGTCATCAGGAGTCGTCATGCCCAGCAACGAGAACAGCCGCAACGAGCACCACCAGCCTGTAGGTCATGCCGTCCCCGAGTGGAGCGCCCGCACGCGGCCGGCCCACGACATCATCGAGGGGCGCTATTGCCGGCTTGAACCCCTGAACGCTGCGGCCCACGCCGAAGACCTGTTCAGTGGCTATTGCCAACAGACCGATGGCAGCGACTGGACCTACCTGCCGGTCGGCCCGTTTGCCGACCTGGACAGCTACCGCAGTCACCTGCAACACGCGGCAGCCAGCCAGGATCCGCAACACTGGGCCGTGATCGACCTGCGCACCCAGCGCGCGGTGGGCACCCTGGCCTTGATGCGCATGGACCCGGCCAATGGCGTCATCGAGGTCGGCCATGTGACGTTCTCGCCGCTGATGAAACGCACCCCGCTGTCGACCGAAGCCCAGTACCTATTGATGCGCCGGGTGTTCGACGAACTGGGTTACCGCCGCTACGAGTGGAAATGCGACGCCCTCAACGAGCCCTCGCGCAAGGCCGCGGCACGGCTGGGCTTCAGCTTCGAAGGCATCTTCCGCCAAGCGCTGGTGTACAAGGGTCGCAACCGCGATACGGCCTGGTTTTCCATCATCGACAGCGAATGGCCGGCGCTGCGCGCAGCCTTCGGGCGGTGGCTGGCGACGGATAACTTCGATGCTGCCGGCCAGCAGCTGACGGCGTTGGCCGCCGGCCGCCAGCAACATTGAGAAACACGGCTATTCTTGCGATTGGCGAAGCCATTCGCTTTTTTGCTCCCCATCCGCAGAAGAAGAGAGCCACCTCTTGAAACTCGAACCCTTGCCCAAGTCGCTGATCGCCATTGCGTTCGCGCTGGTGCCCGCCTGTACGTTCGCCGCTTCTCCCGCCCCCGTCGCTGCCGAGAACGGCATGGTGGTCACCGCACAGCAACTGGCCACCCACATTGGCGTGGATGTGCTCAAGGACGGCGGCAATGCCGTCGATGCCGCCGTGGCCGTAGGCTATGCCCTGGCCGTGGTCTACCCGGCTGCGGGCAACATCGGCGGCGGTGGCTTCATGACCCTGCAGATGGCCGATGGCCGCAAGACCTTCCTCGACTTCCGCGAGAAGGCACCGCTGGCCGCCATCGCCGACATGTACCTGGACAAGGCCGGCAATGTCATCGAGGGCCTGAGCACCGACGGCCACTTGTCGGTAGGCATACCCGGCACGGTGTCGGGCATGGAGCTGGCGTTGCAGAAGTACGGCACCTTCAAACGCGCCGATCTGCTGGCGCCGGCCATCAAGCTGGCAGACGAAGGTTTCACCCTGGCCCAGGGCGATGTCGACCTGTTGGAAACCGCCACCGAGGACTTCCGCAAGGACAGCCAGGATTCGGCAAAGATATTCCTTAAGCAGGGCCAGCCGTTCAAGGCCGGCGAGAAGCTGGTGCAGAAGGACTTGGCGCGGACCCTGCGGGAAATCTCCGACAAGGGTAACGCCGGGTTCTACCAAGGCTGGGTGGCCAAGGCCATCGTCGATTCGAGCCAGGCGGGCAAGGGCATCATCACCCAGGCCGACCTCGACAAGTACAAGACCCGCGAACTGGACCCGATCGAGTGCGACTACCGTGGCTACCATGTGGTGTCCGCGCCACCGCCCAGTTCCGGCGGCGTGGTCATCTGCCAGATCATGAACATCCTCCAGGGCTACCCGATGGCCGAGCTGGGCTATGGCTCGGCGCAGGGCATGCACTACCAGATCGAAGCCATGCGCCACGCCTACGTGGACCGCAACAGCTACCTGGGCGACCCGGATTTCGTCAAGAACCCCATCGCGCACCTGCTCGACGCCAACTACGCGACCAAGCTGCGCGACAGCATCGCACCGAACAAGGCCGGCGTTTCCGCCGAGATCAAGCCGGGTGTGGCCCCCCATGAGGGCAGCAACACCACCCATTACTCCATCGTCGACAAATGGGGCAACGCGGTGTCGGTGACCTACACCCTCAACGGCTGGTTCGGCGCGCGGGTCATGGCCAGCGGTACCGGCATCCTGCTCAACGACGAAATGGACGACTTCACCTCCAAGGTCGGCGTGGCCAACATGTACGGGCTGGTCCAGGGCGAGGCCAACGCCATCGCGCCGTACAAGACGCCGCTGTCCTCCATGAGCCCGACCATCGTCACCAAGGACGGCAAGCCAGTCATGGTGCTTGGCACGCCCGGCGGCAGCAGGATCATCACCGCCACCCTGCTGACCATGCTCAACGTGATCGACTACGGCATGGACATCCAGCAGGCGGTCAATGCACCGCGCTTCCACCAGCAGTGGATGCCCGACGTCACCAACCTGGAAACCTTCGCCATCAGCCCCGACACACGCAAGATTCTCGAAAGCTGGGGGCACAAGTTCGGTGAGCCCCAGGACGCCAACCACCTGGCCGCGATCCTGGTAGGCGCGCCGGCCCTGGGCGCCAAACCGGTGGCCAACAACCGTTTCTACGGCGCCAACGATCCCCGCCGCAACACTGGTCTTGCCGCAGGCTACTGAGCCGGCAAACGCAAAGGCAGGCCTGCAATCGGGCCTGCCCGCCCGCCGCACCGAAGAAGAATCCGCCTGAACTTTCCATTTTCCTCCGCGCTCAGATTTCCTGATCGCCTGGCGTGCCAGGCACCCACTGAGCCGAGGAAGACCTTCATGAGTACCCAACTGCAAGGCAAGAAAGTCCTGTTCATCACTGCCAACACCGGCATCGAACGCGATGAACTGCTCAAGCCTCTCGAAGCGCTGCGCGAAGCAGGCGCCACCGTGACCCACGCTTCGAGCGAAGGCGGCACCGTGCAGACCTTCCAGCAGGACACCGAGAAAGACCGTACCGTTGAATCCGACGGCAAGATCCAGGGCCTGAACGCCAGCGACTTCGACGCCCTGGTGATTCCCGGCGGCACCGTAAATGCCGACACCCTGCGCCAGGACACCGATGCCCAGCAACTGGTCAAGGCATTCGCCGATGCCGGCAAGGTCGTGGCCGCCATCTGCCATGGTCCATGGCTGCTGATCAATGCCGGCGTGATCCCTGGCAAAACCCTGACCTCGTACCCCAGCGTCAGCCTCGACCTGACCAACGCCGGTGCCGCTGGCTGGGTGGATCAAGAGGTCAAGCAGTGCGGGGCCAACGGCTGGACCCTGATCACCTCGCGCAACCCCAAGGACATCCCGGCCTTCAATGACGCCATCATCAAGGCCCTCGGCACTGCCTGAGCCGCCTTTCAACCCACAGACCAGGGAGACCAGATGCCTTCTTTATTCGACCCGATCCAGGTCGGCGCGCAGAAGCTGCCCCATCGCATCCTGATGGCGCCGTTGACCCGCGGCCGTGCAACCCGCAATCACGTACCCACCGATCTGATGATCGAGTACTACACCCAGCGCGCGAGCGCCGGGCTGATCATCACCGAAGCCACCGGCATCACTCAGGAAGGCCTGGGCTGGCCCTACGCGCCCGGCATCTGGAGCGACGAGCAGGTCGAGGGCTGGAAGAAGATCACTGCTGCGGTGCATGAGGCCGGTGGCCGCATCGACCTGCAACTGTGGCACATGGGCCGCATCGTTCATCCCAGCTTCCTGGGAGGCGCGCAGCCGGTTTCCTCGTCAGCGACCACTGCGCCAGGTCAGACCCACACCTACGATGGCAAGCAGCCCTATGTGCAGGCGCGTCCGTTGGGCATCCACGAAATTCCACGGTTGCTGGACGACTACGAGCATGCCGCGAAGAACGCCATGCGTGCCGGCTTCGATGGCGTGCAGATCCATGCGGCCAATGGTTATTTGATCGATCAGTTCCTGCGCGACAACAGCAACTTCCGTGACGATGCCTACGGCGGTTCGGTAGAAAACCGCATCCGCCTGCTGACAGAGGTCACACAGCGGGTTGTCGACACCATCGGTGCCGAACGTACCGGTGTGCGCCTGTCGCCCAATGGTGATTCGCAAGGGGTCAACGACAGCGATCCGGAAACCCTGTTCTCCGCTGCTGCCGCTGCGTTGGACACGATCGGCATCGCCTACTTGGAACTGCGTGAGCCACCGCTCGACGGTACCTTCGGCAAGGCCGACCGCCCGCCCGTGCATCCGGTCATCCGCAAGGCCTTCAGCCGCACACTGGTGCTCAACTCCGACTACACCCATGAGAAAGCGCAGGCCGCGCTGGACGCAGGTGAAGCAGACGCCATCGCTTTCGGCCGACCGTTCCTGGCCAACCCTGACCTGCCCCATCGGTTCGCCGAAGGCTTGCCGCTGAACAAGGACGTGATGGAAACCTGGTACAGCCAGGGGCCCGAAGGCTATGTGGACTACCCCACAGCCGAGTGAGCGCAGCACGGTATCGGGGGCAGTGCCCCCGGTCACTTCCGCAGATTGTCGACACTTGGGTTGCGACGTATTGACTAGCCGCTTGAACAGGGCTATTTTTTTGTCACTACCTGCCAAGGTGTCGACAATATGTCTGCCACGTCTGTTTCATTGCACGTCCTGCCCAACAACGACGCGCCGCACGTTTCCAGTGTTGCGGGTGAAACCGAGACGCTTTCGGAAAACGTCTTCCGGCGTATCCAGGCGGCCATCGTCAACGGCGAAATAGCCCCTGGCAGCAAGATTTCCGAGCCCGAACTGGCACGCACCTACGGCATCAGCCGCGGTCCCCTGCGTGAAGCCATCCACCGCCTCGAGGGCCAACGCCTGCTGGTGCGCATTCCGCACGTCGGTGCGCGGGTGGTATCGCTCAACCACGCCGAACTCATCGAACTCTACGAAATCCGCGAATCGCTTGAAGGCATGGCCTGCCGGCTGGCCGCCACGCGCATGAGCCAGGTGCAGATCGACGAACTGCGCGAGGTGCTGGCCACCCATGAGCGCGATGCCGCGTTCCAGGCCGGCGTCGGCTACTACCAACAGGAAGGCGACTTCGACTTCCACTACCGGATCATCCAGGGCAGCGGCAACAGCACGCTGGTGCAGATGCTGTGCGACGACCTCTACCAGTTGGTGCGCATGTACCGGATCCAGTTCTCGGCCACGCCCAACCGCCCCCATCAGGCTTTTGCCGAACACCACCGTATTCTCGACGCCATCGCCGAGCGCGATGGCGAATTGGCCGAGTTGCTCATGCGTAGGCACATCGCCGCGTCCAAGCGCAACATCGAGCGCCATTACCTGGAACCCAACCACAACAACACCCCAGGAGCCCAACCATGAATCAGCCGTCCAGCCCCGGCCAACGTTTCCGCCAGGCACTCGCCGAAGAGTCACCCCTGCAGGTGGTCGGCACCATCAACGCCAACCACGCACTGCTCGCGCAGCGGGCCGGCTTCAAGGCCATCTACCTCTCCGGAGGCGGCGTCGCGGCGGGTTCGCTGGGCCTGCCCGACCTGGGCATTACCGGCCTGGACGATGTGCTGACCGACGTGCGCCGCATCACTGACGTCTGCGAGCTGCCGTTGCTGGTCGATGTCGACACCGGTTTCGGCTCGTCGGCGTTCAACGTTGCGCGCACCGTCAAGTCGATGATCAAGTTCGGCGCGGCGGCCATGCACATCGAGGACCAGGTGGGCGCCAAACGCTGCGGCCATCGGCCAAACAAGGAAATCGTCTCACAGCAGGAAATGGTCGATCGTATCAAGGCAGCCGTGGATGCCCGCACCGACGACAGCTTCGTGATCATGGCGCGCACCGACGCCCTGGCGGTGGAAGGACTGGAGTCCGCCCTGGACCGCGCCGCCGCCTGCATCGAGGCGGGTGCGGACATGATCTTTCCCGAAGCCATCACCGAATTGCAGATGTACCAGCTGTTCGCCAGCCGGGTGAAGGCGCCGATTCTGGCCAACATCACCGAGTTCGGCGCCACCCCGCTGTTCACCACCGAGCAACTGGGTGGCGTTGGCGTGGGCCTGGTGCTTTACCCACTGTCTGCGTTCCGCGCCATGAACAAAGCGGCCGAGAACGTCTACACCGCGATACGCCGCGACGGCACTCAGCAGAATGTCATCGACACCATGCAGACTCGCATGGAGCTGTACGAGGCAATCGATTACCACGACTTCGAGCGCAAGCTGGACGCACTGTTTGCGCAGAAAAAATGATCACTGCATTCCAATAACAAATCCAAGATCGGAGAAAACCCATGGCCGAAGCAAAAGTACTCAGTGGCGCTGGCCTGCGTGGCCAAGTGGCCGGACAGACCGCCCTGTCGACCGTCGGCATGCCCGGTGCCGGGCTGACCTATCGTGGCTATGACGTGCGCGAACTGGCCGAACATGCCCTGTTCGAGGAAGTCGCCTACCTGCTGCTGCATGGCGAGCTGCCCACGCCTGCCGAACTGGCTGCCTACCAGGGGAAGCTGCGCAGCCTGCGCGACCTGCCGCAGCCGTTGAAGGAAGTGCTCGAACGCATTCCGTCGAGCACCCATCCGATGGACGTGATGCGCACCGGCTGTTCGTTCCTCGGCACGCTGGAGCCTGAGCGCAACTTCGGCCAGCAGGAACACGTGAGCGACCGCCTGCTGGCGGCGTTCCCGGCGATGATGTGCTACTGGTACCGCTACAGCCACCATGGCGTGCGTATCAACTGCAGCAGCGACGAAGAGACGTTCGCCGGGCACTTCCTGTACCTGCTGCATGGCAAATCGCCGAGTGAATTGCACAGCAAGGTGATGGACGTATCGCTGATTCTCTACGCCGAGCACGAATTCAACGCCTCGACCTTCACCGCCCGCGTCTGCGCATCGACCCTGTCGGACATGTATTCATGCGTGACCGCCGCCATCGGCTCGTTGCGCGGCCCGCTGCACGGCGGCGCCAACGAGGCGGCGATGGCGATGATCCAGAAGTTCGCTTCGCCCGAGGAGGCGGTGCGCGGCACCTTGGCCATGCTGGAGCGCAAGGACAAGATCATGGGTTTCGGCCATGCCGTGTACAAGGACAACGATCCGCGCAACGAGGTGATCAAGGGCTGGGCCAAGAAGCTGAGCGAAGAAGCCGGCGACAAGGTGCTCTACCCGGTGTCCGAGGCCATCGACAAGACCATGTGGGAACAGAAGAAGCTGTTTCCCAACGCCGACTTCTACCATGCCTCGGCCTACCACTTCATGGGCATCGCCACCGAACTGTTCACACCTATCTTCGTTTGCTCGCGGGTGACGGGCTGGGCGGCGCACGTATTCGAGCAGCGCGCGAACAACCGGATCATCCGGCCCAGCGCGGAGTATGTCGGCGTGGAACAGCGCGCATTCGTGCCCCTGGATCGTCGCTGACCTGGCGGGCCTCTTCGCGGGTAGATGGCTCGCCGCCCGCCCCGCTCCCACAATCCTCCGAATCTGGAGCTGGGTTTTATGTGGGAGCGGGCTCTGCCCGCGAAGGCCGCCCCGCCGAACTTTTGCCATGCCTGACCATGCCGTGCACCGTGAGCCAACCTGATGAACACACAACACCGCAAGTCCCTGCCGAACTCGCCACTGGACTATTACGACGCCCGAGAAGCCGTCGAAGCCCTCCAGCCCGGCGCCTACGCCACCCTGCCCTACACCTCCCGCGTACTCGCCGAAAACCTGGTGCGACGCTGCGACCCCACCACCCTCGACGCCTCGTTGCGCCAGCTGATCGAGCGCAAGCGCGACCTGGACTTCCCCTGGTACCCGGCGCGCGTGGTGTGCCATGACATCCTCGGCCAGACCGCGCTGGTCGACCTCGCCGGCCTGCGCGACGCGATTGCCTCCCAGGGCGGTGACCCGGCGCTGGTCAACCCGGTGGTGCCGACCCAATTGATCGTCGATCACTCGCTGGCGGTAGAAAGCGCCGGCTTCGACCCCCAGGCGTTCGAGAAGAACCGCGCCATCGAAGACCGTCGCAACGAAGACCGCTTCCATTTCATCGATTGGACGCGCAAGGCCTTCAAGAACGTCGATGTCATTCCACCGGGTAACGGCATCATGCACCAGATCAATCTGGAGAAGATGTCGCCGGTCATTCAGGTTCGTGAAGGTGTCGCTTTCCCCGACACCTGTGTTGGTACCGACAGCCACACGCCCCATGTCGACGCGCTGGGGGTGGTTGCCATCGGTGTCGGCGGCCTGGAAGCCGAAAGCGTCATGCTCGGTCGCGCCTCGTGGATGCGCCTGCCCGAGATCGTCGGCGTCGAACTGACCGGGCAGCTGCAACCCGGCATCACCGCCACCGACATGGTGCTGGCCCTGACCCAATACCTGCGCCAGCAGAAAGTCGTCGGTGCCTACCTGGAATTCTTCGGCGAAGGCGCGCGCGAGCTGACTCTGGGCGACCGCGCCACCATCTCCAACATGGCCCCGGAATACGGCGCCACGGCGGCGATGTTCGCCATCGACCAGCAGACCATCGACTACCTGCGTCTGACCGGCCGAGAGGAGCAGCAAGTGCAGTTGGTCGAAGACTACGCGCGCCTTACCGGCCTGTGGGCCGACAGCCTGGACGCCGCCGTCTATGAACGCGACCTGAGCTTCGATCTGTCGGGCGTGGTGCGCAACATGGCCGGCCCGAGCAACCCCCACGCGCGGGTGGCGACCAGCGACCTGGCCGCCCAAGGCATCGCCGGCCCCTGGACCGACGTGCCAGGGCAGATGCCGGACGGCGCGGTGATCATCGCCGCCATCACCAGCTGCACCAACACCAGCAACCCGCGCAACGTGATCGCCGCCGGCCTCTTGGCGCGCAACGCCAACCGCCTGGGCCTGACCCGCAAGCCTTGGGTGAAGTCATCCCTGGCACCGGGCTCGAAAACCGTGGCGCTGTACCTGGACGAAGCCGGCCTGACCGAGGAACTGGAAACCCTGGGCTTCGGCATCGTGGCGTTCGCCTGCACCACCTGCAATGGCATGTCCGGCGCGCTCGATCCGGTGATTCAGCAAGAGATCATCGAACGCGACCTGTATGCCACGGCGGTGCTCTCGGGCAACCGCAACTTCGACGGGCGCATCCACCCGTATGCCCGGCAGGCCTTCCTCGCCTCACCGCCTTTGGTAGTCGCCTATGCCATCGCCGGCACCATCCGCTTCGACATCGAAAAAGACGTGCTCGGGTTCGACCTGCAGGGTCAGCCCATTCGGCTCAAGGACATCTGGCCCAGCGACGAAGAAGTCAACGCCGTGGTCAAGTCGTCGGTGAAACCGGAGCAGTTCCGCCAGGTGTACATCCCCATGTTCGCCATTCACGAGGACACCGGGCCGAAGGTCGCGCCCCTCTACGACTGGCGCCCGGCGAGCACCTACATCCGTCGTCCGCCCTACTGGGAAGGCGCCCTGGCCGGCGAGCGCACGCTCAAGGGCATGCGCCCTCTGGCCGTGCTGCCGGACAACATCACCACCGATCACCTGTCGCCGTCCAACGCGATCATGCTCGACAGCGCTGCGGGCGAATACCTGGCCAAAATGGGTCTGCCCGAAGAAGACTTCAACTCCTACGCCACCCACCGCGGCGACCACCTGACTGCCCAGCGCGCGACGTTCGCCAACCCCAAGCTGTTCAATGAAATGGTGGTGGAAAACGGCAAGGTTCGCCAAGGTTCGCTGACCCGCCTGGAACCCGAAGGCCAGGTGATGCGCATGTGGGAAGCGATCGAAACCTACATGCTGCGCAAGCAGCCGCTGATCATCATTGCCGGGGCCGATTACGGCCAGGGTTCCTCGCGCGACTGGGCGGCCAAAGGCGTACGCCTGGCCGGGGTCGAGGCAATTGCCGCCGAGGGCTTCGAGCGCATCCACCGGACCAATCTGGTGGGCATGGGTGTGCTGCCGCTGCAGTTCGCTGCCGGCACCGACCGCAAGACCCTGGGTATCGACGGCACCGAGGTGTTCGACGTGATCGGCCAACTGACACCCCAGGCGCAGGTGACGCTGATCATCGAACGGCGCAATGGCGAGCGCCTGGAAGTGCCGGTGACCTGCCGACTGGACACTGCCGAAGAGGTCTCGATCTACGAAGCCGGTGGTGTGCTGCAGCGCTTCGCCCAGGATTTCCTGCAGGCCACCGCGCCTGCTCCCCATGCCGCCGGCGCTCACTGAGGACAGCTCCATGACGCAGATTCGCATTCCCGCCACCTACATGCGCGGCGGCACCAGCAAAGGCGTGTTCTTCAACCTCGCCGACCTGCCCGAGCCGGCGCGCCAGCCAGGGCCGCTGCGTGACGCCCTGCTGCTGCGGGTGATCGGCAGCCCGGACCCGTACGCCAAGCAGATCGACGGCATGGGCGGTGCCACCTCGAGCACCAGCAAGACGGTGATCGTCAGCCCGAGCAGCCAGCCGGGGCATGACGTCGACTATCTGTTCGGCCAGGTGTCCATCGACAGCGCGTTCGTCGACTGGAGCGGCAACTGCGGCAACCTGTCCGCCGCCGTCGGCCCCTTTGCCATCAGTACTGGCCTGCTCGATCCTTCCCGCGTCCCCCACGACGGCATCGCCACGGTTCGCGTGTGGCAGGCCAATATCGGCAAGACGATCATCGCCCATGTGCCCATGAGCGGCGGTATGGTGCAGGAAACCGGTGATTTCGAACTCGACGGCGTGACGTTCCCGGCCGCCGAGGTGCAACTGGAGTTCATCGATCCGGCTGCCGAGGCCGAGGGCGCGGCGGGGGCGATGTTTCCCACCGGCAACCTTATCGACGTGCTGGACGTGCCGAACGTGGGTCGTTTCGAGGCGACCCTGATCAACGCGGGCATTCCAACCATCTTCATCGACGCCGCCGCCCTGGGCTACAACGGCTGCGAACTGCAGGAGGCGATCAACGGCGATCCACAGGCCCTCGCTCGCTTCGAAACCATCCGCGCCCATGGCGCGCTGCGCATGGGCCTGATCAGTCGCCTGGAGGATGCAAAGACCCGCCAGCACACGCCGAAGGTCGCTTTCGTCGCGCCACCGGCCGACTACCTCGCGTCCAGCGGCAAACCCGTTGCCGCGGCCGATATCGACCTGACCGTACGCGCCATGTCGATGGGCAAGCTGCACCACGCGATGATGGGCACTGCGGCGGTGGCCATCGGTACCGCCGCGGCCATCCCCGGCACCGTGGTCAACCGCGCGGCCGGGGGTGGCGTGCGCAGTACGGTGTGTTTCGGCCATCCCTCGGGCACCTTGCGTGTCGGCGCCCAGGCCAACGAAGTCGCGGGCCAGTGGCAAGTGACCAAGGCGATCATGAGCCGCAGCGCGCGAGTCCTGATGGAAGGCTGGGTACGAGTGCCCGCGCAGACCCTGGCCTAGCTACGCGCGTCCGGCCTTCAGCCCGGCAGTGCTTGCTGCCGGTAGCGCAGCCACACCGCACCGCCCTCCTGCACTTCGGCACTGTCCAGGGCCAGGTAAGTCGGCTGCTGCCATTGCCCGGCGTCGATCTCGAACGACGCCGGGTGCTCGCCGCAGCCGTCTACCAAAGGCAGCAGCAGGACACTGATTTCATCAACCAGCCCTGCGTTCACGAAGGAGCCACTGACGTGCGGTCCGCCTTCGACGACCAGGCGCTTGATGCCCAATTCACGGCCGAGAATGTCCAGCACTCGACTCAAGTCTAGGGTGTCCTGGCCGCCAAAAATGTAGGACACCTGGATCGACTGCAGATAGGCCAGGTAGTCGTCGCTGACGCCTTCGGTCAGTACTTCGACGATGTGCGAGTCCAGCGCCGTGTTGGATTTCCAACCGACCTTGCCCTTCGGGTCGATGGAAATGGCATAGGCGCTCGCCGCGCGATCGGCAAAATACGGGGTACGCGCAATCGGCCCGGTGGCCAGGCCGGACGGATAACCCTCGTCGTGGGCGATCTCCTGCATGGTCACCCGGCCACAGGCCCAGGCATCGAACTCGAACTGTTTGGCCAACTGCTCGTACAGCTCACCTGCGGCGTTCTTGAACGGCCGCGCCCAACCGTCGGTCAGCGCATGACCATCGACGGAAGACATCATGTGGCAGATTACATAGGGCTTCATTGGCGGCTCCAAGGCGTTCGGTATGTCTATCACCGACCGGCGCCCCTGGCCGTTGGTTCAGCTTGAAGCGGCGCAGCTCATGTGCGTCGTCTGCCAGATTGGATCGGACTCGACGTCGAGCACCTCGAACCCTTGTTTCTGCCAGAAGGCGATGGCTCCGGACAGGAACGGGTGAGTGTGCAGGTACAGGGTTCGCACACCTGCCGCACGCGCCTGCGCCAGCAGCGCTGCATACAGCGCCTTGGCCACGCCGGCGCCACGACAGCTGGGCGAAACGAACAACCGGACGACCTCGACGGTGGCTTCGAGCGGTAGCTGCAGCTGATTGAAGCGCTGGTCGTAGGGCAGGTAACCGATGCTGCCTACGATCTGACCCGCCTGCCAGGCCAGCAGAAAACAGCCTTGGGCGGAGCCCAGGTAAACCTCGGCAAAGTGCGCCAGGTCATCCGGCACTTGCGTGGCATCCAGCTGCGGAAAGATCGAGGCCCGCGCAGCCATGACGTAATCCAGGGTTGCAGCGACCTGATCCGATTGCACCGGGCGAATGTCTATCGCGTTCATGGAATCTGCTCCGCACATGAGATAACCCGCGCCGGTATGAGGGGCTCAGAAAGCAAGCTTGAAACCGATCAGCAGCAGCATCACCGCCAGGCAAGGCCGCAGGATGTCGTCCGACACGCGCCCGGACAGATGGCTGCCCAGCCAGATGCCCGGCAGCGAGCCAAGCAGCAAATGGCCAAGCAACGACCAGTCCATGTTGCCCATACTGGCGTGGCCCATGCCCGCCACCAGGGTCAGGGGTACGGCGTGGGCGATCTCGGTGCCGACCAGGCGCCGCGTCGCCAGGAACGGATACAGCAGGAACAGCGCCACGGTGCCCAGCGCACCGGCGCCGATGGACGTGAGCGAAACCATCACACCAAGGACCACGCCGGTGATCACCGTCAGACCGTTGAGGGTGCTGGCACTGAGGTTGTAGCGGTCGCCGGCATGGCGACTGGCGAAGGCCTGCAGGCGCTTCTTGAAGAGGATGGCGAACGCGGTCAGGAACAGCACCGCAGCCAATGCCTGCTTGATCACCGCGCCCATGGCCTGCGGTTCGGCATCCAGGCTTTTCAGATACCAGAGCACCAGCGCCGCTGCGGGCACGCTGCCCAGCGCCAGCCAGCCGGTGATCTTCCAGTCGATGTTCTTGTTGCGCCCATGCACCCAGACGCCACTGGCCTTGGTGATGGCGGCGTACAACAGGTCGGTGCCGACGGCCGTGGCCGGATTGATGCCGAACCACAGCAGGATGGGCGTCATCAGCGAGCCGCCGCCCACACCCGTCATGCCGACGATGAAACCGACCACCAGCCCGGCCACGGTGAAACCCCAGGTACCTACGTCCATTCTTACGTCCTACACATCAGATTCAGCATCGCGGGAGCGGTAGCCGGGCGGCAGGATAACAATTTCTGATATAGCCAATTATAACTATGCAGCATTAGCTTATAACCATCATCCGATCACGCAAGGCAAGCCTGCACTTCATGACTGTCAACCTGAGCGCGACAGTCCTGCGCTGCAGGGACGATTTATCCCGGCGCGGCGAACGCATAATCTCTACCCATCGCACAGCACCTTCAACGCTGCGCCCCCACCAGAATCGGGAGAACACCATGCTCGCACTTCGCAAAGCTTCGGACCGCGGTCTCGCCAATCATGGCTGGTTGCAATCCTTCCATACCTTTTCCTTCGGCCACTACCGCAACCCACAGGAGCAGGGCTTCTCCGACCTGTTGGTGATCAACGACGACCGGGTCAGCGCCGGCAAGGGTTTCGGTCAGCACCCGCACCGCGACATGGAGATCTTCTCCTACGTGCTGCAAGGCGCGCTGGCGCACAAGGACACCTTGGGCACCGGCTCGGTCATTCGCCCAGGGGACGTGCAGTTGATGAGTGCTGGCCACGGCGTGGCCCACAGCGAGTTCAACCACAGCGATGTCGACCCCGTGCATTTCCTGCAGATCTGGATCGTACCCGAGCAAGCAGGCGCCGAGCCTCGCTACCAGCAGGAACACTTCTCGCCCGAGCAGAAACGTGGCCGCCTGCAACTGATCATCTCGCCCGATGGCGCGCAAGGCTCGCTTGAAGTGCGCCAGGATGCGCGGGTCTACGCCGGCCTGTTCGACGGCGCGGAACAGGCCACGCTGACGCTGGCGGACAACCGCTACGCCTATGTGCACGTCGCCACGGGCAGCGTCGAACTCAACGGCCAGCGTCTGAATGAAGGGGATGGCGTGCGCCTGCGCGAGGAAACCGTGCTGCAGTTGACCAACGGGGTCGACGCCGAGGTGCTGGTATTCGACCTGCGCCCCAACGAGTTGCCGCAGATGCCATGATCGGGCAGTGCACCGGGGGCCGATCAATCCTGTCGATGACCGCATTGAAAAAAGCGATTGGCTTGACCCCGGTGTGGCGCGTACCTTCAGGATCTGCATTTTTTTGCAACGCCTGCATGGCGTTGGCAGTCGAAATGGTCATGCCCTTTACTGGTACCCCCGATGCACACCCCTGAGCGCACCCTGCACGATGGCTTCGCCCGCAAAGTCGATTACCTGAGGTTGTCGGTCACCGATCGCTGCGATTTTCGCTGCGTGTACTGCATGGCCGAAGACATGACGTTTCTGCCGCGCCAGCAGATCCTCAGCCTCGAGGAACTCGAGCAGGTGGCCGCAAGCTTCGTCGCCCTGGGCACACGCAAGATCCGTCTGACCGGGGGTGAACCCTTGGTGCGCTCGGGCATCGTCGACCTGTGCCGACGCATCGCCGCCCTGCCCGGCCTGCAGGAACTGTGCATGACCACCAACGGCTCGCGCCTGGAAGCCCTGGCCCAGCCGTTGTTCGACGCCGGCGTCAAGCGGCTGAACATCAGCCTGGACAGCCTCGATCCAGCACGTTTTCGCGAACTCACCCGTACCGGCGACCTGAACAAGGTGATCGCCGGCATCGATGCGGCCAATGCCGCCGGATTCCGCCATACCAAGCTCAACTGCGTGGTCATGCAGGGTCGCAACGACGACGAAGTCGTCGACCTGGTGAGCTTTGCCATCGACCGCGGCCTGGACATCTCCTTCATCGAGGAAATGCCCCTGGGAGCCATCAGCGAGCACAGCCGCGCCGAAGCGTTCTACTCGAGTGATCAAGTACGCGCGCGCATCGCCGAGCGTTACGAGCTGCTGCCCTCCGCCGATTCCACCCAAGGCCCATCGCGCTACTGGCGCATCCCTCAGGCGCCGGGCACGCGCATCGGTTTCATTTCCCCGCACAGCCACAACTTCTGTGCGACCTGCAACCGCGTGCGCCTGACAGTCGAAGGCCGTCTGCTGCTGTGCCTGGGCAACGAGCATTCGGCAGACTTGAAAAGCGTGCTGCGCGAGCACCCCGGCCAACCCGAGCTGCTCGAGCAGGCGATCATTCAGGCCATGCAGCTCAAGCCGTGGAGCCACAACTTTCGCCTCGACGATGACGTGCAGGTAGTGCGCTTCATGAACATGACTGGCGGCTGAGTGCGGGCGCTGGTCTGTGGCATTGTTCTGCTTTTCTTATAAACCCGTTTGAAAATGCAACTTATCAAATCAGTGCACAGGGCCGACAATCACTCTGTGCCGTCGCTGTGTGTCCGGTACGTTGAGCGGTGCCATCCGCTTCCTACAAGAACAAGGCCACCGGCCGCCCTACCGAGGACTCCTTCATGCAAGACGTCGTTATCGTTGCCGCCACACGCACCGCCGTCGGCAGTTTCCAGGGCTCGCTGGCGAGCGTTCCCGCCGTCGAGCTGGGCGCTGCGGTGATTCGCCGACTGATCGCACAGACCGGTCTAGATCCTGCACAGGTCGACGAGGTCATTCTTGGGCAGGTGCTTACCGCAGGCGCCGGGCAAAACCCCGCGCGCCAGGCGGCGATGTTTGCCGGCCTGCCCAGCGCCGTACCCGCCATGACGTTGAACAAGGTCTGCGGTTCAGGGCTCAAGGCCGTGCACCTGGCCGCCCAGGCCATCCGCTGCGGCGACGCCGAGGTGATCATCGCCGGCGGCATGGAAAACATGAGCCTGGCGCCCTACCTGCTGCCAGCCGCACGCACCGGTCTGCGCATGGGCAATGCCGCGCTGGTCGACAGCATGATCAAGGACGGCCTGTGGGATGTCTTCAACGACTATCACATGGGCATTACCGCAGAAAACCTGGCCGAACAGTACGGCATCAGCCGCGAAGCCCAGGATGCCTTCGCTGCGCAGTCCCAGCAAAAGGCCGTGGCGGCCATCGAAGCCGGTCGTTTCGTCCATGAAATCACCCCCATTGCCGTGCCCCAGCGCAAAGGCGAGCCCGTGCAGTTCGCTGTAGACGAGCAGCCACGTGCCGACACCACGGCGCAAAGCCTGGGCAAGCTCAAGCCGGCCTTCAAAGCCGACGGCAGCGTCACCGCTGGCAATGCCTCGTCGCTCAACGATGGCGCTGCGGCCGTGCTACTGATGAGTGCGACCAAGGCCCAGGCACTGGGCCTGCCGGTGCTGGCGCGCATTGCCGCCTATGCCAATGCCGGCGTGGATCCGGCGGTGATGGGCATCGCTCCGGTGTCGGCCACTCGCCGCTGCCTGGAGAAGGCCGGCTGGAGCCTCGAGCAACTGGACCTGATCGAAGCCAACGAAGCCTTCGCGGCGCAGGCGCTGTCGGTTGGCCAAGTGCTGGGCTGGGACGCCGACAAGGTCAACGTCAACGGCGGCGCCATTGCCCTGGGTCACCCGATAGGGGCTTCCGGCTGCCGGGTACTGGTCACCTTGCTGCACGAGATGCTGCGTCGCGATGCCAGCAAGGGGCTGGCCACCCTGTGCATTGGCGGTGGGCAAGGTGTAGCCCTGGCTCTGGCGCGAGACTGATCCGGCAGCAGGCAACACGCACTGGCCAGCGTGTGGTGAATGGATGGAGACTGGCACGCTCAGCTTCGGTGTAGTTCGACCTACCTAAAACCCGTAGGTCAAACTCACCTCGGCAACACTGTCACTGTAATTTCGGCCACCGAATCGATGGCCAACTGCCCCGCTCAGGCCAAGTCGAGAAGTTACCTCACCCTCCACACCCAGCTTTATTTCTCCGACATCCCGATACCCATCCTGGGAGATTTTCACACGATCCATATTGACACTATATACCTTGTCACTGTGAATCCATCCCGCCTCTACGTAGGGCTTGATCTCAGTCCCTGCTGATGAGCCGCGATCTATATTTTTCAGAAATGCTCTCACTGCCAAATGAGTGGAAATACCGCTCTCATTACCAAATCTCACCACGGTTCCATTCCGCTCAATGTGATCTTCAGCTTTTATGCTGGACCAAGCCAATTTCACCTTGGGCTGAATATAAAATGAAAAACCGCGAAACTTGGAAACTTCCATCACACGGCCAACTTCTACCGAAGCAACGGGACCACGAGACTTGTACTGCTCGCCACTTAGACCCTCACCTTTTACCGAATTATCGAACCAACTGTACTGAAATACACCGTCGATATAAGCACCGATTTCATCTACGGCATCTTCGTACCAAGTACTATAAACGCCTATTGAGTAGCCTGAAACTCGCCCTTTTGAGTCGTATGAATTAAGTTTATATGCAGTGTCGTTGGTGCCGCTGCCATAACCTGCCAATGCGCCTACTCGCCACCCTCCTCCTTTCCCTGTCGCTCCTGATGCGATATCACTACCTATCATCACAGCCTGACGGTCGGAGTGAGTACTCAGCTGACCGCTGATATCTACGCCCTGGGCATACCCCCTGATAGTTTTCATCCACAAACGCGTTGTCTTTTGCTCGCCACTCAGTGGATCAGTATAATCTCGCGAGCTGCGCCGATCCTCCAACCTGATTTCAAACAAAGCATTTGCCATCGCGAGATTTGCAGAGTAAGACCCCGCCTCAGGCCGAATAGTTTGCGACTGAGGTATTTCTGGCACCTCAGAAGTTCCACTGTCCAAATACCAATTCCCACTATTGGCGCCTTCCCCCCTTACGAGACGATAATCATAAGCCCCGGCTACGATTCGGCCGGCCTGCTCGAACTGAGCTAAAGAATTGCCCTGGACGGTGATAAGTTCTATCCCGTTCAGTGTCGAGGCACCTGATCCGCCCAAATTATTGACGCTAACTTTTGTAAGACCAGAAGTGTCCCCCAAGACTACCAAGCGATCCGTCACGGATTCATCGCCATTTAGCACTGAGTTGAAAATCAACAATCCATTGCCTCCTGTATAATCCCCATCAATTGTGAGTACCGCACCAGCACGCGGCCCTTGCAACGAAACAACACCACTATTGCTCAACCCTCCCAACGTTTGACCGTATCCATTGAGCGATAAGGCCCCGCCTTCAAATACAGTGTAATCAGAGTTCTTACTGAAGACATTCATACCTCCTGCCTCAAGCACTCCACCCACTAATTTAGTCAACCCACTGTATGTGCTCTCACCGGTCAATATCGTTCGGCCATTTGCAATCAACGCTGAACCGCCTTCTTTAATAGCCGATGCAAACTCATAATCCGATGCAGTGTGGTTAAAAACAATACTGCCATCGCCGGCACCGAGCCAAACGCCCTCGGTTGAGTTCAGCGAACCCGCTTCGGCCGGAGCGTCAGTGTTTGAAGAACCTATGTAAAGCACTCCGCTTGAACCAGCGGCATCTGCCAAAACCAGCTTATTGGTGTTTAGCTCACCTTTATTCTGAAGCGTGAGCATGCCACTGCCACCTTTACCCACAACCGTAACTTCAGCCGCATTCACGGACGAGCCGCCCCCCGAAACAAGTAACTCCCCAGCCGAGTTGCTTGCTCTACCGAGCGTTATAGAGCCTACACCTGCCCCCACAACATTTATAACGCTCCCTCCAGTGACGCTTACGCTACCCTGCGAAAAGTCTTCCCCACCGACATCTAGCGTGTTCTCGACAGATAGAGAGCTGCCATTACTTACCACTACGCTACCGATCGAATTCCCTTCTACTCCGACCTCGAGCGACTCACCTACAGAAACACGCGCCGCGCTATCTACAACCAGGAGGCCTTTACCATTGACCCCCACTTTGGTGTCTCCTGTACTATTCCAGCGAGAACCTGATCCGAAAACAACCACCACTCCCTCAGAACCGGCGTCAACACCCAGCTGACCAGATCCAGCTCCCACTGAATGACTTGTCACTTTTGCGCCGTTTGTAATATTCACTCGTCCGTACCCATACGTACCGACATTCAACCCATTCCCGATAGTCGGACTAAAGGGAATATTAAAATTCAACGGATCAGGGCCATTGACAGATAGAGCAATAACATCCTGCGGCATCACAAACATCCACGCCAGCCCAGAGCATTGTAGAATTTTGTTTTTTATAGCCATTTCAACCGCCCACCAATATTTAAAACCGACGAAATTCAGCACTCACTGGCATCCTGTATTCCATACATGACACGCACGCAAAATGACGCATTTATTTTTCAACAACTTTAATCGTCGCAAGGCGGAGAAAAATAGAGGAAATTTCCCATGCTTCGCCAATGTAATGCAAAGTTACATTTTTGGAGCAGATGGGAGCTTGCGTGCGTTGCCTTTGCGCATTTTCTTACTTGCCGTCGAAGCTTTCTCAAATACGCTTGGCATGCTGTACAATTGGCATACTACGGTTGATTCGGTTGAAAAAATCGAGATCTCAGACTGGAAGACGTCAAGCTTAGCCGTCTCTTCGGAACCTGTTCACCACATTGCGTGGCCTCTGGTTCCGCGTTGATCGTTGCAGCTTGGCCAATAGGTTGATTAGAGGAAGTTCCCCCATGACCCGCATGCTGTTCGCTTCGCTGTGCATCACCGGCGCGCTGTTGTCGGCCGCATCGCCTGTCACGCTTGCCATCGAGGTATTCCGCCCGCCCGGCGACGCCACCGAGCTGGTTTCCCTGGGCAAGGGCGACCGTGTTCCGGCAGCCTATGCCCAACCCGATTCAGCTTTCATCGGGTGGAAATCCTCGGGGCTCAAGCAACCCGACCCGGACAGCCAGTGGGTGCAGATCGGCGACAACTTCGTACTGGTCCGACGCAGCAACGCGGTGATTCAGGACATCCAGCCCATTCCCAAGTAACGGCTGTCGCCTGTCAGCGACAGCCGGCGCCGGTCTGTGCTCGTCAGCGATACTGCGCGCCGTCGAACCAGGCGAGCTTCTCGCGCAGCACCACCACTTCGCCAACGATGACCAGGGTAGGTGCATGCACCTCATGCTCGGCGACCATTCGCGGCAGGTCCGCCAGGGTGCCGGTGAACACCCGCTGGTTTACCGTGGTGCCCTGCTGGATCAACGCCGCCGGTGTATCCGCGCCGCGACCGTGGCGAATCAGCTGTTCGCAGATGATCGGCAGGCCGATCAGGCCCATGTAGAACACCAGCGTTTGCCCTGGGGACACCAGATCGTGCCACGGCAGATCACTGGTGTTGTTCTTCAAGTGCCCGGTGACGAAACGCACAGATTGCGCATAGTCGCGGTGGGTCAGGGGAATGCCGGCATACGCCGCACAGCCGCTGGCTGCAGTGATGCCCGGTACCACCTGGAATGGGATGCCGTGGGCCGCCAATTCCTCGATCTCTTCGCCGCCCCGGCCGAATATGAACGGATCGCCGCCCTTGAGACGCAGCACGCGCTTGCCCTGCTTGGCCAAGGCCACCAGTTGCTGGTTGATCTGGTCTTGCGGCAAGGCATGCTCGGCGCGACGCTTGCCGACATACACACGTTCGGCGTCGCGACGACACAGGTCGAGGATCGCCGGCGCGACGAGGCGGTCGTAGAGCACCACATCGGCCTGCTGCATCAAGCGCAGGGCGCGGAAGGTCAGCAAGTCCGGGTCACCGGGGCCAGCGCCCACCAGATAGACCTCACCGGGGGCATGGGGCGGTGCACCGTCGACCTTCGCCTGGAGCATGCGTTCGGCCTCGGCGCCCCGCCCGGCCAACTGGCGATCGGCGATCGGGCCCTGGAACACTTCCTCCCAGAACGCACGGCGCTGGGTGACATCCGGGTACAGCGCCTTGACCTTCTGCCGAAAGCGCGCCGCCAGGCCGGCCAGCTCGCCATAGGTGGATGGAATCCAGGTTTCCAGCTTGGCACGGATCAGCCGCGCCAGGACCGGTGCGTCGCCTCCACTGGACACTGCCACCACCAAGGGTGAGCGGTCGACGATGGCCGGAAAGATCACCGTACACAGTGCTGGCGCATCGACCACGTTGACCGGCACACAGCGCGCGCGGGCATCGGCCGACACCTGGGCGTTGAGCGGTTCGTCATCGGTGGCGGCGATCACCAGCACGCAGCCGTCCAGATCGCTGCTCAGGTAACCCCTGTCGAGCATCTGCCCGCCGCTGCCGCGCACCAGATCGGCAAGCTGCGGGTCGATGCTCGGAGCGACCACGCGCAACACCGCGCCAGCCTCGGCCAGCAGGCGCGATTTGCGCAGGGCGATCTCGCCCCCGCCTACCACCAGCACCTGGCTGTCGCGCAATTTGTGGAACAGCGGCAGAAACTCCATTTAGCCGATGACCTCGAGGCCGCCCATATAGGGCTTGAGTACTTCGGGCACGCGGATGCTGCCGTCGGCCTGCTGGTAGTTCTCCAGCACGGCCACCAAGGTGCGACCGACTGCCAGGCCCGAACCGTTCAAGGTATGAACCAGCTCGGGTTTGCCTGTTTCAGGGTTACGGAAGCGGGCCTGCATGCGCCGCGCCTGGAAATCCCCAGTGTTGGAACACGAGGAAATCTCGCGGTACTTGTCCTGGCTCGGCACCCAGACTTCCAGGTCGTAGGTTTTCACCGCGCTGAAGCCCATGTCGCCGGTGCACAAGGCCAGTACGCGGTACGGCAGCTCCAGCGCCTGCAGGATGCGCTCGGCGTTGGCAGTCAGGCTTTCGAGGGCTTCCATGGATTTCGACGGTTCGACCACCTGGACCATCTCTACCTTGTCGAACTGGTGCTGACGGATCATGCCGCGGGTATCGCGGCCCGACGCGCCGGCTTCGCTGCGGAAGCACGGCGTGTGGGCGACGAACTTGAGTGGCAGCAGCTTGGCATCGAGGATTTCGCCGGCCACGATGTTGGTCAGCGAGACTTCGGCCGTGGGGATCAGGTACAGATCGGCTTCACCTTCACGGCTGATCTTGAACAGGTCTTCCTCGAACTTGGGCAACTGACCGGTGCCCTGCAAGGCCGGGGCCTGCACCAGGTACGGGGTGTAGGCTTCTTCGTAGCCGTGTTCGCTGACGTGCAGGTTGATCATGAACTGCGCCAGTGCGCGATGCAGGCGCGCAATCGGCCCACGCATGATGGCAAAACGTGCACCGGACAGCTTGGCAGCCGTCTCGAAATCCAGGCCACCCGACTTGCCACCGAGGGCAACGTGGTCCTGCACCGGAAAATCGAAGGTGGTCGGCGTTCCCCAGCGGCGGACCTCGACGTTGCCGTCTTCGTCCTCGCCGATCGGCACCGATTCGTGGGGCAGGTTGGGAATGCCCAGGGCAATACCGTCGAGCTCGCCCTGCAGCTGTTCCAGCTCCGCCTTGCCGCGCCCCAGCTCCTCGGCGATGGACTCGACCTGCGCTTTCAGCGCGTCGACATCGCCGCCGCTTTTCATCACCTGGCCAATGGACTTGGACAGCGCATTGCGCTCGGCCTGCAGTTGTTCGGTGCGGGTCTGCACGGTCTTGCGCTGGGCTTCCAGCGCCTCGAGGCGCGCCACATCCAGGACATAGCCACGGCTGGCAAGGCGATCCGCTACGTCCTGAAGCTGGCTACGTAACAGTTTGGAATCGAGCATGTCGGTCTCTCGTTTATCAGTATTGGTCAGATTTTAGTCAGTGCCAGGCCGGCCCAGGTGGCCAGCAGGCCGCCGAATACGCTCACAGCGCAGTAGCCCATGGCAACCAGCCCCTGGCCGCTTTCGAGCAGGCGCACGGTGTCCAGCGAAAATGACGAGAAGGTGGTCAGGCCACCCACGAACCCCACCATCAATCCCGAACGGATCTCGACCGGAATGTCCGGGCGAATCATGAACAGCCCATACAGGTAGCCAATGATCAGGCAACCGATGATATTGACGGCCAGCGTACCGGTATAGAACAGACGTGGCCAGTTCGCATTGATGTAGGTCGCGGTGAACAGGCGCAGCAGTGTGCCGACCACCCCACCCAGGGATACCGCGACAATGGTCGGGATCACGCCTTTCTCCGTCGCCGCGGACTGCTGTCGTCCAGACTGGCGAGGTGCTTGAGCTTTTCGCCTATCTTCAATTCCAGGCCGCGCGGCACGGGGCGATAGTAGTGGCGTGGGCTCAATTGCTCGGGGAAGTAGTCTTCGCCGGCTGCATAGGCGTCGGGCTCATCGTGGGCATAGCGGTACTCGTCGCCGTAGCCCAGCTGCTTCATCAGTTTGGTCGGGGCGTTGCGCAAATGCAGTGGCACTTCCAGCGAGCCATGTTCGGCCGCCTCGCGCATCGCCGCCTTGAAGCCCATGTACACGGCATTGCTCTTGGGTGCACACGCCAGGTAAACGATGGCCTGGGCCACCGCCAGCTCGCCTTCGGGGCTGCCCAGGCGCTCCTGCACATCCCACGCCGACAGGCACAGCGGCAGCGCCCGCGGATCGGCATTGCCGATGTCTTCGCTGGCCATGCGCACCACCCGCCGCGCCAGATAGAGCGGGTCGCAACCACCGTCGAGCATGCGTGCGAACCAGTACAGCGACGCATCCGGATCGGAGCCGCGCACCGATTTGTGCAAGGCCGATATCTGGTCGTAGAACGCCTCGCCGCCCTTGTCGAAGCGTCGGCGGGTATCGCCGAGCAGGCTCTGCAACAGCTCGACGCCTATTTCCTCGCCGTCCTCGGCAAGGTCGGAGGCATTCTCCAGCAGGTTGAGGATCCTGCGTCCGTCACCGTCGGCAGCGGCCATGAGCATGGCAAAGGCCTCGTCGCCCAGGCGCAGTCGGCGCTTGCCCAGGCCGCGTTCCTCGTTCAGCGCACGGTCGACCAGACGCCGCAGCGCCGCCTCGTCGAGGCTCTTGAGCACATACACGCGGGCTCGCGAGAGCAAGGCGTTGTTGAGCTCGAACGAAGGGTTTTCGGTGGTGGCGCCGATGAAGATCAGCGTACCGTCTTCCACGTAGGGCAAAAACGCATCCTGCTGGGACTTGTTGAAACGGTGCACTTCATCGACGAACAGAATCGTGCGACGGCCATACTGGCCCGCCTGCTGCTTGGCCACCTCGACCGCCTGGCGAATCTCCTTGACCCCGGCGAGTACCGCCGACACGGTTTCGAAGTGAGCATCGGACACCTTCGCCAGCAGCCGTGCCAGGGTGGTCTTGCCCACGCCCGGTGGCCCCCAGAAGATCATCGAGTGCAGGGCGCCCTGCTCCAGTGCCTCGCGCAGCGGCTTGCCGCGGGCGAGCAGATGCTCCTGGCCGACGTATTCGTCCAGGTTGCTGGCGCGCAGACGCGCGGCCAGCGGCTGGGCAATGGGATCACTGCGAAACAGGTCCATGGGGCGACAATCGACCTCGAATTATTCTTGGATCACGTCCGCGCCTTTGGGGATGTCGAACTTGAATTTGTTCGCGGCGATCGGCTCGTTGGCCCGGACGTTCATGAACAGGATATTGGTGCGCTGGCCCACGCTGTCGATCAGTTGCATGTCGTTGATCACACCCTTGCGGAACGACAGGCGCAACGAATCGAACAAGGTGTCGCGGGTCTTGGGCTTGAGCACGAAATCGATCACGTCGCCGGCTTCCTTGGCACTGATGTCGAAGCTCTGGCTGATCTTCGACACGTCACCGGACAACAGCAGCGCCGGGGTCTGGGTCAGGCGCTGGTCGAGGGTCTTGATGGTGACCTGCTCCAGGTCCGGGTCCCACAGCGAAACCTTCTTGCCGTCGGAGACCATCAACTGCTCCTGCGGCGCGTCAGTGTGCCAGTTGAACAGGCCAGGCCGCTGCAGGGCCATTTGCCCGGCGGTCTCCTGCAACTGGGTACCGCTGCCGTCCAGGGTCAGCTGGGAAAAGCGCGCGGTCAACGTCTGGGATTTCTCCAGCAATTGCGTCAAGCGCGCCACGTCCTTCTGGTCGGCGTGTACCGACAGGCTGGCCAGGGCCAGGGCAGAAACCAACAGCATGCGAATCAAGCGCATGGGAATCCTCGTTCTAGGGTAAGGCGCGAGCGTTGCATCAGTCGCGCATCGGGCCCGGCGCGATCACTTCGCGCGAGCCATTGGTGTTCATCGGCGTGACCACACCGGCCATTTCCATGGACTCGATCATGCGCGCCGCGCGGTTGTAGCCGATCTTGAGCTTGCGCTGTACCGCCGAGATGGACGCACGACGGCTTTCCAGCACGAAGTTCACCGCCTCGTCGTAGAGCGCGTCGCTTTCGCTGTCGTCGCCATCGCCGCCGCCACTGCTGCCCTCGAAGCCACTGCCGGCTTCCTCGACGCCGGCCAGAATGTCTTCGTTGTAGTCGGGCACACCACGCTGCTTCCACGCCTCGACCACGCGATGCACCTCTTCGTCGGAAACGAAGGCGCCGTGCACGCGAATCGGCAGGCTGGTGCCCGGCGGCATGTAGAGCATGTCACCGTGACCCAGCAGTTGTTCGGCACCGCCCTGGTCGATGATGGTACGCGAGTCGATCTTGCTCGATACCTGGAACGCCATGCGCGTGGGGATGTTGGCCTTGATCAGGCCGGTGATGACGTCCACCGAAGGTCGCTGGGTGGCGAGGATCAGGTGGATACCGGCGGCACGGGCCTTCTGCGCGATACGCGCGATGAGCTCTTCGACCTTCTTGCCGACGATCATCATCATGTCGGCGAATTCGTCCACGACCACCACGATGGTCGGCAGGGTCTTGAGCAGCGGCGCCTCGTCGTGAATGCTTTCGCGCTTGTAAAGCGGGTCGCTCAGGGGCGTCCCGGCCTCTTCGGCGTCCTTGATCTTGCGGTTGAAGCCTGCCAGGTTGCGCACGCCCATGGCCGCCATCAGCTTGTAGCGACGCTCCATCTCGGCAACGCTCCAACGCAACGCGTTAGCGGCATCCTTCATGTCGGTGACCACGGGGCAAAGCAGGTGCGGAATCCCCTCGTAGATGGACAATTCGAGCATCTTCGGGTCGATCATGATCAGCTTGGCGTCTTCCGGGCCCGACTTGAACAGGATCGACAGAATCATCGCGTTGACCCCCACCGACTTGCCGGAACCAGTGGTACCGGCAACCAGCAGGTGAGGCATCTTGGCCAGGTCGGTGATCACCGGTTTGCCGCCAATATCGTGGCCTAGCGCCATGGTCACAGGCGACTTGGCCTCGTCGTACTGGGGTGAGGACAGCACTTCGGAGAAACGCACGATCTGCCGGTCTTCGTTCGGAATCTCGATACCGACGGTGGTCTTGCCGGGAATGACTTCGACCACACGGACACTGAGCACCGCCAGCGAACGCGCCAGGTCTTTGGCCAGGTTGGAGATGCGGCTGACCTTGACGCCGGCCGCCGGCTGGATCTCGTAACGGGTAATCACCGGGCCGGGGTGAATGGAATCGACGGTTACTTCCACGCCGAATTCCTTGAGTTTCACCTCCAGTAACTGGCCTACCGCCGCCAGCGACTCTGGCGAATAGTTGACCTTCTTCTCTTCGGCGGGATCGAGAATGGAAATCGGCGGCAAGGTGCCCTGCACGGCGCTGTCGACGAACAACGCCGCCTGCTTCTCCTTCTGCACCCGCGCGCTTTGCTCAGGCGGCTTGCCGTTCGGCGCACCCTGGGTGCTTTCCTCACTCAACGGCTTGATCGGGACCGCAGGCCGCAGGGGCTGAATGGCCGCGACCGGCGCCGCCATTGCAGCCGGCGCGATGGGTGCTACCGGACGGCTCTGCAGGGTCGGTTCCACCGGCGCAGGCCGCACCGGCCTGGGCTTGGCGACATCGCGCGGCTCGCTGACCCTGGGCGCAGCGTAGGCCGGTTCGTCCACTTCCCGCAGTTGGGCAACCAGTTGCTTGCGTTCGGCACGTGCCGCCCACCAGCGGCTGGCCGAGCCCTGCATCAGCTCGAGCAGATCGAGGGTGATCTTGCCGGTCATGTCCATGACCTTGAACCAGGACAGGTCGGTGAACACGGTCAGGCCGAACAGAAACAGTGCGATGAACAACAGGGTGCTGCCCTGGATGTTCAAGGCGTTGAGCGCCAGGTTGCCCAGGCTTTGGCCCAGCGCGCCGCCGGCGGACGCCGGCAGGCTGCCGGCGGAATGGAAATGGATATGAGCCAGGGCCGCGCCGGAGAGAATCAGGAACACCAGCCCGATGAGGCGCCAGGAAAACAGCCAGCCACTCCACTGCCAGGGTTCGTGGCGCTGACGGAAGATCTGCCAGGTCTTGACCGCCAGCAGCAGGGGAAAGATATAGGCGAAATAGCCCAGCACCATGAACAGAATATCGGCGGCGAACGCACCGGCACGGCCGGCCGCGTTCTGCACCTGGTCCATGTTGCTGCTGGTGTGGCTCCAGCCGGGATCGGTCTGATCGTAGGTCAACAACGCCATCCACAGATAAAGGCACAGCGCGCCCATGGCGATCAGTGCGCCTTCCTTGAGGCGATAATGCATTTGCTGGCGCCAGACGGGCACCGATGCGGGAGCGGATGAGGCAGTGGATTTCTTCAAAACGCTTGATTTCCTGCGCCTGTCGAAGCGCGCAACTGATGGATGACAAAAATACAGCAAATGGCCACTATCGGTGGACAACAGGCCCTGCAAAGATCGCATTGTACGGCTTTGTCGGCAATTCGCGCATCTGCAATATAAGCGTCGCTTGCCGTGCGCCATTCAGCTTCGGATCAGGCGACGCACGAAATGTGATTCAGCGGTGCTTTGTGTTTGCCGACAAGGCCTTACGAGCCAATCTTGAAGAACAGTGACATGGGACTGCAATTGCCTGAAAAAGTTACATGAAAGCTCGGTCGCTCTGGCTGCCCGGCCTTGCTGCCATGCATTGGCGTGCCGTCCGGATCGTGGCAGGATGAACTCACTGCCCCCGGTACCACCCTCCCCTGCCGTAGCGAACAATCATGCTGACGTGGCTCAAACGAAACGAACTGGTCTTTCCTCCCCTGAGCAAGGCGATGCGCGAGCCCAATGGGCTGCTGGCAGCCGGTGGCGACCTCAGCCCCGAGCGGCTGGTGCAGGCCTACCGGCACGGCTGCTTCCCCTGGTTCGAGGACGGCCAGCCGATTCTCTGGTGGTCGCCGGATCCGCGTACCGTGCTGATGCCCGCCGAACTGCATGTGTCACGCAGCCTGCGCAAGGTACTGCGCCAGCAACGCTTCACGGTAACCTTCGACCAGGACTTTCCCGCTGTCATCGCCGCCTGCGCAGGGCCGCGCGATTACACCGACGGCACTTGGATAACGGGCGACATGCAACGCGCCTACCTCACCCTGCACGAGCAAGGGCACGCGCACTCGGTCGAGGTGTGGGACGGCGAGACGCTTGTAGGTGGGCTCTATGGCCTGGCCATGGGCCAACTGTTCTTCGGCGAATCCATGTTCAGCCGCACCGACAACGCCTCCAAGGTTGGCTTCGTGACCTTGGTCGAGCATCTGCAGCAGGCCGGTTTCGTGCTGATCGACTGCCAGATGCCCACCGAGCACTTGCACAGCCTGGGCGCACGAAGCATCGCCCGAGATCAGTTCGCCGATTATCTGAACCAATACCTCGACCAACCCAATAGCGCGACATGGCAGCGCTAGGCGAGTTCTCCGGCACTGGCTTACACTTGATGCAATGGTTTCATTCCGAGGGTTCATCATGACTGAGTTGGCGCGCCTGAAGTTCTATGCCACTCAACCCCATTCGTGCAGCTACCTGCCCGACGAGCAAGCCACGACCTTGTTTCTCGATCCGAGCCAGCCGATGGACGTCCACGTCTACGCCGACCTCTCGGAAATGGGTTTCCGCCGCAGCGGTGACCACCTCTACCGGCCGCACTGCCAGCGTTGCAACGCGTGCGTGCCGGCACGCATTCCCACGGCAGGCTTCACCCCCTCGCGCCAGCAGAAACGCATCGTCAAGCGCAATCACGACGTCCAGGTGACGAGTGCCACTCCCCGCTTCAGCGAAGAGTATTTCGACCTCTACCAGCGCTACATCGAGCAGCGCCACGCCGATGGCGACATGTTTCCGCCCAGCCGTGATCAGTTTTCGACGTTTCTGGTCCGAGACCTGCCCTTTTCGCGCTTCTACGAATTTCGCCTGGACGGCCGGCTGCTGGCGGTGGCCGTGACCGACCTGCTGCCCAACGGGCTGTCTGCCGTGTATACCTTCTACGAGCCGACCGAAGAGCGGCGCAGCCTGGGCCGTCTGGCGATCCTGTGGCAGATCGAGGAAGCACGGCGATTGAACCTGGATGCGGTCTATCTGGGCTACTGGATCAAGAACTGCCAGAAGATGAATTACAAGACCCAATATCGACCCATCGAGCTGCTTATCAACCAGAGATGGGTAACACTTAACTGAACCCCTTGGCTTGAGCCCCCTTTTTCGGGCACAATGCACGCCGCTTTTGCCTGGCGCAGTTGCACCGGGCCATCAACTGGATACCGAGGGTTTTACTGCATGTCGAAAGAAGACAGCTTCGAAATGGAAGGCACTGTCGTCGACACCCTGCCCAACACCATGTTTCGCGTGGAGTTGGAAAACGGGCACGTCGTAACCGCGCATATCTCCGGCAAGATGCGCAAGAACTACATTCGTATTCTGACCGGTGACAAGGTGCGTGTTGAACTGACGCCCTATGATTTGAGCAAAGGGCGCATCACCTACCGCGCTCGCTGAACCGAGACACATGAAAACGCCCGGCATTGCCGGGCGTTTTTGCTTGCGTGGGATTTGGACAGCAAAAGCTACGCGGCTTGCGCCGCTGCTGCAGGGAGATTCACACAACCCCTGTAGCAGCGGCGCAAGCCGCGTCGAGCCGTTATGCCATCTCAGCCGTGGTCTCGAAATCAAAGGTCAGCTCGCCGTCCTTGATGTCGATGTGCACGACCCCGCCATGCTCGGCCAACTCGCCGAACAGGATCTCTTCCGCCAACGGCCGCTTGATCTTGTCCTGAATCAAGCGCGCCATGGGACGCGCGCCCATCTGCACATCGTAGCCACTTGCCGCCAGCCAGCCGCGCGCGGCATCGGTGACTTCAAGCTGCACACGCTTGTCTTCCAGCTGCGCCTGCAATTCGGTGAGGAACTTGTCGACCACGCTCTTGATGACTTCGTGGCTGAGGCGACCGAACTGGATGATGGTGTCCAGGCGGTTGCGGAATTCCGGCGTGAAGCTTTTCTTGATCACTTCCATGGCGTCGGATGAGTGGTCCTGATGGGTAAACCCGATCGAGGCCCGCGCAGCGGTTTCGGCACCAGCGTTGGTGGTCATGATGAGAATCACGTTGCGGAAATCCGCCTTGCGTCCGTTGTTGTCGGTCAGGGTGCCGTGATCCATGACCTGCAGCAGCAGGTTGAAGACCTCGGGGTGAGCCTTTTCGATTTCATCGAGCAGCAGTACGCAATGCGGCTGCTTGGTGATGGCTTCGGTCAACAGACCGCCCTGGTCGAACCCGACATAACCCGGTGGCGCACCGATCAGACGCGATACGGTGTGACGCTCCATGTACTCGGACATGTCGAAACGCACCAGCTCCACGCCGAGGGCCTTGGCCAGCTGGCGCGCAGCCTCGGTCTTGCCGACACCGGTAGGGCCGGCGAAGAGGAACGAGCCCACGGGCTTGTCCGGCGCCTTCAACCCGGCGCGCGACAACTTGATGGCCGTGGCCAGCGAGTCGATGGCAGCGTCCTGGCCAAATACAGTCAACTTGAGATCACGCTCCAGGTTACGCAGCAGCTCCTTGTCGGAACTGGTTACGTGCTTCGGCGGAATCCGCGCGATCTTGGCCACGATGTCTTCGACCTGAGGCACTTCGATACGCTTGACTCGATTGGCTTCAGGCTGCAGGCGCTGGTAGGCACCTGCCTCGTCGATGACGTCGATGGCCTTGTCGGGCATGTGTCGGTCATTGATGTAGCGCGACGCCAGCTCGGCGGCCGCACGCAGGGCCTCGTCACTGTATTCGATGTTGTGGTGCTGCTCGAACCGCCCCTTGAGGCCACGCAGGATGCCGATGGTGTCTTCCACCGAAGGCTCGGACACGTCGACCTTCTGGAAACGACGTGCCAGGGCGCGGTCTTTCTCGAAGATGCCACGGAATTCCTGGAAGGTGGTCGAACCGATGCAGCGGATATCACCGGAGGAGAGCAGCGGCTTTAGCAGGTTGGACGCATCCATCACCCCGCCCGACGCAGCACCCGCACCGATGATGGTGTGGATCTCGTCAATGAACAGGATCGCCTGCGGACGCTTCTTCAGCTCGCCGAGCAATGCCTTGAAGCGCTTCTCGAAATCGCCGCGGTACTTGGTACCGGCCAGCAGCGCGCCCAGGTCGAGGGAATACACGACACTGTTCGCCAGCAGATCAGGCACCTGGCTATCGACGATGCGCTTGGCCAGGCCTTCGGCAATCGCCGTCTTGCCCACGCCTGCTTCGCCTACCAGCAACGGGTTGTTCTTGCGGCGACGAGCGAGAATCTGCGCGACGCGCTCGACTTCGCTCTCGCGACCGACCAGTGGATCAATGCGACCCTGGCGAGCCAGCTCGTTGAGGTTGCTGGCATAGGCATCCAGCGGGTTGCTCGACGAAGAGGTATCACCGCCTTCTTCGTCCTGCATTTCCTGCTCGCCTTCGGAGCTGTCACCGTGACCAGGGACCTTGGAAATACCGTGCGCGATGTAGTTGACCACATCAATGCGCGCCACGCTCTGCTGCTTGAGCAGGAACACGGCCTGGCTTTCCTGCTCGCTGAAGATCGCCACCAGCACGTTGGCCCCGGTGACTTCTCGCTTGCCCGAACTTTGTACATGGAACACGGCACGCTGCAGCACACGCTGGAAGCCCAGCGTCGGCTGGGTTTCACGATCCTCGTCATGCACGGGGATCAACGGCGTGGTGGAGTCGATGAACTCCTGCAGGTCGTGTTTGAGTTTTTCGAGATTGGCGCCGCACGCGCGCAATACGGTGGCGGCTGCCTCGTTGTCCAATAGCGCCAGAAGAAGGTGTTCCACGGTCATGAACTCATGACGCTTGGAGCGCGCTTCCTTGAAGGCAAGATTGAGCGTGACTTCGAGCTCGCGGTTTAACATAGCTTCACCTCATACCCAAGTGGTCGGCGTTAACCGTCCTTCTCGATTTCACAGAGTAGCGGATGCTGGCTTTCCCTGGCGTACTGGTTGACCTGCATGGCCTTGGTTTCGGCGATGTCTCGGGTAAACAATCCGCATACTGCCCGTCCTTCTGTATGGACGGCCAGCATGACCTTGGTCGCCAGCTCACGATTCAGATTGAAGAAAACCTCGAGGATCTCGACGACGAAATCCATCGGGGTGTAGTCGTCGTTGAACAGAACCACCTTATACATCGGTGGGGCCTGCAATGCAGGCTTGGATTCCTGGACGGCAATGCCTGCCGAATCGTCCTCGTGCGACTGCGGGCGGTCTTGATTGAAGGTTAGTCGAATCTGACTGAATGCATGCATGGAAAGAAGATTCATCGTTGAGCGAATAGAAGTGGTGGGTTGACCTTGTGACCGAATTTTGACTCGGTCGCCGCATGACCTTGACTATCGGCAAAACGGTGTTACAAACAGTAGAACCCACATTGGGGAAGAAAGGTCCGCGCAGTCAACCAAATTTTTTCAATCGGTTGTGTTGCGCACGAAGTGGATGATACTCCAGAGCTGGAGTCCTTTGCAGAGGGATATGGGTATGCGCAGTGGTAAAGTCAAGTGGTTCAACAATGCCAAGGGCTACGGCTTCATTATCGAAGACGGTCAGACCGAGGATCTTTTCGCCCATTTCTCCGCCATCGCCATGGATGGCTACAAGACGCTGAAGGCTGGCCAGGCCGTTTCCTTCGAGATCTCACAGGGACCCAAGGGGCTGCACGCCGTGGCCATCAAGACGGTAGAGGCCGAAGTCACGCAAGCAAGCGCTGCGACGACCAAAGAAGAGGCAAGGGAGTCCGCGAACGCATGATCGCGGCGCAGGAACAGTGATCGCGAGCAAGCGTTCCTCGGGCGCATGCTGTGCAACGTGAGCGCTTGCTCGCCGTCATTGCTGCGAATGTGCACCCGGACAGGCCATCCACACGGATGGCCTGTTTCGTTTCCGGCAGTTGCCGACCCGCCCAGCTTTGTGCCCCCTACACAGTATTCATCGCCGCGACCAGTGGTATACTGCCGCAGTGACCGCAGGGTCACCTTGGTCGGACCGGTCCGCCCGCGTGCACCGCCCATGCGAGTCGCGAGAGGGCCGTTGTTGCCGGTCGACCGCTTGACGCTCTACTGATGCATCCCACATCACCGCGACCAATGCTCGATTTTTCGCCTCATTGATGACAACGAGCGAAAGCGCCTATCCTGCGCATCTCGAGATTCTGTGCACGCTCAGCAAAGAAGAGAGTTAATTCGATTATGCCCACCCGCTCAAAGATCATCTACACCTTCACCGACGAAGCGCCAGCCCTGGCCACCTATTCGCTGTTGCCGATCATCGAAGCCTTCACCGCTTCTTCGGACATCGCCGTCGAGACCCGCGACATCTCCCTGGCGGCGCGCATCCTTTCAAGCTTTCCCGAGCGTCTGCAGGCCGGCAAACCCGTGCCGGACGATCTCGCCGAGCTGGGCACCCTGGCCACCACGCCTGAAGCCAACATCATCAAGCTGCCGAACATCAGCGCTTCGGTACCGCAACTGAAGGCGGCGATCAAAGAGCTGCAGGACCAAGGCTTCGACCTGCCCGACTACCCAGACAGCGCCGAGTCGGATGCCGACAAGGACACCCGCGCCCGCTACGACAAGGTCAAGGGCAGCGCCGTGAACCCGGTACTGCGTGAAGGCAACTCCGACCGCCGTGCACCACTGTCGGTCAAGAACTATGCGCGCAAGCACCCGCACAAGATGGGCGCCTGGGCCGCCGACTCGAAGTCCCACGTTGCGCACATGAGCAGCGGCGATTTCTACGGCAGCGAGAAAAGTGCCCTGATCGAAGCCGACGGCAGCGTCAAGATCGAGCTGGTCGGCAGCGACGGCAGCACCACCGTATTGAAGGAAAAGACCAAGGTCCTGGCTGGCGAGATCATCGACTGCGCCGCGCTGAGCAAAAAAGCCCTGCGCGCCTTCGTGGCCGCCGAGATCGAGGACGCCAAGAAACAGGGCGTGCTGTTCTCCGTTCACCTCAAAGCCACCATGATGAAGGTCTCCGATCCGATCATGTTCGGCCAGATCGTTGCCGAGTTCTATCAGGAGGCGCTGGACAAGCACGCCGACGTGCTGGAGCAGGTAGGTTTCAACCTGAACAACGGCATCGGTGACCTGTACTCGCGCATCAAGTCGCTGCGCGCCGAGCAGCAGGCGCAGATCGAAGCCGACGTCCAGGCCGTCTATGCCACGCGCCCCGCCCTGGCCATGGTCAACTCCGACAAGGGCATCACCAACCTGCACGTGCCCAGCGACGTCATCGTCGATGCCTCGATGCCGGCCATGATCCGCGACTCGGGCAAGATGTGGAACACCGAAGGTGTGCTGCAGGATACCAAGGCACTGATCCCGGATCGCTGCTACGCCAGCATCTACCAGGCCGCCATCGAAGACTGCAAGAAGCACGGTGCATTCGATCCGACCACCATGGGCAGCGTGCCCAACGTGGGCCTGATGGCGCAGAAAGCCGAAGAATACGGTTCCCACGACAAGACCTTCCAGATTGCCGCCGACGGCGTGGTCCGCGTCAGCGACAGCAATGGTCGCGTGCTCATGGAGCAGAAGGTGGAGACTGGTGACGTGTTCCGCATGTGCCAGACCAAGGACGCGCCGATCCAGGACTGGGTCAAGCTCGCCGTCAACCGCGCCCGTGCCAGCAGCACCCCTGCCGTGTTCTGGCTCGACCCGGCACGCGCCCACGACGCGGTGATGATCGACAAGGTGCAGAAATACCTGAAAGACCACGACACCAATGGCCTGGACATCCAGATCATGTCGCCGGTCGACGCCATGGCTTTCTCGCTCAAGCGCATTCGTGCCGGGCAAGACACCATTTCCGTGACCGGCAACGTGCTGCGCGACTACCTGACCGACCTGTTCCCGATCATGGAACTGGGCACCAGCGCCAAGATGCTTTCGATCGTGCCGCTGATGAATGGCGGCGGCCTGTTCGAAACCGGCGCTGGCGGTTCGGCGCCCAAGCACGTGCAGCAACTGGTCGAAGAAAACTTCCTGCGCTGGGATTCCCTGGGTGAGTTCCTGGCCCTGGCCGCTTCGCTGGAGCACCTGGGCAGCACCTACGACAACCCCAAGGCGCTGGTACTGGCGGCGACCCTGGACAAGGCCACCGGCCAATTCCTCGACAACAACAAGTCGCCATCGCGCAAGGTCGGCAACATTGACAACCGCGGCAGCCACTTCTACCTGGCACTGTACTGGGCCCAGGCCCTGGCCGAGCAGAAAGAGGACGCTGCCTTGCAGGCACAGTTCGCGCCGCTGGCCAAGACCCTGGCCGAGAACGAGGCGAAGATCGTCGCCGAGCTCAACGCCGTGCAAGGCAAGCCAGTGGACATCGGCGGCTACTACCATGCCGATGCCGAACTGACCCGCAAGGCCATGCGCCCCAGCGAAACCCTGAACGCCGCGATCGCTTCGCTGGTGTAAGGTTTGAACCGGTAACACCCCCAGCCCTGGCCCTGTGCCGGGGCTGACTTTTTCAGCGCAGGCGATCTCCCGTAGGAGCGCTCATCGGCCCCGAAAGGAGCAACGCGAATTGTCTGATGCACCGCGGTGCCCAGTTCGCGGCCACGGACCGCTCCTACGGAAGATCGCATGCACCCGCAGGAGCAGTCATCGGCTGCGAAAAGGGCAACGCGAATCGACCGATGCACTGCGGCGCCTGGTTCGCGGCCACGGACCGCTCCTACGAGGGGTCCATCAATGGGAGATTCCATCATGACCTGGCAACCGCATATCACTGTCGCCACTATCATCGAGGACAGCGGGCGTTTTCTGTTCGTCGAGGAAATGAAAGGCGGACGTTTGGTGCTCAACCAGCCTGCCGGCCATCTCGAGCCTGACGAAAACCTCATGCAAGCCGCCCTGCGCGAGACCCTCGAAGAAACTGCCTGGGACGTCGAGCTGACCGGCGTGGTCGGCATCTACCTGTACACGGCGCCCAGCAACGGCGTGACCTACCAGCGCATCTGCTTCAGTGCACGCCCCCTGCACCTCAACCCCGAGCTCGAACTGGATCTGGACATCAGCGGCACCACCTGGCTGACCCGCGACGAGCTGGCCGCACAGGGCCATCGACTGCGCAGCGAGCTGGTCATGCAATGCCTGGACGACTACCTGAACGGACCGCTGCACAGCCTGGAGCTGATTCGCACCTGAGCGTTTTCCGACGCACCCTGTTAGAATCGCGTCCTTTTCAGAGGCCCCATCGAATCCCTATGCGTGAGCCAGCTCCCCGCCACTGCGCAAAACAGCGCGTCATCGTCGGCATGTCCGGCGGCGTCGACTCGTCCGTGTCCGCCCTTCTGCTGATGGAGCAGGGCTACCACGTGGAAGGCCTGTTCATGAAGAACTGGGAGGAAGACGACGGAACTGACTACTGCACGGCGCGCGAGGACCTGGCGGATGCCCAGGCCGTTTGCGACAAGCTGGGCATCAAGCTGCACACCGCCAACTTCGCGGCTGAATACTGGGACAACGTCTTCGAGCACTTCCTCGAGGAGTACAAGGCCGGCCGTACGCCAAACCCGGACATCCTGTGCAACCGCGAGATCAAGTTCAAGGCGTTCCTGGACTACGCACTGATGCTGGGCGCCGACCTGATTGCCACCGGCCACTACGTGCGTCGCCGCGACAGCGACGGGCAGACGCAACTGCTCAAGGGCCTGGACCCGAACAAGGACCAGAGCTACTTCCTGCACGCCGTCGGCGGTGAGCAGATCGCCCGCACGCTGTTTCCCGTGGGCGAACTGGAAAAGCCCGAAGTGCGCGCCATCGCGGAAATGCACGGCCTGGCGACCGCTAAGAAAAAGGATTCCACCGGCATCTGCTTCATCGGCGAACGCCGCTTCAGCGACTTTCTCAAGCAGTACCTGCCAGCGCAGCCAGGCGAGATCAAGACCACCAGCGGCGAGGTCATCGGCCGTCACCACGGCTTGATGTACCACACCATCGGCCAGCGCCAGGGGCTGGGTATCGGCGGCCTCAAGGACGCCGGTGACGACCCGTGGTACGTGCTGGCCAAGGACCTGGTCGCCAACGAATTGATCGTGGGCCAGGGCAACGAGCACCCGCTGCTGTTTTCCGGCGCCCTGCTCGCTTCGGAAATCTACTGGGTGAACCCGGTGGACCTGGCCGAGCCGCGCCGCCTGACAGCCAAGGTCCGCTATCGTCAAAGCGACCAGGCATGCACCCTGGAACGCACTGCCGAGGGCTATCGCGCGGTATTCGACGAGCCGCAACGGGCTGTCACCCCAGGTCAGTCGGTGGTGTTCTACGACGGCGAAATCTGCCTGGGTGGCGGCGTCATCGAAGTCGCCGAGCCCTGGAGCCAGCCATGAACAACTTGCAGGAACAATTGGTAGCCCTGGGCGCGGTGTTCCAGGCGGCGGTGCTGGTCGACCGTATCGCCAAGACCGGTTCCGCCGCCGAGGCTGACGTCGCCTGCCTGCTGGGCAGCCTGCTGGTGGTCGATCCGCAGAACACGCTTGAAGTGTTCGGCGGCGACGACAGCCATCTGCGCGAAGGTTATGGCGCGCTGTCCAGCGCGCTGGAGCGAGACCCCGGCAGCCTGCAGCGCGAGCCGCTGCGCTACGCGCTGTCGATGCTGGGCCTGGAGCGGCAGTTGGCCAAGCGCGGCGAGATGCTGGAGATCATCGGCAAACGCATTCCGCAGATCCAGAACCAGGTCGAGCACTTCGGCCAGGGTCATGAAAACGTTATCGCCGCCACTGGTGCGCTGTACCAGGACACCCTGAGCACGCTGCGCCAACGCATCCAGGTGCATGGCGATACGCGCCACCTGCAGCAGCCCAACAACGCCTCCAAGATTCGTGCCCTGCTGCTGGCCGGCATCCGTGCCGCACGCCTGTGGCGACAATTGGGCGGGCATCGCTGGCAGCTGGTGATCAGCCGCCGCAAGTTGTTGCGAGAGCTGTACCCCCTGATGCGCGGATGAACGACCGGAGGGTTGGCCCGGGCCGCCCAACCGGCTTTTTTCATGTATAATTCGCGCCCTTTTCAAAGCCCGACTGTCCGAGAATACCCATGCAGCTTTCTTCGCTCACTGCGGTTTCCCCTGTAGACGGCCGCTACGCCGGCAAAACCCAGGCCCTTCGCACCATTTTCAGCGAGTACGGCCTGATTCGCTTCCGCGCCCTGGTAGAGGTGCGCTGGTTGCAGCGCCTGGCCGCGCACCCGCAAATCGCCGAAGTACCGGCTTTCTCGGCAGAGGCCAATGCCGTACTGGATGTGCTTGCCAGTGATTTCGCCCTGGAGCACGCCGAACGCGTCAAGGAAATCGAGCGCACCACCAACCACGACGTCAAGGCCATCGAGTACCTGCTCAAGGAGCAGGCGGCCAAGCTGCCGGAACTGGCCAAGGTCAGCGAGTTCATCCATTTCGCCTGTACCAGCGAGGACATCAACAACCTGTCCCACGCGCTGATGCTGCGCGAAGGCCGCGACGATGTGATGCTGCCGCTGATGCGCCAGATCGCCGGGTCGATCCGCGAGCTGGCCCATCGCTTCGCCGACGTGCCGATGCTGTCGCGCACCCATGGCCAGCCGGCTTCGCCGACGACCCTGGGCAAGGAGCTGGCGAACGTGGTGTACCGCCTGGAGCGGCAGATCGCGCAGGTGGCAGCCGTGCCCCTGCTGGGCAAGATCAACGGCGCGGTAGGCAACTACAACGCGCACCTGTCGGCCTACCCGCAGATCGACTGGGAAGCCAATGCCCGCGCCTTCATCGAAGACGAACTGGGCCTGGGCTTCAATCCCTACACCACGCAGATCGAGCCGCATGACTACATTGCCGAGCTGTTCGACGCGATCGCCCGCTTCAACACCATCCTCATCGATTTCGATCGTGATATCTGGGGCTACATCTCCCTGGGCTATTTCAAGCAGCGCACCATCGCTGGCGAAATCGGTTCCTCGACGATGCCGCACAAGGTCAATCCGATCGACTTCGAGAACTCCGAAGGCAACCTGGGTATCGCCAACGCGCTGTTCCAGCACCTGGCCAGCAAGCTGCCGATCTCGCGCTGGCAGCGCGATTTGACCGACTCCACCGTGCTGCGCAACCTCGGTGTCGGTTTCGCCCACAGCGTGATCGCCTACGAAGCAAGTCTCAAGGGAATCAGCAAGTTAGAGATCAATACTCAGAAAATAGCTGAAGATCTGGACGCTTGCTGGGAAGTGCTGGCCGAGCCCATCCAGACGGTCATGCGCCGTTACGACATCGAGAACCCGTACGAGAAGCTCAAGGAGTTGACCCGCGGCAAGGGCATCGGCCCACAAGCTCTGCAGACCTTCATCGACGGGCTGGACATGCCTGAAGAAGCCAAGGCCGAACTCAAGCAACTGACCCCGGCGAATTACATAGGCAATGCAGCAGCGCAGGCCAAGCGCGTCTGACATTCGCTACCGACGCTTTGACGCCCGGCCTCGCCGGGCGTTTTTATTCCAGTTATAAAAGCAATACTATTCAGCAGGTTACACATGAAAGCTAATACCCCACTTCAAATACTGGGCGGCCTGACTGCCGCTGAATTCCTGCGCGACTACTGGCAGAAGAAACCCCTGCTGGTACGTCAGGCCTTCACCGACTTCGAAAACCCGCTGAGCGCCGACGAGCTGGCTGGCCTGGCGCTCGAGGAAGAAGTCGAGTCGCGGATCGTCATCGAGCACGGCGCCCAGCCATGGGAAATGCGCCGCGGCCCCTTCGCCGAAGATGAATTCAGCAAGCTGCCGGAAACCGAGTGGACCCTGCTGGTCCAGGCCGTGGACCAGTTCGTCCCGGAAGTTGCCGAGCTGCTGGAGCACTTCCGCTTTCTGCCGAGCTGGCGCATCGATGACGTCATGATCAGCTTTGCCGCGCCGGGCGGCGGTGTGGGTCCGCACTTCGACAACTACGACGTGTTTCTGCTGCAGGGCCTGGGCAAGCGCAACTGGAAGGTCGGGCAGATGTGCGATTCGCAGAGCCCGCTGCTCGATCATCCGGATCTGCGCATCCTGGCCGACTTCCAGCAGAGCGAAGAGTGGACCCTGGAGCCCGGCGACATGCTCTATCTGCCGCCGCGCCTGGCCCATTGCGGCGTTGCCGTGGACGATTGCATGACCTATTCGGTCGGTTTCCGTGCACCGAGCGCTGCCGAAGTGCTGACTCACTTCACCGACTTCCTCAGCCAGTTCCTGCCGGACGAAGAGCGCTACAGCGACGCCGATGCCGTGCCTGCGGCCGACCCGCACCAGATCCAGCACGACGCCCTGGATCGGCTCAAGCGCCTGCTGGCCGAGCACATGAGCGACGAGCGCCTGTTGCTGACCTGGTTTGGCCAGTTCATGACCGAGCCGCGCTATCCGGAGCTGGTCGCCGGCGAAGACATGGCCGAGGCCGATCTGCTTGCCGAACTGGAACAGGGTGCGCTGCTGGTGCGTAACCCGAGCGCCCGCCTGGCCTGGTCGGAAGTCGACGCAGACCTGTTGCTGTTCGCCAGTGGCCAAAGCCGCTTGTTGCCCGGCGAACTGCGCGATCTGTTGAAGCTGATCTGCGCGGCCGACGCCTTGCACATCGACAACCTGGGCCCCTGGATGCACGACGAACAGGGTCGCGCGCTGCTCTGCGAGCTGGTGAAGCAAGGGAGCCTGGGGTTCGCCATCGATGAATAGCATTGGCGTGCGCGTGGCTGACTGGCACAAGGACAATCGCGATATCCGGCGCATTCGCGAGGCGGTGTTCATCGCCGAGCAGGCGATTCCGGCCGAGCTGGAATGGGACGAGGACGATCTGAGCGCGGTGCATTTCCTGGCCGTCGAAGGCGACTATGCGGTGGGCACTGCCCGCCTGCTCGCCGACGGTGAAATCGGCCGGGTGTCCGTGCTCAAGGACTGGCGCGGCCTGAGGGTGGGCGACAAGTTGCTGCAAGCGGTCATCGCCCATGCCAATGCACTGGGCCTGCACGAGCAGAAACTCAGCGCTCAGGTGCATGCCACGGCGTTCTACGAACACCATGGCTTTCGCGTCGTCAGCGGTGAGTTTCTCGAAGCCGGCCTGCCCCATGTGGACATGGTTCGCAGTCCAAGCTGACCACGTGTGAGCGTGACCGTCGGCCGCGAAAGCGGCGACGTGGTTCGGCTGATATGCTGCATCCTGTACATTCAGCGCGCATGCCATACTTGTCCGCACATCCAATGCGGAGATCACGGACATGCCGCTGCACCTTCTGCTCGCCAGCCTGCTGTTGTGCCTGATGCCAAGTGCCCAGGCGGCCACCCAGGTCATGCCCCTTCACTATCGCACCAGTGCCGATATCCTGCCCATCGCCCAACAACTGGTGGGACGAGACGGCAGCGTCGCAGCCTACGGCAACCAACTGGTGGTCAACGCCGAGCCCGACAAGCTCGACGAGCTCACGGCACTGCTCGAGCAATTGGACAAGCCGGCGCGACGCCTGCTGATCAGCGTCGACACCAGCGACAGCAACACCGCCAACCAGCGCGGCTATCGCGTCAACGGCGGTGGCACCACGCGCATCATCCAGTACGGCACCGACAACCGCAGCGGCGGAGTGCAGCAGGTTCAGGCCAGCGAAGGCAGCCCGGCACTCATCCAGATCGGCCAAAGCGTACCCCTGACCACTGCAGGCACCGACGCCTACGGTCGCCTGCAAGCGCAGACCGAGTACCGCGATGTCACCCAGGGTTTCTACGTGACAGCCAGCCTGACCGGCGATGTAGTGCACCTCAACATCGCTACAAACAACGACCGACTGAGCCAGGAAAGGGCCGACGTGGTTAACGTGCAAAGTACGCAATCGACCCTCAGCGGCCGGCTCGGCGAGTGGATCACGGTTGCCGGCATGAACGAGCATTCGAGCATCAACCAACAGGGCATCGCCCGGCAATACAGCACCCAGGGGCGTAACGACACTACCGTTCGAGTCAAGGTCGACACCCTTGACTGAGCCTGAGTCGCGACAGCGCTGCCCCTGTCGCGAATCGGCGACCGCCGCCTCGAAAACTGACTCTACAGTCGCGGAATCGGCAAATATGTAGTGCTTTATAATTTTCACTACAAAACGTTTGACGTGCAGAAAATCCATGGGGCATGATGGCCTCGCCCTCACCGGTCTGCGTCTCTGCCAACCAGGCAAGCGCGGCGCACGGTCAGGGCCGACCGGCAGTTCGGCACAAGCAGCGCCTGGCGCAGCAACCCCATCATCGAACCTATGCACGAGGTTTATCTCCATGGCACTGACACGCGAACAACAAGAAGCGGCCCTTGCAAAAGACTGGTCCGAAAATCCGCGCTGGAAAGGTGTGACGCGCAACTACTCGCCCGCCGATGTGGTGCGCCTGCGCGGCTCGGTCCAACCCGAACACACGCTGGCCCGCCTGGGCGCAGAAAAACTGTGGGACCTGGTGACCCAGGGCGCCAAGCCTTCATTCCGCCCCGACAAGGATTTCGTCAACTGCATGGGCGCACTTACCGGCGGCCAAGCCGTGCAGCAGGTCAAGGCCGGCATCCAGGCCATCTACCTGTCCGGCTGGCAGGTTGCAGCAGACAACAACTCGGCCGAATCGATGTACCCCGACCAGTCGCTGTACCCGGTGGACTCGGTGCCGACCGTAGTCAAGCGCATCAACAACTCGTTCCGACGTGCCGACCAGATCCAATGGAAGGCTGGCAAGAATCCGGGCGACCAAGGCTATATCGACTACTTCGCGCCAATCGTGGCCGATGCCGAAGCCGGCTTCGGCGGCGTGCTCAATGCCTATGAACTGATGAAGAACATGATCGAAGCGGGCGCCGCCGGCGTTCACTTCGAGGACCAGTTGGCCTCGGTGAAGAAATGCGGGCACATGGGCGGCAAGGTATTGGTGCCGACCCAGGAAGCCGTTCAGAAACTCACCGCTGCGCGCCTGGCCGCCGATGTCGCTGGTGTGCCGACGATCATCCTGGCGCGCACCGATGCGAACGCAGCGGACCTGCTGACGTCGGACTGCGACCCTTACGACCAGCCGTTCGTGACCGGCACCCGCACACCCGAAGGCTTCTACAAGGTACGTGCCGGTCTCGATCAGGCAATCGCCCGCGGCCTGGCCTACGCGCCCTATGCCGATCTCATCTGGTGCGAAACCGCCAAGCCGGACCTTGATGAGGCGCGCCGCTTCGCCGAAGCCATAAAGCGCGAGTACCCGGACCAGCTGCTTTCCTACAACTGCTCCCCTTCCTTCAACTGGAAGAAGAACCTGGACGACGCGACCATCGCCAAATTCCAGCGCGAGCTGTCGGCGATGGGCTACAAGCATCAGTTCATCACCCTCGCCGGGATCCACAACATGTGGCATGGCATGTTCAGCCTGGCGCACGACTACGCGCGCAACGACATGACGGCCTATGTGAAGCTGCAGGAGCAGGAATTCGCCGATGCCGAAAAGGGCTACACCTTCGTCGCTCACCAACAGGAGGTGGGTACCGGGTACTTCGACGACATGACCACCGTGATCCAGGGCGGCGCCTCGTCGGTCACCGCCCTGACCGGCTCGACCGAGGAAGAGCAGTTCCACTGATCCCACAGGCAAGCTGCTCTCGCGAGGGAGCAGCGTCTGTGGGGCTAGGTAACTGTGGGAGCGGGCTCTGCCCGCGAAGAATTCGGTGCGGTGTACCCGCCAGACCGCAGCATGGCCTTCGCGGGTAGAACCCGCTCCCACAGGGTCATCGTCGCTTCCACAGGGATGGGTGTTGAATCCAAAGCCGCCGCATGCAGTTGCCGGCGGCTTTTTTATGCGTTCGATTGATCCAGCGCAATGCCGGCAACCGAATAAGCGGGTAAAACAGTGCGCACAGTTAATTGAGCCAACTTGCACGGTCAATCCAAGACGCTAAATGATATTAGTTATCATTAAGATATTCACGTACTCACGGTAAAAGCTTGGCCTGCTTGATATTTTCGTGTTTCACCCACCTAAATCCTCTCAGTGAGCTACATTGAATAAGCCTATGTGCGTAATGATACGAATTAATTTGCGATCCGAAATTTACTTGCCCGGCTTTTACCCATAAAATCATCGCGATTGATTCTGCTGCGACATATCGTCACTGCGACACTTCATTCAACCCAGAGGCCCCGGCCCCTGCCAAGGAAACCAGCATGCCCGATTCGACAGGACTCATCGCCCACAACTGGGGCTTTGCCATCTTCCTTCTCGGTGTTGCCGGTCTGTGTGCGTTCATGCTCGGGCTCTCCAGCCTGCTGGGCAGCAAAGCCTTCGGACGCAGCAAGAACGAACCTTTCGAATCCGGCATGCTGCCGGTCGGCAGCGCCCGCCTGCGCCTTTCCGCCAAATTCTATCTGGTCGCGATGCTGTTCGTGATCTTCGATATCGAAGCCCTTTTTCTCTTTGCCTGGTCTGTGTCCGTCCGCGAAAGCGGCTGGACCGGATTCGTCGAAGCTCTCGTTTTCATAGCAATTCTGTTGGCAGGTCTTGTCTACCTGTTCCGAGTGGGCGCCCTTGACTGGGCACCGGAAGCTCGTCGCAAGCGGCAGGCGAAGCTGAAACAATGAGGCTTTGGCAATGCAATACAATCTCACCCGGATCGACCCCGATGCTCCCAACGAGCAGTATCCCATCGGCACCAGGGAAACTGTTTCCGACCCCCTAGAAGATCAGGTTCACAAGAACATCTTCATGGGCAAACTCGAAGACGTCCTCAGCGGCGCGGTCAACTGGGGTCGCAAGAACTCCCTGTGGCCGTACAACTTCGGTCTTTCGTGCTGCTACGTGGAAATGACCACGGCCTTCACGGCACCCCATGACATCGCCCGCTTCGGCGCCGAAGTCATTCGGGCCTCGCCGCGTCAGGCCGACTTCATGGTCATCGCCGGCACCTGCTTCATCAAGATGGCGCCGATCATCCAGCGCCTCTACGAGCAGATGCTCGAGCCCAAGTGGGTCATCTCCATGGGTTCGTGCGCCAACTCCGGTGGCATGTACGACATCTACTCGGTGGTCCAGGGGGTCGACAAGTTCCTCCCCGTGGACGTCTACGTGCCTGGCTGCCCGCCGCGCCCTGAAGCATTCCTGCAAGGCCTGATGCTGTTGCAGGAGTCGATTGGCCAGGAGCGTCGCCCGTTGTCCTGGGTCGTCGGTGATCAAGGCGTCTACCGCGCCGAGATGCCGTCGCAGAAGGAACAGCGCCGCGAACAGCGTATTGCGGTAACCCACCTGCGCAGCCCCGACGAAGTCTGATCCAGCGTTTGTCACGCCTGCCGATGCAGGCCGAGAACCCCTGGCTTCACACCGTAGTTGACCGATAGCGACCGAGACCATGACAACAGCGGACACCGCTCTGTATATCCCGCCCTACAAGGCTGACGACCAAGATGTGGTCGTCGAACTGAACCAGCGCTTTGGCCCCGAGGCGTTCCTCGCCCAGGAAACCCGTACCGGCATGCCGGTGCTGTGGGTGGCCCGTGCCAAGCTGGTCGAGATCCTCACGTTCCTGCGCAACGTGTCCAAGCCGTACAGCATGCTCTACGACCTGCACGGCGTGGACGAGCGCCTGCGCACCCATCGCCGCGCCATCCCCGGCGCGGGCGACTTCACGGTGTTCTACCACCTGCTGTCGGTCGAGCGTAACAGCGACGTCATGCTCAAGGTGGCCTTGAACGAAGGCGAGCTGAACCTGCCGACCATCACCGGTATCTGGCCCAACGCCAACTGGTACGAGCGTGAAGTCTGGGACATGTTCGGCATCGACTTCGCCGGTCACCCTCACCTGTCGCGCATCATGATGCCGCCGACCTGGGAAGGTCACCCGCTGCGCAAGGACTACCCGGCGCGCGCGACCGAGTTCGACCCCTACAGCCTGACTCTGGCCAAGCAGCAGCTGGAAGAGGAAGCCGCGCGCTTCAAGCCCGAGGACTGGGGCATGAAACGCTCCGGGACCAACGAGGACTACATGTTCCTCAACCTGGGCCCCAACCACCCTTCCGCGCACGGTGCATTCCGCATCATCCTGCAGCTGGACGGCGAAGAGATCGTCGACTGCGTGCCCGACATCGGCTACCACCACCGTGGTGCCGAGAAGATGGCCGAGCGCCAGTCGTGGCACAGCTTCATCCCCTACACCGACCGCATCGACTACCTGGGCGGGGTGATGAACAACCTGCCCTACGTGCTGGCCGTCGAGAAGCTGGCCGGCATCAAGGTGCCGCAGAAGGTCGACACCATCCGCATCATGATGGCCGAGTTCTTCCGCATCACCAGCCACCTGCTGTTCCTGGGTACCTACATCCAGGACGTCGGCGCCATGACCCCGGTGTTCTTCACCTTCACCGACCGCCAGAAGGCCTACACGGTGATCGAAGCCATCACCGGTTTCCGCTTGCACCCGGCCTGGTATCGCATCGGTGGCGTGGCTCACGACCTGCCGCGCGGCTGGGAGAAGCTGGTCAAGGACTTCGTCGAATGGCTGCCCAAGCGCCTCGACGAATACACCAAGGCTGCGCTGCAGAACAGCATCCTCAAGGGCCGTACCATTGGCGTCGCCGCCTACAACACCAAGGAAGCCCTGGAGTGGGGCGTCACCGGTGCCGGGCTGCGCTCCACCGGTTGCGATTTCGACCTGCGCAAGGCGCGTCCGTATTCGGGCTACGAGAACTTCGAGTTCGAAGTGCCGCTCGCGCACAACGGCGATGCCTATGACCGCTGCATGGTTCGCGTCGAAGAGATGCGCCAGAGCATCCGCATCATCGACCAATGCATGCGCAACATGCCCGAAGGCCCGTACAAGGCGGATCACCCGCTGACCACGCCGCCGCCCAAGGAGCGCACGCTGCAGCACATCGAAACCTTGATCACGCATTTCCTACAGGTTTCGTGGGGTCCGGTGATGCCGGCCAACGAATCCTTCCAGATGATCGAAGCGACCAAGGGCATCAACAGCTATTACCTGACGAGCGACGGCGGCACCATGAGCTACCGTACCCGCATACGCACCCCGAGCTACCCGCACCTGCAACAGATCCCTTCGGTGATCAAGGGCAGCATGGTCGCGGATTTGATCGCGTACCTGGGTAGCATCGATTTCGTTATGGCCGACGTGGACCGTTAAGCATGAACAGCACGCTCATCCAGACAGACCGTTTCGCCCTGAGCGAAACCGAGCGCTCGGCCATCGAGCACGAGTTGCACCACTACGAGGACCCGCGCGCGGCGTCCATCGAAGCCCTCAAGATCGTCCAGAAGGAACGCGGCTGGGTGCCTGATGGCGCGCTGTACGCAATCGGCGAACTGCTCGGCATTCCGGCCAGCGACGTCGAAGGCGTGGCCACGTTCTACAGCCAGATTTTCCGCCAGCCGGTGGGCCGCCACATCATTCGCGTCTGCGACTCGATGGTCTGCTACATCGGTGGCCACGAATCGGTGGTCAGCGAAATCCAGAGCAAGCTGGGCATCGGCCTGGGCCAGACCACCGCCGACGGCCGCTTCACCCTGCTGCCGGTGTGCTGCCTGGGCAATTGCGACAAGGCCCCGGCGCTGATGATCGACGACGATACCTTTGGCGATGTCCAGCCCGCTGGCGTGGCCCAACTGCTGGAGGGCTACGTATGAAGCTCACCTCGTTCGGCCCGGCCAACACCATTGCCCGCGCCGCTGAAACCCATCCGCTGACCTGGCGCCTGCGTGACGACGGCGAGCCGATCTGGCTCGACGAGTACCAGGCCAAGGACGGCTACAGCGCCGCGCGCAAGGCATTTGCAGATATGTCGCAGGACGACATCGTGCAGACGGTAAAGGATTCCGGCCTCAAGGGCCGCGGCGGTGCGGGCTTCCCCACCGGTGTCAAATGGGGCCTGATGCCCAAAGACGAATCCATGGACATCCGCTACCTGCTGTGCAACGCGGATGAAATGGAGCCCAACACCTGGAAGGACCGCATGCTGATGGAGCAGCAGCCTCATCTGCTGATCGAAGGCATGCTGATTTCCGCGCGCGCGCTGAAGGCCTACCGTGGCTACATCTTCCTGCGCGGCGAATACACCACAGCCGCCAAGCACCTGAATCGTGCCGTACAGGAAGCGAAAGCCGCCGGCCTGCTGGGCAAGAACATCCTGGGCTCGGGCTTCGACTTCGAACTGTTCGTGCACACCGGTGCCGGCCGCTACATCTGCGGTGAAGAAACCGCGCTGATCAATTCGCTGGAAGGCCGCCGCGCCAACCCGCGGTCCAAGCCGCCCTTCCCCGCCGCCGTGGGCGTGTGGGGCAAGCCGACTTGCGTGAACAACGTCGAAACCCTGTGCAACGTGCCGGCCATCGTCGGCAACGGCATCGACTGGTACAAGGCGCTGGCCATGCCGGGCAGTGAAGACCACGGCACCAAGCTGATGGGCTTCTCCGGCAAGGTCAAGAACCCCGGTCTGTGGGAACTGCCGTTCGGCATCACCGCCCGCGAGTTGTTCGAAGACTATGCCGGCGGCATGCGCGACGGTTTCACGCTCAAGTGCTGGCAGCCAGGCGGCGCCGGTACCGGTTTCCTGCTGCCCGAGCACCTCGACGCGCAGATGTACGCCGGCGGTATCGGCAAGGTCGGCACCCGCATGGGTACGGGCCTGGCCATGGCCGTGGACGACAGCGTCAACATGGTGTCCCTGCTGCGCAACATGGAAGAGTTCTTTTCGCGCGAGTCCTGTGGCTTCTGTACGCCTTGCCGCGACGGCCTGCCGTGGAGCGTCAAGCTGCTGCGCGCCATCGAGACCGGCAACGGCCAGCCGGGGGATATCGAAACCCTGCTGGGCCTGGTCGGCTTTCTCGGCCCCGGCAAGACGTTCTGTGCGCACGCGCCCGGCGCCGTGGAGCCCTTGGGCAGCGCGATCAAATATTTCCGTGCCGAGTTCGAGGCGGGCATCAAGCCCGTCACGCCGGGCAGCCTGACCCAGGTGGCCACACCCACCATGGCCGGCGCCTGACCAACAGCACGCCCGGCGGCCCGTGCCGCCGGTATCGCCCGTTGACGCGCCCTTTCCGGCTGCGCCGGGCGAACGACAAGATTTCCATTAGCCACGCCCGCTGACAACGGGCCAACGAAGAACTTGAACCATGGCCACTATCCACGTAGACGGCAAAGCGCTCGAGGTCGATGGCGCAGACAACCTGTTGCAGGCCTGTCTGTCGCTGGGCCTCGACATCCCGTATTTCTGCTGGCACCCGGCGCTGGGCAGCGTCGGCGCCTGCCGCCAGTGCGCAGTCAAGCAGTACACCGACGAGAACGACACCCGTGGTCGTATCGTCATGTCGTGCATGACCCCTGCCACCGACAACACCTGGATCTCCATCGAAGACGACGAATCCAAGGCATTCCGTGCCAGCGTCGTCGAATGGCTGATGACCAACCACCCGCACGACTGCCCGGTCTGCGAGGAAGGCGGTCACTGCCATCTGCAAGACATGACCGTGATGACCGGTCACAACGAGCGTCGCTATCGTTTCAGCAAGCGCACCCACCAGAATCAGGAACTGGGCCCGTTCATCGCGCATGAGATGAACCGCTGCATCGCCTGCTATCGCTGCGTGCGTTTCTACAAGGACTACGCCGGCGGCACCGACCTGGGCGTGTTCGGCGCCCACGACAACGTCTACTTCGGACGGGTCGAGGACGGCACCCTGGAAAGCGAGTTTTCCGGCAACCTCACCGAGGTCTGCCCGACCGGTGTGTTCACCGACAAGACGCACTCCGAGCGCTATAACCGCAAGTGGGACATGCAGTTTGCCCCGAGCATCTGCCATGGCTGCTCGAGCGGTTGCAACATCAGCCCGGGCGAGCGCTACGGTGAGCTGCGCCGCATCGAGAACCGCTACAACGGTTCGGTGAACCACTATTTCCTGTGCGACCGTGGCCGCTTCGGCTACGGCTACGTCAACCGCACCGACCGCCCACGGCAACCGCTGCTGGCCGAAGGCAACCGCAAGCTGAGCCTCGACGAGGCGCTGGACAAGGCTGCCGAGCTGTTGCGCGGCCGCAACATCGTCGGCATCGGCTCGCCACGGGCCAGCCTGGAAAGCAACTACGCCCTGCTGGAACTGGTCGGTGCCAAGCACTTCTACAGCGGCATCGAAGCCGGCGAGCTGTCGCGCATCCGCCTGGCCTTGCAGGTGCTGCAAAACAGCCCGTTGCCGATCCCGAGCCTGCGCGAGGTCGAAGACCACGACGCGGTGTTCGTGTTGGGCGAAGACTTGACCCAGACCGCCGCGCGCATGGCGCTGGCACTGCGTCAATCGGTGAAGGGCAAGGCGGAGGCGATGGCCGAGGCCATGCGCGTTCAACCTTGGCTCGACGCTGCCGTGAAGAACATCGGTCAGCATGAGCTGCATCCGTTGTTCATCGCCAGCCTGACTGACACCAAGCTGGACGACGTCGCCGAAGAATGCGTGCACGCCGCGCCCGAAGACCTGGCGCGCATCGGCTTCGCCGTGGCCCATGCGATCGACCCGAGCGCACCCGCCGTCAGCGGCCTGGACACCGAAGCCCTCGAGCTGGCCCAGCGCATTGCCGATGCCCTAGTGGCCGCCAAGCGTCCGCTGGTCGTCAGCGGCACTTCGCTGGGCTGCAACGCCCTGATCGAAGCGGCAGGCAACATCGCCAAGGCCTTGAAGGGTCGCGACAAGGCCGGCTCGCTGAGCCTGATCGTGCCGGAAGCCAACAGCATGGGCCTGGCGATGCTCGGTGGCGAGTCGGTGGACGACGCGCTGCAAGCCGTGATCGACGGTCACGCCGACGCACTGGTGATCCTGGAAAACGATTTGTACACCCGTGTCGATGCCGCCAAGGTGGACGCCGCGCTGAACGCTGCCAAGGTGGTCATCGTTGCCGATCACCAGCACACCCGCACCGTCGAGCGCGCCCATCTGGTCTTGCCGGCGGCCAGCTTCGCCGAAGGCGATGGCACCCTGGTCAGCCAGGAAGGCCGTGCCCAGCGGTTCTTCCAGGTGTTCGATCCGGTCTACCTGGATTCCAGCATTCTGATCCACGAAGGCTGGCGCTGGCTGCATGCACTGCGCAGCACGCTGCTGAACCAGCCGGTGGACTGGACCCAGCTCGACCACGTAACCGCTGCCGTGGCCAACAGCGCTGCACCACTGGCGCGCATCGTCGATGCCGCGCCTTCGGCCTCGTTCCGCATCAAGGGCCTGAAGCTGGCCCGTGAGCCGTTGCGCTACAGCGGCCGCACGGCCATGCGCGCCAACATCAGCGTGCACGAGCCACGGACATCGCAGGATACCGATACCGCCTTTTCGTTCTCCATGGAAGGCTACTCGGGCTCGGCCGAGCCGCGTCAGCAGGTGCCATTCGCCTGGTCGCCAGGCTGGAACTCGCCACAGGCCTGGAACAAGTTCCAGGACGAAGTGGGCGGCCATCTGCGTGCCGGTGACCCCGGCACACGCCTGATCGAAAGCCAGGGCGACGGCCTGGGCTGGTTCGCCAGCGTGCCGGCGGCCTTCTCGCCCGCTCGCGGCACCTGGCAGGCAGTGCCGTTCTATCACCTGTTCGGCAGCGAAGAAAACTCTTCCCGCTCCGCACCGGTGCAGGAGCGGATTCCGGCTCCCTACGTCGCGTTGGCCAAATCCGAGGCCGATCGTCTGGGCGTCAACGACGGCGCGCTGCTGAGCCTCACCGTCGCCGGCCGGGCCTTGCGCCTGCCGCTGCGCATCAGTGAAGAACTGGGCGCAGGCCTGGTGGGTCTGCCCGCTGGCCTGGCGGGCATCCCGCCGGCGTTTGCCGGCGCATCCGTCGAAGGCCTGCAGGAGGCAGCACAATGACCTGGTTCACCCCTGAAGTGATCGACATCATCATCGGTGTGGTCAAGGCCCTGGTCATCATGCTGGCGGTGGTCGTCTGCGGCGCGCTGCTCAGCTTCGTCGAGCGTCGCCTGCTGGGCTGGTGGCAGGATCGCTACGGCCCGAACCGGGTCGGTCCGTTCGGCATGTTCCAGATTGCCGCCGACATGCTGAAGATGTTCTTCAAGGAAGACTGGAACCCGCCCTTCGTCGACAAGGTGATCTTCACCCTGGCGCCGGTGGTGGCCATGAGTGCCTTGCTGATCGCCTTCGCGATCATTCCGATCACCCCCACCTGGGGCGTGGCCGACTTGAACATCGGGCTGCTGTTCTTCTTCGCCATGGCCGGCCTGTCGGTGTATGCCGTGCTGTTCGCCGGCTGGGCCAGCAACAACAAGTACGCCCTGCTGGGCAGCTTGCGGGCCTCCGCGCAGACCGTGTCGTACGAAGTGTTCATGGGCCTGTCGCTGATGGGCATCGTGATCCAGGCCGGTTCCTTCAACATGCGCGACATCGTCGAGTACCAGTCGCAGAACCTGTGGTTCATCATTCCGCAGTTCTTCGGCTTCTGTACCTTCTTCGTCGCCGGCGTGGCGGTGACTCACCGTCATCCGTTCGACCAGCCGGAAGCGGAACAGGAACTGGCCGACGGCTACCACATCGAATACGCCGGCATGAAATGGGGCATGTTCTTCGTCGGTGAATACATCGGCATCATCCTGATCTCGGCCTTGCTGGTGACGCTGTTCTTCGGCGGCTGGCACGGTCCGTTCGGAATTCTGCCGCAACTGTCGTTCGTCTGGTTCGCACTGAAAACCGCGTTCTTCATCATGCTGTTCGTACTGCTGCGCGCATCCATCCCGCGCCCTCGCTACGACCAGGTAATGGATTTCAGCTGGAAGTTCTGCCTGCCACTGACCCTGATCAACATGCTGGTGACCGCCGCGATCGTGTTGTTGAACACGCCCGCCGGCACGGTTCAGTGAGGAATTGACCCATGTTCAAATATATCGGTGACATCGTAAAAGGAACGGGCACGCAGCTGCGCAGCCTGATCATGGTGTTCGGCCACGGTTTCCGTAAGCGCGACACCCTGCAATACCCCGAGGAGGCGGTGTACCTGCCGCCGCGCTATCGCGGCCGCATCGTATTGACCCGCGACCCCGACGGCGAGGAACGCTGCGTGGCCTGCAACCTGTGCGCCGTGGCCTGCCCGGTGGGTTGCATCTCGTTGCAGAAGGCAGAAACCGAGGACGGTCGCTGGTACCCGGACTTCTTCCGGATCAACTTCTCGCGCTGCATTTTCTGTGGCCTGTGCGAGGAAGCCTGCCCGACGACCGCGATCCAGCTCACACCGGACTTCGAGATGGCCGAGTTCAAGCGTCAGGATCTGGTCTACGAAAAGGAAGATCTGCTGATCTCCGGCCCCGGCAAGAACCCTGACTACAACTTCTACCGCGTAGCCGGCATGGCCGTAGCCGGCAAGCCCAAGGGCGCCGCGCAGAACGAAGCCCAGCCGATCAACGTGAAGAGCTTGCTCCCTTAAGGAAGAAAGATGGAATTCGCTTTCTATTTCGCGTCGGGTATCGCGGTGGTGTCCACCCTCAGGGTGATCACCAATACCAACCCCGTACACGCCCTGCTCTATCTGATCATCTCGTTGATCGCCGTGGCGATGACCTTCTTCGCCCTGGGTGCGCCGTTCGCCGGCGTGCTCGAAGTGATCGCCTACGCCGGCGCCATCATGGTGCTGTTCGTCTTCGTGGTGATGATGCTCAACCTGGGCCCGGCCTCGGTGCAGCAGGAACGCGTGTGGCTCAAGCCGGGTATCTGGGCTGGCCCGGTATTCCTCGGCGCCTTGTTGCTGCTCGAATTGCTGTACGTGCTGTTCGCCAACCCCAGCGCTGCCGGTATCGGCCAGACCACAGTCGATGCCAAGGCGGTCGGCATCAGTCTGTTCGGCCCCTACCTGCTGGTGGTTGAACTGGCGTCGATGCTGCTGCTGGCTGCAGCCGTGACGGCGTTCCATCTCGGCCGTACGGAAAAGGAGTAAACAGATGCCCGCTATCCCTCTCGAGCATGGCCTGGCTGTCGCCGGCATCCTGTTCACCCTTGGTCTGGTCGGCCTGATGGTCCGCCGTAACATTCTTTTCGTGTTGATGAGTCTGGAAATCATGATGAACGCCTCTGCCCTGGCGTTCATCGTGGCGGGCGCACGCTGGGGTCAGCCCGATGGACAGATCATGTTCATCCTGGTGATCACCCTGGCCGCGGCCGAGGCCTCCATTGGCCTGGCGATCCTGATGCAGCTGTATCGCCGCTTCCACACGCTCGACATCGACGCTGCCAGTGAGATGCGCGGATGAACCTGATCTTTCTGACCTTCGTATTCCCGCTGATCGGCTTCCTGCTGCTGTCGTTCTCGCGCGGGCGCTTCTCGGAAAACCTCTCGGCGCTGATCGGCGTCGGCTCCATCGGCCTGTCGGCGGTGGTTGCCGCCTACGTTATCTGGCAGTTCAACGTCGCGCCGCCCGAGGGTGGCGTGTACACCCAACTGCTGTGGCGCTGGATGGCGGTGGATGGGTTCGAACCCAACTTCACCCTGTACCTGGACGGCTTGTCGATCACCATGCTCGGCGTGGTGGTAGGCGTGGGTTTCCTGATCCACCTGTTCGCCTCCTGGTACATGCGCGGTGAAGAAGGCTACTCGCGCTTCTTCGCCTACACCAACCTGTTCATTGCCAGCATGCTGTTCCTGATCCTGGGCGACAACCTGCTGTTCATCTACTTCGGTTGGGAAGGCGTGGGCCTGTGCTCGTACCTGTTGATCGGTTTCTACTATGGCAACCGCAACAACGGCAACGCAGCGCTCAAGGCGTTCATCGTCACCCGCATCGGCGACGTGTTCATGGCCATCGGCCTGTTCATCCTGTTCCAGCAACTGGGTACCCTGAACATCCAGGAACTGCTGGTGCGGGCGCCGGAACATTTCAAGGTCGGTGACTTCTGGATCGTGCTGGCCACGCTGATGCTGCTTGGCGGCGCCGTGGGCAAGTCCGCGCAGCTGCCCCTGCAGACCTGGCTGGCAGACGCCATGGCCGGCCCTACCCCGGTGTCGGCACTGATCCACGCCGCCACCATGGTAACTGCCGGTGTCTACCTGATCGCCCGGACCCATGGGCTGTTCGCCCTGGCCCCGGACATCCTGCATCTGGTCGGTGTGGTCGGTGGGGTCACGCTGGTCCTGGCCGGCTTCGCTGCGCTGGTGCAGACCGACATCAAGCGTATCCTGGCCTATTCGACCATGAGCCAGATCGGCTACATGTTCCTGGCCCTGGGCGTCGGTGCCTGGGACGGCGCGATCTTCCACCTGATGACCCATGCCTTCTTCAAGGCGCTGCTGTTCCTCGCCTCGGGTGCGGTGATCGTCGCCTGCCATCACGAGCAGAACATCTTCAAGATGGGTGGGCTGTGGAAGAAGCTGCCGTTGGCCTACGCCAGCTTCATCGTCGGCGGCTCTGCCCTCGCGGCCCTCCCGCTGCTGACGGCCGGCTTCTATTCCAAGGACGAGATCCTCTGGGAAGCCTTCGCCAGCGGCAACAACGGCTTGCTGTACGCCGGCCTGGTCGGTGCGTTCATGACCTCGCTGTACACCTTCCGCCTGATCTTCATCACCTTCCATGGCGAAGCCAAGACCGAAGCGCACGCCGGCCACGGCGTTGCCCACTGGCTGCCGCTGGGCGTGCTGATCGTGCTGTCGACCTTTATCGGTGCCTGGATCCATCCGCCATTGGCGGGCGTGCTGCCGCAGAGCGTCGGTCATGCCGGAGGCGAGGCCAAGCACAGCCTGGAGATCGCCTCGGGCGCCATTGCCCTGGCCGGTATCCTGCTGGCAGCCATGCTGTTCCTCGGCAAGCGCCGCGTTGCCACGGCCGTGGCCAACAGCGGCATCGGCCGGATGCTGTCGGCCTGGTGGTTCGCCGCCTGGGGCTTCGACTGGATCTACGACAAGCTGTTCGTCAAACCCTACCTGCTGATCAGCCACCTGTTGCGCAAGGACCCAGTTGACCAGGTGATTGGCTTGATCCCGCGTACGGCCAAGGGCGGCAACAACGCCATGAGCCGTACCGAGACCGGTCAGTTGCGCTGGTATGCCGCTTCGATGGCCGCTGGCGCCGTGCTGGTGCTCGGCGCCGTCGTGCTGGCGGCGGTCTGATATGAATCCTGTGACTTTGCGAAAGGAAACGAGCCCGTCATGATTTTGCCCTGGCTGATCCTGATCCCCTTCATCGGCGGCCTTCTGTGCTGGGTAGCGGAGCGCAGCAGCGCTACCCTGCCCCGCTGGATCGCATTGCTGACCATGTCCCTGGAACTCGCGCTCGGCCTCTGGCTGTGGGCCAATGGCGACTACACCCTGGCGCCTGCACCCGGCGCGGAACCTGTCTGGGCCTATGAGTTCAAGCTCAACTGGATCCAGCGCTTCGGCATCAGCGTGCACCTGGCGCTGGACGGCCTGTCGCTGCTGATGATCCTGCTCACCGGCCTGCTGGGTATTCTCTCGGTCCTGTGCTCGTGGAAAGAGATCCAGCGCCACGTCGGCTTCTTCCACCTCAACCTGATGTGGATCCTGGGCGGTGTGGTCGGTGTGTTCCTGGCGCTGGACCTGTTCCTGTTCTTCTTCTTCTGGGAAATGATGCTGGTGCCGATGTATTTCCTCATCGCGCTCTGGGGTCACAGTTCCTCGGATGGCAAGAAGACCCGGATCTACGCCGCCACCAAGTTCTTCATCTTCACTCAGGCCAGCGGCCTGATCATGCTGGTGGCGATCCTGGGCCTGGTGCTGTTCAACTACAGCAACACCGGTGTGATGACGTTCAACTACAGCGATCTGCTCAAGGCGCAGTTGCCGGAACATGTCGAATACCTGCTGATGCTCGGCTTCTTCATCGCCTTCGCGGTGAAGCTGCCGGTGGTGCCGTTCCACTCCTGGCTGCCCGATGCTCACGCCCAGGCGCCTACCGCAGGTTCCGTGGACCTGGCCGGTATCCTGCTGAAAACCGCCGCCTACGGTATCCTGCGTTTCGCCCTGCCGCTGTTCCCCAATGCCTCGGCAGAGTTCGCACCGATCGCCATGACCCTCGGTCTGGTGGGTATTTTCTACGGCGCCTTCCTGGCGTTCGCGCAAAGCGACATCAAGCGCCTGATCGCCTTCTCCAGCGTCTCGCACATGGGCTTCGTGCTGATCGGTATCTACTCCGGCACCCAGCAGGCCCTGCAAGGCGCGGTGATCCAGATGCTCGCCCACGGGCTGTCGGCAGCGGCGCTGTTCATCCTCAGCGGCCAGTTGTACGAGCGCCTGCACACTCGCGACATGCGTGAAATGGGCGGGCTGTGGTCGCGCATTGCCTACCTGCCGGCCATCAGCCTGTTCTTCGCTGCTGCCTCGCTGGGCCTGCCGGGCACGGGCAACTTCGTCGGTGAGTTCCTGATCCTGCTGGGCAGCTTCACCGTCGCCCCGTGGATCACCGCCATCGCCACCTTCGGGCTGGTGTTTGGTTCGGTGTACTCGCTGATCATGATTCACCGAGCCTACTTCGGCCCCTCCAAGTCGGACGCGGTACTGGCCGGCATGGACAATCGCGAACTGATCATGGTGCTGGGTCTTGCGGGCCTGCTGATTCTGCTTGGCGTCTACCCGCAGCCTTTCCTCGATACCTCCGCCGCCACCATGACCGGTGTGCAGCAGTGGTTCGGCACCGCCTTCACTCAACTCGCTTCGGCCCGGTAAGAGCGCTATGGACCTGACGATTCAACACTTTATTGCGCTTGCGCCGCTGCTGATCACCACCGTCACCGTCGTTGCGGTGATGCTGGCGATCGCCTGGCGGCGCAACCATTCGCAAACCTTCCTGCTCTCGTGTGCGGGCTTGAACCTGGCGCTGCTGTCGATCCTGCCGGTGCTCAAGCTGACGCCCATGACCGTGACGCCGTTGCTGCAGGTGGACAACTTCGCTGCGCTGTACATGGCGCTGATCCTGGTGGCCACGCTGGCCTGCGTGACCCTGGCACACGCTTACCTGGGTGATGGCGCCACCGGCTATCCCGGCAACCGTGAAGAGCTTTACCTGCTGATCCTGATGGCCGCGCTGGGCGGCCTGGTACTGGTCTGCGCGCAGCACCTGGCCGGCTTGTTCATCGGCCTGGAACTGCTCTCGGTACCCACGTACGGACTGATCGCCTACGCCTTCTTCAACAAGCGCTCGCTGGAAGGCGGCATCAAGTACATGGTGCTGTCGGCCGCAGGCTCGGCGTTCCTGCTGTTCGGCATGGCGCTGCTGTACGCCGATGCCGGCAGCCTGAGCTTCTCGGGCATCGGCCTGGCCCTGGCCGCCACCGGCGTGCCGAGTGCGCTGGCGCAACTGGGCCTGGCGATGATGCTGGTGGGCCTGGCGTTCAAGCTGTCGCTGGTGCCCTTCCACTTGTGGACACCCGACGTGTACGAAGGCGCCCCGGCGCCTGTCGCTGCGTTCCTGGCCACTGCCAGCAAGGTCGCGGTGTTTGCCGTGGTGGTGCGCTTGTTCCAGCTGTCGCCGGCAGCCAGCAGCGGTGTGCTCAGCGATGTGCTGGCGGTGATTGCGGTGGCGTCGATCCTGATCGGCAACCTGCTGGCGGTGACCCAGAGCAACCTCAAGCGCCTGCTGGGTTATTCGTCCATCGCCCACTTCGGTTACCTGCTGATCGCGTTGGTAGCGAGCAAGGGCCTGGCCCTGGAAGCCATCGGCGTCTACCTGGTGACCTACGTGATCACCAGCCTGGGTGCGTTTGGCGTGATCACCCTGATGTCGTCGCCGTACAACGGCCGCGACGCCGATGCACTGTACGAGTACCGTGGCCTGTTCTGGCGCCGTCCGTACCTGACGGCGGTGCTGACCGTGATGATGCTGTCGCTGGCGGGCATTCCGCTGACCGCCGGTTTCATCGGCAAGTTCTACATCATCGCCACGGGCGTCGAATCGCAACTGTGGTGGCTGACCGGTGCGCTGGTGATCGGTAGCGCCATCGGCGTCTTCTACTACCTGCGCGTGATGGTGACCTTGTTCCTGATGGAAAAGAACCTGCGTCGCACCGATGCCCCGCTCAAGTGGGAACAGCGCACTGGTGGCGTGATGCTGCTGGCCATCGCCGCCCTCGCCTTCCTCCTGGGCGTGTACCCACAACCGCTGCTGGAGCTGGTGCAGCATGCCGGGTTCCAGTTGGGTTCGGTGGTTGTGAAAGGCTGAAGATCGGCTGCATGAAAAAACCCGCTTCGGCGGGTTTTTTTATGTATCCGTGGCGGCCTCTTCGCGGGCAGAGCCCGCTCCCACATAGCCGAAAACTAAACCGCCCACCATCGCGGAAACAGGCTCTTGACCCGCGCCTCGGCAAAGCGGTCGTCGATAAGAACTACCACCCCCCTGTCGTCCTGACCACGGATCACCCGTCCTGCCGCCTGCACTACCTTGCATAAACCGGGATACAGGTAGGTGTAGTCGTACCCCGAACCGAACAGGGTATTCATGCGTCCCTTGATCTGCTCGTTGACCGGGTTGAACTGGGCCAATCCAAGGGTAGCGATAAAGGCGCCGATCAAGCGCTTGCCGGGCAAATCGATGCCCTCGCCAAACGCACCGCCAAGCACCGCAAAACCGACGCCCTGACTGGTCGAGGTGAAGCGGGCAAGAAAGTCACGCCGTGCGCCTTCATCCATCTTACGTGCCTGTGCCCACTGCTCGATGTTCGGGTAGCGCTCGGCCAACAGTGCCTCGACCTGCTGCAGGTAATCGAAACTGCTGAAGAACGCTAGGTAGTTGCCCGGCTGTGCCAGATACTGCTTGGCAATCAGTTCCACGATGGGCCCCAGCGACGCCTGTCGATGGTTGAAGCGCGTGGAGATGTCATCGACGATGCGCACCTCCAACTGCTCGGCACTGAACGGCGACTGCACGTCGATCCACGCATGGTCCTTGGGCAGCCCGAGCAGGTCGGCATAGTAGCGTCGCGGGCTGAGCGTGGCGGAAAACAGAATGGCACTGCGCGCTGCGGCGATGCGCGGCCCCAGCAAGGGCGCCGGGACGATATTGCGCAGGCACAGCTGCGACTGCACACGCTTGCCCGAACTGTCGCGGCGAGTCACGTCGAATACATAGTGCTCGTCGAACAGCTCCGCCACGCGGGTGAACTGCAACGCCTGGAAATAGAAGTCCAGCAGTTGCGGATCGATGCCCTGGGGCTGCGCATTCATCTCGTCGCCAATCAGACTGATGCAGCGCAGCAGCGCCAGGATCAACTTGTCCGGCAGACGCGCGTGGGCCTGGTATGGCCCCGATTGCTCGGCATGCAGCGCGTTCCACTCCCGATTCACACGTTGCAGCGGACTCTTGAGCTTGCTTGGCGGCGCCGCGCGCACCGCCTGCAGCGTGCGCTGGTCGAGGGTGGCGCTGTACATGCCGCGCGCGCGGTCGACCAGGTTGTGCGACTCGTCGACCAACACCGCCACACGCCACTGGCGCTCCTGCGCCAGACCGAACAGCAGGGCATTGAGGTCGAAATAATAGTTGTAGTCGCCGATGACCACGTCCGCCCAACGGGCCAGTTCCTGGCTCAGGTAATAGGGGCAGATCCGGTGCGCCAGGGCGGTCTGGCGCACCTGTGCCTGATCCAGGATCTGCAAGCGCACGGCGTCTTCGCGAGCTGCCGGCAGGCGGTCGTAGAAGCCCTTGGCCAACGGGCAGGATTCACCGTGACAGGCCTTGTCCGGGTGCTCACAGGCCTTGTCCCGCGCGACCATTTCCAATGTACGAAGCGGCAGCCCCGGCTGGCGATGCAATTGCGCCACGGCCTCCAGCGCCAGGGCACGACCGGGGCTTTTGGCGCTGAGAAAGAAAATCTTGTCCAGTTGCTGCGGGACCATCGCCTTGAGCAACGGAAACAGCGTCGCCAGGGTCTTGCCGATACCGGTGGTGGCCTGGGCCATCAGGCAGCGCCCGGTGCTGACCGCCTTATAGACGGTTTCCGCCAACTCGCGCTGACCGACGCGAAAGGCCGCATGGGGAAAGGTCAGTGCACGCAGCGCCGCATCGCGTTCGGCGCTACGGGCCAGTTCCTGACGCGCCCATTGCAGGAAGCGCGAACACAGCCGTTCGAAATGTGCTTCCAGATCCTGCGCCTGGCACTGCTGGCTGAACACCGTCTGCTTGTCGTAATCGACATCGAAATACACCAAGGCAACGTCCATGCGCGTCAGCTGCAGTTGCTGACACATCAGCCAGGCATAGACCTTGGCCTGGGCCCAGTGCAATTGGCGATGATTGTCGGGCTGCAGATCGAGGTCGCCGCGGTGGGTCTTGATCTCTTCCAGGCGGTTCAGCGCCGGGTCATAGCCGTCGGCGCGGCCGCGCACCTGCAACTCATGGTATTGACCGCTGAGGGTGACTTCGCTCTGGTAGCCGGCCTCGCGGCCCTGGGTCACCCGGCGATGGCCGAGCATGCCCTCCTGAGCCGACGGCGAAGGTGTGAAGCGCAGGTCGAGGTCACCCACCTTGGCCGTGAACTCGCACAAGGCCCGTACGGCCACGGTGTAGCTCACGCGGGCTGTCCTGCCCACTCCACGTAGCAGACCTGCACCGGCAGTGCATGGCGGGCACAGAACTCCAGCCAGCGCAGTTGGTTATCCTGCAAGCGGTCGCCGGGCCCCTTGACCTCGATCATCAGGTAGCGACCTTCGGCGGGCCAGAACTGGATGAGGTCGGGCATACCGGTGCGGTTGGCCTTGACGTCTTCCAGCACCCGGTCGAAACAGTGTTTGAGGTGCTGCGCGGGAATACAGCCCAATGCGAGTTCGAGCAAGGTTTCGTCGAGCATGCCCCAGTGCACGAAAGGCGATTGCAGGCCGCGTTTTTCCTGCCAGGTCTGGCGGATGGTGTGCTTGTAGCGGCCGTCGTCCAGCTCGCCCAGGCATGCGTCGAACAGCGCACTGCGACGCTGGCGGAAGTCGGGCTGATGCAAGTCGGCCGGACCGTTCTGGAACGGGTGGAAAAATGCCCCGGGCAACGGTGCGAAAATCGCCTTCCAGCACAGCAGGCCGAACAAGGCGTTGAACAAGGTGTTCTCGACATAATGCACCGGCGCATCTTCACTGTGCAGCGACGCGGCGACCCGCCGCTCGACGCTCAGGCGCTGTTCGCAGAGCACCAGAGTCAGGTCCAGGCGCGCGACTTTTGCGGCCTGGCGCTTGGGTTGCGCAGGCAAACCCAAGTGCCGACGCAGGCGCGGCAGCATGCGCGGCAGTTGCTGCGCTTCGGCCGGATTGAGCGGGGCAAGGCTGGCCTGCTCGGCCAACTCCAGCGCCTGGCTGTATTCACCGCGCAACTCGAGGACGCGAATGATCCGCGCACGGGCCTGGGCAAACGCGCAGCTGCGGTACACCACCAGGGCCTGATGCAGATCCTGCTGACGCTCGCAGGCATAGCCCAGGCGGAACAGCAGCTTCTGCCGACGGCTCTGCAACCAGGATTTGTCCGTGGTCACCGCCAGCAGTTGACGGTGAATGTCTTCGCACGGCAGCCCGGCTTCGATCGCTTCGCTGCATGCATGCAGCGCCAGCCCGGCCGCCACGTCGTCGCGATGGGTCAGCCCCCGTGACTCGGGCGCCAGCTGCACCGCCTCGTAGCGATACACCCCCAGGTCGGCCAGCACGAACTCGGTCCAGCCTTGATGCAGATTGCCGAAGAACAGCAACCGCAGACGGTCACAGAGTGCTTGCACCGTCAGGCAGTAGAGCGTGTCGGCCAACGTTGGACACCAGCCCCGAAACGGCTGCACGGGCCAGTCGTGTTCGGCAAGGGCCAGCAGCAGTTGCGGCTTGGGCAACGATGGCTTGGCGAGGTGGGTCGCGAAACAGCTGACGATTTCCGGCTTGAGCAGCACCTCGCCCACCTGCTGCAGCGTCAGCGGGGCTTGATCGGTGAGATAACCGCTGGCCAGCAGCGGTCGCGCTGCTTCGTCTGGACAACCGATCTCGGCGTACTCGAGGCGACTGGCGCGGAACATCTCGCCCTTGCGCATGATCATGCGCACCAACAGCGCCTGGGACGGCTGCGGCAGCGCGTCGAAACGCTGGATGAAGCTCAGCTCCTCGGTATCCAGCACGTCCAGGTAGCGTTGCTCCAGCCACGCCAGTACGCGACGGAAATTGGCCAAGTAATAGAAAGGGTCTTCGAGCGCTGCAAATGCCACGTTTTCGCCAAACCAGTGTCATGAAAGCCACTGTTTATACATACAGAAAAAAGCCAAGGCAATCGGAAATGGACCGATGGTGGACTACACCTCGTGCACTTTCAGGGCCACTGCCAGCGCTGCGGCGCAGCGCTCCCACTGCACCGCCGAGTGCCCGCAACCATTGAGGCGCAGGTGTTGATGACAATGGCCCTGCAGGCTGAAGATGTCACCCGGGGCGATCAGCAGACGCTGCCTGCGCAGGTCCTCGTGGACGCCGCGCATGTCCACCGGGTAGCGCGCCCGCGCCCACACGCAGGCGCCACCGGCGCTGCGTGTCAGTTGCAATCGTTCGTTCAGCCGCGTGTGCAGGAGCGTGGTGAAGGCTGTCACCTGTTGCTGCAGGGCTTCACGTTGCAGGTTCAAGTGAGCGTCGTAGGCACCGCTGCCGATGAACCGAGCGAGCGCCTTGTGGCGCAAGGGTGGCGCCGCAGTCACGCGTTGCAGGCAGTACTGCTGCAGGCGGCTTGGCCAATGCCGCGACAGCAGGTAGGCGAAAGGCGCCTCGGCACCCATGACGGGTTGCAGCGAGCCGAAGATCAGCAAGCGCTGCGGCACTACCAGCTCGCGAAAACGCAGCACCGCTTCGAAGCACAGGTCGCCCTCTGTGTCGTCCTCGGCCACCCACACCCCGTGCCGCTCCAGCAGGCTGGCGATCGTGCGCTTGTCGGCGTCACCGATGCAGGTGCCGTGCGGGCCATGAAAAGAGGCGCCCAGCACCATCAGGCGCACCTGGCGCCTGGCAAGCACTTCGCGCAGGCGCTGCATCGGCACCCGGCCGCGCTCATCGAGCGCCAGCTCGACCACCCGCGCCCCGGCCTGCTGCAAGGTGCGCAGAATGCGCCAGCCGCACGGCACCAATACCACCACCACCGCGCCTTGCAGCTGCATGGCGGTCCAGGTCATGTGCAGCACACTGAGCAGGTCACCGCCGATGTAGACATCGTCGGCGCACCAGTGGTGGTCCAGGCAGCGGGTGTAGCGCGCCGCCAGCGCATGGCGCAGCTCCAGTTCACCACACGGCTGGGCGATGCTCCCCAGCCCTGCCGGGTAGCGCCTGGCCAGTTCGACTTCCAACCTGAGCAGGGTCTTCAGGGCATCGGTACGCGGCGGTGGTGCTGCGCCACTGAATACGTCCACACTGGACTGGCAGGCGCCGGCGAGTACCTGCTGGAGCAGATCGGGGCTGACCAGCGCCGGCCCGAAGGCTGTGGAGCCCCGTGCGTAGTAACCGGACTTGGCGATCGGCTCGATTCGCCCTTCGGCTTCGAGCAGCCCGTAGGCGGCCTGCACGGTCGAAACCGAAACATCCAGGGTTCGCCCCAGCGCTCGCAGGGATGGCAGCTTGACACGCAACCCTGGCTCGATCCCGTCGATCAGACGCAATAGGTAGCGGTACACACCTTGATAAGCGAACGCGCCGGCCTTGTCCCTGGCAGCGCCGTTCATGGCAATCTGGGTCGCTGGTAGAGCCCTTGCAGAATTGGCAAAGACAGCCCGCTGACCGATTCCAGCCACTGCGAGACCTGCGCTGCAACCCTGGAACCACGCAGCGCGCGGTGCAGGTGGGGCAGAGCCACCTGCATGCCCGGATGGCACGCTGTCAGGAATGCCTCCAGGCGTGCCCCACGATCGCTGAACGGGGCGTACACCGCACAGTTCAGCTCCGCTGGAGTCATCCCGTACCACGTGGTCAAGCGGGCCTGCATCTGCTCGGCGGCGTCTTGCACAAGTGCTCTGGGCAGGTGCGTAGCAGGCCGGACCTGGTTCGCCGCCGTTCGGCCCACGGTGTTGCGGAAGGCCTCCAACCCCTGCTCGAAGCTACCCCCGTGCAAGCACTGGCTGCGCAGGCCGTGCAGGTAAGCCAGCCAGGCCAGTTGCGGATGGCGGATTTCGTGTGGATCGAATAGCGGGCGCACGGGTTGGCAGCCCAGAAACTGCCACATGGCGTCATCGGACGCCGACGGATCGCCGAGCAGATCATGCATACCCAGCAATCGCGCCCTGTCGAGAGGATCGACGCGCTGGCAGCGTGGCATACCCACGACACCAGCACCCAGCCCCTGCAGACAGCCACTGCCCTGCCAATGCTCGCGAGTCGCGGGCGATGCGCCCGCCCGGCGTCGCTCACGCATTGCCCAGGCAACGAAACGTCGCCGCTGCAACACCGGTTGGTCGAGCACGATGGCATCGGCCGGGGCCGAGTAGCCCAGCAGTCGCTGATAAACCCGCGCGATCGTTCGATAGCCCCGATGCTGCAGCTCGGCGGATCCAGAGGGGGCGAATTCGTGGGCAGCATTCAACAATTCGCTGCGACAACTCGAGCGCTGGGCGTCGACGCCTGCAAGGCGATACTCGTACGGCCGCAAGGCATCGTCGGCGAACGTCAACAGTTCGATGCGCGGATCGTCGTGCAGAAACAGCGCATTGCAGGCCCGCTGCACATTGCCGTTGCGGACATCGTCGAGCAGGGCCTGGCTGCTCACCGCCGCACGGATGAAAAACGTCGGTTGATGACGGGCAGCCAAGGTCAGTTGCGCTGCCCGCAGCAATGCCAGACCGGCATGGCCGGCCGTGCTGCCGCAGAGCCTGTAGACGACTCGATAGCCGCCCAGCCGCTGGGCGCCGCCGGCGGCGCTCATCAAGCGCTGGATCAGTGGCTGTACCGCCACCCGCCGCGCTGGCGAAAAGGAACCGAGCAAACGCGACAGCACCTGCTGGTAGACGCGATTCATGGCTTGCTGGTGCATTGCGCTCATGGCTGCTTTCCGAGTACTGGCCGAGAACCCGCCGGACGACTGCCACACTTCGAAACGTGCTTGCAAAGCCCCGGAGACGGGCATGGAGCGCGCATTATGAAGGGCCGTTTTCCGATTAAAAGATACAGAAAGCAGGCAACGGACAATGCAGATTGGCGGGCGTACGGCGAATCCGCACGAGCACCATGAGGCGCCCATGCCGACGCCGGGCGCAATCGGACAGGTCTGAGAAAAGAGTGGAAAGGTCTTACAAATCTGCGCGAATCAGCGATGCAGATGCTTTGAAAACCAGGCGTCCCGCGCAGGAACGCCTGGTCTGCCGTGTCGGCCGGTTACAGCTGCAGCGCGATGCGACCACCGCAGGGGCATTCGTCCATGGCCTTGTGCGCCTCGACGAACTGGTCAAAGGGATACACCTTGGCGATCTGCGGCACCAGCACGCGGTCTGCCGTCATCTGGTTGATATCACGCAGCGCGCGTTGCAAGGCCTCGGCATCCTGGACGATCCCCAGTTCCGGCTTGCCCAGAAAGTTGCCCAGGCAATGCACATGGAACTGGATGTTCTTCTGGAACGCGGCACACGCGGGAAACGGCGTCTGGTTGCCGCCCTGCAGGCCATACAGGATCAAACTGCCACGCGGTGCCAGGACGTCGCCGAGTACCGACATCTGCGGCCCGCCCAGCCCATCCAGAACCATGTCCACGCCGCGATTGCCGGTGAACTTGTCGATCTGCATGAGCAGGTCCTGCTCCTCGGTCACCACGACTTTCTCGGCGCCCAGCGACAGCAGGTAATCGCGCTCGGCCGGATTGCGCGTGGCGGCGACCACCTTCAGGCCCAACGCCTTGCCCAACTGCACGAACGAAGGTCCCGCGCAGTGGCTGGCGTCGGTTACCAACGCAGTCTGCCCTGGCTTGGCACGGGCCAGCTCGGCATAGGCGAAGTAGGCGATCAGTAACGGCGTGTAGTGCACCGCTGCCTCTAGCGGCGAGAGAATGTCGGGATAGCGCGTAAGGGCCGTGGCCGGCAGCAGAATCATTTCGCCGTAGACCGGGTACTCGTTGGGGCTTTCTGCGGGAAAGCTGGCGACCTTGTCGCCCACCGCGAAACCCTCGACCCCTTCACCCAGCGCCGTGACCACGCCGGCCATTTCCTGACCGAGGCCCGCCGGCAGGCGTGCTTGCGAGGGCGCCAGGTTCTGCCGCCAGAGCACGTCGTACCAGCTGATACCGATCGCCTCGACACGTACCTGAACTTCGCCCGGAGCGGGCGATGCCACTGCATGCTCTTCGCACGTCAAGACCTGCGCCGGACCAAATTTATGAAAACGGATCGTGCGGGACATCGCAAACCTCGCCTTGTAAACCTCTAATGCCATGAACTTTATCTGGGCATTCGCGCTTAAGCTATCAGCGCCTGTTAATAGTCGACATGCTTGCCATTGATTCGACCCTGCGGCCGCTCTGCGGGGCAGGCACGCGGATGACGCAAACCGAAATTTTCCGGTGCAGGGTAGCAGCCTTTGCCCTTAAGATTCACGCCTGCACCTCTTCTTCATGTTCCAGCGGGCCCATAGATGAACCGTAACGACCTGCGTCGCGTCGACCTGAACCTGTTGATCGTGTTCGAAACCTTGATGCATGAACGCAGCGTCACCCGCGCGGCCGAGAAGCTCTTTCTCGGCCAGCCGGCCATCAGTGCCGCCCTTTCACGCCTGCGCGGCCTGTTCGACGACCCGCTGTTCGTGCGCACCGGGCGCAGCATGGAACCGTCGGCGCGGGCCATGGAGATCTTCGCCCTGCTGTCGCCGGCGCTGGACTCCATCTCCACCGCCGTCAGCCGCGCCGCCGACTTCGACCCAGCCACCAGCAACGCGGTATTTCGCATCGGCTTGTCCGACGACGTCGAATTCGCCCTGCTGCCCATGCTGCTCAAGCGCATCCGCGCCGAAGCACCCGGCATCGTGCTGGTGATCCGTCGCGCCAACTACATCCTCATGCCCGCCCTGCTCGCCTCCGGGGAAATCTCCATCGGCGTCAGCTACACCGATGACCTGCCAGCCAACGCCAAGCGCAAGGTGCTGCGACGCAACCGCCCTATGCTGCTGCGCGCCGACACCAAGCCGGGCAACCTGACCCTCGACGAGTTCTGCGCCCGCCCCCATGCGCTGGTGTCGTTCGCCGGCGACCTGAGCGGCTTCATTGACGAAGAGTTGAAGAAGCACGGCCGCACACGGCACGTGGTGCTCGCCGTGCCCCAGTTCAACGGCCTCAGCACCCTGCTCGCCGGCACCGACATCGTCGCCACCGTGCCCGACTACACCGCCGATTCGCTCACCGCTGCCGGCGGCGTGCGCGCCGAGCCGCTGCCGCTGGACACGCCTTCGTTCGAGTTGCACCTGGCTTGGCGGGGGTCACAGGATAATGATCCTGGGGAGCGTTGGTTGAGGTCGCGGATACAGATGTTTTTTGGGGATCCGGAGAGTCTTTAATGGAATTCCACTGAATTCCATAAAGTCCTTTTATAACAACTCCTTATTGAGATTTTTAGCCCACTGCCGCCTGTCTAAATCCAATGGATTCTACGACTTATGAGGGCATAATTGGGGGCAAATTTCGGTTCCTTAAAAAGCATGCCCCCACCGATGCCCCCATATAATGGGGTTGTTTTCAGACGAAAACTCAGCGATGCCTTTGTTAACTACGCAAGCAGCTGCCCGGGTGATGGAAGCCGGTTCAGCCATAGTCAATATCAGTTCAGGAATGGCCCACAGCCCTTACCCCCAAGTCCATGTGTATTACGCCACCAAAGGCGCGGTCAACACCCTGACCCGCTCACTGGCAATGGAACTGGGCCCCCGTGGCATTCGCGTGATAGGCATCGCGCCGGGCTTCGTTCACACCGAAGGTAATGCAGAATCCGCACAAGGAATGGATGAGTTTTTCATCGCCAAAACGCCGCTGGGGCGTGTCGGCAAACCTGCAGACATTGCCGGTGCCGTGGCGTTCGCGGTTTCCAACGATTCCGCCTGGGTGACGGGCAGCACGCTGGATGTGGCAGGCGGGATGATTTTCTAAGCATGCCTCGCAATGCCGGTTGTGCAAAAGGGCAAGGCACCCGCTGTGGACAAGTGAGTGCTGGTGGTGAGTGCTGAGTTGCAGCCTCATCAGAGCTAGCACTTCAACGTCCGCTGCTGGCCGATTCTGTTGAAAAGGTAGCTCCCCTATCTGGCCTGCGGCAAGAGGCCCATTTGAACCTGGCGTATCGCTGGCTCTCGGGGCAGCGATCTCTTTCGCTGGCTGTTCAACGAGGTGCTGCATCGTTGCATGGACGCTGGGTTGGTCAAGGGCGAAGGCTTTGAAACCTGGCGCCTCGGTCAGTCTCGCCCCGTTCACTGATGCTTGGCGCCTGGTCGAGCAGCCGGATCAGGTGGCGAGTCTGTCGATCGATGAGCTGGACGATGAGGTGGTAACCAGTCACGAAGACCAGCGCGATGTTCTCGGCGAACTGGAAATCACTGCCCGCCTGATGATCACCGGCGGCGAGGCCAAAGAAGAGGCGCGCCTGAGTCGAGCCGATCGCAGCTTGATCCGCGAGTGCATTCTCGATGCGGCGCAGAACAGATGTCCATCAGCCACATCAGCTTGATGAACCCGTGAACAACCTCGCCGAGCGCGACCAGTACCTGTGCCGACCGATCATCATGGTCACCGACGAGGGTCATATCATCACCAAGAACCCGTTGCTGGCGCTGTTCGTGGTCAAGGGGACGAAGATGTGGCGCAAGCTCGGCGCTTGGTTCTGGCTGGCGACGCAGAACCTTGCTGATTTTCCCACGGCTGCGCAGACCATGCTCAACATGATCGAATGGTGGATTTGTTTGAATATGCCGCCCGCGGAAATCGAAGAAATCGCACGGTTCAAGAAGCTTTCACCTGCGCAGAAAGCCCTGTTGCTCTCCGCCAGCAAAGAGCCGGGGAAATACACCGAGGGGGTGGTGCTGTCGAAAAAGCTCGAGACGCTGTTTCGAGCCGTGCCACCCAGTCTTTACCTCGCCTTGGCCATGACAGAGCCCGAGGAAAAAGCCGAACGCTGGACACTGATGCAGGAGAATGGCTGTTCGGAGTTGGAAACGGCTTACCGGGTAGCTGAACGGATTGATAGCGCACGAGGAATAGAGCCCATATAAGGGAGGTGTGGCGCTCCCAGCTTTGGCCAATCCGGCAGCTAGCCGTTGGAGACCTTTTCAACATAGGCATCCATGAACCAGTCAGGGACCTCATCAACCTTGAACTCAAGGTCCGTCCCATCCGTAACTTCGGCCAGCAGCACCAGATCGGCACCGGAGTTATCGAAGATGTAGGCCCGGTCCGAAGCAGCAATAGCCACAGGCAGCAGGCTGAGGCAACGGCCGTAGCGCTGTACAATTTTTTCTGTGGGAACTGGGTGCCCACCTGCCGCGACACGGTTCCTGACCCTGTTGATATTGATGTCAGGGTCTTCAGTTGCCACAAAGTACAGGTAGGTTCGGTATCCAGACTCTCTTGCCTTGAGCATAAAGGCGATTTTGTCGTCGCTAGACATCACCGTTTCGAAGGTGAAAGACAACTGGTCTTCGAGGAGCTTGTTCCGGATGAAGTCAGAGAGCACGGAGGCAAAATAGGAGTTCATCGCGACCGTCTGGAAATTCAGGCCGTTGCTGCTAAAGCCTATGTTGGTCGCCTCCTCATCGAGACGGGCAGACCTGACCAGCCGATGCTCCCTAATGAAACCGAGAACCTCATCACCCTCAACTTCCAGTTGAAAATCACTGAACTCCAGACGACCGCTGTCTTTGGCAGCCTTCTCGATTTCATCCGGGTTAATGTAGATACCGATCAGATGGGAAGGGATGGCACTTTTCATCGTGCTCTTGCCGGAGCCGTTGGGTCCAGCAAAGACCCTCAACCGAGGGACAGTCATGAGCAACGGCGCACCTTGATGACGCCACCCAGAGTCACTTTGTGCTTGGGCTTGGCCACCCGAATGACTTTGTGCTTACCGTCAGCAGTCGTTTCAACAAGCATGCCGTTCATGACTTCCATCACACTGCGGCCGGCAGCCAGGGCGTTGATATAGGCGGTATTGATGGCGCCTTCAGCCATGACCGGGATCTTATCCTCCAGTCGACTCACCAGATCGTCACTCAACACTCGTTTGGCTTTCATATCGCGCTCCACGTTCTCAGAGCGTGCAGAATCTGCACTTAATCAGAATCTTAGCTACGTGAACCTGTTTGTGACAGGGCGAAAGCTACTTCTGCCAGCCTCCATTCTAGAGGAATGGCGTCTGGAACCATACCTTTCAAGAGATTTTCACGTTCGATGCATGACCGGTGGCATTTGAAGCAAGTACCGCCCTTGGTGCAGCGCCCAAATAAGGGAAGCACTGCCGTTCTAGAACCCTGTCAAAATGTTTTTTGGGGATCCGGACAGTCTTTAGGTGTCGTCGGGCAGGCTGTTTATCTGATGATTTTTTTGCTTTCCACAAACCATGGCACTGCAATCCTGGTAGATAGCCACATGAGGCACATCTGGAGGCCATGGTTCGGATGACTGCGCACTTGTCCCATACTGTGGTGCTGACCTGATCGAGCACTATGTCCGCCAAGCTGACCCGATCGGCCACCGAGTGTTCAGCAGCTTCTGCAAGAAGAACATGGGGCTGTTGAAGCATATTTTCGGCCTGCTTGGCGATAGCGACGACAACGTACAGAGAGTAATGCTGTCCTGGTTGAACAGGCGATCGAAAGTACCGGCCTGGCCAGGAACACTACGAAGAATTGTGGATTGAGTAGGATCAGCCTACTGCCAATGACAGGTATCACCCTTGCCCCCTACGCCACCCTTTTTTGAGGTCGTGCGCATGAAGCAACGCGTGACTTCATACGTCGCAGCTCGTCAGTTCCAAACCTCAAGCCATGTGTTCGCAAGAAGAATGGCATAATATGCCAATGAGCGGAAAAAACTTCTTATCGAAAGCTGGAGCTCATCATGGCGACGCGAAACGTTGTGCTCACCCCTCACCAGGAACAGGTTATCCATGACCTGGTGCAGTCCGGCCGTTATCAGAATGCCAGCGAAGTGGTGCGAGAAGGTTTGCGTCTATTGGAACAGCGCGTCGCCGAAGACACCGCCAAAATCGAGGCCCTGCGTCAGGCGACTTCGATCGGCATCATGGACCTTGAGCACGGTCGCTCCACTCAGGTGAACGAAGGGGAACTGGATCACTACCTCGAGGACTTGAGCCTGGAGGCCACCCTCCCCGCGCGTGAGAAACGCTGAGCATGCCGCAGTATCGAATTTCCAACGCGGCGCGCGCCGACATTGTCGACATCCTCAGGCTCTCCCAGACGCAGTTCGGCGATCAAGCACGCCAGCGTTACCAAGCGCTGATCCTCGCGGCGCTGCAAGCGCTTGCCGACACGCCTCATCGCATTGGCAGCCGCGACCGCGACCGCAACCGCAACCGCGATGAGCTTGCACCGGGCCTTCGAAGCTATCACCTCATCTATTCGCGTCAGCAGGCCAAACAAACCCACGGAACGGTGAAAAGCCCTCGCCATATCGTGTTCTATCGTGTGGCAAACGACCATGTGATCGAGGTCGTCAGACTCCTTCATGACGCCATGGAAGTGCAGTTGCATTTGCTGGACGACTGATCAGAATCACAGATGCAGCGCAGACTCCCGCTGGCCAACCCCGCGGCGAGAAGGAACGCGCACCCGCAGCGCAATCAGCAGCGCAGCCAGCAGCATCACCACAGCCGCCGCTACGAATACGCCTGAGCTGCCGCCGAGGCTGAACATCGCACCGCCAGCGGCGGCGCCGGTGGCGATGGCTGATTGCACGGAAGCCACGACCATGCCTCCGGCGCTTTCCGCCTGGTCAGGGACCGCGCTGGCGACCCAGTTCGACCACGCTACCGGCACACCACCGAAGGCCAAGCCCCAGATTGCCAGCAGTACCGCCTGCCCCGGCACCGAGGCTGGCAACAACACCAATGCTAGTGCTGCAAGGCCGACCAGTGCGGGCATCAGCACCAGGGTGGCCAGCGGGTTTCGTTCCAGCAGCTTGCCGGCCAACAACGTGCCGACGAAGTTCGCCGCACCGAAGCCCAGCAGCATCAGCGACAGCCCTTGAGCGCCGATGCCGGTCGTGCCTTCAAGGAACGGCCGAACATAGGTGAACATCGCGAAGTGGCCGCTGTGCACCAGCACGCAACCGAACATCCCCATGGCAATGCCCGGACGCTGCAACACCTCTAAAATGGTACGCAGTCTTGCCGGCCGCCGCGGCGCCAGCCGCGGCAAAGTGAACGACTGGAAAGCCAGGGTCACCATGCCCACCGCCGCCGCTGCAAAGAACGCGCTGCGCCAGCCATACAGCCCGCCCAGATAGCTGCCCAGCGGCACCGCAACGACCGTGCCGATAGCGATGCCGCTGAAAATGATCGACAGCGCCCGGGGCAACAAGGCAGTCGGCACCAGGCGCATCGCTACCGCCGCTGCCATGCTCCAGAACCCGCCCAGGGCGACGCCCAACAGAATGCGCATCGACAACAGCACCGCGAAGCTGGAGGACACGGCGACCAGTAGATTGGAGGCGACCATCAAGGTAGAAAAACCCAGCAATACCCAGCGCCGGTCGATGCTGCGGGTCAGACCTGGCACCAGCAAGCCAGCGAACAGTGCCACCACTGCGGTCACTGTTACTGCCTGGCCAGCCAGCGCTTCGGATACGCCCAGGTCGGTAGCCATCAGCGTCAGCAAACTGGCCGGAAGGTACTCGGCGGTCAGCAATCCGAACACCCCCATCGCCAACGAGAAGACGGCCATCCACGCCGGCGTCGCAGGCTCTACGTCCGCATCGATACCGCCATGGCGGTCGGATACGGTGTTGCATACACCTTCAGTCATTGCTCAGATCTCCCAATCTTGATTACGAGCGGAAGTCTAGGCGCCGAGAGCTGGATGATCTATGATCTGGAATCTCTAGTTTTTGACCGAAACACCTGAACGATGTCTGCAGATCAGTTTGCTCTTTCCTCGGATCTCATCAACGAACTGTTGCGCGGCATGCGATTGCGTGGCGTCGAGTACCGGCGTATCCAGGCGGGCCCCACCTTCGGTTTGGGTTTCGCGGAAAAGTCCGGGCACGCCTGGTTCCACTTCATCGCCGTCGGCGATGCGGTGCTGCAAATGGAAGATGGCAGCACCTACGCGCTATCTGCCGGCAATGCCGTGTTCATCTCCCAAGGCGCAGCCCACCAGCTGTTTTCTCATCCGCACGCGCCTGTTCAAGACATCGACCGTCTGGACAGCGCACCGCTCGGTGACACCGTCAGCGAAGTGGATACCGGAACCGATGCCAGCGCCACGCCAAGCACAATATTGTTCAGCGCTTGCATGGAGTTTGAACTGGGCAGCCTCCATGGCCTTGGCCGGCTGATGCCGGGCCTGATGCTGATCGATGCCGGCGGCCAGCGTTACCCGGGGCTGGTGCCGATTCTGGCCACCATGGAGCGCGAGGTCAGCGCTGCCCGTATCGGTTTCGCCGGTATCCTTGCGCGGTTGGCCGACGTGGTAGCTGCCATGGTCGTTCGAGGCTGGGTCGAGTGCGCCTGCGGCAATGCCTCTGGGCTCGTCGCGGCCTTGCGCGACCCACGCCTGGCCGGTGCACTGCTGGCGCTTCATCAACAACCGGGTCGGGACTGGACCGTCGCGCAGTTGGCCGAGCACTGCAATACCTCGCGTTCAGCCTTCGCGGAGCGCTTCCAGGTGACGGTTGGCATGACGCCGCTGCGCTACGTGACCGAGCTGCGAATGCGCCTTGCAAGCCAGTGGCTAACCTTGGACAGGCTGCCGATCGAAGAGGTGGCGCAGCGCTTGGGATACACCTCCCAGGCCGCGTTCAGCCGCGCATTCAAACGCATTACCGGCAAAACGCCTGGGCTGAGCCGTAAGGTGAGGCAAGCCGAACGCAGGTAGTGGAAGCAACAGAAGTAGCCACTCGCGAACGCTGGTACACCCGTTGAAAGCGAGGGACGAAACTGGGAGCAACAGGGTGTTTTTCAGGCTGTAATCGCCGACCAGAAGTAAAGTGCTTTTCGAGGATCCGGACAGCTTCTGGATATCCCGTCATTGCGCACCTATCCGTCAACACACCAAGGCACCCCATGATCCGAGAACTGAAGACCTTCATCTGCGTAGCCCAGCGAGGCACCTTTGCCGCCGCCGGCCAGCAGGTCGGGCTGACCCAGTCCGCCGTCAGCGCGCAGATCAAAGGTCTCGAGGAAACACTCGGCGTCAAGCTGTTCGACCGCACAGGCCGTTCGGCCACCCTCAATTCGGCAGGCCAACGCGCCATACCAATGGCCGAAGAAATCCTGCGCCTCTTCGAGCAAATGGGCGCGGCCGACAGTGCCAATGGTTTCCAGGGCTCGTTGCGCATCGGCGCCATCGGCACGGTTCAGACCGGGATCCTGCCGCAGGCATTGGTGGCCTTGAAAGCCCAGGCGCCGTTCATTGAAACCCACCTGGTGCCAGGCGTTTCGTTGAATCTGCTCAGTCAGGTGGATGCAGGTGAGCTGGACCTGGCCATCATGATCAAACCGCCCTTCTCGCTACCCAAGGATCTGCAAGCCGAAGTGATTGCGCGCGAGGCGTTCGTGCTGATCACCGCCAAGTATGTAGCAGGCGATGATCCGCTCAAGCTTCTCGCAGAACAGCCCTTCGTGCGGTATGACCGCGGATCGTTCGGCGGCCGCCTGGTCACCCAGTTTCTCAAGGAGCAAAAGATCCACGTTCGCCAAACTCTGGAACTGGATGAGCTGGATGCAATTGTAAAGATGGTGCGCAGTGGGCTGGGTGTTTCATTGGTACCCAAAGCGGGTCTATGGCTCGAACATTCGGAAGACGTGAAAGTATTGGAGCTGCACGACCTCACGTTTTTCAGAGAAATCGTGCTGGTATCCAAGTACCGACAAAAGCATTCACCGCTGTTCAATCTGTTTCGAGACTGCGTGTTACAGGCGGTATGAGGCTTACTGAACGTATGATTCATCAGAATAATTGGAGCTCGGAACCGAAGATTTGCGCTTTTACTTGAGGTATTTCCGGATAAGAATTGATAAAAATCAAAACCAGTCCAAAGGAAATCACCGTGAGCCTTTCGCCCTTCCACCTTGCAATCCCCGTGTACGACCTAGCCGCCACCCGTCACTTCTACGGTGAGGTGTTCGGTCTTGCCGAAGGCCGCTCGAGCGCACAGTGGGTAGACTTCGATTTCTACGGCCATCAATTGGTCATCCATGAGCACCCCAAGACGGCTTCGCAGGAAAGTGTGCACAGCAACGCGGTGGACGGCCACAACGTACCGGTCCCGCACTTCGGCATCATTCTGGAATGGGCGCAGTGGGAGGCCCTGGCAGAGCGCTTGAGGGCGCGCGGAACCGAGTTCGTGATCGAACCCTACATCCGCTTCCAGGGCCAGGTCGGCGAGCAGGCCACCATGTTCCTGTTCGACCCCTGTGGCAATGCGCTGGAGTTCAAGGCCTTCAAGGACATGAGCCAGCTGTTTGCCAAGTGATTCAGCTGACTGTTGCTCGCAGCCGAGCAACGTTCTCATCAATACGGTTCTGGATCATGCGCAAGGTGTCTTGAGTAATGAGCTGCGGATACAGGTCCTGAGCAATAGTCGCGAACCGGCTGGCCACATCACAAATACCCTCGATCATTTTGCTTGCGGCAGCCGGGGCGAGCTCTGCTTCCTCGGCAAGCCGCAGCATTTGCTTACGTGAAATCGCCAGCGCCTCACCCATCACATCCATCTGGTGGTATCCGCCTGGTCCTTCGCAGAACGTCACGTCGTAGGCCGGCGACAATCGCCACTGACCGTCGCGCGTCATGATGTAGGCAAAGTTCTTCGGGTGATCGTCCCGGTTGTTAAACGCGACATTGAAGACCGCACGCTCGAACGCCGTTGCCATCGCTCGCACGTCGTTGGTACACATATGCGTCGCCCGCAGGAAGTTGACGTAGTCCAATACGCCCGGTGATCTATAGTCGGCCCCGGTAAAGGCTGCGAGGCTTTGCATCGGGATGCGCAGGCCACCCCGGCGGTCAAAACGCTTGCTGGCAAACGCAGCCAACCCGCCCGGCAGACCGAAGTACTGGGTCTCGGGCGTTTCGATCCCGCACATGCGCAGGCACTCGGCATAGACCATTTCAATGGCGCACACCTCCGCATGTTCGTCCTTGGCTGGAAACTTCACCAGCCAGGCCTCGAAACCCGGCATCACCGCCGTGGTGAATCCGCCCGTTGCCGGGTCGCGATGAACAAGCGCTTTGGGCCTCGCACCCTGAGGCGAGCCGCCCACCAGAAGCAGGGTCTGCAAGAACTCACCGCCGTCTCCCTGGAGCACTTCCTGCACTTCGGTTGCAAGTTGTTCCAAAGGAATATGAACATCGGACTCCTGCCCCTCGGGTACCACCGGCTCGAACGTCATGGCGCCCATCGCATTGCTACCGATGTAGGCCAGCCGTTGCAGCGTACCGATTCGCGCCGTGCCGAGCCCACGACGCCTGAACATGCGATCCATCAGCAACATGCCCCAGCCGTCTGGTAACGCGTCGTAGACGGGTCCTGGCAGATGCCATTGGTGGTCTGGAAAATCCCGTCGCAATCGAGCACCTTTCAACGGCAGCCTGTAAGACGACAGCTCAAAGCCCTTTTCCCTGGCTTCATTGCTGTACTCGAACACGATCACCGGACGACCCGTCAGGGCAGTGGTAGACACCAGCGTGCCCCACTGCCATCGCTCGCCCCAGCCCTCGTAAAAAACGTTCACCTGCTCAGGCATTGCCAGTCTTCCTTTTAGAGCGAAGACGTTTGGCACTGTTTTCATAGCGCTGGATGTCATCGATGCTTTCCAGCCTGGGCATGAACAAGCCATCGAGCTCTTGGGCTCGACCCAATGCCATCGCCACCCTGACCAGGTTCTCGAACCCGACATTGCGTCCGGCTTCAAGGTTGGAAACGGTGTTGGTGCCTATGCCGGCGCGGGCCGCCAGATCGGCCTGGGTCATGTTCAGTGCCAGCCGCTCGGTGCGCAAGCGCCCGCAAAGGCGCTTGGCGATCTCGGCTGGCTTGTTGAAATATAAATCCAACATTGCGAAACCTCGGGGACTGTCTGGCGTAGTGACCCACATTATAGGATGGGCATGCATCCAAGGTAAAATTTAAATCCCTTATGCTGTTGGTTATGTCAATTTTATCGACTTATGCCACAACTTATTGGATTTATGATTTTTCAGGTCACATACAGTCCACATGACCTCGCCTCGCACCAGCACCCTGAGCGGACCTGAGCACGTCTGTGAAACGCATTTTCTACAGCATCAGGTCGCTCCGGCATGGGCCTGGTCTCCAATGATGGCACCGTTGAACCTTCACAATCGCTTCCGAGTCGGACCATAGGGGCCAAAGTGCCCCTGTCGTCCCCTCAGGAGCTTCAGAATGACCACCCCCAATCCTCAGCCGTTACCCCAGGACGCTGTGGCGGTAACTTCCCTGCATGTTCTGACGGTCAATACCCACAAGGGCTTCAGCCCGCTGAACCGGCGCTTCGTGCTCCCCGAGTTGCGCGAGGCTGTACGCACGCTGGGCGCCGACGTGGTGTTCCTGCAGGAAGTGCTCGGGATGCATCGCTCCCATGGCCAGCGCTACGACAACTGGTCGGACGTTCCCCAATACGAATTCCTCGCCGACAGCATGTGGCCGGTGTACGCCTACGGCCGCAATGCGGTGTACCCGGACGGCGACCATGGCAACGCGCTGCTGTCCAAGTTTCCCATCGTGCGCCACGAAAACCTCGACGTCAGCGTCAATGGCACGGAGGAGCGCGGCCTGCTGCATTCGGTGCTGGCAGTACCGGGGCACGGAGAAGTGCACACCGTCTGCGTGCACCTGGGGCTGAGCGAAAGCCAGCGTCAGCAGCAACTGAAGTTGCTGTGTCGGCTGCTCGACAGCCTGGATCCGAAGGCTGCCGTCATCGTCGCCGGCGACTTCAATGACTGGCGCCTGCGCGCCGATGAGGCCTTGGCCGACTGCAACATGACCGAGGTATTCGTCGAAGCCTTCGGCAGGCATGCCAAGACGTTCCCGGCCCGCCTGCCGCTGCTCAGGCTCGACCGTATCTACATTCGCAACGCGACTGCGCACCTGCCCAAGGTGCTGTCGCGCAAACCCTGGTCCCATCTTTCCGATCATGTGCCCCTCGCGGTGGAGGTTCGCCTATGAGCGAGCAATGGCGTGACAACAATGAAATACAGCTGCTGATCAATGGCGAGGAGTTCTTCCCGGCGGTGTTCGAGGCTATCGGCCAGGCCCGCGAGGAAGTGTTGATCGAAACCTTCATCATTTACGAAGACGAAGTGGGCAAGGATCTGCAGCGCGTGCTGATCGAAGCGGCGCAACGTGGCGTGCGTGTGGAAGTGCTGGTGGACGGTTACGGCACGGCGGAGCTGAGCACGCAGTTCCTGCGCGAACTGTCCGATGCGGGCGTGAAACTGCTGGCCTTCGACCCGCAGCCGCGGGTAATGGGCGTACGCACCAACCTGTTTCGTCGGCTGCACCGCAAGATTGCGGTCATCGACGGCGAAATCGGTTTCGTCGGTGGCATCAACTACAGTTCCGACCACTTGGCCGACTCCGGCGACCCAATGGCCAAGCAGGACTATGCCGTGCGTGTACGAGGCCCCATCGTGGCCGACCTGCACCGAGCCACCCTGGCACTGCTCGACCGCACCAGCAAGGTCGTGCGCGACCGTGCGCCATGGCGCTCGCGCAGCCCGTCGCCCGATGCCGACAGTGCCAGCGCGCGGCTGCTGCTGACCATTCGCGACAACAACGAACACACCACCGATATCGAGGACCACTACCTCAAGGCCATTCGCGGTGCGCGTGAACGGATCATCATCGCCAACGCCTACTTCTTCCCCGGCTACCGTTTTCTGCGCGAACTGCGCAACGCGGCTCGGCGCGGCGTCGACGTGACCCTGATTCTGCAGGGCATGCCCGACATGCCGCTGGTGCGCCTGTGCTCGCGCCTGCTCTACAACTATCTGCTGCGTGACGGCGTGGTCATCCGCGAGTACTGCCAGCGTCCGCTGCATGGCAAGGTCGCGGTGGTGGACCGGGAATGGTCGACCGTGGGTTCCAGCAACCTCGACCCGCTGAGCCTGTCGCTCAACCTGGAAGGCAACCTGATCATCAAGGACCGCCGTTTCAACCAGCGGCTGCACGATCACCTGCAGGAACTGGCCGAAAGCACCTGCAAGTCGATCAGCCTGCAACGGGTTCTGCGTGGGTACTGGTGGCGCGCGCCGATCATCTTCCTCACCTTCCACTTCCTGCGCCACTTTCCGGCCATGGTGGGGTTCATTCCAGCGCACTCGCCCAAGCTGGTACCGCTGATCGACGTTGAGCCGCAGCATTGCCAGGCGCCGTCGCTGGATCACAAGGAGACGGTATGACGACTTCATCGCAGAGCGCGCCGAAGGCCTCGCCGAAATCCAGCAAGTGGGTATGGGCCAAGCGCATCATGACCGTGCTGTGCTTCATCCTGGTCCCGGTGCTGGTGTTCATGCTGGTGAAAAACCTCGACTGGCAGGAGGTCAAGCATGCGCTGAGCTCCTACAAGATGAGTACCTTGTTGATCGGTGCCGGCATCGTCGCAGCCAGCTACCTGACGTTCGCCAGCTATGACTTGCTGGCCAAGCGTTATATCGGCCACGAAGTGCCCAGTCGGCAGGTGCTGCCATTGGCCTTCGTGTGCTATGCGTTCAACCTCAACCTGGGCTCGTGGGTCGGCGGGATTGCCCTGCGTTATCGCCTGTACTCCAAGCTGGGTCTGGATGTGCCGGCCATTACCAAGATTCTCAGCCTGTGTCTGATCACCAACTGGCTGGGCTACCTGTTCGTGGCCGGTACGCTGTTCGCCATGGGCCTGCCGGCGCTTCCCGAAGGTTTCAAGATCGGCAGTACCGGGCTGCAGATCATCGGCGTGGTGATCATCTTGCTTGGGTTGGCGTACCTGGCGGCCTGCCGATTCTCGAAGAAACGCACCTGGACGATACGCAAGCAGGAGATCCTCCTGCCGTCGTTCAAGATGGCGCTGACCCAAGCTTGTCTGGGCGCGTTGAACTGGAGCCTGATGGGCTTGCTGGTGTGGTCTTTGCTGCCCGAGAAGGTCGGCTACCCGACCATTCTGGCGATCCTGCTGATCAGCAGCATTGCCGGTGTGATCACCCATATCCCAGCCGGCCTGGGTGTGCTGGAGACCATCTTCATCACCCTGCTGCAAGGGCAATACTCCAAAGGTGCGCTGCTGGCCGCATTGATCGCCTACCGGGCGCTGTATTTCCTGCTGCCGCTGGCGATTGCCTGCGTGGTGTACCTGGTGCTGGAGAAACGCACCCGAACCATCGAGAAAGACCGCGAATCGGGCGCCAGCAGCGGCGCCGGATAGCGGTGTGAGCTAACGCCTGACCAACATCGAGCGCACGGTGAGGGTCAGGTGGTCCAGGCTGAACGGCTTGGTCAGCACATGAGCAACAGCTTCGGGCAACTCGTCCATGGCTGCGGTCTGATCCACATAGCCGGTAATGAACAGTACCTTCAGACCCGGCTCCATCGCCCAGGCAGCATCCGCCACCTGGCGACCATCGAGCCCACCCGGCAAGCCGATGTCGGTGATCAACAGGTCGGCCTTCAGGCCGCCTTGCACCAGTGACAGGCCCTCTACGCCATTGGCCGCTTCCAGCACTCGATAGCCCTTCTCCCGCAACGCCTCGCCCACCATCTGCCGCAACGTTCCTTCGTCGTCGATCAAAACGATGGTTTCACCGGTGGCTTCGGTGTCTATCAGGGCTCCGGTCAGTACCGGCAGCGTCGCACCGATCTCGCCGGTGTGTCGCGGCAGGAACAGGTGCATTGCGGTGCCCTGCCCCAGTGAGGAATCGACGCGAATCTGCCCGCCCGACTGGCGTACGAAGCCGTACACCATCGACAGGCCCAGGCCGGTGCCTTGACCCAATGGCTTGGTGGTGAAGAACGGATCGAATACCCGTGCGATGGTCTGTGGATCCATGCCGGTGCCGCTGTCGGTCACACTCAGGCACACGTACTGGCCCGGCTGCAGATCGTTCTCGGTGCGGGCTCGGGCGAACTGATGGTGATTGCGCGCGCGCAACCACAGGCTGCCGCCCCCCGGCATTGCATCACGGGCGTTGATGCAGAGGTTGAGCAATGCGCTTTCCAACTGGTTGGCGTCCACGCGCACCCACCAGACATCGTCGTCACTCTGGGCACTGAACTCGATGCTCGGGCCCAGCGTCTGGCGTACCAGGTCTTCGAGGTCGGCGATCAGGGCCTTGGGCTCGACAGCCCGTGGCGCCAGGGTTTGACGACGCGAGAACGCCAGCAGCCGATGAGTCAGGGTGGCGGCCCGGGCCGAGGCCCCCTGTGCAGCGTCGATGTAACGTTTGAGCTCGCCGATGCGGCCCTGCTCGACACGTTGACGCAGCAGTTCCAGGCTGGCACTGATGCCGGTCAGCAGGTTGTTGAAGTCGTGGGCAAGCCCGCCGGTCAACTGCCCGACCGCTTCCATCTTGAGGCTGTGGCGCAGTTGCTCTTCGACCTGCTGCAGCAGCAGCGCACGCTCGCGCTCTTCGGTCACGTCGCGGCCTACGGAGTGCAACGAGTCTTCGGCAGGCACCGCTGCCCAAGCGATCCAACGGTAGCTGCCGTCGCGGTGGCGCAGGCGGCAGGTCATGTCATGCAGGCGTTCGCCGCGATACAGCGGCACCATCGCGACCGCTACCGCTTCATGGTCGTCGGGGTGGATCAGGTCGATGGCGTGCCGGCCAACCAGGTCCTCGGCGCTCCAGCCCAGCACCCGCGACCAGGCCGGATTGATGGCTGTGATTTCGAGCCTGCGGCTGGCCACCAGCATGATGTCGGATGAAAGGTCCCAGAAACGGTTGCGTTCAGCCGTGCGCGCCATGGCTTCACGCTCGAAGCCTTCGGCTGCCTGCTCGGCCTTGTCCCTGGCCTGCAATGTTGCAGTGGTTTCGATGACCGTGTCGAGCATGCCCACGATGGTGCCATGTTCGTCGCGTACCGGGCTGTAGCAGAACGTGAAATACGCCTGCTCGGCTCTGCCGTTGCGCTGGATGACCAGCGGGAAGTCCTCGATGAAGGTCGCTTCGCCCTCGAAGGCGCGCGTCACGATCGGCTCGATGTCGTCCCAGACCTCGTTCCAGACAGTGCTGAGCGGCAAGCCCAGTGCTTGTGGCTTGCCTTGCAGCAGAGGTTCGAACGCATCGTTGTAGAACATGATGCGCTCGGCTCCCCAGGCAAGGCAGCCGGGGAACCGCGATGCCAGCAGCATATCGACGGCAATGCGCAACACGGCAGGCCAACTGTGGATCGGCCCCAGCGGCGTCGCGGCCCAGTCGTGGCAGCGTACTTTCTCGCTCATGCCCTCTCGGGAAAAGGGAAACGGGTGGGTCATGTTCAACTCGGGCAGTGGATCGCCCAGCAACGATAGCATCCGCGCGATTCTTCGGCGACCCACCTGCGCCCAGCGCTGTCAGGCAAAACCGGTCACCACGTGTGGCACGTAGGGGCCTTCGAGCCGCGCCGTTTCCTCTTCGCTCAACGACAGTTGCAGTGCAGCCAGGGCATCGTCCAACTGCACGGCCTTGGAAGCACCGACGATGGGCGCCGACACGCCGCGCTTGTTCAACACCCACGCCAGCGCCACCTGCGCCATGGGCACGCCGCGTTCCTTGGCGATCTGCTCGACCACGTCGATCACCTTGCCATCCTCGACCTCGGTGGCAGCATAGAACGACTGCCCGGAAATGTCGGTGCGGGTGCGTTCGGTCTGCATGCCGTGCGGGCGGGTCAGCCGGCCGCGGGCCATCGGGCTCCAGGGCATCAGGCCCACGCCCTGATCCAGGCACAGGGGAATCATTTCGCGCTCTTCTTCGCGATAGATGAGGTTGAGGTAGTTCTGCATCGAGACGAACCGGCTCCAACCATGGCTGGCCGCGACCTGTTGGGCCTTGGCGAACTGCCAGGCGTACATCGACGAGGCCCCGATGTAACGAGCCTTGCCCGCTTTCACCACGTCGTGCAGGGCTTCCATGGTTTCTTCGATGGGCGTGTGATAGTCCCAGCGATGGATCTGATAGAGATCGACGTAGTCGGTGCCCAGCCGCTGCAGGCTGGCATCGATGCTGGCCATGATCGCCTTGCGCGACAGACCTTGCTCATTGGGCTTTTTCGAGCCTTCCCACATGTTGGCCGGGAAGAACACCTTGGTGGCGATCACGGTTTCCTCGCGACGGGTGAACTCCTTGAGCAATTTGCCGACGATGACTTCGGAAGTGCCGGCCGAGTAACTGTTGGCCGTGTCGAAGAAGTTGATGCCCTGCTCCACCGCATGCTTGATGATCGGCCGACTGGCATCCTCGCCCAAGGTCCAGGGGTGGGTGCCGGCATCGGGCTCGCCGAAGGTCATGCAGCCCAGGCACAGGCGGGAGATGTCCAGGCCGGTGTTGCCCAGCTTGACGTAGTTCATGGAGAGGCTCCTGCGGAGGACCGCGCGACATGCCGGTCCGATGCCTTTACCTTAGCGCCCACTCCTATCGGACATAACCCCCAGGCATCGCACCTGAGCTATGCAGAAATTCACAAGCGTGGCAGCACTGCCATGCAGTGCCGCACGAATTCGCTGACCGCCTGGATGCGTGGCGTTGCGCGCACGTCTTCGTGGAACGCCATCCAGACCTCGATGTTCAAGGTGGCCCCTTCAGGGTCGACCCGTTGCAGGCCATGTTCGGCGGCAATGAACGCCGGCAGGCAGTAGTCATCTCTGGAGCACCGCGCCGCCCTGTAGCAGCGGCGCAAGCCGCGTCGGCGGCACTTGCGATGCCGAAGGATTCCGGTGACTCCGGACGCGGCTCGCGCCGCTGCTACAGGACCGTGACATCGCTTGATAAAAAACACTTGCCGAAGCTCGTTCTTGGTATACCATAATACCAGATACACACCCTCCAAGAAGGAAACAGGCATGAGCTTCGAGATCCGCAAAATCGTCACCTACTCCGAAGAGACCCTCATCGAAGGCGGCAAGGCCACCGACAGCCCCGTGACCATGGTCGGCCTGGCGGTGGTCATGAAGAACCCGTGGCTGGGCCGCGGCTTCGTCGATGACCTGAAACCGGAGATCAAGGCCAGCTGTTCGGACCTCGGCGCCCTGATGGTCGAGCGCCTGGTAGCCAGCATCGGTGGTGCGGACAAGATCGAGGCCTACGGCAAGGCGGCAGTGGTCGGTGCCGACGGCGAAATCGAGCACGCCTCGGCCGTCATCCACACCCTGCGTTTCGGCAACCACTACCGCGAGGCGGTGCAAGCCAAGAGCTACCTGAGCTTCACCAACAAGCGCGGCGGCCCTGGCACCTCGATCCAGATCCCTATGATGCACAAGGACGACGAAGGCCTGCGCTCCCACTACGTCACCCTGGAAATGCAGATCGAGGATTCGCCGCGCGCCGACGAGATCGTCGTCGTCCTGGGCTGCGCCAACGGCGGGCGCCTGCACCCGCGAATCGGCAACCGTTACATCGACCTGGAAGAGCTGGCTGCCGAAAAGGCCCAGTGACCCACTTGACTCAGGAGCGCTCCATGATTCGGCTTACCGCTGAACGCACTGCGGCCGGTACCAGTTACCTGGCCGCGGGTGACGGCCCGCCCGTGGTGTTCATCCATGGAGTGGGCTTGAACAAGGAAATGTGGGGAGGCCAGTTCGTCGGGCTGCTGCCGCACTATCGGGTCATCGCCTACGACATGCTCGGACATGGCGCCAGTGCGTTGCCTGCGCCTGGCACGGCGCTGCTCGGTTATGCCGACCAATTGCTCGAACTGCTGGACCACTTGCAGGTGCCCGCAGCGACGGTCATCGGTTTTTCCATGGGCGGGCTGGTGGCACGGGCGTTCGTCCTGCACTACCCCGAACGCCTGCAGGCCCTGGTGGTGCTCAACAGCGTGTTCAACCGCAGTGCGGAACAGCGCGCGGGAGTGATAGCACGCACCGGGCAGGCTGCCGAGCATGGCCCGAACGCGAACGCCGAGGCGGCGTTGTCGCGCTGGTTCAGCCGCGAGTATCAGGCGGCCAACCCGGCGCAGATCGCCGCGCTGCGCGAGACCCTGGCCAGCAATGATCCTCAGGGCTACTTGACCACCTATGAGCTGTTCGCCACCCAGGACATGTACCGCGCCGATGACCTCGGCAGCATCGCGGCGCCGGCGCTGATCGCCACGGGTGAGCTCGACCCGGGCTCCACACCACAGATGGCCCGGGAAATGGCCGAGCGCATTCCCCACGCCGAGGTAGCGATACTCCACGAGCAAAGGCATATGATGCCGGTGGAATCACCCCGGCTGGTCAACCAGATGTTGTTGGATTTTCTCACCCGGGCCCAGCGCCTGGACAACCAGGCACAGGGGATCGTCGCATGACCCTTTCACGCTTTCAGATGTGCATCGACGGCCAGTGGGTCGATGCGCTGTCCGGCAAGACCTTCGAGAGTCACAACCCGGCCCTGGCCCAACCCTGGGCGCTGTTGCCCGACGCCGACGAGGCCGACGTCGACCGCGCCGTGCAGGCCGCACAGCGGGCGTTCGAGGCGCCGGCATGGCGCGGGCTTACCGCCACCGCCCGGGGCAAGCTGCTGCGCCGACTGGGCGACCTGATCGGCGAGAACAAGGAAGCGCTGGCTCAGCTCGAAAGCCGTGACAACGGCAAGCTGATCCGCGAAACCCGCGGCCAGGTGGGCTACCTGCCCGAATTTTTCCACTACACCGCAGGCCTGGCAGACAAACTGGAGGGCGGCACACTGCCGCTCGACAAGCCCGACCTGTTCGCCTACACGGTGCACGAACCGATCGGCGTGGTTGCCGGGATCATTCCCTGGAACAGCCCGCTGTACCTGACGGCGATCAAGCTGGCGCCGGCCCTGGCGGCCGGCAACACCGTCGTTCTCAAGCCCTCCGAGCATGCCAGCGCCACCTTGCTGGAATTGGCGCGCCTGGCTCTGGAAGCCGGCATTCCGCCGGGCGTGGTCAACGTCGTCACCGGCTACGGCCCGAGCACCGGCGCTGCCCTCACCCGCCATCCGTTGGTGCGCAAGATCGCCTTCACCGGCGGTGCCGCCACCGCGCGCCATGTGGTACGCAGCAGCGCCGAAAACTTCGCCAAACTGTCCCTGGAGCTGGGCGGCAAGTCGCCGAACATCATTTTCGCCGATGCCGACCTGGACAGCGCCATCAACGGCGTGGTGGCCGGCATCTACGCCGCCTCGGGGCAGAGCTGCGTGGCCGGCTCGCGCCTGCTGGTGCAGGACGAGATCTACGACGAGTTCGTCGAGCGTCTGGTCGAGCGCGCCAAGCGCATCAAGATCGGCAACCCCCAGGACGAAGCCAGCGAAATGGGCCCTATGGCCACCGCCCAGCAATTGGCCGTGGTCGAAAGCCTGGTCGCGCAGGCGCTGGAAGAAGGCGCTACCCTGCGCATGGGCGGTCAGCGCGCACAGACCGACAGCGACGGTTGGTACTACCAGCCGACCCTGTTCGAATGCGACAACCACTCCATGAAGATCATGCAGGAGGAAGTCTTCGGTCCGGTGGCGTCGGTCATCCGCTTCTCCACCGAAGCAGAAGCGCTGGCCATGGCCAACGACTCCCAGTTCGGCCTCGCCGCCGGCATCTGGACCCGCGACCTGGGCCGTGCCCACCGCCTGGCCCGTGACGTGCGTTCCGGTATCATCTGGGTCAACACCTACCGCGCGGTATCGGCCATGGCGCCGATCGGCGGCTTCAAGAACAGTGGCTATGGCCGCGAGAGCGGCATCGATTCGGTACTGGCCTACACAGAACTCAAGACGGTATGGATCAACCTGTCCCAGGCCCCCATGCCCGACCCATTCGTGATGCGTTGAGGTAATTTGAAATGATCGAACCCGGCATCTACAAAGAAGTGATGGCTTCGTTCCCATCCGGCGTGACGGTCGTCACCACGCTGGACCCGGAAGGCGGCATCGTCGGCATCACTGCCAGTGCATTCAGTGCGCTGTCGATCGACCCGGCGCTGGTATTGTTCTGCCCCAACTACGAGTCGGACACCTACCCTATCCTGCGTGACAGCAAGCGCTTCGCGATTCACTTGCTGTCCGCAGACCAGCAGGCGGAGGCCTACGCCTTTGCCAGCAAGGGCAAGGACAAGGCGCGGGCCATCGCCTGGCACCTCAGCGAGCTGGGCAACCCGCTGCTGGAGAAAGCCACGGCCATCATCGAGTGCGAACTGTGGCGCGAGTACGACGGTGGCGATCACGCGATCATCGTCGGTGCAGTGAAGAACCTGATCCTGCCCAGCGAGCCGTTGACGCCCATGCTTTACCACCGCGGCAAACTGGGCGCATTGCCGACCCTGGGATGATCGACCTGCGCTGACCCACCTGGCCAGCCGCACCTGGGCACCTGGCCTGTCGCCGTTGGGCAGCAAGGCCGGGGGCGTGCTAGACTCGCCGCTGTTTTTTTGCCTTTTCAACAGAGCGGACCCGATGAAACGCCTGCCCCTCGACGACAGCTTCAAGGTCAATCGCAACCCCGTCACCCTGCGCGAAATCGTGCTCGACAAGTTGCGCAGCGCCATCATGAACTTCCAGCTCCTGCCGGGCGATCGCCTGGTCGAGCGTGATCTGTGCGAGCGCCTGGGCGTGAGCCGTACCTCGGTGCGCGAGGCGCTGCGACACCTGGAATCCGAAGGCCTGGTGGAATTCGCCGATGCCAAGGGTCCACGCGTGGCCATCATCACCCTGGAAGACGCTCGCGACATCTATGAGCTGCGTTGCGTGCTCGAAGGCCTGATCGTCCAGCTGTTCACCCTCAATGCCAAGGCCCGGGACATCCGTGCCCTGGAAAAAGCGTTGGCGGTCAACCGCAAGGCGCTCGAAGAGCGTGCATTGTCCGACGTCCTGAGCTCGGTCCAGGGTTTCTACGACGTGCTCTTCGAAGGCTCGGGCAATCAGGTCGCCGCTACCCAGTTGCGCCAGTTGCAGGCCCGCATCAGCTACCTGCGCGCCACCTCGGTGTCGCAGGAAAACCGCCGCGGCGTCAGTAGCGACGAAATGGAACGTATCGTCACCGCGATCAAGAGCGGCGATCCGATGGCGGCGCACCAAGCGTCCGTCGATCACGTCCGCGCCGCTGCGAAGGTGGCCCTGGAATCATTGCGTCAGCAGCGCAACGACGACCACAAGGTGCGCGACATCGCCGCGCCCATAGCCCTCAACGAACCGCGCATCGGACGCTGACCGCCATGGCCACTCCACGGTTTTGCCCCCAATGCGGTGCCTGCGGCCTGAGCCTCGGAATCCCTGCGGGCGATACCCATGAGCGGACCTTTTGCTCCGGTTGCGGCCACATCCATTACGTCAATCCGAAGGTCATCACCGGCTGCATCGTCGAAACCGACGGCAAGTACCTGCTGTGCCAGCGCGCGATCCCGCCGCGCCCCGGCACCTGGACGCTGCCCGCAGGCTTCATGGAAAGCGGAGAAACCACCGAGGAAGGCGCCCTGCGCGAGCTGTGGGAAGAAGCCGGAGTGCGCGCCGAAATCCTCTCGCCGTACTCGATCTTCAGCGTCCCGCGGATCAGCGAGGTGTACATCATCTTTCGCGCGATGGCACTGGAGATCACCGACGAGTTCGGCCCGGAAACTGCCGCACGGCAGTTCTTCGCGCCGCAGGACATTCCCTGGGACAGTATCTACTACCCCGCCATCCGGCAGATCCTGGAGCGCTACATCCAGGAGCGTGCGACCGGTACCTACGGCATCTACATGGGCAACGACGATACCGGCCGCATCCACTTCATGCGCTAGCCGGCGACCGCCTCGCAACCTTCGACGATGATCACTTCGGCCTTCGCGGCGCCCGCACGCAGGGCGGCTGCTTCCTGGTATTCCCTGGACTCGTAACAGGCTTGCGCCTGGGCGTACGAATCGAACTCGATCACCACGCTGCGCTGCGGCGTGGCCCTGCCTTCCATGGCTTGCGAACGCCCCCCACGGGCCAGCAGGCGCCCCCCGAACTGGGCGAAAACCGCCGGCGCGCGCTGGGTGTAAAGCACGTACTGCGCAGGATCGGTAACGTCTACATGAGCAATCCAATAAGCCTTCATTTTCACCTCGACAGGGGGTAATGTACGTATTATGGTATACCACGATTAGGCCAGTTATCCCAGACCAGTCATCCCAGAGAGTGCAGGCATGGCGTTCAACAGCATCGAAGAAATCATCGAGGACTTTCGTCAAGGCAAGATGGTCTTGCTGGTGGACGACGAAGACCGCGAAAACGAAGGTGACCTGCTGCTCGCCGCCGACCGCTGCACGGCCGAGGCCATCAGTTTCATGGCCCGCGAAGCACGCGGATTGATCTGCCTCACCCTCACCGAGGAACGCTGCCAGCGGCTGGGGCTGGAGCAGATGGTACCCAGCAACGGCAGCGGGTTCGGCACCGCGTTCACGGTTTCCATCGAAGCCGCCAGCGGGGTCACCACCGGTATCTCCGCCGCCGATCGGGCGCGCACCGTTGCCGCCGCAGTGGCGCCTCAGGCGGTTGCCGCCGACCTGGTGCAACCGGGCCACATCTTTCCCCTGCGCGCCCGCGAAGGCGGTGTGCTGACCCGCGCCGGGCATACCGAAGCCGGCTGCGACCTGGCGCGGCTGGCCGGCTTCACCCCTGCCGCGGTGATCGTCGAAGTCATGAAAGACGACGGCACCATGGCGCGTCGTCCGGATCTGGAGCTGTTCGCTGCCCGTCACGGCATCAAGATCGGCAGCATCGCCGACCTCATCCACTACCGCTTGAGCACCGAGCACACGGTGACGCGCATGGGCGAGCGCGAGCTGCCTACCGTGCACGGCACGTTCCGCCTGGTCAGCTATGAAGACCGCATCCAGGGCGGCGTGCACATGGCCATGGTCATGGGCGACATCCGCCGCGAAGATCCGACTCTTGTGCGGGTGCACGTCATCGACCCGCTGCGCGACCTGGTCGGCGCCGAGTACACAGGTCCCGCCAACTGGACGCTGTGGGCGGCGCTGCAGAAAGTCGCCGAGCACGGTGCGGGCGTGGTGGTGGTGCTGGCCAATCACGAGTCTTCTCAGGCCCTGCTCGAGCGCGTACCGCACCTGACCCAGCCGGTGCGCCCTTATTCGCGTACGCAGACACGCATCTATTCGGAAGTCGGTACCGGCGCGCAGATCCTCCAGGATCTGGGCGTCGGCAAACTGCGTCACCTGGGCCCGCCGCTCAAGTACGCAGGTCTCACGGGCTACGACCTCGAAGTGGTCGAAAGCATCGCATTCCAGGCACCCGGACCGGATGCATCCGCCATGGACGGCAACGGCATCTGAAACAAACGATCGTCCAGGTCGCCACGACCTGACTGCTCCCGATACGCGGGTGTGGAAACAGCCCGCTCAAACAATGACAAATGAGGGCGTACAAGATGGTATTCAAAAAACGTGCGATAGCGGCGTTGGCCGCAGCGACCCTGGCGTTCACGGCAGGCACTGCCGTGGCAGCCGAGACGCTGAGCTTCGTCAGCTGGGGCGGCACCACCCAGGACGCGCAGAAGTCGTCGTGGGCCGATCCGTTCAGCAAGAGCAGCGGCACCGCGGTGGTCATGGATGGACCCACCGACTACGGCAAGCTCAAGGCCATGGTCGAGAGCGGCAACGTGCAGTGGGACGTGGTCGACGTGGAAGCCGATTTTGCCTTGCGTGCGGCCAGCGAAGGCCTGCTCGAACCCATGGACTTCAAGGTCATCGACCGCACCAAGCTGGACCCGCGCTTCGTCTCCGACTACGGCGTGGGCTCGTTCTACTTCTCCTTCGTGCTGGGCTTCAACGAAGGCAAGGTCGGCCCCGGCGAACCCCAGGACTGGACTGCACTGTTCGACACCAAGGCCTATCCCGGCAAACGCGCACTGTACAAGTGGCCCAGCCCAGGCGTGTTGGAGATCGCCCTGCTGGCCGACGGCGTCGCTGCCGACAAGCTCTATCCACTGGACCTCGACCGCGCTTTCAAGAAGCTCGATTCGATCAAGAAGGACATCGTCTGGTGGGGCGGCGGCGCCCAGTCCCAGCAGCTGCTGGCCTCGGGCGAAGTCACCATGGGTCAGTTCTGGAACGGTCGGGTCTACGCCCTGCAACAGGATGGCGCTCCGGTGGGCGTGAGCTGGAAGCAGAACCTGGCGATGGCCGACTTCCTCGTCGTGCCCAAGGGCTCGAAAAACAAGGAGGCAGCCATGCGCTTCGTGGCCAACGCCACCGGTGCCAAGGGCCAGGCCGATTTCTCCAATCTGACGGCCTACGCCCCGGTCAACACTGAAAGCGTGCAGCGCCTGGACTCGGTTCTGGCGCCCAACCTGTCGACCGCGCACGTTGACGACCAGATCACTCTGGACTTCGCCTACTGGGCCAAGAATGGCCCCTCTATCGCGACACGGTGGAACGAATGGCTGGTCAAGTGAAGCTGTCCTCGCCCTCCGCCCTCGGCCGCACCGGGGGCGCCGCCGGCGGCCCTGGTGCGCTGCACGCCGCCCAGCCGCGCCCGAGCCTGATCCAGCGCTGGCGCGGGTCGAGCAACCTGATCCCGGCGCTGGTGTTCCTCGGCCTGTTCTTCTTCGCCCCGCTCATTGGCCTGCTGCTGCGCGGCGTGCTGGAGCCGACACCGGGGCTGGACAACTACCGCGAACTGTTCGCCAACTCGGCCTATGCGCGGGTGTTGTTCAACACCTTTTCGGTGGCCGGGCTGGTGACCCTGTTCAGCGTATTGCTGGGCTTTCCACTGGCTTGGGTGATCACCCTGGTGCCACGGGGCTGGGGCCGCTGGATCTTCAGTATCGTGCTGCTGTCGATGTGGACCAGCCTGCTGGCGCGCACCTACTCCTGGCTGGTACTGCTGCAGGCGTCGGGGGTGGTCAACAAGCTGCTCATGGCCCTGGGCATCATCGACCAGCCATTGGAGATGGTGCACAACCTGACCGGGGTGGTGATCGGCATGAGCTACATCATGATTCCGTTCATCGTTCTGCCGCTGCAGGCCACCATGCAGGCCATCGACCCGATGGTGCTGCAGGCCGGCGCCATCTGCGGCGCCAGTCCGTGGACCAACTTCTTCCGGGTATTCCTGCCCCTGTGCCGCTCGGGACTGTTCTCCGGTGCCTTGATGGTGTTCGTCATGTCGCTGGGCTATTACGTGACTCCGGCGCTGTTGGGTGGCGCGCAGAACATGATGCTGCCCGAGTTCATCGTGCAACAGGTGCAATCCTTCCTCAACTGGGGTCTGGCGAGCGCTGCTGCCGCACTGTTGGTGCTGATCACCCTGGTGCTGTTCTATTTCTATCTGAAGCTGCAACCGGAATCCCCGGTCGGCTCCAGCAATTCGAGGTAAGTCATCATGCTTCTTACCCCCAATGCCATGAGTCGACGCCTGCGCGTAGGCCTGTACCTCACCACGGGGTCGATCGGCCTGTTCCTGCTGTTGCCGATCGTCTTCATCGTGCTGCTGTCGTTCGGCTCATCCCAGTGGCTGGTGTTTCCACCACCGGGCTGGACCACCAAGTGGTACCTGCAGTTCTTCGCCAACCCCGAGTGGATGGCGGCGGCCTGGTCGAGCTTGAAAGTCGCTGCGCTGACCACCGTGTTCGCGGTACTGCTGGGCCTGCCGACGGCCTTCGCGCTGGTGCGTGGCAAGTTTCCGGGCCGCGAGTTGCTGTATGCCTTATTCACCCTGCCGATGATCGTGCCAGTGGTGATCATCGCGGTGGCCGTGTATGCGCTGTTCCTCAAGCTGGGCTACACCGGCACGGTGTTCTCGTTCGTGGTCAGCCACGTGATCGTCGCCCTGCCCTTCACCATCATTTCGATCATCAACTCGCTGAAGCTGTTCGACCAGTCCATCGAGGACGCTGCGGTGATCTGTGGTGCGTCCCGCCTGCAGGCAATCTTCAAGGTCACGTTCCCGGCCATTCGTCCGGGCATGGTCGCCGGCGGCCTGTTCGCGTTCCTGGTTTCCTGGGATGAAGTGGTCCTCAGCGTGATGATGGCCAGCCCCACCCTGCAGACCCTTCCCGTGAAAATGTGGACCACCCTGCGCCAGGACCTGACGCCGGTGATCGCCGTCGCCTCGACGCTGCTGATCGCCCTGTCGGTGCTGGTCATGGTGGCTGCCGAAATCATTCGTCGCCGTAACCCCGTCAACGCCTAGGAGCTGGACATGAGTGCTGTGATCAAACAACAGGCCGTGCAGGCCGGCGACACCCTGGTCAGCCTCCGCGGTCTGAACCGTCATTACGGCGACTTCGCTGCGGTCGACAATATCGACCTGGACATCAAGAACGGCGAGTTCCTGACCTTCCTCGGTTCCAGTGGCTCGGGCAAGAGCACCACCCTGTCGATGCTGGCAGGCTTCGAGACACCCAGTTCCGGCGAGATCCTGGTCAGCGGCCAGTCGCTGGTCAACGTGCCGCCGCACAAGCGCGGTATCGGCATGGTGTTCCAGCGTTATTCGCTGTTTCCGCACCTGTCGGTGCGCGACAACATTGCCTTCCCCCTGGACATCCGCAAGCTGGGCCGCGCCGAGCGTGATCGCAAGGTCGATGCAATGCTCAAGCTGGTGCAGCTCGAGGCCTTCGCACACCGTCGCCCTTCGCAGCTGTCCGGTGGTCAGCAGCAGCGTGTTGCCATCGCTCGCGCGCTGGTCTACGAGCCGCGCATTCTGCTCATGGACGAGCCGTTGGGCGCACTGGACAAGAAGCTGCGCGAAGACCTGCAGGATGAGCTGCGCCAGTTGCACCGGCGCCTGGGCATCACCATCGTCTACGTGACCCACGACCAGGAAGAGGCCATGCGCCTGTCGCAGCGCATCGCCATTTTCAGCCACGGCAAGATCGTCGGACTGGGCAGCGGCTACGACCTCTACCAGAACCCGCCCAATGCGTTCGTGGCCTCGTTTCTGGGCAACTCCAACTTCCTCAAGCTGACCACCACCAGCAACGGTTCCGGCAGCTTCGAAGGCGCCAGCCTGGGCATGCGCCTGACACCAGGCGCCAATACGGGCCAGCAGGTACTGCTGATGGTACGTCCCGAGAAAGCCCAGGCATTGAGCGCCGCGCAGGCTGCAGAGCAACCGCTGCTGCCGGGCTGGAACCAGATCGCCGCCACGGTCACCGAGACGCTGTTTCTCGGCGAGAGCCAGACCTGCAGCGTCGTGACCCAGGGTGGCACGCCGATGACGGTCAAGGCCTTGTCTGCAGCCGGCATGCCCTTGCAGGCCGGTGAGCAGGTCCAGGTGCGCTGGGCAGCGGCGGATGCCTGCGTGTACACCCAGTGGGAAGACGCTGACCTCAACAAGGCGGCTGGCGCGCACTGAGCCTGCAACGCGCCTTCTACCCCGCAACGCAAAAGGCCCCGAGTGATCGGGGCCTTTTTGCAGGTGCTGTTTCTGTCGGTTCGAACTACTTGGCGTATCCGGCGCGTACCCGCTCTGCGCGCTGTTGCTTGCGCGTGGCCAGGCAGTAGAACAGTGGGCAGGTCACCACGATGCCGACCAGCCAGGAGAGGTCGGCACCTTCGACCAGGTGGGCGTAGGGGCCGACATACAAGGCGGTGTTGGCGAACGGCAGCTGCACGGCAATGCCACAGGCGTAGGCGATGATCGCGTGCCAGTTGAAGCGCCCGTACTGCCCGCCGTCGGCGGCGAAGATCGACTCGATGTCGTAGTTGCCGTATTTGATCAGGTAGAAGTCGATCAGGTTGATGGAGGCCCAGGGTACCAACACCAGCAGCAGTGCCAGGATCAAGCCGATGAAGTCCTGGATGAAGTCACCCGAGGCGCCCACCGCCACCAGACAGCAGCCACTCAACACCAGCGCCGACAGCACGATGCGTACTTTCACGCTGGGCGTCCAGTGGGCCACGAACGTCTGCACGGCGGTGACGATGGCCAGAACCGCGCCGTACAGGTTCAGGGCGTTGTGGCTGATGATGTTGAGCAGGAACAGCAGCATCAGCAGCGGGCCCAGCGCCCCGGTGGCCTGCGCCACAGCAGTCATCGCTTCGGTGCCCGGCGGCGTTGCGAGCACCACCACCGCGCCGAAACTGAACGACAGGATGGTCCCCAGGGTGGCACCGGCATAGGTGGCCCAGAACGGTTTGGCGATGCCGATATCGGTCGGCAGATAGCGCGAGTAATCCGACACGTAGGGCGAGAAGCTGACCTGCCAGATCACTCCCAACGACACCGTGGCGATGAACCCCGCCAGGGTGAAACCACCACGGGTAAGGAAGTCGACCGGCAACGGCTGGCTGAACACATAGGCGAATCCGGCGAGCAGTGCGCCGCCCATCACCCAGGTACCGATCTTGTTCAAGGTATGGATGAACCGGTAGCCCAGCACACCAATGGCGGTGGCGGCCAAGGCGCCGATCACGCTGCCTACGGGCAGGGAGATCGGCTCGACCATCGAGTGGATCGACTTGCCGGCCAGCACGATGTTGGAGATGAAGAAGCCGACATAGATCAATGCGGCGAAAAACACGATCAGCAGCGCGCCGAAGCGGCCGAACTGTCCGCGGCTCTGGACCATCTGCGGAATGCCCAGCCGCGGCCCCTGGGCCGAAGACAAGGCGATGACCAGCCCACCCAGGCAGTGCCCGAGCACGATGGCCAGCAACCCCCAGGCGAGGTTGAGGTTGAACACCTGTACCACCATGGCGCCGGTCACGATCGGCAGGGGCGCAATGTTGGTGCTGAACCACAGTGTGAACAGGTCCCGAGCCCGCCCATGGCGCTCGGTGGAAGGGACCTGCTCGACGGTGTAGCTCTCGATCAATGGGTCTTGCGATGAACGCTCGGACATAGTCTTTCACTCGAGTCTGTTGTTGTTCTTGTAGGAATCCGGATCGATACAACGACCCGCTTCTGATAGACAGACCATATTACGGTATACCAAGAAAACGCAAGTGGATCGCTCGGTCCCGCCACCCCCAAGCCGTTGCCAGTTGTGTATCTCGCGACTGAAATTCAGGGTTGCACAAACATTTCTTTGGTATACCATCAGACCAACAAATATTCGAATAAACGAGAGGTGCCTTTGATGATCGATGCCGAAATCTACAAACAAGTCATGGGCTCGTTTCCCTCTGGCGTGACCGTGATCACCACGCTGGACGACGAAGGCCAACTGGTCGGCATGACCGCCAGTGCCTTCAGCTCGCTGTCGATCGATCCGGCCCTCGTGCTGTTCTGCCCCAACTACAAAGCCGACTCCTACCCCCACTTGATTCGCAGCAAGCGCTTCGCCATCCATCTGCTTTCCAGCGACCAGCAGGCCGAAGCCTACGCCTTCGCCAGCAAAGGCAAGAACAAGGCCGACGGGATCGAGTGGAGCATGAGCGCTCTGGGTAATCCGGTACTCAAGAATGCCATTGCGGTCATCGAGTGCGAACTGTGGCGCGAGTACGAGGGTGGTGACCACGCAATCATGGTTGGCGCGGTGAAGAATCTGCTGGTACCCAGCGCCCCGCAAAGCCCGTTGGTCTACTGCCGCGGCAAAATGGGCGCCCTTCCCGCGTTCGCCTGACACTCCCATACCCAGGCTGCGGCAAGCCCCCGGCCGGGAAGAATCACCGCCAACAGATCCGAGGTAGGCAAGATGAAATTTTCGCTGTTCGTGCACATGGAGCGCTGGGACGACAAGACCAGCCACCGGCAACTGTTCGAAGACCTGACCGAACTGACCCTGATGGCCGAAAAAGGCGGGTTCAGCACGGTATGGATCGGCGAGCACCACGCCATGGAGTACACCATCTCCCCGAGCCCCATGCCGCTGCTGGCGTATCTGGCCGGCAAGACCACCACCATCCACCTGGGCGCAGGCACCATCATCGCGCCGTTCTGGCACCCGCTGCGTGTTGCAGGCGAATGCGCACTGCTGGATGTGATCAGTAACGGGCGCATGGAAGTCGGCCTGGCTCGCGGCGCCTACCAGGTCGAATTCGACCGCATGGCCGGTGGCATGCCGGCCAGCAGCGGCGGCAACGCCCTGCGCGAAATGGTGCCGGTGGTGCGCAAACTGTGGGAAGGCGACTACGCCCATGATGGCGAGATCTGGAAGTTTCCCACCTCCACCAGCGTGCCGAAGCCGATCAAGACGCCGCCAATGTGGATCGCCGCGCGCGACCCCGACTCGCACAACTTCGCCGTCGCCAACGGCTGCAACGTCATGGTCACGCCGTTGATGAAGGGCGACGAGGAAGTGGTCGATCTCAAGAACAAGTTCGAAACGGCGTTGGCGAACAACCCTGACGTACCTCGCCCGCAACTGATGGTGCTGCGTCACACTCACGTTCACGCCAGTGACGACCCCGACGGCTGGAAGGTCGGCGCCACGGCGATCTCGCGCTTCTACCGCACGTTCGACGCCTGGTTCGGCAACAAGACCACTCCGGTCAACGGCTTCCTGGAACCCAGCCCGGAATCCAAGTTCGCCGAGCGCCCCGAGTTCGAACTGGAGAACATCCGCAAGAACACCATGATCGGCACGCCCGAACAAATCATCGCGCGCATCAAGTACTACCAGGAACTGGGCGTCGACGAGTTCAGCTTCTGGTGCGACAACAGCCTGCCCCATGCAGAAAAGAAGAAGTCGTTGGAGCTGTTCATCAATGAGGTGGTGCCAGCGTTTCGATAAGCTTGAAGCGTCAGTGAAAGAACCGGGCACTAGCCCGGTTTTTTCATGAATGACTGAAGCAAGAGGCCGCCTGCATTTCTTCGACAAGGGCCTGAACGAGCCTTTGCGCAGGCAGCTCCCTGGCCAGCGGTGCGCCCTGACCCGCCCACTGGGCTGCAAAATCGTGGCATCCCTTGGCGCTGGCCGCTGCATGCAGGGCTTTGGCAACATCGTAGGCCAACGGGTACTCGGCTGGCATGGGGACGCTGTCGGTTCCGGACTCCAGGTACAGACGATTCGGAATCCCGCGGGCCGGTCGGCCCGATACATAGCTGGTAACCCGTGTTTGACTCGCCTTCGCGCTTTTCAGCGCCTGCCGGTGCTCTGGGGTTGCACACGACTCCGGACACAAAATGAAAGCCGTTCCCAGCTGACAAGCACTTGCGCCGAGCATCAGCGCTGCATTTATCCCGGCACCATCCATGATCCCGCCGGCGGCAATGACCGGCAGATCCACGGTTTCAACGATGATGCGCAACAGCGCGAACAGGCCCATCTGCTGGTCTTGTCCGAACCCATCATCGAACACCCCCCGATGCCCGCCGGCTTCGTACCCTTGGGCAATGATGGCCTGAACGCCTGCGCGCTCCAGCTGCTGTGCTTCGGCCAACGTCGTTGCGCAACCGATGACGCAGATACCCGCCGACTTGAGCTCATCGATCCACTGCACAGGCGGCGCGCCGAAATGAAAGCTGACGACCGACGGTTTTTCTTCGACGAGCATCTCGAGCATGGCTCGATCATCGACGAAGCTTTTGTAGATTTCTTTCAAGACCGGCGGAGGTGCAGCGTCGAACGCGGGAAAGAAACTTGAAAGATACTGCAGCCACGCATCGTTTCTGGCGTGGTCGAACGCAGCCGGGCGATGGCAGAACATGTTGACGTTGAAGGGCCTCTGGGTGAGCGCCTTGGTCTGCCGGATCAACTCACGCCCCTGCTCTGGCGTACTGGCCCCCAGACCGATGGAGCCCAATGCCCCAGCGTTGGAAACAGCCGCTGCCAATGCCGGCGTCGAGACACCTACCATGGGCGCTTGAACGATCGGATGCGTGATTCCCCATTCGGACAGCATGTCGGGTTTCGGCATTTCTCATCCCTCCTCTCGATTGGTCGTGCCGGTTAGCGATCCGACCTGACCAGTGCTAGACCAACGCTTCTGCAGGTCCGAAAAACTCATAATGCGCCTGGCCGTCCGGTACGCCCATTTCATGCAGGCTTCGCTTAATGAACGCCATGAACGGCTTGGGGCCGAGAAAGTAGGCATCCACGTTGCGGTCGGCGGGCAACCATTGCTGCAGCTGCTCTATCGAGGGCATGCCGACGGCATCAGGCTGCGCCCCTGCATCGGTACTGGCCTCGTTGTAAACGATGTATGCCCTGAACTGTGGGAAACGCTGCTGCCATTCACGAAGCTGGTCTCTGAACGCTTGAGCCTGGGCATTTTTTGCATAGTGGATGAATACCACAGGACGATCACCTGCCTGCAGCGCAGTTTCACCCATAGCGATCGTCGGCGTGATACCCACCCCGCCACTGATCAGCACCAATGGCTTGGTACCTTCTGCCAGCGTGAAGTTGCCGGAAGGTGGAAAGAGCTCAAGCACTGCTCCGGCGACGATCTGGTGGTGCAGATAGTTGGAAGCCACACCATCGGGCTCGCGCTTCACACTGATGCGCAGCCCCACCCCCGAGGATGGCGCCGACAGCGAGTAACTGCGACGGTGCTCGGCCCCATCGATGTTCAGACGCAGGCTGATGTACTGGCCCGGTTTATGGGCAATGACGGCTTCGCCATCGACGGGTTCCAGGTAGAACGAGGTGATCTCGCTGCTTTCAGGCACTTTGCCGGCGACCCGGAACATGCGCCCGCCGCGCCAACCACCGGGTGCTGCGGCGACGCTTTCGTACACCTGTTCTTCGGCATCGATCAGCAGGTCGGCGAGCTGTTGATAGGCTGCCGCCCACGCGGCTATCACTTCATCGGTGGCGATTTCTTCACCCAGCACTTCACGAATCGCGCGCAACAGGCAAGCACCCACGATCGGGTAGTGCTCGGGAAGGATCTGCAGCGCAACGTGCTTGTTGACGATCTGGCTTGCCAGCGGCCCCAGGTTTTCCAGACGATCGATGTTGCGGGCATACATCAGCACACCGTTCGCGAGCGCCCGAGGTTGCGAGCCGTTTGCCTGATGCGCCTGATTGAACAACGGCCTGACCTCTGGATGGCCATCCAGCATGATGTTATAGAAATGCGTAGCCAGTGCCTCACCCCCCGTTTCCAGCAGGGGGATGGTCGCTTTGATGATGTCGCGCTGAGATTGAGTGAGCATGTAAACTCCGGATGCAGATGGGTGATATCTTCATAGCAACCGCCATGCCACACAAAAAACCCAATAAAATCAGTCCTTCATCTATTTTAAAGAGTCTTTTCGACTCGGTTAAAAAGACTCAAACATGAAAGACAAGGTCATTTCGACTCAGTCATCACGGGCTCTTCAAGCGCTTCTTCCGCTGCTGAGCGACCTTACGGCCGAGATCAGCGCAGAACACCGTTATCAGCGTGTGCTCGATGCGCTTCGCGAATTGGTACCCACCGATGCCGTTGCCATCCTGCGCCTCGAAAATCATGTGCTGATACCCGAAGCCGCCCATGGGCTGGCGGTGGATGCCATGGCGCGACGGTACCCGATGGACAGCCATCCGCGCTTGAAAGCGATCGTCGAGGCACCGGGAGCGATATTGTTTGCGCCCGACTGTCCTTATCCGGACCCCTATGACGGCCTGATCGGCGCCAGCGCGTTGCCTGTGCACGACTGCATGGGCTGCGCCCTGCGCATCAACGAGAGAATCTGGGGTGTTCTGACCCTGGACGCGCTGAAGGTGGGTCAATTTTCCGAGGACGATCTGCAGACGGTGGAAACCTTCGCGCGCCTGGCTGCCGCTACGGTAGTGGCCGCCGGGCATTTCGACGAGCTGATGCGCACCTTGGACGGCGAACGCAAGCGGGCCGATGCCTACCGATTGGCCCACCAAGGCGGACCGCAACGGATGATCGGTACCAGCGAGGCATTCAAACAGTTGCTGGGAGAAATCGACCTGGTGGCGCCCAGCGAGCTGACGGTACTCATTACCGGTGAAACGGGCGTGGGCAAAGAGCTGGTGGCGCGTCGGCTCCACAGCCACTCTCACCGTGCCGACAAGCCGATGATCAGCGTCAACTGCGCCGCCTTGCCGGAACACCTTGTCGAAAGCGAACTGTTCGGCCACGTCAAAGGCGCATTTTCAGGCGCCGTTGAAAACCGCCTCGGCAAATTCGAGATGGCCAGTGGGGGCACGCTCTTCCTCGATGAAATCGGCGAGCTGCCGCTGTCGGTGCAGGCCAAGCTGCTGCGGGTGCTGCAAGGCGGTGATGTGCAGCGCGTGGGCTCCGACCGTTCACACGTGGTGGATATTCGTTTGCTGGCAGCGAGCAACCGCGACTTGGCCGAAGAGGTTCGGACAGGTCGCTTTCGTGCCGACCTCTATCATCGTCTGACCGTGTACCCGTTGCGCGTGCCGCCACTGCGAGAGCGCAAGGAGGACATCCTTCTTCTGGCAGGCGCGTTCGCCGAGGAAAATCGGTACCGAATGGCACTGCCTCCGGTGCGGTTCGCTACCCACGCCAAAAGTGCGCTTGGGCAATACACGTGGCCGGGCAATGTTCGCGAACTGGAGCATCAGATCGCTAGAGCCGTGTTGAAGGCGAAAAAGCGGGTTTCAGGTTCAGCCCGTAAAGACATGCTCGTTCTGCTGGCAGACGATTTCGACCTCCCGACCACCGCCAGAGTCCTGGAAACCGAGCCCGCGCGTTCAAGCGACTCCGTTCGGTCGATGCCCCTCGACTACAAGGCCGCCGTTGATGACTACAAGAAAGAGCTTCTGGAAAACGCACTGATCCAGCATCAAGGCAATATCACCGCTGCCGCCAAGAGCCTCGGTCTGGATCGAGCCAATCTGGCAAGGCTTGCAGCTCGGCTAGGTGTCAGTGTTCAGCGTGCGTAGGGGCAGCTTTAACCAGTGCTTATCGCTGAGCATCGATCGAGGTATCGCAAACTTGTGTTGGTGCTGTGCAAAAACTAAACTTGACAAGATTTCCTCGTCAAATCAAAGATTACTAAAAATCGAGAACCGATCCTAGAGCCTGAAGAAACAACTCAATGCAAAACAAAAATGCGAATCACAGGCCCGTATTCTATAAACACCAAAGCAGCAAAAAATCCAGCAGCTTTTATCAATGGTAACGGCGCCTCCAGCTCAAAACCGGATCGCTCTTATCGCTCGTTATGGTTAATCAGACAATGTCGCCGTTTCAAAAAAGCTTGTTGCTTATAGCCGTCATGGCGCTGATCTGGGGTGCTGGCTTGCCGGTATCCAAGATTGGCGTGCAAACCCTGGGCGCTTGGCCGTTCCGATTAGCATGCGCTTTTATTAGTGTTCTTTTCCTCTACGCAGTATTTTGGAAACCTGTGAATGACCTCAGTACAAGCTTAAACGCCAAGCTTTATCTAAAGCTTTTCATTATCGCAGTTCCAAATGTCTTCCTTGTTCCGGCTTTAAACAATATAGCACTGGAGCACTTAAGCATCTCTGACTCCACTTCTCTAATCTCAACCGTAAACTTGATAGCTTTTCCATTGCTTCACTGACGCTCTGCTCAGTAGGTGTCTGGCTCATCATCGGAAGCTTTGAATTTTCTTCAAGCCACTTGATCATCCTGTCAAGCGCCGTCTCTTGGTCGATCGGCTCCCTCATCGCACAGCGATTAAAGACTGATATAGATTTTCGGGTGAAGGTATTTTGGCAGGTAACCTTCGGGTGCTTTTGCACCTTCTTGGTGTCGCCGCTATTTTTTGATTGGCCCACCGATATCATGGCGTTTTCTAGAAGCTTGTCATTATCTGCTGCTGCGTCGATTTTATTTATGGGCGTTGTTGGCGGCGCGATCGTTTTTTATATCTGGTTCTACCTGATCAAACTTCAAAGCGCCGAATACGCAAGCTACGCGACTTTATTTTCACCTATCATTTCTGTCGTATTGGCCATGACCTACTTCGGCGAAACACCTCCAGCCAGTACAATCATTGGCTTTGCCTTCATTCTTACGAGTGCATTGATCGTGAATATCTTGCGGCCTGCCTGGGTTTCAAGGACTTCTCCGGGGACCACATGATGTGTTCCGATAAAGTTGTTGGACAAATCAACCACCGCTTTGAGTCCGCGGCTCATCGCGTTGATGAGGACGCGCCCATGCTTAGCCTCGACGATGGAACGCTCACCGCCTGACCGTCCACAGCTGCCCGAGCTGCGTCGTATAGCTCTGGCTCATCATCTCCCTACGCATGCCCCAGTCCGGGTTGGTCGGCACCGCTGCTGGGCGCAGCGTGCCCCTGCCCCAGCGACCGTTGACCTGGTCGAGCACCTGCATCAGCCGCTCGGCGGCGGCCGGTTGCGCGCTGGCGAACAGGTCGTCGGTGAACTCGCCGCGCTGACACAGGCCCAGCAGGAGTATTTCCGCTTTGCTGTAGGTGAAGCCGCTGCGAAAGATGAATTCCAGGCCCTGCACCGCCGCCTTGGTCAACAGGCGTACATCGTCGGTCGGGTATGGCAGCTGCACCACCACGCCGTTGGCGTACTTGGCTTCCAGCGGGTTGAGCATGCCGGTGCGCACGCTCACGCGCAGCTGCCGACACAACGAATGCTGTGCCCGCAGTTTTTCCGAAGCGCGCATCACGTAGCTGGCCACCGCCTCGCGGATCGGCGCGATCTCGGTCAGGCGCTTGCCGAACATCCGGCTGCAGCAGATTTCCTGCTTGGGCGGATCGGGGTCTTCGAGCGCCAGGCAGGGCGTGCCGCCCAGTTCACGGGCGGTCTTTTCGATCACCACGCTGAACCGGCTGCGCAACAGCGCAGGGTCGGCGCAGCTCAGGTCCCAGGCGGTAGCGATGTTCATGCCTTGCAGGTGTGCGCTCATCTTGCGCCCGATGCCCCACACATCACTCACCGGGGTGACTTTCAACAGACGATCGCGGCGACCGGCCTCGCGCAGGTCGAGCACGCCGCCCAGCTGTTTATGCCATTTCTTCGCGGCATGATTGGCCAGCTTGGCCAGGGTCTTGGTGCCGGCGATACCCACGCCTACGGGGATGCCAGTGCGCCGGTAGACCTGTTCGCGAATGTCTCGGCCCAGTGCATCCAGGTCCTGGTGCATGCCAGTGAGGTCGGCGAATGCTTCGTCGATGCTGTAGACCTCAAGGGCCGGCACCATGGACTCGATGATGCACATCACCCGTTCGCTGATATCACCGTATAGCGCGTAATTGGAGGAAAACGCCACGATGCCATGCTGGCGCAGCAGGTCCTTGATCTGGAAATAAGGCGAGGCCATTTTCACCAGCGCCTTGGCTTCGGCGGATCGAGCGATCACGCAGCCATCGTTGTTGGACAGGACCACGATCGGCGTCTTCGCCAGGTCCGGGCGAAACACCCGCTCGCAACTGGCGTAGAAGCTGTTGCAGTCGATCAGCGCGAAGACCGGCTCATTCCTTTTCATGGGCACGTACGCTGAAGGTCACCACGCCCCAGATCAGCAGCTCGTCGCCTTCCATGATGTAGCGCGGCGGGTAATCGCGATTGGCCGACTTGAGGATTACCTCGCGTCCCCGCTTGTGCAGGCGCTTGCACACCGGTTCGCTGTTCACTGCGGCGATGACAACATGGCCATGCTCGGCCTCGATCGAGCGATCCACGATCACCAGGTCGCCGCAGAAGATCCCGGCGCCCTGCATGCTGTCGCCCTGGATGCGCACCAGGTAGATGTGCGGTGCGCGGATTTCCAGCAGCTCGTCCAGCGAAATGCGCTGTTCCATGTGGTCAGCCGCAGGCGAGGGAAAACCGGCCGGGACCTTGAACGAATACAGCGGATGCGCGGTGCTGCCCTGGGCGAGCGGGCCAAGAATGGTGATCATGGGATTGCCTGGTATTGATACTGTACGAATATACAGTTAACTTTGTAAGAACCTCGAGGTCAACCAAAGACCGCGACAATCTGACGGAGAACACCATGTGTGGTCGCTACTCGATGTACGAAGCGATGGAGGTCTATCTGCGCGAGTTGGCCCCGCGTCAGCAGGTCATCAGCTATGTCGACCCACAGCCGCAGGCACGCTACAACATTGCGCCGACGCAGCGCGCCATGGTGCTGCAGGGTACTGAGCAAGGCTTGCTGATCGATTCGGTGAAATGGGGCTGGGCGCCGTTCTGGGCTCAGGGCAAGCGCCCTGCCCCGATCAACGCCCGGGTCGAAACCGTGGCCACCGGCAAGTTCTTCAAGCAACTGTGGCCCAATGGGCGTGTGTTGGTGCCGGCCAACGGTTGGTACGAGTGGGTCAAGGATGCCGACGACCCGAAAAAGAAGCAGCCGTGGTTCATTCATCTTGCGGACGAGACACCGATGTTCTTCGCCGCCCTGGCGCAGGTCACGCCTGGGCTTGAGCCTGGTGAAGGCGATGGCTTCGTGATCATCACCGATGCCAGCAACGAAGGCATGGTCGATATCCACGACCGCCGCCCCGTAGTGCTGGCACCGGAGCAGGCGCGGGAATGGCTGGAAGCCGACGTGAGTGCCGAGCGCAGTCTGGAGATCGCCCAGCATGAAGGCCGGCCGGTGGCCGACTTCCGATGGCATACGGTGAGCAAGGCCGTTGGCAATGTGCGCAACCAGGGTGCGGAGCTGATTGCGCCCATTGATGAGGCGTCCTGATGCCGTGCTCGCCGCCTGCTGAACTCAGCCGCTGACGTTGACCAACGAGCCGGGTTCGAGCTGTTCCGTGCCCAGCGCGTGGATCAAGGTGATTGCTCGGGTCGACACCGCACGCAAGTGCACGGTGATCACTTCATCGATACGCGTCACATCCACCCACTGCCCATGAAACTGCACTGCCAGGCTCACGTCGCCCAGACCGGGCGGTGGCGCCGGGAACACCCGCAGCCCTTCCACGGCCGGACACACACCCAGGTAATGCCGCTGCATGACGTCCAGGGCGCCGGACATGGCTGCCAGGTGGACCCCTTCGCGCACGCCGCTGTCGGGCTTGGCGTCCAGATCGGTGCGCAGGCAGTGCTGGTAGTACATCCACGAGGCATCACTGTCGGTATGAGCCAGCGCACCGGCGCAGACGGTTTTCGACAGGCTGGATTCGTGGAAGACGTGGCCCAGGTGATAGTCCATGGTGCGCCGTGCGATGTCGTCGTCGAACGGGTAGCGCAAGCGAGCGAACAGGGCGTGCAACTGCTCATTGGACAATAGGTAGAACAGCATGAGGGTGTCGGCCTGCTTGCTGACCTGATAGTGGTCGCAATGATCACCGCGGGCCTCGAGCATCCAGTCCAGGCGTGGGTTGTCCTCGCTTTTCCACTCATCCGGGGCGGGCTGCAATCGTTCGAAGCCCTCGAATTGGTCGAGCACACCGTCGGCGGTGAATGGCAAGAACATGTTGCGGCTGACATGTTCCCAGTGCGATGCCTCGTCGGGACGCAGTGCCAGGCGTTCGACGAGGTCTTCGCGCAGCGCCGTCGGCAATCGCTGCAGCACGTCCAGTGCACGGCACAGCGTCCACACCGCCATCAGGTTGGTGTAGGCGTTGTTGTCCAGCCCCGGTTGCTCGGCATGGGGATAGGCGTTGTGGTATTCGTCGGGGCCGATCACGCCTTCGATGACGTAGCGCTGCCGGGATTCATCGAAGCGCGCCACGCTGGCCCAGTAGCGCGCGACCTCGATGATCAGGTCGCCGATCTTTCCGGCCAGTTGCTGTTCGTCACCGGTGGCCAGGTACAGCGTCCAGGCGTCGTAGGCCACGGCCGAGCCGATGTGACGCTGCAGGTGCGTTGGGTCGGGCACCCAATGGCCGGAAAGGGGGTAGTACTGGAACGGCGGGGTCTGTTCCTCGCCATCGTGGGCGCTGCGCCACGGAAACATTGCGCCGGAACAGCCCAGCCGAGCGGCTCGGCGCCGCGCTGCCGGCAGACGCGCATGGCGGTAGTCGAGCAACGAGCTGGCCAACTGCGGACGGTGGGTGGCGAACAACGGAAAGGCGAACAGCTCGTCCCAGAACACCTGGCCGAAGTAGCCCTCCTGCCAGCCGCGCGCCGGAAAACCCAGGTCATGGCTCATGCTCAGTGGAGAAACCGTCTGTTGGATATGCCAGCCGGCGAACTGCAGGGGGTGGTCGACAGCCGGATCGGCAACGCGGATGCGCCCGTATTCCCACGTGTCCTGCCACGCCTGCTCATGGGCAGCCAGCAATTGCGCATGGCTGGCGTCGGGCAGTGCCGCCATGCTGCTAGACAGTCCGTGAAACTCGTCGTCGACTTGAACGATGACACGCTTTTCCAGTACCAGCGGGCCATGCTCGGGCCACTCGACATCAGCTTCCTGCACCAGACGGTCGTCCGCCACTTGCCCCTGCCATTGGCACGGGGCGCAGGTCTGCACGGCCACGGCGACCTTGCGCGACGAGTCATCGAGGGTCGCCACGACCCCTGCCCGACCATCCGCCAGGTGTTCCCAGCGATGGCTGTGCAAACGACGCCCCTCGTAGTCGCGGTCGCGTTCGATCAGATAATTGCCGCGGCTGTTGTCCAGCGTCGTACGCACGCGCAGGCCGGTCAGCGGTTTCTGGGCATGCAGCTCCCAGCGCAGCACCGCCAGTTGTGCATTGGCGAGGCTGACGAAACGGGTCTCGACGAGTTCCACCGGAACATCGTCCAGCAGCAACGACAGCCGACGGGTCAGAACACCGCGCTGCATGTCGACATGCTGGTGATAGGACTGCAGGGTGTCCGGCCCAAGCTCAAGCCACGGCTGGTGATTGAGCGACAGCGTCAAGCCGAAGGGGTCTGGCAGGTTGACCAACGCCGCGGTATGGGTGGTGGTGCCGTTGACCTGGCGTGCGGCATCGTCGTACCAGCCCGCCCGGTACAGGCCGGGGTAATGCCCTTCGGGCCGTGGCACGGCGCAGGCCTCGGGCGAACAGGCGCGCCATGAGATCACGCCGTTGGCCAGGGTGAACAGCGCTTCGCGGCGCTGTTCGTCGTCGAGGTCGAAATGGTCGAAGACCAGGGAATGGGTCGGGCGATCCTTCATGGGCGTTGCCCACGAGCGTGCAACGGGGCGAGAGCGGTAACCGGCGTAAGCGTCATGCAAGGATTCCTCGAGTGTGCAGGCGTCGATAGTCCTCAATGCAGACCCATGCACAGGCTCTAGGTTCGGCCTCTTGGGGGGTGCGCAGTGGTTACATCATGTAACGCCGATGGAACTCCAGGGTGGCCTGATTCTTGTGCTTGGCCTCGAACATGATGTCGAAGCGCTCGAGAAACTGCAGCGCGTAGAGGTTGGTCCAGTGGTTCCACATAAGCTCGCTGTGGCCATACAGGTCGCGCTTGGACACCACTTGCAGCAGCGCTGGCATCTCCAGCTTCTGCTCGGCGCTGAAGCCTAGTTCCTGCAGGCGCTCCTGGGGCTGCGAGTAATGCATCACCGGGCGCACGCCGCGCCAGCTGTCGATGATGCGGTCCACGCGGGGATCGTTCGGGTCGATGTAGTCGTTCTCGTTGATCCAGCAGTGGTGGATATCCAGCACCACGGGTGCCAGGTCGGCGAGCTGCAGGCAGTCGTCGACGCCGTAGGTTTTCTCTTCGTTCTCGAAGGTGATGCAGTGGCGCGCCACGCTGGACAGGCGCGGCCAGATCGCGCGGATGCCTTCGGAGCCGAGGCGACCGGCGATGTGCACGTTGCACTTGAAGTCCTGGTACTGCACACCGTAGCCCATCATGCGGATCATGTCGGCGTGGTACTCGAATTCCGCCAGGCTGTTTTCCACCACCGGTGGCTTGTCCGAGCCCAGCACGCAGAACTGGCCGGGATGGAAAGACAGGCGGATGCCTGAATCGCGCGCCAACTGGCCCATGGCCGCGAAGCGTTCGGCCAGCCACGCCTGGCGCTCGGGCTGCTGGTAGAACGGCGCAACCTGCGGGTGGCTGTAGAACGGCAGCAGGTCGCTGCTCAAACGCAGCATGCGCATGGCTTCGGGCAGTTGCGCCACATAGTCGAGCAGTTGCAGTTGCGCCTGCAGGTTGTGGCGGACGACCTCTTGAAGCTTTTCGTGAGCCACTTGCGTGGCGACGCTGTTCATCCAGCGCAAGGTGGTAGTGCGGGGGTTGTAGGCGCCCTCGATGAGCTTCAATTCGGCGAGGGTCAGGGCGCGGATCGCGTGTCGGTATTGGCAGGCGAAGCCGATGCGGGGAGTGTTCATTCGAATAAGAGCCTGGCATTCAAGTAGGTAGGTCATAGACAACCGCAGCCAGCGTTCCTCTCTCCTTACCGCTACACAGCCGGGCAAATTGACAGACGCCCTGTGCCACTCTTAATCTGTAGCCAATACATTGTAAATTGGTATTACCAATTCAGCTTGCTCCCGGCAGATCTCCAACAACAATCAGGGAATCCGACCCATGCCAACGAACAGTTCAGCCTGCGCCGTTCTTCACGTCCGGGAGATGGCGCGCCCATGATCATTTCTGCCTCTACCGATTATCGCGCCGCGGCGCAGCGCCGCTTGCCGCCGTTCCTGTTCCACTACATCGACGGTGGCGCCTACGCCGAGCACACCTTGCGACGCAATGTCAGTGACCTGGCGGACATCGCCCTGCGTCAGCGGGTGCTGCGCAACATGTCCCAGCTGAGCCTGGAAACCCAGCTGTTCGGCGAGACGCTGGCCATGCCGGTGGCGCTCGCTCCAATCGGCCTGTGCGGCATGTTTGCCCGTCGTGGCGAGGTGCAGGCAGCCAAGGCGGCGGATGCCAAGGGTATTCCGTTCACCCTGTCGACGGTATCGGTCTGCCCCATCGAAGAGGTCGCACCGGCCATTACCCGGCCGATGTGGTTTCAGCTGTATGTGCTCAAGGACCGCGGCTTCATGAAGAACGCCCTGGAGCGCGCCCGCGCCGCCGGGGTGAAGACGCTGATCTTCACCGTGGACATGCCGGTGCCCGGCGCTCGCTACCGCGATGCGCACTCGGGCATGAGCGGCGCTAACGGGCCTATGCGGCGCATGTGGCAGGCCGTCACGCACCCGGCGTGGGCCTGGGACGTTGGCCTGCACGGTCGTCCGCACGATCTGGGCAATATTTCCACCTACCGCGGCAATCCCACCGGGCTTGCCGATTACATCGGCTGGCTGGGCAGCAACTTCGATCCGTCGATTTCCTGGAAGGATCTGGAGTGGATTCGTGAGTTCTGGGACGGGCCGATGATCATCAAGGGCATTCTGGATCCCGAGGACGCCCGCGACGCCGTGAGCTTCGGTGCCGACGGTATCGTGGTGTCCAACCATGGAGGGCGTCAGCTCGACGGCGTGTTGTCCAGCGCACGGGCCTTGCCGGCGATTGCCGATGCGGTGAAGGGCGATCTGGCAATCCTGGCCGATTCGGGGATTCGCAGCGGGCTGGACGTGGTACGGATGATCGCGCTGGGGGCCGACACGGTGCTGCTGGGTCGGGCATTCATCTACGCCCTGGCGGTGGCCGGGGGCGCGGGTGTGAGCAATCTGCTGGGATTGATCGAGAAGGAGATGCGGGTGGCCATGGTGCTGACCGGGGCCAAGTCGATCAGCGAGATCGGTTCGGATTCGCTGGTGCGTTGAGCGATAGGCATCACGGCAGCAGGTGGACCAGTTGCGGGTGCACCGCGTCGGGCTGGACGTCGAGCACCACCAGCGTGACGGGCAGCCTGAAGCGGCGACGGCCGGCACTGCCGGGGTTGATGTACAGGCACTCGCCGCGCCACTGGATCAGCGGTTTGTGCGAATGACCGGTGATGACCAGGCGTGTATCTTCGCGCAGCGCCGCGGGTACATCGGCGATGTCGTGTACCAACAAGGTGGGCCAGCCTTCTAGCTCGAAATGCAGTACCTCGGCGAGCGAGTCGGCCCAGGCCATGCCGACGTCGTTGTTGCCCGACACCACTTGCACCGGGGCAATCGCGGAGAGTTGCTGGACGATGTCGCCCTTGCCGATGTCGCCGGCATGAACGATGCGCTCGCAGCCCTGCAGTGCCGCCACCGCTTCGGGCCGCAACAGGCCGTGCGTGTCGGAAATGATGCCTACTTTCACTGTCGATATCCTGGGTGAGCTGTGCGGATCTGGACTGTGATCTACCTGGGCAGGTTCCCCCAAGATCATCCATCGACCGCAAAACCTACCGCAATCCTGCCACTACTAAGCGGTGAACCCTTCGCGGCCGGTGACCGCTCCTACGGGGGACCCAATACCTTTCTAGGAGCGGTCAGTGGCCGCGAACAGACGCTGCGGTGGGTCAGGTACAGGGGGATAACACTACTTGGCAGTGATCACCGCCAGTTTGGTGATGCCCGCCTTTTCGATGGAGGCCATGGCCCGGGCCACTTCGCCGTAGTTGACGCCGTCATCGGCCTGCAGCTGCACCCGCACATCAGGATCCTTCTGCCGGGCGTTCTGCAGGTTGACCTGAAGCAGGTCCGGCTGGATTTCATCCTTGTTGATGAACAGCTTCCCCTGCCCGTCGATGCTGACCACCAGCGGATCCTTCTGCTCGGCAGGCGCCACCGCTTCGGTCTTGGGCAGGTTGATCGGGATCGAATTGGTCAGCAACGGTGCGGTGACGATGAACACCACCAACAGCACCAGCATCACATCCACCAGCGGCGTCACGTTGATCTCGCTGAGCACTTCGTCCGTGTCCTGAGTCGAAAAGGCCATGTCAGGATGCCTCCTTCACTTTGTGGCCGGAAGCCGCAGTACCACTGCGAGCCAACGCCGGATGTTGCAGTACGCGGAAGGAATGCTTCTGCGCCAGGCTGTAGAAGTCATGGGCGAAGTCATCGAGGTCTGCCGCGGTCAGCTTCAGGCGCCGCAGGAAATAGTTGTAGACCAGCACCGCCGGCACCGCGACGGCAATCCCCACGCCGGTCGCCACCAAGGCTGCGCCAATGGGACCTGCCACGGTTTCCAGACTGGCCGAACCGGCTGCGCTGATGCCCTTGAGCGCCGACATGATCCCCCACACCGTGCCGAACAAGCCGATGAAAGGCGAGGTACTGCCGATGCTGGCCAGTACCGCAAGGCCAGTCTCCAGCGAGCGCCGCTCACGCACGATTTGCTGACGCAGGGCACGCTCCAGCCGATCCTGATGATTGATGGCCTGGCTCAGATCGGTGTGCGCCTGCTCGTTGACCTGAATGGCGGCATAGCCCGACTGTGCGACACGGGCCGCTGCACCGGGTTGTTCCTGCGCCAGGTGGGCGGCCGAATCGAGGCTGGAAGCGGCCCAGAACTGCTTGTGAAACTTGCGATCCTGGCCCTTGAGCCGGGCGAACTGCAGCCCTTTGAGCAAGGCCAGGCCCCAGGTGGCAACGGAGAACAGGATGAGCAGCCAGATGACCGAGTGCTCGACGGAAGTGAATGGCGATTCTGTCAGAAGATTCATGGTGAGGCTCTCTGTGGCAAGGCAATAGGTAATGCGACGCGCCTTTGGTCAGGTAGCCCGCTTGGTGCAAGAAAAGTTGTTCAGCGCAGTTTGAAATCGATCGGCACACTGACCCAGCCGTCGACTGGGTCGGAGCCCCGTTTGGCCGGGACGAAGCTCCAGCGTTTCACCGCTGCCAGCGCAGCGTCGTCCAACTGGGTGCGACCACTGCTGGTCTGTACCTGAACCTCGCTGGGCTTGCCGCTGGCCAGCACGTGAACGCGCAATAGCACGGTCCCTTCCCAGTTGCGACGCATGGCCAGGGCCGGATACTCGGGCGCCGGATTGTGCAGGTAGCCGGCATTGGCCGAGGCCGGTGTCACCGGTTGCGGCGCAGGGGGTGCAGGCGGCGTGGGCGGCGTCGGTGCGGCCACGGGTTGCGGCGGCGCAGGCGGTTGCACGACCGGTTTGGGCGCAGGCTTTGGCACCGGTTTCTTGACCACGGGCTGGGGTTTGGGCTTGGGCGGCGGCGGTGGTGCTGGCTTGGCCGCCAGTTCATCCTCGACAGGCGGTGGCGGTTCGACAACCGGTGCGACCGGCTCGGGCGGTGGCGGCGGCGTCTCCACCACCGGCGGTGGCGCTGGCTGCGAAAACTCGATCGTCATGGGTGGGATTTCCGGCGGCACTGTAGGCAGCGCCGGTGTCGGGGTCTGACTGATCCAATAGATCACCGCCCCATGCAGCACCAGCGCGAACACCCCCAGCAGCACGCCCTCGCGACGACCAAGGATACGCTTCGGCGCACGTTGCAGACGCAGCTCGCCCAAGGGCTCGCGGAACACCCGGCCCAGGTCGAGCACATCGCCGGGTACCGGATGCCACCGCACCTCCAGGGCGGCCTTGAGGTTATTCATCAGTTACTCCTGTTGACGGGTGATCGTGAAGAGACAAGTCCAATCGGCCTCTTCGGCGGGCGAATGATGTTCAAACTCGACGGGTTCGAAAAGTAATTGTTTGTTATCCCAAACTGCCTATCTGGCATAAGGGAAAGTTTGTGATTTAGCGCGTGCAATTCACTGTTGACTGCAGAACAGCTGAACAACTTAGCTGTTGCGCAGGCAACAACGGGTTGATTCGAGAAATATTCATTTCTCCAGCAGAATTAACCAGTTGCGCTCTACCGACAACGACCTTGCAAGCCGAGCAGGTGCATCGACGGACCGTCACGTTTTTTACGTCACGACATAAGCTAATGCTCATAAGGTATTTAACGATCGTTTTTTATATCCTTTAGTATCCCCTTCAGTGTCGCAGTGGCTGCCCAGGCAGCGCAGATGTGGCTTTAGATCGACTCATTCTTTTTACTCTGCACTTTGAAGGCGTCGCCATGCAGCTTTTGACACTCCCCCCATCGCCTGCCCTCGCCACCTCCATTCGCGCCACTGCCCAGGTGTTCGAAGACCCGAAGTCCAAGGCTTTGCTGGCGCATCTGGAGCAAGTTGCGCCCAGCGAGGCGAGCGTGCTGATCATCGGTGAAACCGGCACCGGCAAAGAGCTGGTCGCGCGCCATATCCACAACCTCAGTGGGCGGCGTAACAAGCCGTTCGTGGCCGTCAACTGCGGAGCGTTTTCCGAGTCGCTGGTGGAAGCCGAGCTGTTCGGTCACGAAAAAGGCGCTTTCACCGGCGCGCTGACAGCCAAAGCCGGATGGTTCGAGGAGGCCAACGGCGGGACTCTGTTTCTCGATGAAATCGGCGACCTGCCGATGCCCATCCAGGTCAAATTGCTGCGCGTACTGCAAGAGCGCGAAGTGGTACGCCTGGGTTCGCGCAAGAGCATCCCCATTGATGTTCGGGTATTGGCGGCGACCAATGTGCTGCTGGAAAAAGCCATCAATGCCGGCAACTTTCGCGAGGATCTTTATTACCGGCTGGACGTGGTCAACCTGGAGCTGGTGCCACTGCGCGAAAGGCCTGGCGATATCATCGCGTTGACCCGGCACTTCCTCGATGTGTACTGCAAGCGTCTGGGCTACAAACAGGCGACGCTGTCACCCGAGGCTGAGCACAAGCTGCTGCACTACAGCTGGCCGGGCAACATTCGCGAACTCGAGAACGTCATTCACCATACCTTGCTGATCTGCCGCAACGGCGTGATCGAGCGCGATGATCTGCGCTTGTCGAACATGCGCATCGAACGCGCCGATGACAGCCCGGCAGTGGACGATTCGGTGGAGGCTTCACTGGATCGGCTGTTCCAGCGGCTGTTCGACGAGCAGGTCGGCGATCTCCACGAGAAAGTCGAAGAGGCCCTGCTGCGCTCGGCCTATCGTTTCAGCCATTGCAACCAGGTGCACACGGCCAACCTGCTGGGCCTGAGCCGCAACGTGACCCGCACCAGGCTGATCAAGATGGGCGAACTGGCGGTGAACAAAAGGCGTGCTGTTTCCGATCAGCCCGATGCTCGGGTGTTCAGGCTGTCAATCTGAACCAGCCACTCGCGGCCGCTGACCGTTCCTGCATACAGAGAAAACCGTAGGAGCGGTCATCGGCCGCGAAAAGGACGTTGCGGTGTAGCAGGCACTGCGCGGTGAAGCCTTCGCGGCCGCTGACCGCTCCTACGGTGGATGTCGGGTCGACTGTCTTTCAGAACAATCCCGAGGTTGGCGGTGGCGTGCCCTTGAGCTGCCAGGTGCCCACCGCTGCGGCCTTCCAGTCGCGAGGGTTGTGGTTGGCCACCGTGCGGGCATTGCGCCAATGCCGGTCAAGGTTGTGGCCACGCCCTGTGGTGGAGGCACCGCCCACATCGAATACCCGTTCCGCCGCCTTGAGCGCACATTCGGCGGCGATGTATTGCGCCTGCGCGACCTCGATCGCCGCCTCATCCACCGCCGCCGGGTCGAGCCCGGCCCCCCAGGCGCGATCGATCGCTTCGGCAGCCTTGAGCACCAACGCCTCGGCGGTATAGGCGCGCGCTGAAATCTCGCCCACGCTCAACGCAACATACGGATCATCCACCGATTGAGCGGCACTGCTGTGCTTGATCGGACGCGCATGATTGCGCGCAAACGCCACTGCATCGTTCAGCGCATTGCGCGCGATCCCGGCCTGCACCGAGGCCAGGAACAACTGCAGGAACGGCGTCACCAGCGTACGCTTGCCCTCTTCCACCGTGCGTGCGCGTACTTCATGGGCATACACCTGCACGTTGTCCAGGCGCGTCGTGCCACTGGCGGTCAAGCGTTGGCCCATGGCATCGAAGTCATCCAGCAGCACCAACCCTTCGCGGTCACGGGGCAGCATGAATGACACTGGCTGGTCGTGCTCGTCCAACGCCACCGCGCTGATCCAGTCGGCGTACAGCGACCCGGTGCTGTAGAACTTGCTGCCGTTGGCGCGGTAGTGGTCGCCTTCGCGCACGATGCGCGCACTGATCGCCCCGTTGACACCGCCTACTTCCCATCCGGCATTGCCCAGCACTGCCCCTTGCAGGTAACGGGCGAACCAGAGCTGACGTTCCTGCTCGGCGCCTTCGGCTCGGGACACCAGCAGCCCTTCGATGAAAGCGAAACCTGGCCGCAGCGCTTGAGCCACATTGGAATCTGCCGAAGCGATGCGCACCAGCAGGCCGATGACGTCCTTGACCGAGCCGCCAGGGCCGCCGTAACGAGCGGGAATACGCAGGGTATAGAGCAACGCCTGGGCAATCTGCGCGACGGCCTCGTAAGGCAGTTGACGATCACGTTCGCGCGCCGCGGCGCCGGCAGCGATGTCCGGCAGCAGTTGCTCCGCGCGTGCCAGCAACTGTGCCACGCTCAGCGGCGCTTCGGGTGCAGTGGAAGGGGTGACTTTCGCAGCTTGAGTCATGAACGGTTCCTGTCTTGAAATGGGTGTAAGGAGCAGCGCGACGCCTTCAGATGGCGATCTTCCACAAGCGGGATTCATCGAACAGCAGCACGGCGTTTTCCGGTTCCAGTGGGGGCACCTGCAACGGCACGCCGGCACTGGGCAGCCGTGGCACCGCTCCCAGCAAGCGTTGCGTATACGGGTGCTGTGGCGACTCGAACAACTGCTCGACCGGCGCGTGCTCGACCACCTGGCCATGACGCATCACCAGCACCTCGTCGCTGACATGGCGGATGACGCCCAGATCATGGGAAATGAACAGGTAGGCCAGGCCCAGCTCGGCTTGCAGATCAGCGAGCAGATCCAGCACCTGGGCCTGTACCGAGACATCCAGTGCCGATACCGGCTCGTCGCAGACGATGACCTTGGGGTTGCTGGCAATGGCGCGGGCAATCGCCACCCGCTGGCGCTGGCCACCGGACAACTGCAGGGGCCGACGCGCGGCCAGCTCGGCAGGCAGGCGCACCTGTTGCAGCAGGCGGCGGATGTGCGGCGCTTGTTCGGCGGTGACGACGCCGGCCACGTCCAGCGCATCGGCAAGAATCTGCCCGACGTTCCAGCGCGGGTCGAACGAACTGAGCGGGTCCTGATAGATCACGCTGATGTCACGCCGCAGCGCTCGGCGCTGGCTTTCGGCGACCCGTGCGTCGGCGCTGCCGTTCCACGGCTGATCGAGGAAACGCACCTGGCCATCGTCTGTCTCGAGCAGCCCCAGGGCCATGCGCGCCACGGTGGTCTTGCCCGAACCGGATTCGCCGACAATGCCCAGGGTCTGGCCGGCACGCAGTTCGAAATCGACGCCGTCGACCACCTGGCGTACCTGTTGATCAGGCCCTACGTAGCGCTTGCCCAGGCCACGGGCGTGTAACAGCACCGGCTGATCGAGGCACGGCGTGCGGGCGATCGTGGCGGTACGCTCACCTGGGCTGAGCCGAGTGCCACGCGCATGCTCGGCCGGCACCGCATCGAGCAGGCTGCGCGTGTAGGGATGGCGCGGCGCGGTCAGCACCTGATGCATGCTGCCCTGCTCCACCACTTCACCGTGCTGCAGCACCAGTACCTCGTCGGCCAATTGCGCCACCACCGCCAGATCGTGACTGATGATCAGCAACGAACTGCCTTGGGCTTTGATCTCCTGCAGTACCCCGAGAATCTGCGCCTGGACGGTAGCGTCCAGTGCGGTGGTCGGCTCGTCGGCGATCACCAGCCCAGGATCCAGGGCCAGGGCGCTGGCGATCAACGCACGCTGGCGCAGGCCGCCGGACAACTCGCCAGAGCGCTGGCGGGCACGCAGGGCCGGTTCCGGTACGCCGACCCGTTCCAGCAGTTGCAGCACCCGCCCGGCACGGGAGGCACGGTCGCCCCAACCATGGGTCTGCAATACTTCGAGAATTTCCTTGCCGACCGGCCGCAGCGGGTCGAGCGAAACCAAGGCATCCTGCAGAACGAAGCCGATGTCCTTGCCGCGCACCCGACGCCACTGGCGGTCGCTCAAGGCCAGCAGGTCGAGATCGCCATATTGCAGGCGCCGTGCCCGCACCTGCGCGCCCTCTCCGGCCAGACCGATCAGGCTGCGCGCGGTGACGCTCTTGCCCGATCCGGATTCGCCGACCAAGGCCAGGGTCCTGCCCGGTTCCAGGGTGAACGACAGGTTACGCACCACACTCTGCCCGGCGAACTCCACGCTCAGGCCTTCGACGATCAGCGTCTTGTGGCTCATGTCAGGCGACCCTCCAGGCGTTGTTGCAGATAGCGACCGGCAACGGTGGTCGACAAGGTGGTGAGAACGATGAAAAGCCCGGGGAAAAACGTCAGCCACCAGGCGTTGGCAATGAAGTCGCGGCCCATGGACAGCATGGTGCCCCACTCCGGCGTCGGCGGCCGCGCGCCCAGGCCGAGGAAACTCAACGCCGAGGCCCAGACGATGGCCTGACCGACGCCCATGGTCAGGGTCACGATCAGCGGGCGCATGGCGTTGGGCAGCAGCTGTCGCCAGATGATGCGTCGAGTCGGATGGCCCAGGGCGCGCGCCGCTTCGATGTAGCCGGCGTTGCGCACCGCCAGAACCTGCCCGCGGACCATCCGCGCATACCCCGGTGCAGCGCCCAGGCCGGTGGCGATGATCAGCGGGCCGATACCACTGCCGAAAATGGCCACGAACAGCAACGCCAGCACCAGGCTGGGAAAGGCGAACAGCACTTCCAGCAACCAGCCCACGCCGCGGTCGGTGCGCAGCCCGCCCAGGCCGCCCAGCAGACCGAGGGCAATGGCGATGCTCATCGCCAGGGCCGTCGCGGCCAGGCCAACGAACAGCGACAGGCGCGCGCCGTGAATCACCCGTGAATAGATGTCGCGACCGGACTGGTCGGTACCGAACCAATGCGCCCACCCAGGTGGATGAAAGGCGTCGCGCGGGACGATGGCCAGCGGGTCGCCGTGAGCGAACAGCTGCGGTACCAGCGCGGCCACGATCACCAGCGCCAGGAAGGCGATGGACAGGCTTGCACCGAGGTGAATCCGACGCGGTCGACGTTGGCTGCGCAGCGGCAGCGCCGGGCTTTCGAGGGTCAGATCGCTCATGCCAGGGTCTCCTTCTGCCGTGGGTCGATCCACTGGTACACCAGGTCGACGAGAATGTTGGCCAGCACGTAACCGGCGGCTACCACCAGGCTGATGCCGATGGTCAACGGCAAGTCTTGAAGCTGCACCGCCTGATACAACTGACGGCCCAGCCCCCTGCGCGAGAAGATCACTTCGATCACCACGGCACCGCTGATCAGCGCGCCGATCGCCCAGCCCGACAGTGACACCCCCGGCAAGACGGCATGGCGCAGCGCGTGCTTGAAGCGCACTGCCGCGTCGCTCAGGCCACGGGTGCGCGCGGTCAGCACGAAGGGTTGCTCCAGGGTCAGCTCGAGGGATTCGCGGGTGACCTGGCCGATGAACCCGGCCAGCGGTACCGCCAGTGCGATCGTCGGCAGCACCAGGGTCCGCCAGCCGTCGCTGCCTGCCGGTGGGAACAGGCGCAGGCCGAAGGCGAACACCGCCAGCAGCACGATGCCCAGCCAGAAATGCGGAAGGGCCGCGCACAGGGTTTCAGCCAGGGACGCCAGGCGCCCGACCCAGCTGCGGCGACCTGCGCTGAACACGGTCAGGGCCAGCACCAGCAGCCACGCCAGCAGCAGCGCGCTGAGCGTCAGTTCCAGCGTCGCCCCAGCCTGCTCGGCGAGTACCCGTGTGACCGGCATGTGCTGGGAGTAGGAAACGCCCAGGTCGCCTTGCACCAGGCGCAGCAGATACAGCCCGTACTGGACCGCCAGGGGCCGGTCCAGGCCGTACTCGCGGGTGACCTCGGCGATGGTTTCCGGGGTCGGGTTGCCGCTGGGTCCACCCAGAATGGCTTGCACCGGATCGCCCGGCATCAGCCGTAAGGCGAAGAAGGTCAGCGTCGCGACCGCCCATAACACCAGCAGTCCACCGCCCAGGCGCACGGCCGCGCGGCGGCCCAGGCGAAGCAAACGCTGACGGCGCGGGTCCGGCGGCGCGACGGTTACGCGTGTCGTGGTCATTTGTTCACCCAGGCGTCATAGAGGTAGGTCACGGCCAGCGAGGGTTCCAGACGAACCCCCTGGGTCGTCTTGTAGATGCCCAGCCGAGTGCTTTGCGGGTAGGTGGTCAGTTGCAGGTAGTGGCTGGAGGCAACGGCTTGCGCCTGGCGGTACAACGCCTGGCGTTGGCTGGCGTCCTGAGTGGCCAGTGCCTGTTGCACCAGATCGTCGAACTGCAGATCGCTGAAGCCTGCGGTGTTCTGGTGATAGCCGCCGACACCCGCAGGCTGGATGAACGCGCTGCTGAAGATGATCCGCAGCACGTCGGCGGTGTTGGTATTCCAGTAGCCGACGCGGATGTCGTAATCCCAATCGGCCTGGCGCTTGGTCGCCTGCACATCGCTCATCTGCTCCATGATCAGTTCGATGCCGGCCTGCCGCGTGGTGGCCTGAACCTGCTCCCACAAGGTGAATTCCGATGGCGGCGTGCGGTTGCCGAGGATCACCCTCACCTGCAGGCGCTTGCCGTCCTTGAGGCGATAGCCGTCCTCGTCGCGACCGGTCCAGCCGGCTTCGTCGAGCAGTTGTGCCGCACGTGCCGGATGGTAATCCTGGGCGTGTTCGAAGTCGGGGCTGTAGAAGCGCGTGGCGTTGCTCAGCGGACCACCGGCGCGGGGAAACTCGCCGAAGTAGACGCTTTTCAAGGCACCTTCGATGTCGGCGCTGCGCACGAAGGCCTCGCGCACCTTGATATCGTTGAACGGCGCACGGCGGATGTTCAGGGTGCCGTTGGTGGGGTTGCCGGGGCGCTGGGCAATGATCAGTTGCAGGTCCGGGTTGCGCCGCGCCGCTTCGTGGGATTCGGGTGGCAGCGCTTCGATCACGTCCACTTCACCGGCCTGCAGCGACGCGAAACGCACGGACGGCTCCTGGATGAACTTCCAGACGATGCGCTCCAGATACGCGGGCCCCTGGTGCCGGGCCGTGGGCGGCGCCGAGTTGTACTGCGGGTTGCGTTCAAGCACGACCTGGCTTTGACGGTCCCAGCGCACCACCTTGAAGGGGCCGGTGCCTACCGGGCTTTCGCAGTTCACATCACGCGAGCGCAGTAGCGCTTCGGGGGATTCGATGCCGAGAAAACCTTGCGCCAGCACTTCCAGGAATGCCGCGTAGGGTGTGGCCAGGTGCACTTGGGCGGTGTAGCTGTCGAGGACATCGGTGCGCTGGTATTGACGGATGTAGCCGCCCGCGGTGCTCGACTGGGTCTTGGGGTTGGCCATGTGGTCGAGATTGGCCTTCACCGCCGCGGCGTTGAACGGCGTGCCGTCGGTGAAGCGCACGTCGTCGCGCAGGTGGAAGGTGTAGGTCAGGCCGTCGGGAGAGATCTCCCAGCTTTTCGCCAGCCATGGCCCGATGTGACCTTCGGCATCCATCGACACCAGTGAATCGAGGACTTGCTGGGCGAGAAACACTTGCGGCATGTCGCCGGCTACATGTGGGTCCAGGCAGGTCGGCTCGCGGTCGGTGGCATAGATCAACGTGCCGCCGCTGACGGGGGTGTCGGTGCGTGCGGCATTGGTGAGATGGTTGTCGCAACCGCCCAGCAGCAAGCTGACGGCCAACAGGCTGGCCCACGCGATGCCTGCGGGGGGTGTTGCGGGGGAACGCGAATGAATGTCTGGCATGGGTCGGGCTGCGCCTTGTGTCGATGCTGAAGCTCACAAGGGGTGATTGCACAAGCCATGCCGACTGCTCCGCCCCGTTGTTGCGGGGCTTTCCAGCGTTGTGTGAATGAAGGGACGAGGCATTTTGTTGAATGGGTGTTGCCTGGCAGACAGTTGCTGTGCCGGAGCCTTTGGAGTGCTGGATTATTTGATTTGACTACCGTCGGAAAAAGCCGCTGTCGCGAGCGGCTTCATACATACCTCGCGACAACCCGCCAATGCTCAAGGGGTTTTGCGGTGTAATATATTCACCACCACTCAACGCCGAGGTTGCCATGACCGGTATATCGCTGAACCTTCCGGAAGATCTGTCCAACTCTCTTTCGGACCTTGCCAAGAGCCATGGCCAGAGCGCGAGCTATCTAGCCATGGACGTCCTTCGCGACTACATCGAACATGAAAAAACACTGACAGCGCAAATCGAGCAGGCGGTAAAGGAAGCCGACAACGGCAAATTTGCCGATGAGGAACGAGTAGCGGCCATGCGTGCCCGGCGTTGGAGTCGGAATGAGGGTTGAATGGCTGGAAAAGGCCCTCAAGAACCTAGAGGACGAAGCCAACTACATTGCGTTGGAAAATCCGAAAGCTGCAGATGATTTCGCAGATGCAATCTTCGCAAGTGTTGATAAACTCGCGCAGTTTCCTACGATGGGACGCGAGGGTCGGGTCAAACACACACGCGAGTGGGCGGTTCCGAACTGGTCCTATCTGATTCCGTACCGGATTTGTGGCGATCGCCTGCAGATCCTCGGGATCTTCCACACAAGGCAGCGGCCACGCTCCAACTGGTGACGTGCACGACCTTGGCGAGGGCAATCCTGAATGCCCTCGCTGTGCAATAGCTTCAGCAGGCACATAACTCGCCCCACACACCGCTATTCTGCGGCGAATCACGATCAGGCTAAGCCGATGCGACTTCTTCGTCGTACGCGTTCTGTGCCTGGCGGCTCCATAGGCGGAAGTACTGGCCCTGCTTTGCCAGCAGGTCATCGTGGGAGCCGTCTTCGATGATACGGCCGTCCTCGAACACCAGGATGCGGTCCAGGTGGGCGACGGTCGAGAGCCGGTGGGCCACGACGATCACGGTCTTGTCCTGCATGATTTCGTCGAGTTTCTCCTGAATGAAACGCTCGGTGATCGAGTCCAGCGCCGAGGTCGCCTCGTCCATCACCAGGATCGGTGCGTTCTTGAGCAGCACGCGGGCGATGGCGATCCGTTGGCGCTGGCCGCCGGAAAGCTTCACACCGCGTTCGCCGACCAGCGAATCCGCGCCCTGGTCCATGCCGTCGATGAACGCGCTGGCGCCGGCGCGGTGGATGGCTTGTGCCAATTCCTGCGGGCTGGCATCCAGCCGTCCGTAGTTGATGTTTTCGGCAATGCTGCGGTGAAACAGGCCCGGCTCCTGAGGAATCAGGCCAATCTGCTGATGCAGCGAATGCTGGGTCACGCTGCGCACATCCTGGCCGTCGATCAACACCTGGCCCTGATTGACGTCGTACAGGCGCAACAGCAGATTGAGCAGCGACGACTTGCCCGAACCGGACGTGCCGACCAAACCCACCCGCTGTCCCGCCGGGATCGACAACTGCAGGTGTTCGAACACCGGTTTCTGCGGTGAATAGCCGAAGCTCACATCGCGGAACTCGATGGCGCCGCGCACGGCGGCGAGCGGCTGCGCATCGGGCTCGTCGACCACCTCATGGGGGCGGATCAAGGTGCGCACGCCATTGGCGATGTTGCCGGTGGCCTCGAAGAAGTCCAGGAAGCGCCGCGACAGGTTGGCCACGTCGGTGATGATCAACAGCGACAGGCTGGTAGCCATCACGAAGGTCGCGATGTCGATGCTGCCCAGGCGCCACAGGTACAGGGCGATCAGCAGCATGCCGACCTTCAGCGACAACCCGCAGATCGACTGGAACCAGCGAATCTTCTCCATGTAGCCAAACGAACGGCCTGCGGCTTTCAGCTCGCGGTCCAGGTAATCGCCCAGGTAGCGATGCTCGAACGAGTGCCGGGCGAACAGGCGGATGTTGGTCAGGTTGGACACCGCATCCACCACCTTGCCGTTGCTGGTGCTGCGCGCTGCCGAGTATTGCTGGGACAACGGATGGCTGCGCTTGGCCAGGAAATAGCACACGGCAATGAACGCCACCGACCAGCCGAACATGAACAGCGCCAGCCAGACCGAGGCCGTAGCCAGCACCGCCACGGCGAGCGTCAGGGTGACCAGCAACGGAATCAGGTCGAACAGCAACAGCGCCAGCGCCTGGCCTACGCCCATGGAGACTTCGGAGATCTTGTGCGCCAGGGCGCCGGCGAATTCGCTGCTGACGAAGCGATGGGAGTGACGCTGCAGGTAAGCGTAAACCGCATGGGTCACGGTGCGTCGCTGCAGCGGCAGCACCCGGATGTGCGCACCGGTGGCGCCACGGGTGCACAGCATTTCCAGCAGCAACAGGCCGGCGAACAGCAGCAGAGGTTGGCTCAATGTCTGCCAGTCGAGGGTCGCCGCGCTGGCGTTGCTCACCACCCGGGTGATCTGCCCCAGCACCCAGGGCACCAGCACCGTGCAGGTGACCGCCACGACCTGCAAAAGGAGAATCGCCAGGTACCAACCGCGGAAATGGCCGACGAAGAAGCGGGCAAAGGCAAAGGGCGTGTCCGGCAGCGACTGGATGTTCCAGCTGCGCAGGGCGTGTTGACGATCCTTGTACGAGGGTTTCAAACGATAGTCTCCAAGTGTCAGCGGCGCGAGCCGCTTTTGGGGTTTTGCGTTTCTACTGGTGCACCGCGTATGCCGCCGACGCGGCTTGCGCCGCTGCTACAGAGGAACGCGTAAATCGTGTAGCAGCGGCGCGAGCCGCGTCCGGTGTGGCGAGCGGACCGTGTAGGGGCTCGGCTCAGATCGCCAGGGGCAGATAGGTGAGCGCGCGCAGGGCGCCGGTCTGCAAGGTCGGTACGGCGCTGAGCAGGGCTTGGGTGTAAGGGTGTTGCGGCCGGTCGAGGACCTGGCGCACTGCGCCCGCCTCCACCACTTCGCCGTCCTTCATCACCAGCACATGGTCGCTGACGTGGTTGATCACCCCCAGATCATGGGAAATGAACAGGCACGCCAGCCCCAGCCGGTGTTTGAGATCGTCGAGCAATTGCAGAATCTGCGCCTGCACCGACACATCCAGCGCCGACACCGGCTCGTCGCACACCAGAATCTGTGGCTCGGCCGCCAGCGCGCGGGCGATCGCAACGCGTTGACGCTGCCCGCCGGACAATTCGATGGGCCGCCGATCGAGCACCGCAGCATCCATTTTCACCAGCGCCAGCAAGCGCTCGGCCCGAGCGTCCCAGGTCGCCCGTGGATGCCCCGCCACTTGCAGCGCTTCGAACAAGACCCTTTGCACGGTATAGCGCGGATCGAACGAGCCGAGCGGATCCTGGAACACCACCTGAATGCTGTGCCGGACCCGAGCTTGCCGGGCGTTGTCCAGATCGGACCAGCGCTGGCCGTCGATCCACACGTCGCCGCTGTCGGGACGCTCCAGCCCCAGGATCATCCGCGTCAGGGTGGTCTTGCCCGAACCGGATTCGCCGACGATACCCAGCGTACGGCCGCGCTCCAGGCGCAGCGAAACATCTGCCACCACCGTGCGCACACGCCCGTCCGGGCCTTGGAAAGACTTGCTCAGGTGCTCGGCTCGCAGCAGGACTTCACCGGCTGCAGGCGTCGCAGCGGCCGCGGCCGAGTCGCCGTAGGCGCGGCGGAAATGCACCGCGGTACCGGCTGCCAACAGGCTCTGGGTATAGGGATGGCGAGGGTCGCGCAGAATCTGATCGACGCTACCCTGCTCCACGATCACCCCGCGGTACATCACTGCTATGCGGGTGGCCAGGCGCGCGACTACCGCCAGGTCATGGCTGACGATGAGCATGGCGGTGTCCTCGCCGCGCAGCGATTCGAGCAGGCTCATGACCTGCGCCTGAACGGTCGCGTCCAGCGCCGTGGTGGGTTCGTCGGCGATCAGCAAGCGGGGGTTGCAGGCGATGGCCGAGGCAATCAACGCGCGCTGGCGCAGCCCTCCCGACAACTGGCCCGGATGCTGGCGTGCGCGCAGTTCGGGCTCGGGAACGCCGACCGAACGCAACAGCTCGATGACACGCAACTCGCGCTGCCGGCGCTTCAAATCGGTGTGCAGACGCAGCGGCTCGGCGATTTCCTGACCGACTCGCCGCAGCGGGTCCAGCGCCCCCAACGCATCCTGCATGACGAAACCCAACTGGGCGCCGCGCAGCTGCAACCAGTCCTTTTCGCGAAACGTGCGCAGATCACGCCCGGCGAACGACAAGCGCCGGGCCTGCACTTCGGAATGCGCGCCGGTGAGTCCGGCCAGCGTACGCGAAGTGACGCTCTTGCCCGAGCCGGACTCGCCCACCAGCGCCAGGCATTCGCCGGCGGCCAGCTGAAAACTGATGCCGCGGATCACCGGTTGCGCGTGGGCGCTGAACGCCACGTGCAGGTCTTGCACGTCGAGCAGCGGCTGCGGCGGATTGACGATGGCATTCATAAGCGCTTTCCTTCGCTGCGACGCAGCAGTTCACGGCCAATGGCGGTGATCGAGATGACGGTAAAGGTGATCGCCAGCGCCGGCCACGCCACCAGCCACCACGCGTTGGCGAGAAAGTTGCGGCCGATGGCGAGCATGGTGCCCCACTCCGGCGCGGGCGGCGGCGCGCCGAAACCCAGGAAGCTCAAGGCCGCCCCAGCGGTGATGTTGCCGCCGATGCCGATGGTGGCCAGGATCAGGATCGGCTTGATCGCATTGGGCAGCACGTGTCGCCAGATCACCGCCGCGCGACCCAGGCCCAGCGTCGTCGCCGCTTCCACGTAGCCAGCACCGCGCACCACCTGGGTTTGCGCACGCACCAGGCGGGCGTAGCGCGGCACGCTGGCGATCCCGACGGCAATGATCAGGTTCAACGTGCCCTGGCCGAAAAAGGTGATGATCACCAAGGCCAGCAACAGATCCGGAAACGCCAGCAGCACATCCACCGCGCGCATCACTGCGGCGTCGAGCCAGCGCGGCCCCAGGCCTGCAACCAGACCCAGCAAGGTGCCCAGCGCCAAACCCATGGCCGTGGCCGCCAAACCCAGCAGCAGCGACGGACGCACGCCATGGATCAGGCGGCTGAGGACGTCGCGGCCGTTTTCGTCGGTGCCCAGCCAGTGCACGGCGTCAGGCGCTCGATACGCATGGCGTGCCACAGCGTCGAGTGGATCGACCGTGGTCAGCAGGCCTGGGGCGATGGCTGCCACGATCAGCAGCAGAACGAACGCGCCGGCCAGTACCAGTCCCGGCCGCAGCCGGGTGCGCGCCCGAGGGTGATCGATGCCTGCGTCCAGCGTGCCTGCGGGTACCGGACCCAGCACCGTGAGTGATGAGCTGATTGCCATGGCGATTCTCCGTAGGGCAGGTACCGATCAAGGCGCCGGGTTGGGGGTCGCGCGATGGATCTCGGCGATCTTGTCCAGCAGGGTCGGGGTGAACTCGATGTCCAGCGCACTGAAGTTGTCCTGCAACTGCGCTTCGCTGGTCTGGCCGGTCAGCACGCTGCTGACGAACGGCTGCCGGGCGACGAAGCCCAGCGCCAATTGCGCGGGGGTGTAGCCATAGTCATTGGCCAACTGCACGTAGGCGGTGATGGCGCGGCTGGCCGACTCGCTGTCGTAGCGGTTGAAGGTGCGATACACCGACGTCAGCCGCGAGCCCTGTGGTCGCGCGCCGTTCAGGTATTTGCCGGTGAGCGTGCCGAACGCCAGCGGCGAATAGGCCAGCAGCCCTACCCCTTCGCGATGGCTGAACTCCGACAGCCCGCCTTCGTACAGTCGGTTCAACAGGCTGTAGGGGTTCTGCACGCTGGCGATGCGCGGCAGCCCGCGCTGCTCGGCCTGCTGCAGAAAGCGCGCAACGCCCCAAGGGGTCTCGTTCGACACACCGATGTGACGGATCTTGCCGGCCTTGACCAGTTCACCGAGCACCTCCAGGGTCTCTTCGATGGCGACGCTGCCATTGTCCTCGACGTACGGGTATTCACGCTGGCCGAAGATGTTGGTGGTGCGATCGGGCCAATGCAGTTGGTAGAGGTCCAGATAATCGGTCTGCAGGCGCTTGAGACTGCCGTCCAGTGCTGCGGTGATGTTGGCGCGGTCGTGGCGGGTCAGGCCGTCGCGGATATGCCCGCCGGTGCCCGGCTGGCGCGGTGGGCCGATGATCTTGCTGGCCAGCACGATGTCGGCACGGCGCCCGCTGCGCTGCAGCCAGGTGCCGATGAAGCGCTCGGTGCTGCCCCAGGTTTCGGCATGGGTCGGGGTGGGGTACATCTCTGCGGTGTCGATCAGATTGACGCCGTGCGCCAGGGCCAGGTCCAGTTGCCGATGGGCGTCCTGCTCGCTGTTCTGATGCCCCCAGGTCATGGTGCCCAGGCCCAGCAGGCTGACGTTGAGATCGGTATTGCCAAGGGTGCGATATTTCATGGTTCGAATCGGTCCGTTGCGGGCATGAAAGGTTCAGGCGCTGCGTGCGTACTGGCTGGCCGGATACGGCAGGCCCAGGTGATCGCGCAGGGTGTGGCCGCTGTACTCGTGGCGGAAAACACCGCGCTGGCGCAGCAGCGGCACCACCTCATCGACGAAGATTTCGACGCCGGACGGAAACATGTCCGGCATGATGTTGAAGCCATCGGCAGCACCGGCCAGGAACCAATGCTCGAGGGTGTCGGCGACCTGCTCCGGGGTGCCGACCAGCAAGCGGTGGCCGACCAGAATGCGCCGCGACAATTGGCGAATGCTCAGGTTTTCCCGGCGCGCCAGGTTCAGCTGGGCTTCGAGAAACCCGTGCGAGCCGCGCTCGAAGGATGCCACCGGGCCGATCCTGTCCCAGGGCAACGGCGCATCGGGGTCCAACTCGGCGACGCTCAACCCCACCCGCGCGGCCACCTGATACAGCAGCCCTTCTTCGCCGTAGAAATCGTTGAGGCGATCGAAACGTGCATGGGCTTCGGCCTCGGTGCTGCCGATCACCGTCGACAGCCCTGGCATGATCTTCAGGTGCGCCGGGTTGCGCCCCCATTGCCGGGCGCGGTGTTTCATCTCCTGATAGAAGCCCTGGCCGTCTTCCAGGGTGGTCTGGGTGGTGAAGATCGCATCGGCATAACGCGAGCCCAGCGCCTTGCCACCTTCGGACGAGCCGGCCTGCACCAGCACCGGCCGGCCCTGGGGCGAGCGCGGCAGGTTGAGCGGCCCCTTGACCGAAAAGTGTTTGCCGACGAAACCGGGCGTGTGCACCTTGGCCGGATCGGCGAAACGGCCGCTGACGGCATCGCCGATGATGGCGTCGTCCTCCCAGCTGTCCCACAGCTTGAGGGTGATGTCGATGAACTCGTCGGCGCGTGCATAGCGGTCCACGTGCAGCGGCGCACCGGCCAGGCCGAAGTTCTGCGCGGCGGCATCGCCAGCGTTGGTCACCACGTTCCACGCCGCTCGGCCACCGCTGATATGGTCCAGCGAAGAGAAACGCCGGGCCAGGTTGAACGGGTCGTTATAGGTGGTCGATGCCGTGGCAATCACGCCGATGCGTTGCGTAGCCAGGGCCACGGCCGTCAGCAGCACCGTGGGCTCGAGGCGCCCGGCCGGGTGCTGCGCCACGTCGCCGCCCAATGCCGGACCGTCGGCGAGGAAGATCGCGTCCAGCGTGCCACGCTCGGAGATGCGCGCGATGTTGCAGTAGTACTCGGCATCCAGGTAGGCATTGGCCGGCACCTCGCCCATTCGCCAGGCGGCGGAGTGCGAGCCGAAGCCGAGGATGTTCATGCCGATGCTCATTTGCGGTTTGGGGCTCATGGCGGTTCCTTGAAGGCGGTTCAGACGGCGCTGGCTTCATCGTGCAGAGCAGCGACCGGTTCGGATCGGGCGGCGGCGTGCTCGGCCTGCGAGGCGCGCCAGGCGGCATTCGGGCTGATGCCGTTGAGGTAGTAGTTGCCCAGCGCCCGTTCGCGGTAGATCGCCGGGTTGTGCGAGGCCAGCGTGCGCGCGTTGCGCCAGTGCCGGTCCAGGCGCCGCGACTGGCTGGTGGCCGATGCACCGCCCACCTCGAACAACAACGTGGTGGCTTCCAGTACCTGCTCCAGAACGATCTGCTGAGCCTGAAAGGCGCGCACCTCGGCCTCGGTGTAGTGGGCTTCACTGGCCTGCCCGGCGCGTTCGGCTTCGTGGACGTTCTGCAGCACCTGCGCCACCGCCAGTACCTGGGTCTGCGCGGCATAGGCCAGGCTCGACAGGCGGCCGACGACACGCTGCACCAGTGGATCGTCCTTGGGACTGGACTGGCCCGGCACACCGAAGGCACGGGTCCGGCCCTGGACGAATTCGCTGGCGTCGCGCAGCACCGCGCGGGCAATGCCGGCCAATGTCGCCAGGTGAAACAGCTGATAGAAGGCAGAGATATAGGACTCGGGACGCTGCTCGCCGGCCGCATAGCGACGCAACACGTACTCGGACGGCACCGGGACGTTGTCGAAACGCGTGGTGCCGCTGCCCGACAGGCGCTGGCCGAAGCCGTCCCAATCGTCGTCGCGGCTCACGCCTGGCGCGGTGGTGGGCACCGAGACGCTGACGAAGTCTTCACCGGTCAGCGCCGACACGGCGATCCAGTCGGCGTACAGGGTGCCGGTGCAGTAGAACTTCTTGCCGTCCAGGCGCCAGCTCTGCTCACTTTCGGCCGTCAGGGTCACGCTCTGTTTGCTGGTGTCGGTGCGCTCGGCCATGGCCGCGCCCCACAGGTCACCGGCCACCACCTTGGCCAGCCAGTACGCCTGCGACTCGGCTTCATCGCGGGACAGGCGGCCTTCGACGAAGCCGAAATGCGCGCGCAGGATATGCGGCAGGTTGGAGTCCGCCTCGGCTAGCTCGATCAGCAGCTCGAACAACTGCGGCAGGGTGGCGCCCGCGCCGCCCTGCTCGCTTGGCACACGCAAGGCACCAAAACCGGCCTCGCGCAGCCAGCTCACCGCTTCGAAGGCCAGTTCGCGCTGCTGTTCGCGGGCCAGTGCAGTCTCCTCGATGCGCGTGAAGATCGGCGCAAAAGGGGCACGCAGGCGGGCATAGTCGGGGGCCAGCGGGAAACCGCCGGTACGTTGTTCAACACTCATGGTCTTTTCCTTGCGTCATCGGGCTGCCTGGCAGCCGTGAAAATTCGGGTCATGCGGGCTTCACTCGCGGGTCGATCCAGTGGTTCACCAGGTCCACCACCAGGTTCACCGCCACATAGATCGCCGCTGCCAACAGGGTGATGCCCAGCACCATGGGCACGTCCTTGGCATTGGCCGCATCGAGCATCAGCCGGCCGATGCCTTGGCGGGAGAACAGCAGCTCCACCACCACCGCCCCGCCGAGCAGGCTGGCGAAGACGAAACCGGCCAGGGTCACCAGCGGCACCAGGGCATGGCGCAGGGCGTGGCGCAGGCGCACACCGGTCTCGGACATGCCGCGGGCGCGGGCCATGGCAATGAAAGGCTGGTCGAGAATGTCTTCCAGCTCCTGGCGCAACACCTGGGTCAGTACGGCGGCAATCGGCAGGGCCAGCGCCAGGGTCGGCAGGATCAACGACTGCCAGCTACCCGACCCCGAAGGTGGCAGCACGTGCCAGTGAAAGGCGAACACCAGCAGCAGGAGAATGCCGATGACGAACGAGGGCGCCGACGACAACACCAGCTCAGATCCCGATACCAGCGAGCGCACCCATGGGCTGCGCTTGGCCGTGGTGATCGCACTGATGACCGACAGGATCACGGCTACCAGCGCCGCGCAGATCGACAGCTGCACGGTGGCGCCGATCTGTGCGCCGATAGCCCGGGTGACCGGAATGCGCAGACGATAGGACTCGCCCAGATCGCCTTGAGCCAAGCGAGCGATATAGTGGCCGTACTGCACGATCAGCGGCTGATCGAGGCCGTATTCGGCGCGTACCCGCACGATCATCTCTGGGGTCGGCATGGATTCCGGACCGCCGAGAATGGCCAGTGCAGGGTCACCGGCACTCAGGTTGATGGCCAGAAAGGTGAGGGTCGCGGCTCCCCAGAGCACGCCGACACCGGCCAGCAGGCGCCAGAGCACCTTGCGCAGGACACTGTTCATTTCGCCTCCGGTTGCAGCCACAGGCTGGGCAGAAAGACCGTGTTGTGCGAGGTGTCGAAGATCACCCCGGCAAGGCGGTTCGAGTAGGCGACCAATACATGGCTCTCGAACGACGGCACCACCGGCACCAGTTCGGCCAGGCGTTGCTGGGCCTTGCTGTACAGCCGTTCGAGACGAGCCGGGTCGTGGCTGCGTCGGGCTGCGGCCAACAGTCGATCCAGTTCGGCATCGCGAAAACGCCCGCCGTTCTGGCCGATACGTTTTTCCGAAGTGATGGAATCGCTGTGGTACAGGATGTACAGACCGTCCGGGGTGTTGGTGTGCCAGTAACCACCGCCCATGACCTGGAAGTTGCCGGCATAACGGCGGTCGGTAACCTGGGCCAGCGGCAGCAGTTCGATGCGCAACTCGAAACCGAGCTTCTTCAGGTCCGCCTGAATCGCCACCGCAACACTGCTGGAGAAGCTCGCGCTTTCGGTTGCCAGCAGGGTCGCGCCCAGCCGCTCACCGTTGCGGGTGCGGTACCCCTGCGCGTCGCGCTCTGTCCAGCCGGCGTCGTCGAGCGAGGCGTTGGCGGCCTTGACGTCGTAGGCCAGCACATCCTTGTACGTGGGGTCGTAGTAGCGCGTATTGGCGGCGAGAAAATCCGCCTTCACCCGGTATTCGCCGAACCCGATGATCCAGGCCAGGCCCTCGCGGTCGATGCCTTTGGCTACCGCGCGACGTACCCGCACGTCATCGAACGGCGCCTTTTCGACGTTGAACGTCAGGCTGCGAAACGGGTTGCCCTTGCGAATGCGGCTGCGCAGGGTCAGGTCGGTGGAGGCGCGAATGGCCTTGGCGTTCTGCGGTGGCGCATCCAGCGTCAGGTCCGACTGCCCAGCCTGGAGTGAGGTGAAGCGGATCATCGCCTCGGGCACGAAGCTGAGTTCGATGCGATCCAGGTAGGCCTCGCCTCGATGGCGAGTCACCGGTGGCGACCAGTCGTAGCCGGGGCGACGGGTGAACACCGCACCCTGGTCGCGGGTATAGCTCTGCAGCACGAACGGCCCGGAGCCGACGGGGTGCTCGGCGATAGACTTGGGTGCTTCGAGGATCTGCTTCGGCGAAATCATCCCCAGCCAGGACTGCGCCAGCACGTCGAGAAACGGCGAATAGGGTTCGCGCAAAGTCGCCTGGAAGGTGTACTCGTCGATCACCCGACCCTGGTCATACGGTGCGATATAGGCTGCCGCCAAGGGCGACTTGGTCGCGGGATCGCGCATGTGTTCCAGGTTGATCTTCACCGCCTGGGCATTGAATTTCTCCCCGTCGCTGAAGGTCACGCCCTCGCGCAGGTGAAAGGTGTAGGTCCTGCCGTCTTCGGACACTTCCCAGGATTTTGCCAGCCAGGGCGAGACCCTGCCCTCCTCGTCCTGGTAAACCAGGCAGTCGTACAGCACTCGCCCCAACCACTGCACGTTGCCATGGGAAATCGAATGGACGTCGAAGGTGCCGGTGTCGGCGGCGGTGGTCACGCGCAGCGTCCCGCCGCGCTTGCCGGGTACCTCTTCGTGGTAGTCGGAAGCGGGGTAGCTGATCAGATCGCCATTGACGATGCCGTCGGTGCTCGGTGCCTGCGCCACCGGGGTGGCTGGCGCATCGGCAGCGGGCGAACAGGCCGAGAGCGTGAACAGCACGCCGATCAAGGCGCAGCCGAAGAAGGTCGAGGTCATGGGTCGGGCAGCCATCAGAAGTTGTAGGTCACGCCGGTGAACGCACCGAAGCCGTCCCCCGGATACAGCGCTGCAGTGTCCTGCCCCTGAGCGTTGTAGCCCGGTACGATGGCGGTCACGTAATCCTTGTCGCCAAGGTTTTTCAGGTCCACGTAGGCCTGCCACTTCTTGCTCGGCGCGTCGTATCCCAGGCGTGCGCCGAAGATCGTGTACGACGGTGCGTTGAACGTGTTGGCGTAGTCCACCGCCGTACTCGACGCGGAGCGAACGTTGACGCCGGCGTAGAAACCATTGGCGTACTGGTATTGCAGTTCGGCCTGGTAGATATGCTTGGGCAGGCCCGGTAACTCGTTCTTGCTGAAGGCAGGGTCGTGGCGGTAGTAAAAGTCGTTGAGGGTGTAGGCCTGGCGCCAGCTGAGTACATCACCGTTGCTGCCCTGCCAGAGCTTGGTGGTCAGGCCCGCTTCGATACCTTGGTGGATGGTCGGGGTGGCATTGGATGTCGAGACAATCGCCGCGCTGGTGCCGGTGGCGGCGGCAATCTGGGTGGTCAGCAACTCGTTCTTGACCCAGGAGCGGTACAGCACCAGGCTGCCGTCGAAACGCTCGGACTGGCCGCGGACACCGAATTCCACGGTGTTCGCGGTTTGTGGTACCAGCGGCTTGATGTAGTTGTTGGTCACCCCGGAGTTGGAGATCGACCACGAACTGGGCGGATCGACGGAGCGGCTGACGTTGCCGAACACTTGCAAGTTTGGGGTCAGTTCAAAACGCAGCCCCGCACGCGGTGCCAGGGACCAGTCGTCGTAGTCGTAGCGCGTGGGAAAGCCGCTGGTGTTGGGCCGATCGCTGAAAGACACGTCGATGTCGCGCTTGATCTGGATCGCCGAGACGCCGGTGGTCAGGTACAACCGATCGGTCAGGCCCAGGTCGTTGCCGACGGTGAACACATGGTCGAAGGAGCCGTCGTACTTGACGTTTTTCTGCAGGAGCCCAAGGTCCTTGTCGCCGCGATAGGTCTTGGCGCCTGCGTTCAAGTGCTCGGTGCTGGTGAAGCCCAGGGTGGTGGTGCTGTCGAGGCCGAACAGTTGGTCGTAGCGGGTGTATTTGAGCGATGCGTTGATGTCGCTCCAGTCCCAGTAGTTGGGGTTGACCGTGCTGCGACGGTTCAAGATCTGCGGATAGTCGTGGTACCCAACGCCGAATTCCAGGGTGGCGTCGTCGTCGAAGGTGTAGGTGGTCTTGCTGGCTACCCAGGTAGAGCCGCGTTTGGTCGAGTCGCCGCGGCTGGCGCGCGTGGCCGCGTTGGTCTGGGTGCTGTCGTGCTTGAGCTGGGCGCGCGTCAGCGCACCGGCGTTCTCGTGAAACTCCTCGCGGTAGCGCACGATCAGACGCGTCTGAAGTTTCGGATTGAACCGGTAGCCGAAGTTACCCACGACTCCCTTGGACTTGCTGAAGGTGTAATCCTGATAACCATCGCGTCGAGCGTTGTCGACGCTGACGAAATAGTCTGCATCACCGACCACACCGCCGGTGCGAAGGGTCTGTTTCTGCCAACCGAAACTGCCACCTTCCAGTTTGATCTGGCTGCCCGGCGCGCTGTAGCCGGTATGGGTGATGAAATTGATGCCGCCACCCAGAGACAAGGCGCCGTACTCGAAGGCATTGGCGCCACGCAGGATCTCGGTGTACTGCAAGCCCTGCCCGTCCAGCAGCTCGTACGGAGTACCGCCGGCGCCGGTCAATGCCAATCCGTCGAAGAGGAACTTGGTGCCCTCGCGGAAGTAGCCCGGTGATGCATTGGCGCCGGAGCCGCGGATGGAAATCTTGACCGCGTCGTTGCCACCGGCCGACTGCGCATACACGCCAGGCTGGTACGCCAGAGTATCTTCGAGGCTGGCGGAGCGCCCTTTGTCGACCTCGGCCTGCTCGACCAGGCTGGTGCCCCCGGGCACTTCCTTGAGCTGCGCACGGGATTGCTCGACCGGTGTCGCCTTGGCGGCCTGCACAGTGACCGTTTGCAAGCGTTGCTCTGGTGTATCGGCGAAGGCAGGAGCGACAGTGAACAACAGGCAGGCACTCAGGCCTGAAGCGAATTCGGTATAGCGATAGGCGGTACTGCGCCGACTGTTCAACGACGGCGTATAGGCATGTAACTTCAAATGTGTTGCTCCCACCCAATGAATATAAGGCGAGCTTCTATTGGTATAGTCGGACTCGAGTGATGAGGTCTGCGACGCCATCGATAACGTTGTAGATTGCAGTGTTCGTGCCAATCGCCAAGTGCCCTGAACAGGGAATTTCATTGATATCAGGTAGCGGCTGGATGTTTGAAATGGCCGCAACTGCTTAATGACTGCTGTTCCAGCAACACTTATCATCGTTGTGGGAGCGGGCTCTGCCCGAGAAGAATGTCCCCCAACACACCAGACACACCGCAGCGCCCTTTTCGCGGCCGACGACCGCTCCTGCGCAGGCATTGAGTCACCGGAAACTGTACTGCACCCCGGCATATGCGCCGAACCCATCCCCTGGGATGATTGCCCGCACATCATTGCCGCCGGCATTGAACGCCGGACTGATGGACGCGGCATACTTCTCGTCCGTCAGGTTGCGCAGGTCCAGATAGACATTCCAATCCTTCTTCGGCGAGTCCCATCCCAGGATCGCGCCCCACAGGTTGTAGGAGCCGGCATCCTTGGTATTGGCAAAGTCCATCGGCGTCTTGGAAGCGTAGTAAGTGTTCACCCCCACATACACGCCATTGCTGAAGTCATAACGCAGTTCAGCCTGATAGTTGTGCTTGGGAATACCCGGCAACCGATTGCTGCCGAACTGCTCGTCGTCGCGGTAGAAGAAGTCGCTGTAGGTATAGGACTGACGCAGGTGCAACGCATCGCCGTCGTTCTGGTACAGCAGAGAATCCAGACCCAGCTCCACACCCTGATGAATGGTCTTGCTGGCGTTGTATTCGGAGGTCAATGCATCGGCGCTGGAAGTCGCCTCCCTGATGATCACCGAGAGCAGTTCATCCTGCACATGGGAGCGATAGAACGTCAGGTCCCAAGTGTTGTTGCCCAACTGCCCACGGGTACCGAACTCCAACGTATCGGCGATCTGCGGTTCGAGCTTCTGCCCACCGGAATTGAGCCCGGTGGCCGGCCCGGACGTGAACACCTGCGCACCGGACACGTAGGCCCACGACTGCTGCGCCTCGACCGTGCGACTGAGGTTACCGAACAGCTGCCAGTTGGGGTTGATCTGATAACGCACCCCCAGCCTGGGCGCAAACTCCCAGTCGTTCTTTTCGATGGGGTTGTTGGGGTTGTCGGCCTCGCCACCCACCGGATACGACACCTTGGCCTTGCGCTGGAACTCCACGGCGGAAAGTCCTGCACTCAACCACAATGTGTTGTCGATCCACTCGGTTTCGTTGCTTGCGCTCAACACGGTATCGGAGCCTTCGTACTCAGCCTTGCGCACCAACGCGCCGGACGGCAGGTTGGCGGTGATACCGGAAGGAATCCGCACCTTGGTCTTGGCATAGGCATTCAAATGCTCGGTCCGCAGCGCGTTGAATCGGGTGATGCTGTTCTTGCCGAACAAAGTGTCCAGACGGTCGTACTTCAAACTGGCGGAGTAATCGCTGAAGCCCCAGGCCGTGCGATTGACACCCTGTCGCGCGTCGATTGGATAGTCGTGGTAGACCAATCCTACTTCCAGGTTGGAATCGTCATCGAAGGTGTACTGGGTCTTGCTGGCGACCCAGGTCGAGCCTGGCTGTTTGCGATGGGCGCGCACGTTCACGCTGGCCGGGTTGGCTTGTTCGGGGTCATCCTTGAGTTGCGCGCGGGTGATATAACCCGGCGTCTCGTTGTCGGTGGTTCGGTAGCGGTAGTACAGACGGGATTTCAACTGCGGCGAAAACTGATAGCCGACGTTGCCGACAAACCCGGCGCTCTTGCCTTGGGTCTGATCCTGAAAGCCGTCCGACGCCGAGTCGGTGAGGCTGACGTAATAGTCGAGCGGACCCAGCACTTGCCCCGAACTGATCTGACGTTTTTGATAACCGTAACTACCGGCCTCGTAGCGCACTTGCAAGGGCGCGGAATTGTAGCCGGTCTTGGTCACGTAGTTGATTGCACCCCCCAGATACAACGAGCCGATATCGAAAGCATTGCCGCCGCGCAGCACTTCGGTATGACTCAGGCCCAGCGGCTCGAACAGTTCGTAGGGGGTACCGCCGGGCCCGGACACCGGCAGGCCGTCGAACAGGTAGAAGATGCCGGCGCGGAAATAACCCACGCCCTTGTTGATACCCGACCCACGAATGGAAATCCGTGTGCCGTCGTTGCTGCCGCCGCCCTGGGTGGCGATTACACCGGGCTGCAGCGCGAAGATATCGGTACTGGTCGACACGCGCCCCTTTTCAACGGTCGCGGAATCGACATAGTTGACCCCGCCTGCCACTTCCTTCAAAGCCGTTTCGGCGCGTTGGTTCTCGTCCAGTCTGGCACCCTGAACAACTACGGTACTCAGTTGACTGGTCGGCTTCTGCTCGGCCGATTCGCTGACTGGTGCGGCATGCAGTTGGCCGATAAACAGCAATGTCGCCCCAGCGCCCAGCGCCGACGGCAAGCGACTGCGTGCCGTGGTTGTTGCAATGACTTCCCCGTTCATTCCCTGCTCCTGCTTGACTCATATAACACCGCCCTGAAAAAAGACGGTGCTTATTTATTGGCAACAGGGTGATAGCAGAGAGCGTGCCAGCTATTGAGCAGTTGAAACGCGTTAAAACCGTACGTTAGAGCGGCCAAGTGGCTGCCAGCACACACTTGCTGATGGACGACTGCCCAGATACGAACACTTGGACAGTATTAACGTTTGTCATTTGGCATTGACGATATTTACCTGCACGAGCAGTCATCGGCGGCGCAGGAAGACTCTCTTAACCAATCAGCGGCGCCACGCTTGAACACCAGCGTGTCACACCCCCCGAAGGCATCGGATCGACGATCACCGACCAGGGTGCGAACCAGGCGAAACCCGACCGACTCCGCGAGCCGGCGGCTAGCGGCGTTGGCCGAAGACGTAGTCAGGTACAAACGTGCTCCAGGCAACTGGGCAATCAGTGCCGTCAATGCTTCGCGCATCAACCCCCGGCCCTGGAACGATTGGTTCGCCCAGTAGCCTATTTCGTGGGAGCCATCGGCCTTGGGGGTGAAGCCAATACACCCCACCAGTTGCTGCGGGTGCTCGCGAGTCAGCAGGAAGAACTTTTTCTCCGCATCGTGGCGGACGAAATCGCTCTGCGCTCGCTGCAGGGTGTCCAGCGTATCGGTCAGCTCCCAGCGTGGCCGGCTCCAAACCAGAAACAGACGATGGGTTTCGTAACTCGCGTTCAAGGCATCCGCCAAGAGCTGTGCCAGGGCAACATCCGGGGCGACTATTTCAAGACGTGGCGTCAGCAGTGGTGTCTGCACATCCATGAACTGAACCTTGCCCTGCCCGCTTTGTAGTTCAAACGCTTTGAATTCCGTTTCCTGCATGTGATCGCCTCGTCCTGGATCGGTCCGCGTAACGTCCGTGTGAGTGGTGCACTAAAGCCATTCGGCGCCCGATGCGCCATGCAGAATCGGTCAATCAAAACCGAAACGCAACGCCAGTCGTGACGTTGAACGCATCCCCCGGATAGAAGTTGGCGGAATCCTGCCCGCGGGCGTCGTAGGTGGTGTTGGCTGCGGTGGCGTAGCGTTCGTCGGTCAGGTTGCGCATGTCCAGGAACACGTCCCAGCGTCTGCTCGGGGCTTCGAAGCCTACGCGGGCGCCCAGAATGGTGTAGGACGGTGCGCTGAAACTGTTGGCGTAGTCGACGAAATAGCTAGAGGCCGAACGCAGGTTGAGCTGGGCGTAAAAGCCTCCGGCCTGCTGGTACTGAAGCTCGGCCTGGTACACGTGGCGTGGCAGGCTGGGCAGTTCGTTGCCGCCGAAGGTGTTGTCGTGACGGTAGTAGAAATCGTTGAACGTGTAGGCTTGGCGCAGGTTCAGCGTATCGCCGTTGTCGCCTTCCAACAGCAGTGCATTCAAGCCCGCCTCGACGCCTTGGTGAATGGTTGGGCTGGCGTTGGACGAAGCCACCAGTTGGTCTTGATTGGCCGAGGCCTGACGCACCACCACGGACAGAATCTCGTCATCGATCCACGAGCGATAGAAGGTCAGGCTGCCATCGAAAATCCCGGCGCTGGCGCGCACGCCCAGCTCGGCGGTGGTGGCTTTCTGTGGTTTGACGTCGCGCACGAACGGCGAGCCGGTGCTGCCCAGCTGCCAGGTCACGGGCGGGTCGATGGAGCGGCTGACGTTGCCGAACAGCTGGATGTCTGGAGTCAGTTCATACCGCAGCCCCAGCCGCGGCGCGGTGTCCCATTCGGAGTAGTTCACGCCATCGGGAAACTCGCTGGTGTTCACCCCGGTGGTGTATTCGATCTCGGCCTTGCGCTTGATGTTGATGAACGAAAGCCCCGTGGACAGCCAGGTTCTGTCGTTGAGCTGCAACTCGTTGCCCAGCGCCAGCACGCTGTCGCGCGAGCCGGTGTACTTTGTGTACTGCAACAGTTGCCCGGTGCTGCGGCTGTGGGATTTGACATCGCCCAGGTAGGCCAGGGTATTGCTGAAGGTGATGCTGCTGTCGCTGGGCAGGCCGAACAGCTCATCATGGGCGCGGCGATAGCGCAGCACTACGCTGGTGTCCTTCGAGCGCCAGTCCTGCGGCGAGACCGAATACCGCCAGCCGTTGAGCAACGGGTAGTCGTTGTAACCCAGGCCCACTTCCAGGGTCGAGTCGTCGTCGAACCTGTAGGTGGTGTTGCTGCCCAGCAAAGTCGTGCCATCCTTCTTGCGACCAGTGGGGACGTCATTGCTGCGCGGATCGTGCTCGAGCTGCGCTCGGGTCAGGGTGTTGCCATTGGTGAGCTGTTCTTCGCGGTAGCGCAGGAAGAAACGCGTTTCCAGTTTGGGGCTGAACACATGGCCGAAGTTGGCGATCAGGTCGCGGCCCTTGTTGGCCGTATTGTCTTGATAGCCGTCGCGTTCGTTGTGCAGCACGCTGACGTAGTAGTCGCTGTCGCCGACCACGCCACCGGTACTCAGTTGCTGCTTGCGGTAGCCGAAACTGCCGACTTCGAACCGTGCGTAGTTGCCTGGGGACGTGCGTCCGGTACGGCTGACGAAGTTGATCGCGCCACCCAGCGACAGCGCCGTGTGCTTGAAGGCGTTGGCGCCGTACAGCACTTCGGTGTGATCGACTGCGGCCATGTTCAGCAGGTCTTCCTGAGTGCCGCCCGGCCCGGTGATCGGCAGTCCGTCGTAGAGGAATTTGATGCCCAGGGCATACCCCTGATAGAAGGTATTCAAACCCGAACCGCGAATCGAAATCTTGTTGGCACCGGTGCCGCTGGTGGCCTGCGCGAACACCCCCGGTTGTAGCGCAAGTACGTCTTCGGCATTGGAGGCACGGCCTTTCTCGACCTCTTTCATGTCGACGACTGCGGTGGTACCGGGAGTCTTGTCCAGTTCGACCTTGGCCTTTTGCGCCTCGCTGCGCGCCGCGCCCGTCACCACCACCGTGGACAGCTGCGTATCCTCCGCGTGGGCCAGGCCCAAACTGGTGACAGTGAACAATGCCACGCTGCTCGATACAAAAGCACGATATGAACCACTGGGCTTGCGGCCCGATGTTGAACCCATGAATGAAGCTCCTGAACGCTACGAAAAGAGAAGGAGCCTCTATTCGTATAGTCGCGCTCGCAGGGGGCTTCAGCAGCTATCGTGCCAAAGGTAAAACCCCATAGGCTGGGCTCGCGATAGCAGCGCAGCGATCGTTATCGTGCAACCTGTCCTTCTGCTGTTGGCTCAGCGACAGTACCGGCGGTGCAAAGGGATCGGTCGGGACACATGCGGCACCAGAACAACACTTGACCCTCATGCAATTGATCCAGAAAATCCTCCCAAAAAGGGAGATCCGCATCTATCATGAGAGTCATTGCCAAGCGAACATTGCGGGAATTCTGGGAGCGGAGCGGACACGGTGACGCGCAACGGCCGTTGATTGAGTGGCACAATCTCATGATCAACGCCAACTGGCTTACCCCTCAGGCGCTAAAAGCTGAGATCGGCACAGCGAGCATCATCAAAGCAGGCAGGGTCGTTTTCAACATAGCAGGCAACAAATATCGCTTGGTCGTAGCGATCGACTACAACCACCAGATTGCATGGTTAAAGTTCGTTGGCACTCATGCCCAGTATGACCAGATCGACGTGGAGACCATCTGATGAATCTGAAACCCATCCGTAACGAGACAGACCTTCAGAAGGCATTTGTTCGCATGGAGGAGCTGTGGGGTGCGCAGCCCGGTACTGCTAGTGCCGACGAATTGGAAGTCCTCGCGATACTTATCGAGAAATACGAGGACCAGCATTACCCTATCGGCCCGTCCAATCCTATCGAAGCGATAAAATTTCGAATGGACCAGCAAGGCCTGAGTATGCGCGATCTGGAGCCCTTCATCGGCTCGAGTGGGCGTGTGTCTGAGGTATTGAACGCCAAACGCTCCTTGAGTCTTGCGATGATCAAGCGCCTGCATGTCGGGATGAACATTCCCTACGAAAGCCTACTGGGCTAGCCTTTCTTCAGTCGAATGTTACTGGCTTCGAATCGCATATTTGTAGCCCAAGAAAAAGCCCGCGATGACCAGGTCAGCGCGGGCTTTTCTATAACCGTGGTATTGCGGGCGGTTGATTAGACCGCAGCAACAACCTTGGCAGGTGGCTGAGTGCGACGACCCAGTACACCCGCACCGGCCGATACCAGACCCGAGATCACCAGGGTGATCAGCAGGATCCAGGCGCCTTGCGAAACACGCTTGGCAGCCACTTCGGCAGCTTCACGGGCTTTCTGCTCGGCCTGAGCCTTCAGCTCTTGATACTTGGCGTAAGCCTGACGATAGCTGGCCTGAGCCTGATCGACGATCTGGTTGGCTTCGGCGTCGGTCTTGTTGCCACGAGCCTTGATCAGATTGACCAGTGCTTGACGGTCGGCAGCATCCCAAGCCTGGTCACCCTTGGCCTTGATGCGGTCCATCAGACCACCCAACTGGTTGTCGGCTTGCTGAGGATTCTCGGCGCTGCGCTGAGCAGTGTTCTGAGCATCCTGCTGAGTAGCCTGAGCTTCCTGCTTGACGTTGTCGGGGTTCAGTTCGGCTTTGCCGGTCTGACGCATGGCCAACTCGATTTCACCCTGGATATCGTCCAGGTTGAAGTCGATGCCCTGTGCGCGCAGTTGATCCTGGATCTTGTCGCCCAGCGCTGGAGCTACTTGGGCGATACCGCTACCCAGCGCCGACATGCCGCTGCCGGCCAGGTTCAGGCCGCCACGGACGACACCGGTGACTGCACTGGACACCAGGTAGACGGTGATCAGCGAAACGCTTGCCCATACCAGCAGACCGTGAAACGCGCCTTCGCGCTGTGCCAAACGACCTGCAGCCCAACCACCTACGAACAGCGAAATGACGGCGCTGACAACTACCCAGATGCCGGCACCGGTACCGATCCCGGACAGCGGATTGGCTTCCTGCATCGGATCGATGGTGGCCGTACCGATGGCCGTACCCAACAGGTTCAACAACAGCGAAACAACCATGGCCAGTACCACACCGGCCAGAATGGCACTCCACGAAATTCGCTTGAGCAACGGCGCGGTCGTGGCGTGGTCATGGTAGACCGGGGTGGTGTAGCCGTCTGGAGCGATACGGTCATCGCGGATCATGATGGTAGTCCTTGGGGTCAATGGCAGAGCGGGTACGAGCACCCGCTTACTGCAATGACCCAGGCGCAAGTGAAAAAGTTTGAAAAAAACCCTGAATATCTTTTTACGTACGAATGTGCCATATCCTCCGCCATCGGTAGCCTGCCACCTTTGCGCTGAGTACTATGCCGCCACAAGCCCTTCAATTTTCACGTATTGCAGCCCCGAGCACATGATGAGCACAGACCTGGACACGCTGTTCGACCGCACTGGCACCAGCAGCACCAAATGGAGCCGCTACCCGGAAGACGTACTGCCCATGTGGGTGGCCGACATGGATTTTGCTGCGCCACCGGCAGTCATCGAACGGCTGCAGGCGCGGCTGTCGCACCCTGTCCTGGGTTACAGCATGCCGTCCGAAGCGCTGCGTCAGGTGCTGGTCGATTACCTGCGCGATCACTATGACTGGCAGGTGCAGACGCAGGACATCGTGGTCCTGCCGGGCGTGGTGCCGGGGGTCAACATGGCCCTGCATGGTCTGGTGGCCGAAGGCGCCGGCGTGGTGGTGCATACGCCAAACTACCCGCCGCTGCGCGAAGCGGCCGGGCACTGGAAGATGCGCAGCATCGAAGTCCCGCTGACCGCCGATGCGCAAGGTGAATGGTCCTGCGACCCGCACCGCCTGCAACAGTCGCTGGGCGACAGCGCAGCGTTCATTCTCAGCAATCCACACAATCCGCTGGGCAAGACTTATTCGCGCGACGAACTCCAGGCCATCGCCGACACCTGCGTAGCGCAGAATGTGCTGATCATCAGCGACGAGATACATGCCGACCTGCAGTTCGACGGCCGCCGTCATGTCCCGATTGCCTCACTGTCGACTGAGGTCGCCGAACGCACCATCACTCTCATGTCAGCCAGCAAGACCTACAACGTAGCCGGGTTGAAGACGGCCTTCGCAGTGATCCAGAATGCTGATTTGCGCGCGCGCTTCGATGCTGCGCGGGTGGGCATGGTCGACAGCGTCAACCCGCTGGGCATGGAGGCCACTCACGCCGCGTATGCGCAGCCAGGCGAGTGGCTGCAGCAGCTGAAAACCTACCTGCAGGGTAACCGCGACTATCTGCTGGAAACGATTCGCGCGCGCCTGCCGGGCATCGTCGTCCATGCGCCGCAAAGTACCTACCTGGCCTGGCTGGACTGCTCGGCCCTGGGCCTGGACAACCCGCAGCGCTTTTTCCTTCAGCAGGCGCGCGTGGGGTTGAGCGCCGGCACGGATTTCGGTGCAGGCCTGGAACAGTTCGTACGGCTCAATTTCGGCTGCCCGCGCTCGCTGCTGACCGAAGGCCTCGCCCGCATCGAACGCAGCCTGCAAAACCGCCCCTTGTAGCAGCGGCGCAAGCCGCGTCCGGCCTCGACGCGTTCACCCAAACACACCGCAGGCACCGCCGACGCGGCTCGCGCCGCTGCTACACGCACAGCAGCCGCATCCGCACCCGACGCACCCCCTGTAGCAGCGGCGCAAGCCGCGTCCGGCTTCAACGCGTTTACCCAGACACACCGCAGCACCGCCGGGGCGGATACCGTATATCCAATGCATTGGCGAGCGCGGCGCCCGAGGCGGTGTTGTCGAACACACACCAGACCTCGGCGTCTGCGGTGGCCTCAGCCAGAATCACGCGCAAGCGTGAGAGATATTCGGCGTCGTACGCGTCGTGGTAGATGCGCGGCGAGCCATGCAGCCGCCAATATCGGAAGCCGCGCCAGCCACCGGGGGTGGCGTCGGTGGCCATACGCGAGGGATCGACAGCCGCCTGCGCAATACGCTGCGCCTGCAGCAGCGGCTCGGCCTCGACCCAGGAAAGGTGACGAGGCTCGACCACCACCGGCCCGACAAATCGCTCGCGCAGGCAACTGAAAAAGTCCTCGGCAACCTGAGCGTCGAACACCAGCGAAGGCGGCAACTGCACCAGCAGGCAACCGAGTTTGTCGCCAAGCTGTCCGCACTGCGCCAGGAATTCGTCCAAGGCCACAGCGCAATCTTCAAGCCGCTGCAAATGAGTGATCTGTTTCGGTACCTTGACCGAGAAGCGGAAATCATCGGGCACCGAAGCCGCCCATCGCGCATAAGTCTGCGGCCGGTGCGGACGGTAGAACGAGCTGTTGATCTCGACACAGCTCAACTTCGACGCGTAGCGCTGCAGATGGGTACCGTCAGCCGCGAAGCGCTCGGCATGTTCGCGTGACAGGCTCCAGCCGGCGCAGCCTACCCGTATGGAGTGACTGTTCAAAACAGCACCCCGCCCGCCTCGCGCATGAAAATCTCGACGGTTTTGGGCCCGACACCCTCGAACGCTTCCAGCTTGCGTTCGAAGTCACGGCGATCCGTGCTTGCCGCGCGCATCCCACCGATCGTACCGTCATACTCGGCTTGCAGTTTTTTCGCCAAGGCGCTCAAGCGCGTTGCGGTACTTTCGTCATAGCGCACGTAATGCGCCTCGCCCAGCATGGCCACCAATTCGCGGTGCGTGCAATTGCTCAGCTTGCGGGGCGTGTCGCGGTTATGTTTGTCGACCAGCACCCGATAGGCCTCCACGGCAATGTCCGCCTGGATCCGCTTGCCCATCAGAAAGCTGGCCAACAACCATTTGAACAGGCCGTGTTGCTCGTTGATGTCGATACCCAGTTCATGGGCGGTAACGTGCTTGCTCATCGGCTGGGTCCCCCATCGGCGTCATGCAGGTAAGGTTAGGTAGACGCTGGCCACGGCCGACAGGTTCGATCCGCCTGCATGCCAGTCGACCCCAGCCAGCGCCCGCGAACGGCGCCGCGACGCGCGGACCGTGCCGTCCCGCTCATTCGCCGCTACAATGGCGGCCTTGACCGTGATGACTCAGACCAGAAAAACATGTCCCTGCCCAAGCACCACCTCGAACTGCTCAGCCCTGCACGCGACGTCGCCATCGCCCGCGAAGCCATCCTGCACGGCGCCGATGCCATCTACATAGGCGGCCCCAGCTTCGGCGCGCGTCACAACGCCAGCAACGAGCTGAGCGACATCGCCGAGTTGGTGACCTTCGCTCGCCGCTATCACGCGCGAGTGTTCACCACGCTCAACACCATCCTGCACGACAACGAACTAGAGCCGGCCCGCAAGCTGATCCACCAGCTGTACGACGCCGGGGTGGACGCCTTGATCGTGCAGGACCTGGGCGTCATGGAACTGGACATTCCACCGATCGAACTGCACGCGAGCACCCAGACCGACATCCGCACCCTGGCTCGGGCCAGGTTTCTCGACCAGGCCGGGTTCTCCCAACTGGTGCTGGCGCGCGAACTGGACCTGAGCGAGATCCGCGCGATTGCCGCGGAAACCGACGCGGCCATCGAGTTCTTCATTCACGGTGCCCTGTGCGTGGCCTTCTCTGGTCAATGCAACATCTCCCATGCACACACCGGGCGCAGCGCCAACCGTGGCGACTGCTCCCAGGCCTGCCGCCTGCCCTACACCCTCAAGGATGACCAGGGTCGCGTGGTGGCTTATGAAAAACACCTGCTGTCGATGAAAGACAACAACCAGAGCGCCAACATTCGTGCGCTGGTCGACGCCGGCGTGCGTTCGTTCAAGATCGAGGGCCGCTACAAGGACATGGGCTATGTGAAGAACATCACTGCCTACTACCGCCAGCGCCTGGACGACGTATTGGAAGACCGCCCGGACCTGGCACGCGCCTCCAGCGGCCGCACTGCGCACTTTTTCGTACCAGACCCGGACAAGACTTTTCACCGCGGCAGCACCGATTATTTCGTCAGCGAACGCAAGATCGACATCGGCGCGTTCGACTCGCCGACCTTCACCGGCCTGCCGGTGGGGCTGGTGGAGAAAGTCGGCAAGCGCGACATGCTGGTGGTCAGCGAGCAGCCACTGTCCAACGGCGATGGTCTGAACGTGCTGGTCAAGCGCGAAGTCGTGGGCTTTCGCGCCAACATCGCCGAGCTCAAGGGCGAGTTCGAAGAGGACGGCCACAAGCGCTACCGCTATCGGGTCGAGCCCAATGAGATGCCTGCAGGGTTGTTCCAGCTAAGGCCCAATCACCCGCTCAACCGCAACCTGGACCACAACTGGCAGCAGGCACTGCAGAAGACGTCCGCCGAGCGACGCATCGGCCTGGCCTGGCTCGCACAGCTGACCGAGCAGCGCCTGCAACTGACTGCCACCAGCGAGGAAGGCGTGCGCGTGGAAGTCACGCTGGAAGGTCCGTTCGGCCCGGCCAACAAACCCGAGCAGGCCCTGGAGCAGCTGCATGATCTGCTGGGGCAACTGGGCACCACCCAGTACCATGCGACGGCCATCGAACTGGATGCGCCGCAGGCGTTCTTCATTCCCAACTCGCAGCTCAAGGCGTTGCGCCGCGAGGCCATCGAGGCGCTGACGGCCGCGCGTGTCCAGGCCCATCCACGTGGCAGCCGCAAGGCCGAAACGACGCCGCCGCCGGTTTATCCGGAATCGCACCTGTCGTTCCTGGCCAACGTGTACAACCAGAAGGCCCGCGACTTTTACCTTCGGCACGGGGTCGAGCTGATCGATGCCGCGTACGAGGCCCATGAAGAGCTGGGCGAAGTGCCGGTGATGATCACCAAGCACTGCCTGCGCTTCTCCTTCAACCTGTGCCCCAAACAGGCCAAGGGGGTGACAGGAGTGAAAACCAAGGTCGCGCCCATGCAGCTGATTCACGGCGACGAAGTGTTGACGCTCAAGTTCGACTGCAAGCCGTGCGAGATGCACGTGATCGGCAAGATGAAGGGGCATATCCTCGACCTGCCGTTGCCGGGTAGCGGAGTCCACGTGGTCGGTCAGATCAGCCCGCAGGACCTGATGAAGACCATCCGCCGCGCCCCGCATTGACAGTGACTCGACTGCGCGCACTCTGGCCCAGCCGCCAACCGATCAACGCTCGAGAAAAATGGCGCGCCTGCATTGGCGCGGCACTGGGCGTGCTGGTGGTCTGCACCTTAGCGGCGCTGGGCCTGCAAGGACACTGGGCTGCCGAACATGGCGCGTTGGGCCTGGCCATCGTGGCGCCCATCGGCGCCAGCGCGGTGCTGGTGTTTGCCCTTCCCGCAAGCCCGCTGGCACAGCCTTGGTCGGTGGCGGGCGGCAACACCCTGAGCGCGCTGGTGGGCATTGCTTGCGTCAAGTGGATCCCCGATCCCACGTTCGCTGCGGCCCTTGCAGTTGGCCTGGCGATCGCACTGATGCTCGCGGCCCGCTGCCTGCATCCACCCGGCGGCGCAGCAGCGCTGCTCATGGTGGTGATGGGCTGCGAGCAGTTCACCTACGCGGTGAATCCGGTGCTGATCGATTCGCTGCTGCTGGTCGCCGCCGGGCTGATCTACAACAACCTGACACGTCGGCCATGGCCCCATGTACCCGCCACCAGCACGCCGTCCAGCCCCAGCCGTTTCAGCCATGCCGACCTCGACGCCGCACTGGTGCACTACAACCAGGTGCTGGACGTCGATCGCAACGATCTGCAGGCACTGCTCGAGCACGCCGAGGCATCGGCGTACCAGCGCAACATGGGTGAGCTGCGCTGCGCCGAAGTCATGAGTCGCGAACCGATCACCGCACGCCAGGAAATGCCGCTGCGCGATGCCTGGGCGCTGATGCGCAAACACAAGATCAAGGCACTGCCGGTCATCGACCGACAGCGTCATCTGCTGGGCATTGTCACAGTGGCCGATTTCATGCAACAACTGGATCTGGATGCCCATGACGGAGTGGCCTGGCACCTGCGTGCCCTCCTGCGGCCCCGCCGGAACCAGCCGACGACGAACCTCGTCGGGCAGATCATGACGCGTTCAGTACGCGTAGCCAGCGCGGACCGCCTGCTGACCGAGCTGGTGCCGGTGTTCTCGGAAAATGGCCATCGGCACATCCCCATCATCGACACCGAACGCCATCTGGTCGGCATCATCACCCAATCCGATCTGATCCGCGCTCTGTATCGGGCCGTGAGGGCCTAGCGCACGACGCCTTCGGTCACTTCGATGTCGGTCAGCCCCATGCGCGCCGCCTGCTCGAGAACCTGCTCGTCGGTGTCCTCTGCAGTGGGCATCACCAAGCTGTTTTCGCCGTCGCCGAAATGCAATTGCAACAGATGCATCACGATGCTGTGAAGATTCTGCTCGACCTCGTCCGGCGGGGTCCAGTTGCGCGGGGCGCCGTTGAACAGGTATCGCACGGTTGCAGTTGCCATTGGCCAAATCCTCTCGATGGTGGGCGCGAGCCCGTTCTGGAAGGCCGCAAAGGGTCGGTCCTGAAGGAAATGACTGGGGTGATGCGCCAGCGTTCCATCCGACCCAAAGCGTACCAGACGCGGATTGTCTTGAACGTCTGCGGCCAAGTGCTTTCTGAAAACAGAACCGGGCAATGCGATGCGTTGCGTCCCTATACCTGCTGGAGAAGTTTGCATGAAGATCTTGATGGTTCTGACGTCCCACGATCAACTGGGCGATACCGGCAAGAAAACCGGCTTCTGGCTGGAAGAATTCGCCGCACCCTACTATGCCTTCGTCGATGCAGGCGCCGAAGTGACCCTGGTCTCGCCCAAGGGTGGCCAGCCACCGCTGGACCCCAAGAGCGACGAGCCGGATGCGCAGACCGACGCCACCCGCCGCTTCGCTCAGGACACGCAGGCTCAAAAAGTCCTGGCGGATACCTTTCCCCTCGGCGAGGCCGACCCGTACGACTTCGATGCCGTGTTCTACCCAGGCGGCCACGGGCCATTGTGGGACCTGGCCGAGGACACCGATTCGAAGACCATCATCGAAGCCTTCTACGCCGCCAACAAACCTGTTGCGGCTGTGTGCCATGCGCCTGGGGTGTTCAAGAACGTCAAGTCGCCGGACGGCGATTCCATCGTCAAGGGCAAGAAGGTCACCGGCTTCACCAACTCCGAGGAAGAGGCGGTCGGGCTGACGGATGTGGTGCCGTTTCTGGTCGAAGACATGCTCAAGGCCAATGGCGGCGAGTATTCAAAAGGTCCGGACTGGGGCAGCTATGTGATCGAAGACGGTCACCTGATCACTGGCCAGAACCCTGCGTCTTCCGAAGCCGCCGCACAGGCGCTGATCAAGCGCCTGCAACAGGAAGAAAACGCCTAACTGCGTTACCCCCCCGGCCAGCCGTTGCGCCCCCTTCGCGGCCAATGACCGCTCCCACGAGCCGTACGCCCTCCCCCCTGTAGGAGCGGTCCGCGGCCGCGAAGGGCCTCGACCGATAAACCTGACACACCGCGCCGCCCCCTTAGCGGCCGATGCCGCTCCCACGAACCGTACGCCCTCCCCCCTGCAGGAGCGGTCCGCGGCCGCGAAGGGCTTCGACCGATAAACCTGACACACCGCGCCGCCCCCTTAGCGGCCGATGCGCTCCCACACTGTGAGCAGCGGCAAAAATCATTCTAAAGTTTCATGTTATATCGTAACATCCGCATCCCGATCTATTCACGGATGCCATCCCATGGCCGACGCCGCTGCTTCCCCCCATTTCCAGGGCACTCTCTCCACCGCCAAGGTCACTGCCGCTTCACGCACCCGAATGCTCGCGATCGATGCACTGCGCGGCTTGGTCATGCTGTTCATGCTGGTAGACCATGTCCGAGAAACCTTCTTCCTGCATGTTCAGGTCAGCGACCCCATGGACCCGCTGAACACCCCTCCCGAACTGTTCTTCACCCGTATCAGCAGCATGGTCTGCGCGCCCGTGTTCGTCTTCCTCACCGGCCTCTCTGCCTGGCTGTACGGGCAGTCTCACAGCCCTCGGGAAGTGTCGATTTTCCTGTTGAAACGCGGCCTGTTCCTGGTTTTCCTCGAACTCACCCTGGTCAACTTTGCCTGGAACGCGACACTGGTTCCGACCACCCTGTGGCTGCAAGTGATCTGGGCCATCGGCCTGAGCATGATCGCACTGGCGGCACTCATTCACATGCCGCGCACCGCACTGGCGCTCGTGGGCGCGGTCATCGTCGCCGGACACAATCTGCTGGACGGCATCGTCCTGACCGCCGACTCACCATTCTTCGAGATCTGGTCGATCCTGCACCAGCGCGCTTTTCTGGAAATCACCGAATACACTCGCGCCCGCACCACCTACCCCATCCTTCCGTGGATCGGCCTGATCGCCCTGGGCTATTGCACCGGCCCTTGGTTCGCCCGCGGCGCCGACCCGGCACGACGCCAGCGCCTGCTACTCAATTGGGGGATTGGCCTGATCCTGGGCTTCATCGCCATTCGCTATCTCAATGGCTACGGCGAAAAACCCTGGAGCGTGCTGGACGACAACGTGCGTACCTTCATGAGCTTCATGTCACTGACCAAATACCCGCCGTCGCTGCTGTACCTGATGCCGACCATGGGCGCAGGCTTGCTGCTGCTTGCATTGTTCCAGCGCCTCGAAGGCCGGAAAGTGCTCGAGGTGCTGTCGCGCTACGGTGGCGCACCGATGTTTTTCTACGTGCTGCACTTGTTGGTGCTCAAGGCGATGTACCTGCTCGCCGTGCAGATCTGGGGTTTGAACCAGGGCAAGTACTACGGCTTCGACAGCCTGAGCGGAATCTGGCTGTGGACTGCGGTGCTGGCCATTGCCTTGTACTTTCCCACTCGTTGGTTTGCGCAGCTCAAGCAGCGTCGGCGCGACATCGGCTGGCTGAAGTACTTCTGAGCGCGTTCGAATCGCGCCTGCGCTACCGCTTGAACCGGGTAGACGACCGTTGATCGCCACCCTGCGCTCTTGCGCCGATATTTGAACGCATGGATGCACTTTAACGACGCTGAGGCAGTCCGACCGGAAGGCGTAGTATCACCATCGCAATGATGTCAAAATGACATCGAGTGACAGGAGGTCGCCGTTTCTCGTCCTTGTCTGGGTCCTTCACATGCTCGCAGCTGTCCCTGAAAAAGATTCAAAGCACACTGCTCTTCAAGGTCTGGTTCAGGCGGCAGCGGCCATCACCCACTGTTGCGGCGGCCTGCTCATCGAGGGCGCACCCGGCGCCTGGCGCGTGACTGCCGCCTTTGGCACCACGCGTGAAGTGCCCGTCGACGCCGCCACCGAGTCCTGGTTGCGCATGCTGATGTCCTACGGCGACGTAGTCGACATTGGCGACGGTTCACCTTTCATCCACTCGATCCCGGATTTCCTCGGCTCGCTGGCTGACACGTACCGCGTATGCATCGCTGTCAAAGACCACAGCGACGCGCTCGTCGGTATCGTTCTGTTGGCGCTGACGCCGCCGTTCAAGTTGCTTAGCCCCGCGCAGATCTACGCACTCAAGACCCATTCCGTTGCCCTTTACCACCCTGCACCGTCGCTGCTGGTCCCCACCAGTACCGGGCCTGCGGGGGTGATCGAGCGTCTGCGGCTGCTCGAGTCGGTGGTGGTGCATGCCAAGGATGCGATCCTGATCACCGAGGCGGAGCCGATCGACCAGCCCGGCCCGCGGATCGTCTACTGCAACCCGGCGTTCCTGGCGACCACCGGGTTCAGCCTGAAAGAAATCGTCGGCAAGACGCCGCGTATCCTGCAGTGCGAGGAAACCGATCGCGGCACCCTGGATCAGATCCGCAGCGCCCTGTCCACGTGGCAGCCGATCGAAGTCGAACTGATCAACACGCGCCGTGACGGTACCCGCTTCTGGGTGCAGCTGAGCATCGTGCCGGTGGCCAACGAAAAAGGCTGGTTCACCCATTGGGTGTCCGTGCAGCGTGACATCACCGAGCGCAAGGAAGCCGAAGAAAGCCTCAAGCAGGCGCAGATCGACCGCGAGGAACAGGTAGCGCTGCGCTCGCGCCTGGTGGAGCGTGAACGAATCCAGGAAGAGCTGACCTACGCCGCCTTCCACGACGACCTGACCCGGCTGAAGAACCGCGCCTACTTCATGGCCAAGATTCAGGAAGTGTTCAACCTTGACCATGCCGAGCGCGAAGCGGCAGTGCTGTACATGGACCTGGATCGCTTCAAATACATCAACGACGGCATGGGCCACCGTGCCGGTGACATCCTCTTGCAGATCGTGGCGCAGCGGCTGGAGTCCTGCCTGAACGGCAACGCCGTGCTGGCGCGCATCGGCGGTGACGAGTTCGCCATCCTCCACACCGGCAATGACTCCAAGCACGCTGCGATAGAGACCGCGCAACGGGTCATCCAGGCGCTTGGAGTTGCCGTCGACGTCGAGGGCCAGGCGATCTTCACCTCCTGCAGCGTCGGCATCGTCACACTCGACGCCGCCCACACCAGCGCCGAAGATCTGGTCCGCGATGCCGACGTCGCCATGTACGCGGCAAAGAAACAAGGCCAAGGCAAATGGACCCTGTTCGACCTGTCCATGCGCCAGGCGGCGGTCGATTTGCTGCTGATGCGCAACGCGCTCAAGCACGCCTTGGCGCGAGAAGAGTTCTACCTGGTCTACCAGCCAATTTTTGCCGCCCGCTCGCGCCGCATCGAAGGCGTGGAAGCGCTGGTCCGCTGGCAGCACCCCGTGCTCGGCAACGTGCCGCCCGACGTGTTCATCGCAGTGGCGGAAGACATCGGCATCATTCATGAAATGGGCCGCTGGGTCATGCAGACCGCCTGTGCCGAGCTCAAGCGCTGGAACGCCAATGCGGCCTGCACACTGAAGCTCAACGTCAACGTCTCGGGTGCCGAGCTCAACCATGTCGGGTTCGTGGCAAAGGTCGCGGAAATACTGAAGGACACCTCCTTCAGCGCCCACAACCTGCAGATCGAAATCACTGAATCGGTCTTCCTCAACGAACCGGAAACCGTGGCGATCGCCCTCGCCGACCTGCGCGAGCTGGGCGTACACATCGCGTTGGATGACTTCGGTACCGGCTACAGCTCGCTGGGCTACATCGACCGCTACCCGATCGACTCGATCAAGATCGACCGCTCGTTCGTCACGCGCATGATGACCCACAGACGCACCATCGCCATCGTCACCAGCATTCTGTCGCTGGGCAGCGCGCTGGATGTCGACATCGTCGCCGAAGGCGTGGAAACCCAGGACCAGCTGGACCGGCTGCAGGCATTGGGCTGCCCTTTCGTCCAGGGCTACCTGCTCAGCCCGCCGCTGCGCGGCGAGGAAATGAAGCAGCTGATGGCAGCGCGCAACGATACCTGAAAGCTACCGCGCGCCTGATCACATCAGGCGCGCGGCGGTGGAGGCATGTTCGCAGGTGGATAGCTTTTGAAAACGGATCGAGGCTAAGCTGCGCGCTCTACGGAAGGAGTCTGGAATGAAAACACTGTCTGCACTATTGATCTTGGGCGTACTGAGCGGCTGTGCCTCCTACAGCGACCAAGGCACCGGCGAAGGCGGTCGCGAGATCGGCAGCAAGGGCTACACGGTGCGCTGTGACGCCACGCCCGCCAATCAACCTGGCTGCTATTCTCCGCCGCCCTCCTATTCGTGGAATTTCATGAAGAATTTCCATCTCAAGCTTGGGCAGAACTGATCCGCAAGATCGGCCGCCTTCACGGCTTCCAGCGACCTCCCTCCACGATGACCAGATTAGGGTCGGTGTCCGCTGGCAAGTCCTTGCGCACGTACTGGTCATAAAGCTTGAGCAGGGCTTTCTCTTCACCCAGCTTGGCCAATTCGTCGTTCACCCAATCGCGCAGCTCGGTGTTGCCTTTCTTCACGGCCGGTGCGATAGGCGCCTCATCGCCCAGCTTCTGGGCGAGTACGCGGTAACCGGGGTTCTGTTTGGCCCAGTTGAACAGCACGAGGTTGTCCTGGGCATAGGCGTCGCCGCGGCCGCTGGCCAGGGCTTGCAGTGATTCGGAGTTCTTTTCGAACTTGAGCAGCTTCCAGTCAGGGTGATTCTTGGTCAACCACAGATCGGCCGTGGTGCCGGTGGTGACGATGGTGGTCTTGTCGGCCAGGTCATCGAGCTTCTGTACGCTGCTGCCGTCCGCCACCAACGCCTGCACGGCGACACGCAGGTTCGGGTTGGTGAAGTCCACCGCCTGGCTACGCTCGGGTGTCACGGTCATGTTGGCCAGGATCAGGTCGACCTTGTCGCTCTGCAGAAACGGGATGCGGCTGGCCGGCTCGACGCTGACGAACTCGACTTTCTTCTCGTCACCCAGCAGGTCCTTGGCGAAGCGCTTGCCCAGGTCGGTGTCGAACCCGACGTATTCGCCCTGCTCATTGACGAAACCAAAGGGCGGTTTGTCGCTGAACACCCCGACGATCAGCTTGTCGCGGGCCTTGATGGTTTCCAGGTAGCTGGTGGCAGGTTTCGCCGTCGCGGCTGGGGTGGCGGCCTTGGATTCGGCCGGTTTATCGCAACCGGCCAGCAATCCAAGAGCGAGTACGGGTAGAACCAGGGCAGTTTTGAAGTTCACGATGCTTTCCTTTTCGGCATGTTTTCTACGTAGGAAAACCTTTCCAGGAACTGCTGCGCGCGTGCGGTCTGCGGGGCGCTGAAGAAGGTTTCGGGATCGTTCTGTTCCGCGATACGGCCGCGGTCCATGAACAGAATGCGGTCGGCCACCGCGCGGGCGAAGGCCATTTCGTGGGTAACGATGAGCATGGTCATGCCGCCCTGCGCCAGGTCGAGGATCACCTCGAGGACTTCCTTGACCATTTCCGGATCCAGCGCAGCGGTGACTTCGTCGAACAGCATGACCTTGGGGTTCATGCACAGTGCCCGCACAATGGCGATCCGTTGCTGCTGGCCGCCCGACAGCTCGCGGGGGTAGGCGTTGGCGCGTTCGGCCAGGCCAACCCGAGCCAGCAGCGCCTCGGCCTGCTGCCGCGCTTCCCGGGCATCGCGCTTCTGCACTTGCAGCGGCCCCAGCAGCACGTTCTGCAGCACGGTCATGTGAGGAAACAGGTGATAGCTCTGAAACACCATGCCGATCTGCTGACGCACGCGGCGCCAGTCGGCATTGGCAGGCAGCAACTGCCCATCGAAAGTGAAGGTACCGCTGTGGCCCAGTTCCAGGCCGTTCAGGCAGCGCAGCAAGGTGCTCTTGCCGCAGCCGCTGGGGCCCAGGATCACCACCACCTCGCCTTCGGTCACCCGCAGATCGATGTCAGTCAGCACCGGTGTATCGGCGAATTTCTTGCTGAAGCTTGCGAGTTCGATCAATGCGCTCATGCGTGATTCCAGCGCCGTTCAAGCACGCGGGAAGCGGCCGACAGCGGATAGCAGACGATAAAAAAGAAGACAAACAGGAAGCCGTAGATCAGCACCGACTCGTAGGTGCGCTCGATGATCTGCTGGCCCACCTTGGTGATGTCGACAACGCCGATCAGCACCGCCAGCGAACTGGTTTTGAGCAAACGGGTGCAGACGTTGATGACCGGCGGCGTAAGGCGCTTGAGCGCCTGGGGCAGCAATACCCGACCGTACAACTGGCCCAGGCCCAGGCCGATGGCCAGTCCTGCCTCGCGCTGCCCGCGGGGTATGGAGCGCAGCGCGCCACGCACGACTTCGCCAATCTCGCTGGCGCCCCACAGCGACAACACCAGCACCGCGCACCAGAACGCAGGCAGGCTGACGCCGAAGAAGATTGGCAGGCCAAAGAAGAACAGGTACAACCAGACCAGTACCGGAATGGCGCGAAACAGCTCCAGGTAGACCCTCAGCGGCACGTCCAGCCAGCGCTTGCCCAGGCTGCGCAGCACGCCATAGAACAGGCCGCCGACACTGCTGAACACGATCGCAAGCGCGGAAATACCCAAGGTGCGACCGGCCCCGGTCAGCAGTTGAGGTGCCGATACCCAGAGCAGCTCAAGACCCGAACTGGCCATGTTGGAGCCTCCTTTCCAGCAGGCCCAGCAGCAACGACAGCGGCAAGAACAACAGCACGCACAACCCGGTCATCACTGCCAGCATCTCGTAGGTCTTGTAATACAGAGCGATGTAACTCTTGGTGGTGTAGAGAATTTCCGGCACGGCAACGGCCGACACCACCGTGGTCTCCTTGAGCAGGAACACGAAGTTGGCGAACAGCGCAGGCAAGCTGAGAATGCCTGCCTGGGGCAGCACTACATGGCGCAACAGCTGCCAGCGCGACAGACCGATGGACAGGCCAGACTCGATCTGCGACTTGGGCACCGCTTCGATGCCCGCGCGCAGTATTTCGGTCAGGTACGCACCTCCCATGAACGTCATGGCAATGACCGCCGCTGCGAAACCGGAAATCCGCACGCCCAGAGCGGGTAAGGCGAAGTAGATGAAGAACAGCTGAATCAGCAGCGGCGTATTCCGCGCAAGCTCGACGTACAGCGGCACGAGCCGATGCAGCACCGGGACCCGGAACGTGGCGATGGCCGCGTTGAGCACCGCGACGGCGAGTGAGCTCAGGATGGCGATCAAGCCGACCTGCAAAGTGACCCCCACGGCGCGCGCAAAAGCGGGAAGCGTGGACAACACGAACGCGTAGTCGAAGGTCATCGGTTGACCTCCAGACGTGTTGAAATAGATAAAGCGAACATCGGAAAGCGCCTGCGTCTGGCTTGCGGTCGCTGAGTGTAATCGACCGTTTTCAATCCAATTAATACTGAATAAACATAAGCTTAGACAGTGATCGTCAGGCCCCTCTTGCGTGGCGGACTTGACGGTCATGATCGCCACTAGCGCTTGTAGTGACAGTGAAAGAGGGCAATGCGAGGCGCCCTGCCCTCGGGTCGAGCATCTAAGGGGTGTAGCTTTCCAACAGATATTCGCAACAAAATATGAATAATAACCATTCCTATTTGTTACAGTTCTGCTTGTGCTGATCGTCGAGACGGAGGCGCGGCCTGATTTCGTCCCTCAGGCAAACAACGTTTAACGAACAGGAGTCCCCATGCCGGCAAAAAAATCTTTGCCTATCACCCGCTGACACTGGCGATGCTACTCAGTGGCCCGCCACTGAGCACGGCCTACGCCGCCGACAGCGCCAGCGCTGCCATATCCAACGCCACCCTGGAGCTGCAGGAAACCACCATCGATGCCCAGGCCCTGGAAAACCCGAATGGCCAGATCCGTGGACCTGTGGCCACGCGCAGCACCAGCGCGAGCAAGACCGATTCGGCGATCAAGGACATTCCGCAGTCGATTTCGGTCGTCACCCGCGACGAGATGGACAACCGCAAGACCGACACCCTGGCCGAGGCCTTGAGCTACACGCCAGGCGTGATCGCGCAGCCAGGCGGGTTCAGCCGTGTAGCCGACGACTTCGTGATCCGTGGCTTCAACGTCGGCTCAGGCACCGGCGGCATCCTGCGCGACGGGATGAAACTGCAAGGCAGCGTGTATGACGGAGGCATCGAGCCCTACGGCCTGGAGCGCGTGGAAGTGGTCAAGGGTGCTTCTTCTGTGTTGTACGGCCAACTGTCGCCAGGCGGTCTGCTCAACACCATCACCAAGCGCCCGACCGACACGCCCCTGCATGAAGTCAATGTCGAATACGGCAGCCATGCGCGCAAACAGTACAGCTTCGACCTGGGCGGCCCGATCGACGACGCCGGACAGTTCTCCTATCGCCTGACCGGCCTTTGGCGCGACAGTGGCACCCAGACCACCGATACCGACGACGACCGCCGCTACATCGCACCCGCCTTCACCTGGCGCCCGAACGAGAGCACCTCGCTGACGGTCCTGGCCAACTACCAGGAAACCCGTACCGGCTTTGCACCACCGCTGGATTTCGACCTGACCACCTCGTCCAGCACTCGCTACCCCAAGGTCGACCGCGACCTGTTCACCGGCGAGCGCGGCTTCGATCACTACAACAACTACTCGACCAGTCTGGGCTACCTGTTCGAACACGATTTCACACCCGACTTGAAAATCCGCCATTCGCTACGCCACTTCGAGGCGGACCTGAGCTGGGACTACATGCAGATCGCTGATACCGGCAGCGCCGCCCTGCGCAACCGAGGCCAGCTGGCGCGCCGAGCTAGCATCCGCCGCGAGCGCTCAGAAGGCTGGACCAGCGACAACAACATGCAATGGACCCTCGACAGCGGCCGCTGGCAGCACACCCTGCTGGCGGGCGTGGACTACTACCACAAGACCTACGACTCTCATCGCTTCGCTGGCGCCAACTCCATGTTCAGCCCGGCCAATCCGGTGTACGGCGCTGCGACCAACGTCACAACCGCCAACACCGGCTCGGACCTGCACAGCGCTCAGACCGGCGTCTACCTGCAAGACCAGATCAAGTTCGACGACAAGTGGATTCTGCTGCTGGGCGGTCGTCAGGATTGGGCCGAAAGCCGAACCTACAGCTTCGCCACTGGTGCTCGCACGCCGCGCGATGACAAGAAAGCCACCGGCCGTGTCGGCCTGGTCTACCAGGCGGACAACGGGCTGGCGCCTTATGTCAGCTGGAGCCAGTCGTTCCTGCCGGCCAACGTCTTCAACGCCAACGCCAACACCTCGTTCGATCCGACCGAGGGCGAGCAGTACGAGATCGGCGTACGTTACACCCCGCCCGGTACCACAGCGCTGCTGAGCGCTGCGGTCTACGACCTCAAGCAGAAAAACTCCCTGAGCACCGACCTCACCGGCAACAGCGTGCAGTTCGGTGAAACCCGCTCACGCGGTGTGGAGCTTGAGGCCAAAGCGGAGATCACCGCGAACCTGAGCGCCACTGCGTCGTACACCTACACCGATGCAAAGATCACCGACGATGCGGTGTCCACCCGCGTAGGTACGCGCATCGACGGCGTGCCGTATCACATGGCCAACCTGTGGGCCGACTACCGCTTGACTGCCTTGGGCCTGCCTCAGGTCATGGTCGGCGGCGGCGCCCGGTACATGGGCACCAGCCGTACGTCCAGCTCGGACGCCAACGAGAAGGTCTCCGCCTACACCCTGTTCGACGCGAAAGTCACCTATGAAGTCGACAAGAACTGGACCGTGGCCATGAAGGCGCAAAACGTCGCCAACGAGAAGTACCTGTTCTGCAACGTCTCGTGCCGCTACGGCGACGAGCGAGCGCTGATCGGTTCGGTCAACTATCGCTGGTAAGGGCTGATCATTGACACGTCGACCAGCCTCTTTGGTTAGTATCAGGTTCGCCTGGTAGATTGGGCTTTGTATCTGTCACGCACTGGAAACGAAGAACACAGGTGTACGGCACACATGCCTATCTGAACCGGGCGTTCATTTCTCCCAGGCTCAAGGTCAAGTCAGTGTCTATGCCAGACAGACGTTCGATGGCCAGGCGTTCAGAACGCAGATCCTCAAGGTCATCCTGCAGCGCTTGATAAGCGACCTGTTTTCGCACGAACGACCTAGTGTCTTGGTAGACTTGTCTCCCGTCACGTTTCGTACGGAACCGACCCGCATAGCAAACACCTCGCCAGCCCTTTTTCGTCCTCGAATAGCGGCCCCGGCGAAAGTGGTTAAGGTCATTCTCACAGTGGTAAAACTTACCACTCACCCCACGAAAACGTCCGAAAACGCCCGAAAACTGGTACAAAACGCGCAGAGTAAAATGGTACAGAATGTAGCTGAAACGCCCGTCACGCCTGGCCTGGAGCCCTCCCGCCGCTTTAGCGTGGCACCCATGATGGATTGGACCGACCGCCACTGTCGCTACTTCCTGCGCCTGCTCTCGCGGCACACCCTGCTCTACACCGAAATGGTCACCACCGGCGCTTTGCTCAATGGCGATCACGAGCGCTTTCTGCGCTACGACGATGCCGAGCATCCCATCGCGCTGCAGTTGGGTGGAAGCACGCCGGCCGATCTGGCCGCGTGCGCGCGCATGGCGCAGGCGCACGGTTACGACGAGGTCAATCTTAATGTGGGTTGTCCCAGCGATCGTGTGCAGAACAACATGATCGGCGCCTGCCTCATGGCGCACCCTGCGCTGGTGGCCGACTGCGTCAAGGCCATGCGCGACGCGGTGTCGATTCCGGTCACGGTCAAGCACCGCATCGGCATCAATGGCCGCGACAGCTACGAGGCGCTGTGTGATTTCGTCGGGCAGGTGCGCGAAGCTGGCTGCCGCAGTTTTACCGTGCACGCACGCATCGCCATCCTTGAGGGCCTGTCGCCCAAGGAGAACCGTGACATCCCCCCGCTGCGCTATGACATTGCCGAGCGCTTGAAGGCGGATTTTCCGGACCTGGAAGTGATACTCAACGGCGGCATCAAGACGCTGGAAGCCTGCGCCGAGCATCTGCAGACCTTCGATGGTGTGATGCTGGGACGCGAGGCCTATCACAACCCATACCTGCTGGCGCAGGTCGACCAGCAGTTGTTCGGCAGCGACACGCCGGTGATCAGCCGTTTCGACGCGCTGCGGCAGATGCGGCCGTACATCGCCGCGCATATCGCCTCAGGCGGCGCCATGCACCACGTTACGCGGCACATGCTCGGCTTGGGTACGGGCTTTCCCGGCGCGCGCAAGTTCCGTCAATTGCTGTCGGTGGATATCCACAAGGCCGATGACCCGCTGGCGCTGCTCGATCAGGCCGGGGCATTGCTCGAAGGGCGCTGATCGCCCAACGACGCATCATTGACCCGATAGGAGCGCATACTCGATCCATTGAACCGTCGCGCGGCGCGACACTCGAACGTAGGTCTTTCCGCCGCCCTCCCCCTGCTGCACGCCCTTGGCCCTTGAGCCGGACGCAGCGCTCGGGTAACGTCATTCATTCGCACAGGACAGAGCACGCTCATGACTTCCAAGCTGGAACAACTCAAGCAAATGACCACCGTGGTGGCCGACACCGGCGACTTCGACGCCATCTCCAAGCTCAAGCCGGTCGACGCCACCACCAACCCGTCGCTGCTGCTCAAGGCTGCCTCGCTGGAAGCCTACAAGGACATGCTGCGCAAGACCATCAGCGACAGCAACGGTGATGTCGGTCTGGCGTCGGACACTTTCGCGGTCGCCGTGGGTACCGGGATCCTCAAGGCCATTCCTGGCCGCATCTCCACCGAAGTCGACGCGCGCCTCTCTTTCGACGAGCAGGCCCTGCTGGCCAAGGCCAGCCAGATCATCGACCTGTACGAAAAGGCCGGTGTCGGTCGCGAGCGTGTGCTGATCAAGCTGGCCTCCACCTGGGAAGGTATCCGCGCCGCCGAGAAGCTGGAAAAGGCAGGCATTCAGTGCAACCTGACCTTGTTGTTCTCCTTCGCTCAGGCACAGGCGTGTGCCGACGCTGGTGTGTTCCTGATTTCGCCGTTCGTGGGTCGCATCTACGATTGGTACAAGAAATCCACCGGCCAGGAATACACAGGTTCCGACGATCCAGGCGTGCAGTCGGTGACGCGCATCTACAACTACTACAAAGCCAACGACTACAAGACCGTGGTCATGGGCGCCAGCTTCCGCAACATCAACCAGATCGAGCAGTTGGCCGGTTGTGATCGCCTGACCATCAGCCCGGAACTGCTGCACAAGCTGGCCGAAGATGAAGGCACGCTGGAGCAGAAGCTCAAGCCAGGCAATGCCGGTGAACCCAAGCAGATCCTCACCGAGGCGCAGTTCCGCTGGGCGTCGAACGAAGACGCGATGGCCACGGAAAAACTGGCTGAAGGCATTCGTCAATTCGCTCGCGATCAGGAAAAACTCGAAACCCTGCTGACTGCCAAGGTTTCCTGATTCCAGTCTGCCGCACACAAAAAAAGGCGACCGCAAGGTCGCCTTTTTTTATAGCCGAGCGAGTCACCCGAAGGTAATCAGCTGCGTTCCAGCGCGTTCACCAGATCGTGGAAGGCTTCGCGGTTAGACTCGTTCAGGCCCATGAGAATCTTGTGCGCTTCCAGCACCTTGGCCCTAACCACATCCTCGGACAGATCCTGCGAAGGCAGGTCGGTCAGGCAGTCGGGGCAAGGAATCGGGCGACCGACGATGTTGAACACCTGATCGAAACCCATGGACTGCAGCAGGCGCGTGATGTCCTCGTGAGTCGTCACCACCGTTGGCAGCAATCCGACTTTTTGACGAGACATGATCGACAACTTGGCCAGCAGGCCCAAGGTGGTGCTGTCGATGCTGCGGGTTTCGGTCAAATCGATCACGATGGCTGAAAAATCGAGGGCGGTGAAGATCCGCTCGATCGTCGCATCCAGCGCCGAGCAGAGCGTCAGGCGCACCTCACCCACGAATTTCAACACGAACGTGCCGCTTTGTTCAGCAAACTGGATTCTACCAGTACTCATGCAAGGTTCCTGCTCAGCACCATCAGGGCGATATCATCCGGCATCTCCCCGAGTGTGGCCAGTCCAAACTTTTGCCGCAAGCCATCCAGGCTGCCGCCCGCTGCACTGACGATCTCAGGCAATGCAGCTTCTTTTTCCTTAAGCGTTTCGCCTGGCAGCAAGTCCAGTATCCCATCGGAAAGCAGGGTAAGGCTGAACTGCTCCGGCAACGCCATGACGTGATCGGTATACGTGGCTTCGTTGAACAGACCCACCGGCAGGCCGCGGCCCTGCAGGTACTGCGTTTGCTCGGGGGTGTACAGCACTGGAAGCGGCAAATGCCCGCCGATGCTGTAGGTCAACAGCCCGGTGTGCTCGTCGATCACCCCGCCGACCATGGTGACATGCTTGCCCAAACGCGTGTTGATCAAACCCCGGTTGATATGGCCCAGCACGTCGGACGGTTTGAATTCGGGCATCGCACCACCGCGCCTTGATTCGAACATGAGGCGGGTGGTCATGAATTTCAACAGCACCGTGACGAATGCCGATGAAGCGCCGTGACCGGATACGTCGGCCAGATAGAACGCCACGCGGTTCTCGTCGACCCGGAAATAGTCGACGAAGTCGCCCGACAGGTACAGCGACGGGATGATCTGGTGTTCGAAACGGAATCCGTCGGTGCTCCAGGGACTCTGCGGCAGCATGTTCATCTGCACTTGCCGGCCGGCAGTCTGGTCTTCCTGCAGCAGATGCAGGCTGGCTTCCAGTTCACGATTGGCCGTTTCCAGCTTCTCGCGGTAGCGACGATTCTCCAGCAGCAGCCGCGAGCGATCCAGGGCCCGGCGAACCGAGTGCTCAAGCACGGCCAGATCTTCAAGAGGCTTTATCAGGTAATCGGCGGCGCCCAGGCGCAACGCTTCGACTGCGTCGTTCATCACCCCGGCACCAGACAGCACGATCACCGGAATATCGGGAGAACGCTCGGTCACCTGGCGAATCAATTCAAGGCCGCCCACCTGCGGCATGCGCAGGTCGCAGATGACGAGATCGGGCTGTTGTTGCTCGAAGACCTGGAGGCCCTGCAGGCCATTGTTCGCCTGCAGCACGCTGAAGCTGCTGTCTTCGAGGTAGGCCGCAAGGCTTGCGCGCACCACATCGTCGTCATCGATGATCAGCAGCGTTGCACTGGTTTTCTGCATGTGGGCAAACGGCGCCAAAAATTGGTTGTCGTAAGTAGGTCAGCAAGGTAAAAACTGGCGATGCAAGCAATGGGTCGCCTACCTTTACTTCTAGCCTCTCGCAGAGGCGAATACAAGCGCTGGGTGCCCTGAGCATTCGGATGCAGAGGTGCCTTGTAAGGCGCAGACGGTACTCCCATCCGGCAAGCGTTTCAAGGGTGTTGCGACACGGGCCAGGGCGGGCCGATTGGCCTATTACCTTGGGTTATAAGAACGTTAACAATAGCAACCAGATCGAAGGACAAACCATGAGCCACAGTGATCGTGACTACAGTGAGAAACGTGATTTCATCCGCATGACTGTGGATGCAAAGGTCGACCTCAGGGTCGGCGACGTTGTCGTTCCCGCCGTATGCAAGGATCTTTCGAGCACCGGTATGCAGCTGGAAGCCCAGACCCAATTAAGCGTAGGAGATCAGGTTGGCGTCCATTTGCCTTCCAACCACCCCATGCTCAGCGATCTGGACATCCAGGCGGAAGTGATACGCGTAGAAAGCTCGAAGCAGGATGGTATGCAGATCATAGGCCTGCACACGCTGAGCATGGACTGAACGCCGCGCATGAAAAAGGCGACCCTCGGGTCGCCTTTTTCATGCCTGGTTACAATTAAAAATCGTCTTCCACTTGGCCATCTTTGACCCGGAATTCACGGTTCTGCAAGTAAGCGTTACGCAAGAAGATGTACTTGTCGCCGTTGATCAGCTTTTCAGCCGACAGCAAGCTCGCGCGCGTATCCACCAGGTTCACCCCCAGCGTGGTATTGCGGGTCGGCACGTGGTCGATGTAGCGATACGGTGAGGTATAGGTATCGGGATACTTGGCGAACGCATCGCGCACGGTGCTTGGCCCCATCAGCGGCAGGACTACATAAGGCCCACTGCTTACACCCCAGTAGCCCAGGGTCTGGCCGAAATCCTCGTCGCTGCGCTGCAGGCCCATCTTGGTGCCCACATCGAAGAAGCCGAACAGGCCGAAGGTGGTGTTGAAGATCAGCCGCGCAGTGTCGGTACCGGCAGCGGCAGGCTTGAGCTGCATGACGTTGTTGGCCAGATTGCCAACGTCGCCGATGTTGCTGAACACGTTATGAATGCCGTCTTCCAGGAACTGCGGCGTGATCCACTGGTAGCCTTGGGCGATAGGCTTGAGCGCATAGGTATCCAAGGTATCGTTGACCCGGAAAATCGCACGGTTGACCGGCTCCCATGGATCCTCTTCGGCGGCCTGTGCTACCACGGGCGCCACGGCAAGCCCCAGGAGCAGACAGGCTCCAGCCACTCGGTCGATGACAGCTGAACCGGTCAGACGCATACATGTTACTCCTTGAGATACGATTGGGTCGCATGCGACCGCCAACAAAATGTGGCCCAGTATAAAGTGTCCAGGCCGGATTAGGCAGTGCGCTGGCGAACGCAGCGCTGCCGATCAATCTGAACTTACCCATGCCAGACTTCAGGCCCGCCCTCAAGTTCATTCGCGCAGCCGTCTGGAACGGCATGGAATTCCAATGATGCGAGCCGACACGGACCTTTGCGCACGGGGCGCGGTCCATGTAAGTGCCTATCACTCAAGGAGAACGTCATGCCAGCCCGCGAATTGCAGGAACAACTCGATGAACTGCGAGAGCAACTGGAAAAGAACCAGACGCTGTCGCTCGAGGAGCGTGAAGACATGCGCGTCCTGATGGAGCAGATCAAGGCGCGCATGGAGCTGGAAAATGCCACGGCGGACCCTTCCGTCGCCGACAGCGTGAACCTGGCCGTCGAGCGCTTCGAAGTCGACCACCCTGGTGTGGCTGGCGCACTGCGCAATATCGTGCAGACGCTCGGCAACATCGGTATCTGAAGACGGGACAACTGCAGCCGCCTGCCCAAGCGGCTGCTGGATGCACCCTTACTGGCGAACCAGCCGGCCATTGGCCGCGGGCAGCGTGTCAGTGCTGCGGTAGGGGTTGATGTCCAGGCCGCCGCGGCGTACGTAGCGGGCGAACACGGTCAGTCTTTCTGGCTGCAGAAGTCGCTGCAGATCGGTAAAAATCCGCTCGACACATTGCTCGTGGAAATCCGAATGCTGACGGAAGCTGACCAGGTAGGCCAGCACGCTGGCGTGGTCCAGCGCCGGACCGCTGTAGGCAACGCACACACTGCCCCAGTCCGGCTGGCTGGTGACTGGGCAATTGGACCGCAGCAGATGGCTATGGATGGTTTCTTCCACGAGGGAACTCGGGTCGCAACGCAGCAGCTCCGGCTGTGGGTGATCGTAGCTGCTGACCGTGATGTCCAACTCGTCGATGCACACCCCAGGCAGTTGAACCACGCCCTCCGCCTGCACATCTTCCAAGCGGCGCACCTTGACGCCTACCGTTTTGCCGGCAGCCCCGGAAAGGTCCGCCACCAGCACGGCCTGCAGGTCATCGATCGACGCAAATGCCGTCTGGTTGAGCGAGTTCAGGTACAGCTTGAACGACTTGGATTCGATGATGTTCGGTGAATCCGCAGGAATGGTGAATTCACCAATGGCTACGACCGGTTTTCCCGAAGGCAGCAACCAGGAAAGCTCGAAGCAATTCCACACGTCCACACCTGTATAGGGCAGGGTTTCCGCGCTCAAGCCCAACTCGGCCCACTTTGCTGCGCGGGGAATGGGAAACAGCAACGAGGGGGTGTAGGTGGAAACGTACTCGCTGGACTTGCCCAGGGGAGAATGTTCGGCTGCGGGATGCATGAAATAAACCTGACTGAATGAACGACGGCAGTTTAGCGAATTTGCCGCGTTGCTGCATGGCGACGACGGCGCGGCTGCAAGGCCGCACCGCAGTCGTCATGGATCACTCGTAGCGCAGGGCGTGCGCCGGTTCGATCTGTGAAGCCCGATAGGCAGGGTAGATAGTCGCAAGGAAGCTCAGCACCAGCCCTGCCCCGCAGATCAGCATGACATCTCCACCTTGCAGCTCGGAGGGCAGATTGCTGATGAAATACACGTCCGAAGTGAAGATGTGCTGGCCGCTGATGCGCTCCACCCAGCCGACGATGGCGCTGACGTTGATTGCGGCGATTACGCCCAGCACACCCCCGATCACGGTGCCGGCCACGCCGATGACCGTACCCTGGACCATGAAGATCCCCATGATCTGCCTCGGCGTAGCGCCGATGGTACGCAGGATGGCGATATCCGCGCCTTTGTCGTTCACCACCATGATCAGGGTGGCAATGATGTTGAACGCCGCTACCGCAACGATCATCAGCAGCAGCAGACCAATCATGGTCTTTTCCATTTTCATGGCACTGAACAGGCTGCCCTGGGTATGGGTCCAGTCGTCGGCCTTATAGGCCGTGCCTAGGTCCTTGACGATCGCCGCACTGACTTCCGGCGCCGTGTACAGGTCCTTTAGCTTGAGCCGCACACTCTGCACCTGACCCGGCTGCCAGCGCTGCATTTCCGCAGCATCCGCCGCGTTGATCAGACCCATGGAACCATCGAGTTCGGCGCCGACCTTGAACACGCCGACCACGTTGAGACGCTGCATGCGCGGGGTGATGCCACCCGGCGCAGTGCTGACTTCCGGAACGATAAGGGTGATCTTGTCGCCCACGTTCAAGCGGAAGCGCCTGGCAGTGATCTCACCGACGACGACGCCGAATTCACCTGGTTTGAGATCGTCCAGGCGTCCCTGGACGATGTGGTCGGCGACGATCGACACCTCGCCCTCGCGGGCCGGATCGACACCGCTGATCTGGATCGGCTGCATCATGCCCTTGTACGAGAGCATGCCGTCGAGCTCGGTGAACGGCACGGCCGCCAGCACCTCGGGGTTTTTCATGGCGGCGGCAGCGACTGGGCGCCAATCGTCCAGCGGCTTCACGCCCTGGATCATGGCGTGGGGCACCATGCCCAGGATGCGCGAGCTCATTTCGCGCTGGAAGCCGTTCATCACCGACAGCACCACGATCATCGCCAGCACGCCCAAGGCAAGGCCGATCATCGAGGTCATGGAGATGAACGAAATGAAGTTCTTGCGCCGCTTGGCGCGGGTGTAGCGCAAGCCGATGAAAATTGACAAGGGTCTGAACATGCAGAGGTAACCCGTTAGAAAAGAAGAAGCTAGATCGGCACCAGACGCCCGTCTTCCAGACGCAGTACGCGGTCCATCTGTCGAGCCAGGCTCAGATCATGGGTGACCACCAGAAACGCGGTGCGCAGCGAAACGCTGAGCTCGAGCATCAAGTCCTGAATGCCTTGCGCAGTGTGGTTGTCGAGGTTGCCTGTGGGCTCGTCGAGCATCACCAGCCCCGGCGTGTTTACCAAGGCCCGGGCAATGGCCACGCGCTGACGCTCACCGCCCGACAGTTCGGCCGGCTTGTGTTGCAGTCGATGGCCCAGGCCCACGCGCTCCAGCAATGCAGTGGCGCGCTGTTTCGCCTCGGGGATGGCGGTCTTGCCGATCAGCAGCGGCATGCAGACGTTTTCCAGCGCAGTGAATTCGGGCAACAGGTGATGAAACTGGTAGACGAAGCCCAGGGCACGATTTCGCAGCAGCCCGCGCGCCCGCTCGTTCAGCGCCGAAAGCTCTTCACCCGCCAGCCACACGCTGCCGCGGCTGGGCGTATCGAGCCCGCCAAGCATGTTGAGCAAGGTGCTCTTGCCCGAACCGGAGCTACCAACGATAGCCACGCGCTCACCGGCGTGCAGCTCCAGTTGCAGGTTGTCCAGCACGACCACGGATTCAGGGCCTTCCTCGTAGGATTTACCCAGGTTGCGACAACTCAGTACTGCTTGTTCACTCATGCCCGACTCACTCATAACGTAACGCCTCCGCCGGCTGGGTACGCGCAGCACGCCAGGCCGGATACAGGGTGGCGAGGAAACTCAGGACCAATGCCGCGCCGCAGACCATGAACACATCGTTGGCCATGAGCTGCGAAGGCAGGTAGTCGATGAAGTAGACATCGGCATTGAGAAACTTGTGGCCGATGGCTTTTTCCAGCAGGGCAATGGCCGCGCTGACGTTCAAGGCCGCCAGAATGCCGACCACGGCGCCGATCAAGGTGCCGACCACGCCGATCACCGTGCCCTGCACCATGAAAATGCGCATGATCTGCCCGGGCGTCGAGCCCAGGGTGCGCAGAATGGCGATATCGCCCTTCTTGTCGTTGACCACCATCACCAGCGTGGAAATGATGTTGAACGCGGCCACGGCCACGATCAGCAGCAACAGCAGGCCGATCATGGCTTTCTCCATGCCGATGGCCTGGTAGAGATTGCCGTGGGTACGGGTCCAGTCGCGCGCATAGTAGGTCTGGTCCCCCAACTGCTTGGCGATCTGCCAGGACACTCGCGGAGCCTGGAACAGATCTTCGAACTTCAAGCGCAGCCCCTGAACTTCGCCCGCTTTCCAGCGGTGAAGCTTGCCCAGGTCTTCGAGGTTGGCCAGGCCCAGGTAGCCGTCGAGCTCGCCGGCGCCGACGTGAAAGATGCCGGTCACGGTGAAGCGCTTCATGCGCGGGAACATGCCGGCCGGGGTGACCGTGACTTCAGGTGCGACGAAGGTGACCTTATCGCCCACACCCACACCCAGCTTGGTCGCGGCCTTGTCGCCGATCATCAGGCCGAACTCGCCGGCCTTGAGGTCATCGACCCTGCCCTGCTTGACGAAGGCGTCGATGATCGAGACGTTGTGTTCCTGCGCAGGATCGATGCCATTGAGCAGGATTTTCTGCACCTGGCCGGCGTGGGTCAGCAAACCCTGCATCTGGGTGAACGGCGCGACTGCCGCCACCTGCGGGTTCTGCCGGACCTGAGCCGCCAGCGCCGGCCAGTCGGCGATGGGCTGGCCGGATTCGACGGTGGCGTGGGGCACCATTCCCAGCACGCGGGTGCGCATCTCGTGATCGAAGCCGTTCATCACCGACAGCACCACGATCATCACGACCACGCCCAGGGCGAGGCCGATCATCGAGGTGAGGGAGATGAACGACACGAAATGATTGCGCCGCTTGGCACGGGTGTAACGCGCGCCAATGAAAACGAAAAGAGGTCTGAACATGTCGGGGCTTGTTCGGGTGAAAGAGGAGACGTCCTGCTGGCAGGGCGTGACGAGCAGCTTTACACTCGGACCATCGCCTCTACCCTGGGTTCGTCATGTCGACATCAGATGAAGAAGATCGCCGCGAATACTATCGCATCGATGACCGCATCGCACTGGAAATCACCATACTCCCGGCCAGCGAGACGGCGGGTGAAGACATGTTGCAGGATGCGTCGCCGCTGTTCGACCTGCTTGGCGAAATGCACCTGGCCGAGTTTGAAACCCAGCATCTGCTGCGCCAGCTCGGCGAAGCCGACCGTGCCGTGGAAGCCGTGCTAAAGGCCCAGAACAAGCGTATCGACCTGCTTGGCCAAGTGGTTGCGCAGACGCTAGTCGAGCGTATCGGCGAGGCTCGGCCAGTGGTGCTGTCCGAGGGCGGCCTGGCGTTCTTCCAGCAACAGCCGATGGAGGAAAATACGCGCCTGGCGTTGCGGATCGCGCTGATGCCCCAGGCGCTGGGGCTATCGCTCAAGGCAAGCGTCACCAACTGCATCGCAGTGGGCAACGACCAGTTCGAGATCGGTACCCAATTCGTCGACATCAGTGATGCCCAGCGCCAGTTGCTCGCCCGTTACATCCTGCACAAGCAGCAAGTCCAACGGCGTCAGGCGCGCGAGCGGCAAGACGCGACCACCGATTGATCCACTAATCTCACTCAAGGAGCGAACGTGACGCTTATCTATGGCCATCGCGGTGCCAAGGGCGAAGCCCCGGAAAACACCCTCGCAAGCTTCAAGCAATGCCTGGAACACGGTGTGCGCCGATGCGAGCTGGACCTGCATCTGTCCAGGGACGGCGAACTGATGGTCATCCATGACCCGACCCTCAAGCGCACCACTGGCCGTGGCGGCAAGGTCGTCGAGCACGACGCCCAGGCGCTGACCCGCTACGACGCGCGCAAGGGTGGGCCGGGATGGGTGTCGCCCTGCCCCATTCCACGCCTCGAGGAACTGTTCGAGCAATGCGCCTTCGAGCACTGGCAACTGGAAGTGAAGAGCGCATCGCGCACGCGCGCCGCCAGCATTGTGCTGGCAATCCGCGACCTGGCACAGCGCATGAATCTGCTGGACAAGATCACCATCACCTCCAGCTCACGGGAAGTGCTGCGCGCCGCTTTGGAGTTGACCCCGGACGTCGCCCGCGGTCTGGTGGCCGAATACGCCTGGCTGGACCCGATCAAGGTTGCCCAGGGCTACGGTTGCGAGATGCTTGCCTTGAACTGGACGTTGTGCACACCCGAGCGCCTGCTCAAGGCCCAGCGCCAGGGTCTGCATGTGTCGGTATGGACGGTCAACGAGCCTGCACTGATGCGCAGGCTCGCCGACTTCGGCGTGGACAGCCTGATTACAGACTTTCCCGGTTTGGCCAGCGCCACCCTCGAGAATCGCTGAAATCGGTCTCCCCGGCCGGCTCAGGCCACCGGCCGGAGCCGCTCAAAAAAGCCGGTTGAGGCCGTCGTAGGCTGCAACCCGATAGGCTTCGGCCATGGTCGGGTAGTTGAAGGTAGTGTTGACGAAGTACTTCAGGGTATTGAGTTCGCCGGGCTGGTTCATGATCGCCTGGCCGATGTGCACGATCTCCGAGGCCTGGTCGCCGAAGCAATGCACGCCCAGCACCTGCAGGGTTTCGCGATGGAAGAGGATCTTCAGCATGCCCACCGGCTCGCCGGAAATCTGCGCGCGGGCCATGCCCTTGAAGAACGCCTTGCCCACCTCGTATGGCACCTTGGCCTGGGTCAGTTCGTGCTCGTTCTTGCCGATCGAGCTGATCTCGGGAATGGTGTAGATCCCGGTCGGCACGTCGTTGACGAAGCGCCAGCTGCCGTTGTCGACCACACTGCCGGCTGCGGAGCGGCCCTGGTCGTGGGCAGCACTGGCCAGGCTCGGCCAGCCGATCACATCGCCTGCCCCATAGATCGTCGGCACCGAGGTGCGGTAGGCCTCGTCGACGCTGATCTGGCCGCGGCCATTGACTTTGATGCCAATGTTTTCCAGGCCCAGGCGATCGGTGTTGCCGGTACGGCCGTTGCACCAGAGCAAGGCATCGGCCTTGATCTTCTTGCCGGACTTGAGGTGCAGCACGACGCCGTTCTCGAGGCCTTCGACTTTCTCGTATTCCTCGTTGTGCCTGACCATCACGTTGTTGTTGCTGAAGTGATAGCTCAAGCCCTGGGAAATTTCCGCGTCGAGGAAGCTGAGCAACTGCTCGCGGTTGTCGATCAGCTCGACCAGCACGCCCAGGCCGCTGAAAATCGACGCGTACTCGCAACCGATGACGCCGGCGCCGTAGATGATCAATTTGCGTGGGGTATGGGTGATGCTCAGCACGGTATCGCTGTCGTAGATGCGCGAATGGCTGAAGTCGATGTCGGCGGGCCGGTAAGGCCGCGAGCCGGTGGCAATGATGACGCTCTTGGCGATGAGTTTTTCTTGCGCACCATTGGCGCAGATCACTTCGACGGTTTGCTCGTCGGAGAAACTGCCGGTGCCGAAGAACACGTCGACGCGGTTGCGCGCGTAGTAGCTGGTGCGCGAGGCCACCTGTTTGGCGATCACCCGCTCGGCGCTCTTGAGCACGTCCGGGAACGAGAACCAGCGTGGCTCGCCAATGGCACGAAACATCGGGTTGGTGTTGAACTGGATGATCTGCTTGACCGAATGGCGCAGCGCCTTGGAAGGAATGGTACCCAGATGGGTGCAGTTGCCGCCGACCTGGCGCCGACTGTCGACCATGGCCACCTTGCGCCCGGCCTTGGCGGCGTTCATCGCCGCCCCTTCTCCGGCGGGGCCGGAACCCAGCACCACTACGTCGTAGTTGTAGACAGCCATGCGTACTCCTTCAAATCTGGCCGGGCGCCACGACGGCGCCAGCGGCTGGCGTGCCCTCATCAGGCATCGAAAAACTTGCGGTGCATTCTATAGCAAGCGCAGGCACCGCGAACATTTACCCTGGGTCGGCGCGTAGCCTATTTTCCGTGGCCGGCAACGTCAACGTTTGCCTGCGACATTTCGCCACCCTGGGCCGTCGAAAACCCCTGCGCGTTGCGCGACCAGACCTGTGGAATGACAGGTACCTAGACCCTGGCGACGGTAGAGGTCGCCAGGGCGCTGTCGTCGAGCAATTCGAGCATCGCCGCCAGGTTTGCCGAGCCCGCGCCTCGACGCCAGATCAGCCAGGTGTGCAGCCAGCGAAAATCTTCGGCCAGGGTCCAGACACTGACGTTGCTGCTGCCGGGCATGCTCTCCAGCATGCTGCGCGGCATCAAGGCCAGGCCGGCGCCGGCACTGACGCAGGCGAGCATGCCGTGATAGGACTCCATTTCGAAGATCTTGCCAGGCGCGGCGCCGTCGGCGACGAACCAGTTCTCGAAATGCCGCCGGTAGGAACAGTTGGCGCGAAAGGCATAAATGGTTTCGCCATTGACGTCCTGGGCTCGGGACACCGGCGCATGACTGCGCGCACTCACCAGAACCATTTCCTCGTCGTACACCACCCGGCCGTCGAGCAGTGGATGACGCAGCGGGCCGTCGACGAAAGCGGCGGCCAGGCGCCCGCCGAGCACGCTGTCGAGCATGTCGCCCGACGGCCCGGTGGAGAGGTCCAGCTCGACCTTGGGATAACGATGATGGTATGCCGCCAGCAACGGGGGAATGCGCACGGCCGCCGTGCTTTCCAGCGAGCCCAGTGCGAACGAGCCCTGCGGTTCGGTGCCGGAGACCGCTTGGCGCGCTTCCTCGACCAGATCGAGGATGCGGCGCGTGTAGTCAAGAAAACTCCAGCCATTGGGCGACAGGCGCAAGCGCAGTTTTTCGCGGATGAACAGATCGACCCCCAGTTCGCTTTCCAGTTGCTTGATCCGCGTCGTGAGGTTGGAAGGCACTCGATGCACCCGCTGAGCGGCGGCGGCAATGCTGCCCTCTTCGGCCACCGCGCGAAACAGCTCCAGTTGGGTGAGGTCCATAAATTCTCCAAACGAGATGGTTTCGATGATTATTATTCAGTTTTCATGATTTAACCACGCCCGTATCGTGGCTGACATCTTCCTTCGACAGGTGAACGCCATGACGCATGCCATCTCCATGAACCCGGCCACCGGCGCCGAGCTGCGACGCTACCCCTTCGACAGCGAGGCGCAACTCGAGGACACCCTCGCCGGCAGTTTTGCCGCCTTCGAACAATGGCGCTACGTTGCGCTCGGTGAGCGCGCTGCAGCCATTGCACGCATGGCAGACGTGCTGCGCAAAATGAGTGAGCCGCTGGCGCAGATGATCACTCGGGAGATGGGCAAGCCCATCACCCAGGCGCGCGCCGAAGTCGAGAAATGCGCCGGACTGTGCCAGTGGTACGCCGAACACGGCCCGGCGATGCTCGCCGCCGAAGCGACCCAAGTGCCCGGCCAGAAAGCGCGCATCGAATACCGTCCGTTGGGGCCAGTGCTGGCGGTGATGCCGTGGAATTTCCCGCTTTGGCAAGTCTTGCGCGGCGCCATTCCGGTGATCCTGGCCGGCAATGGCTATTTGCTCAAGCACGCGCCGAACGTGATGGGCAGCGCCACACTGCTGCGGGAGGCGTTCGACCAGGCGGGCCTGCCCCAAGGCCTGTTCGCTGTGCTCAACGTCGAGCCCGCTGGTGTATCGCGGGCCATTGCCGACCCGAGGGTGGCTGCCGTGACCGTGACCGGCAGCGTCGGTGCAGGCTCGGCAATTGCCGCACAAGCCGGCGCGGCGCTGAAGAAGTGCGTACTGGAACTGGGCGGCTGCGACCCGTTCATCGTTCTGGCCGATGCCGACATGGACGAAGCGGTCAATGCTGCCCTGCTCGGCCGATTCCAGAACACCGGCCAGGTCTGCGCCGCCGCCAAGCGCCTGATCGTCGAGTCGAGCATCCTGCCGGCCTTCACCGAACGCTTCGTGGCCGCAACGCGCGCCCTCAAGGTCGGCGACCCGCAGCTCGACGATACCTATATCGGCCCCATGGCTCGCTTCGATCTGCGCGACGAGCTGGATGGCCAGGTACAGGCTTCTATCGAGCAAGGCGCCCAGTTGCTGCTGGGCGGACACAAGCTGGCCGGCGACGGCAATTATTACGCGCCCACCGTGCTTGCCAACGTGCAGCCGGGCATGACCGCCTTCGATCAGGAGCTGTTCGGCCCCGTGGCCTCCATCGTCGAGGCGCGCGATGCGAACCACGCGCTGGCACTGGCCAACGACAGTGATTTCGGGCTGTCGGCAACGGTGTGGACCGGGGATGTGGAGATGATCGAATATTTCACCGAGCGCCTGGAAACCGGTGCGATCTTCATCAACGGCTACGGTGCCTCGGATGCCCGCGTGGGCTTCGGTGGCATCAAGAAAAGCGGCTTCGGACGCGAGCTGTCGCACTTCGGTTTGCGCGAGTTCTGCAACGCGCAGACCGTGTGGCTGGATCGCCGCTGAGCTGTTCAGGCAACGGGCTTGTGCGGCATAGTCATGCACCGCAGTGACTCTCCGCACCCCGAGGCCCCATGACCCGAACCGTCCTCCAGCAGTTTCCCGCGCAGCGCGACGACATCGGTGACCTGATCACCCGTCGCCCGCTGCCTGGCCCCGGCATCGAGCAGCTCGATCCGTTCCTGTTTCTCAATCACCACGGTCCGCAGACCTACCCCCCCAACAACCAGGGGCTGCCGTTCGGGCCGCATCCCCATCGTGGCTTCGAGACGGTCACGTTCATCCTCAAGGGCGAGCTGTCGCACCTGGACAGCGGCGGCCATGAAAGCATCATTGGTGCCGGCGGCGTGCAGTGGATGACGGCGGGTTCCGGGCTGGTGCATGCCGAGTTGTCGCCGCAGTCGTTCAAGCGCGAAGGCGGCCCGCTGGAGATCCTCCAGCTGTGGGTCAACCTGCCAGGGCGTTTGAAAATGACGCCTCCGGCCTATGTCGGCCTGCAAGGCGCGGACATCCCCACGATCACCGAGCCTCTGGCCGAGGTTCGCCTGATTTCCGGGGACTATGTTTCCCCTGGGCATGGCGCCAGGCGCGGACCGATCGAGTCGTTGACCGGCCTGTGCCTGATGACCGTACACCTGCAACCCGGCGCCCGCCTCTCGCTGCCGGCACCGTTGGGCGAAAACGTCTTTCTCTACGTGGTCGACGGCGAGGCCGAGATCGCCGGGGCCTCGCTGCAATGCCATCATCTGGTCAAACTCAGTGACACGCACGACACGGTAACGGTCGATGCCACTGGCCCAGCCACGCTGCTCTATGGCCATGGCGCGCCACTGGGCGAACCAGTGGCCAGCTACGGTCCGTTCGTGATGAATACTCGCGAGGAAATCCAGCAGGCGTTTGCCGATTATCAGGAGGGCAAGTTCGGTCATATCGCAGACTGAGCGTGCCGCGTTGCCTTGGCCAATCAGCGCTGGTGACTGGAGCAAAACGTCAGAAACGAGTAATACTCTGCATGAAGTCGACCCGATAACCACAAGAACCGGACTTATTCATGCAAACCAGCCTCAGCCCGATCGATCGGCGCATCCTGCGCCTGCTCCAGCACGACGCGGACCTCTCGGCGGCCCAGGTCGCCGAACGTGTGGAGCTGTCCCAGTCACCCTGCTGGCGACGCATCCACCGCATGCAGGAAGAAGGGCTGATCGAACGCAAGGTTGCCCTGCTCAACCCGAAAAAACTTGGCCTGAGCATGACCATTTTCGTCAGCATCAAGCTGTCGGGGCACGGCAGACGGCACCTGACCGAATTCGAGGAAGCCATCATCGGCTACCCGCAGGTGCTCGAGTGCTACACGATGGCGGGCGGCATGGATTTCATGCTCAAGGTGGTGGCCAAGGACATTGCCAGTTACGAGCGGTTTTTACGCGACCATCTGCTGCAGAAGCCGCATGTGCAGGAAGCCTACTCGAATATCGCCATGAGCGAAGTCAAGCGGACCACCGAGCTGCCGCTGGAGTGAGGGATGGGCGCACAAGAAAAACAGGAAACCACAGACAAATCATTTGACATGCAAATGATAACGATTATTATTGAGCTCAACCGGTCGAGAGATCGGTTGGATAATCCGAAGGGCCTTAGGTCGGACCTTCAGATTATCTCCTCATCAGGCTAATCACGGTTTTTGACCCGGCTTTTTGCCGGGTCTTTTTTTGGATCTTCAGGCTAATGAAGAGCGTTGCACGCCGTCGGTTTCGAACTTCACCGACTTGAAGGCGCCACTGCAAAGATGGCGCGGATGATATCAAAAGAACATCGGAAAACGGAAGTCCGAACTCGCTTTCTCTCTACAGATGACCAGGTTTCGCGCAAATGGAGGTGTCACCGATGACCCCGCTGCTCACGCCCTCGCACGATCTGTCAGACCTCATTCACGACCAGCCACACCCGGACCGTCTTCATCGACAATTGCTGGATCTGCCAAGGCGGACTCGACAAGTCCTGCTCTACAGCCGCCTCGACGAACTTCCCTACCTGGACATCGCCCAGCGCTTGCATACGACAGTCGGCGACGTCGAAGCCAGGATGCAGGCCGCGCTGCGTGCCTGCTGTACACCTCTCCTTGCCGGCCAGAACATGGCCATCCACTGGTACGTCAAGCTACAAAGCCCATTGACCACCGCCAGCGAGCGCATCGACTTCCGGCGCTGGCTGGACAGCGACGGCGCTCATCCGTCCGCTTTCCATGCCACCGAGCTGCAATGGCGCCAGCTGCTCGCGCCAGCCACGCAGCTGGGCCACGACCGCTGGCACCACAAGGCACGCCAGGGGCTGGGGCTGCGCGGCTGGGTGACAGCAGGCCTGGCCATGGCGCTGGCGATGGAGCTCATCAGCCAGAGCCTCTGAGCCTACTGAAACAGACCCAGCTGGCCGCCGATCAGCGTATTGAAATCGTCGTTGACGAACGGCAGGATCGCATCGGCAACAGGCTGCAGCTGTCGGCTCAGGTAATGGTCGTAGTCGATGGCTGAATGTCGCGCTTCCAGAGGCTCGGGCCCCGCCACCGTCATCACATAGCTGATCCAGCCGCCGCGCTGATACTGCAGGGGCCGCCCCATCGAGCGGTTCAGCTCGTCGGCGATGCGTGCCGCTCGTACGTGCGGTGGCACGTTGCGTTGATAGTCGCGCAAGGGTCTGCGCAGTCGCTTGCGGTAGACCAGCAAGTCGTCCAGCCCACCCGCCAGGGTTCGTTTCACGTAATCGCGGACATACGCCTGATAGCCCTGATACTGGAAGATTCTCGAGTACAGCGCCTTCTGGAACTCACGGGCCAGCGGCGACCAGTCGGTACGTACGCTTTCCAGCCCCTTGTAGACCATCTCGTCCTGACCGTCGGCGCGCCTGACCAATCCCGCGTAGCGCTTCTTGCTGCCCTCTTCCGCGCCACGAATGGTCGGCATCAGGAAACGCCGGAAATGGGTCTCGAACTGCAGTTCCAAAGCGCTGCTGAGTCCATATTCACGCTGAAGGTGCTGACCCCACCAAAGGTTGACCTCGGCCACCAGTTCCTTGCCGACGCGGCTGGCCTCGGCTTCGTCGTGGGCGCTGTTGAGCCAGACGAACGTTGAGTCGGTGTCGCCGTAGATCACCTGGTAACCGCGCGCCTCGATGAGCTCGCGGGTACGGCGCATGATCTCGTGGCCGCGCAGGGTGATCGACGACGCCAGGCGTGTGTCGAAAAAGCGACAGCCGCTGGACCCGAGCACGCCGTAGAACGCGTTCATGATGATCTTCAGCGCCTGCGACAATGGCGCGTTGCCCTGCGCCTTGGCCGTCTCGCGCCCCTCCCAGACGCTGGCGACGATGGCCGGCAGGCAATGCCGGGTACGTGAAAAGCGCGCGCCGCGAAAACCTTCGACCGAGTGTTGATCGTCGGGGTTGGCCAGACCTTCCGCCAGACCTACCGGGTCGATCAGGAACGTGCGGATGATCGATGGATACAGGCTCTTGTAGTCCAGCACCAGCACCGACTCGTACAGGCCGGGCCGTGACTCCATGACGAAACCGCCTGGGCTGGCCTCGGGTGGGCGTTGGCCGATATTGGGCGCTACGAACCCCTGGCGATGCATCGCCGGCAGATACAGATGGGTGAAGGCGGCGATCGAGCCACCGCTGCGGTCCGCTGGCAAGCCGGTGACGCTGGCGCGTTCGAGCAGGAAGGTGAGCAATTGCGTCTTGGCGAAGATCCGCGTGACCAGCACGCAATCCTTGATGTTGTAGCGCGCCAGGGCCGGTTTGTCCTCGGCGAACATGCGGTTTATTTCGTCCATGCGCTGGTACGGCGTGGAAATGTCCTTGCCCTCGCCCAACAGCGTCCGCGACACGTTTTCGAGACTGAACGAGGGAAAGCTCCAGGTCGCCGAACGCAGCGCTTCGACCCCGTCGATGATCAGCCGGCCCGGCGCGCCGGCGAAAAAGTGGTCGCTGCCGCTGCCGTGTTCGCGCCAGGTCATCTCCGCGCCACCGCGGCCCAGCAACAAGGGTACGTTGAGGCGTCTGGCGTGTTCGTGCAGGACGCGCAAGTCGAACTGCACGACGTTCCAGCCGATGATCACGTCCGGGTCGTGTTCGGCGAACCAGGCATTCAGGCTTTGCAGCAGTTCCACCCGGCTCTGCCGGTAATGCAGGGCAAAATCCAGCGTGCGCGCATCGCCGTTGGGCGGTCCCAACATGAACACATCACGTTGGCCACAGCCTTCGATGCCGATGCAGTACAACTCACCCTGGGCGGTGGTTTCTATGTCCAGCGACGCCAGCCGTAGCTGTGGACGGTAGGCCGACGCCAGCTTGAGCCTGGCCTCGTGGTATTGGCCGTCGGCTTGCAGTTGTCCATCGAAGCCCACGGCCGCCGTAATGAAGCGCTCCATCAGGTAGCGCTCCGGTGGACGAATGTCAGCCTCGTACACTGCTATGCCGGCTTGCCTGAGCATGGTTTCCAGACGTTGCAACTGGCCGTACTGCCGGCAATACAGGCCTGAGACAGGTTGCTGGTCGAAATCGCGCAGCGCCAGCGGTTTGAGCTCCACACCGACCTCGCCTTCGAGCAGACGCCGCGCGTGTTCCTGCTGCAGTGTCGGCAGGAAGGCGACCGAAGGCTGGAGCGGCAGGCGTACCAGCCGCGGCCCGGCATCGGTCGCCAGCCACAGTTCGACCTGGGTGCCTTCGGCGGTGTCGCGCCAATGTCGCGTCAGGATGAAACCCTGTTGTGGGGTCACGGCGGCGGGCCTTTAACGAGGAAAGTAGGCGCGGCGACTGCAGGCCGAGCTCATATGAAGCAACATCATAAACTGTACATCCATACACATAAAGCTTGCCTGTCTTGATACGTCTGGCATGCTACGGCTCTGCACGGCTTCTTCATCAAGGTACCTATGCGGCTGTTTCTCTGCGAAAAACCTTCCCAGGCAAAAGACATCGCCAAAGTGCTGGGCGCCACGCGCCGCGGCGATGGCTGCTGGATCGGCAATGCCGTCACGGTGACCTGGTGCATCGGGCACCTGCTGGAAACCGCGCCGCCCGATGCCTACGACGCGCGCTACAAGCGCTGGGTGCTGGCGGATCTGCCGATCATCCCGCAGCAATGGAAAATGCAGGTGAAACGCAAGACGGCCAGCCAGTTCAAGGCGGTCAAGCGCTTGTTGGGTGAAGCCCAGGCACTGGTGATCGCAACGGACGCCGACCGCGAAGGCGAAATGATCGCCCGCGAGCTCGTCGATCACTGTCGCTACCGCGGTCCGGTGCAGCGGCTGTGGCTGTCGGCCCTGGACGACGCCTCGATTCGCAAGGCGCTGGCGGCTCTCAAGCCGGGCGCCGAGACGTTCTCCCTGTATCACAGCGCCCTGGGGCGCTCGCGGGCCGACTGGTTGATCGGCATGAACATGAGCCGGCTGTTCACCCTGCTCGGCCGTCAGGCGGGGTACCAGGGCGTGTTGCCCGTGGGGCGGGTACAAACCCCGACCCTGCGCCTGGTGGTGGACCGCGACCGAAGCATCGCCGATTTCGTCCCCGCCGCCTATTGGGCCATCGATGTGCAACTGCTCGGCGAACAGACCGAGTTCACGGCGCAGTGGATACCGCCAGCAGACAGTTGCGACGATCAAGGACGCTGCCTCAACCAGGCGCTGGCGCAGCAGGCCGCTGCAGCGCTCAGCCAGGCAAGCCACGCAACGCTGCGCAAACTGCGTACCGAGCGCGTCAAGGAGGCCGCCCCCCTGCCCTTCGACCTGGGCACCTTGCAGGAGGTCTGCTCGAAGAAGCTCGGGCTGGGGGCACAGGAAACCCTGGACGTGGCGCAGGCACTGTATGAAACCCACAAGGTCATCACCTATCCACGCAGCGACTGCGGCTACCTGCCGGTCAGCCAGCACGGTGATGCCAGAGCGATCATTGCAGCCCTGGGCCGCGCCGACCCCGGGCTGGCAGCGTTGCTCCCCCACCTCGATGCGCAGCGGCGCTCACGCGCCTGGAACGACGCCAAGGTCGGCGCCCACCACGGCATCATTCCAACCGCGGTCGCGGCAACGTCCGACAAGCTGCAGGGCAAGTACCGCGCGGTGTATACCCTGATCCGCGCCCGCTACCTGGCGCAGTTTCTGCCCAATCACGAATACGACCGCACCCAGGCCGACTTCGACTGCAGCGGCCAGGCGTTGCGCGCGGTCGGCAAGCAGGTGGTCGAACCCGGCTGGAAGCGCGCCATACCGCAGGCGCTCGGCGCTGCCAAGGGTCGCGAAGCGCCGGCTCCGCAGCCATTGCCGCGGCTGATCGAGGGCCAGCGCTGCGTGGTACGCGACGTGAAGCTCAAGGACCTGTGGACCCAACCCCCGAAACCCTTCACGGAAGGTGATTTGATCAAGGCGATGAAAAACGTCGCCAAGCTGGTCGAAGACCCGCGCCTGAAGCAGAAACTCAAGGACACCACCGGGATCGGCACCGAGGCCACCCGCGCCGGCATCATCCAGGGCCTGCTGGATCGCGGCTACCTGACCAAGCAGGGCAAGGCACTGGCGGCGGCACCCGCCGCCTTCAGTCTGATCGACGCGGTACCTCGAGCCATCGCCGACCCGGGCACCACTGCCATCTGGGAGCAGGCGCTGGACATGGTGCAGAGCGGTGAGATGTCGCTGGAAACCTTCGTCGCCAAACAATCGGCCTGGATGAGCAAGCTGGTGGAACGTTGCGCCGGGTTGCGCATGGTCATCAGCGGTCCTGCGCCAAAAGGCGCGACGCCGTGGAAAAACAAGCGCAAGCGCAAGTCTTCAAAGGCAGCCTGACCTGCAATCCGTCGCCCGACGCCTAGATGTGCACGCCTTGCTTTGTGAAATGGCGCAACTACCGGTACGCTGCCCCGATCATTTCCTGCCAGGCACTGCCCTTGATTGCGCTGCATGACATCGCTGTGACCAGCGACATCGACCCCTCCATCAGCTGTGACCGCTGCGCCGCCAAGTGCTGTCGCCTGGAAGTCATGCTGATCACCGACACCGGCGTACCGGAGCGCTTCATTGAAGTGGACGAATGGGGTTCGGAAACCATGTCGCGCCTGGACGATGGGTGGTGTGCCGCATTGGACCGACGCTCCATGAGCTGCAGTATCTACCTGAATCGCCCGTTGATCTGTCGCGAGTTCGACATGGGCGGGCCGGACTGCCAAGAAGAGCGCATGCGCCCTTAGGCAGCCCGGTTCCGGGTCATATCACCTTGACCGCACGACCGATGAACTGGATGGGGCCGGTTGGCCTGCCCGTCGTCGAGCCTGACTTGGGCTCCAGGGTCAGCTCGAACAACTGGTTGTTCTCCAGCGGCGGAAGCTTGTCCAGGGCTACGTGTACGCTCTGCCCCGGTTCCACCAGACCCAGCGAGACAGGACCTTGCCAGCTGTCGGCCTTGGTCCAGAACTGCAGGGCGCGGTCAGCCGGCACCGCCGTATCGTTCAACGGAATCAGCTGGACCTCCCTCGAGTCACTGGCCTGCACCACCCAACCTGGCGCCTTGTCCTGAGGCGCGATGAGCACGACGACATAAGCTGGACCCGGCACCGGCGCGCGAACGTTGAACAACAACGCGCCCAGCACTAGCGTTGCCGCCAGCCCGGCGCCCGCCAACCCGCGCCAGACACCCAGGCGATTCCACCAGATCGGGATGGGCTGCGCGCCTGCGCTGTCGAGGCTGCGCTGGATCCGTGGCCACAGCGTCGCCGGCGTCTGCACAGGGGTGACGCGTTGAGCCAGGGGCAACAGGCGCGCTTCCCATGCATCGACCGCCGCGCGCAGTTCCAGGTCAGTGGGCAATCGCCGTTCGACTTCTGCCCGCCGCTCTGCATCGAGCGTTCCCAGCACATACTCGCTGGCCAGTTCTTCAGTATTCATGGGCTCTACCGTCTCGCTTCGTTCGCTCATCCCATGCACTCACGCAGTGATGCCAGGCTGCGCTTGATCCACGCCTTGACCGTGCCCAGCGGCGTTTCCAGCCGCTGGGCGATCTCGGCATGGGTGTAGCCATCCAGATAAGCGTGGTACAGGCACTGGCGTCGCTGCGGCTCCAGTTGCTCCAGGCACCCGTCGATCCGCGCACTGCCCAGTGCCGCATCTGCGGCTTCGTCGGTGAACAACGACTGCAGATCGTCCTCGTTCAGCCCGCGCAACCGCGCGTTGCTGCGAATGTGGTTGAGCGCAAGGTGCCGGGTGATGGTGAACATCCACCCCCGCGCCGAACCTCGCTGCGCGTCGAAACTGGCGGCTTGCGTCCAGATCCGCAGGAACGCATCGTGGACGATATCTTCGGCCAACGCTCGATCGCCGACAATGCGCAGAGCCACGGCCAACAGGCGCCCGCCTTCGCGCTGATACAAGCCGTGCAGTGCCTGGCGATCGCCACGGGCACAGTTCTGCAGGGCAACTTCGTAATCGAATGGATTTTCCGGCAAGGACAAGAAAGACCGCCATGGCAAGTGGGAGAATGAAGCTCGCTCGGCAGTGTAGACCAGGCGCGCGGACTTGCCGTTCCGCGCGCCAGGTCTATACGACTTTTACTTGGCGGACCAGAAAATGTAGTCGGCCTTGTATTTGACGATTTCTTTCTGACCCTTCTGCGCGGTGGTACACGCGCTGGTCGGGGCAACGCCGCCCTTGAGTGCGGTGCGCTGGATATAGGTCACGCCCTGCATGGCGCCCTTGCCTTCGACCGGATTGGCTTTGACCAACTGGTAAGGCAGATTGCCGTCGCCGGCCGGTGCGACAGCAACCTGAGTGCCGGTCACCTTGGAGCCGTCTGCCGACTGCCAGGTGGCGGGCGGGCCGAAATAGGTGCCTACTTGCTTGCCGGAGCGATCATTGAGAACGGCCTTGGGACCAACGAACGTCCACTCTGTCTGGCCAGCGGCATTGGCCTTGTCACGGCATTCATAAGTGATTTCGCCCATGCCGACGGTTTCCATCGCGACCTTGTTGCCAGCCGGAACCTGAACCGGAGAAGGCAGATCCATCTGCGCGTGGGCAGTGGTGGCCAGGGCGAAGGTGGCGGCAAAGAGGACGTTGGCCAGGCAGAAACGGTGTGTGCTGTTCATGTCGTAAGCTCCATAAGAGTGATCGAACCGGCAGCGCCTTGTGTAGCTGCTGTAGGTACTACTCATCAGCGGGGCATTTGGATGCAGTTAAAAAAAGATTTTTCCTACAACGCCCATTCACATGCAGCGCAACCCCTGTCGCTTATTCGGGTCCATGCTTAAGCCCGCAGCAATTTCCAGAGAGCCCTATGCCTTCCAACATCGCCACCAACGACAGCTGGCCACAGCGTTTTCGCGACAAACCCTGGTTATGGACCCTCACCGGCCTGCTTCTGGCCGTCAGTGCGGTGGTGGTGGTATGGAGCATCGTCAATGCCCTGCTGCACGCCGACCGTCAACATGCCTGGTATGCACTGCTGGGTGGCACCGGTGGCTTTGCAGCGACTGCCCTGGGCGCATTGATCGCCCTGGCACTGAGGGAAATATCCTCCAAGGTACAGGACGTGATGCTTGGCTTCGCCGGCGGCATGATGCTGGCAGCGAGCACCTTCTCGCTGTTGCTGCCAGGCCTGGCAGCCGCCAATACCCACACCGACAGCTCTGCGGTCGCCGCCTTGGTGGTGATCCTCGGCCTGGGGCTTGGCGTGGGCTTGATGCTGGCGCTGGACAAGGTCATTCCCCACGAACATGAAAACGCCGGCAGGCACGGCCCCAATTCCGAACGAATCCACCGAGTGTGGCTGTTCGTGTTGGCCATCACTCTGCACAACCTGCCTGAAGGCATGGCCATCGGTGTCAGCCTGTCCGACGGCAACCTTGCAGTCGGCATTCCGCTGACCAGCGCGATTCTGTTGCAGGACATTCCCGAAGGCCTGGCGGTGGCCATGTCATTGCGGGCGACGGGACTCAGCGCGGGCAAGGCTGCCTTGGTGGCGATGGGCTCCGGTCTGATGGAACCGCTGGGCGCGATGGTTGGCCTCGGACTGTCGAGCGGCTTCGCGCTGTCCTACCCGATCAGCATGGGACTGGCTGCAGGCGCCATGATTTTCGTGGTGTCTCACGAAGTGATTCCTGAGACCCACCGCAATGGTCACCAGACCCCGGCAACGCTGGGCCTGATGCTGGGGTTCGCGGTAATGATGTTCATGGATACCGCGTTAGGTTGACGACTGGCTGCCCTGGACCAGCCTTTGCGCTATCTGGGGCAGAACCTGCTCGCACGGCTGCGTGACCTTGATGCTGAGCAGTCCATCGGCGCGAGTGCGGCCCATGTTGATCGCCAGCAGGCGTTTGCCTTGGCGAGACATCTCCTGACACAGGCGAAAGCTCGAATAGGCCATCAGTGATGTGCCGACGATCAGCATGCCAGGCGCCGCTTCCACTGCCTTCCACGCGGCCCGAGCCTGCTCCGGTTCGACGCCTCCGCCAAAGAACACCACGTCAGGCTTGAGCAGATCGCTGCCACAGCAAGGACAATGGGGCATGCGGAATGCCTCGAGAAAGCGCGCTGCCAGTTGTGCATCACCATCAGGCGCGAGTACCGCATGCACGTCCTGCAGGTAAGGATTCTGCTCTTCGAGCAGCAACTGCACATCGTCGCGCCGCAGTCGCATGCCGCAATCCAGACAGACCACTCGGTGCAGGTTGCCATGGAGTTCGACGACGTTGCGGCTGCCAGCCACATCGTGCAGCCCGTCGACATTCTGGGTGATCACCCCGCTGATCAGGCCCTGCCCCTGCAGTGCTGCCAGCGCCTGGTGAGCCGGGTTGGGCGTGGCCTGGTGCACACCCCGCCAGCCCACCATCGCCCGCGCCCAGTAGCGCTTGCGCGTGGCGGGGCTGGCGATGAAATCCTGATGCATGATCGGTGCGCAGCCCCGCCTGACCCCGTCGCTATCGCGATAATCGGGAATGCCGGACGCGGTGCTGATGCCTGCCCCGGTCAGTACCAGATAAGGCGCCTGCGCCATCTGCTGGTAAAGGTCATCGGCGAGTTCGACCATGGCTGCAATTACCTCGAGTTAGCGGGAGGCCACACGGCCGAGCAAAAGCGCAGGTTCAGGATTGCGAGGGGGTAGCCTGGTCCATCAGCTCGTCAACCGCCTTGGCGCACTGGACGCGATAGTCGGCAGGCAGCAGGCACAACTGCGGGCTGCCCAGCAGCCTGAGCTTCGCCGCTTCGGCAACCGCTTGCATGTCGACCCCGCGCAACGAAAATTCCTCGAGCAACGCCTGCATCGCATGGTGACGCTGATCCGGACTGGACGTTGAAATCGACATATTTTTTTCCACGATAAAGTGCCCATGTGAAATGCACTGCTTGAAATGACAATGACTGCCGGGGCCGACGAAATACTTCGCTGTGGCGATGGACGGTCGCCGGACATTGAACGGTTCGGCGCTGGCAATCACGCGCGGGGCCCCGCAATCGCTTAGAATACCCGCCTGCAATACCCGTCGATTTCCGGAGCCTTACATGATCGCAGCCCCTACAACCACGCTTTGCATCTACCACGGAAACTGTGCCGACGGCTTCGGCGCAGCCTGGGTAGTGCGCAAGGCGCTTGGGCCTGACGTCGAATTTCATGCCGCCGGACACGGTCAGCCGCCACCCGATGTCACCGGCAGGCGTGTGCTCATCGTCGACTTTGCCTACGACTACGAAACACTCATGGCGATGGCGGCTCAAGCTGTTTCGATCCTCGTGCTCGATCACCACAAGACCGCCCAGGCCGACCTGCTCCAGGTGCCGCCGGCCGCAGCCTTTGGTGAACAGGCAGAAGGCGGCAACGTGCACGCCCTGTTCGACATGAGCCGCTCGGGTGCCGGCCTGGCCTGGGACTACTTCTTCGCCGGCCAGCCGCGCCCTGCCCTGATCGACCATATCGAGGACCGCGACTTGTGGCGGTTCAACCTGCCGGGCACGCGCGAAGTGCTGTCCAATCTGTTCAGTTATCCGCAGGAGTTTGCCGTGTGGGATGCGCTGCTGGCTGCGCCCGTCGAGACGCTGTTGGCGGACGGCATTGCGATCGAACGGCAGCGACAGAAAACCGTGGCCGATCTGCTGCGCGCCACCGCGCGACGAATGTCGATCGGCGGTCACGACGTGCCGGTGGCCAACATACCCTCACTGTTCGCCAGCGATGCCGGCAACATCATGACCCAAGGCGAGCCGTTTGCCGCGTGCTACTCGGATGGCCCCAAGGGTCGCTCGTTTTCGTTGCGCAGCACCGATGAAGGCATGGACGTGTCGGAAGTCGCCAAACAGTTCGGCGGTGGCGGTCATCGCAATGCGTCGGGCTTCCTCGTACCGTACGGCCACGAATTGACGCGCTGAGCACAGGTGGAATGACCACCGACCACCCCTATTTTGCTGGAGAGCGTCACATGCCGCAGGAACGACTGGATCTACTGAAACTGCCCAAGGACGTACGAGGCTCGGTCAATGGCCTGGTCCGCGCGTTGAATGCCGCCAGCACCAAAGCGGATGTAGAGCGCGAAGGCGCGCTTGAAATTGCCCTGATCCTGGGACTCGAACAGTCGCGCAAACTCAAGCCGGCCGATATCGAGGCGCTGTACATGATTTTCGACGACGCCAAGGAGGCACGCCTGCAGGCGTTGCAGAAGTGACCGTTCAGGTTGCCGTTCAAGCCGCCGCGCTGCCTTCGAAAGGAGCCTGCCGCAGGCAGTTGCGCCCGGCGTTCTTGGCGGCATACAGGGCCTTGTCGGCAGCACCTATCAGGTTGTGCGCCGTGACGTAGGGCGCGATGCCCATCGCTATTCCCACGCTGATGGTCACGCGTGCCCCGGCGCCCAGAGCGGGATGGGCAAGCCCCAGGTCCGCGACCGCCGTGCACAGGTCCTGCCCCAACTGCCTGGCCTGCTGGCTATCGGCCCCCACCAGCAACACCAGCATCTCCTCGCCACCGAAACGGAACGGCATGGCATTGGATTGCCGGGACAACTCCTTGATGGTTGCACTGACCTGCTTGAGGCAGCTGTCCCCTTGCAGGTGGCCATAGCTGTCGTTGTAGAGCTTGAAGTGATCGATGTCGATGAGGATCGCCGTCACGCAGGTCGCTTCGGTCCCTGCTGCCTGCCACAGCTGGGCGGTGACATCGCCCTGGTGTCGACGGTTGAACAGTTGAGTCAGTGGGTCGGTGCGGGCCATTTCGGTCAGTTGCACTTCCAGCAGGCGCCCGCGCAAGGCAAACAGATAGCTGAGTCGGCTCGCACGCTCGAGGAAATACGAAGCCATCAGCAACAGCACCACTGTTGAGCCGTACAAGAAGGCATTGGCGCGCCACGTCACCGGGTCCATGAATCCCGCGATGTGAGTGGTCAGCAACTGGATGCCGAGCATGCTGGCCATGGCAGCCACCGCGAAGCGAAACGGTAACTGTTGAATCATCGTGCAATACACCATCAGCAACAGCATGCCTAACTGATAGTGCAGGCGATAGGGACTGTCGCTGTAGATCATCACCACCAGCGGCATCAACGAGGACAATACCGTGGCCAGCGCCGACACCGTCTCCAGCGCTCGACGTGAGGTGAGACGTTGGGCCAGCAGCAGGATGGCAATGATCATTGGGGTGATCAGCAGCAGGCGCCCTACAGCCACATAGGCGAACACATCTTCGAGGGCCAACCAGTCGCTGATCAGGAACAGGTTGTAGATCACTGCACCGCAGATACCGGTGGACGTCAGGAACTGCAGGCGCTGGCGTTGGGTATCGGCCTCGTAGCGACGCTCCAGTTCACGGTCGAACGTCAGACCACCCATGCCGCTTGCGATGGCCTGCTCGACCAGTGCCATGGTGTGCGGTTCGGGGGAATGAGCCGGTTGAGCTTGAACGGCTTGCATGGGGCACCGGAAAATATGATTCAGAATTTTACTAGACTGCCCCATGATATCTTAGTGCCATTATTGTGGGGCATTAGTTTGGCGCCAATGGAATGAACGGTCGTCGGGCTGCACCAGCGGTCGGGCGTGTGCGGTCTTTCACTGCGTCCGCTGTTCTGGTCAGGGATCAGTTTTCCTGGATGTGCCGGCGAAGAGCCGAAGATTCAAATCGCAGGTTTCAAACTGCGGGTCGTCAGATGATAATGCGAGACTTTATCATCTGATGCTCCGCGAGATCCTGCATGCACCTTTCGCACACCGACCCAGGCTTGGAAAGACTCTATCAGGATCATCATTCCTGGCTCCGGGCGTGGTTGTATGGCCGATTGCGCAATACCGCCGACGCCGCCGACCTGGCGCAGGATACCTTCGTGCGCTTGCTGCAGCGTCGTAGCGTGCAAACCATGGAGCAGCCGCGTGCCTACCTGCGAACGGTGGCCCGGGGTCTGGTCATCGACCTGTGGCGGCGTCGGGATATCGAAAGGGCCTGGCTGGAAACGCTGGCGGAACTGCCCTGCGAACAGGCGCCCTCGCCTGAAACGGGACTTCTGGTGATCGAGGCGCTGGTGGCCATCGACTGCCTCCTGGACAGCCTGCGCCCCATCGTGCGCCGGGCTTTCCTGCTCGCCCAGCTCGAAGGATTGAAGTGTCCCGCCATCGCCAGGGAGCTTGGGGTATCCGTGCCAAGCGTGGAGCGTTACCTCGCCCAGGCACTGCGCGCTTGCTACACCGCGACCTTCGCACAGGAAACACAGTGAGCACGCCATGTACCCTGGTGTCGCCGCAGATACTCGATGCGGCCATCGACTGGTCGCTCAAGATCAGCTTCAACACAGCCGACGCGGCGACCCACGACGCCTTCCGGCACTGGCTGGCGGCCGATGCCCGGCATGCCCTGGCCTGGCAACGCCTGCAAGGCCTGAATGAGCCCTTTGCGCGGCTGCCCGCCAGTGCCGCGATGAGCGCCCTGAACCGACTACCCACCGGACGCCTGCAGCGGCGGCAACTGCTCAAGCTGCTGGTGCTGGGTTCAGGCACCGCCGCGATTGGCTGTGGCACCCAACGGTATGCGCCCTGGCAACGCCTGCTCGCCGACTACAGCACCCGCACGGGGGAATTCCGTCGCTGGAAACTTCCCAGTGGCACCTTGCTCGAACTCAACACCGACAGCGCGGTGAAAGCCGACCTCGAAGGCGTGCAACGCGTCACCCTGTTGCGCGGCGAGATGGGTGTGACAACAGCCGGCAGTGGTTTGCCCCTGCAGCTGACAACGCCGCACTGCCGGGTGGATGCGCTTCATGCACGCTTCGAAGCCAGGCTGTTCGGGGACCACACGTGCCTGACAATCGCCGAGGGCACCGTCAAGCTGGAGGCGAGTGCCGGGCACGCAGCGCTCGAGATGCACGCAGGAGAGCAGTGGCTCGTCAGTCACTCAACGCTGCGGCGCACACCCGGGCCTGCCCCCGACCACGGTGCCTGGCGCAACGGTATGCTGATCGTTCGAAACCTGCCATTGGCTCAGGTGCTCGGCGAGCTGTCACGCTACCGGGTCGGTTACCTGAACTGGGAACAACGCATTGCCGCGCTGCCTGTCAGCGGTAACTTCAGTACCTTGCACGCCGATCAGTCGGTGGCGTTGATCGCCCGCGCCCATGGCCTGCACGTGCGAAAGATCACCCGCTATTGGTCCCACGTCGGCAAGGCAGCGTGAAACATCGATGCGCCGTGATGGGATTTCGAATCTGGGACGGCATAGCTCAGTGAATGCCTCACTCAATCCGTTCGAGATCCTCAAAGTGACCCAGCGCCCCTCGCCTCGCCTCCACCCTCGCCTGTTAGGTCGAACCGTCTTCCCTGCCGTGATCTGCTGGAGCCTCGCCGGTATCGCCGCCTCTGCGGTGCAGGCAGCCGACCTGCAACAGATCGATATCCAGCCGGGCAGCCTGGACAGCGCCTTGACCGAACTCAGCCGCAGCACCGGTGTGACCATCGTGTTCGATCCGCAACTGCTGGACAGCAAGCGCAGCCCAGGATTGCACGGTCGATTCAGTACCGACCAGGCCTTGGACGAGCTGCTGGGCGCCAGCGGAATCGGCGCCGTGAAACAGGGCGATGGTTTCGTCCTGATTGCCCTGACGACCGCCGGTGTCGGGCTCGACCTGGCGCCCACCCAGATCACCGGCAACCAACTGGGCAATATCACCGAAGGCACCGGCTCCTACACACCCGGCCTGATCGCCACGGCCACCCGGCTGGTACTGAGCCCCAGGCAGACACCGCAGTCAGTCACCGTCGTCACCCGTCAGCACATGGATGACTTCGCGCTGGACAATGTCGACGACGTGATGAGGCACACCCCAGGCATTACCGTCTCGGCCTATGACAGTGATCGCTCCAACTACTACGCTCGCGGTTTCTCGATCAACAACTTTCAGTACGATGGCATTCCATCTGCGGTACGCAATGTCGGCTATTCGGCCGGTAACTCGCTCAGCGACATGGCGGTCTACGACCGCATCGAAGTGCTCAAAGGGTCACCCGGCCTGCTGGTGGGTGCAGGCTCGCTGGGTGCCACGATCAATTTGATCCGCAAGAAGCCCACCACCGATTTCCAGGGGCATCTGAGCCTGGGCGCGGGCTCATGGGACAACTACCGCAGCGAAGTCGACGTCAGCGGATCGCTGACGTCGACCGGCAACGTACGCGGGCGTGCCGTGGCGGCCTATCAGGACAAGAATTCCTTCATGGACCGCTACGGCAGCCAGGCCGAGGTGTACTACGGCATTCTCGAGTTCGATCTTTCCCCGGACACGTTGCTGACCGTGGGCGGCGACTACCAGAACAATGATCCGCGCGGCTCGACCTGGTCTGGCAGTTTTCCTTTGCTCAACGCCGCCGGCGAGCGCAACGACGTCAAGCGCTCCTTCAGCAATGCCGCTGACTGGAGCAGCTGGAAGCAATACACGCGCACGGTATTCGCGACGCTGGAGCACCAGTTCGGTGATGGTTGGGTAACCAAGTTGCAACTGGACCACAAGATCAACGGCTATGACGCACAACTGGGCTCGATCCAGGGCGATACCCCAGCCGTCGACGGCACGGCCCGGCTCAATGGCCAGCGCTACCGTGGCGAAACCAGCAGCGATTCAGCCGATGCCTATGTCAGCGGTCCTTTCCAGTTCCTGGGCCGCGAACACGAGGTGGTTCTGGGCGGTTCGATCAGCAAGTCGCATTGGCAAGGCAAGGGCTTCTGGGATGTGACCTATCCCAACGGCAACCAGCTCGACTTCTTCAACTGGCACGGCAACGTCGACAAACCGGCCTGGGGTACCGCGCAGCAGATCAGCGACGATGTCGTTCGGCAGACCGGCGTCTACCTGACCACGCGCTTGAACGCGACCGACGATCTGCATTTCATCCTCGGTGGGCGCCTGGTCAACTACACCGTGACAGGCAATAACGACACCTATCGTGAAAGCGGTCGGCTGATCCCCTATGCCGGCACGGTCTACGACCTGAACGAGCAGTTGTCGGTGTATGCCAGCTACACCGACATCTTCATTGCACAGGATTCCTACAACCTGGATCGAAACCGCAAATTGCTCGAGCCCGATGAAGGCGAGAACTACGAAGTGGGCATCAAGGGCGAGTTTTTCGAAGGCCGGCTGAATGCCAGCCTGGCCTACTTTCAAGTCAAGGAAAGCAATCGGTCAGTGCCCGATGACGACTACAACAACCTCACCCCAACGCCTTCCAACTACGCGTTCAAGGGTACCGATGCGCAAACCAAGGGCTTTGAACTCGAAGTCTCCGGGGAGCTGGCGCAAGGTTGGCAGATGCAGGCCGGTTTTACCCATAAAGTGGTACGCGACGACAGCGGCGTGAAAATCTCGACGTTCGAGCCGGAAAACCAGTTCACCTTGTTCACTACCTACAATCTGCCCGGTGCGCTCGACCAGTGGACAGTGGGCGGCGGTGGACGCTGGCAGAGCAAGGCGTGGCAAGAGATCTGGAATTCGCCACGCGATACCTACGAAACCTTCGCCCAGAAGCAATACTGGGTGGTGGACCTCATGGCCAAGTACCAGATCACCCCGGCGTTATCGACCACGGTCAATCTCAACAACCTGTTCGACAAGTACTACTACACCAACATCGGCTTCTATAACTCGGCCGTCTATGGCGAGCCCAGGAACGTGATGATTACCACCCGATGGGACTTCTGACGACAGCCCACGCCGTTCTGACTGCACGGGCTGTCCGATGAACTGTCAGGCAGCTCGACGCTGACGCATGGCGCCGGTGATCAGCATGACGATGCCGGGCACGAGCAGCCCGATTGCTGTCCATCCGAACGCTTCCTGACCCGATGCGCCAAGCGCGGCAAAGACGCAACCGACTGCAAGCAAAGGGACAGCGGCGATGTAGAAAGGCTTGTTGGCATTCTTGCCCACAACGGATCCTCCTGATTTCTTTCCATTGAACCACATAGCTTTGCCAGCTTGAAGCGAGGGCGCATCCTGCGCATCGCAACAAGTCACACAGCGCTGAGCGCGCCCATGCTCAGAAGCCCGATGACGCCCAGGCCGAGCGCGATGCGGTAGTACACAAATGGCATGTAGCTCTTGGTCGAAACCAGCTTGAGGAAGACCACGATCACCCCGTAGCCGACGACGAACGCAATGATCGTGGCCAGCAATGTTGGGCCGCCGGAGAAAGTGCTGGATTCACCCCAGCTGCGGTACAGCTGGTAGAAGCCCGAAGCGATCACCGCCGGCACCGCCAGCAGGAATGAATAACGCGCTGCAGCCTCACGCGTGTAGCCCATTATCAGCCCGGCGGTAATGGTGCCGCCTGAGCGTGATACGCCCGGAATCAGGGCCAGCGCCTGGGCAAAGCCGAAAACCAGGCCATGGGTCCAGGTCAGTTGATCGAGCTTGCGCTCCTTGCGCCCCATTTTATCCGCTGCGGCCAAGATCAGCGCGAACACGATGAGCATGGTTGCCGTGAGGTAAAGATTGCGCAGGCTTCCTTCGATATAGTCCTTGAACAGCAGTCCAAGGATCGAGATCGGCAAGGTGCCGATGATGATCAGCCAGCCCATTCTGGCGTCCGGATGGCTGCGGTAAGAGGCGTCAGCCAGCGACTTGATCCAAGCCATGGCAATGCGCAGGATATCCTTGCGAAAGTACAGCAGCACTGCTGCTTCGGTACCCAGCTGGGTAATGGCAGTGAACGCAGCGCCTGGGTCACCGCCAGAGGGTAACAATGGCCCGATGATGCGCAAGTGCGCGCTGGAGGATACCGGCAAGAATTCGGTCAGTCCCTGGACCAACCCCAGAATAATGGCTTCCAGCCAGATACTTAATTCACTCACGCCTCAGCAGCTCCCAATTAGTTTTATCAGTCGGGCTGCCGTAAATGGCAACACACAGGATACGTCGGGAGTAACTGACCGCTGGATCGGATAAAGATTCTTGAGCGCCAGCAATGATTTGAATTCGATGCTTGAGGCTATGTCCCAGCGGCGCGAGATCGCCAAGAAGATCTACCGACGAGTCAACGCAATCGCGGAGCTGTCGAAGAATGGTTCTGGAACACATACCCAGAAGTTCTGGAGCACATGCCTTTTCGATCGCCCAAAGAAAAACCCCGCAGACGTTAATCTGCGGGGTTCTCGATGATGGAGGCCGAGGTCGGAATCGAACCGGCGTAGGCGGATTTGCAATCCGCAGCATAACCACTTTGCTACTCGGCCCCAAACGTGAAGCAAGAAACTGCTGCACGCAAACAAACTGGAGCGGGAAACGAGACTCGAACTCGCGACCCCGACCTTGGCAAGGTCGTGCTCTACCAACTGAGCTATTCCCGCATCGTGTTGACGGGCGCCATTCTATCTAATCGGCGACACCCGTCAAGCCCTTGATTCAAAAATAGTTTTATTTCTTCTCGGCTGTGATGCGCAAGTGCGGCCAGGCGGCGCGCAGGTATTGCAGCATGGACCACAAGGTCAGTGCGGCGGCGACCAGCAAAAGGGCGTAGCCCAGGATGACCCAGAAGGTGGCCGCCTTGGGGTTGGCCAGCAGGATGACCAAAGCCAGCATCTGCGCGGCGGTTTTCCATTTGCCCATGTTGGACACTGCGACCTGGGCACGTGCGCCGATCTCGGCCATCCACTCGCGCAGCGCCGAGACGACGATTTCGCGACCGATGATGATCGCCGCCGGCAGGGTCAGCCAGAAGTTGGCATGTTCCTGCACCAGCAGCACCAGGGCCACCGCCACCATGAGTTTGTCGGCCACTGGATCGAGGAACGCACCGAATGGTGTGCTCTGCTCCCAACGGCGGGCCAGGTAGCCGTCCAGCCAGTCGGTTGCCGCCGCTATAGCGAACACGGTGCTGGCTGCCATATAGCTCCAATGGTAAGGCAGATAGAACAGCAATATGAAGAACGGTATCAGCAGGACGCGCAGTACGGTAAGCAAGTTAGGGATATTCATCGGCACAACTGGCTGCAAGGTGAGATGGCATTCTACTCGCTGTGCAGGTTTGCATAAATCGACTCTGCCAGCTTTTTACTGATTCCCGGTGCCTTGGCGATTTCCTCGACACTGGCGCGGGCGATTTCCTGCAGCCCGCCGAAATGCTTGAGCAACTCGCGGCGACGCTTGGGGCCCACGCCTGCAACCCCTTCCAGGGTCGAGGTGCGACGTGTCTTGCCACGTCGCGCGCGGTGACCGGTGATCGCAAAACGGTGGGCTTCGTCACGAATCTGCTGGATCAGGTGCAGCGCCGGCGAGTCGCCCTTGAGGGTGAATTCGTGGGCGACGTCGTTCAGGTACAGCGTTTCGAAGCCGGCCTTGCGGGTCGTGCCCTTGGCCACGCCGAGCAGGATGAGGTCGGGAATGGCCAGTTCGTTCAGCACTTCACGGGCCATGTTCAACTGGCCCTTGCCGCCGTCCACCAGCAGCACGTCGGGCAGCTTGCCCTCGCCTGCCTTGATCTTGCTGAAGCGGCGCATGAGCGCCTGGTGCATGGCCGCATAGTCATCGCCTGCGGTGACGCCTTCGATATTGTAGCGGCGGTAATCCGACTTGATCGGCCCTTCGGGCCCGAACACCACGCACGACGCCACGGTGGCTTCGCCGCTGGAGTGACTGATGTCGTAGCATTCCAGCCGCTGCGGTGGCTCGTCCAGGTTCAGCACCTCGGCCAACGCGTCGAACCGCGCAGCCACGTGCTGGCGATTGGCGAGCCGTGCGCCCAGCGCCTGCTCGGCGTTGGTCACGGCCAGCTGCTGCCAGCGTGCGCGGGTGCCGCGCACGCGATGGCTGAGGCTCAATTCACGACCACGCAAAGTATCGAGGGCATCGAGCAACGCTTCGTGGTCTTCGGGAATGACGTTGACGATCAACTCGCTCGGCAAGTCGCGCTCGGAGCTACCCAGATAGTACTGCGAGAGAAACGCCGACATGACTTCGGCGACTTCTTCTTCGATACCCACCTGCGGGAAGAAATTCTTGCTGCCCAGCACCCTGCCGGCACGCACGGTGATCAGGTGTACGCACGCGCCGCCCGGGTTGACGAAGGCAGCGATGACGTCGACGTCGCCGCTGCCGCCTTCCATGCTCTGCTGATCCTGGACGCGCCGCAGCAGGCCGATCTGGTCGCGCAGTTGCGCGGCCTCTTCGAACTGCAGGTCCATCGCCGCCTTCTCCATGCTGGCGGAAAGCTCGTTGGTCAACTGGTTGCTGCGCCCTTCCAGGAACATCACCGAATGGCGGACGTCTTCGGCATATTCAGGCGCCTCCACGAGCCTCACGCACGGCGCCTTGCAGCGCTTGATCTGGTGTTGCAGGCACGGGCGCGTGCGGTTTCTGAAGTAGCTGTCCTCGCACTGGCGAACGAAGAAGGTCTTCTGCAACAGGCTCAGGCTCTCGCGAATGGCTCCTGCGCTCGGATAGGGACCAAAGTAGCGACCCTTGGCCTTCTTGGCGCCGCGATGGATGCTCAGTCGCGGAAACTCGCCGTCGGAAAGAAACACGTACGGATAGGATTTGTCATCGCGCAGCAGGATGTTATAGGGCGGCCGCCACTCCTTGATCAGGGTCTGCTCGAGCAGCAAAGCCTCGGTTTCGTTGGCCGTGATGGTGGTTTCGATCTGCTGGATCTTGCCCACCAGGGCAGCGGTCTTGGGCGCCTGGCCGGTTTTTCGAAAATAGCTGGCCAGGCGTTTCTTGAGGTTCTTGGCCTTGCCCACGTAAAGCAGGCGCATGGCGTCGTCGAACATCCGGTACACGCCCGGACGTCCGCTGCAGGTGGCAAGAAAGGCACTGGGATCGAATGCAGCAGTCATGGTCAAAGGTTGGTGTCTACCATGCCGTGCCGCACCGCCAGCAGGGTCAATTCCACATCGCTGGTCACGGAGAGCTTCTCGAAGATCCGGTAGCGGTAGGTGTTGACCGTTTTTGGCGACAGGCACAGCTTGTCTGAGATGATCTGGACTTTCTGGCAGCCAACGATCATCAGGGCAATCTGGATTTCCCGTTCGGACAGCAGATCGAACGGCGAATTACTGGTCTGCGGCTGGAACGACTTGAGCGCCAATTGCTGGGCAATCTGCGGACTGATGTAACGCTGGCCGGCGAATACCAGGCGAATCGCCTGGACCATTTCGGCCAGCCCTGCCCCCTTGGTCAGGTAACCGGCGGCACCGGCTTGCAGCAGGCGCGTCGGAAACGGGTCTTCCTCGCAGACAGTGACGGCCACCACCTTTATGTCGGGATGGCTGCGCAGCAATTTGCGAGTCGCCTCGAGACCACCGATACCGGGCATCTTGACGTCCATCAGCACCACGTCCGGCTTGAGATCGCGAGCATACTGCAACGCCCCCTCGCCCGACTCTGCCTGCCCTACGACCTGCAGGTCGTCGATATCGGCCAGCATGCGGGTGATACCGGTACGGACCAGGTCGTGATCGTCGACTACTAGAACCCGAATCAAACGGACACCTCGTAATAGTGGTCTCGGGGAATGCTGCCACATTACCAAACATTGCCGCCTCGGACCTAGCTCAAAGCGTCATGAATATGGCGTGGGGCGTCGGTGCGGAAGATCAGTCCGGGGTATTTCTCGCCCGTGTTTTTTTCTGGACCGTACTGCGCGTTGAATAGTTCGCCGCCATCTCGGCCAGGCTGCTGGCCAGATTGCCCAAGACCGCTTGGCCGGAAGTAGGAAGTGTCCGATATGTCTCTAGGACTTTTTCCTCTCCGCCGCTGAGAGCCTGCTCGGCCAATGGCGTCCGGCGGCCCAGCACGACGTAGAGAACGTCGACGCCTATCGTCGAAACGGCCGCCAAGTAATCGGCCCGTGGTGATCTTTCGCCGTTTTCGTATTTGCCCTGCGCATTGGGTTCGACACCACCCACCTGGCCAAACTCTCGTTGCGTGAGCTCCAAACGCTCGCGCTCTTCCCTTAGTCGGGGACCGATTCCAGTCATTTGAATGTATAATCCTTTATCGAAACACCCGAAACGGTGCGAAATAAAACTACTTTGAACCCTCTAAAACGGACTTGAACTATGCATGGTATACGGACTGCCGCACAAGCCAGAGCCTGGCTCGATCAGCAAGGGAAATCGGTACAAGAGTTTGCGCGCGAGCACGGCGTGGACCCTGCCACCACCTATCAGGTGTTGGCAGGACGCAAGAAGGGGCGGCGTGGCGAGGCGCACCGGGGCGCCGTATTGCTGGGCATGAAACTAGGCATCATCAGCGCAGCACTGGAGAACGGCCAGCGCTGACCGCACGTAGTCAACGGGCGGGGCTGGGCAGCACGTACTCCATGCGCAGGAAGCTGTCCTGCTCCCCCACCACCTCGAAACCGTGGCGGCCATAGAGCCGCTGCGCGGGGTTGTCCTTGAACACCATCAGACGCACCCGCGGCAAGCGTTCACTACGCGCTTGCCGCATCACCTGCTCGAGCACCCAGTGACCCACGCCCTGGCCACGATACGCCGGCAACAGATGCACCTCGCGAATGAACAAGGCATGGGCATCCCTGGAAAGGCTCATATAGCCCAGCGGCAATGCATCGCGACAGATCAATCGGTTGTCGCGCCAATGCCAGGCCTGATCGAAACCCTCGTCCAGCCACAGCAGATCGTGACGGCCGTAGTAAGGCAGCATCGCTCGCCGAGTGAGGTCTCGAGCGAAACGCAGATCCTGATCGACAGCCGGCCGCAGGTACAAAGTCATTGCATCCTCCCCACGTCAAGAATGAGCTTGAATCCTTCGCCATGGCTGAAGTAAGCTCCAGCCATCCACCGGAGACTATCAATGTCGCACAACACCTTCAGCCCTGCATCCTTGCCTGCGACCTGCGCAGCGATGACGGCTGTCCGTGCACCGGCAAACGTTTATTTTGGGTATTGGTTTAGCCACTGGCGCGCCTGATACCCAATATCGGCGCCCATTTCACAGGGGTCGCCGACAGAGAACTCTCAACCCCCAGTCGGCCTCCCGACTGGGGGTTTTTGCTTTTCAGGGCTTCATGTTTTTTTCGGCACTTTCGCCACGAAATCGAGGAACGCTTCATGAACAACTTCACTTATTACCGTTTCGACATCCGCAACCTCTGGCGATTTAGCAACCTCCGTTCGGGCCAGCCTGCCGCCTCCGACCGGTCGTTGATGGGTGGCATGACCCGCAGTCCAGACTCCCCGGCACTTTGTCGAACACCTTGACAGGGCAGCGCATGCGGGCAAGCACCCCGCCGCTGTCCAGGACCCAGACCATGAACAACAGCCTGACCACTCTGCACCCTACCCCTGCTGTCCAGACTCGCGCAGCCGCAACTGCCGCCGCGGCAAAAGACGCCGCCAACACGCCGGCGACTCACCGCCTGCCCACGCATTTCGCGCTCAAGCAGCAACTGCCCCTTGCCGATCACCTGGGTACCCAGGTCCAAGCCCATCGCCAAGCCATCCGCGCCATTCTCGAAGGCCGTGACCCACGCCTGCTGGTCGTAGTGGGCCCCTGCTCCCTGCACGATCCGAAGTCCGCGCTGGAGTACGCACGCAACCTGAGCCAGTTGGCGCAGGAGTTAGAGGGCGAGATGCTGCTGGTGATGCGCGCCTACGTGGAGAAACCACGCACCACGGTGGGCTGGAAAGGCCTGGCATACGATCCTTACCTGGACGGCACCGACGACATGGCGGGCGGCCTGACCCTGTGCCGCGACCTGATGCGGGAAATGCTGCGCCTGGGCCTGCCACTGGCGAGCGAAGTATTGCAACCCATGGCCTCAGGGTACTTCGACGACCTGTTGAGCTGGGTGGCGATCGGTGCACGCACCACGGAATCGCAGATCCACCGCGAACTGGCCAGCGGCCTGGGGATCCCGGTCGGCTTCAAGAATGGTACCGATGGCGGCGTTGCCGTCGCGTGTGATGCCATGCGCAGTGCGGCCCATGCCCATCGCCATTTCGGCATCGATCCGCAGGGGCACCCGGCCATGATCGACACCACTGGCAATCCCGACACTCACCTGGTGTTGCGCGGGGGGCACCGGGGGCCCAACCATGACCGGCAGAGCATTGCCCAGGTGCACAACGATCTGGCCAAAGCGGGTGTGAAGGCGCGCATCATGGTCGACTGCAGCCATGCCAACAGTGGCAAGGACCCATTGCGCCAGCCAGCGGTGTTCGACGACGCGCTGCAGCAGCGCCTGGACGGTGACCGGTCATTGGTGGCGGTCATGCTGGAAAGCCACCTGCAGGAAGGCAGCCAGCCGATCAGCGGGCACATGCGCTACGGCGTGTCGGTCACCGACGGTTGCCTGGGTTGGGCCGCCACCGAGCGACTGCTGCGCCAAGGTGCCGAGCGCCTGCGCGGCGCTGCCGAGGTTTGATGCACCTGCGTGAGCCTGCGCCGATCCGGATCCGGCTCGGCGCAGGCAACCAATTGGACAGGGTCGAGTCCAATCTGCACGTTCTGAACATCGGAGATCATCATGAAACTCATCCCGTGCGCCGGTCTGGTGCTGTGTCTGGCACTGCTGCAAGGCTGCTTCGACAGCGCCGACAAGAGCACCACCAAAGGCAACAACGACGGCACCCCTTCCTCGGTACAGATGCAGAAGCCCGATCAGTCCAAGGATAAATAAGCGTCGGCGCCTGCCCCCACAGGCGCTTTCATGAAATGATGGCGGCTTTCCCGCTCGCATCTCCTGCGCACAAGGACTGTCGCCAGCATGCCGCTGACACTTGCCGCCTCCAAACGCAAATTTTCACGCCTGCTGTTGCCCTGGCTGGCAGCCGCAATACCACTGGCCAGTGGTGCGGTCATGCTGACCTGGGAAGCCGGTCGTTCGCTGCAGCTTGCAGCGGCGCGCACCAGCCAGTTGGCGGTCGAGCAATTCGAACTCATCCTCGATAACGTTGCGGCAGCGGCGGATGCCGTTCTGCCCCTGTCCGGACAACCCTGCGCGCAGGTACAACCGGCGCTGCTGGACCAGGTGACCCGGCGGCCCTTCGTGCGCTCGGTGAATCTTATCCAGGGCGACACTCTTTACTGCAGCTCCCTGTCGGGCGCAGTGAGCGAAAACGTGAATCCGCTCGATTACGTCGATGGGCAGCTGTGGCTGCTGCCCGGCAATTCGGTGACGCCCGACCGCGGCTTGTTGATCTACCGCGCCGTCCGTGGCGAGGCCAGCGCGCTCAGCACCGTCGACGGTTATCACCTGGCCAACGCCTTGCGCATGATGGGCTCGACCTACTCGATCACCCTGCACGTCGGGCGCAGCTGGATCGAAGCCAGCGGCGAGGTTCATCAGGGCGCGCCGCTGCCTGCCGCAGGCGGGCAAACTCGACTGCAGTCCGCGCGCTACCCGTTCAGCGTGGTCAGCGGCATCCCGCAAGGTGCGCGCTGGACGTTGATACGCGAGCAGTACGCCGGCATGTTCGGCCTGCTGTTGCTCATCTCGGCGGTGGTCGGCCTGCTCTGCCGGTGGGTGATGAGTCGTTCCGGCTCGCGCTATCAGGAGCTGCAGCGTGCATTGGACGCCGAGGAGTTCGTGCCCTTCTTCCAGCCGGTGGTGTTCAGCGAGGACGGCCGCTGGGCGGGCGCCGAAGTGCTCATGCGCTGGCAACATCCTCGCGAAGGCCTGGTCCGCCCCGACCTGTTCATTCCCTACGCCGAGGACTGCGGGCTGATCGTACCGATGACCCGGTTGCTGATGAAGCGCACCGCACAGCAACTGGGGAGCTGCCTGGATCAGCTGCCGCACGGCTTTCATGTCGGCATCAATATCACCGCCCAGCATTGCCTGGATTCAGCGTTGTTCGATGACTGCAAGGCGTTCCTCGACGCGTTTCCGAAAGACCGGATCGCCTTGACCCTGGAATTGACCGAACGCGAGCTGATCCAGCCCTGCGCGCAGATTCACGCGCTGTTCGAACGGCTGCGCGGGTTGGGCGTGAGCATCGCCATCGACGACTTCGGCACCGGGCAGTCCAGCCTGAGCTACCTGCAGCAGTTCCAGGTCGACTTCCTCAAGATCGACCAGAGCTTCGTGGCCATGATCGGCGTCAATACGCTTTCGCGGCATGTGCTGGACAGCATCATCGAGCTGTCGGCCAAACTCGAACTGCAAGTGGTTGCCGAAGGCGTGGAAACCGACGAACAACGCGCTTACCTCGCCGCACGCCACGTGAAATATCTGCAGGGTTATCTGTTTGCCAAGCCAATGCCGCTGGCGGATTTCGCGCACGCCTTGCGCCGTCTCTGAAAGCAGTGGTTGTACCCTGCCCGCCTGCCTGAGATCATTGTCGGCTCAGTCAGGTTTTTCGCGCTTCGAGGCTCCCGTGTCCAAAGGCATCATCACGTCCGTCACAGCGTCCACTCTGTTCGCCGTGATGTATTTCTATACCTCGCTGCTGACACCGCTGAGCGGCGAAGAGATGTTCGGCTGGCGCATGCTGCTGACCTTGCCGTGCGTGACCCTGTTCATGTGGCTCAGTGCCGATCTGCATCTGGTCGCCAGGGTGTGGCGCAACATTGCCCAGCGCCCGGTGCTGCTGCTGGGCTCCATAGGTACCTCGGCGCTGATGGGTGTGCAGCTGTGGCTGTTCCTCTGGGCGCCGCTGCACGGGCGCAGCCTGGAAGTGTCGTTAGGTTATTTTCTGCTGCCGCTGACCATGGTCCTCACAGGCCGCCTGGTGTATGGCGAACAGCTCTCGCACCTGCAGAAGCTGGCGGTGTTCTGCGCAGCCTGCGGTGTAGGCCACGAGTTGTTCCAGCATGGTCGGTTCGCCTGGGAAACGTTGCTCGTGGCTGCCGGCTATCCGGTGTATTTCGTGTTGCGTCGCGCGTGCGGCAATGATCACCTGGGCGGTTTATGGACGGACATGTGCCTGATGCTGCCGGCCGCGCTGCTGTTCATCGTGCAAGGGCAGCTGTCGCCGGCCGACATGGAAGCGCGACCGCTGCTGTACGCTCTGATACCGATTCTTGGCGTCATCAGTGCATCGGCGTTGATCTGCTACGTGATGGCCAGCCGTCTGTTGCCATTCAGCCTGTTCGGGCTGCTCAGCTACGTCGAGCCGGTGCTGTTGGTGGGGGTGGCATTGCTGCTGGGCGAGAGCATCGCGCCAGACCAGTGGCTGACCTACTTGCCGATCTGGCTGGCGGTGCTGGTGCTGATGTTCGAAGGCGCCAAGCACTTGGCGCGCTCGCGTCGCGCCGTGTGATTGCTCGCGGTTTCGCTACACCTCCAGCGCTTGCTTGCGCAGGAGCACCTGTTTGACCCGGCGCTCCTCCACGGTCAGCACGGTCAGGCTCCATTGCTCCCATTGCAGCGTGTCGCCTTGCTTGGGCAAACGGTCCAGCAGACTCATGACCATGCCCGCCAGGGTCTGGTAGTCATTGGTCGGCGCTGCATCGAAACCGATGCGCGTCTGCAGCTGCTTGAGGTCCAACGCTGCACTCACGCGATAGCCCTCTTCCTGCTCGACGATATCGGGGGCCTGCACTTCGCTGGCGTCGGGCAGCTCGCCGGCAATCGACTCGAGAATGTCGGTCATGGTCAGAATGCCGATGAAGCCACCGAACTCGTTGACCACGAAGGCAATGTGCGTGGACTGCGCACGCATCTGCTCCAGGGCGTTGAGAATGCTGAAGGTTTCGAGCAGGTTGATCGGCTGGCGCGCCAGGCTGGCCAGGTCCGGTGCGTCGCCCGCCAGCAGTTGCTTGAGCAACTCCTTCTTGTGCACGAAACCCAGAGGCTCGTCCACCTGGCCTTGTGCGATCAATGGCAGGCGTGAGTAGGACGACTGCATCAAGGTCTGCTCGGTGACTTCGCGCGACGCACCCAGGTCCAGGCAGTCAACCTGGGCACGCACGGTCATGATGCTGCGGATGGGTTTTTCGGCCAGGTTCAACACCCCACTGATCATCACCCGCTCACGTCGATCGAACAGCGCTTCGCTCTGCTCCTGGCCCACCAGGTCTTCGATTTCCTCGTCCATGGCTTCGCTGGCCGGACGCCGGCCACCCAGCAGGCGCAGCACGGCGTGGGCGGTACGCTCGCGCATCGGCCGGTCCTGATGCTTGTGCTTGCGCCGTGCCCGAGCGATCTGGTTGAACACCTCGATGAGAATCGAGAAACCGATCGCGGCGTAGAGATAACCCTTGGGGATGTGGAAGCCCAGGCCTTCGGCGGTCAGGGCGAAGCCGATCATCATCAGGAAGCCCAGGCACAGCATGATCACGGTCGGGTGGCCGTTGACGAAGCGCGTCAACGGCTTGCTGGCGATGATCATCAGGCCGATGGAGAAGATCACCGCGATCATCATGATCGACAATTCGTCCACCATGCCCACGGCGGTGATCACCGCATCCAGGGAGAACACAGCGTCCAGCACGACGATCTGCGCGACGATTGGCCAGAACAGGGCGTAGGTCTTGACGCCAGCCCGCTGCGCGACATGGCCTTCGAGCCTTTCATGCAACTCCATGGTCGCCTTGAACAGCAGGAAGATACCGCCGAACAGCATGATCAGGTCGCGCCCGGAGAACGATTTGCCGAACACCTCGAACAGCGGCTCGGTCAGCGTCACCATCCAGGAAATGCTGGCCAGCAGGCCCAGGCGCATGATCAACGCCAGCGACAGGCCGATCACCCGCGCGCGGTCACGCTGATGCGGGGGCAGCTTGTCGGCGAGAATCGCGATGAATACCAGGTTGTCGATGCCCAGTACCAGTTCCAGGACGATCAGGGTCGCCAGGCCTAGCCAGGCCGTGGGGTCGGCTAGCCATTCCATGGAAGGGTACTCATCAGGCAGAAGGAGGATGTTGCATGAAGCGCGGGACTGGGAGGTTCCGTGACGGGATTCATAGAGGTCTTGAGTAGTTTCGGAGTCTGATCCTACCGCCCGGCGTACTGATTCCTACAGCGGGAAAGTATTTCAAGGCTTGTACGGCTGTGCCTTGGGGCTGTGCCCTGCCGTCAGGTGCTGGCCTGTAAAAATCGTTAGCTAGCTTTGTATTTTTCCGGAAAATCAAGCACTTCCGATGATGTTCATCATTCGCAATGATAGTTACCTTCGAACCATTCGATTCGTCGATTGTCCCGTCTGCGCCGCATGATCCGCCCATCGTTGATGCTCCCTTACTTCACTTGGCGGATCTGCACATGCACCAGTCACTCACTCCGTTGCGTTTTCCGTTGGCGGCCCTTGCGCTGATGGTCATCGCCGCTTGCGGAAAAACACCCGATGTCGCTCAGGCGCCTGCTGCACCCAAGGTTACCGTGGCCCAGGTGCTGGAACAGCCGGTCAATGAATGGGACGAGTTCACCGGGCGCCTGGAAGCACCGGAAACCGTCGAGATTCGCCCACGCGTGTCGGGCCAGATTGACCAGGTAGCCTTCACCGAGGGCGCCCTGGTGAACAAGGGCGACCTGCTGTTCCAGATCGATCCGCGGCCTTTCCAGGCCGAAGTGCGGCGCCTGGAAGCGCAACTTCAACAGGCCCGTGCCAGCTCCGCACGCAGCGACAACGAAGCGCAGCGTGGACAGCGCCTGCAGGCGAGCAACGCCATTTCCGCCGAGCTGGCCGAGACCCGTGCCACCGCGGCGCAAGAGTCGCGCGCCGCGCTCGCCGGCATCCAGGCACAGCTCGACCTGGCCCGGCTGAACCTGAGCTTCACCCGCGTCACGGCGCCGATTTCCGGGCGCGTCAGCCGTGCTGAAATAACCGCAGGCAACATCGTCAGCGCCGACGTGACGCCGCTGACCAGCGTGGTCTCTACCGACAAGGTGTATGCCTACTTCGATGCCGACGAGCGCGTGTACCTCAAGTACACCCAGCTCGCCCGCCAGGGCCAGCGCGGCCAGACCACCCCGGTGTATCTGGGGCTGTCCAACGAGGCGGGCAACCCGCACCTGGGGCACATGAATTTCGTCGACAACCAGGTCAATCCCAAGACCGGGACCATCCGCGGTCGCGCCGTGTTCGACAACAAGGACGGCAGCTTCACCCCCGGCCTGTACGCACGGCTGAAACTAGTGGGCAGCGCCACCTATTCGGCAGTGCTGATCAAGGACGAAGCGGTGGGCACCGACCTGGGCAAGAAGTTTGTGCTGGTGATGGACCAGGACAACAAGGCCGCCTACCGCAGCATCGAGTTGGGCCCCAAGCTGGAGGGCCTGCGCATCGTGCGCAGTGGCCTGAACAAGGATGAGCGCATCGTCATCAATGGCCTGCAGCGGGTTCGTCCCGGTTCCCAGGTCGATCCCGAAGTCGCCCAGATGGCCAGCCCTGCCACCCTCGCCGCCCTGGCCGAACAGCGCCATGCCCTGGAAGCCAGCAACACGCCCGCTGCTGCGGTCAAGGTTGCCAGCGTTTCGACTCCACGCGGTTAAGAGATCACTGCGATGAACTTCTCTCAATTCTTCATCAAGCGGCCGATCTTCGCCGCCGTGCTGTCGCTGATCATTCTGATCGCCGGCGCCATCTCGCTGTTCCAGCTGCCGATCAGCGAGTACCCCGAAGTGGTCCCGCCGACCGTGGTGGTGCGTGCCAGCTTCCCCGGCGCCAACCCCAAGGTCATCGGTGAAACCGTGGCCGCGCCGCTCGAGCAGGCCATCACCGGTGTCGAGAACATGCTGTACATGTCCTCGCAGTCTACCGCCGACGGCAAGCTGACCCTGACCCTGACCTTCGCTTTGGGCACCGATCTGGACAATGCCCAGGTGCAGGTGCAGAACCGAGTGACGCGCACCCAACCCAAGCTGCCCGAAGAAGTCACGCGGATCGGCATTACCGTGGACAAGGCCTCACCGGACTTGACCATGGTGGTCCACCTGACCTCCCCCGACCAGCGCTACGACATGCTCTACCTGTCCAACTACGCGACCTTGAACATCAAGGACGAACTGGCCAGGCTCAATGGCATTGGCGACGTGCAGTTGTTCGGCATGGGCGACTACTCGCTGCGGGTCTGGCTTGACCCGAACAAGACCGCTTCGCGCAACCTGACGGCCACCGACGTGGTCACCGCCATTCGTGAGCAGAACCGTCAGGTTGCCGCTGGCCAGCTGGGCGCGCCGCCTGCGCCCAACGCCACCAGTTTCCAGATGTCGGTCAACACCCAGGGCCGCCTGGTCACCGAGGAAGAATTCGAGAACATCGTCGTGCGCGCCGCCGACGACGGCGAAATCACCCGGCTCAAGGACATTGCCCGCGTGGAGCTGGGTTCCAGCCAATACGCGTTGCGCTCGCTGCTGAACAACCAACCGGCGGTGGCCCTGCCGATCTTCCAGCGCCCCGGTTCCAATGCCATCGACGTGTCCAATCAGGTTCGGGCGAAAATGGCCGAACTCAAGCAGTCGTTCCCTGAAGGCATGGACTACAGCATCGTCTACGACCCGACCATCTTCGTGCGCGGCTCGATCGAGGCGGTGGTACACACCTTGTTCGAAGCGCTGATCCTGGTCGTGCTGGTGGTGATCCTGTTCCTGCAGACCTGGCGCGCCTCGATCATTCCGCTGGTGGCCGTGCCGGTGTCGCTGATCGGCACCTTCGCCGTCATGCACATGTTCGGCTTTTCGCTCAACGCGTTGTCGCTGTTCGGACTGGTGCTGGCCATCGGTATCGTCGTGGACGACGCCATCGTGGTGGTAGAGAACGTCGAGCGCAACATCGAGCTGGGGCTGGAACCGGTGGCCGCCACCGAGCGGGCCATGCGCGAAGTGACCGGGCCGATCATCGCCACTGCGCTGGTGCTGTGTGCGGTGTTCGTGCCGGCAGCGTTCATCTCCGGGCTCACCGGGCAGTTCTACAAGCAGTTCGCCCTGACCATCGCCATTTCCACGGTCATTTCGGCGTTCAACTCGTTGACCCTGTCGCCGGCGCTGGCGGCCGTGCTGCTCAGGGCACACGACGCACCCAAGGACCGCTTCTCCCGGCTGCTCGACAAACTGCTCGGCGGCTGGCTGTTCCGGCCGTTCAACCGCTTCTTCGAAAAGGCCAGCCATGGCTATGTCGGCACCGTGGCGCGGGTGATCCGCAGCAGCGGTATCGCGATGCTGGTGTATGCAGGGTTCATGGTGCTGACCTGGTTCGGTTTCGCCAACACCCCAACCGGTTTCGTGCCTTCCCAGGACAAGCAGTACCTGGTGGCGTTCGCGCAGTTGCCGGACGCCGCCAGCCTGGACCGCACCGAAGATGTGATCAAGCGCATGTCGGACATCGCCTTGAAGCAGCCAGGCGTGGAGAACGCCATCGCCTTCCCCGGCCTGTCGATCAACGGCTTCACCAACAGCCCGAACAACGGCATCGTGTTCGTCGCGCTCAAGGACTTCGATCAGCGCAAGGACGCCAGCCTGTCGGCCAATGCCATCGCCGCCGAGCTCAACGGCAAGTTCGCCGGTATCCAGGACGCCTACATGGCGATCTTCCCACCACCGCCGGTGATGGGCCTGGGCACCATCGGTGGTTTCCGCCTGCAGGTTCAGGATCGCGGCAACCTGGGCTATGACGAGTTGTACAAGCAGACCCAGAACATCATCGCCAAGAGCCGCAGCGTGCCGGAACTGGCCGGGCTGTTCACCAGCTACACAGTGAACGTGCCGCAGGTGGATGCCTCGATCGATCGGGAAAAGGCCAAGACCCATGGCGTGGCCATCAGCGATATCTTCGATACCCTGCAGGTGTACCTGGGCTCGCTGTACGCCAACGACTTCAACCGCTTCGGGCGCACCTATCAGGTCAACGTCCAGGCCGAGCAGCAGTTCCGCCTGGAGGCCGAGCAGATTGGCCAGCTCAAGGTGCGCAACGATCGCGGCGAGATGATCCCGCTGGCCACGTTCATCAAGGTCAGCGATACCGCAGGGCCTGATCGCGTGATGCACTACAACGGCTTTGTCACGGCGGAAATCAACGGCGCGGCTGCACCCGGCTACAGTTCGGGCCAGGCCCAGGCGGCGGTGGAGAAGCTGCTCAAGGACGAACTGCCCAACGGCATGGCCTACGAATGGACCGAGCTGACCTACCAGCAGATTCTGGCAGGCAACACCGCCCTGTTCGTGTTCCCGCTGTGCGTGCTGCTGGCCTTCCTGGTGCTGGCGGCGCAGTACGAAAGCTGGAGCCTGCCGCTGGCGGTGATCCTGATCGTGCCCATGACCCTGCTCTCGGCGATTGCCGGGGTGATGATCGCGGGCAGCGACAACAATATCTTCACCCAGATCGGCCTGATCGTGCTGGTCGGACTGGCGTGCAAGAACGCGATCCTGATCGTCGAATTCGCCAAGGACAAGCAGGAGGAAGGCCTCGACCCGCTGGCCGCCGTGCTGGAGGCATGCCGCTTGCGGCTACGGCCGATCCTGATGACCTCGTTCGCGTTCATCATGGGCGTGGTGCCGCTGGTGCTGTCGTCCGGCGCAGGTGCCGAGATGCGCCATGCCATGGGCGTGGCAGTGTTCTCCGGCATGCTGGGGGTGACTTTCTTCGGCCTGCTGCTGACCCCGGTGTTCTTCGTGCTGATCCGTCGCCATGTCGAGCGTCGCCAGGCCCGCAAGGCGGATCGCGCGCTCAAGCTTGAGGTACAACCATGAACCGCTTGAAACCCCTTCTGCCCAGCCTGCTGGTGATGGCCCTGGCCGCGTGCGCGGTGGGCCCTGACTACCGCGCGCCGCAGGCGTTGGATGCGACCGTGGCGGCTGCGCAAGATGCTCGTTACTACCGCGCCGAGCAGTTCGATGCGGTGTGGTGGCAGCAATTCGACGACCCGACGCTCAATCGGCTGGTCAACGAATCGCTGCAGGGCAACCGCGAGCTGCGCGTGGCCTTCGCCCGCCTCAAGGCATCTCGGGCGATCCGCGACGACGTGGCCAACGATCGCTTCCCGGTGGTGACCAGCCGCGCCAGCAGCGAGATCGGCAAGAGCCAGATACCTGGCCAGACCAACGACCGGGTCAATACCGAGCGCTACGACCTGGGCCTGGACATGGCCTGGGAAGTCGATTTGTTCGGGCGCATCCAGCGTCAGTTGGAAGTCAGTTACGCCCAGCAGGGTGAAGCCGCGGCCAACCTGCAGCAGTTGCAGGTCACGTTGATCGCGGACCTGGTGGATGCCTACGGACAACTGCGCGGCGCTCAGTTGCGCGAGAAGATCGCCCTGGCCAACCTGAAGAACCAGCAGGATTCGCGCGGCATCACCCGCAGCCTGGAGGAAGCCGGCGTCGGCAATCAACTGGACGTGGTGCGTGCCGATGCACGCCTGGCCGCGGTCGAAGCGACCGTGCCGCAGCTGCAGGCCGAGCAGGTGCGGGCACGCAACCGCATCGCCACCCTGCTCGGCCAGCGCCCCGATCAACTCAGCGTCGATCTGAGCCCGGCGCAGCTGCCGGCCATTGCCAAGGCGCTGCCGATCGGTGATCCGACCCAGTTGCTGCGCCGTCGTCCGGACATTCGCAGTGCCGAACGCCGACTGGCAGCCGCCACCGCACAGATCGGCGTGGCCACCGCCGATCTGTTCCCACGGGTCACCCTCACTGGTTTCCTTGGGTTCACCGCAGCGCGTGGTTCGCAGATCGGTTCGTCGGCAGCCAATGCCTGGGGCCTGGGGCCGAGCATCACCTGGGCGGCTTTCGATCTGGGCAGCGTGCGCGCGCAGATTCGCGCAGCCAACGCCGATGCAGAGGGCGCGCTGGCCAGCTACGAGCAGGATGTGTTGCTGGCGCTGGAGGAATCGGAAAACGCCTTCAGTGACTACGGCAAGCGCCAGCAGCGTCTGCAGGCCTTGATGCGCCAGAGCGATTCCAGCCGCGCCGCGGCGGCGCTGGCGTCGATCCAGTACCGCGAAGGCACGGCCGATTACCTGGTGCTGCTCGATGCCGAGCGCGAGCGCTTGAGCGCCGAAGACGCCCAGGCCCAGGGCGAAACCGAGCTGTATCGCGGCATCGTGGCAATCTACAAGGCACTGGGCGGTGGCTGGCAGCCGGACACGCTGGCACGCCGGTAGCCCGGGAACGGCCGCCGTCACGCGGGAAAAACGTCGACGGTCGATGGTAGGATAGGCGCCATCCAGGCACCTCGGGGGCCGCTGTCGGGCATGTCTGCCTGGCAGCGGCCTGCGGTGGGCCGACCCCGATCCGCAGCGAGCGCCCCATGATCAGCATCCGCCCCATGACCCCCTCCGATTTCGAACGTTTCTGGCCCACCTTCAATGCGGTGGTCCAGGGTCAGCAGACCTACGCCTACGATCCGGCCATGACCCGCGAGGCCGCCGAGCACACCTGGCTGCAACTGCCCTTGCATACCTTCGTTGCCGAGGATGAACAAGGCCAGCTGTTGGGCAGCTACTACCTCAAGGCCAATGCCGCAGGCCCTGGCAATCATGTGTGCAACTGCGGCTACATGGTCACCGAGGCGGCGCGCGGCCGTGGCGTGGCGCGAATGATGTGCGAGCACTCGCAGCAGGTGGCACGCGACAGTGGTTTCCTGGCCATGCAGTTCAACTCGGTGGTAGCCAGTAACGAAGTGGCAGTGGCCCTGTGGCACAAGCTGGGGTTCGAAACCGTCGGGCGCCTGCCGCGGGCTTATCGGCATGCGCAACAGGGGCTGGTGGATTGCCTGGTGATGTACAAGTGGCTGGCCGAGGAATCTGCGCCGCCGACCCGGTTGATCGGTCGCAAGAACATCGAGTCGGTGGTGTCGCGGCCGCGGCGCACGCGCTGAACCGTTACCGGCATCACGGAAGTCGATGATGGCTATCGAAAAACGGAATTTTTCTTCAGGGCGCGGGATCAGCAGTATAGGTCCCCTTACCACGCCAAGGATTTCGTCCCGATGAATATCAACCTGACTCTGTGCTGCATGATCGTCGTTTCATTCGGTATCGCGTTGAGCCACGTCTGATTCTGCGCACAGGTGCAACGCGGGCCTCAGAGATTGCCCAGATGCTCGCGCAGGAACTCGATCAACACCTGCACCGGCCGCGATGTCTGTCGATGCTGCGGATACACCGCCGACAACGCTAGCGGCTCGGTTACGAAGTCATCGAGTACGGTCTGCAACTGTCCTGATGTGATTGCCTGCTGGACGATGAACCGAGGCAGGTAGGCGATCCCCATGCCGGCCACGGCAGCCTCGCAGAGCAGTTCGCCGTTGTTGGCACGCAGACGCCCGCCCACGCCGATTACCAACGGTTTGCCGTCCACCTGGAAACGCCACTGTACTTGCCGCGCGTGACCGTAAGGCAAGCAGTCGTGGGCCGCCAGCTCTTGCGGGGTGGCCGGGATGCCGCGTTCAGCAAGGTAGCCAGGGCTGGCACAGTAGACGCGTGCGATGGAGGCAATGCGCCGAGCGATCAGCGATGAGTCTTCCAGCATGCCGATGCGCAGGACGAGGTCGTAGCCCTCGCCGAGCAGGTCGACCGGGCGGTCGCTGAGGTCCATTTCGACCTGCACCTGGGGATAGCGCTGGAGAAATCGCGGCATCAGGGCGCTGAGTTGTGCCATTGCAAACGACAGCGGCGCACTCACGCGCAAGACGCCACGGGGTTCGGCAGCCTGCCCGGCTATGCCCTGCTCGACCTGTTCCACTTCTGCCAGCAGGCGCACGGCCGAGTCGTAGTAGCTCTGGCCCAGGGCGGTCACGTCGAGGCGTCGGGTGGAGCGATTGAGCAAGCGCGCGCCGAGACGGTTTTCCAGCTGCATCAAGCGCCGACTGATGTACTGCTTGGAAATCCCCAACTGCTCGGCAGCGGCGGTGAAGCTGCGTGATTCCAGCACCTGAACGAAAAGCCGCATGTCTTCGAAAGCGTTCATCGTCACTCCTTGGTTGACAATGCATTGTGGAACAGCCTTCCGGCCTGAACAACCGCAGTGCCCCCGGACGCGGCTCGCGCCGCTGCTACAGAGATCGTAAGCTGCATCCGGGAACACCGCACAGAGCCGGCCCGAGCATCTGTAGCAGCGGCGCGAGCCGCGTCGGCAGGCGCCGCAATGCGTCAGGCCAAGGGTTTTCGATGAGCGGGCGAACCTGCCGGGGGTTGCACAGTCACACCCTTTAGCCCGTCGTTGAAGCTCAACGGCGCTCGTGCGGAAAGCGATAGAAAAACGCTCCCGCGCCCGTTTCCCATCGTCGCCATCGACGGAGCCGTCGGAGCAGCCTCTTGATGAATAGTCTTTCCCAGCACGCCGTGCCCGTCATCCCCCTGCACGACCTGCTGCAACGCTTCAACCAGGTGCGTCGCCACAGCGAACACCTGGCCAGCCCGCTCAGCGCCGAAGACATGGGCGCGCAATCGATGCCCGATGCGAGCCCGGCCAAATGGCACCTGGCGCACACCACCTGGTTCTTCGAGACGTTTCTGCTGGCCGAACAGCTGCCGCACTACACGCCCTTCGACCCCGATTTCTGTTACCTCTTCAACTCCTACTACGAAGCCGTCGGACCGCGCCAGCCGCGTCCACAACGTGGCCTGATGACCCGTCCGGGGCTGGACCGGGTACGCGCCTACCGCGCCCATGTCGACCAGCACATGCAAGACCTGTTGAGCGGCGACCTTGCGCCGGAAGTTTACGCACTGATCGAACTGGGCCTGTCCCACGAGCAACAGCATCAAGAGCTGTTGCTGATGGACATCCTGCACTTGTTCAGCCTGTCGGCGCTCAAATCTGCCTACGACCCGGCATGGCCCGTCGACGCAACTGGCCAGCGTGGCCGGTTCATCGGGCATGCCGGCGGATTGGTGGAGATCGGTCACGCGGGCGATGGCTTCGCCTTCGACAACGAAGGCCCGCGGCACAAGGTATTCGCCCAGGCATTCGAAATCGCCGATCGCCTGGTCACCAACGGCGAGTGGCTGGAATTCGTCGAAGCCGGTGGCTACACCCAGGCGGGGCTGTGGCTGGCGGACGGCTGGGCGACGGTCCAGGGCGAAGGCTGGCATGCGCCGTTCTACTGGCAGCAGGACAACGCCGGCAACTGGCAGGAGATGAGCCTGCGCGGACTGCAACCCCTGCAGCTCGACGCCCCGGTGGTGCACATCAGCTATTACGAGGCGGCAGCCTTCGCCCAATGGGCCGGCGCACGCCTGCCCACTGAAGCGGAATGGGAAATTGCCGCCGGCACCGGGCAACTGCAGCAGCTCGACGATGTGGCCTGGCAATGGACGCAGAGCGCCTACAGCGCCTACCCCGGTTTTCAGCCGGCAGTCAGCGCCGTGGGTGAATACAACGGCAAGTTCATGATCAACCAGATGGTGCTGCGCGGCGGCGCCAGCATTACCCCGGTCGGCCACAGTCGCCCCACCTATCGCAACTTTTTCGGCCCGGCCTGCCGCTGGATGTTCTCGAGCCTGCGCCTGGCGCGCGACGTGACACCGTACAGCGCCCGCAACGATGGCAGCGACGAGTTCGCTCGCGATGCAGTGACCGGGCTGTTAGCCCCACAGAAGTCGATTTCACCCAAGTATTTCTACGATACCCAAGGCTCGCAGCTGTTCGAAGCCATCTGCACATTGCCCGAGTACTATCCAACGCGTGCGGAAACTGCCCTGCTGACCGAAATCGCGCCGCAGCTCTCTGCGCTGATCGCCGAAGATGCAGCGCTGGTCGAATTCGGCGCCGGTGCCTGCGACAAGGTACGTCTGTTGCTGAATGCCGTGCCGCAGATCGGCCTGTACGTACCGATCGATATCTGCAGCAACGCGCTCGAACGGGCCGGCGCCCAGCTGCGCCAGCGCTACCCTGCCCTGCGCATCGCCCCGCTGGTCGATGATTTCACCCGTGCCCTGCACCTGCCGGAGGAAACCCGTGGCCACCCGCGCGTCGGCTTCTTCCCGGGTTCGACGCTGGGCAACTTCACTCGCCCGCAAGCCGTGCGTTTTCTGCGTTCGGCCCGCGAGCTGCTGGGGCCCGACGCGCGTTTCGTCATCGGGGTCGACATGGTCAAGGACATCGCCACCCTGGAGGCTGCCTACGATGACGCTGCGGGGGTTACGGCACGCTTCAACAAAAACCTGCTGACGCGCATGAATCGCGAGCTCGACGCCGACTTCGACGAACAGGCCTTCGACCATTTGGCGGTATGGAACCCCGACTACGAACGGATCGAAATGCACCTGGTCAGCCGCAAGGCGCAACAGGTTCGTGTGGCGGGACGCACGTTCGCCTTCAAGGCAGGGGAACGGCTGCACACCGAGAACTCGCACAAGTTCACCGTGCAATCCTTTACCGAACTGGCCGCCGCGGCCGGCTGGGAAGTCAGCGACCAATGGGTCGGTGAGTCGCCGCAGGTGGCGCTGTTCTGTCTGCGCTGATCCTGCTGCAGCGCATCATGAGTGAGGAACGCCATGAGCAAGGCATTGGAGGAGTACAACCGCAAGCGTGACTTCGATGCCACCCCGGAGCCTTCGGGCGGCGCACGCAGCGGCAAGCGCGGCAAGGCCGCTCAGGCCCTGCAGTTCTGCATCCAGAAGCACGACGCCAGTCACTTGCACTATGACTTTCGCCTGGAACTCGATGGCACCCTGAAAAGCTGGGCGGTGCCCAAGGGTCCATCGCTGGACCCGAAGGCTCGACGCCTGGCGGTTCATGTCGAAGACCACCCGCTGGATTACGCCGGCTTCGAAGGCAACATTCCCGAGGGGCACTACGGTGCCGGGGACGTGATCGTCTGGGACCGCGGCACCTGGATCCCTGAGGGCGACCCTCGCCAAGGCTATGAAAAGGGCAAGCTCAAGTTCGTGCTGCAGGGCGAGAAATTGGCTGGCGCGTGGAACCTGGTCAAAACCCATATGCCTGGCAAGCGTGAGCAGTGGTTCCTGATAAAGTCCAAGGACGAGGCCGCGCGTCCCTTGGCCGAATACGATGTGCTGGAGGCCCAGCCCGACAGCGTCCTCAGCGAGCGCACCCTAGTCCCGCGCGAGCGCAAAAGCAAAGTATCGACCAAGACGTCCGACAAATCCGTGGCCAAGCCGGCAGCCAAACCCCGGGCCACTGGCAAAGGTGTGCAGCTGCAAGGCGCACGCGCCGCTGCGTTGCCGGCCAGCCTCAAGCCCGAGCTGGCGACCTTGGTGGACACCGCCCCGGACGGTGACTGGCGCTACGAGATCAAGTTCGACGGTTACCGTATCGTTGCGCGCATCGAAGACGCCGAGGTCCGCCTGTTCACGCGCAACGGCCACGACTGGACCGCCAGGATGCCGCGCCAGGCCAAGGCACTTGCGGCCCTGGGCTTGCAGTCGGCCTGGCTGGACGGTGAAGTGGTCGTGACCAACGGACAAGGCGTGCCGGATTTCCAGGCTCTGCAGAATGCCTTCGAAGAGCAACACAGCGGCGACATCGTCTTCTACCTGTTCGACATGCCTTACCTCAACGGCATGGACCTGCGCGAAGTGCCTGTCGAGCAGCGCCGCAGTGCCTTGGCGAAGGTACTGGAAGCCAACGAGGACGATGCCCTGAAATTCTCCGACGACTTTGCCGACTCGGCCGAATCCCTGCTCGCCAGCGCGTGCCAGATGAACATGGAGGGGCTGATCGGCAAGCGTGTCGGCAGCCCTTATGTCTCGCGGCGCAGCAGTGACTGGATCAAGCTCAAGTGCAAGCGGCGCCAGGAGTTCGTCATCGTCGGCTACACCGAGCCCAAGGGCAGCCGCAGCGCATTCGGCGCCTTGCTGCTGGGCCTGCATGATGCCGACAGCGGCGAGTTGCGCTATGCCGGCAAGGTCGGCACCGGCTTCAGTGAAGCCACGCTGCGAAGCCTGCACGCGCAGCTGCAGTCGCTGAAAACCGACGATCCGGCGCTCGGCAACCCGCCCAAAGGCGCCGACGCACGTGGCGTGCACTGGTTGCAGCCAACGCTTCTGGCGGAAGTGGCGTATGCCGAAATGACCCGTGACGGGGCCGTTCGCCATGCGGTTTTCCATGGTTTGCGCAGCGACAAGCCCGCCAGGAAGATCACTGCAGACAAGCCGGCTGCGAAAGCCAGCGACCCCCCTCGACTCGTGAAGCCGAAAAAGACACCTCGCAAGGCGGCTACCAAGGCAGACGACGCAGACCTGGTCGGTCAGGTGCGCATCACCCACCCGGAACGGGTGATCGATGCCGCCAGCGGTACCACCAAAATGCAACTGGCCGAATACTACGGGCGCATTTCACCCTGGTTGCTGCCGCACCTCAAGCAGCGTCCGGTGGCGCTGGTACGAGCGCCCGACGGGGTGGGCGGCGAACTGTTCTTCCAGAAGCACGCAGGCCACCTGGCGATCCCGCACATCGTCACCTTCGACAAGGAAGAGGCAGGCCAGGCCGCCATGGTCATCAACGACGGCCAGGCGCTGCTCGGCGCGGTGCAGATGGGCACGCTGGAGCTGCACACCTGGAACGCGACCAGCAAGGATTTCGAACATCCGGACCGGTTCGTGCTCGACCTGGACCCCGATCCAGCGCTGCCCTGGAAAAGCATGGTCGAAGCCACCCAATTGACCCAGACCCTGCTCGACGAACTGGGCCTCGCATCGTTTCTCAAGACCAGCGGCGGCAAAGGCATGCACGTGGTGGTGCCGATCACCCGCAAGCTGGGTTGGGACGAGGTCAAGGCGTTCAGCCGCGCCGTGGTCGAGCACATGGCCAGGCTGATGCCGGAGCGCTTCAGCGCCGTGTCCGGCCCGAAAAATCGTGTTGGAAAGATCTTCATCGACTACCTGCGCAATGGCCTCGGCGCGACCACGGCCTGCGCCTACGCCGCACGGGCGCGTGACGGCTTGCCGGTGTCAGTGCCGGTCACCCGTGACGAGGTGGCACAGATCAAGGGTGGCGACCATTGGAACATCGACAGCGTGCTCGAACGCATGGCAGAGATGGATGACGATCCGTGGGCGGATTTTTTCACCACCCGCCAGAGCATCACCGTTGCGATGCGCAAGAAGCTCGGGCTCAAGTGAGCGCACGCTCACCCGGCAGCAACGCCGCTCAGCTGCCGCGGTAGGTGGAGTAGCTGTAGGGTGAAAGCAGCAGGGGCACATGGTAGTGCGCCTGGGTGGCGTCGATGCCGAAGCGCAGCACGATCTCGTCGAGAAAAGCCGGCGCAACCATGAGCGTGCCACGGGCACGGTAGTAGTCGCCGCCGGCAAAATGCAGCTGATAGACGCCCGAACGGTAGTGCTCGCCTTCGAGCAACGGCACGTCGCAACGCCCGTCGGCATTGGTCACGGCCGTTGCCAGCAGCTGCAGCTGCTCGCCCTCGACCCGGTACAGGCGCACTTGGATGGCGTTACCAGGGCACCCATGTGCGGTGTCCAATACATGTGTGGTCAAGCGTCCCATGGTCGATGTTCACCTGATGAAGGGGTGCGTTCAACGCGCACCGTGGAAGAGCGGGAACGGGCGATTCGCGCCGAAACGGGGCATGGCGCGTGGCACGTTGCAAAGGAGCCGAACCAAAAATGCCGGAAGATCCTTATTGCTGACCGACCGGGCAGGTTTTTTGCAAGACTCTGGGCAAGTGCTTCTGCAAGGATGAAGCCATCTATCCGCCAATGACGCGAGCTTACAAATTGCCCATGCCGATGTATACAATCCGTTCAAGCGCGAAGCGGGCCCTTCCCGGGTGCGTCGTCGAGCCCGTTCTGCCACGCACAGAAGGAAGCCTGCGGTGAGCCCCGACTACCCCCGCGACCTGATCGGCTACGGTGACAACCCCCTCATCCGCAGTGGCCGGGCCACGCCCGCCTTGCAGTGTCGTTCGTGCTCAACTACGAAGAAGGCGGCGAACGCAACGTGCTGCATGGCGACAGCGAGTCCGAGGCGTTCCTGTCGGAAATGGTCGCGGCTCAGCCGTTGCAGGGCCAGCGCAACATGAGCATGGAATCGCTCTATGAGTACGGCAGCCGCGCCGGCGTGTGGCGCGTGCTCAAGCTGTTTCGCAACGCCGGCATTCCCTTGACGGTCTTTGCCGTGGCCATGGCGGCGCAGCGCCACCCCGAGGCCATCCGGGCCATGGTTGCCGATGGCCATGAAATCTGCAGCCACGGCTATCGCTGGATCGACTACCAGAACATCGATGAAGCGCAGGAGCGCGAGCACCTGCGCGAAGCCATTCGCATCCTCACCGATATCACTGGCCAGCGACCGCTGGGCTGGTATACCGGTCGCACCGGCCCCAATACCCGGCGCCTGGTCATGGAAGAAGGCGGTTTTCTCTACGACAGCGACGCCTACGACGACGATCTGCCCTACTGGCAACCGGGCAGCGATGCGCGCGATGGGCATCTGGTGATCCCCTATACGCTGGACACCAACGACATGCGTTTCACCCAGGTGCAGGGTTTCAACAAGGGCGACGACTTCTTCGAGTACCTCAAGGACGCCTTCGACGTGCTGTATGCCGAAGGCGCGGACGCGCCGAAGATGCTCTCGGTAGGCCTGCATTGCCGCCTGATCGGCCGCCCCGGACGCCTCGCATCGCTCAAGCGCTTCATTGACTATGTCCAGAGCCATGAGCAGGTGTGGTGCGCACGGCGCGTGGACATCGCCCGGCACTGGCAGACCGTTCACCCCTACCCAGGCAGCCTTCGCCCATGAGTCACTTCCGTACCCTGCAACCCTCACGGCTGAGCCGCGCCGGTTTCATCTCCGCGTTCGGTGATATCTACGAGCACTCGCCCTGGGTCGCCGAGCAGGCTTTCGAGCGCCTGCCGGTGGACAGTCGCGACGACATCGAGGCAGTGCATGCCTGCATGAGCCAGGTGGTGGCCGACGCCGACCGTGCCAGGTTGATGGCATTGATCAATGCGCACCCCGATCTGGCCGGCAAGGCTGCGGTGCAGGGCCAGCTCACCGCCGCCAGCACCCAGGAGCAGGCCGGTGCCGGCATCAGCCAATGTACCCCCGAGGAGTTTCAGCGCTTCACCGAGCTCAACGATGCATATCGTGCCCGCTTCGGCTTCCCGTTCATCATGGCGGTCAAGGGCAGCGACCGGCAGCAGATCCTGGCGGCCTTCGAGACGCGTATCGGCCATTCTCCCGAAGACGAATTCAGCTGTGCATTGCGCGAAATCGACAAGATCGCCCTGTTTCGTCTGCAAGCGTTGTAACCGCTGCAGCCATGCCATCGCGCCCGCCGCGATTTTCCTCTCACCACCGTTCAAGGCAGACCCGCATTCATGAAAGCCTACGCCGCACCGTTCCAGAAATACGTCAACCTGGCGGATGCCCGCCTCGGTACCCGCGCCATTTCGGTGACCGATGATTGGTTCGCCGACGTCAACCGGTTGTTCCAGCCCACCCCGGCGGTGTGGAAGGAAGGCGTGTTCGACGACAACGGCAAGTGGATGGATGGCTGGGAATCGCGGCGCAAGCGCTTCGAAGGCCATGACACGGCGGTGATCCGCCTGGGCGCGCCGGGCTCGATCAAGGGTGTGGACATCGACACCTCGTTCTTCACCGGCAACTTCCCTCCCTCGGCGTCGTTGGAAGCGTGCTTCATCAGCGAAGGCGAGCCCGATGACCAGACGCAGTGGGTCGAGATCCTCGGCGCGGTGGAACTGCAGGGCAACAGCCATCACTACCACAGCATCGACAACGACAGCGCGTTCAGCCATCTGCGCTTCAACATCTACCCGGACGGCGGCGTCGCACGCCTGCGCGTATACGGCATCCCCTTTCGCAGTTGGTCTAGCGTCAGCGACGAAGAGCCGCTGGACCTTGCCAGCGCGCTCAACGGTGGACGCGCGCTGGCCTGTTCGGACGAGCACTACGGCAGCATGAGCAACCTGCTCAATCCCGGCCGCGGGGTCAACATGGGTGACGGCTGGGAAACCGCACGCCGACGCACGCCGGGCAATGACTGGGTCATCGTGGCCCTGGGTCACGCCGGGGTGGTGACGCAGGTGGTGGTCGACACCTTGCACTTCAAAGGCAACTACCCCGACAGCTGCTCGATCCAGGGCGCATTCGTCAAAGGTGGCACCGACAGCCAGATCGAGACCCAGAGCCTGTTCTGGCGCGAGCTGCTGCCCAGCCAGAAACTGCAGATGCACCAGGAACACAGCTTCGCCGAACAGATCAAGGCGCTGGGGCCGATCACCCATATCCGCCTGAACGTGTTCCCCGACGGAGGCGTGAGCCGCCTGCGCGTACTGGGTACCCTGGCCAGGTAGCCGGCTCGGCATCCGCTCGGCTGCCCAGGTGGATCGACCACCCAGGCAGCGCCAATCAACGACGAGGCCCTTCATGCGTACATTAACCATCGAACCCCTGAGCAAAGCCGCATTCGCCCCTTTCGGCGACGTCATCGAAACCCAGGGCAGCGCGCACTTCCTGATCAACAACGGCTCCACGCAACGCTTCGATCGCCTGGCCGACGTGCAGCTTGGCACTGCGCAGGATCAGGCCGTGATCAGCATCTTTCGCGCCCAGGTCCTGCCGATGCCGCTGACCGTGCGCATGCTGGAACGCCACCCGCTGGGCAGCCAGGCGTTCATCCCGTTGCAGGGCAAGGCGTTCCTCATCGTGGTGGCCCCGGCCGGTGAGGTGCCGCACAGTGAAGCAGTGCGAGCTTTTCGTAGCGACGGGCATCAGGGCATCAACTACCATCAGGGCGTCTGGCACTACCCGATATTGGCCTTGGCCGATGGCGATGACTTCCTGGTGGTGGACCGTAAAGGCCCTGGCAATAACTGCGACGAGTTCTTCTTCGAGGAGCGCGATTCATTGTCCCTGGATCCCTTACGGTAATTCTTGCCACGCATGGCTCGGCACCTCTGTAGCAGCGGCGCGAGTCGCGTCCGGCGTCTACGTGTTTTTTCCGATACACCACGGCGCCGGTGACGCGGCTTGCGCCGCTGCTACAGGAAGGCACGGCGCAGGCGCTCGAGGCCTTCGTCGATGTCGGCAAGCCCCGGCGCGGCGAACGACAGGCGAATGCTGCTTGGGTCGGGGTCGTGGGCATAGAACGCGCTGCCCGGCACGAACAGCACCTTCTGCTCGATCGCGCGCGGCAGCAGCGCCTTGGCGTCCAGCCCGTGGCGGCAGCGACCCCAGACGAACATTCCCCCAGCAGGCGGGCTGACCTCCAGGTATTCGGCCATCGGCTGCAGCCCTGCCAGCATCCGCTCGCATTTCTTCCGGTAGCCCTCGGCCAGGCTCGGCAAAGCCCGCTCCAATGCCCCCGCCGCAAGGTAGTTGGCCGCGATGCGCTGCGCCCAGGGCGAGGTGCACAGGTCCACGGTCTGCTTGGCCACCAGGCAGCGCTGGCGGATCGCCGCAGGTGCCACCATCCAGCCCACCCGCAGCCCTGGCGCCAGCACCTTGGACAGACTGGACAGATGGATCACCCGGCCCTCGGCGCCCTCGACCTGGCGACTCAGTGCCAGCAGCGACGGCACGTCCTCACCGGCGAAACGCAACGCACCGTAGGGATCGTCTTCGACCAGCAGAAAATCGTGCGCGACCGCCAACTTCAATAGCGCCAGGCGTCGCGCCAACGGCAGGCAGGCCCCGGTAGGGTTGGCGAAGGTCGGTACGCAATACAGCATGGCCACATCGCCGGGCGTACGCTGGGCCAGTTGTTGCGCCAACGCGTCGGTGTCCAAGCCGTCGGCATCGGTAGCCGCGCTGAGCACCTGCGCCCCGGCCAGGCGCAACGCCTGCAGCGCTGCTGGATAGGTCGGGCATTCCACCAGCACCGTGGCGCCGGGTACCAGCAGCACCTTGAGCAACAAGTCGAAGCCTTGCTGCGAGCCGGTCGTCACCACCATGTCGTCGGTCTTCACCGCGGCGCCGCGGCGCTGCATCAGCTCCGCCAACTGTTCAAGCAGAGCGGGCAGGCCTTCGGTGGCGGCGTATTGCAGGCAGTCCAGGGGCGTTTCGCGCATGGCCTGCTCTGCGGCGTCACGCAGGCCGGACTGGTCGAAGAACGTCGAGGCCGGATAGCCGCCGGCGAAGGAAATCATGCCCGGCAGCGACAGGTACTTGAACAGCTCGCGTATGGCCGAGCCCGTGGGGTTTTCGAAGGCTGGGGTGAAACGGTAGTCCAGGGCCATGACAATGCTCGACGACGGGTGTGCCGAAAGTATCGAGGCGGGCGAATACTCGTCACAAGCGAGGATATTTCCAGATGTCATGCCATTTGGTGCTGACAACGCGCAGGCGAGAAAAACACGGCTCGCCCCTGGTCCGCCGCGCATGGCTATCGCCAGACGGAACGCACACCACTATCATGACTCAGATACTCATGGCACCGCGCCACTGGACTAGACATGTCGCGTCGAATCTGGGGAAATGCGCGCCCTTGTCCGCAGGCCTTCACCCATGCCCATTGTCGAATGAATACGTCTTCGCGCCGCATCATCTGTGAACACTGCGATTCACTGTTCGAATCGGTGACGCTGGCCCATGGCCAAAAAGCCGAATGCACGCGCTGTGGCGCGGTGCTCGAACGCGGCCATCGCCTGAGCATCCAGGCGCTGTTCGCCCTCGCGCTGACCGCAGCCATGCTGTTCCTGCTGGCAAATGCCTTCCCGGTGATCAGCATCAGCATGGAAGGCCTGAGCAACCAGGCCACCCTGCTCGCTTCGGTCGGGGCATTGGCCCAAGGGCGCATCACGCCCATGGCCGCCGTCACCGGGCTGACCATCATCCTCGCCCCGCTGTTGCAGATCTGCCTGCTGTGCTGGTTGCTCGGGTTCGCCACTGCAGGGCGCGCCGCGCCCGGCTTTCGCAGCTGCATGCGAGCCCTCGAACACCTGCGCCCATGGAGCATGCTCGAAGTCTGCCTGTTGGGCATTCTGGTCGCCATCATCAAGCTGGCCGGCATGCTCGACGTGCATCCTGGCGTCGGCCTGTGGGCGCTGGGCATGGTCACGGTGCTGCTGATCCTGATTTCGGGCAAGGGCATCCGCCGGCTCTGGGATGACCTGGAAGGACAGCTGCGATGAGCGAGCCGGTCTACGCCCGACAACTGGGCCTGGTGCTGTGCCACACCTGTGGGCATATCTGCCAGACAGGTGAACATCACTGCCCGCGCTGCCACTCCACAGTCCACGCACGCAAGCCCGACAGCATTGCCCGTACCTGGGCGCTGCTGATCGCGGCCCTGATCCTGTACATCCCCGCCAACCTGCTGCCGGTGATGCGCACCAACATGTTCGGCAATGCCAGCGAAAACACCATCATGAGTGGTGTCATCGAGTTCTGGCACGGCGGCTCGTGGGACATCGCCGTGCTGATCTTCTTCGCCAGCGTGGTGGTGCCCTGCATGAAGTTCATGATCCTGGGCACGCTGCTGATAACCTGTCAGCGCAAGAGCCACTGGGCCATGCGCGAGCGGGCCCGGCTGTATCGCTTCATCGAGTTGATCGGCTATTGGTCGATGCTCGACGTGCTGGTGGTGGCGCTGGTGGCCGCGCTGGTGCAGTTCCGTTCGCTGAGTTCCATCGACCCATTGCTGGGTATCGTGTTTTTCGGTCTGGTGGTGGTACTCACCATGCTTGCCGCCATGAGTTTCGATCCCCGGCTCATCTGGGATGTAGAGGTTGAAGATGTCTGATCGTCCAGGTTCCACCCCCCGTCCCCTGCCGCTGCGCCGGCGGTCAAGACGCGTCGTTTCAATGTCTCGCTGGTGTGGATCGTGCCGATCATCGCCGCCGTGGTGGGCGCCTCGATGCTGATCAGCAACGGCCTCAATGCCGGGCCGCAGATCGAGATCAGCTTTCAGACCGCCATGGGCCTGGAGGCCAACAAGACCCAGGTCAAATACAAGAACGTGGTGATCGGCCAGGTGACCGCCATCGCGCTCAGCGACGATCGCAGCCATGTGGTGGCCAAGGTTGACCTGAACAAGTCCGCCGAAGGCTTCACCGCCGAAGACTCGGTGTTCTGGGTGGTGCGCCCGCGCATCGGTGCCAATGGCATTTCCGGCGTCGACACCCTGCTCTCCGGTGCCTTCATCGGCGCCGACGCGGGCAGCGCCGAAGAGCGCAAGAAACAGTTCGTCGGCAAGGAAACACCACCGCCGATCACCTATGGCGAGCAAGGCAAGCGGTTCACCCTGCACACCGAGGACCTGGGTTCGCTGGACATCGGCTCGCCGGTCTACTATCGCCGCATCGAAGTCGGCCAGGTGGTGTCGTACCAACTGGCCGAGGACGGCAAGGGTGTCGACGTGGAGATCTTCGTGCATGCGCCCAACGACAAATTCGTCACCACCGACACGCGCTTCTGGAACGCCAGCGGCATCGACCTGACCGTGGGTGCCAGCGGCCTGAAGGTGAACACCGAATCGCTGTCGACCATCCTTGCCGGCGGTGTCGCTTTCGTCGAGCCCAAGTACAGCCCCAACGCGACGCCGGCCACCGAACGCTCGCGCTTCGACCTGTTCGGGGATCAGGAAACCGCACTGGCGCCGCCCGACGGTGATCCACGCTACATCAGCATGAACTTCAACCAGTCGCTGCGCGGCCTCACGGTCAACGCGCCGGTGGAGTTCATGGGCGTCAACATCGGCCGCGTGGTCTCGGTCAACCTGGACTACGATGCCAAGACCAAGAGTTTTCCCAGCGTAGTCGGCGCGGTGATCTACCCGGATCGCCTGGGCAAGGCGCACGAGAAGCTGCTCAAGCAGATGGGCACCGAGGACGACGAACGTTCGGCCCAGCTGATGTCAGCCTTCGTCAAGCAGGGCCTGCGCGCCCAGGCTCGCAGCGCCAACCTGATCACCGGCCAGTTGTATATCTCGCTGAGCTTCATACCCAATGCCACGCCAGTGGCCTTCGACATGGCCGCTCGCCCGCTGCGCATTCCCACGGTGCCGGGCAGCCTGGACAAGGTTCAGGAACAACTGCAGGGTGTAGTCGACAAGATCAGCAAGCTGCCACTCGACGAGATCGCCACCAACCTCAATGGCAGCCTGAGCGAGATGCAGAAGACCCTGCGTCAGGTCAATGCCGAGGTGCTGCCGCAGATGCGCGGCACCCTGCAACAGACGCAAAAGACGCTCGCCGCGGCGAATTCGACGTTTGCCGACGACTCGCCGGAGCGCCAGCAGCTGAGCCAGGCCATGGATGAAGTTCAGCGCACCGCGCGCTCGGTGCGCGTACTGACCGACTTCCTCAGCCGCAACCCGGAAGCGCTGATCCGTGGCCGCACCAAACAGGGCGAGCCGGACGCCTTCCGCAGCCCGAGCAATACTTCACGTGAAATCCAACCGGAAGCTCAACCATGATCAAACGCACCCTGATGCTGGCCGCAAGCCTGGGCCTGAGTGCCTGCAGCTCGCCGGTCACCCACTACTACACGTTGCAGGACACCGCGCCGAGCACCCCGGCCCGCCTGTCCGCGCCGTCGTTCCAATTCGAGATGCTGGGCGTGCGGATGCCGGTGCAGGTCGATCAGCCACAACTGGTGGTGCGGCAGAACCAGGGCAACCTCGCCATTCTGGAAAACGATCGTTGGAGCGCGCCGTTGGCCGATGAGTTTCACGATGCCCTGACCGATCGCCTCGAACGCCAGCTGGGCACGCGAGACCTGGCCGGGCTACCCAAGGACGCGCAGCGCCCGGTGCTGTCGTTGCAGACCGACGTGCGGCGCTTCGACTCGCTGCCGGGGCAATATGCACTGGTCGACGTGGTGTGGAGCCTGGGCCTGCGCGGGGGTGCGCAGCCGCGCCGTACCCTGACCTGTGCGAGTCAGATCCGTGAAACGGCGGGAGTGGAATTGAGCAGCCTGGTGGTGGCACACCAGCGCGTGATCGATCAATTGGCGAAGCAGATCGCGACGACTGCTCGCCAATGGGTGCAGGGCAGCGGCGCTTGTCCTAGCTGACAGCGCGCGGCACGGTGGCGAGGGCCTTCTCGACACCGTCGAGCAACTGGCCCAGGGTCCAAGGCTTGCGCACGAAGCTGACGGGAATGGTCACGCCGGAGCTTTCCGGTGTTTCGTGCCCCGACATGATCATGATCGGAATCTCGGGCCAGGTCTGTGCCGAATAGTTGGCCAGGCCTGCGCCGTTCATGCTGCCCGGCATCAGGATGTCCGTCAGCAACAAACCCACTTCGTTGGAATGCTGGTTCAGAAACGCGAGGGCATGATCCGCAGATTCGACACCCTCGGTCTTCCAACCCTCGTCGGTCAGCAGCTCGCAGACGAATTCGCGAATCACGGCTTCGTCTTCCACCACCAGAACCAGGTTCGCTCCCTTGGAAGCGCCGTCGATGCGCGGCGAATCAGTCATTGCCAAATCCTTCTGTGTACTTGAATTGATTGAGGAAAGTAACCGCCGCGATGGCGACTCCCACACTCAGGTTAGGAGAGCGGAAAAGCCTGCGAATTCCATTTGTCGAGGTTGCGCCGACGAACGGTAACCCGCCCGCCTGGCGCGGCCGCCGCAACGGCGATCAGCGCGGGGTCGCAAGTTCGATTCCGCTGCAGGCATGGGCAAGCCGAGCCGCACATTCCAGACTGTCAGCGCTCGCGCCATGGATAACGTAGAGCACATCGCCCGGCGCCACTGGTGTGCCCTTGTCTACCTTCAGGTCGATGCCGGCGCCCTTGTCCCGGGGCGCTCCGGCGCACCGTGCGATTTCCGCCAGGCGCCAGCCGTCGAACCGGGCCACGTGGCCTTCGCAGGGTGCACGGACGGCGCAGGTCAGCGCGCTGGGCATCACCGGCACCCTGCGCCCCTGGGCGTCGATCATGCGCTCGAACGCAGCAAGGGCGCAGCCTTCGTCCAACAGCTGCTCGGCGCGTCGCCGACCCGCGGCGACGCTGCCGACCTGCGGGTCCCAGGCCAGAATCTGCGCGGCAAACACCAAGGCTTTCTCGCGCAGGTCGGCCGGTGCCTGCACAGCGCCTTCAAGCACCCAGCGTACATCGCGCACTTCGAGCGCCGGCCCGATACCGCGCCCCACCGGCCGCGATCCATCGGTGACGAGCGCCACTACGGTCAGGCCCAGCAACGCACCGACCTGCTCGAACAGCTCGCCCAGTGCCTGCGCCTGCTCGCGGCTTGCAAGCTTGGTACGCGGGCCGAACGGCAGATCGACGATGACATGGGTCGAGCCGGCAGTCAGTTTCTTGGACAGAATGGAGGCCACGGCCCAACGTGTGGAGTCGATGCGCAGCGGGCGTGTGATGGTATTCATCACCTCATCGAGATGTGAATGGTTGAGGCGACCGTTCCAGGCAATGCAGGCGCCGGTGTGGGCCACGCACTGACGCACTTGCGCAGGCGTCAGTTCCACTTCGGCGAGGACTTCCATGGCGTCGGCCGTGCCGGCCGCCGAAGTGATCGCCCGCGACGAGGTCTTGGGCATGGCCAGCCCATGCGCCGCAACGATCGGCACCACGATCAGGGTAATCCGGCTACCGGGGACGCCGCCCATCGAGTGCTTGTCGACCACCATGGGCCGGTCCCAGCGCATGATCGGTGAAAATCGCGTGCGCACCCTGGCCAAGGCCATCACCTCGGCATCCGACAGGTGCTGGCTGGCACTCACCAGGAAGGCGCCGATCTCGCTGTCCGTATAGCGACCCTCGATGATGTCGCGCAACAACGATTCGTACTGCGTTTCGTCCAGCGCGTGGCCCTGGACCTTGCGCGCCAGCAGTGGATGGCTGGTCGGCAGCCCGGCGTGACGTCGGGCGACGCTCTGCACGGCATCGATGAAACCTTCGATGCCAGCGGCCAGTGTGCCGTCGTTGTCGACGCGCAGGGTTTCGATGTCCGACGGCAGCATGTCCACTTGACGCAGCACCCGCGCACTGGCCTGCTCGGCGGTCTCCCGCCCGCGTCCCAGAATGCGCGCGGCAAGCACCTCTGGCGCGGCAGTGACCTCGATCACCACCAGATGCGGCACACGCGCCGCGGCCTCGCGGATCATCCTGCGCGAGCCGTTGGCGATGACGTGGCCACCCGCCTCCAACACCTGCAGCAGATCGGCAGACAAGCCATAGCTCAGGCCGTGGGCATGCCAGCTGAGCAGGAACTCGCCGGCCGCAACGCTGGCCTGGAACTGCTCGGCAGTCACTCCCGTGTGGTCTTCGCCGGGTGCGCCGCTTGGGCGGGTGATGGTGCGCCGGGCGAACAGGTACCGACCGCTGCCGCCCAGTCGGGCGCGGGCGCCTTCGATGAGCGAGTCCTTCCCCGCTCCGCTTGGGCCGACTACAAAGAAAAAAATGCCCTGCGCCATAGAAGAAGATGCTCCGCCTTGCCCGGACCGATGCCGTCCGGCGTATGGCCGGATCGAGCGTGTGGATGAAAGCGACGCGGCGCGAACCTGCTCGCCGACGCCGGCAGTCTACGCGATTATTTGCGCCCCAGGCTGGCACCCGTGCTGCATGCATCGAGCGCAACGATTATCATCGCCACGCACCGAGCAGTGCGGCGTTCGCGGCATGGACCGCTCCTGCGGGATACATCCCCGATTTTCTCAATGCTTCAGGAGTTCTTGCATGTCATCCATCTCCGGCCTGCCCGAGCACGCGAGCGCTGAAACGTACCGCAAGATCGTCTGGCGGTTGATCCCGTTCCTGTGCTTCTGCTACCTGGCCTCGTACCTCGACCGCATCAACGTGGGCTTCGCCAAACTGCAGATGCTCGACACCCTGCACATGAGCGAAACCGCCTACGGACTGGGCGCGGGCCTGTTCTTCGTCGGCTACATCCTGTTCGAGGTGCCGAGCAACCTGGTGCTGCAGAAGGTCGGCGCGCGCCTGTGGATCGCGCGCATCATGATCAGTTGGGGCGTGCTCTCCGGGCTGACCATGTTCGTCACCAGCCAATGGCATTTCTACCTTCTGCGGTTTCTGCTGGGCGCCGCCGAAGCCGGGTTTCTGCCGGGCGTGCTGTTCTACCTGAGCCAATGGTTCCCGTCGTACCGACGCAGCCGCATCATCGCCCTGTTCATGATCGGCCTGCCGTTGTCGAGCCTGATCGGCGGCCCCCTTTCCGGCTGGATCATGGGCAGCTTCGACGGTGTCGGCGGCCTGCATAACTGGCAGTGGCTGTTCCTCCTCGAAGCCATTCCCACTGTGATACTGGGCGTGCTCTGCCTGGCCATCCTGCCCAATGGCATTGGCGATGCAACATGGCTGAGCGAGCGCGAGAAACACCAACTGCAGGCGGTGCTGGCCAGGGACGAGAGCGAAAACCGCGGCGGCCACTCGTTTCGTGCAGGCTTTTTCGACATCAAGGTGTGGATGCTCGGCGGCATCGATTTCTCGATTCTGCTGAGCGCCTACGCCATGGGGTTCTGGCTGCCCACGTTCATTCGCAATGCCGGGGTGGCGAATGCCGGCGACATCGGCCTGCTGGTCGCCATTCCCAGCCTTGCCGGGCTGATCGGCATGCTGGCCATCGGCGCCAGTTCGGACCGATACCGCGAGCGGCGCTGGCACATCATCGTGCCTTTCATCGTCGGCGCCGCAGCGATGTTTCTCAGCACCTTCTTCACCCAGAACGTGGCAATCACGGTCCTGCTGTTCTCGGTGGCTTCGCTGGCCATCATTGGCGCAGTGCCGGTGTTCTTCAGCCTGCCGGCGACCTTTCTCAAGGGCACCGCAGCCGCCACCGGTTTCGCCCTGGCCTGTTCGCTGGCCAACATTGCCGGTCTGGTCAGCAATTCCCTGATGGGTGTGGTGATGGATCGCTTCCACAGCCCGCAGATTGCCCTGTGGATCTTCGCCGCCTGCCTGCTGCTCAGTTGCCTGCTGGTTCTGGCACTGCCGGCCAAGACCGTCAATCGCTGAGGGTCAGTGACCCGCGAGCGACTGGCCGGCAGTCTAAGCTAAGATCCAAAAGGTATTTACAGTTGGTTTTTTAGATCATTTAGGCTTGGGGTCCGGCGTGCCAGCCGGCTCTCCCCTGCCAAGGAATGATCGTCATGACCCTGTTCTCACGCCTGTCCAAACCCCTGCTGGCTGCCGCCGTGCTGCTGGCCGCCCTCGGCAGCACCGCCCAGGCCGCAGCGCCCGCCGAGGTTCGCCTGGACTACGCCTACTACTCGCCCACCAGCCTGGTGCTGCGACATTTCGGCTGGCTGGAGAAAGCCCTGCCCGGTACCAAGGTCGACTGGGTGCTCAGCCAAGGCAGCAATCGTTCCCTGGAATACCTCAACGGCGGCAGTATCGACTTCGCATCGACCGCCGGCCTTGCGGCGGTGCTGAGCCGCGCCAATGGCAGCCCGATCAAGACTGTGTACATCGCCAGCCGCCCGGAATGGACGGCCTTGGCCGTGCGCAAGGACTCGACGATCAAGAGCGTGGCCGATCTCAAGGGCAAGAAGATCGCCGCCACCAAAGGCACCGACCCTTTTCTGTTCACCTTGCGCAGCCTGCAGCAGGCTGGGCTGAGCAAGGATGATGTGGAGCTGGTCCACCTGCAGCATGCCGACGGCCGCGTTGCTCTGGAACGTGGCGATGTCGACGCCTGGGCCGGGCTCGACCCGTTGCTGGCGGCCAGCCAATTGCAGGCTGGCTCACAGTTGCTGTATCGCAACATCGAGTTCAACAGCTACGGGGTGATCAGCGTCACCGAAACATTCGCGGCAGAACACGCCGACACCGTCGAGCAGGTCATCAAGGCCTACGAGCAGGCACGTACCTGGGCGCGGGAGCATCCCGACGATCTGGCAGCGCTGCTGGCCAAGGAATCCGGCTTGCCGCTGGATGTGGCCAAGCTGCAGCTGTCGCGTACCGACTTCAGCGATGCACAGCCAGGCCCCAAGCAGGTCGAGGCGCTCAAGGCTGCGGCACCGATCCTGACCGCCGAAGGCCTGGTGCGCAAAGGCGTGGACGTCAACGAGGTGGTCGATCGCCTGATCGAGCCGCGCTTCAGCGCTGACGTCATCGGGAAGCCATGAATTCATGAGCACTTCGGAAAAAGCCCTGCCCAGGGGCGCCGCATCGTCCCCTGGGCGTGTATCGACGGCCTGGCGACGCGGCGCCAAGGGCTGGCTGCTGCCCTGCATGATCGTCGCAGTGCTGGAAGTCGTGGTGCGGGCCGGCTGGATTCCCGCCTACCAGATGCCGGCGCCCAGCGATGTGGCACTGACGCTCGCCGAACTGGCGCAGGGCGCGCTGGGCAAGCACGTGCTCGCCAGCGTAGGCCGCGTGCTGGCAGGTTTCGTCATCGGTGCGTCACTGGCCCTGGTATTTGCCGCGTGGGTGGGCCTGAGCCGAGAAGCCGAAGCCTATCTGGAGCCGACCTTCGCGGGTCTGCGCGCCATACCGAGCCTGGCCTGGGTGCCCTTGTTGCTGCTGTGGCTGGGCATCGACGAGACGTCCAAGATCGTGCTTATTGCCATCGGTGCGTTTTTTCCGGTGTACGTCAACGGCGTTGCCGCCATTCGCAACATCGACCGCAAGCTGGTCGAGGTCGGCCAGATGTATGGTTTCAACGCCCGCCGACTGACCGTGCGTATCCTGTTGCCGGCAGCCATGCCGGGATTGTTCACCGGCCTGCGCAGCGGCCTGAGCATGGCCTGGATGTTTCTGGTCGCCGCCGAATTGATTGCCGCGACCAAAGGCCTGGGTTACCTGCTCAGCGACGGACGCGAAACCTCGCGACCGGATATCGTTCTGGCAGCGATCCTCGCCCTAGCGGTGCTCGGCAAGCTCAGCGATGGCCTGCTTGCGGCCCTCGAGCGACGCTGCGTCAGCTGGCGCGATGCATTCACGGGTGAAGCCTCGGGGAACCGCTCATGAACGATGCCCTGTTGAGCCTCCGTGTCCGGCGCAAAGCATTTGGCGACACGGTGGTGCTCAAGGACCTGGAACTGCAGTTGCAACCCGGTGAGCGGGTCAGCCTGCTGGGGCCCAGTGGTTGCGGCAAAAGTACGCTGCTGCGCATCGCCGCAGGGCTCGATCGGGACTACACCGGTGAGCTCGACAGCGCGGGCGACTCCGTAGCGTTCGTGTTCCAGGAACCGCGGCTGATGCCTTGGCTGAATGTAGAGCGCAACATCGGCTTTCACGATGATGGGCATTATGACCCGGCCTGGGTGCGGCAGCTGATAGACGAAGTGGGACTGGGCGGGTTTGCCAAGGCGCTGCCCAAGGCATTGTCTGGCGGCATGGCGCAGCGGGTGGCGATCGCCCGTGGGCTTTATTCCAGGCCCAAGGTGTTGCTGCTGGACGAGCCGTTCAGTGCCGTGGATGCATTCACCCGAATGAAGCTGCAGGATTTGTTGCTGGACTTGGCTGAGCGCCATGACATCGCGTTGTTGCTGGTGACTCATGACGTGGATGAAGCGCTATATCTGAGTGATCGGGTGTTGGTGATGGGGCATCGGGCTACTGGTATTGGCAGTGATATCGAGGTTGGGCTGACACGACCGAGGGATCGGCGTGATCCTGTGTTGGCGACGTTGAAGGTGAAGGCGTTGACGCAGCTGCAGGTCGCTCATGTGGTTTGATCTTTATGTACGGCTGGAGCGCCTCTTCGCGGGCAGAGGGCTCGCCGCCCGCCCCGCTCCCACAGGGGTCCCGGGTGGACTTGGGAGTATGTGGGAGCGGGCTCTGCCCGCGAAGAGGCCCGAGCGGACAAAACAAGGACCGCCAACCGGGCGCAGCCTTACAGAATAGGCTTGCCCCCAGTCACTGCATAGCGCGAACCGGAGATATAGCTGCTCTCATCCGACCCCAGCAGCACATAGATAGGCGACACTTCCACCGGCTGCCCCGGGCGACCCAGTGGGGTTTCTTCGCCGAAGGTCTTCACTGCGTCCGGCGGCATGGTCGCCGGAATCAATGGCGTCCAGATCGGGCCCGGTGCCACGCTGTTCACGCGGATGTTTTTCTTGCCCAGCAACTGCGCCAGGCCCGCGGTGAAGTTGGCAATCGCGCCCTTGGTGGTCGCGTAGGGCAGCAGGGTCGGCTTGGGCATGTCCGAGTTGACCGAGCTGGTGTTGATGATCGAACCACCCGACGGCATATGCGGCACTGCTGCCTTGCAGATACGAAACATCGCCGTGATGTTGATATCGAAGGTACGCACCCATTCCTCGTCCGGAATCTCGTCCAGGGTTTCGTGGCTCATCTGGAACGCGGCGTTGTTGACCAGAACGTCGATACGGCCGAAACGCTCGACAGTCTTCGCCACGATGGCCAGGCACTGCTCTTTCTCGGCCAGATCGCCTGGCAGCAGCAGGCACTGGCGTCCGGCTTCCTCGACGTAACGGGCAGTGTCCTTGGCGTCCTCATGCTCATCGAGGTAAGAGATCACAACGTCAGCGCCTTCGCGGGCATAGGCAATCGCCACAGCGCGGCCAATGCCGCTGTCGCCACCGGTGATCAGGGCGACCTTGTTGGCCATCCGTCCTGAGCCCTTGTAGCTGGTTTCGCCACAGTCGGGAACGGGATTCATCTTCGACTGCGTGCCAGGTACCGATTGCTGCTGCGGCTCGAACGGCGGAGTTGGATAGTTGGCCATGGGTATCTCCATAGGTTGGCAAAAAAAGGTGCGCAAAAAATGCGTTGCGAAAACATCCCTCGAAATGGATACGCGTGCAAAGTCGACTTCCTTGTCCGCGCAAAAGTTTGTTTTTTTTGTGCGGCGCCTGTGCAGGCGTGATTGCAGACGCAAGGAATCTCTCGCGCCTGACCGAGTCACAATGGCGTAACCGATGCATTTTCATTCAGCAGTCAGAGAGGCATTCATGAGCAACGTCGAACTTGAGCACGAAGTACTCACCCGTTTGCTGCACGCGCATCCCCACGGCCTGGGCAAGGAAATTCTCGACAATTATCGCGGCGAGAAGGCAGTGGCTGGAATGATCAAGACGCTGCAGGAAAAAGGCCTGATCCAGGGCAAGCCGGTCACGGTCGAAGACCACGAACCCGCGCTCGAATACCCGATAAAACTGAGCAGCGCAGGCGTCGACGCCGCGAAGAAACACGATGCGGAGAAAGGCAGCAACCCGCACGCCTGAGGATCGGGTAGCGCAGACCTTCAACCCGATCGAACAGCAAAGGGCATCGAGCGTACTCGATGCCCTTTGTCGTGAAGGGGCTTTATTCGGGAAGAAGTAGTACTGACAGGTGAACGGTCACGCGCAGGTAGCGGCCTTGACGAATATCAGCTGAAGGAAGCGGCTGATGTGATCATCCTGCGCATAGGCGTCGGCCAGGCAGGCGCGAGCCTTGTCCAGGTGTTCCTGCAGGCGCCGCTTCACTTCATCCTCACCGCACAGCGCCATGAAGGTCGACTTGCCGTCGTCCTTGCCCTGGTCCTTGGCTGTGGCTGGGCTATGATCATGAAGATCGTCGTACAGTTGGAAGGCCTGCCCCAGTTCCAGGGCAAAGCACTGCAGCACGGCGCGTGTAGGCGGTGGTGCATCGCTGATCAGGTAGGCCATGTCCATGATTGCGCTGAACAGCACGCCGGTCTTGAGGTTGTTGGTGGCGGCAATTTCCTCTGCGGTGCGCGGGTGCAGGCCTTCGCGCAGGTCTTGCAGCTGACCACGGGCCAGACCTTGAGCGCCGATGGCGTTGGCCAGTATTTCCACCAACTGGGTTCGAATCGAAGGCTTCAGCCCGTCGATGCCCGCCACCACGGCGAAGGCCCGCGACAACAGCGCCACTGCAGCCAGAATGGCAACGTCTTCGCCAAACGCCAGGTGCGTGGTGACACGGCCCCGGCGCAGCCTGGCGTCGTCCATGCAGGGCATGTCATCGAGCACCAGCGATGCGGCGTGGACCATTTCCACCGCGCAGCCCAGATCCAGGGCCGCCTGGTCGCTGGCCCCCAAGCCGTTCGACGCCAGGATCAACAGGATCGGACGCATGCGCTTGCCCGGCGCCAGGGCACCATCGCGCATCGCCGTGGCCACCAGGTCGCGCTCATTGCTCGCCGTGGGCAGCAAGGCGTCCAGGCGCGCTTCGATGGTCGTGCGCAGCAGAGCCATGTGCTCGGTGAAACCGGTATCGCTGGTCGCAGACGTGTCAGCTGTCATCGTTCCCTCTGTTCTTGTTTCGAGTCCTGCGGCCGCCGGAGACGAGGTATCGGCATGGCCTGGCGCGGGCAGCTGCGCTCCTAAACAAGGAACGACTGCGCAGCGCCGATGCCTGAGCCTGTGAAGATGGACATACGTTATGCGAATATGAGCGCGCCGTACAACTCTCTACCATGGACAGACCGCAGGCGGCCGTAAATGATTCCTGAGCAATGGAGCTGACATGAAGCACGACGAGTTGAGTCGACGCAAGGATGACCACCTGGACATCGTTCTGGACCCGCTCAGGGCCGGTACACGGGCGGGCGCCGGCTGGGACGTGGTCCAGTTCGAACACTGTGCGCTGCCCGAACTGGACCTGGCAGACATCGACCTGAGCAGCTCGTTGCTCGACATCGCCCTGCGCGCACCGCTGCTGATCAGTTCCATGACCGGTGGCGCCCTGCGCTCCGTGGCGATCAACCGTCACCTCGCCGAAGCGGCGCAGGCGCTGGGCATCGCCATGGGTGTCGGCTCGCAGCGGGTCAGCCTGCAGACCGGCAACGACCAGGGGCTCACCCGCGACCTGCGGCGCATCGCCCCGGACATCCCGCTACTGGCCAACATCGGTGCAGCGCAGTTGCTCGAGAAAGACGGCATGGACCTCGCTCATCGTGCGGTCGACACCCTCGAAGCCAACGGCCTGATCATTCATCTCAACCCGCTGCAGGAAGCGGTGCAGCCCGAAGGCGACCGGCACTGGCTCGGCGTGCTGGCGCAGATCGCCCGTGCAGTGACCGTTCTGAAAGTACCGGTGGTGATCAAGGAAGTCGGCGCCGGGCTCTCGGCCAGCGTCGCGCAGACCTTGGTCGAGGCCGGCGTGCAGGTCATCGATGTAGCGGGCGCGGGCGGTACCAGCTGGGCTGCAGTCGAAGGTGAACGCGCCACCCGCGCGGCCGATCGCGCGGTGGCCATGGCATTCGCTGGCTGGGGCATTCCCACGGCGACCTGCATCCAGACCGTGCGCCAGGCCTTGCCGCAGGTACGCTTGATTGCCTCGGGCGGCGTCCGCGATGGCGTCGATGCAGCCAAGGCCATTCGCCTGGGCGCGGACATCGTTGGCCAGGCCGCTGCCGTGCTGCCAGGCGCAACGCTGTCCACCGAAGCGGTCATCGAACACTTCGAGGTGGTCATCCGCCAACTGCGCGTGGCCTGTTTCTGTACCGGCTCGGCCAATCTGACGGGCCTGCGCCATGCCCGCCTGCTGGGTCCGCAGGCCCTGCCTCGATGAGCCACTTCGGCGTCGTGGCGCCCGCCTATTACAGTCATTTTCACGCCCTGCAGGCTTTGGCCGAGGAATTGATGCGACGAGGCCACCGGGTGACGTTCTTCCACCAGGCGGACGCCGCGCGCTGGGTCACGGCTCCCGGTATCGGCTTCGCAGTGCTGGGCCAGGCCAGCCATCCGCCCGGCAGCCTGCAGCGCAGCCTGCGTCTGGCGGCAAACCCAGGCACACCGTGGGGCCTGCGGCAGATCATCGAGCAATTGGCAGCGACCACCCGCATGTTCTGCGACGAGCTGCCGGCAGCCTTGGCGCAACACGGCGTCGACGCGCTGCTGTGCGACCAGATGGAGGCTGCCGGCGGCCTGGTCGCGGAAAGCCTGGGGCTGCCTTTCGTGTCGATCGCCTGCGCGCTGCCGGTCAACCGTGAGCCGGGCCTGCCGTTGCCGGTGATGCCCTTCGCCTATGCCACGGACGAGCGCAGCCTGCACATGTACCGCGGCAGCACCCAGGTCTACGATTGGTTGATGAAGCCCCATGCGCGCGCTATCCAGAGCGCTGCGAAAACCCTCGGCCTGGCGCCACGCAGTGCGTTGCACGAGTGCCTTTCGCCGCTGGCGCAGATCAGCCAGACCCTGGCCGGCTTCGACTTTCCCCGCCAGCACGCCCCGCCCCACCTGCACGCCGTCGGCCCGCTGCGCAACGCTGCCATTCAGGGCCAGGGGCACTGGCCAATCGACCCGCAACGCCCGTTCGTCTTCGCCAGCCTGGGCACCCTGCAAGGCCAGCGCCTGGGCATGTTCGAGCAGATGGCCAAGGCCTGCCGCCACCTCGACGTGCAATTGCTGATAGCCCACTGCGGCCTGCTCGATTCAACTGCGGAGCAACGCTTGCAGCGCCTGGGCGCCACATGGGTGACTGATTTCGCGGCGCAGCAATGGGCTCTCGAACGGGCCGATGCGGTGATCACCCACGGGGGGCTGAACACCGTGATGGATGCCATCGCCAGCGCCACGCCCATGCTGGTGATGCCCATTGCCTTCGACCAGCCCGGCGTGGCCGCGCGCGTGCGCCATCATGGCATCGGTCGCCAGTTGCAGCGCCGCGCGCGGTCTTCGCGCATTGCCCAGGTGCTGCGCGAGGTTCTCGACATGCCGACACCGGCCTTTGCCCGCTTGAAGGCAGAACTGGCCAGCGCGGGTGGCACGGCCAAGGCGGCGGCTATCGTCGAAACCGCGGTGCGCACGCGGCAACCCGTAGTGGCCGGAGCCCCGTCATGACCTACGACCTGATCCTCGCCGGTGCCGGCCTGGCCAATGGCCTGATCGCCTGGCGACTGCGCCAGGTGCGCCCGGAACTGAACGTACTGTGCATCGATTCGCAGCAGAGCCTGGGCGGCAACCATACCTGGTCGTTCCACGATGGCGACCTGACCGCCGAGCAGCACCACTGGATCGAACCCCTGGTGGTCAAGCGCTGGCCTTGCTACCAGGTACATTTCGCCGAGGTCTCGCGGCGACTGGACAGCGGCTACGCCAGCATCACCAGCGAGCGCTTTGCCGAGGTCATCACCCAGGCCCTGGGCTCGAGCCTGCGCCTGGGCGAAACCATTGCCGAACTGGGCCCGCGACACGTGCGCCTGGCCAGTGGCGAGACGCTGCAGGCCCAGGCGGTGATCGACGGCCGCGGCGTGCAGCCCAGCCGCCACCTGGTGCTGGGCCAGCAGGCATTCGTCGGCCAGCTGCTGCGCCTCCAACAGCCCCACGGCCTGCTGGGGCCAATCATCATGGACGCGCGGGTCAGCCAGGGCGAAGGCTATCGCTTCGTCTATGTGTTGCCATTCACGGCTGATACGGTGCTGGTCGAAGACACCCATTACGTGGATCGCCACACCTTGAGCTGCGATCAGTTGCGCGAGCATATCGCCGACTACGTGCGCTGGCAGGGCTGGACAATCGCCGAGTGCCTGCGCGAAGAACAGGGCGTGCTGCCGATCACCCTGGTCGGCGATTTCGATGCGTTCTGGCAGCAAGCCGCCGGCCAACCCCTTTCCGGCCTGCGCGCCGGCCTGTTTCACTGCACCACCGGCTATTCGCTGCCCCATGCGGTGCGCCTGGCCCAGTGGCTGGCGGAGCAGACCGACATGGACGCCGACCGCCTGTTCACGGGTATCCGCGAACACGCACGCCAGCAATGGCAGGCGCAGGGTTTCTATCGCCTGCTCAACCGCATGTTGTTCCTGGCCGGCAAGCCTCAGGATCGCTGGCGGGTGATGCAACGCTTCTACCGCTTGTCGCCCGCGCTGATCAGCCGATTCTATGCAGGCCAAAACCACTGGCGTGACCGCGCCCGGATTCTCGTCGGCAAGCCTCCCGTGCCCGTCGACGAGGCCGTGCGCGCCGCCCTCAGATCTTCTCCCCGGCAGTTCGAGAACCCCCATGAATCCAGCTAAAACCGCCATCGTCATCGGCGCAGGCTTCGGCGGCCTGGCCCTGGCGATCCGTCTGCAGGCCGCAGGCATCCACACCACCTTGCTGGAAAAGCGTGACCAGCCCGGAGGCCGAGCCTATGTCTACCGCGACCAGGGCTTCACCTTCGACGCCGGCCCGACCGTGATCACCGACCCTTCGGCCATCGAAGAGCTGTTCACCCTCAGTGGCAAGCGCATGGCCGACTACGTCGATCTGCTGCCGGTCAAGCCGTTCTACCGGCTGTGCTGGGAAGACGGCACGAAGTTCGACTACGCCAACGACCAGGCCGAACTGGACCGCCAGATTCATGCCCTGAACCCACCAGACGTCGCCGGCTACCAGCGCTTCCTGGCCTACTCCCAGGCGGTGTTCAAGGAAGGCTACCTCAAGCTTGGCGCGGTGCCCTTCCTGTCGTTTCGCGACATGCTCAAGGCAGGTCCGCAACTGGCTCGGTTGCAGGCGTGGCGCAGCGTCTACTCGATGGTTTCAAGCTTCATCGAGCATGATCAGCTGCGCCAGGCATTCTCGTTCCACTCGCTGCTGGTGGGCGGCAACCCGTTCGCCACCTCGTCCATCTACACCCTGATCCATGCCCTGGAACGCGAATGGGGCGTGTGGTTTCCCAAGGGCGGCACCGGCGCGCTGGTGCAAGGCATGGTCAAGCTGTTTCAGGACCTGGGCGGTACCGTGGAGTTGAATGCCGAAGTGGCGAAGATCGACGTCGAGCACGATCGGGCCACGGCAGTGCATGCGCGCGACGGCCGCAGCTGGCGCGCCGACTGCCTGGCCTCGAACGCCGACGTGGTGCATACCTACGCCGACCTGCTGGGCGAGCACCCGCGCGGTCGACGCGAGGGCAAGCGCCTCAAGGGCAAGCGCTTCAGCAACTCGCTGTTCGTCATCCATTTCGGCCTGAAGCGCCCACAACCGCAGTTGCAACACCACACGGTGTGCTTCGGTGCGCGCTACCAGGCGTTGATCCACGAGATTTTCAACGGCGCCGAACTGGCGACGGATTTCTCTCTGTACCTGCATGCGCCCTGCGTCACCGACCCCAGCCTGGCGCCACCGGGCTGTTCGAGCCACTACGTATTGTCGCCGGTTCCGCACCTGGGCAATGCAGCCATCGACTGGTCGGTGCAGGGCCCGCTGTACCGCGACCGGATTTTCGAATACCTGGAAGAGCACTACATTCCCGGCTTGCGCGAAGATCTGGTCACCTGCCGCATCTTCACCCCGGATGATTTCCAGAGCGAACTCAACGCGCACCTGGGCTCGGCGTTTTCGCTCGAGCCGGTGCTGCAGCAGAGTGCCTGGTTCCGCCCGCACAACCGCGATGCGCAGTTGAACAACGTCTACCTGGTCGGTGCCGGCACCCATCCAGGCGCCGGGGTACCGGGTGTGATCGGCTCGGCCAAGGCGACTGCCGGGCTGATGATCGCGGACCTGCATTCATGAGCACGCCGGCGCCGGATCCGGCGCTGCGCGAACATGCCGAGCAGAGCATCGCCGTGGGTTCGAAAAGCTTCGCTGCAGCCGCCAAGCTGTTCGACGAACGCACGCGGCGCAGTGCGGTAATGCTGTATGCCTGGTGCCGCCATTGCGACGACGTGATCGACGGGCAACAGGCCGGCCACGACGCAATATCGATCAGCGCTGAGGAAGCGCAGCGGCGGCTGGCCCTGCTGCAGGCCCAGACCCGTGCGGTGTACGCCGGGGAGCCTACTGGCGAACCAGCGTTTGCCGCGTTCGCCGAGGTCGTGCGCGAGCACGGCATTCCCGAACACAACGCAATGGAACACCTGGCCGGGTTTGAAATGGACGTGCTGGACCGCCGCTATCACACCCAGGACGACACGCTGCAGTACTGCTACCACGTGGCTGGCGTGGTCGGCCTGATGATGGCGCGGGTCATGGGCACTGACGATCCACGCACCCTGGATCGGGCCTGTGACCTGGGGCTGGCGTTCCAGCTGACCAATATTGCCCGCGACATCGTCGAGGACGCGCGTATCGGCCGCTGCTACCTGCCCGCGCAGTGGTTGGATGAGTTGAACATTCCGCTGCAGGCACTGGCCACGCCTGAGCACCGACCGGCCGTGGCAGTGCTCGCCCAGCGCCTGGTCAACCTGGCCGAACCCTACTACGCCAGCGCCCAGGCCGGCCTGGCGGCCCTGCCCTGGCGCTCGGCCTGGGCCGTGGCGACCGCCGCCGCGGTGTACCGACAGATCGGCGTGAAGGTGGTTGCGGCGGGCAGCCATGCCTGGGATGCCCGCATTTCAACCTCGAAGGTGGAAAAGCTGGCAGCCGTGAGCCAAGGCGGATGGCGCGCCGTCAGCGCTCGCTGGCGGCAGTGGCCGCAGCGCCCTGCGCAGCTGTGGAGTCGGCCTCGTCCGCCTTGCGCAGCGGCCCCTGGTGCAGTGCGCGAAGCTGAGCACGCAAACGCGTCGTAGAAGGCGCGAACAGAAAGCCGAAGGAGACGCAGCGCTCCTTGCCCTCTACCGCGTGGTGCATCAAGTGCGCCTGGTAGAGGCGCTTGAGGTAACCACGCCGGGGCACCAGGTGGAACGGCCAGCGCCGGTGCACCAGCCCATCGTGAACCACGAAATACAATGCGCCATAGGCAGTCATGCCCGCGCCGATCCACTCCAGCGGATGCAGCCCCTGGGTCCCCAGGGCAATCAGCACGATTGCCAGCCCTGCGAACACCACCGCGTACAGGTCGTTCTTCTCGAACCAGCCGGTGCGGGGCTCGTGATGGGAACGATGCCAGCCCCAGCCCCAACCATGCATGAGGTACTTGTGGGCCAGGTAGGCAACGCCTTCCATGGCCGCCAAGGTGATGAAAAAAACCAGGCTGTTGAGGATCACTGCTGCTCTCTGCCAAAGCGGGTAGGCCACTATCTTAACGCAACCGGCGCGACCCTGGCCGGCTGCTCATCGCCTGGTCAGCGCAAGGTCCAGGAAATGCCCGCATAGACACCCAGGCCGTCGCCGGGGGTCGAGCGCGCCACGTCACGGCCCTGATCGTCATAGCCCGGAGTGACGGTGCTGGCATAGCGTTTGTTGGTCAGGTTGCGAACGTCCAGCCAGGTCTGCCAGGTGTCGTCCGGCGCGGCGTAGCCCAGGCTGGCACCGAACAGGGTATACGGCGCCGCGTAATAGGAATTGGCATAGTCCACGGCAATGCGTGAGGCGTGTTGCACGTTGAGGCCGGTGTACACACCGCTGGGGTGGTCGTAGCGCAGTTCGGCCTGATAGTAATGCTCGGGCAGGCCGGGCAGACGGTTGTCACCGAACCGCGCATCGTCACGGTAGTGGAAGTCACTGTAGGTATAGGTTTGCCGCAGTGCCAGGCGCCCGGCCTGGTGGCCGTCCCACAAGGGACTGTCCAGTGCCAGCTCGATACCTTGATGCACCGTCGGGCTGGCATTGGCCTCGCCAATCACTTGCGAGCGCGTGGCCGTGGCGGCCTGGGTCTCGACGCTGAGCAGTTCGTGACGCACCTGCGAGTAATACCAGGCCAGGTCCCATTGGCCGAACCAGGCCTCCCCTCGCCCGCCCAGTTCCAGGGTGGTAGCGCTCTGGTTGTCGAGTTCGACGCCGTTGCTCTGCAAACCCGTGGCCGCACCGCTGCCCGCCGCGAAGTAGCGGTTGGAGCCCCAGATCATCGACCACGGGTGCGGCGGTTCCACCGAACGACTGAGGTTGCCGAACACCTGCAACTGCGGGCTGTAGTCGTAGCGCAGCCCCAGGCGTGGCGCGTAGTCCCAGGCATGCAGGCTGACGCGGTCGTTGGTCACCGGGTAACTGACTTCCGTCTCGCGGCGCGTGTACAGGGCGGCCAGTCCACTGGTCAGCCAGAGGTCCGGCAGCAGCTCCAGTTCGTTGCTGACGTACAGCGTATGGTCGGAGCCTTGGTAGCTGTAATCGCGGGTCCGCGTGCCAGGTGTATACCCAGCCGTGTTGCCGACCGGCACGCGGACGAATTCCGACACTCCGGAATTGGGCAATGCCTTGGTGCTGCGCCACCCCACTGTGGTCTTGCTGACATGCCCGAGCAGGTCGTCCTGGCGCACATAGTTCAACGTGCCGCTGACATCGGTGTAGGCCACCTTCATCCGATTGGTGCCTTCGCGCAGGTCCATCGGGTAGTCGTGATAGACCACCCCGGCTTCCAGGCGGGCACCGTCATCCAGGTGCCAGGTGGTCTTGTTGGCCAGCCAGGTACTGCCCGGCTGGATGCGCTTGGAGTCGCGCGCCAGGTTCAAGCCATTGGCCGCGCGAGGGTCGTGGGCGATCTGCCCGCGGGCCAGTCTGCCGGGCGTGTCGTTGTCGGTCTCGCGATAGCGGAAGAAAAACCGGGTCTCCAACTGCGGGCTGAAGCGATAGCCGAAGTTGCCTGCAGCGCCACGGCTGCCGCCGGCGCTCTGGTCCTGGAAGCCGTCGTAGCTGGAATCGGTCACGCTGAAATAATAGTCGGCATCCCCCAGAACCTGGCCGGAACTGACCTGGCGCTTGCTGTAGCCATGGCTGCCCACTTCGTAGCGCAGCTGCAATCTGGCGGCGTCGTAGCCGGTACGCGTGACATAGTTGATGGCGCCGCCCAGGGCCAGCGCGCCACGGTCGAAGCCATTGGCTCCGCGCAGCACCTCGACACGGCTCAGCCACAGCGGTTCGAGCAACTCATAGGGCGTGCCACCAGGGCCGGTCAGCGGCAGGCCGTCGAACATCTGGTACAGCCCCGAAGAATGCGCGCCGGGACCGCGGTTGATGCCCGAACCACGGATGGAGATTTTCGCACCTTCGTTGTTGGCAGCGCGGGCATAGATGCCTGCCTGATTCCTGAACAGGTCTTCATTGCCCGCCAGCCGCCCGCGCTCACTCGCTTCGGCGTCGATCAGATTGGTACCGCCCGGGACCGAGTGCAATGCCAGACCTGCCTCGTCCAGCTCGCTCACGCGGGCCTCGCTGACCTCGACAGCCGGCAACTCCATGACCTGTGCCGCGAGGGCACACGAAGGTGCGCCGAACACGGCAGCCAAGCCCAAGGCAGGCCATCGGGGCGAGCGTGACAGGGCAATCGAAGACAGGCAGTGGGGACGGCCCCCGACATGAAGACGGGGCGCAGAGGGTTGCGGCATGGAACGGATCCTTGAAGAGCGGTATACCCGAGAACGGTCCGGGTCTGGCAAGCGGCGCGGCCCCAGCCTCGGGCCCGTTGGGGAGGATTGACGCTCGTGATGGCCCAATGAGCACATTGGTGGGTGAAATGCCCCGCAGCGGTCAGACTTCGCTGCGCAGTTCCTCGAGATAGCGGGTGCCGCGCACGGTGAGGGCCAGCCGCGTCCGGCTATCTGGGGTGACCGTGGTAACCACGTAACCGACCAGCAGCAAAGCGCGCAGGGCGAAACCGTCCTCGCTGCCGAATGCCTGCCATTGGGCGCTCTCTATCAGCGTCAGCAGCCGCTTGTAGTTAGCCTGGTCTTCCGTCATCGCTAGCCAGCCTCCGTTGCATCCATTGCACGTGCCGCCAGCTTACTCAAAAGCATCGACCAGGGCACAGGAAAAAGCATGCTGGAGGATCTCGAGCATGGAAGTGGCGGCTGCGGCCGAGCCGTGGAAAAACCAATGGCAGCAGGGAGGCGGTTTCGGCCAACATCAGCTATAGCTTTTACAGCCCCGGGCAATTTCAGCCGGTTTATTCCCCTGCCTTCTCAACATCGACCGTCAAGGGTGACTCCATGGCTTCCATCGAAGCGGTACTAGCAGGGCTCGACCCGCCCCTCAAACATGAAACCCACATGGAAGAAGGGCTGCTCAACCTGACCCTGATCGACCCCAATGTCCCCGCGCAAGTGATGCGCAGCCTGTCGCCCCATGAATACAAGGACAGCACCACGTTTCGCCTGCTGGTGCTGTATGCGGTCAACGAAATTCGTGGCAAGGGTTCCCATGCGCCACTGGAAGTGATGCCTGCCGTCGAGTGGGACTCGCACACCTGATTGCAGAGGGCTCGCCAGGCAAGCGACAACTCGTCGCTGTGCCACACATTTTCTGAATCTTTCCTGCGTATCACAACTCAATGATGAGTCAACGCAGGAGATCACCATGCCGAACCCAACACTGTTCATCATTGACTACCGGCTCCATGGAGCGGAAAAGTCGTTCATCATCCGTCTACCGACCCTGAACAATGCCGATGCCTGGCATTGGGCAAGTTGTGATGCAGGGGTCGGTGTCATCCCCAAGTTCGGCCGCGAACGGGTGCAGAAAGTCAGCAAGCCCAAGGCCGAGCAGTATGGTATTACCGATGTGCGCTGGAGGCCGTCCGGCCAGCAGGCACGTGAAGAACTGGGAATCGAAACGGCTCATTGAGCCGTCCGATCTGTGCTTCGCTTCATCGCCTTGGTATCACCCGCTGTTGCAGGACCATGCCGGGGGTTGCCCACGCAACCCCCGCAGCCGATCCGCAGTCACCCTCGCCGCACCCTCGCTTACTCATCGAACATCGGAATGATTCCTGATTCCGCTGAGCATATCCGCTTGAACTTCCCGGTTTTGGTATCCCTCTGCTGATAACCATCCCTGATCAAGAGGCTGAAGAACATGAGAGCACTTACCTACCACGGCGCTCACGACGTCAAGGTCGACACCGTTCCCGACCCCCAGCTGCAGGATGCCGACGACATCATTCTGCGCGTCACGGCCACCGCCATCTGCGGCTCGGACCTGCACCTGTATCGCGGCAAGATACCCACGGTCGAACACGGCGACATCTTCGGCCACGAGTTCATGGGTGTGGTCGAGGAAGTCGGGACCGGCGTCACTGCAGTCAGCCCCGGCGACCGGGTGGTCATCCCCTTCGTGATTGCCTGTGGCAGCTGTTTCTTCTGCAACCTGGACCAGTTCGCCGCGTGCGAGACGACCAATACCGGCCGCGGGGCAATTCTGAACAAGAAGTCGATTCCACCAGGCGCGGCGTTGTTCGGCTTCAGCCACCTTTACGGCGGCGTGCCCGGCGGGCAAGCCGAGTACGTCCGTGTGCCCAAGGCCAATACCGGGCCGTTCAAGGTGCCAGGCACTCTGGCCGACGAGAAGGTGCTGTTTCTTTCCGACATCCTGCCTACCGCTTTCCAGGCAGTGAAGAACACCGAGATCGGCCAGGGTTCAAGCATTGCCATCTACGGCGCCGGTCCCGTCGGGCTGCTGTGCGCCGCCGTGGCGCGGATGCTCGGCGCCGAGCGTATCTTCATGGTCGATCACCACCCCTACCGCCTGGCTTACGCGCAACAGGCCTACGGCGTGATTCCGATCAACTTCGATGAAGACGATGACCCTGCCGACACCATCATTCGCCAGACCCCCGGCTCACGAGGTGTCGACGGCGTGGTGGATGCGGTGGGTTTCGAAGCCAAGGGCAGCACCACCGAAACCGTGCTGGCGGCATTGAAGCTGGAAGGCAGCAGCGGCAAGGCACTGCGCCAGTGCATTGCCGCTGTGCGCCGTGGCGGCGTCGTCAGCGTGCCGGGTGTGTACGCCGGGTTCATCCACGGCTTCCTGTTCGGCGACGCGTTCGACAAGGGCCTGACCTTCCGCATGGGCCAGACCCACGTGCAGCGCTATCTGCCGGAGCTGCTCGAGCACATCGAAGCGGGCCGCCTTACGCCTGAAACCATCATTACCCACCGCATGTCGCTGGAACAGGCTGCCGAAGGCTACAAGATCTTCGACAAGAAACAGGAGGACTGCCGCAAGGTCATTCTCACGCCTGGCGAGCCGACCATCGAAGCCCCGGTTGTCGAGCCCACCGCAGGCGTCATTCCGGCGCTTTGAGGTACCGCACAACAAGGCTGGGCAGTGCCCGGCCTTGGCCACTGCAAAGCAACGGACCGGGATCACCGATCGACATTGGATGAAACGAGCACCGAGGGCCGCTGTCTAGAGCAGTAACACCCATTGATGTGAGTCATCCCATGTTGAAGTTTCTTGGCAGTACCGTCGGTATCATCTTCCTGATCGGCCTGGTCGTGGTCATCGGCCTGTTTAAGCTGGTCTTCTGAACCCTGTCGGGGCACTCATCGAGTGCCCCTGCCCTGCCTGGGCCGCTGTGCGCTCGCCGCTATCTCCAGAATATCAGCCGCCTTTCCCGCCACTGCCTATCAAACGGCGCCCGCCATCGCCACCCCTTGCCGACCTTCCAGCTTGACCTGATACATTGCCTGATCGGCCGCCTTGAGCAAGGTGTCCAGATCTTCACCGTGTACGGGGCACAGCGAGATCCCGACGCTGCCCGACAGTGACAGCGCACCGACGCTGGTGCCGATTGGCAACTCGATCGCATCCAGCAGCTGCTGCGCCTTGAGGATCACGCTGTCCGGATTGGTCAGATCGGAGACCAGCGCGACGAATTCATCGCCACCGTAACGCGCGACCGTGTCGTAATGGCGCACCGTCTCGCGCATGCGTTTGGCGAGTGCCTGCAGCACCTGGTCGCCCACCGCGTGGCCGTGCTCATCGTTGATCTGCTTGAAATGGTCGAGGTCGATCAGCATGACCGCGAATGGGACGCCTTGCTCGGTCCAATGCTGAAGTGCCTGGGTGAAGCGGTCTGCCAGCAGGTAACGGTTGGGCAACTGGGTCAGGACGTCGTGGGTGGCCAGGAATGCCGAGCGCTCATGCTCCAGTTCGGCGGCCTCGATGGCCGAGAAATGCCTGACCAGCACCATCGGCACCACCACCAGGCTCGCCATCAAGATTGCCAGAATCAACAGATTTCCCGGACCCAGCACGTCCATCAGCCGTAGTTGCCGTTGAAAGCTGAGGGAAACAGGTTGCGTAGGACTGTCCACGTACACACTGTCGGTCAGCCGCGGCAAGGCAAGTTCGTCCCACCAACGCCCCGCCACCGGCTCCATGGCGACCACCTGGCTGGGGCTGTCTGTGCTGTGCAACTGAGCACTCACTGCCACACGCGAGTCGCTGTTGTGGCGCACGATGGCACCGAGCAGTGCATCGGTCTTGATCAGCAGCATGGCCACCATGGTGCTGCCGAAGAAATTCGGCAAGGTGTGCTGGGTATCCTCATCGGGGCGCGACACCGACTTCATGAGAATGTAGGCGTTGCCGCCTTCGTGCAGGGCGAACACCGGCGACACCACTGGCAGCGGGTTCTGACGAATACGCGCCAGGGCGTTGGCCAGGTACGGCACGGTTTCCAGGCGCACGCCATAGATGACGCTGGCCTGCGGCAGCTGCGGCGACATGAACAGGATGGGCCAGGTCGCTTCCGCCATGGCTCGCGACCCGCCGACCCCAGGCTCGGCTGGCGCTACGCCCTTCATGTGCGCGTCTTTGACCTCGAAATTCTTCAACTCGAAATCGGGCAGCCAGGTGCGCCGCAGCAATGCCGTGAAATCGAATTGCTCGTCCACCGGGACACTGCGCGCCACTTCCAGCATGTAGATGTGCGGGTACGCCGCCAGCACGGCCGCGCCGTAGCGGGCTGCCGCATCGGTATCGCTCTGCTTGACCGCCTGCAGGAATGCCGCAAAACCTGCCAGTACGGCATCGTTGGTGTCGAGCTGATTGCGTACGGTGCCGGCGATGCTCTGTACATACTCGGAGAAGCGGGTTTCCTGCCGCTGGATTTCGGACCGCAGCAGCGAGAACGCCGAAAACACGATCAAGCCGAGCGCCAGGCCGATAAAACCTGCGAGCGATGGGCGGCGTCTGATCAACATCGTGGCAATATCCAACGCACGGGCGTGCACGGGCAGCAAGTTTCGGGGTCGTCGAAGGTCGTCATGTGTGGCTGCGTAAGGGCAGCAAAGGATGAGTTCGACGGTACACATGGCCGCCAGTCACGGGGTTGACCGGCGCCTGCAGAGCAAGCTAGCAAATTGCCATCTCAGCGTCTACAGCGTCTCGTCGCTATCGTGGAAGGACCCAAGCCTCGATCACGCGTATGCGGGTCGCGTCGAAGCAGCGCCAATGCGTCCAGCGCATTGAAAGTCTAGCAAGAAGCCTGTTTTTGCCGCTTCCGCAGGCACCTCGAGGACCAACGCGAAACTGCCGTAGTTTGCTAAAACGGCGAATCGCAGAATCTGCGCACAGTAGCGACAGTGGCACCTGTTGACGACAGGGCTGATGAGTACTTGGATAATCCCTACATGAACACAGTTGTGATGACGCCCTCCAGCCTTCTCGATAAGCACATCACACAACCGCTTTGTGAGCTCAAGGTTGTTCAGAGCAGGGTTAAGACTTTACTTCATCCAGCACGACTGGCGTCTCGCCACTGAAGTCGATCCATGGATTGGTGCCCAGCAGATGGGCGTGGGGTACTTGCGCCTCATAACGCATGGTGAACTCTGCCGGACCATGACCGTAGGCCACTATCAAACCCTGCCTGGAATCCATAATGCCTGCGTGCATTCCCAGTCCGTGATAACTCACACGAACGGCCTTGTCGCCGAGGTCAAGCCTTTCGATCTGGAAACGCGCGATTGATCCATCCTTCAGCGTGAACCCCCAGCGGAAAGGGCCACCCGCGACGACCGTCATTACCTCGTCGACATCAGTACCATCATCGGCCGAGTTGACATGCATTCGGCCGTACTTTTCAAGCGCTGCCTTGTGAGCACGGGCATCCATGGCCTTCATATCGTAGACCTTTGGGTAGGGCCCCATGCCGGTTTCCTCGGTCAGGACACCACCACCAGTCACTGAGGGCAAACGACCTGCAAGTTTTACCTGTTCAAGAAGCTGGGGGGTGGTCAATTCGAAAGCTTTGATCAGGTCCTGCTTCTCAAGCTCGGTGAGCGCGCGATCATATGACGCCGCCAGGATCGGGGCCGCTGATTTCGGCACTTCGACGGTCACAACGTGTACACCAATCTCTTCAAGTAACTCATTGACGTTTTTCAGCCCAATGACATCTTTTCGGTTGTCGCTGAACTTCAGTGAAACAACCTTGGTGGCCATTGCATTGTCAGACACCTTCATGGGCTCTGCCCCCGCTGCTGAGCACAACGTATCGTTCGCCTTCATCTCACTATCCTCTGTTGGAAGCAACAGCTCTGGTTTGAGATGAAAGTATCTGGCGGCGCTAGATTCATTGGAAATCGATGCTACGCACAACGCACATGCAGCCAATGAATAACGTGCCCGGATCCCAACGCAACCGTTGTCGGTCGGTAGCCCAGGCAGCGCCGGCAACTGGTCACCTTTCGATTCTCACTTTGCCTATGGCTGGCTGCACATGAACAACACTTCTCGAAGCCAACGATGGGCAGGGTCGTGCTCCTTTCGAGAGTGCCACGCTTGCTGATAGTCCATCTGGGGAATTGTGAAGGGCGGTGCGAACCTCGCAAGCTGCCTGTGTCGATCAACCGAATCAGCGGCTCGACTCGCCACGGTCAGGACCAGGTCCGTACCGGGAAGAACATCGACTGCAGCGCCCCAATGCGGCAGGGCCAAGGCAATACGCCGTTCCAGTCCTCGCACGCCTAGAGCGCGTTCAATTTCATCATAGGCATCGGGACGCATCGCCACCATGACATGTGACCGAGCCAACCACGCGTTCAACGATAGGCAGCCTTCCTGTGGCAATGAATGCCTGTCCGCGACGCAGATGAAGTCCTCGACGAACAATGTCTGGACCGATATATCCGGCGCAACGTCAGTGAAGATACCAAGCGCCAGGTCCAGCTCTCCATCCTGCAACTGAGCCATCATGCCTTCCCGGCTTGACTGGCTTATTGCTAGATCAATACCTGGCGCAGTTTGCCGAAGGTGTTTGACCAGCGGTGGAAGGATGATTCTGGAGGCGTAATCTGACAGCGATAGCCGGAAACGTCGCTGCGCTGTCGCAGGATCGAAATCAGGAGAGGCAAGCAGTCCATTCAAACTGCCAAGTGCATCTTGCAAAGGGGTAACCAAGGACTGCGCTCGCGCCGTCAGAATCATCTTGCCGCCCTGTCTCACCAGAAGAGGGTCATCGAAATACTCCCGAAGTTGCGCCAATGCATGGCTCACCGCTGGCTGACTTCTGTGCAAACGAACAGCAGCTCTGGTTACGTGCTTTTCGATGAGAAGCGCGTGCAAAGCAAGCAACAGGTTCAAGTCAATCTTTCTTAGTGCATCCATCAGAAGAATAATCCATGTGCATGCAAGTAATTTCCATCAGGTTAGCAGATGGATCAACCTTGGATCTGCCCTTAATCGAGCCGTGCTTATGGAGAGCCTCATGCTGAATAGAACACTGCTGGTCGGATCACTTCCGCTTGCCATATCGGTGATGGCCGGGGTGCTGATTCCAGTTCAAGCAGCGAGCGGCGGCATGCTTGCGAGGCTGCTTGGCAACCCACTGTGGGGAGCGGCTGTGGCGCTTCTGATTGGATTCATCGTGCTCGCATCGACTGCGGTGACCATTCGCCTTCCCGCACCCGACTTCGTAGCAGCTTTTCAAGGCCCGTGGTGGATTTGGATAGGAGGGATCACTGGGGCGGTGTACGTGGCAACCTCGTTGTTCCTACTGCCGAAGGTCGGTGCTGCAAGCTTCATCCTGTGCGTGATTGCAGGCCAAATGGTCGCTGCGCTGCTGCTCGATCACTTTGGTCTGTTGGGTCTTGCGGTCAAGCCGGTAGGCTTTGGTCGGATTTCAGGCATTGCCATAATGCTGATCGGCCTTGCAATTGCTCAGTACAGCAGCGCGCAGACCAAACCGATGACGCCGAGGGATGCTCAAAACACCGAGCACACATCGAATTGATGACCATACAACGACAAGCCGATGGCGATCGGCAACTGGACGAAAGAACTCTAAAAGCAGCTCATGGGCGCTCGCATCACGAACGCCCATGGCAACTTTGACGCTTCTACGGCGGCGTTACTCGCCTAAGACGATCAGCGACGCTTCTTGCTCACTGGCTTGGCCAGTTCGAACATCAGTACCGAACGTCCGGTGACGGCGTACTCGGTGCCGAAGTCGAACGACTCACCGGCTTCGAAGTCGGTCTGGTTGGTGTCCAGTTGCAGGATCCAGCGCTTGCCTTCCGGCACTTCCGGCAAGGTGAAGCCAACCACGTCATGGTGCGCGTTGACCACGATCAACAACGAATGGTCGACCCCGGCGCGGCGGATACCACTGGACTGGGTACGGCCATCGAGCAGGATGCCCATGCAGCGGTTGCTGCCGTCCTGCCACTGCTCGACGCCCATCTCGCTGCCGTTGGGCTGGATCCAGCTGACATCCTTGATACCCAGGCTTTCGTCGTAGGCACCGGTGAAGAAGCGATTGCGGCGCAGCAGCGGGTAGCGATTGCGCAGCTCGATCAGGTACTTGACGAAGTCCTGCAGCTCGCTGCTCTGCTCGCTGATGTTCCAGTCAACCCAGCCGATTTCGCTGTCCTGGCAGTAGGCGTTGTTGCTGCCGCCCTGGGTACGAGCGAACTCATCGCCCGCCAGCAGCATCGGCGTGCCCTGGGCAAGAAACAGCGTCGCCAGCAGGTTGCGCATCTGCCGGTAGCGCAGCGCGACGATTTCCGGATCGTCGGTCGGACCTTCGACGCCGCAGTTCCACGAGCGGTTGTCGGAGTGGCCGTCGCGGTTGTCTTCACCGTTGGCTTCGTTGTGCTTCTCGTTGTACGACACCAGGTCGTTCAAGGTGAAGCCATCGTGCGCGGTGATGAAGTTGACCGACGACGCCGGCTTGCGACCACGACGGTTGAACTGATCGCCCGAGCCCAGGAAGATTTTCGCGAAATCACCGAGCATCTCGTCGTCGCCCTTCCAGAACGCACGGGAGATGTCGCGGAACTTGTCGTTCCATTCCATCCAGCCCGGCGGGAAGTTGCCCACCTGATAGCCGCCCGGGCCGCAGTCCCACGGCTCGGCGACCAGCTTGACCTTGGCCAGCACCGGATCCTGGCGGCAGGCGTCGAGGAAACCGCCGCCTTCGCTGAAGCCATGGGCTTCACGACCCAGAATGGTCGCGAGGTCGAAGCGGAAGCCGTCCACGCCCATTTCCGAACTCCAGTAGCGCAGGGAGTCGGTGACCATCTGCAATACGCAGGGGTGGCTCATGTTCAGGGTGTTGCCGGTGCCGGTGTCATTGATGTAGTAACGCGCATCGTCTGGCATCAGGCGGTAGTAGTTGGCGTTGTCGATACCCTTGAGCGACAGGGTCGGGCCCATCTCGTTGCCTTCGGCAGTGTGGTTGTAGACCACGTCGAGAATCACTTCCAGGCCGGCCTTGTGGAAGCGCGAAACCATGACCTTGAATTCGGCGATCGACGAGCCGGCCATGAAGCGGGCATGCGGCGCGAAGAAGCCCAGGGTGTTGTAGCCCCAGAAGTTGTGCAGGCCTTTTTCCAGCAGATGGTTGTCATCGAGGAAATAGTGAACCGGCATCAGCTCGACCGAGGTGACACCCAGGGAACGGATGTATTCGACCACGTCGTTCTCGTGGAAGGCGGCGAAGGTACCGCGCTCGGACTCACGCACCGAAGGGTGGCGCATGGTGAAGCCGCGCACGTGGGTTTCGTAGAAAATGGTCTTTTCCCACGGCACGTTCGGCTTGGCGGTGCTGCCCCAGGTGAAGGCCGGATCGATCACGCGGCAGCGTGGCATGAAGGGTGCACTGTCACGCTCGTCGAACGACAGGTCGCCGTCTTCATGGCCCACGGTGTAGCCGAACAGCGCGTCGTCCCACTTCAATTCGCCCGAGATCTGCTTGGCGTAGGGGTCGATCAACAGTTTGTTGGCGTTGAAACGGTGGCCGTTGGCAGGGTCGTATGGACCGTGCACGCGGTAACCGTACAATGTGCCCGGGCGCGCATCGGGCAGGTAACCGTGCCAGATCTCGTTGGTGAATTCAGGCAGCGCGATGCGTTCGATCTCTTCGACGCCGTCGGCATCGAACAGGCACAACTCAACCTTGGTGGCGTTGGCGGAAAAGATTGCAAAATTGACGCCCGACCCATCCCAGGTCGCGCCCAATGGGTACGGCAAGCCCTCGCTGACACGGCTGGCGGGACGTTCCTGGCTTGACGCACTGTCATTCATTGATTGATCAGACATGATCAAACACTCCGGAAATAGGTTGAGCCTGAGCTCTGAGGTAGACGACCAAAACGGTCTACTGATAGAAGCGCGCGCAGCCGAACAGTTCAGGATATTTTTCAGCGTGGAATCAAGATGTGGTTAGCAGCCGACAACGCGAGATTGAACGCACTGGTTTATTGACGCTCTTAAAACAAGCTTTGCAAGAAGAGCGCAAGCGCCCTTGAAGAGAATGAGTTAACTCAATGCGTATCCTGCTGATAGAAGACGATCCAATCCTGGCGCTACTGGCCGAGATAGCTCTGGAGGAAGATGGCCATGAGATCATCGGTCCTGCGTATGACGTCGCCGGAGCGCTGTCACTGGCGCACGAGCATGTCATCGACGTTGCATTCGTCGACATCAATCTGGATGGACACGACGAAGGCGTAGGCCTGGCGCAGACGCTCTACGAGCAATTCAAGATCCACTCGCTGTTCGTCAGTGGCCAGATCGATGTGGCCAAGGCCAACAGCGGCTACGCGTTGGGTTTGCTGTCCAAGCCCTACAGCCCCAATGACCTGTCGCGCAGCGCACACATCGTGCATTCGCTGGTCAAAGGTGAACTACCCTTGAATCGACCGCTGCCAGTGCCCTTGAAGCTTTTCACAGAATCGCGCGGCCTATATGGAAAGAAGCATGAGTGAACCCACAGATCTCCCGGGCATGGGACCAGGACTTGGTGAAACCGAGTTTCGCGAGTTGGCTGACAACGCGCCGGTATTGATCTGGCGCGCGGGTACCGACAAACAGTGCGACTGGTTCAACAAGCCTTGGCTAGACTTCACCGGCAAGACTCAGGACCAGCTCTGCGGCTATGGCTGGGGCGACGACGTGCACCCCGATGACCTGGAGATGTGCACGCGCAATTACGAACAGGCCTTCGACGCTCGCGAGTCGTTCACTACCCCGTATCGCCTGCGTCGCCACGACGGCAGCTACCGATGGTTTCTCGACCACGGCGCGCCGTTCTATCGCCAGGGGGTGTTCGCCGGCTACTTCGGCAGCTGCACCGACATCACCGCCCAGAAAGAGCTCGAGGCACACCAGGACGTTCTGGTTTCCGAGCTCAATCATCGGGTCAAGAACAACCTGCAGCTGATCATCGCTTTCCTGCAGATGTCCAAGCTGCGCGCCCAGGGCGACGAAGCGCGGCAGTTGCTCGAATCGGCCATCGCGCGTATCCAGGGCGTGGGCACGGTCCAGGCCGAGCTGTATCGCAGTGCGTCGGGCACCGTGGATCTGGCGCATTACCTTCCTCACCTGGTACGGGCATCGATCCAGGCAGAGCGCGACGACAGCATTCACCTGACCGTCGATACCGAAACTGCCCACGCCCCGTTCAAGCTGGCCTCGGACCTGGGCTTGATCGTCAACGAGCTGGTGGCCAACGCCATCCATCACGGCAACCAGCGCACCACTCATATCCACTTTGCACTCAAGCGTCTCGGTACAGGTGACCTGCAGTTGACGGTGAGCGATCGCGGACCAGGCTTCTCCCCGGCGCAATTGTCGAATGCAGGCGCGTCGGGGTCTAAGCTCAGTGGCCAGGGGTTGATCGGCGCGCTGGCCAAGCGTTGCGGTGCGGTTCTCAACCGCAGCAACGCAGAGGGCGCCGTGGTTACCTTGACCTTGCCGCACCCCTAGACAGTGCGGTTGCGCGCTACAGCGGGCTGCCCTCGTCGGTCTTGATCAAGCCACCCAGAATGTCGCTGCCATCGCTGCCGGCCAGCGCTGCGTACCATTGCCGGGTTTCTTCCGGCACTTCACCGTGGATGATCGCCGCCCGCTGGCGCGCCTTCACTACCAGACCGGCGACCCGCTCCGCGCGTGCAGCCTCATAGGCCGCCAACGCGGCTGCCGGAGTCAGCTCGCGTTCGATGCAGCGGGCCAGCACCCAGGCATCCTCCATGGCCTGGCAACCGCCCTGCCCTATGTTGGGGGTCATTGCATGGGCCGCGTCCCCCAGCAGCGCAACCCTCGTGCCGACCAAATGGGGGACTCGCTCGGTGTCATGGATTTCCACTCGCGCAACGCTGGCCGGATCCAGCCGTTGCAGAAGACGCTGCACCGGGTCGGGCCAGCCGGCGAATTGCTGCTCGAGTTCGGCGCGATAGCCTTCACGGACGTTGGCCGTTCCTGGCGGCAACGGTACGTCGAAGAAGAAATACAACTCACCGTTCCCCATGGGCATCAACGACACCCGCTTGTGGTCGCCCACGTACTGCACCCATTCATCGGCGGCTGCCAGGTCGGGTGCCGACTGGATGCGACCATTCCAATTGACGTAGCCGCAATAGCGCCGCGGAATCGAGCGCCCGGCAATCTTGTCGCGCAACAGCGAGTGTGTGCCGTTTGCCGCCACCAACAGGTCGGCTGTCACCGTTTCACCCGTCGACAACATGACCTGTACATGCTTCTCGCTTGCCTCATAGTCCAGGCAAGCAACTCCAAGGGTCACATTCTGCATCTCTACCGCCTCGAGCAGAATGCTTTGCAGACGCGCACGGGCGACTGGAAACGCGCGACGTCGGGCGTGGCTGTACAAGGGTTGCAGATCGAAACGGGTGAGCAAGCGGCCTTGGTGGTCGCTGTAACTCATGGTCTGCATATGGCCGCCCGCTTGCTCGATGGACCCACCCAGGCCCAGCGCGTCCATCACCCGCACACCATTCGGCCAGATGGAAATGGCTGCGCCGACCGGGGCCAGCTCTGCCGCACGTTCATAGACGTGCACCCGGTGGCCAGCCTGACGCAGGGCCACGGCGGCGCTGAGGCCACCCATGCCGGCACCGGCAATGACGATATTCAAGGCTTTCATGGCTTCTCCACTGAGATCGGTTCGATCCGAGACCGTGCAAAAAGCTGTCCAAGTGATCAGGAACCGTCATCAGCTGAGATTACGCCGACTAGCCAGGTGTGCCCAGTGAGGGCTGGCGTCAAACCGGTGCGTCGCTGCCGCGTGCGCACCGGTTTGCAGCGTCGGGACTCAGCGCAGGAGGTTGTTCTTGGCCAGACTGACCAGTTCCTTGGCTCGCCCGTCGAGTACCGCACGCATCATGAACAAGCCGAAGCCCTTGACGTTGGCTGCCGTGATTTCCGGCGGCATGATCAATTCCTGACGCTCGCTGACCACATCCACCAAAACCGGCCCATCATGCTCGAACGCCTCGATCAGGGCGGCACGCAGATCCTGCGGTTTCTCCACACGGATGCCCTTGATACCCATGCCCTGGGCGAACGTGGCGAAGTTCGGATTCTTCAGCTCGCAGCCCACGTCCACCAGACCGCTGGCCTTCATTTCCATTTCGACGAAGCCCAGCGTGCCGTTGTTGAGCACGATGACCTTGACCGGCAGGTTGGCCTGGCTGAGGGTCAGGAAGTCACCCATCATCATGGCGAAGCCGCCGTCGCCGGACATCGACACCACCTGGCGGTCGGGGTAGGCCGCCTGTGCGCCGATGGCCTGGAGCATGGCGTTGGCCATAGAGCCATGGTTGAACGAGCCGATCAGGCGGCGCTTGCCGTTCATTTTCAGGTAGCGGGCGGCCCAGGCGGTGGGCGTGCCCACATCGCAGGTGAATACCGCATCGTCGGCGGCCAGCTCGCTGACCAATCGGCTGACGTATTGTGGGTGGATGATCGTGCTGTTCGGGCCGCTCTCGGCGAGGTCGTCGAGGCCCTTTCGCGCGCTGTCGTAGTCCGCCAGCGCCTTGTTCAAGTGCATGGTGTCGGTGCGTTCTTCAAGGCGTGGCAACAGTTGCTGCACGGTGTGCTTGATGTCGCCGATCAGACCGATAGCCAGTGGGCAGCGATTGCCCAATGCCTCAGGCTGCAAATCGATCTGGGCAATGCGCGAGTGCTCAGGAAAGAACTGCCGGTACGGAAAGTTGGTGCCGAGCATCAGCAGAGTGTCGCATTCCTTCATGGCATTGAAGCCGGAAGCGAAGCCGATCAGCCCAGTCATGCCCACGTCATAGGGATTGTCGTATTCCAGGTGCTCCTTGCCGCGCAGGGCGTGCACGATGGGCGCCTTGAGCTGCTTGGCCAGTGCCACGACTTCGCTGTGTGCACCTGCGCACCCGGCACCGCACAACAGGGTGACGCGCTTGCCACCGTTGAGAAACCGGGCGAGCTCGTCGAGTTGCCCCGGCGCCGGAACGACCACCGGCGCCTGTGGCGCAATCCACTGGCTGACCGGCGCGTCGAGCGAGCTCAGCGCCACATCGCCCGGAATCACTACCACGGCAACGCCGCGGCGACTGATGGCAACGCGCATGGCCCGCTCCAGAATCTGCGGCAATTGCTCGGGGCGCGAGACCAGTTCTACATAATGGCTGCAGTCTTTGAACAACGACTCGGGATGGGTCGCCTGGAAGTAGTCTATGCCGATCTCGCTGCTGGGAATGTGCGCTGCAATCGCCAGCACCGGCACGCCGCTGCGATGACAGTCGAACAAGCCGTTGATCAAATGCAGGTTGCCCGGTCCGCAGCTGCCGGCACAGACCGCCAGTTCACCGGTCAGGTGCGCCTCGCCGCCAGCGGCGAAGGCCCCGGCCTCTTCGTTGCGCATGTGTATCCAATCCAGCCCGCCCAACCGACGCATTGAATCGGTCAGGCCATTCAAGGAATCACCCACTACGCCATAGATGCGTTTGACACCTGCGTGCTTGAGGGTATTGACCATGAAATCGGCTGCAGTGGACATTTGGCGCTCCTTTGAAAATATAAGTTCAAGGGCTCTGAGTACCGCCACGCCGAGGGTGTTCCGCTCGATTTATTAACAAAAATTATAGAATTGGCCCACGGGTTCTATAAGGGCGCCTGCGGCTGCGCGCAAACCGGGTATTCAAATGCAAGAAAGCCCGACTGGGGTCGGGCTTTCTTATAAGCGGTGCAGCACGCTGAGCGATATATCAGTTCAGCAGTTCCGCAGGCACGGTGCCGCCGTTTTCAGCGAGCTTCTTCATCACAGCAGAGTGCAGCCAGGTGTTCATGGCTGCCGAATCATCGGTCGAACCGGTGTAGTGCAACTCTTCGGCAAGTTCCTTGCGCGCGGTCAGGCTGCTGTCCAGGCCAAGCAATTTGAGCAAATCGACGATCGACGTACGCCAGTTCAAAGTTTCGCCGTGGCTGGCTGCCATCGCTTCGAGCTTTTGGGCCACATCCACCTGAGTGATCGGCGCAGAGGAAGGCTGGTTCGTGACGGTAGTGGTGGGCGATGCACCTGGCGCAGGAGCAACGGGAGTTTGTGTAGAAGCGTCTGCGTCCGGAACAGCGTGCTTGCCGATACCCAGTTTCTCGAGGATGCTGCTGAAAAAGCTCATTTCGTATCTCCAGATTTCTTGGCTGCTGCCGTGGATTCGACAGCCTACTTAAGACCTGACACCCCTGGTCGCCGAAAAGTTTAATCGAGCCTGCGACATTCCGTGTCCTCGACCGGATACGAAGCTGGCCACATATTGTAATAAACGTTATTTAGTTGTGGCATCGGTGCGCACACTGCGCCAGAATCACGCCTCGATACCTTTACCTTTTTATCCACGATCCATGCCTGGGGATACTCATGTCCAAACTTGCTGAATACCGTCAACTCGAACGTCATCTGGCCGAACAACTTGCAGCACTTGAGGCCATGAAAGGCGACAAGGGCCTGGAACAGGAAATCGAGTTCGAGACCAAGTTGCGTTCGCTGTTGGGCGAATACAATAAAAGCCTCAGGGACATCGTTTCCATTCTCGACCCACAGCAAGGCGGCAAACCAGTCAAGGCCAGCGCAGCGCCTGAAAAAGCCACACGCAAGCCGCGCTCGCTGAAAACCTACAAGAACCCCCACTCGGGTGAAGTCGTCGAAACCAAAGGCGGCAACCACAAGACCTTGAAGGAATGGAAAGCCGAATACGGCTCCGACACTGTCGAAAGCTGGTTGAGCTAAGCCACACCCACCGGCAAGCAGCGACATACGGCCCGCTTGCCGGATCGCAGCCCCCCCCCTCACACCGTCCTTGTCGATGATCCCGCGATGTATCCCACCACACCCGATGGACGCTATTTCGTCGTACGCGGCCGGCTCTGGCGATGCAGCAACCCTGCCCTGCCCGAGGCCGTGCGCGAACATTGGGTCAAGGTGCTCATGGATGCACGGCGAGCGGTCAAGGCCGCCAAGCACTCGGAAGATCCCGAGGCTCTGGTAAAAGCCCGCGCGCAGGTCGATGTCGCCAAGCAGGCCTTGGGCGAACGCGGGGAAGTCTGGTGGGACGACGGCAGCGCCGACGTCAACCGACGCATGGCGCGCAATACACAATACGCGGATTGGTACGCCGGGCTGGATGAGGCTTCACTACAGAAGTAACCCTCAGGCGGCCTTCACACCCAATGACAACAGGCGCTCTATCCGGGTGGTAGCTTCGCGCATCCGTGTCAGCAGCAGCGGCAAATCAAGCTCGCTCTTGCGGTACTGCGGGATCGTTGCCGAGATCGACCCTCGTATTCGACCGTCTACGAAAAACGGCACAGCCAAACCGAAAGCCCCCAACACACGCTCACCTTCACCCGTGGCCCAGCCTCTGGCTCTTATGGCTTCCAGGTCTGCCTTGAGCAACTCGCGGGAGGTTATGGTCGCGTCGGTGATCCTCACCAGGTCAAGAGATTCTGCTACCTGACTGTCGCAGTTGGCCAATACCGCCTTACCCGCCGCACCCGCGTACAGTGGCACTTCCACGTTCACCTGCAGCTTGTATTGAATGGGTCGCCAGCCTTGGATGACGTCGAGAAATTCAGCCGTGCCAGTAGCCTCGTCATAGGAAAGCAGCGCTATGGTCTCGCCGGTTTCCTGAACGAGTGAAGAAACGATCCGGTGGGTCATGTCGGCAAGGTCACGGTCTGCAGCGGTGATTCGCGCCGCCCATTGATAGAGCTTCGGGCCTGGGTAAAGCGTGCCTGCAACCCACCTGACGACACCGGCCTGACTACCTGACTCGATCAATCGCTTGGCTGTGGCCGCGTTACACAGCAGTTGGTCGTGCAGATCCACGGAGTTTTTCACGCCTTGGGGGAAGGCGCACGCCAGCAACAGGAGTCGCTCCAGACGACCCACCGTAGATTTGCTATCCGGTTCGATGACATCAGGCAGGCGTTGAATCCGTTCGACGCTTCCTGATTCCATGTCTGCCTGTATTCGAGCGATGACGTGCTGCGCATCTGCCTCCCAGGCTCGGGGTTGCGCCGATTCCGTGCTGCTCGCGCAGTGAACGGAAACCGCTACCACAAGCCCATTCGCCATGCGCCTGACCGAGATCGACGACGCGCGCGGAAACTCGGATTCCGACAACAGCCCAAGCTGTTCATGCTGGGACAGCGCGTAGGCAGCGACATCGGATTCCCTATCCTGGGAAGAAAGGTCATCGGCAATGAATCGCTGGAATGCGCGTCCAATGTCGCCGAAAGCGAGCGGATAAAGCGCGCCCAGCGCGGGTCTGAATATGAGCGCCGCCTTGGCTTCGCTGCAGGCGGCGATGAAATACCCGCCTTCGCGTGGGCAGCAGACTGACACCAATGCCGTGCACCTCGATGCTGCTGCCAGATCACCCAACGATCGTGAGCCGCGCCCCAGAAGCGTGCTCGCATCACTGAGCGTCCTGGCCAAGACATCGACTCTCGGCCCTACTGCGTACTTGCCCGTTCCTGCCTCGGTCGCCAAACCTACTTCGACCAGAGACGCCAGGATCCGATTGATCGTGCTGCGACTCTCGTCGAGTTCTGCCGCCAGTTCACGCACCCCCCAAGGCTCGGCGCCCGAGCGCCTGACAAGCGCGTCCACGACCTGAATCAATCGGGTGTGGCTGGAGGCAGTTGCCGCAGTCGAGGAAGTGACGGAAGAGCAGCTTGATGGGGACATCATGAGTCGAATCGAGGGTTTGGGCCCCCATTCTGGGGTGTAAAGCAGCCGCAGGGCAATTACACGTGACTGTTGACAAGCTCCTCGAGCTTCTAGAAGCTAGCCAAAACAAGATCAGGACACTGTCCCATTTTTTGAAGAGATAGTGTTCTATAACCCGAGGTGCCCATGAATAACAACAATGCTGTGGCCGAACCTGTCCGGTCTGCCGTCGATCAGACGGAGCAAACGCGCAAAGCCAAGAAAGCCACTAGAGCGGCGGTATTCGGCACCTTCGTCGAGTACTACGATTTCAGCGTCTACGGTTATGTCGCCGCGACCCTGGCGCTGGTTTTCTTCCCGTCGGACAACGCGACTACAGGCTTGCTGAACACTTTCCTGGTGTTCGGCTCTGCATTCCTGGTCAGGCCCTTGGGTGCCATCGCCTTTGGCTGGCTGGGCGACAAAGTAGGAAGACGCTTCAGCCTGATCGCCAGTATCACGCTCATGGGCATTGCCGCCACGCTGATCGGCCTGCTGCCTGGCTACGCGCAGATCGGCGTGTGGGCGCCGATACTGCTGGTCGTGCTGCGCATGCTCCAAGGGTTCTCGGCAGGCGGCGAAATCGGCGGCGCCGCAAGCTACATCCGCGAGTGGGCGCCGCCCAAGCGCCGCGCCTTGTACATTTCCTTTCTGCCCTCCATCGCGCAATTCGGCAAAGGCCTGGCCGCAGCCATAGCAGGCCTCGCAGCGGCGACCCTCACGGATCCCGAAATGCTTGCCTGGGGCTGGCGCATTCCTTTCCTCCTGGCGCTTCCGCTTGGAATCATTGGCCTTTACATGCGGCTGAGCATCGAGGACAGCCCCGAGTTCGCATCGAAGAAAAACCATACCGAAGTCAAGCAAGGCCAGCCCTTCGCGGAGTTGCTGCGTGACTACCGCAAGCCTTTGCTCAAAGTGATCATGATCGCGATGGTGCAGAACATCGGCACCTACATCGGCACCGTATTCATCGCAGCCTATTTCAGTTCGATCCTGGGCTATTCGAAAGGTCAGGCATCCACCATCGTGCTGGTCGCGGTGATTCTTGCCGCGTTCCTGATACCTCTGGCTGGACAACTGGGCTCCTATCGCGGCGGCAAGTCCATCCTGCGCTACGCGTACGTGGCCTATGCCGTGCTCTCGATACCCTCCTTCATGTTGATGCAGCAAGGCTCGGTGAATCTGGCCATGGCCGGTTTGGCGCTGGGCATGATTCCCTACGCGCTTTGCCAGGCCGGTACCTACTCGGTCATGCCCGAATTCTTCCCGATGCACATCCGCCACACCGGGGTGGCGTTCGGGCACAGCGTAGGTGCGGTCATCGGCGGAGGCTCAGGCCCGTTTCTGGCTACCTGGCTGATCGGCGCCACCGGCAATCAGTCCACGCCTGCATTCATCCTGTGCGCATCAGGCCTTCTGGGGCTGATCGTTATCTCGACCGTTCGCAGAAATCCGCCCGCGGCTACCGATGATGCCAACACCCACCAATTCTCCTGAGGTGACGATGATGCCTTTGATCTATGTAACGAGCCCGATTCATCCAGATGTATTGCAGGCACTTTCTTCTACAGGTGAGGTGCGACTCGGCTACGGCCCGAACGCAGTCGCGTACACCGACATTCAGCAACAGGTCGATGCCGTGTTCCTGCGTGGTGGCCATATATCCGCGCAAATGATTGCGGCATCACCGAAGCTGCGGATCGTGGCCAGACACGGAGCGGGTTACGACAATGTCGATCACAAGGCGGCTGCCGAACGGGGTGTGTGGGTCACCAACACGCCAGGGGCCAATCGCAGAAGTGTCGTGGAGCATGTGTTTGCCCTGCTGCTGGGGGTCAGCCGCAAGCTGCAACTGGCCACCGATCAGACTCGTGACAGCGTCTGGGCAGCGGACCGTCTGTCCCTGACCGGAATAGAGCTTGAGGGGCGTACCCTGGGCCTGATCGGCTTCGGTGATATCGGCCAGCATGTCGCGCCGGTTGCCGAAGCGTTCGGCATGAATGTATTGGCGACCGATCCTGCCTATGACGCAAGCTTCGACGCCCGGCTGGTCGATCTCGACACCCTGCTGGCCAAGGCCGATGTAGTGAGCCTTCACGTGCCTCTACAGTCGAGTACCCGGAATCTGATCGGTCGACCCGAGATAGCAAAAATGAAGGCTGGCGCGATCCTCATCAATACCAGTCGCGGCGGGGTCATCGATGAGGCGGCTGTCGCCGACGCCTTGCGCAGCGGCCAGCTGGGCGGCGCAGGGATCGACGTTCTGGCTGCGGAAAACGCCGACATGATCAACCCGTTCAGCTGCAACACGTTCCCCGTTTCCGACCTGCCCAATCTGCTCGTGACACCTCATGTCGCAGGGCAAACCAACGAGTCGTTGCTGCGTGTCGGCATGAGCGCTGTGGACGCCATTCGCGCCGTGTTGCGTGGCGAGCCGCCCTTGCATCCGGTCAACGAGCCCGTCTCCCGAGCGTTCGACTGACGACGCCCACTAAACGCAAACCTGCCGAGGTCAACATGTTCATCAATGCATCCGCTGCAAACATCACCGTGAGCGAAGACTGGCCCAGGGCTTGTCTTGCGCAGCTCGAGGAAATATCACAATACCCCGTCGCGCTGATCGGCGACGTGCTGCAACGCATGGGGATGATGGCATCTGCCATCCACCACGTCGCTGGCAAGGCATCGTTTCATGGCACGGTTCTGCCGATTCAGACCTGGGAAGGCGACAACCTGGCCATCCACCGCGCGTTGGACGATGCCAAGCCAGGCGATGTACTGGTGATCAACGGCAACGGCGAAATCAATCGCGCGGTGTTCGGTGACTTGCTCGGAGAAATATGCCTGGCGCGTAAAGTCGCCGCCGTGGTCATCGATGGCGCGGTTCGAGACGTGGAAGAACTGAGCGTGATGGGGCTGCCTGTCTACGCACGGGGCGTGAATCCTGCCGGACCTTCCAAGCACGGTCCAGGCCAGGTCGGCACGCCGGTGGCGTGTGGCAACGTGGTGTGCAATCCGGGTGATGCCATCGTGGGAGACAGGGACGGCGTCATCGTCATTGGCCGCCACCTGATTGCGGCGCTCGCCGATAGACTTGAGGCCCAGGCCGGGATCGAAGCGAAGCTCAGGGAAAATATCAGGGCGAGCATCGTCGAAGCATAGCCAACGAAGCCGGCAATACCGCGCCGAGAGAACCCCGGCGCGGCAACGAGCGATCAAACGCTGACGGTCGGCACCTGATCCATCAGTTTTTCCAGGCTGATCGGCAGGTCACGCACACGCTTGCCGGTGGCATGGTAGACCGCGTTGGCCACAGCAGCCGCCAAACCGGTCACACCGATTTCACCCACACCACGCGCACCGTACTCGTTGAGGTTGTAGTCGGGGTAATCCAGCAGGATCACATCGATGTCCGGCTGATCGGCGTGCACCGGCACCACATACTCCGCGTAGTTGTTGTTCACCGGCATGCCATTGCGCTCGTCGTAGTCGGTCGACTCGAACAGCGCCATGCCGATGGCCATGACGATGGCACCTTCGACCTGATTGCGTGCGGTCTTGGCATTGATGATCTTGCCCACATCAATGGCGCTGACCACGCGTGACACGCGCAGGCGGGAGATACCCGGATCCCAGCGCACCTCGACGAAATGCGCGCCGAACGAGCTGAATGCATGCTTCTTGGTATCGGCCATACCGGTATGGGCCTCGCCTTCGGCGCTGGCGATCTTCAGCTTCTTGAGTACTTCGGCGAACTCCAGGCTGGTCGAACCGTCCTGCAGGCGCCCGTTGCTGACCGTGATCGCTTCTGGCTTGGCATTGGCCAGCCCGCCCTCTTCCGAGGCTGCGAAGCTCTTGAGCTGGGTGAGCGCGGCGCGGGTCGCTTCGGCCACGGCTGGCAAGGCACTTGCAGTCATCCACGAGCCGCCGGAAACAGGCGCGGGCGGGTAAGACGAGTTGCCCAGCTCTACCGTGATCCGCTCCAGCGGCAGACCAGTGATGTCACTCACGCACTGGGCAAGCACCGTGTAGGTGCCGGTCCCAATGTCCTGAGCACCGCAGTACACCACGGCGCGACCGTCGGAGGTCAACGAGACCCGCGCTTCGCACGGCGTGCGGAAGGCATCCCAGTTGCACTGCGCCATGCCGTAGCCGACGATCTCGTGGCCATCACGCATGCTGCCGATACCCGGCGTGCGCTTGGCCCAGCCGAAACGCTCGGCGCCCTGGGCCAGTGCTTCGCGCAGATGGTTGCCGGACCACGGCAGTTTTTCCTGCTCGTTCTGCTCGGCCCAGTTCAACTGGCGAAAGGCGAGCGGGTCCATCTTGCAGCGTTCGGCCAGTTCGTCGATGGCCGACTCCAGCGCAAACAGGCCAGGGGCTGCGCCTGGGGCACGCATCGAGGTCGGTGCGCCGCGGTTGACCTGCACCGTGCCATGGGTCACTTCGACGTTTGCACACGAGTACAGGCTGGCACTCATGCCCCCGCAGTTCTCGACATACTGGTCGCCGATCCCGGTGGTGTTGAGCGATTCATGACGCAGGGAAACCAGCTTGCCCTTGCCATCGGCCGCCAGGCGCATGCGCTGGCGGGTCTCCGGGCGATGCCCTACCGTGGTGAACATCTGCGCTCGCGGCAGCACCAGTTGCACCGGTCGGCCGACGATCTTGGCAGCCGCACAGGCAGCTACCGAGTGCGGCCAGATCCACAGCTTGCCGCCGAAGCCCGAACCAATGAACGGCGCACGCACTTCCACGCGCTCGGTGGGCAGGCCGAAGATCTGCGCCAGGGTGTTGCGGTGAACCACGACCGACTGGGTGGATTCATACACCACCAGTCGACCGTTGTCCCACAGCGCAACGGTGGCGTGCATTTCCATGGGGTTGTGGGTTTCCACAGGCGTCGTATAAGTGGCGTCTACCGTCTGCGCACCGCCATCGAAGGCGCTGGCTGGATCGCCACGCTTGTGGCCCTGCCCGCCGTCGGCGGCTGCGCGCCGCTTCAGCCCCTGCTCCAGATTGGCGGCAGCCGCGCTTTCGCTGTAGCTGACCTTGACCTTGTAGGCCGCTTCGCGCGCATGCTCGAACGTGTCGGCAACCACCAGCGCCACGAACTGCCCGGCATAACGCACGACGTTGTCCTCGAACGGCAGCCTTTTCTCATCGGTACGCGAGCCTGTCAGCACCCCTGCCAGGGAGAAAGGCACGGGCGAGGTGTGGAACGCCTGGGGAAAGTTGCCGTGGTGCAGAATTTCCAGCACGCCGGGCGAGCGGCGCGCCGCGTCGATGTCCAAAGATGTGATCGAGCCACTGGCCACCGTGCTGTAGACGCCGTAGGCGAAGACCATGCCCTTGGGCTGATGGTCGGCCGCATACTGCGCGCTGCCGGTGACCTTCAGGCGACCGTCGATGCGGCGTGGGGATGCCCCCATGATTGACTCGCTCATGCCATGGCTCCTGTGCTCAGGGTGGAGAGGTTGCGCACGATGGCCTGCTGCCCAAGGGGAATCTTGTAGGCGTTGTGTGCATACGGCTTGGACCCTTGCAGCGCGATGGCTGCGGCCTTGGCGAAGTTTTCCGGGGTAGCGGCCGCACCGCGCAGTGCGCGCTCGGCTTCCAGCGCACGCCATGGCTTGGTGCCGACGCCGCCCAGGGCAATGCGTGCCTCGCGAATGACCTGCCCGTCCATGACCAGAATCACCGCGCTGGAAGCCAGCGCAAACTGGTAGGACGCGCGATCACGCAACTTCAGGTACGCAGACTTGCCGTTGGCCAATGGCGCATTCAGCGTTACATGGGTAATCAATTCGTCAGGCTGCAGCGCATGCTCTTTCCACGGCGTGGCGCCCGGCAGCAAGTGGAAGTCCTGGAAGTCGATCTCGCGTTTGCCGTTGGGGCCTTGCACCTGCACGGTCGCACCAATCGCCGCCATGGCCACGCACATGTCCGAAGGATGGGTGGCAATGCACTGGTCGCTGGTGCCCAGTACCGCGTGCACGCTGCGGTTGTGCCCGCCGATGGCAGCACAGCCCGAGCCGGGCACCCGCTTGTTGCAGGCGGAAACGCCGTCGCGGAAATAATTGCAGCGCACCCGCTGCATGACATTGCCGCCAGTGGTCGCCTTGTTGCGCAGTTGCGTGGTCGCCCCGGACAGCAGCGCCTGGGACAGCACCGCGTAATCACTTTTGATGCGCGGATGATTGGCCAGACGAGTGTTGCTGACCATGGCGCCGATACGGGTCCGGCCATCGCTCAAGGTTTCGACCTGATCCAGCGCCAAGGTATGCACGTCGATGACCCGATCAGGCTGCATGATGTCGATCTTGACCAAATCCAGCAGGGTCGTACCGCCGGCAAGAAACGCCGTGGCTTCATTGCGGGCATGGGTCGCAACGGCCTGTTCGGGGCTGGTTGCGCGGGTGTATTCCAAGGCTCTCATCAGCTGGCTCCCTGTACTTTGCCACGGGCATCCTGCACGGCGGCAAGGATGTTCTTGTACGCGCCACATCGGCAGATGTTGCCACTCATGGCCTCGCGCACGCTGGCGTCGTCGGCGCCGATGTCCGGGTCCTTGATGATGGCCGCAGCGGTCATCATCTGGCCCGAGGTGCAATAGCCGCACTGGAACGCGTCGTGGGCCCAGAACGCTTCCTGAATCGGGTGCAACTGACCATTGCGCTCCAGGCCTTCGATGGTGGTGATGTCATCGCCCTGGTGCATGGCCGCCAGGGACAGACAGCTGTTCACCGGCTGACCATTGATGTGCAGCGTGCAGGCCCCGCACTGACCGTGGTCGCAACCCTTCTTGGTGCCGGTGAGCATCAAGCGGTCGCGCAACACGTCCAGCAGCACGGCATTACCGGGCACATTGAGCGTGTGCGGCTGGCCGTTGACCTTGAGCGTGATCCGCTGCTCGCCCTTGGCCAAGGGCTTGTCGCTGTCGTCGACAGGCGCCAGCTGGGCGGCCTGGGCCCACACCGGGGCGGTGGCAGCGGCCATGCCGGAGATGCCCATGGTGCGCAGGAAATTGCGCCGCGAGGGTGTGGTCAGTTCCTTGAACAGCTCACCGGAACCCTCTGGTTCGGAGGAAATCTTTTCGGTCGGATCGGTCATGTTGCGGTCCTCATCTATTTTTTTATGTCTCGAATCACGGTCTTGCTGCGTCTAGTGCAGACACCTGGATGACGCCATTGGTTGAGGTCGTACGTCAGGTGACAAGACACTATGGTTTCAAAGCGTGTCGCGGATCACGCCATTGACGACCCGCACGATGCCCGACATGGCAACGAGGGCAGCTTTTGCCGGGGTCTTGCAGAGCGGGTTCAAACCTGTGGGGGCGCTCATGCGCTGCGGGAAACGTCACTCCGTTCGCCGATCCGGCGACTCAGTATGCGGTCGACCACGGAGCGCCACTTGCCCAATCGAGTGGCGTTCTTGCCTATTCCAGTGGAAGCGACGAGGTATGCGCGAGCGCAGCCAGGCTAGCCGTTTCCGCGCAAGGCCGCGATGTCGCGCTTGGGTGGCGCGCCGAACAGACGACTGTACTCGCGACTGAACTGCGACGGACTTTCATACCCAACCTTGAACGCTGCGCTGGACACGTCCTGATGTTCATTGAGCATCAACCGCTTTGCCTCGTTGAGCCGCAGCCACTTTTGATACTGCAGCGGACTCATCCTGGTAAGTTGGCGGAAATGATGATGAAAGGTCGGGGTACTCATCTGCACCCTGGCTGCCAGTTCGTCGACGCGCAGCGCTGACGTGTAATTCAACTTCAGCCAATCGATCGCTCTGCCTATGCGATAACCCTGCCCGTCCACCGAGGTGATCTGCCTCAGCCGACCCGCCTGGTCGCCTTGCAGCAGGCGATAGTGGATTTCGCGCTGGATCAGTGGCGCCAGCACAGGAATGGAGTGTGGCTCATCGAACAGCGCCAGCAGCCGTTCGAACGAGGCCAGCAACGGCAGCGTTACCGAACCGATACCTACGCCCTGGATCGCGGCACGATCGCGAATGGGCGGCAGATCACCCTGCGCTATCAGTTCGGCCAGCATGCGCATATCCAGCTTGAACGTCAGCCCCAGGCATGGCTGCTCGTGGCTGGCAACCAACACTTCGGAGTTGGCAGGCAAATCCAGCGACGTGATCAGAAACTTCGAGGTGCTGTAACGATAACCTTCGCCCCCCACCCACAGCTGCTTTTCGCCCTGAGCAACCAGAATGATGCTGGGCTCCACCATGCAGGTCATGGGCGGTGCCGGGCAGTCGCGTCGAAAAAAACCAAGACCTGCGATGTCCGTTCGGTAATCACCGGGCGCCTTGGTGTGCGAGGCGATCATCCGCGTCAGCGTTTCCTGCGTCGATGAGCCTGGACCAGTCGTGTCGAATTCGTTCGTCATATTCACCTTGCTCCCGTGTCACGAACTCTAACTCGCCTCTGCCCGTTCGTCCCGCCATCCAGTGCAGACTCATAGGATCAGGCAAGTAATCCAGTGCAATGCGCTACAGAGAGGCTCACCGGACCGAGACAATGGCCATCGATAAATCTCTGGAGAAGACCTCTCGAATGAACCGATCTTCGACCTCCGCCACCCACACCGGTGAATCATGGGGCGCCGTGTTCGCCATGTCGCTGACCGCCTTCGTGCTGGTGGCCTCGGAATTCATGCCCATCAGTCTGCTCACACCCATCGCGGCGGACCTGCACATCACCGAGGGCCAGGCCGGCCAGGGCATCTCCGTATCAGGGCTGTTCGCGCTTTTCACCAGCCTGCTGATCGCATCGGTGGCCGCTCGGGTCGAGCGCAAACCGCTGCTCGTTGCACTTACCCTGCTGATGATCGTTTCCGCAGCCGTCGTTGCCTTTGCACCCAACTATTGGGTATTCATGGGCGCACGCGCCCTGATCGGCGTCGCCATCGGCGGGTTCTGGTCATTGTCGGCAGCGACCGCCATGCGCCTGGTGCCTGAAGGCCAGGTCACCCGGGCGATGGCTATCGTCAACGGCGGCAATGCTCTGGCAACGGTCGTTGCAGCGCCCCTGGGCAGTTTTCTCGGCGCGCTGATCGGCTGGCGCGGTGCCTTTCTGGCCCTTCTTCCCGTGGCCGTGATTGCCTGTGCATGGTTGTTGATGAGCCTTCCAACCCTGAAAGCGCGCAGCGAGTCGGGCACCGGCAACGTTCTCACGCTGATGAAACGCACCCCGGTCGCCCTGGGCATGGTCGCGGTAAGCGTATTCTTCATGGGTCAGTTCATGCTCTTCACCTATCTGCGTCCGTTTCTGGAAACGGTCACACAGGTCAGTGTTTCCATGCTTTCGTTGATGCTGCTGGTGCTAGGCCTGGCCGGGCTTGCCGGCACGTTCCTGATCGAAGCCTTCCTGAAAAATGGCCTGCATCGAACGCTGACCGTTATCCCGATCCTGATGGCCGCCATCGCCATGGCACTGTTGTCATTCGGCAGCTCGACGGTCATCACTACGGTACTGCTGGGGCTTTGGGGAGCGGTTGCGACTGCCGCACCGGTGGGATGGTGGACGTGGCTGGCAAGAACCCTTCCGAACGATGCGGAGGCAGGCGGTGGCTTGATGGTTGCGATCATCCAATTGGCCATCGCGTCCGGGGCCATCGTCGGCGGGCTGGTATTCGACGCAAGCGGCTACCGGGCGACCTTTGAAACGAGCGCAGGGTTGCTCGGCTTGGCAGCGGTACTTGCCTTTCTGGCGGGACGCGCGGCAACCCGGGCAGCTGCAGGCGGCACGTCGGGGGCAGCGCGGCCCTGCACACCGGCTGCCAGGTAGGCGAAACGCCGACTCGGCGTATCGCACCCCCGATGCGTCAGGTGACAGATGGCAGATCCATACCCGCTCTCGCCCAGAACGCTTCGGCGGACTGACCCAGGTTTGCTTTCGGCCGGGTCAGGTGCACCTCCAGGGGTATGTCCCAACTCTCATCGAGCGCCCTCACCAAGCGTCCCTCGTGAAGCTCCTGCTCGGTCAGGCTCTTGGGCAACCAGGCCACGCCTTTGCTTTCAAGGGCCATGGACATGAGCACCGCCGCCAGGTGGCTGCTGAACAGCGGCTGCAAGTGCAGATAGTCCTCTTTGCCGCGCAACCTGTGGGCGACGATCCGCCCCAGCCCCGACTCATGGGTATAGGCCAGGTAAGGCAGTGCAGCGGGCGAGGTATCGAAGTGTGAGGAGGCACTGGCGAGCGGTACCAGAACGTCCTCTGCGACCTTCTTGCTGATGAACTGATCGGGCGCCAGCAGCGGCGGAACATCGGGATGACGATGGCAGAGCAGAAACTGGACCTGGCCGTGTATCAGCATCTGCTCGCAGACAGCCATGCTGTCGGAGTGAAGCTGTACCGCTTCGATAGGCGCACCGGCTTCCGAGCTGCGCAGCCACCTGGGGAAAAACGTGAACGACAACGAGTGAGTGGCGGCGAACTTCAGTGAGCGTGCCGACACGCCCGCCACTTCCTGCGCCTCGTTGCGCAGCCGATACAGGTGGCGCGCCGCCTCCTGTGCACCGGGCAGAATCTGCCTCCCCGCCTCTGTCAGGGTCGCGCCATGGGGCGTGCGGATGAACAATTCCACGCCCATCCAGTTTTCAAGCGAGCGGACCCTGCGGCTGAAGGCCGGCTGGGTAATGTGGCGAGCTTCGGCGGCGCGCACGAAGCTGCCGTATTCGGCAAGCGCCGAAAGGTCTTCGAGCCAGACGAGTTCCAAGGGCCATGCCTTCTGTGCATAGGGTTGGGCATTAATAGCATTGGGCGGGTGACTTCGCAAAGCCTAACGTGGGGCCACAACCCATAAGAGGAACCCTCCATGCGCATCGTCGACATTCGTGAGAAGACCGTTTCCATCGCCTCCCCCATTGCCAACGCCTACATCGACTTTTCCAAAATGACCTGCTCGGTCGTGGCGGTGATCACCGACGTGATCCGCGATGGCAAACCGGTCATCGGCTACGGCTTCAACTCCAACGGTCGCTACGGCCAGGGTGCGCTGATGCGCGACCGCTTCCTTGCCCGTATCACCGAAGCCGACCCCGATACACTTGTCGATCATGAAAACGACAACCTCGACCCGTTCGCCATCTGGAAAGCCCTGATGACCAACGAAAAGCCTGGAGGCCACGGCGAGCGCTCGGTGGCGGTAGGAACCATCGACATGGCGGTGTGGGATGCGGTCGCCAAGATCGAAGGCAAGCCGCTGTATCGCCTGCTGGCCGACCGCTATCGCAACGGCGTGGCGGACGACAAGGTCTGGGTCTATGCCGCCGGTGGCTACTACTACCCCGGCAAGGACCAGACCAAGCTCAAGGCCGAAATGCAGAGCTATCTGGACCGTGGCTACGACGTGGTCAAGATGAAGATCGGTGCGGTGCCGCTGGATGAAGACATCCGGCGTATCGAAGCAGTGCTCGAAGTGGTCGGTGATGGCCGGCGCCTGGCGGTCGATGCCAATGGTCGCTTCGACCTGCAGACCGGTATCGCCTACGCGGAAGCCATCAAGAAGTACAACCTCTTCTGGTACGAGGAAGTCGGCGATCCGCTGGACTACGCCCTGCAGGCCGAGCTCGCCAATCACTACGAATTGCCCATGGCCACCGGCGAAAACCTGTTCTCCCACCAGGACGCTCGCAACCTGCTGCGCCACGGTGGCATGCGCCCCGACCGTGACTTTCTGCAGTTCGACTGCGCACTGTCCTACGGCTTGGTCGAGTACATGCGCACTCTAAAAGTAATGGAAGACATGGGCTGGTCGTCGCGCCGCGTGGTCCCCCACGGCGGTCATCAAATGTCGTTGAACATCGCCGCGGGCCTACACCTGGGTGGCAACGAATCCTACCCGGATGTGTTCCAGCCGTTCGGTGGCTTCGCTGACGGTATCCAGGTCGAAAACGGCTATGTCGGCCTGCCGGACATTCCCGGTGTCGGTTTCGAAGCCAAGTCGGCCCTCTACGCCGTCATGCGCGAGCTCGGCGAAGGCTGATCGCTTCCCTCTGCGGCCTGTGCCAAACAGGCCGCAAACGCTGGCGTCAGGCACTGACGTCACGCCACACGCCCATCACAACAATAAAATGAGGTGCTCTCGTGGAAATCTCCAGAACCCGCTGGTATGGCCAGCTGTACGTGCAAGTGTTGATAGGTATCGTCATCGGTGCCGCCATCGGTTACTTCGCACCCAACATCGGCGCCAAGCTGCAGCCGTTTGCCGATGGCTTCATCAAACTGATCAAAATGCTGCTGGCACCGATCATCTTCGGCACGGTGGTGGTCGGTATCGCCAAGATGGGCAGCATCAAGGAAGTCGGGCGCATTGGTGTGAAAGCCCTGATCTACTTCGAGATTCTGTCGACGATTGCGCTGGTCGTCGGGTTGATCGTGGTCAACATCGTCAAGCCCGGCGTCGGCATGAACATCAATGTCAGCGCCCTGGATGCCAGCGCCATCAATAAATACAGCCAGGCCGCCAGCGAGCAAGGCGGCACCGTCGAGTTCTTTCTCAACATCATCCCGCACACGTTCATCGGCGCCTTTTCCAACGGCGTGATGCTTCAGGTGATACTGCTCTCGGTGTTGATGGGCATTGCCCTGGTTCAGTTGGGCGAAACCAGCAAGCCTCTGATCAATACCATCGATCTGTTCCTGCAAGGCCTGTTCAAGATCGTCGCCATGGTCATGCGCCTGGCCCCGCTCGGCGCCGGTGCCGGCATGGCGTTCACCATCGGCAAGTACGGGATTGGCACGTTGCTCTCACTCGGGCAATTGCTGGTGGCGCTCTACATCACCACGTTGATATTCATCGTGGTGATACTGGGCACGGTTGCCAGGTGGTCAGGCATGCCGTTGATGCAGTTCCTGCGCTACTTCAAGGATGAAATCCTCATCACCCTGGGCACCTGTTCGACCGAGGCCGTGTTGCCCCGCATGATGGTCAAGCTGGAAAAACTGGGCTGCAAGAAATCGGTCGTGGGGATGGTTCTGCCGACCGGATACACCTTCAATGCGGACGGTACCTGCATCTACCTGACCATGGCCGCGATTTTCATTGCCCAGGCAACCAATACGCCACTGACGTTCGCGGACCAGATGATTCTGCTGGCGGTATTCCTGCTGACGTCCAAAGGCTCCGCAGGCGTGGCAGGCGCCGGGTTCGTGACGCTGGCCGCAACGCTCACCACTATCCATTCCATTCCTCTGGTTGGCCTTGTCCTGCTGCTGGGCATCGACCGGTTCCTCAACGAGGCCCGGGCTGTCACCAACCTGATCGGCAATGGCATCGGCACCATCGCGATCGCCAAGTGGGACAACTCGTTCGATGTCGAGGTCTGCCAGCGTGAGCTAGCCGCCATGAAAGACGAAAAGGCTGCCAGGAAAACGCTGCTGGCGCAGAAATGACCCATTGCCGAGCCGGCGTTGGCGCGGGTTTCAAAGCACCGGTTGACAGCAATCACCTGCCGTTTACGAGCGACGTGTGGTCGTCGATCTGACTCGACAGACGAAACCTGGAAGCGGCCGTCCGAGCCGTCACTCGCCAGATCAAGTCAGCCTGCCACCTCGATGAGTGCGGCATGGACGCGCTTCATCACATGCTCGACGCCCTTGGCCATGGAGCAAATGACTGAGGATTTTAACCCCCCCTCAACACAATCAGGAGAGACACAAATTGAACATCGGAATAATCGGCGCCGGCAATATTGGCGCGACCTTGGCGCGCAAACTTGCAGCGGTGGGTCATACCGTCAAACTGGCCAATTCCAAACGCTCCGACAGCATCCAGGCGCTCACCCATGAGATAGGCGTACACGCAGTGACCAAGGAACAAGCGGTCTTGGAAGTGGACGTGGTCATTCTTTCGATTCCTTTCGCCAACTACCCTGATCTTAAGCAAACATTGGGCGGCGCGACCTGAGGCGACAGAGTCGCCGGGGGCTCAAGTAAAGCTACCCATGAACCCCTGCCGCAGCTCCTTACCGAGGGGGATAGGCCCCTGCATCGATCCCGACCCTGCCCGAGTCCGATATCGCTGAAGGGCAGCGGCAAACCTAGGCACCGCCGGGTACCTCTCGCAGAGCCTCCAACCCCTGAAAAGCAGGCCGAACCACGGAAGGCCTGTGTACTCAAGGTCGGGCAGCGCCAGCGCGTTGTTCCCAAGGTGGGCAGGGTGACCAAGCCTCTACAAGCTTATCGATGAAGAGTCGAATCCTTGGAGAGAGGTGTCGCTTGCTGGGGTAAATAACCCGAATGGGCTCTGCGGCCTCTGCATATACGGCGAGCAATTGAACGAGCTTGCCGTTTCTCAAATCCTCATTTATCACGTAAGACGGCAGCGTAGCGATGCCCAGCCCCGCGACAACAGACCGGTGCAACGACTCAGCGCTGTCCATTTGCAGCCTTCCACTACAAGTGAACGATACACAGCGCCCATTCACTCGAAAATTCCAGGGAAGCAATCTTCCACCACTCACGAAATGCAGGCACTGGTGCTCGGATAAATCCTCAGGCGTTTCAGGCTCTGCATGGTCAGCCAGATACTGGGGTGAGGCGCAGGTGATCATTTGTTGGTAGGCCACCGTGCGCGTCAGTAAACCAGAGTCTTCCTTGGGCGGACCGATGCGCATGGCCAAATCAAACCCCTCATCGATCAGATCGACCAGCCTGTCGGAAAAGCTGATGTCGACGCTCAGCGCAGGCCATTCTTCGAGACAGCGCTCGACGTGCTCAAGGATATGAAGCCTGCCTAGCGCGACAGGCAAGCTCATCCGCAGCCGTCCACTGGGTGTCGAACGGCGAAACGCAAGGGCATCCTCTACCTCGTCCAGGTCCTGCAAAACACCCACACAACGCTCATAAAGAACCTGGCCGTCATCCGTCATGCTCAAACTGCGCGTGGTGCGATTGAGTAGACGTACCTGTAGACGCGCCTCGAGCCTGACTATCGATTTGCCTACCGCTGAACGAGTGAGGCCAAGTTGCTTGGCCGCCGCAGTGAAGCTTCCAGCGTTGACCGAGCCTACAAAAGCGGCGATATCGTTTAGGTTGTGGAGTTCCATATGGCCTCTCTGTCCTCACCGCCAGGGCGGGCTGGCGCCTTTAATGGGGAACCCTATTCCCAAATACCAAGCATAGTATCTCGATTAGCTTATCCACACCCAAAGATCAATTGAGGTCATTATGAATATAGAAGTCCAAGCAGCCGTCCAAACCTGGGCCAACAGCCTTAGCGATCTGGTACCCGCTCTCAAGGGAATCGATACGACCACAAAGCTAAGCGACATCCGCGACGCCTACGCAAAAATGCTCGGACATAATCCAGCGCCCGATGGCGTCAGGTTCGAGGCAGTCGACATGGGTGGAGTGCCTGGCATCCTGGTGACTCCGCAGGAGATCAAAACCGACGCGGTAGTGATGTACATTCACGGCGGGGCTTACATCGTTGGCCGTCCAGACGGTTACCACGGGATCGGCGGCAATTACGCGAAAATGCTGGGCGCTCGTGTATACATGCCGGACTACCGCCTTGCCCCTGAGCATACATTTCCAGCGCCCATCGACGACACATTGCGCGCCTACGAGTGGTTGCTCGAGCAGAACATTCCGGCCAGCAAGATTGCCTTTTCCGGCGAGTCAGCGGGCGGCGCGATGGTTGTCAGCGTAATGGTGGCGGCAAAATCCAAAGGCTTGCCATTGCCTGCCGTTGGCTCCTCGATTTCGCCGTGGGCAAACCTTGAACACACCGGCGCGACCATGAGTAATCGTGAAGGACTGGATCCGCTGAACTCCAAGCCCGTGCTGGATATTCTCGCCAGAGCGTTTCTGGGCGACACGCTGGCCAATCATCCTCTGGCCTCTCCGGTCTTCGCGGACGTCACAGGCCTTCCGCCGATTCTGGTGCAGATAGGCGAAAACGAGTTGATGTTGACTGACGCCATGCGTCTTGCAACTCACCTTGCCGATAACCGTGTTCGCGTCAACCTGGAAGTATGGCCTGCGATGTTTCACGCCTGGCACTTTTACGCCGCGATCTTGCCAGAGGGTCAGCAGGCCATGGAGAGTTCGGTGCGTTTCATCGAGAAAGGCCTGGCGGATGCCCACGGCTGAAACCCAGAACACTCACTGCAGAAGGATCATTGGATAAGCTGATGCGGGCTCACGCCATTGCATCGGACGGGCGGGCGTCATCAGAACATCGTGTAACGGACTGCTCAGTACGTGAAGTCTGGGCTCCCTGTCGCTGAGACGGGAACACTCGCCTCCTCGCAGTGCATGTTCAAGGCACTTGCGCAGCTGAAACAGTTGACGCGCAAGAATGGTGTCCCAGGCGGGGCTCGAACCTGCAACCTTCCCCTTAGGAGGGGGATGCTCTATCCAATTGAGCTACTGAGACACACGGCGTCGTGCCAGGCGGCACGACGAACGGCGTGCATGTTACCCAGCCACGCGCGGTTTGTCATGCAACGTGGACAGTTTTATCCGTGGCAAATGCCGATCAAGGATGAACGCGACAGTCATGCATTTTGCAATGCCTGCAGAGACCGAGGTATGCAGAATGCAATATCAATGTGCCTGCCTTCCTTGGTATGCCTCTGAATTACCTAGAAATTTCGCTAAATAAAAAGTTGGCACGCGCCCTGCTATGTTCCTGGCTGAACACTGATTTGCCACCACCAGCCATGGAGCGTCCCAATGAACAGCGTCCTCGTCATGCTCAATGTTATGGCATTGGTCACCTTCATTGGCTTTCAGTTCCACACTCAAGCCGACGACCCTGCACTTGTCCACATCGACGCTGCTCGACTAATCCCTGCGCCCGTTGCCCGCGTCGCGGCTTCGGGCCCCGAACGACCTGTCATGGCTGCACAGGGTGTCAACGAGACCGCGACGACGCAACGGTCTGAACGCTACATATTTTAAGGAGTTGTCGATGTCGAGATACGCCTTGGCGTTCATGTTTGTGGCTGCCGTGTGCTGGATCGGCGCACTTACCCTCGAGCAGAACGCCGTCGCTTTGGGGACAATGCTGCAAGTGCTGGGCAGCATCAGCGCTGTGGCATTTTTGCTGGCAATGGTCAAAGGCCGCAGGATCAAATTCGATCCATACCTGCATTGATTTCAAACCAATTGCCGCTTAGCGAAAATCAATACTAGCAAATGGCCCAAATGTCACTATGCTAGCCCAAGGGTAGCTCGCACGTGCTGTGCGCGGTGTGCACAAGACGGGTCAGAGCACCTCTCGAACGAATCTTCGACTTTTTTCGAACGGCGTGATCGCAAATTTCCACCGGCCTTGTAAAATACCTGCCGCTGGGGACTGGCCAAATGCCACGATTCGGATCATTATTTGTCACAGATTTGGCGTCAAGGTTATGTCGCAACTAAGGCATCATAGCGCGGCATTGGCAGGCTGGAACAATTTGCCGATCGGCGTGTCCTAACCGACATCCTGCGGCCTACTTCGAGAACCGCTCCCCCTGAACTTATCGGTCAACACTATGCGCCCACTCAAACAGGCTGTTTACTCCAGCCGCACGGCTGACAAATTTGTAGTACGTCTTCCCGACGGGATGCGTGAGCAGATCGCTGAGGTGGCTCGTAACCATCACCGAAGCATGAACTCCGAGATCATCGCACGCCTGGAACAGAGCCTGATCCAGGAAGGTGCCTTGGGCGAAGAGTTGAGCATGAAGATGGACAGTCCGGAGCTGTCTCTGCACGAGCGCGAGCTTTTGCAGCGTTTCCGCCAGTTGTCTCACCGACAGCAAAACGCACTGGTGTCCTTGATTGCCCATGACGTCGAGGCCGCAGCCGAAGCGTCATGAACACCGCTGCAAAGAAAAGCCAGCTCTAGAGCTGGCTTTTTTGTGGGCGACGCTCAGCTCAAGCCGCTGCTTGAACCCGTGCGCCCTTCACGCGATCGACCAACACCGCCACCAGCAGGGTTGCCACCGAAGGCACCAGCCAGGCCAGGCCCTGCTCGCTCAGGGGAAGATCGAGCAGGGATGTTGGCAGCCACTGCGAGAACCCTGCCCCCTTGATCGCATCGATCAGGCCGAACAGCAACGAGACGAACATCACCGGCCCGAGAATGCGCGACTGCGAATGCCACAGCCCTGCGCAGAAGCTCAACGCCACCAGCACGATGCAGGGTGGGTAGATGGCTGTCAGCACTGGAATCGAAAACGCGATCAGCTTGGTCAGGCCCAGGTTCGAGACCAGCAGCGAGAACAGTGCGAGCAACAGCACCAGCGTCTTATAGGACAGCGGCAGCACGCGGCTGAAGTACTCGGCACAGGCGCAGGTCAAACCCACTGCAGTCACCAGGCAGGCCAGCGAGATCAGTACGGCCAGGAAACCACTGCCAAGGGCTCCGAAGGTGTGCTGCACGTAGGCATGCAACACCGCTGCGCCATTGGTGGCGCCTGCAGCCACGGCGTGGCTGCCCGACCCGAGGCGGAACAGACTGATATACACCAGCGCCAGCCCTACCCCGGCAATCAGACCCGCAATGATCGCATAGCGCGTGATCAGCTGGGGTGACTCGACACCTCTGGAGCGGATGGCATTGACGATGACGATGCCGAACACCAAAGCGCCCAGCGTATCCATGGTCAGGTAGCCGTTGATGAAGCCCAGGGAAAACGGTGCTGCAACGTACTCGGGTACCGCGTCACCGCTGGGGCCTACCGGCAAGGCAAACGCTGCAATGCCCAACACCGCCAAGGCGATGATTTTCAGCGGCGCCAGAAACCGTCCGACGGTATCGAGCAGGCGCCCCGGATAAAGCGAAACGAAAAACACCAGCAGGAAGTACACCGCGCTGTAGAGGAACAGTGCCAGGGGTGTCTCACCGGTCAGCGGCGCCAGACCCACGGCGAACGATACCGTGGCCGTGCGCGGCGTGGCGAACAGCGGCCCTACGGCCAGATAGCACACCGCTGCAAGCAACCCGCCCGCCACTTTGCCGATCGGGCTGCTCAACGCGTCCATCGAGCCGCCGACCCTGGCCAGCGCGACCACGGTTATCACCGGCAGACCCACTGCGGTCACCAGGAAGCCCAGCGCGGCCATCCAGACGTTCGGGCCAGCCTGCAGGCCGACGAAGGGAGGGAAGATGATGTTGCCTGCGCCTACGAACAAGGCGAATGTCATGAATCCAAGCGCCAGAATATCCTGGCCTTTAAGCACTTTCATTGGAAGGAAACCACGTCAATAGATTGGAATTGAGAGAGGTTTTCCCCATGGATGAGGGAAACACGGTCGGCCGGATGAGGCCAGACCTGGTGCGCGGACCTGAGCCTTGTGGGCAAGCCGGGCAAAACGGCGCGTAGAGTAGCGAAAATGCGCGCTCATCGCACTGTTGCAGTGCGAAGTGTCCGCTGAGCGCACCTGTGTGTCGCATCGGTGCAAGACTCAGCGGAAACGGTACAGCTAATCCTTCCGCCCCCAAAACCGAGGGCTTGGGGATTACAGGGCCATGTCGGCCGCTGGATTGCTTTCAGCCTTCGGTGCAGCTTGACCTTCGATCGGGTTGGCAGCAGCGGCGGCCTGGTCGATCACCGGCGGTGCAACAGACAGCTGCAGGATCTTGGCGGTGTAGTTCCACTCTTTCTGCACAGCCTCTGGCGAGTTGTTCAGTGCAGTCCCGTAGCTCGGCACGATCTGACGCAGCTTGGCTTGCCATTCAGGCGTGGCAACTTTGTCCTTGAACGCTTTTTCCAGCACGTTGATCATGATCGGTGCTGCAGTCGATGCGCCCGGCGAAGCACCCAGCAAACCGGCAATGCTGCTGTCCTTGGACACCACGATTTCGGTACCCAGTTTCAGCACGCCGCCCTTCTCTTCGTCGCGCTTGATGATCTGCACGCGCTGGCCGGCCTGCCACAGACGCCAGTCTTCTTTCTTGGCGTTGGGGAAGTACTGCTTCAGTGCCTGGTAGCGATCGTCGTCGGACAGCATGACCTGACCTGCCAGGTATTCGATCAGTGGGTACTGTTCGATACCGACCTTGGTCATCGGCCATACGTTATGCAGGTTGGTGCTGGTCAGCAGGTCCAGGTACGAACCGTTCTTCAGGAACTTGGTCGAGAAGGTCGCGAATGGGCCAAACAAGACCACGCGCTTGCCGTCCAGCACGCGGGTGTCCAGGTGTGGAACGGACATGGGCGGCGCGCCAGTCGACGCGATACCGTAGGCCTTGGCCATATGCTGCATGGCCACGGTCGGGTTCTCGGTCACCAGGAACGAGCCACCTACCGGGAAACCGCCGTATTCCTTGGCCTCGGGAATGCCCGAATCCTGCAGCAGATGCAACGCGGCACCACCAGCACCGATGAACACGAACTTGGCGTCGGTTTCGGTCTTGGTACCGTCTTTCAGGTTCTTGTAGGTCACGCGCCACGAACCGTCGGCGTTGCGCTTGATGTCTTGCACTTCGCTGGACAGCTTCAGATCGAAGCCGTTCTGCCCCTTCAGGTGGCCGACGTACTGGCGAGTGATCTCGCCGAAGTTCATGTCGGTACCCAGCGGACTCCAGGTGACGGCCAGTTTCTGATTGGGGTCGCGGCCCTCCATCATCAACGGCACCCACTTCTTGATCTGCTCGTGATCCTGGGAGAACTGCATGCCGGCGAACAGCGGGCTGGCCTTCAGCGCCTCGTAGCGCTTCTTGAGGAACTCGATGTTGTTGTCGCCCCACACGAAGCTCATGTGCGGGGTGGAGTTGATGAACGTGCGTGGGTTCTTCAGAACACCGGCAGTGACCTGGTGCGCCCAGAACTGACGGGAAATCTGGAAGGCTTCGTTGATCTCGATTGCCTTGGCGATCTGGACCTTGCCGTCCTTGTCTTCCGGGGTGTAGTTCAGCTCGGCCAAGGCAGAGTGACCGGTACCGGCGTTGTTCCAGCCATTGGAGCTTTCTTCGGCAACGGCGTCCAGGCGCTCGACCATTTCCATCGACCAGCTTGGCTCGAGCTCGTTGAGCAGCACGCCCAGCGTGGCGCTCATGACGCCACCGCCGATCAGCAGGACGTCGACTTTCTTCGCTTCGGCCGCTTGTGCCGACACCATCCCGATGGACAGAGCCAGACCCAGCAGCGCTGTGTTCGCTTTCTTCAACATACAGAAATTCCTAGGATTGAACGCCATTGGCTCGATCCGACAACGCTGACGTTTCAAGCTGCCCGCAAGGGGCCGCGAAACGAGTCGCCGGCAAACCGTGTAAATGGCATAGAAGGCCAAATTCGTTGCATCGGCCTCACATTCATGTCCTTAGCGTGCTGACTTTCTTGTTGAATATTGTCTTCAGCGACTTCAGTGACATCGACCTTGGCATGCCTTGCAGCACAAGGTCACTGCTGGCAGCCGGCCAGAATCCACAACCTGAACTTTCGTTCATGGGCTGCGACATTATGGCGGGTCGACATATTACATGAGAGTGGCTACCCGCAACCAGATCAATGTGGTCGATTGCCTCAATCGATATAAATGGTCATATCAATTAAGGAAAGCCCCTACATCGTTTAATGATACTTCTTACATGCGGGACTTGGTGAGTCCAGTAAAGTCCTCCGCTTTCATGAGTGTCATACGATGACCGACTGTACGGATCCATTCATACCTGCGCTCAGTACCCGCAGACTGCTGCTGCTGCCGCTCACCCTGGCCGACGCGCCGCGCTACCAGGAGTTGATCGCAGACTGGGACATGGTTCGCTACATCACTGCCAACATGCCGTGGCCCTACCCCGCCGGCGAGGGGCTGCGCTACATCCGGGAGGATGCGTTGCCTGCCATGGCCGACGCAGAAGAATGGCATTGGACACTCCGGCTGCATGACGCGCCCGAAACCATTATTGGCGTGATCAGCCTGATGGACGAATGCGACGACAACCGCAGTTTCTGGATTGCCAAGCCCTGGCAAAACCAGGGGCTGGCTGGCGAAGCATGCGAGGTGGTGACCCGTTTCTGGTTCCAGACCTTGGACAGACCCGTCTTGAGAGTCGCCAAGGCAGTGGCGAACGAGGCGTCCCGGCGGATCTCCATGCGCGAGGGCATGCAGGTGGTTCTTCGGCGAGACCAGGACTTCGTGTGCGGCCGCATGCAGGAAGAGGTCTGGGAATTGACGCGCGAGCAGTGGCTGGCACGGCAAACCTAGGCCTGCGGCAAAAACACAAAAGCCACCCGAAGGTGGCTTTTGTGACTACGCAAACAACCCAGCAAACAGGTAAGCGAAGCTTACTTGACTGCCCAGCCCGTCAGCTCGGCCAGGGCCTTGCCGATGTCGGCCAGCGAACGCACGGTTTTCACACCGGCGTCCTGCAGTGCAGCGAACTTCTCGTCTGCAGTACCCTTGCCGCCGGAGATGATTGCACCGGCATGGCCCATGCGCTTGCCCGGAGGAGCAGTCACACCAGCGATGTACGAAACAACCGGCTTGGTCACGTGAGCCTTGATGTAGGCTGCGGCCTCTTCTTCGGCAGAACCACCGATCTCGCCGATCATGACGATCGCTTCGGTCTGTGGGTCTTCCTGGAACAACTTCAGGATGTCGATGAAGTTCGACCCTGGAATCGGGTCACCGCCGATGCCGACGCAGGTCGACTGGCCGAAACCGGCGTCAGTGGTCTGCTTCACGGCTTCGTAGGTCAAGGTGCCGGAACGCGACACGATGCCAACCTTGCCTGGCAAGTGGATGTGGCCTGGCATGATGCCGATCTTGCACTCGCCCGGAGTGATGACGCCTGGGCAGTTAGGGCCGATCAGGACGACACCCAGCTCGTCGCACTTGACCTTGGCTTCCAGCATGTCGATGGTCGGAATGCCTTCGGTGATGCAGACGATCAGCTTGATGCCGCCGAACGCTGCTTCAAGGATGGAATCCTTGCAGAACGGAGCGGGTACGTAGATGACCGAAGCAGTGGCGCCGGTTTTCTCGACAGCTTCCTGAACGGTGTTGAATACCGGCAGGTTCAGGTGAGTGGTACCACCCTTGCCTGGGGTCACGCCGCCGACCATCTTGGTGCCGTAGGCGATGGCCTGTTCGGAGTGGAAAGTACCCTGCGAGCCGGTGAAGCCCTGGCAGATGACCTTGGTGTCTTTATTGATCAGGACGCTCATTACTTGCCCTCCGCAGCTTTGACAACTTGTTGAGCAGCGTCGGTCAGGCTGGTGGCTGCGATGATGTTCAGACCGCTTTCCGCCAGTACTTTAGCGCCCAGTTCAGCGTTGTTGCCTTCCAGGCGCACAACTACCGGGATTTTCACGCCGACTTCCTTCACCGCGCCAATGATGCCTTCGGCAATCATGTCGCAACGAACGATGCCGCCGAAGATGTTGACCAGTACGGCCGCGACATTGGTGTCGGACAGGATGATCTTGAACGCTTCGGTTACGCGTTCCTTGGTGGCACCACCGCCTACGTCGAGGAAGTTGGCTGGCTTGCCGCCATGCAGGTTGACGATGTCCATGGTACCCATGGCCAGGCCAGCACCGTTGACCATGCAGCCAATGTTGCCTTCCAGGGCCACGTAGTTCAGTTCGAACTTGGCGGCGTGCGCCTCACGCGGGTCATCCTGCGATGGGTCGTGGAAACCCTTCAGCTTGGGCTGACGGTACATGGCGTTGGCGTCGATGTTGATCTTGGCATCGAGGCAATGCAGATCGCCATCGGCCTTGATGACCAACGGGTTGACTTCCAGCAGGGCCAGATCGTGGTCCTGGAACAGCTTGGCCAGGCCAACGAAGATCTTGGCGAACTGAGCGACCTGCTTGCCTTCCAGACCCAGCTGGAATGCCAGCTCGCGGCCCTGGAACGGCTGTGCGCCGACCAGCGGATCGATGGTGGACTTGAGGATCTTCTCGGGAGTGTCGTGAGCGATCTTCTCGATGTCCACGCCACCTTCGGTGGAAGCCATGAACACGATGCGACGGCTGGAGCGGTCCACTACGGCACCCAGATACAGCTCTTTGGCGATATCGGTGCAGGACTCGACCAGGATCTTGGTGACGGGCTGACCGTTGGCGTCAGTCTGGTAGGTCACCAGACGCTTGCCCAGCCACTGCTGGGCGAAAGCCTTGGCGTCTTCCTTGCTGCGAACCAGTTTCACACCACCAGCCTTGCCGCGACCACCAGCGTGGACCTGGGCCTTGACGACCCACTCGCTGCCGCCGATCTTGTCGCAGGCTTCTGCGGCGTCTTCGGGGGTGTCTACCGCGTAACCTTTGGATACTGGCAGGCCGTATTCAGCGAACAGCTGCTTACCCTGATACTCGTGAAGATTCATGCTTATTACCGTCTTCGTTAGGTACTGCGCTTTTCGGCGCTGCGCTTCATGATTGAAGTGCCGCGCCACCTGTGACTGCTACTCGCCGGTTGACCGGCGAGGTGAGTCCGGCGGACATTCCGCGGCAGGCCCTGCGAACAGGGCATGCGACGGGCAGGCCACCGTGGTTTCTTATTGTTTAACGCTTCTTGCGGTTGGCGATGTGGATGGCGCCGCCATTCACTGCCAGGGCCGCTTCGTGCAGGGCTTCCGACAGGGTCGGATGCGAGAAGACCATCATGCCCAGGTCTTCGGCACTGGTACCGAATTCCATGGCGATGGCGCCCTGCTGAACCAATTCTGCCGCGCTCGGGCCAATCACATGCACACCCAGTACGCGGTCGGTCTTGGCATCGGCGATGACCTTGACGAAACCGCCCGTGTCGTTGGCCGCCATGGCACGACCACTGGCCGCGAACGGGAAGCTGCCGACGTTGACTTCAACGCCTTCGGCCTTCAGCGTCTGTTCGGTCTTGCCGACCCATGCGATTTCCGGGTGGGTGTAGATGACCGACGGGATCAGGTCGTAGTTCATCACGGCCTTGTGGCCCTTGATGCGCTCGACGACCATGATGCCTTCCTCGGACGCCTTGTGCGCCAGCATCAGGCCACGCACCACGTCGCCGATGGCATAGACGCCAGGCACGCTGGTGGTGCAGTAGTCATCGACATAGATGAAGCCACGCTCGTCGATGTCCACGCCGCTGTCCGAAGCCAGCAGGTCGGTGGTGACCGGGCGACGGCCCACGGCGACGATCAGCTTGTCGAAGGTGATCGTCTGCTCGCCGTTGGCGTCGGTGTACTTGACCAGGACTTCTTCACCCTGCACTTCGGAACCGGTCACGCGCGCGCCGAGCTTGATGTCCAGGCCTTGCTTGGTGAAGGTCTTCAGGGCTTCCTTGGACACCGCGGTGTCGGCAGCCATGAGGAACGTGTCCAGTGCTTCGAGTACGGTGACTTCCGAACCCAGGCGCGACCATACCGAACCCAGCTCGAGGCCGATCACACCGGCGCCGATGACGCCTAGACGCTTGGGCACCTGCTGGAATTCCAGCGCGCCGGTGGAGTCGACGATGGTCTTCTGGTCGACAGGGGCCGGCGGGATGTCGATCGGACGCGAGCCGGACGCCAGGATGACGTTGTCGGCCTCGACGATTTCAACACCGTTGGGACCGGTGACTTCGACTTTCTTGCCGGCCAGCAGTTTGCCGTGGCCTTGCAGCACGGTCACGCCGTTGGACTTGAACAGGCCGGCGACGCCGCCGGTCAGGTTCTTGACGATGTTGGACTTGCGACCAATCATCGCCGGTACGTCAATGGTCACGCCAGCGTGGTTGATACCGTGGATGGCAAAGCCATCCTGTGCTTCGTGGAATTTCCACGAGCTGTCCAGCAGTGCCTTGGAGGGAATGCAACCCACGTTCAGGCAGGTACCGCCGAGGGCCAGCTTGCCCTCGCCGTCTTGATACTTCTCGATACAGGCAGTCTTGAGGCCCAGTTGTGCGGCCTTGATGGCAGCGACGTAGCCACCGGGGCCTGCGCCAATCACTACCACGTCGAATTTCTGAGTCATAAAACGATTCCTATTAGCGGCATGCTTGAAGCCAAGGTGCCGAGTTCCGGATCAAGCTGCGTGGGCTCGATGGTGGATCCCGGGACCTGTGGCTGCCTTATCAGATATCCAGCAACAGACGCGCTGGATCTTCCAGCAGGTTCTTGATGGTCACCAGGAACGTCACGGCTTCCTTGCCATCGATCAGGCGATGGTCATACGACAGCGCCAGGTACATCATCGGGCGGATGACCACCTGGCCGTTGATCGCCATCGGGCGCTGCAGAATGTTGTGCATGCCCAGGATAGCCGCCTGCGGCGGGTTGACGATCGGGGTCGACATCATCGAACCGAAGGTACCACCGTTGGTGATGGTAAAGGTACCCCCGGTCATTTCGTCCATCGACAGCTTGCCGTCGCGCGCCTTCTTGCCGAAGGTGGCGATGCCGCCTTCGATCTCGGCCAGGCTCATGGCCTCGGCATTGCGCAGGACGGGAACCACCAGACCGCGATCACTGGAAACTGCCACACCGACGTCGGCGTAGCCGTGATAGACGATGTCCGAGCCGTCGATCGAGGCGTTGACGGCCGGGAAGCGCTTCAGCGCCTCGGTGGCTGCCTTGACGAAGAACGACATGAAGCCCAGGCGCACGCCATTGTGCGACTTCTCGAAGAGGTCCTTGTACTTGGAGCGCAAGGCCATGACTTCGGTCATGTCGACTTCGTTGAACGTGGTCAGCATGGCCATGTTCGACTGGGCTTCCACCAGACGCTCGGCAACCTTGGCGCGCAGACGGGTCATCGGCACACGCTTTTCGGTACGGTCGCCGACGCTCTGCACGATGGCAGCGGCAGCGGCTGGCACGGCCGGCTTGGCGGCCGGTGCAGACTTCTTGGCTTCGATGGCGGCGACCAGGTCTTCCTTGGTGACGCGACCGTCTTTGCCGGTGCCCTTGACGCTGTTCAGGTTGATGCCGTTTTCTTCGGCCAGCTTGCGTGCAGCCGGGCCGCCAATGGCGTCATCGTCGCCAGCGGCAGGCGCCGAAGCCGCCTGTGGTGCGGCAGCCTGAGGCGCAGCAGCGGCCTGAGGTGCGGCAGCAGGTGCAGCAGCGGCGCCGCCCGCCTCGATGGAGCCCAGGACTTCGTCCGACAGAACGGTGTCGCCTTCGTTCTTGACGATCGCGCCCAGCACGCCGTCGGCGGTGGCCAGCACTTCCAGGACGACCTTGTCGGTCTCGATGTCCACGATCAGGTCATCGCGCTTGACCGCGTCGCCCGGCTGCTTGTGCCAGGTGGCAACGGTGCCGTCGGCGACCGATTCCGGGAAGGTAGGGGCTTTGATCTCGATAGCCATTATCAGTATTTCCTTAAATTCGGTTTCAGGTGCGCGTTGGCATTAAACGGTGAAGGCATCTTGCAGCAATTTGGCTTGCTGCTCGGCGTGCATCGAAGCGTAACCGCAAGCCGGGGCAGCCGATGCGTCACGGCCGGCATACTCGAGGACCAGGGTCTTCTTGTGATTGCTCATGCTGCGGCGCAAGTGATGCTGACTGCTGTACCAGGCACCCTGGTTCATCGGCTCTTCCTGACACCAGGCCACATGTTCCAGATTGGTGTAGGCAGCAATCGCTTCCATCAGGTCGTCTTCGGGGAACGGATACAGCTGCTCGATGCGCACGATGGCCACATCTTCGCGACCCTCGGAACGGCGCTTCTCCAGCAGGTCGTAATAGACCTTGCCGCTGCACAGCACCAGACGCGTCACCTTCGCGGCGTCCAGGGTATCGATTTCCGGAATGACCGTCTGGAACGAGCCTTCGGCCAGGTCTTCCAGGGTCGACACGGCCAGCTTGTGACGCAACAGCGACTTGGGCGTGAGCACGATCAGCGGCTTGCGCAGCGGACGAATCACCTGGCGACGCAGCAGATGGTAGATCTGCGCCGGGGTGGTCGGCACGCACACCTGGATGTTGTGCTCGGCGCACAACTGCAGGTAACGCTCCAGACGCGCGGAAGAGTGCTCCGGGCCCTGCCCTTCGTAGCCGTGCGGCAGCAGCATGGTCAGGCCGCACAGACGGCCCCACTTGTGCTCGCCACTGGTGATGAACTGATCGACCACCACCTGTGCACCGTTGGCGAAGTCGCCGAACTGGGCCTCCCAGATCACCAGCGCATTGGGCGAGGTGGTCGAGTAGCCGTATTCGAATGCCAGCACCGCTTCTTCGGAAAGGAAGGAGTCGTACAAGTCGAAACGCGGCTGGCCATTGTAGAGGTTCTGCAACGGGATATAGGTCGCCGCATCCTTCTGGTTGTGCAGCACCGCGTGACGGTGCGAGAAGGTGCCACGGCCAATGTCCTGGCCGGTCATGCGGATCGGATGGCCTTCGAACGCCAAGGTGGCGTAGGCCATGGTCTCGGCATAGCCCCAGTTGATCGGCAAGCCACCGGCCTGCATCTTCTGCCGGTCTTCGTAGATCTTCGCAACCTGACGCTGGACCACGAAGCCTTCCGGGATCTCCAGCAGCTTGGCGGACAGTTCCTGCAAGGTCTTGAGGTCGAAGCTGGTGTCGTGACGCGCCGTCCAGGCATGGCCCAGGTACGGGCGCCAGTCGACGAACAATTCCTTGTTCGGCTCCTTGACCAGGCTCTTGACCACGTGCAGACCGTTGTCCAGTGCGTTGCGGTACTCGTCGATCTGGCTTTGCACGCTGCCTTCGTCGAGCACGCCGGCCTTGATCAGGCTTTCGGCGTACAACTCGCGCGTAGTGCGCTGCTTGGCGATCTGCTGGTACATCAATGGCTGGGTGCCGCTAGGCTCGTCAGCTTCGTTGTGACCGCGACGGCGGTAGCAGACCAGGTCGATGACCACGTCACGCTTGAACTGCATGCGGTAGTCGATCGCCAGCTGGGTGACGAACACCACGGCTTCCGGGTCATCGCCATTCACGTGCAGGATCGGCGCCTGGATCATCTTGGCCACGTCGGTCGCATATTCGGTGGAACGCGCGTCGTACGGGTTGCTGATGGTGAAACCAACCTGGTTGTTGATCACGATGTGCACGGTACCGCCGGTCTTGAAACCGCGGGTCTGCGACATCTGGAAGGTTTCCATGACCACGCCCTGGCCGGCGAATGCAGCATCGCCGTGCAGCGAGATCGGCAGCACCTTGTCGCCGACCGCGTCGTTGCGACGGTCCTGGCGGGCCCGCACCGAGCCTTCGACCACTGGCGACACGATTTCCAGGTGGGACGGGTTGAACGCCATGGCCAGGTGAACTTCGCCACCTGCGGTCATCACGTTGGACGAGAAGCCCTGGTGATACTTGACGTCACCGGAACCCAGCTCGACCTTCTTCTTGCCTTCGAATTCGTCGAACAGGTCGCGGGGGTTCTTGCCGAAGGTGTTGACCAGCACGTTGAGACGGCCACGGTGGGCCATGCCGATCACGACTTCCTTGGTGCCATAGGAGCCCGAGCGCTGGATCATCTCGTCCAGCATCGGAATCAGGCTCTCGCCGCCTTCCAGACCGAAGCGCTTGGTGCCCGGGTACTTGGTGCCCAGGTACTTTTCCAGGCCCTCGGCTGCGGTGACGCGTTCGAGCACATGGCTGCGGCTCTCGGCCGAGAACGATGGACGACCGCGCACGCTTTCCAGGCGCTGCTGGAACCAGCTGCGCTGCTCGGAATCGGTGATGTGGGTGAACTCGGAGCCGATGGTGCGGCAATATGTCTGCTGCAAAGCCTCGAGAATTTCACGTAGGCTCGCCTCCTCTTTGCCGATGAACAGGTCGCCGGCACGGAAGGTCGTATCCAGATCGGCATTGGTCATGCCGTAATGGTTGATTGACAGGTCTGCCGGAGCAGGCCGTTGCCACAGCCCCAACGGGTCCAGTTGGGCTGCCTGGTGGCCGCGCATCCGGTAAGCCTGAATCAATCGCAGCACTTCCACCTGCTTCTTCTCGTGCTCGCTGCTCACGCTACCGGCGGAAACCGGTTGGGCACGGCGCTGGTTTTTGGCCAGCAGGACGAAATGATCGCGGATGGTGGAGTGTGCAACGTCGGTGGCAGTGCTGCCTTCGGCAGGCAACTTCTGAAAGTAGGTGCGCCATTCTTCTGGCACAGCGTTAGGGTCGTGCAGGTAAAGCTCATAGAGCTCTTCCACATAGGCAGCGTTACCACCGGATAGGTGGGCGCTGTTCCACATGCGCTGCATCACGCTTTCTTGCATGCTTGGTCACCCTCGGTTAGGGGACACCACCGGCGCTTACACCTTGGGCGTACTGACGCGGTCCATGTACAGCGACCGTGCAAGCCACCTCAGTTGTACGCTGGTAGTCCGGGTACCAGCCCGGAGCCCCTGCTGGTCTTGTTTCTTCGAAAGTAAAAGCGAAGCCTTACACAGCCACGCTCGGGTTTTCATCACAGCACAGGATCAATCCTGCGCTGTGATGGCTTGCGGTGTAGCAGATGAATCAGACGCCGTTGGACAACAGCATGTTCCGCACGTGGCCAATGGCTTTGGTGGGGTTCAGGCCTTTGGGGCAAACGCTGACGCAGTTCATGATGCCGCGGCAGCGAAATACGCTGAACGGATCATCCATCGACGCCAGGCGCTCGCTGGTCCGGGTGTCACGGCTGTCGGCCAGGAAACGGTAGGCCTGCAGCAGCGCCGCCGGGCCGAGGAACTTGTCGGGGTTCCACCAGAACGAAGGGCAGGAAGTCGAGCAGCAGGCGCACAGGATGCACTCGTACAGACCGTCCAGCTTCTCGCGCTCTTCCGGAGTCTGCAGACGCTCGATGGCCGGGGCCGGCGTGTCGTTCTGCAGGAACGGCTTAACCTTCTCGTACTGCTTGTAGAAGATGCTCATATCCACGACCAGGTCACGGATCACCGGCAACCCTGGCAGCGGACGCACGATCAACTTGTTACCTTTTACGACAGCGGACAGCGGCGTGATGCATGCCAGGCCGTTCTTGCCGTTGATGTTCATGCCATCGGAACCGCACACGCCTTCACGGCACGAGCGACGATAGGAGAAGCCTTCGTCCTGTTCCTTGATCAAGGCCAGCACGTCCAGCACCATCACATCCTTGCCACCGGTGTCGACCTGGAATTCCTGCATGGACGGCGCAGCGTCCTGGTCCGGGTTGTAGCGATAAACACTGACTTGCAACATGGCGGCCACCCTCAGTAAGTCCGGATCTTCGGTTCCATGGTCGGAACGGTTTTCGGCGAGAAGTTCACGGCGCGTTTGGCAACACGTTTTTCACCCGGGAAGTACAGGGTGTGGCACAGCCAATTTTCGTCGTCGCGATCTTCGAAGTCTTCACGGGCGTGAGCGCCGCGGGACTCTTTGCGATGCTCGGCGGCAATCGCGGTGGCTTCCGCCACTTCCAGCAGGTTCTGCAATTCCAGCGCTTCGATCCGGGCGGTGTTGAAGCCCTGGCTCTTGTCGTTGATCTTGACGTTGGCAATGCGCTCGCGCAGGCCGGCCAGCTGATCGATACCTTTCTGCATGTACTCGCCGGTGCGGAACACACCGAAGTAGTTCTGCATGCAGCTCTGCAGTTCTTTGCGCAGGCTGGCGACATCTTCACCCGTGGTGCGCGCGTTGAGGCCGTCCAGACGCGCCAGGGCGACTTCCAGATCAGTGTCGCTGGCGCGGCGGTATTCGATACCCTCGCTCAGCGCCTGCTCCAGGTGCAGGCCTGCGGCACGACCGAACACCACCAGGTCGAGCAGCGAGTTGCCGCCCAGGCGGTTGGCGCCATGGACCGACACGCAAGCCACTTCGCCCACGGCGAACAGGCCCGGGATGATGGCATCGTTGCCATTGGCATCCTGGGTGATTGCCTGACCGTGGATGTTGGTAGCGACACCCCCCATCATGTAATGACAAGTTGGCACGACAGGAATCGGCGCAACGGCCGGATCGACGTGGGCAAAGGTCTTGGACAACTCCATGATGCCTGGCAGACGGCTGTGCAGCACTTCCTCGCCCAGGTGATCGAGCTTGAGCATCACGTGATCGCCATCGGGACCACAGCCGTTGCCGGCGATGATTTCCTTGACCATCGAGCGTGCTACCACGTCCCGACCGGCAAGGTCCTTGGCGTTCGGCGCGTAGCGCTCCATGAAACGCTCGCCATGCTTGTTGATCAGGTAACCGCCTTCACCGCGGCAGCCTTCGGTGACCAGTACACCTGCGCCAGCAATGCCGGTCGGGTGGAACTGCCACATTTCGATGTCCTGCACCGGCACACCGGCACGCAAGGCCATGCCCACGCCGTCACCGGTGTTGATCAGGGCGTTGGTGGTGGACGAGTAGATACGTCCTGCCCCGCCAGTGGCCAACACGGTGGCGTTGGCGCGGATGTACGAGGTCTCACCGGTTTCAATGCAGATGGCGATGACACCAACGATCGCGCCGTCCTGGTTCTTCACCAGATCGACCGCATAGTACTCGTTCAGGAACACGGTACCGGCCTTCAAGTTGGCCTGGTACAGGGTGTGCAGCAGCGCATGGCCGGTACGGTCGGCAGCGGCGCAGGTACGTGCGGCCTGGCCGCCCTTGCCGAAGTCCTTGGACTGGCCACCGAACGGACGCTGGTAGATACGGCCCTGCTCGGTACGCGAGAACGGCAGCCCCATGTGCTCGAGCTCGAAGACCGCTTCCGGGCCTACCGAACACATGTACTCGATAGCGTCCTGGTCGCCGATGTAGTCGGAACCCTTGACGGTATCGTACATGTGCCAGCGCCAGTCATCGTTCGGGTCGGCCGAGGCGATGGCGCAGGTGATGCCGCCCTGCGCCGACACGGTGTGCGAGCGAGTCGGGAATACCTTGGTGACGACGGCGGTCTTGTGACCACCCTGGGCCAGCTGCAGCGCTGCGCGCATGCCGGCACCACCACCACCAATGATGATGGCGTCGAAGGAAAGCGTACTAATGTTAGCCATGAATCAGATACCCCAAAGAATCTGCACACCCCAGACGAAGTACGCGAACATCGCAACGCCGCATACCGCCTGGAACAGGAAGCGTATAGCCGTGGCCGACTTGCCGAACGCCATCGGCGTCAGGTAGTCGGTGGCAATGGTCCACATGCCTACCCAGGCGTGGGCGCCGAGGGCGACCAGCGCCAGAAGGCTGAAGATGCGCATCCAGTTGCTGCTGAACAGCGAGTGCCATTGGGTGTATTCGATGCCTGGATTGGCAACGATGTAGCCGATCAGAAAAAGAAAATAAGCCGCGAGAACGACCGCAGACACACGCTGTGCCATCCAGTCATAGAGGCCCGAACGCGAAAGGTTCGTAACGTTGGTTACCATACCCAAACTCCTGCCAGAACGATCAGCACCACCGAGATGATGAGAACGATTTTAGAGCCCAGCTTGCCGCCTTCCAGCGTCTCGCCGATGCCCATGTCCATGATCAGGTGGCGCACACCGGCCACCAGGTGATACAGCAAGGCGGACAGCAGGGCCCAGATCACGAACTTGGCCAGCGGGCTGGTCATATACGCCTTCACCTCGCCGAAGCCTTCCTCGGAACCCAGGGATTTGCCCAATGCGTACAGCATGAGAGCGATGCCCAGGAACAGGATGACACCGGATATACGATGGAGAATGGACGTGTAAGCAGTGACAGGGAGTTTGATGGTCCTTAGGTCTAGGTTTACAGGTCGTTGGCTATTCACGGCTTTTTTCACACTGAAGAGCCCCTAGCAAGCAGGGCAAGTTGTAGGGAAGTGTACTGGTCAGGTACTCACCACCCAGGAGGTGACGACCCCGTCGAAATGGCTCGGAAAAGCCCCCGGCGGTCGGCTGCCGAGTATAGACAGTTAGGATACTAATGACAACGCACCGCAGGCCCCGGACGGCGGATTGCGCATGCATGGCAAAAGGTTTGAACGGGGCGTAATTTCGCGAAAAAAGCCCGCTCGCAGCGCTCTGGAGCCTTACTTTAAGCAAATTGACATTCGAATTTATCTCACTATAGTGGTGCGGGCCCTGCGTGGGGGGTCTGTCTGATGATTCCAAGCATTAATAGGAGGCCACATGGCTGACAAAAAAGCGCAGTTGATCATCGAGGGCGCAGCCCCCGTCGAGCTGCCGATTTTAACCGGCACCGTTGGTCCCGATGTAATCGACGTCAGGAGCTTGACTGCCACGGGCCGCTTCACTTTCGACCCAGGCTTCATGTCGACCGCCTCGTGCGAGTCGAAAATCACCTACATCGACGGCGACGCCGGAATCCTGCTGCACCGCGGCTATCCGATCGAGCAACTTGCCGAACAATCCGACTATCTCGAAACCTGCTACCTGCTGCTCAACGGCGAATTGCCTACGGCCGAGCAGAAAGCGAAGTTCGTTGGCAACATCAAGAACCACACAATGGTTCACGAGCAGTTGAAGACTTTCTTCAACGGCTTCCGCCGCGATGCCCACCCGATGGCCATCATGTGCGGCGTGGTAGGTGCGCTGTCCGCGTTCTACCACGACTCGCTCGACATCAATAACCCGCAGCACCGCGAGATCTCGGCAGTACGCCTGGTGGCCAAGATGCCGACACTGGCGGCCATGGTCTACAAGTACTCCATGGGCCAGCCCATGATGTACCCGCGCAACGATTTGTCGTATGCGGAAAACTTCCTGCACATGATGTTCAACACGCCGTGCGAGATCAAACCGATCAGCCCGGTACTGGCCAAGGCCATGGATCGCATCTTCATTCTGCACGCCGACCACGAACAGAATGCGTCCACTTCCACCGTGCGCCTGGCAGGCTCGTCGGGTGCCAACCCGTTCGCCTGCATCGCCGCCGGCATTGCAGCACTGTGGGGGCCTGCCCACGGCGGCGCCAACGAAGCCGTGCTGACCATGCTCGACGAGATTGGCGATGTGTCCAACATCGACACCTTCATCGCCAAGGCCAAGGACAAGAACGATCCGTTCAAGCTGATGGGCTTCGGTCACCGCGTCTACAAGAATCGCGACCCGCGGGCCACGGTGATGAAGCAGACCTGCGACGAAGTGTTGAAGGAACTGGGCATCAAGAACGATCCGCAGCTCGAACTGGCCATGCGCCTGGAAGAGATCGCCTTGACCGACCCCTACTTCATCGAGCGCTCGCTGTACCCGAACGTCGATTTCTATTCGGGCATCATCCTCAAGGCCATCGGCATTCCAACCAGCATGTTCACGGTCATCTTCGCCTTGGCGCGTACCGTGGGCTGGATCTCGCACTGGAAGGAAATGCTGTCGAGCCCCTACAAGATCGGCCGCCCACGCCAGCTGTACACCGGCGAGAAAAGCCGCGACGTGACCGCTCTGGACGATCGCACCTAAGCCTTCGCGTCACAACGAAAGGCCGCCTCCGGGCGGCCTTTTGCGTTGCTACTGTTCCGCTTTTGCGCGCAATGCCTTGAGCGTATTGAATGGGGCATCCACGACGAACTTGTTGGCAAGCCAGGAGGGCACGCTGCCGCCCGGCTCGGTGTGCACCTGGTAGATCACCTGGGTCTGATTGGCACCCTGGGGCACCATCTTCCAGAAACCTTCCACTTGCGCCACACGCACGAAGCCTTTCTCCTGCGGCACATAGTCGGCCGCCCCGGCCAGATTGCGGGTGACGCTGCCATCACTGCCATCGACCGTGGTGATATGCAGCACCGAGTCGCGCGGGGTGACCGGCCACGGCGTATTGAATTGGGTGTAGGTCCAGGTCTGATCGCCTTGATGCTTGAGCAGCTTCTGCGCCTTGCACTCATGAATCCAGGTACAGGCCCCGGCGACGTCCTCCTGCATGGCACGCAGCTTGGCCACGCTGGCCTTGATCGTGGTTTCGCCCCTATAGGCCTTGTACTTGGAGCCCGCGACTTCACTCAGGGAAACCTTGATCCCCTCCTCGTCCTTGGCCACCGACCACTGCTCGGCGTGGGCAGACAGGTGAACGCTGCCCAGCAGGGCAACCAGCGCTATACGATGCATCGCTCTCATTGTTGTTGTTCCTTGTTGTCGAGGATCGAGACTTTGTCTACGCGGTCATCTGCTCCCACCAGCCCAGAATGCGCACGGCGTCCTGGTCGCTGTCGCCACACACTTCGGGATCGGCATGAAACGCCGAGCATACTGCTGGCCGCTCGGGCAGGCCGAACAGGGCACACAGGTTGTCCAGAGACAGCTGCACGCAGCGCTGCCCGGCCGGCTTGCCCAATGGCATGCCGGGGATAGGCGAACTGATGGAGGGGGCGATGCAGCAGGCGCCACAGCCTTCGCGGCATTTCATGACGTCATGACCTCACAGGCACAGAATGTTGTAGAACACCCATGGTAGTGACCCAACGAGCGTTTGAAAATGCCTGCGTCGATAATTCGGCCGAGCCATGTGTAACGGCCGACTGAACTGGCCTACATGGCTCACTGCTTGAAATTGAAGTCCAGCGCGGCGCCCTCGACTTCACGACCATCGCTACGCCGCTGCAGCTGCATCTCGTTGTTCAGCAGGCGACCATTGAGCTGGAAGTCCTCGCTGCCCTTGTCACTGAAGAAGGCAGGGAGAATCGGCTTGGGCGCAGGCTCGGCCAGCGGCGCAGGGTGTACCGCAGCGTTGACGGGCTGGGTCGGCGGCTTGAGGTCCTTGACGATGTCCTTGGGCAGGCTCAGGTCCAGGTTGGGCTTGGGCACCGGCGTGGCAATGACGTCCGCTTCCTTGCGCGAACGGCTCTTCGCGGCTTTCTTGCGAACCACAGGCTTTTTCGCGGCAGGCTTCTTCGCCGCAGAATCAGCCTTGGCGGTCGACTTTGCGGCATCTGCCGAGCGTGTCGCAGCCGACGGGCTATCCGGCGTTTGCGCGTGAACAGCGGGCACGGCAATGAAGCCCAGATTCAAGCAGAAAACCAGCAATGCGAGACGGCGCTTGGTGTTCATAGGGGCACGACAACTACGACGAAGCCTCTATGCTCCCTGTTAAGCGTCGTGCTGACAAGCCCCTCGTACAGTTTCAATAGGAAACTCCAGACTCCTGGCACAGTTGCCGCGCCAGTACACCAAGCGTTGCCAGTGCGCGCTCGGCCTCGCGGTTCCACGGCACGCCACAGTTGAGCCGAATACAGTGGTTGAACTGCTCTGTGTTGCTGAAGATCAGGCCAGGCGCGATGCTGATTCCCTGCTCCAGTGCACGCACATGCAGCTCCTGGGTGTTGACCCGCCCGGGCAGGCTCACCCAGAGGATGAACCCTCCGGTAGGCCGCGTGATCTGCGTACCTTCCGGAAAATGCTGCTGTACCGCCAGCTGGAAAGCACTCAGGTTCTTGCGGTACTCCTGGCGAATGAAACGCAGGTGCCGGTCGTAACCGCCGTTTTCCAGATAACTGGCTACACCCATCTGCGTGACGCTGCACGCCGAATGGGTACTGAACGTCTGCAGCCGCTGGACTTCGGCCTGGTATTTGCCGGCAATCATCCAACCGATGCGCACGCCGGGCGACAACGTCTTGGAGAAGCTGGAGCAGTAGATGACATGGCCCAGCCGGTCGAATGCCTTGAGCGCCTTGCTCTTGCCCTGCTCGAACATCAACTCGCCGTAGATATCGTCTTCGATGATCTGGATATCGAAATCCGAAGACAGCCGAAGCAGCTGCTTCATGCGCTCTTCGGGCATGGTTCCGCCCAGCGGATTGCTCAAGCGCGGCGTCAGGACCAGCGCCTTGATCGACCACTGGTTGGCAGCCAGCTGCAACGCTTCCAGACTGATACCGGTGGACGGATCACTGGGGATCTCGATGACCTTCAGGCCGAGCAGGTCCGCCAACTGCAACAGGCCATAATAGGTAGGTGACTCGGCCGCGATCAGGTCGCCGGGCCGGGTGAGCACGCGCAGGCTCATCTGCAATGCATCGACGCAGCCGTGAGTGATCACGATCTCCGAGGGATCGACCACCACACCGGCATCACGCATGCGGATCGCCACCTGCCGGCGCAAAGGCTCGAAGCCTGGGCTGAACATGTAGCTGAAGGCGCGCGGGCTCTGGAAGCGGGTGACTTTGGCCAACTGCTGATGCAGCGCGCGTACCGGTAGAAATTCGACATGGGGCACTGCGGCCCCCAATGGAAATACGCCCTCTCGACGGGATTCGTCGAGCACCTGCTGGATGATACTGCTGCGGGTAACCAACCCCGGACGCTCTACCCGGGCAATGTCAGGCGTAGGCGCGGTCAGCGCCGGGGTCTGGTGCACGTAATAGCCGGACTGGGGCCGCGCGCGGATCAACCCCTGGTCCTCGAGGTTGGCATAGGCTTGCAATACCGTGGCATGGCTGACATTGAGCTGGGCGCTCATCTTGCGTACCGAAGGCACGCGTTCGCCTGGCTGGTACACGCCGCGACGGATGTCATCAGCCAGCTGCTGGGCGATACGCTGGTAGAGCAAGAGGTTGGTCATGGCCGGACCTTCGATGTGCCAGAAGACCCCTACAGATACGAACTGTACGGGGACAGCTGGCAGGATAGCAGAGCTGATCCTGCAACTGCACGGGCCACTTGCAACCTTGCGTTCAACCGCGGGGCAGCGCCAACTCGCCCTTGGAATTGGAAAAGACGATCTCGACCCGCCGATTCTGCGCCCTGCCCCGCTCCGAGGCATTCGCGTCCACCGGGTAGGCATCGCCATAGCCCTGCACTTGAATGCGCGACTCGTCGATACCCAGGTCGACCAGGGTGTCGGCCACCGACTGCGCACGGTCGGCCGAGAGCTGCAGGTTGAACGCTTTCTCTCCGGTGTTATCGGTATAGCCTTCGATACGCACCACGCGCTTGGGGTTGAGCTGCAGGAACTGCACGAGCTTGAGGATCGTGCGATTGGCCTGGGGCTTGAGCTGGGCCTCGCCGGTATCGAACAATACGTCGCCCAGGGTCATGACCAGGCCGCGGTCCGCCTCGACGTTGGCCAGCGCCAGAATCTGCTCTTCGAGCCATTTACCCTGCTGCTGCACGCTTTCCAGCTTGGAGTCGCGCAAGGCCAATTGCAGGCGCTGCAAGTCCATCTGCGCCTTGGTCAGACGCTGCTGGTTAAGCAGCTGCTCGCTTCGCTCGCGAGCGATCTCGCTATAGCGCAGGCTCAAGTATGCATAATGCTGGGCGTCGCTGCCGGTGCCCCAATAGCTGGCAAGTCGCTCGGCACGGGCCAGCGACTCGCCTGCACGGATGACATCCTTGGGCGCGCTGCGCAGCACGCTGGAATCATCGCGCACGGCCTGGAAAGCAGTCTCGGCACGCTGCACCGCCTCGCTGTTGGCGCGCTGGCCGGAGCAACCCACTGTCATCAAGCCGGCGGCCAGCAGCAGCCCCGTGCGCATTGCCGTCAACTGTTTCACTGCATGTCCCTCAATTGTTTACGCAGGCGTTGAATACGGGCGTCCAGGGCCTTGAGCTGATCCTGCCCCTTGGCGGTCAACAACTGATCCTCGGCCAGGCGCGCATCCAATTCGGCCTGTTCGGCGTTGAGCCGGGCGCCCTTGTAGTTGCCATCGGCCATTTGCGCGCGAGCCTGGGCGAGCTTGCCAACCGCCAGCTGCATGGCCGGGTTTTCTTCTGTCGCACCGACTGCGCGCGCCTGTTCGACGGTTTGGTCGGCCAGACGCAATTGCTGCGTGGGCGCCGGATCACTGGCACAGCCAGCGAGCAGCAAGAGCAGCGAGCCTGCGGTCATAGCTTGAACGTTCACGAAAAATTCCTACTGTTGAGGGGCTGCAGGCGGGGGCGATTGCTGGGCTCTCCAGCGCTCGACATTGCGCGAGAACACCTCGGCCGGGATACCTGAAGCGGTCAATTCTGTCATTTTTTTCGCCAGCTGTCCGCGCAGCCAGGGATCGTTGCAGGCGGAGTCGTGAGACAGCGCCAGGTACAACCCCGGTCGGTCGACCGGCAGCTCGCTGCTCTGCAACTTGTCGCCCACACCCTGTGCCTGAGCCATTGCTGCCCCGGAATAGCGTCCGGCGATCACATACTCAACCTGGCCATGCACCAGCCGGTCGAAAGCCTGCTGCAGATTCTCGACGGTGGCGAGTTTCAGGTGTTCGGCGGCCAGGGTCACGAATGCCTGCGTGGGTCGCGCCTTGGCCGATATCGCCCCGGCGTGACCGTGCAGGTCGGCGAGGCTGCGATACTGCAGCGGTGCCGAACGCAGTGTCCACACCAGGTAATCGTTCGGAACCAGTGCAGGGTGCACGTAATCCAGGGACTCAAGCTCGTTCACGGCCAATGGCGCATCCACCAGCAGGTCCATTCGCCCCGTGCGCACTTCTTCCAGCGCCTGCGAACGCTTGCCTGCGTAGAGGATGTCGAGCTTGACGCCGATCTGCGCCGCCACCTGCTGCAGCAGCTCGGCGTTGACCCCGATCAGACGCTCGGGATCCTGTGGGTCCCGCCACAGATACGGCGGCGCGTCGGGACTGCCGCTGGCTATCAGCCGCTCACATTTGCCTGCACCCTGCGCCGCCAGTGGCAGCAGCGCGGCAGCCACGCACAGCGCCAAACGGCGTAGACCGCCTTTTCCAGTCATGCTCAACCTCGTGCGACCTTGTCACATGCAAAAAGCCTGGTCGCGGTCTGCTGCCCATGGGCAACAGACCGCGACCAGGCTTGAATCAACCGCGGTCGAAACCGCTAAGTCAGACCAGCTTCTCGAGCTCGGGGACCGCTTCGAACAAGTCCGCGACCAGGCCGTAATCAGCGACCTGGAAGATCGGTGCTTCCTCGTCCTTGTTGATTGCCACGATCACCTTGGAATCCTTCATGCCCGCCAGATGCTGGATGGCTCCGGAAATGCCCACGGCGATGTACAGCTGCGGCGCGACGATCTTGCCGGTCTGCCCGACCTGCATGTCGTTGGGCACGAAACCGGCGTCGACGGCTGCACGCGACGCACCTACCGCAGCGCCCAGCTTGTCGGCCAAGGTGTACAGGTGTTTGAAGTTGTCACCGTTCTGCATGCCACGACCGCCGGATACGACGATCTTGGCAGCGGTGAGCTCGGGGCGATCGGACTTGGCCAGCTCTTCGCCAACGAAGCTCGACTTGCCAGTATCGTGGGCCGCGCCTACCGCTTCCACGCCAGCCGAACCACCTTCGGCGGCCACGGCGTCAAAACCGGTGGCACGCACGGTGATGACCTTGATCGCCGCACTCGATTGCACGGTGGCAATGGCGTTGCCCGCATAGATCGGACGCTTGAAGGTGTCCGGCGACTCGACCGAAATGATCTCGGAAATCTGGTCGACGTCCAGCTGGGCGGCCACCCGTGGAAGAATGTTCTTGCCGTTGGCGGTTGCGGCAGACAGCACATGGCTGTAACCGGAGGCCAGCTCGACAATCAGCGGCGCGACGTTTTCAGGCAACTGATGGGCATAAGCAGCGTTGTCCGCCACCAGCACCTTGCTCACGCCGGCGATCTTGGCGGCGGCTTCGGCAACACTGGCGACCTGCACGCCGGCGACCAGTACGTGAATCTCGCCGCCGATCTTCTGCGCAGCGGCCACGGTGTTCAGGGTCGAAGGTGCCACACCCGTGTTCACCTGACCTTCGGTTACATAATCGGCGATAACCAGGATAGTCATTAGATTACCTTCGCTTCGTTTTTCAGTTTTTCGACCAGTTCGGCAACCGACTTGACCTTGATCCCGGCACTGCGAGTCGCCGGAGCCTCGACCTTGAGCGTCTTGTTGGTGGAGGTCACGGATACGCCAAGTGCATCGGGCGTGAAAGACTCGAGGGGCTTCTTCTTCGCCTTCATGATGTTGGGCAGGGAGGCGTAGCGCGGCTCGTTCAGACGCAGGTCGGTGGTGACGATAGCCGGCAGGGTCAGGCCAACGGTCTGCAGCCCGTCATCGACTTCACGCGTGACATTGAGCTTGTCGCCAACCACTTCGACCTTGGAGGCGAAGGTGCCCTGCGCGTAGCCGCTCAGCGCTGCCAGCATCTGGCCAGTCTGGTTGTTGTCGCTGTCGATCGCCTGTTTGCCCAGGATCACCAACTGTGGCTGTTCCTTGTCTACAACGGCCTTGAGCAGCTTGGCTACTGCCAGTGCGTTCAGTTCCTCGGCATGCTCGATCAGTATTGCCCGGTCGGCGCCCAGGGCCAGCGCGGTGCGCAATTGCTCCTGCGCGGTGGCCGGACCGACGGTGACCACGACGATCTCGCTGGCGATGCCCTTCTCTTTCAGGCGCACGGCTTCTTCAACAGCGATTTCGCAGAAAGGGTTCATCGACATCTTGACGTTGGCAAGGTCGACGCCAGAGTTGTCCGCCTTGACGCGAACCTTGACGTTATAGTCGACCACTCGTTTGACAGCTACAAGAACCTTCATGGATTCCTCGTTACTCTCCGGTGAAAAGAATGTCGCCCAGGCAGACCGGACGATGACGTGGGCGCAAGGGCACCATTGAAACGTTTGCAGCATTGCGTAGTGCTGGCAAAAACCTGATTTTTCAAGACCTTGACCAGCAAAACGGGGCAGCCTTCAACAAGTATGACGTGTAAACTCGACCGTGTGTGCGTCCGGCGCATGCGAGCGACCTGGATCGGAGTCGAGATTCGATGCAACCGGTACTGCGCGCCGGACCGGCACCGAACATGAAGCTGGCCGTATCTTGACCGCTGTGCCCTGACCGGTCAATACGCGGAACTCACCGGTCACGCCCCCTGGCCACCTTGATTTTACTGGGCTGCAGCGGATTCAAACAAACGTTTGTATTGGACCTGCCGAGTGGTGTAGATATACTGCCCACACGCACATCCTTGCCTGCAGCTGCCGAGATGCAGTACTGCCCGCACGGATCACCGCACCGCAATGTCGCGCTTGACCGCTACACACCGGATGACCGTTCCGGCAGCTTCACCCATTAGAAAGGCCTGATGAGCCCTCAGTAGGAGAGACCCCGTGGAACGCGAATACATGGAATTCGACGTCGTCGTCGTCGGCGCAGGCCCTGCCGGCCTGTCCGCTGCGTGCCGACTGAAGCAGAAAGCCGCCGACGCCGGGCAGGAAATCAGCGTCTGCGTGGTTGAGAAAGGCTCCGAGGTCGGTGCTCACATCCTTTCCGGTGCAGTCTTCGAACCACGGGCTCTCAGCGAATTGTTCCCGGACTGGAAAGCCCTGGGTGCACCGCTGAACACGCCGGTGACGCGCGACGATATCTTCATCCTGAAGAACGCCGAGAGCGGTTCCAAGATCCCCAATGCCTTCGTGCCCCAAACCATGCACAACGAAGGCAATTACATTATCTCCCTGGGCAATCTGTGCCGCTGGCTGGCTCAGCAGGCGGAAAACCTGGGCGTCGAGATCTATCCCGGGTTCGCTGCGCAGGAAGCATTGATCGACGAGAGCGGCGTGGTCCGCGGCATCATCACCGGTGACCTGGGCGTCGATCGCGAAGGCAAGCCCAAGGACGGCCTGTACACTCCCGGCATGGAACTGCGTGGCAAATACACCCTGTTCGCCGAAGGCTGCCGCGGCCACATCGGCAAGCAACTGATCGAGCGGTTCAAACTCGACAGCGAAGCCGACGCACAGCATTACGGGATTGGCCTGAAGGAAATCTGGGACATCGACCCCGCCAAGCATCAGCCTGGCCTGGTCGTCCACACCGCCGGCTGGCCGCTGGAAGTCATGGGCACCGAGAACACCGGCGGCTCGTTCCTCTATCATCTGGAAAACAACCAGGTGGTGGTGGGCCTCATCGTCGACCTGTCCTACGCCAACCCCTTCCTGTCGCCTTTCGACGAGTTCCAGCGCCTCAAGCACCATCCGGTCCTCAAGCAGTATCTGGAAGGCGGCAAGCGCGTCAGCTACGGCGCCCGCGCCATCTGCAAGGGCGGCTTCAACTCGTTGCCCAAGATGGTCTTCGCCGGCGGCGCCCTGATCGGCTGTGACCTGGGCACCATGAACTTCTCCAAGATCAAGGGCAGCCACACCGCCATGAAATCCGGCATGCTCGCCGCCGAGGCGGTGGCCGATGCGCTGTTCCAGGGCTCCGAGGGCGGTGATGTGCTCGACGGCTACGTGTCCGGTTTCAAGGCCAGCTGGCTGTATGAAGAGCTGTTCGCCAGCCGCAATTTCGGCGCCGCCATCCACAAGTGGGGAGCCATCGTCGGTGGCGCCTTCAACTTCGTCGATCAGAACCTGTTCAAGGGCAAGATCCCCTTCACCCTGCACGACAACAAGCCTGACTACGCCTGCATGAAGCTGGCAGCGGACAGCAAGCGCATCGACTACCCCAGGCCTGATGGCAAACTGAGCTTTGACAAGCTCAGCTCGGTGTTCATCTCCGGTACCAACCACGAAGAAGAACAGCCGTGCCACCTCAAGCTAAAGGACCCGAGCATTCCCATCGGCAAGAACCTGCCACTGTACGATGAGCCCGCGCAACGCTACTGCCCGGCCGGCGTGTATGAGGTGATCACCCAGGAGGACGGCGCCAAGCGCTTCCAGATCAACGCCCAGAACTGCGTCCACTGCAAGACGTGCGACATCAAGGACCCCTCGCAGAATATCGTCTGGGTGGCACCCGAGGGCTCGGGCGGACCTACCTACCCGAACATGTGATCCTTCAGCCACGGCAGGAGCGGATATGCCCAAGACCACGATGTTCGACCTGGACGGCAAGATAGCGCTGGTCTCCGGCGCCAGCCGCGGGATCGGCGAGGCGATTGCCCGCTTGCTTGCACAGCAGGGCGCCCATGTCATCGTCGTCAGTCGCAAACTGGAAGGCTGTCAGCGCGTCGCCGACAGCATCAACGCCGGCGGCGATCGAGCCACTGCGATGGCCTGCCACATCGGCGAACCGGAGCAGATTCTGGCGCTGTTCGCCGCTCTCCGGACAACGTTCGGACGCCTGGACATTCTGGTCAACAACGCCGCCACCAACCCCCAGTTCGGCAGTGTGCTGGACGTCGATCTGGGCGCCTTCCAGAAAACCGTGGACGTCAATATCTGCGGCTATTTCTTCATGTCGGTGGAGGCCGGCAAATTGATGCGCGAACACGGCGGTGGCAGCATCATCAACGTGGCGTCCATCAATGGCGTGTCGCCCGGTATCTTCCAGGGCGTCTACTCCATGACCAAGGCTGCGGTGGTCAACATGACCAAGGCCTTCGCCAAGGAGTGCGCCGGCTTCGACATCCGCTGCAATGCCCTGCTGCCGGGGCTGACCGACACCCGTTTCGCGTCAGCCCTGGTCGAGAACCAGGCCATCCTCAAGACGGCGCTGGCGCAGATTCCGCTCAAACGTGTCGCCCAGCCCGACGAAATGGCCGGAGCCGTGCTGTACCTGGCCAGCCCGGCTGCCAGCTACACCACGGGCACAGCGCTGAACGTGGACGGTGGTTTCCTCTGCTGAGGCGGTCAGACCTTGGGGTCCGCGGGCGCCTTGGCCGGCGCCGCGTACTTGGGCTTCAGGTGACCTTCGCTGTCCAGTAGCCAGGCATCCATGATCTCGCGCACGACGGGACCGGCCACACGCCCGCCTGCTTCACCGTTCTCGATCATCACTGCCACCACGATCTTTGGCCGGTCGGCCGGCGCGAATCCCACGAACAAGGCGTTGTCGCGGTTGCGCTCGAGCGTTTTCAGCCGGTTGTAGCGTTCGCCCTGCTTGATCGCAACCACTTGCGCCGTACCCGACTTGCCGGCGATGCGATACTGCGCCCCAGCCGCCGCCTGACGGGCAATCCCGCGCGGATCGTGCATGACCAGCTGCATGCCGTGGTTGACCTGATCCCACTCGCGGTTGTCGCGCAGCACGATATTGGGGATCGGGTTGTCGTCCACCGGTACCTGGCCGCCCACCGTCTCGGCCAGGTGCGGTCGACGCCACACGCCCTTGCTGGCGATCAGCGTGGTGGCCTGGGCCAACTGCAGCGGCGTGACCTGCATGTAGCCCTGGCCAATGCCGAGGATCAAGGTCTCGCCAGGAAACCACGCCTGACGCCGCGTGGCACGCTTCCATTGCTGGGACGGCATCAGCCCCGGCGCTTCCTCGAACATGTCCAGCGAGACCTTCTGGCCCAGGCCGAAGCGGGTCATGTAGTCATGCATCCGGTCCACACCCAGTTTGTGTGCCAGGTCGTAGAAATAGGTGTCGTTGGAACGCATGATGGCCGCGTCCATGTCCACCCAGCCATCACCACTGCGGTTCCAGTTGCGGTACTTGTGGTCGTAGTTGGGCAGCTCGTAGTAGCCAGGATCGAACACACGTGTCTGCGGCGTGACCGCACCGCTATCGAGGCCGGCGATGGCAACTTCCGGCTTGATCGTCGAGCCGGGCGCGTACAAACCCCTGAGCACTCGATTGAACAACGGCCGGTCGATGGAATCGCGCAACGCCGCGTACTCCTTGAAGCTGATACCGGTCACGAACAGATTGGGGTCGAAGCTCGGCTTGCTGACCATGGCCAGCACATCGCCGGTTTCCGGGTCGATGCACACCACCGCCCCGCGGCGGTCGCCCAACGCCTTCTCGGCGGCTTCCTGCAGATGCACGTCGAGGCTGAGCACGATGTTCTTGCCCGGCACCGGGTCATGGTGGTTGAGCACCCGCATGACGCGCCCCTGGGCATTGGTCTCGACTTCCTCGTAACCCACCTGGCCATGCAGCTGGGTCTCGTAGAAGCGTTCCACACCGGTCTTGCCGACCGACTGGGTGCCGCGGTACTGCGTCTGATCCAGCGTCTTGGACTCTTTCTCGTTGATCCGCCCCACGTACCCCACAGAATGAGCAAAGTGCTCCTTGCGCGGGTATTCACGCACGAACTGAGGTTCCACATCGACGCCCGGCAGCAGGAATTGATTCACCGCAACCCGCGCAATCTGGTTCTCGCTCAACTCGTACATCAAGGTGACCGGTTCGAACGGATGGCGCACACGCTTCAAATCCTTGTCGAACTGTTTGCGCGCTTCATCGCCTAGTTCCAGCACCTTGGCCACTTCATCGAGCACCTGCGCAGTATTGCCCGCGCGCTCGCGTGTGAGAGTCAGGTTGAAGCTAGGTCGATTGTCGGCCAAGACCACGCCATTGCGATCGTAGATCACACCGCGTTCGGGCGGGATGGGCAGCACATGCACCCGGTTGTTCTCGGACACTGTGGAGTTGTAGGTGAACTCGATGACCTGCAGGAAGTACAGACGCCCGACCAGGGCAATGCTCAAGGCCAGCACCAGCAAGGCGCAAGCGATCAACCGACGGTTGACCAGACCTTGTTCCTTGCCATGATCTTTGAGAGGAATGGGCTGGGGCATGCGGACTGCTCTGAAAAAGCGCCGATGGTAACCAAGCAGGCCCCTGCTCTCAAGCGCCGACTCCCTCGGGCTGACCAAGGGAGTCGGACAGTGCAGATGTCAGGTGCGGTCCTGGGGCAGACGCACCTGGCGCTTGGTACTGACGAAGATGCCCCAGCTGGACATGAACAGCGCTGCAATCAACGGACCGATCACGAAACCGTTGAGCCCGAAGACTGCCAGGCCGCCCAGCGTCGAGACCAGGATCAGATAGTCCGGCATCTTGGTGTCCTTGCCCACCAGCAATGGGCGCAGCACGTTGTCGACCATGCCGATGACCAGAATGCCGAACAGCGTCAGCGTGACCCCCTGCCAGATGTAGCCGCTCAACAGGAAGTAGGCGGCCACCGGCGCCCAGACGATACCGGCCCCGACGGCAGGCAACAGCGACAGAAACGCCATGAGCACCGCCCACAGCAATGCGCTGGGAATGTCGAGGAACCAGAAGATCATCCCGCCGAGGGCACCCTGGGTGACCGCAACCAGCAGATTGCCTTTCACCGTGGCGCGAACCACACGGTTGAACTTGAGCTGCAAACGGCGCTTCTGCTGCTCGGCCAACGGGATAGCCGTGCGGATCTTGCGGGACAGTTCCGGGCCATCACGCAGGAAGAAGAACAGCAGGTACAACATGATGCCGAAGCTGATCACGAAATCCAGCGTACCCTGGCCGAAGCTGAAGGCCTGCGTCGCGAAATACTGGCTGCCCTGCATCGCACCTTTGGCGACCTTGTCGCGCAGACCCTCCAGGTTGCCCATGCCCATGCGATCAAGCAGCTGTTGCCCGGAAGCCGGAAGCAGTTGCTTGAACTGATCGATATAACCCGCCACGTCGAGCTGGCCGTTCTCGATGTTCTTGTACAGCACTGCACCTTCCTGAACCAGCAAGGCACTGATGATGATCACCGGCAGGATGGCGATGATCAATGTGATGGTGAGGGTTATCAACGAACTGACGTTGCGACGCCGATTCAACTTCCTCATGACCAGTCGCTGCAACGGTGCAAATACGATACCCAGAATCACTGCCCAGAAGACCGCGCCGTAGTAAGGCAGAAGAATCCAGATGAAAGCGATGGTGACCAGGATCAACAGTAACAACAGTGTTTTGTTTTGCAGGTTGGTTTCGTTCATGTTCGATCCATGTCGATAAGCTACAGAGCCGTCATTCGGCTCTGTGACTTAGTCCTCCCAGCTGCGCGCGAGTTTAGTCATCGCCAAGATAAATCCGCGTCAGACGCGTTTATCCATTTCGATAGTGACGCGCAACCCACCCAAGGGGCTTTCCGACAGGCTCAGGCGAGCAGACCAGCTTTCGACGATGTCCCGTACGATCCCCAGACCCAGGCCATGACCGTCGACCTGCTCATCAAGCCGAGAACCGCGATCCAACACCGCCTGGCGCGCATCCTCAGGGATACCCGGACCGTCATCGTCCACCCAGACGCTATACCCATGCTCGTGCTCGACGATCGTCAGGCAGACCTGCGCGTCAGCCCACTTGCAAGCGTTGTCGAGCAGGTTGCCGAGCAGTTCCAGCACGTCCTCCCGATCCCACGGCAAGCGAACATCCGCAGCCACCTCGTAACTCAGGCTCAAATGACCGCCATGGATCATTTCCAGCGTGGCAAACAGACCTGGAATCTCGCCAGCGCAATCGAACTGAACACCCGGCAGCGCGTCGCCGGCCAGACGCGCGCGGTTGAGTTCACGGCTGAGCCGCAGCTGGATGTGCTCCAACTGCTCACGCAGCAGGCGGCTGACTTCCGGCTGGTCCCGCAGCCGTTCACTGCTGGCCAGGCTCAGCAGCACGGCCATCGGCGTCTTCAGCGCGTGCCCCAGATTGCCCAGCGCGTTGCGCGAGCGCTTGAGGCTGTCCTCGGTGTGCAACAACAGGTGGTTGATCTGCGCTACCAGCGGCTCGAGTTCCACCGGTACTGCACTGTCCAACTGCGAGCGCTGACCGAGCTGCAATTGCGCGATCTGTTCGCGCGTGCGCTCAAGCGGCTTGAGCGAACGCGTGACCGTGATGCGCTGCAGCACGAGTACCGCAATCAACGCAGCGAGGCCCATGCCCAGGCCAATCTGGCGTACCCGCTGAAAACTGGTGCGTACCGGCGTGTAGTCCTGGGCGACGATGATCGACAGTGGCTGCCCGAGTCGCCGGTAATCGGCACGCAACACCAGCAGCAACTGACCCTCCGGGCCCAGCTTCAAACCCGAATACAGCCCTGACTGATCCGGTACGGGCAGCTCGAGATCCCATAGCGAACGCGAGCGCCAATGCCCATCGGGAAAGTCTATGCGGAAGTAGTGCCCCGAGAACGGCCGTTCGTAGGCGGGAGAAATACGGTGCTGATCCAACTGCAGACCTTGCGGCCCACGCTGCATCGCTACCAGAAGGTTCTCGCTTTCGTTGCGTAAACCGGCTTCGAGATAGCGCTGCAGGCCCATCTCGAACAACCACAGGCTCAATTGAGCGAGGACCAGGCCCACGATCACCAGAACACTGATCAACCCGACGCTCAATCGCGCCTGGATCGATCTCACTGCACGACTCCAGCGAAGCGGTAGCCCTGCCCTCGGCGGGTTTCGATCACACTGCGACCCAGTTTGCGCCGCAGATGGTTGACGTGAACTTCCAGCACATTGGAATCGCGCTCAGTCTCGCCGTCATACAAGTGCTCGGCCAGATGGCCTTTGGAAAGAATCTGCTCCGGATGCAGCATGAAGTAGCGCAGCAGGCGAAACTCGGCAGCCGTCAGCTGAATATCGACCCCGGCCTGCTGCACGCACTGGCGACCCTCATCCAGGTGCAGACCGGACGCTTCCAGGCGCGGCATGTTGGACAAGCCACGGGCGCGGCGCACCAGTGCCTGGGCACGCAACTGCAGCTCCTCAGGGTGGAAGGGCTTGGTCAGGTAATCGTCGGCCCCCGCTTTCAAACCTTCGATCCGCTCCGCCCATGAGCCCCTCGCGGTCAGAATCAGTACGGGGGTAGAGAGGTTTGCCGCTCGCCATTGGGCCAGCACCTCCAGCCCAGGCAGGCCGGGCAGTCCAAGATCAAGGATGATCAGATCATACGGTTCGGTCTGTCCCTGATACACCGCATCTCGACCGTCCGCCAGCCAATCCACAGCGTATCCCTGGCGACTGAGGCTGGCGCTCAGCTCATCGGCCAGGGGGACATTGTCTTCCACCAACAGCAAGCGCATCAGTCATCTTCCTCGTCTTTGAGCAAATCGCCTGTGGCCGCATCCAGCTTTATCTCGCGAACGACACCTGCCGTGGTCAGCAACTCGACCTCATACACCAGCTTCTGTTGCTTCTCTTCAAGCTCGGCTTCCAGCAGCCGTGCACCCGGGTAACGCGCCATGGCCTGACCGAGCAATTGTTCAAGAGGAAGGATTACACCTTCCTGTCTGAGTCGCAGCGCTTCATCCTGGTCCAGATCGCGAGCCACCGCCAATGAGCAGCACGCCAGCAGCCCGACCATCATTGCGCGACCCGCTGGCGATATGTTCATTAGGTATCCTGATGGTCTTTGAGCACTTGGCCGGTGGTTGCATCAAGTTCCACATCCCACTCGACGCCTTTATTATCGCGCAGCTCGACTTGATAGATGTATTTGCCGTATTCCTCTTCCAGCTCGGTCTCGTGGATGGTACCGCCTGGATGCTTGGCCAATGCTGCGGCATTGAGCTTTTCGAAGGACTGGATGGTACCAGCATCACGCAGGCGAAGCGCCTCGTCAGGTCCGAGATCTTTGGCCTGGGCACTGATGGCCACGAAACTCAGGGAAGAAGCGAGCAGCAGAGCAGTCAGAGTTTTCATTTGGTTCACCTTCGGTATGTGTGAGGTATATGGGGTTTACGAAAGACACAATACCGAAGGTGACTTAACTCAAACTTAATGGCACAACGCTAGCTTGTCGATGATGTCAGCGCTGTATTGCCCGTGCGTAATCCTGCTGGATGGATGCCGGCCCCACCTGCCCAAGCCCACTTACCGTGCAGCTTGGACACCTGATAAACTGCGGCACTGCCCCATCAACACATTGGAACAAACGTGGAAATTTTCAAGGAATTCACTTTCGAGTCTGCCCATCGGCTTCCTCATGTACCCGAGGGGCATAAATGCGGTCGCTTGCATGGCCATTCCTTCAAGGTCGCCGTCTATTTGAAAGGCGACGTTGATCCTCATACCGGCTGGATCCGTGACTTCTCCGAGATCAAGTCGATATTCAAGCCGCTTTACGAGCGCCTTGATCATAACTATCTCAACGACATCCCTGGCCTCGAAAATCCAACCAGCGAGGTCCTGGCGAAATGGATCTGGCACCAGCTCAAGCCGCTGTTACCCGAGCTTTCCAAGATCCGCATCCACGAAACCTGCACCAGTGGCTGCGAGTACACCGGCGACTGATATGCACGATAAAAAAAACCACCCGACCGGGTGGTTTTTTTTGGCTTGCAAGTTCTTTCGAGCGCATAGACAAAACCCCTACCTGCTTGTGCAGATAGGGGTTTCGGAATTGAATCTTGACGATGACCTACTCTCACATGGGGAAACCCCACACTACCATCGGCGATGCATCGTTTCACTGCTGAGTTCGGGATGGGATCAGGTGGTTCCAATGCTCTATGGTCGTCAAGAAATTCTGTAGCCGGGATGCCCTTTTGGGAGGCACTCCAGCGAATCGGGTATGTGATGTTTGTGGGTTGTCTTGCTGCGAACTTTCGGTTGGTGTCATCTCCACAGTCACCGCAATCTGGTCGTTCGACGCAAATTGCTTGGGTGTTATATGGTCAAGCCTCACGGGCAATTAGTATGGGTTAGCTCAACGCCTCACAGCGCTTACACACCCCACCTATCAACGTCGTAGTCTTCGACGGCCCTTCAGGGAACTCAAGGTTCCAGTGAGATCTCATCTTGAGGCAAGTTTCCCGCTTAGATGCTTTCAGCGGTTATCTTTCCCGAACATAGCTACCCGGCAATGCCACTGGCGTGACAACCGGAACACCAGAGGTTCGTCCACTCCGGTCCTCTCGTACTAGGAGCAGCCCCTCTCAAATCTCAAACGTCCACGGCAGATAGGGACCGAACTGTCTCACGACGTTCTAAACCCAGCTCGCGTACCACTTTAAATGGCGAACAGCCATACCCTTGGGACCGGCTTCAGCCCCAGGATGTGATGAGCCGACATCGAGGTGCCAAACACCGCCGTCGATATGAACTCTTGGGCGGTATCAGCCTGTTATCCCCGGAGTACCTTTTATCCGTTGAGCGATGGCCCTTCCATACAGAACCACCGGATCACTAAGACCTACTTTCGTACCTGCTCGACGTGTCTGTCTCGCAGTCAAGCGCGCTTTTGCCTTTATACTCTACGACCGATTTCCGACCGGTCTGAGCGCACCTTCGTACTCCTCCGTTACTCTTTAGGAGGAGACCGCCCCAGTCAAACTACCCACCATACACTGTCCTCGATCCGGATAACGGACCTGAGTTAGAACCTCAAAGTTGCCAGGGTGGTATTTCAAGGTTGGCTCCACGCAGACTGGCGTCCACGCTTCAAAGCCTCCCACCTATCCTACACAAGCAAATTCAAAGTCCAGTGCAAAGCTATAGTAAAGGTTCACGGGGTCTTTCCGTCTAGCCGCGGATACACTGCATCTTCACAGCGATTTCAATTTCACTGAGTCTCGGGTGGAGACAGCGCCGCCATCGTTACGCCATTCGTGCAGGTCGGAACTTACCCGACAAGGAATTTCGCTACCTTAGGACCGTTATAGTTACGGCCGCCGTTTACCGGGGCTTCGATCAAGAGCTTCGCTTGCGCTAACCCCATCAATTAACCTTCCGGCACCGGGCAGGCGTCACACCCTATACGTCCACTTTCGTGTTTGCAGAGTGCTGTGTTTTTAATAAACAGTCGCAGCGGCCTGGTATCTTCGACCGGCATGAGCTTACGGAGCAAGTCCTTCACCCTCACCGGCGCACCTTCTCCCGAAGTTACGGTGCCATTTTGCCTAGTTCCTTCACCCGAGTTCTCTCAAGCGCCTTGGTATTCTCTACCCAACCACCTGTGTCGGTTTGGGGTACGGTTCCTGGTTACCTGAAGCTTAGAAGCTTTTCTTGGAAGCATGGCATCAACCACTTCGTCGTCTGAAAGACAACTCGTCATCAGCTCTCGGCCTTAAGATCCCGGATTTACCTAAGATCTCAGCCTACCACCTTAAACTTGGACAACCAACGCCAAGCTGGCCTAGCCTTCTCCGTCCCTCCATCGCAATAACCAGAAGTACAGGAATATTAACCTGTTTTCCATCGACTACGCTTTTCAGCCTCGCCTTAGGGACCGACTAACCCTGCGTCGATTAACGTTGCGCAGGAAACCTTGGTCTTTCGGCGTGGGTGTTTTTCACACCCATTGTCGTTACTCATGTCAGCATTCGCACTTCTGATACCTCCAGCAAGCTTCTCAACTCACCTTCACAGGCTTACAGAACGCTCCTCTACCGCATCACCCTAAGGTGATACCCGTAGCTTCGGTACCTGGTTTGAGCCCCGTTACATCTTCCGCGCAGGCCGACTCGACTAGTGAGCTATTACGCTTTCTTTAAAGGGTGGCTGCTTCTAAGCCAACCTCCTAGCTGTCTAAGCCTTCCCACATCGTTTCCCACTTAACCAGGATTTTGGGACCTTAGCTGACGGTC